>NZ_CACSIJ010000012.1 GCF_902705855.1 Zhongshania aliphaticivorans | reverse complement strand
AACGTGTCATCGCCGATGGTAGTTTGGGGTTTCCCCATGCGAGAGTAGGTCATCGCCAGGCTTCTAAATAAAACAAAACCCCAGTAGAGCAATCTACTGGGGTTTTGTTTTATTTAGGATTGTGATTATCTGCTGCCACTAAATACTGGGTCCATGTGACAAGCCGTGCACCGTTAGGTGCGGGCTTGGTGCACCGGAGCGCAGCGGAGGTGTCGCGCAGCGATTGCGAGCACTGCTCGCAACACAATGTAGGTCATGCCCACAGCACTCGCTAACGCTTATGGGGCAGGCTTGCCAGGCTTCTAAAAAGAAAACCCCTGCACTCTCACGCTAGACGAGGCGGTAAGCGCAAAGACCAAAATCCGCTAAAACCGTTTAGCGCTAGCGGGGCCTTTACCGAAAATTAGAAGAGTTTGCGTAGAGAGCTTGACGAGCCCTCGTTCCAAGCCAAGCATGCTTCTGCATTCTCAGCTGCGATGCTCGTTAAGGTTAATCGGCATAGCTTTAAAGTCATTGTTGCTTAGCAGTATCTGCAGCTGGCTAAATAGCGGATGTAATTTGGTATGGTCGTCCACGTCGTCTGCTTCTGGATTTAACATTTGCAGTAAAATTAATTCTATTTCTGCACAAATTTGATGTACTTCATCGATGTTCAACATGGCAGATGTGCCTGCGACTGAGTGCACTGCTCGATAGAGTTTGTGGAGTTCGTCGGTATCGTTTTTATTGCTAGAGTTCCACAGGGACATTATCGCCTGCAATTTTTCACTTAATTTAGATATATAGCCTTTTTGCAACTCGGCTAGTTGGGTGTCGATGGACTCGGGGGTGTGTTTATTGTTTGGACTCATAGTGTAGCGCGCCGAAAAATTCGCGACATTGCGCCTAGTTATTTACAACACCAAAATCTAGGCAGCCAAAGGAGCTAACTCGCTTTAAGCCGCCATTAAATGCCGATTAATAGCGGGCTCAGTTACTATTAAACAGCAATGGATCTGGACGTCATATCAGAAGGCAAAATTTTCATCATTTTGTAGAACCCATGCAGCAGAATATATGGCGCATGAGCATAATTATTGAGATTCATGAATTCGCCACTTAGTTTAAGTTGTGATAGCCCCTCTGGAGTCGAAATGACAGTCATTACTTGGTGCTTATAAGTAGTGGGTGAAGTTAACAGGGCGCTAAAATCAACATAACAATCTAGCTGGCCGCTACCATTTACAAAAACACCCCAATTAATTGTCATAAGCCTTCCGCAATACGACACTTTAAATTGCCTATTGTTGAGATCAGGTTCGAAATCCATCGGAATGTCATGAAACGCATCACTCGATATTCGCTCGGATGCCGTTTCATAGAACCGTCGAAACACCTTGTCAAAATGATGGGATACCACAGTCATTCTTTTTAAAGTATTTACGTAGCTCAACTCACTTAATCCATCTATTTCACTCATCACGCATCCTAATAGTATTGAAAGCGGAGAGTATAAAAGGCATTTTTAAAGAAATCACAGTTCTTTACACCACCCCAGACGAGCGATTAAGGCGCATAAGCAACGGCATCAATTGCCGCCTTTGCACCTTCGCTTTCAAGATCGATGGCGGCGAGTTCACACTTTGCTCGTTGCAGCTCAGTAAATTTAACTTGATATGCGCCGCTCACGGCGAGGCAAACGGTTTTTGCTTGCGCTAGCGTTAGTGAGCGGGGCGTGTTTGTAATGTCGTGTAGCGTCACGCTCGTCATTTCGGCCTCTATCGCCATTCGCCGCGCGCCGTCAAGAGCCAGTGATGACTCCATGCCCCCATTCCAAACATAACTTTCTGCAGAGATATCTGCTGCCATATCTACTGACGCCTCAGCAATAATGTCTTGCTTTTTATTATATCGATAGCCCACTAACTCTGCGGGCGTATAACTACGCGTAGACCACTGCTGTGTGAGCACTCCCCCAATAAAATCGGGAGTAACCTCAGTTACTACATCAGCGGCTGGCTGCTCAGTTTCGGCAACCTCAACAACTGTATAATCCTGATAATTAAAATTAGTTAAAATCGCAGGCACAGACACAGGAAATCTTATTCTAATTTCGTGTGCTGAGATTGGGTAAGTGTCAAGCAAACCACCATCTAATAGCGCGTACATCACATATCTCCCGTGTTAGTCGATGGGTAAGCCCTGTCTGGCCCCCAAATTATTCGTAAGCCAGCTTTACCCTGCGCACCAGACGTACTAAATCCCCGACCTGCCCCCCCTCCAAAATCCGCCCCAGCGCCGCCAGTAACGCCGCCGTTTGGCGATGACGCACCAGGCGTATACGTGTTATCCCCCAGTAAATCTATGCCAGACCCGCCTTTGTAGCTCGTCGGCGAAAGATCCCCATTTGCAGTATATTTACCTGCACCCCCAGCATAATAACTAGCAGTCCCTGCCGCCCCCGAATATCCTGCATCGTATCCTTCGCTGCCTGCCAAGGTGCCTGCAAAATTATTTATTGCGGCTTTTGCTTTCAGCAGAATTGTAGCCCCTCTTTGAATAAGAGCGTCGCTTAATATATTAATGCTGAGTGTTTCGCCGGGTGTGACTGCAATATTATTACGCCAAACCAACGCACCGCCTGCACCACCCGTACCGCCACCCGTACCGCCACCCTGCCCAACAGCGACAACACTAATCAAATAAACGCCTGACGGAACTATAAACGAGTGCGCGCTACCGGTTGTGTACGCCTGTTGACCTACGGGCGTACTAACGCCAGCCAACATCATTAAAATGCTCATTAGCCGCCCTCACTAATGCTATGCACATAGCGCCAACTTGTGCCGCCATCGTCAGTGGTTAGCACTAACACATCAACAGCAGAGGTAGAGAGTTGCGGCGCGTCGCCGTCTAAGCTCGCGGGCCATGTGATCGTGTAATTGCCGCCGTTTGTAAATTCAAGAACCGCAACGTAATAGCCGCTGGGCACGTTAGTAAAAGAGATTGTTTTGTTTGTTGTGAATGTGTACCTAAAGTAATTACCAAGCGAGCAGTCGATTACAGATCCTGCCAACACTGTTGGCGCGTAAGTAACAGCAGCCGATATTTGCCCGCCACCGCTTTTAAAATCGCTCTGCCAACCCCTCACGCCAGATGCATTTGTCCCATAAACTTTATTATTACCCGGGCTCGCAGAGTCACCCACAAGCTGCAAATTTGCCGAGTCAATCTCAATACTACGCTTTACACCAGCAGCAGCGGCATCACCAGCATCGCTTATTGTTGCTAAAAGTTGAGTGCCTGTATGATTAGCCCTATTCAGATGATAAGCACTATCCTGCCCACCTAATAAATCACTATTATCAGCCGTGCCATCGATAGCTAAATACGCAGCATCGGCAGCGGTGTTGGTAACAAAATCATCATGGTCGTAAGTAGACTCATGCGTTGATACGGCTGCGGCCCCACCATCTGTCAGCACAAAATCAATCGTACCGTCTGCGTCATCGTAAGTGACCGTGATGCCAGTTTCAGTGTTGCCGGTAAGCATTGCGCCGACGATATCTTCGACTTGCTCAGCATCGATTGTGGAGGGTGTGTTGGTGAAGTTTGTATAGTCTAGGTAGTAGCTAGCGGCTTCACCATTCAACAAAGCACTATCGGTCGCCTTGGCTGTTAAGCCAAGATATAAGGCATCCGCGGAGGTTTCAGTTAGGTAGGTAGAGTGGTCATAGGTGGCCTCGTGTGTCCCTACTGCGGCTGTACCTCCATCCGTTAAGATGAAATCTAACGTGCCATCTGAGTCCTCATAAGTAACTGTAATACCTGTTTCCGTATTACCCGAAACCATACCGCCAATAATATCTTGAATGCTTTCGGTATCTGGAATCGTAGGGGTGCCTGTAAAATTGCTATAAGCCAAATAGTAAGCACCATGTTCTCCGTCTAACGTATCTGCATCAGTAGCAGTAGCGGCATTTCCCGTAGTGTCAGCATTAATTGTGGCAGGAAGGCGGGCTGCATTTAACGTACCTGCATTGATATTACTTGCATTCTGCTGGTTTACATTTTGGACATACCCAAGACCCACATCACCTTTATCCAAAGTGACATCACCGAGCCTTCCTGCAACACTGGTCACAGACTCGGTGTTATCCACCTTATCCCAACCAGATCCATTGTAAATTGCAGAGTCACCTACTTTGAATTCGTGTCCACCGAAGTCACCGGCAACGGATATCTTGTAGTAATCACCCAATTCATTTGGGCCTGATGGGGCGACATCACCAGAAGCGTTATAAGATCCTCGATAGATCAATGCGCCGGTTGCACTAGCTTGTGCTTGGATCGCCCAGTGCCTAGCAGAGTAGTTACTGGTTCCGGTAACAACTGTGTTTTCAGGGTTATTTGCCCACTCTTCGGCAAGATTAGCGGCATCTTCGGCCTGAGCCACCTCGCCAGCCAATGACGCATAAGAGGCGGCGGCAGCATCCGCATAGTCCGAGGCTTTAATAGCATGGTGCTTAGCAGAATACTCACCAGTCGTTACCTCAACATCTTCATCTTCCTCTGCCCATTTAGCTGCCAATTCAGCACTGTCTAACGCCTTGGTCGAGTAATGTAATGAAGAATATTGTCCACCTGAGACAATGACATCTACCGTTTCAGTAGCCCATTTCTGAGCCAAGTCTGCTTGAGTAGTTGCGGTAGTCGCACTAGAAATTGCACTATCACGAGCTGTTTCAGCTAAGCTCTTATCTGTTGCAGCAGAAGAAGCACTAGCCTGGGCATTTGTTTCAGCCGTTTCAGCGTCATCTTTAGCGGACTCTGCGGCAACCCTGTCGGCAGCGGTTGATACTGCATCTGCCGCAGTTGCAGAGGCACTGTCTGCCGCTGCTGTTGCACTGTTGCTAGCCGCCGTAGCGCTGTCTGCAGCCGCAGTGGCACTTGCTGCCGCGTTGGTCGCACTAGTGCCTGCGGCAGTTTCGCTGTCGCCAGCGTTACTCTCACTCGTCGCCGCCGCAGAGGCACTGCTTGCTGCTGCTGTTGCACTGTTTGCCGCTGATGTTGCACTATTACTAGCTGATGCCGCGCTGGATTCCGATTTTGCGCTATGATGCTTTGCTGAATACTTACCCGGCTCAACTTCAACATCCTCGTCGTTGTCGGCCCAGCTTTCCGCCAGTTCTGCGCTTTCACCTACATCTGCCACACTTTCGGCAACACTCACTACATTCTCGGCTACAGCTACCAGCTGCGTTAACGCAGGCACAAGGCGCTCACGGTGCCCATCGTTACCAAGCCCAGTTGTAGGGTTGCCGTCGTCTGTGATTGTTGAGCCATCGCCGCCGACGGCTTCGCTGAACGTTACTGATGCCATTAGATAAGCTCCTTTAAAGTTAAACTATGCGTATGTCTTGCTGCGTCGGGATGCACGACCGGATCGGTCTGCGACACACGTGCCAACATCGTTCGCTGAGTAAATCTAATGTCGACATTTATTTGATGAAAGAAGAGTACTTCGCGACTAACGCCGACTTCGCGCCGCATTCGAAAGAAGCGAGAAAACGCTTCAGCCTCAGAGATCCAATCAAAAGCAATGGTCACTTCACGAGTCTGGGGTTGTTCATCGAAGTACTCTGTTTGATCCAGCGTTTTATCAATTTCAGTAGGGTCGTTTAATCCCCAACGAATTCCGTATGCGAAGTTGTAAGTAGGCTGAAATACATTCGATAAGAACATTCGACCAATCTGAATAAAGCCATCTGTATTAGCCTCATCAACGAGATCGATCACTATTTTTTTGACATACCAATTTTTACCAGCGAGATAAATTGCTTGCGGCGTAAAGCGAGCACGGTCTTCATTAGTCGGCTTGCCCGACCAGAAATTGGAATCTTCCCAGGCTAATTCTGATGTAGAAAATACCGGCAACCAAACATCAACCAGCCCAGAGTCTTCAAGTAGAGCATCTGCAGCGTCATATATTCTAACGCGCCACTGGGCATCTACAGACAAGTTATGACTAATAAGCGCAACAACACCGACAGGCCTGTCGGTGTCTAGTGTTGCGGTAAACTGACAGGTTAAATCCGTTGTTATAGCGCGATCTTTTAATACTCGTGCTTTAATTCTATCGAGTGGGCGAGTAAAAGTTGCCTCAGAACTTAAAGTGCATTTATCAACTAAGTTTGGCCAACATAGCGTCGCTTTGTTTTGGGCAAACGGCATAATTATTAACCCCACAGCATCAAGTAAACGCGATCTTGAATTGCGTCAAGTCGCCAGCCGAGCAAAACAAATGTGCGTGGATAACCTAGCCGTTCGGTGTTAAGCCGCACATTTGCCCCCAAAAATAATGCGCTTATGTCAAAGTCCTCAGATTGAATTTCATCTGTAGCGCGGCGTGGCTTTACTCCGCACTCGGTGCGGTCACGCCTTACTTTTAATAATGGCAGCAGAGTATCGACAACACCCTGTGCTGCGCCAACACTTCGCAGCGGGCTATCTATTATCAGCTCGCCAGCTAATGGGTGACGGGTGCGAACTGCAGTATCTTCCGCTACAGCGTTGCGGTATTCGGTGGTGTAGCGAGCAGGATTAACGGCCGCTTCAGCAAGATCGTTTTGCACTGTGGCTACGCGATCTGCGCGGAGAGTTACTTTAGTAATTGGTAAGCCATTTTCGCCAGAGCCAGTTGCGATTCGGTCTAGGCTCGCAATCTGCCACGTCTCAATAGTGATGTCTGCCGTCGTGGGCGCGGCCAGCGCAACGACACGTATTACTCCGTCTTCGTTTAACGCGTAATAACACCCGCAGCCATGCGCGACAGTTTCAAGAACTAACCTACGTGACATTTCATCTGTCACATAAATACCCACGTCACCAATTGCATTTAGTGCTGCGATATCACTACTGTCAACGACAAAACCTGCATCCGAGACAATCTCGTCAAACACATCGCCCGCGCCCATGTTGTCCCGCGCTGCGTCACACGTTACTGCCTTCCCAGCGGTACCTAGACAAAAATAGCCTTGGTAATCTCGGTACTTTCCAGGATCAGGAGCCACTGCTAGTAAATTGGACAAGCTCGATGCAGATCCTTGATGTGTTAATGTAACACCACGATCCCGCACAGCAGTCACGCTCACATCAGACCCGTCGTGCACTTGATATACTAGCTTCGATGTATTCACGAGTATCGGCGTTGCATTAACAACGCTGCCGAAAACCAGTGGCTTTCTTGTCCCGCCAATGTCAGCCACGGTGCCCTCAGTGCCGTCTGGTAAGATATTAGTACCAGCGTACACATTGCTCTCGATCGCTTGGTCTAGCGCTGCGAGTGGATCACGTAATGAGAAAATCACTCGGTTTCCTGCAAACGTCATGCGCTCGACAGTCGCTGTTAACACTGTTGTAGCAGTACCATTCTCGACTCTGCGCAATGTCATTAATCGTCCATCTACTGCGTAGTCTGCAAGTGCGTTTAATTCACCGTCAGTGTTCAGCAGTTCAACTTGACCAATGCTGGTACGACCACCACCAGGTAACAACACACCGGTATTAGCAAGCACTTGAAATAATGCAGGTTGCGTTAATTTAGGGTCATAAAAATGATGTAAGGGGCCAGCGTCAACTTGCGTGTAATCGCCGCTGGCAAACCGCAATGTAATCAATTCATCACTCGCATCAAGCGCGGCGATATCTACTACCCAGACCTTCATGCATTCACCAACCTGAGTAGCTTAAGCTCGTTTTCAAGTTGATTAACACGATCGTTTAGCTTTTTAAGTTGCTCTATCGACTGTCGCTGTGCAGCTGCTTGAATTTTGGTTTGATGTTGGGTTTCAAGCCGATGAGTGTTAATTGCACTAACAACAGGAGACATGTTAACTGCGGTGCTAAACGGAGTGCGCTGCAACGCTATTGGCCCCGCACCCGAGTTGATAGAATCCAAAAACCCAACGCCGACACTTTTTACTGCCGCAGCATTTATCACATACTCTCCGTTCGATAGAGCTGCGTTGATGCTATCGCTTGTACCCGTACCCGGGCCACTTACGTAACCACCGGCTGCGAACCTCGCGAAACTTGTGCCCGTTTGATTTAACGACGTGACTGTAAGGACACCACCCACTTTGAACTCATATAAGCGGTTGTGAATAGATATAAGCGAATCAGCAATACCGGCTAGACTTAAGCTGGACTGATTGCCGCTTGACTTAATTGCATTAAGCAAATCACCCATTGTGGCATCAGTGCGCAGTAATACGTCTGCATCTACATCTACAGTAGTAGAACCATTAAGTGTATTGAGAATAGCTTGCTGATCAGCAGTAAGTACGCCACCGGTAGCTTGAATTGCTTTCTGAATCGTTGAACTCGCAGCAAATGCGAGGTTTGCAGCTTCCTGCACATAACCAGAGGCTTTAAGTGATAACACCGCAACAGATATTGTTTTGCCGTTTACGAATGCCAAATCGAGCGCCTGCTGACTATAGCCGCTGGCGAGCAATGCGTTCACAGTTTTGGTAATTGAATTGCTTTCTGCAAGAGCTAAGGACTGTAGCTCACTAGGCAGGACATCACCCGACAAATAGTTAACGGTTTTCATTAAAGTACTTGCCGCGGTGAGTGCAAGCTCTCTTAAATCTTCAGGAAAATCGTCAGTATCAGTAACGAATGTAATCAGCTTTTCAATTTCAGACGTCGCGGTGGCAGTCAGCTCAACAAGCAAACTACCACCAAGGCTATCGATAGCATCAATCTGCTCTTGCAATAAGCGCAGCTGAGCTTGCTGGTAAGTTTCAACATCAATACTATTAGCGACACTACTGAGCGTGGCTTTAATCTCAGCAAAGATCGACTGAAACTGTGCGCCACTTGCATACGCCGTCTCGCTCAAACTTAACGCACTGCTTGCGGCGGTTGTAAGCTGCTGAGCAGCTTCAACATCACCGGCCAGCGCTGATTGCGCAAGGTCGCGAAATTGCTGTACAGCAGAGTTGGCTTGCTGCAACGGCGAGCCGCTATAATCGCTTGTCGCTAAACTACTTAAGTATTCTTGTATGCTTTGCGAAACACTTTTAAGTTGCTCGAATGAACGCGCTAACTCAGCATTCGCAGCTTGCTGGTCTCTAACTGCATTAACGTAGTCGTACAGTGAACGATTGCTTGCGTCGAGTTGATCGCGCTCACGACGTCGTAGCTCGGCAGTATTACCCTGCAACTGCAGTAATTGGTTCTCTAAACTTAGGCGCTCATTCGCAATTTCAGACGCTGATTTAAATGCGGGAACAAGAGATAAAATCGCATCAGTAAAAGGTTCAAGGCCTGCCTTTTCAACGTCACTTAGACCGCTAAATAATTTAGCAAGTGCAGACACTCCACCCAGCGCGGCCGTCTCTACAACATCAAGGTTATGCCCAACGTCTGCTAGCGCATCGCGCAACTCTTTGCGGCCGTCGTTCAAGCCCAATGCATTGTCAAAGTCGTACGCGGATTTGGTGTAGTCTTCGAGTTTTGAGTAATAATCATCAAGTAGGTTTGAGGCTCCTGTAATTGCTGTAAATGCCTCTTCACCCGCCAGCGTTGTAGTATCCAATGCTATTACTAAATGCTTAAGGGCATCAGTTGTTGGCGGCACAGATAAACCTAACCGATCAAACATTGACGCGATATAACCTTGGGCTTGAGTGAATTTCTCAGACTCAGTTAAAACCAAGTCAGTAAAGTCGCTCATGTTTTCGGCGTACTTTTCAATACCGCCCGCCGCTACTGCAAGACGGTCTGCTACCGAAAGTAAAGCCTCATCAGATAAATGCGTAAATGAGATGCCTAGCGCATTGCTGGTGTCACGGAATATCGCGACTTGAGTGGCAACGCGAGAAAGTGTTTCAAATAATCCTTCACCCACATTTTGAAAATTAATTAATGACGGTATAACAGTTAGCGCGACGTCATCTGCAAACGCGCTCAGCACCGACTCAATTTCTTTTTGAGCGTCTTCTGCTGACAAGCCTTTGGTCGAAACACTAAGTCCCGCAAAATTATCTAAGTCCGCTGTACTGCCTACGCCAATTAGATCAACAGCAGAAAATACAGATTCGTAAATACTCCCGATTACTTGACCGAACTGGCCGGCGATTTCATCACCCAACGACTCGGTGATAGTGCTGTAGCTGGTTTTTGTACCACTACCTAGCTTTCTTTTTTTGGTGCGAATTTTAGCGTAAGCAAGCGCGTCAACAATGCCGCCATCAATAATATCGGCAATATCGCCGCCAAGGATCTGTAGACCCTCATCAACTTTCTTTGAGCTTTTGGAGCTAATTGCGCTACCAATACTGCCAGCAACACCCCCCATCAAGTCATCAAATTTTTCTGCAAAGCCAGGCATGATGGGGTCAAGAGTATTAATCATAAAATCGCTGACAAGATCGCCAGCCGAACCCATACCTGAGCCGGTTTGCACGCCAATTAAACCGCCATCAAAATCCAATTTACGGCCGAGTAAATTGCCCAATCCAGAAATATTTGCATTAAGCGTGCGCAACTCAAGTAACATGCCATTGCTAACTTGCAAGCCATCTGAGAGGTAGCTCTCCATCAGCTCTAATGACTTAGCCGCGCTTTCAGACTTAGCTGACGAGTCGCCCAATACACGGCCAGCACCCTGGTTTTGTTGAGCTTGTTGCGACGAAGACAATCCGCCACCAGATCCACCACCAAGTACACTTACTCCCAACGCACTAATAGCAGCAATTGTCGCGCCCATCGCCACGATGTTATATGGAAATGGTAGGCCAACCATTGACGAGACAGCCGCCGCCACAGCAGATGATGCAGCTTTAGCACCGTCTGCGGCAACGTGAGCAACTGTCTCGGCTTCAATCAGCCCCAACTTAACGCCAAGATTACTAACCGCAAATGCTAGTTCGGCAGCTCTAAAGGATTGCTCTACTTTTTCTAGGTTTTTGTAGCCGGCTGAACCCTCATCAAAAAACAGTTTGCTCGATGCGGTCATATCCCCGTACAAACCAACTTGAGCAGACTGATATTTTATTGCAGCTTCGCCACGTTTCTTTTCATCGACCTTAGGATCTTGCAGCGCCTTGTTATATAGTTCTTGGGCATTAATCAGCTCTCCAAAGCCATCAACAAATGTCGCTAGAGCTTTGGATGCGTCATTGAATCCTTCAATTAAGCCGTCGCCAATACTCGCATTTAAAAAGGCATCCATTGCGCCTTCGTTGGCCTTAGCAAGTGCCATTGCTTTTTCAGAGGCTTTTTCTTGTGCAGCTTCTACATCGGCAAGTACGTCAACTTCTGATTGATAGCCATCGAGAATACCTTTTTGCTCACGCTGCTGGCGCATCAACGCCTTAGTAAGCGTATCGGCATGGGCGTAGCCTGCAATGAATTTCGCGTCTTCTAGTTCGTAGCCCAATGCCAACAGGGTGTTTTCCTGAGCAACTATTTTTATTTTTTGTATTAATGCTTCAGTGGCTTTATCTATTTGCGCCACAGGGTCTTTTAATGATCCAGCTTCTTCAGGATCATTCTTAGGCTTGGGATCATTAAACGCCGCCAATGTCGCGCTCAGCCTGTCCAGCTCCTCTTTAGTCGCAACAACTTTCGCTGCTGCCCCTGCTGCAGACTTCGTAACATTAGAAAATGCACTTGCCCCAGCTTGAGCCATATTCACACCATCCAGCATCGCGATGGAAGGGTCAAATTGGTTCCACTCGTTTGCACTCGCTGCGGCTTGTATTTCAAAATCGGCTAGTTGAGCTGTCAGTAAATTAATACGCGCTTGAGTCGCGGCTTTGTCCGAACCTTCAATTGCCGCAGTAACTTTCTTAATCGCTTGCTCAGCATCTTTGGCCGTAGTATCAACAAGACCCAGCTCTTCGCGATAGGTGTACATTGCTGTAGCTGCTAATACTGCGACACCTATCGGCCCACCGACTAAAGCAAGAGCACCATTCAAGCCGCGCGCGGCTATGCCAGCGGCCGTTGCTGCCCCCGCATAAGCGGCAGTCGTTGCATTCACTGCAGCTTGGGTGCTAACAACACGCATATTTGCCGCAGCCAATCGCGTTCCTGCGGCGGCCCTAAGATTAAACGTACTGGCAACAGCAAGCGAGCGCTGGGCGGCGAGCTGATCTTGTACGGCACGATGATGGGCAGATTTAGCCAGGGCCACCTCAGAAGCTAATAGCTTATTATTAGCCGCCCACTTGGCAGTAGCCCCGCTGGCCGCAGACACTAAAGCAGCAACTAACTTGCCGCCAATCACGCCGGCAACAAACGTTGTAATATCGCCGACGGTTTCAAGATTTTCGCCAAGGCTTCTGACTAATCCAGTTACATCTTGAACGCCGCCGCGCATATTATCTAACGCACCGGCATCGCCGATCGCTAGAAACACGCCCTCAACAGACGATAAAAACTCTTGCCAATCTCCCGTTAAATTGTCAGACAGAGTATCAGCCATACGCTTGGCGGCACCTTCACTGTCGTTAATTTTTTGGGTAAGGGATTCAAGCTGCGGGATCTGCTCAGTGAGCGCGAGTATTGCCGGGCCACCGCGATCACCAAAAATTGTCAGCGCATCAGCCGCACTAAGATTGGCATTTTTAAGCTTGGTAACAACTTCAGTAATGCTATGCGTCTTAGGATTAAGCCCATCAATAGACAAGCCCATTGATGTCAGTAATCCAGTCGCTTCTTTCGTCGGATTCGCTAACGACGATAGCACTCGGCGAAGGCCGGTACCGGCACTGCCACCCTGAATACCGGCGTTCGACAAAGCGCCGATCGCAGCTGCAGAGTCCTGCATCGATATATCAAGCGCAGCAGCAACGGGGCCCACAAACTTCATGGCTTCGCCCATTTGCGATATATCGGTATTGGCACTCGCAGCGGTGGTAGCTAGCGCGTCGGCAACCTCAGTAGTTCGAGATGCCACAATGTTAAATGCCGACATAATGTTACTTGTTATGTCAGCCGAAGCTCCCAACTCCAAGCCCGCTGCTGCAGCAAGATTTAAGGCTGCTGGCATAGCTAAGATTATTTCATTTGCTTCAAAACCCGCCATCGCGAAAAAGCGCATACCTTCCGCTGATTGGCTCGCACTAAATTTGGTAGTCGATCCCAGTTCTTTGGCAACGGCTTTCATTTCTTCTAGCTTTTCACTAGCCTCACCCGTTACTGCTTTAACACCGGCAATCGTATATTCAAAATCAGCCATGCTTGTAATAGCGTTACGGCCAATTTGATAAGCACCCATCGCCGCCAGAACACCGCTAACCACTTTTGCTTGCGACGCAAGCGTAGTGTATGACGAGGCCAACTCGCGATTAGTTTGCGCGGCAGCAGCACTGGTTTTGCTACTGCGAGAGACTTCGCCTTTCAGGTTGCTGACAGACGAACGCATTCCGTCCACGCCGCGAATAACAAGCTGGTCGCCTTTGAGTTCAACTTGTAATCCGAACTTAACGTTGCTGCTCATCTCTCAACTCTGCAAAAGCTTCTAAGGCGTGATTTTGTAAAACGGTAATATCTCGCCACAACTGGTCAGTCTCTTCTTCGTTTAGTGCGCGGCATTCCGGCATACGTTTTGCGCGAGTCTCAACATCACTCCAACGCAACCCCATTCGTACCACTTCGCCAAGCGGGCTAATCGCGCTGTCCCATTGCCGGCTGCAAGCGAGGAACAAACTAAACGCTGGCCAATTTGCGGCTTGTACCTGAATGCCTTCCGTGGCAATAACTTCTTCCTGGTCTAACCAAGCAGTGTCGGTCTCAGTTGCACCTAGCTGCTTGTACTGCTCACGTATGCGATCGGTGTTTGAGACCATACGCACATTGCCATTTAACTCTCGCCACCCACTTGCCCAGCCTCGGCCGAGGTCATGGAGTTTTTTAGGCGTGCCGCTTCGCCTCCCTGGCTATCTTGATGGGCCTTCATCACCGCTTCACNAATCATCTTTTGTCCAAGCAGCTGACGTTTGGCCTCTTCGCTGTACGCTAAAGGCTTGTCATCTTCGCCGGTTAAATCATCGCGCCAGCCCGTCCAAATACCCATGTATAAATCGACTTGATGACTGGCAATAATTTCTGCTGTGCGCAAACCAGAGGCCTCATTCGCTTCAACATCAGCGGTTACCTGCTTAATTTTTTCTTGCAGGCCAGCAAGCATTTCATTTACTTCGTCCATCTTTAAATGCTTAAAGACGCCAATGAATCGATGCGTTTCGTAATCACCTTCGCCATCTGCGTTAACAAATGGAATTTTCACATCCACGGGCCATTCGTAGTCTTTTAATAATTTGATTGAAAATCCGCTTTTGGGAGTCATGATATTTCCTGTTTTTAAGTGCAATTACAGGCGTCGTAAAACACCTGCAATCGTGGTTTAAATATTGATCAAACCTGCTTACAACCAAGCAAACGTGTAATCGTTACCTTTTGCGGTAGCCAAGATATTGCAGCTCAGCGTTAACATAGCGATGCCTTTTTCAAAGCTGCGATCAACATTCGCAACTTCAACGGCGGGCGCAGCAAACTGAAAAATACGACCTTCGTGGGTCACATCAACACCATGCTGCATACTGAACGCGTCGACGGTGTTGGCGCGGGCAATCTCCCACCAGTTGTCAACGCTCACATCATCTTCGCGGAACTTAACGCTCATAGTGCCCTTGCGAGAAGACTGCACAATCTCTTCTTGACCCGTCAGCGCCAAATACTCAGCGGGCATGCCTTGATCAAAATCAAAGCTCGCACCGTTAAGGCTTACGCCGTGCAAAGTAAAATCTGACACTGTCGACTTCACCCAAGGGAGAGGTTTTAGTGCGCCAGTAAAATCTACACCCGTCAGCCCACCAGGCACTTTGGCCGGAGGCACGTACAAACCGAATCCACTAAACTTAAGCACGGGCAGGCCGGTGGTGCTAAATGCTTTGGTGATCTTGCCGCGCACACCCAGCAACGTATGCTTGTGTACACCAACAAAGTAATGAATCGTACCGCTGTCTTGGTCGCTAGTAGCTATCGTGTAGTCGACTGAGGTGTCTGCAGTCACCACACCAGCATGCGAACTAATTTCGTATACTGCGTTGTAATTAGGCGCGACACCGGCTTCGCCAGAGCCAGCTAGATAAATACCGAATTCCACACTGCAATACGTGTTGATGCGGGCACTGCCTTGGTGGCCTAAAAAACCAACCATATTGTTTAGCTCGGCAACATCACCCTCAAGCGATCGCACCGTAATATCGTGCACTAGCAAAGCTTGTGCGCCAGCCGGTGCAGCTTCAGTGCCGTAAGTACTTTCTACTTTTAAGGCAATGACCTGTTCTTGTTCACGCAATAAAATAGGCATGATTATTTAGCTCCTGTTTTTGCACCGGGCTCGGCGGCTTTGGTGTGCTGACGTAGAGGGCTCATCGCGCCCGTCTCGGGATTAAATGCGTAACGTCCGCCCTGGGTAATTTGCTGCAGCTGCTCAGGCGAAGGACGCAATTTCTTTTTGGGTGCCGCTACGGTTTCAACCTTGGCGGGTGAAGGTGATTTTTCTGTTTGTTTAGTCACTGGTAGGTTCCTCGTAACGGTCAATAATGAATTCGTCTTGGTGCCAGTGGGCACCGCCCGCAAAATCAAACAGCGCTGACGGGCCGCGCTTAAACTGCTGCTCAAATCCGGCTGGCGTCCAGCCATACAGTGCGGCTTTAATCTCTTCGCGCACCAAATCCATTTGCGTGTTGGTCTCATCACCAAGATTGTTATTGGCAACACGAACAACGGTAATTACTGCAATGTGATAAACCACGTTCTGGAGCACACCGTTGCCCACGTCATAAAGATCTTTTTGCGGCACTTCGCGCAAGGTAATGACATAAGCTGCAGGCGTTTGCGGTGGCGTTCTTAGCTCATTGCCTTGGCGTAAATTTGCAAACCCAGCCGCGCCGTATACCGCTTTTAATTCCGACACTTCGCTGCGCAGCCGCGCTTCCACATCGCTACTCAGCATCAGATAAAGTCCTTGCTGTTAGCCCGACCAAAAGTGCGGCCGTCAGACGTCATCTGTGGTAAGCCACCCGTAGCCGGCGGTTGTTCGCTGTCTGCACCCAGACTTACTTTGCCCATCGCGACGTGTTCTAAAAATTTAAGCACTTCGTCGTAGGGCTTTTGCACTTCGTCGGGCTTGTTGTTGGTGTACAGGTTGTAGCGAGCAATCACACAAGCGACACGCTCAAGTACTGTAGGCACCGGAGCAAAGGGCATGCGATCGCGGTAGCGCTTTTCTAAGTAGCTGTCGATCAATGCATCAGCATCTGCAATGGCTTCGGCAACAATGCTGGCATCAACTGCGTTCGCGCCCGTGCGATCAGTTAGCTGTATCAGCTCATTCACACTGTAGCGGCGTTCCAAATCTGCCTGGGCGCAATACATTACTCAGCGTCTCCAGCAACTACTTGCGCATCGATAAAGCCGCGCTCACAAAGTAACTGTGGCTCAGTCATAATCGCTAAAAGCTGACTTTCACTTAAGGTATCGATGACAATGCCATGACCTTTTTCAGTGAACTTAAAGCCGGCTCGGTAGAAGTGCTTAGGGCGTGAGCGCACAAAAATAACTTCCACTTGTTCGCCTGGCTCACCGTTATCCGGTTTTGTTTCTAGCGAAGAATTAATCTCGATGTTTGCCGCACCAACCACAGCTACGGACTTAGCTTCTTCAGCTGCTTTAGCCGCTGCAGGTGCTGATATTGATGCCGCTGTCGTGGTGGGCTTCTTTTTAGCTACCATGTCAAATTCCTAGATTCATTAATGGTTTAAAAAGAGCCGGAGAAATCCCCGGCCAAGCTTCCCAGGTTGTTATTAACCGGCGCCGGTGCTGCCCATGCAGAGCTGCCAGAATCCGTAGCCACCTGCCGCACGCGCCTCTGCACCAAACTTGAAAGTTTTGCGAGAGAACACGTCGTCAGACTCAGGGTCAGTCTGCTTAACAAATACTGGCGCTTTGCGCTGCTGGTAAATGAAGGGTTTAACAGGCTTGGTGGTATCAAGAAGAAACCACGCGGTGGCTGAGTCGAGCCGATCAAGCACAACAACCTCAGCTGTGCCTTTATAGATATTCACCTTGCCGTCTTCTAAGCGGTCGGCCGTCATCAGTGTGCGGGCTTCATCTTCTAAGGCAGGGCCAACCACTAATACGTTTGGGCGAATGCCTAGCGGGCGACCATGCTCATCTTTAAAGCCGCGCATTGCAGTTCGAGCTGCGCCGTAACTTGCCTTTGCAGCCGCCAAGGTCGCGATACTGAATGCCGTGGTGATTTTGTTAGACACAACACCTTCGCCCACTGGGTGATCCGTATCGCAAAAGTACTGACCATCAAAGCACGTAAGGGTGAAGGCACCGTTTACTAGGTCTGCCACAATCTCATCGGGCAATTGCGCGGCAGACTCGCCAGCCATTTCGGCTTGCGGCTTGTAAATGCCAAGCTGGTCGTCGTCGATGTCGTTGCGGTCTACTTCAACAGTGACTTCAAAGTCATCGTTGGTGATGCTGTAGCCGTGCGCAGATAGCGAGTCAACTTGCTTCTCCCCAATCCACTTGCGCATCTTGGGAATCTTACCCAACCACTTATAGTCGTTGGTCTTAGTGGTAGACGGAACCAGCATGGCAATCTTTTGCCACTGCGGTTCTACTTTAGTAAACGCATTGTGGAAGAGTGTATTCAGGCTTTTGAACACCGCATCCAATGTCGCTTTATTAATAATCATGAGTGGTAATCTCCAGGCTATAAAATGTGTTTAGGCTTACTCGACCCAGACGCCATCCGCGTCTAAGCCAACAACAATGCCTGCGACAGAAAGCGACGACTCGTCATCCGTTTTGGCTACGGTCTCGTCGTCTTCGATGTAGCACGGCTTGCCTAGGCTTGCTTGCACAACCGGATCGGTGCCACTGTTAGCAAACTTAAACGGCTGGCCACGGCGCACTAATACCGTTACATCACCATTGGCACCGGCGCTGTTGTCCACGTATTCCTCAGCGCGGCCAAGGTAGGTCAAGGTCGTTGCTGCAGCGCCTGGCACTACAAAGCCGCTTGCATTCGCCGCGACCAGTGCGCCCGCATAAATCGTGGTACTTGCGGCAACAGGGAAAGCCAACAAGGTGCCCAGCTTTGTGGGCGTGTTGCGATCAGCAGATAAAGCCATGATCAATATCCTCTAAAATTTAATGGGTAATTACGGCGCGTTTAAATAACGGTCGCGGGGTCTAGTCCAAGCTGGGCACAGCAAGCAGCCAACTCATCTGATGGCGCGTCTTTTTTATCGCCACGGTCTTCGCCGTTGGTTTGCGTACCAGACAGCGCCGCAATCGGCTGGGCGTTTTCTAGATAGGTGCTCAGACTTGCCAAATTGTGATTACCCAAATCTGTCGCCCATTCTTTTTGTGCGGGCAGCAGCTTCTTATCTGCAATACCCGCAGCCACCATTTCCGTTACCTTGTCGGTATTAATAGAAGTGGTCAGCGCAGCCACTTGGCCTTTCAGCTCTTCAACGACCGACACCGACACGTATTTAGCAGGGTCTGGTTTACCGGCAGACTCAAGCTGCGTGGTCAATGCGGCCACTTTTGCCTCCGCACCCGTGGCCTTGTCAGCCATACTCATTAGGTTGCTAACAGCGCCCATTGCATCTTCTTCGGTTGCGTCTTCAGCTAAGCCAAGCTTTGCAAGCAGCTTCTTTAATAGTTCGTTCATGACGGTATCGTCTCCGGTAACGTTTTGTTGGGGAGTAAAAATCGTGCTGGCAGCGGCAAGGATCTCGTCCATGCCATCCAGCGCGGGGAAGTTGGTGATCGCCGCCATAAGCAGCTGAGAAACATCGCCGTTGGCGTCGTGATAAAAGACCGGCGAAATAAAACGGTATTCTTTGTTCTTAACGTACTCGGCGGCTTTCGGTGTCCACTTAACATCAGTGGCATACAGGCCATCGCCTTCACGCCATTCAAGCGCAGTGAACCAACCCGCAGCGGGTGCAGGCGTACCGCTTTTATCGGCGTGTAGAGTCTGGTGGTTGTAATCAATCACGAAGGGCGTATTGCGGGCATCAGCCAACGCTATAAGTTGCTGTGCCACGCTTGCATCTATGCGCCATGCGCCAATCCCTTCTGGGCGGCCGTCACGCGCACGGAATTCCCCAGCAGGGAAAAGCTGGATTTCAGATCCGGCGTTAATTTCGACCGTAGATGCGCAAACCGCCAACGAAAGCTGGAGGGCGGTGGAGCAAACGGCAATGGCGAGGCGGTGTTTTTTCATGACCCCATTGTTGCGGAGTCATCGGGGTCGAATAAGGTGAAGCGCTTCAGCAGAGGGGAGGGTGTGGCTGAAGGCGAACACAGAGTAGCCCAACGGCGTCAAACTGGCAATTTCAAACTTGCGGCCACAATCGCCTTGTGTGCCAAATTAGCCAGCGATGCGCTACCGTTGCCGCCAGCCAACCCACAAAATTCAATACAAGCAAATTTAAACACCTTTTAAACAGGGTCTGGGTTCTGGTCTGGGGTGTGGTTTGCCATTCGCGGCCCATTTTGGCCATTTTGGCTAGATCGTTTCTGCTATCGTTGCTCTCAGAGCGATAGGTGGCGTTTGATGATATCCACAACCTTGTCGCGGTGATCGGCCGTGAGTCCGGCATATGGTCGCGCCGGAATCTTTACCTTGCGGTTTTTACCCGCCATACCACCAAAGTGGTGAATAGCGGCATAGGGCTTATTACTTGATGCCACCGCATGCCGGTTAGACCAACTGGGCGCAAAGCTCGCGGCTAATCCGCCCTGGCTAATCTGTAACATCTTGCCCGGCCACGTTCCTGCCTTAATCCGCAGGGCAGTCGTCACGGCAGACAACGGCTGCCACACTTCGCCGGTCTCTGGGTCAGCCTCTTGGTCAAAGCTTTCTTCAATACTGTCGGCCAGCGTTGCCGATATCGCTCGCATGGCGGGCGTCATGTCGTCCATCTGACCAAGCAAGTGGCGCAATGCCGCTTCGACATCATCCCCAACAATGCTAATGGCGATTTCAGTGCTCATGGCTTATACTCCCCAATAAGGATCTGTGGCAAATAATCTCGCTGCGAATGCCGCACCTTCGGGTGTGCCCTGTGCCTGGCAGGGCGGTGTAACCACGCTAGTGATGCGAGCCTAGCGCACAGACCCCATCGGGCTATCAGGCGCAGCCCACTATTTTTCAGCACGCAGCACCTCTCCGGTTTTTAAATCTTTATCCCGCGTACCTTCCCGCACTGGATGATAGCTAACCAAAAACAGCTCATTATTTTCAGTAGCCTTAAGCACCAATCGATAACGCTGCTCTTCAGCCAAATGATAAAAAATCAAATTTTGACCATTACGCACCACGTCTGTCGCGTTGTTTATGGCGCTTTGAATTTGCTGGTAGCTGTTTAAGCTCACCGGCTGGCCCGCACGGTTTATTAACTGCTTGGCCAAGGTGTCTTCGCTTAACAGTACTTGGTTAGTGGCTATGCCGATGTCGGCTTGCAAGGCAGGATCAACAGACGCCACCGGCAGCCACTCTTTAGATAAATATGGGCGTGTGTTTTTTAGTATTTCGGCTTGTTTTAGGCTTGGGAACTCGGTAGCCACACGGTTCACAACCCCTTCAATACGGCGATAAAAGTCTTTGAACGGCGGGCCGCTTACCGCACCTTCAATATATTGTTTAGCGGTTGCGTAAGGGTAGTTATCTAAGTCTGGCTGCCAATGCGCCGCGCCTGGGTTATAACTCCAGCCCGCACCTGGCTTAAACGTGTTGCCGCCACCAAGGTCGTAACCCGTCACGGGCTGCGTTTCGCCGGTGCGCTTGCTGACTAGCTCCCTTGACTCACTCAGTTTGCCGTCAGAGGTTTCAACCGTCAGGCCTTTTTGCTTAACCTGCTTTTCAGTAAGTGCTCGCACGCGGCAACGGCAACCCCAGTCATTGGGCGGGTACATACTTTGCCAGATCGGATCGTCCCAGCGGAACACGCGCTTGTTCATGGCGCGGTGTTTGTCACGGGTGGCGGTATCGTCAATCGCTATGTACTGCCAGTACGGCCGCTCGCTCGCATTCTCTGCCATGCCTTGCCAGCGGCCTGCCATGTACGCGGTTTGCAGGTTAGTGCCGTAAATGGTTTTTAAACGGCGCACGCTGCCAAGCTGAACTTGCTCGGCCACGCCTTTTGAATCGACAACAACCTGCTTACCCCACCAACCCTTATTGCGCAGGGTAGGTTCAAGGTCTTTTTTGAAATCGGCAAAGGTAGTGCCATTGGCAATAGCGCCATCGACCGCGCCGCGAATATCCTTCAGCACATCTAAGCGTGCCACTTTGGCCACGGTGAAGGCTTTAGCGTTAGCCTCTTGGAAGGTGTCGTACCAGTTCCACGAGATTTTATGGCCTTTCATACGGAAGTACTCCACGGCTTTAGCGGGGGCAAGGGTGAAGGCGTAGCCTAGGTCTACTGGTTCAGGCATGGTCTATTCAGCTTCGTGTAGGGTTATATCCCGCTGGCGGCCAGACTCAATTGTGATCTCTCTTTTAGGATCTTCGCCATTCATAGCTAAACAAGCTTCTACCAAGCCAACAAAAATCCCAGTAGCTAATGCCAATGCTCCATCAACATCATTACTTGCCAACTCTTTAAATCCATTTGCTAATTCATCTTTGGTCATGCTGACTCACTCCTCAATTAACTAAACCAATCATCAACTGCCCTAAATGGCGTATATTTCGACCTTTTACTTTTCGAGAGACTTTTTGCTCATGGACCCAATCATCACTTTTCTAATGACATTGCTAGCTGTTGTTGCCGCAATAGCTATGGCAGCGAAAAATATTGCTGAGTACAAACTGGCCAAGATCAAGCTAATGAGCGAAGCCAAACAAAGGAGCACTGACAATACTGCATCAAACAGCCGCCACTTCACCTCTAGAGCCAACAACCTTGGTTCACTGCTCGGCTTACTTGCCATTATCTTATCCATTGCTAGTTTGTACCTCACCTCAGTGACTTCGGACACAGCGCCATTAACAGCAGGTAAACTTGCCTCAATCGTTGAGAGCGTCCTGATCTTTATGAGTGGTGCTTACTTATTAACCCGCTGATTGCATTCAGCCAAAACCAAAACGTGAGGCCGTATATACACAAGCCACCAATGCCAGCAGCGAATTGTTGCCAAGCATTGAAATCAGTGTGACTACAGAGTTCGATCAAGGTCTCAGCTATTGCCGGCAATATAAATCCCGGCATTAAATACACGCTGCTTATTAACCAGCTCAGCCAATCTTTCGGTTTCGTCGACTCATTAGTGGCCGATGACACCTGTGGTTTATGAGCACTACGGTCAGGACGATTCATCACTGCACCCGTTTCGGCACGATCTTTTCAGCATCAGATATAGCCCCCCGCAAGAAGTCCTTTTTAAACTTCTGCCCCTCCATGCCGTGGATAGTCTTTGCTGCCAATAGGCAGATCATCTGCACAAAGCCAGCAAGCTCGTCGTCGCTTTTGCATCCTTGAATGCCCGTGTGAAATGCATCAAACGCCACTTGGTGGCCTTGCTTCATTTTCTCTTTGCTCCGGTTCATGAGCTTCTCCAGTTCATCAGGCATTCAACCGCCCCCATGTCTCCGCCACAAAAAACAAGCGCGTCAGGGTGTCTTCTATCGCGCTCACGTCTAAGTCTGGATAGAGGTCACTCAGGTCATCCTGCAGGGCCTCGTAACTGTCACCGGCTTGAATACGTGCAATCAATGGCGCGAGCATTTGTTCTGCCTGCAGTTGTTGTTGCTCTGGCGGTATCTGGTTTAACACCTCATCTAATGTGTTTTGAGGGGTCGGTAAACGGGCGTTAAGCGCAGCGAATTGATAGCGCGTTGCCAGTGTCGCCTGATTAATTCCGTCAGCCACTGGCCGCAATACAGCCTCGCCGTTTTCAGGTTTGGGGATGCCCAGCTTCTCATGTGCGTAGCTAACTGGAACTTGAACGCCAATGCTTACCAGTTTTGGCAAAGCGTCAGCATAGGCCGCCATGTCTTCTGGTTCACTGGTGTCAAACACAAAGCGCGGCGCATTGCGCATGCCGTTTATGCCTGGCAAGTTAAGTGCCGCAATGGGGTACAGCAGGTCGCGGGTAATGGTGGCGGCAATTTGCTTTAGGTCGCCGTCGCGAATATCCATGCGCACTTCGTTGTGGACATTACCCAAAGCGTTGGTGCTGCTTTTGCCATCGGCCTGACTGGTGAGCGTTTGACCTATGATCGCCTTACTTTGAGTGCGTTCACAAAAAGCAATCATCGATTCAAAGGGGCCGCTGGCTCCCTTGGCCGCTTCAGTAAATTCAATGTCCATGCCGTCTGGAATAATGCCTGCAGCATTGTGGCCAATGCCGACCACCGCTTGCATGAGCGTCCATTTTTCTTGCTCGCCAGCACCGCTAGGGTATTTCCCCAGCCGCATTGGCAGCCCGTAAATTTCCAAGAACTCTGCCAGATCCCGCACGCTGTAATTTTTAAATAAGTACGGCCACGCCAGCACGCGCACCAAGCCCGCTCTGGTCACGTAGCCGGGCTTGGCTTTGTGTACGTGAGAGATCCAGCCAAAGGGCCGTAAAGATTCGCCCATGCCGGTCTCATTGCGAAGGCGAAGCGAGTTGCGATTCTCTTGCGGCGTCATAAACCAGCTAGATGGTCGGTGCTCAACACGCACGGGTACCAGATACCCTTCAACCAGCTCCCATTCCAATTCAAGGTTTGAATAGCCGTGGCCGATCGCATCTGCCATGTCCAAAATGATTGATTCGATGTCGGGTATGTTTTGAAACAGGTCTTCTACAAATTCCGCATTGCGGGTCGCTCTCGCGTCAGCCCCTTTGGGCGGCACAATGCTCCACGGCACATTAATCAAAGAGCGACGGCGTTTGCCCATTTCAGCAAAGATATGGCCGTCTTTTTCTTCCATGTCTTCCATCAGTTCGCACTGGTCTACAAGATTACCTTGCTCGGCATCTTGCATAATGCGGGCGACTTTAGAAGGTGTTAAACCACGGCTTGGATGCCCCGCAAAAGTCTGATTCAAAAACCCCAGCGCACTGCGCTCGGTTTGCTGTTCTTTAAGATCCGGCACGGTAAACGGTCTGCCGTATTGGTCGACGATTGTGCTGGAGCGATTCACTTTAATCACCACGCGCCTCCTTTTGATATTTGCATATCGCTGTCATTGTCTATCGCTTCCCATTGGCTGCGTTTATTTGGGGCGGGTGTCCAGTCGATTTCACCACCGTCTTCAAAGCTGGCGGCATAGGCCAAGGCCAATGCGATCGCTGCATCGCCGTGACGTTGTTTGTCTTTGGTGCCGGTGTTTCCCTCGGGGACTTTGGCGATACCTTTGATGACCTGAATGGCGCGTAGATCGCTGGCGATCTCATCGTCTTTAGGAATGCGGATACCATCGTCTTCAAAGCCCGCTTTAAAGCGTGGCATATTCTCTAGGTACCATGATTGGGAGAGCATCACTTCGTCGGTACGACCGGCACCGTATTTATACTTGGCTTGCTCGGCGAGATACTGGCCATTGCCCCGCGCATCTAGTTTGAGTTTGCATAAGCGTGGCAGACGATCGCAGATGAAATACAAAATCTGTTCTTGCTGTTTGAACGGTACGTTTTGCAGCTCAACAATAAACGGCACACGGCGCATCAAATCGGCTTCAATCGCCATTGGAGCCATAATGGTTAAGTCGCCATTACGGGCAAAGTCTTCACCAAAGGCGTGGCGTAACACCGGATTAAGCGTGGTTAAAATGGGCAGTAAATGCTTGTTACACCAATCTTCAATTTCAGCATGGCGTAGATGCTCAGGCCATGCATTGAACTCGGCGGTACCGGAATAGCGAAACACCGGCGCGTCAAACATGCGAGACTCAACCAAGGCGCGTGACAGATATGCACCGCCGCCAGACTTGGGCACGCAGTAATATTCTTCTTGGGCATCGTCTGCGCTCGCGGTGTTTTTAAGCAAGCCAGCAACCCACTTAGCCTCAGCGTCTGCAGACCATACCTTTTTGGTGATCTGACAGATCCGCTTATACAAACCCTGCCGGCACGCATCGTCTAAGGTAATACGGTGTACGCTGTAGTCTTTTTTCTTGGCGCGGCTGTCATTGATGATTTCATTGAAGAGATTGTCGACGCCGTTATGCGTGCTGATTAAGCGGACTTTACTGCCCCACATAGTCAGTGCCAACGCTGCCTTGAGTACTTCGGCTAGCTGCTCGTGAAACGCAGCCTCATCGATAGTGACATTACCTTGCATACCACGCAGGTTAGACGGCCGTGAACTCAGCGCCTGTACTTTAAATCCACTGGCAAAGTTAACGACAAAGGTAAGAATGTCTTTGTCTTCATCGATCAGGATTTCTTCTTCAATCTCGCCGGCCGCTTGATCAAACAGCTTTGCCCACATTGCAACCGCGTCTATAAACTCCCGCGCCATTTCTTTGTTAGAGCCAACATAGAAGTGATTACAGCCACCGGCCGCACGCGATGCGCCGGCGCACAACGTGGCGTCGGCCGCTTCAGCCCAGGTTAAACCTGTCCGGCGCGACTTCTCGGCAATCTTGAGCTGAGAATCGTCTGCAACCCAGTCGCGTTGGTATTGCAAAAGGACTTCGTTTGCGTCGAAGTCCTTATACCAGTTCGGGTCGTTGACGGTTCCACCGCCAAGGACTTTGCCAATGCCGATGTCGGTCATTTATTGAGCAAGCCTCTAATAAAAGCCGCAGCAACTATTGCAAAAGCGATATCGCCACAACCATCGACAATTGCTTGGGCAATGCTTAATTCATCCATTACGCGATTCCTAGAATTTTGTTCTTAATCGTCTGAACGGCTTCAGCACTTAAGCCAGCTTCTTTAGCAACCTTTTCCGTCTCGGTGGCGGCTTGGTCTGCAAAGGCCTTGCGGATCTGCTGCTCACGTTTGGCATTCATTTCAGCGGCGCGAGACAGTCGCTGAATAGCCAAAGCGATGTCTTTCATTTCTTCAGGATCAATCAACTCATCGTCTGCAGCTTCAGCAGCCTTAAGTGATATTTTGAATAGCACACCTTGCATCATTTCAGTTACCAGCTGCATAACGTCGCTTGTTGGCTCATCACCAAAACGCGCCATCCATGCGTTGGCTATTTCGCGAGTCTCGCGCAGCTTTGCACCCACTGATTCCATGCGGGTGCTATAGCGGTTAAGACCACTGCGGCTAAGCTGATCGTCTTCCGGCAGCAGCTTATTGATATGGTCTAAAATTTCCTGCTGGGTACGACTGCCATCTCGCAGCAACTTATCCAGCGCCTGCTTAATGTTGTCAGGTAACTTTTCAACTTTAGACGGGCGGCCCCGCGTGCGACGGTCTGCCATATCAATCACTCGGCCCAGGGCGCTTAACACCCGGCACTTGCGCATTGCCTGTCGCTACATCTGCGCCACGGCCGGTTAGCTTGGCAACAAGCACACTGGCCATCTGATGCGTTTTAACTAAACCTTGCTCTTCTAACCAAGCTAACTCGGTGTGAATTAGATCGCGACCCGGATGGTGACCAAAGTCCGCCAAGGCCGTTTTTAATATTGAGCTGTTCAGATCGTAGCCTTGGGCCTCGGCCAGTAAGCGCAAAATCACAAGGCGACGATCTTCTTGTATGTGCTTTTGATAGTTCATTTTCTATCGTTCCCCTTCATTAAAAGGAATTCATTAATTAAGCCAAGGGTGCGGTTAATGCCGCTTAATTCGCCCTGCACCGCGCTCATGGTATTCGCCACAGCGTTCACTTTTTCATGTACTGCGGACATTTCGTCGTGCCCAGGCAGGTGCGATAAATCCTTTTCTAATGAATCCACTCGACGCTCCAAGGCATTTGTTGTCTTCAGAAAATCGGCTTCTATCTTCTCGATATTGTCATCGACTTCTTCGATAGATTTCTTGGTCGCCCTAGACCGATTAGTCCACCAAACATATACAGCAACGCCGGCCATAAAAATGAGTTGCGCAAGATCGAACCCAAATCGCGCTGCATCCCAATTAATATTGTTCATGCCCAGTGCCGCTCCTTTTGTTCTTTTAATGACTGGCACTCAATGCACAGGTCTGCGTTTACTGCTTTGCGTCTGGCGGGCGGTATCTCAAAACCACACTCTTCGCATTCAGAGGCACCGCTACCGCGTGACGCCATTTGCTGTTTGTGCTTTGCCAGCGCTGTATCAATTTCGCCTTGCGCTAATTTTGCAGCGCGTTCGTAATCACTTTCGTCCACAGTTTTCTATCACCCATTTATCTACGGCATCGACCCTGAGCCAGCCACGCCACGCCCACTGATGCAACTTGCTGATATACATCGCCACGTCTTGTTGGCTGTATTCGTTTTGCGGTATTGCGGGTGAGTCTTCAATGTTTAATAAGCCAGCTGGCACTTGGCAAAGAATCGGCGCAGGTGGAACCGATTGGGCCGTAATACCAGCGCAGCCGGCAAGGATCAGCATTGACATC
This sequence comes from Zhongshania aliphaticivorans, assembly GCF_902705855.1. Taxonomy (GTDB): domain Bacteria; phylum Pseudomonadota; class Gammaproteobacteria; order Pseudomonadales; family Spongiibacteraceae; genus Spongiibacter; species Spongiibacter aliphaticivorans_B. The sequence continues at coordinate 525,575 of NZ_CACSIJ010000012.1, read as the reverse complement.
ACAATTAAAACGCTACGCATTACGGCAAGCCCTCTATGGCATTGCGCAATACCGGCGCAACGGGGCCGTCGTCACGTGGCGGCGAATCAGAGATAGTTTGTTGTTGAAGGGTGTAGCTACGCTCGCGCTCTGCTAATACTTTTTGCAGGTTACGAACAGATTCGTTTGCAGCTTCACGCAATGACTCTTGCTTATCGGCTCGGCTTTGATACGCCAATGCGGCATCGCGCCAGTGATCCCGCTCGGCGATTAATGAGCCGACTTTTTGGTCTTTGGCTTGTAACAAATCTTGCAGACTGCCAGTGCGCCAGCCGTGATAAAGCACTGCGCCAATAGCAAGCAATATCGCAACAGCGGTGCTGTTACCCAGAACGGCACCTACAATGCGAAGCATGTGGCCCCCTTAGCACCGGCAGGCCAACCAGCGGCGATATAGCGCGGTTCAAGGTTGTTTAAAATACGATTAACGTAGTGACGGTTTTCTTTAAATGCAGAGGCAGATCGGGTGGAGTACTTCTCCACCGAACCAAACCAAACGTCAGAACAATGACCGGCGCTCTCAGCTTGTCGCCGGTCGCGGCTAATCCAGCCGGGGCCACCGTTGTAGCCACTAAGCGTAAAAGCCCATTTGTCACATTGGGGAATATCCCTCGCGTGCCACGGCTTCACACGCTCACGAATGTGGCGGTCATAACGCAGCATCGCCCGCATTGCCCAGCCGGGGGAATACGGTGCGGCCGTGCCGAGATCGGGATAAATTTCTGCTATCCACTTTGCTGTCGCCGGCGTGAACTGAGACAAGCCTACTGCGTAAGGACTTTTAGCATCAGAACGCCAAGAACTTTCTTGATGAATTTGCGCCGCAAATAATGCGACAGGCGCCGCAAGCCCCATCTCTTGCTGGCTGATGCGGGTAAGATCTCGTCGGTAATGATCGGCGCGCTCAGGTATTTGCGCATAGGCAGACAGACATAAAAATAAAGCTAATATAATTAGCGCGGCAAACGTGATATTAAAAACCCGCGACCACGTCATACGCCAAGCCCCAGCGCCAAGATTGAAGCAGCAATAATAATTGCGCGGCGAATCATTGCCGCCGCTAAGGCATGTACCTGCGACGTCGTTAGCGTGCTGGTAATTAATGCGTGCGGGCGGCAGTAATGGAATACCGATCTATCAATCCAATACCCGAGGTAAGCACCTAGCGACAGCTTAGTCAGAGACCACACCAGCACGCCTATTTGGTATGGCGCAACAAAGGCAATAATGCAGGTAAAAACCAAAGCCAAAAACAGCCAAGGCCAAATACGCAATTTGTCAGTTACATGATTAAACACCTCAAGTCTCCAGTCGTTGGTTACGATGCAGATTTGAGATTAAAGATTTAGAAGGGTTTAAATCAGGTGAAGCGCTTCAGCTGCTGAGGTGTTTTGCGGGGAATGGTTGGCATAGTAGCGGGGAATCGGTGGGCCGTAAAGCGGCCCACAATTCACATAAAATCAGAACGTACTATTACTTCTTTTCCGTTGAGCGCCTAAACTCATTTATTTGAAAGTCTCTCCTATCAATTTCGCGCCCAAAATCAGAGACGATAATAAGCAATGAATCACCATCCGCATCAAAATGTACCTTCCTCTGGTAATGCACCGCTGAATCGACAGCGTGATAAAGCTCGATCTCGTCACTATCTTGCTTGGAGACGTTGCAATGATACATTCTACTTGCCGCATCATCTTCAGAAATAACGCCCACTGAATATAATTTTCCACCGACAAGAGGCGTCGATCTAATTTCCGGCACCGACACTTTTAGCAAAGTTGCGGCGGCAGCCTTACAAATATGCAAGGTATAAAACTGACCCTTACTGTCTTTATTTCCACCAAAAAAAACTAGCAACGCAGCAATGCCGATAATAGCAAGCCCGATTCCGCCTATTACTTTCAACACCGCATTACCGCCAAACAACAAAGCCAAGAGAATTATAAATACCAGAACAACCAGTAAAGTTAACATCGCATCACCTCCGTATTATTTAAAGCAACTCCTGCTGCGGCGACTCTTCCTCTTCGCCGCCTGCGAGTATCGCGTAAATCTGCCGCTCTGTTAAGCCATGCGACAGCGCTAGTTTTTTGGTGCTAGCACCACCGGCGCGCTGCGCTCTAATGCTTGCGTCTCGTACAGCGCGTACGGCAGCAATACAGCGCGGTAACAGTAGTTGCTCGCCGCCAAATCGTTCCGCTAACGCAAAGCCATTATGATGACCTAGCATCGCAACAACAGGGTGTTCGGGCGTTATAGCTTCGGGGATATAAAGACGAGTACCGCCAAGATGTTCGACCAGGCGCAGCGTCGCATCGATGCCGATCACATCGATCACTTCGCGTAGGCTGCCGGGCAGCTGTTGAACATCAAGCCTCACTGGCTTCCCCGTGATTGATGCGCACAATAGACCAGGCAAAAAAACAGCCGAGGATCTCGACCACTGAAAACACAAATATTAGATTCATGATTCCTTCCCTTTTTTGCGTTCTTGAAAATACCAAAGCGCCGCAACGATTCGGTTGAGCTGGTCTGGCTTGCACCACACCAACTTCTCAACTTTGCAAATGCGTTTAGCGAGGGCATCACCATAGGCTTCGTCGCGGCCTGCGTCGTATAACTGGGCGCGTACTTTGCCAATTTGTGCAGCGGTAGCTTTAGAGGGCTTGGGGCGATACCTGGTCGATTCAAAACCAAGACGCTTCATGTGATCCAACACCGCAGCGCGACCACTAGCGTCTAAATCACGAGCGCTACGCACTCGACCAACGGCCCACAGCATTGAGCGGTAAGGGCTGTCTGGGTCTTTATCTTTGGTATCCAGACCGAGCCTATTTGCGCCCATGTGGATTTTGGCAAGCTCAGTGCCGCGACGGTCGCGTGTGGGTTTGTTAGCCATTGGCTTTCACCGGCTCTGCGACTAGCTCTAAGCCGTCGATCTTTTTGAATTGGCGAACTAGGCTGGCAGCGGTTTTGAAGTCGGGGCTCCAATATTCATTAACCTTATCCATGTTCGGGAAAACACGCCGTGCTTCACGTGCTCCAAAAGCTTTTATCATTCTCTTTTTTTTAGCCGGCGAGTATAAGGCTCTGCTGAACTTGCGCCAGACTTGCTTAACGATAGGATCGTATATCGAATCGGCATCACCGAAGTGCCAAGCCGATTTGATCCTTTCATCAATGAACACAACCAAGCAAAACTGATTTTCTTTAACAAGCTGCTTGTTGATTGTTATTTCATGCCCACTTAACGTGAATTTAACATGCACGTAAAAGCCCATTAAACGCTCTTCAATCTCGGCCCACTGCTCTTTACTAATGCTCATTGGTAGTTGCCTCCCAGACCAGCCTGCAGTCGTGATCGAAGAAAAACTCGTAAAAGGATTTGCCGTCATGCGTGCGCAGCCCAGCATCTGGGAACAGCTGATGCAGACTTTCGTGGCTGCTAAGCTGAACCGTCACGCGCTGCGCTGTTGCAGTGAGCTTTTCAACCTTGACGCCCGCTTTATTGATGCGCGAATACAGCGGCTGTATCAGTTGATACAAGCGCATCGATATCGCCACGTTGTGCTCACCAGCACTCATAGCGCTGCGATGTCCAGAGCAAGTGGGCGATATTGATCGCTAGTGCCAACGCGCTTGTAAACGCGCACGTAGACTGTTGCGCCAACCGAATGTATCGAATCTTTAATAGCTTCCATTGCGCGCTTCCAGCCTTCATCAGCAATTTCATAGCGCATTAAATTCAGCACTTCTGACGTCTTAATTTGGCCATGACCATTGGTAAGGAATGCTTGATCAACCAGCACCCTGATATTGGCGTTTGCACCTTCAGACCAGCCCACAATGCATTGGTTGATCAGCTCGCGTGCGGCCTCCAGTTCTTCGGTGAACGCGATGCGCTCAGCGTAAGTTCGAGTGACTTTGTACTCGCCGTCATAGGTGCACAAACTGACATTGCCTTTTTTGCCGCCAATCTTTACTTGGTATTTGTCGGCAGCGATCGCAACCATGTCAGCGATATCGGCCAAGGCTCTTTCTTTGAATGCCGCAATGCGGTCATGCAACTCTTCGGCTTCCATTGCCAAACTGCGGGCCACGTCGTCGCGCAGTTTGTCGTGTTCGCGGATCTGCTCGGTTGGTACCAAGTGACCAGCTGAGTTACGCGCATAGCCTTCGGGTATGGTGTCAGTGTTCATGATGCTCTCCTTTCATAATCGTTACGCGTTCGGACGGGCGCGCCATACTTAGCCGAGACGCCAATTTCTGGTTACGCACAGGCACATTATTTAAATCCAGTATTTTCTTGATCTGATAGTCAGTTGCACCGTGCTCATGCGCTAAACGATTAACACTGGCGCCAGCGTTGTAATCGTTAAGAATTCTGTAGCAGTCAATATCAGAGCATTCGCGCCTTCTAATCGTTTTAACGTGCAGCTTTGCTATTTCAAATTTTGAAAGAATCATGTCGGCAACCTCAGCTGCCCGCGCAGATCCGGCAATGATTCACGCCGCATGGCGGCAACCTGTTCCAAAGAGCACATGGCTCGGTCGAATAAATAACTGCAGCTGCGCACCAGTTCTAACTCAGTACTCGCTAAGAAATAACCCGAGCCTGGATGCGCGCAGACGTGGTGGCCAGATTTACGGAGCGACACTACTGCAGCTCTAATCGCTCGTTCATCACCCGAAGAAACCAACAGTGAGTCGGTCACTTCTTGGGCTAGTTTGGTAACGCTCACGCCGTTGTCTTCGCCGATATGGCGAGATAAAACAAACAGCACACGATCAGGGCTAATGTCGCTCATGCTAGGCCTCCAAGGTCTCAGTAACGCGCAATAGATAAACCGGCCGCTGGTTCTCGCAGCGACCAACCCAGATCAAACGATTACAAATAACCAACTCCATCACCGCTGCCTGCACTTGGTCGTGTGGCATATTCAAAGCCTCTGCCAAAGCGGCACTTCCCATTGGCAGGTCTCTGTCTTCCATCACGGCAACAACTTGAGCGGCGATATTGTTAAGATGGTTTTTAAGGTCTGGATTCATTTCGATAAGCTCCATATACCAATTTCACCGTCAAAACTGACCAGCCTAAAATGCAGTCCTAAGCAGTGCGGACACTGCACAACCGAATCCCACGGGTCATCTTCTAGCGGTGGCTGCAATGCCAGCAAATCGGCATTACAGTCTGGGCAAAGGTAAGGTACCAACGGCACACGTTCGGCTTTGGCACAGCGCATTAAATGGTTGTATTTATCCACTAACATGCCCGCACCCTCCGCGTGAAATCGCTTTTGCGCGAACGCTTTGGGCGACAGTGGTGGCGCAGAGGCTCTATGGCTGCGCCATTGCGGTGTGGCAGTTCATCGACCTCGGCTTCAACACGATCCACCTCAAAGCCGATCGCATCCAAACGGGCTTGTACTGCACGTTGCGCCGGCAGCAGCGGGCGATGCTCGTTTTCATATTTGATTTCGTATCGTTCAGGCGCAGCAAGGTATTGCTCAAACGTCACACCGTGCGCCGACAAACCTAAGCGGATAAACCGTTCGCCGTAGTGGCTAATATAATTAGGGTGATACATGCTCATAGCCTTGCCCTCTATTCGCCGCCAAGATCGCGCCATGCGGCTTTAATGTCGGCACTGTTAATATCCCGACCTTCGCCAGCGGCAAACATAGAAGCCATGCGCAACACTTTCGTCATGCCGCGCAATGCGCCGGGCTTGCTCGCTATTTCATGTAGCGCAGTACGGCAATCGTTAAAGTCGATTTTCCACGCCTTTATCAATGTATCGATATCGGCCTTAGTTGAACGGGTTAGCTTTACGCGCTTACCAATCCGCGAGAAAAGCCGGTCCAAATAGGCAGCACGGTTGCCACCGGTCATGCGGCTGTACACGGCCTCATTGCCAACCAGTGCGATACCAATGCCGGTCTTGTCGTGGATAGAGCGAATGTCTTCCAATGCGTTAATAGACAAGTGCTGAGCCTCATCAATGACAAGCAGGCCAGCGGATCCGGTGATGCGCTTAATAATCGCGCGGCGTAATTTAGCCGCTCCGCCGGCTGCATCCATGTCCAACGCATCAACCACTTCTTCAAGGGCTGTAGCATTTGATGCAGTACACGAACTCATTGTCGCCACCCAGACGTTAGGAGAAAGCCGTTGGTACTGTTTAATCGCAGAGGTTTTACCAAGCCCCGCGCCGCCGTAAACAACCGATATATCACCCGCAAGCTGAGCGTAACCGAGGGCTGAAATAATCCGTTCAGCCGATGGTGTAGCAACCCACTCAGGCGCTTTAGGGAAGGCCTTAGATTCCTGCTTGCGAACCTTGTACGCGTCAATCCAGCGAGCAATTGCCGCTTCTACTTTCATCGTGTTCCCAGGGTAGTGGCCATTTATCCACTGACTCATCACCGTGTTACCCACGCCGCTCTGACGAACAATCTCCGCCTGAGAAAGTTTCGGGTCTTCTTTCTGCAGAGCGGCTATTTCCGCTCGCAGATCACGGTTTTCACAATCGCTTGAAACTAGATTTACGGCACTATTCATGGTACTTTCCTCTTCGCTTTGTGGCCCTTTATTGGGCATTTCTAAAACTGGCGGGGCTGCAATCCCCGTCAGTTTTACTTTTCTTAAACAGCAACTTCCCCGCAGCGTTAATCATTCTCACGCCCCCGAACATTCACCATATCTAGTGAGTCCGCCAAAAAATTCTTGTGGTAGTCGGCGACATAGCTATTGAAGAGCGCTGACCTTTCTTGGTTTTCTTCGTCGGAGTCAGGTGCATCAATATGCGTTGTAGGCTTATGTGTCAGCCCTGGCGACAAGGCAGCAATATCTGCAGTCGGAATATCTCGCGCACTCGCAGCCTCTAGACGGTAATTGGCTATGTCGCGCTCTTTGCGTTTAATGGCCGCAGCTTCCCTGTTTAGGCGGCTGTGATTAACCATCGAGGCAGACATATATGGCACTACATTACCGTCGCGCTCGGCCACACAAATAAGCCGTTCTTCGCTGTCCATTATTGCAACGCGGTCGCCCGCTGTGGGGTGAATGCAGACCGCCACTTTCTGGCCGTGATAGCTGCGCAGCTTGTCGTGAAAGTAACGTCCCCAAGGCAAGGTAACTTCGCCGCGGTCAACTTTGCGCACCTCTTGAAACAGAATGTCGTACAGCCCGTCGCCTTCTAGCACGGTAGGCTTCCAGCCTTCATTCACCGCATTAGCCCAAGCTTGATTCGGAGAAATCTTCCCAGGCAGGCTGCCATGCGAACGGTCGTTATATTCTTCTAGCGCCTTGCGGGCGCAGTCCAAAAAGTCGGTCCACTCCATCAAGTTCTCGCCTGTTTTGTTGGCAAGTTTTAGGGCCTTTCTTGTGCGCTCTTCGTCAGAGTCATCATTGACGTAAGTGTCGAAGGTGCGAGCCAAGGGTACCCAAACCGAACTATTAAGCCGCTCAATCAAACCCCGTGACTGGGCGCGATACGCTTGCGAAAAACACATCTGCGAGCCTATGCGGCCCATCACGGCACGATGCATGTCGCCGCGGTAAGCACCGTTGTCTGAATAATGTATGGCAGGTACGCCGCACTCAGGGTTAAGCACCATGTCCCGCAAGGCAGACCAAATCGCAACTTGGCTCTCTGCCAGCCAACAAGAAAACCCAATGGCTTTGCGCGTTCCCACGTCAACATAGGTGGTAATTTCAGGCCGTATTTTTAGCCGGCTATTCATCGGGTTTTTTACGTAGGCTTTAAACAAGTGACCGTCAACGGTCACCACATCCATCGGCCATAAACCATCGGTGGACCGGCGAACAAAGGGCTGTACTGAGCGTAGTGCGTTGCGACCTCGACGGCCCCATTGCGCCACCTCGGTAGGTAGCTCTTGTATTTTTCGCTGAGCGTGGCGCTTACTTGGTGCGGTAATATCGGGGTAATAGTCATTCCAGCTACGCACACATTCAGTAATGCTGGAGTTAGGCATTTCGACCTGGAACAACCTTAGTAATGGAGCCACCCAAACTGGCTGCGGTGCAGGTGCACGGGTTTTGGGTGCAGTGCTAACGGCACCCTTGTTGCGGTCGCGCAACCAGGCGTACAAGGTAGCGCGGTTAGGAATGGCAATTTTTCGGCTGCCTTTTTTGGCGTTAGCCAAGGTAAGCAGCGCTAACCTTTCATCAGATAACTCACCGGAATTTGCAAGCTCAATAAGCTGCAATATCGCTTGGCGGTTTTTGACATCAAACGTCATCGCAATTTCATCAATCATTGCGCACACCGCCAGCCGTGCATTCATAACCTCGCGCTGCTGAGCCGTTAGCTCCTCAATACGACGCTCATCAGCGGGCTTTACAGGCTTGCGCACAGCGGGCACCGTTGTGCTAGCAACAGCCATACGCAAAATATGATTGCGGGTGGCTTCTGGTAAGCTGGAGAGGTGGTATTCTTTGCCGCCGCCGCGAGCAGCTCGTGCACGGGCTTTCCAGTCGTTGCGTTTGGCGGCCAAGCTAAGCCCTTGAGTCGTGCCAGGCAGTCCTGGTAGACCAACTAGCTCGGTTGCGGCAAACCACTCTTTACTCATACCAGCGCCCCTACAAAATGGCGGGAACCCTGAACCCTGCTAAACTGCTTATCGCCAAACAAACTAGCCCACCAAGGAGGGTTCCCAATGAAGGAAAGTAAAACTGCTGAACAAATAGCCGATGAGATTCTGAAAAGGCAAAATGAAACGCTTGCCAAAGGGCGTGAAAGGTTAGGCCCAAGAAAAATCGGCGAGCACGTAATAAAGGTGCTAAAGCCAGGCAAAGAACTGGATGTCGACTTGCTTCTCAGCAGCCTTGCTGAAGAGGTTAACGACCCCAATAGCAGTGACCAAGCACTTGCGCAGTGGGCATTCGACAAAGTAAAGGAACTCACAAATCAACCCTCTGACTAGCAAAACGGCGCGCCTCCATAAGCAAGGCCAAACAGCAGCCTTGCTCGATATCGCTTGCTTGGAGGTAGCGTATCAATGCCGTCTTCGTTTCTTCGGTAAGGATTGCTAACGCGCAGTCGACGGGTATCTCGGTGACCCTCGCAACCTCATTAGCTAACTCTAAAAAAATGGCCTCGGCATCGAAAACTCGCCGACAATCCTCCGCCTGTAATGTTTGCAAATCAGCACTCATACCAGCACCTCCACTTTCCGCGAAACGTCGTAGTCACTCAGAGGCGTAGTGCCGTCATCATCAGCCCCGTTCTGGCCTGCAAAGCCAGGGAACCGGAAATAGCTCACAGCCTTACGGCCACAGCAGGCGGGGTCGCGCCGAATAAACACAGCCTGACTCTTCTTGTCACCAGAGTGCGTAACAAGCACTCGGTCTCCAGTTCGCAACGCAGTAGGTCTCATTCCATCACCCCCATCTGTTTCTTCAATTCCTTAATCTTCCGAGCAGCTTCTTCCTTCAGGCGCTCAAGCTTTCCCAGCTCCGCATTCAAGGCATCGCGGCCAATCAGCAGGCGCCCGCCGCGCACTCCTGCTAGCCAATTGGTAATAAGGTGGCTGTTACAGGCTTCTTCCAGCGCCGGCACAACCCAAAGCGGCAAATTGAACTCGTCACGCCCCTCAGAGCTGTAGGCGTCCAGCATGTATTTAGAGACTTCTTTGCCAGTGAGCCGTGAACAAGCGGCAGCAATGTCGTAGCGGTCGCCTTCGGCACCTTTCAGCATCACCCCAACCAAACCAGCTACTGTTGAGCGATAGTTAAGGCCTGCAGGAATGGCGGCTGCAGGCTGCGGAACCTCAAACAAATCGAGGGTGACCGTATCCTGAATGCGGCGGCTCATGCGCTCACCTGTCTATCGTTTGTGTGATTGCTGACATTGCGCCGCTTGCGTTTGCGTGTATCCTTGTTGACACATTTATTTGGTGACCCGGGCGGCCTGCCAACACCCCTTACTATTAGCGGTGTGCCGTCTAGGTCGTAGCGCTCAGGCCATAAGGCCTGAACAGGCAGCCCCACCGCATCCGCAAGGATCTGCTCCATGCGCGGGTAGCGGCGTTCAAAGGCTTGCCGTGGTGCCGTGCGCTCATAGCCATGCTCACGAGCCACAGATGCGAAGGTTTGACCCTTCAGGCTGAGTTGAAAAATGACCCAGGCCCGGCGCTTTATCGGGTCCTGAATAAGTTGTTTTGTTGCGTCGTCTATAGTCTTCATGGATATAGATACTATTCCTATAGGAATTAAATGTAAACCCTTTAGTGTTATTTCAACTTAGAATTATTCCTATGGGGCGATCCTTTATAATTATTTCCTTGTAAATCAAAGCGATATATTAAGATGAAACAAGATATAAAAGCTGAATCATCACATTCAACTTGTAATGCGGAAGTTGAATGCGGGATAACCTCCAGACTTCTAACCCTAAAGGGTGAGTATTCTGAAAGTAAATTTGCGCGAAAGTGTAATATCCCAATTAGCACAATGAGGAAATATCTGAGCGGTTCAATGCCAGGGTTAGATAAGGCCTTACAGATATCTGAAGCCTTAGGGGTAAATATTCAGTGGCTATCTACGGGCAAAGGCCCTAAATGGGCATCTGAAAGCCAAGAAGAAGGCGCGCGTGAATCTAGCATTGATCATAGCGACGATTTGTATTGGTCTGATTCCAAATCTGAGCAAGCGATTATCGACCTGCTTGAAAGTACTGAGAAGGAGTTGAATAGGGTCGGTCAGTTTCCGGTCACGGAGGCTGAACTCAATAAAAATCAAATACTTAGAGACGCCAAATTTCAACTTAGTGTTTTATATAGCAGTCCCGGTATGTATCCAGAGCTAAAGGGCCAAATTGAACTTATGCTGCGCCTGGCATTTGCGGATCCTGCAATAGAGAGAAGTGCAGCGGATGCGATGAAAAAAACTCATACTCGTTTGAAGCGCGCATCTATGCTAATAGAGACCGTTTCGGAAGCCATAGGATGGGAGCCGCCGCTCGATATCAAGGAAGCAATGAAAACAGCGATCTTTAACGATGATTTGTCTGAAGAAACTGTATTGCGCCTGATGGACGCGATTTACAGAGCCATTCAAAAAGGCAACGATTAAAACTCATTTAAACAAGGCTTGAACGCTTTTTACGTGTTCCTTTAAGGTCGTGAAAAACTAGGCGCATTTCTTGATTTAGTTCCAAATACAGTAAAAGTGTCGCGAAAACGTGTTTTTCCAAAAGTCCTATTCAGCTAGACCCCATTTGCTTCAATGCCGCGTAAACCGTAACGCTCCCGTCAGCTCCAGCCTGTTCCCGCTTGTTTCCGGTTTGTCGCATACTTCATGGCTTCATACACATAGTGATTCCGCCAAATCGTTCTAATATCGTCGCCTAATGTCATTGGATTGAAAGGCTTGGTAATAACGCTTTCAGCCCCGAGTTTTTTCAGTTTAGTTATTTCTTCCGTTTGCGCTTTGGCTGTAATGAAAACGATAGGGATATGTTTAAATTTGTCCAGCGCCTTTATTTTAGTAAGTATTTGCGGGCCATCCATTCCTGGCATCATGACATCGAGTAGTACTAATTGGGGCTTAAAGTCATTGATAGCCTCAAGGCCTTCATTTCCATCTTTACATATTTTTACATTAAAACCAGCAACTTGCGTGAGCGCAATTTCAGCGACAAGACGAATGTCAGGTTCGTCTTCAATATACATTAGTCGTTCAAGTTGTGTTATGTCACTCACTATGATGCCCTTTGTGTGAACCTTCAAGTATGCTCAGATCTATATAGAATTCACTGCCCTTATCCGGCGTGGAAATGAATGAGAGTGCTCCGTTGTGCTGTTCTACAATGGCTTTAGATATATGTAGCCCTAAGCCTGTACCATTCATTTCTCGTTTGTCTGATGTGTCTGCCTGGGTGAATTTATCAAAGACTCTATTCTGGAAGTCGTTTGGTATGCCTCGCCCTTTGTCAGATACCGCTATGCGGACGGAGTTATCGACTTTGTATGCGCTGATTTCAACTACGGAATTTTGATTAGAAAACTTGGCGGCATTAGACATTAGATTGCTCATGACTTGCATAAGGCGGTCTGGATCAACATTGATGTATAGAGAATCAGGACATTGCTTTAATATGAATTTGACCTGATGTTTTTCGGCATAGGCTTGATTGTCGAATATGGCAGTTTCGAGAAAGGGTTTGACTCGAATATCCTGCCGATTGAACTGCATTTTTTCTGATTCAATTTTTGATATATCGAGAATATCATTAATCAACAAAAGCAGACGGTCGCTATTCTTATGTGCAATATTGATAAGCATATCTGCTTGGCTAGATTTTTTATCTATTGCACCGCCAATAATCAGTTCTAATGACGCCTTAATCGAGGTTAGCGGGGTGCGAAGTTCATGGCTTACGGTGGCGATGAATTCGTCTTTAATTTGTTGTTCGTGAACTCGTCGCATAGCGCTACGCAGTTGGTCTTCCGTTTCTTTGCGCTCAGAGATGTCGCGAACGATGCCTGTGAACATACGCTGGCCATTGACCTCCATCTCACTAATAGCGAGCTCTAGCGGGAATGTGCTGCCGTTCTTCCGCAGGCCTGTGACCTCTCGGCCTATACCAATAATTTGTTTTTCGCCTGTGCTGAGGTAGTTATTTAGATATTGATCGTGCTCCGCTCGGTATGGGTTGGGCATGAGCATAGATACATTTTTGCCCGAAAGTTCATCTAACCTGTAGCCGAAAATTTTTTCCGCCGCCGGATTTACCGTTTCTATAAGGCCGCGATCACTGATGGTAATAACGCCGTCTACAATCGTGTCTAGAATTGCTTTAGTACGAGCTAATAATTCCCGTAGTTTTTCTTCAGTGTCTTTGCGTTGTGAGATGTCACGTACGATACCGGTAAACATCCTTTGGCCGTTTACCTCCATTTCGCTGATCGCAAGCTCTAAGGGAAAGGTGCTTCCGTCGCTACGGCGGCCAGTTACTTCGCGACCAATACCAATAATTTTTTTATTGCCGGTGTTGAGGTAATTTCGCAAATAGCCGTCATGTTCGTGCTGATAGGGTGCAGGCATTAACATAGACACATTTTTGCCTATGAGTTCTTCTTTTTTATATACAAAAATATTTTCTGCTGCGGGGTTCACGGTTTCGATGAGACCGTGATCGCTGATGGTGATAACACCGTCCACAATCGTGTCTACTATCGCTTTAGTTCTCGACAGTAAATCGTTAACGGCGTCTTTACTGCTCATTTTTGGCCGCGACTTAATGGGCTGTTCATGGCATTTATATCGATTGAATAAGGGATTATTGAATCTATACACTTTGCGTGGGCGGGTGAACACGGAAAAGTACTTACAAACTTAGCTAAGTCCTTGAATAGCTTACTTTACCTGCTGCTTTGCGAGTTTTCTGGCCAGAGTTCGTCTGTGCATGCCTAGCCTTCTCGCCGTTTCTGAGATATTAAAGCCCGTTTCTGCCAGCGTTTCGTGTATGCGTTCCCATTCTAAGGTTTTGATTGACGTTGCGCGGCCGCGAATCTTGACCCCTACATTGCCTTCTGCATTGTTAAACGCGGTCTCTATATCATCGGTATTTGATGGTTTGGCTAGATAATGGCAGGCCCCAAGTTTTACCGCTTCAACGGCGGTGGCGATACTCGCATAGCCAGTTAGAACGACGATAAGCATTTCTGGATCGTGTTTGTGCAAGGCTTGTACGCAGGATAGACCAGAGGCTTCGCCGTCAAGTTTTAGGTCTACTACCGCATAAGCCGGCGAATGTGTTTTTAATAGTAGCTGTGTGGTCTCTAGGCTATTGGCGTTGATCACTGTGTAACCCCGCCGCTCAAACGAGCGTCCTAGAGTTCGTGCAAAGGCGGCATCGTCTTCTATTAGCAGAAGGGGTGGCGAGCTAGGCTCCGTAGGTGCGGCAGTGTGATCAATTTGGTCTGACATCGAATTAAACCTCCTTTAGTCGGAGTGCATCAATGGGGAGGCGAAGGCTGATTTCCGCTCCTCGATTTTCAAGGTTTCTAGCGCTAACTTGCCCGCCTAAAATGCGGGCAACATTGAAAACCAAAAATAAACCCAGTCCGCTGCCCGGTCTACCCTTGGTAGATTGATAGGGTTGTCCGAGGCGATTGAATACTTCCTTTGCAAAGCCAGGGCCGCGGTCAAAAACTTGAATAAGCAGCATATCCTCGTCGCGGCTAAGGTCTAGCCCAACCCAATCCGGTGACGCTTCTAAGGCATTGTCGAGAAGATTGCAGATAGTCTGTTTTAAGACGGTATCAGAAGCGATATCGACATCTTCTCCAAAGCGATTTTGGAAGTTGAATTCACGTACTTTTCTTGTGCTTTTCCACTCGTTAACGAGTCCATTAAAGAAATCACAAACGCTAGTTTCCTCGGATGATTCGCCGCGGGTTTCGCCTGCAGACATAAGAATACCACTGACGATGGTTTTACAGCGCTGGAGCTGGGTTTGCATCTCGGTAATTTCTTCGTAAAGATCAGGGTCGGAATTTAGCGAGGGCATATGGCGCCAATCACCAAGGATTACTGAGATTGTAGCAAGCGGTGTTCCAAGCTCGTGGGCGGCGCCCGACGCTAACAAGCCCATGCGTAATATGTGTTCTTCCTCTGCTGCGCGTTGGCGCAGTTCAGCTAATCGTGCGTCGTGCTCTCGGTGGGTGCGATTAATCCGGTTAATAAACACCACTAACAAGGCGGCGTTAAGTACCAAACAAATTAGCATTCCCTCTACATAGTAACTTCGTATACCTAAATGGTAATCCTGCGGCAAATCAAGTGGTCGCCCAGCCTCGGCAAGCCAAAGAAAACACAGTGTTGCAACGCCGAGCAATGCCCAGGCAAAGGAGGGGGCTAAGAGTACGGCGGCGAGTCCAACTTGCAGTAAATACAGGAATACAAAGGGGTTGGTTGCTCCACCGCTCAAGTAAAGTTGAATGGTGAGTGTGCCCATGTCTACTAACAGGCCCATGAACAACTCGGCGGTTCGCACCCGATGTTTGAGGCGCAGTCCTAATTCATTAAATGCATTAAACAGGGCAAGTCCTGCCAATACGCTGAGCATGACTTGTAAGGGTAGCTCAACACCAAAACCGTAGTGGGTGAGCAGGATGGTTAGGAGCTGTCCGAGCACGGCCAACCAACGCAGTTGCACGAGTTGCCGCATATGCTTGCCGAGGGTATCGGCATCGCTGCTTTCAAACTGAATGTACTGGCGTATATCGTCGGTCATTGAAGTGCGCTTATTGTCATCGTTATCTTATTGCTGGATTAGGCACAGTATACCTATGAGTGTGGCAATGTCGCAGCCAGCCTTACATCACGACTTTCCGCGTTCTTCTCTAATTACAATTAGGCCTGCGACTACCACCATTGCGGCGAGGCCGTACCACGTGATGGCATAAACTAAATGGCTGTTATGGAAGTTAATAATGGTTAGGCCGCCAATCGGATGTTGTTGGTTTTCGCCTAGCGGGCGTGAGTTGTCCAGTGCGCTTTTTTCAATATCGATAAAGAACGGCGCAGCAACAATATTGTGTTTGGTGGCTAGTGCCTGCGTGTCTCGAGAATACCAACGGTCGGCACTTGGGTCATTGTCACGAAGTACACTGCCTTTGGGTTCGCTTAGGCGGAGTAGACCAATGACCTGCTGCTGGCCCGCTGGCGGGCTTGAGGCTTTAACGCCCTGAGTGATAAAACCGCGGTTAATATAGACGACGCTATTGTCTTGCGTTTTGAAGGGGGTGAGCACCCAATAGCCGCTGCCATGTTCCGTTGCCGCAACAACCAATGTGTCTTGATCGGGAGCATAGCTGCCGGTGAGAAAGACTTTTCGATACTCATCGCGAGCTTTAGTGATGTTTGCCCAGTCTTCGTGTTTCGGTGCGGCCCCAGCTTGGGCGTGAACCCGTTGCTCGACCCGCTGTATAAGATCTAGCTTCCATGTACGTCGCTCAAGCTGCCAGTTGCCAAGTGCAATAAAACCAATAAATGCGATCAGTCCAAAAGTTGCAAACCCCAATTTCGTCATGGTCTGGCGTTTAAGCATAGGTCACCAAGGCGATTATTTGATCACTATTAATTAGCTACTGCCGGTCATCATGCCCGGCATCATATTCACGTTCATGTGGTACATCACCCAGAGCGAGCCGGCTAAAGTAATAAACAAAAGCACCACCGTAAATATTAGCGACAACATATTCCAGCCGCCTTCGGAGTGAAAGTTCATGTGCAAAAAGAAAATCATGTGCACTAGAATTTGCACTAAGGCAAAGCCAAGAATGACGATGACCGTCGCATTACGTGAACTGAGTACATCCGCCATCACTAACCAGAAGGGGATGGCGGTGAGTATGACTGAGGCCATAAATCCAATCATATACCCACTGAAACTGCTGTGTGGGCCTTCTTCTTCGTGATGTTCCGAGCTGTGTAAATGATGTTCGCTCATGACATTGATCCCATAAGATAAACAATGGTGAATACGCCGATCCAAACCACGTCAAGAAAGTGCCAGAACATGGATAGGCAGAATAAGCGGCGGCGGTTGGCGGTGGTAAGCCCGTGCTTCTTTAGTTGTACCAGCAGTGTGACTAACCAAATTATACCGAAGCTAACGTGCAGACCGTGGGTGCCGACCAAGGTAAAGAATGATGATAAAAATGCGCTGCGCTGTGGACCTGCACCTTGGTGAAGTAGGTGGTAGAACTCATATAGTTCTAAGCCTAGAAAGGCCGCGCCGAACACGCCGGTAATGGCTAGCCAAATAATAGTGCCGTTTAGTTTGTTCTGTTGCATTTGCAACATTGCAAAGCCGTAGGTGATCGATGAGAAAAGTAAAAAGCTAGTGTTGATGGCCACTAGGGGAAGGTCGAATAAATCTGCCCCAGTTGGTCCACCAGCAAAGTTTTGGCTTAACACGCCGTAGGTTGCAAATAGCGCTGCGAATACAAGGCAGTCGCTCATCAAGTACAGCCAAAAGCCTAGCAGAGTGCCATTGGCGACGTGGTGTTCGCCGCGTTCTAAAAACTCGAATTTACCAGATTCGCCGGCGGCGGGTATTACTGCAGAATGTGACATCTCAGGCCAGTACCTCTGTGCGTTGGGCTTCAGTACGAGCGACTTCTTCGACGGGAATATAGTAGTCGCGCTTGTAGTTGAAGGTATGGATGATGATGGTGACAATTAAGCTGGTAAAAGAAAGGCCGGCTAGCAGCCACATATGCCAGATCATCGCGAAGCCGAATACGGTGCTGATGCCGGCAACAACAATTCCCGCCGCCGTATTTTTTGGCATATGGATGGCGAGGAAGTCGCTTGTTGGGCGCACAAATCCATTCGCCTTCATATGCCACCACGCATCGTTGTCATAAACCTTTGGTGTAAATGCGAAGTTGTATTTTGGTGGTGGTGAAGAGGTTGACCACTCCAGCGTGCGGCCATCCCAAGGGTCGCCGGTTTCGTCGCGCAGTGAATCGCGCTTTTTGTAGCTGACGTAAAGTTGGATTAAGAAGCAGGCGATACCTAAGCCAATTAATACCGCGCCGCCCAAGGCAATTTGGAACCAGATCTGCAATGACGGATCATCAAAATGACTCATACGTCGAGTTACACCCATAAATCCGAGCATATACAGCGGCATAAAGGCGAGGTAGAAGCCGATGAACCAGCACCAGAATGACGCCTTACCCCAAAATGGATCGAGCTTGTAGCCAGTGACTTTGGGATACCAGTAAGTAATAGCAGCGAAGGTGCCGAATACCACGCCACCAATGATGACATTGTGGAAGTGGGCAATAAGGAACAAGCTGTTATGCAGTACAAAGTCAGCAGGTGGCACAGCTAATAACACCCCAGTCATGCCGCCAATGACGAAGGTAATCATAAAGCCAATCGTCCACAACATGGGAACATCAAATTTGATGCGACCACGGTACATAGTGAACAGCCAGTTAAATATTTTCGCGCCAGTCGGTATCGAAATAATCATGGTGGTGATACCAAAGAAGCTATTCACCGTTGCGCCGGAACCCATGGTAAAGAAATGATGTAACCATACTAGGTAAGACAAAATGGTGATAACTAGCGTGGCGTAGACCATCGACGAGTAGCCAAAAAGACGCTTGCCACTGTAGGTAGACACTATTTCTGAGAACACACCAAAAATAGGCAGAATTAGAATATAGACCTCTGGATGACCCCAAATCCAAATTAGGTTTACGTACATCATGGCGTTGCCGCCAAGATCATTGGTGAAAAAATTCATGCCTAAATAGCGGTCGAGGGAAAGCAAGGTCATGACCGCGGTAAGCACAGGGAAGGCGGCGACAATCAAAATATTAGTACATAGGGCGGTCCATACAAATACCGGCATTTTCATCATGTTCATGCCGGGTGCACGCATTTTTACAATGGTCACTACAAAGTTAATACCAGAAAGTAGCGTCCCTACCCCTGCTATTTGCAGGGACCAAATATAATAATCTACCCCGACCCCCGGGCTTTGTAATATCCCCGTTAATGGCGGGTATGCTAGCCAGCCGGACTTGGCAAATTCACCTATAAATAGCGATGCCATAACGAGTGCTGCACCCGCTGCCGTCATCCAAAAACTTAAATTATTTAAGAAGGGGAAAGCGACGTCGCGGGCGCCAATTTGCAGCGGCACAATATAGTTCATTAGACCAACGACAAAGGGCATAGCCACAAAGAAAATCATGATGACGCCGTGGGCAGTAAATATTTGGTCGTAATGATGGGGAGGTAAATATCCGGTCGCATCGCCAAATGCCATAGCTTGATGAATACGCATCATGATGGCGTCGGCAAAGCCCCGCAAAAGCATGACAATACCTAAAATCATATACATCACGCCGATGCGCTTGTGGTCAATGCTGGTGATCCACTCCCGCCACAAATAGCTCCACACTTTGTAATAGGTGAGCGCGCCAACAATTGCGCCGCCACCTAATAGAACCATGATAAAGGTCCCTAATATAATTGGGTCGTGAAGAGGGATAGACTCCCAACTGAGTCGACCGAATATCAACTTGCTTAGTTCGAACTGTTCAGACATAAGGATTATCCGCGCCCGCAAGGCTTAGTCAGTGATTCGGAAGAGCACGTGGCGCTTGCTATAAAGATATAAAATGAACTAGTGGGCATGGTGGGTCTCACTTTGCACATTTGATTTTTCCGCAGCGTTTTTGGCACTATGCTGATGAGACATTAAATCCTTCATGCAAATGCTGCCGGGATCTACACAGCGATTCAGAATGGCGTCGTAAAGAGCCGGCGCAACGGAGCTGTAATACTGAACGGGATTGTATTCGCTAGGCTTTTCTAGCTCTTTGTATGTGCTGCGGCTGAGGTCATCACCATCACTTTTAACCTTGGTGACCCAGTGCTCAAAATTACTTTCAGACATACCCAGAAATTTGAAACGCATGCCGTTAAAGCCGGCACCAGAATAGTTTGCAGAAAAGCCGTCGTAGCTACCTACTTCGTTGATCACTGCATGCAGTTGCGTTTCCATGCCGCCCATGGCGTAGATTTGTCCCGCTAAGGCCGGAATATAAAACGAGTTCATCATCGTGGTAGAGGTGATCTTAAATTTAATGGGGCGATCAACCGGCGCGGCAAGCTGATTAACTACCGCAATACCCTGCTCCGGATAGAAGAACAGCCACTTCCAATCCATCGCTACCACTTCAACGATCAAGGGTTCTACGCCCTCGGGAATGGGTTGGCCTTCGCTGATGCGATCTAGCGGGCGGTAGGGGTCTAGTTGATGAGTGCTCACCCAAGTTAAGGCGCCCAAGGCGATAATAATGGCGAGCGGTGCAGCCCAAATTACCAGCTCTAAATTGGTAGAGTGATCCCAGTCTGGTGCGTAGGTCGCGTCTTTGTTAGTCGAACGATAGCGCCATGCAAATAGCAAAGTAAGGACAATGACGGGTACAACGACGATCAACATTAATACCGTGGCCCATACAATCAAGCTCGCCTGCTGGGCGGCGATATCGCCTGATGGAGACATGACTACCGTGTCGCAGCCACCTAGCAACGTTAAGGCAGCGGCAGTAATAGATATTTTGTGCAGAGTTCTGAGAATTGACATCGCCACTCGCAAGTCCAGATGTTAGGAGAGGGTGCAAACTCTAAGCTAATTGAGCGGGGGAAAGAATTGGACAATTTGTCCTATGGCTGGCTCGACGCAATAAGAGTAGGCTTTCGTTATTCACAAATTTTGGAAATAAGCCGCGCCATGGCCAGTACGACTAACAGCTCCTCGACACTTGATATGCAAACCCCAGCGAGACACTCGTCCGTTGCCCCTAGCGAAATCGCGATTGGGGTTGTTATAGGACGCGCCTCCGAGCACTTCGACTTTTTTGTGTTTGGCATGGCCTGTGTACTGGTCTTTCCCGGCGTATTTTTCCCTTTCGCCAGCAGTTTAGAAGGCATGTTATACGGCTTCGCCATTTTCTCGATGGCATTTGTCGCCAGGCCTTTTGGTACAGCGTTGTTTATGAATATTCAACGTCGCTGGGGCCGCAGCGTAAAGCTCACTACCTCATTATTTTTACTCGGGACTGCCACGGCGGGCATCGCGTTTTTGCCGGGCTACAGTACTTTGGGTGGGGCCTCGATATTTTTACTAGCCATGTTTCGTATTTTACAAGGTTTTGCATTAGGTGGTTCTTGGGACGGCTTGCCATCGCTACTCGTGTTAAATGCTCCGTCGACTAAACGCAGTTGGTACGCCATGATGGGCCAGCTCGGTGCGCCAATAGGTTTTTTGATAGCTAATTTATTATTCTTTTATTTGATCAGCAGTGTAAGTAGCGAAGACTTCCAAGCCTGGGCGTGGCGCTACCCCTTCTTTGTGGCTTTTGCAATCAACGTGGTTGCCTTGTTTGCGCGTTTGCGTTTGGTACTGACAGAAGAGTACACGCTCGCCTTAGAAGAAAGTGAATTGGAACCCATTAGCACACGGGAAATGCTCGATAAACAAGGCCCGAATATTTTTCTCGGTGCTTTTGCCGCTTTAGCAAGTTACGCACTTTTTCATATTGTTACGATCTTTCCGCTGTCGTGGATATTACTTGGTGAATCGCAACTCATTGGCAATGTGTTAATCATCCAAGTATTTGGCGCATGTATCGGGATTGTCGCAACGATCCTTTCTGGAGTAATTGCTGATCGTATTGGCAAGCGCACCACCGTGTCTTTAATGGCAGTATTGATCGCTATCTTTGCATTATTCGCGCCGCTATTAATGAGCGGAACACCCATGATGCAAGATGCTTTTATTCTTATCGGATTTGCGCTATTGGGTATTTCCTATGGGCAGGCCTCAGGAACCGTAACCGCAAACTTTGAACGCCGTTTCCGCTACGCTGGCGCTGCTTTAACTTCAGACTTTGCGTGGTTGTTTGGCGCGGCCTTCGCACCACTTATCGCACTTGGTTTGTCCGTGCACTTCGGCTTAGTGGCGGTGAGTTTATATTTGATTTCCGGCGCGGTGTGTACGTTACTAGCTCTGCGTATTAATAAGCATTTGGAAGCGTCTGATTAATTAGATAGCCTTTCAAACGAATTAAAAATTACTCGCTTGAATGAGGATTATTAAATGCCTAGTTCTAGCTGATATAGTCAATACAATAATGGTGCCCTTTGTAAAACGCATGGCGATTGTTACATGCGTTTTATGGAAGGAGATACATCAGCGTGAATATAACGATCCACAGAAGGTCTACCATATGCCAGTAAATGGCGGCGGTTTCAAAATAGAATATTTTGCCAGGTGTCATTGGCTTATTTTTTAGAATATAGGCGTAACAGGCGAGCAATCCGGTGCCGACTACAACGTGGGTGAAATGCAGCCCTGTGAGCGTGTAATACAAGGTATAAAAATCATTAGTCAGAAAATGTATACCGGCATCGGCCTTTTGTGCAAACTCCCAAGCCTTAAGGCCCGTGAATACCACGCCGCAAGCAAGTGCGCCAAGTACAAAGTTTGCCGCTTGTTTGTGCCGCCCCTGCCGCACACCGCTCAGAGCCAATACCATCAGCCACGAACTAAACAACATAATGAGTGAGTTGCTTGCCCCAATGGGGATGCTAAGAGTCTCTTGTGACTGCCGAAACAGAGTAAGGTTGGCATTACGCAAATAGCCGTAATAGGCAAAGCCAACCATAAAATTGGTCATATCACCCAGAATCATTACCCAAATGATGGCGTCGCCGGTAATTCGCTTTGGCGTGGTGCTGGTATCGGTATTCAATTGAACACTCCTACATTGGCGCTAGTCACCAATAAAAATACAGCTAGTAACCAAAGATTGCAGCTGACCTTTAACTCGTTGTTGGCGTGCCGCACTTCCATAAAATATTGCATGATTAAGCTGACTTTGAAAAAGGCGAGGGTCAGTAAAATGAGAACGGCGGCGGAACTGTCGGATTCAAGCGAGCTGCGTTGGCTGCCGAGTACCCAGTTGCTAACGGATACCACCATCAGAATTAACCATACCGCTGTTTCCCGCGTTTTTAAGAGGGCGCTCATGTGGGTCTCGTTTAATTATCGTGCTCAAATTTATAGATTTTCGATAGAGCAAAATAATCGCAGCTCAAGATAGTGAGAAAATCGTCGGAATCGACGAGATAGGTTTATGCCTTGATGCGATGAATGGGTGGGACTTTGCGGGGTTGATGCGTGTGAATTATGGTCTTTAGATAGAGTAATTTGTTACGCGTGTTTAGGGGAGTGCCGCGGAGGGATGCTTATCCTAGTTTACTTAAATCAGCTAGACTAAGGATAGATAAGCACTAGTATCGCGGCTTCTAGAAATGGTGGGCCCACCAGGACTTGAACCTGGGACCTGCCGATTATGAGTCGGATGCTCTAACCAACTGAGCTATGGGCCCTAATTTCTGTCATCGCCGAAAAACGTGCGCGCATTATAGTGCGCGCTGGCTGGGTTGGCCAGTGCTTGTGGATATTCGCTGAACAGAAATAGGTATTGAGCGTATTAGACGCTTGAAATCTGATAACCTCATTTAGACATTTTCAGGGGAGGCGATGCTTGAGTAATCGTGATCGTATATTCAAGGCGTATTTAGATGACCAGCGCCAGTCCTTGCAGGCGCCTTTGGCGTCGGTGCAGGCGTTTACCGAGTCTTTGTTGGAGCAGGCCGCTATATCGCAGTCGCCTGAATTAAAGGCGGATGTGAAAAAGATTGCGAAGGCCGCGGTGACGATGACGGAGATGTTGGCGTCTATATCTGGGTTTTCGCAAGATTCTCAAACCGAACTTTCTCGTCTGCGCCACGATTTACGTAATGCTATTGGTCTTGTCGATGGTTACGGCGATATGTTGCTTGAGGATTGCGATGATGAGGTGGCCGGTGACTATATTCGACAGATTCGTCATCAGTCGCGTCTGTTTCAGGGCCGTTTAGAACAGTTTAGCTTGGGTGATGACGGCAAGGTTGCATCTGACCCAATAGCCGCAATTTTCAAGAGTTTTAAGCGCGGTATTATCCGCGATGATCTCGAGCATATGGCCGCCAGCATTTTGGTGGTTGACGATAATGACAGCAGCCGAGATTTACTGGCGCATCAGTTGCAGCGTCAAAATTATATGGTGATTGAGGCAGCAAGCGGCGCGCGGTGTTTGGAGATTATGCGCAGCGCCGAGCCAGATTTGGTATTGCTGGATTTGGTGATGCCGGATATGAACGGCTA
Organism: Zhongshania aliphaticivorans; assembly: GCF_902705855.1. Classification (GTDB taxonomy): domain Bacteria; phylum Pseudomonadota; class Gammaproteobacteria; order Pseudomonadales; family Spongiibacteraceae; genus Spongiibacter; species Spongiibacter aliphaticivorans_B. The sequence goes on along the minus strand of NZ_CACSIJ010000012.1, from coordinate 501,754 downwards.
CGAGGTATTGCAGGTTATTCGCGCTGACGAGGCCCTGCGCCGCATTCCGGTGGTGGTGGTCAGTGGAATGCAGGACGAGGAAGGCGCGGTGCGGTGCATTGATGCGGGCGCCAGCGATTACTTGCTTAAACCAGTGAATGGCACATTACTGCGAGCGAGAATTGGCGCCTCGCTTGAGGCGAAGCGCTGGCGAGACCGTGAGCGCGAGTACCTTGCTGAGCTAGAAAAAAGTCAGCGGTTTATTCGCAAGATTTTTGGGCGCTATCTTTCAGACGAGATCGTCCAGCGTTTGCTCGATGACAATGACGGCTTGCAGCTGGGGGGAGAGCTGCGTCAAGTCACCATTTTAATGGCCGATATTCGCGGCTTTTCTGCATTGAGTCAGCAGCTAGCCCCAGAGCAGTGCGTACAGTTATTGAATAATTATTTTGCCGCCATGACCGAGGTAATTCAGCGCTTTAGGGGAACGGTGGATGAGTTTGTTGGTGACGGGATTTTAGTGATTTTTGGTGCGCCTTTAAGTGATAACGACGATTGTGATCGCGCATTAGCTTGTGCTGTGGCTATGCAGTTGGCGGTCGAAACGGTGAATGAACGCAATCGTGCCGACGATTTGCCAGAAATCACGATAGGTATCGGCTTAAATACCGGCGATGTGGTGGCGGGCAATATCGGCTCGGAATTGCGCTCTAAATACGGTGTTGTTGGTCATAATGTGAATCTGACGGGGCGAATCGAGTCCTGTACGGTGGGTGGGCAAATATTGGCGGCACCAGCGACTATTGCTGCGTCATCGGTTCAGGTCTTGGCTGGACGTCGTATCAGCGTGTCGTTGAAAGGTATGGGCGACGCGGTGATGTTGACCGAGGTGCTTGGCGTGGGGATGCCCTATGACTTACTACTGAATTCAGCGCCCGAGGAGTGGCAGTCGTATAAAGAAAATATCAGCTTGACGCTAAGTGTCATGGCTGGAAAGCGGAGCGGAGCGAAGCAGTTTAATGTTGAGGTGTGCGCGCATGCTGGAGAGAATTTGCGTGTTGTTAGTGCTGAGGTATTACCGGTGTTAGTTGATGTCAGCATAGAGGGGTTTGATGTGGCTTGTTACGCCAAAATTACCGAGCAGCTCTCGGATGGTGAGTATGTTTTAACACTGACATCCGCAAATACGCAGCTGCGAAGCTTGCTGCAAATGAATAGTTCACGGGGGCGCTAATGCAAACAATATTGCTGGTTGAAGACAATGAGATGAACCGCGATATGCTGAGTCGTCGTTTAAAACGCAAGGGCTATGAGGTGTTGCTAGCTGTGGATGGCCAACAGGGCATAGATATGTGTTTACAGAGCCCCCCCGCATTAATGTTGTTAGATATGAGCTTACCGGTTAAAGATGGATGGCAGGTTGCTAGAGAAATGAAAGCGACCCCCGCATTGCAGCATATTCCGATTATTGCCCTGACCGCCCACGCAATGGCTGATGATCGCCAGCGTGCCTTATTGGCGGGTTGTGATGATTACGATACCAAACCCGTCGACCTGCCAAGATTGCTAGGAAAAATTGCGCATCTGCTAGGTGCTGTTGAATGAGTTTTACCCGCCGCCTCACCTTATCCTTTGTCGCGATTTTGGTGCTGTCCTTGGGCAGCGTATTAATTCAGATATGGGGCAATGACACCCGCCGACGCAATGTGTGGCTGCTTCAGCACGTTATTCGAACCCAGTCTGAGTTGAATGATTTTAGTCAGCGTATGTATAGCGCCCATCGCAAAATATTGGTGGTAGATGCGCTGGCGGAGTCGGGTGCTCAAAACGGCGTGACAGCAGAAGAGCGCAATGAGTTGCTGAGTGGCATAGAAGCACTTGCGGCATTAGAAGAAGAATTGAGCGGTGATTTACAGGAATACCTAGAGGAGGGCGGCTACGAGCCTTTGGGTGCCTCGTTTTTGCTTGAATATTGGCAGCAATTTCTTCTTGGTAGTGGCGGTCCGACAGGCGAAGAATTACAGCGTGAATATGACGCGCTAAGTTCGCGTATCAGCGCGAATGAGTGGTATTTGTTGGCGCGCTCCGATGAAATAAATATGGGATTGCGGGAGGTAGTGAGTAGAACCAATAAGGTCGCCTTAGGGGTGTTTTTATTGGCTCTTATTACCACGTTTGTATTGGGTTACTACATGACTCGCTATACCCGTCGGGCAATTCGCCAGCTACAGAAGGGCACTTCTGAGTGGGGTGGCGGGAATTTTGATTACAGCATAGGTGACATGGGTCATGACGAGTTTGGCCAATTGGCGAACTCCTTCAATGATATGGCCGCCAGTCTTCGTCAGGCGATGGGGCGGGTGAGGGAGGCGAGCCGCCGCGCAGATGCCGCTAATCAGGCCAAGAGTGGTTTTTTGGCAAATATGAGCCATGAGTTACGCACGCCGATGAATGCCATTATCGGCTATTCCGAAATGCTGCTAGAAGAAATAGCCGAGGAAGAGCAGCTTTCTGTGAATGATTTGCAGCCCGACCTCGAAAAAATTCAATTGGCAGGCAAGCACCTGCTCACCTTGATTAATGATGTCTTGGATATCTCGAAAATAGAGTCCGGCCGCATGGCGGTCTATTGGGAAGATGTTGCTCTAGAGACAGTGCTGCGGGATGTGGAAATTACCGTGGCACCGCTGATGGAAAAAAATGGCAATACCTTGCGCTGTGAATTCAATTTGCAGAATGCGCGTATTCGCACCGATGTCACCCGCCTACGGCAAATATTGCTCAACCTGCTCAGTAATGCCGCCAAATTTACCCGCGCTGGCGACGTGCATTTAACGGTGTCTGAGTTGGCCGAGGGGGGGCGAAATTATTTACTCGCCGAGGTGAAAGATACCGGTATTGGCATGAGCGAAGAGCAGCTTGGACGGGTATTTGATGCTTTTGTGCAAGCTGATTTATCAACCACCAAGCAATACGGCGGCTCTGGTTTGGGCTTAACTATTTCGCGCAAGTTTGCTGAATTATTGGGGGGCACTATTACCGCTAGTAGCGAGTTGGGGGCGGGCTCTCGTTTTGAGCTTAGGCTGCCGATTGACGTGAGTGACAGTAAGTTTGCAAATTTAGAGAAAAATGCCAGCGGCGATATTTTGGTGATCGACGATGATTTGGCGGCGTTGGATTTGAGCCACAGGGCGTTGAGCCGCGAAGGCTATCGCGTGCGCACGGCCTCATCCGGCGCAGAGGGTTTGGCAATGGCCAAGGAGCATCGCCCTGATTTGGTGGTGTTGGATGTCATGATGCCGGGCTTGGATGGCTGGCAGGTATTGCATAGTTTGCGTGGTGACGCAGTGCTGGGCAGTGTGCCGGTGTTAATGCTGTCGATGTTAAATGAGCATGATCTGGGCTTGTTACTGGGCGCAAGTGGCTATTTGGTTAAGCCCGTAGAGAGTGCTGAATTAACGGCGGTGGTGAGGGATTTATTGCCGGCTACTGCGGTTGGGAATATGTTGCTCATTGAAGAGGGAGATATTCTCGCTCAGGTTATTGAGCAGTTGCCGGGGGCGGAACACTGGAAAATTTATCACACCGGTGATTTGGCGAGGGTGGCTGAATTGCTCACCGAGCTTCCCTGGCAGTTGATTGTGATGGGGCCGCATAATGATAGCGGTCAAATAAGTCGTTTAGTTGCACATTTACGTACTGAGCATTGGCGCACCGTACCAGTGTTAATGGCGCAAGCCGAAGAGGAGATACAAAGTCTGCGCGAACAGCTTGGGGCATATTTGAATCGCGGCGTGTGAGCTACAATTAAATTTAATGCAGCGTGAGGCGCCGTAATTTTTCTATTGCTCGCTGTAGGGCAATGGTTTCGTTTATCAGCTTCTGTTCTCTAGCTTCTGTTTTTTCGCGCAGCTCAATTTCTTGATTCAGCTTGAGCCTTTGGTCAAAACACATATTTAAGCTTAGTAGTAGCATATTTATGCTTGGCTTGTTCTGAGGCCAGCGCATGATGTGCTGATATAGACGATCCATTGTTGCGGTGGCTAGCGGCACACTAAAGAGTGGGCTGTCGTCGTATAAGTAAACCAGTGTGAGCCCCGCCAATGATTGTTGAATGGTTGCTTGATCTGAGCTGGCGCTAAGTATTGTTTGGAAATCAGCTTCAGCGGCCACAAATTGTCGTGACTCAAGTTGTTGCAGTGCTTGGCTAAGACTGATGGTTTGAGTGCTGGTATTGAATGTTGGCGGTGCGGGGCTGTCAGTGTTTGGCGGAGCGGATTGGCAGCCGCTAAGAAAGACTGCTAATACAAGTGAAATGCTAGCGGTGCGTAGCAGTTGTGGAGCTTTAGCTAGCATCGTGATAATTCCATTGTTTAAAGTGAGCACCTAACTTGCCCGCGCGTGGCTGACGGGCAAGTTAGGTTTGTCGCGTTTTCGTTATTCGTCTAGGAAACTGCGCAGATGGTCTGAGCGGGTAGGATGGCGCAATTTACGCAATGCCTTGGCTTCGATTTGACGAATACGTTCGCGGGTTACGTCGAACTGTTTGCCAACTTCTTCTAGCGTGTGGTCGGTGTTCATGTCGATACCAAAACGCATACGCAGTACTTTAGCTTCGCGAGCAGTTAGCCCAGCCAGTACGTCCTTGGTTGCTTCACGTAGGCCTTCGCCAGTAGCAGATTCAATCGGTGAAGATATGGTGCTGTCTTCAATGAAGTCGCCCAGGTGTGAATCTTCATCGTCGCCGATGGGGGTTTCCATCGAGATTGGCTCTTTGGCGATTTTCAGCACTTTACGTACTTTGTCTTCTGGCATCTCCATGCGCTCGCCGAGTTCTTCTGGGGTGGGCTCGCGACCCATTTCCTGAAGCATTTGGCGAGAGATACGATTCAGTTTGTTAATCGTTTCAATCATGTGAACCGGAATACGGATCGTGCGTGCTTGGTCAGCAATAGAGCGGGTGATTGCCTGACGTATCCACCACGTTGCATAGGTAGAGAATTTGTAACCGCGACGGTATTCAAACTTGTCTACCGCTTTCATCAGGCCGATATTGCCTTCCTGAATTAAGTCGAGGAACTGCAAACCACGGTTGGTGTATTTTTTCGCAATCGAGATAACCAAGCGTAGGTTGGCCTCGACCATTTCTTTCTTGGCGCGACGGGCGCGGGCTTCACCGATAGAAACGCGACGGTTGATTTCTTTAATGTCAGAAATCGTTAAGTCTTGGCGTTCTTCAATGTAGGCAATTTTGTTTTGAATGCGGCGAATAATATCGCTGTAGTCAGCAAGCTTGGGGTGCTTCTTAAGCAGCTCGTCGCCCCACTTTAAATTCGCCTCATTGCCTTGGAAGCTGCGAATAAATTCTTTGCGATCAATCCCTACTTTCTTCACGCACACGGTCATGATCTCGCGCTCCATGGAGCGGATCGAGCTTAGTGTGGTGCGCACTTCTTCAATCAGTGGGTCAAACATACTTGGGGTGAGTTTGAAAAATTTGAACAACTCACCTAAAGCGTTTAATTCTTTTGCTGTTTGTTTGCTGTAGCGGCCGTGTTCCGCAATAGACTTTTCTACTTTGTCTGATTGCTTTTTCAAGGCAGTGAAGCGAATTTTTGCTTCTTCTGGATCTGGGCCAGAAACGGCTTCTTCATCGTCGTCGCTGGCTTCTGCGGCGGCAGCGGCTTGTGCTTGAGGCGAAGGAACATTGTCGGCAGGGTCTAAATAGCCGCTCATAATGTCGCCAAGACGACGTTCTTCATTAGTAACTTTGTCGTATTCGGCTAGTACGCCAGTGACAACGCCGGGGTAGTAGGCCAGCGCGGCCATAACTTCACGAATACCTTCTTCGATTCGCTTGGCTATGACGATCTCGCCTTCGCGAGTCAACAGCTCAACCGTACCCATTTCGCGCATATACATACGAACTGGGTCGGTGGTGCGACCGGTTTCGGTTTCCACCGCGGCGAGTGCTGCCGCAGCTTCGGCAGCGGCGATGTCGTCTGGCGAATCGCTGCCGGCCATGATCAGGGTGTCTTCATCAGGTGCGTGTTCAAACACCTGAATACCCATGTCATTAATCATTTGGATGATTTCTTCGACCTGATCCGGATCAGAAATATCTTCCGGTAAGTGGTCGTTGACCTCAGAGTACGTTAGATATCCCTGCTCCTTGCCTTTGGCAATGAGTTGTTTGAGGCGCGATTGATGCTTTGAGTCACTCATTCTTTCAAATTACTCGTTGGGTGCAGGTTAAAAAATAGCCGCGAATTATACTCTATTTACCCCCCGTACGACCAGTAAATTCCGGACTTGTTCAGGGGGTGCTTTGGTAATTCGTCTGTGGCCGGTGTGTCTGCGTGCTGCAATAGATTGCTGATACTACTGTTGTGGTGGCGGATTGCCCGTTTTACAAGCGGTGCTTCTGCTTTAAAAGCTGCTGAATCGCTAATAATTGCTGTTTATCCGCCTCACTTAGTTCAGCGTAGTCCGCACTTGCGGTTTTGTCGACTTCATTGCCTTCCCTTAATTTGTCTACGTGATCACGCAGGATTTGAGTCGATTTTTGTGCCTCTAGGTGCGCTAAGGTGTCAGCAAAGGCGGCCTCCGCTTTTTCGTCGTTTAATTCCGTGCCGAGCAGTTCAATGGTTTTGAGCGCCTCGGTCATGACGTCGTATTCGGGCTGACCATACCAGTGGCCTAGCAGCATTGCGGTGCTGGATTCGGGGCGCTTTTTAAGGAGGGTAATGGTGTTGTTGAGAAGTGCTGCGGCTGGAGACGCCTCCTTATCGCCAATGTGTGCAGCACTGGTGGTAGCTGCACGAGGGTTGTACAACAACATGGCCAAGGCAAAAAGCAGTGGGTCGCGCCGCGATCCGGGCAGTTTCGCTGTCAGCTTTTGAGTTGTGCTGCGACGTTGTTCGGGGGGCGCGGGTTTTGCCACTTGATCTTGTGTTGCGGTGGCTTCAGTGTCGTTTAGCAGTTGGTCGATTGATTGGCGGCTAAGCCCAGTACGAGTGGCTAGTGAGTCGAGCATGAGTTGGCGAAATACGCCGTCGGGCAGGAGCTGTAGTCGCGGAAGTGCTAATTTACTTAGTCGTGCCTTACCTTCCAGTGTGTCTGGATTGGTTTGCTCGTGTAATGACTCAAAAAAATAGCGTTCTAGTGGCGCGGCACCCGCAAGTAGTTTTTGAAAGCCGGCGGGGCCATCGCGGTTGACCACGCTGTCTGGGTCATCACCTTCGGGTAAAAACAAAAATCGAATTCGGCGGCCGTCTTCCATGACCGGTAGTGCATTTTCCAATGCGCGCTCGGCGGCTTTACGGCCTGCGGCGTCGCCGTCGAAACAGAATATAAGTTCGCTGGCATAGCGGAATGCAGTGCGTAAATGCTCGGTATTACTGGCGGTGCCGAGGGTGGCTATGCCGGTCATGATGCCGTGCTGGGCTAGCGCGACAACGTCCATATAGCCTTCTACCACTAATAGTTGTTCTAGGTGGCGGTTGTTTTGACGGGCGTGGTAGAGCCCGTAAAGCTCTTTGCCTTTCTGGAAGATATCGGTTTCTGGAGAATTTAGATATTTGGGCTTGTCGTCGCCTAAGACCCTGCCGCCGAAGGCAATAACGCGTCCGCGATTGTCGCGGATGGGGAACATAATACGGTCGCGAAAGCGGTCGTAGAGTTTGCCGTCTTCTTTTTCGATAAGCATACCGGCGTCGATGAGCTGCTGTTTGTGCTCGTCGGTGTCGCCAAAGGTTTTTAGCAAATTGTCCCAGCCGGGGGGCGCAAAACCAATATTGAAATCCCTAGCGATACGTCCGCTGAGGCCGCGTCGTTTTAAATAGTCAATGGCGCGCTGGGATTGTGGATCTACGCGGAGCTGTTTTTGGTAGTAGGCTGAAACTTGCTCCATGAGGTCGTAAATAGTTTTGCGGCGTTCTTGTTTTACCTGCTGTTGTGGGCTGAGGTCTTCTCGGGGAACCTCGAGTCCGGCAATGTGGGCAAGATTGTCTACCGCGCTAGGAAAATCCTGGCGCTCGTAATCCATAATAAAGCCGACGGCGTTGCCGCCTGCGCCGCAGCCGAAGCAGTAGTAGAACTGTTTGTCTGGGTTAACGCTGAAAGAGGGTGTTTTTTCTTCGTGAAATGGGCAGCGTGCGCTGTAATTTTTGCCAGTTTTTTTGAGGGGGACGCGGCGATTAATAACATCAACAATATCGACTCTGGAGAGCAGATCGTCGATAAAATATTGAGGGATACGTCCTTTTGCGGCCACGTCGGTGTTTCCGGAGCAGAAGTTGAATGAGCGTATCAGTTGAAGTTGGTGCTAGCAATTACCTAGGGGTTTGGAATGGTATTTTGCTAGGCCAGTAGCGCTTTGATTTTTTGGCTGACGGCGCCCATGTCGGCGCGGCCCTGTACTTTGGGCTTGAGTATAGCAACCACTTTGCCCATGTCTTTTACCGCTTCAGCGCCGCTGCTGGCAATGGCTTCTTTAATGAGGCCTTCCAGTTCGTCGTCGTTTAAGGGCGCGGGCATATAAGATTGGATAACGCCCATTTCAAAGCGTTCTTGCTCTGCCAGGTCTTCACGGCCAGCATTTTCATACTGGCTGATCGAATCACGACGTTGCTTACACATTTTGTCGAGTATGGCGAGCACGCGTGCATCGTCTATATCGATGCGCTCGTCGACTTCAATGCGTTTTATCTCGGCGAGTATGAGTCGCACGGCATTCAATGTCGCTTTGTCTTTTGCTCGCATCGCGGCTTTCATCGCGTCTGTGAGTGTTTGTTTCAGCGTTTGATCTGCCATGGCTCGCAGAGATTCCTTATAAAGGAGGGGTGGAGCTAAAGCGCAAAAGCGCTACTAAGCACTCTATAAAAGAGGTCTTAGTAGAGGCGTTGCTGCTTTTTGTTGTCGCGTGATACTTTTTTAGCGTGACGCTTAACGGCTGCTGCTGCTTGACGCTTACGAACAGAAGTTGGCTTTTCGTAGAATTCACGACGACGAACTTCCGCTAATACGCCTGCTTTCTCGCAAGAGCGCTTAAAACGGCGTAGGGCGATATCAAATGGTTCGTTTTCTTTGAGTTTGACTGAAGGCATTCGTTAAACCTGTCCTAATCAATGTGCAAAAATTTGCTGTCTGCACCGCAAAATTAAAAGCGGCACTCCAAGGGCGCTGAATTCTATACTCTGTTGTGGCAAAAAGCAAAGCCATTAAGGGGATAACTGGTGTGAATCCTGTTGAGCCAGTATCATGCGCGCTTAATTAGCGTGGGAAGCCAGAAAGTGCGTGTTTTAGGACTGGAAACCTCCTGTGATGAAACAGGTGTGGCGATATACGATTCCGAGCAGGGTTTACTTGCCGAGGCTTTATATAGCCAGATTGCACTGCACGCGGAATTTGGTGGTGTGGTGCCAGAGTTGGCGTCACGCGATCATGTGCGCAAGCTACTGCCTTTGGTGCGCGAAGTCTTAGATAAGGCGGGAATGCGTGGCGGGCAATTAGACGGTGTGGCCTTTACCAATGGTCCCGGTTTAGCTGGTGCCTTAATGGTAGGTGCTTGCGCTGGTCGCGCTATGGCCTATGGCTGGGGAATTCCCGCAGTCGCGGTGCATCATATGGAGGGGCATTTGTTAGCCCCGATGTTGGAAGAAAACGCACCTGACTTTCCTTTTATTGCCTTGTTGGTGTCTGGCGGTCATACCCAGCTTGTGCGTGTTGACGGAATTGGCCAGTATCAAATTTTAGGTGAGTCACTAGATGACGCGGCCGGCGAGGCGTTTGATAAAGCGGCAAAAATGCTTGATCTGGGTTATCCGGGTGGTCCGCAGGTCGCCAAGGCCGCAGAGCGTGGGGTCGTGGGTAAGTATAAATTTCCACGGCCGATGGTGAATCGGCCGGGTTTAGATTTTAGTTTTAGCGGTTTAAAAACCTTCACTTTAAATACCGTGGCCGCCAGTCGTGAAGCGGGCACTTACAATGCGCAGGATCAAGCTGATATCGCCGCAGCATTCCAGGAGGCGGTGGTAGATACCTTGGTGATTAAATGTACCCGCGCATTAGTTCAGGAAAATCTGAACACATTGGTAATGGCCGGTGGTGTGAGTGCTAATAAAGTACTGCGTGAACGCTTGGCGCAAAAATTAGCCAAGACCGGCGGCAAGGTGTTTTATCCGCGTCCGGAGTTTTGCACTGATAACGGCGCGATGATCGCCTATGCCGGTCATTGCCGGTTGCAGGCAGGGCAGAGCGAGGATCTTGGTGTTTCTATACGGCCCCGCTGGCCGATGACTGAATTAACCCCAGTCTGATCTACTAGTCGGGCAGCAGGCAGTTTATGGATATTGTGTATATACGTGGTTTACGGGTCGATACTGTTATTGGTATTTATGACTTTGAGCGTGCGCATCGCCAGAGTTTGGTGTTGGACTTGGAGCTGGGTACTGATATTCGCCCCGCGGCGGCGGGTGACGATATTCGTCTCACCTTGAATTATAAGGCTGTTACCGAAACAGTTGAGCGCTTTGTAAAGGACAGCGATTTTGCCTTGGTTGAAACCTTGGCGCAGCGCTGTGCAGAAATGATTATGAGCGAATTTAATGTGCCGTGGTTGCGGTTGAGTTTGAGTAAGCCAGGTGCGATGCGTCAGGCCAGCGATGTCGGTATTATTATCGAGCGTGGTCAGCACTAACTATGGCTGAGGTTTTTTTGAGTTTAGGCAGTAATACGGCCCGCTATAGACATATAACAATTGCGCTTGATGCGCTTACACAGCTATACGGCCCTCTCAGCTTGTCGCGGGTATACGAAAGTGAGTCAGTGGGATTTCGCGGTACTTTGTTTTTAAATATGGCAGTGGGTTTTTCTACTGAATTGCCCTTGGCCGATTTGGCTGCCCAGCTGAGAGATATTGAGTTAAGCAATGGTCGCTTGGCGAATGCACCCAAATTTAGTCCGCGGACCCTCGATATTGATATTTTAAGTTATGGCGAGCTGGCGGGTTGCCATAGTGGAATAGAATTGCCGCGGGATGAAGTTCTCTACAATGCTTTTGTATTATTGCCGCTTAGTGAAATAGCGCCGGATCATCGTCATCCCATTGTTGGTCGTAGCTATCGCGATTTATGGGAGGCTTATGAGTCAGATCAGAAATTGTGGCCAGTGCCGTTTCAGTGGCAGGGCCGCAATATTTCCCAGAGCTAGTGGCTATTCGCCGCAGTTCATTTCTTTTAATCGTTTTAGGCGCTCCGCGCGCATCGCCTGCCCCAGTGCTGGGCCTTTAAATCCCTGTGCTATTAAATCGGCGGCTTGAACTTCTCGCAATACTGACGCGGCGTCTTGCAAAAGCCCTAGGCGTTTTTCATTCGGTAAAAGCAATGTTGCGGCCGTGACGAAGGCGTCGAGTAATGGCGGGCGTCGTGTGTAATCAAACTGTTCGAGCAAGCTTAGCCATTCCTCGGCCTTGTTTAATGGCGATAGGGGAATATTCGCTGCGCAGCGCTCCGCAAACCATGTGGCACTATTGCTGGCGCGTAATTCGCTACACAGAATTTTGCATTGCTTTATATTTAGTTCGCTACAGCTGATGGCAAAGCGGACGTCGGCATCGGCACCTGCTTCAGCGGCTTTATCCAGGCTCTCTAAGGTGACGTTGTTCAGCGCCGGAGGCCAGAGCGGAAACAGCGCGTGTAAGGCGCGGCAGTCGAGTAAAACACGAAAAAAAACGGCGGGAGATTTTTCGTTTAAGGCTTTGGATAATTCCACCCAAATCCGTTCTGCGGCGATAGTAGCCAGCTCGCCGTTGTCACTCATCTTGCGCATTAGGTCTTGGGTTTCGTCGGCGACCTTAAAACCGAGGTGGGCGTAGCGGGCGGCAAAACGCGCCACTCGCAAAATCCGCAGTGGGTCTTCGCTAAAGGCCGGTGACACATGGCGAAGTAGGCGGCTATTGATATCTTGCATGCCGCCGTAGGGATCGACGATATCGCCGTTGTCATCTTCAGCCATTGCGTTGATGGTCAGATCACGGCGGCTCAGGTCTTCTTCTAATGTAATGTCGGGGCTGAAGTCGCAGATGAATCCGTGGTAGCCCGCGCCGGATTTCCGCTCGGTGCGCGCAAGGGCATATTCTTCCTTGGTCTTGGGGTGTAAAAAAACCGGAAAATCTTTACCAACTTGTTGGAAGTTCTGGTCGATTAAATCTTCGGGGCGTGCGCCCACCACCACCCAGTCGCGTTCGTGGAAGGGGTAGCCTAATAATTTGTCGCGCACGGCGCCGCCGACGAGGTAGGTTTTCATGGTGCTGAGTTCGGTGTTGGGTATTTGCAGGGAGTATAGCAAAAAGAGCGAGTCGGGCGTCGGGTGTCGGAAGTCTGACGAGAAGTCAAAAGCAGTTAGGAGCGAGTTTTGGATGAGTGCAGCGAATGTTTTTACGTCTGACGTCCGACTAGCAATTGCACCTATGCAACTCCCCACTATCCATATCCAGCATCGTCATGTGTCTCCCCCAAACACAGCCGCTGTCTAGCGCAATAATATCGCTGCGATCAGTTTTACATTCCAGCGCGGCCCAGTGGCCAAAGATGAGGGTTTCCTCGCGGCTGCCTTCGGTTTGCCATTCGAACCAGGGCCGATACGGTGCGGGGATGTCTGCGGCAATACCTTTGTAGCGCAATTCAAGTCGACCATCGGCGTCGCAGATTCGCATGCGGGTTAGGTGGTTGGTAATGGCGCGTAGGCGGTCGTAGCCAGTGAGATTGTCGTCCCATTTTAGTGGTTCATCGCCGTACATATTGCGGAAGAACTCGTCAGTCTGAGGACTTTGTAGTACGACTTCAACTTCGTGGCTTAGGGCCAGTGCTTGATCGCTTGTCCACGCATTGGGGATGCCGGCATGGCTCATTAGGTAGCGGCCGTCGTCTGAGCGCAGTACCAGCGCTTGTTGTAAAAGCCATTGCATTAGTTCGTCGCAATCTGGCGCGCTTAATAATGCGTCGAGGGTGGGGTGTCGCCCTTTGTTGGTGGTGCCGCGTGCTAGGGCAATGCAGTGAAGGTCGTGATTGCCCAAGGTGATGCGCAGGCTGTCTTTAATGCTGTAAAGATAGCGCAGGGTGGCGAGTGAATCTGGGCCGCGATTCACAAGGTCGCCAACCAGCCAAAGCTGGTCGTGTTGGGGATTAAAGCTCACTTGTTCTAATAGGCATTGCAGGGGCTTTAAGCAGCCCTGCAAATCACCTACGGCGTATCGGCTCACGATAAACGCTTAATGTAACGCTGAAGGTCGCGCTAGTGAGAAAATGCCAATCGGCGCGATAAACGGCCGGCCAGAGGCGCTAATCATCTCATAGCTGCCTTCCATGGTGCCAACGGCGGTGTCAATGACGGCGCCAGAGGTGTAGCTAAAGGATTCGCCTGGGGCAATTAGGGGCTGTTTGCCAATGACGCCTTCACCTTGAACTTCCTGAACTTGGTTGTCGCCGTCGGTAATGATCCAATGGCGGTTGAGTAGACGCACGGCTTCTTCGCCGGTATTGCGAATGGTAATGGTGTAGGCAAAAGCAAAGCGTTGTTGTGCGGGCTCTGATTGGTCAGGTAGAAATTGGCTCTCTACTTGGATTTCTACTGGTGCTGATTCTGACATGATGTGCTCCGCAAATTACTCGCTGTTGCTGTCCACCGCATTGGCGATGGCAACATATTCCGCTAAGCCCAACTGTTCGGGACGAAGGCCTGAGTCGATTCCCAAGCTTTCTATCGCCTCGCTATCGATAACCCCTTTTAGGGTGTTGCGCAAGGTTTTTCGGCGCTGGTTAAACGCGCTGCGTAAGACCATGTGCAAGGTGTCGACATTGTTGGCTGGGCAAGGTGGCCGTTCGTAGGGGGTTAATCTAACGATCGCGGATTGTACCTTGGGGCGGGGGGTAAAAGCTTCCGGTGGCACATCAAATAGTGATTCTACTTCGCAAAAGTACTGGGCCATGATGCCAAGGCGGCCGTAGGTCTTGCTGCCAGGTTGGGCGGCGAGGCGGTCTACCACTTCCTTTTGCAGCATAAAATGCATATCGGCAATGCAGTTGTGGGCGGTGAGTAAGTGGAAAATGAGCGGTGTAGAGATGTTGTAGGGCAGATTGCCTACGACCCGCAGCTTTTCGCCCGCGGCCAATGCGGTAAAGTCGAATTTAAGGGCGTCGCCTTGGTGAATGCGAAAATTAGGTTCACCACCAAATTTGCCCTCAAGAATGGGGATAAGGTCGCGGTCTAACTCAATCACGTCGAGTTGGCAGCCGGTGGCGAGAATAGATTCGGTAATGGCGCCTTGGCCTGGGCCAATTTCTAGTACCCGTTGTTGTTCTAAGGGCGATACGGCGCGAACGATGCGGCGAATAATGCCCTGATCATTGAGGAAGTTCTGACCAAAGCGTTTGCGCGCTTGGTGCTGTTGAGGTGCTGACATTAAAGATTATTCCTGCTGCTGTGCTCGGCCATTGATATGGCTGTGATGAGCGCGGCGTAGAAGCTGCCGCTGTCGGCGCGACCACTACCGGCTAAGTCTAGCGCGGTGCCGTGGTCTACGGAGGTGCGAACAATGGGTAGGCCAAGAGTGATGTTGACCGCCCTGCCAAAGCCCTGATATTTGAGTACCGGTAGGCCTTGGTCGTGATACATCGCCAACACCGCGTCGCACTGTTCAAGGTGGCGCGGGGTAAATGCGGTGTCTGCAGGCAATGGGCCTTCAAGCTGCCAGCCGCGTTGGCGCAGCTGCTCAAGACAGGGAATAATCGTATCGATTTCTTCTCTGCCCATGTGGCCGCCTTCGCCAGCGTGGGGGTTTAAACCCAGCACCATAATGCGCGGTTGCTGGCAGCCAAACTGTTGTAATAGTGAGGCGTGTAAAATTTCGGTGACGCGCTGTAGATTGTCGGTGGTGATCGCTGCGGGCACTGCGCTTAGAGGTAAATGGGTGGTGACTAGGGCAACGCGTAATTGCTCGCTTGCCAGCATCATCACTACTTTATCGACTTCGCAGCGCTCGGCCAGAAATTCGGTATGACCACTGAATGGAATGCCGGCATCATTAATAATAGATTTCTGCACTGGTCCAGTGACTAAACCTTGGCAGTCACCACTTTTGCAGGCATCGGTCGCTTGGCGCAGGGTTTCTAAAACGTAATTGGCATTGTTTGCGTTGAGCGTGCCGGCTTCAGCGGGGCTGTGGCAAGGAATGCTTACCACTCTTAAATGGCCACTGCGATGTGCTTGCGGTGGCGCGCTAAAGTCGACTTCACTTATCTGCAGCGGCAGACCGATATCAGCGGCACGTTGTAATAACAAGGCGGGGTCTGCGAAGGCAATCAGTTCTACGTCAAAGTCTTGCTGGGCGAGCTTAACCAGAAGTTCTGGTCCGACCCCGGCAGGTTCGCCGGGGGTGATGGCAATACGTATTGGCATTAAATTTTAATGTCGACGAAGGCTTCGCTGCGAATTTTGCGTAGCCAAATATCAAGTTCGTCGGCGTATTTGCGCTCGTGGAGCGCGTTGCGGGCAATTTGCTTACGCATATCGTCGGTGACGTCTTTGGTGCGACGGTCGATAACTTTAATCACGTGCCAGCCAAATTGACTCGCAACAGGAATATGAATTTCGCCGGGGGTGGTTTCGTCCATCGCATTTTGGAATTCGGGCACTAGCTGGCCTGGGCTAGTCCAGCCGAGGTCACCACCTTCCTGTGCGGAGCCGATATCTTCAGAATATTCTTTGGCCAGTTCGCGAAAATCCTCACCATTTAGCGCGCGCTGGCGCAGCTGCTTGGCTAGGGCGATGGTCTGTGCCTCGTCGCGGATGGCCGACGGTTTTAGCAGGATGTGGCTGGCGCGGGTTTGTTTAACCAGTTGTTTTACGCCACGGCTTTCCAGTAGCTTGATGATATGAAAGCCGCTGGCACTTTGCAGTGGCTCAGACACGTCGCCATCGCCCATTTTTGATGCGACACCTTGGAATAGCGCCGGCAATTCAGTGCCTTTACGCCAGCCGAGGTCGCTGATGCTAATGTCGTCATTGGCATTATCAATATCTTTCCCCGAACGTAACTGGGCGCTCAGAGATTTAGCTTTGTTTTCAGCCTGTGCGCGTTCGGCATCGTTTGCTTCTGATGGAACAGGAATAAGGATGTGGGCGAAATGGAATTCCGGCGAGGTAACTTCTTTACCCTCTGAGGATTGCAGGTAGTTTTGAATTTCCTGCTCAGTCACTTGGATGCGCTGATTAACGTTACCCATTTGCACTCGCTGCAAAATCATTTCACGAGCAATCTGTTCGCGTATCGCGAGGTAAGATGCACCGCTGGCGACCAGTGTTTGTTGGAATTCAGACAGCGTCATATTGTTGTTTGCAGCAATACGGGACACCGCACCATTGAGTTCTTCATCGTCAATGCGTACACCGTAGCGATTCGCCATTTGCATCTGAATGTTTTCAAGAACGAGCAGGTCGAGTATCTCTTTGCGCAATTCGTCATCTGGCGGCGCTTGCTTGCCGGTGCGGGCGATATTGGCTTTGATGGTATCCATGCGCTCGTCAAGTTCGCTGGCGAGAATGATGTCGTCATCGACGATGGCCACCACTTTGTCCAGCCATTGAGTTTCAGCTTGAGTGAGCGGCGCGAGTGCGATTAATAGCACAGCGGAAAAAACTTTAAATAAACGCATATTATTCATCAGATAAGTAGCCAAAAATACTGTCCTTTAAAACACTAGTCACCGCGGTGCCGAGGCCCCCCAGTCCTTTTAACTGAAATTCTATCAACACTGCGGAATTATTTTGAGTTCCGGTATTGCTGATGCCACTGATGTTAGACCCATTGTCGTCGTCGGGTTCCAAGGCCCGTTGATAAACAATGCGGGTAAGCCAGCAGCAATTTTGATATTCCGCACCGATGAGGTTTTCAACGGGACGGTCATCTTCAAAATCATATTGGGTCTTAGCGAATAATTTCCACTGGTCGTTGATGGGTAGGCTCAGTGAAATATCGCCTTGCTTAACATCATTTTCTAAACCGCCGAGATTATTGCCTTCGCGACGGAAGGTGTATCCAGCATTTAGCAGTGTGCCGTTATCGCTGCGCTGATGGTAGCTCAGATTGGTCTGATTAAGCACCCCTTGGCGGGCATCATACAGAATATCGGCACTTATCCAGCTGTTGTCGTCGGGTAAAATGCGAATTTGGCCGGCCAGATCTGAGTTACTGCTTTTTCGCTCAGGGTCGCCGGGGAGCTGCACTCGGCCTTCGTCGAAGTAGTGCAATTGGCCAATGCTGGTGGTTAATACCTCGCGACCGGCGTCGTTATTAATAAAGCGACTGCTGATGCCCACGGCGACTTGGTTGGCGTCGTCTAGCCGGTCGTGGCCGGTAAAGCGGGTGTCGCGGAAGAGTTGCTGATAGGTAAAGGTGAGTGCAGAGCTATCAAAATCTGGATGGTCGCTTTGATTTTCATATTCGGAGTAACGATAGAAAAGCCGTGGCTCCAGCGTTTGCGTCCAATTTTGATCGGCAACCCCAAGCTCGCGTTCAAAATAAAGTCCGCTATCAATGCTGACCTGACCGCTATTGGCATTGGGGCTACCATCTACGCCAGCTAAATTGGCATCTTCTAGCTCGTAGCTTACGTGGCGGCTTTTAAAAGCGGGTTCGATAAAGCCCCAGCGCCAACGCATGGGCAGGCTCGCACCGGCGGTGCCGAACAGGCGCCGGCCAGTAATTTTGCTGCCGCCATCGCGGAGTTTGTCGCGGTGATCAAACTGGGTGTACTCAAACTCCATGCTGGGTTCTAGCTGGAAGTTTTTAGCGGGCGATTGATAGTTTAGGCGCAGCTGCGGCAGCTTTTGGTAGGGGTCTTCAACGGCGGCGATGGTTTGATAGCGCTGTACTTCTATGCGGCCGGTCCAGTCGTCTGAGCTGTAATTGACGGCGGCTTGTTGATTAAGGTGGGTGCTGCGTTTTACCGCCAAGTTTGCCAGACCTAGGTCGCTGAAATAGTCATCGTCACTGACTTTGGTGAAGTCAATTTCAGTGCCCCAGTGCTCATTTATATAGCCTTCTTCGCTCACCCCTAACAGCCAGCGATCTGTATCGTCTTTCTTGTCGTTGGCCAGGTAGCTGGTGTTGACCGCCCACTCACTGTATTTGTTTAAATAGCGCAGTTTGGTTTCTAGTGCCTCGCCGCGCTGCTCTATAAAGCGGGGGGTAATAATGGCGTCGTAGTTTGGCGCGAGGTTTAGATAAAATGGGGTCGAGATATCTAGGCTGCTGTCGGCAAAGCCAATTGACGGGAATAAAAATCCCGTGGCGCGACGGTCATCAACCGGAAAATTTAAATACGGGCTATAAAAAACCGGAAAGTCATAGACTCTAATGCTGGTTCCCCGCGCTACGCCGCGGCCACTTTCGTAGTCGAGTTCAATGCTATCGGCGTGCAGTGACCACGTTTCATTGTCTGGTGTACATTGGGTGTAGCTGGCATTTTCTAGTTCAAAGCGGGTGTAGTCTGGTCGAGATATGCGTCCAGCGGTGCCGCGGGCGCCGGTGTCAAAACTGAGGATTTCGGCTTGCTCCAGCTCGCCAAAGCCTTTATTGGTGTCGATCTGCGCGTATTGGCCCCGCAATAAAATACCCGGCTGGCGTAAAACCACATTGTCACGCAGCATGACGGTGCTATTGCTGCGGTTGTATTGGGCGTAGCCAGCATCTAGGCTGAGGTCACCTTTGCGGAGCTGAACGTCGCCCGTCATGGTTGCTTTGGCGCCAATGGACTCAATCGTATCGGCAGATACGTTTAACGGCGCTCGGAGCGGGGTTTTGTCGGCGCCGTCCCAATCTCTTGCCGGTTCAATAAATCGGCCTTGGCAGCCTGGTGTTAGGCCGCACTTTGAGGCTTCGCTCAAATGCGAGTTAGGCACCCAATGCCAATGTTGGTAATACGCAGGTAAATCCGAGGTGTCAGTATTAAGCGCGGATGTGTCGGTGCTGCCGCAATCTGCGGTGGTATTTACCTGTGCAAGTACCGAACCCGATAGGGCGGCAAGCAGTGATAAAAGAGATAGGCGAAACACTGGCATCGGTTAGTGATTTTATTCTGACGATGGAGCCCGGATTGGCGAAGGTGGATAATAAAGCATTCTCTGCTAGGATGCCCGCCTGAGTGCATAAAAGGCTAAAAATCTGGTCTGCAGAGGTCTCATCAAGGTCGTTAACGGAACAAAATATGGATCAAATTTTAAGCGAGCTGCATAGCTGGTGCCTTCAGCAGTTGTCTTTGTCTACGACAGATGCGGCCAATGCGCTAGAGGTGGTGTCGGGTGACGCGAGTTTTAGGCGCTATTACCGGCTGCCCTTGCGTGCTGGCGGCAGTGTGATTGCCGTGCATGCACCGCCAGAAAAAGAAGATAATCTGGCCTTCTCAACGGTTCAGGACTTATTACATCGCCACGGTGCGCGGGTACCTAAATTATTGGCATGGGACGAGCCGCGTGGTTTTTTGTTGCAGGAGGATTTTGGCGATCAGTTGCTGTGTCCGCTGTTGGTGAATAGCGCAGCGGCAGATCATTACTATCGCCAAGCTTTTCGTACCTTGCTTGCCATGCAGGCGATTCCTGCCGCAGCGCACACGCTTCCCCATTACGATAACGCGCGACTCCATACCGAAATGGCACTGTTTCCGCAGTGGTTTGTAGAAGGCCTGCTGGGCTACACATTAAATGCCGACGAGAAAAGCATGCTGAATGGCATGTTTGAATTGCTGAGTCAGCGTGCCTTACAGCAGGCGCAGGGCGTCGTTCATCGCGATTTCCACAGTCGTAACTTAATGGTTTTGGCCGATGAACGTCTCGGCATGATCGATTTTCAGGATGCCGTGCAGGGCCCGATCACCTACGACTTGGTATCGCTAGTGCGGGACTGTTATATCAATTGGTCACCAGAACAGGTTGATGATTGGATTGGCATCTATCGGCAAATGGCGATGCGGGCTGGCCTGCTGGGTGATATTAGCGAAGCCGACTTTTTGCAAGATGTTGACTGGATGGGCCTGCAGCGTCATATCAAAGTGCTGGGTATTTTCGCGAGGCTACATCTTCGTGACGGTAAATCGGGCTATTTGGGTGACTTACCTTTGGTTATCGCCTACACCCTTAGTGTCGCTAGTCAGTATCCTGAATTCGAGGAGTTTTGCGCTTGGTTTGACGATAAGCTGATGCCAATTATTGTTAAACAGCCTTGGTATAAGGACATCGAGCTGTGAAAGCGATGATTCTTGCGGCTGGCTTAGGCACGCGGATGCGGCCGCTCACCGATCACACCCCCAAACCTTTGCTACGTGCTGGCGGTAAGGCATTAATTGACTACCATATTGAAAAGCTGGCCGCAGCGGGTATCACCGATATTGTGGTGAACTGCTCATGGTTGGCAGAGCAGTTAGAGAATTATTTAGGAGATGGCCGTCGCTACGGAGTGCATATTGCGGTGTCCCGAGAAAGTGAGCCACTGGAAACCTGCGGCGGTATTGTTCAAGCGCTGCCCTTGCTTTTAGAAGGCAATAATAACGACGAAGCCATTCTGGTGGTTAACGGCGATATTTGGACGGATTTTGATTTTGCGAGTTTATTGAACTGCCAGCCTGAGGCGGGGCATTTGGTTTTGGTGCAAAATCCTCCGCATAATCCCGCCGGCGATTTTGGGCTTAGCTCTCAAGGTTTGGTGGTGGACGATCCCGATGCGGCGGGCAAGAGTATGTATACCTACTCGGGAATTAGCGTGTGGCGCCCCTCGGTATTTAGCGGCTTTAGTGCCGGTCAGCGCGCATTGAAGCCCGTCATGTTGACCGCCATGGCGAAGTCGGCGTTAAGCGGGCAACGTTATGACGGCCATTGGTGGGATATCGGTACACCTGAGCGACTAGCGGCATTGGATGAGTTTTTAGGCGTGCGCGCGGGCAGCTGAATCTCGCTGCGGATTACCGTAAAATGTGCCCTCTGTATTAAATGGTCTTGCGCTACGTGGCGTGGGATAACACTTTAAATGACTAATCAAACGGAAATCACCATGGCAGATTACTGGATAGCCCCTTCAATATTGTCGGCAAATTTTGCCTGTTTGGGCGCGGAAGTAGACGCCGTGCTAGAGGCCGGTGCGGATATCGTGCATTTTGATGTAATGGATAATCACTATGTGCCGAACCTGACGATTGGGCCAATGGTGTGCAAAGCCCTGCGTAAACACGGTATTAAAGCACCCATTGACGTGCATTTAATGGTGTCGCCGGTTGACCGTATGATTGGCGACTTTGCTGAGGCCGGCGCCAGCATCATCACTTTTCACCCTGATGCGTCCACCCATGTTGATCGCTCGCTACAGATGATCCGTGATGCGGGCTGTAAAGCGGGCTTGGTACTGAACCCAGCGGTCGGTCCAGATGTGCTGAAATACGTGATGGATAAACTCGACATGATTTTATTAATGTCGGTGAACCCCGGCTTTGGTGGTCAGAGTTTCATTCCATCTACCATTGATAAAATTAAAGAAGTGCGGGCGCTTATCGACGCATCTGGCCGCGATATTCGCCTAGAAGTTGATGGCGGAATTTCGGCCAAGAATATTGCAGAAATAGCCGCAGCGGGTGCCGACACGTTTGTGGCGGGTTCTGCAATCTTTAACGGCGGCGACTACACCAATGTTATTGAAAAAATGCGAAGTGAATTGGCTGGTGTATGAAGAAGCTGCAAGACCTGCTAGATGGTCGTGAACTTAAAGCGATTTTATTCGACTTAGACGGCACGCTTATCGACAGCGTGCCGGATTTGGCGGCAGCCCTAGACGCAAGTTTAGAACAGCTAAATTACACCCCCGCAGGACTTGCACGAACACGATCTTGGGTTGGCAATGGCGCCCGTAAATTAGTGCAGCGCGCTTTGGCATTTACCTTGGAAATTCCAGAAAAAGCCGTCAGCTCGGCCCTGATAGATCAATTGCTCGCGGTGTTTTTTGAACACTATGGCGAGCACAGCTGCGAGCAAACCATAATGTACGCTGGCGTTAATCGGGCGCTGTCGAGCTGGCACGAGCAGGGTGTTCTCATGGCCTGCGTCACAAATAAGCCGGCGCGCTTTAGTCAGCCGATTTTGGCGCATTTTGGCATGAACGTGTTTATGTCAGTGTTGGTGGGTGGCGACACCCTCAGCGTACGCAAACCAGATCCTGCACCGTTGTTGCTAGCCTGCGAACAACTGGGCGTGGATGTTGCCAACACCGTTATGGTGGGCGATTCAGTCAATGACGTAAGAGCTGCAAGAGCCGCTGGTATGCCGATTGCCTGCGTGAGCTATGGTTATAATCATGGTGCACCGGTAGCGGATGAGAACCCTGACTTATTAGTTGATCACTTTTCGGAATTAGCTGCTAGCTAGTTCTGCGTGAAACTTTTTAAAGTATATTCGTCCAGCCTTTAATATTTTCTCGGGTAAGTTCCCTTCTTTATTTTCGATGCTATGCGCGTTAATACGTATATAGCATTCGATTATAGCAATAGTAAATGCCAGTCCTGCATTTTATAGTGGTATCTTTTAGCGGTGTCTCCGTAATTTACTAACAGACAAGGGCGTTGTAATGCAGGGCGAGTCTCGGATGTTAGCCATAGGCAAAAAAGGCAGCATCGCACGACAAATACTCTTTCCCTTGTTGCTGCTCATTGTTGGCAGCAATATTGTCGTTGTCTCAATTATTATGCGTCAGTTAGATGCACAGCTATTGTTGGCAGCACAGCATAAGCTGAATCAAATATCTCAATTGCAAGACATAAAATTCACGTCGAATATTAATGAGCTTGTTAACGATGTCTTAATAGTCTCGCGCACAGCACCGATTAAAGCCATAGCAAATAATGACGGCTCTAAGGATATTGGTGTGAGTGGTGAGTTGAGTATTGAAGCGTGGAAGTCACAGCTGGCAAGGATTTGTACTGAAATTCTTAATTTTAAAGAGCGCTACGACCAGATTCGCCTGATCCTCGCAGATGGATCGGAGTGGTTGCGTGTTGATCGGCGTGGCGATGAGAATAGTATCCATATTGTTCCAGCAAACGATTTACAAAATAAATATTCAATGAGCTATTTTCAAGAAACGATAAAATTACAGCTCGGTGAAGTGTATCTGTCAGAAATCGAATTAAATCGCGAGTTTGGGGTGGTATCGAAACCAGAGAAGCCTGTAATTCGTGCATCTACGCCGCTATATGCAGATGATGGAAAATTGTTTGGAATTTTAATATTTAATGAAAATTTGCAAAATGGCTTTGATGAATTACACGCATTAGCTGGTGATGATACCAATGTGTTACTGAGTAATAGCGCCGGAGAATACATCTTACATCCCGAAGAAAATAAGCGGTTTCAGTTTGAGTATGGTCAAAGTTCAAGCATATTTGGTGATTATCCAGCCGCAAAATATTTGTTGGCAGATATGGGCAATAGCTTTGAAACTGGTATCGCCGATAAGGGGAATGAACAGCAAGTATATTCTTTGCGGACCATTGTTTATGGTTCCGGCGCCCCTGGTAATCGCTTAATTGTTGCCACAAGCTATGATTTATCTTCAGCGCTGCAAGTAAAGTCGCATTTATTAAAGCAGATCTATTTTTTACTAATCCTGATAACAGTAATAGCGGTGTTGCTGTCTATTATTGTTGCTAGACGAATAGCTAAGCCAATTGTGCGGATGAGAGATGCCTTGACGGATCAAGGCCTCAATACGCAAAGCACAGAATTACCGCTTTCTTCCAGTGGCGAGGTTGGAGATCTCGCTCGCGTATTTGAGCAATTTATAACTGAGCTTTCGCGTCGTCAAAAAATACTGCATGTCGAAGTGCAGGAGCGAAAAAGCGCGCAAGCAGAGCTTGAAGAAAATAATAAGAAGCTAGTTTCCTTGAATCGAGAAATGGAGCAGTTCGCATATATTGCCTCCCATGATTTGCAGGAACCACTGCGTACAGTAGCTAGCTTTGTTGATTTGTTAGTAGAGCATAATGCTGAACAGCAGGATGAGCAGGTGAAAGTGTTTCATGGCTTTATACTTGATTCGGTTCAGCGTATGCGTGATTTGGTGACGGCCTTACTAGACTACAGTCGCTTGGGGGCTGATTCTAAGCGAGAAAAAATTGATTGCCAGCAGCTATTAAATGAAGTGTGTGAAGACTTGGGCGCAAGGATTGAAGATGCGCAGGCTGAAATACACTATTCCGATTTGCCGCGTATTGATGGCAAGCGCACCGAGCTTAGAATGCTATTTCAGAATATGATTAGTAATGGCATGAAGTTCTCAAGGCAAGATGTTAGACCTTGTATACACATAAGTGCTAAGCGTGGGAGTGGTGAGTGGGTGTTCTGCGTGCAGGATAATGGTATAGGTATTAGCCCAGAACATTTTGATAAGATTTTTAATATTTTTCAGCGCCTGCATAATCGAGATGACTTTGACGGCGCAGGCATAGGTTTGGCGCACTGTAAAAAAATTGTTCAGATGCACAGTGGTAAAATTTGGTTGGAGTCGAGTCTCGGAGAGGGTTCCGCGTTCTATTTTAGTTTGAGGGATATCGATAATGGATAAGTTAAAGAATGTGGTGTTGATTGACGACTGCAAGGCAACGAATTACATCCACCGTTTAATCATAGAAAAATATGGCTTCGCGGAAACGATATCGGAGTTTATGAATGGCAGGGACGCCATGGATTACCTTTCGACTAAGGTGGATGGGGAGTTTCCAAAGCCAGAGTTAATTTTTCTTGATTTGAATATGCCGGTTATGAATGGTTGGGAGTTTCTAGAAAGCTACAAACACCTTTCCAGTGACCAACAGGCCGGCGTTGTGGTGGTTATGTTAACAACCTCCTTAAACCCCNATGACGAAGCGCAGGCAGACGATATTGACGGTGTAAAGGCTTTTTCGAGCAAGCCACTAACAACTGAAAACTTGACGGCGTGTTAGCTGAATTTTATCCCCGCAGTGTGCGTGAGCTACCTTAATTATCGCTATTCTTGTTAATTTGAATTCTAATACGCCTACGAAATCGAATTAATTTAGTGATATCTTGTTATGAGTAGTATTTTTTGTCCGGCATTGTTCATAGCCGCGCCTTCTTCTGGTCAGGGAAAAACCACCATTACTGCGGCAATCGCCCGCTATCATCGCCTACAGGGACGTAAGGTTCATATTTTTAAGATGGGGCCGGACTATCTCGACCCACAAATTTTAGAGCAGGCTTCGGGGTACCCCGTGGTGCAGTTAGATTTATGGATGGCGGGGGAGGACTACTGTCGCCATCAATTCTATAAAGCGGCGGAATCAGCGGATTTAATTTTAGTCGAAGGTGCGATGGGTATGTTTGACGGCGAGCCTTCAAGTGCA
The DNA here is from genome assembly GCF_902705855.1 of Zhongshania aliphaticivorans. Classification (GTDB taxonomy): domain Bacteria; phylum Pseudomonadota; class Gammaproteobacteria; order Pseudomonadales; family Spongiibacteraceae; genus Spongiibacter; species Spongiibacter aliphaticivorans_B. The sequence continues at coordinate 476,321 of NZ_CACSIJ010000012.1, read as the reverse complement.
GATTTAGCCGCGACTTTTGGCATTCCGGTGGCATTGCTGATGGACGTTAAGGGCATGGCACAGACCGCCGCCGCTCTAGCAACGGGTTTGGCAAATTATCGCGATGATGTGCGTGTGGTCGGTTTGATTGCGAATAACTGTGCCTCTGAACGGCACCGCCAATTAATAGCTGATGCCCTGCCTAGCGAGTTACCTTTGTTGGCAACAATCAGTCGAGATCCTGATATTAGTTTGCCAGAGCGTCACTTGGGCTTGGTGCAGGCCAGTGAAGTGCGTGTTGAGCTAGAGGCCTGCTTTAACAAGGCCGCGCAGATGATTGCCCAGGGTGAGCTTGCAAACCTACCTGAGCCCGTCGAATTCAAACAATGTTATTTGCCCTCTGCACCGCGTACGCTTGAGGGTAAGCGTATTGCCATTGCACGTGACGAGGCGTTTAGTTTTATCTACGCGGCTAATTTACAATTGCTAGAGGATATGGGGGCAGACTTAGTTTATTTTTCTCCCATTCATGATAACGAGTTACCCGCTGCTGATGCGCTGTGGCTGCCGGGGGGATATCCCGAATTACATGCTAAGGCCTTGGCAGAAAACCACAAAATAAAAGCGCAAATCCGTGCTTTTTATCACGCGGATAAACCGATTTTGGCCGAATGTGGCGGCTTTATGTATTGCTTAGAAAATTTGCGTGACCTTGAAGGGCAGCAATTTTCGATGCTGGCACTACTAGATGGGCAGGCGGCAATGCGTGAACGTGGTGGTTGTCAGGGTATGCAGTTTGCGGTATTGCCAGAAGGGGAGCTGCGTGCTCACTCCCATCATCGCTCGGCGACTGAGAATACCGCCACGCCAATAAGCTATGGTCGTCGTCAACGGCATCCTGCTCCGGGAGAATCAATTTATCGAATTCGAGGCTTAACGGCGTCGTATTTACATTTGTTTTTTCCGTCTAATCCCAAGGCCATAACCGCGTTGTTCAATACCAAATAAGAGTGATATTTATTACGCAATGCGTTAGAGTTGCGGCGCATTTTTAGGTTCTCTTTTTTATTGAGATTAATAGGGAATTCGCTAGCAAGAGCGGTGTTGTTGTCGCTGTTGCTTGAATCGAAGCTGTCCCCGCAACTGTATGCGTTTAGCGTTAACCGTAGCCACTGAGCTTTATTCCTTTTGTTTGGAAGGAATGCTTGGGAAGGAGGTTAGTGCATTAATAGATGATTGTGGCCCTGCCATAGCGCTGTTTGAAGACGTGAGCCAGTAAACCTGCCTGATATGCGATTACCTGATGGTCGGGGTGTGCAATCAGGAGTGAACGTCTATAAACGGCCGTCGGTCGTTGCTGTGGACGGTCTCTTTACCTTTTCCCGGCGCCATCAAGATTTTTATAATCGAGAGGCGATTTCTTTGAAAAAAATATTTTATATCATGGTGGCAGTCAATCTGACTGCGCCCCATTCCTCTGTGTTTGCTGCCGGTGTGAGCGGTGAATTAAGCAGAGATATTGAAGAAGTGTATGTGGGTGGTGATGCTACTACGGCGCGAAGCTTGGTTAATTCAGAGGCGGCTTCAGTGGGCACTGTACTGGCTGCTCAAATTGAGCACCGCCCCGCCCTGCGTCCAGCGGAGTTACTAGAAACTATCCCCGGTATGGTGGTTACTCAGCACAGTGGTGACGGTAAGGCTAATCAATATTTTTTGCGTGGTTTTAACCTAGATCACGGCAGCGATTTTTCGAACTACGTTGATGGCGTGCCGGTCAATATGGTGAGTCATGGTCACGGTCAGGGTTACACTGATTTGAATTTTCTCATTCCTGAATTGGTTGATCGTATTGTGTACCGCAAAGGGCCTTACAATGCCGAGTCGGGAGATTTCTCCTCTGCAGGTTCTGCTCGCACTGCCTATAAACGACAAATAGATAAGCAAACCATAAAATTGTCCGTGGGTGAAAACGGCTATGGTCGTGTATTGGTATACGGCGGCGACGACATGGCGGGCGGTCACTTAGTGTATGCTCTTGAGTCCATGCAGAACGATGGCCCTTGGCGTGTGGACGAAGGGTTTGATAAGAAAAATGCGGTATTGAAATTTAGCAGCGGCGACCTCGGTCGTGGCTACAGCTTAACGGCCTTAGCGTATGAGGCAGACTGGACGTCTACGGATCAAGTTCCCCAGCGTTTAGTGAGCAATGGCAGCGTGGATCGCTACGGGTCACTTGACGACGGCACTGGCGGCGATACCCATCGCTATAGCTTTTCTGCAGAGCTGTGGTCGCAATTGAGTGATAGTTTACGTTTTGATAGTCAATTCTATGTGTTTGATTACGACCTACGCTTAACGTCTAACGCCAGCTATTTTTCCCGCGATAATATTGATGACCCAGATTTTCGCGGAGATCAATTTACCCAGTTTGATAATCGTATAGGCTATGGCGGTCACTTGGCTTTTAGTCAGATATTAAGCAAGCAGCACGAATTAAATTATGGCGCAGAATTGCGCATCGATAATATTAGTGATGTTGGTGTGGGCTTTAGTCAGCAGGCAAAAATATACGATTTGTTTGCGCGGGCGGCTATCGATGAAACCGCTATAGGCGTATACGGCAGTATTCATAGTCAGTGGGCTGACTGGTTTGCGACGATTACTGGATTGCGTTACCAAACGATTGACGTGTCTGTGGAGGCAAAACGTCTTGGTGATGATGAAGGCGATGATCGAGAGGCACTACTGTCGCCAAAATTATCGCTACGATTTGGCCCCTTTGCGGAGACTGAGTTCTTTATAAATTACGGCGAAGGTTTTCATAGCAATGATGCGCGTGGTGTGATCCGCGCTGCGAGTGACTCGGTGCCACTGATGTCCGAGTCTACTGGGTATGAACTAGGACTGCGCAGTCTGATAGCGCAAGATGTGCAGTTGTCACTGGTGTTGTTCCGATTGGATTTAGATTCTGAACTGGTGTTTGTTGGCGACGAATCGACCACCGAGCCCCGTGATGCTACTCGTCGCCAAGGTATTGAGTTAAGCGTGTTCTATCAGCCGGTAGACTGGTTTGTGTTAGATGTGGATTATGCAGCGTCTAAAACGCGCTTCAAAAATCAGCAATTTGATGGCGCTACCGCATTAGGTAAAAACGTGCCAGACAGCGTCAAAAATGTATTTGCTATGGGCGCAAGTGTTGAATTAGATAATGGCATTTATGGTGGTGTGAGACTGAGATACTTTGGCCCACGGAACCTAAATGAAGCTGGCGATGTTGAGTCTAGCGCCTCACAAATTCTCAATGCCAATATTGGCTACCGTTTTAATAATGGGGTGTCTTTGGGCTTAGAAGTGATAAATGTTTTGGATGATAGCGACGATGATATTACCTATTATTACGCGTCGCGCACCGCTGAGGAGCGTTTGGCGGGTATAGATCCGATTGATGATCTTCATTCTCACCCTATGGAACCAAGAACCTTTCGAGCGTCGATAGCGTATCAATTCTAGTAGTGTTAAACGGCTTGTAAAGTAGTAATTTGACGGCTATCTGTGAAGGTGGCCGTCATCCTCTCGTCATCAACGGACGCTATCCTCGCTACTCAATATTAGAATTTTGGCAATGGGCTTCGGGCTAAATTGTCATAAATTTGTCTTCAAAAAGCCCTCTGTTTGTCACTTTAAAGTCCTAATCTTGCCACAAATGCATAAAGAGGATGCATGAACGTGGAAACAAGGAATCGATACAAAACCATTTGGTTGTCCGACATTCATCTTGGCTTCAAAGATTGCCGAGCTAACTACCTCCTTAATTTTTTAAACAGTGTTGAATGCGAGACGCTCTATCTTGTTGGCGATGTGGTAGATCTGTGGGCGCTGAAGCGCACATTCCACTGGCCGGCAAGCCACTACGATGTGGTAAGGGCATTGTTCGCCAAGGCCAGCGAAGGCACGCGAGTGGTTTATATTCCCGGTAATCATGATGAGCCAATGCGCGATTACGTTGGCCACATTCTCGGCCCAATCGAGATTAAGCGCGAAGCTATACACACCACCGTCGATGGCAAACGCTTGTTGATGTTTCACGGAGACTGCTTAGACGAGCATATTCGTCTAAGTAAATGGGAGAACCTGATCGGTGATGCCGCTTACGATTTTCTGCTATTTCTGAACCGCTGGGCTAATTTCTTTCGTCGCCGTTTTGGGCGTAATTATTGGTCGCTGGCCACCTATATCAAACAGCGCATTCCCAATGCGCGCCAGGTTATTAATGTGTTCGAGGAAGCGGCGGTAAAAGAGGCTAGCCGACGTGGTTTAGATGGTGTGATCTGTGGCCATATTCACCAACCTGCACTGAAAAAAATTAAGGGCTTGTTGTATTGCAACGACGGCGACTGGATTGAGAACTGTACTTTGTTAGGTGAAACCCATGAAGGAAATCTCGAATTAGTGCAGTGGACTGAGCATCAAACTTTATTGCAAAGCATGGCTGGCAATGGCGGCCCGGCTAAAGCGGACATTCTTCCGCTGCGTCGCGCTGGATAATAATCAGAGGTAAATGTCATGATTTCTGTAGATTCTGTGATTGATGAACAATTTCCCAAAATTTCAAAGAACAGTCCCCGTTTAAAAAAGACCTTAACGGTGTTGTTTAAATATTTGTTCCACGAGGCAGAATTTAAACAATTTGAACGCGATTATCCCTATGTTCAGGGTTTAGACTTTGTTGAAAAAGGCTTGGACTACTTTGATTTTGGCTACGCTATTAGCGCCCTCGACAAAGAGCGTATTCCGGTGACTGGGCGAGTGGTGATTATTTCTAATCATCCTATTGGTAGCCTAGATGGTTTGGCATTACTGAAGCTGGTTTCAGAAGTACGCAGCGATGTGAAGGTCATTGCCAACGAATTGCTCTATGCCATTAAGCCGCTGCGCTCACTCCTGTTACCCGTCGACAATATGAGCGGAAAGCGTAATCGAAAAGAAAATCTGCAGGCAATCCATAATCACCTAAACGGCGAAGGCGCTGTGATTATATTTCCTGCTGGCGAGGTGTCGCGTTTTAGTCCTGCTGGTATTCGCGACGGCCGCTGGCGCAATGGTTTTATCAAATTTGCCAGTAAAGCCAAAGCGCCTATATTGCCGGTGCATATCAATGCGCGGAATTCGGTGTTTTTCTACGCCTTGTCTATGTTAGCAAAGCCGCTGTCGACTTTATGGTTGATTCGGGAAATGTTTAAGCAAAATAACCGCACTGTGCGGGTAACAATTGGGCCGGCTATCGAGGCTGATGTTTACGAAAAGTTGCCGCTAACTGCGCCGGCTAAAGTGCGCTTGTTTAAAAAACATATTTATAAATTGGGCCGCCGAAAACGTGGTGGAGAGCCCTGTTTTATGCCGGTCGCCCAAGCGGTTGCACATCCAGAAGATCGTCAGGAATTACGCCGCGCAATTCGAAAATGTGATCATTTGGGTAGCACCCGCGACGGTATGGAAATTTACTGCTATCAGTATAGCGGTGACTGTACGGTAATGCGTGAGATTGGTCGTCTTCGTGAAGTGAGTTTTAGAGCGGTGGGTGAAGGTACTGGCCGTCGTCGCGATGTGGATGCTTTTGATGCCTATTACGACCACATAGTGCTGTGGGACGAAACGCAATTGGAGTTGGTGGGTGCCTATAGGCTTAAGCGGGTTCGCGATTTAGAGGACGCACAAACGCTTTACAGCGAATCGCTATTTGAATATCAAATTCCCTATGCTGAAGAGTACTTTGAGTGTGGTGCGGAATTAGGCCGCAGCTTTGTGCAGCCGCGCTATTGGGGGCGCAACGGCCTAGATTATTTGTGGCAGGGTTTGGGTACTTATTTGCGTCGCTACCCCGAAGTACGTTATTTATTCGGCCCCGTTAGCTTGAGCGACAGTTTACCGCGCGGCGCGAAGGATTTAATAATCCAGTTTTACCAAGCGCATTTTCCGGTGAGCCAGCCTTGGGCGAATGCCAACAGTCCGTATAAAAGTGAGTTGGCAGAAGCAGTGTTTAGGGGCCAAGACTATCGCACTGAGTTTGCGATACTTAAAGAAAAATTGGCTGATATGGGCTGTGCTGTACCTACCTTGTACAAGCAATACACCGAGTTGTGCGACGAGGGTGGGGTAAGTTTTACCGCCTTTAACGTCGATCCAGATTTTGCTGATTGTATAGATGGTTTGGTGCTGGTTGATTTAGAGAAAATGAAACCAGCGCGTCGTAAGCGGTATCTAGGTGAGCTTGCTTCTGATGTAGAAGAAAGCGAGGCGGCGTAAGTTTAAACGTATCGGCGAGTAGATGTTATCTTGCTCGCCATTCGCGGCGTAAGCCATTTTCATCGCAGTAATATAATAATATCGCTTTAAGTGGCAACAACGAGTTGCCGGAATACCCCAATCAACCAGTCGGCATCATCGATGGGTAAATCATGGCCTGCGCTGTTGTGCAGTGTTAGCGGGTAATGATATTTCGTCGCTAGGTATTCGCTACATTGATGTGACACCATTCGATCTGCACGGCTGCTGATGAAATAGCCTTGTACTTTATTGAGTTTATCCGTGGGCGGTGATTTAAAACGCGAGGCGGCGATTAATTGCCGTATCACATTCGTTTTCGTGGCAGGGCGGCGTTCGCGTATATGGCACCACTGCTGCAATAGCTCGGTGTGTTGTGCTTTGTTATTGCTTACCATATTGAGTATGGCGCGCTCTTGGCTCTGTATTGAGGTAGATAATAAAGCATTGAGAGTTGAGGGGACGGCGCTTGGTTTTAGCCTGTTTAGTAGACCGCAATCGGCGCTGCTGGTGCTGATTAAAATAGCTGCGGCAATGTCGCCGTTTGAATTTGCCAGCCAATCAAGTGCGACCATCCCCCCTAAAGATAACGCTACAATGCCGAAGGGTTCAGTGATGGCTGAGGGTAGGCGTTGCTGAATATCTTGGCGGATCTCAGCGATAGATAGCGGCGATGGGCGATGATGTTCGCTACCAAAGCCTGGAAGATCAATAGCATGGCAGCGCCAGCCTAGTTCGCTTTCGCAGCGCGCAATAAAATTTCCCCAATGGGCTTTTTCACGGCTGAGGCCGCGCAGAAATATCCAGTCCGTGATTGTGTTAGGTTCAGACACAGGCTGACTCATAGCTGTCTATACCAAAGGCTTTGGGCCATTTGTTGCATCTCACGTTCCTGCTCGCCACTTGGTTGCCAGTGTTCAATATTTCTCGTTGCGGCCAATAAAAAGTCGATTAATAAAAGATGGCCGCGCAAGACTCTGGCGTGGCGGTGGGGGACGGTTGGGTTAAATAAACCCGCAAAACTAAATAGCTGCTGCGGGTGCTTTTTTACCCAAAGCCATGAACCCATTTCTAGGGTGAGGGGTAGCAGCGTAATTCCGTCGGCGCGACATTGGCGGTGGAAATAGTCCCAGATATCACCATGACTCAAATAGTGCATGGCTTGAGGACCAAATACATAATTGTGGTGAGGAAAGTTACGTTCCCACAGTAATTTTAGTGCGACGTAGCTGCCGATGTCGTCGATGGGTTGGCGGCGATAGGCGTAGGGAATCCATAAGTGATCTTGAAATCCAAAGCCGGAGTGAAAGTCCACCACGATGCTTGGGCGGCCAACTTGGCAGTAGCGCTTAATAATATTTTGTAGTGCGACAAACTCCCCTTCAAAGTCGGCGCCGCGTTTTCCCCTATACCAGGGGATGGCTTTGGATATGCGCTGACCGCCGACTAAAAACGGGACTTTGTCTTCGGCATCTATCGGTGCGTGTCGATTTAAATCAATCCCGTTGGGGTTGCAGCGGGAATCCTGCAACATACCGCCGGGGTTTACTATTGGCACGGCAACTATCGCGATGTCCTGTTCAAATTGAGCGCGCCAATGGGTATCCCAGCGACAGCGTTCTACCACGGTTTCTAACCATGCCAGCAATACTTGGGTGCCGATGCGTTCAACGCCGTGAACGCCGGCGGTAAGTATTAGGCAGTGCTTTGCGGTGTTGGGATTGCCAATGGTAAGTGAGACGACGGGCAGCGTAAATTCACCTACTTCAACGAGTGCTTCGGTGCGTGTAGAAATTAAGTCAACGGCTTGGCGACAAAGCTGTTCCATAGAAATGAGTTCAGACAAGCGCTGGCGAAGTCGCCCTCGGCAAGCATCCATTACCGTTGTAAAGTCTGGTAAATCGGGGCCATAGTGAAGGGCCGCCACTTCATCTTCTAGGGCGAGAATGCGTGCTGATTCTTGGAAGCTCATTGTAGGAATCAGCCCGTGGCTGCAATAGCGTCGACGGGTCGACCGGTTTGCTCCCAGAGTTCAGATACCAATTTAGTGCTGTCGTGCCACTGACCGCTTAATAACCAGTCGCAAATTGCTGCGGCGACATCAGGGTAATGGCGAGCATTTTGCTTGGGGATATTAGCGAGCCACTTTTCGATATGTGCTGCAGAAAAATCATACATTACTGTGGCAGCATCGAGCTGTTGTAGCGCGGCGGCATTACCTAATTGTTCAGACTGCCCCGCGACGGGTTTTGCCAGTGCAGGAATGCCCATGTGTAGGCATTCGCTAATCAGCTCAAATCCGGCGTTGCATATAACGCCCTTAGCGCGGCACAGGTCGTGTTTAAAGTCGTGTAGGCTGGTTGGGCGTTGACTTATATTGCCGCGCTCCTCACGCTGCAACTGAGGCGCGTATTGAATGAATTTTTGCTGGGGAAATTTTGCCAATGCATCACTGACTTCTTGCTGATCTTCGAAGGGCAAATACACAACGATGTGCGGCGGCGTGGTGCAAGGCTGGCGAATCTCGTCGGGGTTAATGATGGGGGGCGCGATATTGGCGTTAAAACTGTCCCAATGTAAGCCGAGTCGATATTGGGTCGGCGCAAAAAATTTCATGATAAGTCGATTGCGTAAATCTACCCCGCTTTGTGGCACATCGGGATAACCAAAGGCGTATTGATGGCCTACGCCGATCACTGGTTTTTTCTGCAGTCGTCCCGCCCATGCAGTGACCGGTTCAAAATCTGTGACTATGGCGTCATAGCTGCCTAAATCAAGTTTGCGCACGTCGCGAATAAAACGGAATGGCTTGGTTTGCATCAAGGTTTTGACGGCGCTGATGCTGCCTTTTTCCGTTGCAAAGGTGAGCCCGTCGCGCAGCTGGTAGTCGCCAAAAATGTCCATATCAAAATAGTGTTCTGGGTCGCGGCCAGAAAATAAAAATTGCACGTCGACATTTTTGTCTGCGAAGTGTTGGGCCATCATGCGGGCGCGAGAAATATGGCCATTGCCGGTTCCCTGTACGCCGTAAAGCAATTTCATAATCGTTCTCTTGAATTGAGTTTGTGCCGACCGTTTTGACTATGAATTGGCCGGAAAAGAGTGGGGGGATGGTGTGTAAATAGCACGCAAGTAAAGCCGCCGCCGCTGTGGTGAAGGTGTTTAGACCGCCGTGACAATCGAGTGACCAAGGTGTGCAATGCCAATGCCTAAACCGGCGCCCGCGAGGGTGTCGGTGGGGAAATGCACGCCAAGAATGACCCGCGAGGCCGCTACCGCGATTGCCCATAAAAATAGTGGGCTACCGATCGCACCAAAAAATAATACCGTCATGGTCGCGAGCAAAAATGCGGCTGCGGTGTGACCCGAAGGAAAGCTGAATTCGTCTGAGGCAATAATTGCCGCACTGAAGGCTGGAATAGCCGCCGGTGGCCGTTTTCTGCGGCAGGTGTTTTTTAGCACCCAGTAGGCGGGAAGCCATGCGGCAAAACTAATAATAACCGCACTAAAATAGCTTAGGCCTTGGCTCGCACCCATGACGTAAACGCAAAGTGGGAGACCGAGTTGAGCGTAGCCGTCGCCGGTTTTTGATATACTGCGGGCCACACGAGACAATTGCTGCTGGTGGCGGGTGTTAACGCAAGCCAGAAACATTCGCACATCGAACTGATTTATCGACTGTATTAAGCGCATAGTTTTATCCTCACACCTGAAACCATACGCCGATGTGTTTTCAGTATTGTGACGAATATATTGCAGTTTAAAGACAGTGTGCGCTGATGTTCCTAGGCGTTTTCGATCAGTAGTATGCTGCCGCGATGATGGCGGCTGGTGGTGACCTCACGGGGTATTAGCTCGGCAAAAAAATCGTCTATGCAGGCTTCGGCAACGGCTAGGAAGGGCGGGCGGTGCGGATCGGCGATGATGATTTTTTTAACACCGGCCTCGACTGCGCGATGAATTAAATCGAAAACTTCTTCACTCATCTCGTCCCAAAAGCAGATGTCGCTGGCGATAATGGTGTCGTATTGAGCGAGTTCCTCGCCACTTAATTCGTTAAAGCGTGCAGCTTGGGTGTTGATTGCAACATTGTTGTGCTCAGCTAGTAGCGATAAATAGGGAAATACAGCGGAATCGGCATCTATTGAGCTTACTTCGGCGCTCAGGTACTTGGCGCAATATATGCTGGCTAATCCCCAGCCACAGCCTAGATCAAGCACTTTGCTGGCGGCGGGTAGCGGATTTTCTTGTAGGTAGTCGATGAGCAGGTAGGCGCTGCCCCAGAGTTTGTTGCCATGTAAATGGGTGGCTTTGGTGGCGCGTTTTAGGCGTCGCATATCAGGGTGGGCGGCAAGCAAAGTGCGAACACCAAAATATTCTCGAACGTGCGTAGCGGCTGCACTAGGCATTGGATATTCCTGCTGACATTAGATCTGTTAATTTGGTACGTGTGCATAGGCAACGTTTAAAATGGCAATTTTAATTGTGAAGCGAGGGCAATACCATAATTAGCGCTAAGAATTGCGCATGGTGTAGGGCTGGCACTTTTATTGGTTTGGAAGCGAAGGATAGAGTTTGTGACGACATTTGATTACGACGTATTGGTATTAGGTAGTGGCCCAGCGGGAGAAAGTGCGGCGCTTAACGCAATGAAGCATGGTCATAGGGTGGCGGTGATTGAGGCGCAGGACACCGTCGGCGGGGCGTGTACCCATCAAGGTACTATTCCATCTAAAGCGCTGCGGCATATGGTGCGCCAAGCGATTAGATATAACACCACGCCGGCGTTTCGCGATATAGGCGATCCGCGCACGCTTACGTATCCGCGCTTATTAAGTCACGCCAACGAAGTTATTGCGCGGCAAGTGGATATGCGTAGTCGGTTTTATTATCGCAATCAGATCCGTCTTATTTTTGGCCGAGGCCGTTTTGTCGATAAGCACACTGTTGAAGTGATGTCTGATGATGGGCAAGTGGAGCTACTTACCGCTGCCAGTGTTGTTATTGCGACGGGCTCACGGCCCTATCAACCGGACAATATCGATTTCTCACATCCACGGGTGTATGACAGCGACAGTATTCTTAAAATGACCAATACCCCTGGCAAAATTATTATCTACGGGGCTGGGGTGATTGGCTGTGAGTATGCGTCAATTTTCTCAGGTATTGGTATCAAAATAGAGCTGATAAACAGCCGTGATCGGTTGCTAGAATTTTTGGATGACGAAATTTCCGACGCCCTCAGTTACCAGTTGCGCAATACCGGTGTCATGATCCGGCACCGCGAAGTGTATAAATCTGTAGTGACCAGCGATAGAGGGGTAGAGGTATTGCTGGAGTCCGGCAAGCGTTTACATGCAGATGCATTACTTTGGTGTAACGGCCGCAGCGGTAATACCCAAAACCTGGGTTTAGAAAATATTGAGTTGGAAACGGATCATCGCGGTCAGTTGGTGGTAGACGAGCATTACCAGACCTGTGTGCCAGGTATTTACGCTGCAGGGGACGTTATCGGTTGGCCGAGCCTGGCGAGTGCCGCGTATGACCAAGGCCGTTCCGCGGCGGCGTCGGCAAGAGGAAAAGAACACTGTCGCTTTGTCGATGACGTGCCTACGGGTATTTATACCCTGCCAGAAATCAGCTCTGTTGGGCAGACCGAGCGTGAGCTGACCGAGGCAAAAATTCCCTACGAGGTTGGGCGCGCCTTCTTTAAAGACACCGCCCGCGGTCAAATCAGTGGTGAAACCGTTGGTATGCTTAAATTGTTATTCCATCCTGATACATTAGAAATTTTGGGTATTCACTGTTTTGGTGCCGAAGCGGCAGAAATTATTCACATCGGCCAAGCCATTATGAAGCAGCAGAATGGCGGTAATACCCTGCGTTATTTTGTGACCACAACGTTTAATTACCCGACGATGGCTGAGGCCTATAGAACTGCCGCTTTAAATGGTTTAAATCGTCTGTAATACCCGTGGTTAGTCTTTGCCGGTTAGTGAGTGATTACCTTAGTTGCGGAAATGTGCACGCTTTCAAATTATTTGTCGTATAGGTGTAAATATTTGTTGACAGAAATTCGAGTTCGTCATAAATAGTGCCCTGAACAACCACGGTTAGCCGAGGGGTTCATTCTGTATCTACGAAGTACTGGAGTGGGCAAGTAATGGCAAATGACCTAGCCGATGATGATATCGACGACATCATAGATGACGATTCCGTAGATGGTTTTGAGGAACGTCGTTTAATGGGGGGTAGCGATAGCAGTATTCGTCGTAAAATCGAAGAGCGCCTTGAGCGCAAACGCCTTATGGATGAGTTGGATTTACTGGACGATTTCGATCTGTAAAGGCACTAACTCACCAATATTTGGTGTCATCTCCGTTTGAACGCCACATTCTGTGGCGTTTTTCTTATTTAGTTTCTGTATCTTCATGCCCTGTGTAATCGACTTGTATTGCTGAAAAAGAGTGACGGTTATAACATGCAGAGAGAATTTGCATGTTATAACTGCTGGCGGTAGGGTTAATATCCCTACTCTTTAGGGATGGCGGCAGAAAATACCAGTGCGTCATAAATAAAACAGGATTTTGTAATGAATTGGAAAGCCTTGTCTGCGGTAGTGGTGATAGTCGGGATTGCCGGATTTGTGTGGTATGTCTTGGATCGTTCTGCGAACAGTGAATACAACGAGACCGTCATTGAAACGGTTGAGAATTTGACGCCCAAAAAGACGGTGAAAGAAACCCTTGCAGTCGAGTCTGAGGAAGACTACAGCGAGAAGGCCGCCAAAGCACCGGAACCGCCGGTGGCTGTAGATGGTAGCGATGAGCAAATTCGTGATGCGGCAGCTACTTTGTCCACGCCCCTCGCTGCTTGGTTGCAGCCCGTAGAGCAAATGCGCAAATGGGTGTCGGTCATTGACCAGTTGGCAACCTACCGTTTCCCGACCAAGCATTTGCCAATGGTCTATAGCAAAGAGCCTTTTTTAGCAGTTAAAACTGAAAACGGTTTTCAGAACGACCCAGGTAATTACCAGCGTTGGGACGGTTTGGTAAATACGGTCACGGCAATAGAGCCAAAAAATTTGGCGATTTATTACAAGAAATGGTCACCCTTTTTAGAGGGTACCTATAACGAGTTGGGTAATCCCCAGTCGTTTGATAATCAGCTCCGTACTATGATCGAACACTTTTTGATGGTGGAGCCCATTCCCGCAGATGCAGCCCTAAAGCAGCCCAAAGTACTGTACGAGTATGTTGACCCTGCGCTGGAAAATGCCGATCCACTCAGTAAGTGGATGTGGCGTCTTGGGCCAGACAATATGGCCAAGCTACAAAACTGGCTGCGTGAGCTAGAAAGCTACCTATAAACCCCTCCCGTTATCGCCATCCGTTTGGATGGCGATATTCTAATTTGTCTTAGCTACACTCCTGTTTTCAGAATTTCCTTTGATAATAATTCTATGAACACAGGTGAATATTCATGCCAGTAAACCCCGTCGATTTACATAATACTAATATTCTAATTACCGGCCCGACAGGACAAGTGGCGGCGCCCATCGTTGCTGCCTTGAGTAAAATTGCCAATGTGACTGCCCTAGCGCGCTTTAGTAAAGACAGCGACAAAGAGTCGCTAGAACGCCGTGGTGTTAAGGTAATTCGAGCAGATCTGGCTGATAAACGCAGTCTTGACGCCTGCCCCGATGATTTCGATTATGTGTTGAATCTGGCCGTGGTGAAATCGGGCAATTTCGATTATGACCTTGCTGCCAATGCTGAAGGCGTCGGCAATTTAATGGCGCGGTGTCGCAGCGCTAAGGCCTTCTTACATTTTTCGTCAACGGCGGTGTATGAATATGCGGGGCAGGTGCCGCGTAAAGAAAGTGATCCGCTGGGTGACAACCACCGGGCGATGTTCCCGACCTATAGCATCGCAAAAATTGCCACAGAATCCGTGTGCCGTTTTGCGGCTAAGCAGTTTGATATACCGACGACCATTGCGCGTTTGAGTGTGCCCTATGGCAATAATGGCGGTTGGCCGTATTTTCATTTGCTGATGATGAAAGAGAATATGGAAATAGATATTCATCCCGAGGGGCCGAATAGCTATAACCTGCTTCACGCTGACGACTATATCGACAAGATCCCGTACTTATTGGCTGCAGCAAGCTCCGACGTTACGACCGTTAACTTTGGTGGCTCGCAGGCAGTAAGCATTGAAGAGTGGTGCGGATATTTGACTGAGCTGACGGGGTTTGAACCAAAATTTAGCGAGAAAGCCACAGCCTTCGGTAGTTTAGCGATAGATACTACGCGGATGCATGATTTAATTGGTGAAACCCGTGTGGACTGGCGCGAAGGTGTTCGCGCCATGGTAGGGACTCTTGCTCCGCAATTACTGCGCTAGTCACTTGAGACTGGCAATCGCCGCTATTTTTATAGCGGCTGGATGCTGCCTATTAAATGCGGCTTAACGCCGCTTTTGTCTCTCAATTCAAACTCTAGGTTGGCGCCGTTGGTCTCGTAGTCTAAGCGCACATTCGCGGGTAAAAATATCGGTGTCTTAAACTCTACGTGGCAGCGGTAGCTTGTTGTCTTGATGTCACTGTTAAGACTTGCTAAGCAGGCTGCTTTGCTCCACATACCATGAATGACCATACGCCTAAACCCAAGAATTTTGGCGCTGATGTCGTGTAAATGGATAGGGTTAAAGTCACCAGAGGCGCGAGCATAGCTGCGGGCATCGCTACGGCTAATCGTAATTGTGCGAGATTGCGCGTAAGTGCGCGGCTCTGCTCGGGGGGGCTTGGGTACGCTGGGAATGCCTGTTTTGGCGCGGGACAAGTAGCGGCTGTCATCTTCCCAAATCAATTCGTCGCCACTATAGGCTTCACAGTGAAAGGCGAATTCATAACCTTTGTCGGTAACGCTATGCTCGGCAATAGTACAGCGCAGTCGCAATACCTCAGTTGCGGCGATGGGGCGGTGTTGGACAATGGTATTGCTTAAGTGTACGCAGCCCATAGGCGCCAAGGGAAAGGCTTTGTCTAACATCATTTTCATGTGCAGACGAAATACCTGCACATGCAGAAAGCTCATCGACAGGGTGCCGGTGTTTTCATCAAAACCACAGGCTTGATTGTAGCGACGCAGTTGCTTGCTATTACTGCGAATATTGGCGACTTCTAGCACGTAGTTTGGGAACTGGGGGTTGCTACTGGGCCTTTTCCGAGTAATCGCCGCCTTTAGCAGCATAGGCGGGGTACTTGGCAGCGCGTTTAGCCTTAACTCATTGCTTGCGGTCATTCGACTCTATCTCCATACTGAGCTTGGCACAGTGGTTTGTAATACACGTCAACAAACCCTAGAGTATAATGAAAAACACGGCATCAGGAATTTGCCGGCTTCAGTGTCGTTTACGGCAGTTCGGTCAATGCATGCCAGTGTTGATATTTTTGTACAACAGATACCAACTTGAATGACAGCATCAAATCCTAAAAATTTTTCTGACCTCAGCGACTCCAGTTTCTTAATTCAGCTGGTTTATCCGGCCATGCAAAGTATGGGCTTGGATGTTGAACGCATCGTAGACGAATGCCGAATTTCACCGACCTTGCTACAGGATCGCAGCGCGCGCTTCCCTCATACCGCACAGCTGCAATTTTGGCGTGTACTTGAAGAAGTCAGTGGTGATCAGAATATTGGTTTGCACTTGGCCGACGCGGTACAGGTTTATCGTGGTCAGGTTTTGGAATACCTTTTTCTCAGTAGTCCTAATTTTGGCGAAGGTTTAAAGCGCTCGCAAAATTATCAGCGCCTAGTGACTGATGCCATGCAGTTTGAACTGCAAATAAGCGAGCTACAATCGCGGATGATATTAGAGTTCGCCGGTGGTGATGACCCAAGCTTTCGGCATCGCAATGAATGCTTTGCGCGGTTTTTAATTCGCTATTTTCAGGCGGTGACCGATGGTGCGTTCGTCACCGATGCGGTTAACTTAAGCCATGCAGCGGTTGGCGATGTAGCTGAATACGAAAAAGTATTCGGATGCCCAGTAAACTTTAATAGCTCGGAATCATCGTTAGTCTTCGCCACCTCCATACTCGCCACGCCGTCTACCCATGCAGAACCAGATTTACTTAAGCTCCATGAAAAGTTGGCTAGTAAGCAACTGGAGCGTTTGTCGCGCCAGGATGTGGTTGGCGATGTGCGGCAAATAATTGCCGAAATGTTAGAGCTAGGTCAGCCGAGCTTAGAAAACGTCGCGGCGCGTTTAGATATGAATGAGCGGATATTGCGCGCCCGTTTGACCGAAGCCGGTACCAGCTTTAATCAGGTATTGGCAGATTATCGCTGCGTGTTAGCAAAGCGCCTGCTGGCGCGCACCGACGAAAGTATTGCCGATGTGGTTTACCTCACCGGCTTCTCTGAACCCAGTACTTTTTATCGCGCATTTAAGCGCTGGACAGAGCTAACGCCCATCGAATATCGGCAGATGAAAAAAGCGGCGCAGCTTAGTGACAAAGATTAGCGCCCCTCGGGTGATCTGCTTACTGCTCGTCCCTAATTCTTAAAAAACTCGCAAAGCGCGGCGTGCCACTCCCAGTCAAGCCGTAGTATTTATAGGTGATTGTTGTTCCTATGGCTGGCGGTAACTGACGTTGGGCGTCTGACAAGCCACTGCCGATTTTGAATTTTATTCCCGTGCTCGTTTTCACCACTAATGCGCCTAACATACCTTCGTATTTACCTTTGCCGCCAACATGGCCAATGACAATGGCTTCAGCATCTTGATAAGGTTTTAGCTTGAGTAAGTCGTCGCTGCGGTGGGAGCGGTAGGGCGCTGTGCCCAAATGCAGCATTAGTCCCTCGCCACCTTTAGCTACCAGTGAGTCTAAATGCGCCATCAAGGTGTTTTCATCGCTAAATTTCTGCTGCGCTACCAAGACCAAATAGGGCGACTGGCTTTGGCTGATAATGTTTTTAAGTTTATTTAAGCGCTGGTCGAAGCTACCCTCCGCCGCCGGAAGATCGAAAACCATAAAACGTATTTCTCGCCATTCGGAATCATCTGGCGTGTCTTTACGAACCGCGCCAGAAAGTTCGTCGAAGCGTTGTCTACCAAGCCATAATTCACCGTCTAATGGTGTCGCTGGAAATTGGGCGGTAAACCAACGTGGGGCGTGGTAGATATTGCCTTGCCTAGACAGAAGCTTTTCACCATCCCAGTAGGCTCGTACGCCATCAAATTTTTCGCTTACCCAGTAGTTCTCTAGTTTGAGATCGCTGCGATAGGTGTTGGCGAGCATCAGGCTGGGGTTGGGTTCGGCCTGTGCGATAGATGAAAGTGATAAGAATAAGAGCAGCCGCGCGGTAAATATTGTTGAATACGTGATGCGACATGTATGAAAAGGCCAAAGCGTAGGCATTGTGAATCCTCCCTGACTCAAACTATGCTTTGATCATCATACCGTTAATAGAAGTGGATACAATAAGAGGGCGAGGGTGGATATTTGCATGGAGCGAAGCTACGTAAGATTTAGACTGAGAATCCAGAATCTTTGTAAAAGGGGCTTTTCCATCCGCCCTGCCATGCACCTAAATAAGCCTCTACGTCAAAGCCACTCTCACCGGCAATGTGCACAAGTTGGTTTGGGTTTTTTAATAGTAGGCCATTTCGTTCAATGCTAATAATCCCATTGCGCTCCCATTCCTTGAGGATGCTGTTGACCCGTTGACGAGCGCCGCCAACCCGATTTGCAATTTCAGTTTGGCTACCAAAAGATTCTATATAGTAGCTATTATCTGCTTCGGCCTTACCACGTGTGACGAGTAATCTGAGCAAATAAACCGCCATTCGAACATTAAGGCTGTGGAGTGTAAGTAATTCCATTCGCCCTATTGTGACTGCACCGCGGGCGACAAACTCACTGTATAAGCCGCGATACAATTGTGGCCAGTGCTCGCCTACGTCGAGAAAATCCTTCTTGCTGATAGCGATTAATGTGCTTGCATTGGTCGCGCTGCAGTTACCAAAGTACGTGGGAACTGGCTGGGGATGAAAATGCGGAAACCACGCGCCGGCTGCGACTTCCTCTAGCGTCATTTCCGCACCCTCGGCTGAGGCGACGTAAATTCTAACCCCGCCACTGATGAGCCCGTACACGTGGGTGAGTGGATCGTTGTGACGGTATAGTGTCTCGCCTTTATCGACGGTCGTTAACCGACCCTGTTCTGCAAGTGTAGATTTTGCCTCGTCCGGTAAAAACTGGAACCAGCTCCAGCAATTGATCAGATCTAATGCTTGGGATTTCACTCTTATTATCCTTGTTGATCGCCTTGCAATTGTCTCAAAGAGGACAGCATTGCTCATATCGTACAGGTAAATTAGCTGCTACGACACGATGAGACTACCGGCGGTGTCATCCAATAAAAAACGGTAATGCGAGATCAGTATGTTGTCAGTTATTGCTAAGTACACTCACCGTGGCAGTAGTTTTGCTGTGGGGCTTTGTTTTTCCTTAATGGCCTCACAGTTGAATGCTGAGCCTATTTTTCTTGATTCGCCAGAAAAAGTGGGTTTTTCCTCAGAACGGTTAACTAGGATCTCTCATTACATGGAGAAAGCCCTAGAAAGTGGGGAGATGATTGGTGGCTTAGGCCTGATCGCTCGCAACGGCAAAGTAATTTATTTGGAAGGCTATGGCGATGCAGATAAGCAGCCGCTAAGGGAAATAAGTCTAGACACCTTGTTCCGTATTTATTCTATGAGTAAGCCCATCACCAGTGTTGCAGTATTAATGCTTTATGAAGAAGGCTATTTCTCTCTGAATGACCCCATTGCGCGGTATTTACCTGAGCTAGCAAACCTTCAGCTCGCGCTGTCGACGGCAGACAGTAAAGATCAGCTCATGCTATCAGACGGTACCTCTAGCAAGCATCTTGGTAACGGTGACCAAGCAAAAGTGGGGCAAACGCGGGCGCCAACCCGGCAGCCGACTATTCGTGACCTATTGACGCATACCGCCGGTTTTACCTATGGACTGTTTGGCAATACCGAAGTCGATAAGCGCTACCGTGAAGAAGGACTGTCAATGGGAAACCTTAATGTTAAAGAGTTTGTTCAACGGCTGGGCACGTTGCCATTACAGTACGAACCTGGAACACGTTGGCATTACAGCGTAGCAACAGATGTGCTGGGTAGATTGGTAGAAGTGATTTCCAAAATGCCGTTTGATGAGTTTTTAAAACAACGCATATTCATACCGCTAGAAATGAACGATACCGGCTTTACAGTGAGTGATGCGAGCTGGCCACGACTAGCGCAATTATATGCCCCCGAAGGCACCGCAAGCGATATAAGCACCGCGTTTCTAAGTGGGGGCGGCCCAGCTCTTGTAGAGGCGCCGGCAAGTTTTGATATTAACTTTAAACCAGGTGCTGAATTCAAAAGTGGTGGCGGTGGCTTGGTGAGCACGGTGGATGATTATTTTAGATTCTGTCAGATGCTTTTAAATGGCGGAGAATTGAACGGAGTAAGACTGCTTTCACCAAAGACAATTCAGCTGATGAGCAGCAATCATTTAGATAGCTCTGGTGAGGTGTTTGGGCGGAGCGGTATAGGCTTTGGCTTGGGGGTCGCAGTTTCTATAGATCAGGCCGCTATTGGCGAAATCGGTACCGACGGTGAATATAACTGGGGTGGTGCAGCGGGTACAAAATTTTGGATTGATCCCAAGGAAAATATGATAGGCATCTTTATGACCCAAAGCGTGCCGCATCGGAGCCGAGTAGGTGTTGATTTTAAATACTTGAGTTACCAGGCAATGACTGACAGTTATACCGATGATATTAAGCCTAATGAAAGATCAGGGTTTTGGTCGAAAATAATTAATTAGTGCGTTTTGGTGTTTGCGGTGGATGAGCTAGAGGCTCTGAACTGCACTCGCCGCTTCGTTGCTCATAAAAGTGTTTTCTTATTGACGATAGATGGAAAATTTTAATATGGATTATATTAAAACCGAAATTAGAAAACATGTTCTTCTTATCGAGCTCAATCGTAATGAGAAAATGAATGCCTTTACGTTTCAAATGCTTCAGGAGCTGGCTCAGGCATTTACTTTGTTGGAAGAGAATAGCGAGCTGAGATGCGGATTTTTATTTTCAAAAGGCAAGCATTTCTCCGCAGGCTTAGACCTGGTGGATGTGGCGGTGAACATTGAGCGTGGCGCTGCTTTGATTGGCGATGACACGGTTGATCCGCTGCAACTTATGGGGAGAAAAAGAACGAAACCCGTGGTTATGGCGGTGCAAGGGCATGCTCTCACTATCGCTGTAGAGTTAATACTCGCTAATGATATATGTATTGCAGGCAGAGATACCAAATTCGGACAGATAGAAATCAAGCGCGGTATTTTTCCCTTTGGCGGAGCAACCATTCGGTTCGCGCAGCGATGCGGTTGGGGAAATGCCATGCGCTACCTGCTTACCGGCGATTCATTCGATGAGAATGAGGCACTAAGAATAGGTTTAGTGCAGGAAGTGTCAGACAAACCCTATGAAGCTGGATTGAAGATTGCGAATACCATCGCTGAGCAAGCACCGCTTGGTGTACAGGCCACGTTAATCAGTGCGCGTAAAACCTTTGAGCAAGGCTATGAAGCGGCGAAAGAGGATTTGCTACCACAGCTGCATAAACTGATGAGTTCGAGAGACGCTAAAGAAGGTGTTAATTCATTTGTCGAACGCAGAACTGCGAAATTTACAGGTTCCTAATGTAACTAATCTGAAGAATATTTAGGCGTTAGTTTTTGTGTCACTTAAGTGATAGCGAAAAAAGCGACCACCGCAGACAATTAACATCATGATAAAAACTGGTTTATCGCTATTTGAGTGAGGGCATTATGGTTGGCTTCAAAAGTATTCGAATTATAGCGTCTTCATTAATCGCGCTACTTTTTTTAGCGTCGGTATCGGTAAGCGCTGAAGAATATAGTAATAATGAAATGCAGAAAAATACTGTAGTTAGAGTTAAGCAAGGTTTGATAAGTGGCGTAAGCGAAAACGGTGTGAATAGCTATCTTGGCATTCCCTATGCTAAACCACCAATAGGAAGCCTGAGATGGCAGCCTAGCCAGGATCCATCGCCGTGGAGTGGAGTGCGTAAAGCCACTGAATTCGGCAGTGCCTGTTACCAAATCGGTAATTTTTATACCAGTAATAATGCAGATGATTTTGATCGTCCCTACGGCAGCGAAGATTGTTTGTACTTGAACGTGTGGGCCTCCGAAGGCATTACTGAAAAGCGTCCTGTTGTTGTTTTTATTCACGGCGGTGGCTCAGTCCACGGTGCCGCATCCTTACCTCTTTATAATGGCTTGAGGCTAGCTAAGGAGTTAAATGCCGTTTTTGTCAGTATCAACTATCGCTTAGGATTTTACGGGAATATGAGTTCGGTTGATTTACGTCAGGGTGACCCCGCGGGCGACTCGGGAAACTTTGCGGTGTTAGATCAGATAAAAGCCTTGGACTGGGTTCAGAATAATATAGCTCGTTTCGGTGGCGATGTAGCTAATGTGACTTTAATGGGGCATTCGGCAGGTTGTGGGAATATATGGCATTTGATGCGCTCACCGCTGGCGTCTGGGAAATTTCATAAGACGTTTTGTATGTCGGGAATATCAAATGAAAGCAGCCGCGACGATTTAGACGACGCGGGTCAGGCTTTGCTGACTAATTTGCTTGTCGCTGACGGCTCGATTAAATCTAAGAGTGAATTTAAGGACTATATTAAAAGAACAAGGCCAGAGCAGCGTCGTGAGTACCTATACAGTAAATCTTCATTAGACATTCTGAATGCGTCGGAGGGGGTGGCAATTAACCCGCCGGCAGTTGACGGTTACGTTATTACTACTCGTAAAGATGAACCATTAGTTAATGCTGTAGCAACCATAGTGGGAACCACTGATGATGAAGCTGGATTGCTTTATTTGGGGGGGATTAGTAAGAAAAGCTATTCGGAATTGTGGGGGTTAATACACGCTGACAAACAGCTTGGTCGCGATGATTTCTTTAGTAATATTCTGGATTATATAAAATTTAAAATGACTGTGTGGATCGTTGATCCGGTACTACTGCATATTGTTGATAATTCAACAGAACTTCTTAAATCTAGCGCTGCGCCTTTGTATCGCTATCATTTTGAATGGAAAGACACGCCGGAACCCTGGCAATCAATAATCGGTTCATATCACGGTATTGATGTTCCATTTGTATTTGGTAATTTCGAAATGGATACGCCTAGTTTTACTGATTTTACGTGGCGTGGTAGCAGCGCAGAGCAACGTGAAAATATTCATAACACGTTTTCTAAGGCACTGCGTGGGTTTGTTGAGTCTGCTGATCCAAATAAATACGTCCCTCAGCTTGGGTGGTCGCCTTGGAACAGTGAGGATGACGATTTAATCCTGCGTTAGCCGAATTCCAGCGCAGTCGTACCTGAGCTGGAGTTGTTCTAAATGAGTACAAGTGCTTGCCGGTGAGTTGCTATTGTTGTCTCAAAGGTGACTGACCTTGTGTGAATAAGTTGTGACAATATGGCTTAGAAAAAAGTAACCGCGAGAAATATAATGAATAATGCGTTTAGTAAAGTTTTAGCTCCTTGTCGTTTGTGTCTTTTGGCTATCTCACTCACTTCGTTTAGTAGCGTGGCTATGTCTGCTGAGGGTGATAAGCGTCAACTAGAAGAGATTATTGTTACCGCCACCAAACGCTCGGAAAGCCTGCGAGATATTCCCGCGTCGATAGCGCATTTCGACGGATCCACCTTAGAAGAGCAGGGTAAACTAAATCTGGCGGACTACTTGCAGGAAACACCGGGTGTTGTGGTGAACAATGCTGCTCCGGGGATAATGCGCATCTCGATTCGGGGGATTGGCGTAGATAATAGCCCCGATGCGACCATTCCCTCAGCGGTAGGTATTTTAATAGGCGATACCTCCTTTACCGACCCTTATATAGGGAATATCACACCTGATCTTAGTGCTTTCGATCTGGCAAGTGTAGAGGTCTTAAAGGGCCCACAAGGTACCGTATTTGGTGGTGCTGCCTTGTCAGGTGCGGTGCGCTATGTGCTTGAGGCTCCGCATACGGAGGGCTTTGAACTCAAAGCATTTACTCAGCTCTCGGATGTCGATTATGGTGGAGAAGCGTTTACCTCAGGTGTTGCCGCCAATATTCCACTTTACGAAGACAAGCTTGCTCTGCGTCTTGGCTTAGTGTCACGTGAATACCCCGGTCTCTACGATAATCGACGGTCTGGTGAAAACGACGTTAATGATGGTGGTGGCGATCAGATGCGGGCAATTCTTCGCTGGCTGCCAACAGACAAGCTAGATATTAAGCTTACTTATTTGGAACAGGATTATTCGGTCGATGACGGGGTTTTTATTGCTGACAACCGTCAAGCAAGAAGCTTAGATGACTTCCTTTTAAAGCAACCCAATAGCCATGAGTTTTCATTGACGAGCTTGGAGCTACGCTACGATTTTGACCGCTTTAGTATTATGTCATTGAGCTCTTTAACGACTAAAGATAGACATTCATTTGCGGATATCTCAGCGACTTTCTTTTCGCCACCGCCTGGTGCTCCTGAAGCTACTGCGATATTTTCCACGTCTAGTCACAGCTCTGAANCTATTTCGCAGGAGTTGCGTTTTCAATCTACCGGAGATTGGTGGGTAGATTGGATTGCTGGGGTGTATAGCTATGACTATGAAATGTACTTTGATATTTATATTAATACGGTTGCTCAAGATAGGGCGACAGGTGGGCTTGGTGATATCACGTCCTTGCTTCCGATTGGTATTCCTAGCTTAACAAGAGAGAGTTCACTCTTGTACGCATTCAATGATGCAACTGCGACGGAAGAAGCCGTCTTCTTCGATTTAACAAAAACTTTATGGGAAAGTTTACATCTGTCAGTTGGTGCGCGTTACTACGAGACAGTTGTTAAAGGAGGATATGACGGCGTAGGAGTGTTAGCTAGAGCGGCAAACAATGGCCAGAAAGTCGATATTTTTAAAGAGATTATTGAAAATGGCGTGAGCCCACGATACTCGATTAAATATGACGTTGCTGAGAATTTGTCTGTGTATGCTCAGGCGGCCAAGGGTTTTCGGTTTGGTGGTATACAAACTATTCCTGCGAATGAAGCGGATGGTGTGCCAGAGACCTATAAGTCTGACAAACTCTGGAATTACGAGCTGGGTCTTAGGTCGGCTTGGTTAGATAATACTTTTCAGTTTGATGCCGCTATTTTCAAAATCGATTACAAAGATCCGCAAATCCAGCAGAAAACTCAAACTAGCAATCTCGCATTTAAAAACAATGTGGGTTCCGCAGAAAGTACTGGTTATGAAGTAAGTTTGCGATGGTTAACCCCAATAGACGGACTAGCTATTACCCTTGATGGTGGTGAGGTAGACTCCCATACATCGGAAGCTTTTGTTGATTCTGCAGGAAATACCATCGCTGCAGGCACTCAGATGCCGGGTGCGGCGGAATCGCAATACTCTGCAACGGCATCGTATTTTAATGATATTTTTGATGTGAATTATAATGTCTACCTAAGCTATAGCTACATCGGGAAAAACTTCGGTGATCTTGCACAGACTGAGCCGGTAAATGATTTTGCTACATTGAATGCTGGCATTTCTCTCTCAGTGGATAGCTGGAGCTTCCGGCCGCAACTGTCTATTAATGTGACGAATATTCGTGATGAAACTGCGCCGATTGGTGGTGGTTCGCGAGATCTGCTAACTGGCGAGGTGCAATCTATTTATATATTTAATGCGCCACGTACCTTAAATACTAGGTTGTCTATTGAGTTTTAGAATCAAATAGTAGCTATGCTTGCAGGGCGGTGGCTGATTTCTGGATGTTTTTTGATTAGTTAGCTCAGTTACGCAGTTGATTATTTTTACCCTCGCGCAAGTTGTTTTTCTTCAAATTGACGTAATTTTTTGATCGCCCTGCGAGAAATAGCAGGGCGTCGTTTGACGTCTAAGTCTAGGTAGATATTGTGCGGATTAAGCACCAAACCAAGACTGACCGCACACGCGAACTGTATTGCCACTCACACCGCGTGAAGAGGGGTTGCCGAAGAAGGAAATCGTTTCTGCTACATCTACCGGCAAACCACCTTGCGACAGTGAGTTAAGGCGGCGACCAAACATGCGGGTGAATAGGGGAATCGCTGCGGTCATGGCGGTTTCGATAAAGCCGGGAGCAACCGCGTTAACGCTGATGTTCTTAGCGGCTAACTCAGCAGATTGTGCCATGAAATCGACATAGCCAATGACGCCGGCCTTCGATGCCGCGTAATTGGTTTGGCCGCGTTGACCACCAATGCCGTTCATCGATGAGACGCCAATAATACTGCCACCATCGTTTATGGTGTTGGTTTTGAGTAGCTCAGTGGTAATGCGCTGTGCCGCCGCTAAGTTAATGTCTAAGGTCATCTGCCAGTGCTGCTCGCTCATATTGGCGATGGTTTTGTCGCGGGTCACACCGGCGTTGTGAACAATAATGTCTGCGCCGCCAAGATCGCTAAGGGCTTTAGCGATAATAGCCGGTGCATCAGCGCTGGTAATGTCGGCAATAACGGCTTTGCCGTTTAAGCGCGCCATGACCTTGTTTAAGTCAGCTTCCATCGGCGCCACATCTACACCGACAATTGTTGCGCCGTCGCGGGCCAAGGTGTCGGCAATGGCTTCACCAATGCCGCGTGAGGCGCCCGTCACCAAGGCGATTTTACCCGCTAGTGGCTTGTGCCAATCGGCAACAGCAGCGGTGTCGGCGGAGCGTACTTTAATAACTTGGCCACTTATATAAGCGGACTTGGGCGATAAAATAAAACGCAGGCTGCTGTCGAGGTTGCCTTCCGCACCTTCGGCAACGGTAATTAATTGCGCGGTTGCCCCCTTGCCGCCAACTTCTTTGGCGAGTGAGCGGCTTAGGCCCTCTAGTGCACGCTGAGTAGCAGCGGCTTCTGGGGTCTTGCATTGCATATGCGGGCGACCGAGTACCACGATGCGGCCGCTACTTTTTAATTTGCGGATATTGGTATTAAAAAAGCGATAGGCAGATACCAGCTCAGTTGCGTCTACAAAACCGCTGCCATCAAATATCAGTGCTTGATAACGCTCGCTGCTTGCGTTGCTGTCGGCTTCGCCTCCAAGTTGCGTCGCAGCGTCTGGGCTATAAAAAATTTGTGCGTCGCTATCGCTAAGATTGGTCTGAATATTGTTGAGCAATTTTGCATTCTCGCCGGCTCCTATTAGCACGGTGCCTGCGAAGTAGCTGCTTTGGCTGGTGTTGTAGCGCTGTAAATCCGTTGCTACGGTGACACCCATTGCGCCAAGCAGCTTTTTGCCTGCCGCCGAATTAATCAGCTTTTCGATTCTATCGCTCATACTCAGATCTCCGTCAGGGGTGTTAATGACATAAATTCGGTTTACATTGTGGCTGTGGGAAGGGCATACAGTTCCCTTATTGCTGCATTGTAGCCTTACTGCACCACAAGGTGATTGACAGTGTAGACCTGCAGGGCGGTCGATTCAGCCAATGCCGGCGCGGACAGGCTTGCTAAACTGCGCCCCTATTACTCCTAGTACGATTTTGAGGTCAGATTATGTCACAGGCAATTAAACGCGTTGCGATCATTGGCGGTAACCGAATTCCGTTTACCCGTTCCAACACGGCCTACTTTGGCGTGAGCAATCAGGCGATGTTAACGGCGGCCATAGAAGGCTTGGTACAGCGCTATAACTTGCAAGACGTGCGTCTTGGCGACGTGGTTGCCGGCGCGGTGATGAAACACAGTCGTGATTTCAATTTAACTCGCGAATCAGTATTAGGTACCTCGCTTGACCCAAATACGCCATGCTTTGATATTCAGCAAGCCTGCGGTACCGGTCTGCAAGCGGTAAATATAGTTGCTAATCAAATTGCTCTTGGTCAAATCGATGCAGGGATTGCGGGCGGTGTAGATACCACGTCTGACGCACCTATCGGTGTAAGTGAGGGCTTACGTAAAATCTTATTGCAGGTGAATAAAGCACGTAGCTTTGGTGACCGTATAAAACCCTTTTTGCAACTACGTCCTAAAGATGTGGGTGTGTTGATTCCTGCTAACGCTGAACCCCGCACTCGCATGTCTATGGGCGAGCACACTGAAGTGACGGCAAAAGCATGGCAAATTCCCCGCGATCAGCAGGACGAGTTGGCCTGCGCTAGCCATAAGAACTTAGGTGCAGCTTACGATCGTGGATTTTTCGATGACTTGATTACACCCTTTAACGGTGTAAACAAAGACAATATTTTGCGTGCAGATACCACCATTGAGAAGCTGTCTAGCTTAAAGCCCGCTTTCGATAAAGAGAGTGGCAAAGGCACCTTAACGGCGGGTAATTCCTCTACTCTGACCGATGGCGCCTCGGCGGTATTACTTGCCAGCGAAGAGTGGGCTAAAGAGCGCGGTTTACCAGTGCGTGCGTATTTGACCATTGTGGAAACGGCGGCGGTGGACTTCTTTGGTAAAGACGGTGCGTCTGAGAAAGAGGGGCTATTACTTGCGCCAGCCTACGCAGTGCCGCGTATGTTAGAAAAAGTAGGGCTGACATTACAGGATTTCGATTATTACGAAATTCATGAAGCTTTTGCCGCTCAGGTCTTAGCCACACTGAAAGCATGGGAAGACGAAACTTTCTGTAAAGAAAAGCTGGGTCTTGATCGCGCTCTAGGCAGCATTGATCTTAATAAGCTAAATGTGAACGGTAGCTCGCTAGCAGCAGGTCACCCCTTTGCCGCGACCGGCGGCCGTATCGTTGCATCGCTGGCGAAAATGCTGGAAGAGAAAGGCAGTGGTCGTGGATTGATTTCAATTTGCGCCGCTGGTGGGCAGGGTATTACGGCGATTATTGAGCGTTAAACCTTCCGCCTATAAGTGCTACCCAATAAAAAAGGCCCCAAGCACAAGCTTGGGGCCTTTTTGTTTACTGGTAAATGGGCCTGTTATTTACCGTAACTAGCGCAATCACCCACTTCATAACCAATCACTTTTTCATCGGCACAGGCGCCGCAGGCATTGCCATAGGTTTTATGACGCTCAGACGGGCATGGTACCGTTACGCAGCGTATGCCGGTATCCACATGGCCGCATACGGGGCGATATTCTCGGGTACACATTTGTGGTCGCGGCGACTCACATTGGGTGAATCCCGTTTGCATTCCTGGGGGTGAGGTGCCGTCTTTGGGTGTGTTCGTGCAGGCGCTAATTGCAAATAGTGCGATAAGGCTGATGCCAAATAGAGAGAGTCGCTTGCGTCGGTTATTGCATCCGTTCAATAAAGCCATGTTGTACCCCGGATATTCNGTTTTAATCATAATGTGTGCCATCAGCTTAACGGCCTTAGGCCGCGGGCTCAAGGTCGATATTTTAGAATGCGCCTTTGATAATGAACTCCTTCTTGCAGGTTTTGTCATAGTCACTGACTATCAATTGTATTTAAAACAAACATTTTAAATATGAATGTGCTGTTGTTAAGCTTTAATAAGCTGTTTAAAACAGGGCATGAATGATTAAAACCACCAAAGGGAGAATGTGTGTGAAAGCTATCGATATAGGTATTAACGAAGCGAATCGTGAACAAATTGCCGGCGGTTTAAAAGTCTTACTGGCAGATTCTTATACGCTTTATTTGCAAACTCATAATTTCCATTGGAATGTGACTGGCCCGCGTTTTCGTGACCTGCATCTGATGTTTGAAGAGCACTACACCGAATTAGCTACCGCAGTAGACGATATCGCTGAGCGTATTCGGACCCTCGATGTGGCTGCTCCCGGTACGTATAAAGAGTTCTCTCGTTTAAGCTCTATTGAAGAAACCGACGGCGTGCCAGACGCTGAGTCTATGGTAGATATTCTTACTAAAGGCCACGAGCAAGTCGTTAAAGCTTGTCGTTCGGTGCTGAAGCTAGCGCAAGAGGGTGATGATGAGTCTACCGCGTCGCTAGTATCAGATCGTATGAGAATTCACGAGAAAACCGCGTGGATGTTACGCGCTATCAATAAATAGTATTTTATCTCTGGCGACACCGGCTTAGGTGTCGCTTCTTTCCAATTTCTAAGACCTCGTCCTTGTTATTTTAGTGGTATCTGTAACGCCGTGTAATGTCGTGCGTCTGATTATTATACGTCGCCGTTTCTGCTGGCGGCGGATATAAAGCTTATACCAGCTAGGGGGAGCTTATGAGGTTTGGGCGTTTTCTTATGGCAATGGGGTGGCGATAGGCATCTTGTGGGTCTCGTCTGCGCAGGTGATAGAGTTGCGTAGTGGCAGAGAGGCAGCGACCACCATAGAACTGTATACCTCAGAGGGTTGCAGCAGTTGCCCGAACGCAGATGCATGGTTGTCAGAGTTAGGTGGTGATCCAGAAGTATTTGCGTGAGTTGTTCCCTTGGCTTTCCATGTCGATTACTGGTATCAACTGGGCTGGAAAGATCGTTTTGCAGCGTACATATTTTGATCCGCTGCTTTTAGCAGGGATTCATAATCACTGCCGTGTTTGGGGTAAATAGCGTAACCAATGCTGGCACTGATTTGATACTCCTCGTTTTCGATATGTATCGGTGGCAAAAGTGTTGCCGCATATGACGAAATTTTTTGTGTAATAACGTCAATATCATTTAGGCCTAGAAGTAATATGCTGAATTCATCACCACCAAGGCGAGCCACTATATCGCTGGCACGGGTATTTTCACGTAGACGTTTGGCAAACTCGATGAGTACTCCGTCGCCAATGTGATGGCCGACGCTGTCGTTGATTTTTTTAAAATGGTTGAGATCAAAAAATAAAACGCTAAAAGGTGTACCAACTAATTTTGCGTTGAATATAGCTCGCTCTATTTCGTTAATAAAATGACGTCGGTTGGCAATGCCGGTTAAGCTGTCGTGCAGGGCTAAATGGATATATCTATTATGTTCGTCTTCAAATCTTATTCGAAGTGTCCGAAGGGAAATGTCAGAATAAATAATGATGAAAATAATGAAGGAGTTTGCGGTAAATAAGCCGCTAAATACGGCAAATCCGAGATTTTCTTGGGTGATAAAATTGTCGAAATGAATGCCCTGCAGATCTGCGTAGAACAGTAAGCAGCCAGTTATAAAAATCAGTAGCGTCCATATTAATCCGGCGCGAGCACTAATACCCATTGTAGCCAGTACCGGAAAAATAATGGCGCTGGGATTTGCCGGAGAGTGTAGGCCGCCTGATTGTAGCGTGATGAGTAACAATGCCGCGCCTAGGGTGCATATAAATAAGTTTAAGGCCAAACTGCGGCGCCCTGTTAATTTAAGTATCATCATGGCCGACACAGTGCCGACGGAAGTAAGGACTGAAAATATACCGAATAAGGTTTTACCGCTTGCGGAAAAATTAAAAAGAAAGTGGTTGAGAGCGGTGGCAATGACAATAAATAAGAAAGTGCTAAGTAATGTGCTGATAACAAATTGGTCGCGGTACTTCTGGATATTGGTAGATCCAGGTCTGCGCGGTAGCCACGGGTCGATTAATGCCTTTTTAAGGGAAGCTCGTCTATTGGTCATCGGAATCCATTTCTTGGCATGAGTAGTGTAGACGTAGAGTTTATTGTTATATGGCGTCGGTATTGAGTGTAGCTTAATTTAGGCGAATTATAAAATGGTATTGGGATGAGTCCAATAAGCGTATTTTGGACGTAGTATTTGAGTTGGATGTGCTAAGCAACACGACCTTTATAAGGGATTGGGATGATAAAGAAGTTAGGGTTTTTAGTAATCATTGTGGTAGCCATTGCCGGCTTTTTTACTATGGGGCTGAATCAATATCTCAGCCTTGAGGGAGCGAAGCAATTACAGTTAGATTTGGCCGTGTGGCGACTTGAGAAGCCGCTAATATTGGCAGTAATATTGTTTTCGTCTTATGTTTTAATTGCAGCCTTGTCCCTGCCTGGCGCAGCAGTAATGACATTATTGCTAGGAGGTGTTTTTGGTTTGGGATGGGGGCTGTTGATTGCGTCCTTTGCGTCTAGTCTTGGTGCCACGCTGGCATTCTTAATAACCAGGTTTATTTTAAAAGAGTCAGTGCAGCGTCGATTTGGGGATCGCCTTAAAGCAATAAACGATGGTGTGCGACGTGAAGGTGGTTTTTATCTTTTCAGTCTTAGGCTTGTGCCGGTATTTCCTTTCTTCTTAATCAATATGTTAATGGCATTAACGCCCATTAAGCTGCGGCAGTTCTATTGGGTAAGTCAGCTCGGTATGCTGCCGGGTACGTTGGTATATGTAAATGCGGGCAGCCAGCTGAGTGAATTAACAAGTTTGTCTGGAATCCTCTCGCCATCGTTGCTGTTTTCTTTTGTGTTACTTGGGGTATTTCCTTTGATCGCAAAGAAGGCCTTGGCTTGGCTAAGTGTGAAAAAAGCCAACGCTAAGTGGTCTCGACCCAAGCAGTTTGATCGCAATTTAATTGTCATTGGCGGCGGCGCCGCAGGTTTGGTCAGCGCCTATATCGCGGCGGCGGTTAAGGCTAAGGTCACCTTAATTGAAGCGCATAAAATGGGCGGTGACTGCCTTAATTATGGCTGCGTGCCCAGCAAGGCATTAATTAAAACGGCCAAGCTGGCGGCGCAGCAGCGGCACGGCGAGCGCTATGGTCTCGGTCCGTCGGAATCTGTAATCGATTTCCGGCGCATCATGGCTCGGATAAAGGATGTGATTGCACGTATTGAACCCCACGACAGTGTAGAGCGCTACACCGAACTTGGCGTTGAAGTATTGCAGGGCTATGCGCGGCTAGTTGATCCGTGGACAGTTGAAATCAAACTCAATAGCGGCGGTGTGCAGCGCTTAACATCGCGAGCCATTGTTATTGCTGCGGGCGCAGAGCCAGCGGTACCGCCATTACCAGGCTTAGATGAGGTCGGCTATCTTACTAGTGACACACTATGGGAGTCGTTGGCCGAGAATGAGTCGCCCCCACGTCGCTTATTGGTATTGGGTGGCGGGCCAATAGGTTGCGAGTTAGCGCAATGTTTTGCCAGATTAGGGTCTGAGGTTACGCAGCTGGAAATGCTGCCTAGAATTATGGTGCGTGACGACGAGGATGTGGCGGCGGCGGTGGCGAAGTCACTGAGCGACGATGGTGTTAAGGTTATGACGAGCACACGGGCGATTCGCTGTGAGCAAGATGGTGAGCAGAAACGTATTATCGTGTGTGGATCAGATGGCGTAGAGCGGACTATCGAATTTGATACGCTATTGTGTGCAGTGGGTCGTAAGCCTCGGACCAAAGGTTACGGTCTGGAAGATCTAGGCATTGAGACCTCAGCCCTGAAAGGCAATGAATACCTAGAAACAAGCTTTCCGCATATATTGCTGGCCGGAGATGTTGTTGGGCCGTATCAGTTTACCCACGTTGCGGCGCATCAAGCGTGGTACGCCGCGGTAAATGGTTTGTTTGGTGGCTTTAAAAAATTTAAAGTCGACTACAGGCTTATTCCACGAGTGACCTATGTCGATCCCGAGGTTGCCAGTGTCGGTTTAAGCGAGATAGAGGCAGACGAGAAGAATGTCAGCTACGAAGTCACTCGCTATGGTATTGATGATCTTGACCGCGCTATCTGTGACAGCCAAGCTGAGGGCTTTATTAAAGTGCTTACCGAGCCGGGCAAAGATCGCATTTTAGGCGTAACTATTGTTGGCGCGCAGGCGGGAGAATTGCTCGCAGAATATGTGTTGGCAATGAAGCACGGTATCGGTTTGAAAAAAATATTGGGCACAATTCATAGTTATCCGAGCATGTCGGAAGCCAATAAATATGTGGCGGGTGAGTGGCAAAAGGCCCATACGCCGCAGTGGGCATTGGCATGGTTGGTGAAATTTCATGCATGGCGAAGAGGGTAGAGTGACAGTGAAATCTCAAATAATAAAAATATTATCAAGGGTATGGATTGGCGTATTTCTATTGTGTGTGGCGATACCTTCGATGGCGGCAGAGTTCTCGCATAAAGCATGGGATAAATTGCTTCAGCAACATGTTGTTATGATTCAGGACGGTCAGGCCAGTCAGGTAGATTACGCTGGGATGAAAGATGACCGACAAATACTTAAGGCATATTTGGCCAGTTTGTCTGGAGTTACTGAAAGTGATTTTGATGCGTGGCCAAAGGATCAGCAGCTGGCATTTTTGATTAATGCCTATAACGCATGGACAGTAGAATTTGTATTAACACGTTATCCCGATATCGATTCAATAAAAGATCTAGGCTCATTCTTTGGCTCGCCTTGGAAGAAAGAATTTATTAAATTATTGGGTGAAACACGCAGCCTCGACAACATCGAGCACACCTTGATTCGTGGCTCTGGTCGTTATAATGAACCTCGTATTCATTTTGCCGTGAACTGCGCCAGCATTGGCTGTCCCGCTTTGCTGAATCGGGCTTTTACCGGCGCCAAACTTAATCAGCAATTGGAGTTGGTTACTGAAAAATTTTTAAGTGACCGCAGCCGCAATTATTTTTTGAATGGCGAATTACATGTGTCGCCTATTTTTGATTGGTATAAAACCGATTTTGAGCAGGGTTGGGGTGGGGCAAATTCGGTATCTGCTTTCTTGTCGCAGTATGCCGATGCCTTAGGTTTGGGTGGCTCGAGCGGCGGCATTATTCTGAACGGCAAACCCGTAGCTACTCATTTAAAGGATGGAAGTTTGGGAATCAGTTACACCGACTATGACTGGGAATTAAATGATATCGGTGAATAATGTTGAGCCAGAAAAGGCGCGCCCTCTCGCGCTGTCAGTGGTCGTTCCGGTACGGAATGAAGCGCTTGAGTTGCCCCAGTTGTGTGAGGATTTACACAAAGAAATTGCCAATACAGTACATAGTGTTGAAGTCATCTTTGTTGATGGCGGCAGTGTGGATGGATCGCCAGAGCTTATCATGGCGCAGGGCTTTCGCTGCGTATCTAGCGAGTGTGGACGAGCAAGGCAAATGAACGCCGGCGCTGCCGTGGCAGCAGGGCCGGCAATATTATTCTTACATGCCGATAGTGAATTACCTGATACCGGAATGGATGCAGTGATTACTGCACTTGATGCGCGGCTTTGGGGACGTTTTGATATTCGTATAAGTGGCAAGGCTAAGATGTTTGCCGTGATTGCCTTTTTTATAAATTCGCGATCTCGTCTTAGCGGTATTGCTACAGGTGACCAAGGTATTTTTGTTCGGCGCGCTGCTTTTGAAAGAGTAGGTGGCTTTCCGGATCAAGCGCTGATGGAAGATATTGCCATGTCAGCGATGCTTCGTAAAATATCGGCGCCAGTATGTTTGCGTTTAAAAATAACGACTTCAGGGCGTCGCTGGGAGCGTCGCGGTATATGGTCAACCATTCTACTTATGTGGCGTTTACGCTTGTTGTACTGGCTTGGTGTGTCGCCGCAAAGCTTGGCGAGACGTTATGAGTAAAGATCTTTCGCCACTAAAGGTAAGTATTCAAATTATGGCTAAAGCCCCCGTGGCGGGGTTGGCGAAAACTCGTTTGATTCCCGCTTTAGGCGCTGAAGGCGCTGCGCGCTTAGCAAAAAAAATGCTCGGGAAAATACTGCAAGACAGTGTGGCGTTAATAACAGACGTGCAGGAAAGCTATCTGTTTTCGGTGAATTTATGGATGACGCCATCGCCAGACTCACCCAGTTGGCTGTCAGTGAATATACCAACTGGCATCAACTTACATTCGCAGCGGGGCGACGATTTAGGCGAGCGTATGAGTTATGCCGCAGCGCAAGGTTTAACTAATGCCGATGCCATCATTCTCGTTGGCAGCGATTGTCCGGAAATTAATGCTACAGTTTTGCATCAGGCGGCGATGGCTCTGTATGACTATGATGCTTGTCTAATACCGAGCGCAGACGGAGGTTATGCTTTATTGGGTTTGCGCCGTCATGAGCCGCGATTATTTGCCGATATTCCGTGGAGTACGAATAAGGTCGCGGAGTTAACGCGGCAGCGCTTGCTGGAATGCGGAATGACTTTCAGTGAATTTTATTTCGTTCATGATATCGATGAAGCGGAAGATCTTATTCATTTGCCATCAGAATGGCCAGAATCTAAGTTTGGCAACACCGCCGTTTAAGAGGATCTAGGAATAACAATGAATGCACAAGGCCGCTTAATCTCGCGTTTTCTTAATGATCTACCGTCGGGGAAGCTGGAGTGGATTGGCGTGCGTCCCGCTAGAAAAGTTGCAATGACTTCGGTGGAAAAAACCATCGCCATTGCCGATCGTGGTTTGCAGGGTGATCGACGTATCGAGGGCAGCAAGGGCTCAGCGCGGCAGGTGAGTCTTATCAGCGTCGAGTTTATTCGCGCTATTGCCGATAATTTGGGTATTGAGAATATTCCCGCAGATATCCTTAGGCGTAATTTATTGGTGTCGGGAATCAACCTAAATGCATTGCGGCATCAATATTTTCAAATTGGTTCGGCGATCTTTCAAGCGACCGCGCAATGCCACCCTTGCTCGCGTATGGAAACCGCACTGGGCAAGGGTGGTTTGGTGGCCATGCTGGGCTATGGTGGCTTATGCGCAAAAATTGTAGAGTCTGGCGAAATAAAGTGTGGCGATGAGGTGGTTTATATACCGCCAGATAAATTTCAGGAACGGCAGCTAAGCCTGTATTAATAATTGGCGTGTTTAATTTTTATGCCTGCGATCAGTTTATCTGTCGTGAGAAAAATGCCCATATTTCAGCGGGGCCGTTGATCTCTTTGCTTGTGGCGCCAAGGATGCGTGGCGGCCGAAAATACCCTTGCGGAATGGTGTGGCCGCCATCGGTAATGGTATATAAAATCACTTCTGCATGTGCACCGTCGCGCCAAGCATAATATTTTGTTGCGGTTGGATCATCTGCGTGATTGTTTGAAAAATGCTTGGTTTCGCTAGGTGCGCCTTGGTAGCCGGCTTTGTGTGCAAAGTGCTCTGCACTAGCAACAGATGACAAAACGTCGCCGCGATCACCAAAACCAAACAAGGTAACTTGGCCACCGTAATAGGGATTTATAGGGTCTTCGGTGCCATTCATTATTAGCACCGGCACGGCTAAGCCGACATCAGTGCAGGCGAGATTGTCTGGTGTTGGCAAGCTGGCACTGATCGCCGCGATACCCGCAACCGCGTCGGGCTGTTCTAAAGCAAAGCGAAAGCCCAGGTGGCCGCCATTTGAATATCCTGCAATAAATGATTTAGCGGTGTCGCTGCCGTAGCGTTGCTGAAAGCGGGTAATGAGCGACGTGATAAATTTCAGGTCGTCGATGTTTTCTGCGCGTGCGGGGTAGCGTGCTGCGCTCCGGCAATCATTCCAATTATTTTTGTATCCCGCAGGGTATACCACGATAAAGCCGTTTTGATCGGCCAGTTGTTCAAACTGGTAGGCGGTAAATTTCCGTATGTCGGCCACGGATTGTAAAGAGCCGTGTAGCATAAATACCAATGCGGTATCTTTGTTCAGTGCAGTCGGTATATAAAATGTATAGCTGCGCTCTATACCGTCGATGACGATAGTGTCCTCACCGAGTGCGCCGCTTAGTTTAGGTCGCGGTGGCGCTGAGCTGTAGCCATAGTAGATAAACAGCGCGGCGCCGATAACGGCGAGACTGGCAATGACGATTAAACTTAGGCGAGTTATACGCACGGCGTGCTTCTGTATTGGTGGATTGAGGTTGTGAGCTTGATCATAGGTTTAATTATAGCTCAGTAATAAAACTCTAATCCTAATTCAACATAACTGTCTCTGCGAAGCGAGTAGATAGGATCATTATTGCTATCGCTGTGAAAGTGATAAATTTCAGCCGTGATGCGTGTGCTGTCCCCTAGCCGAGTGCTGGCTTCCATAAAGGCAGAGCGGCTTGCTTGTTCGTCTATATCTTGGCTGTAGCCAAACAGTAATTCGCTGGATGCAATATCATTCAGGCTGAGCCGACCGCCGACAAACACATCGTTTTGGAATGGCCCTGCATTTATTCTGTCTCTGGTGTCGTGGGAATATTCTAACAATAGACCCAAATCCCAATACAGGCTGTTGATGCTCGTTAAGGTGTATTCAAAACCGGCGGTGCTGGCAGCAAAGTCCTCGGCAATCGAATGGCCGATACCACGTCGGTAAATAGCTTCTAGTTTCCACAGCCAATCACCACTCACATACTGAGCGTCCAAGCCACTCTGTTCGATGAGTGCGTAATAAGGCAGCAGGGTGACGCTTGTAGTGCTAATCTGCGGTAGGTAAATAGGTTCTCTCGATGTGCCCTGAAACCACGACAGTCCGAGATTCCAATCGCCAAGATAATGACTCCAGCGCAGTGCGTAGTCGATGTGCTTGTCTTCTTTGTCTGATTGGTATTGCTCGGTGTCGTTCTGGGTAATAGGAATTGAGCGCAGGCGTCCTTCTTCGCCAGCAAATTGTCGAGGCCGGAAGGCGGGCAGTACAAACACATCTACCACGCCCCAGTCTTGAATGCTGGCGTAGTGAATCATGGGTTGACCGAGTTTATCTTCACCATCTGGCGCTTCAATAAAATCGGTTTGATTGATAATGTCGACTAGGTGCTGGGATTCTGTCACGCCCCAGAAAATAGTGTTTACGCCAACTGTTAGCTCCCAGTTGTTGCCCACGTGCTGCCAGTAGAACTCACGCAGGTCGGCGTGGCTGCGCTCGTCGTCTTGGCTGTCGTAGCGATAAAATGCCTTTACATTAAGACTGTCGTCACCGTCATTCCACTGCTGATACCACTCGGGAGCGAGCACTCCCGAAATAGTCTCTGAGCCCTGTGCTGGGTCAGCCGCCGTGCTTGGAAAAGCGCGTGCTTGTAGGCCGACGTAGCCAAGAAATTCGGCGTGACTTGGCGGCGCGATTAGACCGGCGAACAAAATGGCCGTGAGTTGTTTGCTGTTCATCATTTAGGCCAGTGTTAACGTGCGCGTTTTAAGCTATTTTCTGTGAAATCTTGCTCGTCTAAACCGCTGCGGAACTGATAATTGCGCAGAAGCACTTCGGTGCTTTTACCGTTGCGCTCGTTAACCATAGTCTGTTTCGCCGGCCGCCAGAATTTGTCTAAATGCAGCTGGTAGTCGCTTAGGGTAAGGGTCTTTAGCACGCCATCTTTACGGTCATAAAACTCTATTTTCATGGCGCGATAGTGCTCTTGATCTATCCACACAATTTCTCGTGTGTAGCCGGAGTATTTGTCGCGGGGAATAATTTCTACTACAAAGCACAGCGCGCCGTTTAGTTCTTCGTCACGTAGCCAGCGGTAGTCGTACTCTTCTACCTCAAAGGAGCTAAGGTCTTCATAGGAGAATTCGCTGCCCATAAACTGGCCAGATTTGTTTTTAGAGGCGATGCGCTTTACGCGTTTTAAGGCCGGCAAATACAGCCATTGATCATCGTCGGCATTGTTATGGGTAAAGCTGAGAAAGGCGGTGCCCTTAACGTCGTTGGGGCTGTCGAAGATGGTCATCGACTTGTCGCCGTCGTTTTGAACTTCTAAAGCCAAAATTCGCATCTCTCGACGGGTTTCCCGCCCGCCGCGGCTATGTAGCACCATTTCCATTTCCGCGCTGCTATCTACCCAGCCGCGGTCTCGGCTCTTCATTTCTTTGGCGATTACTAGCCCCTTGTCTTGTGCCTCATCGGCGCTGAGCAGAGGTGAAATAAGTAAGCTCAGTGAGCATAAGATACTCGCGGTAAATGTTCTTATTGTCACGCTAGGTGCTCCATAGTGTCGGTGTTTGCTTAAATCTAATGCTTATTGTTTATGTGCGCCAAGTTAAAGCATAATTGCCTGATAAATCAAATCCTCTTGTCGAAAATTGCGTGATGGTATCGGTAAGAGGGTGCGCTATAGATTTTGTGGCGCAGCTGAACACCGAGTTTACATATTTGATAATAAGCATAATAGGGAGTGCTAGCGCTAATGGCCGTTACGGAAAATAAATTTGTAGATCGCGTAGACGCGGTATTTGGCAGTGTCGCCAACTGGGCGGTGAATCATCGCCTCATTGTCTTGTTATTGTCACTTTTGATGCTGGGCTTGGGCACCTACTTTGCCGGCAAGGTGCAGGCTGACAATAGTTTGGATGCGTATTTTGATAAAAGCGATCCGGTGTATGTGTCTTACACCGAATACTTGGATGAGTTTTTGTCAGACGAAGTGACCTACATTATTTATCGTGTACCCGATCGTCCACACGGGCCGTTTAATTACGAGGCAATGGGCCAGATTGCTAAATTAGCCCAGGCCTTTGAGGATGAAGTGCCGTACGTGCGCGACGTGATAAGTTTACCAACGGTGGAGTTTATTCGCGCCGACGGCGATTCAATCAACGTCGATGAATTGATGTTGGACTTCCCCGCAGATCAAGAGGCTCTGCTAAAGCTACGGGACGAAGTGTTAAGTCGTCCGCTGTATGTCGATTATCTTATAAATGCAAAAGCCGATTACGCTGCCATTATTTTAGAAATGGAGCGCAGCAGCGTTGATCCCCTCGAAGACATTATTTACGACGAAGCCAAGGGCAATCAGCTAGAAAACCTTTACCCGCAGGTCAGTGATAATAAATTGCGCGAGATTATGGCGCGCCCAGAATACGCTGGTATCGATTTCTTTATTACCGGCGATGTGCCGATGAACTCGGCCTACAACCATGTTTTCATGGAAGACTCCGCAATTGGTACCTTAATTACCTTGGTCATGTTGGCGGTCTTGTCGTTTTTACTTTTCCGCGTGAGTTTGCTCGGGCTATTTGGGCCGTTGGCGGTGGTAGTGCTGAGCATTGTTATGGTGCTCGGTGTGATGGGCGCCTTTGGCTGGGTACTGGGATTGTTCTTTGGCATTGTCCCCACCTTATTGTGTGCGGTGGGGGTGGCGCAGTCCGTGCATATTTTATTGGAATTCCAGCGCGCATTTGGGGAAACCGGCGACCGTAAAGAGTCGGTGAAAACCGCGATCTCAAAAGTAGGTGGTGCTTGTATGTTGGCGTCGATCACCACCGCGGTTGGCTTTTTGGTGATGACCGTATCGCAGTTAAAAGTACTGAGCGAAATGGCCTTGTACGCGGCCTCTGGGGTTATGTTTACCTTTATTTTATCGATGACCTTATTGGTGGTTGCCTTAGCGTCGGGTAAGTCAGGAACGGCCAAGGCCACTAAAAGGAAAGGGCCGGCGGTTCAGCCAAGTATTATCTGGTTTGTTGAGCGCTGTATTGCGCTTAATTTAAATCACCCCAAGGCACTGCTTGGTGCCGGTACCGTGATCTTGCTGTTCTTTTTGGCTGGGCTGAGTCTTGTTAAGGTGGATTTTAATTTCCTAGAAGACTTTAAACCCGATGTAGAGTGGCGTCAGCACACCGAGCTTGCGGAGAGTGTGATGGGCGGTATTTTGAATGTCACTTATATTATTGACACCGACGAGCCGGAAGGGGTTAAAAACCCTGAAATATTGCACGCGATTGACCGCATTCAGCAGTTTGCCGAATCACAGCCCTTGGTTAAGAAAACTTATTCCGTGGTGGATATTCAAAAAGATCTCAATCGCAGTTTTCACGGCGATGATCCGGCGTGGTATCGCCTGCCTGACGACAGAAACCTGACCGCGCAATATTTCTTGGTCTATGAAATTTCTGGGGGCGAGGAGCTTGCGGAGTTTGTAGGACAAGGCTATAGCCGCACCGTGCTGGAAATGCGAGTTGAAATGAGCGGCTCGGCTGATATTACTAAACTGCTTTCCACAATCGACGACTATATCGCCGAGAACCCGATTCCCAATGCGACGGTACGCAAAACCGGCATAGGCTTAATGTGGGTCAAAATGGGGGAGTATATTGCAGACACCCAGTTGATTGGTTACAGCTTGATATTTGTGATGGTGGCGGGGTTTCTATGCTTGGCGTTCGGTTCGGTTAAGGTCGGAATGTTGGCAATGATTCCAAACCTCGCGCCGGTTGTTGTCGTGCTAGGTTTAATGGGATGGCTGGGAATTCATCTGGACTATATGAAATTACTGCTGGCAACCATTGCCATCGGTATCGCGGTGGATGACACCTTGCACTTGGTTATTCGATTCCGGCGCTGCTTTATGGCTAGCGGTAATTATCGTACGGCTTTGGCTGACTCTATGCGCGATGTGGGGCCAGCGCTGGTGATTACCACGATTATTCTGCTAGGTGCATTCTCATGTTATTTACTTTCTCAGCTCGCGATAATTTCTAGCTTTGGGGTATTGTTGGGTGTTGCCATTAGCGTCGCATTACTGGCCGACATGTTGTTTATGCCAGCCTTGCTCTTGATAACAAAGCCGTTTGGTCCGGAGTTTACGCCTGCGAGTAAGACTGGCTCGTAGGCTTGATGCCTAAAATTGCTGAGGTAGGTTGCTAGCATAATACAATTTGGGCGTATTTTGATTCATCTTAAAATTGGCGCAGTTGTCACCAGACTGTGTGAAAACTATTTTCAAGTCATAATTTTGACAAGGATTGATGTGAATATGTGTTTTACATCAAAATCTGACCAAGTTTTGTAGCCAATCGTATACACATTTCACGCAGGATCGCTTGATTAATTTGGTTATAGGAGTTTTCACACAGCCTCTCACATTAGCGGACATTTCATCAGGCCCGTCGTCCGCAGTGAGCCGAGGCTGGCTTCTTAATTTAACTTGGTTATGAGTTTGATAGCCAATAGGAGGATCACCCAATGGAAATCATAATCGCCCGTGTTCAAAAGTAATCCACGACCAGTAACAGTACCCGATATATAGCTTTGCCAAAAGACAAGGTGAAAAAACGGATCGTCAATCGATTTTGTTGGAGGCACTGCAATGGAGGCGCCGGGTTAACTGGATAAAGCGAAGCGGAAACGCTATGAATATGGCCGGTTAAAACACCAAATCCCCCGCTGTACGTAATCGGTGGTTATATCATTTGGTAGATGAGCGAAGCTCGTGACGGCGTTTGGCAGTGCGTTTGTAGTTTTCACACAGTCTGTACCATGAACAGACCTACACAGCTGGTTTTAAGTAGTTGTGGTTAGGATAAGCATGTGGTGCGAAAATGCCCTTAAGGCTCCAAGCAATTCACTTTGCTGTTTCGATTAAACTGTAGATGGCNGCCGCTGGCATGGGCGTCGAAATTACACCTTCTAGTTAGTTTACCTAACTAGAAGGTGTATATGGANTTAGTGGAAAGTCGCCAAGTTAATTCAGTTATTCTAATAACCTATCCAGCCCACAGCTCTTTTGTGTGCCAGATGGACAAGCAGCCCCGTAATCTAATTTATTATATTCTTCAGTAAATTTCATTTGTTGTGATGAGTATTCCTCCCATATCAGCTGGGGCGTCGACGCGCGTCATTATGTACAGGCAGATCTGGATTCCCTTCATTCATTATATATACGCGTTGCGGAAGAATATCTACCCACGACATACCTGATGTGTCAGGAATTTACTGCTTTTCTCTATAAATTTTCCAGGGATAGTCCAGTAAGAATTTCCACCCAGGCTTTTGCTTAGCGATTCAATTAGAGTTAGGTCTTGTGCTGGGCCCACCGAGCATAAGCATTTGAGTTATATAAAAAATAGATCTTTGATCTGGATTTCATATGCCTGAAATTTGGCTGTGCCCAAATCGTGGCCATTCAATTTTCAAAATACTCAAATTTACCTGCAGAGGCGCTGCGGTCAAATTCAGTGACGCTTGAGTCAAGAACGGCAGAGACCGTTTCCCTATAATTCGACAATATCCTAATCCTATTTATGAAATTGCCATTATGCG
Source organism: Zhongshania aliphaticivorans (assembly GCF_902705855.1). Lineage (GTDB taxonomy): Bacteria > Pseudomonadota > Gammaproteobacteria > Pseudomonadales > Spongiibacteraceae > Spongiibacter > Spongiibacter aliphaticivorans_B. The sequence continues at coordinate 433,098 of NZ_CACSIJ010000012.1, read as the reverse complement.
AAACATTATTGCAGTAAGCCGCAGGCTAATTACCGCCCACCTTAGACCTTCCTGTCGTGCTAGGCTTCAAATTGCTAGGTTTGCTCTGATTCTCACTGGCTTGCAATAATGAAACGACGTCAGCTGCTATCTGCGTTGGGATTGGCTGGCACTGTCATAGCTGGAATGAGATTGCGGCAAGGAATAATCTTCAGTTGACAGCTGAAACTATTCATCTAAATGAAAAAGGAGCTCAGATGGTTGCTGATTTAGCTATTGAAAAAATCATTCCAACACTGGAGTAGCTTACAAGCTAAAGTGCGCGGACTGGGCTTCCCTGGGTAAAGTAGACGACTCCGCGCTATTCTAAAATTTTTATTAGTAGATAGGCTGCGCCGTATTGTCCTACTTTTGAGGCCGGTATCAGTGCCCTGGATATGGACACCTCCTGATACTCATAAATTATATGCGTTGCGTGTAGCTGAAGTAGAAAAAGGGTGTTGTATAGAAAACCTCTTGCATCAACCTAGCAAGATAGCAAGTGAACCGAACAGCGACTTATTTAAGGCGTTGAGGCTGTAAAAAACCTACCAACTTCTATCCGGTTTGGGATTTCTGAGCGTCCGCTTATTACCCAGGCAGTGTGAAAACTACTGATCACTGGTTGATCTAGATACCCCTTGCTTATGAAGAATCAGTCTTAGCCGGCGATCCAAATTTAAGGTCGTATTTAGTATAATAAATTGGTAAGCCAAACCAGAGGTAATCTGCGATGACTCACCATATCAAAGGCCAATCAAGACACCAATCCACATTTTTTCCAGAAGTGATTGATAACTTTGTTACTGAAGACAACCCAGTTCGAGTCATTGATTTTTTTGTCGACCAGCTTGATTTATTGAGCCTAGGTTTTGAGAGCGTCACCGCAAAGCAACTGGTCGTCCAGGATCAGGTATCTAAACAAAGGCATTCACTCCGTTCACCTGGATACCCGATCGGGGTCGGGTATGACGAGGTACTAAAGAATTTTCCTCTTACGGTTGAGATAGCTTTTACCAAAATAATCCCCGCGGCCACCAATCCCTTCAGCACCGCTGAGCACTGCAGTAAATAACGGGTTAAGCGGGAAACTGTTTGAGCCGCAGGCGAGTTTTTCTCGCGCGGTTACTTGCGACGCGCGGAAGACAAAACGGCGGGATAGTCGTTTTGAACGCTGGCGGGCGGCCCTTTAGGCCGAGGGGCAGGACGCCTCGAGTTAACTCGATGACGAATTTTTACCAACACCGGCCGTCAGTTGATCACTCTGAGCACGCTCAGATCTTAAGGTGCCCAGTGTTAACTTTTATCATCGGCACGAGCAAAGCGAATATCTTCCAGATAAATCGCCACTTGTGCTTCACGTAAACTACTTGCTCATTTCATCCTGCGTGGCTGCATGGTCGTGAATACTGCCCCGCACAAATTTGTGCAGCAGCACGGGTAGCAGCGTGAGATCGGCGATTAGCGCAATAATAATGGCCAGGCCGGTGAGTAAGCCGAATAATACGCTGGGTACAAAATCAGAGAAGCCGAGCAGGGCAAAGCCGATTGCAATAATAACGGAGGTGTAAATTAGTGCGTAGCCCACGCTGTGGTGGCTGCGTTCAATTGCCTTTTCTGCGCTATTGCTTTTGAGTTCCTGTAAATAGCGGTGGGTGTAGTGGATGGTGTCGTCCACGGCGATGCCCATTGCAATAGCGGCAATCGTCATGGTCATGAAATCTAGCGGAATTCTTAGCCAGCCCATAACGCCCAGTACCGCAATGGCGGAAATAATATTGGGAACAATGGCGATGGCGGCAATTTTAAGCGAGCGAAATATCACGCAAAATGCGATGCCTAGGGCGATAAAGACTGCGCCTAAGGTCAGTATTTGCGAGGTAAATAATTGCTCTAGCATGGCCTGATAAAGCACAAATAAATTGCTGAGTTGGTAGTTTTCTGCAGAGATGCCTAAGGCTTGAATTTTTTTGTGAATATCAGCAAGCATGGCACCGCGGTCTAGGCCTTCGGTGCTGTCTATTATTCTTGCGCTAATTCGCAGCTGTGCGGGTGGTTCTATAAAGAAGCTATTCAGCAAATCTTCGCGAATACTCTTGTCTAAAGTCCAATAAATGGCGGTTAACTCGTACTCGGTTAAAGGTTTGTTATTGTTAATTTGCTTGGCTAATTGGGTAAAGTTAAGCACCGATAGACGAGTGCCCATTGCTTCGAATTCCCCCAACGCTTTCTGAATACGCTGTACGTTTTGAACGTCTTTGGCACGCAATACTAGGTCGTTGTCTGGTCTGGGTTCTTCGGGCGGGGTGTAAATAATATCCAGTGGTGTTGAGCCGCCAAACTCCTTGTCGATAAAACTCAGTTCTTTGTATACCTCGGTGTCATCGCTAAAGTAGTTGATAAAGCTATTTTCAACATTCAGTTGCAGTGAGCCGAATACGCTGCCGATAAAGAATAAAATACTAATAATGATAATGGCGGAACCGTGTTTAATGCAGCTGTGTTGCAGGGCGTTAACGGGTTTTAAAAGAGTGGAATTCTCGTGGCTGTTCTTGCCCTTTGGGAATAGCAGTAGCAAGGCCGGAAACAGCAGTAGCGTGCATAAAATAGTAACGGCCATCGCAACAATCATCATCCAGCCGAAAGCCATCACGGGCTCAATTTCGCTGAGTAACAAGGATGCAAAACCTAGGGAGGTGGTGAATCCCGCGAAGAAGCAGGGCGCTATTTTGTTTTTTAAGGCACGCAGTACTAAGTCTCGCTGCTCGAGATCAGGGTTGGCTTTGGCATCTTCTCGGTATTGGACAATGAGGTGAATAACGATAGCGAGGCTGAGAATAAGCTGAAGCGATATAAAGTTAGATGAAATGACAGTTGCTTTTAAACCTAGGAGGCCGAACGCGCCGACGGTGATAAGCAAATTACTCGCGCAGCAAACCACGGTGATAAATACCCAGCTAAAGCGCCGAAACACCAAAAACACTAATAAGCAAATTACTAGCGCGATAGCGCTGCCAAATATACTTAAATCATTCTGAATAATATTAATAAGTTGGTAGCCGAGTACATGAGCGCCGCCAAGGTAAAGGTCTGCCTCATCGCTATAGTCTTTTATGATGTTACGTAAGCTTTCAATTTCTTGATTGCGGGTTTCTCGTAGCGCTTTCTCCAATGGCGCAGTTTTGGCTTTCAGGCGTTTGAGTTCAGCTTTATCTTCTTTTGACAGCGGGCCGTCTAAACGCTTGGCTTGAATGGCGAGAATAGCTGCGTCTAGGTTTTGTAGAATGAGATTGGTTTTGAAGAGTATTTGAATGCCGGTGGCCGTCTGTTCGTGATTGATTAGCAGTCCGTCATAAATTGGGTGATCTTTGAAGAGGCTACGCAATTCTGCGGCTGGTAGCTGTAGTTTGCTTTGGGTAAAGTCATTCGGATTCATGTCTGCGCTAAGACCCTGCCCTGCTTTGGATAATAGCGGCACATTCATTACCGAGCGAACAGATTTAACACGGTTTATTTTCTGTATTTTGGCGCTAATTTCAGCGATGTTTTGTAGACTTTGCTTTGAGAATATATCTCCCTCTTTGGGGCTATAGGCAATAATCAGAAATTCCTCTGGCGAGAATTTTTGATTCACCTTTTGGCTTTCTATGAAGTCGCGGTTGTCTTCTGAGATTAGCGTGTCTGCAGAGGCATTTATTTCAAAACTGCGGCTATGCCATGCGAAAAATCCGACGATTAGCGCAAAAACCAGCAGTATTAATTTGTGACGTGAGAATAGGGCTTCTAGCATGGCTTGGATCCCGGTTATTTTTCTGTGGTATTGGTTTTTGCGTCGTCGGTTTTAAACTGCTGGTCCCGCAGCAAACCCTGCAAATACATATTGCGAAAAAATAAATAGGGGTCGTCGCTTTTGGCGCGTAAGGTTTCGTAAGTTTCTGCTTTAGGTGCAAAACCCTGTGCCGCGTCGGCGGCCATTATGTAGGTGGTATCTGGCTGTTCGGTAATATAGGGAATGGGATTTAAAAAATAGTCTGCGACTACGCCAGTGCCGCTGCGTAGGTCAGAGGGGCCAATGAAGGGCAGTACTAAATAGCTGCCGTAGCCGCTGCCGTAATCGGCTAGCGTGTCAGAAAATCCGGTTTCATCTTTTTTTAAATCAAACCAATCGTTGGCTGGGTCAAAAATACCGGCGATGCCAACGGTGGTGTTTATCAGGAAGCGGGCGGTGGTGGTGCCGGCTTTGCTTGGTTCCCACTGGAGGAGGTGATTGATGATGTGAATGGGCGCCTTAATATTCGCAAACACATTACTCACCCCCGTTCGTACGGGCTGTGGTGCGATGTAGTTATAGGTTTTAGCAACGGGAATCAGGACGTAGCGGTAGCTGAAATCATTAAATGCAAACATGGCGCGATTAAAGCCCATTAAGGGGTCTTTGTATTCGCTCTCTTCGTAGCTGACGACGGTGATTTCGTCGTCGCTGAGGGTGTTTTCAGCGCGGGTAACTGGCGTGGCGGTTTCACTGTCTTGGTTTGCTGCGCAGGCATTATTACTGAGTATTGCTAGTAAAAAAAATACGCGTAGTAATACCTGTACGGGTAAATGATATACGCCGCTAAGACGTGACGGCTGTGCTGAGTGTTGAAGTATAAATGGCATCCATTCACCTAATTTATGTCGTTTTTACCGGCAATCTCGGTTTGCTAGCGCCAATGTTTAGAAGGGGTGTGGTGGTATTCGTTCCCCTGCTTCGTTTTGTTCGGATGTTATGTGCCTTGGTTTTCACTGCTGCCGTGACGGCCTGCGCCTTGCTCAAAGCGCTTGGCGCCACTGAGGGTTTCGCCGCTGGATAAGGTTTCCATTCCCCAATTGAATTCATTGCTAATAGCTGTCATTTCGTCCATTCCCCACTGCTGATAGGCGCTGCGGCGGTCGTTGCGCAGGCATTGTTGCGGCTGAGAGGCAATCTGCAGTGCGAGTGCTTCGGTGCTGCTGCGAAGTTGTTCTGGCGACACTAGGCGGTTTGCCAAGCCGATAGCAAATGCTTCCGAGGCTTCGACGGGGCGGCCGGTGAGTATCATGTCCATCGCTCGGCTCATGCCGATAAGACGCGGTAGGCGCACGGTGCCGCCATCGATAAGTGGTACGCCAAAGCGACGGCAGAATACCCCGAAGATGGCGCGGTCGGTGGCAACGCGCATATCGCACCACAGTGCGAGTTCTAAGCCTCCGGCAACGCAGTAGCCGTCGATGGCGGCAATAACGGGTTTGCTTAACTCCATTCGGCTTGGGCCCATTGGGCCGATACCGTCACTCGTTAAAGGGTTGCGGCGTGCGGGATCTTCGGTGGCAACGGCTTTTAAGTCTGCACCTGCGCAGAAATTGTGTTCTGCGCCGCTTAAAATGGCGACGGCAAGGTCTGGATCGGCGTCGAAATCGCTGAAAGCCTTGGCGAGTGCCTGTGCAGTCTTACCGTCGACGGCATTGCGAACAGCGGGGCGGTTAATCGTTATCCATAATAGGGGCGGATGCCGCTCGATTGTTATTGTTATGGAGGCAGACATAAAATTTCACCTTCTGTTTTTGGATGCTAGGTTTATTGAGTAGCATTAAGTGTGGCACCTTTTTGGTGCTTATGTCTTATATTGCTATTTAGGGTATACCATTGCGCATCGCACTAAATGGGATAGTGTTAGTCTCAGTGTGCGATACCCTCGCCCTCATAGTAGTGGCTATGTATACGACGAGATAATTAAACGGATTTTTCATCGATTTTCAGCCTAGTGCAAAAATCGATGCAGCAAGGGACATAGGTATGGCTAGACCCAGAGTGAGAGAGAAAATATTAGACGCGGCTTACAGCTTATTGCAGAGCGAAGGCGCTTCTGCAATGACCACGCGGCATATTGCGGTTTGTGCGGGCACAACTGAAGCGAGTGTGTTTAATAATTTTGGCGATAAAGCGCGTTTGCTTTACGCCCTGATTGGCGAGCGTCTGCCGGAAGTACAGGCGGTGAAGTCAGCAATTAATGCTGAGTTGCAAGGCGATATAACGGTGTGGCTGCAAAGTGTATATGAGCACGCTGAGTTATTTTATAGCGCTATTATTCCACTGACTGCACCACTTTGGGGGCGAGAGCAGCTGGTCGATAGTGCTATGGCAAGTGAGCGCCACCCCTTACATGGATTGGTTATGGCCCGTCTGCTTGAGTTTCAACGTGATGGCATACTGGCGCCGCGTCTTGATGCCAAGGTGCTGGCAATCATTCTATTAGGTGCCGCTTTGCATAGTAGTTTTAATGTGGTTGCGCACGGTAGTGTTGCTCTAAATGATAAGGTCGCAGAAAGGTCTGAGCGCATTGTGGCGAGTTTGTTGCCGTTATTTGCGACTGCAAATTAGTAAGAGTGTTGGGCTGAAAAAAGCCGGCACCACCGAAGTGGTAGCCGGACGAGGGGGATACTAGGTTTAAACCCGACGTTTCGCGTCGTTGTATTTGGTTTAATGGCTTATGCGGATCTGTACCGAATCGCCTTCGGTGCGCGCCTCGTAGGAGGCGATAGATACGCTGTCGTCTTCCAAGCATTTGCCTGCTTCAAGACTAAAGTGTTGTTTGTATATTGGTGACGCGACGACGAGTGTGCCTTGAATGCTGCACACAATGCCTCTAGATAAAACGTTGGCATTGCTGAACGGATCTTTGTTGGCAAGGGCATAAATGGCGTCATTAACGCGGAATATGGCCACTTGGGTTTCGTCAATTAAGGCGGCGACGCCGGTATTTGGTAGTATGTCATCGAGCTTGCAAATGGTTGTCCACGACATGGGGTAATCCTCATATAAATTTAATACTGACCGATCAATCGGGATTGATCAGTCTATTAATTAAGTGTCTTATGCGACCGCAATCAAATCGGTGTCGGCGATTTTTTCGGCCTCAGAGGCCGGGCGAATTTGACCGCGCTCTTGAATGAATACAATTTCCTTGTCGCTCTTGTCGGCATTCACAAAACTGCGGAATTGCTTCACCTTCTCTGGGTTTTCAACCGTGGTTTTCCATTCGCACTGGTAGGTGTCTACCACGTGTTCCATTTCGGCCTCAAGATCAGCACAAATTCCCAGTGAGTCGTCGATGATGACTTTGCGCAAGTAGTTCAAGCCACCCTCTAGGTTTTCCATCCATACCGAGGTGCGTTGTAGCCGGTCTGCGGTGCGAACATAGAACATTAGGAAACGGTCGATGTACTTGATCATGGTGTCGGTGTCGATGTCGGAGGCAAACAAATCTGCGTGACGCGGTTTCATGCCGCCGTTGCCACACAAGTACAGATTCCAGCCTTTTTCGGTGGCGATAACACCCACGTCTTTGCTCTGTGCCTCTGCACATTCACGGGTGCAGCCAGACACGGCCATTTTAAGTTTGTGCGGTGAGCGTAAACCCTTGTAGCGGTTTTCTAGGTCGATGGCTTTGCCGACGCTGTCTTGCACGCCGTAGCGACACCATGTTGAGCCGACACAGGATTTAACGGTACGCAGGGACTTGCCGTAGGCGTGACCAGACTCAAAGCCAGCGCTGATCAACTCTTCCCAAATGCGCGGCAGTTGGTCAAGTGTGGCGCCGAATAAATCGACCCGCTGACCGCCGGTGATTTTGGTGTAGAGATTGTATTTTTTCGCGACTTGGCCGACGGCAATTAAACCATCGGGGGTGACTTCGCCACCCGCCATACGCGGTACGACAGAGTAGGTGCCGTTCTTTTGCATATTTGCTAAGAAGCGGTCGTTGGTGTCCTGCAGGCTGGCGTGTTTTGGCTCCAGAATGTAGTCGTTCCAACACGAGGCAAGGATAGACGCGGCGGTGGGCTTACAGATTTCACAGCCGTGGCCGCTGCCGTGCTTTTCTAATAATTCGTCAAAGGACTTGATCTCACCAACCCGCACCAAATGATAAATTTCTTGGCGGGTGTAGGGAAAATGCTCGCAGAGGTCGGTGTTGACCTCGACGCCCATTTTGGTCAGCTCGGCGTTTAACACTTGGCCAACTAGTGCGGTGCAGCCACCACAGGTGGTTGCGGCTTTAGTGCAGGCTTTTAGATCGCCAACGGTCATGGCGCCGCCTTGTACGGCCGCGCATAAATCACCTTTGCTGACATTATTGCATGAGCAAATTTGGGCAACATCGGGCAGGGCATCAACCCCAAGACCAACGCCTGCGCTGCCATCTAAGCTCGGCAGAATCATGCCTTCGGGTTGCTCGGGCAGGGTGATTTTATTCAGTGCAAATTGCAGCAGGGTGCCATAGTCATTGGCTTCGCCAATTAATACCGCGCCCAACAGGTGTTGACCGTCGTTGGTGACAACGATCTTTTTGTACACTTCGGCCTTTTCGTCGATAAAGGTATAGCACTTGGCGCCGGCGGTGGTGGCGTGGGCATCGCCAATAGAGGCGACATCAACGCCCATCAGCTTAAGTTTGGTGCTCATGTCAGCGCCGGTGAAGGTTTTTTGCTCAATGCCGCCCAATACGTGGTCGGCAGCAACGCGAGCCATATCCCAGCCCGGTGCGATAAGACCGTAAATGCGACCGCCCCACAGGGCGCATTCACCAATAGCGTAAATGGCAGGGTCAGAGGTTTGGCAGCTATCGTTAATGACAATACCGCCGCGCTCGCCAACATCGAGTTCACATTGGCGGGCCAGCGCGTCTTGTGGGCGAATACCGGCCGAAAACACCAAAATATCGGTTTCTAGTTCGGCGCCATCGGCAAACTGCAGTTTATGAACGCATTCGTCGCCATCAATAATTTGTTGAGTATTCTTCTGGGTGTGTACTGATACGCCCAGATCTTCAATTTTACGGCGCAGTAGCGCACCACCGCCTTCGTCGACCTGTACAGCCATGAGGCGCGGCGCGAACTCAATAACGTGGGTTTTCAAACCCAGATCCTTTATTGCCTTGGCCGCTTCAAGGCCGAGGAGGCCGCCGCCGACGACGGCGCCGACTTTGGCATTTGCTGCCGCTGCGGTAATTGCCTCGAGGTCTTCGATGGTGCGATAAACAAAGCAGTTTTTACGGTCATGCCCTGGAACTGGCGGCACAAAGGGGAATGAGCCAGTGGAGAGTATAAGTTTGTCGTAGGCGTATTGTTGGCCTTTGTCGGTGCTGGCAATTTTTGCATCGCGATCAATCGTGATGACTTTTTCATTGCTTAGCGCAGTAATGCCGTTATCTTGATAAAAGCCTTCTTTTACCATATTCAACGATGCCGCTTCGCGGGTTTCGAACCACGCGGTTAGGTGTACCCGGTCGTAGGCATGGCGAGGTTCTTCGCCAATCACGGTAATGTCGAATTGATCAGACTGACCGCTCTCGACAATAGATTCGATAAATTGATGGCCTACAGGGCCGTTACCAACGATAAGCAGGCGTTGTTTGTCAGTCATGTTTACATCCTTTAATACTTGCGCGTGCTTTGGTCTTTACCGCAGCAGTTTAGCGGGTGTGGATACTATCTGTAGCGGTAAAAGCAAAAGCTGTGCCACTGTTTGGTTCATGATTTAAGATGTTGATTTTTAAGTGAAAAAATTTTGTTTTGCGCTTTGTTGGGGCGGGGTTTGGGTTAAAACAGGGAAGGCGCTGGGGTTTGGTGGGGCGCAGTGGAATAAAATAGTGCACGAATCTCCTGGTGATAGCGGGGTTGCTATGACCCATTTCGGTGCGTATAAATTTGCATTGCGGCACGATTATAAAAATAAGTTATAAAAAACAATAAGTTAATAGGTCTTTGGTTGGTGTGATTTCGCGCTTGGCACAGGGATTGCTCAGGGCATGGTAGATACCTTTACGTTGCTATTGGAGCTGTTGATGTCTTCCTCAACCTTGAATGTGCTTGATCTCAAGCAAGATAAAATTCGATTACTACACCTTAGTTGGTTTGCCTTTTTTCTGACATTTGTTGTGTGGTTTAACTTTGCGCCGATGCTGTCGGCAATTAAAGAAGCCTTTGATCTGAGTACGCAGCAGGTCAAGGCGCTGATGATATTGAACGTGGCTCTGACCATTCCGGCACGAGTCATTGTGGGGATGCTGGTTGACCGCTTTGGGCCGCGTATCGTCTTTAGTGCATTGTTAATTTCGGGCGGTTTAGTGTGTGTGGCCTTCGCGATGGCAAATAGCTACGAGATGATCGCACTACTTCGATTCTTAATGGGCTTTATTGGTGCCGGCTTTGTTATCGGTATTCGATTGGTTGGTGAGTGGTTTCCCGCTCGCCAAGTTGGCCTAGCAGAGGGTGTGTATGGTGGCTGGGGTAACTTTGGCTCCGCCGCGGCAGCGATGACTTTACCTACGCTTGCGCTGTTTTACGGTGGCGATGACGGTTGGCGCTATGCTGTTGCTACAACAGGCGTCATGGCATTTGCCTACGGCTTTTTCTTTTATTGGCGCGCTCGTAATACTCCAAAGGGCTCTACGTATTTTAAGCCGAAAAAATCTGGTGGTTTAGTGGTGAGCAGCAAGCGCGACCTCGTCTTTTATATCGCCATGTGTGTGCCAATGTATTTGGCCTTAGCGGTACTGACTTGGAAATTGTCGCCGGTCAATTTAGGTTTGTTGAGTGAGTTTGCCTCTATTTCACTGTATGTGGTTTTGGTCGTGTTATTTGTGGTGCAGGTGAGTCAGATCCTTCGGGTAAATAGTGACGTGCTGAATAATGTGCCGACCCCGCCGATGCAACAATACAAGTTCAAACAAGTTGCTATTTTGAATGTTGCTTACTTTGTCACCTTTGGTTCAGAGCTGGCGGTGGTGTCGATGCTGCCATTATTCTTTATGGAAACCTTTACCTTAAGTGCGGTTTCAGCGGGTATGTTGGCGTCTGGTTTCGCCTTTATGAACTTGGCGGCACGTCCGGGCGGCGGCTATTTATCTGATAAGTTTGGGCGTCGTAAATCGCTGTCTATTTTGGTAGCAGGTTTGGCAGTCGGATACATGGTATTGAGTCAGATAGATTCAGCATGGCCAGTAGGTTTGGCGGTGCTTGCTACTATGTGCTGTTCATTCTTTGTGCAGGCTGGTGAAGGTGCAGTATTTGCCATTGTGCCCTTAGTTAAGCGCAGCATGACCGGGCAGATTGCTGGTATGACCGGTGCTTACGGTAATGTTGGGGCGGTCATATTTCTAACCGTGTTGTCTTTTGTTAGTACAGCAGACTTCTTCATGGTGATTGCGGCCTGTGCTGCGGTGGTGTTTGCTGCGGTGCAGTTTATGGAAGAGCCTCAAGGTCACACTGCTGAATTGAATGACGACGGCAGTGTCGCCCTGATAGAAGTAAGTTAAAGTGCATTAATAAAAACTCGTTTCTGGAATTTATCCGATGCACTTTGATGGCGGCTTAAAATTGTCGATTGCCCAGCACAGCAGTGCTGGGCAAAAATCGGTTAACGAAGACAGTCTTGGCATTCGGGTGCCAGATGACGAGCAGCTCACCACCAAGGGCGCGGTGGCGGTTATTGCCGATGGCGTGTCCGCCGCGGAGGCGGGGAAGGAAGCTGCAGAAACCTGTGTAACGGGATTCTTGAGTGATTATTTTTCGACGCCAGATTCTTGGTCGGTAAAGCGTTCCGCTCAGCAGGTATTAAATGCCTTGAACCGTTGGTTGTATGGTCAGGGGCAGCATTATCTGCAAGCCGAAAAAGGCTATGTTTCCACCTTAAGTATTGCCATTTTCAAGTCTCAAACCGCGCATATATTCCATGTTGGCGATAGCAGAATATATCGTTTACGAGATGGATTTCTTGAGCAACTCACCCGCGATCACGCCATGCCGATTGGTCGTGGGCAGTCCTATCTCACCCGCGCAATGGGTTTAGATATTAATTTAGATGTGGATTATCGCGCCGCCGATGTCGCCGTTGGCGACGTGTTTTTATTAAGCACGGACGGCATTCACGACGTGCTGAACAGTGCTCATATGCAGGCCATCATCAGCGACAATGAGCTAGATCATGCAGCGCAATGTTTGCTGGACGAAGCCTTGGCGGCCGGCAGTGATGACAATGTAAGCTGTCAGTTACTCAGGGTAGACGCACTGCCACTTGAAGACGCAGGTGATGTTTACAGAAAATTAACCGCGCTGCCATTCCCGCCGCCGCTGAGCGTGGGCATGGTGTTGGACGGCTTGGTGATTGAGGCTGAGATTCACGCCAGCCCCCGCAGTCAGCTTTATAAAGTTTATGACGCAAGCGCAGATCGCCATTATGTGATGAAGACACCATCGCAAAATTTTAATGACGATCCAGCCTATATCGAACGCTTCATCTTAGAGAGCTGGATTGGTCGGCGTATTAATAGTGAATACGTAATCGACGTTGTTGAACCGCCGAAAGTGCCAAGTTGCTTATATTATTTGTCTGATTACTGCGCTGGTTTAACGCTGGGGCAGTGGATGCTTAAAAATCCCAAACCGGCAACCCAGGCGATGCTGGAGGTGATTTTACCTGCTGCCAAGGGTTTGCAGGCTATGCATCGACGAGACACTTTTCATCAAGACGTGAAGCCAGACAATATTTTAGTCGGCGATGACGGTGGGGTTAAAATAATCGATTTTGGTTCTTGCTATGTTGCTGGTCTAGCCGAAATAGCCGTGCCTATTGAGCGGGATAAGGTGCTTGGTACAGCGCAATACTCCGCGCCCGAGCATGTGCTGGGGCGCCGCCCTAGCGGTAAGGTAGATCAATTTTCGCTGGCGGTGATTGTCTTCGAAATGCTGACGGGGCAGCAGCCCTATCAAGGTCGATTAGAAAATTGCACAACCACGGCGGCGTTTTCTCGCTTAGAGTATGTGTCTGCCTGCCACTACAATCCCCATGTGCCATTGTGGCTGGATGCTGCATTGAGTCGCGCACTTAGCATAAGCCCCGAGCTGCGTTACAACGACGTGTCGGAGTTTGTTTACAATCTGGAACATCCCAATCCAGAATATATGAAGAATGAATTCCAGCCGCTATTAACTCGCAATCCAGTGCGAACGTGGCAGGGGATATCGCTACTCCTGTTCGTATGCTTGCTGTGGAGCTTGATGCGCTAGCGCCGCTATCAATTCGTAGCGCCTTAATTTTCAGGCAGGTATCGCGTGCGCAAATTCTAAAATTCGTGTCTTTGTGGTGCGCTCCTAAATCAGTGTGCGATTATTTTGTGTTCTAGGCTGGTGCGTTTGCTAGCTATTTGGGCGGAATGCTTCTCCTCTTATTGGTTTTACGCACAGGCGACCAGACCGATTTTGTGGCCTAGGCCACATTTTTCCTGTTTTACCAAACAGAACCCCCTCTGAATCTCAAAAAAATGCCAAGACTAAATTTCTTTGGCGCGCCTCTTGCAAAGTCATGGTTGAGAGCAAGTAAATTGGAACATTTCTTGTTGTTGACGACGAGTGCAAATTCAGGCGGTTAAGTCATGGCGCATTTTTACTTGAACAAAATACAAATTTCGATAGTGATTTTGTTGATGTTTAACGCAATGAATTCATTCTCTAACGACACAAAAATGGCTGATATTAAAACTAAGGCCATGCAAAACTATCTGTCGTCTGAGTATTCTCAGTCGTCAACTATGGGCCAACATAATGTTTATATTTATATAGGCCAGAGTGCAGAGAGCTTTGTTATTCAAGCAGCAAAAGTTCAAATAGATGATGCTGAGCCTATTCGTTATATCTACAGTGAAATGGAATCTCGGGTTCTGTTAGAGGGTGGTTTACATGCTATAAGTAGCGCGGGTTTGGCATCTGGTGAACATAGAATTCGTGCTGAATTTGTTGCGATGGCAGGTGACGGAGGTCCTAATACCGACAGGGTATTTCCTAGCATAGATCAACAGGTGACTGTCAGCGAAGAAAGCCATATTGAGTTGCAATTATTTAGCGATGGCATGAAGAAAGTGCTCGGTAAGGCAGACGTTTTGTTACATGAATGGCGCACAACATTATGAGAGTCTTCATCGTTCTTTCATTAATGCTGTCTTCAATAGCATCAAATGTAATGGCAGATACGTACACCCAGGGAACAGGGCGTGACCCTCGACTGCGAGTGGCGTATTTTAATGCACGTACCCATAAGCCATTTGATGCCCTAATAGAGTTGGCGATGGCGGCAAGTAAACGCGGTCAAACTATAGATGCCACCTCTGAGATGAATGCGGCGTTTCTGGCTGCAGCGAATGAGTTGGGCGTGAGTTTGTCGGAACTGGGTATAAAAATTTCACATCAAAATAGATCGCAAAATATAGAGAGCAGCGCCGCAGATATTTATGCGAATTATAATCGCGGTGTCTCCTTGCTTAAATCAAATACACCGCTTGATGGTGTGAGCGTGCTCAAAGAAATTTCAGTTGGTGAGTATGTAGAAAATGACACCGTATTGCTGCAAGACAAAACTAATTTAACGCTCGGGTATTACTTTTTAGAGTCTGGAGATAATCGCTCCGCTGTTCATTATTTCCGGCAAGTTCGACGTTTAAGTATGTATGCCAACAAGGCTTTGGTGGGCTTGGGTTGGGCGTTGCTGAGCCCAAATACAGGGAAAGAAAGCGCGACAACGCTGGATAAATTAAACGCGAGTGATTTGTCTTCTGAAGGCTATCTATGGTCGGGATCTGAGGATGATATTGCATGGTCGCGGAGAGAGGCACCTTTTCGGCGAGCGTGGGCGATAGCCAAGGGCGAGAAGGAAGAAGATCTGCGCGCGGCTATAGTGCCGTGGATGGAATTAATAAGTCGCGACCCCCTTGATCCAGCGGTGCAGGAAGTCATGTTAATACTTCCTTATTTGATGCTTCACTGGAACGGCCAAGAAGCGCGGGCGCAACAATATTATGGGGCTGCGGTGGCGCGCTTAAAGCAGGCTAGTCAGGACTTGGCGAAGATTGAAAAAGCTATTCGCAGTGGTGGCTTAATCAGCAGTATTCGCGCAGCAGATATAGACAGCAACGGCTGGGATATTTGGCTTAGCGAATTAACCGCAAATCGTTTGGGCGGTTATCTGAGTCTACTGCTAGATAGCGCCGAGTTCCGCAACACACTACAAGAGCTTAGACAGCTCGATCTTATCTACAAGCGTTTAAATACCCTAGGTGGTGGCAGGATTGAGGCGGCGTTGGCGGAGGTGGACGACGCACGTGCGACCTTAGCTAGTGAGCTAGAAAAGCTGGCATTGACGCGAATTGTGGAACGGCGTCATCGCACCGAAGCTTATTCTGCGGAAGCCGAGTTTGCCCTAGCAAGAAACTACGAACGACTTCGCCTGCAATTATCCGGTGTGGTTTGGAGTGGGGGTGAATCATGAGCCGAAATGATCACGCTAAGAAAGTCACTTCGACGGTCGCGCGCCGAGCAACATTGGCTCTACTTATTGCCATAGTGTTTAGCGCCAGTCACGCCTATTCGGCAATAGAGGGCGATAAACAAACCATCGGCAGCCTTTTGGACCGCAATGCCCAGAATCCAGATCGTCTTTTTGTAAGGCCAGCGCCGAAATTAGATATTGACGATGCAACAAAGGAGATGGAGGCGGCAAGACGCGCAGCGATACAACATTACGAGCGGGTGATTGCCTTAGCAGCCGCGCCGGCTGTTCGGGCGGAGTCAATACGTCGCGCGGCGGATTTACGACTAGAATTTGTCGACTCACATATTGGTTCTGATCAAGGCACGGGCGTTAGTCAGGCCTCTCTACAGCAGGATTTAAGCACTGCCATAACTTTGTATAGACAATTACTGAAGGAGTATCCCACTTATAGCGCGGGAGATTTCGTTCTTTATCAATTGGCAAGAGCCTATGATTTAAGTGAACAAGGCGATAAATCGATAGATACATTGCGGCGTTTAGCTGTCGAGTATTCGCAGTCAACACGGTTAAATGAATCGTCATTTAGAGCAGCGGAAATGCTGTATTTACGCAAGCGCTATAGCGAGGCAGCGGTAGAGTATCAGCGTATTAGCGGTCGTGAATCTACTGTCCAGTTTTGGTGGCTTGCCCAATACAAGCAGGCATGGACATATTATCAGCTCAGTGATTACACCGCTGCGGTGGCAGGCTTTGCCAATATTTTAGATCAATTGGAATTGAAGCCTGAGATTAGCAGCGTAGATGACATGCTTCTTGCTGCGCCACAGGATAAGAAAGAAATACTTAGAGACGCCGTGCGTGGTATGAGCAGGGTATTTTCAAAATACCCCTCAGCGAATGACATCAACGCCTACTTCAATCAACGTAATAGCCAATATTATTCCCCTCTCATCTATAGTGGTCTTGCCGCTATATTTTCGGAAGAAAAACGTTATACCGATGCTGCCCATGTTTATGAATCGTTTGCGTCATTGCATCCGCAGCATGAATTGGCGCAGGGCTTTAGTGAGCAGGCAGTGAAGTCTTATCAAAACGGTGGCTTTGAGGAGTTAGCGGTAGTAGGGCAGGAGCAGTACATTGCCAACTACGGGCCAGAAAGTGAAGTGTGGTTAGGTGACAAAATAAGCGACAGCCATAAATCCCTAGTCAGGCAGTATATGGGCGAGGTTGTAAAGTTTAGGCACGCAGCGGCGCAGGCGCTTGCTGAGAGTGACGTAGAGAAGGCAATGCCACAATTTTCAAAAGTGGCAGATAAATACTTCGCGATTATTTCGGCGTTTCCTGAGGACAAAGAGCAGGAAGATCTGATAAGCCTTTATGCGGATGCACTGTATGACGCTGCTCGCTTCGCGGACGCTGCTGCTCAATATGGCAAATTAGCTTATGAGCTTGAGGGCACCAAGGCTGCCGGCGACGCTGCTCTCGCGCAGGTGAAGTCATATCGCCACTGGCATGAAAGTCTAAAACTGGATGGCGCCGCAAATGCGGAAGTTAGCAGCGCAGGTGAGACGGTGTTTTCCGCAATCGCTAAATTTGCAGCGAGCTTTCTCAATCATCCGCAACGCTCGTTTGTCTTACTCACGGGTGCAGAGGATTACTACGTCTTAAATCGCTATGACGATGTTATCGCGATTTGCCAACCCTTGGTGGATGCTAAAAACTGGTCTGATACCGCACTGCAAGACAAGGCATTGGGTTTACTTGCCGATGCGTATTTCGCTAAAGAAGATTTTGGAAATTCAGAGACCTACTATGCGGCCTTAGTGCCACGTTTGGGCTTAGACAATAGTGAGCGCAAGGATATCGCCGAGCGGCGGCTGGCGATATCGGTATATCGTCAGGCGGAGGCAGCTCGAGAGCAGGGGCAGGCGCGCTTAGCGGCAAATTTATTTCAGCGTGCGGCAGATTTATCTAGGGATAAAGAGCTTATTGCTGAGGCTATGTTTAATGCAGCAGGGCAATTATTTGAAGTAAAAGAATGGTTGCAAACTGCGATGGTGTTGACGCGCTTTAATGCTCAGTTTAGTGAGCATGGTATGGCGCTAGACGCTGACAAAATGCTGGCGACGGCATATCAGAAGTCGTCACAATTAGAGAAGTCGGCAAAGGTTTACGAGCGCATCGCCTTGTACCCGTCGGCTTCTAGTGAGCTGCGCAGAACGGCGCAATTGGCAGCAGGTAAGCACTACCTATCGGCTGGTGCTTCAGGTGATGGTATTCGGGTGTTAACGCGATATTTGCAGGCATTTCCGAAGCCGCTAGATGAGGCGCAGAAAACACGTTTGATGCTTGCCGGTTTATATCCTGAAAGCGCCACAAATCACTATAAGTGGCTGCGTAATATCGTCGAAGCAGATCGGCTCTCGGGAGAAAATAACGCGCAGTCCCAGTTAATGGCTGCGGACGCCAGTTACAAACTGGCGATGGTGGATGTGGCCTCGGCAAATGCAATTCCGCTGTCATTGCCTATCGAGAAGAGTTTGCCGCGTAGACGAGCGGCAATGGAAAAAGCCATCAGTTCACTTGTGAATTCCTCCTCCTTTGGGTTTTCAGATATTACGACCCTCGCTAATTATGAGTTGGGTGAGCTGTATCGCAAATTCGCCACCGCTTTAATGGAATCTGAAGTACCCACTAAATTGGACGGCGATGTTCTAGAGCAATATATGATTTTATTAGAAGAGCAGGCATATCCCTTTGAGGAAAAGGCCATTGCTGAATACGAATCGAATATGGCTCTAGTTGGCGAGGGCGTATGGACCGCGGGGGTGCGGAAGAGCTTAATCGCACTGGCGGCATTGGCACCGGCAAAGTATGGAAAACAACCTCATCTTGAGAAAGTTTATGACTCACTTTATTAAAATACTATTCGCTATTTTTATTTCATCTATCTTGCTTGCGTGCTCAAGCACAAACCAAGTGGTGAAAAATGACGGTGCCAAATCTCGATATGCATTTGAGTTTAAAAGTGCGCTGGCATCTATGCAGGCGGGAGATATTGAGTCTGCAAAATCGGCACTCATTGCAATTACCGAGAAGGCACCAAATTACTCTGGGCCGTGGACTAATCTTGGGATTATTAGCGCCGGTCAGCGTCAATATGATCAAGCAGAAAATTACTTTAATCAGGCGCTTAAGTGCCAAGACAAGAATACCGTGGCGATGAATTGGTTGGGCTACCTTAGCAGTGTTAAGAAGGAATATTCCTCTGCGTCAATGTGGTATTCGCGGGCCATTGCCATAGACCCAACGTACGCCGAAGCCCATTTGAATCTTGCCATGTTATACGAGGCAAATTTGCACAGACCCAAAGAAGCTTTAGATCACTACCGAGTTTACCAAGCGCAGACTGGTGGAAAAAATATGCTGGTATCTGCGTGGATTCGTAATCTTGAAGAAAGTATGAATTACCTTGCGACGAATAGTGAGGTGGTGAGATGAGATTTCTTGGTGTCGCGGCCATAAGTTTGATGTTTATTGTTGGCGGCGTATTGGCGAACGAAGAGAATGCATCTACCAAGGCGGCTGACACCGCAATGGGAATGACGATTCACGGTGATGCGGCGGCAGCGGTGGGCTTATACCTTATGCCATGGAGTAATGAGCAAGTTAGCGATATCGACCGACCTCCGCGATTGTTGAAGGAGGAGATTGCAGAGGTCGATGCGAGCGATTTTAAGCGTCAAGCCGAGTGGGATGAAATGCGTCGTGAATATCAGATTTGGCGATTGCAAAGAAATAATTGGTAGCTGCGACTTTTAGTAAACGTAATTTTATGATTATCGGTGAGGATGTTACATGGAAGCCATGAATAGTTTTGTTGTGTTTTTTAATAATGGCGGACACTTTATGTATCCGATAGCGTTGGTGCTTGCGTTGTCGTTGGCGATAAGCATAGAGCGTTTTGTGTTTTTGGGTAAATCGTTACGGGAAAATCGTAAGTTGTGGGCAAAGGTGTCGCCCATGCTCGGAGCTGATGATTTGGCTGAGGCTCAAGCCCTGGTAGGAGCGTCTAAAGTTGCCGTGGCGCGCATTCTGAACGAAGGTTTAGATAAGGCGGCAAGTGCAAGACGACGCAGTGAGCTAGAGATGGCGACGGAAGATAGCTTGATTTCTATATTGCCAACTATTGAGCGAAGAACACATTACTTAGCGACATTTTCTAATGCTGCAACTTTGCTGGGCTTGTTGGGTACGGTTTTCGGTTTGATTACGGCTTTCGGCGCCTTAGGTGGTGCAGATCCGGTCGAGAAGGCAAATTTGCTCTCGGCGGGAATCTCAGAGGCGATGAGCTGCACCGCATTTGGTTTGATGGTCGCCATTCCGTCTTTGTTTGCCCACGCGTATTTACAGAGTCAGGCAGAAGAGCTGGTGAATACCTTGGAGTCCGCCTGTGTTCGATTTGTTTCTTTAGTTAGTAATAGCAGTGCCGTGCACTTTAAATCGTAATTTGTGCAATGGGCGTTCAAGGAGTTTGCTGTGACCTCATTATTTCAAGCAGAACCGGAATATGAAGAAGTAGAGCAGCGCCGATCAAAACGAACTCGGCGATTAAAGCGGAAGCTTAAAGGGTATGGCGACGGTGAATTAAATATCGTATCGATGATCGATGTGTTTGCGGTAATGGTATTTTTCTTGCTGGTCGGTTCATCTATTTCTGCTAGCAAATTACATACTCTAAATCTCACCATTCCTGTTGCGAGTAATGCACCCAGTCCAACTCAATCTGACTTTCAGTTGGCGATCAGCTTGTATGAAAGCAAAGTAGTGGTGGCTGAGTCAGGTGTACGTTCCAGTGTTAATCACATCGACGCTCAGGTAGATACAGATTCATTATCGAGTTTACTGCGGTCTATTAAGGCAGAGCACCCAAATGAAGAACGGGTAAGTTTACTCGTGGCAGATACTGTTTCCTACGAGCAAATTATTCGTGTGATGGACAGTATTCGTGAATACCGATTGGTAGAGGGAGGCGAGTCAAAGCCGCTTTTCCCTGCAATTTCAATGGNTGATGCTGAGGTGGGTGCTAAGTGAGTTATTCAGCAAGCGAAAGACGCATTATTCGCAAAATTAAGCAGTCGAAAAGACAGGTCAGTATTAATGTCGTTTCCTTGATCGATATATTTGCCATATTAGTATTTTATTTACTTGTTAATGCCTTGGTCGTAGAGGTTATTCCCGAGTATCAGAACCTAAAGCTGCCTGATTCAGTATCTAAAGATAAGGCTAAACGGACGGTCGCTGTAGCCATAAGTGATCACAGTATATTGGTAGATGATCATGTGGTTATGAGTGTGGATGAGGCGCTGCTTGTAAATGAGCGAACTTTGCAAAGTTTGGCGCAGGTATTGAGTAGCAGGCAGAAAGATGATGAAAAGCCGCTAATTGACGGTGAGCCTGAAATACTCGATGTCAATATTGTTGCAGACTATAAAACACCGTATGAACTGCTAAAGAAAGTATTGGCGACCTGCGTAGATGCAAAGTATGGCAAAGTGTCATTAGCGGTTAGGGCGCTAGAGCAAGGAGCTAGTCTATGAATGTTGGCTTTAATAATACACAGCTGGGATTCGACAATTGGGGAATTCATCAGGATGCCGATAGGCGATTCCGCCAAATATTGGCCAATGTCCTAGCCATAACGCTATTCTTTTTTATTGTTTTACCTTTTTGGGTGATAGAACCCCTAGAGGAATTAAAGGAAATCGAGGAGGAATATTACCTAGAGATACTGCCTCCGGCGGTATTAGAAAAGCCGAAAGCCAAATCGCCAGACATTCCAGATACCAAGCCCGAGCCTATCAAGGCTGTTGAGGTGCCTAAGCAAATAATTCCAGAGCCGGTAAAAGCCATTGAGCCACCGGCGTCATCGCCAAAAAATGTGCAGCGAGATACCGCAGCGGCAAAAAAGGTCGCCGCGAGCAGTGGTGTAATGGCCTTTAGTGAGCAGCTGGCAATATTGCGAGACACCGACACGCGATCTCTAGCGTCTGTAAAGGCGCTGCGGGATCGAGGTAGTGTTGTAGATGATGTGGCGTCACCTTCGTCTAATTTGATGAGTGCCAATACGCGGGGCAGTGAAGTAGGTGCTATTGATGGTGAGAATATTAGCGATGATGCGAATAAGCTTGCCTTAAGTAAACATAGTACTCAAAAAGTGGCTGTGTCTTCGGGTAAACCAAAGGTCGCGGTGGCAGAAGGTGGCAGCGGCGGCGGGCAGAAGACTCGTAGTTTAGAGGAGATTCAATTAGCCTTTGATCGCAGCAAAAGTGCTTTTTATGCCATATTTAATCGCGCGGCGAGAAGTGACTCAACGATTGGCGCGGGGACGGTGGTGGTGGCCTTAACGATTCAGCCGGATGGCAGTGTGAGTGATTGTACTATTGTGTCGTCTAGCTTTTTTAATCCCGAGTTAAAGAATAAGCTGGTTCAACGCGTTAAGCAGATGAAGTTTGATAGTAAGGCGGTGCCGGTATTTGTTTATGGTAATTACCCTATCAGCTATGTGCCTTAGGACTTTATAGGTATTTTAGTTTTTTGTAATTATAAATTAAAAAAGGCGGAGTTAACTTGTTGCTTTTCAGGGGGGAAACAACAGCTGATAGCTAACTCCGCAATGCGCAAAAAATACTAGAGAACGCCTCCAGAGACCACTCCGCCGACTAGAGGAATTACAGCAGTATTAACGATAGGCAATACACCGTTCAAAACAGGGTCGAGCAAGCCGCTGGTAAGAGGGAAAACTACGCTACCTACTAAGCCGTTAACGAGATCGTTACTTATAAGTCCATTCACAAGGGGTAGTGATGAATCAAGGCCTAGCAACGTGCCCCCTAATACTGGATCTAATAGGTTGCTGGTAAGGGGAAGAACCAAATCGCCCACCAAGCCGCCAACGAGATCGTTACTTAGAAGACCATTTACTAACGGGAGTGCTTGATTGGTTAGGTCAAGTACTCCCGGAAGTATACCTCCGAGCAAGCCGGCAGGTAGGCTGGCTAAATCGGCTTGAGAGTGTGCGTGACTTGCCACTGTGAGTGCAGTGCTGAGTAATAATGCATTTAATGGTTTCATTTTGACTCCAGGATGATTAAGGGTTAAATGTGTTAATGAACTTATTGTTTTCAAAAGTCTGCAATTAGGGTGCCAAGCAAGAATATTGTTTTTAATATGTCTAATAAGTAATAAATTTCATAAAAATAAATAAAATTTGTCATATTTAAGATCAAATGTAAGTAATTCTATTGCAGTAATCGCATCTTATGCATTGCTATTGTGCGTGTGGTTAAAAGCTGTGCGTAATCAAGCGATTTGTTGTGGTGCTATTGTATTAATTTGGCACCATGTTGGTAATTTTTTTACAGGATGTGCCGGTAATTGATAGGTGGGTATTAATTGGCGGCGATGTTGGCTTTGTAAGTGACCAATATTATTTATTATCTAACCTTTTAGTCGCCGATGGAATTTTGTTTATTGCTAGTCTTCATGGCTTGCTCTGTCTTGGTGCGAATCTACTTATTATTGTATTGAATGATGTGGCTACATAAGTGTGCAGCTATAAAATTGATGATTTTTGCGGTGGCGGGATAAATTATTTTTTGTGCACTGTATTTATTCATATTGCAGATTTACTGGTTCCATTATGTAACTAAATTGACATACCCCTCCATTTTTCGCCCATAAATCGCGCATTTTTGTCGTGTGTCGGTGTTTGTTTATGCACATTATGCGCGCCTCGATATTTTCTGCATAACTCTCTTTGTTCAGATTTTCATATATGGCACACCCGTTGCTAGTTGTGTAATGCACCCTTAAAAAGACGGATTTCGTGTTTTGAGTTGCTAGATAGGTTGCTTGAGTTTTTTAAGTTTAAACAACTTTGCGATTGGCAATTTAAGAACAGAGAAGGTTCGCGAGAACGCGGGGCATTTATTTATGCATTGTGGTTTGTCTATTGATTAGGAGCATCAAAATGGAAGAAGCAAAAAGAAACAAGTTTCCTTTGAGTAAAGGTGCGGCGTTATTCGTAGCAATGCTCGCGAGTAGTATATCTCATGGAGACTTATTTGACTCAGGTAAGGTGTTGGCTACCGGCGGTGTTAGCATGATCGATGGTGCTGGTGGTGGCGGTATTACACCTTGGGCAACAATTACCGGCTACGCAACTAAAGAGGGGATTAACGGAGATCTTCACTATACTTACGCGCCGTTGGCGAACTATACCTTGCACTCTGTGGGTGCGGCGGTTGGTTTTTGGGATAGATTTGAGCTGTCTTACACATCTAGTTCACTAACAACGGGTTCGACATTTGATACATTAGGTCTTGTTTTTGACACGGTGGGTGGATTAACTGACTCTGTGGCTGGCCTACCTATTAGTACCGGTATAGAGCCCTTTAATACCACAATTGATATGGAAGTAATTGGCGCAAAAGTTCGTGTGTTTGGTGAGGCGATTTACGATTCTGATAATTTTATTCCCCAGGTCGCAGTTGGTGCGTTTTATAAGACCAACAAGAATGATGAATTGTTGACAACCCTTGGAGCAGACAAAACGAAGGATTGGGAGGCATACATATCAGCGACAAAAATATTCTTCCCAATTAATACGCTTATCAATATAACTGCTAGATACACTGCTGCTAACCAAACTGGTTTGGTCGGTTTTGGTGGTCCAGATGGCAGTGATAAAGAAATTCGCCCAGAAATATCTTTGGCATATTTACTTCGCAAAGATACCGTTATCGGTGTGGAGTGGGCAAAGCATGGTGACAATCTAAATGGGCAAAGCGTTGAAATTGCAGGTTTAGATTTAACATCCTTGCAACCTACTTTAGAAACTTTGGGGCTTTCTAACGTGGCGGGAACACTAACTCAGAATGAAAGTGATTGGTATGATGCTTTCGTCGCCTTTTTTCCAAATAAAAACCTCTCTATCACCATGGCATATGCGATGTTAGGTAATATTACGCTTACTCCTGACCAGCATGGTTTTTATTTGTCGTTGCAAGCCAGCTTCTAATGTTGAGTAAAAATACTTTTTGAATATCAGGAGAGAATTATGAAACAACTATTTCGTACTATTGCGATAACTTTTATGTTGTGTGTGGCTGCGTCACCGAGTTTTTCCCAGACGGGTAAAACGGGGACCTATCCTCCAATCGACAGTGATGCGGTTGAACAGTTTGGTGGTCCTGAGGGGGTGCGGAACTGGGTCGAGGGTCTTTTCTATTACATTATGCTAGACAATCGTATTAACCACGTGTTTCGTGAGTTCGGTAATATCGAGAGGCAGATATATTTAAATACGCAGTTGGTTCAGTTGGTACTTGGCGGTGATGTCGAGTATCAGGGGGCGAGTATGGCGGCGGCGCATGCAGATTTGGGTATTACTCTGACTCAATTTAATGCGGTAGTTGAAGCTGCTTATAATTCCTGTGAGCGGATTCAATTGACTTATGAAGCGTGTAATCAGCTCATAGCAGGATTGGCTCCTTATAAACACGCGATTGTAACTCGTTAATATATTTTGGAGTACGCATGCTTTATCAATTTGACAAAGCGGGCGGGGCGGCATCTGTTTTAGATGCCGCAGTACCAGCCCCAAAATCCAAGTTCATTGCGCTATTTGCTGTTTTAGGTTTGTGTTTGTTTAGCGCTGCAACAGTAAAGGCATTTGAAATTTATAAAACCTTCCAGACCCCGGAGGTGTTTTTAGCGGAGGTATTTAAAAACAATGTTCCGGCACCAAAGATGCTGATTCTTGACAGTAATGATCAGCGTGAAATAGCAGCAGTATTTAATCGGTCCTTTCCACAGCAGCGAGTGCGCTATTGGGAAGACGGTGAAAGAACGGTATGGATATTTGATGACATTGGTAAAGAAGGCTATGTACCAACCACAAGTGGTTTTGTTATCAATAATGGTGTCGTTGATTCAGCTAAAGTTTTGGTTTATCGAGAGTCTCGAGGGGAGCAGGTTGCGGAGCCATCGTTTTTAAATCAAATTAATGGCTCGAAAGCAGCAGGAAATGGCTTAGATAAGCCGGTAGATAATATCACGGGCGCGACCTTGTCTGTGAATATGATGAAACGGATGGCGCGTACTGCGATCACCCTGGATTCATTGCGCAATAAATGAAATTAGTTTCTAGGAGGTACTATGCGTGATCAAAATGCGCTCCGTGCGGCTGATGTACGTGGGCCTGAGACCGCGACGCCTGTTGGTTCCACAGTGAAGCGTAAGGCGGTTGTTAATACCCTTAAACCGTCGGCAGGTAAACCCAAAATGAATGTGTCGATGCTGTTGCGGAAATGGCATCAGCGTATAGGATTGTTTGCATTTATTTTTATGGGCTGGCTTGGATTTAGTGGTGTTTTGTTAAATCAAAGTGTCAGCATGGGTCTGGATGCGATTCGAGTTAATTCGGTAGCGTTAATGTCTTTATATGGGCTTCACGCTGAGGTCCCCGAGAACGGTTATCGCTCGGGCGAGCATTGGCTGGTCACTACCACAGAAAATACCGTTTTAGATGATATTGCATTGGAACAGCATATACCTTCGCCCTTGGGGTTTGTGGATGTAAAGAACGGTCTTGGTGAAACACTCTATGTTGCCACTAATGACAAATTGACCCTGCTGTCTACCGAAGGGGTGGTAATTGAAGAGCAAAGTGGCTTCATGTTGCCGGTAGGCCATATTCGTAATTTAGGCTTATACGAGCAGGGTGGCGAGTCTTATCTCGCATTGCAAGGTGAGAATACCTATATAACCGAAGACGGGCTCACGTGGAATGAGTTCGACAAGCCTGATCAAGTAAGGTGGTCGGCATTAGAAACCTTATCAGAAGGCGCAAAGGCAGATGTTGAGCCCTATGCGCACCCAACGGTTGCTTTGGAGCAGGTATTAATCGACTTGCACAGCGGGCGTTTGTTTGGATCCTTCGGCTCCACTCTTATTAATTTGGTAGGTGTTGCTGCGGTTTTGCTATCGATATCTGGGGTTTGGATGACGTGGCGTACTAACCGTATGCGGAATTCACGTCAGAAAAAATAATTTCTCGTTTATCGTAATGCTTTTTTAAGGTGTTAAAAGAGCATTGCGAAGGAGTTTTACTGTGAAGAAATATTATTGCGAAGGAGTTTTACTGTGAAGAAATATTATTGTCTTTATACCCTACTTGCTGCTTTAACCATGTTTTTAGGGGCTGCAATATCATCAGATGTGCTGGCGGCTTCTGAAAGTGTAAAGGTTGAAATTAAGAATTATAAGTTTGGCCCTGAATCAGTGGACGTTCAGCCGGGTCAAAGTGTAGTTTGGGAAAACTTAGATGGCGCTAGTCACACCATTTTAATTGACGGTAAAGAAAGTCCTCGTCTTGCTAAAGGGGCTGATTACAGCCAAGAGTTTTCTGCACCCGGTGTTCACAAATATCAGTGCGGTCTTCACCCATCAATGAAAGGTGTTATTACTGTTGCAGGCTCCGCAAGCTCTGCGGCGGCGAGTGCGGGCATCGCATTGCATGGTCCCTCAGTGCCAACGCAGCAATCGGCACCGGTGCCAGTAAAACGTGTTGAATCTGCCGGTATTAAAAAGGTGGGGTCGCCTATTAAGGTGATTGGTAGTGCCGCTGCATCAGGCAAGCAGGCCGAGAATACGGTTTCGATTGTCGATTTTATGCGATTTTCACCTGCAGTACTGACAGTGAAAGCTGGTACCACGGTGACATGGACTAACTATGATGGTTCTAATCATATTATTTTGATGGGGAGCGTCCGTAGCCCAAGGCTTAAGCACGATTCTACCTTTACTCACACCTTTGATAAGCCGGGCGAATATACCTATATATGCGCTATTCACGGCGAGAAGATGACTGGTAAAGTTATTGTTATGTAGTAATTAAATGCTATCTCGATCTTTTGTGGTGGCGTGTATTTATTCGCATCCCTAGTCGTAGTGCCAGCATAAATGCTCGCACTACGCAGTGGTGGTCATTCCCGCGTTTAGTAATCGTCTAAACGCCAGCCTTGTTCTGTTTTTACTAGCTGTACTCGATCTTCTTTGGTAATTGAGTCGCCGGCTTTAAAGTCGCCAAACTGCATACGCATAGTCATGAGTTTGAAGCCGGCACCTACGGTCTCGAACGGCGAGTCGCTGGGGGTGTTAATGACTTGATCGCTTAACTCCTCAAAGCCCTTCTTAAAGGTAAGTTGGTAGCGAACATCAGCAATATAAAGTTGTTCGGTTTTGGCCAGCCCATTGGTTTTCTCAAAGTCTGAGATGCTGTAAGTTTCAGCGCCACCATCGCTAAGAATAGCTTCTGAAACGAGTTGCTCTATTTGTCGGTCACTGGGTTTTCCTGAGCAGGCCGCTAAAACAAGACTGATGAGTAGAAGACTAACTTTTTTCATTTGAGGTCCAAATAATGTAAGTACAAGGTAGGTGATTCTAGCGCAGTCCGGCGGCAGAGCGGAAATCATCTTACATTTGGATAATCCATAATGCCAAAAAAGGAGTGAGGTTAAACACTAGAACCAATAGTTTATATAGCGCCAAAAATTGATAGATTTGGGTGTTGAATGCTTCTCTTGAGAGTTGGAAAATTTGGCCGTGTACGCGATAAACAAAATCGGGCCGCAGTGATAAGGCTAGTGTACTGACTAATAGGATGCTGAAATTAAGAATGCAGCACCATTTAAGGAAACTGCTTAGTAGGATAATGTCCATTTTGCGCCTCGTTATAGAAGATTTAGGGCTTGGTGTTCAGTAACAGCATAGCGCAAAGTCGGGTTTTGTCAGGGTAGGGCCGGAGCCCTTAAAAAGGAATTCGGCCAATCAGCATATCTTTTGCCATTACCCAGTCACCGATAAAGCTATATAGCGGGTGTTTGAAGGTGGCGGGCTTATTGTGTTCAAAAAAGAAGTGCCCCACCCACGCAAAGCCGTAGCCAATGATCGGCAGCAGCCAAAGCAAGGCCCAGTTTTGGCTTATTACGGTGCTAACTAGCAGGCTCAAAACCAGAGTGCTACCAACAAAATGCAGGCGGCGACAGGTTTTATTGACGTGTTCATTTAAATAAAAAGGATAGAACTCTGCAAAGCTATTGAAATGCTGTAATTCGCTGTTTGTCGTGGACATAGTGTGCTCCTGTTATTCTGCGTAGCCGGGGTTTTGGCGGTCTAATTTACGAAGTAATCCCGGCCAGGCTAAGCCGCCGAACATACCGCGCGTCACAATTTTTGCCGCTTCTTTTACACCTTCAACGATAGCGGGGTTGATCGGAATTAATTCGCGGTTGCCCGCCAGTGCGCGTACCTGAATCATACAGCTGGCCTCAAAGATGTACATGGCCAAAAACGCGTCTGCAGGGTTGTTGCCGACGGTTAGCAAACCGTGATTGCGGAGCATCAAGAAGGTGTTGTCCGCGAGATTGGCAACCAAGCGGGGCTTTTCGTCTTCGTTCAAGGCAATGCCTTCGTAATCGTGGTAGCCGAGGCTTGCCAGTATCAGTGTGGCTTGTTGAGACAGTGGCAATACGCCATCCCGTTGGGCCGACACCGCAACGCCGTTAAGCGAGTGGGTGTGCATTACACAATGGGCGTCTTCTCGCGCTTGGTGGATCGCACTGTGAATGGTGAAACCAGCAGGATTGACGGGGTAGGGCGAATCTTCGACCTTCTCGCCGTTGAGGTCGATTTTTACTAACGATGAGGCGGTAATTTCCTCGAACATCATCCCGTAGGGGTTGATCAGAAAATGATGCTCGGGGCCGGGCACTCGCGCTGAAATATGGGTAAAAACCAAGTCATCCCAGCCGTATAAGGCGACTAGCCGGTAAGCCGCGGCGAGGTCTACGCGAAGCTGCCACTCTTGTGCAGACACACGATCTTTAAGTGAAGTGATTGCCGTCATGGAACGTTATCCTTATTGTTTTGCGTATTTGAGTTTAATCTATAGTCTAATTGTCGGCGCTCTGTAGCTTAAAAACTGTCAATAAAGTTACAGTGTTGGCGTGAATGGCCGCGAATAAAATTAAAAGTGTCTAGTAATACGGAAGTACATGGTGATCGATAAGCGCGAAATCTTAGCCACCAACCCGCTGTTGTCAGGTCTACCTGCCGACGTGGTTGAAGAATTAATGGCCGTGAGCGTAGTAAAACAACTTGCCGATGGCGAGTGTGTTTATGCGCAGGGTGATGATGGCGACGGCTTGTTTGGTGTGGTACAAGGTCGTATTCGGCTTAGTAATAGCAGTCGCGAGGGCAAAGAGCTGTTAGTGATGCTGGTTGAACCCGGTGACTGGATCGGCGAAGTGTCGCTGCTAGACGGTTTGCCGCGCAGTCTTGATGCTTTCGCCATGGGGGACTGCGCGGTATTATTTTTACCCCGAACACGATTCGATGCCCTATTAAAAGCCAAGCCCGAGCTATATCAATATTTTATCCCCATGCTGTGTCGCAAATTGCGCTTGGCCTTGAGTTACGTAGAAGGAGTGGCGTTATTCCCCTTACCTGCGCGCTTGGCTCAGCGTATTTTGGAGTTGTTGGCCTTCTATGGCGTGAACGATGATAAGCCCGGTATGTTGATTGATGTGCATCTTCCCCAAGAAGACTTAGCAAAAATGCTAGGGGTTTCTCGGCAGGCCATCAGTCGCGAGCTAAAGCGGTTTGAGTCAGAGGGGATTATCCAGCTTGCCTATGGGCAATTGCGCGTTATGGATGAAGTGGCATTGCAGCGTGAGTTGGAGCAGGCGTAAGGGAGTAGTCGGCTTTAGTTATTGTGGGGCCTGGGGATTACAGAAGAATTGTATTTTTTTGAAAAAACTATTCCATTTGGCGTCGCCATATAAATAAACTATTAAACTCCTGTGCGACAGTCTAAATAGAGCGTATAGTGGGTAGTTGCCGTTCCCATGTGTTAATTCGACACGGCTCACATCTTTATCCTCCATATTACGATTCTGTTTGTTGACACGCGAATAGGGTCGATTCATAGCACCTGCTGTTTTCGCTTTTCGATCTTTATGCGAATAACTCAGATTTTTGGCGTAACTCTGTTTTTATTAGCAGCGAGATGCTGCGCGTTTTTTTTTAGCGTGATGTAGGTGCTTCCTTAGTTTGTACTTATTTCTAGGAACGCCATGATTAGCAATAACGAAGAACCTCAATACGTACAGCCTAGTATTATTTCTTTTGTAAAAGATCTCCCTAATGTGTGTTCTCTTGCCGGCTTGGCATGCACGATTCTAGCAATTTATTTCAGCATTCTTGGCGTTTTCTATGCTGCGATGATTGGCATGATATGGGCCGTTGCGTTTGATTGGGCCGATGGCTTGGTGGCGCGAAGGATGAAGGGGCGCACGGGGAGCGACCGCATTTTCGGTGGTCAACTCGACCTAGTTATCGACATAGTGAGCTATGGTGTAACGCCTGCGGTTTTGCTGCTTAGCTTCGGTGTTTTTGATCCGATATTTCTGCCGGTAGCCTTTATCGTGCTTGCTGCCAGCGCAATACGTTTGAGCTACTTCAGCACTTTTGGCTTGTCTGATGAGTCGAAGTACACAGGACTGGCCCTAGATAACAACAATATTATTCTGGTTTCGATATTTCTTTTAGAAAGTATTCTGCCTATTGGAATATTCTCAGTTGTGCTTTATGCCAGCGCATTGGGACTCGCTGCGTTGAATGTGTCTGAAATTAAAACCCCTAAGCTTTCTGGTAATCCGAGAAATGTTGTTCTGCTTGCATGCTACACGCTAGGAATAACGGCAATTTACACTTGGAAGATTTTGTCGTGAGTATGTAGATTCGCAAAAACTGCCGTTAAAACGGCGCTAATATTTATTTTATGAGGAATTAAATAACATATGATTGTATATACCGTAGGAACGTTTGATTTGTTACACGTGGGACATCTTGCTTTACTGCAGTACTGTAAATCCTTGGGTGGTGTGTTAGCTGTTGGTGTTGCGTCAGATCGTGTGGTGAATTCATATAAACCTAACGTACCTGTTATTCCTTTAGAACAAAGGATGGAAATGCTTAGGGCATTGAGCTGCGTGGATATTGTGCGGTTCTACGATGAGCTTGAGTATGTGTCGGGCTGCAAAGAGGTGAATGCAGATATTTTCGTGATTGGCGAAGACTGGGGAAATAAACCCCATAATCTCGCAGTAGAGTCGTATTTGAAATCAGCCGGTAAGCAGATCAAACAAGTGCTTTATAATCCCCGCACCTCATCAACCACAATAAAGAAAAACGTGGTGGCTCAAACTTATAATGTAAGAAGTTTAAAAATGGCGGTTGCCTAGCGGTATTTACTGCGAGTGTCTTATAGGCTTACTCGCAGATCTAAGAAAACAGAATAAATGGTGCCATGGTTATATTGCCGTCGTTAACGGCGACGTTAGCTGGGGTTTTAATGGCCATGCCTATTCTGATTTCACTTGAAAATAGACCCATAGCGGGTAACCAGACCGGATTTTTCTGTGCCATTGCGAGCAGCTAGATATGAGTGTGTAGGCTGGCTAATACTGGTTTTTAAAAATTACTGATCCTCTGGGTGCAATAGAGATTTTATTCGTCCTCCGTTTAATGTCGCAATTAATTCTGTTCGGCTTCTAACGCCAAATTTCTGGTAAATTCGTCTAAGATGGTTTTCTATCGTGTAGTTGGATAGCGATAGGGTGCTCGCAATTTGCTTGTTACTTTTGCCTTGCACGATTTCAAAAACCACTTGTTGTTCCCGTGGGCTTATATCCGGCGCGATGTCTTCCATGTTATGCAATGACGATTCTGTAATACATTCTGTACGTAAGGCATTGATAGAGCTTTCTAATATATAGTCGCTACTATCGGACATCCAGTCCTCCATGGCAGACAAGGATTGCTCTACGCAAAGATTTTTTCGTTCCTGTAGCATCTGCATGCCAATGATTAAGTGTAGGTTTTTGCTTAGCCGGTGAATCATGCATGCTGTTTGTCGGTAACCGTAATAGCCAAGCCCTCGCCAATATATATCGCTAGGGTCTGATTTGGCGGGAAGATTATGCTTTATATCATTTTCCTTTATTTTTACTTTCACGGCGGTGGCATCTAGAGTCTGAGGCTCTGCCATTTTTTGTAGAAAGGAGTCGACTTTATATAGGCGAAGCCGGTAGTCATCCATGGCTTCAACTTTGGTGTGGCGTTGGTATAAAAAACTAATCGCCTTGTCGTCATTCTGGCGCTTGTCAAAAATAAAAAGTGATATGCCATCGGCCTTTGAGCGATTGAGCACTCTTTGAGCGTGGCTGTGGTTACTCATTTCAAAATTATTATTATTCATTGCGTAATACCTTTTTATTTACCTAAGGTTAATCGCCTTAGATTACGCGTCAATACGTACTTATGGCTACATTTGAAAATGTCATTACGGTTGTCGGATTGATCCGATAATGACCACTATTTTGCTCCTAATCCGTTCGAAAAAATATGACGGATTTCCGTCTATATACGTTCTCTGTGCCTATTG
Source organism: Zhongshania aliphaticivorans (assembly GCF_902705855.1). Lineage (GTDB taxonomy): Bacteria > Pseudomonadota > Gammaproteobacteria > Pseudomonadales > Spongiibacteraceae > Spongiibacter > Spongiibacter aliphaticivorans_B. Next base: position 400,168 of record NZ_CACSIJ010000012.1, on the reverse strand, counting down.
CTACCTTGAACACAGTCCTGATAAGTGTGAATGTCTGCCAATCAATATAAGCCCATGGCGTCTGAAACCCTAATATTTGGCGAAATAACTCTAATGCATCGCGAGCGAATAATCTTAGCAGTTCTGTACGACACGGGCATCTCGTGTGATTTCTACAGGGTCAAACTGCATTAATCTGAGGGTAGTACATGAATAAGTATTTTACTAAACGTCCTATTGCCATAGGCATTGCCAGTGCGGCAATGTTTGCTGCAAGTAGTTACGCTGCGCCGGTGCTCGAAGAGGTCATTGTCACGGCCAATAAGCGCGCCGAAAACATCAATGATGTTGGTTTATCTATTTCTGCCGTCAGTGGTGATCAAATGTCTGAGCAAAAGCTCAGCTCACTGGAAGAAATCTCGTCGGTGGTGCCAGGCTTAGTATTTTCGTCCAGCACCTCAAATACGCCTATCTTTACGTTGCGTGGCATTGGGTTTAATGAGCAGAGTTTGGGGGCATACCCAGCGACAAGTTTATATATAGATGAAGCGCCGATGCCGTTTCCCGTTCTGGCCAGTCATGCTGCGTATGATTTGGAGCGTGTGGAGGTGTTGAAAGGCCCGCAGGGAATTCTGTTTGGGCAAAACTCTACTGGCGGTGCTATAAACTTTATCTCTGCCAAACCCGGACAAGAGTTTGAGGCGGGCGGTGACGTTTCAATAGGTAACTATGCTAGAAAAGAACTCAATGGATTTGTTAGTGGGCCGTTAAGCGATACCGTTGGCGCGAGACTGTCGATGACATCTTTACAGGCGGACGAGTGGCAAAAGAGTTCTTCTAGAAATGATAAGAATGGTGCGCAGGATTACTTTGCCGGTCGCTTGATTGTTGAATTTAACCCCACTGACCGTTCTGCCTATATGTTTAATATAAACGCTTGGCAGGATGATAGTGACCCGCAAGCGCAGCAATATATAGCGTATAACCCAGCGATCACGGTAGATGGCGCAACAGGTAATCCGCCGGGTACATTGGCGGCAATTAATGCGCAGAAATTTAGTGCTGAAGATACCGAAGCCGCTGATTGGTCTGCCGAGACGCCCCCTTCTTCTGCGCGAGACTTTTATCAGCTGGTCGCACGTGGCGACTGGGATCTTAGCGATGAGATGACGCTAACGGCGTTGACTACCTATCAGGAATTTGAACAAACGCAGGATACTGATGGTGATGGCTTACCCTTGGTTTTATTCGATTTAGCGGACAGCTATGGCGAAATTGACACTTGGATTAGTGAAATTCGTTTGTCCTCGGTTAATGCGACCACTAAGTGGGTTGTCGGTGCCAATATCGAGGAAAGCAATACCGCCGAAGATCAAACCCTTAGGTATATTGACTCTACCAACTACACCGATCAAAACGCCTATATAAATACCAGTGGTATTTCCTTGGCGCAGGACATTTCAACGTATGCGATGTTCGGCAATCTTGATTACAGTCTAACAGATCAGCTTACGCTCAAGGTCGGTGCACGATATACAGACTCAAGCATTAAGGTGAATAGCTGTAACTACGCGGCGCCAAATATGACAGGCGCTATTGACGCGGGTGACGGCGCAAACACTGCAACTTTATTTAATAGTCTTGGTAATGCGCTGGGGACGGTACCGTTCACGCCGATTGGTATTAATGGCTGCTATACGCTTAATGATAATGGTGTTCCTGGCGATCCTTACGTCGATGGGTTAAGCGAAGATAATGTCTCTTGGCGCCTAGGTGCAGATTATGGTCTTAGTGACGACACATTGGTTTACGTCAATATATCTAAGGGCTATAAGTCCGGAAGTTATCCCGCACTCGCAGCAGCAAACTTTTTTCAGTTAGATCCGGTAACTCAGGAATCTGTTCAGGCCTACGAAGTGGGTGTTAAAAGCTCTTTGATGGACAATAGGGTTCAGCTCAATGGTGCTGCTTTTTACTATGACTACAAAGACAAGCAGTTAAGAACCAAAATCTTAGACCCTATTTTTGGCTTCCTTGACACTCTGGACAATGTTCCAAAAACTGAAATTTACGGTTTTGAGACAGATATAACCGCGCAGGTAACAGAAGGTCTTCGCTTAACGGCCGCGCTTACCTATTTGCAGTCAGAGGTTAAGGATTACAAAGGCGTTAGCTTTACAAGCGAAGCAATTAGAGACGGCAGTGGTGCCTTGGTGTTGGCAACGGGAGAAGAAGATTTCTCTGGAGATCCCATCCCGTTTACGCCAGAGCTAACGTACATGCTCGATGCTGAGTATACGATGGCGCTCAGCGGTGGCGCAGAAGTTTACGCTGGCGTAAATCTCAACGGTCAGTCGGAGTCCGATGCCGCGTTTGGTGGTAATCGCTTGAGTTATACATCTTCGCAACAAGCGGGCGGCGCTAGAGCAATCAAAGATAAATTTAATGAGATGGACGCTTACAGTGTTGTTAATGCGCGCATGGGCTACCGTTCTGACGATGGCACATGGCGTGTGACGCTATGGGGCAAGAATATCCTTGATGAGTACTACACGACTAACGTCATAGCCTCTTCAGATACCTCAGCTCGTCTTACCGGTCGGTCTAGAACCATTGGACTAACGGTCGGTTACTCATATTGATACCAACTTAAGTTTAGACCCAGAAGGCCTCCCACTGGCGGTGCTCAAATAGTTCGAGTGCCGCCCTTTTTAACGGCTTCCTTATATACGCTTAGCGAGGAGACGAATAATGACCGATTACACAACAGAATATCTTAGCGAAAATATAGAACGGTATATTCCAAACCCAGATATTTACAAATGGAATCAAAGTTACTATTTCAATTTTTACGACAGAGAACAAAAAACCGGCGGATTTTTTCGTATCGGTATTCTGGAAAATGTTGGTGAGATAAATTGCTTCGCCATATTTTTTAAAGACGGCAAGCCCCTGTTTACTCGAATCAATATGAATCTGCCGTATACGGCAGAACGTTTAGATCCTGGTATTACCGTCGCCGGTATTACTATGCGTGCAACGAAATCGCAACAAACCGCAATCGTTAAAATAGAAGCTGATGATTTTAATGCAGAATTGGAGTGGGATTTAATTCACCCTATGGGTGACAGCATTGCCCTTAGTAAGTGCGGTGAGGACGATGCCATTGCCAAGGAGCTAACCTATGTTCATCCCGAAGGATTTTGTCGAGTGGTTGGCGACATCCATCTTCGTACTGGCGAAACTATTCATATTAACGATAAAGGTTTTCGTGACCTGAGTGTTGGCCCACGAAATTGGACGGGTTTGATTCATTATCGACTCGCTTGGCCTATTTTCGATAATGGTATTAGCTGCGTGGCAGTACACGGAATTACCACCCACGGTGACAGCTATCAAAAAATATTACATGACGGTGAACGCTGGTTGACCTTAGAGAAAGTCGAAGAAACCATTACCTATGAAGACGACGATATCGGCTTCAAACACGTGCATTGGAAGGTTTGGGATGAAAGCGGCAAGCTCTACGAATTTACTGGTGTTCCCTTATTCCGTTGGCAGTTTCCCTACGACTCTTTCATGTTTGTTGAGCAGATGATGGAGTACACCATGGCTGATGGCACCAAAGGCTATGGTATGGGGGAGGGTGGATTTAGCTTTCCTTGGCAGGGAAATGGCAACTAATACAGCGGTGAAATCAGGTCTAAGTACCTCAGGCAGGTAGATAATGGATATGAAAATATCAGAAATTAGTAATACGCTCATTGAGCCGCGCATGGCCTATATTCTGGAGCGTAAACTGCGCCGCAGTAAATTGGGCCCCTACAAACCTAAAACGGCGGCGGAAATTGAGCAAAGTTTAAAACAGTTATTTGAAGCCGAAGGCATGAGCGAGATCGCCATTAGCGGTGTTAAGCGTATGACTGGTGGCGCGTCTAAAGAACAGTTTCTTTTCCAGCTACAGCACAGCGGTCTCGCGGCCCCCCAAGGCTATGTGCTACGTATGGACCCCCTTGAGGGTATTGTAGAAACCTGCCGCTTACGAGAAGCCGAGCTACTTCAGGCGCTAGCTGGCAGCTTTCCGGTGCCAGAGATCTTAACGGTTGACGCCGAAGGCGGCTTGCTGGGTAGCCCCGGTTTAATCACTGGTTTTGTGTCTGGCGTAACCAAGCCGACGAGCCAAGAAAGTCAGAGTGTTTCTGGCATAGGCTCTAGCTACGGTCATTACGCAGAGCTTATTGCTCCACAATTTTTGGATATTTTGGTAAGGCTTCACGCTTGGCAGGGCTGGACCGGTGCCTCGCTACCAAACTACGTTATTCCCAAAAGAAACAGCACAGAAGCAGCGCTATACCAAGTTAATTTATGGGCTCAAACATGGCGGCAAGACTGCGTTGAGCCGGTGCCAATGATCACTTTAACTCAGCACTGGCTTCGCGAGAACGCCCCTGTTTGTGAAGAGCCTTGCCTAGTTCATTGCGACTATCGTGTTGGCAACTTCATGTTCGAGGAGCCTTCTGGTCAAATCACCACCATTCTCGATTGGGAGTTAGCACACTTTGGCGACTTTCATGAAGATCTCGCGTGGATACTGCAAAAGCTCTTTGGCACATGGAATGCGCAAGGCAAGTTTTTAGTGTGTGGTTTAATGGAAAGAGAAAAATTTATTTCGGAATATCAGCGTCTGTCTGGCCGTGAAATTAAGCCCGATGTTTTGCGTTACTACGAAGTACTTAATGCTTGGAAGTGCGCGATCATGAATTTATCCAGCGCCATTATTGCCGGCCAGCGCGCAAACAATCACCAAGACTTGCTTATCACCTGGTTGGGCTCAGCTGGCGCAGTATTCTTAGATCAGATTGAAATGTTAATCAGAGAGGAGTTGCCAAATGTTGCCTGATATTTCAAACAGAATTAATAATCTCAGCAAGGCATTGGAAACGGTAATTATGCCGGCGATTCCTACCGACAATAGTTTTGCCGCCGAGCAAGCTGCACTGATGCTCGGTCATCTAAAAATGCTTGATCAGCAATGGGATTTTGCCTATTTGTATGAGAAAGGCTCATTCGATAATATGCTCGCGCTGGCAACTAGGCTCCAGCAGCTAACGATGGGTGGTACTGAAAGTAAAGGCGCTGCAGCACAAATAGGCGCACTGCTAGCTTCGCTGCCAGAGATACTTCCTCTTACGGTTAATACGGTTAACGACCTGACTAAAAGTCTAGGTGCTGCCGTTGATAAACTGATTGCTGCCGCATATAAGGATGGTAGCGCTGAGTTTAAAGTCGTGATGCTCAATAGCGTTCTTGATTACAATCATATTCAGTGTACGAGGGAGCGAACGTGGTTTAAGGCTAATAACCTCGACCCAGATGTGAGGGACTTGCCGTCAATGGACGAGATGCTAAGTTCAGAGAAATTTAGTTATTTTGCAGCATGTGATGCTAGTTGATGTTGAGCGCGGGAAAGAGTGATTCTTGTATAGCCGGCTAGCATTAGATGTGTAGAGGGGCGCCATGTATTGGCACGCCCTCTACACTTTTTTACTCTTTTTAATGCCTTTGGTATGGGCATTGTTGAGTGGTGAGCATTGGTTTAGAAACTATAGACCACGGTAACCGCCGTTTCTCGATCCATATGCACGGTGTCGTTCGGCACAATTTCATTGTATTCCATGGTGTAGCTAATCTTTAAACCTAGGCCGCCAACAATCTTTGTTTTCAGGGACGTAATCGACTTTGATACGGTGTTTTCGTCGCCGTTCTCTACGGTCAGTTTTTGTTCGAAGGTTGCAGTTTCAGATAGTGCCCATGCGAAGTCGGTCGACATGCGCAGAATTGCTTCAGTGATTTGACCGTCGCCGGCATCGCTGGCGGTTTCAAATTCGCTGACGCGAACACCGGGGCCGACTTCTGCATCCCAAGTGAATCGGTCATTTTTTAATAAGCGTCGACCGTAACCGCCAGCCACGGTGGCTTGATAGACAAAGCCGCTAAAGCGATCTTTGTCGCCAGAAGCATAGCCGAAGGTATAGTTGAACTCGCTGAAATCATAGGCGAGGCGATTGCTTATAAAATAGCGTTCTGCAGACCTTACACCGGTAGTTTCGCTATTTTGAGCTTCGGCTGCGATGTCGTAAGTCCATTGGCCATTGCTGCGTTTGGCATTTGCTTTGCCGATAACGCTAGACTCCTCGGTATTACCTTCTTGTTGGTAATAGCCGAATTCAATGTCACCTTTCCAGAGCTTGTTTGCTGCGTCCTGTGCAAATGCACCGTTGGCTGCCACGGTGGCAGCGACAGCTACCAGAGTGTTATTAAGATAATTCATTGTGTCCCTTACTTGGAAATTAATATAAAAATTAGGTTTTTGTTGAGAGTGCACGGCATCGTGCACTCTCAAATTGATTACTGCTGATCAGTGTCTTCTCTGTGAAAGTGCACATCCATTTGTGGGTAGGGTATGCCTACGCCGGCTGCGTCAAATTCATTTTTAATGTCTTCGGTTAGCTTCCATCGTGTTGCCCAATAGTCTGCAGTTGCGACCCATGGGCGGCAAATTAAGTTCACGGAAGAGTCACCTAATTCCGACACTGCGATAGTTGGTGCAGGGTCTTTAAGAATACGCTCATCGGCATCAACCAATTTTTTTAGAATGTCTTTGGCAATACGCATATCTGCGTCATAAGAAATGCCAACGATTAAATCAATGCGGCGGCGGGGCATCACGCTGTAATTAGTAATGGCATCTGACATGACTTGTGAGTTAGGAATAACAATGCGTTTGTAATCGCCTGTCAGCAAAATAGTAGAAAACAGACTGATGCTTTCTACTGTGCCAGAGCAGCCGCCTGCATCAACCCAGTCGCCAACGCGGCAGGGACGAAAGGCAATCAGTAGTACGCCTGCGGCAAAGTTTGCTAAAGACCCCTGCAGTGCTAAACCAACGGCTAAACCGGCGGCACCCAAGGCAGCAATGACGGAGGCGGTTTGAATACCAGCGTGGCCTAGCGCTGGTATAGCGACTAAGGCGAAGAGTATGCAGAACACCAGTTTGACAATAAAGTTAGTGAGGGTGGCATCAATGGCGCGTCTTGCCATGGCTTTACGGACAAGCCCAGAGGCAAATTTAGCGACCCAGTAGCCGACCAATAACATTGTTAGCGCAGTGGCTGCGCGGAGTCCGATGGCGGTAGCATCTGGGGCATATTGTGCGATTAATTCTTGTACTGCTTTGGAGTCCATAAATATCTACCCTGATGGCGTGTGTGGGGTGAATGTGATGTTTGCTACGAAATTTGACGATCAGCGGATGAATTCAGAGACAATTATAAACACGGAGCAGGCGCCAACCACAATGGCAGCAGGCCTAAATGGCCTGCGTGGCAGACGAGGTTATAGTAAGCAGGGGCGTGTGGAAGATAATTAGAAAGGCCACGTTGTCGATTCTGCGCCGCCGTCAACTTCGATGATTTTACCGGTCACCCAGCGTGCCGCAGGTGACGCTAAGTACAGTGCTGCAGCGGCGATATCCTGTGGTTCCCCTAGTGCTTTCATGGGGGTGAGTGCCGTCATTTTTTCTTGAATCTCGTCATTAAGATACTGACCTAAAGCCTCTGTAAGTATGGTGCCGGGGGAAATGCCGTTTACGCGAATGCTGGGGGCGAAGTCTGCCGCAAGCAATTTGGTGAGCTGCTCAAGGGCGGCTTTTGCTGTGCCGTAGCTACTGAATCCAGCCTGTGAGTAGCGCGACGAGGCAGAAATAATATTGATTACCTTGCCCTTGTGTTGAGTTAAATATGGATGGCAGAGGCGGGTAAGGTTAAAGGCGCTGGTGACATTAAAATTAAAATCGCGATTAAAGGTTTTGGCAGAGGTCTTAAGTGGATCATTGGGATAAGCGCCACCGGCATTGTTGACCAATATGCTGATTTTGCCAAAGGTTTCGATGCTTTTATTTACTAGCGTTTCAAGGGCGTTTTCATCGCTGACGTCACAGGCAAAGGCAATAGCATTTGCGGCACTATTTGGGTGGTGTTCGCGCAGAGCGGCATTGCAGAGAGCCGCACTTTCATCGATGTCGGCTTGGGTTCTGGCGGCGCAAATAACCGACGCGCCGGCTTCTGCAAAGGCGATGGCGATGGCACGGCCAATGCCACGTCCAGCGCCACTGACTATTGCAACTTCGTCGTTGAGTAAAAATAATTGCTGAATATTCATGGGTTTGTCCTAGCGGTAAAGGCATGTAGTTATTTTGATTTTTAGTCTCGCTAGGGGTGCTGCCGCGGTCAATGACTAAATCGGTCTTTGCGGTGACGTTTTAGGTGTTCGTCCCAGATGGAGGAATTTATAGACATAAAGTCTTTTAATGATAATGATTATCATTTAATATCTCCAGCATAAAGATAGATGAGGAGGTCAATATGGCGATGCAGTTTTTATGTTCTACCCATCGGCAGCAGTTAAAGCGTAGCAGGGTTGTGGCGGAGAACCGCTGGGATGAATGGATGGAGGCGGGGCGCGAAGCCTTTGCACAGCGCGATTGGCAGGCGGCACTGAAATATTTGGGCTGTAGTTTTGAATTGAGCGAAATGCTCCTGAATAGCGAGGCACTACCTACCCTTAGTAATGTCGATCGTTATATGGTGTCGGGCCATTTTTTGGCAGAGTGTTTTGGGCGCTGTCATGATCGCTGCTTGCAGCGTCACTGCCTACTGGCGGTGCATCATCACTTGTTGAAGGTGTTGCGCAGCCCGCAAGGTCGCGGTTTATCACTGCAGCGTAATGTCGAGATTTCTCTGCAGATGTTGTCTCGACACTATGAGGCCGCTGGCGAAGAAGAGATGCTGCAAGCCTGTTATCAAGAAAGTATGCGATTGCTAAAACACAGCTACCATTAATGTGTGTTTGGAAGTTGCGGCTGTGCGTATTGGGCTAGACTTGCTATGCTCAAGATGAACATAGTGGAGAGCAGCAATGGATCCAAAACACTTGCATGAACAATTAAAACAGCTTCAGATCGAAATAGATGCGCTAACCGTTGACGATGGAAATAGAGCGAAATTACACGCCTTGGTCGATGATATCGACCGTGAACTAGGCGTTGGCCCTCAGTTTGTACTTGAAGATACCAATTTACAGGATCGGCTAGACGAATTGGTTTCCAGCTTTGAATTAGAGCATCCAACAGTTGCGGGTATTTTGAAGGATATTATGGTGAAGCTCGCCAGCATTGGCGTTTAGCTTGCTATTTGATGTGTATATCTACTGACTGGTCAAATGATGCAAACGACTTAGGTGAGCGGTGACGAGCTTTAGTCTTTTCCAAGGCGATATTTGTACTCTGCCAGTGGACGCCATTGTGAATGCTGCGAATACCACTCTGCTTGGCGGTGGTGGCGTAGACGGCGCGATTCATCGTGCTGCGGGGCCAGAGCTATTAAATTATTGCCGGACCTTAAACGGCTGCGACACCGGCGATGCCAAAATCAGTCTGGGATACTTACTGCCGGCACAATATGTCATTCACACCGTTGGCCCAATTTGGCGCGGCGGTGCTGAGGGCGAAGCCGCGTTGTTGGCATCTTGCTATAAGCGCAGCCTTGAAATTGCCTGCCAATATGAACTTAAAACTTTGGCTTTTCCTGCTATTAGCTGCGGCGTGTACGGCTACCCCAACGACGCCGCGACGAAGCTTGCTATTGCCGCGCTATTAGATGGCTTAGAATCTAGCCAAAACACCCTTGAGAAAATTATTTTAGTGGCATTTAGCGACCAGATGGCAGGGCATTGGCAGGCAGCGCTGGCCTCCCATCACCTGAGCTGGACTCACTATTGAAGCCTGTGCATTCATGAATTGCTGTCGGCGCATTTAACTATTTCAGAGAATAGTATTTAGTTTTTAAAGGTTTGCTTCGGGCTCGCAGAACACCGCTCCGCAGCGGAGCTGGTGTTCAATGACGAAATGATGGGTATAAAGGTGAGCGGGTTTTTATGGCGCAGACACTTGAGTGATGGCGGCGCTTAAGGTTTCCGCTGTTTGCGGGCCGGTGAGGGTTGCTTTTACGCTGCCATCGGGACCGATGAGCAGGGTAGTGGGCAGAACTCTTGGGCGTGGAATACCTAATTGCGGTGCTGGATCGGCGAGCATCGAATCGAATTCGATTCCCATCTCTGCGATGGCGTCATGCAGAGCTTGGCCGTTTAAATTGTCGTAATTCACACCGTAGATTTCTACGTCGCTGCGATTGGTAGCGAAGGTGTTGAGTGCCGGAATTTCTTCGCGGCAGGGGCCGCACCACGTCGCCCAGTAATTGACTAGTAGCCATTTTCCTTGCGAAAAATTACCGCCATCGCCAGATACGGTGCCGAAATCGGGTTTACTGCAGGCGCCTAGGCTGGCTATAAATAGGCATAGAATAAAGCGCTGGATTGATCTATTCATTCGATTGCTCAATTGCGGGTCAGACGCGGCAGCGGGCGTGTATAATGCTCGCAAAGTAATGTGTAATAACCGTGTTAGACAGAGAGTGATATGCCTGAGTATACCATTTACCACAATCCGCGTTGTTCAAAGTCCAGACAAACCTTACAACTTTTGACCGACAATGGTGTTGAGCCAGAGATCGTTTTGTACCTTGAAACCCCGCCAAGCCCCACACAGCTTAAACAACTTTTGAACAAACTTGGGATTGGCGCCCGCGAGCTGCTGCGCAAAGGTGAGGCCGCATATAAAGACGCAGGCTTGGCCGATACGGCGCTGACGGAGGCGCAGCTTATTGCGGCAATGATCGCTGAGCCTAAATTGATAGAGCGCCCGATCGTGGTAAAAGCCGAGCAAGCCGTGTTAGGTCGCCCACCCGAGAATGTACTGGCCTTACTTTCTAAATAATCGTGTGAAGGATACATTCTGTGAGTCAAACTTACGTATTGGTGTTGTATTACAGTCGTCACGGCGCAACTGAAAAGTTGGCCCAGTATATTGCCAGAGGCGTTGAACAAGCGGGCCTAGAAGCGCGTTTGCGCACCGTGCCAGCGGTGTCGGCAGTCTGTGAGGCGACGGCGGATGATATTCCAGAAAACGGCCCACTTTATGCCAGTGAAGACGATCTTCGTCATTGCGCGGGTTTAGTGATGGGGAGCCCAACGCGGTTTGGCAATATGGCGGCGCCGTTAAAATACTTTCTGGACGGCACCTCAGGTCTGTGGATGAGCGGCGCCTTAATTGGCAAGCCGGCGGCGGTATTTACCTCTAGCGCCAGCTTACACGGCGGGCAGGAAAGTACGCTGCTGACCATGATGATGCCGTTATTACATCATGGCATGTTGATAACAGGCATTCCCTACAGCGAAGCCGCGCTAACTACGACGCAAACGGGCGGTACGCCCTATGGCGCTTCCCATGTTGCGGGGCAGAGCAATCGAGCCGTTGATGACACCGAGCTTGATCTTGCCGCTGCACTCGGAAAGCGCGTCGCGACCTTAAGCAAAAAATTGCAGAACTGAGAAGCATATGAACTCATTAGAAAAACGCACCGCATTTGCAGCCACGATGATGAAGTTAAGCTACATCGGCTTTTTAATGACCTTGACCTTAGGTACATGGGTGTGGGTGCAAGAAGGGCGTCAGCCCAGCATGACCATCTGGATAATTCGTGTAGTGCCCATGTTAATGTTTGCTCACGCGGTATTTAAATCACAGCTGCGAGGGATTGCGTGGATGTGTTTTGCAAGTTTGCTGTACTTCGTTATGGCCGTGACAGAGGCATTATCGTCGCTGGCAATTTGGTTTAACTATGTTGAATTGGCAATGGTCGTTATCTTATTTTGCAGTGCCACAGTGTTTATTCGCTGGCAGGCGGCATTATGGCGTGAAGTGACAGCGCAGAGGAATGAAACAGTATGAGTGATAATAAAAAACGCGGTTTTTTTTCTAAGCTCGGCGGCTTTATCGACGCAGCTAGACGCTGGACTTTAAATATTATTTTTCTGGTGATTGTTGGCGGTATAGCCATGGCAATCTTCAGCTCGGTGAAAGAAGTCTCGGTGCCAGATCGTGCGGTATTAGTGCTTGCGCCAGAGGGTGTTGTTGTTGATCAGCTATCTGCAGTAGACGCCTTTACTCAGCTCAGTGCTCAAGGTCTACCACAGGAAACGCTGCTGGCGGATTTGATTGAAGCAGTTAATTTGGCGAGTGACGACTCACGTATCGAAGTTCTACTCTTAAAGCTAGATGACCTAGATCATATTGGTATGAGCAAAACCTTGGAATTATCTGAGGCTATTCAGGGCTTTCGCGAAAATGGCAAAACAATTGTCGCAACGGCAAATCACTACAACCAAGATCAGTATTTGTTAGCGAGTTTTGCTGACCAAATATTTGTTCACAATATGGGCGGTGTGGGCATAGAAGGCTTTGCGGTTATTCGCAATTATTTTCGCGAAGCGATAGATAAATTAAAAATTCGTTTCCACGTTTTTAAAGTCGGCAATTTTAAATCTGCAGTAGAGCCTTTGTTGCGCAATGATATGTCCGATGCCGCTAAAGAGGCGAACAGAGCATGGCTGAATCAATTGTGGAGCTTGTACCGTGACACCGTCGTTGAGCGTCGCGGAATAAGTATCGGCAAGTTTGATGAGTATGTGAACCGTATTGACCACGTTATGACTGAGGTGGGTGGCGATGCTGCGCAAGCAGCCCTAGATTATGGCTTGGTAGATGGTATTGTCAGTCGCCCTGTGCTGAGAGAAATGTTAATTGAGCGCGTTGGCGAAAATGACGAAGGTAGCTTTCAGCAAAGTTATTTCCGAGATTACCTCGCATTGAATCGCAGTTTGTTAATCGAAGTGAAAGAGTCGGTTGGGATTATTGTTGCCAGCGGTAATATCGTTGATGGTGAGCGACCAGAGGGCAGCATCGGTGGTGATAGTTTAGCGAGGCTGATCCGTAAAGCCCGTCTTGACCAAGATATAAAAGCGGTGGTGTTGCGAATCGACAGTGGCGGTGGCTCCGCTTTTGCTTCAGAGGTGATTCGCGCTGAATTGCAAAAACTTCAAGAAGCCGGCAAGCCCTTGGTGGTGTCGATGGGCAGCATGGCGGCCTCCGGTGGATATTGGATTGCGGCGGGAGCCGATGAAGTGTGGGCAACCCCAGCAACCTTAACGGGTTCAATTGGTATTTTTGGTGCCTTTCCGACGGTAGATAATATGTTGCAGGATTTGGGCGTTAGCACAGACGGCGTAGGTACAACCGCGGTGGCGGGCAAGCTTCGTCCAGATTTACCCTTAGATCCTATTTTGGCCAGCGCAATTCAATCTGGTGTTGAATATGGCTACCGTCGCTTTATTAATATTGTTGCTAATGGCAGAAATAAATTAGTGGAGCAGGTTGAGCCCATTGCCGAAGGGCGAGTCTGGAGTGGCGTTGATGCCCAGCAGCTCGGCTTGGTAGATAAGTTGGGTGGTCTGCAGCAAGCCGTTAACTCTGCCGCGAGTTTGGTGGGGCTAGACCCTGCAGATACCCGCTTATTATCTTTACCGCTTAGCCCAGAAGAAGAATTGATGCGTATGCTCTTGGGGTCTGGCTTTGTGAAGACTGCGCTGAGTGCATCATCGCCATTGGTGTCAGTATTAAACAGCGTGCTACCGGCATGGCGGGATGTGTTAGCGCTTAAAGATAGTCGCGGCGTATACGCATATTGTCTGATGTGCGTGGCGCCCTGATAAATCCTATATCAGGCTCGAGCTTATGCCTTATCGCGCGTAGCTCGGCCTGGTTGGCTTTACTGTCTGGTGTATCTGTAATTTGCTAGGAACGGTTTTATGCTTGATGTGCAATATATCAGTATTTATATCGCGTGTAGTCCAAGCAAGGTTTACCAGTTTGCATCTAATCCTGAGAACTTACCGCGCTGGGCCGCTGGATTAACAAGTACTGAGCTTACTCGAGACGGCGACGTATGGGTTGCTGAAGCGCCCTTTGGGCGAGTGGCAATACGTTTCGCTGCGCAAAACCCCTTTGGGGTAATGGATCACGATGTTGAGCTTGAGTCGGGCACGGTTGTGAATAACCCCATGCGGGTTGTGAGTAATGGTGACGGCAGCGAGTTGGTCTTTACCCTGTTTCGGCGCGGGGCCATGTCCGATCAAGAATACGCCGCAGATAAAGCCGCCGTTGAGACGGACTTACAAACGCTTAAACGCATACTCGAGGCGTCTTAAGCGCCGTGGATTAAGCCCCTTCTTTTATTTACCTCCTTGTGCTGATGTTGCTGCGGGCCGTCTGTTTTATTCAGTGCTTGTACATATGTGTGATTGCTAACTATAATGAGAATCGTTGTTATTTGCGAAATTTAATAAGCCCAACTTAATGTGCTCAGACAGGGAGGAGCGATGACCACACCTAGCTCCGCCCACGGCGAGCAACTTCATACCTTATATAGCCATCATCATGGTTGGCTGTTTACCTTATTGAAGCGGCGATTAGGCTGTGCGGAAGACGCTGCTGATTTGGCGCAGGATGCCTTCATACGTTTATTACTTCGTCCTAAGGAGTTTGATAACTCTGGTGGGGCTCGGGCGTATTTGACGACGGTAGCCAAGGGATTATGTATTGACCTGTGGCGTCGGCGCGAGGTTGAGCAGGCGTGGTTAGACGCAATTGCCGCCAAGCCAGAGATGTTTGCGCCGTCTCCTGAGCACACGGTGATTGTTCTCGAAACGCTGTCTGACGTGAATCATATGCTGCGCTGTTTACCGCAAAAGGTTGCGAAGGCATTTATTTTTTCTCAGCTCGATGGTTTGACGTATAGGGAAATCGCGGTACGTCTTGACGTATCTGAGCGTATGGTAAAAAAGTATATGGCTCGAGCTATGTATGAATGCGCGGTCTTCGAGCTTGCTTCGGCTGACGAATTAATAAAATGAATGACGTTGATAAGGGGCATTGTCAGGCTGCAGTCAGCAAGCAGCACTTAAAGGAAGCTGCAGATTGGTATGCTGCGCTTGCCGATGAGGCGCTTGCTTCGGATATTAAACAGCAATGGCAGAGCTGGATTTCAGCTAGTTCTGCTCACGGCGAAGCATGGGCGCGCATTGAATCGGTCGCAAAGCGCTTTGATCAATTACGCAATGACGACACAGGGAGTCGTGCCCCAGCCAGTGAAACACTTCATAGTTTGCAAGAGCGGCGCGTAACAAGGCGGCGTACATTGAAAACCATGTTGGTGCTTGTTGGCATCGGCAGTGGTGCTTGGCTCACACTGCCTGAGTCGCCGTATTTGCAAATTGCTGACTACGCTAGCGCCAAAGGCGAAATAAAAGAACTCGCCTTAAGTGATGGTAGCAAGGCGTGGTTGAATACCTCCAGTCATATGGATGTGCACTACACCACTGAGCAGCGATTAATCCATTTACTAAGTGGCGATATATTTATCGATACTGCAGCGGATTCGAATCGCCCATTAATTGTAGAAACATCGCATGGCCGCTTGCGAGCATTGGGTACTCGTTTCTCGGTAGCAAAGGAACGTGGTCATAGTGTGCTAGCTGTTTTTGAAGGGCGAGTCGAGATAGATATTGGTCAAGGGCTGAGTCGTATTATCGAGACAGGTGAGCAAATTGCATTCTCAAAAGGGAAGTGGGGTGTCTTGCGCGGCGCTGATCCGGCGCGGCAGGCGTGGGTGAATCATGTTTTGCTAGCCAACGATATTCCTTTAGTTGATTTGATAAGCCAGTTGGAGCGCTATCGATTTGGTTATATTTATGTTGAATCAGAGGTGGCGCAAATGCGGGTGATGGGTTCTTTCCCGCTAGATGAGCCTGATGTCGCGCTAGAAATGCTGGCTGCTAGTTTGGATATCAGCATCGATAAGCCCACTCCTTGGTGGGTTCATATTCGATCTAAAAATAAATAGAAATTATTATCATTACTTTTCGTAATTGGTTCCCTTTTTGGTTGGCTTGTTCGGTAGATAGGAAGTAGACCCATATAAGCCATCTAAATAGGAGCACATGTTTGATGAACTTTGACCTTGCCCGCAGCGCAATACCGCTGGTTTTTGCCTCAGCGTTAGTCGCCTCGCCTCTTGCTGCGGCTCAATCCCCTAGCCCACAGAGCCAAGCTATGGCTCAGTACAATGTTCCTAAAGGTGATTTGTCGCAGTCGTTGACTGACTTCGCGCAGCAGGCGGGCATCCACCTTAGTGCTGCGGCGAGTTTAACCCGTGGTAAAAGTAGTTTTGGGGTGCAGGGTGACTTTACTGTTCCTCAAGCGCTCATGATTTTGTTGGCTGGCACTGGTTTAGAGGCAGAGGCCCAGCCAAATGGCAGCTTTCTAATTCAGTCAGCGCCGCAAGCTGAGGCGGCACCTCAGAATGAACTGATTACTTTAAAGAAGGTTGTGGTGTCTGCCGCGGGCTTCGAACAAAAAATTACTGATGCACCAGCCAGTATTTCGGTGGTGAACCGCGAAGAAATTGAGTCTCGCCCTTATACGACATTGCTAGATGTTGTGCGTGATCTTGAGGGGGTCGATATTGGCGAAACACGCGATAAAACCGGGCAAGGCACCATCAGCATGCGGGGGATGGGAGCAGACTACACTCTGATCCTCATTGATGGTCGTCGTCAGAATAACCACGGCGATATTTACCCCAATAACTTTGGTGGTAATCAGTTTAATCATATTCCGCCATTGGCCGCGATTGAGCGAGTAGAGGTTATTCGTGGCCCAGCCTCAACGTTGTACGGCGCCGATGCGCTGGGTGGTGTGATTAATGTGATCACTAAAAAAATCACCGACACCTGGGGTGGCGCTATTAGCTTTAGCCGAAGCTTTCAGGAAGGTGATGAGTTTGGTGAAGATTCAACCCTCGATTTTAATGTGCAGGGGCCGCTAATTCCAAATACCCTCGGTCTTGCTGTTCGTGGCAGCGTGTATGACCGCGATGCATCTAATCCTGAATATGCTTCGGTGCGTGATCCCGCCGGTAATTTACAAACTCGCTCGCTGGGCTTTGGCGGCGGTGGCAAGACGGTAGACAATACCAATAAAAGCCTGGGCTTTAGATTGAGCTGGACGCCAGACGACAAACAATCGGTGGTGTTTGATTACGATGTATCTGAGCAGGTTTACGATAACACGCCATCAGCAGACGGCAGCTTCCCATTGGGAACGGTAGACAGTGTCGATCAATTGTTTTCTAGTCGCCCTCGCGCTGGTTACGCAAAGGATCAGGAATTTACCCGCGACCAATGGTCAATAAGTCACGATGGTGATTGGAGCTTTGGTAGCAGCGCGGTGTCTCTTGCTTATATTGAAACGGCTAATAAAGGCCGAACACTGCCACTAACGGCAAGCGAGCGCCTTTTACAGAAGGAAATTTTTGAGGGCACTGGCGCGTACGCCGGTCTGAGTGAAAGCGAGCGGCGTGACATTATGGCGGCGGAATTCTTACCACGGCCCAAGCGGGAAATGGAAAGTCGCCAATATACCTTCGATGCGAAATTAGACATCCCCATTACTGATATGGCCGGTGATCATTTATTAGTTGTTGGTACCCAATATATTGACGGTGAGCTGGACGACGGTGTGTTTGGTATGGAAAGCGGTGGCGCGGGTGCCGGCGTGGTATCAGATTTCACTATGTATTCTTTGTTTGTTGAAGATAACTGGACGTTCATAGACCCGCTCACTGTCACCGCTGGTATTCGCTACGACGATCATAAACTATTTGGTAGTAACACCAGCCCAAGACTGTATAGCGTGTATTTATTGAACGACAGCTGGACTCTAAAGGGCGGCGTAAGCACGGGCTATAAAACGCCTAAAACCACTGATTTATTTGACGGTATTACAGGTTTCGGTGGACAGGGCACGAGTCCTTTTGTGGGCAACCCAGACTTGAAACCCGAAACCAGTATTAACACAGAGATTGCTGCATATTGGGAGGCGCCAATAGGTGGTCATAATTTTAATATCACCTTCTTTCAAAATGAGTTTAAGGACAAGATTACCCGTGGTGAAACAAACTTGTCCTGCTCCCAGACCGGTGGCGTGCGCCCTTGTGCAAATCTAGGTGCGTATGAGCAATTGAATTACACCAGCTATGCGCAAAACATTAATATTGATAAGGCTGAAATCCAAGGCTGGCCGCTATTATATTTCGCCTGCATTGGTGCTGCGTGCTAACTATACCTACACCGATAGCGAGCAAACCAGCGGGGCTAATAAAGGCCAGCCTCTAACTAATACCGCTGAGAATATGGCCAATGCGACCTTGGATTGGCAATACAATGATCGTATGAATGTTTTTCTTACCTTAGAAGCGCGCTCTGATCGCTACCGTGGCGTGGGCACTTTGGGTGAACATTTATATTACGATGACTACGAAGTATTTCACCTAGGTGCTGCATTTAAAATTAATGAATCTGTGACCGTAAATGCTCGTATTAATAATTTGCTAGATCAGGATTTCACCAGCTACACCACGCGATTTAACGACGTGAACGGCGATGGTATTTATGATGCAGACGCTGATGGCGAAGTGGAATTTAGCGATGACTATAACAATAAAGATAAATCGCGAAACTTCTGGCTGAGCGTAAACGTGACGTTCTAACTAATACTTGAGAAGCAGGGGCAGTTTCTGCCCCTGCTTCTCAAGTGAAAGCCTCTAATGTGATTCCCTATTCACCGCCAAGTACAACCATTGTTATGGCAAGGGCGTATATATGACATCAGAAAATCTCGAGCTGCGTAAGGTCGGATTAAAGATCACCTTGCCTAGAATAAAGATATTTAAGCTCTTAGAAGCCATGAGTTTGCAACATCAGCATGTCAGCGCAGAGGATGTTTACCACCATTTTCTAAAGCGTGGTGAAAGCATCGGTTTGCCCACGGTGTACAGGGTGCTGACACAGTTCGAATCGGCAGGTTTAATTGTGCGTCGTCATTTAATTAAAGGGCGATCTGTGTTCGAGTTGGCAAGCGAAGATCATCACGATCATATAGTGTGTTTGGACTCTAGTGAAATTATTGAATTTAGGGACCATATAATCGAACGCCGCCAACAGGAAATCGCGCAGCAGCATAATGTTGAGTTAGTTGATCACACACTGGTGTTGTATGTGAGAAAAAGTCATTGACGAAAAGCCTAGGCAATTAATTGTGTTCTGAATGAGTTATAGAGACCTTTGCACGATAGTTATTTTGCCCTCTGGCAGCGTCGCCTAAGAGCGCCTACTTTTGGCAAAAACGTACTCAATCGGTCATTTATGGCATATAAACGCCCTCTTTCCGTGCGTTTTTTCCTCGCCAGAAAACAAACTACCGGCTCGTGCAAAGGTCTCTTATAGAGTGATAGTTTTTATCTTCCCGCAGGTGGATGAAAAGAATCACTTTTGTTGTTGAAAATTTAGCTAGCTACTGTATTTTGCGGGTATAGCTGGCGCCACATTTCAAAACCGCCGTCCATGCTGTAGACCTCGGTAAAGTCTTTCTCGACAAAATATTGCGCAGCACTTTGACTGCTATTGCCGTGATAACAATAAATAATAAGTGCTTGATCAGGATCGGCTTGTTCAATAAATTGCTGCAAGCTGTGATTGTCTAAGTGATTGGCCTTGGGGATATGTGCCATCGCGTAGGATTGCTCGTCGCGAATATCCGCTAGCTGACATCCCGCTTCGATCATTGCGTGGGCGTCTTGTGGTGAGATATGTTTAAACTCAGGCATGATATACCTATCTGTGCAGACTAAAGGGCTTATGGTACCGCGATGAAGCATAAAACAGAACGCCGTCGCCGCAATCAGCGGTTTTCGCTGCGGGCGCGTCTTGATAGTTTTCGTTACGCCTTTGACGGTTTGATCACCATGATATTCGAGCAGCACAACGCCCGTATCCATTTGGTAGTCACACTTGCCGTCCTAGCGCTCGGTCTATTAACCGGTTTGGAATCGATAGAATGGATGATGGTGATACTGGCAATATGCCTGGTGTGGATGGCTGAGGCAGTGAACACTGCCTTGGAGTCATTGGCCGATGCGGCGGTGCCCGAGACCCACGAGCTGGTCGCAAAGGCTAAGGATGTGGCCGCTGCCGCAGTATTAATTGCGGCGGCGTTTTCAGTCATTGTTGCGCTGTGGGCGTTTTGGCCCTTTTAGTGGCTGCTGTTTGCCAGCGCTTTAGATGAGCCGAAGAATGCTTTAACGTCATCTAAGACGATGTATAAGCAGGGAATAAGAATCAGAGTAATGACAGTGGCGAAGATAATGCCGAATCCCAGCGATACCGCCATCGGAATGACGAACTGGGCTTGCAGGCTGCTTTCTAGCAGCATTGGCAGCAGCCCAAAGAATGTGGTTAATGAGGTGAGCAAAATAGCGCGGAAGCGCAGGCAGCCGGAATCTACCACAGCATCAATTAGGCGGTCGCCACGGGCAATGGCTGAGTTTATAAAATCAACCATGATGAGGCTGTCGTTTACAACCACACCAGATAGCGCGATGACCCCAAAAAAAGACATCATGCTGAAGGACATATTAAGCACAATGTGACCTACCACCGCGCCGATGATGCCAAAGGGAATAACACCCATAATAATGAGGGGTTGCAGGTAGGAGCGCAGGGGAATAGCGAGCAGCGCATATATGCCGAATAGGGCGAGCACAAAACCAATGGCGAGGCTTTTCATGAGTACGCGGCTTTCCTCACTTTCGCCGCTGAGCTGCACAATGACCGAAGGATACTTTTCAGGGAAAATGTCTTTTACCAAAGTGTTCATAATGGTTGATGTGACTTTATCAGGGGCCGTATAGGTTTTGTCTACTTGGGCGGTAACCGTGACAGAGCGCTCGCCATCTACTCGCTTGCGTTCACTAAAGCCCGGTTCAATGCTCATGCTTGCAACACTGCTTAAAGGCACATAAGCACTGTCTGCAGAGCGAATATACATATTTTGCAAATCAGATATGGCAGTGCGAGCTTCGCTTGGGTAGCGCACCATAACTTTCACTTCGTCATTGCCCCGCTGAATACGTTGAGCTTCAGCGCCGTAGAATGCATCTCTCAGTTGACGCCCTAGGGATGCGGAGGAAATACCTAGCACTTCAGCGCTGGGCTTTATGTCTAATACAATTTCATCCTGAATTGCGCTGGCGCCGTTGCGGATATCGAATACGCCTTTGTAATGACTCAAGGCTTCTTCAATTTCTTTGGCAGCGGCATCGAGTTCGGTGTTTGAACTACTGCTAAGTTTAAGTGATATTGCTGGCCCAGAGGTTTGGTCAGCGCTGCTGATTGCCAAGATTTTAGAGCCAGGAATGTCGCCTATTTCCTCACGCCAGCGCCGCGCAATTTCGTTGCCGTCAATATCACGCAGTTCATTTTTGGTTAGCTCCACCATAAAGCTGACGGTTCTTCCCGATGTGGCAAAGGCTTGCACATGACTAATTAAACGTTTGTTAGACGAGTTTAGGTGCTCGCGCTGATAGTCGAGGTCTACCTTTGTTAGCGCCTTATCCATGTACTCAAAAGCCTGTCGCGTTTGGGCCTCGGGGGTACCTTCAATCATTTCAAGATTGGCTTTAATGAAGTCCGACGGTACTTCAGGGATCATCACAAAGCGAACAATTCCGCCCGCGATTAAGCCAATTGTGATGATTAACATCGCACTAAAGATTGAGCCGGTTAGGTAGCGATTTTCGATCGCTTTGTGGATAAAAGGACGATAATACTCAGTGACAAAATGATTGAGTTTGCCGTTAAAAAACTGCGGAATTTTATCTATCTTTAGCCAGATGCCGGTGGTACCCGGGGTGCTGTGGGCAAGGTGTGCAGGTAGTATCCACTTCGATTCTATTAGCGAGAAGCTTAAGCACAAAATAACCACCCAGCCGACTGCTTCTGGGAAGGGGGAGAATGCACCTTCGGTAAATAGCGTAGGTGAAAAAGCCATAATGGTGGTGAGCACGCCAAAGGTGGCGGGGGTGGCGACCCGCAGCGCGCCAGTGATTACGGAATCAATGGAGTGGCCTTTGTTTTCTGCCTCGGCATAGGCGCTTTCACCAATAATAATGGCGTCATCAACCACAATACCCAAGACTAAAATAAATCCAAAAAGGCTCAGCATGTTTAGACTAATGCCGGCAAAAGGCATCATAACTAAGGCGCCAAGAAAGCAAATGGGCAGGCCGACCATTACCCAGAAGGCGAGTTTTATATTGAGGAACATGCCCAGCACAATAAATACTAGCAGGGCACCCATGCCGAGATTTTCCATCATCATCGTCATGCGGCCTTCAAGATAAAACGTAATATCCGCCCAGGTGGCGATGTTTACGCCCTCGGGAAGATTGCCACGTTTTTTCTCTACATATTGCTTGGCCGCGGTAGCAACTTTGATTAGATCTTGATTGCCAACGGCAAATACTTGCAGGCCGATGCTGTTTTGGCTGTCAAAAAATGAAAAGCCGTCTTGCTCGACAAAGCCGTCGTTAATCGTTGCGATATCGCCAAGGGTGAGGCGGGTGCCGTCTGGGTAAGTAATGAGTACAACTCGCTCAAACTCATGCTGGCTACGTGCTTGGCCTCGGGTGCGCAGCAATATGTCGCCGTTGGCGGTTTTGATTGATCCACCTGGTAGATCTAGCGAGGAGCGGCGAATAGCGTCTGCGACTTCGGAGAGTGTTAGCCCGTATTGGAGCAAGGTGTTTTCTGACACCTCGATGCTGATTTCAAAATCCCGTGCGCCATTGATTTGCACAAAGGCGATATTTTCGTCGAGGGTAAGTTCTAGTTTGACTTGTTCAGCGAGTTCTTTTAGCCCGCGTTCGTCGATGTCACCGTAGAGTTGTACGTTGAGAGCGTGGTTTTGAAATTCGACCCGTTTGATGATGGGGCGTTCTGCTTGCTCAGGAAAACTTACAATGCCGTCGACGGCGCTTTTAATTTCGTCCATCACTGCTAGGGTGTCGTAGCCTTCGTAGACTTCCGCCGTCAGTATGGCTATTGATTCGCTAGCAGTTGATTCCAAGCTCTCAATCGATTCGATATCTTTGAGTGCTTCTTCAATTTTTAATACAACGCCGCGCTCTACTTCGTCCGGCGTGGCGCCAGGGTAGGGGACGGTAATTTGTACAATATTTATTTCAAAATCGGGTTGTATGGTGCGCTGAATGTTAAACGCGGTGCCAAGTCCAACGGCGATAATAACGATCATTAACAAATTGGCAGCGACTGAATTGCGAGCAAACCACGGGATAATACCCTTGTTGGTATCAAACTCTGGCAACGAGCTCATAGTTTGTTTGTCTCTGGGCTGGCGTCTGCGATATGGTCAGCGTTGGCATTGACTAATGTGCTGGTATTGGTAGTAGCGTTAACGTTTACCTTGGTGCCAGCTACGGCATTGGGAATGGTAGAGAGGCAGATGCGGTCGCCATCATTTAAACCTTCATACACATAGACCAGTTTTCCTTCGGTATGAAGTATTTTTACATCGCGATTGCGGATGCGCTGCTGATCATCTAGTACCCATACTTTGTTGCCAGTACGTAAAATATAGCGTGGAATGGCGATTAAATTTTCAATTTCCTTACCGCTTATTTGTGCTTTAACAAAGCTCCCCATCATTAACGCGTTGGCGCCACTTTCGACACCGTAAGGGTCATCTACTTTGGCGACCGCAAATAACACTCTGCTGCGCTCATCAAGAACCCCTTCGGTACGCACAATAGTGCCCTGCCATTTAGTGCCCAATTCGTTTTCGACGATAACGCTGGGCGCGCTTTCTTTGTTGTGGCTGTCAGGCAGGTCTAAGTAATTTAGGCGGNCAGCGGGGATGGGGAGTCTGACTTCGGCAAAATCGACGGCGAAAACCTGACCAAGCTGAGTGCCAGAACCAACAAACTGACCCAGATCAACACTGCGAGCTTTTATAATGCCGCGGTAAGGCGCGCGAATTTTGGTGCGATCTAAATTGTTGTTTGCGTGTTCAAGGTCGGCCTTGGCCGAATCTAAGCGTGCTTGAGCTTCTTTTAACTGTGGTAATCGTAGGGCGAGGTAGTGGGCTTCTTTGCTTGCGTATTTTCGTGGATAATTTTTCAGGTCTTGTCTTGCGACTGCGGCGCGGCCTTTTTCTTGCACCAAATTACTGAATGCTGTGGCGACATTGGCTTCGGCGCGTTTAACCTCAACTTCGTAATTGCGCGGATCAATGCTGAGCAAAATCTCGTCTTTTTCGATTAAGCCGCCGCTTTGAAACTGCGGTGAGAGCTCAATTATTTTTCCGCTTACTTCAGTGATTAATATTGTTTCTGTTCGTGGTTGCACGGTGCCTTGGGAGCTAACAGCAATAGACAAGGTTTGTTTTTCTGCAATTGCTACATCTATGGTCAGTGTCGGAGGTTCAATTGTGACGGTTTCTGGTGGTGGCTTTAAGGCGAAAAAGACTCCGGCGATAACAAGGGCGACTATAATGACGGCGGCGGATTGCAGAACTTGTTTTGACGGTTTTAACACACTGATGTTCTCTAATTGCGTGATGGCACCCAATGGTTTTTCGTCGCAGCTTGAAACGACATGTGCTCACAAAGTAGTGAGCACAGGGTGTCAAAGTGGCTTATTGTATCTTTAACTGTATGGCGATGTTGTGAAAACTTGTTAATCCGCGCGTATCCAGTTTTCTCCGGTATCTACTTCTTTAGGCAGAGAAATGTGTGGTGCCCATTCTAGCCATTGTTGATCAACAGATTGGTGCAGCGGGAAGGTTTTACCGTCATTCACGGAGGGGGCGAGTTGTTCGCCACCCGGGGTGGCGAAGGCAATGCCGCCTTCTAATAGCGATTCAATCGATTTGCTGCGAATCGTTGCACCACTGAATAAGCCGAATTTCACGGCAATACCGCTGGAGTTCCAGAATTTACTATTTTCTCTTACCAGGCCCGCGTAGCGCGGTTCAATATTAATGTGGATTAGTGTTTGGCTTGCATCCTCGGCTAATTCATAGCCAAAAACTTCGCCGACCGGAATGTCGCGGTAAAAGACCTTTACGCCCTCTTTGATCGAGCCGCGTTGAGCGGCAGTAACGATCAAATTTAAACCGTTGCTCGGTTTGCTAAGCGGCGGTGGCTTGTCTAATGCCACGAATTTAGTGGTGCTGCTGCCGTAGCCGGGACGAACGCTAATATAACTGCCGGTTACTAGTGTTTCTAAGTTGCGTGTGCCGATTAAACCGAGCTGTGGGCGCACGACCCAAAATTGGCTCCCCGTGCGGGCAAGAGCTTTGGCAGAGGGGGCGAGGCGGGCGCTTACTTTTACACGTTCCATATTGCTGTCTAATTCTACGGCGACCACTTCCCCGACTTTTATGCCTTGGTATTTGATTTCGGTGCCCTTGTTAATATTGCTGCCGGTTGCAAAGTACAGACTAATATCGCGGCCTTTTTCCGCGTAGGTGCTTTGGAAGTCGGGGTATAAGGTGTAACGCAAACCTTCCCACGCCAATTGTGGCTTGCTGACTTCTGGGGTGTGAAACGCAATGCCGCCGGCGACGATGGTGGCCAGTGAGTCAGCGTGAATATCTAGTCCGCTAAGGCCGCCCGTAATACTAAGGCCGCTGGCATTCCAAAACTGGGATTCGCGATGCACTAAATTCGCGTATTGCTCATGAATAAAGATGCCGATATTGACGCCGTCTTTGTCAAGATCAACGGATTCAACTTGTCCGACGGCAATTTTTCGGTAGTAAATTTTACTGCCGATACTGACTGAGCTGAGTTCGTCACTGCGCAGCGTGAGTCGCAGGCCCGGTTGCTGAACGCGGCTTTCAGGGGCTTTTACTAGGGCGGTGTATTGCTCGGGAATGGTACCGCCTTTGCCCTCTACCTTTAGATTAATATATGGGCCGCCAATTAAAGCATCTAAGCCGCTCACGCCGCTGCTGGAAACTTCTGGTTTAACCAGCCAAAAATGCGTCATTTCATTTAAATAGCGGTGATGCGGTGAGTGTATGGCGACGCGTACATTGGCGCCGAGGTTGGGGTTGTCATCAATGAACTTTAGTGACTCGACCTTGCCGATGTCCATGCCCATTAGGCGTACATTGCTGCCGACATTTAAGCCGTCGGGATTGCGAAAATACACGCTGATAATTTTGCTGCCTTTGGCCCGATCCTGATTCTGGAATAATTTAAAATGCGTGTTATTTTCAACGTCAGAGTCGCTTTTAATAGGCGTGTCGAAGGTGATGCCCCCCGCTAAAATACTTGCCATCGAGCCAGTTTCAATATCAATACCTTGCAGGCCAGCATTAATTTTTACACCGCTCTGAACCCAAAAGCGTGAGCTGCTATTGACCAGATGGCTGTATTGGGGATCGATGCGAATATTGACGTCGATATTGTCGTCCTTGAGTTGGTAGCCCTCAATGTCACCAACGTCTATTTGCTGATAGAGCACCGGCGCGCCCACGGTGAGTGACCCAAGCTCCTCGGCATTTAATACCAAGCGCAGTCCCGGCAGATTATTGGTTTGTGGCGGAGGTGTATTCAATGCAGTGAAGTGCTGGGCCGCTTCGCCATCGCCAGGGTTGAAACTGATGTAATTGCCCGCAACCAAGGTGTCTAAGCCAGACACGCCAGATAGGGAGATTTGCGGTTTTACTAGCCAAAATTCGGTGTTTTTCTTGATCAAAGGCTCGATCTGACGAGAGAGTTCAAGGGTGGCGGTAACGCCTTCAAGATCGTCGTCAAGCTGCAAGCTTTGCACATGGCCGACATTGATGCCTTGGTAGATGACGGGGGTTTTCCCAATATTTATGCCGCTGCCATTGTCGAAGGCAACGGTAACGCTTAGCCCTGTGTCGCTAAGGCTTTTATACATCAGCCATACCGCAATGCCGAGGGCGATAATAGGCAGCAACCAGATGGCGGAAAGGCCGCGCTTGGGTGCGAGTACGGCGGACGAAATGTTGCGGTCAGTCATTGTCTAGGTCCCATATTAAGCGCGGGTCAAAACTATTAGCGGCAAAGAGTGTAAGTACTACTACGGCAGCGAAGGCTGTTGCTGCGGGGCCGCTTTCAACGGTGGCGATATTGCCGAGGTGCACTAGCGTCACCAAGATAGAAATCATGAATAAATCGAGCATCGACCAGCGGCCAATGAAATGAATAAATCGATAGAGTATTGTGCATTGTTGCCGGCTTAAGGGCAGCTGACATTGTACGACCAGCATTAATATAACCAAAATAACCAGCTTCAAAACCGGCACTGCAATACTGGCAATAAAGACGATGACGGCAATGGCCTGTAAGTCTGCTACCCATAATTTAACGACGCCAGACATAATCGTGTCTGGGTCACCTTGGCCAAAGCTGATGACGGTCAGGATCGGTAAAATATTGGCTGGAATCATTAACGCGGTAGCGGCAATGGTATAGGCCCAGCTGCGCTGTAAACTTTGCGGTTTGCGAAAATTCAGTGCGGTGTTACAGCGCGGGCAAGCGGCGGTGGCGTCGTGGCCGAGCTCCGGTAAGTGGCTGAGTTTGCCGCATTCGGTGCAGCGAGCAATACCGCGTTGTTGGGCGCTGATACTCATGCGGGTTTATTTTTCTCCCAGTGTTGCCATGCTTGTTCTTCGTGAAAATATTGGCTACATAAAATGACACAGAGTAATAGTGCGCTCAAACAGTAGGTGCCAGCGGATACCGTGACTTCGCCGTCGTGCATCATTTTCACATAGGCAACGATAACGCCCATTGCGTAGACTTCGAGCATATTCCAGTTTTGCATCAAACATTTGTATTTGATCCATAGCGGAAAGTGGCGCGGGTAGTGATTGAATCTAACACTGAAACACACCACGGCGGTGAGTAATAAATGCAGAAGCGGCGCCAGCAAAGAGCACAGCATGATTAATACGGCAAGAATTTGTTCTTGTTCCAGCCACATGCGATAGATGCCGCCAAGCAGAGAGTTGCTACCGTGCTGACCGACCATTTTTAGCTTGAGGATGGGTAGTGTCATCGCCGGATAGAACAGTATCAGGCCGCTAATGGCGGCGGCAAAGCTAACGGTGTCGGTGTGTTTTGCAGCGTGCCACAGCACTGCCTTACAGCGCGGGCAGCGGCCCTCTAAGGTGTGATCAGACTGCGCGGTTTGCAGTAGCAAATCGCAATCTGGGCAGGCTGTAAATTCATGTGGAATATGACTGGGTTCTGCCATGAGTTCACTTATTGCAGCGGGGCGAAAAGATAGGCGCAGCGGCTTAGCATGCGGCGCTTAAACGACCATTGCGCCACTTCTCGCGGGAGCAGTTGGGTGCATTTTTGAAAATCGTCCTTGAGCATATTTTCCATCGTCTGGGCAAACTCTTTGCTGTGATTTATCACACAGAGTTCAAAATTAAGTCGGAAGGAGCGGTTATCCATATTGGCCGTTCCCACCACGTTAATATCATCATCCACTAACATCACTTTCTGATGCAAGAAACCGTCTTGGTAGTAATAAAACTGTACGCCTCTAGCGAGGGTTTCTTTGATGGCGGTATAGGACGAAAGTTGAATTAATAATTTGTCAGGTTTGGCGGGCAGCATGATTCGCACGTCTACACCGCGCATTGCGGCTAGTTGCAGGGCGCAGATAACCGGTGCATCTGGTACAAAATAGGGGCTGACGATCCATAAGCGTTCACGAGCTTGGTGAATCATGTTTAAAAAATACAGCGCGCAGCTATCGGTATTGTCGGCGGGCCCGGTCGCTAAAACCAAGGTGTTAAGTGGGCCGCTGACGGCGCTGGGTTGCCAATTGAGCTTTGGTAGGGACTCGTTGGCCCAAAACCAATCTTCGGCAAAGGCTAATTGCACTGCCTGCACGGCGGGGCCTTGTATGGCTATGCCGGTATCGCGCCAAGGTGTGAGTACGGGGTGCATGTCACGGTATTCATCGCCAATATTCATACCGCCGATAAAGGCGTAGTCGCCATCACACACCACTATTTTGCGGTGGTTGCGAAAGTTGAGTTGCAGGCGATTTCCTAAACCTTTGGTGCTGTTGAAGGGGCGAATGTTAACGCCGTTGCTGAGTAGTTTTTGCAGATAATTATTAGATAGCTTAAGGCAGCCAATTTCGTCATAAACACAGTAAACGGTAAGCCCCTGCTGGACTTTTTTAATCAGTAGTTCGGCTAGTTGGCGGCCAATTTGGTCGTCGCGAATGATGTAAAATTCCAACAGAATATAGCTTTTTGCCGCCTCTATGCGGCTGAAAATTTCGCTATAAGCACGCTTGCCGTTGATCAGTAAGTCGCAATGATTTCCGCTGCAAAAGGGGAGGGTCGACAGCTGTTCTAGCGCGATTAGGCGTGGATCACTACTACTTTGTTCTGCCCCAAAGGCGGGAAAGTGTTTGAGAAGGTCGTGGGCAACTTCGTCGATTTGCAGGTGGTTAGTTCGTTTGGCCAAGGCATAGCCGCGAAATTTGCGGCGGCCGAATATCCAATATAAAGGTACAAATACAGGGGGAAAGCCAATCAGCACAATTGCCCACGCCACCGCGCCTTGGGCGGTTCGGGTTTTTAATATGGCCTCTAGCGCCGACAATACGCCAAGCACAAGAAAGATCGCCGTTAATAAGGCGCCAATACCGGCGAGATTGTCTGTTAACCAGCTCCATAATTCTGGTGGCGAATAGTTGCTCATACCTTATAGAATCCTTATCTAATTGTTGCTGCGCTCCTTGTATGACTACTTAGAACATATCTTGGCTGATAAGTTGTGCGGTCATCCCCATTGTAGCGGATAAGCTAGCCCCTCGTTCGCTGCTTGAACGACGACGTTGTCGTCCTGATAGACTATTTCAGGTGAATCCGACTGAGTGATAAAGTTTGCGCCATATCATTCACAATTAAGCCCGCAGTAAAATGGGAATATACAAGATGTCGGCCAGATACCGGAGCTACTATGACCAAGGTCTTTAAACAACCACAGGATCTTATCACCGCCGTAGGCACTGTGCTGGGCGCCAGCGACTGGCTGGAGATAGATCAGGAGCGTATTAATTTATTTGCCGACGCAACGGGCGACCATCAGTGGATACACGTTGACCCAGAGCGCGCAAAAGACGGGCCGTTTGGTAAGTGTATAGCTCACGGATATTTAACGCTGTCTTTGGTTAATTTGTTTTTGCCCCAGATTGTCGAAGTGCAGGGAGTCGCTATGGGGGTGAACGTCGGCTGTGATCGTATTCGTTTTCCGGCGCCGGTGCCGGTTGGCTCGCGGGTGCGGGGTGTTGGTGAATTGGTGTCTGTTGAAGAAATAAAAGGTGGTGTGCAGTCGATAGTCAGGGTTACCGTCGAAATTGAAGGCAATGATAGGCCCGCTTGCGTGGCAGATACCATTAGTCGCTATTTTCCCTCTTAATGCCTTTAGTTTAATCGACTGGCGGTGAGCTTTTTTGTCACCGTCGGGTGATAGCTGTGGCTACTGTGTTCGTGTAAAAGCCCGCGTAGAGTAGGTGCTATATCAGTGATAAGGCACCTTGCTATGAATCCGCTACCCTACTCTTTAATCGATTGCGATAACCATTATTACGAGCCTGACGATTGCTTTAGCCGGCATATAGAGTCCCGCTTTCGGGATCGTACTGTGTGGGTTGAGCGCGAGCGTGACGACGGCTTCGGTATTATGAAGTTAGGTGACGAACGCCTTAATTTCTTTAGTGTTGGTGTGGGCGACTATGTTGGCCCTCCTGGTGCGATGAAGGCCTTTTTTAAAGGCGATGTCGAGACCGGCGGCGCGGTAAATGCCAATGCCATTCGCGCTATCGATTGCCCTGAATTTATCAATAAAAAGGCGCGCTTAGCGCGGATGGATGAGCAGGGTGTAGAGGCCTGCGTGATGATTCCGACCTTGGGCTGCGGTGTGGAATACCAGCTTCGCAGACCCATGCATCGCGATATCGCCTATCCAAGTATTCGCGCCTTTAATCGCTGGGTAGCAGAGGACTGGGGTTGGGGTGGCGATGGCCGAATATACGCCACCGCTATGATGAGCCTAATAGATATTGATCAATCCTTAGTCGAGCTCGAACGTATTCTTAAAGAAGGTTGTCGCTTGGTGTATGTGAATACCGGCCCGATCGAGGGACGTTCGCCGGCAGATCCGCATTTTGATCCCTTTTGGGCGCGGGTGCAGGAGGCGGGGTTGATTGTTACGTATCACATAGGCAGCGGCCCCTTTACTGAGTTATATGCCGCGCCATGGGGAGAGCCTGCTAATCCGCCGTCACATCGTTTTACCGCATTTAATACCTATGTGGGCATGGGAGAGCGCACGGTGGTTGACCAAATTGCGGCAACAATATTTCAAAATTTGCTTGGCCGGTTTCCTCGCCTGCAGTTTTTAATTGTTGAATTTGGCGCTGCGTGGCTGCCGCATTTATTGAAAACGATGGACAAAATTTATCGCCTTGGCGACCACAAAAGTCGCTGGGCTTATGGTAAGCCGGAGCTGCCTAGTGAGGTGTTTAAGCGGCATTTTAAGATTGTGCCCTTTCATGAAGATGACTTTAGCCATATCGCGAAAAGTGTCGGTGTAGAGACTATCGTTAATGGATCAGATTATCCCCACCCCGAAGGCTTGCTGTGGCCTTCTGAAATGACAGAGGAAATGAGCGGGTTTTCAGAGCGAGAGATCTTTCAAATGATGCGTGGCAATGCGGCCAGCCTGTTAGGGATTACGCCATAAAGAGGGGTTTTTAATGCTTTTTGGTTATGAAAATCACTGATTTTTGATATTTTTTGGTCTAGCCTGCAGGCGGGAATCCCCTTCGTTATTGTGTTATAACTGCAACATTGGCAAGGATGCTATAGGTTGAAGTACGTATTTGATTTTGAATATAGCACGGAGTAGGTCAATGGATTTGACGCATGGCAGTGTGCTGCTAGGGGATCGGGAATTGTTATCTGATGTTCCCATGTATATTTCTGCAAGCAGCGATTATGTAAAGTGGGGCGGTTGCCTGCATTTGAATAAGCAGATTAGCGAACGTTTACACGGAACCGATTATCGTATCCGCTTGCGGGATGGGCGCTTGGGTGAGATTCGCATTCGCAAGGTGGTCAATACCAACGGTTCTCTACATGTCGAGCTGCTGTTTGAAGGCCTTGGTAAGCTGGATGTAGAGGCGGGAGCCGCTTAATTTACGTCGCGCGCAGCTTTTCTGCTAGACCAAGGTCAGTCCGGCCCAGCAGCCCCCATCTTATTTTCTATACCGCGCTGGATTCGCCTAATTGCCTTGGGCTGCTGGCTTATTCGTTTTATCGTCCCATGGCGTTGTTCGTCTTGTCTTTGCCTCCATCAAGCCATGTTTGCCGGTCTTCTGAATTATATAATCTTCAGTAATGATAAATTGCTGGCTGCGAGCGGGCTCTAAATCTAAGTTTCTGTTAAATTGACGCAAAAATAAGAAATATGTCTGCAAAGTTAGTTGTTTTGGCGGATGTTTTCGTTTTTTGTTTTATACCAAGTAGGCATCAATGACCTTAGGGCGGTGACGGTATCGTGTATAAAGGCGAGCGTTTTAACAGTTTTTCTCATTTGGCCGGCGTACTGGCGGCAGTGATAGGTAGCGCCGCGCTGATTTGGCCTGTGTTGCAAAGTGGCGAAGGGTGGAAGCTACTTGGCTTTTCGGTATATAGCGTGTCGCTATTGGCTCTGTATGTGTTTTCTACCCTTTATCACAGCACTACGGGGCCACATAAAGCCCTTTATAGGCAGTTAGATCATCTGGCCATTTACCTACTTATCGCCGGTACTTACACCCCGTTTTTAGTTGTGACGCTGCGGGAAAGCGGTGGCTGGTGGATGTTTGCGATTATATGGTCTTTGGCCGCCATTGGTATGGCGTTAGAAATGGTTCCTAAGGCTGGACGGCGAGCATGGTCTATTGGCGTGTATTTGTTGATGGGCTGGCTGGCGCTATTTTTAATTAAACCCTTGAGCGCGGCACTGCCTGAGGGCGGTTTTACCTTGTTATTGATGGGTGGTGTTGCCTATACGGCGGGTATCATTTTTTACGTGTTTGATAAGAAAGTTATCCACTTTCACGGAATTTGGCATTTGTTTGTTCTGGCTGGCAGTGTGTGCCATTTCTTTACAATTTATTATTATGTTGCCTGAATGGTGTTGGGTTGCGGAGGCTTAAATTTTTGATTTTATTTCGTGTAGTGATGGGCTTTGGGCTGCTAAATTGTCTGTTGCTTACTGTTGCAGTCGTTACGCCGCTGACGGTTAAGGGGCTTAGCTATGGTTGGGCGCAGGCGCCATCACTGATGATTTTTCATGTGTTGGTGAGTGCGGCAATTGTTTATGCAACCAAGGAAAAAATGCGTGGCAGTGATTTGGGTCATAAAGCGTTTCCGGCATCAATAATGAGTTATGTGTTATGGCTGTGTATGGCCCTGCGCTGGCTTGCACAGTAATAACGTCTAGTAGATTCAGAGGAATAATATGTTGCGATGTACGATGGAGCCTCGTTTCTGCGAAACAGATGCCTTGGGTCATATAAATAATACCGTTGTGCCCATGTGGTTTGAGACTGCAAGGGCACCGGTATTTGAGTTGTTTAATCCAGGTCAGGATTTGACAAAGTGGAATGTAATTCTGCGCAAGATGGACGTCGATTTTATTGCTCAGATATATCACGGTCATTCTGTTGAGATTAGAACTCGCATTGCTCACATTGGTAGCACCTCGTTTATTTGCGAACACGAGGCGTGGCAGCGTGGTGAGTTGGTGGCGAAAGGCAGTGCGGTGATGATTTATTTTGATTTCGTCGCGCAGCGTAAACAGGAAATTACCGCAGTGCAGCGTGTCGGCTTAGAAAAACTCAGTTAATCAAGACCTATACGCTGCTCTTACGTCGCTAATGCCAAAAAAGGCCAAAGGTTTCAGGGTATTTGTCGCGTCATGCCGGTATAATGCGGCCTCAACGCCATATCTGCGTTCGGCCGAGTGTGAGGTCTAATGTTGCGGCGACTCATGCATTTTTTACGGTAGCGATTATGCCCTCTGATACGGCCGCGGCAGCGGAAACTATGACTTTTGATGATTTGGGCTTATCGCCCATGGTACTTGCCGCTGTAAAAGCGGTTGGTTACGAAACACCTTCGCCAATTCAGGCGGCGACCATTCCTTTCATTCTAGCTGGCAGAGACCTTGTTGGTCAGGCTCAAACCGGTACCGGTAAAACCGCCGCATTTGCTTTGCCGCTATTGTCGCGTCTCGACGTAAACAGCCGTCGCACCCAAGCTTTAATTTTGGCGCCAACCCGTGAGCTAGCAATTCAGGTAGCTGAAGCTTTGCAGAGTTACGCGTCGCATATGCCGGGCTTTAATGTGTTACCCATCTACGGTGGTCAGGACTACCGCGGTCAATTAGCAGCCTTAAAGCGTGGCGTGCAAGTTGTTGTCGGCACGCCAGGTCGAGTAATGGACCACATGCGTCGTGGCACCTTAAAACTAGATGATTTAACACATTTGGTATTGGACGAAGCAGACGAAATGCTGCGCATGGGATTCATCGACGATGTTGAATGGGTTATGTCGCAAATGCCAGAAAAGCGTCAAATCGCGCTTTTCTCAGCGACCATGCCGTCGGCGATTCGCCGCATTGCAACAACGTATCTAAATAACCCTGAACAAGTCACCATTCAATCAAAAACTTCAACGGCGGTGACTATTCGTCAGCGTTATTGGATGGCCCGTGGCTTGAATAAGCTGGATGCCTTAACCCGTATTCTTGAGGCTGAACCTTTTGATGGCATGATTATTTTCGTGCGTACCAAATTGGTTACCACTGAACTTGCCGAAAAACTACAGGCCCGCGGTTATGCCGCAGCGGCACTAAATGGCGACATTGCTCAAGCACAGCGCGAGCGCACGGTTGATCATCTTAAAAATGGTCGCCTTGATATCGTTATCGCCACTGATGTTGCCGCCCGTGGTTTGGATGTTGAGCGTATCAGCCACGTCATTAACTACGATATTCCCCACGACACCGAAGCTTATGTTCACCGTATTGGCCGTACTGGTCGTGCGGGTCGTACCGGTGACGCAATTCTGTTTGTAGCACCTCGTGAAAAGCGTATGTTGCAGGCGATTGAGCGCGCTACTCGTCAGTCCATCGAAGAGATGGGCTTGCCGACCGCAGAGAATATCAATGCCTTGCGCGTCGATCGTTTTTTGCAAAAGATCACCGATACCCTTGCTGGCACTGATCTCAGCTTCTTCCGCAAGATGTTGCAGGAATACGTGGCCAAACATGATGTCTCTGACATTGATGTTGCGGCGGCCTTGGCCAGCCAGTTGCAGGGCGACAAGCCCTTATTAGTAAAAGATGCACCTAAGTTGATGACCGAAGCGCGCACCCGTGAAAAGGGTGAGAGAGCGAGTAGCGGCAAGCGTGTGCCAGAATCAAGTTTGCAACGCTATCGTTTAGAAGTTGGTCGTCAGCACGGTGTGAGCGCGGGTAATATTGTGGGTGCTATCGCCAATGAAGCCAATATCGATAGCGCGAATATTGGGCGTATTTCTATCTACCCAGAGTTCAGCACCGTCGACTTGCCTACAGATTTGCCCGAAGGCGCATTTGAGTGTTTGAAAACTACCCGTGTTGCTGGGCAGGCTTTGAATATCTCTGTGCATGAAGGCGGAGACATGCCAATTGAACGTGAGCGCCCGCGTAAACCACGTGTCAGCAAAACTGGCGAAAAAGGTGGCCGCAAGCCGGTTACCAAGGTGAAAGCTAAATCAGCTAAGCCCGCTGCTCCCAGAGAAAAACGCGGTAAGCTATAAACCGTAATATGCTTCGTTTACACTCTTCATGCTTATTTGAGCTGAGAGTGTAAACGTGGTCTGGCGTGTTTTTCTGCAATTTCTCTATTTGGGCTGTGTGAGTTTTGGCGGTCCTGCTGCACATATCGGTTACTTCCGAAAAGTATTTGTAGAGCAAAAGGCTTGGCTAAGTGAACAAGAATTTGCTGCTGATCTTGCCCTCTGTCAATTTCTTCCTGGCCCCTCTTCTAGTCAGTTAGGCTACGCTATTGCCTGTCGGCGTGGCGGTATTCCCGCGGGCATCGTGGCATTCCTCGGATTTACCTTACCTTCATTCCTTCTTATGTATGGCCTCGCGGTTTGGCAATTAAACATTACTGAAGGCACTCTGCAATTCGGTATTGTTAGCGGCTTAAAGCTGTTAGCGGTGGCGGTGGTGGCCGATGCAGTGTGGGGCATGGCAAATCAGTTTTGTCGGCAACCGCCAACTATCGCATTGGCAGTAATAAGTACTGCGACGTTGACGTGGGCCATGACACCACTGTGGCAGTTCTCATTAATGGCGCTAGCCGCAGCTGTTATGGCGTGGCGAGCCGAGCCCGCGCAGAACCTTGTTGGTATTAAAACAGACCGTACCTTGCTGGCTTGTCTTACAGTTTTCGTGCTGCTATTCGTAGTGTGTCTTGTTTTTCCTGACGGTATCTTCGCGACGTTTTATAAAGCAGGTAGCTTGGTGTTTGGTGGCGGTCATGTGGTCTTGCCGCTGTTAGAGCCTTTAGTTGGCGAGGCCTTGAGCAAAGACCAATTTTTATTGGGTTACGCTGCCGCGCAGGCAGTGCCGGGCCCCATGTTTTCCCTCAGCGCCTACCTTGGCGCGGCTATACGTTCAGACGCGGCCCTGCTATATGCATTTATCGCTACGCTGGCAGTGTTCGCTCCGGGCTTTTTACTTCTTTCTGGAGTTAGGGGAATTTGGCAGCAATTATCAACTCGACCCCGTATCGTTGCGGCCATTGCCGGTGTTAATGCCGTTGCCGTTGGCATGCTGGCGGCGGCGTGGATAAACCCCGTGGCGAGTAGTGCCCCCACGATTGGTTTGCCCTTCTATTGGCGGTGGCGGGCTTCATTGCACTGCGCAGCAAGCGTGTGCCGATTATGGCCATTATAGTGGTGTTCGCCGTTTGCGGTGCGGCGTTCTATTGAAGGTAGGTGGCTGCGCAGCGATAACTTAAAGGACTGTGCCTTCTTTAGCCAGAGCCGTACATCAGCTCAACTTGTAAACGGTGAGCACCCCGAAGATGAGAAAGAATCGCTGAGATTTCTTCACGGCTATAGACTACAGGAATGCGCCTAGCGCCTTGGGTAGATTTAAACGCAAGATCACCAATATCTAGCCCCATGAACCGCTTATATAAATAAACCAAGGCATTGAGGGCGATTCGTTGGGTATTTGTAGAGCAAGAGCGCTGTTCTGCTAAATGACTTAGAAGGCCTCGACATTAGACATACAAACAAAGGCAGTCGGATGTGTAACCGCGTCGCTGCTTTGAACGTTGAGGCTGTAAAAAACCTACCAACTTCCATCAGTTTCGTTTTTTTGACCGTCCTCTTTTTTAGCAGCTCTGGCCATCGTTTTTGCCGCCCCAGGCAGTCAGGTAGTAAATGGACTAACTCGATTAGCTAGTGGATAGATCAGCGTCTTATTGCGCGAGTAATTTAACTAGCGCAGTCGCGGGGGCAGATAATTCAAATTCTTGTCGGTGGGCGCAGCACACGCTTAACTTGTCTGCCGAAGTAAAGTCGAGAATAGTGAAGCGTTTTAGAAACTCCTTATTGTTTAAGTAAGTTTGTCCCACCGTTGCAACGGCGTCGGTGGCGGCGACGACTTCGCAAGCTAGTGGGAAATGGCCAATAATGTGGATGGGGTGATCTGCGGGTATCTCGGTGTCGCCAAATAAGCGGCTGGTGATTTCTGGTGAGGCACCATCGCGCTCAGGGAGCACTAGGGGATAATTTAATATGTGTTGTTTTGATACCGCGCGCTTTTTGGTGAGGGGGTGCGAGCGTCGCGTAAAGAAGTAGGCGTCAAATGGCTTTAGGGGAATAATTTTAAACTCACGTTTTTCTTCGAGTGCCTGTGTTGGGCCGATAATAAGATCACAGTCACCCGCTCGTAGTAGGCTGATAGCGTTGTCTGTCGCTAGCGATTTTATATCTACTTTTAGCTGTGGGTGGTGGCTCAGCAATTGTGGCAAGGCGGGGTTCATCAGGGTGATTAGCGGCGGTGGTGAAATACAAAGCCGTAAATGAGATTCTCGGTATGCTCTGAACTCTTTGGCGTCCATGTCGAGTCGCTCGATGTCGGCAAGAATCCGTGCTGCGCGATCAATGATGCTGCGCCCCTGTGCAGTGGCGACCATGCCTCGCGCGCGACGCTCAAATAGGGCGATGCCCAATTCTTTTTCGACCTCGGCCACTGTTCGCGTTAGGCTGGGCTGTGACACGTGAATGGCTGTGGCTGCAGCCGTCATCGAACCGAAACGATCAACCGCTACAATGTAGCGCAATTTGCTGCTGTTCAAGGTATACGTTTTCCGAATAGTGTAGGAAAAATAGTATTGGACTGAATAGTTGCAGCGTTGTCAAATAAACTAAATTCGCCTCTTACAAAAATGAGGAGCTACACCAGCATGTCTCCATATACTGAAATTACTGCAGAAATAAATAAAGCGGCTGCAGGGCCACAAATTGCCGCGTTGTTTGATTTCGACGGCACTATCATCGCTGGTTATTCGGTGTTTAGTTTTCTTCGGGAGCAGGTGCGTCGAGGAGATTTGGCGCCCTCTGAAATAGTCGCTACCGTTGAGGCGATTGGACGGTTTGGGCTAGGCCGGGCGGATTTTGCGGCATTGATGTCGCTTTCGGCGCAGAGTATGAGGGGGTTGAAGGAAGACGATTATCTTGATGTAGCTGAGAAAATTTTTGAGCGGGATTTAGCGAAAAAAATCTATCCGGAAACCCGCGCATTAATCGAGGCCCATATGCGCAAGGGCCATACGGTTGCGATCATTTCATCTGCTACGCCATATCAAGTTGGGCCCTGCGCTAAGTATTTAGGTATTGAGCATATTGCGTGCAGCACGATGGAAGTGAAGGACGGCATCTTCACCGGTGAGCTTGGTGGTCCGCTATGTTTTGGTGTGGGTAAGGTAGACGCTGCTCTTGATTTAGCCAAGACCAAAGATCTCGATCTAGCAAATAGCTATTTTTATTCAGACAGCACTGATGACATCGAATTGTTGGAGTACATCGGTAATCCTCGGCCACTGAACCCAAGTCAAAAATTACGTGATATTGCAGAAGCACGCGGCTGGCCGGTACAAACCTTTAAACGCCGAGCAGGCAGCAATGCCCTTGGGTTTACCCGCAATGTTGCTACCAAATTGAGTTTAGTTGGATCTGCCTTGGCAGGCTTGCCCATTTGGGCCTTGACGGGATCGCGACAGGAGGCGAGGAACTTTGCTACGTCGTTATTTGCGGATGTTGCCGGTGCTGTTGCGGGTCTTAAATTAGACATTAGTGGCGAAAAGCACCTGTGGGTCGAGCGCCCAGCGGTATTTATTTTTAATCATCAAAGTGACATTGATGTTCTGATTTGCTCCAAACTTTTGCGCCGCAATTTCACCGGAGTTGGCAAAGCCGAAATTAAACAAATGCCACTCGTTGGCGCGGCGATGGAAATGGCCGGCGTGGTACTTATTGATCGTACGAATAGCAAAAGCGCAATTGCCGCGCTAGAGCCTTTGGTTGATAGAATTAAACAAGATCAAATTTCAGTGGTGATGGCGCCAGAGGGCACCCGAACCCATTCTAAAAAGCCTAAGCCCTTTAAGAAGGGTGCATTTCATATTGCCATGCAGGCGGGGGTGCCGATTGTTCCTATTGTTATTCATAACGCAATGGATGTATCTCCAAAGGGCGATAGCCTGTATTACCCGGGCACCGTTGAGGTAGAGATTCTGGCGCCGATTAATACCAACGGCTGGACAGTAGAAAATTTAGATAAACAAGTAGCAAAAATTGAAGCGCTGTATAAAAAGGCCTTAGATAAATCGACTACGGCCGCCTAAGCGATAGCTTTATACATAGGGTGTAAAACCGTTACTTATAGAATACAGTGAGAAATAGAATGGATCAGATTAAACCCCAAGATGCGCAGTTTCTTTATACCGAAACCGCTGATAATTTTAATCATATAACGCTTCTACTGAATTTTGACGGTCCTGCAGAAGGGCAAAAGAAAGAGGTAGACTACGGCGCATTAATAAAATTTTTACAATTAAAGCTAAAGCCCCATCCAATTTATTCTCAGCGTTTGCTTCGGCTGCCAGCCGAGCTGGATTACCCATATTGGGTGTATGACGAAGAGTTTGAGCCCGACGCGCATTTCACTGTATTGCCGCTTACTGTGCCCGGTGATTGGAAGGCTCTGCGTGAAGAGGTGTGTTACTTGCACTCTCAGCCTATGGATATGCGTCGTCCACTTTGGGATGTCACGATATTTACCGGCGTGAATTGCAACGGCAGTCATAAGAATGGATTTACGATTGTCATTCGGCTACATCACGTGGCTATCGACGGAGTTGGAATGGTGAAGCTGTTGGCCAGCTTTGCGAGTCCAATTCGCGATGTTGGTGAATCTGCATCAGTAGAGGAAAGTGGCGTAGCGGAGTTTTCATGGCCTAATGTTGCGGGGCGAGCGGTAAAAAATAGGCTGGGTCATTCGATTGACTTAGGTCGTACTCTGTTAAATAGCACCGCTTATGTAAGCGATTCCGCGCGGCGTTTTTTACGAACCAAACCTTCTGAAAGACCGCGGGTCTACCCCTGCCGATTTAACGCCGGTGTTGGTGGCGACAAAATATTTGATGTTGTTGGAGTTGATCTAAAAGTCCTTAGCGCTTTGCGTGGTCTTCATGCTGGCGCGACCATGAATGATGTGATTCTTGCTATTTGTGCCGGTGCACTGCGGCGGTATCTTGAAAAACATCATGAACTTAATTCGCATTCACTGGTTGCATGGGTGCCGGTCAATGCGCGAAGTTCAGGCGGAGGTAGCGATACCGGTAATAATCTAAGTGCGTTCACCGCACCGATATATTCAAATATCGCCGATCCCGCAGCGCGTTTAGCAAAAATCGTGGCGGCAACACAAAATGGTAAAACCGGAAAGTCGGCGACGGGCTTGTTGTTGAATGTTACGAAGAATCTGCCCGCAACCGAGCAGTATTTATTTGCGCGTGCCATTAATGCAACGTCTGCGGCAAGCTCGACCTGTAATTTATTTGTTTCTAATGTGCCGGGGCCTGCTCAGCCCATTAGTCTAGCGGGGCACCGTTTGGAAAGTCTGGCGGGCCTGCCACCATTGGGTGAGGGTATGGGGCTGTTTATCGCCACGCCTAGCTACAATGGCAAGTTATATTTCAATGTGATTTCAACGGCCAGCATTTTGCCGGATATTGAGTTTTTTATGGAGTGCATTGAGGAATCATTTATCGAGATGAAGTCAAAGCTGTAAGTGTTTGTATAGCTTGTTAAAATTTTTATTACTGGTTTTTAACGCTAATTATCAGTGATAAAAACGTAGGCGTTTTTTTGCAAGACGCAATCTACTAACTATACTTACTCAGAGGCGAATTTAAATCGTCAGAAATTATTTGAACCTGTTTTATTGGCCTTGACCTCAAAATGTCATCGCCCGCTGTTAAAACATCTTCCGTAGTGGATTTATGTTTAACGGAGGCGATGTATGTTGAGAACTTCATTTTTTGCACTTGCGATTACCACGTTATTAAGCGCGTGTTCCATCCAGCCGGTGTCGGCTCCAGCACAAGTCAATTACTCGCCTAATCAATCTGCAGTTATTAGTTTTGGCTCCTGCCTGCGGCAGTGGGCGGATCAACCTATTTGGCAGGCAATAGCCGCGCAGCAATCTGAAGCGTTTATTTTTGCCGGTGACAATGTGTATACCGATGTTGGCCCGTATTTAAAACAGCGTGTACCGCAGCGTATTCAGCAGGCGTATCGCGATTTAGCGTTGGGTGTGGAGTTTGGCGTATTTTTAGATAGCGCCGAAAAATCAGGAACAGGCGTTTATGCAACGTGGGACGACCATGATTACGGCGTCAATGACGGCGGCGAAGAGTATCCGTTTAAGTCTCAATCTAAGCAGTATTTCAGTGAGTTTTTTCAATTAAACCCAGCCGATATTGGCGACTCTGCGCAAACTGGCGTGTATCACACGGCTTACATTAAAGCGGCGGGATTACGTGTGCAGATGATTCTGCTAGATACCCGCAGCTATCGCAGTGCTTTGCTGCGCGATGATGATCGCAGCGTGTGTGCGCCAACGGGCATTGTTGCAAACAATAATGAGCAAGCTACGGTGTTGGGTGAGGCGCAGTGGCAGTGGTTGGCGGGTGAGTTACAGAAGCCCGCAGATGTTCGTTTACTAGTATCGAGTATTCAGGTATTGCCAAGTGAACATTGTTTTGAAAAGTGGGCGAACTTTCCCCGTGAGCGTGAACGTTTACTCGCATTGCTAAAAAGTAGTGGAGCTAATGGTTTGATATTGCTCAGTGGTGATCGGCACTTGGCAGAGATTTCTCGGCTGCAAACTAATGATATGTATCCGCTTTATGAGATAACCAGCAGCGGACTTAATTCCGCTTTGGGTGAGCAGAGTCCGGCTGCCCAAGAGGTGAATAGCTTACGAATTCGCAAACATAATATTCTGGTCGATAATTTCGGCACCGTCAAAATAGAGCGCAAGTCTTCGGGCACGGTGCTGGCGTTGCAGATAAGAGATAAACAAGGAAAGGTCGTTCAGCAGGAGCGGGTGCCACTGGCGGCATTGAAATAATACCGCCAGCGACAGAGTTTAAAGAATGATTTATTCACCGTTTGCTGGGATGAACGGCAAATCCACTGTGCCGCTAATGACGGCGGGAAGCGGTGGCTGCGCAATACTTGCCACATGAGTAAAGTAGGGGTGGAAGCCGTAGACCATCAAGCCGATAGTATCGCCCGCTGCTACCGCGTCAGAAACACCAATCATCTCCTGCGCGACAAGGCCGCTGCCGCGTATCGGTAACACTTGATCGTTTATCAGTGTAAAGTCGCCGCCAGCAGTGGGCAGTTTTCCTAAGCCGATATACAAAAGATTGCCGTCGCCGTTACCGCCACTGACGTTGAGCATGGCCAATGGGATACCGGCTAGTACGCCATCTTCGGTCATGGTTTGCAGGGGAATAAATGTTCCTTTGGCGACTAGCTGACTCAATAATTCACTGGGCAATAAATTAACAATATCGTCTAAATAATTCACCAGCGATGTAGGGTCGGCGCTGGCCGTTAATACCGCCGTTAAAGTGCTTATGGCCTCTAAGGGTAGTGACGTTAAGGTAGCGAGAACGGTGGGTAGCGGTAGCGATATGAACAGGTCTACAATATTGCTCAGGCCGCCGGGAATGATTTGGGTTTCGCCAAAGTTGTT
Source organism: Zhongshania aliphaticivorans (assembly GCF_902705855.1). Lineage (GTDB taxonomy): Bacteria > Pseudomonadota > Gammaproteobacteria > Pseudomonadales > Spongiibacteraceae > Spongiibacter > Spongiibacter aliphaticivorans_B. The sequence goes on along the minus strand of NZ_CACSIJ010000012.1, from coordinate 356,801 downwards.
CAGTGAACCACCGCGTTTGACGTCGCTGACGGTAACGCCAGACTGTTGTTCGGTCAGGCTAAAGCACACATCGGGTATGGCGGCAGCGCTTGTACCTTGCAATTTAGAGACTAGAAAATTTAATGCTAAATCGTCGGTGGCATAGGTTTGGTCGTCGCAATAAAGCGTGCCTTCGGTGCCGAACAAAATCTGCCGGCCGGCCTCTTGTAGTGCGGGTAAAATGTGGCCGTCGCGTTGAATAAATAAATGCGCCTCGTTGCCTTGTCCCTTCCAGCATTCGTAGTTTTCTACCGCTTCATTCATGTTAAAGAGCACATCGTTGCTGCCTTGAATGAATAGGGCGTCGGCGGTCGACAGGGTTCTGCCGTCGCTGCGTCCGCCTTGGCAAAATGACCGTGGGCTGTAGCTGCCTAAGCGCGCTACGGTCTCGGGGGCTATTTCACCTGTTGTAGTGGCGGCGATAATCGCCTCAAAAAGATAGGGTTCGAGCTTGCCCATCGACGCGACAGACAAAATATCTAACCAGATGTTTTTGGGCGTGCTGTTGGCGTACAGGCTATAGGGCAGATTGCTCCATGTTGCTAAGGGCACAATCGCGTCAAAGCGTTTATCTACACTTGAACACACGGTTTGAAAGCCGCCGCCGTAAGACAGGCCAACCGAGCCGATCATTGGGTCGTCGCCCTCAAAACTGAGGTTAACGAGATTTTCTTCGGCCCAGTCGATGATTTGCGAGACGTTGCGGCAGTCAACGTCGGGGTCCATTACGGTGATATTGCCGGTGGTTTCACCAAAGCCGCGCTGATCGAAGCTGATCACATAAAAGCCTTTTTCTAACCATGCGCGACGGGCGACATCGCCGGAAACATCATTGGTCAGAAAGGATTCCAGCGGGTCTGGGGCCTCAAAATTCTTCGCTCTAGACAAGCCAAAGCCGTGGCTGTGAAGAATTAATGGTACTCGTTTGCCCTGGGGGTTTTCCGGCACGTAGACGGTAAATGCGACGGTTTCGTCGTCAAATCCCGTTAAGGTTTGGTCAAAATGGCTTTTGCTCTCTGCTTGGCCTGTGTTGCCTCCGCCCGGATTACCGCTAGGGCTGTTGCCAGATGACGAGCTAGAGCTGCCACCGCAGGCGGTGAGCGTGGCTGCAAGAAGGAATATGGCGAATTGAGTTAGTGGGCGGAAGCTGGGGAGCATGAGGTTGCCTCGTTGTTATAGTGTCGTACGGCAGGCATTCATCGGCATAAAACCGATGTTTCTACGATATACGCAAATTCAGAGGGCTCAGTATAATGTTTTCAGTGAGAATATTAATGGCACGCGCATTAATTCTTTTGGTTTCGTGAGCTGTCGCACTTAGTAAGAATGTTTTGAGGTCGCGCGCCAAAACGTGGCGCGCGAAGATAGCGGGGCGGTTTAGCCGAGTTTGTTTACATCAATCGCAAAGTAGCGGTGCCAAATACTGTGTTCTTCCTGTGGTGATTGTTTCCAGCCGTATTGAGTGGGGCGGCTGGTTTCAATCGCCAATGTGCCGAACAGTAGCCAGTCGTAAATCGACAGTAGATTACACATATTTTTTGCTGAGTTTTTACCCCGAGCGTGGTGATGGTGGTGCTGGGTTGGAAAGGTCAGCACATGGCATAGGGCGTACATGGTTTTGCGAACCCATGCCCAGCGGTGATTCAAAAAATACAAATCGTAATTCCAATTCACGTGGTTGTGCGCCGCCCACAGGCCTTTAAATGCGGTGCCGAACAAGAATACTTCGGTCAGGCCAAGGTAGAGGCAAATAAACTGGAACCAGAAGTTTGGCATGATGAACCAGAACAGCCAGTGCTCAACAAAGGTCTGGGTAACAGTAATTTCGCCCTTGCCGTCATTGGTGCCTGAAAAATGGTGTGGTCTATGGCCGATTTTGAAGAACTGCTGCAGATAAAGCAGGGGCTTCCAGCGCATACGGCGAGCGTGGGAGAACCAATGTGCTCCGCCGTGAATAAGCTCTTCTAGGCAGATGTAGGCTATTAGCACCGGCCAGAAATAGGCTTCCTGGAGCCAGGCAAGCCCGCCTTCAAATTGCGGCACCAGTAGGCTACCAAGCCATGCGGTGGCAAATACCAGCGCGGGACGCTGAACTGCAGCGAGCGATACTGAGGCGAGCACTGCGATGCCCCAATCTTCTTTGCTCTTTTTGCCGTTGCTATTGCGACCGGCTAAAAACTCCCACAGCGACGCTATGGCAATAAAGGCGATAACTGAAAGACTTACGTATTTGTCCATGATGAAAATACCGTGCTTGTTATTTTGTAGTTACAGATTAGCGCACTAGAATTATTTGTATATTAGATATTTAATATACCTATTATCCATTTTGGTGATAATTATGATAAATCTGCGTTCAGTAGACCTAAACCTGCTTGCTAGTTTTGATGCGCTGATGATGGAGGGTAATTTGACCCGCGCATCCGATCATATCGGCCTGAGCCAACCGGCAATGAGCGCGGCGCTGCAAAGGCTGCGGCTAACCTTTCACGATGAGCTTTTTGTTCGTACACGCCAAGGCATGATCCCAACCCCCCGCGCCATCGCCATATATCCGCCGATACGAGAGGCGTTGTCGCTAATCAGGGGCACGTTGGTGCAGGGCGATGAATTTGACCCCGCGCAAGCTCAGCATAATTTCACGGTGGCGGCAGACAATTATTTTGAATCCGTTGCCCTCGGCCCATTAATGGCGCAATTGCAGCGGGCCGGTAAGGGCTTGTCGCTAGAAACCAGCGGGCTAGAGCATGACTCCCTAACACGTTTGCAGCGTATGGATGTCGACTTGGTAGTGGACTATGTTCGGCCAGAGTCAGATACCATACAGGCGCAGCAGATAGGTGCAGAAAAGCTGGTTGTCATTGCCCGTCAGGGTCATCCGCGTGTTGCAGGGCCCTTGAGTCATACCTTGTCTTTGGAGCAATATCTTGCAGAGGAGCATGTTTTCTTGCCATTGCGCAGCCGCGAGCGCAGTCAGTTGGAATTAGCTTTGGGTGGCCAAGAATTTCCACGTAAACGCGCCGCGCAAGTACAGAACTTCTCCAGTATGTTGCCGGTGGTGGCGGCGACGGATTATCTCGCGGTCATGCCGGCGCGCTTATATCACTTATATGCAAAGGCCTTCGAGATACAGTGGTTTCATTTTCCGGTTGAAATTGCGCCCATTCCCATTTGGATGATGTGGGCCAATGGCCTGCAGAATGATTCGGCGCATCGTTGGTTTAGAAACATGGTTCAACATGTGGCAGACGGCTTGATTGAGTATTCGGTCTAGGCGGCGTTCGACCTTGCTGACGTGTCTTGTTATCGTCTGATACTCGAAATGGCCGACAACATTATAGGGAGAGTTCAATGCCCGCTGCTTTGACACATATTGCCATGCACGTTCAAGATCTAGACGCTTGCGTCGATTTTTATCGCCGCTATGCAGATATGAATATTGTTCATGAACGACCGCATAAGCATGGCAAGGTCATGTGGTTGGCGGAACGAGGTAAAGAGAAAGACTTTATTGTGGTTCTTATCCCCGGTGGGAAAAATAAACAGCAAGATGATCGCGACTTTTCTCATTTAGGTTTTGCGATGGAAAGCCGTAAAGCGGTGGACGACATTGCCGACCGCGCTCGTGCCGATGGCATTTTAGAGTGGGAAACCCGCGAGGAAGAATATCCAGTGGGATATTACTGCGGCGTTCGCGATCCCGACGGTAACTTTGTTGAATTCAGTTTTGGCCAACCCCTAGGGCCGGGCGCCGAAGACGTTGATTTTTGATCGCCTAGTGCTAATAAATTGGAGAAATAATATGAGACCTTTGCACGAGCCGGAATTTTGTTTTCTGGCGAGGAAAAATCGCACGGAATGAGGGAGTTTATACTCATAAATGACCGATTGAGTACGATTTCGACGCCGGCAGAGGGCAAAATAACTATCGTGCAAAGGTCTCAATATGGATGTTTTATGCAGGTAAAGCTAGCCGACTACAGGGCGCCAAAAGATCGCGCTGCCATAGAAATGCTGATGGCAAACTACGCACTAGATCCCATGGGTGGCGGCGAAGCACTCCCAGATGAGGTTTTGTCTGGTCTATGTGATGCCTTAGCAGGAGTGGCAAACGCGGCCACAATCTTAATATTCGAGGGTGAAGCCCCAGTCGCTTTGGCAACGGTATTACAGGGTTTCTCAACATTTAAATGTAAGCCGTTGCTAAATATTCACGATGTGATTGTATTGCCGGAATACCGTGGCCGGGGGCTGGCTCAGCGCTTAATGCTGGAGGTCGAAAAGCTAGCCAGGCAGCGCGGTTGCTGTAAATTAACCCTCGAAGTATTGCAGGGCAATACGGTAGCGCAGGCGGTTTATCAGCGCTGCGGATTTGCGGCCTATGAGCTAGACCCGCAGCAGGGGCAGGCGCTATTTTGGCAAAAAGACTTCTCTGAGCATTAGGCTTTTATACTCGATTTTAGGGCTTTAACGTGTGGTTATCGACAAGGTGCCGCGCTATGCTTGATTGTAATTAACTCCGCACTAGGGAAGGTATATATGAAGGGCAAGGTTCTCGATTTCAATACCGCAACATCGCAGGGCGTGATCGCTGGAGAAGATGGCAAACGCTATAACTTCACCGGCAGCGAATGGAAAAGTGAAGGCAATGCGGGTGCAGGGCTAACCGTCGATTTTGTGGCCGCTGGCGAAAATGCTACCCAGCTTTATATAGATAAAGCCATCGCGACTGCGTCATCTAAGAAAATTGCTGCTGCGCTATTGGCCTTCTTCTTTGGCGCCTTTGGTGTTCACAAGTTTTACCTTGGATACAATAAGCAGGGCGTGATTATGCTGCTGACCTTCTTGTTTGGCTTTATCCTGCTGGGCCTTCCTTCCATTGCGATTGGCATCATTGCCTTTATCGAATTTATTCTCTACATCACCAAATCTGACGACGATTTTGATCAGACCTATGTGATTGGCCAGCGCCCTTGGTTTTGATAGGGCCAGTGCCTAACGATATTTGTCGAGCGTTATGACAAATCCAAAATATTTCGACCTGCTGATAAATAAAATAGCGTGGGGTCTGTTAACGCTTGGATCAGGCCCGCTAATAATCTTTAAGCTATTAGTGACACTAGGCCTTTGGCCAGATCAAAATTCCGACCCTGTGGGCGTGGGTATTCTCGCTGTATTCACCTTTTGGCCCGCCGTTATTCTTATTGCAATTGGCACTGTCATTTGGGCATGGAAAAATCATTTTAGGAGCTAAAGATTAGCAATGTCTTATAAGCGTATTGTTGTTCTCACCGGCGCAGGGATTTCTGCTGAGTCGGGTATAAAAACCTTTCGCGCCGAAGACGGTCTTTGGGAAGAGCACCGTGTAGAAGACGTGGCAACACCAGAAGGCTTTGCGGCTGATCCGGTCTTAGTTCAACGATTTTACAATGGTCGCCGCACGCAATTATTAAGCGACGTAGTAAAGCCTAACGCCGCCCACGTCGCCCTTGCAAAGCTTGAGCAAGAGTTTGGCGACAGATTACTTGTCGTGACCCAAAATATCGACAATCTCCATGAACGGGCAGGTTCTAAAAACGTCATTCATATGCACGGCGAATTACTCAAAATGCGCTGCGCCTACACCGATGTGATTTATCCAATAGCGGGCGATATCAGCGTCGATGACCGCTGCGAATGCTGCGGCATGCGCGGTGCGCTCAGGCCACATATCGTCTGGTTCGGAGAAATGCCGTTGCAAATGGACGAGATCTACGACGCCATAGAAGCATGCGATTTATTCGTTGCGATAGGCACCTCAGGCAATGTCTATCCCGCCGCAGGCTTTGTACGCCAAGCGGCTATGTCGGGCTCGCATACAATGGAAATAAACCTAGAACCGTCAGCGGTGGAATCGGCGTTTGCCGAGCACCGTTATGGCATGGCGGGGGAAGTGGTACCGGCTTTGGTTGCTGATTTAGTGAGCTCTGCACCATAATTTACCGCGAATGATCAAATTATTAATTGTTATGGATGATTCCTTGGTGTGGGGTGGCGTAGTCCGATGAAAACGCTACACTTCAGCGACAGTAAATGGACGTGGTAAGAAGTTAAAAACGATATATGGAGATACCCTATGCAATGCCAATTTTGTAAAGAAGATATTCAGGAAGGCGCGATCAAGTGTAAGCACTGCGGTTCAATATTAACGGCAGTAGCGGAGGCTGGCGGTGTTTCTGGCGTTATTGTCGAACAAGCTGCGGTGTCTTATTACACCGCTGTACTGAAAAAATACGTGACATTTGAAGGTCGCGCCCGGCGAAAAGAGTACTGGTTTTTTACTCTGTTTAATATGCTTGCGAGTATGGCTTTGGGCTTTGTTGATGGAATGTTTGGGCTCATGGATCCAGACGTAGGCGTGGGTGTTTTAGGTGCGATTTATTCCCTCGCTGTGATTTTGCCTAGCATTGCGGTCTGCGTTCGTCGCTTACATGATACCAACCGTTCTGGCTGGTTTTTGTTGTTGGCTCTGATTCCCATCATAGGCTGGATTGCTTTGATCATCTTCTCTGTTCAAGACAGTGATGACGGCGATAATCGCTACGGCTCAAATCCGAAATACCGTATCGCTTAATTAAAGGGGTGATCGGCTTATAAAAATGCGGGGCTGAAATGGCCTCGCATGCTTAAATTTTTCTGAAACATCGCTAAGTTTTGAATAATGGCTTAACTACTCAACGACGCCTTCACACACTTCAAAATAGTGTAGTCATACTCCCCGTCCAAAGACTCAAACACGGTTTTCATTTTGCCGTCTTCACTCAGCTCAAAGGCGAATCGAATTTCTTTGATCTGCGCTTCATCTAAATTGATCACGTCGCTAAGGCTCAGTTCGCTATTGGCGATGCCTTGGCAAAGATGGGTGTAGATGGTGTTGAGTGAAAGTTTACGCTGGGTAGCGATATCCTCGGCTGAGTTACCTCGTTTTAATAGTAAAATACTATTGGCGGCGGTGTCGTTGATACCGTCATTTTGCTCATTGTCGGTGCCAGCGTTGGCCAGAATGACGTCTAAAAACCCTTGGCCGTAGGCTTCTAATTTGCGCTCGCCAATACCAGATATGCGGCCCAATTGTTCTAGGGTTTGGGGTTGGCGTTCGGTCATTTCGGCGAGGGTGGCGTCGTGGAAAATCATGTAAGCCGGAATGCTTTGTTCGGTGGCCAGTGTTTTGCGATGTTCGCGCAGAGCATCCCATAGGGTGTTGTTTGCGGCGCCAGAAAATGAGCGGGTTTTGCGTTCCTTGCTTTTTTTACTCACTTTAACCATTTTCCTTAAAGTGAGTTGTTCTTCACCTTTCAATATTGGGCGTGCGGTATCGGTGAGTTGCACGCTGCCATAGCCTTCTACGTCTACTCTTAATAAGCCCCGTGCAATTATTTGCCGATACAAGGTGCGCCATTCGGTGGCGTTGAGTTCGGTGCCAATGCCGTAGGTGGAAATTTTATCGTGGCCAAATTGGCTGATGCGTTCGTGTTCTTTACCGAGTAACACATCGACTAAATAGCTCACGCCAAAACGCTGGCCGGTGCGGTATACACAGGACAGGGCTTTTTGTGCGGCGAGGGTGGCGTCCCAAGTTTCTGGTGGTGTGAGGCAGTTGTCGCAGTTGCCACAGGGATGATCTAAGTTGTCGTCAAAATAACGCAGCAAGGCTTGGCGGCGACAGGTGGTGAGTTCGCACAGGCCGAGCATGGCATCTAATTTATGTTGCTCTAGCCGTTTGCGGCCTTCTTCTGCGGTGGAGTTGCCCTGCATTTGACGAAGGGTGATCACGTCTTGCAGGCCGTAGGCCATCCAGGCGTCGGCGGCTAAACCGTCGCGGCCAGCGCGGCCGGTTTCTTGATAATAGGCTTCAATACTTTTGGGCAGGTTTAAGTGGGCGACAAAGCGTACATCGGGTTTGTCTATGCCCATGCCGAAGGCAATGGTGGCAATGATAATCACGCCGTCTTCGCGCAGGAATCGCTCCTGATGTTGTTGGCGTACTTCGTTGCCTAAACCTGCGTGGTAGGGCAGCGCGGTCATGCCTTTGGTGCTTAGCCATTGCGCGACTTCATCTACCCGTTTGCGTGATAGGCAGTACACAATGCCGGCTTCGCCTTCGTGCTCGTTCAGAATAAAACGCAGTAATTGTTCACGGGCATTGCCCTGATTTTCGCTGATGCGGTAGCGAATATTGGGCCGGTCGAAGCCGTCGTTAAAAACGCGGGCCTCTTGCAGCGATAGCCGCTCGATGATCTCACGCTGGGTTGGGCCATCCGCCGTGGCGGTGAGCGCAATGCGGGGAATATCGGGAAAGCGTTCGTGCAGAATGGAAAGCTTGATGTACTCGGGCCGAAAGTCATGGCCCCACTGTGACACGCAATGGGCTTCGTCGATGGCGAATAAGGCCAGTGGCGCTCGGCTCAGTAAGTCGAGCATGCGCGGCATCATTAATCGTTCTGGGGCGACGTAAAGCAGATCTAGCTCGCCATTCATGAGCGCGGTTTCTACACCGTTGACTTCCATGGCGCTTTGACTGGAATTCAAAAACGCCGCTTTAATCCCGTTTTGGCGCAGGGCCATAACCTGATCTTGCATCAGTGCAATCAGCGGCGATACGACAATGGCGGTGCCGCTGCGCACCAGCGCTGGCACCTGAAAACACAGCGATTTACCGCCGCCCGTTGGCATGAGCACTAGGGCGTCGCCGCCGTTAACGACGTGGTTTACGATGTCTGCTTGTTGGTTACGAAAGGCATCGTAACCGTAGATGGTTTGCAGAATGTGTAGAGCGGCGTCTTCGGTGTTGCTGGTGTCAGTGTGTAAGATAGCGCGTTACCACATTAAGTCGTCTGGGATTTCATAGGCTGCGTAAGGATCGTCTTCTTCTACAACGTCGTTAGCGGGCTTGGTATTGTGAACGAGTATTACCGATTCGTCGCGCTGCTTGATCTTGTCGGCAATCGCTGCGGGAACGAGTTCATAGCCGTCCTTCAATTTAACCAGGGCAATAACGCCTTTGATTAATTGGGTTTGCAATAGTGCGTCAACGTAGAGCTTTTTGATTTTTTTGCCATCGGTGAACTGATAGGCAATCTCGCCATTTTTGCGATTGATTTTGTTGAGCGTAATCAGCTGAATGATCTGGGCTTGAATCGCTTTTTTGTCGGCCTCGGCCTGACGTTGGCGATTCATTTCACGGTCGCGTTCGGCTTTCTCGGCCAGTGCGCGCTTTGCCGCTTCTTTACCCTCATCAACAATCACCGTGCCAGTGCCTTTCGCCTGCTTGGCTTGTTTACGTTTTTCGTGGCCGATTTGCTTGGCCTTTTTCTTGTCGACCATGCCGGCTTTAAGAAGCTGCTCTTGCAGAGATGCCATGCAATAACCTCTATATGCGTTTAATGAGTTAAGTGGGTTCTATTCTAAGCTATTAGCGCCTGTGGGGCTTGGGCTTATTGTGGTCAATGTCGATTCGTACGAATTCTAGTACAGGAACTTAGCGCCCATCCGGTATTGGAATATCCAATCCCAGCAAATCAATGGCTACTGCCTCGGCAACTTTAATGCCGTCAATACCGGCCGAGAGTATACCGCCAGCATAACCTGCTCCTTCACCTGCTGGATAAAGGCCACGGGTATTTAAGTTTTGATAGTCTTTACCACGTTTAATACAGATGGGTGATGATGTGCGGGTTTCGATGCCGGTGAGAATGGCATCGTTCATGGCAAAGCCTTTGATCTGTTTGTCGAAGGCAGGAATGGCTTCGCGAATGGCTTCATTGGCGAAGTCGGGTAGAGCTTTTGAGAGATCGCCCAGAGACACGCCGGGTTTATATGAAGGCGTTACGCTGGCGAGCTCGGTAGAGGGGGTGTTGCGTAAGTAGTCGCCGACTAGCTGCGCGGGGGCGTCATAGTTTTCACCGCCAAGCTGGTAGGCCAGTGTTTCTAATTTGCGCTGTAAGTCTATGCCCGCTAGCGTGTGTTCTGGGTAGTCTTTTTCTGGCTCTATGCCCACGACAATGGCGGCATTGGCATTGCGTTCATTACGAGAGTATTGCGACATACCATTGGTCACAACGCGACCTTTTTCCGATGTGGCGGCAACTACGGTGCCTCCAGGACACATGCAGAAGCTGTAAACGCTGCGGCCATTTTTACAGTGGTGAACCAATTTATAGTCGGCGGCGCCTAATATTGGGTGGCCGGCGTACTCGCCAAATCGTGCTTTATCGATAACAGACTGTGGGTGCTCAATTCTAAAACCGATGGAAAACGGTTTTGGTTCAATATAAACGCCTTGGTTTAACAGCATTTCAAACGTGTCGCGGGCGCTGTGGCCGATAGCCAGCACCACGTGGCGGGTTGGTAAGTGCTCGCCGGTGCTTAGGGTGAGGCCGGTAACTTGGCCTTGATCGTTATCTGCTGGTTCGCGGTGAACGGTATCGACCTTGGTGTTAAAGCGTATTTCGCCGCCCAAGCGGGTAATCTCGGCGCGGATATTTTCTACCATTTTTACCAGCTTAAAGGTGCCGATATGCGGTTTGCTGACCATTAGAATTTCTTCTGGCGCACCCGCTTTGACGAATTCGGTCATGACTTTACGGCCTAGAAAACGCCGGTCTTTCACTTGGCTGTAGAGCTTGCCGTCGGAGAAGGTGCCTGCGCCGCCTTCTCCATATTGCACATTAGATTCAGTGTTGAGTTTGCGTTCTCGCCACAGCCCCCAGGTGTCTTTGGTGCGTTGTCGCACGTCTTGGCCGCGCTCTAACACTATGGGCTTTAGGCCCATTTGCGCCAGCACTAAGGCTGCTAAAATACCGCAGGGGCCAAAGCCGATAATGACGGGGCGCTGTTGTTCTGCGGTGGGAAAATCGCTGGCGGCTTGGGCAAGGAATTTGTAACTGGTATCTGGGCTTGGGCGAACGATGGCCTGTAATTTTTTGTCAGCGAGTAAGCGCTGTTCTGCCTCCGTGGTGAGGCTTAAATCCAGCATATAAATCAGTAGAATATTGTCTTTTTTACGGGCGTCGTAGCTGCGTTTAAATATTGAGAAGTCGAGTAATTCGGTGTCGGCCAGTGATAGTTTTCCGAGAATCGCGCTGCGTAATTCAGCGTCGCTATGGTTTAGCGGCAGTTTGAGGTCGGTCAGTCTGATCATGGGTGTGATGGCTTCCAGCAGAAATGGCAATCAAGCAGTGGATTTTAGCATGATTGCGTTGTGGGGTTGAAAAGTTACAGCGGTGATTTTGGGTGTGTTTTGCGCATTGCATAACGGGGCAGTTCAATATTGCGGCGGCTAACGGTTTCTAATTGTTCAACAACGAAGCCCTGCCGAGTAAAGAATGCATGGGCACTTAAACTTGCATGTGTACGGAGGGTGTTTGTACCTTCGCGGTAGAGTATCGCTTCCGCCTGTGTGTAGAGGGCACTGGCAATGCCTTGCCGTGAATGGTGAGGGCAGCAGTAAAGTAGATCGATGTAGCCGGTGGCGTCTTCTTTGGTGTAGAAGGATATGAAGCCGGCGATGTGGTGATTTACTTCTGCAATTAATGTGTGTGCGTTAGCTAGGTTTTGCTGCCATGCCCCGTGATCTATTTTGTCTGGTGCCCATGCCGCGTGTTGAGCGTCGCTATAATGTTTTGCGCCGAGCTCGCGGATACTGCGTTGAAATAGCGTTACCACTGCGTTTAATTCAGTTACACGATAGGGGCGAATACTGATGCCTGAACTCACGCTACTAATCCCGCGCTGTAACCCGATGACCACGCCCATTGGAAATTAAAGCCACCGAGCCAGCCCGTAACATCGACGACTTCGCCAATAAAATACAATCCAGCTTGGTTTTTTGCTTCCATTGTTTTGGAGCTAATGCCGGCGGTGTCGACACCACCACGGGTGACTTCTGCGGTGCGGTAGCCCTCAGTACCGGAGGGTCTTAATAACCAGTTATTGAGTTTTTCGCCAATGCTAATAAGTTGTTTGTCGGAAAATTCAGACATCGGTTTTTCGGCTTGATCATGCCACCACAGCCATTGCAGTTCTGCGACTAAGCCTTTAGATAATTTGTGACTTAGCACCGTTCTTAATAGGCTTTTTGCCTGCTCTTTTTTAGCATTTAGCAACCAATCGCCGGCGTCGACGTTCGGAAGTAAGTTAACGGTGATGCTGTCGCCGGGATTCCAGTAATTCGAGACTTGCAGCGCGGCGGGGCCGGAGATACCGCGGTGGGTAAAGAGAATGTTCTCAGTGAAGCTGATTTTGTTTGCGCTCAGCTCGACTTCTAGCGCTAAACCAGCGAGTTTCTCGCAGAGCTGCTTCATCGCATCGCTGAACATAAACGGCACCAAGCCAGCGTGACGCTTGGTAAGTGTCAGTCCAAATTGCCGAGCAATATCGTAGCCAATACCACTGCCGCCGAGGGTGGGAATGGATAGCGCACCGGAGGCAACAACAAAAGAGTGGCAACGCAGCTCAAGATGGCTGCCTTGCTGGTTTACGACAAGTTGGTAGCGAGCGGAGTCCTCGCTTTGCTGGACTTCTGTGATAGAGACTAATTCTGCGTGGGTGCGGATTTCTGCGCCGGCTTTGGCGCATTCGTCCAACAGCATATTGAGTATGTCTTTTGCCGAATTCAGGCAAAACAATTGGCTGTGACGGCGTTCTTCGTAGGGAATCTGGTGGCGCTCTACCATGCCGATGAAATCCCACTGGGTGTAGCGGGTCAGCGCGGCTTTGCTGAAGTGGGGGTTGTTTGAGATGAAATTGTCGGCTTCTACAAAGTGATTGGTGAAATTACAGCGTCCGCCGCCAGACATGAGAATTTTCTTACCCACTTTGTTGGCTTTTTCTAGCACTAGCACGCGACGGCCGCGTTGGGCCGCGGTGAGTGCGCACATCAGGCCAGATGCGCCTGCACCAAGAATGATCACGTCGTATTTATTAAGGCTAGTCGGCACGGTCGGTGTTTCGCTGCGGTGGGCTGATTGAGGTAAAAGGACGCGCAGTATACCGGCAAAACCTATTGCCTTGTATGTGGCCCGCCTGCTCGGTTTGGCAAACTCTAGTATTTGTTTGGCGTGGCGCTATACTGCCGCGGGCATGGTAATAAAATAGAAATATTTTTCTGAATTGGCAGTGTTTGCGTCAGACTGGTGCAAATTTTGCTAGTATTTTGACAATCATTTCAGTTCCTGATTCTCAGTAACCTCAAGTGATACCCATTACTTAATCATTCTATAAGGCGAGGTTTCCTTAATGAGTCGCAATCAAGCGCGTGTTCAAGCTGTTTCTCAAATTGTTAATCGTAAGTCGATAGACGTTACGATGCCTGAACCTCTCAGTAAAATCTGGGCAAGTGATGTATTCAATCTTGCGAAGATGGAGGAGGCGCTGTCTAAAAATGCATTTAAGGCAGTGAAAACTACCGTACAGACTGGTGCTCCGCTTGATTCAGCTACGGCTGACGTTGTTGCTGCGGCTATGAAAGATTGGGCGCTAGGTAAAGGCGTTAAGTTTTTCTCGCATATTTTCTACCCAATGACCAACGCCACTGCTGAGAAGCACGACGGCTTTATCATTACCAATTCAGACGGTAATGCGATTACTGAATTCACCGGTAGCTTGTTAATTAAAGGTGAGCCAGACGGCTCTTCTTTCCCTAACGGCAGCCTGCGTATGACCAACGCTGCGCGTGGTTATACCGCATGGGACCCAACCAGCCCTGCTTACATTATGCACACCGATAACGGTTCAACGCTGATGATTCCTAGCGTTTTCATGAGTTGGACCGGTGAAGCGCTGGATAAGAAAATTCCACTGCTGCGCTCTAACTCTGCAATGAATAAAGCCGGGCAGCGTGTTCTGTCTTTAATGGGCGAAACTGACATTGCTGCGCTGAACTCTAGCTGCGGTGCTGAGCAGGAATATTTCCTGATTGACTCGAACTTCGCCAATAGTCGTCCAGATTTACTGCTAGCGGGGCGTACTTTGTTTGGCGCCCCGCCAGCGAAAGGTCAGCAGTTTGACGACCATTACTTTGCTGCTATTCCGGAGCGTGTTCAGGTCTTCATGCAAGATTTAGAAGACAAATTGTACCGTTTAGGTATTCCAGCTAAGACCCATCACAACGAAGTAGCACCAGGTCAGTTTGAAATCGCGCCCTATTATGAGGCAGCGAATATCGCATCTGATCACCAGCAGCTACTGATGACCCTGCTAAAGCTGACTGCAAAGCGTCATGGCTTTGTATGTTTATTGCACGAAAAACCTTTTGCAGGCGTGAATGGCTCAGGAAAACACGTGAACTGGTCGGTGGGTAACGCAACTCAGGGTAATTTACTGGACCCAGGTAGCACACCCCATGAAAATATTAACTTTATGCTCTTTTGTGGTGCAGTAATTCGTGGCGTGCACCTTTTTGGGCCTCTTTTGCGTGCTGTTATCGCGTCAGCGTCAAATGATCACCGTTTAGGTGCTAACGAAGCGCCTCCAGCTATTTTGTCTGTTTATCTGGGCGACCAGTTAGAGCGCGTATTTAACGACATTAAAGAAGGTAAGCTACTGACCTCTGAAGTGGGTGGCTTTATGGATTCAGGCTTGAGCCAAATCCTTAAATTTGAACGTGATCCTGGCGACCGTAACCGCACGTCACCGTTTGCCTTCACTGGCAACCGTTTTGAATTCCGTGCGGTAGGTTCTTCAGCCTCAGTGTCTGGCCCACTGGTAGCGATGAATACCATGTTGGCTGATTCTTTGAACTGGATTGCTGACAAGCTTGAAACTGAGTTAGCCACTGGCACCAGCAAGCCGGTTGCTGCAGTTAAAGTTTTGAAGGAATTGATGGAAGGTCACAGCAGCGTAATTTTTGGTGGCGACGGCTACTCAGCTGAATGGCACCGCATGGCTGTTGAGGATCGCGGTCTTAAAAATTTGCCGACTTCTGCAGACGCATTGCCAGCTTTCCGCGAAGAGTCTGTTGTTAAGTTGTTCTCTAGCACTGGCGTATTAACCCCCGTCGAGCTAGAAAGCCGCTTTGAGGTTTATTCAGAGCAATACTTGCTGTCTATTGAGGTCGAAGCTAAGTTGGTTGTCGATATGGCGACTACTATGATTTACCCAGCGGCGGTCGAGTACCTATCGCAAATCGCAACGACCGCGTCGTCAATGGCGGCATTGAATATTACTTTAGACAGCGGCATTGCTGCCGCTGTTGCCGGTGAAGCCAACGCGATGATGGCAGCGGTATCAAAACTCAGCGCTGCATTAGAAGTGCATGACTTTGATTCTACTGAAGCGCATATGCAGTACGCTGCAAGCACCTTGCGTAGTTTGATGGTTGAAGTTCGTGGCCACGCTGACACCTTGGAAACTTTGGTTGCAGATGATTTGTGGCCACTGCCGAAATATTCTGAAATGTTATTCATCAAATAATCTGTGCGCAGTCTTTTTCGGCTGCGCTCAACTTTTTGAGATTATATTTTTTGAAATAAAAACGCCCTCCAAAAAGAGGGCGTTTTTATTATGCTATACGGAGCCAAATACAATTGAAACGTGTTGGATCCGATTTTACGGTTAATTAAACTCGCTGCAGTGCACTCTCGATATCCGCCGTTTTGCGGCGGGCAAGCGCTAGATTTGAGTTCTTTTTATCAAGTACGAGATAGATAAAAAGGCCTTCATTGGTTGTGCTTGGACGAATAATATGCAGCTGTGTGTCAAGTGTGATCAAAATATCCTCTATATTGCCGGTGATTCCAAGCGATTTCATTGTTTTCAACTTCGCCTTGACTACTTCACTGTTTCCAGCTGCAGCCATTTCTAAGTCAACCCCAGAGCCGGCGGAACCTAATAGCATTCCGGAGGTGTAGTCGACAACGGCACAACCTATCGCACCGTCGATTTCCATTAAGTTTTTTACCGCGTCATTTAAATTACTCATACTTTTTACTCTCCTGATTAAATTCGTATAGCTATTATTAAATTGTTAATGGTGTAGTTTGTTTTCTAATTACGTTTTACGACGTATATGTCAAGGTTTGAATGCTTTAAGGTTTATGCGACATCGGCTAGATCAATATCTCCAATTTCATTTGCTAATCTGTTAATTAATAAACGCAAATTAGCGATGTTCATATTGCTTTTGGCCGACATGGATAGTACGAAATCCTTGTCGTTCAATTGTAGGGCGACAAAAGCGACATTGCCTTGCTCAGATTCAATAAACGTAATTTTGAAGCTTTTTGATAAAATCTGCTTAGTGACAGCATTGCTTACTGAGTAAAGCGTACTTGCAGCAGCGGCCATGGTTTCGACATCAAATCCTTCATGTAGGCGCGAAAAATGATGGACGGGAAACCCGTCAGTTGTCGCCAGTGAAATAATTTCTATCGCATTATCGTTGTTCGAATAATCATCGAATAAGTCGATAAGTCGTTCACTCAACATATTATTAAACGACATTTAGTTGTGCTCCTTCATACTCGTCTGTGTTATTTATTGCATCGATCATCTGGAGCAGCATGAGAGAGGACTCAATATCTCGCGGATCAACGGGCATGATCGGGGCCGATAGCCCGTGCCCTTGTAAAACGTGTTCTAAAAATTCCAAAAGTACGTCTAACTCGTCGGCAGTCGCGTTTTCGGAATGGCTGACACCGACTATGACCGGGACGTTATCTTTAAGTGGCTGGAAGTGGGTAAGGATATCGTCGATTGCGTCGATATTAACGCCATCACCGTATTTGACTAGAATGACGAGCCCCCACAATGAGGTGTTCACCATATCCCATAGCAACGAAAATCGTTTTTGACCTGGTAAGCCGAAAAGTCCCAGTGCTATATCGGCATCGAGGCTCAAGCGACCATAGTCAATGCCAACGGTTGTGTATTCTTTGCCAATATCGACCGAAGATCTCGCTTCGGTAGCAAACGGGGAGATTTCACTAATAGTGTTAATGAGCTGAGTTTTACCTGCACCTACTTCACCCACTATCGCCAATTTATTATATATCTGATCCATTATTAGCGACTTCCTAAGCTTTAGCTGATGCGATAAAGCGTTTTAGAACACGGCTGAATCTGTCGGCGGTACTGCTGACTGTTTGTGTTGCCGCATTGGTTGCTTTGGGTGGGTTGTTAACAACTCTCAAATTTGGGGTTCCGACGCTAGAGTGCGTTTTTAGCAAACCTAAGCTTTCTAACGCAGATAAGTAATGAGTTAATTTTTCAGTAGAGGAGCAAAGATTCAAGGCTAAAATACGTTCGAAATGTGCGGGTCTTTTCGTGAGATTGGAACAGATACGAATTAGCTCTGGTGTCATCCGTATTTGTGTTGGTCGTGGCCATGCAGAAACGGAAATTACACAATTATCGTATGTTTTTTTGCTAGTGCTATTGACGTCCGTCGGAGCGGCTAACGTTGGCGGTTGAACGTTAGCGCTAAGCTCTGGTTTGCCAAAGAAGCTGTCTAAGCGTGCGTTGTCGTGATTGTTTTTTGCTTGAATTTTGTCTGCTAGGGTTTCTTTAAGTCTTGCGATAAAATCCAAATGTGCGTTAGCTCCAGAGCTAATGATACGGATTTTCCAGCCTGAAAATTCGGCGATATCGTTGTTGCAATTCATTACAACGCTGAAGTCACTAAGACGAGAATCGCGCCCCATACGGTAAATGGCACTTGCGAGGGATTCTGCGTTGCCTTCCATAATTTGCAGGCAGCTGCTACCTGAAACAAGAAATACGCCGGTGATATCGTTTTCTCTGTTGTAAACCCGCGTTGAGTTATAGAGCTCCATGAGTTGTGTGGAAGCGTCTCCCTCATCAGGATGTTGTGTGATCGTGCTTATACACGCAATTCGTTTCATGACTTTCGTTCGCTAGACTATGTGCACCGTGTGTTGCTAAACAGAGTTTTTAAACGAAACAGATAGCTTGTTCGATTAATGTCTTGTCAGCAGCAAACTAGTTATTGGGATATACATCCCCCGTGTGGATAGACTATGTCGGAGTTACATAAATTCTCGTATTCGTATTAGTACGCATTTAGCTGTGATGACTTTAAAAGCGAGATCTACATCACTTTTTGGGGGCACGGAAAGTAGTACGCGACTTTAATAAAGTATAGATAATTGTATGGCGGCTGATGATGGCTGTTGCTAATCTGAGAAGCCGGTTTAGAGGAAGTAATAAGATTATTAAGAGAAAGTGGTAGAGTGGCGGTTATCGTTTTGTGGTTATTGTGTAGTCTAACTCTACTTGGCCGCCTCACATAACGATGTTTTCTAGAAACGGCAAGATGCAGCTTGAAATTCTCTTTGTCGGAGAAGTCGACAATGTCGCCGTTTACTATTCAGCGGTTTAATTGGTATATGAAGGCCGGTGCTTTGGGGAAATATTAATGTGACACATTGAGGATAGTCCTAGTGATATTGGTGGGCCTCAATTGAGTATTTAGTGTCGCAGTTTTAGTAGAAGAGTATTGACGTTCTGTAATTCGCTTAGCTATAGGGTTGAGGATACCTTAAGCAACGCGAAGATATTAATGCCTGAAATACTAGCGAGGAAATGATTGTAGGAGCCCAACCGCCTTCATCGCAGATAGCGCCGGCATATGAGAGGATAGTAGCGAAGTTGCTGATCGTAGATGGTCGGGTTGTATCGAAAGCTTGGGTTTTCACAGTATTGTATTTCCTGATACTTAGTTTTTAGTGAAGTCATGTGGCGGTGCCAGTGAGAGTTGGATCAAATAGAAGAGTTGAATTTCATAAGATTGGAATGAATAACATGGGCGTATAGTATGGATTTTGAAAATTACAAACAGGCTTCTATAGACCTTGCGGAGCAGATACTTGCGGTTTTCTTGCAAACTCAGACCTACGCCCAGCTAGCGTTGGTATTAGTCGTTTTTGGTATAACCTTTTTTATTACCACCTACATTCGTAAGTTTGTTCCTCTCTTTGCCGATGCGCCAGCGAATGCGCCGCTTAAACCGCTGCGTAGGCTTACCGGCAAGCTGGGAGTGCTGATATTCCCCTTGCTTACCATTTTGGTTTTGAGTTTTTCTGTTGAATTGAGTGCGCAGTTCATAGGGGCGTTCTGGCTGGTGAGAACGGCGTTATTTGTCGCCATGATGTTGGTTTTTAGGTCGCTAATTCGTGATTATGTAAAAAATGATTTCATCGCGTTTGTGTTTCGCTGGATTGGCCAGCCATTGCTGTTCTTGCATTTACTGAATGTGCTTGAGCCGATTATTGCCATACTCGAAGACATGAAAATCTCTGTGGGTAATATAGATATTTCAGCTTATGGCGTTGTTCGCGTGGCCTTGTTTGGCTCGCTGCTATTTTGGTTGGGGCGAGTGTCGAATAGCACGGGCCAGGAGATTATTCGACGTCAGGAAAAGCTCGATTTTAGAACCAGGGAAGTGGCCGCAAAATTGTTTGAAGTGGCCATTTTTGTTTTGATTTTCTTGCTACTGTTGCAAGTCATGGGGGTTAATCTCACTGCTTTGGCGGTGTTTGGTGGTGCCTTGGGTGTGGGGCTTGGTTTTGGTTTGCAGGCGATAGCATCCAACTTTATCTCTGGCATTATTATTTTACTCGACCGATCCATTTCCCTAGATGACTACATTGAGCTTGAAGATGGCCGCACCGGATTTGTTCGGGAGCTGACTCTTAGATCGACCACCTTGGAAACCTATGATGGCAAAGACATCATGGTGCCAAATGAAAAGTTCGTAACGGAGAGTTTTACTAACTGGACTCACAAAAATAAAAAGCAACGTTACCGCGTCGATTTTTCGGTAGCTTACGATTCTGATATCCGTCAGTTAGTCGAAATTATCAAAGAAACCGTGGCCTCGCATGCGCAGGTTCTTAGCGGCGAGAGTATTCCGTTTGAAGAACGACCCGATTGCGAAATTGACAGTTTTGGTGATTCTGGCGTGAATATGTTCGTCGAGTTTTGGATGATGGGTATCGATGACGGTAAAAACCGTGTCGGTGGCGATTTGCTCCTGATGATTTTTGAAGCTATGCGTGACAACGGCTTCCAAATCCCCTTCCCTCAGCGCGAGGTGCGGGTGCTCAACGAGAGCATGGGGAAGTAAAGCTACTACTCAATTTTCCCGAATCTGGCTGTTATTTATAGCCAGATTCGCTTAGTTAGCCTGCTTTTATACAGGTGTTCTCGTGTTATAGCTTAAGCGATGACACAATTTCGTAAGACCGTAGGCGTGCCTCGTGGGTGTAAATTTGCGAGGTGATCATCAGTTCATCGGCTTGGGTTTTATCGATAAATTTTTGCATGTCTTCTTGTACTTTATCGGCGGTGCCAATCGCTGAGCAGGACATGATTTGACGAAGCAGCATTTGCTCGCCGCCTGATAGTTGCGCTAGATAGTTATCCGCGGGGGGCTGCAGTTTCCCCGGCTGCCCGCGTCGCAAATTGACGAAAGCACGCTGCATCGAACTCGCTATATAGTGAGCTTGGGCGTCGGTGTCGGCGGCAAACACGTTAAAACCCAACATCACATAAGGCTTATCTAGCTGCGCGGAAGGGCGGAAGCGTTCGCGGTACAGGGCAATCGCAGGCAGCATTTGCTCTGGTGCAAAATGCGATGCAAAGGCGTAGGGCAAGCCAAGTGACGCAGCTAACTGGGCGCCGAATAAGCTGGAGCCTAGAATCCAAAACGGAATATTAAGGCCGCTTCCGGGTACGGCATGAATCTTTTGATCGGGATGCGGTTCACCAAAGTAACCCATTAGTTCTACCACATCGCGTGGGAACTGATCGACGTCGGAATCCATGTTGCGGCGCATGGCGTAGGCGGTGGCTTGATCTGTGCCGGGTGCGCGACCAAGTCCAAGATCGATGCGATTCGGGTATAGGGCCTCTAGGGTGCCAAACTGTTCGGCGATAATGAGGGGCGCGTGATTGGGTAGCATAACGCCGCCGGCTCCAACACGGATAGTCTTGGTACCCCCAGCAATGTGACCGATCACAACAGCGGTAGCGGCACTGGCAATGCCCTGCATATTGTGGTGTTCCGCCAGCCAATAGCGATTAAATCCCCATTTTTCAGCGTGCTGTGCCAGTGATAGGCTGTTCTGTAGGGACGTGCCCGCATCACCATCGGCGGTAATGGGGGAAAGGTCTAGCACTGATAATTTAGCCATGAGTCATCCGTATTTGGTCGCGAGACGGCTAACAAATTATTGCGTTAGCATTTGCCATAATTGACGAAGCTTCTCTTTGCCATCGCTTCTATGGGTTTGGTAGATGACTGGTTTATTGGGGGTGTCTGGCGATAATTCAATACTCCATAGCGCATCCAGCTCATTCGGCAGCAGGGAATAACGAATATCAATAATGCGTTGGGGGTTGTTTGGATCAAGGGCAATATAACCCTTTGAGAACCAACGAAAGCGCTCTAGGTCGGTTGCTTGGCGGCTATCCGCTAGCAGCCACGGTATGTCGCTGAGTATGAGTAGAGGGATGCTATCACCGGGGAAAATCTTGGGCTCGCGACCAACTCGCACTGCGTCTATGT
Organism: Zhongshania aliphaticivorans; assembly: GCF_902705855.1. GTDB lineage: Bacteria > Pseudomonadota > Gammaproteobacteria > Pseudomonadales > Spongiibacteraceae > Spongiibacter > Spongiibacter aliphaticivorans_B. The sequence continues at coordinate 335,197 of NZ_CACSIJ010000012.1, read as the reverse complement.
AATACGCAGTATCTGTGCGGTAGACAATTTTCCACAGCAGGATATTTCCGAAAGACGGCTTTGCTTCCAAGCTGCGAACAAGGTGCCCGCGGCTAGCGGCGAGTTCGTGGCCCGCGGCTTCGGCGCGATCGCGCTGCCACCAGCCGAGGGTGGGGTAGGCAAACATCCAAAATAGCGCGAAGGGGGCAGCCCAGCGCCAGTGCTTACGCAGGCTTAGAATGAGCAATCCCGCAATGGGTAGGGTGTATAGGGGGTCGATAATCGACATGATATTCCACGCGACTCGCTCATTGCTAAACGGCCAGTAAAGCTGGGTGCCGTAGGTGGTGCAGGCATCGAGCAGGGCGTGGGTGGCGTAACCCAGCGTGCAAAACAGCACACTTTGTTGCCAGCTAAGGGCGTTCCGCTGGCCTATCAGTTTATGTAAAACCAAGCCGCAGATGAGTCCGCCCAAGGGAATAAAAATAAGCGAGTGGGTGAATTGGCGGTGATACTCTAAAAATAACAAGGGGTCGCTAGTAGAGCGAATGATCACGTCTAAATCAGCGGCCATGCCCGCTAAAAAGCCGAGCAGCACCACGCCACCGCGCTTTGCTACTTTACTGCCGGAATTGCGAACAGCGACTGCGCCGAGTAAGCCTTGGGTAAGAGGATCCATTAACAGCTCTGCATTGGGTGAGAGCAGAGAGTGTATCTGAAATTGAGTATGGGAATCACGTAAAGTGGGGGCGCGTACATGGTCGGCACTGGAGCATTTGGGCTCTAATTACCGACCCTATTTGAGGTGATGATATTAGCTGGGAACCGCTTCTTTACATTGTAAAACGGTAAGTAGGCTGTCTAGATGACGGATGACTTCTTGGCCGCTGCTTGTTAGATAGCCACCGTCGGGTAGGGTAATAAGGTCTTTATCGTAAAGGCGTTGGGTGGCGGCGATAGTGCCCGATTCTGCGGTGTGATGTACCTTAATGCCTTCTAATGCGGAGGCGGGGTTGAATTGGGTGAGTACACGTATTTCGTCAAGAATGTCTTTGGGTAGAGGCATAGCTACAACCTTGTATTGTTATGGATTAAAAGGTGTTGCGAAGAGCATTTGAATGTTTGTTGTAAATTCTGGGTGCTTACGTATCCGTTTGCCCAGCCCGAATACTGTAGCGCGAAATGGGTATTCAGCCAAAGGCATTTTGATTATTTACTTAGCGGCTACATTTTGTCCATTGCAACAGGCCATGCATTACTTGCTACTATCATAAGAATAATAAGGGGAGGCCACGATGTTTACAGAATACCGCGAGTACGACGGGCTGGGTTTGGCGGGCTTGATAAAGGCGGGAGAGGTGACGCCGTCTGAGTTGCTAGAGGCCGCGATTGCGCGTGCTAATGAGATTAACCCAAGTATTAATGCGCTCATTCATCGTTTTGAAGACCGGGCTTATCGACATATTAACGACGGTTTGCCCGACGGCCCATTCACGGGTGTGCCCTTTGTATTAAAGGATTTATTGGCGGCTTTTGCCGGTGAGCCGCTGACAATGGGGAGTCGCGGTATGACGGCGGTGCCAAATTACGACAGTGAGCTAGTGCGTCGTTACAAGGCGAGCGGTGTGAATATCTTTGCCAAAACCAATACCCCAGAGTTTGGCTTAATTATCACCACCGAACCCAAGGCCCATGGCGTTAGTCATAACCCCCATAAGCTTGGTTACAGTACCGGTGGTTCATCGGGTGGCAGCGCAGCGGCAGTGGCGGCGGGCATTGTTCCGATGGCTCACGGTGGCGATGGTGGCGGCTCAATTCGCTTTCCCGCGTCTTGGTGTGGTGTGTTTGGCTTGAAGCCCTCTAGAGGACGCAATCCCCTCGGGCCCGATCAAGGTGAAGACTGGCAGGGCGCTGTCGCGGAACACGTCTTAACGCGCAGTGTGCGTGACAGTGCAGCGATGCTCGATTGCACTAGCGGTCATGAGATCGGTGCACCCTATAATATTGTTTTACCAAGTGGCTCGTTTTTGTCTGCTACCCAGCGTGAACCAAAGCCGCTGCGTATCGCCCTGAGCAGGCGACCGCTGGTAAATACCGAAATACATCCTGACGTAGAAATCGCATTAAACAAAACGGCGCAGCAGTTGCGTGAAATTGGCCATGAGGTGGTTGAGTTTGAGCCGCAGATCAATATCGAGCGATTTTGGCGCGACTTTTTTGTAGTGGTGTGCGGCGAAGTTGCCGCCATGGTTGCTGGATACAAGGCTTTATATGGGGCTGCGTGTGTAAAGCAGTTTGAACCGGCCACTAAAAATATGGCGATGATAGGCCGCTCACTCAGCGCTGCAGATTTTGTTAGTGCAAAAAAAGGGTGGCACGATATTCAATTGGCGATGGGGCGTTTGTTGGAGCATCACGACCTGATGCTTTGTCCGACCATTCCGACGCCAGCCGTTCCGCATGGTCAATTACCCAATAGCAAAATTGAAGAGCTGCTGATGCTTGCCTCTCACCGCTTAAATATCGGGAGATTATTGCTGCGCTCAGGTCTTGTTGAGCAAATGGCTTCGCCGATATTAGAGAAAATGGCATTCACGATGATGGGTAATATAACCGGCCTACCGGGGATGTCGGTGCCTCTGCACAGTAGTAGCGACGGTCTGCCAATTGGCATGCAATTTACCGGACGCATGAATGATGAAGAGACCTTGTTTAGTCTGGCTGCGCAGCTGGAGCGCGAGCTTGGTTTTTCATTGCCGGCGTGATTTTGTTACTGAACTGTGTCTTTAGCGGCAGTTCCAGTTCAGCTCTTATCTGGAGCGGCGAGAAAATCGAGTCTGATTCTCAAGCCGCTTCTTCGTCTCTTCGAGTGTTGCCTGAACGCTTAGCTATTTTCTTTGGCCAACTCTTGCAAAACGCGGCTGTAATTCTCGACTCCTTGGGCTCCGGTTATGAGGTGGCGGTTATTGAAGATCATGGCCGGTACACCTTGAATCCCTTCGTCTAGCCAAACTTTTTCGGCGGCGCGCACGTCTGCGGCAAAGCGCTGATCTTCCAGTACCGCCAGAGCCTCGCTCCGGTCCAGCCCGATTTCAGCAGCCACATCCGCTAGTACGCTGTCGTCAGACAGATTGCGGCCATGGGTGAAGTGGGCTGCAAAGAGTGCCTGCTTCAGATCGTGCGTGCGCTCTTGCTGACTGGCCCAATGTAAAAGCTGATGCACATTAAAGGTGTTGTGCATACGCATGTCGTCGGCAAAGTGAAACTTGAAGTTTACCTCGGCGCCCACCTCGGTCATTCTTACTCGGCTGTCCGCTGATTGCGCCTTGGTCGTACCGTATTTCTCTGCTACATGGTCTTGCAGGTTTTGGCCCTCTGCCGGCATGTTGGGGTTTAGCTCAAAGGGGTGCCAGTGAATTTCGTGTGGGGTGCCGCTTGCCTCGAGCGCTGTTGCTAGCTGCCGGTAGCCGATGACGCACCAAGGGCAGACCACGTCTGACACGATGTCTATCCGCAGTTTGTTTTGAGGGGTGGTCATGGTCTTCTCCTTATGTTGAAACTAAGAGTGTGCTTGGAATCGTGAATTTGGTGTTTGGTATTGGATTTAATTTGCTGATGGCATCACGAGCGCCCCACAAGCTGGTCCGCGAGGTCGATAAGGTCGCGGGCAACAAAGTCTGGCTGAGGTACGTTTTCAGCGATAAGAATATTGTTGTTGGGGCGAGTGATGAACGCACCATAACTACCTGCGGCTTGTGCGCCGATGGTATCCCATAAGTGGCATGCCACAAGACATATCCGATCTAGCTCCACTGCCAATTCCTGTGCGGCATGACGATACGTTGCCGGATGCGGCTTGAACGCATGCACTGCATCGACGCTCAACTGCTGCTCAAAAAATTCGCTGATCCCTGCTTTTTCTAATAGCGTCGGCGATTGCGTGGGCGCAGAGTTTGTTAACGTTGCCAAACGAAATCCAGCAGTCTGCAAGCGTGTTAGCGCCGGTATCACATCAGGGTGCGCCGGCATATTGCCGAGTAGAGATTTAAACTCTGAGACATCGTCGTCGTTGATCGTAATATTGTGATTGCTTCCGACCATACGCAGGACGCCAACGGCTAAGTTTCCAAACGGTTCATATAGGCCCGAGGCGGTCATTGTTTGCGAATACAGAACAAGCTCGGCAAACCAGCTTCTTAGCACCAATGGGTTTTTGAAAACACGCAGGAAAAAAGGTTCGAGGATTGTAATATCGACTAGCGTCTCATTTACGTCGAAAAGAAGTACATCGATGTCGCTGATTTTGTTCATTCTATGTAGACCCCGTTTAAATCTTCATTCGAGTATTGCGGCAATACTTCTGCTTTCGCATAAATGATTGAATGGTAGACAGGCCGATATCTAAGTTATTACCCGTGGCACAGTGATTTTGTTTACAGGCAGTGTGTTAAAAGTACGTTCACATTATGAGCCAGTGCCTTTAGGTAAAGGATTATCTAAAGGCGCTGGTGTTGGAGATTATTTCTTTTCCCATGCGAAGGGCTTAAAGGCTTTATCGACAGGCGTTTTGGCAGCGTGATTGGTATAGTTACTCATGACTTTTTGGCTTAGCCCCAATATAACGTCTAGTACGTTTTGCTGGGTATAACCTGCATCATAAAAGTCTTGTAGTTGCTTTTCTTCAAGCTCGCCACGCTGGCGCACCATAGCTAGGGTAAAGTCGCGTAAGGCCTCAAGTTTAGCGGTAGGCAGTGGTGTTTCATCACGAAGCGCATTGCTGATCTCGTCTGAAACCTTCATAGACTTGGCGATGCCGGTATGTGCCGGTACGCAGTAATGGCAGTCATGCTCAACGTTGATTGCTTGCCATACTACGGTTTTTTCATCGGCGTTAAAGCTGCTGTTAAGAAACAGGCTATGCAAGACTTGGTAGCCCTCAAGTAAGCCTGGCGCTTCGGCCATCACTGCATGTAATCCCGGAATCATACCAAATGATTTCTGCGAGCCTTCTAATAGAGGTTTGGCTGCGTCAGGTGCGCTATTTCTGTCATGTAGAGTAAATGTGCTCATTGATGGAATCCTTTTTTGAGTGATCGTTCAAGTTTGTGTTTAATCGTAGTTGCACCATGGGTCGCAGTCAAGATAAAATTGAACGATCATTCAAAATCAAAAGCGGTCGACTGCACAGCGGCCTTTATCAGAGATACGCCGATGGCTCGCACTGCTAGCTTTAATCGCCAAATTGCCCTTGATAGTGCCGTTGAACTGTTCTGGTCCAGAGGTTATTACGCCACTTCGATGAAGCATATTGAAAATGCTTTAGACATGCGTCCTGGGAGCCTTTATGCCACCTTTGGTAGCAAAAGCGGCCTATTTTCTGAAGCACTGGATGCGTACGCCGCCCGGGCTGGCGAAGACTTTGATCGGATAGCCGAAGGATCGCCGAGCGTAATTGACGGTTTGAAGCGATATCTACGTTCATTTGCCCAGCCCTGTAGTGACGCCGCGCAAGCACCTGCACAAGCCTGCATGCTGATTAAGACCTTGCTGGAGGTTAATGCCGAAGACGCTGCATTACGGTCTCAGGTCGACGTAATACTCGCGACCATAGAACACAAACTCTGCGAAGCGCTGGAGCAGGCCAAGGCGGCGGGGGAGTTACGTGGGGATGTTGAGTGCGCGAGGTTGGCCCGCTTGCTACAAACGCAGATTATTGGCTTGCGGGCATTTGCCGAGCGCAATGTACCCAGCGAACAGATTGCAGCCCTTGCCGACGACATGGCGAGCATGCTCGACGCCTACCAAGCTAATTGAGCCGAGACCCGGCGATGGCTTGTTTTTGCTTACGAACTGTTATGGTTGGTATTGAATGAAATCAACTTTATGTAAATAAAATTAGAGATTTAGATTTTCTGAAACTAGGTATTTAAATCAACGCTGTATAGCATTCGCAGTCTGTGACTTGCCCTGCCTACAATACTAATGGTCGTGCTAGCTCGGAAGATACAAGACTATTAACGCGGCGCAGCACACTATTCCCCAAGCCTCACATATAAGGCGCAGACCCACGGGGGCGTGATTCACTTCCATAAAGTGCATAATCACAAGGCGGGTTTTGAAAAACGCGATTAATAGCATTGCCGCCGGAATATTGAGTGCGGCGTCGCTGCCCATATACCACGACAATGTTGTCGCTAATGCTAACAGCGCCCAAATAGCAGTGTTGGTTTGTAAGAATATTGATTTCATATTATTTAATTAGATAGAGAATTGAAAACAGAACGATCCACAATAGATCAACCATATGCCAGTATGTTGCGCCGCCTTCTAGTAAAGGTAGATCTTCAGATAAAGGCTTATTTTTACCTAAGCGCACAATCAAGTATGCCAATACGCACAGACCAATAATTAAATGCAGGAAATGAATGCCTGTGAAAATGTAGTAGTACATGAAGAAATCATTGGTGGTTAATGTAATGCCATGATTTATTTTTTCACCGTATTCAAAGAACTTGACGACCCCAAAACCGAAGCCACAGAGCCATGCTAAAGATAAGCAGGCCCGAGACATCGACCTAAGGTTCTTGCGAACAGCACTCATACCAATAACAACAAACCACGAACTGGTCAGCAGTAAAACGGTATTTAGGGCTCCCCAATTCTGATTGAGTTTAAGCTGAGACTGTTGGAACAGGGCGAGATCTAAGCTGCGATAGTAGGCAAAGGTGACAAAAAACAAGCCAAAGATAAACATATCGCCAAGTACAAATACCCATATACCTGTCTCTCCAGGTATATGTTTTTCTTTAACACTCTTGTTCACGCATCATTCCTATTTACGAGTATTTATTCGATATTGGGTGTGGAATCGTTTAGGGCTGGATTTTGAGCACCATATTATTTTCTAAGCATAAGCTAGCACATACTGAATGGTATGTGGCAGCCTGAAAAGCAATAAATAAATGCGCTTTTAGGCTGGGGCTGTACATATTTAGAGCAAATCTAGGGGGGGCGGGGCTTTAGCGAGTATAAATATCAATATGAAAATTGTTTAACATTACTTAATCGCTGGGGTACTGCGGTTCACCATGACCGCAGTACCCGTGTATAGCTAGAATCTGGAGTTAGCCGAGTAAGCTCGGCTTACTCGGGATGCTCCTCAAGCTCGTCATTGGGGCGTGGAGAGCTAATAGACTCAGGGTCGATTACTTTGTCTATTTCGTTGGGAGAACTGTCTTTATCTTTGTCAGATTTAGGCTGGTCTACCAATTGCGATGCATTGCGGGCAGCGTCTTGTACCGCCTTACGAGCAGCGGCGCTAACCTCGGCGGGGTCGTTGCTGGTTTTGGCAGCGGTTTGTGCAGCCTCTCGCGCAACTTCCTTCATGTTCTCGGCTACGGGCTCTAGGGCTTCTGCAACCACGCTGTCTGCAACTTTGTCAGCGGCGACTTTCTTCTCATCAGCAGCAATACCAACATGATAGGCGGCAAAGCCCGGCATAACCATTTGGTTTAATGCGAGGCCAATTATTTGACCGTCTACATTGGTTCTGATGACCGAGCTGCGGTTGGTGATGGGGTCGGTGACGGTGCCCAGAATGTCGCCTTTTTTTACGTTTTGGCCAAGCTTCGCTTCGGTAAGAAAAACACCGCTTTGATCGGCGCGCAGCCATGTCGATTTGTAAAACACGTTTTGCTTGGGCGCGCGGCTGGGCTTTTGGCCGATCATATTCATGTGGTACATCACCGCTTTAATGCCGTTGACGCTTTGTACGACTTCTTTAAGTTGCAGTCGTAGTGGCTCACCTGCTTCCAGCGTTACCGCTGGAATTCCGGCGTCTACAGCGGCGCGGCGCAATGTGCCTGGTGCGCCAGCACCGTCTAACACGGTAACGTCATGAAACATTTTACTGAACTGCATTACGCTTTCTTTGCCGAGGTTGCCACGTAACTGGGTAAGGTTGGTACGGTGAAATGAGCCGGTGTGGATGTCGATCAAGCGGTCACAATGGGTGATGATTTCATTAAAAAAACTGTGGGCGATACGGCCGGCGGAGCTGCCCTTAGGGTCGCCAGGAAAATAGCGATTGAGGTCGCGACGGTCTGGCAGATACCGCGAGGTGCGACGAAAGCCGTGCATATTAACGATGGGTACACCAATGACCACGCCATTGAGTTTGTCGCTCTCTAAACTGAACATTACGCGGCGTATGGCTTCTACGCCGTTGAGCTCGTCACCGTGCACGGCTGCAGTTAAACACAGAGTTGGGCCAGGATTATTACCCGCCGCAACCAGAATAGGGGTCGGCATGGCTAAGCCGGCGATAGCTTGGCCCGCGGTCCAATACAGGCGTTCAAAGCTGCCCCGTAAAATATCTTGTCCTAACAAGGTGAAGGCGACTTCTGGCGAGGCTTGGTTTTCTGCGCTTTTATCAAAGTCACTGTTTAAAGAGGTGTTTCTGCGTTTATTTGAGGTAAAGGTGGTCCCTTCCTCCTTCGTCAATTCACTGACAGTGGTGGAGTTCAGTTCGCGGGACTCGTCGAGTGTTTTTGGCGATTGTTCGTTCGCCACTGCGAGTTGAGTTAGCAGTGGAAGGACGAGTGCTATGCAAAAAATAAAGATGCTTCGCATGATACAGCGGATTACTCCGTTAATTGTGGTGAGCAAGCCGTTGGCTTGCTGGTTTGTTGTTACCTGTCATATCCATCAGGTCACAGCTGTGGGTTAAATTGTATACAAAATCGCCAATAGAAACGTCTGTAAATTGCGCTTTGCTTCAATTCCCTTGTTGTGGCCCTCCCGGAGTTTGACGTTAACAATGGCCTAAGTTCATTTACTAGGCTTGGCATTTTTACCGAGTTTGGACTGTATTACGGAGAAAAATCCCGTCTGGATGGTGAAAAGAGCCAAGAAGTCTGGCTCATGTCCGACTATAATTGCCGCATAGATTGCGCGGCTGCGGTTAGCTGGCGACGAATAATGATGATTGCGGGAGTTTTTCATGGCTAAAGATCGGCTGATTATTTTTGATACCACCCTTCGTGACGGCGAGCAGAGCCCTGGCGCCTCGATGACCCGTGACGAGAAAGTGCGGATAGCAAAAATGCTCGAAAAAATGGGTGTAGACGTCATTGAGGCGGGGTTTGCGATAGCCAGCGTTGGTGATTTTGAGTCGGTAAAAGCGGTGGCTGAGGCGGTTAGGGGCAGCACAATTTGCAGCCTAGCGCGTACCGGTGCAGAAGATATCGACCGCGCAGCAGAGGCTTTGCGCCCAGCGGAATCCGGTCGTATTCATACCTTTATAGCTACGTCGCCGATTCACATGGAATACAAATTGCGGATGGCCCCTGACAATGTGGTTGAGCGCGCAGTGGCGGCGGTAAAGCACGCACGTAATTTAATTGGCGATGTTGAGTTTTCCTGCGAAGACGCGTCGCGCTCTGAATACGACTTCCTATGCCGCATCATTGAGCAGGTTATCGACGCCGGCGCGCGCACTATTAACCTGCCCGATACCGTCGGTTACGGTGAACCTGGTGAATACGGTGCGATGGTTGCGCGTTTGATGAATTCAATTCCGAACGCGGACAAAGCCATCTTCTCGGTGCATTGCCATAATGATTTAGGGCTTGCCGTGGCGAACTCGCTGTCGGCGGTTATGCACGGTGCGCGACAAGTGGAATGTACCATTAACGGCTTGGGCGAGCGTGCGGGTAATGCTTCGCTCGAAGAGCTGGTGATGGCGGTGCGCACCCGCGCAGATATATTCCCAGTTGAAGTCAGTGTAGATGCTACGCAAATTGTTCCCACCTCACGCCTAGTATCGTCGATTACTGGATTCCCAGTTCAGCCTAATAAGGCCATTGTGGGGGCGAATGCTTTTGCACATGAATCGGGTATTCATCAGGACGGTGTTTTAAAGCACCGCGAAACTTACGAAATTATGCGCGCCGAAGATGTAGGCTGGAATGCGAACAAATTGGTGTTGGGTAAGCATTCTGGTCGTGCTGCATTCAAAGCGAGGCTTGGGGAGCTGGGTATTACCTTAGATAACCAGGCAGCCTTGAATTTGGCATTTACCCGTTTTAAAGAGCTGGCAGATAAAAAACACGAAATCTTTGATGAAGATTTACAAGCGTTAATGAGTGAGGTGCAGCCTGCTGAGCGGGAGTTGCGATATAGCTTTGCTGGTTTAGAAGCGATATCACGCACTGGTTCTAAGCCCCACGCCAATATAGAGCTCGTTATCGATGGCGAAACGCAACAGGCGTCTGCTGACGGCGATGGCCCCGTAGACGCGGCGTTTAAGGCTGTGGAAAGCCTTGTGAGCAGCGGAGCGAATCTTCAGCTGTATTCTGTAAATGCCATTACCAGCGGCACGGATTCCCAAGGCGAAGTTCAGGTGCGTCTAGAAAAAAACGGCACCATTGTGAATGGCAACGGCGCTGATACCGACATTATTGTGGCCTCGGTTAAGGCCTATCTTGATGCATTGAATCTGTTAGAAGCCGGCGTGTTAAAAGCGCATCCGCAGCGGGGCGTGTAAGTGAACGAAGCACTGCGCTTAGATTATTTGCAGGCGATGGGCGTAGACAGCTACGTGCCTCGTTTTGTACTAGACGGTGCGGCCGCGTCGCCACTGTGCGAGATGGAGTTTTTGTCAGCGGAGTACGACGAAGCCGAATCGGGCACGGCAGAGCGCTATGACAGCGATAGCGACGGGAATGAAACCTACGATATTGAAAGTGAATACCAAAGTCTAAGCGGGCAGCGAGACAGTCAAAACGCTGCTGCGCGACTAGCGCTGGAAAAGGGCCAGAGTCGGTCGCGTATTGCGTCTGAGCTCGAAGGTTTAAACTTAGATGGTAAGTCGCAGGCGCGACCCGCACCGTTAAGAAAAGATGATCCAGATGCCGTGGCAAACGGGGCGCAAGCTAATCCGGCCTTTAATGTCGATTTGGTTGGCACCGGTATCGGGGTGCTATTTGTTGCGGACACCAGCGCCAAACCGCTTAATCCGGCTGAAAAGCGCTTACTGGCGAATATTGCGCTTGCCATTAAAACCCACCGTAAACTCGATACAGCGCCGACGTTTTCTAGCGCTAAATTTCAGTGGCCAGTGCTTAAAACCTCGGGGTTTGCGCAGGGTGAAAATGCGGCTAAAGATGCCTTGCTAGGTAATGTAATGGCCCATGCGGAGCGTCAAAATGCGCAATGCGTGATTGTGTTTGGCGATGAAATAAAAGCGTATTTCGATCAGACCATCTTGTTGTCGGCCGGTTTGGCCGCGATATTTAGCGCCGCGCCCGCAGCAATGCTGGAGGATGGCGGTTTAAAAGCCTCACTTTGGCAGCAGTTGCGCAGCCATTCGTTTATAAGCCAAGGTGCCGAATAACATCATGCCTCGTGTCGCTATGCTTGGTATTCACCACCTTGAGCACTGCTTATTAATAGAAACCCGCTCAGACCCGCATCCTTGGGGGCGGGTAAATTGGTTGCGCAGCCTTCGCGATGACCATTGTCTTGGTTATTGGCAAGACAATGAGTTGTTGGCGATCAGTGCGTATACCTTGGTTTTAGATGAAGTTAGCCTGCTGAATATTGTGGTCGACACCGATAGCCGTGGCAGTGGTGTAGGGCGGCATTTACTGACCGAAGGGCTTGAGTGGATGCAACAATTCGGCGGCCAACGCTGCTTGCTTGAGGTGCGGGTATCCAATACCGTAGCGCGGGCCTTGTATAGTAAGCTGGGGTTTGCTGAAGACGGCATCCGCAAAAAATATTATCCACTTGGCGACGGGCATGAAGACGCGGTATTGATGTCGGCCGATTTGCCGTTGCTGTAAATGATATAAATCCACACGCTTAGCGAAATTATCGAGATAGAAATTATGCAAGAAGTTGAGTCTGATTGGTGGTTCATTGGTTTGCCTGAAGAGTGGCGCACCGAGCAGGATGAAGACAGTATTCTGATCTTTGATCAGGACGAATTAGGCTGCATTAGCTTGAGTAGTTTACAGGCCAAGCACGGCAAAGCGGCGACTGAAAAAGATCTTTTGGCATTGATGAATGAAGTCGGTATATCGGTCAGTAGCGGCAAATCTTGCAAAATTGGTGACGATTATCGTGGCTGGGAGTTTGAAACTGTTGAAGAAGGAGACTATATTCGCGAATGGTTCTTATACGGCGGTGGTCATTTGCTACTTGTGAGCTACGCTTGCGCTGAAGACGACCGAGATATGGATCGCGCTGCGGTAGATCAAATTTTAGATACGCTGCGCCTAAAAAGCGACGAATAAAGGGATTTTGTAGAAATATTGAACAGGTTGGCAGTTTGGCCAAGATGGCTATGCTACCTTCCGCTTAACTAATTGGTTAGAAGTGACATAATGATTAAAATAATGATATCGCTATTTTTATCGCTGTTAGCTTTACCTGCTATGGCGGCGAACAGTGTGCCGACAAAGGGATCTAATCCCGCAAATTTACAACTGGCATCGGTCAGTGCGATGGTGGTTGATGCCGATACTGGCGAAGTCGTCTATCAAAAATATGCCGACATAGTGAAGCCAATAGCGTCTTTAACCAAGGTTATGACGGCAATGGTGGTGCTAGACTCTAAACAGTCGCTGCGTGAGAGCATTCGCTTTTCTCAAGCGGACCGCAAAGCGATTAACAATTATTACTCTCGTATTCGCGTAGATTCTGAGTTGCCCCGTGGCGAAGCATTGCGTTTGGCGCTTATGTCCTCGGAAAATTTAGCGGCGGCGGCACTGGGCAGAAATTATCCAGGTGGCACAAGCGCATTTGTCGCTAAAATGAATGCTAAAGCCCGTGCCTTAGGCATGAAAAATACTCACTACGTAGATACTAGTGGCCTGTCTCACCACAATGTGTCGACCGCCGCGGACATGGCCAAATTAATTGCAGCTGCAGCGAAATATCCAGTGATTGCTGAGTATTCGACTACCACAACCCACACCGCAAATTTTCGCAGCCCTGGGTATCGCCTTGCTTATGTGAATACTAATTCGCTGGTACGCTATCAGCGTTGGGACGTGGCAATGAGCAAAACGGGTTATCTCAATGAAGCTGGTCGCTGCCTTGTGATGAAAGCGAATGTCGACGGCAAAAATTTACTGTTTGTGATGTTGGACTCCTTTGGTAAAACTAGCCCAATTGGCGACGCCGGCCGCATAAAGCGTTGGCTTGAAACTGGCAAGGGCGGCAGTGTTGCTACCGCCGCACAGGTATATCAGAAAAAGAAAGTGTCGGAGCATCTCGCCGCGAGAACGACAGCAAGTATTCGTTAGCTTAGTTAGCGACACAAAGATTAAAGGCCTTTCTGGCAGCAGAAGGGCCTTTTGTTTTTTTTGCGGTAATTTTTGTATCCAACACTAATTAGCTGGCTACATCACACCGCTAATCTAAGAATTGACGTTCATAAAATTAAGGGTCTTACAGCGATGAATATTGAGTGGGAGGTGTTGTCATCTCCGGCGGAAAGTGGGGTTAAAGCGAAGTATCTTATAAATAGTGTAGCGCAGCTCGAGGCCGATTTTGCGCCTTTGCTGGCAGCCTGCGTCAATAAAGCGGTTGGTGAATTGCATAGCAGTATTCAAGATGATTCCCTTTACCTAATATTTGAATTTGATGAGAGCTTTGTCTTAAACGTTGTTGTGGCAGATGACAGCAAACTACAGGAATCGCCGTATCGGGTGGTTTGTGATATGGCTTCACTGCAGCCATATCTCGATGAGTCTACACATTGGAAATTTAAAGACGAGGGTTTTGCGGATATTGTTAAACACGAAATACGTGATTATTTGAGTACCTGCAGCGGGTTTATGCGCTATTCATTGGTGGCGGTGTTTTCTGAGGGCGACCGATCTAAAACTGAGTTGTTGTAAGGCATAGTGTTTCGGATTGAAGGAAGGAGGATCTCATTGCAGGTTAATATTATTGATTTTCCTGAGACCAAAATTGCAGTGATTGAGCATGTGGGGGCGCCAGAAGCGGAGGGGCAGGCCATTGCTAAACTCGTTGCATGGCGAAAAGAAAATGGCTTAGCACCGTCACCAGAGCATCGCAGCTATGGCGTGCATTACAATGATCCGCGAGCGGTAACCGCGTCGGCGTATCGAGTGGATTTAGCTGTTTCGGTATTAGACGATGTACTACCGAATACCTATGGCGTAATTAATAAGTGTATTCCGGCCTGCCGATGTGCGGTGGCGCGTCATATTGGCTCCCGTGACAATGTTGAGGCTGCGGCGTATTTATATCAGCATTGGTTACCACGCAGCGGCGAGCAGCTCGGGAACTTCCCCATATTTTTTCATTACCTAAATGTGGGTCCCCATATTGCAGAGAAAGATATGTTGACCGACGTATACCTACCCTTGGGCTAATTTAAGATGACGCTTTCATCTGCGTCGTATTATTAGCGTATGTGTTCATAGCGAGTCGATTTCTGAGTGAATCGAGCTGAGTTTACCCAAAGTCGGTCTGCTTAACGTACAATAGCGCCTTTGATCGATAAGGCGTAGTTGATGGCGATTCAGTGGTATCCAGGGCATATGCACAAAGCCCAAAAGGCGATAGCCGAGGTCTTACCTCAGGTTGATCTGCTGATTGAGGTCTTGGACGCACGTATTCCCAACTCCAGTGAGAATCCTGCCATCGCAAAATTGCGTGGCGATAAGCCCTGTATCAAGGTGCTGAGCAAGGCTGATTTGGCCGACCCTAAAGTGACTGCAGAGTGGCAGCAATACCTAGAAAGAGATCGCGGCGTTAAGTCATTTACCACCACCACTGACGACCCGACTAAAATCAAACAGCTCATTGAGCTGTGCCGCAAAATGTTTCCCGCCAAAGACGCCAGTTTAAAAACCATTAATACCATGATTGTCGGTATTCCTAATGTGGGAAAATCGACCTTAATTAATATTTTGGCGGATCGTATTATCGCCAAGACCGGCAATGAACCGGCAGTTACAAAAAGTCAGCAGCGTATTAATTTGGGTAGCGGCATTGTGTTGTTCGACACCCCTGGTATTTTGTGGCCCAAAATTGAAAACCCCAACAGTAGCTACCGCCTTGCAGTAACTGGCGCGATTAAAAATACTGCCATGGAATATGACGATGTTGGCTTTTACGCCGCCGATTATTTAATTAAGGCCTACCCTGAATTACTGCAAGCGCGCTACCAACTCGATAGTATTCCAAACACTGAATTGGCATTTTTAGAGGCTGCCGCGCTGCGTCGCGGAGCCTTAAGTGCGGGAGGGCGTATAAACCTTCATAAAATTTGCGAAGTATTAATTAATGAATTACGTGCTGGTACATTGGGCCGTATTAGTCTTGAAACACCGGCGATGATTGAGCGAGAAAATCTCGCGGTTGCTGAAGCTAAAGCTAAGAAAGAAGAAGAGAATCAGGCGCGTAAACGTCGTTTTAAAGAAGGCTCTCGCCGCTCTGACGATTGATATAAAACCGTAATAGGAATCAACAATGGTAAATAACGATGTGTTGCGCCGAGTGCGTTACATCTTTGATTTTAATGATGCAAAAATGATGGCGATTTACGGTTTGGCAGATCACCATGTTTCTAGAGAAGAAGTGAGTGCGTGGTTAAAGAAAGAAGGTGATGAGGGCTACGAAGATTGCAGTGATTTGCTGCTGGCGGCATTTTTGAACGGTCTAATTGTCGATATGCGTGGCGCCAAAGATGGCCCGAAGCCCGCAGTTGAAAAACGATTGACGAATAATATGATTTTTATGAAATTAAAAATCGCATTAAGTCTTAAGGCTGAAGATGTCATGGCTATTTTAGAATTGGCTGACTTTAAAATTAGTAAGCACGAGTTAAGCGCTTTCTTTCGCAAGCCAGATCACAAGCATTATCGAGACTGTAAAGATCAGATTTTGCGAAATTTTTTAAAGGGTTTACAGTTAAAATATCGCAATACTAGCGACGACGAATCTTAGTATTACTCTGGGTGGGTGCATAAGCTAATTAGGTTTGCGCCCACTGCCGTAATAAATTGTGGTAAACCCCAGTGAGCTGAATAATCGCAGGGTGGTCTTCATTGCCCTGGCTTAGATTCTGAATGCTCATATCCATGTCGTATAACAAGCTGCGTTTTTCGTCGCTGGCGACCATACTTTGCAGCCAAAAAAAGGAGGCTAGACGCCTGCCTTCGGTAACGGGTGTGACTCGGTGTAAGCTGGTTGACGGGTATAAAATCATATCGCCCGCAGCGAGTTTGATGCTCTGTGTGCCGTAGGTATCTTCAATCACCAATTCTCCGCCGTCGTATTCTTCTGGCTCTGAGAAAAACAGTGTCATCGATAGATCGGTTCGTACTTTAACCGCCGTACCCTTTACCTGCCGAATAGCATTGTCGACGTGTACGCCAAAGGAATGGCCGCCTTGGTAGCAATTAAACAAGGGGGGAAAGATTTTTAGCGGTAGTGCAGCAGACATGAATAAATTGTTTTTGGCGAGCGCGGCTAAAATAATGTCGCCAAGCTGGTTTGCCGCATTGGAATTTTCTGCTAACTGAATATTGTTTTTATTCTTTGCTGATTGGTATCCCGCGGTCACCTTGCCATCTACCCATTCTGCGGCTTCCATAATACTGCGGCAGTGCGCGACCTCTGTTTTACTGAGAAGAGCGGGTATTTTAACGAGCATGTTTTTAAACCTTTAACGAAAACGCCCCGCATAGGCGGGGCGGTGATTTTTCCCTGACACTTACATTATTGCGTGTTAGGAATTAGAACTCCAGACTTGCGGTAAGTGTAACGCCGGTACCAGGTCCGGGCACGCCACGGCTACCACGGGGTTTTAACAGATATTTTTCATCAGTTAAGTTGTTGGCATTTAGCTGAAGCTTAACGTTATCAGTCGCTTGGAACGACGCGGTCGCGTTAAGTAAGGTGGTTGCATCTAGCTCAGTCGTGTCACCATTCTCGTATTCGCCAATGTACTGCAGACCACCACCCACTTGCCATGCGCGATCAATTTGGTAGGTAGTCCATAGGCTGGCGCTGTGGTCAGGCGTATTGAAAATAACCACGCCAACTTCTGCTGGATCGCCAGAATCTTTGATTTCGCTATCGGTATAGGTGTAGTTGGCGATGATCGCCCACTTTGATGTGATGGTGCCGTTAATGCCTAGTTCTATGCCTTGTACTACTTGCTCACCGTCGAGTACTAGCGCGTCGTCGTTGTCGACGTCGTTGGTCGCTGCGTTGGTTTTAACCGAGCGGAATAGTGCTGCATTGGCAAGAACCTTGGCATCGAACAGTTCCCACTTGGTGCCGAGTTCTAAGATTTGATCTTCTTCAGCATCTAGGTTTTGTTCATCCGATGACAGTGTTAGGTTGCTGCCCAGAGGCGTTTGCGCATTGCCGATACCAAAATAAATACTGCCGTTTTCAACGGGTTTATAGGTAATGGCGGCGTTCCAGCTTACTAAGGTGTCGCTAGATTTATAGGTGTACGGTGAGGTGATGCTGCCGTCGCGGTTGGTGGATGAATAATCCTGTGTGTAATCTTGATCGTAATCTTCAACACGCATACCTACAGTGAGCAACCACTGAGGTGTAAAGGTAAGGGTGTCACTTACAAAGAAAGAAAGTGCGTCGTAGGTCCCTTTGCGCTTTCCGCCCGTGCGGGTAATAGAGCCGTTGTAAGGATCGTTAGTTACGGGGTTGTATAGGTCAACATTGGCTGGGTTGTCGTCGGTGTTCAGCAACTCGTAGTAGGTGTATTCCTCTTGGGTGACATCAAAGCCTGTGACGAGATTGTGTTGAATTCCACCGCTGGTAAAGTCGCTGCGCAGGCTTGTCTGATTAGAGAGAATGTCACGGTCTTCGTCGCGACTTTTTACACCGCCGCGGCGGACTTCACCGGTAGCTGAGTCAAAGCTGGGACGGGTGAAGGCGGCAGAGGTTTCGGTGGTGCCGATAAACGTCTGGTTGCGCAGGCTTAAGGTCTCGCTAAAGTTGTGTTCAACGGCAAATTTGAATGTGGTGATTTCGTTTTCGTCGAAATCGCGGTTTTCAACACCGTAGTAATTTTCTGCGGTAGATTCGTCTAGGTAGCGCTGGCCGTTGGCGTTAGTGAGTAATGGCACGCCGCCGTCGGGGGTGTTGTCTTGGTCTAGATAGGTAATGCCACCGGACAAAGTTGTTTTATCTGACAATAAGTAGGTTAAGGCGCCGGCAAAGGCGCTGCCTTTGTTTTTAGTCACGTCACGGCCAGGTACGCCACTGTCTTGTGTCATGAGGTTGATGCGGCCGGCTAAGTTGCTCGTCAATGTCGCATTGATATCTGCTGTGGCGCGCAGTTGGTCTTCGTTGCCGACCATGATGGTGCCGCGTTTAAACTCTTCAAATTTTGCAGTCTTGCTTACTAAGTTAACCGAACCACCCGCTGAACCACGGCCGCTAACAGTTGATGATGGGCCTTTGGTAACTTCTAATTGCTCAAGGTTGAAGGTGTCGCGGCTGTACGCGCCAATATCACGAACACCGTCTACATAGAGGTCGTTGGTCGCGTCAAAGCCGCGAATACTCAGGTTGTCACCAGCTGCTGCGCCGCCTTCACCTGCTTGCATGGTGATACCAGAAACATTACGCAGTGCATCGCGAAGGCTGGTCACGGCTTGGTCGCGCAGTATTTGCTCAGGTACAACGGTGATGGTTTTTGGCGTGTCGGCCAGCTTTTGGGTGTACTGGGGGGATGAGGCTTTTTCTGCTTTATAAGGAGAGATGACGGTAGATTCAACTTTTACTGCAGGTAGAGTTTGCTGTGCTTCTTCTGCCGCTAGCGCTGGCAATGCAGTACTAGCTATTGCAAAGCCAATCGCTTGCGCGAGTAATTTACGTTGCGGTCGGTTTACTTGGTGTAGGTCGGTCACGTTAAGTATCTCCTGGATAAGTCTCTAGTGCGGCCACTTTTTGTGCGGCTGCGGATATATAATTTAGGTGAAGCCTGAAGTCGGACATATAGTAATGAGAATGAATATCAAATACAAATAGTTTGTATTTAGATTAGTGTTTTATTTGGTGCTTACCTAAAGGAGCACAGTTGGTGGGCATTTTTTGCTGGTAAAGAAGTGGTATGGAAGGAATGTGAGCTCATTTTTGGTGCTTTAAGGTCGTGAGCCGACACTTTATTGTTTAGTGTGGCCCTTACCTCAAAAGCTCGTGTTTTATCGATTGTTTTTCGCGATATTGTCCCGTATTTTGTAGGCATGACTGGCAGAAAAGCTAGGAACAAGGTGCTTTGCACAAAGCAAGGATGCGCCTTCTTTAGCAGTTAATAGGATAAAAATAATGATTAATGAGATTGGCCCTGTTCACACCCGTCGTCAGGGTAGAATATTGCACGTTATTTTAAGTCGCCCCGCCTCAAAGAACGCGATAAATGAAGAGATGGTGACCTCTTTATACCACTACATACGAGACGCCGCGCAAGATGACTCGGTCGGGGCGGTGGTGATAGAGGGTGCTGGGGACGCATTTTGTTCGGGCGCAGATATCAAAAATTTGGCGCTAGGTCTCGAGCACACCCGTAAATATTCTACCGAAGTCTTATTACGAGTGGGGGCCGAGGCCGCCATGTTATTACATGAGATGCCCAAACCGACCATTGCGATGATCCGTGGCCCCGCTGTTGGTGGCGGCTTGTCCTTGGCCTTGGCCTGCGATTTTCGTCTAGCTGACACGACGGCCACCCTAGGATACGCCCATACTAAAATAGGCCTGTCTGGTGATTTCGCCGCCGCGTATTTTCTAAGTAAATGGATGGGCGCGGGTAAAGCGCGGGAATTCTGTTTGCTTTGTCCAACTTATAGCGCAGATGAAGCCTTTAAAAATGGCTTGTTAAGTAAAGTCTGTGAGGTGGATGCCCTGTGTGGCGAAGTGGAGAGCTTGGCAACGCGCTTAGCCGATGGGCCGACAAATGCGCTGGGATGTATTAAAAGCAATTTGAAAAACGCCGAGGAAATGAGTTGCGAGAGCTATATCGCAGAGGAAATTAAAAACTTCCAACGCTGTCGCAATAGTGAAGAACACCGCGAAGCCTTGGCGGCATTTTTAGAAAAGCGGGAGCCCGTACTTCCCCGTGTAAACCTTGCAAGATAAGAGCAGCAGCCAGCCGTAAAAAGTGGGATCACCAAATCCCACTTTTTAATATCCATCTTCTAGCGTTAGTATTAGTCGCTCTGCGAAAGCCGGCGGCCGCTTACACTGCGTAATTCAACTATTTCATTCAACCGTGTTTTTATTCATTGCGGGCATTCATGCGTACAAGTTGGGACATATTTTGCCATGTTATTGATAATTATGGCGATGCGGGCGTGTGTTGGCGCTTGGCGCGGCAATTGGCAGAAGAGTATGACGCTGAGGTGCGGCTTTGGGTCGACGACCCTGAAACCTTGGCGCGCCTGAGTGGGATATCCCCAACTGGAATTTCCAGTTACGCCCCGCGGCAGATTGGCCGCGTTTGGGTTCATTATTGGTCGCCGGAGTGGCGGGAGGTTGTACCCGCCGACGTGGTGGTCGAGGCCTTTGGCTGTCAGCTGCCTCTAAAGTATCTTGCAGCAATGGCTGCGCGATCAGTCCCTCCTCTGTGGCTAAACTTAGAATATTTAAGTGCCGAAGATTGGGTGGCGGGCTGTCATGGCCTGCCGTCGCTACAGCAAAATGGACTGCAGAAGTATTTTTTCTTCCCTGGTTTTAGCACTAACACCGGCGGATTGCTTCGCGAAACGAACTTGTTGCAGCGACGGAGTGCGTTCCAGCAAAATGACCGTGCTAAAGCACAGTTTCTCAGTACGATTGGTGTGGATGAGATTGCTGACAGCACCTTGGTTTCTTTGTTTTGTTATGAAAACCCCGCTCTGACGCAATGGCTTGATGCGATATGCGAAGGTCAGCGACGTTATCATTTTTTGGTGCCAGTGGGGAGGGTTGTCGGAGATGTTTGTCGATGGCTGGGGCGGGAGGCGTTTGAGCTGGGCGAGCGTTATCAACGGGGTAGTGTGTGCATACAGTTCATCCCTTTTTTGAGCCAGCCGGACTACGATTTATTGTTGTGGAGCTGCGATTTTAATGTGGTTAGGGGGGAAGACTCCTTCGTTCGCGCTCAGTGGGCAGCGCGTCCATTTTTATGGCATATCTATCCTCAGCAAGAAGGTGCCCACTTTGTTAAGTTAGATGCATTTTTGCGTTGCTACAACGAAGGTTTAAGTGCAGGCGCAAAGACCGCCACGATTAGCTCGTGGCTGGCCTGGAATACGGGTGTATTGCCGGCAGATATGAAAGATCGGCTATTCGTCGGAGGGGCCGATCTGGTGGGGCACTCAGAGGATTGGGCTGCGTATTTAGAGGGGCAAAATAATCTTGCAGAATCGCTAGTGCAGTTTTACCAGAATTGGGTATGATACGCAGCCAAAAAAATTGCTGGCTTATATCAATCTCCATTCGGATAAACCTATGAAAACAGCACAAGAAATGAAGCCCAATAGTGTGATTCTGATCGACGGCCAGCCTTGGATGGTTCAGAAAGCAGAATTTACGAAATCTGGCCGTAACAGTGCCATTGTTAAAATGAAGTTGAAGAACCTATTGAGTGGTTCTACGACGGAAACCGTGTATAAAACCGACGATAAAGTAGAACCCGTTATCCTTGAACGCATTGCGGTAACCTACTCGTACGTTGCTGAGTCTATATATGTATTCATGGACGAAGAATACAATCAGTACGAACTAAACGAAGAAGATATCGAAAGCGTATTACCTTACATTGTTGATGGCATGAGTGATATTTGCGAAGCCGTATTCTTTGAGGGCAAAGTAATTTCTGTCGATCTACCGACCATGGTTGTTCGTCAGATCACTTATACCGAAGGCTCGGCTCGCGGCGACACCTCGGGTAAAGTCATGAAGCCAGCCAAATTGAGCAACGGCACTGAAATCAAAGTTGCCGATTTCTGTGAAATTGACGATTGGATAGAAATTGACACCCGCACTGGCGAGTATAAATCGCGCGCTAAAGCCCCCGTTTAAGCGGACCTGCGAATAAAACAACCCGGCCGCTGTGTGCAAACATAGGGTTGGGTTTTTTTAGGCTCTCAATTTATAGCTTTGGCGAAAACCACATATGACTTGCTAGGGCTTACTGCCATGAGTAGGTGTTTTTGACCGGATTGTTACATCCTTGTGTGCCAAATTTCCTAGCTCTTTCATTAATGATAAACCCCCAGTATCGGCATTGGCGCGACGTGGCGTGTGTATACGTCTATAGTGCAGGTGTGCGTGTTGCGAACTACCTTAGTTCGCGGCTTACGTCAGCCGTTTGGGAGTATGTTGTGGAAGCTGTTCGTCTTCGTTACCAAACCATTGATGTTCAAGGGTTTGATATTCACGTCCGTAGTCTTCGCGATAATCAGCAGTTTTCAGATACTTTGGGTGAGGCCGAGGCGTTGGGGATTTCCTCTGCGCAATGGTCGCTGTTTGGCGTGGTGTGGGATTCTAGCGCGGTACTGGCAAATGAAATGGCGACTTTTGCCGTTGAGGGGAAGCGTATTTTAGAAGTCGGCTGCGGTTTGGCGCTGACCAGTTTATTACTTAATGCACGACATGCTGATATTACTGCCACCGATATTCATCCTGAAGCGGGTAATTTTTTGATAGAAAATGTGCGTTTGAATAGTGGGATGAAAATTCCGTTTTTGCGTACAGGGTGGAATGATCTTAGTGATGGGCTAGGCGAGTTTGACGTCATTATTGGCTCCGATATTTTATATGAGCGTGAGCATATTGCCTTGTTGTCAGAATTTATTGAACGCCACGCTAAACCGCAATGCGAGGTGATATTGGTTGATCCCGGTAGATTAAATCATGCAGCGTTTAGTAAAAAGATGGTGACCTTGGGTTACTCCCATAGTCAGCATAAGCCCGAAACTAGCGGCTTTTTGACGGAAGAGTTTAAGGGGCAAGTACTGCATTATTTTCGGCTTAACTAAGGATCCTAGGCCTCGGCATAGCTACTGTCCCTGTATTGCCCCCTAATACGCGCCATCCTTGGTGCTATTTGATTTTGCGCTGGTTTTTGCCGTTCGTGACGTTATGCTAAAGTTTTGAACCGTTTGCTTAGTGTTGATGCGAGCCACCAATATCATTGCCCTGGGTGTCATACATGCCTGAGCTGCCGTGTTCAATAAATCCTAGTCGGATCATTTTTCGTAAAAAGGGATCTGATTCGCTGTCGCCAATGTCGGCGTAGTCAGTAGTTTTATAATCTGAATATTGTTTAAAAAAATGATTAATGCTGTTCTTGTCCGTCGTCTTTTTGTTTAGTGTCCACTCTTGTTCCCGCGATCCACTTTGCATGTGATAGGACTTTACTAGGCGATAAGCAGGCAGCCAAACTAGGGTGGCAGTGTAATTTTTTTCGGCTAATAAATAGCTTTCTTCGCGTTCACAGCCGCTGCCTTCGCGATTGCTTAAACTCATTTTCTGTAACAGCGAATCGGCGACAAGTTGGGTTTTCATGCTCCAGTCATCGTCGCCGTTTACATCTTTCACTTCGCTTGGTGAATATTCTATGCCGCGTTGATAGGCGTCGAAATAGCGATTCAGTTTTATGCTATTGCTGTGGTTGCGTTCCCATATTTCTGTAATTCCCTTGGCTGGAAATTGCTCGGCCACACTGTTTTTCTGGCGCCATAATATCAGTTGTTTAGTGGTGGTTTTTTCTGTCTGTGCAGTATTGCGACTGGTGACTTGGTAGTGGGCGCTGATAGGGGTGTTGGGGTTGCACTCTTCAGCGTGTGTGGGCAGTGCGATGATCAAGGCGCCAATGAAAAGCATCGCTGCTTTGGGACGATTAAGAATAGGCTTAAAGCGTGTTGCGAACGTCACGGGGAAATCCTTGCGAATGTCAGTTTGTCACTTTTTAAAATAAAGACGCTGGCGTGAACCAGCGTCATGATGGTCTAAAAGTTTTTATTATTTAATCAAGGGGCCACTTGCTTGCTATTGGCTTTGTTCACAAGGTCTGCTGCGTAATTCATTACGTGAAAGACCATGTTTTGCTCGTTAGTGCCGCTAACCAATGCGGCGCCAGGGCCGGATGCATATACGCCAACGTCTTCGCCCGCATGGGTTTCTGAACCGAGAGGAATTAATGCCTCTTGATGGAAGCCCGGAGCTTGAGTATTAATTTGCGACAGGTCTTTGCGGCCAGCGTCAATTGCTTGGTTGTAGGCTTCGTCAGCGTCGGTTTCATTGCCAAGATCGCGGAAGCCCAAGCCGTTGGTGTAGCCCAATGTCGTATAGGGTGTGCCATCGGCGGCCAGCGATGGGCTGTTAGAGCCAATACCGACGACTTTGCCGAGGATGGGGTTGCCGCGTTTAGGATAGCCAGCAATAGTGAAAACATGGCTGTGGTCGGCGGTGACGATAATGAGCGTGTCATCGCTATTGCTAAGTTCAACGGCCTTGGCGACAGCTTCCGATAATTCTACTGCGTCGTTTAGCGCATTGTAGGCGTTGCCAGCGTGATGAGCGTGGTCAATACGGCCAGATTCAACCATCAAGAAATAGCCATTGTCGTTATTGTCTAAGATCTTGATTGCTTTTTCCGTCATCTCACTTAGCGAGGGTTCGCCGGCAACGTCGTTGCCACGGTCGGCTTCGTATTGCATATGTGATTCATTGAATAAGCCGAGTACCTTGCTTGTGCTTTCGGTATCGATGGCGTCAAAACTAGTTTGGTCAAAAATGTAATTGCCACTGGGGTAGCGTGTTTTCCACTCAGCGGTTAGGTCGCGACTGTCGGTGCGATCACCTTCAACGCTGCTGACGGCGTCTGGGCTGTTAAATGCCACGTCTTTAGGTAAAAAGCTGCGACGACCGCCGCCCATGACGACTTCGATACCATCTACATCGACGCCATTAATGCGGGCTTCTAAATTAGGCTCAAAGTTAATGAGCTGCGATGCGATGTCTTCACAGCCAGCGCTTATTGCTGCGGCGGGCATGTCGCCATCGTCTTCCCAGTCGCGGTCAGCAGATTTTGCATAAGTCGCTGCGGGGGTGGCGTGGGTGATGCGGGCGGTAGACAGTATGCCGGTGGACTTGCCGGCAATTTCTGCGAGTTCAAGGGCGGTAACTAATTCATTGCCTGCAACGGTTGTGCAGTCGCCGCGAACAATATTTTCATTCACGCCAATCACACCAACGTCGGTTTTTACGCCGGAGATGAGTGCCGTCATAGTGCCGGCTGAATCTGGCGTTTGCGCATCGACGTTATAGGTTTTTGCTAAGCCGGTGTAGGGGAAAAGGTCGAAGCTTAGATTGTTTTCTTCGCCTGATTGCCCCTTAAGCTGGCCAGCAAGAATACGGGCGGCGGTCACGGTAGAAATACCCATGCCGTCACCGACAAAAAGGATGACGTTTTTTGCCGCGCCGCGATTGAGGTTGGCTTGGGTGGTGGCGGCTATTTTTGCTTCTGCGTCGCTATACCACGCATTGCTGCGGGTATTTTCAATAATGGCAGCGTTACTATTGTTGTTTGAGCTGCTCTTTTTGTCATTGTCGCCGCCGCAGGCTGCGAGGCCTGCTACGGCCGCGCTTAAAATTGCTACTTTAAAATATTTCATGGTCACTCTCCTTATTCGCTGGCCAGCAGATCAAGTGCTTGATTGATCAAGTGGAAAACTAGGTTCTGCTCGACAACGCCGCGCACAAATTGTGAGCCAGGGCCGCGGGCGTGAAGGCTGATATCTTCGCCGGCATGGGTTTCAGAATCCAGTGGTACTAATGCTTCTTGGTGAAAGCCTGATGATTCTGTGTCGACACTGGCAAGATCCGCTCGTCCTGCTTGAACGCCTTCAGAATATACCGCGTCGCCATCGGTGGCGTTGCCAAGGTCGTGAAAGCCAAGGCCATTGGTGTAGCCGACAGTGGTGTAAGGCATGCCATCGGCGGCGGTAGTTGGCGTTGTTTCACCTACGTTAACCACCTTACCCAGAATCGGATTACCGCGTTTAGGGTAACCGGCAATGGTGAATACATGGCTGTGATCGGCGGTGACCAGAATTAAGGTGTCGTCTGCGCTGGTGGCGTCGGCGGCGGCTTTTACTGCATTAGACAATTCAATCGCATCGGTGAGTGCGCTGTAAGCACTACCGGCGTGATGACCGTGATCGATACGACCCGACTCCACAACTAATATATAGCCTTTGCTATTGTTGTCTAAAATGTCGATGGCCTTTGTGGTCATTTCAGTCAGCGATGGCTCGCCGGCAACGTCATTGCCACGGTCAGCCTCGTACTGCATATGTGACTCGTTAAACAGGCCAAATAGTTTGGTGGCGGTGTTGGCATTTACGCCGTCAAAACTACTTTGATCAAACACATAGTCGCCGTTTGGGTAGCGTGCTTTCCACTCCGCGGTGAGATCGCGGTTGTCAGTGCGATCGCCCTCAACACTACTTACCGCGTCGTCGCTGTTAAACGCGGCATCTTTGGGCAAAAAGCTGCGACGACCGCCACCCATTACTACGTCTAAGCCATCGACGTCTGCGCCTTCAATGCGGGCTTCTAGGTTGGGTTCAAAATTGATTAGTTGCGATGCAATATCTTCGCAGCCTGCGGCTTTGGCATCGTCTGGCAAGTCGCCATCGTCTTCCCAGTCGCGGTCAGCGGATTTTGCATAGGCTGCCGCCGGGGTAGCGTGGGTGATACGTGCGGTAGAAATTATCCCCGTCGACATGCCTTTTAATTCGGCAAGCTCAATGGCGGTGATTAATTCATTGCCGCTAACCGTACTGCAATCACCGCGCTCGATGTTTTCTGAGACGCCAAGCACGCCGGCATCACTTTTTACTCCAGACATCATCGCGATCATGGTACCGGCTGAATCAGGTGTTTGCGCGTCCACATTATAGGTTTTTACTAAGGCGGTATGAGGAAAGGTTTCAAAGCTTAAAAGACCTTCCTCGCCTTGATTACCCTTTTGCTGACCTTGGAGGATGCGTGCGGCGGTTAACGTAGACACCCCCATGCCGTCACCTACAAAGAGGATGACGTTTTTTGCTTTATTGGGTGTGGTCGCAGCGGCTTTAGCGTTTGTGCTAGTGGCGGCGTCGGTATACCAGGGGTTGCTGGTCTGATGTGCGGGCATTACCACAGCGGCGGCGTGCGACGCAATTGCGATGGGCAATACCCCTGACAAAATGGCGGTTCTTATACGCATGTGAAGGCTCCTAGTCTGGAAATTTGAAATTTCCTTTTGTCGGTATGGCATGGCTGTAGCTGTGAGCGGTGGTATTGAGCAGGGCTCTAATACCAATGAGTGGTTAAGAGACTAGGGCGAAAGGTTTACAGTTTGATTGCGTTTATATAGAAGTTTTTAGACGAAATGATGACAGTGGTGCGTGACGGGCCGACATCGGTGGAAAGGGGGCGGTGGACTTGTGCGATTGTTCCCGTTCACCTTTGAAATCGAAATCGGGGATTTATAGAAACTTGCGACGGTAGGTGGTTTTGGCGCAGCCGGTATCGGGGGCGAGCGCTAACGTTGCCCAAACAAATGCGTGGGTATTTCTCACCCAACTAGAAATAGTAACTAAATATATTCTCACTTTACCTTTGATAATCATTCTCATTAATAGTATTCTTGCGCGGCTGTATATTGCTAGTTAATTCCTGCGCGCTTAAGAAAGCTGCGCTAAGCAAATAGGCAGGACACAGTGCTGGCTCACCGGGTTGATGGACTAGGGTGGTGATCTTAAACACATATCACGGAATTTAAGCGACAAAATGAAGGCTGCGGTAACGCGATACAACGCGGAGAGCTACGGTTCGGCGACAGTGCGAGTAGGAAATGCTGGCAGCAAACACGGTTGTCTGAAAAATGGCGGCTGGATTATCGAGAGAGTCGCGCAGTGAAGTCGGCATACGACTCTTGGTGGGGGCTTTTATTAGTGCTCGCCATACATGGTGGCGCTATCGCAGCGGTGGTGTATATCCCATCGCCGGAGCACAAGCAGGTGGTAATGCCCAGTATTCAGGGGGTGCTGATCCCCGCGCCACCGGCCGAGGCGGTGCAATTACCGAGTGAGAGAAAAACGCCTCCGCCAGAAAAAACGCCGGAGCCGCCTAAACCAAAGCCCAAACCCAAGCCGCTGCCAAAACCTAAGCCCAAGCCGAAACCGAAACTGCCGCCGCCACCTAAAGCGCCACCATCGGAAAAGGCGATTAGCCGCGAAGAGCAGGCAGAAGAGCAACCGGCACCGCCGCCTCCCGCGCAGAAGCAGGCACGGGTTTCGGAAAATGACAACAAGACCTTGGGTGCGCCGATTACGCCGCCGCGTCATGACGCCAACCCCTTAAACAATCCGGCGCCTGCGTATCCGAGTATTTCTCGGCGCTTAAAGGAAGAGGGCATCGTGGTATTGGAATTACTCATTTTGCCGAATGGCACAGTGGGTGAGGTGAGAATTAAACAGTCCAGCGGCTTTGAGCGATTGGATAAGACGGCGATGAAGGCGGTGAAACGCTGGCGCTATTTACCTGCTAAACGCGGAGATGAGCCCATTCCATACTGGTATTTACAACCGCTGGAATTCTCATTGAACCAATAGTGGCGAGAATGTTAGATCTTTATTTTTTACGACGCTGCGGTTGCAGTCGGCACAACTGAATTTGAGGATGTAGTTTTATGGAAAACCCCTATGGCGTAGAGGCCTTGTGGACACAGGGCGATATGGTCATCAAGGTTGTGGCGGTAATGCTACTGGCGATGTCCATCGCATCTTGGTACGTGATTGTGATTCGTTCATGGCGCTTGTATCGCCTGCGTAAACCTGTACGCGCCTTGATTGATTTTTGGCATGCGCAAAGTTTTGCTGAGGGCCTGCACATGCTGGGCAATCAGCAAAACAACCCTTTCCGCAACCTTGCCGAAGAAGGGCAGTCTGGCTTGGATCACCATGTAAATCACAAAGCCGATCTGCATGGGCATTTGCCTTTGGCCGAATGGCTAACCGCCTGCTTAAAAGGCTCAATCGACGAAAGCTCAGAAAATCTTCAGCGTGGACTCGCGGTGTTGGCATCGGTTGGCTCAACCGCACCATTCATAGGCTTATTTGGCACCGTGTGGGGTATTTACCACGCCTTGGTAAACATTGGTGTGTCTGGCCAAGCGGGTATCGATAAAGTGGCGGGGCCAGTTGGCGAGGCCTTAATCATGACCGCCTTTGGTTTGGCGGTCGCGATTCCTGCGGTATTGGCATACAACACCTTGGC
Organism: Zhongshania aliphaticivorans; assembly: GCF_902705855.1. GTDB lineage: Bacteria > Pseudomonadota > Gammaproteobacteria > Pseudomonadales > Spongiibacteraceae > Spongiibacter > Spongiibacter aliphaticivorans_B. Next base: position 305,881 of record NZ_CACSIJ010000012.1, on the reverse strand, counting down.
CCGTGGCAATAAGGCCATCATCAGTAAGTTAAATCGTTTTGCGCACCAGCTACACGCCTACCTCATTACCGGCGCGGCGCCCGCAAATCGCAGCGGCGATGTTGTTAGCAGCTTAGCCAAGGCGCAGCAAAAGCGCGAGGGAGTGTGATATGGCATTTGGTGGCGGCTTGGACGATGACAGCAGCGAGGTAATGAGCGAGATCAATATGACGCCGCTGGTAGACGTTATGTTGGTATTGCTGATTATTTTTATTATTACCGTGCCCGTCATAACCAACTCGGTAAAAGTGGATTTGCCCCGCGCTGACAATACTCCCAACGATATCAAACCTGATGCGGTAACTCTGTCGATTACCGCCGAGGGAATAATTCATTGGGATAAAACTGAAATGACAATGGAGGCGCTGGAACAGCGTTTAATCGCCGCGGCGGCGAGCCCAGTTCAGCCAGAAGTGCATATTCGCGGTGACCGCAGTGCCAGCTACGAGCATGTATTAAAAGTGATGGCGGCAGTGCAACGATCGGGAATTTTAAAACTCGGCTTTGTTACCGAGCCAGAGAATTAAGCCCAGTGATGATTCGCGATTGCGGAATTAGAGTGACGTATTGGAAGCCTAATTTATGGCGCTAAAAATTATTCCTGCGCACTGGCATCTTGGCTCCCTGCGTCAATGGCATTGGATCAGCTCGGCGGTTTGCCTAGTGGGAATGCTCATGTTTGCGGCCACAGGTATTACCCTTAATCACGCTGCAATAATTCCAGCCACGCCGGTAGTGACCTCAATAGAAAGTGTTTTACCGCCGTCTGTGTTAGATGCGGTGATTGTGCCCGACAGCGAGAAAGCCCAGTTGAGTAAAGAATTGCGGGCATGGTTAGAGCACGAGTTGAGTATTTATATTCCCGCCTCGGCACGGGGCGAGTGGAGCGACGAGGAAGTGTATGTCGCGCTGCCAAGGCCGGGTGGTGATGCATGGCTGAGTATTGATTTAGCCGGTGGCGATATTTTATATGAGCGCACGACACGGGGCTGGATTGCGTATTTAAACGACCTTCATAAAGGGCGTGATACCGGTACGGCTTGGAGCTGGTTCATCGATGTATTTGCAATTGCCTGTGTGGTGTTTTGCGTGTCTGGCTTACTGCTATTGCAGCGTCATGCCGGCAGTCGGCCTAGCACCTGGCCAATGGTTGGTTTGGGCTTAGTGATACCGCTGATATTAATTATTTTATTTGTCCATTAACTGTCTTCTCGGGGTGAAACTTATTAAACATTTCGCTGACATTAGGCCTTAAAAAGGAAGGGAAATTTGATGATCAAGAAAATGACGGCGATGACCTTGCTGGGCTTTGCGTGTATTGGCGCTGCACAGGCAGGGGACTTGGCGCTTTCTGTAGAGTTACCGCGTATTGATGTGGCTGAGTATCACCGTCCCTATGTTGCAATGTGGGTTCAGAACAAGGATAGCGGCGACGTTACTAATTTGGTCGTATGGTATCAGCTTGATAAGAGCGGTGAGAAAGGTGAACAGTGGCTGAAAGATATGCGCCAGTGGTGGCGCCGCAGCGGCCGGAGCTTAGATATGCCGGTGGATGGTATTACCGGTGCGACTCAGCAACCGGGTGTGCACATCGTAGATACAAAAAATCTGAAGAATTTAGCAGCGGGTAGTTACAAATTATATGTTGAGGCCGCCCGTGAAGTTGGTGGTCGCGAATTATTGCAAATCCCATTTGAGTGGCCGGCTAAATCTAGTCAGCTCTTGGAAGTTCAAGGCAAAACCGAGTTAGGAAAAATTGCACTACAGCTGACTCCGTAAGTATTCGCAGATTTTTATTGCAACGCTTGCTGCGTATTCACATACACGAAACATGATTGGGAATGAAAATGATGAAAACGAAATTACCACTTATTGCTTTATTAGCTATGTCGCTGCCCCTAGTGGCCAATGCTCACCGTGCATGGGTTTTACCCGCCGCCACAGTATTGTCTGGCGAGAATGCCTGGGTAACCTTTGACGCTGCTGTGTCTAACGATATTTTTTACACCGACCATGCTCCTATGCGTTTGAACGGCATGAAGGCTATTGGCCCAGATGGTAAAGAAGTAGAAATGCAAAACCAGCATACCGGAAAATACCGTAGCAGCTTTGATTTAGAGTTGAGTAAAGAAGGTACATATAAAGTATTCAGTGCCAGCAGTGGGCTTCGCGCGCGCTGGGAAACGGAAGATGGCAAACGCGGCTTTTGGCCTGGCCGTGGTGAAACACCAGCACCCGGTGAGTTTGAAAAAGCTGTACCCAAAAATGCAAAAAAATTGCAGGTAAGTCAGTCATCGCGTCGTATGGAAACCTTCGTTACTGCCGGTCAGCCTAGTAAAACGGTATTTGAATTGCAGAACGAAGGCTTGGAAATGCAGCCCATTACTCACCCCAATGATTTGTTCTCCGGTGAAAAAGCCCAATTCCGTTTTATGATCGATGGCAAGCCTGCAGTCGGTGTTGAAGTTACGGTTATTCCCGACGGCTCGCGTTACCGCAACAGCCCAAATGAAATTAAAGTTGTTAGCGACAAGAAAGGTGTGGTCAGCGTTGAGTGGCCATCAGCGGGACGCTACTGGCTAGAAGCTGAATACCAAGACGATAAGGCCGCGAAGCCAGCGACAACACGTCAAGGTAGTTATTCAGCAACATTGGAAGTGTTGCCACAGTAAGTTTTAACTGCGCGCTAGTTTATCGTGGCCCTTTGGGAGCGATCACTGCTGGTTGTGGCGGTGTCAAGTTTGTACGCATTGCTATGGGTGTATTGCCTATGGCAATTTCGCCGCCGCAATAGTGGCGGTGTGCAATTTCCTGCCAATGCAGAAAACCAGTCCGCGGCCTCTGTGCTGGTGGCTTATGCCAGCCAAAGCGGCATTGCCCTCGGCTTGGCCCAACAAAGCGCAAACGCATTACAGGCCGCTGGGCCGGTGCGGGTGCTGCCGCTAGACCGAGTGAACGACGAGGTCTTGGCGAGTACAAAGCACGCGTTTTTTATTGCCAGTACCTATGGTGAGGGTGAGCCACCGGATAATGGCAATCGCTTTGCAAGGCGCTACCTAAATAGCGATTCTTCGCAGTTTTCTCATTTAAAATTTGCGGTATTGGCGCTGGGTGACAGCGCCTACCAACATTTTTGCGCTTTTGGTCACAAGCTGCATGCGGGTTTGTCTGGCCATGGTGCTGAGCCGGCGTTTGCACCTTTAGAGCTTGACGGAAACGACGACACTGCAAAGGCAGACGTCATGCAGCGCTGGTATCGACAGCTGCAAACTTTCGGTGCAGATATTCCTTCGCAAATGCCGAGGGCTGTCGAGGCTGACTATCAAGCTTGGCGTTTGGAATCTCGTCAAGTGCTTAATCAGGGCAGCTTAGGTGAGCCATTGCTTCATTTACGATTTTCTTCTTTGCAAGAAAATGATCAGTGGCAAGCGGGGGATATCGCAGAAATTATTCCGCGCAACAGCGCAAAGCGTTGTGCGGAGTTTGCCGCCCAGCATCAACTCGATGGCAGCGTGGTGTTATCGATAGAAGGTGAATCTCGTAGCCTACTCGAAGAACTTGCTCGCAGGGATTTAACAGCTAAAAACATTGCGGCGCCAGATGGCAATAACGTAAAAGCTATTACTGCGTGGCTTAATGAATTTCCTTTATTGGCCAAGCGAGAATATTCAATTGCGTCGATACCGCAAAGTGGATGCCTTGATTTACTGGTAAGAGTGCAGTGCACTGATGGCGTGCCGGGTGTGGCGTCGAACTGGCTGGGTGTGCACCTCGCAATTGCCGACACCGTTATGCTGCGCTTGCGCAGCAATCCACTATTTCATGCGCCGGCGTCGAATATACCAATGATTTTAATTGGCAATGGATCGGGATTTGCCGGATTGCGTGGGCATATGCAGGCCCGTAACTTGAATGCCCGTCATGACAACTGGCTGCTGTTTGGCGAACGCAGCCCCGACGCGGATCGCCTATTTAAAGAAGAAATTGCGGACTGGCAAAATAGCGGATATTTGCCGCGTATTGATTTGACCTTCTCGCGGGACCCCAATCAGCCCGCCTATGTACAAGATGCCATTTTGGTAAATGCCGAATCAATAAAAGCATGGGTGGCGACAGGGGCTGCAATATACGTCTGCGGAAGTCGCGAAGGCATGGCGAGCGCAGTAGACCAGCAACTTCGCGCCATATTGGGCGACAGCCTTGTTGACGCCTTAAGCGACGCTGGCCTATACCGCCGCGACGTATACTAATATTTTGGGTCAGTGTAAAAACTCCTTACGTAGAGGCCAGTGTGAATATCGGTTCTTTGCATACATTCGAGTACCGAGCGTTCCAATCTGAGTTTTTACACTGCCCCCCAAATATGTTGGCTGAAATACCCGTAGGGTGGTTTGAGGGTATACTCAGCATAATTTTTTGCGTTTAAAACGAGGGGTTTTTCCCCTTGCTGTGTTTAATCAGTAATACTTTTTTCACTGCTCAGCGATGAATGTCGATTTTGCGCTGAAGCGCCCGCAATGGTTTTTTATAAATGAATAATTCCCCGCGTTTAAGTAGTTCTCGCAAGGCTGTCATTTGGGTTGTGATATTGCTGCTCTTTGTTGTCGGTATTTGGTATTTGTTGGGCCGCACGCCGCCAGCACCAGAACCAATGATGCGGCGTGGCTGGGGTGGTCAAACCTCCTCGGTGAAGGTGGTTCCTGTTGAAATGGGTGGCCTTGATGTGCAGGTTCGTTCTATTGGTACGGTTACGCCGCTGAATACCGTTATTGTCCGCAGTCGGGTAGGGGGTGTGCTTAATAAAATCACCTTCACAGAAGGGACAGAGGTTAACAAGGGCGATTTGTTGGCAGAGGTTGATCCTGCTCCCTACCGGGCACAGCTAGAACAAGCACAAGGTCAGCTACAGCAGAACCAAGCGCAGCTTGCCAATGCGGAAGTTGATTTAAATCTGTATCAAGGGCTTTACGCTGAAGACTCTATTGCTCGTCAACAGTTAGACAGTCAGGCGGCGCTAGTGCGGGAATTAAAGGGTGCCAATAAAAGTCAGCAGGCCCAAGTTGACGACGCGCGCTTGCAGCTGTCTTGGACACGTATTGAAGCGCCGATCTCCGGTCGTTTAGGTTTGCGCCGTGTAGATGCCGGTAATTTAATCGCTGCCAACGATAGTGACGGCATTGTGACCATTACTCAAACCAAGCCTATCGCGGTGATGTTCACCGTGCCTGAGGTCGAAGTCCCCGCATTGGTAAAAGCCTTTAACGGTGACAAATCGTTGCGGGTCGAGGCCTTAAATCGCAATGAGCAAACTGTAATTGCCACCGGCAAACTCGCGACTTTAGATAATCAGATTGATACCACCACGGGCACCTTGCGAGTGCGGGCGGTGTTTGACAATACGGACAATGAATTATTTCCGAATCAATTTGTGAATGTGCGTCTTCGCTTAAATAGTATTGACGATGTATTAACGGTTCCCGCCGATGCAGTTCAGCATGGTTCTCAAGGCAGCTATGTTTATGTGGTGGAAGACAGTAAGGCGTTTATTCGTCAGGTGACGACGGGTATTGTCGACAGTGATCGAGTTGCTATTACTGAGGGCTTGAAGCCCGGTGACCGAGTGGTACTAGAAGGCTTAGATCGTTTACGCGATGGTCGTCAGGTCATTGTCGAAGGCGATGTGCCGATAGTAGGTGCTGACTCAGCACAGGGGCAGCGGCCCCGTGAAGGAAAAAATGCGGAGCGCGGTGAAGGCGGTCAGCGGCAGGGTATGCCAATGCGCGACGGCGCAGGCAAGGGCCAAGATGGTGCCGGTGGCCAGCGTTCGAATCGCGACGCTAGTACTCCCACTCCACGTAATAATTAGGCGCGACGATGAATAGCATCTCACGCCCCTTTATTTTACGGCCGGTTGCCACTTCGCTGCTGATGCTTGCGCTATTGGCGGCGGGTATTTTGGCATGGCGTTTATTGCCGGTGTCTGCCTTGCCGCAGGTTGAGTATCCAATTATTCAGGTATTCACCTTTCACCCAGGCGCTGGCCCAGATGTCACCGCGCGGACAATTACCGCACCGCTGGAAAGACGACTGGGGCAAATCCCCGGCCTTAAGCAAATGGCGTCTACCAGCTCTGGCGGCGCGTCGGTAATTACTCTGCAGTTCGCGCTGGAAGTCGATTTAGGTGTGGCTGAACAAGAGGTGCAGGCCGCGCTCAATGCGGCAGATAGTTTATTGCCGAATGATTTACCAACGCCGCCAATCTACCGCAAGGTGAATCCGGCGGATGCGCCGATCATGACCTTGGCGATCAGCTCCGAAAGTTTAGCCCTGCCAGAAGTTCACGATCTTGTGGACACTCGCATGGCGCAAAAGCTGGCGCAGTTGCAGGGCGTGGGCTTGGTGAGTTTGGCGGGCGGACAGCGTCCGGCGCTGCGTATACAGGTTAATCCCACTGCGGTTGCCGCCTATGGTCTGAGTCTAAATGAAATTCGCTCGGTGATTGCCGCCACCAATGTGAACCAACCCAAGGGCAGTTTCGACGGCCCAAATCGCACGACCTTGCTCGACGCCAACGACCAAATTCGTTCGGTTAAAGATTATGAAAAACTCATCATCGCCTATCAAGACGGCGCGCCGCTGCGTCTTGGCGATGTGGCTAAAATTAGTGACGGCGCTGAAGACCGATTCTTAGCAGCATGGGCAAATAGCCAGGCGGCGGTGTTATTGAATATTCAAAAACAACCTGGCGCCAACGTTATTGAAGTTGCCGATCGCGTGCGGGCGCTATTGCCGCAGCTTTCTGCGACTATGCCCACGGCGGTGGATGTGACGGTGTTGACCGACCGCACCAATAGCATTCGTGCGTCAGTGAAAGACGTGCAAAAAGAATTATTATTTGCGATTGGCTTGGTGGTATTGGTGACCTTCGCGTTTTTACGCAGTGTGCCCGCCACGATTATTCCCAGTATTGCCGTGCCTTTGTCATTGGTCGGTACCTTTGCCTTTATGTATTTGGCAGAATTCTCAATTAATAATTTAAGTCTAATGGCTTTAACCATCGCCACCGGCTTTGTGGTCGATGACGCCATAGTGATGTTGGAAAATATTGCCCGTCATCGCGAGAACGGCGAAACCCCATTGGCGGCGGCCTTAAAAGGCGCTAAGGAAATCGGCTTTACCTTAATATCTTTAACGCTGTCTTTAATCGCCGTACTTATTCCGCTGCTATTTATGGCGGATGTGGTTGGCCGTATGTTCCACGAGTTTGCCGTTACCTTGGCGGTGGCTATCGGTATTTCGCTGCTGGTGTCGCTCACACTCACGCCGATGATGTGTGCGCGTATGTTGCGCGAGCCACTGCAAACTGAACATCAAGAACTGGGTGCAATGGATAAATTTATTGCGCGCTACGGTGAGATGCTGGACTGGGTATTGGCTCGTCAACCCGCCGCTATGCTGGCGATGTTGGCGACGATTTTACTTACGGTTTTATTATATTTCGCCGTCGATAAAGACTTTTTTCCAATACAAGACAGTGGCGTGATTCAGGTCGTGACCGAGGCGCCGCAGAACTCGTCTTTTGCGGCTATGTCGCGTCGTCAACAAGCCTTGGCTGCGGCCTTACTAGAAGATCCAGGCGTGTCGAGTTTGTCGTCTTTTATTGGTGTCGATGGCAGTAATACCACCCTGAATAGCGGGCGTATGTTTATCAATTTACCCGCCCATCATTTACGCAGCGAATCAGTATTTGAGGTGATGGAGCGCCTGCGAGAACGCGCTGAAGATGTACCGGGAATTGAAGCGTGGTTTCAACCAGTACAAGAACTCAGCATAGAAGATCAAATTAGTCGCACTCAATATCGTTTCACCTTAACCGCAGCCAGCACCGCTGAACTTGCGGAGTGGGTGCCTAAACTTATGTCAGCACTACAGCAGCGATCAGAGCTTGTCGATGTTGCTAGCGACCTACAGCAGCAGGGCGAGCAGGCGTATATCAATATCGACCGCGACGCGGCGGCGCGGCTTGGCGTTAGCGTATCGTCTATCGCAGATACATTGCAGAATGCTTATGGCCAGCGCCAAATCGCAACGCTGTTTACCCAGTCGAATCAATACCGCGTGGTTTTAGAAGTCGACCCAGTGCAGAGCAGCGGTTTGGCGGCACTAAAGAGTTTGTATGTGCCAACTGCTTCTGGTGTGCCCGCGCCCCTGAGCAGTGTAGCGACGGTAGAGCAACGGCCCGCGGCATTAGTGATTAATCATCAGGGGCAGTTTCCCGCTGCGACCTTGTCTTTCAATTTGGCCGAGGGTGCGTCGCTTGGTGAGGCAGTAGCGGCAATACAAGAGACAGAGTTAGAGATTGGTTTACCGCTGGGTATTGAAAGCCGTTTCCAAGGCGCGGCGGAAGCGTTTAGGGCGTCGCTCTCTAATACGTTGTGGCTGGTCTTGGCGGCGGTGGCGACCATGTATGTGGTGCTGGGAGTCTTGTATGAAAGCACGATTCACCCGATTACGATTTTGTCTACGCTGCCGTCGGCGACGGTTGGTGCTTTACTAGCACTGCTTATCACGGGCCGATCTTTAGACATGATCGCGGTCATTGGGGTGGTCTTGCTAATTGGCTTGGTAAAGAAAAATGGCATTATGATGGTGGACTTTGCACTCGACGCTCAACGTAATCATGGCATGAGCCCACGGGAAGCAATTCACCGCGCTGCACTATTAAGATTCCGACCCATTTTAATGACGACCTTGGCGGCCTTGTTTGGCGCCTTGCCGCTAATGTTAGCGGGCGGCTCTGGTGCAGAATTACGCCAACCCTTGGGTTTAGTTATGGTCGGTGGTTTGCTGGTGAGTCAGGTCTTAACACTGTTTACTACGCCGGTGGTGTATTTGTTTTTTGATCGTTTTAGTGGCGCAGAATACACCGATTCAGATCTTAGTTTGAACGACGACATTGATTTGCCGAGTAACAAGGGATGAATCTCTCTCGGCCATTTATTTATCGTCCAGTCGCCACGGGCTTATTGTCCTTGGCACTGGTTTTGGTCGGTTTGCTAGCGTGGCGGCTGCTGCCAGTGGCGCCGCTTCCGCAGGTCGATTTTCCGGTAATTAGTGTGACCGCCAGCCTGCCAGGCGCTAGTCCAGAAAGCATGGCTAGTACGGTGGCGACGCCCTTGGAGCGCGCGCTAGGCAGTATAAGCGGTATTTCTGCAATCTCGTCGTCGAGTAATCAAGGTTCTACCCAAGTGGTGTTGACCTTTGATCTTGATCGCAATTTAGATGAAGCCGCACGAGACGTACAGGCAGCGATCAATGTGGTGCGCGGTGAATTGCCGGCGGGTATGCCGGGGAACCCTGAGTTTCGTAAAATAGATCCGTCACAGGCGCCGATAATGGGTTTGGCGCTAAGCTCGCCCAACTTGTCTCCCAGTGAATTATACGATGCCGCCTCGACGATTCTTTCACAGCGCTTAGCGCAAATTGTCGGCGTGGGCGAAGTTGGCGTTAGTGGTGCTTCTTTACCCGCGGTGCGGGTGCAACTCGATCCCGGTGCGTTATTACATCGTGGCATTGCCTTAGACGAAGTGCGCAATGCTATTAGTCAGGCGAATGCCCTGCGGCCACTCGGTGTTATTGAAGACAGCAGTCATCGCTGGCGGGTGAGTACCAATGATCCCTTGCGCAAGGCGAGCGAGTATCGTGATTTGGTTATTCGTCATAACGACGGTGCCGTGGTGCGTTTGGGCGATGTGGCTGAGGTGTCTGAGTCGGTAGAAAACAGATACAGCAGCGGTTTTCACAATGATCGCCCCGCCGTAATGCTTATGATAAGTCGCCAAAGCGGTGCTAATATTGTTGAAACCATCGACGCTATTTATGACGAGCTGCCACGGCTGCGGGCCTTAATGCCGGCAGACAGTGAGTTATCAGTGATTATGGATCGCTCGCCGGTTATTCGCGCGACGCTAAGCGAAGCGCAACTGAGTTTGCTAATATCAGTCGCCTTGGTCATGTTGGTAGTTTGGCTGTTTTTAGGAAGTTTACGCACTGCTTTAATTCCCTCGATTGCGATTCCGGTGTCACTGATTGGCGCCTTCGTTGTCATGTATTTTTATGGATTTTCTCTAAATAATTTGTCGCTTATGGCCTTGGTTGTGGCCTGTGGTTTGGTGGTCGATGACGCCATCGTGGTGCTTGAGAATATAGAGCGTCACATTGAGGCGGGCTTATCGCCATTGCGCGCTTCCTTGGTTGGTGCAAAAGAAGTGGGCTTTACACTACTGGCAATGAACTTGGCACTAGTGGTGGTGTTTGTATCGATACTCTTTATGGGTGGTGTGGTGGAGCGCTTGTTTCGTGAATTCTCCATCACCCTCGCTGCGGCAATGTTAATTTCTTTGGTGGTGTCGCTTACTTTAACGCCGAGCTTATGCGCCCGCTGGTTGCGCCCACGCCGAGAAATTAATTCTTCCGATGGTGAAAACCTAAGCGCGGGATTTGAAAATCGCATGGCGGCGTATAGCCATGAGATGTTTGAATCACTTAAAAACGGCTATGCGCGCAGTTTAGATTGGGCTCTTCGTCACGGCATTGTTGTAATGTTAGTTCTGGTTGGGGTGATTGGCTGCAATGTGTATTTATATGTCTCATTGCCAAAAACCACTTTACCCCAACAGGACACTGGGCAGGTGCGGGGTTTTGTGCGCGGTGACGACGGCTTTTCATTTCAGTTAATGCAGCCAAAAATTGAAGTCTTTCGGCAGTATATTTTAAGTGACCCTGCGGTGGCCGATGTAACCGGCACCAGCGGTGGCAGTGGCGGTTTAACCAATGCCCAGCTCACCCTAAATTTAAAGCCTTTGTCAGAGCGCGGTGTGTCTGCGCAGGCGGTGGTAGATCGGCTGCGGGCAAACGCGCCGAAGGTGCCGGGGGCGATGTTACACATGATGGTGGATCAAGACATTCGCCTAAGCTCGCCCTTTAGTCGCAGCGAATACGAATTAATTCTTCGTTCAGATTCCCTAGAAGCCTTGGATAAGTGGAGCCGCATTGCCTCGCAGGCCATGCAGGATTTGCCTGAATTGGTTGACGTGGATTCGGTGGGGAATGAAGACGCTCGGCAGGTTACTTTGAATATAAATCGCGAGTTGGCTAAACAGTATGGCGTTGATATGAGCACCGTCGCATCGATGCTAAACAACGCGTTTTCCCAGCGTCAGGTCGCGACCTTGTACGATGATATGAACCAGTATCGCGTGGTGATGGAGCTCTCACCAGGTTATACCTCACAGCCTGCGGTGCTGAGCCAATTAAATGTCTTAACTAGTGATGGCGCTCGTGTGCCACTGTCTACCTTTGCGACCTGGGATTACGGCATGGGCGAAGATCGCATTCGCCATGAAGGTCAATTTGCCTCCGAGGGCATAGGCTACGGTTTAGCGCCGGACGTGACTGCGCAAGAGGCAGAAGAGGCGATTGCTCGGGCACTGGACAGTATTATGCTGCCAACTGCAGTACACGTTGCGCCCGATGGCGGGCGGCCTGATTTTGGCGCCGACTTGAGTCAGCCCTGGTTAATTCTTTGGGTGCTGTTGGCGGTGTATTTGGTATTGGGCGTGTTATACGAAAGTACCTTGCATCCGCTGACCATTTTATCCACCTTGCCTTCGGCGGGCATTGGGGCATTGTTGGCATTAAAATCTAGCCAAACCCAGCTGAGTTTGATCGCCTTGCTCGGCTTGTTTTTGTTGATCGGTATTGTGATGAAAAATGCGATATTGATGATCGACTTTGCCCTGCAAGCTCAGCGCCGCGACGGCATGCAGCCAGAGCAGGCAATTCGCGAAGCAGCTCGTTTGCGGCTGCGGGCAATACTCATGACCAATCTCGCGGGCCTACTTGGTGCTGTTCCCTTGGCGATTGGCTTTGGCGAGGGCGCAGAATTGCGCCGCCCACTCGGTATTACCATTATCGGTGGCTTGGCGGTAAGTCAGCTATTAACCCTGTATACCACGCCTATTATTTATCTGTATTTAGAGCGCTTGCGTCAATTTGTACTGAGGGATAAATCCTCCGCTAAAAATCACGCTGTGCCTGCTGTTGAAAAAAAGTGAAATGACATTTATGAAATTATCCAACACAAAATATTTGCCAGCACTAGCACTGCTACTAAGTTTGGTAGCGTGTACCGTGGGGCCAGATTATCAGCAGCCAGAATCCTTGGTGCCGGCAGAATTTAAATACGACTCGGGTTGGCAAACTATGTCACCTCAGAGCTGGGCTGCGCAGGGTGATTGGTGGACAGCCTTTAACGATCCACAGTTAAACCTACTTATTAATCAGGCTAATAAGGCGAATCAAACATTGGCGCAGGCCGAGGCGCGCTACCGAGCCGCGAAAGGGCAATGGCGATTGGCACGTGGGGATTACAGCCCGCAGTTTGACGCCTCTTTGAACGGTAGCCGCAGCGGCGGTGACGATGTAAGCGTGAGCGAAAGTTATTCCGCTCGTTTAAACGCAAGCTGGGCACCAGATTTGTGGGGTCGCGTTCGTCGCAGTGTAGAAGCCAGTAAAGCCGGTATGCAAAGTAGCGCCGCGAACTTAGTCGCTGCGCGTTTGAATATTCAGCTCGCCGTCGCTCAGAGTTATATTCGTCTGCGCGCCTTGGATTTACAGCGCCTAATTCTTGAGCAAACCATGGAGGCCTACGAGCGCTCAACAACGCTCACAACCAACCAATATAAAGCGGGCATTGTGCCGCGCTCAGATGTGATTCAGGCAGAAACCCAGCGCCAGTCATTAAAAACTGATCTTATCGATTTAAAAAATCAGCGCGCCATTGAAGAAAACAGCATTGCGGTACTGCTTGGTAAAGCGCCGGTGAATTACTCACTAGCGCCCGCACAAGTATTACCTGAGTTACCGGCACTGCCGGCGTCGCTGCCATCAACACTTATTTCTAGGCGCCCTGATGTGGTATCCGCTGAGCGCCAACTGGCCGCCGCCAGCGCCCAAATCGGTGTGGCGCAAGCGGCATGGCTGCCAAGCTTTAGTATTAGCGCGGGTTACGGCGTGAGTGCTGGAAGATTTAGTGATCTATTCGACGCACCGCAAGCCATATGGTCTGTTGGGCCGTCACTGCTGCAAACCTTATTCGATGGCGGCGCTCGTCGCGCAAGCAAAGATATTGCAGTTGCCCAATACGACGAACAACTTGGCGCCTACCGACAAACCGTATTAGACGGCTTAGCTGAAGTGGAAAATGCACTAGCGACAATTAGTTTGTTAAAAGAAAAAGCTGAACAGCAGGATATATTATTAAAACTGGCGGAAGAAAATGAACGCATCGTTAACAACCGTTATAAGTCGGGCTTGGTGAGTTTTCTAGAAGTGGCTACCGCGCAAAATCAAACTCTTAATACACGGCGTACCAGATTGAATACCGCAGCAGACCGCCTGCAAGCGGCTTTGCAACTAGCCGCCGTGATTGGCGGCGGCTGGGATCTGAATGACCCAGTGGTGCAGTCGGTGAGTTTCAAGGCCGAAACTGACGCTGAGGAACTGGAATAGAAGCTCGAGTTGTTCTTCAGAGTGAGTATTGGCATATGATACTGTCATACTGAGCAAAGCTATTGGAGTGCCGGCGCATAAAATTGGCTAGCCAGTTTTGCTTAAAGTAATAGGCGGAGAATTAAATCAGAGTAGAGAGCGACCATGAAGAAAGGACTATTAACTTTTTTTTGCGGAAAAATGGGTGCAGGGAAATCTACCGAAGCTATTGGATTGGCGCAGCAAAGCAAGGCGGTGTTGCTGTCTGAAGATGAATGGCTTGCCTCACTTTACCCGCGCAAAATTGCATCACTAAATGACTATATTGAATATTCAAATCTGTTGAAGCCGCCGATTAAGAAGCTTGTTCAATCTATATTGTGTGCGGGAAGCGATGTTGTGATGGACTTTCCGGCGAATACGCTTTCTCAGCGAAATTGGTTTCGAGAAATTTTCTCGGAAATTAATGCGCCGCATAAACTGGTATATATCGATCTGCCTAATGAGCTTTGCTTAGAACAGATTGAACAGCGACGTAAAGAGCAGCCTGAGAGAGCCGCGACTGATACCGCAGAGATGTTTGAGCAGGTCACAAAGTATTTTATGGCTCCTGCATCTGAAGAAGGTTTTAATATCAAGAAAATTACGCGATATGCGCAATAATATTTGCTCACGGCTGTTTTACTTCGCTTGTCTAGGTGCCGAGTCTTAATTTTTCTCGCGAGTATGGAGTTAAAATGTATAAACTCTATAATTTTCAAAGCTCAGGAAATTGTTACAAAATTCGGCTTCTTATGCATCAGCTCGGTATTCCGTATGAGTCGATAGAAGTAGATATTTTGAGGCGTGAGTCTAGAACCGAAGATTTTCTTAACATTAATCCAAATGGTCGGGTGCCAGTTCTGCAAGTGGGTGAAAAGTATTTGCCCGAATCAAATGCGGCAATTTGGTATTTGGCTGAGGGATCTAAATTTATACCCTCGGATCGCTTTGAGCGCGCTCAGGCTTTGCAGTGGATGTTCTTTGAACAATATAGCCATGAACCCTATATTGCGACGCTGCGGTTTTGGATCTCCCTATTAAAGGACAGGCAGGCTAATTTAAGTCAAATAGAACAGCGCATGCCCTTGGGGTACGCTGCGCTTAATGTCATGGAATCCCATTTAAAACATCGCGATTTTTTTGCTGGCGACGCATATAGCGTGGCGGATATTGCCTTATATGCTTACACACACGTGGCTGAAGAGGGTGAGTACGATCTGTCATCCTATAAACATATCAAGCGGTGGTTTAGCCGAGTAGAATCGCAGGCGGCATATATACCTATTACCAAAATCCAATAATGTTTGAATATTGTTAATTTATTTACTCACTCTGTAAGTTCGTAAAAATGCCATACCGCTGCGCTCGGCGCTGCCCGCCATTGCATAGGTCAATATGTGCCCTAGAAAATTCACAGTGTAAGTTTCAACGGGAATACCCTTTTGCTTTAGGGCATCTGCCATTAATGCCATTTGCTCAGGTTCGACTAGGGTGTCCCATTGCCCGTGGTATAAAAATACCGGTGGTGAGTTTTTAGTAACATGGTTGACGGGGGAAGCGTCTTGCCATTCCGCTTTGGCTTTCGCCATCGGCTCGCCAATTAGCTTTAGAACCAGTGGCGAATTGGGCCAGCGAGTCAGGTCGGCGGGGGTGCCGCCGGCGACGATGCTCCGAAGCGTCGGCGCATCTTGGCGGTCTAATCCTGCCATCAGTATTAAATGGGCTCCCGCAGAGTAACCCCAGCCACTGATATTGCGGTTATCAATGCCATATTTGTCTGCATGTTGATATAGCCATGCGAGGGCATCTGATACGTCATTCACTTGCGCTGGGTGACGACTTTCCGGTGCGAGTCGGTAAGTTATGTTGTATACCACAAATCCGGCGCGGGCGAGCTTGGTGCTAATGCCTTCCATTTTGCCGCTGCGGTTTGTCCATCCGCCGCCGTGTACGACAAGAACGGCGGGCTTATTGCCGGCTATATTGGGAATATACATATCGCCAGCTAATGATTGGCCATCAATTTTTTTATAGACCACATTTTCAATTTTTCGGTAGTCGGCAGATTTATTAAAGGCCAGCGTAGAGCAGCCGAGAATAAATAGTATGGCTGTAAATATAAGAAAAATTTTCATAAGTTATGGTCTTAATCTAGATATCGGTGGCGCATGTATATGCGTGAATAGCCCAGTTTACGGATATTAGCTGCGACTAGATTTTGCAGGGCTTTTACTAAGCGTAGCTCTATTTCGGTTTTTACCCGCAATACGGAGCAAGCTTGGGCATTCTAAATGATTCGCTGCTTTACATGCTGCAGCGTGGCGCAGCCCGTCGCGGATGGCGCTTAGCTCAGCGATTTTGTTATCTAGCTCATTCGCTTTCTCTAGCAATTGGCCGCGATCAATTTCTGGTCCGCGCGGAGTAAACATTCCGCGTATATCATCTAAGGAGAAGCCAGCCTTTCTGCCTAAAGAGATTAGCGCTAACTCCTCTAATATTTTGGGCTGGAATAGACGTCTTAAGCCCTTGCGACCATTAGACTGGATTAGTCCGATTTCCTCGTAATACCTGAGAGTAGATGGGGCTAGCCCCGTGGCTTTTGCCACTTCGCCAATATCCACGGTTTTCCTCTTGACTTAAAGTCGACTTGAGCTTGTATGCTATCTTTCGTACTTGCTATTCACAAGCAAGTTTATTGATGGGATGAATAGTTTAGGGGGCGTATATGGATGCTGAATTTTGGCATAGCAGATGGGATGCTAGAGAGATTGGTTTCCACCAAGAGCAGGGTAATCCCTTATTAAAAGCGCATTTCAGCCAACTTGCCTTGTCGGCGGGTGATCGTGTGTTTATTCCGCTATGTGGCAAGACCAAGGACATTGCGTGGTTGTTGGCAAATAATTATCGCGTTGTTGGTGCAGAGCTAAGTGAAATAGCGGTAAAAGAATTGTTTGCTGAGCTGGGGGTGACTGCGCAGGTCAAGCCAGTAGGTAAATTGCTGCATTATTCTGCTAGCAATATAGATATTTATCTTGGCGATATTTTTGAATTGAACGCGGAGATACTTCAGCCGATTGACGCTATATATGATCGCGCTGCCTTAGTGGCCCTGCCATTTGCAATGCGATGTAAATATACCCAGCTCCTTAAGGATATTTCACACCACGCGCAGCAGTTGGTGATTTGCTTTGAGTATGATCAGAGTGTGCATGATGGCCCACCTTTTTCTGTAACTGAAAAAGAGTTGCGTGAGCATTACGAAGAACACTACAGCATTGCGTACGTGGAGCGTATTACTGTGGCGGGTGGCTTAAAAGGGCAGGTTAAGGCTGAGGAAGTGGTGTACCTGCTAAGGCCAGAAGTAGATAGGCCTTAGCAGTCATTGCTGGAATTAAATGTATTTTAAAACCAGACCGAGTATTTTGCGGATACGCGGCGTGTAGGGGGGGAAGAACATCTTCGCGGTCATATAGTGCGAGCGCACAATGGCGCGCTCATGAGCGAAGGCACGAATACCCCATTCGCCATGGTAGCTACCGATTCCCGAATTATTGACGCCGCCGAAGGGCAGATTTTGATCTAAGAAATGTGCCGCAATATGGTTTACACAGGTTCCGCCGGCGCTTGTTTCGGCAATGATCTTGTCGGCATTCTGTTTACTTCTGCTCCATATATACAGCGCCAATGGCTTGGGCTGGCTGTTGATTTTGTTAAGCACTTCATCAACAGAGTTATAAGATATTAGTGGCATTAGTGGGCCGAAAATCTCTTCCTGCATAATGCGGGCATGGTCTGGAATGTCGCTTAGCAGGGTGGGTGAAATAAAGTTGGTGTCTAAATCAACTGCGCCACCGTAAACCACGTTGGCACCTTGGTCTTTTGCATCCTGTAGCAAGCCATTTACGCGCTCGGTGTGGCGACGGTTAATAATACGGGCGAGCTGGCTGGTCTTAGCTGCCATGCCTTCGCCATACCATTCGTTCATGGCATTGGTGATTGCATGGGTGAAGTCTTGCATTACCGACTGGTGAACGTAAATGTGATCGGGTGCGATGCAGGTTTGACCATTGTTGATGTACTTGGCCCATGCAATGGTGCGAGCGGCTAATTCTATATCCGCTGTCTCGTCAATAATAATCGGCGATTTCCCGCCCAGTTCCAAGGTGACACTGCTGAGGTGTTTCGCCGCCGCGCTCATTACGATTTTGCCGATATTGGGGGCACCGGTAAAAAACATATGATCGAAGGGTAGGTCTAGTAAAGCTGATGCCACACTAACGTCGCCTTCAACGATGGCGACTTCGTTTTCGTCAAAACAGCTGGTGACAATACTCACCAATACCTTTGAGAAATTGGGTGCCATTTCCGAAGTTTTAATTATAACGGTATTGCCGCAGGCAATAGCCGGCACCAGTGGGCCAAGGCAAAGGGTGATGGGGTAATTCCACGGCGCAATAATCAGGCAACGACCACGGGCTTCGTATTGGGTGTAAGAGCTGCTGCCAAACATCATGGCCGACATTTTTGCGCGACGAGGTTTTAACCACTTTTTAAGATGCTTGCAGTGGTCAGAAATTTCCATAATCACCGGCATTAATTCGGTGAACTCGACTTCGGCGGGGCTGCGTCCAAAATCCTTTTGTGCCGCATCGATGATCGCTTGCTGGTGATCCATGATCACGCTGCGCAGGCGTTTTAGTTTGGCGATTCGCTCGTCGGCACTGGATTTTCTAAGCGCGATAGCGGCTTTTGCCTGCCCAGAAAATATCTGCTGAATTCGCGAGTTTAGTTCTGGCGTTAAGCAGCCAAGCTCGCTCGGGTGCTGATTAGTTTGGGTGTTGGTACTGCGCGGGTTTTCCATAGTAGATCCGAATTAATTGCCGTCTGAAATTGGTATAGATGGGTACGCTATATCATGAGGGCTACTGATCGTGGTGTTCTCGTCGATAAAGACGAAATTACATGAAAGGTAATTAATTTCCGTTGGCGGCGTCATTTTTAAAATTGAGTACGCGGCTTACGGCGGGATATTTCTAAGAGGTGTCTTTGACTTATTAATGATATGGTATATCATATCTCAAATGTTGGCGGGTGACGCTTGGATCTATAGGAATATTTTACGAGGCAGACTGGGCCTAAATTTGGCGAATGTTTGCAATCGCATTATTGGAGAGAAAAATGAAATACAAGCTATTGCTTGGCATCCTTGCGCTGGCCTCTATAAAGGCTCATGCCGTAGAGGGCGTTGTTGTGAATGATAGGGGAGCGCCGGTTGCGGGGGCCATAGTTAAAGGGCTTAGTTCTGCTCAGACAGTTGTCACTGACGAGCAAGGTCGATTTTTTTTGCAGGGTGATAGCAATGAAATTCATGTAATGGCGGCGGGGTATAGCCACCGTATGCTACATCTGCATGAGCAAGAAGGTGGGGCTATTGTGGTCACCCTATCGAATACCGTTATTGAGCAAGTCGATGTCGTCGGCTTGCCGGTTCACGCCTCTGTTATTGAATCGTCTGTACCGGTTACGGTGTTGAGTGGTGACGCCTTGCGCAGACAGCAGGCAGCGACCTTGGGCGATAGTTTGGGTCGCCAGCCCGGTGTAAACACTAATTTTCATGGCTCGGTTGCGAGCACGCCGGTAATTCGTGGCCTAAGCGGGCCACGGGTTTTAATCACCCAGAATAATTTGGATGTGAGTGATGTGTCGCGGGTGGGGCCAGATCATTCGGTGGCATCCGAGGTGTCAACCGCCCAGCAGTTGGAAGTATTACGCGGCCCTGCAACTTTGTTCTACGGCAGTGGCGCGATCGGCGGTGTTGTGAATGTGGTGGATAGACGCGTGCCCATTAGCTCTGAAACCCGTGGTGAAGTTTTATTGAGCCGAGAATCCGTCGATAAGCAAAATCTGGCGTCTTTTAATGCCAGCAGTGGTACTGACAATTTTGCATTTTATGTAGATGGTTTCAGCCGAGAATCAGATGACTATGATGTGCCAGTTGCGCTGGATGGGGAAAAGACTGTTGCCAATAGCGATGAGGAATCGAGTGGTTATACCTTGGGCAGCAGCTATTTATTGGACAATGGCTATGTTGGTATTTCAGTAGGTCGTTTAGACAGAGAATACGGAATCCCTGGCCATAGTCACGGAGGTGATGAGGGCGAAGAAGAGGGTGTATACGCTGATTTAGAGCAGGACCGATACCAGTTAATAAGTGAAATAAACCTAGATTCACCATGGCTAAACGCCATTCACACCCGAGCCTCCTACACTGATTATACCCATTCTGAAATTGAGGGTGGCGTGGTAGGCACGCAGTTTTTTAATCAAAGCTCAGAGTTGCGAGTCGATTTATTTCACCAAGAATGGGCCCATTGGAAGGGCGCATTAAATTTACATTATAAAAATAGTGAAGTTGAGGCTGAGGGTGAAGAAGCATTTACACCGCCGTCAGAATCCGAAACCTTCGCACTGGCGTTAATGGAAGAGCGGCACTTTGGCGATGTGTTAGTGCAAATGGGTGCGCGGATAGAGCATGTTACCGTAAGTGCAGATAGGGTGTTGTTGCCGAGTATTGAGGTACACGGGCACGATGTGGAGGAGGAGCACCACGGCCACAGCGATGAAGTAAGCCGTGTATTTGCAGTAGATCATGATTTCAGTCCATTTAGTGTGTCTCTGGGTGCCGTGTGGGATTTTATACCCGGCTATAACCTAGGTATTTCGGTTTCACGATCTCAGCGCGCGCCGTCAGCGTCAGAGTTATTATCTTTTGGGCCTCATATCGGTACGGGATCCTATGAAGTGGGGGCATTATTTGCACTGCATGAAGAGGGTGGCGAACAGCATTTTGCTTTAAGTGGTTCTGATTTTGAGCTGGAAACCTCGAATAATATCGACCTAACTTTTCGTAAGCACGAAGGTGATGTCGGAATTATTTTAAATTTATTTTATAACCAAATTGATAACTACTATTACCAAGGTGCAACAGGCCTATTCGCCGAGAGCGGGCATGATCATGATCACGGCGGCGAAGATGAGCACGAAGATGAATTACCTGTGTATCTGTTTAGTCATGCAGACGCGGAATTCTATGGCTTCGAAGCACAGGGAATCTGGAAACTAAATCAGCATTGGCAAACTGCTGTGTTTTCCGACTATGTTCACGCAGAGCTGAGTGACGGCACAGCGCTGCCGCGAACTCCGCCACTACGTTTTGGTGCGGACTTGGAGTATAGCGGTGAGCGCACTAGCGCAATGCTAAGTTGGACGCGGTATGCCAAGCAGAGCGATGTGGCAGCTTTGGAAACGACCACTGACGGCTACGACATGGTTGATGCAACCGTAAGCTACCGGCTGCCAATGGGTTCTAAAGACGTAACGCTATTTTTGAAAGCGGAAAACCTCGGTGATACTGAGGCCTTTGTTCACACCTCCTTTATTAAAGATATCGCTCCGCGACCAGGGCGCAATTTTACCGTCGGTATTCGCGGCGAATTTTAGTGCTAGGAATTCGGTAACCCCATTAATTCACATTTACATTTTAAGGATGAAAAATGAAACAACAGAATACAATCTTTAAGCTGCAGGCTCTTGTTATGGCAATGAGTGCGGTGCTGGCGCTTACCGCGTGTGGCGGTGGCGATACTAGAATCGTTGAAAGAGAGCCTATCGTTACCGATGACGACGACCATGATGATCACAATCATGGTGGTGAAGCAGGTGGGCGGCTATTTGTACTTAACTCCGGCGAGCTGCAGGCCGAGGTTTTTGATTTAGATGATAATGATTTAATTACATCAATTGCACTAGATGCTATACCGAGTTCGGTTTACGCCTCGGGCGCTTATCGTTATGCAGCATTGATCGAGCGCAATGCCAACAAAGTAAGCTTTGTTGATGGCGGCTTGTGGCAGGAGCCCCATGATGATCATTTTGATTTGTATTCCTCTACGCCAAAACTTATTAATTACAGCCTTGCTGGCAGTCGGCCAACGCACTTTGTTGCACATGATGGCGAAGTGGCCATTTTTTATGATGGTGATGCGGCTGCCGATACTAATGCCTCGGTTCAGGTTATTACCGATGAGTTAATCGCAGGGGCTGGCATACCGGCTCAGATAAATTTTGATATGCCAATGCACGGTGTAGCGGAGCCTAGAGGCGAGCAGTTACTATCGACTATTCGTCGAGACGATGCAGACAGTACATCTAATAATTTTGTCCTTCCTGATCAGGTTGGTGTGTACCACTTTCACAATGGCAGTTATGAGCTAGAGCAAACACTCGACGTAGCTTGCCCGGATTTACACGGTGCGGCTCAGAACGAAACCCATGTAATTTTCGGTTGTAGCGATGGCGTATTGCTTGCGTTAGAAGGTGAAGCTGGCGATTACAGCGCACAAAAGCTAGACAACCCAGACACTCTTATTGAGGGTGCGCGTATCGGTAGTATTTGGGGGCATACGGATAGTGGACAATTTATCGGCTTAGCTTCGTCGGGTGATGTCAGCCAATTTTTTGTTATCGATCCGGTTTTAGGGGAGCTTGAGTTAGTAGACTGGGAGCCACTTGAAAATGCCAAGCCCGTGGCGCGTGGTTTTGCCTATGAGGCTGAGCAATTTGTTATTTTGGATGATCAAGGCTATCTCACACAAATAACACCTCACCAAGAAGGGGATTACACCCACTGGGAGTACAGCGGGCGTTTAGAAATCACCGGTGCTGATCTTAACGCGATGCCGGAGGGCGCTAACTTCTCAATGACGTTCTCGCAAAATGGCCATACTCTCTATGTTGCAGATCCCATTTCTCAACATATTGTGATTGTGGATTTAGACACCTTTGAGGTTACGGGTGAGATTGAACTGGATTATGCGCCGAGCATGATTACGTGGCTGGGTATTGCAGAAGAACATGATCATTAAGCGCGATCATATTTAGTCTCTGTCAGATATTTGCGGAAGCCTAGCTTCCGCTTTTTTATGTTTAGTAAAAATCTAGAGCAGTTGAGAGCTATTATGATGATGAGGGGCGCCAAAGTAATTTAAGCGCATATGTTTAGTCTTTGCGCCGATTTTGAGAGAATATAGCTGCATCAGTGAGTTATGCTCACAATAACTCAAGCGTTATTTGGAGATACAGCTTTGAAACAGCAGCGACTAAACACCATTATGGGCAAAGCACAGGATATTTGTGCCTACTCAGGTGGTCGCTTAACCGAAAAGCGAAAGCGCATTTTGGAACTCCTGCTAGTATCAAACACCCCTCTGTCGGCTTATGAAGTGGCAGATGCCTATAATAAACATGCTGAAGCATCAATGCCGACAATGTCAGTTTACCGAATTTTGGATTATTTGGAGTCTGAGCTATTGGTACACAAGCTTAGTTCGACGAATAAATATGTCGCTTGTTCGCATATTGCTTGTAGTCATGCACACGAAGTCCCGCAATTTTTGATTTGCAGTAAATGCCAAAACGTCANAGAAATTGCTATCTCTAAGCGCATTATTGACGAGCTGGATCTGCAAGTTGCCGACGCCGGTTACAAACTTCTTAATTCACAATTAGAGTTACAGTGCTTGTGCGATAAATGCTTGGTGAGTGCCGCGTGATATTACTAGTGCGTTCTTAGCTGGCGGTAAATAAAGACCATTTAGTTTTTTATATAAATTGACGGCTGTGAATGAAAAAAGCGCCCCATGGCGGGGCGCAAAAAATCTGCCGCTTCTGGAGAGAGTCCAAACACGCAGTGTGGGGCGTGTCTGGGTGAAGGCAGAGATATTCAGAGTGTAGATAAGTGTATTTGTTTCAAGGGCGTAGCTGAATTTGCCTTACAAATTGTTAATGCCACGAGTAGAACGAACTTTTATTTTTCNCACGCTCAATCAATCCACTGTCGGGGGTGTACAGGCCGCCAAGGCTTGCGAATCGTTCGCAGCCATTCATTACCCAATCCAAGCCCTTATTGTCTGCATACCATAGCGGGCCGCAGAAGTGTGCGGGGAAGCCCGTACCCAAGCGCATGCCGGTATCGATATCTTCCGCAGACTCGCAAATGCCTTCGTTCAAGCAGCGACTAGCTTCAAGTAGCATAGCGAGTACCAATCTATCTTCAATATCTTGATCGCTAATGGTGTTGCCGCTGGCGATTTGATTCGCTGCGAGTAGTTCAGCAGTTTGTGGGTCGTCGCTACGCTGTGGACGGCCTTTGTCATCTGCCTGGTATTGATAAAATCCTGCGCCGGTTTTTTGGCCGTAGCGGCCCTCTTTGGCGAGAGTGTTTATCGCGGTTTCGAAGTTCGCCGCCATGACGTCTGGATAAGCCTCGCCCAAAATTCGCATGGCTTTATCGAGGGTGTCTAGGCCTGCTACATCGAGTAGATAGGCTGGCCCCATAGGTAGGCCCCAGGCCGTCATAATATTGTCGATGTGCTGGAAGTCGACACCCTCGCGGATCAGTAAAGAAAACGCCGCGAAGTAGGCGCCAAGAATACGGTTGATCAGAAAGCCTGAGCAGTCTTTAACGAGTAAAGGTGTCTTACCCATTTGCAGGGCATAGGCGATGGTTTTGGCAACCGCCTGATCGCTACTCTGCGGCCCTTTGACAACTTCTACCAAGGGCATCATGTGTACTGGATTAAAGAAGTGCATACCTACGAGTTGAGCTGGGTTTTCTAAACCTGCGGCGATATCACTAATACGCAGTGATGAGGTGTTTGATGCTAATACCGTGTCGGGCCTACTGTGCTTGGCAGTCTCTGAAAGTACCGCCTGTTTGATTTCAAGTTTTTCAACGACGGCTTCGGCAATAATATCGAGGCTGTTGAAGTCAGAAAAATCGAGTTGGCCTAAAATTGACGACAGAATTGTGTCAGCTTTATCTTGGCTAATGCGTTGTTGGCTAACCTGCTTACCGAGTAATTTACGGGCTTCGTTCAGGCCTAAATCGACAGCACTTTGCTGAATGTCTTTCATGATGACCGGCGTACCACGTAGCGCCGTGGTGTAGGCAATACCGCCTCCCATGATGCCTGCGCCGAGTACGCCAGCTTTAGAAATAAGCTCCTTGTTGGCGTAACCCTTGTTTTTCTTTTTCAGAGATTGCTGCGCCTGATACACCGCGACTAAGGCTTTGGCCGTGGTACTTTGCGCCAATTGTGAGAAGCACGCAGCTTCTTTGCTTAAGGCGGCGTCGCGATCAAGTGGTGCGCAGCGCTGAAGTAGTTCGCAAATAGTATTGGCAGCGGGATAGTGTTTGGCGCCGCGTTTAAATTTAGCAAAGCTGCTATCCAGTGCTTCTGTATTTAGCTCGACACTGCCCTTGCGTTGTACGCGGCGTTGCTGCCAGTCGAGTTTGCCGTTGATGGCCTCATCTAAAAGCGCTAGTGATCGTGCGCGTAGCGAGCTTTCATCGGAAGTTTCGTCAATCATACCGGCGCTGAGTGCAAGCTTGCCACTATATTGCCGGCCGCTGCTCAACCATTCCAGTCCAGTTTCAAAACCCGCTAAGCGCGGTGCTTTTACGGTGCCGCCGACACCGGGTAACACACCTAGGCCCACTTCCGGGAATCCGAGTAAGGCGCTGTCTGTTGCTACGCGGTAGTCGGTGCACAAAGCAACTTCTAAACCGCCGCCCAAGGCAAAGCCGTTTATCGCGCATACACTTGGGAAGGGTAGATCTTCTAATCGGCAAAGTACTGCAGCGGTGTTTTCACAAAACTCAATTTGCTCAGCCGAGGATTTCGCAAGCAGTGTTTCGAGTTCGTCGATATTGGCGCCGGCTAAGAAACCAGGTTTCGCGCTGCTAAGTAATAAGCCTTTAATGCCGTCGTTTGTCAGCGCGGATAGCGCGTCGCGCAATTCTTCACGAAATTCTACGCTTAGTGTGTTTACTGGGGCATTACAGTTGTCGAGGCAAAGTTCAACAATGCCATTATCCAGTTGGTCTATGCGTAAAAAATTGCCTGAATAAAGAGAGTTGCTCATGTTAAATCCTTGCCATCCTAATTGAATACTGCGTCTACGTGTTACGGAAAAACGTCTAATTTTTTACGAGAAAAATGCCAGTAGGCCGATAAATACGGTGAGTACCCACGCATCTACGCTGTAGCGTAGCCAAGCGGGCGCTTCGGCAACGTCCATGAAATTGCGAAGTACAAGCCGCGCTTTAAATAAAGAAATGACCAATATAATTGCAATGCTCACAAAGCCAGTTGCGCGGGAGGATTGCATGCTTAATATCCAGCTACTGAGGCTGAGGCCCATTAATAGCAGCCAAATATGAGTGGCTTTATCGTTTAATAAATTTTGCATAATTCTCAGCCAATTAAATAAAGTAGTGGAAAAATAAGAATCCATAGCAAGTCGACGAGATGCCAGAAATTAGCGCCGCTTTCAAGGCCGGAAATGCTATTATCGGAGCTTGCAGAGAAGTTCTCACCAAGCACATGGCGGCGCATAAAGAACAGCGTCGTCATGCCAATAATGACGTGAATAAAATGAAATCCGGTAAGTAAAAAGTAATACATGTAAAAGCTATTGTCGGTAAGCTCGATACCGGAATTTATTTTTAGCCCGTATTCGATGAATTTACTCACACCAAAGGCTGCGCCACAGAGCATGGCGTATTTAAAGAAATTTGCGGCGGAGGCGCGTTGGTTGGTTTTGGCTGATTTTAAACCCATCACCACCAGCCAAGAACTGGTAAGCAGAATTAAGGTATTTGCAAAGCCAAATCCGGCGTTGAGTGTGGTCTGGGACTCTCTAAACAGCGCGGCCTCTTGGCGGTGATCGTAGCCATACATAAAGAACAACAGCGCGTAAATCACCATATCGCCGAGTAGTAAAATCCACATACTGGCTTCGCCGCTAATATGCGGAGCGAGTTTTTTTGATGCAGTATTCATTACGCCACTCCCTGTGCTGATAGGCTCTTGGCTTCGGCAGCTTCGTGAAGAATGGCTTGTCTAACCACATACCAAGTTACGATGATCCAGCCGAAGAAGAAAAACGCTGCCATCCAAAATGCAGCCAAACCATCCCATGCGAAAGGGCCGGTTTTGAAAAAGAAGACGCCTTCGCCTACTAAAAATCCGGTGGCGATCCAAAGATTGCAGAAGCCAAACCAGCGTGGCATGACGGGCGTTTTACGGTGGTCTATTAATACACAGTAACCGATGGCTAAAACTTGTATTACCGCGGGTGGAATAGCGCCAATAAAGAAAAACCAGCTTAGGTCGCTCATTATTTGGGTGATTTCTGGTGCGCGCTCTGGCCGAAATGCGCAGAGCATCCACAGCATGCCGGCAAGGAAGATGGCACCCACAGTTAAGGTAACCGTGGCTAGCTGGAGATTGGCAAGTGGGTGGTGTAATTGCCCCTCGATACGCTTCATTTGCTCGCTAATTGCGACGCCAAAGGGCCATAGGAAAACAGCGCCAATAGTCATGACTAGGCCAGCAAGGCGAATACGATTGGTATTGTTGCGAAATACTTCGGCAACTTGATCTGCATTGAGCTCAGGTGATAGTGGCGGCATCCAGCCGGCAATAGCAACGAAGGATATGATCATAAAGAAGATCAGTATCATCGCGCTGTTAACGCAGACTAACTGCGAGTTGGTATTGAGTTGCATTATTTTTTTCCTGCTATGTCTGAAAAACTCAGTATATTCGCTAGGCTGTAATTCGGTGTTGCTTCGCTGACTTTTGTCAGACTTTGGGTCATTCTAGGGCGGGGGGCTTGGTTTATTCTCGTCGGTTCCGACGATTGCGCCGACTAAATGTTGAATTGGTGGCTTGTGCGTCGTTACTTGTTCAGGTGATCTTTCTGAATGTTGCGGTATCAGGGATTGGTATGTGTATAGCATTCACTTTGGCTGGGCTTGCGATGTGATCAAAAACGTAGCGTTTGCCCTAGCGAGTAAGAGCTCGTTGCTAGAGATGATTAAGTCACAGAATAGTATGCGAGTGGATTTTTTGCTTAATCGCACGTCGGCAATGATCCAGTCGCCAAGCTTGGCGGCATTAAGATAATCAATGGCAAGGTTTAGGGTTACCGTCGCCTTGTCGGTGTTCAACTTTGATGTATTTCCCAGCACAATATCGCAGAAACAGGCGGTTACACCACCGTGCATTATACCCAACGTATTGATGTGGTTTTGGTCGACTCGCATGCCGTATTGGTTTTTAGTTTTAGAAAAGTAAATAGGGAACAGGTTGTTGCTGAGGCCGCCTTGGCCGTCGATGCGTCGAAAGTCGTCAGTGGGTGGATTTTGATTCATAGTGCGATCTCGTAGTTTGGGCGCGCACGAGCGACTAGATTGGCCGTGCGCGTGAGGTAACCTTGCCTTAAATTTTCAAGCTTTTAATAGACGTTTTAATAATTTGCCGTTGGGCTCTCTGGGTAGGGAATCCCGAAACTCAATGTGGCGCGGGCATTTGATGGCGGAGAGGTTTTCTCGGCAGTAAGCACTCAATTCTGAACGCATATTGTCGTCGGCAGTCACGTGTTTTTCAAGCTGGACAAAGGCGCAAACTTGTTCGCCGAAATCTTCGTGGGGGATACCAATAACGGCAACATCATGTACTGCCGGGTGCACAGCGAGTATATTTTCGGTTTCTTGTGGGTAGACGTTTACGCCACCAGAAATAATCATATTGCTTTTTCTGTCGGTCAAGTAAAGAAACCCATCTTCGTCTAGGTGCCCGATATCACCGACGGTGGCCCAGCCTTGGTGGTTGTATGCATCATCGGTTTTGCTTTCATCCTTGTGATAAGTAAATCGTGGGCCATCTGAAAAATAGACTACACCATCGCTATTCGCAGGCTGTTCATTTCCGTCCTCGTCGAGGATATGGGGTGTACCTAATAATGCTTGGCCGACGGTACCAGGATGGGCGAGCCAAGCTGCGCTATTAGTAAAAGTCATACCGATGGCTTCAGTGCAGGAATAATATTCAAAGATAATTGGCCCCCACCATTCGATCATGGCTTGTTTGGTAGGGATCGGACATGGTGCGGCGGCGTGAACGGCAACTTGTTGGCTGGAGATGTCGTATTGATTTTTTTCCGAATCTGATAGCGCCAGTAAGCGGTGGAACATGGTTGGCACCCATTGGCTGTGAGTCACTTTGTACTTTTCTATTGAATATAGTGTGCCCACTGGGTCAAATTTTTCCATGAGTACGACGGTGCCGCCGAGGGCGGTGATACCTTGGCACCACTTCATTGGTGCCGCGTGGTAGTACGGGGCGGGAGATAAGTACACTGACTGCGCTGAGGCGTTGAATCCTCGGACTAGCATACCCGCGATAATAGAGGTGTTTCCCAGTGTTTGTCCGCTGAGCTCTGGTTTGACGCCTTTGGGTTTACCGGTGGTTCCAGAGGAATAGAGCATCTCGCTGCCTTCGAGAGTGCCTCTAAGTGGGCTGCTGTCGATGGATGCCATGCGACTGCTAAGTAGATCGCAGTTGCTAATTGGGTCCAAGCTGATGATGTTTGGCGGTATAGCCAAAGACATCACGCTTGCCATGATGTTAGGCGCACTTTGAGCGGTGACAACTAGAATTTTGGCGTCGCAGTTTTCGACGATATACGCCGCCTCGTTGCCCGTGAGTCGAGTGCTTATAAATGTGTAGTACAGACCCGCGTAGTGGGCCCCCCACTGTAAAGCCAAGCATTCGAGACGATTTTCGACACAGTAGGCAACGTGATCGCCGGGCTTTAAACCCTGCTGCGCAAAAAAACGAGCTAATTGGCTGGCAAAGGTGTCGAGTTCTTGGTAGCTCATCATGACGCCGGATTCAGCCATTATGACGGCGGGTTTGGTCGCCGATTCTTGGATGTGCCCGCCGGGGAAAAATCGCCCCGTTAGATTCTCAATCATGTTTGTCCCTCTCTATTATTTGGGCAGCCTTGTTGCTTAAGAGCGGCCTAAGTTCAATTTACGTTTTATTGTTCCACTTTTAATCAGACGCCGGAAAGGACTGTATTTACTGTATTGGCTACCGATAACGAGTTGCTATTGTGTGCTTAAAACGTACCTGCAATATTCGTCGAATGCGACGAATTCCTTATTGCGGGTAAATGTTAGCCTGCTGCATCTAAAAGTTATTGAGTGTCGGGCGCATCTTTATCAGTGCCTTAGGTATTTTATTTATACGGTGGAAACATGGCGACTAACGCATTTATTTACGACGCAATTCGAACCCCGCGATCTAAGGGAAAACTTGATGGCACCTTGAATGAAGTGAAGCCAGTGGATTTGGCTTCGGGTGTTCTTAAGCAATTACAGCGCCGAGTGGATTTCGATCCTGCGCTTGTGGGTGACGTGATATTGGGTTGTGCAGACCCCCTGCGCAGCCAAGGTGGCGCCATTGGCAAGACGGCTGCGATGAATGCGGGCTGGCCGGATTCTGTGTCAGGCATGCAATTGGATCGCTACTGCGGGTCGGGATTAGAAGCCGTCAATATTGGCGCAATGAAGGTCATCGCCGGTGTTGAAGATCTTGTGATTGGTGGCGGTGTCGAGTCTATGTCTCAAGAGCCCATCGGCAGCGGTGGCAGCGCTTGGGTATCTGATCCGGCCATCAGTATAAAGACACATTATCTTCCCCAAGGCATCGGCGCTGACTTGATAGCCACGCTCGACGGTTACAGCCGTGCGGATGTCGATGCATTTGCCCTCCAATCTCAGCAGCGTGCGGCGACGGCGCAGCGTGAAGCTTACTTTAAAAGTGTTGTTCCTGTGCTGGATATGCACGGGCGGGTCATTCTCGACAAAGACGATTTTATTAAGCCGGCAAGTTCCATGGAAATTTTAGGGGCGTTAAAGCCGTCATTCGCGCAAATGGGCGAAATGGGTTTCGACAGCATTGCCCTTAATCGCTATACGCAAGTCGAAAAAATTAACCATGTCCACACCCCAGGTAACTCTTCAGGCATCGTGGATGGCGCAAGCGCCGTTTTGATTGGTAGCGAAGCCATTGGCAAAGAGCTAGGCATGAAACCGAGGGGCCGAATTGTCGCGATGGCGAATGTCTCTACCGAACCGATGATTATGCTTACTGGGCCAGCTCCAGCGGCGATGAAAGCGCTGGCGAAGGCCGGTCTCACAATAAGCGATATCGACTTATTTGAAATCAATGAGGCATTTGCTTCTGTCGTTATGCGCTTCATGAAAGACACCGGTGCGCCGGCAGATAAGGTCAATGTTAATGGTGGTGCTATTGCTTTTGGCCATCCGCTGGGAGCGACCGGTGGCATGTTGGTCGGCACGGTGCTGGATGAATTGGAACGCCGCGGTGGACGCTACGGATTGTGTTCTCTGTGTATCGGCGCTGGTATGGGCATCGCCACTATCATTGAACGAATTTGATCGAATTGGAGTTGTAACGTCATGACTACGAATAGCGGATTTAAATACGAACTGGACAGCGACGGCATTGCGGTTGTGACCATGGATATGCCAGGTCAATCGGTCAATACAATGAACGATGCCTACTGCGATTATATGGACGAATCACTGGCGCAAATAAAAGCAGATCTTGGGCAGCTCAAGGGCATCGTCATCGCGTCTGCTAAGAAGACCTTTTTTGCAGGCGGTGATATTAATAAAATCATGCAGGACAAAAAGGAGCAGGCTTGGGAACGCGCTTTTGAGTTGAATATGCGGTTGAAGCGACAGCTTAACGAGCTTGAATCTATTGGTGTGCCGGTGGTTGCTGCCATTAATGGCGCGGCAATGGGCGGCGGCTTTGAAATTTGTCTTGCCTGCCATTACCGCATTGCCATAGACGATCGAAATGTCGCTGTCGGACTGCCAGAGGTGAGTTTGGGTCTTCTGCCTGCTGCGGGTGGTGTTGTTCGCAGCGTGCGTTTATTGGGTATTCAAAACGCGTTTCCTTTGTTGATTGAAGGTAAACGTTTTTCTGCACCAGAGGCTCAAAAAGCCGGCTTGATCCATGAGTTGGCAACTGACGCAGCGGATATGATGCAGCGCGCTAAGGCGTGGATAGTAGCTAATCCTACGGCGCAACAGCCGTGGTTTGATAAGAAGTATAAAATCCCAGGCGGCGAGGCATATACGCCGAGCAATGCCATGATGTTGGCGGGTGCGCCAGCGATGTTACATCAAAAGACCCGCAGCCTGTTACCTGCTCCAGCGGCGATTCTTTCGGTTATGGCCGAGAGTAGCCGTGTCGGTTATCAAGCAGCGATGATGATTGAGTCGCGCTACTTTTCTGAATTGTTGCGTAGCCCTGAGTCAACATCACTCATCTCTACAATGTATTTTCAAATGAATGAGATTGCTGCTGGCGCTAGCCGTCCCCAGCATATCGACAAGAAAAAAGTCGCCAAGGTCGGTGTGCTGGGCGCAGGCATGATGGGCCGTGGTATTGCTTATTCTTCCGCGCTGTCTGGTATGGATGTGGTGCTCAAAGATATCTCTATTGAGAACGCAGAAAAGGGCAAGGATTACTCGCGCAAGCTGCTTGATAAGCAGCTTGCGCGGGGTAAAAAGACCCAAGACCAAGTTGATCAGATTCTGGCTAGAATTCAGCCTTCAGAGCGCAACGAAGACCTGTCCGATTGCGATCTAATAATTGAAGCGGTATTTGAAGATCTCACATTAAAGCACAAGCTTACAAAAGAAATTGAGCCCTTTTTAAAACCAGCGTGCATCTGGGGGAGTAATACCTCCACGTTACCGATCACTCTGCTGGCCGACGCATTTAGTGATCCTAGTCGGTTTATTGGCGTTCACTTTTTCTCTCCAGTCGACAAAATGCCTTTAGTTGAAGTGATCTGTGGTGAAAAAACCGGAGAGAGTGCTTTGGCCTTTATTTACGACTATGTGCAGCAGATTCGCAAGTCGCCGATTGTAGTCAATGATGGGCGTGGATTCTATACCTCTCGGGTGTTCGGCTGCTTCTGCGATGAAGGTTTACATCTGCTGAGTGAAGGCGTTAATCCTGCCATGATCGAAAATATTGCAAAAGGTGCCGGTATGCCGGTTGGCCCACTTTCGGTATTGGATGAAGTCGAAATTGAATTGATGCGCAAGGTTGGCGTGACCAATCTGGAACTAGATAAACAGCAGGGCGAAGACTTCCATGCGGTGCATTCGCAGTTGCAGGATATGTCCGTGCGCATGTGTGAGCTTGGCCGTAGTGGTCGAGTTAGCGGCAAAGGTTTTTACGATTATTTTGAGGATGGAAGCAAATCCTTGTGGGCTGGTCTTGCAGACATGTTTGGTGGCAACACTGAGATGCCGGTTGATGATATTCGCGATCGCATTATGTTTAGGCAAGTGGTCGAAACCTTGGGCTGTATTGACCGTGGTGTCTTGATGTCTAGCCGCGACGCGAATATTGGTTCGCTGTTTGGCTGGGGCTTCCCAACGCATACCGGTGGTGCTTACCACTTTATCGAATGGTTTGGTGGCGATGACGCCTTCGAGACGCGTGCCGCTGAGCTTACTGCGAAATATGGTAGTCGCTTTGCGCTTCCAGCACCGTTATCTGAAATTAAAGCTAAGTTAAATTAATTTGATGCGTAATTTATATAAGCTCGCGCGGAGTTGGGACTATGTTTGTAGATTTGGATGAGCTTTATCTGTCGGAAGAACTGCAGCAAATGCGCTGGGTTATCCGGCGCTTTGTAGAAGCCGAAATTGTACCGAACGGTGAAGCATGGGAAGAGCTCGGAACCATGCCCCGTGAGGTTTGGCGAAAAATGGGTGAGCTCGGTATTCTCGGCATGTCTTTCCCCGAAGAATTTGGCGGTACCAATATGGGGCCGCTCGCTTCGCTAATTCTTTCTGAGGAATTGGCGCGCTCGACTTTTGGCGGAGTTATGGCGGGCATCACAGTTCACACCGATATGTCGGCCTCGCATATTGTGCGTCATGGCAGTGACGCGATGAAGGCGAAATATCTACCTGAAATAGTCGCCGGAGAAAAAGTCTGCGCAGTAGCGGTGACAGAACCTGATGCCGGCTCAGACGTTGCCGGAATGAAAACCACCGCACGACGCGAGGGTGATCACTACGTTCTCAACGGCTCCAAAATGTTTATCACTAATGGTGTCTACGGTGATCTATACATGCTGGCCGCGCGAACCGATTCATCCGCTAAGGGCAGTCGTGGTATTTCGTTATTTGTGCTTGAGAAAGGGATGCCAGGTTTTACCGTTGGTAAAACGCTGAAAAAGACAGGATGGCTTTCTTCTGATACAGCATTGCTTTACTTAGATGATGTAAAGGTGCCCGTCGAGAATTTGATTGGTGAAGAGAACAAGGGCTTCTACTACATCATGGAAGGTTTTGAACTTGAACGAATTTGTATTGGTGGTCAATGTGTCGGTCAGAGTGAAAAAGCGATTGAGCTAACGATGGAATGGTTAAAAAGCCGTAAAGCCTTCGGCAAGACACTTTGGGATATGCAGAATATCAAGCTGGATATGGCGGCTTTGGTTGCTGAGCTGGCCGCAGCGAAGCAGCTCGCCTACCACACCGCGCATTTAGACGCGCAGGGCAAAGATGCCTCTATGTCAGCGTGCATGGTTAAGTCGCACCTTCCTGAATTGATGAACCGCATTTTGTATAAATGCGTGCAGTTTCACGGTGGTATGGGCTATATGCGCGAAACCGCTGTGGAACGAATCTCACGAGATGCCCGCCTATTGCCGATTGGCGGCGGTGCTACCGAAGTGATGTTGTTGGAATTAGCAAAGAAAATGTAGTTAAGCGTTCGTGTTGCAAAGATCTAGCTAGTTAAATTTAGTGAAAGACTTAGAAGTAATATTGCGATATCAAAAAAAATATAATTTGGAGAAGGTATGAATATTTCCACTGAACATAGCTATGACTCGATTGTTATTGGTGCCGGTGCCGGAGGTTTAGCCGCCGCGGCAAGGCTAGTGGCCGCAGGAAAAAAAGTATTATTGCTTGAAGCAAAAGACCGCGTGGGTGGCAGAGCGTCGAGCGAGGATATTGACGGTTTTCGCGTTAATATTGGCGCCATTGCAATTGAAATAGGCAGTACCTTTGAAGAGACAATGAAGCTAGTTGATGCGCCATTAGATGTTCGAGAACCTACGCCAGCAACAGTGTTTCGTATCGATGGGAAGATTATCAATCCAGCTAAGGGCGGCTGGGGGCTGTTGCTCGGCGGTATTACCAAGTCGGCTGCTAAGATTGGTGCTAAGTTTGCCGATGCCCGCAAGGGCGATCTGCCGGAAGAAAATATCTCTACCCAGCAATGGTTAGAAGGTTACACCAAAAACAAAACAGTACACGCCCTGTTTCGTAACCTATGTGCTGCGATATTTGCGGTGAATGCGGATGAGTTACCTGCTCGTGCGTTTTTAATTTACTTTGCCACCAAAGGCGCGTTCAAACAGTTTGGCTTCTGTCCCCGTGGCACCATTGGTGTATGGCAAGATTTAGCGGCAGGTATTGAGCATAAGGGCGGAACTGTCGTGCTGAATACGCCAGTAAAGCGCATTGAAAGCGCAGATGGCAAAGTCACCGGTGTCACAGTGTCGCTAGACGGTAAAGATACCTTCATTGCGGCCAAAACCGTGGTCAGTAATATGGGGCCTACGGCAACTGTAGCGCTGGCGGGAGAAGATCTCTTTGGTGCCGAGTATGTTGAAAAGCTGAAGAGAACGGTTCGACCTACCGCGAATATTGTTATTAACTTTGCGACGCGGGAGCGTCTCATTGATATTCCCGGCCTTATCACCTTTGGCAACACACGCCGACTTTGTAATATGGGCGAGCTGACGTATACCTGTCCAGAATTGGCGCCAGATGGCTGGTATATGTACGTTGCTTATGCCGTGCCACGCCCAGCAATGGGAGACTTCGATGAGGCGTCAGAAATTGAGTTGGCGATGCAAGATCTACGTGATGAATTCCCAGCTTTTGTTGATGCAAAAATGCTTTCTGTGCGCGTCATGAAGGGTGATTGGCCGGCCCAGCGCTCTTGTTCTGGTTATGACATGCCGCAAGAAACACCGATAGCAAATTTGTGGAATGTTGGCGACGCTGTTAAAGATTACGGTGATGGTGGTACCCAAGCCTGTGCCGTTAGCGCAAAGAATGTATCCGCTCATGTTGTGGAATATTTAGCGTAGATCGTTTATTTGTGAGTGTTAATCGGTAGGTTTATTTCATTCATATGTGGATTAGACCTGCCGCTTATTGTCGTTTTACCTAGGTTGTCTCAGGCCTTGGATTGACATAACGCACTGCAGATAATGGGCGTTGGGGAAGGGTGTATATTATATCGCAGAGCAATATCTTCAATAAGAAGATTAGTATGTCATTACTCATTCTTGTATCAGCATTAGGTAAGCAAACATGAATACATCTCCAGCAGTGCTTGTTGACGTTGACGGAGCCGTAGCGACTATTAAAATGAATGTGGCTGACAGGCGGAATGTCTTGAACCCCGTTCTACGACAGGGATTGTCTGACGCATTTGACGCTGCGTTGACCAATGACAGCGTAAGATGCGTGGTATTGGCCGCCAACGGAACGGTGTTTGGCGCGGGTCAGGATTTTGCTGCGGTTGAGGATTTTAATATACTTGCAGCGGATTTAATTAATGTGCATTACAAACCCCTGCTACTAAAAATACATAATTCCCCAAAGCCGGTTATCGCCGCAGTGAATGGGCTTTGCGTAGGTATGAGTGCATCGCTAGCCCTAGCCTGCGACCTACTTATAATGGATGAAAACGCTGAACTTTCCTTTTCGTTCTCAAAGTTTGGACTCGCCCCCGACGGGGGTGCGAGCTGGCACTTGGTGAACCTCTTGGGCGCAAAACGCGCTTTTCAAATACTCGCTGAGTCTAAGGCTATTAGTGCTCAGCAAGCTTTGCAGTTAGGTATTGCGAATAAAGTTTATCAGGGTGAAAGCTTGTTAGTAGCGGCGTGTGAATGGGCGGAGCAGATAGCGACCGTGGCACCGCTGTCACTAAGGTTTGCAAAAGCTGCGGTTCGTAAGGCCACCGACTTGGATT
Source organism: Zhongshania aliphaticivorans (assembly GCF_902705855.1). Lineage (GTDB taxonomy): Bacteria > Pseudomonadota > Gammaproteobacteria > Pseudomonadales > Spongiibacteraceae > Spongiibacter > Spongiibacter aliphaticivorans_B. Next base: position 269,216 of record NZ_CACSIJ010000012.1, on the reverse strand, counting down.
TAGCCGATGCTATTTCGATGGAGGCTGAGTTACAGCAAATTTGCTCAGAAAGCAGTGAAACAAAAGCCGCTATGGCAGCATTTTTAACGAGAAAAAAATAATAGGCGAAAGGAGAATACATTGAGAATTACTCAATCTTTGCACAAGGCGGCGAGACTTAGGGGTGGGGAAATAGCCTGTAGTTTTTCAGGCCGTAAAAAGACCTTTGAGACGCTAGTACACCGCGTCGCGAAATTGGCAGGTGGATTGCGCTCAGTCGGCGTCGAAGCGGGTGAGCGCGTTGCTATACTCGCCAATAATTCCGACAATTATTTTGAGTTATTACTCGCTACATTGTGGGCTGGCGGTGTTGTAGCGCCATTAAACACCCGTTGGTCTAGTAGTGAAATTAAAGCTGCGATAGAGGATTCTAGCGCCCGCGTTTTTGTTTACGACGAATATTTTGACGATCTCGCCGCTGATTTGTCTGGTGAGATTTTACCTAGTTTGCAACATCGCTTTTTAATGCATAGTCAGCAAGCTGACTCCAGTTGGGAGACATTCATTGCCGCTTCTGAGCCAGTAGAAGATGCTCATCGTGGTGGTGATGATCTAGCGCTGCTGTTATTTACCGGTGGAACAACTGGGCGCTCTAAGGGTGTTATGTTAAGTCACGGAAACCTCGTTTCTGCCAGTGTGAGTCAGGCTGCGATTGGTTGCGGTACTCGCGGGAATACCTATCTCCATGCGGCGCCGCTGTTTCATATGGCAGACGTGCAGTTGATGGTGAACCATCTTCTCTCTGGTGGTTGTCACAGCTTTGTTCCGCGCTTTGAACCTGGTGAAGTATTGCGTTGCTTAGCTAACGATGGCGTCAGTGATGTATTGCTCGTCCCTACCATGATTCACGCGTTGCTTTCACATCCTGATTTCGCCAGTACTAATCTTGATCGTTTGCAGACTATATTTTATGGCGCTGCACCAATGCCAGCAGCCTTGTTGGATAAAGTGATATTAGCCTTGCCGAATTGCGAACTTATTCAGGGCTATGGCATGACAGAAACCTGCCTAGCAACTATGTTGCCGGCGAAATACCATCGGCTTTCTGATGATCCCAATGCGCGTAAGCGCCTTAGCTCGGCTGGCCTTGAAATGGCCTTGAGTGAGATCCGTATTGCAGATGCAGATGGTTGTGAGTTAGCTACAGGTGAAGTTGGCGAGATTCAAATAGGCGGTCCCTCGGTCATGTTGGGTTACTGGAACGCGCCAGAGAAAACCGCGGAGGTTAAGAAAGACGGTTGGATGTGTACCGGCGATTTGGCGTATAGGGATGAGGACGGCTTTGTTTATATAGTCGATCGACTTAAAGACATGATCATTACCGGTGGCGAGAACGTATTTTCTACCGAGGTAGAAAATGTCCTGTCTCGTCATCCTGGGGTTTCACAGTGTGCGGTTATCGGACTGCCCGATGAAAAGTGGGGAGAGCGTGTTCACGCGGTGCTTGTGTGTTCCACTAGCATTGATACTACAGAGATAACTCGTTTCTGCCAATCTAGCTTGTCGCTCTATAAATGTCCAAAGTCTATAAGCGTGATTGACGCAATGCCATTGTCTCCAGCGGGAAAAATACTGAAGACAGTATTGCGTGAGCAGTTGCTTAATATCTGAAATGAACAGTCATTTAGAGGTAAATGCGATAGGGCCGTTAGCTGGATTACGAGTGATAGAATTACTTGGCTTGGGTCCCGGACCTTTTGTCGGAATGATGTTAGCCGACATGGGGGCTGAAGTGATTTTGATTGATCGCGCTAGCGATGGCGAAGCGCCACAGTTAACGCGGGATATTCATCGACGCGGTAAAAAATCCATATTACTGAATTTAAAATCTGAAAAAGATCGTAAGACGCTTTTAAAACTCTGTGCCATTTCCGATGTGATATTCGAAGGAAATCGACCCGGTGTGATGGAAAAGTTGGGTGTTGGCCCCGAGGACTGTATGGCGCGCAATCCTGCGCTTGTCTACGGTCGTATGACGGGTTGGGGACAAACGGGGCCGTTGGCCCAGAGTGCGGGCCATGATATTAATTATATTTCTATTGTCGGTGCGCTCCATGCAATGGGTTACGCCGACCGGCCACCCTCACCACCCCTGAATTTGTTAGGTGACTATGCTGGCGCGATGTTTATGGCCTTTGGTTTGATGAGTGCTGTCTTTCAGTCGCGTCTTAGTGGTCGAGGGCAGGTTGTCGATACCGCTATGAGCGACAGCGTAAACGCGATGATGGGTTTATTTTTTTCGGCTCAAGACACCGGAATCTGGGGTACAAAGCGAGAGAGTAATTTCCTTGATGGTGGTGCGCCTTACTATCGAGTTTATGAAACAAGGGATGGCAAATACATGTCCCTAGGGGCAATTGAACCCAAGTTTATGAGGTTGTTTTTGCAGTTGGCTGAATTGCCCGAGTCGATCCTTGAAGGACACAGAAACCAAACCCTGTGGCCAGCGTTGCGCGAGACTATTGCAGCGCGTTTCCTCGCCAAAGATCAGCGTGAATGGGCGGAGATTTTTGATGGCACAGATGCGTGTGTCGCACCAGTGATTCCATTCTGGGAGGCCCATAAACATCCTCACAATATCGCACGTAATGCGTTTATAGAGCTTGAAGGTTTAAGGCAACCCGCGCCCGCACCGAAGTTTTCAGACACCCCTACCGGAACACCGGGCTTACGAGCGACGCCGGGGCAGCATCAGGACGAAATTATCGCTTTAATTAACGCTACCGCCATGAACGAGAAGGCGAATCCATGAAAATATTTATTGTATTTGCCCATCCCGAAGAGAACTCTTTCGGAGCGTCATTACTTCAACGAAGTATTGAACAGCTCCGCTTGGATGGCCATGAAGTCCAGGTTTCTGATCTGTACCGAATGGGCTTTAACCCCGTGGCGACCGCTTCCGACTTTCAAGAGCGCCGGTTTCCCGAGCAGTTACAATATGACCGCGAGCAAAAATACGCAGCCAAAGGCGAGGGCGGGTTTAGTAGTGACATTCAGGAAGAGTTGGATAAATTGTTCTGGTGTGACCACCTGATTCTTCAGTTTCCATTATGGTGGTTTTCGGTCCCTGCAATTATGAAAGGTTGGATTGATCGCGTATTTGTAAATGGCGCTGTCTATGGTGCTGGTTTACGTTGGGAAAACGGCGGGCTCAAAGGGCGCAGTGCTAGTCTAAGTATCACTACCGGATGTTTGCCGGAGATGGTTCAGCCAAATGGGGTTCTTGGTGATCTGCGCGTTATTTTATGGCACTTACATGCCGGTGTTTTTCATTATTCTGGATTGGATGTTTATGAGCCTTTTGTCGCGTATTCATTGCGTTATCAAGATGCCGATGAACGGTTGCGGGTACACGACGCCTATGCGATGTACCTAGGAGAAATTGAAGGGCGGTCAAAGGTCGATTTTCACGATAGCAGTGAGTTTGAAAATTGGATGTTGCGAGATGGAGTTACGTCTCGCACGGTAGGTCAGCTAGCGTGTGAGTATAAGGAGTTTCAGCGTGATAAGTGATGAAGTCGTTGTTGTCGAGGTGGCACAGGGCGTTGCAATAATCACCATGAATAGACCTCAGTCGCGGAATGCACTCCACCCAATAATGATTGCTGCGCTGCACAGCTCCTTTGTTGAATTAGCTCAGCGGCAAGACATTAACGCTATTGTGTTAACGGGGAACGGCCCTGCGTTTAGTGCGGGTTTGGACCTTAAATACTTAGTTACGTTGGACTCTGGTGCACGTGTGGCTTACATGCGTAGTGCATTCGCCTTGTTTGAAACGCTGTATCACTTACCTATTGCTACCATCGCCGCTGTTAATGGCGCCGCAGTGGCTGGAGGCTTCGATTTGGCAGTGTTTTGCGATATTCGAACGTGTGTTCCAAACGCTATATTTGCGCAACCAGAGATCAAAATTGGGGTATCTCAATTTGTATATCCTTTGTACACCATAGTAGGCATGGGAAAAGCAAAGGAGCTTGCTCTAACGGGAGATCCTATTTCAGCCGATGAGGCTTATCGCATTGGGCTTGTTAATCATGTATTTGATGACGTCGAGCTTATGGATAAGACGGGTGCGTTAGCCCGTGCCATTGCTAGTCGGCCCAGAGATACGATATCGGAATCCAAAGTCACAGCAAATTCACTTAAAGGAAAAAGTATTGACGAGGCCTTTGTGGTGATGGGGGATGCCTTAGATAGAACGATGGGTAGCGAGTCGCACAAAATAGCACTGAATTTTTTTATATAAATAATGCTGCTGGCTTATGATTTTCACTACAATTCGATGATGGTTTATCGACAGGCCTTCGCGAGGCCATTTGGTACTTACTACCGTGTTTAGTTCATTCAGCCAGAACAGAATAGGTAACGCTTATGCTTTTCGTAGTGCCAACTTGTCGAGGAGAATAAACGCTTCTGTGTTTATAACTACAGTATTAACCTCAATAGGATAAAGCATTGTAACTTTAATTTTTGAGGTTTTACTTCGAAACATTAATTGATCAGATGCGTTCTAAATTCGTCCAATAAGACGAAATAATTATAATTGCGGTGTATTACAATTTGTAACCTAAATCTTAAGGATGTTGATGTCATGTTCAGGCGCTACACATTACTGTTTTCTACATTGTACTGTTGTTCATTGCCGCTGCAGGCACAACTAAATGAATCATCCGTTTCAGGTGCTAAACCAACTACAACGGGTAATCCAGTACGCAGTCGTATGCTGGAAGAAGTGATAGTTACTGTGCAGAAACGCGAGGAACAACTGCAAGATGTTCCGGTCTCAGTGCAGGCTTTCAGTGCTGGTCTACTGGCGGCGCGGGGTGTGGAAGAACCGGCGCAACTACAACAAATTACTCCGGGCATGCAATACAATCTGCAACTGGGTTATTCGCAAATTTATATCCGCGGCGTTGGCACCGATGCCTTCCTTCCGTCTGCCGATGCGACAGTTGCCACTTATGTGAACGGTATTTACTATCCGATGGCCTTTGGCGCTAACTCTAAACTTGGTGCAATCGAGCGCATTGAGGTATTGAAGGGGCCGCAGGGCACCTTGTTTGGTCGTAATTCCACCGGCGGGGCGATCAATATCGTTATGAAACAGCCAGGACAGGAGGTCGAAGCCGCCTTTAGTGTAAGTCGTGAGCGATTTGATAAAACCAGCTTGAACGGGCATTACAGTGGACCAATTAGCGATACGCTTGCGTTTTCTGTTGGTCTGCAGTGGTCCGAAGCCGAGAATTATTATAGTCCATCGGATGTGTCGCCGTTAAAATCCTTGCCGGGCGAGACCAGCGACGGTTATGCCCTAAAGCTGGCTTGGAACCCTAGCGATAGTACCACCGCGATTCTCGGCTATACAGACAGTAGTGTGGTGTCGGGGCTGGCCGGAATAGGAGGCGTTTCAGCTGTGCGTCCGCTGGGGGAGGCTTTACTAGTTACGCCAACAAAGGGCTATACCACCAGTGTAGGTAACGCAGGTACCGGTGATTCCTTTACCGAGGTAACCACCCTGCACTTGTCGCATTTCGCTTCTGGCTTTGATAGCAAGTTGATTCTAGCTGATCTACGCAATGAAACGGCCACTAGCCTTGATTTTGATGCTTCACCAAACCCCGTTATATATATCACTACACCTACATCTTATTATGACTCCAAAACCGCTGAGTTGCAGTTTTTGTCTAACGATGATAGTTGGGGTGCAGATTGGATGAACTGGGTTGGCGGACTATACTACATCAATAGTATTGTGGCTTATGATCCAATACGTATGAGCGTGGGGGCGGGCGCAGTCGATTTTTTGACACAGTCCCCAAGCCTTGGGCCATTAACGGGGCTTACCTCACCTATTATCGATTTGCTCCAAGGTTTGCCGCTGGTTGATAACTTATTGCCAGCAGTAAACGAGGGTATACGTGCGGATTTAGCTGGCGCAATGGGCACTCAATCGGTTTCAGCATTTTTCCAGACCACCATCAATCCTATGGACTGGATGGGGCTGACCCTTGGTGGGCGCTACCAAACAGAAGTGCGTAAGTTAGTAAAGTCTACAGTAGGGATTTATGCCGATGCTGGTAATCTAATACCACCGACCAGCATTGGCCTATTGGATTACGGTTCACAGCGCACGGAGTCCAATAACTTTTCGCCAAAGGTGGTTGTGGATTTCAAGCTCGGTGAGGACGCGCTGCTGTATTTTTTGTATGCCAAAGGCTACAAGAGCGGCACCTATAATCTTGTCAACGTTTTAGCGCCAGCAGGGTATGTCGAGCCAGAAATACTAACATCCTATGAGATCGGCTATAAGGATACCTTGTTCGACGGAAGTATGCGTTTCAGTGCGGCAGTGTTTGAAAATCGTGGCGAGGATGTTCAAGGGCAGATTATCTCCTTTCTGTCTGGCGGCGTTGCTAGTCTTGTAAACAATGGCTCGGCGCGAATACGTGGCGCTGAGTTTGATAGTCTGTGGGAAGTCTTTCCTGAAGCCTTACCGGGTTTTGTGATGTCCTTGGGTGCTTGCTATCTTGATGGTGAATACACCGATTATAAAGAGGGCTCCGGCTACGATGAAACTACCGGCCTTTTTTTTGGCCCTGATGCCCTGCTGTTACCGGGGCGTGATTTTACTGGCAACACCACGGTTCGAACACCGGAACTTAGCGGTTCTCTTGGATTGTCATATACGTTTGAGCTTGGCCCTGGGATGGTCGAAGTCGCTGGTGATGTTTACTATAATTCAGGAGTATTTTTTGCGGCGCAGAACAACGAGGCCAGTATTCAAAAGTCCTATAATGTTGTAAATGCGCGGGCTAGCTATTACTTTGCTCCATGGCAACTGCGGGTAACGGCGTACGGCACTAACCTAGGTAATGCTGAATATTTTGTTTTCAATGCCGATACTGATTTTATAACANGTACTCTGCTTGCACCCCCTGCGATATTTGGTCTACGTCTGAATTGGGAATACTAGGATGCATCGTGTCATGAATGAATGAATAAATATAATTTTGGAATAATTTAATAGTACGCGATATGCCTTCTATGATGCAGCCTGCGACACCACTAGTTGAACTGAATGGTAGTGCGCGTTGTATTTATGCCACAGTTAACTGCTCGCCAGTATTGATTCGATAGCAAGGCTGGTGGAAGAAACGACTTATATCTGGTAGTCCGAGCCCTTTGACGGTGAGGTGCGTGTAGTTAAAAATATACCAGCTGTTGATGTAGCTGCAATGCGTTTTGGTGGCATTACCAGAAAAGCCATTTATTAACTTCGTAACAGTCTGGGTTAATCTAAAAATTGAGTTGTAATTACGGGGTGATTGCATTGTGGGCTAGCCTTGTCGACATTAGCGAGCTGGACTAAATAGGATTTCATTACTCGCTTTAATAATGACTTTTGAAATACCAAATGTGAAAATTCGATTCATCATTTTGTTGGTCTTAATACAGGTGACGAAATTGTCGTTAACGTAACGCATAAATAACTTATTGATACTCGGGTGGTGGTTTTATGAAAATAAAAAAAATATTTCATGTGACTCTTTATTTATTAACCGCCGTTACATTCCTGCTAATCGTCACTTGGCAATTCCGGCAAGACATCTTAAGAGTATACGGTGATTTGCCGCCATTTACGCATTCTATAGCGTATTCATTTACTGAAATGGTAGCGGTGCGTGATGGAGTAAAGTTGCACACAGAGGTGGTGATGCCAAATGGCGAACCACCTTTCCCAACGGTTCTGGTTCGAAGTCCTTACGGATCAATAAAAATCGTTGGGATAGAAATATACTGTGCAATACCCGTTCGGTATGGCTATGCTTGTGTATACCAAGATACTAGAGGACAAGGAGAGTCTGAAGGCATCTGGACACCGTTAGTCAACGAAATCAATGACGCTAAAGACACCTTGACCTGGTTGGTCAATCAGGACTTTCAAAACAAAAATATTGCCATGTTAGGTGATTCGTATCTGGGCTTGACACAGTGGGCGGCGGTTGCCGGTGGTTTGCCTCCAGAGGTAAAGACTATTATCCCCGGAATATCGTCCCCGAACTTGCTAGCAACCATGTATCAAGATGGCATGTTTCGTCAGGAGATTTATACGATATGGGGAATATTGATGAATACTAGTCATTCATCAATGAATCCTTTTAAAAAGGGAGGCAATTATTTAAAGGCTATTAGGCACGGACAACAAGATGAAGTCGATACCTTGTATTTTGGCGGCGCCATACCGTGGTATCAATCTTGGATTAATAGCCCTTCCCCAAACTCAGATTTTTGGAAAATAGAATCTAATGTTGCGATGAAGAAAACGCCTGAAAATATCTCGATTCCTGTGTTAATGATTGGCGGTTGGCACGACCTTTTTATCGGGTCACAAATAGTTGACTGGGGAAATTTGGCAACAAAATCATCGAGCCGATTTATCATTGGGCCTTGGGCGCACAGCAAGGAAATTGGTGATTTAAATACACCGAATAATCGTAAGGGTGCTTTACAGTGGAAGGAAAAATTAAACTGGCTTGACCATCATCTAAAAGGCAAACCGCTCATAAATCCTCCGGGGGTATTAAGTTATGTCATGGGTGAGGATCGCTGGGTAGAACGTACTGATTGGCCGCCTGCAGGAGAGACTTTGCGTTGGTACCTGAACAATCCTAGCGCAGGGTATCATTGTGATGGTGGCAGCCTAGACGACAAACCTATGGTCGCAGATACAGCGATTTACCGCTATGATCCAAACAACCCTGTTCCTACACTAGGCGGGGCAAGCTTATTGGCGTATGCACTGCCAGGATTTGATGACGCTCCTGCGGGAAGCGTGGAACAAGGTGATATTTGTGATCGTTCAGATATTCTTAGCTTCACGACGGAAAAAATAACTGAACCATTACGAATTGCGGGTGATCTCAAAATTAGCTTAACAGTGTCTAGCACGGCGTCTGACACCGCATTTTCCGCGAAGCTTGTAGAAGTATTCGAGAGTGGTAAAACACTAAATATTCGTGACGGAATAACCACAATAGTACTGACCAACAATGCTAGCGATAAAAGGCCGTACCTAGCAAATGAAAAAGTAGACGTGGTCATTAAACCTTTTCCGATTGAGTGGACAGTCAAGGTAGGCTCGAAATTACGTTTGGATATTTCCTCTTCTGATTACCCTAAGTACCATAGGCACCCGAATGTTGCGGGAAATTGGGCGAGCGTTAAAACGCCAGTAATTGCTGAACAAACAATTTATACTGGAGTTGGTAGTAGTAGCTATTTAGAAATAGGTTATATTAAGGATTTCGATTGACTGAGATAAATATTGTTTTATGGTTGGAGTTGTAGATTTTTGTGTGAGCGGATTCACTAATCGCATCAACCCTTTTTAAACGATTTCTTCGTGTAATAATTTTAAAGCATAGAAACGTGCCAAATCACTAAAGTATTATTACGTCTTATTCAGCGGATAGAGAATCTATAGTAAGGGTTAAGTGTATTTGATCTAGATAGTATTTCCCTTGCTGGAAATAGCAGATTCTAATTTTAATCTCTGAGAGTTCAATTCCCCGCCGCTTGCGGCGTAATATGGCCGGATGAGTGAGTATATCCATAAAAGCCATAATGTGACCGTATTGATATATCACCTAGTATTTCCAGCCAAATATCGTCGTGTTGCCATTGACGAAAAAGTAGATGCCGAACTAAAGGCGGTGTGTTTGGAAATAGAAGAACGTTACCAGGTTAAGTTTTTGGAAATAGGGGCAGATAAAGATCATGTGCATTTTTTGGTTCAGTCAGTCCCGACCTATAGTGTAACCAAGCTTGTTACCATGATAAGAAGCCTGACAGCAAGAGAAATGTTCCGTCGCTGGCCACATGTCAAGAAGCAGTTATGGGGCGGTGAGTTTTGGTCTGATGGTTATTTTGCGAGCACGGTAGGCAAGCATGGAGATGAATCAATGATTGGTAACTATGTGAAAAATCAAGGCCAAGGTAAGGAATATAGAAAGTTACATAGTGATCATCAGTTGGTACTTTTCCGACGGTGGCACCGACTAATACTCCGTCTGCTTGCGGCGGGGTAGTTTATTATCGGCGCTTAGATAATAATAATTTGGATGTGTTTGGGGTGTCGCCAGATTGGTATTACCGCAAGTAGGATTAAATCGTAAACGTACATCAATTTATAATGTGCATTTTTTTTGCAATTATTATAGCTTGTGTTCGATTTTTGGCATTTAGCTTAACATTGATGCTTCGCAAATGGCTCCGTACTGTAGATTCAGATACAAACATCGCCCCAGCAATTTGTGAATTAGAAAGGCCTTTAGCCAGATATTGCAAGGCTATGAATTCTTTGGGTGAAAGTTTATCTCCCGTTTGACCAATTAGCGGCGATAAAGATGACTCAGTTAAGTTGCTGTTAATTGATGGCCCAGACTCGGCGCTTCTGCCAGCCTCAACATGCAAAGACCCTACTGTAGCTCCCTCTTCCTTCAATGTACTAACATATCCTTCTATCTTTACAGTGCGAATTACACGCAACATAGAACGTAATGCAGCTTTTTTCCTTCCGGTTAGGAAAAGAGCTTCGGCCATTAAAATGCGAATTTTTAAAGCGCGACGTTCCCGAGATTGGCGGTCAGCGTGCCTTAGTTCTTCTTTAAGTCCGTCCATAGCTTTTGCCGGCTGACCACTGCGTATATGTAAACGGGCGGACACAATAGCGGGATACAGTGTGTCGTTACCGATCCACCAATAACTGTGAACATTACTCCAATCGAAAATACTTAATCCTTCATTCAAAATGGCTTTGGCGCCGCTGAAGTCTTCAAGACCGATACGTAAATTAGCATACTCAAGTTTGGCGCTAGCTATCACCCGAGGTAAGTTCAAACGGTAACCGTCAGATTCTAACTGAGTTAATATTTCCAAAGCGCCCTCAATATTTCCTGAGGAAAGGGCTAGGCGGCTCAAAATAATGTGACTACTGATCAGGGCATCGGGCGGCCCAACATCACGCACAAGTGAAATGTTGCGTTCAAGTAAATTACGCGCCTCGTCTAATTTACCCGACTCGTACAAAGATTCTCCGTAAAGTATTGACGAGATTACAACGCCATGTTCGGGCTGAGTGCGGCTATTGCGAAATTCCTTATTCGCAAGCTGAATGCGCGCAGATGCCTGGCGAAGCCTGCCAGCCATTATATCTAGGGTGGCTTCAGAAGATTCAGCTAATAAAATTCCAAATGCTCCGCTACTTGATTTTGCTATCCTTCGCGCTCGGTCAATCGCTTTGCGTGCGGCCAAGTGATTGCCAGTGATAATGCTCGTTGAGCAGTCAATTTGGTGAAGCATGGCAACGGCATAGGGATATTTTCCCGATATGAGCTCAGATGCATTTTCTACTTCTTCGCGCGCCTCTTTAATTCTATCAAGCATACCTAATACCATCGGCCGTAGCGCTAATAGGCAGTCTCTGGCCTCGCTTTCCATTTCAAATATATTGAGATTTTCAATAAGTGAATACGCATAACTTGGGCCTCGCGTGAAATTGACACACCATGCGCGCAGTACAATATGCAAGGAATTATTCAGCTCGCCAGCTAATGCTAATTGTTCAAATACATCGGCCAGAAAACGCATTCGCCCCCAAGCGAGAAGCTGGTGCAGCTCTACATTCAATAATGAAATAGCCGTATCAAATCGACGTGCTTTTATTGCTTGCCGAATTGCCGGTGTTGTACGTCCATTTGACATGTAGTATTCGCAAGCCTTTAAATGGGCTTCGGCAACAATGTCAGAAGGTTGGCTTGCACAAAAACTATGGTAGAGCGACTCTCTCAGTAATGTATTGAATCTGTAAATTTCTCCGCGATCATCAAAGTAGCGGAACACTAAATTCAGTCGTTCGCATTCATCTAGGCACCATAAAACATCTGCGGAAGGGCTAAGTGCAGCGGCAATTTCATAATTTATTTCCTCTGCTAAACTTGTCCGTAAGAGAAAGTCACGCAACGATGGGGTTGCGAAGGCCATTACTTCATCAGCCAGAAAACACGCCAACGTACTGTTTCTGCGTGTAATATCCTGCAAAACATTGAAAACATCTCTGCCGTCATTCATTGCCTGCCAAGCGAGCCATAATGCAGTCGGCCATCCTTCTGTCTGTACGTGGAGGGTGTCCAAATGTTCGGTACCTACCTGCACCCCAAGCCTATCACGAAATAGCTCTGAAACCTCGTCACGCGCAAAGCACAATTCATTGACGCCAATTTCAGTAAGTTGACCACTACCACGGAAACCCGATAAGCCTAGTTTTGGCTCAACTCTCGTCGCTAAGACCACAACGGAGCCAAGTGGCATTGATTCAATACCGCGGATGACGAGGTCTACGACGGCGGTATTTTCCAGTGCTTCAAAACCATCCATGAATACCGCAATTGGCTGAGCAAGTGCGTCGAAGTAGGCCATTATCGCGTCGGCAATTGATGCGTTACTTATACTGGTATCAATGCTAGCCGCTTTCCCTTCAGGCATCTCTTTAATAGACGCCAAAAACACCTGTAAAAAACGCGATATATCATTATCAGCGCTATCGCAGCTTAACCACATAGTCGAAAGCCCTTGCTTTCGACTATATTCCGCCAATTGAACCATTGTCAGAGTCTTGCCATATCCCGCGGGCGCACTTAGCTTAACCAAGCGGCCGCGACGAGCAGATTGAAAGCGAGATAATATGCGCTCCCTACTGACTACATAAGCTGGCAATTGGGGTGGGGTAACTTTACTTCTAGTTATGTATGGAGTGCTTCGCATAGATTTGTTCATTACAATCCTCGCTGGCTAACTTACGCTACATATCGACATAAACTTCTGTTATTTTCAAGGAGTACTAAGTATTTATTTCCCCAAGATGCGTATTCTGACTTATCTGCTCAGTCGTATCGCTTAAGTGTGTCACTTAATCTCCCTCATGCATTATATTTGTTTATTTACCTGATGTGATCATTTTCGGACAATGATGCCACTAGTTATCTAGTGGAAGCTGACTTGTAAATCGCAGGTTTTTGATTTGGCGATTCGCGATGATTTGGAGTAAATAACTTTATTGGACTTGAGTCCACGGATTTAGTCTCTATCGGCGATTATTAGAAAATGCCACTTATCCTCTATTTCATTGCTGCCCCATAACTTTTCATAGTAGTTCAAGTTGAGGGTGATTTAGTTTATCTACTGACTCCAGTGGGTGCCTCTCGGCGGTGTCATCGGGATCAAATTAAGCTGGAGTAACCGAGTCATCTACTGAAGACTGCGATCAATTTGGCAGCTAAACTTTATCCATAAAAGCTGCAAGTAGGCGCACAGCGCAACCTAGATTTGCGTCATGAAGGCATTTTTAGACGTATCGACAAATGACTTAATCCTGAGGTTTTGTTTAATTGCACTGAAAAAATAATTCGACCTGCCAATGCGATTTATGAAGGTCAGCGCTAGTTTTAGCGGCAAGGTGAAAATTGTTAGTCGGGAGCACGTAGTGCTTGCCCATCTCTGCGTCTTGAAAGCTGATTTGGCGCAAAGGAATTGAACAATCTTTCGTTTTGCTCCCAGTAACGTAGATAGTTTGATTGCAGGTCAAACCTTTGGCCTTAATGGCTTCCCGTCGCTCGGTTGTACGATAAGTGGCATTGCGCTTTTGTCGCGCGACAAAGAAAATGCCTTCGTCATTCCGGTTGTTAAACTATGCATAGTCTATGTAAGCGCGATCCATTACGACAATGCTGTTTGCGGGTAAGGCTAGTGCGCGGGCGACGATGACATCATGCTGTTTGCCGTCGGTGATACGGATAAAGCTGGGCAGAAAACCCTGATGGTCAAGACCGACATGGACTTTGGCTGCCCCATTGGTACGACGAAATTTGCCCACGGGAAAACAGAATGGTACAGATCAATCGTAGTGGAATCTAAAGAATACAGTTTGTTCTTGAAGCGAACCCCGTGTTTTGGTGCTGTCGCGCGACACCGGGATAACAACTTATGAAGCAAGGCTTTATAGTGTATAAGGCTGGCTTTAGTTAACGCGTGACAAGGAGCTGCGCGTAACATTATTGCTGCCGAGATGGTAAGGCTTAGCCGCTTGAGCAGACAGATTGCTAACAATATCGAGCAGGCTGGCGCGACCGGAAAGCTGAGCCAAGTTTAAGGAAATAAATTGAGACCACTGCGACATTTTGCGCAATTTTTGGCCCTCGCGGTGCTGTTTTACTAGGCCTTCAAATTCATGTATCGAGACCAATTTTAAGAATTGTGAAAAGACCGTTTTATGATGTGGCAAGGCTTGGTTCTCCCTGTTATTACAGGGTTTGTTCGCAATGTTATTGTATCAACTTGTTGAGAGAAAAGCCTTTTTTATTTCTAAGTTGTGGGGCAGTAATGAAGCTTGCTAAGGGATCTCTGCATAACCCCCAAATTTGCGATAATACCAGCGTCATCCATTTTACTCGGAATAGTGTATGAGCCAACTCACCTTTTGCCGAAGCGAAATACCAAAATAAAAAGCGCAAAACCCGCAGCAGCTGTTCCTTGAAAAAATGGATGCACTGATTCCGTGGGTAAAGCTGGAGAAAAAGCGACGCAAATACTATCCAAAAGGCGAGAACGGGAATCCACCTTACCCGCTACCAATCATGCTTCGCGTACACTGCCTACAGTTGTTCTATAACCTCAGCGACCCCGCAATGGAAGATGCCTTATACGAAATTGAATCCATGGGCCGCTTCGCTGGTCTTCGTTTATCTGATCGCTTACCTGATGAAAGCACGATCCTGCGTTTCCGTCATTTCTTAGAACGCTACAAACTGGGCCAAGTCATTTTCGACACGGTGAATACTCAGCTTAAACAACAAGGCCTGCTAATGCGAGAAGGCATCATTGTGGATGCCAACATTATTGCCGCGCCGACCTCAACGAAAAATCAAGACNGTAAGCGAGACCCCGAGATGCATCAGACCAAGAAAGACAATCAATGGCACTTCGGTATAAAGATGCACATTGGTGTGGACGATACCCTTGGCCTTATCCATAGTGTGACGACAACGGCCGCAAATACCCATGACATCATCGCTACGGAGACACTATTGCATGGCGAAGAACAACGTGTTTGGGGTGATGCGGGTTATACCGGTATTCACAAACGTGAGGAGTTTAAAGAACACAACGTTGATTGGCGTATAACCTTACGACCAAACACCCGCGCTAAATTAGCTAACGGTCTACAAGTATTATTAGAGCATATGAAGGCGAGTGTTCGCGCCAAGGTTGAACACCCGTTCCGTACAATCAAACAGCAGTTCGGGTATAGCAAAGTGCGCTATCGCGGTCTGGCGAAAAATACGAATCGCCTCTATGTCTTGTCGGCGTTTACGGACCTACTGAGAGCAGAGAAATATCACCCTTCCTAGGGACGATGCGCCTGTAAGCAGCAAAAATGCTGCTTACAGGCCAAAACAAGCCGCGGAATTTTGTGTTTCGCGGCTTAATGGGTGTGGGAATTCATATTTTGGGAAAACAGCGTGGCTTTACAGACTGTCCTTAGGTATAGGCGCAGTCTCATTCTCTCAAATTAAAAAAATAACGATGGCGTCCATAATATATGGTTGGCAGAAGAATAAAATAATTATTTTCAATATTGTTTTATCGATATGGAATTTTCAAGATTTTTCGTCGGAATAGACGATTATTATATGCTGATATCCTGCTTAAATTTTGGTTCGTTTTTTTACACGCTAAGCTGAATAAGTGATTGAGAGAGTTTATTTGAAAATGGGGATAAAAATGATAAAGCCATTCCAGTTTCCTTTTATACCGGCGGCACTGTCAATTGCTATTTTGGCTTTTGGCTCAAGCTATTTACAGGCATCTAATCGGTCTTTTACGCTTGAAGAAATAGTTGTGACAGCCCAGAAGCGAGAGCAGTCTATGAATGATGTAGCTATGTCGATGACGGCTGCCTCTGGTGAGCAGTTGGCGAATGCGGGTATTTTTGAAGTGGGTGATCTTTCTAAAATTACTCCAGGGATGACAACTTCATCTAATTTGATGGGCGCGCCAACGATAACACTACGCGGGATTGGGTTTAACGATTTTACTCTTGGTTCCAGCCCAGCTGTAAGTGTCTATGTTGATCAGATTGCAAGCCCATTTATGGAACTCACCCGTGGAGCAATGTTGGATCTGCAGCGGGTAGAGGTGCTGAAAGGGCCGCAGGGTATTCTATTTGGGCAAAACTCTACAGGGGGGGCCGTCAACTACATTGCCGCAAAGCCGACTTCCGAGCCTGAGGCAGGTGTAAGCGTATCTTATGGTTCTTATAATGAGTCGCGTTTAACCGGTTATGTGGGTGGTCCTCTGACTCATAATCTGGGGGCACGGTTAGCGCTTGAGTCTTCTCAAGGAGGGGATTGGCAGGAAAATTATACTCGATCTGAATCTCATGGAGAAAAAGATTTCTTGGCGGCTCGTCTGCTGGTTGAGTGGGATGCATCTGACACTGCTGTATTGTCATTTAATCTGAATGGTTGGCGCGATAATTCAGATTCTATTATTCCTCAATTTAAAGGTGTTCGTTTACAGGGCGCAGGTGTTGATGGTGGCAGTGCTGTAGAACAAGAAAAATATGATCGGGGGCAAGCTCTGCTAGCTTTGCCTACAGCACCAAATGATGCCCAAGCAGCTAATTGGGGAACAGATAATAGTAGTGCGCATGATGATGAAGCTTTTCAAGTTTCTGTGCGTGCTGACATTGATTTGTCTGACGTTTTACAGTTAACGTCAATTACATCTTACGACAAATATTCACAAGGATTCAGTCTTGATCGTGATGGAACTGAGTTCGATATCATTGATATTCGCTCGAATAATGGTGAGATTGAAGATGTCACGCAAGAAATAAGGTTGTCTGGCGACTTTGATAAATTTCGGTGGGTAGTGGGCGCTAACTACATGAAAGCATCTACGGAGCAATTAGCCACTATCGGTGTTGGTGATGCAACCAATACTGCAGTTCCGAGCAATGCAGTGGTGGGGCAAAATTGGGACTATGCGGTTCAGTATGGGGCCCATGAAATTGAAGAGTACGCTGTTTTTGCCAACACTGAATATCTGCTTGCTGACCTCTTAACTCTCTCTGTGGGGCTGCGTTATACTGATAGTACTAAAGACTTTGAAGGGTGTACGACAGGGGACGCGTCTATTTCTGCGCTTCAATCCCTTATTGCTACGGGCTTTGCTGATCCATTTTTAATTGCTCCGGGTGAGTGTGTGACGCTGGATTCTGAGAATGGTTTTGCGCCAGGTAAAGTAGAAAGCACTTTGGCTGAGGATAATGTTTCTTGGCGTGTTGGTTTGGACTACAAAGGAGTTGAAGGAGTCCTGCTTTATGCAACTGTTTCGCAGGGGTTTAAGTCGGGTAGTTATCCGCTGCTATCGGCTCCGCTGGCCATTCAGTTAGAGCCAACGACGCAAGAGAAAGTCATTGCCGTTGAAACTGGTTTTAAGTGGACTATGGAATCTGCGCCTGTACAGTTAAATGGTGCAATATTCTACTATGATTATTCTGATAAGCAGGTCCGTGGTAATATCGATGCTCCACCCTTCGGTGTCCTAGAAAAATTAGTTAATGTACCGGAATCCCATGTGCAAGGAGCTGAAGTCCAGTTTATAGCAGCTCCCTTTGATAGCTTAACTTTCAACATTTCAGCAACCTATCTCGATACGGAGGTGGATGAATATCTTGGTCTGAATAATTCAGGTGTGATTGAGGATTTATCTGGCTCTATTATTCCTTTAACGCCTAGTTGGCAGGTTGTGGGTGATGCGGAGTATCGTTATGCGGCGACAGATGATTTAGAGGTTTTCCTCGGTGGCTCTGCAACGTATAACAGCAATACCAATTCTAGTATGGGTGAGCCAGAAAATGGAGAAATTTCAGAATATACGGTCTTAGATTTACGTGCAGGTATATCCTCTATGGATGGCACTTGGTCAGTAAGTGTTTATGGCCGGAATGTGACTGACGAGTACTATTGGAGCAATGCCGTTGCCTCACAAGATGTAGAGGTGAGGTTTGCTGCAAAACCAGTAACCTATGGAGTTAAGTTTGACTATCATTTCTATTGATTAATACTTGAATGGTGCTAGGGAATAACTCTGGCACTATTGGTATTATTAGCTATTTTAATCAATCAATTTTTAGCGCAGAACGTGTTTCTACTCACTATTCCAGAATGGTGTCTGTAATTTTCTTAGCTCAGTTATGGCTGCTTGGCTTGCTTGATAGTCCCTCCGGCGAGGACATCACCCTGCGCGCAATAGCACTGAAATCTTCAAGCACAATGGTAAACTAGCCGCCGTTATCGAGATTTGAGTAGAGGCAAGGCGTGAGCTACATGTCGATTTTTGGTGCTATTTCTTTGTGGAATTTAACCTCAGCCTGATAAATATCGAGTGCCAAATCAGTTTGCTGTTTCGGTAATCCCCCCCCCGATAAATAGCTGGGGCGATAAGTAGAATTTTCTCATAATAGTTTGAAGGAGATTCTGCATGAAAGTACCCGGTTATTCAGACAGCCAGATTATGGCCATTCTTAAGCAAGCTGAGGCTGACACTCCAGTCCCCGAACTCTGCAGGGAACACGGCATGAGTTCAGCGAGCTTTTACAAATGGAGAGCCAAATATGGCGGTATGGACGCGTCGATGGCCGCCCGTCTCAAAGAGCTTGAAGATGAGAATCGTCGGCTAAAGAAGATGTACGCTGAAGAGCGCCATAAAGCCGAGATTATTCAGGAAGCCATGGCAAAAAAGTGGTGAGGCCGTCTCGGCGCAAAGAGATGCTCAGCAGGCGGTTGCAAGTTGAGGTATCAGTACTCGGCTGGCTACATCGCATTTATGGTCAGCGAATACTGTTATCGTTATCGGCCCATTTTGTCATCAGAAAGCGACGAAGTCGTGGATTGGCTAACCCAGTTCACAGAGCTATATTCTGATTGGGGGTTTGGCCTTTGCTTTGATTACCTCAGAAATGTAAAAGGCTTTGCATGGAATTATAAGCGGGTCTATTGCATATGCTGCGAGCTAACGCTTAACCTTCGGATCCAGCCTCGGCGGCGACTGAAACGCAGTAAGCCGGAGCCACTGAAGTAGCCTTTACGCCCTGACCAAGTTTGGTCGATGGATTTTATGACCAGTTATCCGACGGCCGCAGCTATCGGTTGTTTAATGTCATTGATGACTACCGCCGAGAAGGAATTGGAGCCTACATTAAGTATTGTAACTTAGGTCGGCTCCACTCATCGAATAATGATTTATCGCCGGTTAAGTATGAGAAATTAGCAAATTAATGTGTCCGGTTTTGTTGACCAGAACAAGATGCAGCCTAGGCCGCTTAGATATTTTTGCCGATCATATCTTTAAGCGTCTCGTTGGCGCCGGCATAAATCGGTTCTATTCTTGCGTCTGCGTACATCCTCGCAATGGGGTACTCCATAATATAGCCGTGGCCGCCAAACAGTTGCAGGCAGCGATCGACTATTTCACATTGGCGATCACTGTTCCACCACTTAGACATTGATGCGAGATCTGATGTGAGGCTGCCAGCAATCTTTTGGCCTACGACAAAGTCAGAGAACACCCTGGCGATGGTCGCGACGGTTTTGACCTCTGCCAGTGTGAAGCGCGTGGTTTGTAGATCAAACAGCTTCTTTCCAAATATATCGCGGTCTTTCACGTATTCGGTTGTTACTGTTAGTGCATGCTCCATGACTGCGGCACAGTTAACGCCGCCAAGGGCGCGTTCGTAGGTAAGGTCTTCCATCATTTGATAGAAGCCCTTGCCTTCAATACCGCCTAGCAGGCTGTCGGCTGGAACTCTGCAATCTCCAAAGAAAAGCTCGCAGGTATCAGAACCGTGCAAGCCAATTTTCTTTAAGCGTTTACTAACCTCAAAACCTGGTGTATTGGTATCAAAAATAAAGAGTGACACGCCTTTGGCGCGCTGCGTAGGGTCGGTTTTGGTGACCAAGATAATAATGTCTGCAATAGAGCCATTGGTAATAAAAGTCTTGGCGCCGTTAATAACATAGTGGGCACCATCTTTAATGGCTTTAGTGCGAGTATTCTGAAGATCCGTTCCACCACTGGGTTCAGTCATGCCCATTGCTGCAATCAATTTTCCGCTGCATAAACCGGGGAGGTATTTGCGCTTTTGTTCATCAGTACCATAACGCGCAATATAGTGGGCCGCAATAACATGAATCTGCTTGCCTGCGCGCCAGCTGGTATCGCCTGTTAGGCAGAGTTCTTGAGCGATGATGGCCTCATGGGCAAACGTACCATCTGATCCGCCATACTCTGAGGATATTTCTGGGCAAAGAATACCGAGCTGCCCAGCTTTTTCCCAAACGTTGCGATCAGTGGCGCCGATTTCTCGCCACTTTTCTTGGTTTGGTGTGACCTCTTCTGCGACAAAGCGTCGAACCATGCGTTGTAGTTCGGCGAGTTCGTCAGTCATCCAGCTTGGGGTGTAATTGTCGATCATTGTAATTTCCATTAAAATTAAGTCTAGCCCTATTCTAGCTGGCGGGACGAGATTTTTTTTCGTCTATAGCGACATTTTGAATGGTTGTTTGGATGGGCTGAACAATAAATGGAAGGCTGATGTGGAAATGATTCATCTGAAGTCGGGTTTTTATTTATAATTACGCGATAGTTGTAAGTCGATTTGGTAAATTTTTATCGAAAATATTGAGGAATGGATCGTAATTTAATACGAATTAGCATCCTCATTTTAGGAACAGAATCTCTGTTTTATATTGCATCGCCGTTGAGTTGTTTGGGCGATAAAGCCGTCCAGTGAATGTTACCCAGCCGCGATCTGGCTTCGAGTGATGTGGTATTGATTCGTCGACGTGTAATGCGACCCTTAGGCAGTCACCAGAGACAATCGGCGATAGCATTCTCATATACTCAAGTCCTCGCCCAGCAACTAAAGAACTGTGTTTAAAAAGATTGTCGCACAGGAGTTTCTGGGCCATGCCTACGGCGTGTATACCGCTGGCACAATGTACGCCAAGACTGGTTTCTAATGCGGTTGTTCTCGGGGTAATGGCGAGCTTCTAATTGAAATGGGCGGTTTCGGNAAAATCGTCTGATCCGACGACGAGATCTACCCTGCCGTAGTGGAGTATTTACCTTACAAATTCTGGTTTTATCGGGTTCGTGATCCAGCTTATGCGGACCTTTTAAAAACGCATTCTACGGGTAAGTAAATACAATGAGCGAAAAAGCGATAGTTGCCGGTGTCGGTATGGTGAAGTTTGCCAAGCCTGGTCAAAACGAAGATTACGATGTAATGGCCGAGAAGGCCGTTCGCCTAGCATTGAAAGATGCGGGTATTGAATACAGCGAAGTGCAGCAAGCTTATGCTAGCTATATCTATGGTGATAGCACCTGCGGTCAAAAAGCTTTATATCGCGTTGGTGAAACTGCGATTCCCATTATTAATGTGAATAACAACTGTTCGAGTGGTTCTACGGCGCTATTTCTCGCTCGCCAAGCGGTCGCGGGGGGAATGGTTGAGTGCGCGTTGGTTGTTGGTTTTGAACAGATGCGTCCCGGTGCGCTGGGCACGTCGTGGGATGATCGTCCAAGCCCGTTTGAAGATTTTACCGGCCATATGAATAAGCTTGGTTACCCGGTGACTCAGGCTGGTCCCGCGCCCTGCGTATTTGGCGCCGGCGGCATGGATTACTTGAAAAAGTACGATGCTAATCCAGATATTTTCGGCAAAGTGGCGGTAAAGACCCGCAATCACGCCATGAAAAATCCTTATGCTCTTTTTACTAAGCCAATGACCTTGGAAGAGGTGATGACCTCACCGGTCATTTACGAGCCGCATTTAACCCGCTTTATGGCCTGCCCACCAACCTGCGGTGCGGCGGCGGCTATTGTGTGTAGCGAAGACTTCGCGAAGCGTCATGGCATTAATCATGGCGTAGAAATAGCGGGGCAGGGTATGGCAACGGATCATAGCGATAGCTGGGATTCGGCGATGAACTTGGTGGGTGCACAAATGACCCGTCGTGCCGCTGCGGTTGCCTACGAACAAGCTGGGATGGGGCCTGAGGATGTAAACGTGGTTGAGTTACACGACTGCTTTACGCCCAATGAAGTCATCACCTACGAAGGTTTAGGTCTTTGCGGTGAAGGTGAGGCCAGTAAACTTATAAACGACGGCGACAATACCTACGGTGGCCGTGTGGTGGTAAATCCATCGGGTGGCTTGATGTCTAAGGGGCATCCGATTGGCGCCACTGGCGTGGCTCAGTGCGTTGAATTGTGCTGGCATTTACGCGGTATGGCCGAAGATCGCCAGGTTGAAGGTGCGCGGGTGGCTCTGCAGCATAACCTCGGTTTGGGTGGGGCAGCCGTGGTGACAATGTACAAAATTTAATCAGAAATTGTAGGTCTGTGTAGCTTAAAACTTGCACAGGCCTTCTTTTCCGGTAATAATAAACACTGTAAATTTAACAGTGTTTATTATTAACTTGAAGGCGGTTTGCAATGCCACGAATACAGCTAAGTGAAGATGAAATGGAGTCTATGCGGGGTCGCTTGTCGGCGACGGCGTTGGACGTTTATCGTCGCGAAGGCCTGTCGGCACTGAGTTTTAGGCGTATCGCCGAAGCGGCGGGTATTAGCCATACCCTGCCGTACCGCTACTTTGAGAACAAAGAGGCGCTGTTGGCGAGGATGCGGGCAGATGCCTTGGCAACCTTCGAAGCCTATGTTCGCGAATATGAGTCCCGCGCAGACAGCCCGCTGGGCAGGGTGCAGTCAGTTGCTGAGGGATATTTGACCTTTGCGCGGGAGCATCCCGAGGATTACATGCTGATTTTTGCGACGGAGCAGCCGTCGCCTGAGTTGTATCCCGATGTGTTGGCGGCGCGCCGCGATG
Source organism: Zhongshania aliphaticivorans (assembly GCF_902705855.1). Lineage (GTDB taxonomy): Bacteria > Pseudomonadota > Gammaproteobacteria > Pseudomonadales > Spongiibacteraceae > Spongiibacter > Spongiibacter aliphaticivorans_B. The sequence goes on along the minus strand of NZ_CACSIJ010000012.1, from coordinate 246,163 downwards.
TATTCGACCACGTTGTGGGGGTATTGCAGTGCTGTATTGATGCAGGGCTTTTGCGTGGGCAGGCGCGCGAGATAGCCCACCATTTTTGGGTTGCCTTGCACGGTTTGTTAAGCCTGCACACTGCAGACCAGTTGGTGCACGGCATGGAGTTAGACGAAATAGTCGTGCCCTTAATTCAGCGTCTGCTGGGTAGTGCGATGATTGAAGATTGATTTTTTAGTGTCTCGTCGCTTGCGACGATGTGAATTGACGACAAAGAAAACAAGATAATTAGATGCAGCACGGCTGCGCAGGAGGAAGCAATGAGCAGAGCAGCAGTTCCGTTAGATGAGTTAAGTGTTGAACAACGCGCAGAATTTAAGCGCTTAACCAGTACGCCGAAATATTCATGGCCAACTATCGCGATGACCGTGGCCTTGACCCTGTCATATGCGCTGACTTATGCGCTGAGCGGTAGTGGGCAGTGGCCGCTGTGGGTCGGTACTATTTTAAACTCAGTGGTGGGTTATCTCGCATTTAGCGTTATTCACGACTCCATTCACCGTGCGGTATCGAGCAATACCAAGGTGAATGACGGCGTTGGTCAATGGGGTTTGAACCTAGTGCTGCCCTATGTGGATGTGCGCATGTTCCGTTGGGCGCATATTTTGCACCACCGTTTTGCCAGTGGCGACCGCGATCCGGATAAGGCCTTTAATGGCGCGTGGTATACCCTGCCGTTCCGTTGGATGGCGATTGATGCGGTGTACTTTGTATACGCATTGCGCCACGGCGATAAAGTATCTGGGCCATTCCTTAAGGCTTGTCTGCGTCGCTTAGCGGTAGTTGTTGTGGCCATTGCAGTGTTCAGCTATTACGGCTACGCATTAGAAGTTTTCATGCTGTGGTTCCTGCCGTCTCGCTTGATTCTATTGTTTTTGGGTTTCAGTTTTTTCTGGTTACCACACGTGCCACACGATGTGACGCAGGAAGAAAACTACACCCGCGCCACCACCATTCGTGAAGGTTTTGAGTGGTTTATGAATCCGGTATTGCAGTACCAGAACTACCACTTGATTCATCACCTTTATCCGATGACGCCCTTTTACAACAATGAAAAAGTGTTTCGATTGTTAGAGGTGCAACTGCGCCGTAAAGACTTGGCAGTACAGCATGGCTTTGCGATTCGGCCGACGATATATCTCGGTCAGCCAGAAAACTAAACCTTAAATATAGTAAAAAACGATAAGGCCGGCTCACGACGACGCCGGCCAAGAAGGAGAGAATTATGCGCCGTTACCAATGCCGTTTTTGCTCACATATATACGATGAGCGCTTGGGTGACCCAGATACTGGCATCGCCCCAGGTACCAAGTTTGACGATATTCCCGATGATTGGATGTGCCCGGACTGTGGCGTTGGCAAAGAAGATTACGACCTAATCGAAGAGTGATCTTGCTGCTATTCGTCGGAAACGACGATCTCTGCTGCGACACTTCTCCGTAAAGTGATCTCTGCTGAGAAAACCGTATTTACTGTGAAAAGTCGCCGTAGTGTGGATGTCTAGTTGTTTAAGCGCCGGCCTAGCCATTGGTCGGTAAAAACCTCAATTTAACGAGAGTAGGGTGATGGAAAGTCAATCTTCAACACCAAATTTTGCAGATCTGGTGCAAAGTGACCGTGTACATGGTTCTTTGTATACCAACGAAGAGATCTTTCAGTTAGAACTGGAAAAAATTTGGTACAAAACCTGGGTCTATGTTGGTCACACCAGTGAAGTGCCGAATGCCAATGATTTTGTATCTAAATCTATTGGCCCTCAGCCATTGATTATGACCCGTGGCCGCGACGGCGTGATTCGCCTGCTGCTAAACCGCTGTCCGCATCGCGCAAATCAGGTTTGTCTGCAAGCTAAGGGTAATCGTGGTTCCTTTACTTGCCCTTACCACGGTTGGACATTCTCCAATAGTGGCGAGCTGCGCGGATTCCCCTTCCCCGAAGGTTACGACACCGCAGACCGCAGTGAGCTTGGTCTAGGTCAGGTTAATCGCGTTGCAGAATATAAGGGTTTTGTCTTTGGCAGCTTTGCTGACGAAGGCCCAAGTTTAGAAGAGCACTTAGGTGCCGGTGGCCGCGACGCCATTGATCGTTTGGTGCAAACCTCGCCAGAGGGCGAAGTGGAAATTACCGCTGGCTTCTTACAGCATCGCGCCAAGGCAAACTGGAAGTTTATTGTTGAGAACGAAACCGACGGTTATCACCCCCAGTTTGTTCACGCCTCTATTTTTAGTATCGCTAAAAGCGGTATTGGCGATTTATACAGCAATGACTCTACGGCGGTCGCTAGGGATTTAGGCGACGGTCACACTGAAAATGATTTGCGTCCAGAATTTCGCCGCATCGACAAGCCCATGAACTGGTTTGGCACCAATGAAGCGCGCCTGCCAGATTATGTTGAAAAAATGAAAGCGGCTTACGGCGAAGAGAAGGCGCGGGAAATTATGATCGACGGTACGCCCCACGTCATGATTTTCCCGAACTTGTTTATCGCTGAAATCCAAATCTTTGTTATTCAAGCTCTGGCGGTTGATGAAAGTATTCAGCACGTGACCGCACTGCAATTTAAAGGCGCGCCAGACTTGAACCGTCGTCTGCGTCAGCAAACCATGGGCTCGGTTGGCCCCGCTGGCTTCTTGCTGGCAGATGACTCAGAAATGTACGAGCGCACCCAGCGCGGTGTAAAAAGTAAAATGCCAGAGTGGAATTATCTTGGTCGCGGTAAGCACCGTGAGCGTCGCGACGCAGACGGATTTATGGTGGGTGATGCAACCGACGAAGTGACGTCGCGTGGTATTTGGCGTCACTACCGCGAACTGATGGAGGCGAAATGAGCAGCCAATTAGATCTGGCCTTATTGGCCGAAGTTCAGCAGTTTTTGTATATGGAAGCACGCTTGCAAGACAGTAATTTGTACAGCGAGTGGGAAGCACTGTGGACAGATGACGCGATTTACTGGGTACCTGCCAACGGTGCTGATATCGATCCTGAAGAGCAAATGTCGATTATTTATGACAACCGCTCGCGCATCGGTTTGCGTATTAAGCAGTTCTACACGGGTAAGCGCCACACTCAGGCGCCTGCGTCTGCGCTAGGGCGTGTGGTGTCTAATATTGAACTTCTTGACGTGACGGGTGATGAAATTAAAGTCGCCAGTAGCGCGATGATTTTTGAATGTAATTTACGTGCCGATACCATTTGGGCGACCCGCAATGAATTCTTATTGCGTCGCACCGAAGAGGGTTTACGTATGGCGCGTAAAAAAGTGGTGTTGGTGAATAACGAAAAGCCACTCTACACCCTTTCTTTCCTAGTTTAAGGAGTTAGCAATGAGCGAAGCCAAGACCAATCCAGAAGTACTGATCGGAGAGGGCGCGGCACTGCTGACGCTTGATGGCGGCGTTGCGCATCTGCAATTAAACCGTCCTGAATCAGCCAATGGCTTAGACATTCCGACGCTGGAAGCATTGTATGCCGCACTGATGGTATGTCACGGCGAACGCCGCGTTCGCGTGGTGCTGCTTACCGGCAAGGGCGCGAACTTCTGCGCCGGTGGCGATGTGCATACCTTTGCCTCAAAAGGCAGCGACCTGCGCGAATATATTCGTCAGGCAACCTTGCATCTGCAAGTGGCTATTACCGCCATGGTGCATTTAGACGCACCTGTCATTGCCGCTGTTCAGGGCTTTGCTGCGGGCGGCGGTGGTATGGGGCTAGTCTGCGCCAGCGATATTGTTATTGCCGGGCAGTCTAGTAAATACCTCGCCGGTGCAACCCGCGTAGCGATGGCGCCGGATGCTGGCTTGTCGGTGACCTTGCCACGTTTAGTGGGTGCTCGTAAGGCGGCAGAAATGCTGCTGATGAACCCAACCATGGGTGCGGATGAAGCGCTGTCATTAGGTTTGATCAACAAAATAGTTGCCGACGATCAATTGCAAGAAGAGGCAATGAAGTACGCGCGCAAAATGGCCGAAGGTGCACCGATGGCCTTGGCGGCAACAAAGCGCTTACTGTGGACTGGTATTGGTTTGGGTATCGATGCGGCGATGCCTGAAGAGGCGCGCACGGTTGCCAATCTATGCAGAACCAGCGATGTAACAGAAGGCCTTGCCGCTGTTATTGAGCGTCGCGCGCCCCTGTTTAAAGGCGAGTAATTATGCAGCACCCATCTCTTAAAGGTCGTCGTGCTTTTGTCACCGGTGGTGGCAAGGGTATCGGGGCGGCAATAGTTAAGCGTCTGGTCGCGGAAGGTTGTGATGTGGTTTTTTCCGCGCGTGATATGGCGTCCGCCGCGGCAGTGGTTGAATCGACCGGTGCCAAGGCCGTGGAGTTGGATGTCTCTGACATTCAGGCTTGCCACGATACCGTCAGTCAGCACGGCCCCTTCGATGTTGTGGTTAACAATGCCGGAATCGACCAGCACGCTTTTTTTACTAAAACCACCTTCAGTGAATGGCAGTATTTATTGAATGTAAATCTGCAGGCGGTATTGGCGACTAGTCATGCTGCACTGCCTGCCATGCAAGCTGCGGGCTTTGGTCGCATTATTAATATTGGCTCAGAAGCCGGTCGTCAGGGCTCACGTGGCGGCTCAGTGTACGCCGCTGCCAAAGGTGGTGTTATTGCCTTTACCAAATCTTTAGCCCGTGAAAATGGCCGCTTAGGTATTACGGCCAATGTGATTGCGCCTGGCCCAGTGGATACCCCTTTGCTGCGCAGCTCGGTAGAACAGGGTGGTGAAAAACTGTTAAAGGCAATGGAAGCGTCCACTTTAGTTGGTCGCCTTGGTACACCAGAAGAAGTGGCTGCCGCCGTCGCCTTTTTAGCGTCTGATGAAGCGGGATTTATTACTGGCGAGACCATCGGTGTTTCCGGTGGAATGGGTTGCTAATGAGCGAGTCAGACAGCGACAAAATGGTGGACAAAAAAGCCCGGGTCGAGCTTGCTATTGCGCGTATTCAAAACGTCTACGGTGCTTGGCGTCGAGATACGTCTGTAGAAAAAATGCGCCAAGACTGGGATCAACTGTTTTGGAATGACAGCCAGCCAAGTGATTACCGCGACGATAAAATAGATGGCGTCTCGGTTCGCTGGATCTCTGCACCGAATACCCGTCGCGATCGTGTTCTGCTGTATTTTCATGGCGGCGGCTACAAAATGGGCTCGGTGGTTTCGCACCACGATTTAATGGTTAGGATTTCTGCTGCCAGTGATTGTCAGGTGCTTGGGGTTAATTACCGCATGTGCCCTGAACATCCCTTTCCCGCGCCAGTAGAAGACGCGGTAACTGTTTATCGCGCCTTATTAAATAAAGGATTCGCGGCAGATCAATTAGCTGTCGCGGGTGATTCTGCTGGCGGCGGCCTTGCCGCTGCGTCATTGCTGGCACTGCGCAATGAAAGCCTGCCAACACCTGCGGCCGCAGTGCTTATCTCTGCATGGTTAGATATGACGCTGAGTGGTGAGAGCTACGAAAGCCGCGCCAAAAGCGACCCCATTCATCAGCGTTTTATGCTGGACGCGCTAGCAAGCCAGTATCTTGGCAAAGACGGTGACCGCAAGAATCCTTTGGCGTCGCCGTTGTTCGGCAGTCTATCGGGGTTGCCGCCGATCTTATTGCAAATTGGCGATCGCGAAACCGGTTTAGACGACACCCTTTCCTTTGCCAAAGTGGCTGCTGAGCAGGGCGTGAAAGTTGAATGCAGCGTGTGGGATGACATGATTCATGTCTTCCAGCAATTTGCTGAGGAACTGGACGACGCCCGTGAAGCCATTACTCAAATTGGTGAGTTTTTACAGCGCCAGTGGGCCTTAAAAGATTAAACACATTTCGCCGGCCAGATACGGTAAGCCCGTATCGGCTTAATGGCACAACAGGCAATGAGGTCTGTTTGAACTACGGAGTAGCATAGTGACTATCGGGATTACAGGATACGGCGTTTATATTCCACGCCTTAGATTGAGCCGTAAGGCTGTGGTAGAGGCTAACGCGTGGTTTGCCCCTAACTTAAAAGGTAAAGGCCGCGGCCATCGCAGCATGGCTAACTGGGACGAAGATGCCATTACTATGGCAGTGGCAGCAGCGCGTGACGCGATGCCAGAGTCGGTAAATCGTCAGGCCATTGCGAAGGTGATGCTAGCCTCCGAAAACCTGCCCTTTGCCGAGCGTTTAAACGCGGGCATTTTGGCGGGTGCGTTGAGATTAGCCGATGACGTGGTTGCCAGTGATTTAAGCGGCGCGCAAAGCATTGCCTTAAGTAGCTTGGCGCAGGCCGTGAGCGCGGCTAAGGCCGACGCTGAAAATAGCCTGCTGGTGGCGGCAAGTCATCGTCGCAGCCGTGCGGCAAGCCCTCAAGAATTAGATTACGCCGATGGCGCTGCCGCGCTTACTGTCGGCACAGAAAATGTGATCGCTGAAGTACTTGCTTCAGCGAGTTTGACCACGGATTTTGTCGATCACTTCCGTCTACAAGGCGAAGATGTTGACTACCATTGGGAAGAGCGCTGGGTGCGCGATGAAGGCATTGCCAAACTCGGCCCTAAATCCGTTAATGCAGCTTTAGAAAAAGCCGGTATTAAAGCCGCCGATGTGAATCACTTTATTTTTCCCTCGGTATTTAAAAAAGCAGATGCCCAACTTGCTAAACGTTGCGGTATTGATGACAGCGCGGTGGTTGATAATTTCGCTGCGGAGCTGGGCGACTGTGGCACCGCCCATGGTTTGATGATGTTGGCGTCGGTGCTGGAGTCCGCTGAGCCTGGTCAAATCATTGTAGTCAGTCAGTTTGGCAGCGGTTGCAACACTGTGGTCTTACGTGTGACTGATGCTATTAAAACCTTTAAGCCAGCGGTCGGTTTTGCCGCCCAATTGGCGACCAGCCAAGAAGAAACTAGCTACACCCGCTTCCTTGCTTACAAAGGGCAGTTGAAGCTGGAGCGCGGTATGCGCGGTGAGCAAGATAAAAAAACCGCATTAAGCACCTCATACCGTCATCACAAATCGCTATTGGGTTTTGTCGCTGGGCGCTGCACAGAAAGCGGCGACGTGCATTTTCCGCCATCACGTATTTCTTATACCCAGGGCAAGCCTCTGCAAGACACCCAAGAGCCTTATTGTCTTGCAGATAAGCACGGCAAGATTCTGAGCTGGTCAGCAGAATATCTCTCATCGTATATGGCGCCACCACACCAGTATGGGCAAGTTGATTTTATCGGTGGCGGTCGTTTGCTGATGGAGTTCACCGATGTTGGCCCCGGTGATATCGACAGCGGCATCGAAGTAGAAATGGTGTTCCGAGTAAAAGACATAGACGAGCTGCGCGGTTACAAGCGCTATTTCTGGAAGGCCAAGCCGGTTTCCTATAACACCGCAGATTCGTCTGCTGCAGCGGAGTAAGACAATGCCTCAAGGTATCAAAGACAAAGTCGCTATATTAGGCATGGGTTGCAGTCGTTTTGGCGAACGCTGGGACGCTAGCCCAGAAGATTTAATGGTAGAAGCCTATAACGAAGCGATGACCGACGCGGGCATAACGCCTGAGCAATTAGATGCTGCGTGGTTCTCTACCCACATGGAAGATGTCGGCACCGGTCGTGGCGGTATTCCAATGGGCATCGCTTTGCGTCTGCCGAATATTGGTGTGACTCGGGTTGAAAATTTTTGCGCCGGTGGTTCTGAAGCCGTGCGTGCCGCCGTGTACGCGGTTGCCTCTGGCGCCTGTGATATTGCGATTGCGCTAGGCGTTGAAAAATTAAAAGACACCGGCTACGGCGGCCTGCCCGTTGCGACAGTCGGAACCTATATTCCCCAGTGGTACCCAGCAGCGGTGGCACCTGCAAACTTTGCTCAGTTGGCGGCGGCTTATCGTGCTAAACATGGTGTAGACGCAGCAACGCTTAAGCGTGCTATTTCCCATGTTTCGGTTAAAAGCCACGCCAACGGTGCTAAAAACCCCAAGGCGCATTTGCGCAAAGAAATCACTATTGAGCAGTGTTTGAACGCACCTACCATTGCGCAGCCTTTGGGTTTGTTTGATTGCTGTGGCGTATCAGATGGCGCCGCGGCAGTGATTGTGACCCGTCCTGAGATTGCGCGGGAAATGGGTAAGAAAGATTTGGTGACCTTTAAGGCGCTGCAATTGGCCGTGTCTAACGGCTGGGAAATGTCGGGTAGTGAGTGGGATGGCAGTTACGTTCACACTGCGCGTATTGCGTCTAGAAAAGCCTATGCCGAAGCGGGCATTAAAAACCCGCGTGAAGAAATTAGCATGACCGAAGTGCACGACTGCTTCTCGATCACTGAGCTTGTCACCATGGAAGATTTAGGTCTTTCTGACGAGGGTGGCGCAGTGCGCGATGTACTCGACGGCAAGTTCGACGCTGACGGCGCAATTCCGTGTCAGATCGACGGCGGTTTGAAGTGCTTTGGTCATCCCGTTGGCGCCAGCGGGATTCGCATGCTCTACGAAATGTATCTGCAATTGCAGGGCCGTGCCGGTGATCGCCAGTTGGCCAATCCGCGCACCGGTTTGATCCACAATTTGGGTGGTCAGCCCAACCAGAATGTGTGTTCCATTTCGATAGTTGGACGCGAAGGCGAGTAGGGGCTAGCAATGATTAAAATTGACCAGCCAGCACCACATGTAAAACGTCTGCTAATTAATCGCGCCGAGAAGCGTAACGCGATTGACTATGATGTGCGGCAATCGATGATTGAAGCGCTGCAGCAGGTACAGGCCGATCCAGATTGTCGGGCAATTGTATTGGGCGGCGTACAGGGTGTGTTCTCTGCCGGCGGCGATGTGCCGAGTATGGCTGGCTTAGATGAAGCTGGTGCCCGCGCTCGCATGAGTCACATTCACAGCCTGTGTCGTTTAGTCGCAGAATCTCGGGTGCCGGTGGTATCGGCGGTAGAGGGATTTTGCGCGGGTGCCGCGGTAGGTTTGGCGCTATTGGGCGATCATATTGTGGTCGGTAAAAGTACTAAAATATTGTTTCCGTTTATGCGTTTGGGTTTGGTGCCTGACTGGGGCACCTTACGCACTTTACCAGCGCGGGTAGGCGTAGCGACGGCTAAGCGGATTATGACCAACGGCAAAATGATTCTAGCACCAGAAGCGGTGCAGATGGGCTTGGCCGATACCGACGCCGGTGACGACGACATTATGGCCGTGGCGGTTGCGCAAGCAGCGCAAATGGCCATGTTGCCGACCGAGGCGTTTTATCGTATTAAGCAGCGTTTGATGCATCCCTCTGCCAGTTTTGAAGAAGAGTGGCAGCGCGAAGAAGATGACCAAGCGGCACTGCTAACGGGCGTCGATTTTAAAGAAGGCTTTGCGGCCTTTAGCGAAAAACGTGATCCCGATTTTTGCAAACCTAGCGAGTCCAACAATGGTTGAACTGGTGTCGATTGACTGCCAGGGCGATACCGCCCGGCTTGCACTGCGTGCAAGAGCAACGAGCCCAGCCAGCTCCGAGATCACCACTCATTGCGTACTCGCGAGCGCCGTAAGCCAACTGGCGCAACAAGCGGGTGTTCGTCGAATTATAATCTCGCGCAATAGCCAATCAGCAAAAAGGTAAATCATGAGCGAAGCTGTAGTAATAAGCCGCGATGGAGCGGTCGCGACAATAACCTTAAACCGTCCAGAAAAACGCAATGCGCTGGATTTAAGTTTGCGCGCAGCTATCGCCGCGGCGGTAACGGAACTTGAAAAAGACCCAGCGATTCTGGCCTATGTGATTACGGGCGGTAATGAGGTGTTTGCGGCGGGCGCGGATTTAAATTTATTGGCCGATAAAGGCTCGCAGGATGTGGCTGAGATTGATCTTGGTCAGTATTGGGCGCCCTTGGTAAAAGCACAGAAGCCCGTTATTGCGGCGGTCAGCGGTTTTGCGCTGGGCGCCGGCTGCGAGCTGGTGATGATGTGCGACATGATTGTGGCAGATTCCACCGCTCGCTTTGGTCAGCCAGAGTCTCGCGTCGGCATTATGCCTGGTGCAGGTGGCACCCAGCGCTTAATTCGCGCCGTGGGTAAAGCGGTTGCCAGCATGATGTTAATGAGCGGCGAAGCGATTACGGGTGAGCGCGCTTTTCAGTTAGGTTTGGTAAGTGACTTAGCGGAAGACGGCCAAGCTTTGGCGCGGGCGCAGCAGTTAGCTAAAGCGGCCTCAAAAATGCCGCCTAAGGCCTTGCGAGCCATCAAACGCACTTTGACGACAGGGGCAGATTTACCGTTGGATGCGGCGCTGAATTTAGAAAATCGCGAATTTTTATTATTGTTCGATACCGAAGATAAAACCGAAGGTATGACGGCGTTTTTAGAAAAACGCAAAGCGGTATTTACCGGTAAATAAGCAGCGAATAACGAACATAAGGTTTTAGTATGAAGCAATTACAGAAAATTGGCGTAGTCGGTGTCGGCACTATGGGGCGCGGCATTGTTCAGTTGTTTGCCCAAGCTGGTCATGAAGTGTATTGCTTTGACGCCTGGGATGGCGCGGTGGCTAAGGCCATGGATTTTGTCACGGGCTTGATTGAGCGCGGGGTTGAAAAAGGCCGTCAAAGTCGCGAGCAAGCTGATGAGCTGATTAGTCGAATTCACCCCTGTGATCAGCTTACAGACTTAGCAGAGTGCGATTTAGTGATCGAGGCAATTATTGAAGAAATTTCGGCCAAGCGTAGTTTGTTTGCCCAGCTGGAAGACGTACTCGCCAGTGATGCGATTATCGCCAGCAATACCTCGTCGCTGGTGGTCGCCGATATCGCGGCAGAGTGTAAAAATCCCGAGCGCGTGGCGGGCCTACATTTCTTTAACCCCGTGCCCTTAATGAAAGTGGCGGAAATTATCGCTGCGGTTCGCACCTCACAAGACACCGTCATCGCGCTGAAAAATGTCATTGATGGCGCCGGTCATCGCGCAGTAATCGCAGCAGATCAACCGGGCTTCTTGGTGAACCATGCTGGCCGCGGGCTGTATACCGAGGGTCTTAGAATTATTGAAGATCAATGTGCCTCGGTACAGGACGTTGATACGCTCATGCGCGAAGCCGCTGGCTTTAAAATGGGCCCCTTCGAATTATTAGATCTAACCGGCTTGGATGTGTCAGGCAAGGTGATGGAGTCTATTTACCAGCAGTTTCAGCAAGAGCCGCGCTTTCGTCCCTCGTCCTTGGTTGCGCCGCGTATTGCCGCTGGGTTATTTGGCCGCAAAAGTGGTGAGGGCTGGTATCGCTATGAAAACAATCAGCGTGTAGATGCGCCACGGGCCGCAGTGCCTGAGTTAATTAGCGGTTTAAAAGTGTGGATTGATACTGCCGCTGATGATTATGACTCGCTGCTTGCCTTGGCTCAGCAGGGCGGCGCGCAACTTTGCGACGCGCCTGAAGATGCCGAGTTAATATTGATCCAGCCCTGGGGCTGGGATGCCACTACTTATTGTACCGAGCACGATTTAGATGCGCGTTACACTATCGCAGTCGATCCGCTGCCGGGCTTAGACAAACATCGCACCTTGATGATGACCTCTATCACGGCGCCGGTCGCTCGTGACGCAGCTCACGCTCTGTTAGCACAAGGTGGTGACGTCACCATTATTAATGACAGCCCGGGTTTTGTGAGCCAACGTATTTTGGCAACTATCGTCAATATCGCCGCCAATATTGCTCAGCGTGGTATTGCTAGCGTTGATGATATTGAAGACTCCGTGCGCATCGGTTTGGGTTATCCCGCTGGCCCGCTAAGCATTGGTGAGAAAATTGGCGGCGATCGCATTTTAATGATTTTGGATGCGATGCAAGCGCAGACAGGTGATATGCGTTACCGGCCCAGTTTGTGGCTAAGTCGTCGAGTAACTTTGGGTGTGTCCTTGCTCACTCCCGAGGCGAGTCGTTCACAGGAGCCGAGTCGCGCATGAGTGAGAACAATGTCATCGATATCGATTTTTTAAAGACGTGGATTGGTAAGGAGCGGATTCGCCAAGACGATCTTAGCCCATTCAAAGCGCAGGCTTTGGCGACAGCGTTAGATCGTCAGAGTAGTCTGCAAGCGGGTGATAATTTGCCGCCAGCGTGGCAGTGGTTGTATTTTGTTGATACGCCCTTAGCTAGCGAAACTGGCGTAGATGGCCATCCCAAAACGGGAGGTTTTTTACCTCCAGTGCCGTTGCCAAGGCGGATGTGGGCTGCGGGTAAATTCGAAATACATCGCCCCTTAATCTTAGGCAAGCCTGCCGAGCAAACGTCCACAATTAAATCGGTAGATTTGAAAAGTGGTAAGAGCGGCACACTGATTTTTGTGACCGTTGAACACAATACCCGTCAAGACGGGGAGCTGTGTTTAAGTGAAGAACAAAATATTGTCTATCGCGATATGCCTACTGGCCCCGCGCCGCTGCCCGCCGGTGAAGCGGCTCCGCTAGATACGGATTGGCGTATGGATATCACGCCAGACCCTGTGCTGCTATTCCGCTATTCTGCGCTTACCTATAACGGCCACCGCATTCATTACGACCGCGACTATGCGGTGAACACCGAATTTTATCCGGCGCTGGTAGTACATGGGCCGTTGTTAGCGACCTTGTTGGCCGAACTGGTGGCGAAGAATATTCCAGACGCGCAGATGGAGACTTTTGCGTTTCGTGCGCAGCGTCCGAGTTTTGATACTGATAAGTTTACGGTGTGTGGCAAACGCGATGGCGATGCCTTGTCGCTGTGGACCTGCAGTCATGATGGTTTTGTCGGTATGACGGCAAGCGTCAAATTGAGGGCAGTGTGATGAGTCAGTCTTTGCCGGTATGGCGTTCCATGTTGTTTCTACCTGCCCACGTCGAGAAGTTTGTAGCCAAGGCACATACCCGTGGTGCAGACGCCTGCATATTAGATTTAGAAGACAGCGTACCGCTGAGCCAAAAAGCCGAAGCCAGAGCGATGGTGGCAGCGGGCGCACAAACTATCGCCGCGCATAATATTGGTGTGTTAGTGCGGGTGAATAATGATGAGAACAATCTCATTGCCGATCTCGACGCCGTTGTGAACCCTAGCGTTGCGGCGATTGTGTTACCCAAGGTCAATGATGCCGCGATTGTAGCCTTAGTCGCTGAACGCTTGGATGCGCTGGAAGCCAAACTAGGCATGCGTGTTGGCCACACCTATATCATTGCGCAAATAGAAGACGTGCGCGCCTTGCCAAATTTAGATGAGATTGCCGTATCGTCATCCCGATTGCTTGGAATGAGCTTGGGCTCTGAAGATTTTTCTGCATCCGCATGTATGGCGCCGATTCCCGAAACGCTATTTGCACCAAATCAAATGGTGGCGTTTGCCTGCCGCCGAGCGGGTATTTTGCCCTTTGGTTTTCCCGCCTCGATTGCCGATTATAGCGATGCGCAGGCCTTCGCTCGCACTGTAAAGCTGGCTAGTCAACTTGGTTTTGTTGGCGCGTTTTGCATTCACCCCAGCCAAGCTCATATGCTCAATGAAGGTTTTTCACCCTCTTCAGAAGAGCTGGAGCACGCCACCGGATTACTGGCGGCGTTTGCTGAAGCCGAGCGCGAAGGTCGTGGCGCGTTTGCCTATAAAGGCAAAATGGTTGATCCACCGGTGGTGGCTCGCGCTGAAGAACTTTTACGTCGCGCGGATGCTATCGCAGCGCGCAATTCCTAGCGCTTAATTAATAGATTAAGCGACACGGTAATAACGTGATACCAATGACAATAGGAGGCGGCCTGCGTGAAGCGGGCGCTTGCAAACAATGAATCAACTATCAATGGCAGATTTACCCAGCGCAGAAAATACCGCCGGTTTATTGGCAAAGCTACGCAGCGTGCTCAATGTTGCCACTGCGGCACTGGCTCAGCGCTGCGCTGAAAATGGTAAATTAAACAGTGCTAAGTTAGATGCGCAACAGGTGTCTAGTTTTGAACTGGCGTGGGCGAATGCCGAGTTGTTAGCGGCCGAGCGCGCCGTTGCGGTACTGAGCGAAAACAGCAGTGAATTAGAGCAGCGTTTGGCCATGACCTTTGTTGCCGAAGCACTGACTTTAATTCGCGATCGCTTAGATGCTATTTTGCTGGACTTAGATTTAGCCGACGACATGCTGAATGCAATACACAGCGACAAGCACAATCGCACCCTGCGCCGCGTTGCCTTGTCTGATAGTTTTCTTTTAGAAACGGCCCATACCTTGGCCCGCGAACCTAGCCAAATTGCGCGTATTACTCTGAACGAAGACCTAACCATGGTGCAGGATATGTTCAGCCGTTTTGCCAGCGAAGCGGTTGCGCCATTGGCAGAAGACATTCATCGCCATGACCTCATCGTACCCGAAGTTGAATTACTGCAACCGCTGCGGGAAATGGGTGTATTTGGTTTGTCGATTCCTGAACAATACGGCGGCAGCGCACCGGATGACCGCGACGACAATATGACCATGGTGGTGGTGACCGAAGCCTTGTCAGAAGCCTCTTTAGCTGCGGCAGGTAGTTTAATTACTCGACCAGAAATTCTGTCGCGCGCTTTATTGGCCGGCGGCACCGAGGCACAAAAGCAAGATTGGCTGCCGCGTATCGCGCAGGGCAATCCACTGTGCGGTATCGCCATTACTGAACCGGACTACGGTTCAGACGTGGCGAGTTTAATGATGCGCGGCACGCGCTGCGAGGGTGGCTGGTTACTCAATGGTGCAAAAACCTGGTGTACTTTTGCGGGTAAGGCTGGGGTGATGATGGTGGTTACTCGCACTGACCCAGATAAAAGTAAAGGTTATAAAGGCCTGAGTTTATTGCTGGCTGAAAAGCCTTCGTTTGAAGGACATGAATTCGACCACGTTCAAGACGGCGGTGGTCGTATTATCGGTCGTGCGATTCCAACCATCGGCTATCGCGGCATGCATTCCTTTGATGTGTCGTTTGAAAATTATTTTGTGCCCGACGCCAATGTGATTGGTGAAGAGGGTGGCCTTGGCAATGGTTTCTATTACACCATGGCCGGCATGATGGGTGGGCGTATGCAAACCGCCGCACGCGCCAGCGGTGTTATGCGAGCTGCGCTACTTGCCGGTTTACGCTACGCGCAAGAGCGCAAAGTGTTTGGCTCGCCGCTTATTGATTATTCTTTAACGTCGGCAAAGCTCGCCAAAATGGCGGCGCGTTATTCCGCCAGCCGTCACTTGGCTTATTCGATTGCTGAATTATTAGATCAGGGTGGCGGCCGTATGGAAGCCAGTTTGGTGAAATTATTTGCCTGCCGCTCGGCTGAAATAATCACGCGTGAAGCGCTGCAAATTCACGGTGGTATGGGCTACGCTGAAGAAATGCCGGTGAGCCGTTACTTTGTGGACGCGCGGGTTTTATCTATTTTTGAAGGCGCTGAAGAAACCCTAGCCTTAAAAGTAATAGCGCGCAGCTTGCTCGACGCGGCACTTAAGGAGCAAGCGGCATGATCAAGAGCGGCATTCTCAGTGGTATGCGCGTGGTGGAATTGTCTGCCTTTGTGGCAGCGCCCTTGGGCGGCATGACGCTGGCGCAAATGGGTGCCGATGTGATTCGCATAGATCGCCCGCAGGGCGGTTTGGATTATCGGCGCTGGCCGGTGACCAAAGACAATAATAGTTTATTTTGGGCGGGCTTAAATAAATCTAAGCGCTCGGTGGCAATCGATATCGCTAAGCCCGAAGGGCGTGAATTGGCGCAGGCGCTGATCACAGCCAGCGGCGACGATGCCGGTATGTTGCTCACCAACTTTCCGGCCAGAGGTTGGTTGGCCTATGAAGAACTAGTTAAACGCCGCGAAGATTTAATTCAGCTCACCATTCAGGGCGACCGCCATGGTGGCTCTGCCGTTGATTACACCTTAAACCCCGCTATTGGCCTGCCAATGCTAACTGGCCCACAGGGATATGATGGCGTGGTAAATCATGTGCTGCCAGCCTGGGATTTGATCACAGGGCAAATGGCGGCGGTAGGCTTATTGGCAGCGGAGCGCCATCGCAGTCGCAAAGGCGAAGGCCAGCACGTTAAATTGCCATTGGAAGATGTTGCACTTGCGGTTATGGGGCATCTTGGTTTTATCGCCGAAGCGGAGTTGGGTGTAGAGCGGCCACGTTGTGGTAATGACTTATTCGGCGCATTCGGGCGCGATTTTGTTACCGCCGATAAAGAGCGGGTGATGGTAGTTGGTCTGTCAGAAAAGCAGTGGCAGTCTTTGGTGAAAGCCTGCGACATTACCGAGCAGATTACTAAATTAGCAGCAACCTTGAATGTAGATTTAGATTTGGAAGGTGAGCGTTTTAAAGCCCGCGATGCCATCGCCGCACTAGTTGGCCCGTGGATTACTGCGCGACCTTTCGCTGAGGTTGCTAAAACCTTCGACGCCCATGGCGTGTGTTGGGGACGCTACCAGTCAGTAAGCCAGATGGTGAAAAGCGACGATTCTTGCTCTGAAAAAAACCCCATGTTTAGCAAGGTAGAACAGGCGGGTATAGGCACCATTCTGTCGCCGGCTATTCCACTTAATTTCGGCAGTGGCCGCGACAGCGCCAAACCCGCACCGATTTTAGGCGCGCATACCGAGTCGGTGTTGTGCGATGTGCTGGGTTTGAGTTCTGCTGAGTATGGTCGTTTTCACGACGCGGGAATTGTGGCTGGGCCGCAGTAATAGCATGGTTATGTGGAAATATTAGCTGGGGGTATTTAATGCTCTGAGTTCGCGAATGCTTAAGCCAGTTCTGCGCTTGAGCATTTTCCTGAAGGATGTCGCGTCGGCATAGCCAAGTCTCTCCGCAATCGTATTCATTGATTCTCCGCGCTGTAGCCAGTGCAGGGCGAGTTTCTCAAATACCTGCTCATGTATCTCTTTATAAGTTAATTGCTCGTCTTTGAGCCTGCGTAGCAGGGTACGTTCTCCCAAACGTAGTTTCACCGCAACAGTATTGCGCGATGGGGTGATGCCTTGGTCGATCAGGGCGAGAATTGCCCTTTCTATATTTTCGCTTAAATTCTTAAGATTGCGGGTTTGGTGGTCTAGGCGATAATCCAAAGACTCATACAGCTCTGGGTCGGCCGATGCCAATGGAATATCCAGTAGTCTGGCGTCTACACATAGTGCGTATTCGCTCATATTAAATTTGCAGTGGCAGCCAAGCAGTTGCTCGTATTTTTCCCGCAGACCGAAGTCTGAATGCGCGAACCAGATCTCAGAGAATTTGTATATTTCGGCGGGAAAGCAGTCTTGCATCATCCGTGTGCAGGCGCTGATAAAGGCGTCGTAGGAATGATGGGTGATCTCCATATTGGGATCAGAAAGTCTAAATTTCATCACACCGAGGGCACTTTGCTCGGTAAGCGCAAAACGCCAGACCTCGCTAACTAGCGAAATTTGGTGGAGTGCTTCCAATATGGATTGGCGGAATGTCGGCGCTACCATCATTTTAAAGGCTAGGGGGCCTAGGGTGCGAAAGTGGAAATGCTTCAGTACGCCGAGCCCTATATCGGGTGGCGCGCCCAAGCGGTCGGCTGTTTTCCAGAGTGCGGTCAGATCATCTTGGTTGACTCGCGTGAGCGACTGCCAAACATTGGCATCTAGCTGGGCCTCTTTAAACAAGTGCTCACGATCTGCCTTGCAGCCTTCTGCAATGACTAGGGCAGTCATTTGTGCCCATGGCAGGCTTGTTGTTATTGAATGTGCGTGCTTTGTCACGAATTAACCTGTAGTCGACACGAATTTCCATTGTACGCAAATTTATACTTGCTAGCATAGGAGTTTGGGGAACACCAGAACAGAGTGGCGGAAAATAAGGTTAGCGCCTACTCTGTTCAGACAATCATTACGGGTTGGATTAGATGCAGAAGTTAAATAAAGAATTAATAAGAATTACTCTAGTAGTGTTAGTGCTAGCACTGGTGGGTTGCGGAGGGTCGAATAGTATTTCTACTACCGCTGCAAGCACGCCAGACACTGGTGGTAATCCAGACATTGGTGGTAACCCAGATACTGGAGGTAACCCAGATACTGGAGGTAATCCAGACACTGGCGGTAATCCAGACACTGGTGGTAATCCAGACACTGGCGGTAATCCCGATACTGGCGGTAATCCCGATACTGGCGGTAACCCAGACACTGGTGGTAATCCCGATACTGGCGGTAACCCAGACACTGGTGGTAATCCAGATACTGGCGGTAATCCAGACACTGGTGGTAACCCAGACACTGGAGAAGTTGCACAAGGTCGAACCTTTTTAATTCAGCCTGGCCCTAATGCATCTAACGATATGTTATTGGCGATGATCGAAGTTAAGCCAAAGGATGTTATTGAGTTTGGCGAAGGCTATTTTGAGCTCACGTCGGGTATCCAGATATCGGGTACCGAAGATATTTTGGTAAAAGGCCAAGGTATGGATAAAACCGTACTTTCCTTTAAGAACAGTGGTTCACAGGAAGGTTTTTTGGCTACCACCGTGCGTGGAATCACCATTGAAGATTTGACGGTTCTCGATTCGCCTGGTGATGCATTTAAGTTGCAGGGGGTGGATCACGGTACGCTGCGTCGCGTTCGCGCATTTTGGTCTAGTGGTCGCAACCTCCCCAATGAAGACACGGTTACCGCAGCTAACTATAAGACCAAGTTACATGTAGCCTGTACAGACCCTGCCCGCCATAATCCCGATAACCCAAATCCACTAGAAACGGACACAAGCTCACCAGATTACACCGTGAGTAAGCTGTCTGGCCGCTACGGAGTTTACCCCGTAAACTCACAGAATATTTTGGTTGAGTATTCTGAGTCGGTAGGTGCGTCTGACGCCGGTATTTATGTGGGGCAAACCGATAACGCCATTATTCGTAATAGTCGTTCAGCATATAATGTATTCGGCTTTGAAATAGAAAACGTTCGCGGTGGTGAGTACGTTGATAACCTGTCGGAGTGTAATACCGGCGGCTTCTTGGTTTATGACTTAGACGGACTAACGCGTTACGGCAGCCGCACACGCATGTACCGCAACGTGTCTCGTAATAATAACACTTACAACTTTGCCGAGCCCGGTAGCATCGTATCAAACGTACCTCGCGGTACTGGTATGTTGACCATGGGTTACGACAAAATCGATATATTTGAGAATACCTTCGAAAACAATGGTACTGCCGGTATTGTGCACACGAGCTATAAATTATTTGGCGTGCCTGGTGATCGTCGAATGGATTTATACAGCGAAGGTGTGCACATTTGGAATAACACCTTTAAAAATAATGGTAACGATCTGCCTCAGCCAGATTTTGCCGCAATTATTGATACCGGCGGGGAACAGGTCACGTCAGCATTCCCGATGTTAATCGGTCTGAAAATGTTAGTTGGCGCCGGCGAATACCGTGGCGCGCACATCGCATGGGATGGCTATGAAGATGAATACAGCGCGGACTGCCCCTACCCAACAGACAGCAAGGGTGACCCTATTCCCGCGGATGCGGAAGGTAAACCCATTTCAGGTAATCAGTACCCCAACCCGTCTTGCCGCTACAATGCCTATAAATTTAATGAGGCTGGTGAACGCAAAAAGCCGCTGTGGTGGTATTCCTGTATAGATACTAGTAATAATTTTGACAGCGATAGCGCTACCTTCGCTAATTTCCACGGTACTGAAGGTCTAGAGGCCTTGTTATATCTACCACCGTCAGGCCCAGAAGACATCTTAGACATCCTTACTAGTCTTCCTAACTTCCCAGTGGATACCGATATAACCCCGCACCTCTGTGATGATGCCTACGGTAGTAATATGGCAGCGTTACCGCCTATTGTAATACCGGAATTTGTTCCGTCTGGAAATATTGATCCTGCGCCATCACAGGCACTCATTGATCAGCTTTGCGAGCTCGATGTGGCTGACGGTGAGATCAATGCAGATGCCTACCGCGTAAATTGTCCGCGTTTGGATCAGTATCATTTATTCAGTGATCCGCAAGATCCCACGAGCTTGCCAAATGGACAAGGTGTTCCCTTTGTTCTAAATACCAAGCTCTTTTCTGACTATTCCACTAAGTATCGTGTGGCCTATATTCCAGAGGGTGAGCAGGCGATTTATCGCGACGGTAATGACAGTTCGAATGCAGCTATTTTATTCCCAGTGGGAACAATTTTAGCCAAGACGTTCTCTTTCACGGATGAACCAAGTCAAAGCGAAAATGCAGCGGAAACCCGTTTGATTATTAAACGTGAAACCAGTGGTGGCCAGCTTTACTGGGAGGGTGTGGAGTATCAGTGGTTTGAAGAAAACGGTCAGAAAGTTGCGCGCTTGAAACAGCAGGGTGCCGTGATTAGTGCTAGCTGGAATTACCATGACGTGAACAGCGGCGAGCATTATGTTGGTTCTACTGACGCTTATACCCTTCCGAATGCGAACCAGTGCCAGAGCTGTCATGCCAATGACGATGCTGAAACCGGTGCAGCACCAATAGGGCCAAAGGCGCGCAACTTGAATCGTCCCTATGCGAGTGAATCACCACTGGTGACAGGAATGGATTCGCATCCTGTGAATGGTAAAAATCAGCTGGTTTACTGGTGTCAGAATGGTTTAATGAAAAACTGTCCAAGTAATCTTGAGCTGGATCAGGCTACGCTGTATCTGAAATCTGTTGAGCGCAATCCCATCTTCAATGTGCCTGGTGACTCTGGCTTTACCGCTGGAAGTGATCAAGATGTTGAAGCCCGAGTGCGCTCATACCTAGAAGTGAACTGTGCGCATTGCCACAATCCTCGCGGTTTGGCTCAGAACACCGGTTTTTACCTCGATGTATTCCGTTCGGTAAACGATACCTTTGGTATATGTAAAGGCCCAACGGCGAGTGGAACCGAAGGTCGCGGTGGTCGCGAATACGACATCGTACCGGGCAATGCGGCGGCGTCTATTTTGCCTTACCGTCTAGGGCCTGAAGCGACCACATTAGCGTCGCGGATGCCTCCGATTGCACGGAGCACCGTTCACGGCGCGGCTTTTGATCTGGTTACGCAGTGGATTAATGAGGTGGTTGACGGCAGTTACGATAATGCAGATGCCTGTAATACGAGTGCAGGCAGCGGTGGAAGTAGTGGCGGGCTGTGCGCCCCCGACGAAATACCGCTGATCGGCGGCCAGTGTTTGCCGCTAGGTGATTTATTACCTGTAGGCGGCTTCCTCTAACAGGTATTTATTGCGAGACCTTTTACGCCACCTTCGGGTGGCGTTTTTCATTGTGGTTGGGAAGATGGGCGAGTCTTGAAAAGTCGACGATAAATACGCGGCAACCAAGAAAATTAGTGACGGAAAATAAAAATAGGGATTTTTTTGAATACTATTCACCGCGTTTAAAAAGGCTGCGCGGCGAATAGTGATGAGTGCCGTCGCTTAAATATTGCGCCCAATTAAATCTTTTAATACTTCATTGGCGCCGGCATAAATAGCCTCAATGCGCGCATCGACATACATACGCGCAATCGGGTATTCAAGTATATAACCGTGGCCGCCGAACAGTTGTAAACAGCGGTTGATGACGTCACTGTGGGTTTCACTCATCCACCATTTACTCATCGATGCGAGGTCGCTGGTCATATTACCTTTGATCATTTGGTCAACGGTGAAGTCGACAAATACCCGTGCAATAGTGGCTTGGGTTTTTACTTCTGCGAGCACAAAGCGGGTGTTTTGCAGATCCATTAAGGTACCGCCAAACATCTTGCGCTCATGTGCGTATTCTGCAGAAACTTTAAGTGCATGCTCCATAACGGCGGCACAGTTAACGCCAGTCAGTGCGCGCTCATAGGTAAGGTCTTGCATCATTTGATAGAAGCCCTTGCCCTCGACTTCACCGAGTAAACGATCTGCCGGTACAATACAGTTGTCGAAGAATAGCTCGGCGGTGTCGGAGCCGTGCAAGCCAATTTTTTTCAAGCGTTTGCTTACGCCAAACCCCGGGGTTTTGGTTTCAAAGATAAAAAGTGAAACGCCTTTGGCTCTTTGGCTGGGGTCGGTTTTAGTCGCTAAAATTAAAATATCGGCGGTCGAACCATTAGTGATAAAGGTTTTTGCACCGCTTATACGATAGTTGTCACCGTCGCGAATGGCCTTGGTGCGCATGTTTTGTAAGTCAGTACCGCCGTCTGGCTCGGTCATGCCCATACCGGCGATCAGTTCGCCGCTGCAAATACCGGGTAACCAGCGCTGCTTTTGGTCTTCGGTGCCGTAGCGCTCGATGTAATGAGCGGCAATAACGTGGATTTGTTTGCAGGTGCGCCAGCTGCTGTCGCCAGCAACACATAACTCGTGGCCGATAACGGCCTCATGGCCAAAATGCCCACCGGAACCGCCGTAATCAGCAGAAATATCGGGTACCAGAATGCCGAGCTCGCCGGCTTTAAGCCAGACTTCGCGATCGGTATAGCCTTGCTCATACCACTTTTCTTGATTTGGGGTGATGTGCTCGGCAACAAAGCGACGTGTCATATCTTGAACGGCGTCTAGCTCTTCGTCCATCCAACTTGGGCGGTAGTTTTCTATCATCATGGGCTTAGGCATACGTATTATGGAACATGGATCTATGGTATTCGGCCCCTTTGCTACTGTTATCGTCGCTTCCGACGATTCCTTCGTCTCATATTTTGCTAAGAATCAATGTAACTAAATTTTGGCCTGTCTAGTAAAAAATAACTAAGGCATTGCCGTACTGATTTCGCTTAGTCAAATAGCCACAAGAGTCTTGTGGGAGGTCCGATTTGAAACAACAACAAACACAGCAAACTCCGTCACCAGCGATGGCTTATCCCGGTGGTTTATTACCTCGTCTCGCCGACAAGGCGGCGGTGACCATGGCCGAATCTGGTCAAAGCATGACCTACGGTGAGCTAGATGCTTTTGCTAATCGTTTAGGTCGAATGTATCAGTGGTTGGGTCTAAAGACCGGCGAACATGTTGCTTATATGCTCGAGAATCGCTTGGAATGCCCCGCCGTGCAATGGGGCGCGCACTACGCTGGATTGTATTACACCTTTGTTAGCACGCGTTTAACGCCTGCTGAGGCGTCATATATTGTTAGCGACTGCGAAGCAAAAGTAGTGATTGTTAGCGCTAAAACAGTAGGGCCGGTGTTAGACGCGATTCGCGGTTTAGAAAATCCGCCGCGTATTTACAGCCTCGATCCAGTGGCAGGTTTGCAGGTACTGGACGACGCTATTTCGGCTTTTGAAGCGAGCCCGATTAAAGGCACCTTTGAAGGTAGCGAAATGCTGTACTCGTCGGGTACTACAGGCAAACCAAAGGGCGTTAAGCCTGCGATGACGGGGCTACCACTGGGTAGCTCCTCGACCATCGCAGGTTTAATGCAGCGCGGATTTGGGGTTGGTGAAGACTCGGTATATCTTTCGCCCGCACCGCATTACCACGCTGCGCCTATGAAGTGGGGGCAGGGCGTAACAACCTTGGGCGGAACAATTATTATTATGGAAAAATTCGATGCCGAAGGCGCATTAGCGGCCATCGAAAAATACGGCGTGACTCACAGTCAGTGGGTGCCAACGATGTTCCATAGAATCTTGGGTTTGCCGCAAGAAGTTAGAGATCGCTATGACCTGTCATCGCAAAAAGTAGCCGTGCACGCTGCCGCGCCGTGTCCTATTGCTACCAAGCAAGCCATGATTGATTGGTGGGGGCCGATTATTTTTGAATATTATTCCTGCACCGAAGCGATCGGCATGACCTTTACCGATAGCAGTGCGTGGTTGGCGCATCCGGGTACCGTGGGGCGACCATTATTAGGTGTGCCCGATATTCTAGATGAAGAGGGTAATGAAGTACCGGCTGGGACAGATGGCTTGGTATATTTTGCTGATGGAACAAAGTTTAGCTACCACAACGACGCATCAAAAACCGCCGAAGCCTTCAACGAGAAAGGCTGGTCTACTGTAGGTGATATTGGTCACTTAGATGACGAAGGCTTTTTGTACCTTACCGACCGCAAGAGCAATATGATTATTTCTGGCGGCGTGAATGTTTACCCGCAAGAAACCGAAAACTTAATGATTAGCCACCCCAAGGTTTACGATGTGGCTGTAATAGGCACGCCGCACCCTGACTTTGGTGAAGAAGTTCGAGCGGTGGTTCAACTGGAGCCGGGTATTGAACCGAGCGATGCCTTAGTAGATGAACTTAAGGATTATTGCCGCGAGCAATTGTCGCCGATCAAGTGCCCACGGGTAATTGATTTTCGCGCTGAGCTGCCACGTGAGCCGAATGGCAAATTGCTAAAGCGTTTATTGATTGAGGAATATCGCAAGCTGGCGCAATAGTGGTAAAAATTAATCTGAGGCGACAACTATTATGAAAAATGCCGAGCTGTGCTGAAGGGAGGTTGGCGTAAGCTGCGATACTTTTGCTAAAGACTATGTCGCTCGTAAGGCTGGGAATTCTTTAGTGTTGCGTCATACCCGACCCCGATCGGGTATCTTGGTGAGCGGAGCGATTGCCGTTGTTTGGATACCTGATTCTGGACTAGTTTTTTCAGTTTACTGCTAGCCTCGGTTTCGCCCTCGCTGGGCGACTACGTTATTCGGCACTACGTGCCTCACCCTACAGGTCGCGAAAAGCGGCGATCAAATAGAAAACTTTGTCTTTTTGCTTGGCCCAAAAATAAAGTAAGCAAAGAAAAAAGGCACACTGCATTACCGTCGATGGCAAAAAAGCGCCATCGATATAACTCGGGGCGTCCTGCCCCTCGGCCTAAAGGCCGCCCCTGCGGGCGTTCAAAATGGCTATTCTGCCGTTTTGTCTTGCGCGCTTCGCAAGTAACGGCGCGGGAAAAACTCGCCTTCGGCTCAAACAATTTCCCGCTTAACCCGTTACTTGCTGCAGTGCTCAGCGGCGCTGAAAGGAGGTGTAGATTGCTATAGTTTTGGTAACAATGCCCAATTTCGTAAGGGTAGTATTCTTTAGTACCTCGTCATACCCGACCCCGATCGGGTATCCAGGTGAGCGTAGCGAATGCCTTTGTTTAGATACCTGATTGTGGACTAATTTTTTCAGCTTACTGCTAGCCTTGGTTTCGCCCTCACTGGGCGACTCACTTTCTTTTTGCCTGCCCAAAAAGAAAGTAAGCAAAGAAAAATGGCACCCTACATCACCGTCGATGGCAAAAAGCGCCATCGATCCCCTCCGCGCTTCACAAGTAACGGCGCGGGAAAAACTCGCCTTCGGCTCAAACAGTTTCCCGCTTAACCCGTTACTTGCTGCAGTGCTCAGCGGTGCTGAAGGGAGGTAGCGAGCGGGAGGCTGTATAGCAATTGGCACTAATAACCTTATGGTATCGCAGCTCTGAGGCTGCGACATAAATAGCCGGTGCTGGTAAAAAGCGGACGGTCAGAAATTCCGAGTCAGATGGAGGCTGGTAGGTTTTTCTGCAACATCACCGCCTTAGTATCCAGACATCTGTGCAATTACTTTAAACATTACTCGTAATTTTTGATTAAATTCCCGCGAGGAAAATATTCTATCGTATCCCCGGTACTATTGGTCGGGGCTAAGAATTGTGAGTATCTTCAATATCAATGGTCGGCTATCGTAATTTGGATTGGCTGCCAGCATTAATGCCGCCTCCGTAAAGCATCCCATCAGCATTCTTTGCAAGAGAACAACATCATGTTCTGACAATAGAGAAGCTGAGTTACCATTGTTAAAAAATAAAGATAGCTGATCACGAAATATTCTCGAAACGGCTTTAACAACACTAGTATCTTCCCAGCGCGCGCGACCCAAAATAATGGGCGCATCGCTTAGCACTATTCGTGCAAAATAAGGTTGCTGAGTGATTTCAATCAAAATGTCCCAAATCTCAATGAGATTGACTTGTTCTGCTTTAAAGCCAATTACTTCAATCTGCTTGCTAAACTCCAGCTCCATTGCCTCGGTAACCGCCAGAAAGAGCGACTGCTTATTTCCAAAGTAATGATAGATCGGTGTGATCGTAAGCCCGAGGTCTTCGGCAATATCCTTGAGAGATGTATCTGCATAGCCTTTCGAGCCAAAAATTNGGCAAGCACTTTCTAGCACCTTTGTTTGAGTGGTTTCTCGGCGTTCTGCTTGAGTTTGTCGTTTTGGCTTAGTAACAGCCGTGCGGACATTTGTCTTTTTTGAACTTGATACGTCGTTACCCAAGGCCACTCTCACTTCATTTTAACCAATTCTTAAGTATACCTATCGGTATCAAGTCATTCCATGTAATTGACTTATATAATCTTACTATATAACATTGATACTTATGTTTTTGGCTGCGCCCAATCTAGTGCTGGCCTAGAAAACCAATAGACCTAGATCAATAATAATGACAGAGGGCTTATGCAAAGCATTAGCAATCCCGCGCTGACCACAGGTAATTTGAACGGCCTCACGCTGAAGAATAGGCTCATCAAGGCCGGTACGTTTGAAAACCTGAGTCCCAATGGTATTCCAGGTACGGAGCTACTGAATTTCCACAAGAAATTTGCCCGTGGTGGTATCGCCATGACGACAATCGGTTACTGCGCGGTAGAAAATGCAGGCCGCTTAAATGCAAATATGCTCACTATGCATGAGGATTACCGAGAGGATTTGCGTCTTCTTGTGCAGGGGATTCAAGATCAAGGTTGTAAAGTATCAGGCCAAATGGGGCATTGCGGCGCCTTTTCCAAAAACCATACATTGAAAGGACGCCCCAAGGGGCCTCGTGGCGGGCTGAATATTCTGGGCTTTGCCGAGGGAATGTGGTTTTGCGACGCTATGACGCTGAGCGATATAGATCATTTAGTAAATGCATATAGCGAAGCTGCGACATTCATGAAGTCAGTGGGCTTCGACGCGTTAGAGATTCATTTTGGGCACGGCTACGGCTTGTGCCAATTTTTGAGTCCACTTACCAATAAACGCAAGGATAATTATGGCGGCAGTTTAGCGAACCGGCTTCGTCTCCCACTTCGAGTGCTTGCGGCTGTGAGAGAGGCCGTCGGCAGTGACTTCCCTATTCTTGGCAAAATAAGCATGTCAGAGGGGCCGCGTGGGGGCATCCGCTATGAGGACTCCATCAAAATTTGTAAAGCACTTGATGAGGCTGGCATCGACGCGATCATCCCTAGTAATGGCACCAGCACCATGAGCCCGATGCTAATGTTTCGCGGTGAAAGCATTTTGCCGGCCTTACTACGGTATGAAAAAAATCGCCTAATGCGAATAATATTAAAACTAATGGGGCGGGCAATGTTCCCAACTCTGCCTTTCTATGAACTGTATTTGCTGGAGCAAGCTAAACGTATTCGCGAAGTCGTTAAGTGCAAGATGGTTTATATTGGCGGGGCAGCCAGTGCGGAAAATTTCACACAAATACTAGACGCTGGATTTGATTTTATCCAGTTAGGTAGAACGCTTTTGGCCGACCCTGACTTGCCACAGATACTCGCTGAAAAACCGGATTATAAAAGTCGTTGCACTCACTGTAATCAATGCGTCGGTACCATCGAAAGCCCGCAAGGTATCCATTGCCCAGTATTTTTTGGTGGTGCGCAGTCGTGAATATTTTGATTACGGGTGCGTTTGGCAATCTTGGCCAGATGTGTGTCGACAGCGCGCTAAAACAGGGCTACCGAGTGCGCTGCTTCGATTTAGACAGCACTCAAAATCAAAAACTAAAACGTCGATATAGCAGTCGCTGCGAAGTGTTTCTTGGTGATATCCGCAATACTCAACTGCATTCTGAATTACTAGAAGG
The DNA here is from genome assembly GCF_902705855.1 of Zhongshania aliphaticivorans. Taxonomy (GTDB): domain Bacteria; phylum Pseudomonadota; class Gammaproteobacteria; order Pseudomonadales; family Spongiibacteraceae; genus Spongiibacter; species Spongiibacter aliphaticivorans_B. Next base: position 218,380 of record NZ_CACSIJ010000012.1, on the reverse strand, counting down.
TATCGACGCAGTTATTCATAACGCCTCGCTGCTACCGCCATTATCAGAAACTCAAGCAGAGTTGGCCGAAGCGATTAACGTAGATGCGACTCGCGCGCTGATTCGGAGCATGGAGGCCTGTTCGCAATCACCCAGATTAGTATTCCCATCATCGGTAACGGTGTTTGGTAAATCTTTTCCCGGCGAAAGCGTTAAGACACTTTCAGATAGCGTTTCATCTAGCGATAACTACACCCGCCACAAACTAGCAATTGAGCAGACGTTAAAGGGTTCAAGCTTGTCATGGGTAATTTTACGAGTAGGGGTCGCTGTAGATGCTCGCACCTTGAAAACTGATCGAGCGACACTGCGGCAACTTCTCAATATACATCCAGAGTCGCCACTGGAGTTTGTTCACCCTAAAGATGTTGCATTAGCTATGTGTAACGCCGTGAAATCAGTGCCAGCAAATCATAGAACACTATTAATTGGCGGCGGAAAAGGTTGTCAGATTAATCATTACCGTTTTCTTAAAACAGCATTTACCGCTCTTTCTTTAACATTACCTTATAACGCTACGAGCAAGGAACGCTATTACACCCACTGGATGGATTCGACAGAAGCACAGGAACTACTTGAATTTCAGCATCACACTTTTGAAGATTACGAGCAGGAAATGGCGCAAAAAATGCGCCTTATTCGGATTGGAATCTGGCCGCTACGTCCACTTTTAAACCGCCTACTGCCTTACGCATTGGCAAAAATATAATAAATCGCAAAATAGACTGGTGAAAAATGAATATCTATAAAACACTACTACTCCCGTTATCACTTGCCGCAATCGTGAATCCTGGCTACGCACAGGACAGTAGTGGTGCTGAAAAAGAACGGGCACGAGGTCAGATAGAAGAGGTGATTGTCACCGCCCGTAAGCGCGCTGAAAACATTCAAGAAACGCCAGTAGCTATCACTGCTATCACCGGGGATTCCTTGCGTGAACAAGGTATTTTGAGTGCGCAGGAGCTGAGTAAATCAGTGCCAAGCCTGCAAATAAATAACAGCACCTCGCCACAAATTTTTATTAGGGGGATTGGTCAGCGTGCACCCTTTGCGCGCTTTGACCCCTCAGTAAGTGTGTACTTGGATGGTATTTTTATTCCGCGCCCCGATGGCCAGTTATTGGACACTATTGATGTTGATAGCGTACAGGTATTACGTGGCCCTCAAGGAACCTTATTTGGCAAAAACAATACAGGCGGGGCGTTAGTTTTTACTCTTACTAAGCCTGGTGAAGAGTATGGCGGTTATATCGAAAGCAGTCTTGGCAACTACAATGAACAACGTTTACAAGCAGCCATCGATTTACCAGTCAATGATGAGCTATTAACGCGAGTTTCATTTAACACTCGCCGCCGCGATGGATTTTTAAAAGACGCGACTGGTCGGGAGAATCAGTCTATTGATAGGCTGTCAGCAATATTCCAAACCCGATGGCTAGCGAGTGATGACTTAGTCGTTGATGGCTTTGCCTTTGTTGGCCGTACCCGCGAAAATTTCCCTTCCTACCATTGCCGTATCGTTAGTGATGACGCTCTATTCGTTAATGGCTTAGGCATACTTTGGCCGGGGGACACCGATCCCAATAATCCGAGTGCCTACCGCGATAACTGCGAAGCTAATTCGCGTGAATCGCAAGGTGACCTCCATACCAATCAGGGCGATAGCCAGCGGCAAAGCAAAGATCAAGACGAGCTTATGCTTGGTCTAACATTAGATTATCAGTTCAACGAAGATCACAGCGTAAAGTCAATTATTGGTTATCGTGATGCCACAAAATATAACCCGCAAACAACCGCAGACGATGGCGGCCCGGCAGAGTTTTTACGCGCAGATCTTTTAGGTGATGCCCTTCAAGAATCGCTGACGTTTGAGCTGCAATTTAACGGAGTATTATTCGACAGCGTTGATTATGCGGCAGGGATATTTTGGCAGGACGAATATAAATCAGAGCGTTTTAATACCAGTAACCCCTTAGTGGGTGCAGAGCCTATAGCCTTCCTCGGTTTGGCTTCAGGTCAAGCAGGGTTTGATCTTGCCGCGGTCACCGATTTACTGAGCAGTATTACTAGCTTAGTCCCGGGAGGAACGGTACCGCTTGTCGCCGCTGCTGCGCCATTGGCCACGGTTCAAGATTTTGACATCGACGGTGAAACCTTCGCTGCCTTCTCACAAGCTACTTGGCATATCACTGATAATTTTGAATTGACCTTGGGTGGGCGCTATACCGAGGAGACGCGTACATCATACTTAGAAACACGTGGTGCCGACCTCGCTGAGGTAACCTCGATCATAAGCGGTGCCGACCCTCGCTTTGTGCCCGTACTCCCAGATATGGCAGCGCTAGCATTCTTGGGAAGGTGGTCACAGGATCCCCTCACTATTGCCAATAATATTTTGAAAGCGCATTTTCCGGGTGAGATTCATGCCCCCCTTGGTGAAGCTCGCATTGACCGCCGCAGCGATACATTTCGCCAGTTTACTCCTATGGCCTCAGCCGCATACATCATCCCAGAAGACATGCTGTATGACAGCCTAATAGATTCGGCAATGGTTTATGCAACATGGAGTAATGGTTTTAAGTCTGGTTTTCAAGAACCGTTTGGCCTAGATGGCCTTACCGTGGTGGAACCAGAAGAGCTTGAAAACCGCGAGATTGGAATAAAAATAGATGCTCTCGATCGCTCGCTGCGAGTGAACATTGCGGCCTATTCGATGACGTTTAAGAATATGCACTTAATCACCGTAAATGTGGATTCAAATAACGCCTTAGTGGTCGGTGCGCAGAATGCTGGTGCCTCTGCGATTGAGGGCGTAGAGCTGGAATTGATGTGGTTCCCATCGATGAACACGATGGTCAATCTGACTTACAGCAACAATAATTATCGTTACGAAGAATTTATGGATAACGACCTAAAGTCACTAGCACTGCGTGGTGAGTTTGTGCCAATTGACCGATCAGATGAGGAATTTGCTGTCTCCCCAGAAGTAACAGCGGCGCTAGGTATTCAGCACACGCTAGAGACGGAATTCGGCCGCTTTGTACCACGTTTAGATGCTAGTTATAAAAGTGATATTTATCTCGGCCTTGATCGCGGTGCGTGGGAAGCCTCAAGAAAGGACAAGTCGCTGGCTTATGCAGATGCTTACATTTTGTATGATGCGCGGGTGAGCTGGACCGGCGATGACGAAAGCTTAACTCTTTCAGCCTATGTGAAAAACCTTACCGATGAGCGTTACGATATTGGCGCCGTATCCGCCGGCGACAGCATTGGCACCTTCACTAGCGTACTTGGCGATCCACGTACCTATGGTGTTGAGTTACGTAAGACCTTCTAGAAAATTCCTACTACTTTTAGGTAGCCTATCGCTCCCATCTTGAGGGCCACCTTATTTTATCTGAGTATTATTATGAAACACTTATGTGGAAAAACGGTAGTGATTACCGGTGCCGCAGGTGGGTTGGGCAGTGCATTGGCGAAGGCCTTAGCAAAGGAAGGTTGCCACCTTGCCCTCATCGATATCAATCAGCAAGCGTTGACGGAATTGACTGAAAAGCTGCAAACACCGGCGCTACGGATTAGTTATCATGTTGTCAATTTGTGTGAAAAAACGGAAATAGATAATTTACCCGCTGAGTTAATGCTCGTTCACCCGTCGATTGATGTCATTATTAATAACGCCGGAATGACCTTACAGAAGAGCGTAGAAAGTCACAGCATGGATGATTGGCAGCGGGTATTTAGCCTGAATTTTTGGGCTGCGGTATCGATGTGTCAAACGCTGCTTCCATTTCTACGCCAACAAAATAGCGCGCATATCGTAAATCTTTCCAGCATGGCAGCGTTTCACGGCTTACCAAGCCAATGTTCTTATAGTAGTAGTAAGGCGGCACTACAAGCTTATAGCGAATCACTACGCGCAGAGCTCAGTGGCGATGGCATTGGCGTTAGCTGTATTCATCCAGGCGCTATACAGACCAATATGATTATGGCTACGTTAGATGAATCAGATGATATGGCGCAAGCACATAAAAATATGGTCTTGGCGCAACGCTTTGGAATTTCACCACAGGCTGCGGCTAAGCAGATTGTACGTGGAATAAAACGCAATACACGCAGTATGACAATCGGTGTAGATGCGAAACTTTTGAAGTTCGCTAGCACTGCACTGCCTAGGTTAACTGCGAATCTACTAGCACGCACTTACTCCAAGTTTATTGATACCTAACGCAGGGCGAACGCTATTATCCACATTCCTTGACGACGCGTTAATAGCGAATATTGGGGATGAATTGGAATCATATGACTTTAGTGGCGAGTTAGGCGTATCGAGCTTTAGTAATAAAAGTCTATTTTTGACTATCCAAGTTTATGATTTAAAAACTTCAGTGACAGACCGCTATTGTGACGCTAGAGCCTTTCACACTGCTCCCAAATGCCGTATTTCATAAGTGGTGCCTTAGCGAATAATTCCCCACGTTTATTTAAGCCGCACTGTATTAGATTTTTCTAACCGCCACTGCGTGCTTAGGTGATTAACCCCATTCTGCGCGCAATCACTACTGCCTCGGTACGATTGCCAGCATTTAATTTAAGGTTGATGCTGCGCAAGTGTGTGCGCGCGGTAGATTCAGAAACAAATAATCGTTCTGACATGGCAATATTGGATAAGCCCTCGGCGAGTAGCGCTAACACTTGTAATTCTTTGGGAGTTAGCGGGTCGCTGGGCATATTGCCTATAGCAGTGTTGGTTTGTGTGATTTGAGAAAGGCGTTGTTCAAGGGTTTCTCCCAGCGAAAAATCTGCTTCAGAGCCCTGTTGTTGCATGTCTCGAAGCAGTGATGTGACCTTGGGGCCTTCTTCTAAAAAGGTGCGAATAAAGCCTTCTTCATTGGCCATGCGCACGGCGCGCCCCATGGTGCGCAGTGCCATATTGCGCTGGCCGTCTTCGTGTTGGGCTTCAGCTAGTAATATTCTTAGTTTCAAGGCCCGCCGCACGTGCTGGGTGCGTTCCGCTTCTTTTAAGGCATCCCTGAGTTTTGGCAGCGCCTGATTGACTTTACCGCTGCGTAAAGTCCAGCGCAGTCGGCATATTTCGGGCGTTAGGCAATCGTTGGCGATATACCATCTGGTGTTTAGGTCTGGCCAGTTAAAGCCTTGTTCGGCCAGCCGTAGCTGTTCGTCGGCACCGTCTACATCGCCATTGTTGAGCCAGAAATTAGCACGCTGTAAACGGGCTGAGGCGACAACTCTGGGGAGTTGTAAGGCATGGCCGCGATTTTCAAGTTCGGTTAGTAGTTCTAAGGCGCGATCGGTGTCGGTCTCGAAGAGAATTTTGGCGTGGAATACATGTGCGCTAATCAGGGCATCTGCAGGGCCGATGTCTTGCACCAGCGGCGCATAGGCGTCGAAGAGTTTACGGGCTTCGTCTAGTTCGTCGGCTTCGTAAAGCGCTTCGCCTAATTGAATGGCGGCGAGTGTTATGCCTCTGCGGTCTCCCTTACGCGATGCTGCAAAGGTATCCATCGCGTGACGCATGCGCTGGGTGGCCTGCTTTAAATGGCCTTTCATTAAATCTAAGAGGCCTTCGGCTGATTCGGCAAGCACGGCGCCAAAGGTGCCCGCGCCGCCAGATTCGCTGCCTCTGGCTTGGTCGACATAGCCGCGTGCGGCATCGTGCTCACCCACGATAATGCTGGTTTGGGTGAGCGCTTGTGACAGCATGGCACGGGCAAAGTGATTGTCTTTATTTACGATGGGTAGTGCGTCTAAGCCTAGTTGATGGCCTTCGTCGATATTGTCCATCATGCCAAGCAGCATGGGGCGTAATACCATGAGGTTGGCGGTGTCGTCGTCGGTGAGCGCATTGGGGTTGAGCTCACCGATAATGTTTAAGGCTTCTCGCGGGCTGCGTGTAAACGCCACGCTCCACGCTTTAATTAATTTAAGGTCGGGATTGTTTTCAATTTCACTCGTCGGTAAATGCTCCAGAAAGCCTGCCATTAAACGCAGTCGACCATCGTTAAAAAAGCGTCTTGCATTGCTGCGAATGAGGTCTATTGATTTGGGGTATTGTTCTGACTTTAAACAATGGCGTATTGCTGGAATAGGGCGTTCGCTAGCGAGATAGGCATCAGTTGCTCGAGCGTGTAAGGCAAGTACTTCTTGAGGATAGTCTTTGTGAAGTTGGTTGCTTAGGAAGTCATGGAACAGCGCATGGAAACTGTAAACTTGGTTTTGTTCATCGGCCAGTGTCACAAAGAGATTTTGTTCATAGAGCTGTTGTAGTAAAGCAAGGCTGTCTTCGCGCTGGCAGACTGCATTACACAGATCTTCTTTGATTTCGTTGAGAATGCTAATTTGTAATAGAAACTTCTGCACATCGCTGGGTAATGCACTCAGTACATCTTCAGCGAGATACGACGCAACAGCAGCGTTAGAACCAGAAAATGAATTGATAAATTCATCGGTATTGCTGCGACCTTGAAGTGCCATTGATGCTAGCCACAGTGCGACTGCCCAGCCTTCGGTGCTGCTATATAAGTGGCTAAGCTGTTGGGGGCTGAGATTAAGGCCGCGTTGGGTACTCAAATACGCGGCTGCTTCTTCTTGGGAAAAACGCAGGTCATTGGCATTAAATTCTATAAGTTGGCCTTTAGCTCGTAATTTGGCTAAGCCTAAATCTGGGCTGCGCCTACTGCCAATAATGCTTCTCGATCCCGGTGGCAGCGAGTTGGTGCCGCGCAGTATTAAACCGATTACAACGGGGTTTTGCAGAACTTCAAAATTATCGAAATAAATACTGGTTGGGTTCTCTGCGGACTCAATGCTGTCGATAATCCAATTGGCTAGCTCAGCATTGCGAGAGGTGCTGGTGCCGGGTAATGGGGTGTCGGGATTGGCATTTGCCATTGCCAGTGTAAAGCCGCGTAAAAACCGAGAGACGTCGTTGTCACTATCGTCTAAGGTCAGCCAGGCAATTGCGTTGCCCATGCGGCGGTCTGCTTCAACCAACTGCATCATCGCGGTGGTTTTGCCGAATCCCGCCGGTGCCTGAATGACCACGAGGCGGCTGGCATCTAAGTCTTGTTCGTAATTGGAGATACATTGCCGCGCTAAATTGTTCGCAGCGCGGCGGGGGGGGATGGTTTTGGCTTTGGCGATGCGGGAGTGGCTGTTGGATTCGAGTTTATTGCTACCCGGCGCTAGGGTGCTTTCGGCCGGGGTGGATTGTTTTTTGTCTGAGGCGTGATTAGCTTGCTTTAGGCTCATTTTGGTGATCGCAGCGTAGCGTTTAAGGCCGAGGCTTTGAGGCTCTCATCATTATAATAGTGATGAGAGTTTTGCAGAATCAATACTCGGGGTCAACGCGTTCAGCGTTTTTCAATGCGATGTACTAGCCGCCAGACGGTGCTTGGGATCCAGCGTCGCAGCACCCAGCTCATTCGGGTCATGGGGCCGGGGAATATCCATAGTGATTTACCCGGCAATTTACGCTCAATCTCGTCCAGCACTGTTTCTGGCGTGATAGGGGGAAAGACGTCGAAGATTTTTGGCCAGCAGCTTTTGGCTTGATTCAGTAATGGCGTTGCAACGATAGGCGGGCAAACACAGACAATGCGCACGCCGCTGTTGCGGGTTTCGTGGAACAGTACTTCGGTATAGGCGGCAACTGCGTGTTTAGATGCGTTATAAGCACCCATATACAAAATTGGCCAGTGACCCGCCATAGATGCGTAATTGATAAACTCGCCGTGGCCACGGGCCAGCATACGCGGCAGCGCCGCTTGGCTGACATTGACCATGCCGCCGTAGTTGATATTCATAATGCGATGGATCATGTCGCGGCCCTGATCCATTATTTCACTCAGAGGCATGATCGCAGCGGCGTTGGTTAATCTGTCGATGGGGCCAAGTATGTTTTCGCATTGTTCTACTGCGTTTTCAACGGCGGCGGGGTCGGTAATGTCGCAGGGGATTTTTATAAGCGTTGGTGAGTTTTCACCCAACGCATCTAGGCCTTGCTGATTGACGTCGACAGCGGCGACTTTCCAACCGCTTGCTAATGCCCGTTTTGCAGAGAGTTGACCGATGCCGCTTCCTGCACCTGTGATAAACAAAACTTGGCCGGCCATCGATATCTCCTGAATGCGCTATTTTTAGTATGAAAATATGACTCGCGATAATAAGAAATTCAGGGAGATAGTGTCTCGTCGGATGCGACGATTTGGGTTCTTGCGGGGCGGATTTTGTGGAAGCTGTATGTTGAATTCGTTTTATATAACTGTTGCTATGCCGGTTTAATGCCGACTGGATTTGATGAAGTCCATCACCGCAGCTACAAAAATGCTGCGTTGAAGGGGGTCATCTTGGCTCACGGGGATGCTATTTTTAAGGTGTCGGATAACGGGGGTCATGGTAACGAAACCAAGAATCATCGAGAAAATAGCGACAGGTGTAATGCCGTCACCCTTACCTGGTGAGTATTGATTTAGTAGTAATCTAAGCTCGTTCACAACATTTTGAAGCGACATTTCGACGAGGAAGGCTTGGTTCTCTTCCCAGCCGTCAACGAGGTTTCGCTGCAGCAGTTTCAGGTAGTCGGGATTTGAGTCTAAGCGTTCAAACATGGCAAAGAGGAATTTGTTTAAACGATCTTCGGGGCTGGCGTCAGCATTAATTTGGTGTAGTAAGTTCGCAGCATGCGCGCTATACATTTCTTCTTCAACGGCTTTGAACAGGTCCTCTTTGTTACCAAAGTGATGGTAAATTGAGGGCATTGAAAATCCAGATTCAGTCGCGATTTGACGCATAGTTACACCATCAAAGCCATGTTTAGCAAAGAGCTGCGTTGACACCTCAAGGATGATGTTTCTGGCATTTTTAGTGTTTGTTTTGCGGGTAGACAATAGCGTTTTCCTAGCTGGTATTGAGTGCACAATATAAGCACGGTAAGAATGCTTATTGGGGCTTGCCAATACGTTCTGCTGTTATTAACTTTGAGTGCGGACATTTTACCTTAAATGACGCTGATTTAGGTAGAAATGTTACCATTTTTGGTCTTCTAAGCGATGGCCGTTCGGGCTGCAGCGCCAATTCTGGCATTGTGCGGAATAGTCACCGATGGCGGCGGAATATCGTCAAATACGACGATACTTATTTAGCATTATTGATACATTATAAGCTTGTGGAAACCTGGCCAATATTGGCTTCTGTAAGACGGCTAAAAAGAACAAAAGGATATGATTATGGAACGTGTTCCTATTAACCCAATGGATGCTGCTTGGCTGTATGTAGAAAAAGAACAGGCGCCTGCGCATTTTGGCCCCTTAATCTTTATGAGCTGCCCGGAGGGTGATGAAGGCTTTGTGCAGCGTTTGGTTGCCGAGTGGCGAAAATCCCTAAGGTTCGCGCCGCCGTTTAACTATCGCTTGGCCAAGGGCTTAATTCCTCGCTGGGAAATTACACCCGATGACCAATTAGACATGGAATACCATTTACGCCATAGCGCACTGCCAGCGCCGGGCGGTGAGGCCGAGTTGGGTATAATGGTGTCGCGGCTGCACTCGCATAAACTCGATAGGAAAAAGCCACTCTGGCAGTGCTATGTTATTGAAGGTATTGGTGGTGGCCGCTTTGCAATTTATTTAAAGCTGCACCATGCGCAAATGGATGGTATGGCTGCGTCGGCGCTGATGGCGAAATGCTTTAGTGCAGATCCAGATGCCCGTAATATGAAAGCGCCGTGGACGATTGGTTTAACGTCGTCGCCAGAGAAAATTGCGGCGGCAAAATTAAAGAAACAAACAGCTAGCGCCCAAGTATCTAGTTGGGCGAGGTTGTCTAATATTCGCCGCGCACTGTCGACCCTCGGCAAAGAAGCTTATTTAAATTCGAGTTCCTCTCTCTTTGCGCCTTATCAGGGGCCGAAATCCGTATTAAATGGCAGAATTTCTCCGCATCGCCGTTATGCAACTCAGCGTTTTGAGTTGGCGCAATTAAAGCGTATTGCCGACAAGGCGGGGGTGAAAATTAACGATGTGTTTCTGGCTGTTACCGGTGCTGCCCTGCGTCGCTATTTGAGTGAGCAGGATTTATTGCCCAAGAAATCCCTAGTCGGCCAGATTCCTGTGAGTATTCGTCCGGCGGGCGATGACGCTATCGGTAATGCTTTGAGTTTTGTTTATGCAACCTTGGGTACTGATCTTGATGATCCTTTGGCACGGCTGCAGGCGGTGAGTCAGTCAACAGAGTCTGCAAAATCATTGCAAAGTACACTTACGGTGGATGCCATTGAAGCGTATACCTCAATTGTATTGGCGCCATATATTACCGAAACTATTTTGGGCTTAGGTGGCTATTTAAGGCCAGCATCTAATTTGGTTATTTCAAATGTCATGGGACCAAGGCAGCGCATGTATTTTAATGGCGCGAGGATTGAGCATATCTACGGGCCATCAGTGCTATTTCATGGCCAAGCCTTGAATATCACTATGTCGAGTTACGCCGATGAAATTAATATTGGCTATACCGCGTGCCGAGATAGTTTGCCGTCAATGCAGCGTATTGCCGTGTACAGTGGCGAGGCGATGAATGAGTTAGAGGTGGCACTAGGTTTATAGTTATAAAATACACCAAAGCCGCGTATCAATAATATTTGATGCGCGGCTTTTTTGTGCTCGCTAGCTTTTTGAAGATTTAGGCAGATTGATGATTTGCATATACGTCCACACCACTAAAATGGCAAACAGTGAGCTGGCAATGCTGGCAAATTGAATTAGCGCGGGAGACGCGGTTTCTGTATCGGTCCCCAGTGCGTTATACATCGGCCAACCTGCACCGGCGTGACCCATAAACGCAGCGCAGGGCATGATAAAGCAAATAATAATTTGTTTAGCACCGCGCAGCTTGGGTATTAAGGCATAGACGCTAAGGAAGGGGATAATAACGGCGGCGGTGTTTGCGAAAAACCACCATGAAGGCATAAAGCCAATTTTAAACGGCTGGTAGCCGTAATAAACCCATACCCCGAAATACAGCGGAATTTGCTCTACAAGTGCGGCGCTTATAATCACGCCGGCAAAGCTTTTCCATACAAAATTTTGACTCAGGCTTTGATCTAACATCTTTTGATAACACAGCAGCGGCAGTGCGGCGAAGTACCAGATGTAGCCAATTAATACCGCGACGGGTACAGGGTGGCCATTGGTGGTGAGCACATTAAATTGGCCGATTTGCGGGTGTACTGCATTGCCGAGTAAGTCGACGACGGGTTCTAAGTACAGGGTTAGCATTGAGCCGATGAGAAGATAAAGTGGGACGGCGCTTCGCTGTTTTATTGCAAGACGAATCGCGAAAATAACAAAGATAAAAGCGGCAAAGCCGTAGACAGCGGTTGTTACCAATTGTGGCATGGCGGGCATAATTAAGCCCGCCGGTGCTTGGGTATATACTAGATCAATTTCGTTCATCGTTGTTACCTATTTATGCCTAGGGCAATTTGCTAAAGGTGAAATGCACAGAGAAGGATTCATTGGTTTCGACGGAGTCCCCAAAAGGAAGCTCAGTATTGTTGTACTGTACGGATTTTCTCGGCTGGTAAGCGAATGCAATATTCATTAGCCAGTTTGCGTTGAGTTTGGTGCCGTAGCCCAAGGCGTAGTCGTGCTGTGGCGTAAGGGCAAAGGTGGGCGATAGGCTGCCTTTGTCGATAATTAAGCTGTGATAAGAATATCCTGCCCGTACAACATCACCCGACGCTAATGCTTTTTCTATGCCTAGGCTGTAAACAATACGGCTGTGCATTTTGAGGGAGCTGGATTGGCTGAGCGTGTTTACTGGTGCTGCTGCATCGGGATTGCTGGCATTAATTTTGAGTTGCCTAGTGGCGCCAGCCCAATCAAACCAATTGGCTTCAATGGCAATCGCTAAGTCTGGTTTTGCTTGCCAGTGCGCACCAACACCGAATTCTTGTGGCGTTTCTAGCCCAGCCATTGAAACGTCACGATAGGTCACTCGGCCGTTACCGAGGGCGCTGTAGTTGACGGTCATGCTGCCACCATCGAGGTCAATTTTTGAAGCGCTGGTGTAATTTATGCCAATGGTAAGTGACGGGCTTAAATCGTATTGCACACCAATTTTTGCGTCGCCACCCCAGCCGCTTAGATCTCGAATTTTTACGCCAAAAAAAGTTTGGCTGGCATTCGCAACCGAGGTGTCTTCAAATAACGATTGTTCGATAGTGGCGTAAGTTGTGGCGATAACGATACCAAGTCGCAAGTTGTCAGTGATATTCCATGCTGCGCCGCCGGAAAATCGAAATAAGGAAAACATGGCGCTTACATCATCGACCGTGCCGAAGGCTGTGTTGATGTTGTCGTAAACATAGCCAAGTCCGCCGGCAACGTTAACGCCGCCTCCAAGTACTATATTGGTATCGTCCAGTCTTTGTGCGTAAGCCCCGCCGACAACGCCACCCCATTCATTACTAACACGTACATCGTCATTGTATTCATCGCGATGCGCCACACGCGCAATAGAAAATCCGGTGGCGGTGTAGTCAGCGCGAGAGTGTTTGATGTTGGCTAGCCCGGCAGGGTTCGCAATTAGCGAGCCGGTGTCGTTAATGTGTGCGATATCTGCGCCACCTACGCCGGTTTGTTCGGCGCCATAGGCGGTTAAGTACAGGCCGTTAGCGGCGAATGAGAATTGGGGTAATAGTGATGATGCCAGCAGTAGGCATAATCTGCTGGCGTGGCTGGCTGTCATAGTCGCGACCCTAGGTGATTTTTTAAGCCTGCGAAATTTGCAGCGCTTTATATATTAGTATTGTTGGTGTGCTTAATATTTTTTATGATGTTATTCGATTTTCCCGTGATCGCGTTTATGCCTGAAATTGCCCTCCGGTCATAATGATTAAACCGATACAGCTTACAAAGACCCACGCTTCGCAGGACAGCTTTAAGGTCGTTGGTGCGTGTCCTACTTCCATAAAATGCATGATGACTAAGCGGACTTTGAAGAAGGCGAGTATCAAAATAGCGGCAGACTCTAAAAAGGCTTTTTCAAAAAGCATGCCGTGGTTGATACCTACCACCCAAGAGAAAATACTGATCAACATCAGCACAATCCAGATTGCAGTTTCTTTTGAGAATATTAAGTTACGCATAATTTAAGGAATCAAATAAACGAGAGGGAAAATAATAATCCAAAGTAAGTCGACCATATGCCAATACAGTGCACCGCTTTCTAAATTGTCTACGTCGGTTTGACTTATGTTTTTACTACGGTAAAGAGAAACGGCGTAATAAATGAGCAACGGTACTCCAATAACAACATGGAAATAGTGCATGCCGGTGAGTATGTAGTAAAAGACATAGAAATTATTGCTGAGATAATCGATGTCTAGCGCTGCTTTGTGTTGGTATTCGATGGTTTTAAGAATGACAAAGCCGGTGCCAAAGAGTGCAGCTCCTGCCATAGAAAAGGAGGCATACTTTGCTAAACCTTTGCGTGCAGCTTTAAGGGCCATGACAACCAGCCACGAGCTACACAGTAAGAATAAGGTATTGATAGACCCGATATTGACGTCTAACTGTGCTTGAGACTGACGAAATAGTTCGATTTCGTCTAGGCGATAGTAGGCGAACATGCAAAAGAATAGCGAGAAACACGCCATATCGCCCAGCAAGAACAACCAGATCATTTCATCACCTGGCATGTGCTTTTCTTGAGCTTTATCTGCTGCCTTATTATCTTTCACAGTGGGTATATTATCTTCGTAAGTCGACATTATAGTTATCTAATTTTGAATAAAACTAAAGTGTGTGAAGTTTAAAAAGACCCGTCAAATACCGCATGTGTATTGACGGGTTGAAATTTCAGGCTAGCAAAATGAGGAGAATCTAGCCTAAAGGGTGTTACGCCGGAACGGGGTTGCCGTTCAATTTTTCGATTGGATTTTTCGCTTCGTGACCGCTGGCTACGATTGCCGCGGTAAAACGAACAATCATTAGGCATAGTGCCAAAGACAGCAGAGTGAGAAGGCGAGTCGCGATCCAAGGCATGTCATGGTTAAGTGACATGAAGTATGGCCACGCGGTCATGCCGTAAGATGCGCCCATTGCAACAACGGAAACCGGAATGATAAACAGACGGTTCCAGCCACGCAGATAAGGTTCAACTAAGTACAGCAGGAAGCCAACTAACAACATAGATGTTCCGTTCAACCAGCCCCAAGCAAGTGGGAAGCCGAATACTTTGAACGAGGCATCGCCATAGTAAATATAGGCTTGTGTTGCAGTGCCTGGCATCTCCATGATGACGTCAGTCATCGCAATCAAGAACCAAGTAATGAATACGCCCTTCACGGTAAGGCCTGCTTTCATACGGGTGTAAGCCCAGTAGCCGGTCATAGAGATGAAGAAGACATAACAGGGTGGAATTAAATACGGCACGTTTAAGTCATAACCAACAAAAGCTGGCCCAGGCAGATTGGTGGGGTACCAAAGGTGACCTAGGTGGTCGAGCATGGGCTCAATTAGCGAGCAAACTAGACCGCCGAAAATCATGAGTAAAGGAATATCGTTCCCTTTCTTAAAGAAGCAGTAAAGTGCCCAAGGTATAACAGCGAGACCAAAACCACCGGCCCACACAGTAAAAAGGTTACCTACTAGTTCGTTCGCGGCGTAATCGGCGGGCACGGGTAGCGCCCCTCCGATCATTGGCTGCATTAGTTTATCCATTAAAGACATAGTCCTAATCCTCTTGTGTACTTATTTTGAATAAATGAAGTTTTCACTTCATGTTCTTTATTGCTGTCATAGCTGAGTTGCGCCCAGGCATACCGCAAATTCCGGCGCTGGGGTGTGTTCCTGATCCGCTTAGGAACAAGCCTGGTACGGGGGTTTTGTAACCGCCTAAGGAAAACGCAGGACGACCTGGCCCAAAGCGGGTCACATAGGGGTCGACGTGGTAAACACTGCCGTCGATGGCGTGGAAACGCTTCTCGATATCTGGTGGTGCGAGCGGGCGGCGAGCAATTTCCAAAGACTCAATGCCGTCGTAGTACTTGGCAGAATCTTTGGTGATCATGTCGCTGATTTGCTCACGGGCTTTTTCCCAGCCAATGTTTGGGTTGAAGGGCACAAGACCAGACCAGAACCAATAAGTATCGTGGCCTTCTGGCGCCATGCTTGGGTCGAAGGCGGTGGTAACTTGACCGAGACCGGGAATGATTTCTGGAATTTCACCACGGATACAGTCGTCGTATGCCTTTAGACCTTGTTCATAGGTTGCCCACTGTAGGGTTGGCAGTCGCAAGTCGGCGTCCCAGCCACGTTTTCTACGCCACTCTGAATGGCGGCGGGGCTCAATGCGGCCTTTTAGCGCGATATTCAATTTGAAGTCGGCGATGCCACGGCTAGCAGTTGGGATGTGCTTGGCGGTAACAGCGGTTTTGTGATCTAGGGTGCCTTCTGGTAGAAGGTGGTTAAGTACCATTTTGGGGCTGAAAGCGGTGACGACGCCTTTCTTGGCAAATATTTCTTCACCGCCAACCAGTCTTACCCCGGCCGCGCGACCATCTTTGATAATAATTTCTTCGATTTTAGCGCTGGTCCGCACAGAGCCTTTATGGTCTTCAAGGCAGCGAATCAATGCTTTCGGGAAGGCACCTGTGCCGCCTTCAAACATGGTGATACCGGTGCTTTGCAGTGCCGCCAAGTAAATCATGCAGAAGGAGCTTAAATCCGAACGGAACTCCATAAATGGCAGGCCGGTCAGTAGGCAGGCGCGCACCATATCGCTTTCAAACATTTCTTCCAGCGCCGCGGCGTGGGAGTTAGTCATCAACTTAACAATGGCAGGGATGTGGCGGGCATGACGAATGGCGCCGCCCATAGTGCGCAATACCGCCGCAGGGCTGGGGCGATGCGCATTGGTGTTCATCAGCGGCAGACCAATTTTCATTGCGCGGTCTATGGTGTTAGATAGGTCTAGCCACGCTGCAGCGTCTTTCTTAGAGAAGTATTTGATCTCCTCGGCGGTCTTGCGTGGGTCGTTCCACATGCCAATGGACTCGTCGCCATCTTGGCTTAACTGTACATGGCAGGGGTCGATACGGCGTTGGCGCAGACCGTATTTGGTTTCCAGCTCTAATTCTTGGGCAATGGGCGAGAGGCGAAACAGGGAGGCGTGAATAGAGGCCTCGTTGATCATGTGGCCGGGTGCTTCTGGCGTCATTGGATTGGTTGCGGTCATGCCGCCGGCGGTTTCGTGAGCCTCTAAAACCAAGGTTTTTAGGCCGGCTTTAGCGAGATAACAGGAGGCGACTAGACCGTTGTGGCCGGCGCCAGCGACGATAACGTCGATATCTTTGTAGTTTGTAGGTGGGTTCTGTTGATCTTGCATATCTAATTACTTCCTCTTCGCAATTCAGCTTCAGTGCGCTGTTAATTATTTCAACCACGTTGTGACGTAGGCGAACTATTCAGTAGGCTAAAAAGACATATTCGAGCCATTGGTTTGGGTCTAAAGCTAGAAATTGTCGAATTCTATATAGCGTTCGTTATAGTAATGTTTCGAAGTTTATCTAGCTAGAGCCAATACTGTCAATTCGTTTTTTTAAGCTATTAGTTAAATTCAAGTACTGCGCCAGCATGTAGCAACGAGAATCGCGTCACACCCTGCAAGCAGATCGCAGGATGGCGCCTTGTTATTAGAAAAAAATCGTCGGAACCGACGATCAGACTATTTTTGGTGAGCCTATACTTGGCGTCATCATATATCGATCGTTACATAGAGGCTAAAGATGTATCAGCCTTTTCGATGATGGGCCCAGTGGGGTGATTGGGCTGAAATGTTAGTAAATGCCATATATAAAAATTCAATTTAGGGCTAGAGGCTTTTAAATGTCGATTAAACTTAATATGTTCACGGTATCTGTTTTGGCGGCAGGTGTCTCAGCGTCGTCGTTAGCGGCTGCTCAGGCAGGCGCGAACAACGAGCCAGTAAAACGCAGCAATCGCCTAATCGAAGAGGTGGTGGTTACCGCCCAGAAGCGAGAAGAGAACGCTCAGGATGTTCCTATTGCCATCACCGCGTTCAGTGGTGAAAAGCTTGACGCTTTTGGTATTGAAAGTGCGCAAGACTTAGAGCGAATTACCCCAGGCTTAACCGTAACCAATGCGGTGGGCTTCAATGTTGCCTATTTGCGTGGTGTGGGTACCGATGCATTTTTGCCGGGTGCCGATCCCAGTGTGCCATTTTATCTCGACGGCGTTGCGTTGCTCGGTGCCCAAGGTAGCTCAGATACCTTGGGTAAGGTTGAGCGCGTAGAGGTGTTGAAGGGGCCACAGGGCACCTTGTTTGGTCGTAACGCAACGGGCGGTGCGGTCAATATCATTACGCCGGCGCCTTCGGATGAGTTTTTCGGTAGCATGAAGCTAGAGGTCGGCGATTACGGTGAGCAGAATGGTTTAATATTTTTAAACCTACCTATTGTTGATGGCTTGGCTGCGAGCGTGTCTTTATTCTCGACTGAGCACGACAATTACTACACCAATGATGTTGGTCCTATTATAGATGTGTATTCACGTGGCGGCCGTGCAAAAATTCGTTGGGATATTTCAGATACCCTCGCACTAACCTTGTCCGGTTCCGTGTCTGAGGGCAGTGGTAATTCAGGCCTAGCGTTTGAGAATACGCGCACAGCACCAGTATTAGGCGCCGCTTTTCCACAAGACCCTAAAGCAGATCGCCATGTGCGCTTTGATTCATTGGCGGGAGCTACCTCAGAGTCCTATCTAGTGTCATTTATTGTCGATTGGCAACTGCCTGGCGTCGACATAAAAATGATTGGATCTGACCAAGAAGTAGATGCACCTTTTGTACAGGCAGACTTTGATAAAAGCGAATTACCCATTATCAATATTCGCTCCATCGTACAGCTAGCCGAACAGCAAACACTTGAGTTGCAATTTTTGTCGAACGAAGACAGCTTCTTGAGTGAGAATATGGAGTGGGTTGCCGGTATATATTACCTTTCGTCTAGCGGCGGTTTTGATCCAATTGCCTTTGATGTGGCGCCTAATGCCTTAACAACATTGCCGATCCCATTGGCAGATTCATTAACGGGCGTATTGGGTGGCTTGCTCAATGTAGTTGGTTTGCCTAACGTTAGTGAGGGTGTGCGTTTATTGTCTGGTGGCGTGTTAGACAGTGAGTCTTATTCGGTCTATGCGCAAAGTACTTTCTTTTTATCTGAATCAATGGATTTAACATTTGGTTTGCGCTATCAGGAAGAAGAGCGGAATCTCTTAAAATCCCGCTTAGCTACGGTTGACGGCGATGGCGACGAGATACTGCTGCGCTCTGACGATGTACCAACACTAACATCTCATCAGCTGTCACCAAAAATTGCATTTCAGTGGCGTCCTTTTGACGACGAGACCCAAATTTACGCATCTTGGGGTCGCGCGTTTAAGAGCCCCACCTATAACACTGTCAATTTGCTCGATGCACCTGAAAGCGTAGAAGAAGAACAGGTTGAATCGTATGAATTGGGTATTAAAACTGACTTGCTAGATGGCAATTTACGATTAAACGCAGCGGTATTTTATATCGAACAGCAAAATCTGCTCACCGGATTTGTGGCATTAGCCTCTGGCGGTGTGGTGAGTTACGACAATGCGGGCGATTCAGAAATCTCTGGGGCTGAAGCAGACTTTGTGTGGACCCCCATGCCTAATTGGAACCCTGGCCTAGCGATGTTTGGTGCGGTCAGCGTATTAGACTCTGAATACACCTCTTACCCAGATGGCCGTGGTTATGATGAGGATACAGGTTTGGCGTTTGGTGAGGGCGGTACGTTCCCGTTACCGGCGCGTGACTTCAGCGGTAATCGCATTGTAAGAACCCCCGAGCTAACTTACACCTTTGGTGTTAACCAAAGCATTACTGTTGGCGACGGAGCGATTGAGATTGGCGTAGATACCTATTACAACGATGGCTTTTACTTTTTGCCACAGAACTCCGATCTTTACGCACGTGAATCCTATCATTTGTATAACGCTCGTCTGAGCTACTTTTACAACCCATGGGGCTTACAGCTGACTGTTTTTGGCGAGAATGTTTTGGATGAAGTTTACAACGAAGTTGTATTTGTTGATGACTTTGGACGTAACCAAGTATTGAACTCTCCCCGCGTTGTAGGCGCGCGTGTGAACTGGGATTTCTAATGGCTATGGATGGCGCTGACGTTTTAGCGCCATCTATTGTATTTACGAATTTTGAATTATCCATAACACAGCTAGTTATTAACCGTATGAGCTAGTTGGCTAGAGGTATAAAAATGAAGAATCTAAAGAAAATGCTATTGGGGGCGTCTCTCCTTATTACTGTTAACGTTAACGCGCAAAACATACCCATCGTTGGTGGATTGCTGCCCTTGGGGCAGGAGTTAGTACTTAGCGGTCTACCCGCACTCACTACGATACAGTTTGAACCCGTGGTTAATGAGTTATTAGGTAGTGGTCTAGCGTCACTTACGGACGTAGGTGGTCAAGGTGGTTTGCCACTGCTCACCCCTATAATTAATGGTGAGCTTCGATTAATTACCCTCACCGACGTATTCGGCGGTGGAGAGCTACCGTTGGTTGGCACTATATTGGGTAGTGGTTTAGTTAATGATGCCATTGCTGGCGGCGTGCCGGTGCTGGGTAGTCTTTTAGAGACGGAGCCCGCGCAAGTGTTGGTACCTGCGTTTAGTCAGGTTTTGATGGCGTTACCAGTCGATCAATTACTATTATTTCCTTTGTCTTTAGCGCCTTTCTAAGATGGTCAGAAAATGACTTATCACGGCGCGAAATCAATTTTATATAGGTTTTGTGTGGAGGAGAATAATATTTTTTGTGTGGCATTTTGATGATTTATGAATGTGACGACGTATCACTCCATCTCGTCGTAAACGACGAGATGGAGTGATACGTCGCGTAGTAAATTGTAGCGATTTCCAACGCCGGATAACTTTATCTGAGAGTTGGTCGCAACTAAAATAGTTATCTAATTATAAAAATAAGTAGGGGTGAGAGATGAAGTTTAGAAATTGGTTGCCAGTGACGGTATTGGCGCTGGCAACTTCGACTGTGGTTAATTCTCAAGAAACCGGCGAAGTTGTTAAAAAGAGTGCTAACCGAATGCTAGAAGAGGTTGTGGTTACCGCTCAAAAGCGTCAAGAAAGAATTCAAGATGTGCCTATTTCCATTCAAGCCTTTAGTCAGGAAAAAATGGAGGCAATGGGAATTCAGTCCATTCAAGATATCCAGCTAGCAACTCCCGGCTTCACCGTTACCAACGCCGCAGGATTTAACATTACTTTTCTGCGCGGGGTAGGATCTGATGCCTTCTTACCTGGTGTTGATTCTAGTGTGCCATTTTACGTTGATAGCGTTCCGCTGCTAGCGGCACAAGGCACTTCAGATACTCTTGGCCGTGTTGAGCGCATTGAGGTATTGAAGGGGCCTCAGGGAACCTTGTTTGGTCGCAATGCAACGGGTGGTGCCATAAGCATCGTCACTCCTGACCCAGATCAGGAGTTTTACGGTGATCTGAAGCTAGAGGGCGGGAACTATGATATGTACGGTGGCACAGGCTTTGTGAACGTGCCTGTTACCGATGCTATCGCGTTTAATCTTGCGGTATTTCACAATCGGCGGGATCAGTATTTAACGAACGCCAGTACAGGCCGACTGCCGCCATACCTAGAATCTAAAGGTCAGCGATTGAAAGTGCGCTTCGACTTCACAGATAAGCTTTCCTTTACCATGCATGGGTCTAAGCAATTCGTGACGTCTAACTGTGCCTTGGCCTTTCAGAATGTTAAACCTGCAATAATTCTGGGCGGTGATGCGGCCGTAGGCAAAGACGAAAAGTTTGATCGCACGGTGACCTTGGATGGGGATGCTGGGTGTGAAAACGAAAGTTATATCTGGGGCGGCACTCTTGAGTGGGAGGCGGAATATTTCACCAGTAAGCTGATAACTGCCCGTCAAAGAGCTATCGCACATCGGGTCGACGGCCCGTTCGATGGCACGGCCCTTCCGGTAGCGGACGCACATGGTGGTACACAGTCTGAGTTTGGAAGTAGGAATTCTATCAATCAGGACACGGCAGAACTGCAATTTTTGTCAAATGAAAACACGCCTTACTCACAGTATATGGAATGGGCAGTGGGATTGTTTTATCTAAGGTCCAAGGGCGGCTTTGACCCTATTGTCTTTAACGTGGCGCCAGACATTCTCAATGAATTACTCCCCTCATCCGTCGGTAATGTTTTAACTAATCCGTTGAACGATATTTTGGCGAGCTTGAATTTGCCTCCAATTTTGGGGCAGACAGGTATTCAGCTGGCTAATTCTGGTCTTATACGGAGTGAGTCATTTTCTGTATACGCACAGCCTACGTTTCATTTGAGTGATGCATTGGATCTAACAACGGGTGTTCGATATCAGGCGGAGGATCGCGACCTTGACGATTCTCATACTAGTTTTCTTTTAGAGGATGGCAGTGAAGTTGTTTTACCTCTGCCCCAAGGCGAGTTACCGCAGCTTACGCCGGAGCAAGTATCTGTTCGGCTGGCACTGCAATGGCGGCCATTTGATGATGACACTCAGTTTTATGTGTCATGGGCTCGCGGGTGGAAAAATCCAACCTACAATACAGTAAACCTGCTGGGTGACATTTTTGGCACCATGGTGCCTTTGAAAGCGGAGCGAGTAGATACCACCGAGCTTGGCGTAAAAACCAAACTGTTCGACGATATGCTGACTTTAAATACAGCAGTGTTCTATACCGAGCAAAAAAATCCCCTGTCTAGTAACGTATCTATCCCATCCGGTGGCGTTGCTAACTTCACGAATGCGGGTGGCGCTCGTATTACCGGTGTCGATGGCGATTTCTTATTGCTACCTTTCCAAGAGTGGAATCCAGGATTTGTCATCACCGGTGCATTTGCCTACATCGATGCGCATTACACCGATTTTAAAAATGGTCGCGGCTATGATGATGACACTGGCCTAGGCTTTGGTAACGGCGGTGCTAATTTGCCTGCCCGTGACCTTAGCGGTAAGCGCATTCCCCGCGTGCCAAAATTTGAATACAACCTCGGCGTGAGTCAGCGTTTAGACTTTAATATGGATCATGCGCTAGAAATCGGTGCTGATATGTCATACAGCAGCGGTTTTTACTTCTTAACACAGGAGNCGGAACTGTCGAAGCGTGATGAGCTTTATCTAGCGAATGCCAGAATGTCCTACTTTTATACGCCGTGGGACATAGAGGTCACGGCATTCATTAACAATATTGAAGATAAAACCTACGTTGATAATTCCTTCGTAACTGACTTCGGTTCGGCATTGCTTGCAAATGATAATGTGCGTTTGTACGGGCTGAGATTGAAGTGGACGTACCAATAATTAAATAATAATTTCGGAATGATATTCCTTGGTTTGGATGCTGAGGAATATTTATTGGAGAGTAAATAATGTCTTATCTCGTTAATGATGGTATTGCTCAAAGTAATAGTTTGGAGGAAGAGCGGTCGAACGCAATTGTGTATTGGGCTTTGGCCGGTCTTGTGTGCTGTGTTTTCTCGGCTAGTGTCTTTGGTCAATGGATATTGTCTGATATACATTTCTCTACTGTGCCAATTACTGCTGCTGACGAAGTTAGCGATGCTCAGATTTTAAGAATACGTATTGTAGAAGTATTGTCGTCGTTAGTTGCTCTTGCTGCGCTTGGATTTTACTGCCTTCGTCCAGTGCTGCAAGGGAAGAGTATTCCGATGGAAGGCTTACTGTTGTTTGGTGCAATTGTAAGTTATGTCCTAGATACGTCGATTAACTATTTTGACTATTACATGGCGTGGAATAAACACGGTATTAACTGGGGAACATGGGGGGCATTTTTCCCTGGTCACACTGGGCCAACAAACTATGCGGAATCGCTATTTTGGGGCGTGCCGATGTACTTGTATTTTGGTGTCGCGCTGGCGAGTATTCAGCTGTTTGTTGTGAAGCATCTGCGCAATGTGTTTAATTGCGGTTTTATGGTTGCCTTGCTGTGTTCCTTTCCTGTGGTGTTCTTGTTTGACCTAGTGGCGGAATCTACCATTATTAGAACCGGCGCGTACTCGTTTCCAAACACAATTGGTGCGCTGACAGTGTGGAAAGGAAGTCAATTCCAATTCCCGCTATACGAATCCTTTATGGTAGGTATCTACGTGAGTATGTACAGCATGTTGATGCATTACCGAGACGCCAATGGTTTGACCATTATCGAGCGAGGTTTAGATCGCTTCAGTTTCGGCGCTAAATTCCCGCTACGTTTCTTTGCTGCATGTGCGTTTTCTATGCTGTGCACCGGCGTGTATTTTGGCGGTTTTAATTTATTCGCGATGTTTTCAGATAATCTCATTACTTTACCCGAATATATGATGTACGGAAGGTAATTGGCGGCTGACTATTTTAAAATTATGGCTATCTAATAAATTAGGGTTCTTGATATGAGAATTAAAATAATAACTGCGGTATTCACATTAGCAATGTCTTTCCAATCGCCAGCCTATGCGCAAGGCGAAATTCTAGGCGCCTTGAATTTAAACCAAGGCGCGGGCTTGCTATCGTCAATACCGATATTAGGCGGTGGTTCAGTTGGTTTAGACGCCTTGCCTCTGGGTGGGCTAACTGATGCCGCCGCTCCCTTGTTAGCAGGGTCGCAAAGTATCGCTCCGTTATTAGAGCTATTGCCAGTAAGCCAGTTAATTGTGCCTGCAGCGCCCATTCTTGGCCTGGCAGTAACTGATCTTCCTATTGGTACTCTTGTCGCTGAAGGCGTTGCAGCGGGCGTGATGTTTAGTGATGTGTTAATGCCTGGGTCGGCTAGCTTTAACTCATTATGGATAACGATTTTAGGGCTTTAATAGAGCCCTAGGTAAAAGTATATTGTCTATATATTTTATTTCTGAATATTGAATTTAATCGCTATCTCGTGGCAGTTTAGTTTAACTAACTTTGGTATAAACTGAATTCTTGCTGCGCTGAGTCAGTACAGATTGTGCTTGCAGTGGGAATGCTGGAAGTTAAATAAAGTTGTTGGGTTTTTTGGCTTTTTGAATCAGCCCCTTCACGGGGCTGATTTTTTATTTGGGGTTTATGGGTTAAACCCCTACGGATTGGCTTTCTATTTGGCGAATATTCAATTTATATTGGTATTCAGAATCAAACGCTTAAACACCACCGCATTGTGGTCTTCTAAATCGCGCTCGGGTTCTTCGGCGAGTGATATGTTCGGAAAGCGTTTAAACATTTCCCCCATCGTTAAATACAGTTGGCGCTTAGCCAGCGCGGCGCCAATACAAAAGCGCGGGCCGTAGCCAAATAGTACATCGGGTTCAAATTTACGTCTTACGTCTAGTTTTTCAGGATTACTGAAGTGGGCAGGGTCATGGTCTTTTAGGTGCGGCATCATCAGCACCATTTGACCTTTTTTCACGTCTTGACCCAGTAGCTGCATATCGCTTGGTGCATAGCGCGCAAAGCCCATTTTAGAGTTGCCTGACCAGCGCATAATTTCACTGAATGCATTAGAGAAGGCATCGGCAGATTCTAATGCGTAAGGCACTTGGTCAGGACTTTTTAACAGGGCGTACACCGACCATTGCTGGGCTATTAATGTGGTGTCTGCGCCTGCGCCAATCAAGGCGAGGATGAGGGTGATGATGTCCCATTCGTTAAATTTTTCATTTGCCGCTTCAATTTTTAGCAAGGCGCTGAGAAAGTCACCTTCCTGAGGGTTTTCGCGGCGCTCGGCAATCACTACTTGCAGTATATCGATGGCTTTGTTGCTGTCTTCTTGGGCGCGAAGTCGGCGTTCGTCCGATATGGTCGGGTTCCATGTTTCGGTAAAGGTTTGGGTAACACGCTTCATTTCCGGCCAGTATTTTTCTGGTACGCCAACCATTGCGGTTATCGAAATAAAGGGGATGTGCTGGGCAACCTCGGTAATGTAATCAAAGGACTCTGGCGTGCCTATGTCGTCAAAAAGGCGTTTAACGTGTGGCTCTATTTGGCGCTGGATGTTTTCGACCACATTGCGCGAAAACGCCGGTGAGGTGATACGACGAACTAAGCGGTGATGATCGGGATCCGCTAGCAGGCTGTGACCGACCAAGGCTTTTTCAAACTTGTTCCAGTTTTCCTCGGTGGGGCGCGGTGGGGCAAACTCCCAGTCGTAGAAGTCAGAGGAGAGGTATTCGCGCTTCCAGCAATCCATGATGTCCGGCATTTGGGTCATGATCCACGCCTGCCATGGTGCATACCACACCAAGGGGCCGCGCGCGGCCATGGCTAGGCACTGCGGCGCCGGGTTGTCAGCGTATGACTGTGAGTTGGGGTCGAATAAGGATTCGATGGGCGCAAGGGTGGCACTTTCTGACATGGTAGGTCCTCTCTGGTGACGCGCTGGGCGTTGCAGATTGTTATTGTTGCCGATAATTTATCGCTGCTTGCAAAAAAATATACTCCAGTGTAATTTTATTCTCAAGTTACTTAATAATTAAAATTGGCATCTGGAGATTTAAGGTATGAAAGACTTTACAAATAAAGTGGCTGTTATTACCGGTGGCGCTAGTGGTGTCGGGCGGGCAATAGCGCTTTTACTGGCCAAAGAAGGTGCCAAGGTGGTCGTGGCTGATATCGAGGCAACGGCGCTAGATCGCACGGTAAAAGAGCTAGAGGCACTGGGCTGTGAATGTATGGGGCAGCGCGCGGATGTGACCGACGCTAACTCGATGAATGCCTTGGTAGATGCCGTGATGGCTCGCTTTGGCGCTATGCACCTCGTGTTTGCCAATGCCGGGGTTGGCACTGGTGAAGCAGGCAATATGTGGGACTACGAGCTAAATGACTGGGAGTGGGGCTTTCGGGTAAACACCTGGGGCTTAATTCATTCCATTAACGCATTTTTACCCAAATTGGTCGCCCAGAATGAGGAGGCACATTTTGTGGTGACGGGCTCTGGTAATGGCGCGTTTCTCATGCTGCCCAATACCCCAATCTACACTGCTAGCAAGGCGGCGGTGCAAGCGATAACCGAGAATCTGCATTATCAGCTGCAAGCTACCCAGTCGCCGGTTAAGGTCAATGCCTTATTCCCCGGTCCGCATGTTGTTAACACCGGCATATTTAATTCTGAGCGAAATCGCCCAGAGTCTTTACCGGGCAATCCCGACAAGCCAGACTCAGGGATTCACTCTGTAGAAGATATGAAGGCGATTATGGCTCAGTACGATATGCAGTTGCAGACCACCGAGCCAGAAGAGGTCGCGGCCTTTGCGATACAAGGTATTCGTGACGAGAGCTTTTGGATATCGCCAATGTCAGACAAGGCGCGCGCAGGCTTTGTGGCAAGGGTAGATAGCATCTTAAATAGAACAACCCCAACTGTGCCAGACGTTTTGTAGTGACGGGTATATTGTGATCTAGCAAGGTGGGAGCTGTCGTCGGGTGACAGCTCCAGCGTGGTTCTCCGCTGATGCTTACGTTACTATCCCATCCTTCAATAGGGTTTAGAGGTGAATATTTTGCCAGTTGTACAGCTAGGGCGTAGAGAGCGAAAAAAGAAGGCCGTTCGTGAAAATATTAGCGAGCAAACCCTACTCCTCATCAGTCGATACGGCGTGGATGGCATCACCATAGACGCCATTTGTGATTGCGTTGATATCGCTAAAAAAACCTTTTACAACTACTACGGCTCAAAGCACGACCTGCTAGTCGATATTTGTCAGTCGGAACTGCTGCAACGCACCGACGACCTGATCACCGAAGCCATAGAGCAAAGCGATGATCTGGCTACGCAGCTAGAATTTGTTCTAGGTGTGCTCGCCACACGAAATAGCACCGCCAGCAAATTAGAGCGCGAGCTCATTGGCTACTTGGTGGGGTCTTTGTCTACCAATATGAGTCAAGGCGCTAGCCAGCTGCAGTTCATGAGCAACTGCTACCAGCGTTTGTTTAGCCACAGTAAGGCGCAATTGAAAGAAGGGCTTAGCCCACAGTTTTGTGCAGAAATGACGGTGGGTATGACTAACATCATTACACTGAATTGGTTGCATGATGATAACTACGATACCTTGGCGCGGTTTCAGTCGCTGCAAGGGTATTTGAAAAGTAGCATGCTAAAGTAACTCTTCTTTCTGTGTTTGGGGCTAAGGAAGGGTGGCTGCACGCGGTGGCTTTGCGTAGCTGCTAGTCCATTTTTTACCGCCAGCGTTGAGGGTATATCACCAATTCTTATCGTATGCGCATAAGCTGGGTAATTGCCTTTAAGCGATTGATGACGAGTGATAATAAAATCAGAAGGCAGCCGACTAACTGGCTGCCGTTCATACTTTCACTAAACCATACCATTGCTATCAGTGTCGTCCACAGTGGTTCTAAAACCATGATAACTACGCTGTGGCTATTTGCTGTCAGGCTTTGTGCATAGGTCTGAACCAAGAAGCGTAGGGCGGTACCGATAGTCGCAGATAGAACAATCCAACCGACTAGTTCAGCTTGAATGTTTGTGAACGTGGGTTGCCAAGGCTCAAGTATTGCTGAGGCTATTCCAGTTATGACACCTGTCGTTGCTAGCACTATCGTCGTTAAGGCTAGCACTGGAATCTTGCTTGCTTTGCTACCCTCACCATTTTCACGCACGAACGATTGAATATTGGTGACTCGCGCATTCATATTGAAATACAGTGCGAAAAAAGCCGCTGATGCCAGTAGCAAAATATGTGACGTCTCTGCTTTTAACGCGTGGTCCATTGGTTCGCTAAGTGAAAGAAAGCCAAGGCCGATAAGTGCTACCGGCAACGCGAACCACGTGCTGGGAGGGATTGCTTCCTTAAACAACACGCGCCCAATGATCGGAACCATAACGACGCCGAGACTAGCTAAAAAAGCCGCTTCCCCTACATGACTTGCTTTGGCCAGCCCTGTAACCCAAAAGCACATGGCGAAGCCAAATACTAATCCAACTCGCACAGAATGCAGCCACGCACAGCCGGCAAGTTTTCCCAGTGCGTTGTAAGACACACAGCTAAGAAGTAAACCCGCCAGAAAAAAACGAATAGACATAAAAAGCAGAGGTGGCATCTGCAATACAGCCTCTTTTGAGAACATCCAACTGATTGACGCTAATAGAGTCACAAGCACCAATAGCAGATCGGATTTATATGCGTTGTTCAAAAGCTCGGCCTGATTAAATTTAACGATTAGTATAATGGCTCTCTAGACACTTAGCATTCACATCAATTTATTGATGATTAAGACCAAATAAAATCACCGCTCGATCAACAAGCCGCAAACAGCGTATTTATCTGGTGGTAAGGGCGGTAGTGATTCGACGTGGCTCACGTCTCTTTCGTCTGAAATGCCACATTCGNGATCTATCCCTTCTGCCTAAATATGCAACTCATGAACCGGGTGAATGAATATTAATGTGCATATTTAAAATCTCCGCTTGACCTTAAAATGTAAACCATATACTTTTTTTACACTATAGTTACCTTTTTCGGCGTTGCTACTCGGCATGCCAGTGTGGGAGAAAAGTATGAGTACGCGTTATGACAAGCCCATTCCGTTCGGCTGGTTTGCGATTGAATACACAAAGGAATTAACCCCGAGTGATGTGAAGCCGCTGCGGTATTTTGGCCGTGACTTGGTGCTGTTCCGCACAGAATCAGGGGAGGCTGCATTGCTCGACGCCCACTGCCCGCATTTAGGTGCGCATTTGGGCCACGGTGGGATTGTTAAGGGCGAGAATATCAGCTGCCCATTCCATGCCTGGGAGTACAACGGCGACGGATTTTGTACCAAGGTACCTTATGCCAAGAATATGCCGCCCAAAATTGACGGCAAGCAAGCACTGCGTCGTTACCCCGTAAAAGAGTGCAATCAAATGATCTGGGCTTGGTATCACCCACAGGATGCTGAGCCATTATGGGAGGTAGAGTCTCATCCTGAATTGCATTCGCAAGAATGGACAGAGATGGATGTTTACGACTGGAGAATCAATTCGATTATTCAGGAAACCGGTGAGAATGCGGTTGATATCGCGCATTTTGTGACGGTTCATGCATCACCAGAAATGCCAGTGGGTGAAGTAACGATTGAGGGCTATCAGCGCAGTACGGTCATGGATAGCTTAACCGAGGCGATTGATGAGTTTGGCAATATCGACCGCAGTGGTGAAAATTTTGATATGGGGCGATTGGTGACCTCGTCCTATGGCCCAGGGCAAACCTACCAGAAATTTTCGCGACTTTTCGAAATTGTGATGATGGGTACGGTAACGCCTATTGATGAGCAGAGTTTGCATATGCGCTTTAGCTTCAGCATGCCAAAGCAGCAATCAGATGAGCATAAATTGTATGCCAATGCCTTCCGTGACGAGATTGTGCATCAAGTTCAGCAAGACATTCCGATCTGGGAAAACAAGGTGTATTTAGACGAGCCGACCCTCTGTGATGGTGATGGGCCAATTGCCAAATACCGTAAATGGTTCCAACAGTTTTACGCCGCGTAAGGGCAGCTTTTAGCTGTCGATAAATCAGAATTAAATTATTAATAATAATGGGGAAAATACTATGACTAATTCCACTGCACCCATTGGTAAGCCAGGTGATATTTTAAACTGGCCGATGTTGAAAATTAGTTACCTTACCGATCCAGAAAAAATTGCCGATTTATTGCCGCCGGGGATCACGCCGGCAAAAACATCGAAGGTTACCCTGACGATCTATAATTTTCCGGTATTAAATGAGCCTGAGTACGGCTGCGTGGTGAATGTGGATGCTGTCTACAATGGCATTGAGGGGGAATATACCTTAGGCATAGCAATAGATCAGGAGGCGGCCATCTACGGCAGTCATGAGCGCTGGGGGCAGCCAAAATATTATGCCGAGACCAAGTATTTTCGGTTAATGGATTACATTAGTGCGAGCGTCACGCATCGCGGTTATACCTTTCTTGAATACAGCGGCCAAGTGACTGGGCCGGGCGACATACCGCCGGAGTTTGAAACCAATGAGTGGTGGATTAAATGTTTGCGCGGTGTCGATATGACATCGACGGATTATGATTTTCCACCCCATGTGGTGCGGGTGTATAGCAAGTACGGCACAGCTTATGTGGAGAAGTTAAGCGGAAAACTGACCCTTAACGACAGCCCTTGGGACCCAGTGGCGAGTAAGTTGCCCGTGCGCAGCGAGCCTGAAGCACATTTATGGACGCCGATATTTTTAGATCGTCAAATCACCCTCGAAGGGCCATTAGACCCAGAGGGCTTCCAGCCGTTTGCAGATACCATAGGTGGTTCTCGCTGGCCAGGGGAGTTTGGCGCGCCGAAGAAGGGTTAGCAACAGAGAGGGTGGCGATGTTTTTGGCGCGAATTTAATCGCGCCTAGCTTTGCGCCGCCCTAGGCTGAGGTTTTAATAACAAAGGCAGGAATAACAAAGTCTTTAATGTATTGCCGAATTTGCTCGGCCGAGCACTCGGCTTCAATCGCCATGCGCGAGAAATTGTGCTGCATGATGATGATCCAGTTGACGATTTCGGAGTCGTCAATGTTGAGAATTTGAGCGTCATCAGCGCTCAATTTTTTCAGCAGGGGCTGCCATGTCTCCATAATGGCGTCTTTTATTGGAGACTCCTCCCCGTTCAATATGGTTTTAAACACGTGAGCGGTTTCTACAAGTACCCTTACGCTCTCATCTTTAAACGCCTGCTCTGCACTTGATATAAAGTACACTTCCAGAGCTTGTTCCATACTACTGCAGTCGCTAATTTTAGCCTTGATCTTGGCGTTGAATTGTTCAGCGCGGTAGGCCAGAAAATTACTGATTAGGTTGTTACGATTGCTGTACTTGCGGTAAATGGTGATTCGGCTTAAGCCGGCCTGTTCCGCAATATTCTCCATTGTGGTCTTTTCTAGACCATACATCTTAATGCAGCTGGTGACAGCTTCCATAAGCACTTTCCGCTTATTTTCGGCGGTATTTCTTGTTTTTTGCATGCTTTTCGAGGGAGTTTGCATATTTAGGTTTTGTCGAGATTCCTGTGTGGGCGGCGGCCTGCGCATTGTGAGGCTGAGCACAAAGTCGAAATGTTAATCGATATTTCAGCAAAATAGCAATTTGACGGCGCGGACTTACTGGGGTGAGTGGCGAGTTTGGCTGTTGCGGGCTAATTTGTGTGTAGTGTGTGTAGTGTGGATAGTGTGACACCACGATCAAAATTAATTTAATCGATTAGCTAAATCTTGACAGATCAAATGATACGTATTATAAATATTTGTAACAAAGCGGTTGTTTAGCGATCGCCGACAATAATTACTAGCAAATGGAAGGTAGGCAATAAATGGCCAGTTTAGAAAGTCCGGTAGGACGCGTGGCAAATCTGCAGGAAAAGCCCTCAGTGTTTAAACGTTTACGTTTGGCAAGAGCGATCTCGCTAGCCTCTCTTGGCGCCGTCGTTCTTGCTGGTTCACCGGCGTGGGCACAGAAAGAGGCGGGCACAGAAACTCGCGGTAAAAACCGTCTGATCGAAGAAGTTGTGGTTATGGCGCAGAAACGCGCCGAAGATGCGCAGGACGTCCCTATTTCTCTTGCAGCGTTTTCAGAGCAAAAGCTAGATGCGATGGGTATTGATGACCCCAAAGATTTAGCCCAGTTTACCCCAGGCATGTACTACGGTCAGACCGTAAACTTCGCGGTTATTTATATTCGCGGTGTGGGTAGTGATGCATTCTTGCCAGATTCCGACCCCAGTGTTGCGACCTATATTGATGGTATTTACTACCCCTTTGCAAACGGACAGTCGCAGGCATTTGGCGCGGTCGAGCGGGTTGAGGTATTAAAAGGGCCGCAGGGTACCTTGTTTGGTCGGAACTCTACCGGTGGTGCCATTAACATCATCACCAAATCGCCAGGCGTGGAGCCTGAGGTGTCGGTCTTGGCGAGTAAAGAGAGTTTTGATAATACCAACTTTCGTTTACATGGCAGCTTACCCGTTACTGACTGGTTGGCGGCGAGTGTGTCGTATACCAAAGCAGAATCAGATAATTACTACAAGGGTACACGTGGGGATGGCAACGGCGGTAGCGAAGCATTTCCTAAAGAGGAAAGTGAAGGCTATCGGATGAAAATCCGCTTCTCGCCAACCGAGAATATGGACTTAAACCTCGCCTACATTAAATTCGATCAGTACGGTGTTAGCTCAACGGCGATGCCAAATGTAGCGCCGAGCGTATTGGCACAAACTTTGGGGACTCGTGCAGAGACCCGCGAATATTATGTTGATGTTGATTTACCAAGTTATTTCTCCTTAGACAACGACGTGTATTACGGGCAATTTGAGTGGCGCACCGATTGGTTCGATATGAAGATTTTGGCCAGCAAGCAAGATATCGCAACTGACAACGTCTATGACTTTGACGGCTCCGATACCCCCTTCATCACCTTCGACGCTAAGGGTCAGTTTGCCGATGTAAAAACCCAAGAGATCCAGTTCCTGTCGAACGAAAATGGCC
Organism: Zhongshania aliphaticivorans; assembly: GCF_902705855.1. Taxonomy (GTDB): domain Bacteria; phylum Pseudomonadota; class Gammaproteobacteria; order Pseudomonadales; family Spongiibacteraceae; genus Spongiibacter; species Spongiibacter aliphaticivorans_B. The sequence goes on along the minus strand of NZ_CACSIJ010000012.1, from coordinate 185,710 downwards.
CGGAGTGGATAGAGTGGATTGTTGGTGCTTTCCACTTGGAGCAGGAGTCAGGCTTCCCACTTAACCGCCTGTCAGTTCTGGGCTTAGATCTAAGTGACGGCGCATTGCTGGGTATCCCCGTACCGCAAGGTTTAATTAACGTTGTTACGGGCTTAACCAGTGGTTTGGGGATTTCTGTGCCAGACGGTGTGTCGCTTGGATTAGTGTCCTTGCTCGGTACTAAATCAACCGCATATTTTGCGCAGTCTACTTTGCACTTCACCGACGATTTATACCTAACCTTGGGTGGTCGATATCAAGAAGAGACTCGTGGTGTTATCGAATCTAGTGTGGGCTTAGTGGGTTTAGATGGCAGCAATAGCAGCTTGCTGCAGTTTAGTCGCCCAGTGTCGGACACCAATAACTTCTCACCCAAAGTATCGGTGGGCTATAACTTTAACGATGACATATTGGCGTACGCAACTTATACCCAAGGTTATAAGAGTGGTACGTTCAATACCGTAAACGTATACGATGAGCCCGAATATGTTCGCCCAGAAACAGTGACCACCATGGAGATTGGTCTTAAATCCCAATTCTTTGATCAAGGTTTAACAATGAACTTTGCAATCTTCGAAAATGAAATTGAAGATTTACAAGTTCAGTTTATTTCCTTGTTGAGCGGTGGTGCGGTATCGCTTGAAAACGCCGGTGGCGCGAGAATTCGCGGTATTGATTTCGACTCCCAATGGGTGCCCATGCCAGATATGAATCCGGGCCTTGTGCTCGCATTAACTGGCTCGTACTTAGACTCTGAATACACCTCTTATGAAAATGGCAGCGGTTATAACGAAGGCGATGGCTTTTATAATAGCCGTCAGGGCGACTTTACCGGCAACCGAGTAACCCGTACACCCAAATTCAGCGGTAGCTTCGGTTTAAACCAGGTTGTTGAAGTGTCTGACCTTGGCGAGCTGGAGTTTTCCACCAGCGTTTATTACAACCAAGGTTTCTATTATCTAGCGCAAAATTCGCCAGTGTCGTGGGAAGATGAATATTACGTTGTGGATGCAGCATTAGGCTTTCTGCATTACGACACAAATATTCGGATAACCGCCTTTGGTAAAAACTTAAGTGATGACCGCTATACTTACTCGCAATTTCATACTGATGCGGGGCGTTCAGATTACTTGGCGCCACCTAGAACGTATGGCTTGAGATTGAACTGGGAATATTAATTTTTGTCAGGCTAACAAGAGTACTTTTGCGCCCTTTGGGGCGCTTTTTTTTGTGCTTAAAAATACGATGAGCGCTTTGCACAAGCCGAAATTTTGTTCACTAGCAAGGGAAAACGCAGCGAAGGTCACGCACTTGTGCAAGTGACCAGCGGCTACGGTAAATGAGGGAGTTTGTCGTTATAAATGACCGATTGAGTAAAGCCAGCCCGTTATGTCTTGTGGCTGCGCGCAGTGGAGCGAGTGCTTTGGCTACGATTTTGCCAACAGTCGGTGCTATAGGCGACGAAGGTTGAGGGCAAAATAACATCGTGCAAAGGTCTCATGATGATATCAGCTAGGAAATATTTTTTGTCAACGTGGTTGGGACATAAAATTTATTCAAAAAAAGCCCTGCAAAAGCAGGGCAAACATATAAACACTTGAAAGTGTCGCTTTACAGTCCGGGAAGCGTGCCTAGGGCACCCAAGGGGCTGCTGCCGTCGAGCGAGATTAAGGCCAAGACCTCATCTACTGGATTGCCGAGCAGAATGCTAGTTAGGGGCGCTGCTTGAGGTGCAAGTCCAACAATAAGAGGAGTCAGGGGGCTGCTAAATAGTAAATTCGTAACTATTGGAAGCCCTTCGCCAACAGCGATTTCTGTGATTGAAGTAACAAGACCGGATGGGGCGATGCTACCAATTGATGGTATTGGCAAGCCTAATAGCTGCGCCTGAGATAGTGACGAGCTAAGTGCAATGGCGGCTGCAGCGAGAAGCGGTTTGGTAGATATCTTTTTCATATTGAACTCCGTTATTTTGGACGCTAATTATCATCGTTATAAACTTAATCTAACATAATTAGATTGTAAAATTAAACTTTTAATTTTTGAGTACAAGTTCCGTTTTTATTTCGTAATACGTCGATTTTAGGCAATGAGAACGACAATAATTTGTCGTCTTCAAAACGAGATTTGTGCTTTTTTGTGGTGCGCCGGATGTCCTGTATTGGTGCAAATGTGGGGTGTGAGGTTTTGTGATCTTGGCAGATAACCCTTGTAAAAGCCCATGCGGCAGGTATTAGGCAGGCTTGGCACGAAACCTGTATTAGTGATACTGTCCGCACTCTTGGTGATATTGGACGACTACAATTTGAAAATGGAAAGCTAGGGTTCCGATCTCAAAATCGATTTGAGATGACTGGTCCGAGAGCTTTCGACCTTCGGCGCATTTAGCAGACAGGCTAAATCACAAGGTTACACGGCGGGACAAAAGCCCGGGAGACGATCGGCGATATTCGCCAGGAGTGCTCAATGAATCCGTGTAAAACCGCTGGAGGTTTACCCATGAAGCGATTAGCCGCTTTACTTCTTACCCTGACATTCTCGTCATTCTCTGCTGCCGCTACCGACAGCTTCAAAATCTGCTGGTCTATCTACGTGGGTTGGATGCCTTGGGGCTACGGCGCCGAGCAAAAGATCGTTGATAAGTGGGCCAAAAAATATGACCTCGACATAGAGGTTGTACAAATCAACGACTATATCGAATCGATAAACCAATACACCACTGGCGAGTTCGCCGCCTGTGCCATGACTAATATGGATGCGCTTACTATTCCTGCTGCGGGCGGGGTGGATAGTACTGCGCTGATTGTTGGCGATTTCTCTAACGGCAACGACGGCGTGGTATTGAAGGGCTATAAAGATCTTAAAGATATCAAGGGTCAGAAAGTCAATCTGGTTGAGCTCAGCGTGTCTCATTACTTGCTTGCGCGTGGTTTAGAAAGTGTGGGTATGAGCGAGTCTGATGTGACCGTGGTCAATACATCTGATGCAGACATGGTTGCGGTATTTCCAACGGCAGGGGTGACCTCAGTTGCGACATGGAATCCGCTGCTTAGCGAAATAGTAAGCATGCCCGGCGCAAATAAAGTATTCGATTCCTCGCAAATCCCCGGCGAGATTATTGACCTTCTTGTAATCAATACCGACGTACTAAAAGCCAACCCAAATTTGGGTAAGGCACTTACCGGCGCATGGTATGAAATTATGGCAACCATGAGCGATGCTGGACAGGCCGGTATAGCGGCGCGTACCGCAATGGGTAGCGCGTCGGGCACTGATCTCGCGGGTTATGAGGCGCAATTGGCAAGTACTAAAATGTTCTACAGTGCCGAAAAAGCAGTGGAATTTACCAAGAGTGCGGCGCTTAAAACAACGATGAAAAACGTTGCAGAGTTTTCCTTTGCCCACGGCCTATTGGGTGAAGGTGCACCTGATGCAGGCTTTATCGGCATAGAAACACCTGCCGGTGTGTATGGAGACAGCCGCAACATTAAATTCCGCTTTGACCCGAGTTATATGCAAATGGCTGCAGACGGAAAATTGTAAGGAGGTGGCGCCGCGCGAAGCTGTATACAAAGGCCTAGCGTGGCGCTAAGTAGCAATAGATATTGCGAAACACGCCGTAAAAGTAGTAGCAAAACAAGGTCTTTATGAAACGACTTATTAATTTTACACCTGCGCGTATATGGCGAATCGGTCTGGCTCTGCTGCCATTCGCGGTTATTATTTTGATTTATATTTCTGCGTCTGACGCTCGGCTTGCAGAAAACCCACAGGATAAATTATTGCCTAGCTTTACTCAGATGGGCGACGCTATTCAGCGCCTTGCCTTCGAGCCCAGTAAGCGCAGTGGTGACTATTTGTTCTGGCAAGACACTTTGAGCAGCTTGCGTCGCTTGGGCTTGGGTATGGTGATCGCAGCCTCACTTGGGATGCTATTTGGTCTGATGACCGGCGCACTGCCAGTGCTAAACGCCAGCTTTGCACCTTTACTTACAGTGGTGTCTTTAGTGCCGCCAATGGCCTTGTTGCCGGTATTGTTTATTGTGTTTGGTTTGGGCGAGGTGTCCAAGGTGGCATTGATTGCGATTGGTGTAACGCCTTTTATCGCCAGAGACATTCAAAAGCGCACTTTAGAAATTCCCCGTGAGCAAATAGTGAAGGCGCAGACCTTGGGTGCCAATAGCGGCCAAATTATTTTGCGCGTGCTTATTCCCCAGTTGATGCCGCGCCTGATTGACGCTGTGCGGCTTTCCTTAGGTTCTGCGTGGTTGTTCTTAATAGCCGCCGAGGCAATTGCATCAACAGATGGTTTGGGTTATCGCGTATTTTTGGTTCGCCGCTATCTTTCTATGGATGTGATTCTGCCCTATGTGGCATGGATAACCTTACTGGCTTTTATCATCGACTATTTGCTTGCTCAGCTGAGTCGCTTTGCCTTCCCTTGGCATGCGCAGCAGGAGGGTAAGTCATGATTGAAATTAAAAATGTCTGGAAGCGCTTTGGCGATAACGTCATTTTAGAAAACATTTCTGCCACCGTAAAAGAAGGCGAATTTGTCACCCTGGTAGGCGCCTCTGGCTGTGGCAAAAGTACCTTTTTGAAAATGCTTTTAGGTACTGATTCGGCATCTCAGGGCAGTATATTGATAGACGGCAAGCCCATTCCCTCCGAACCCGATGCGGAGCGTGGCGTTGTGTTTCAGCAGTATTCAGTGTTTCCCCATTTAAGTGTTTTAGACAACGTGGTCATTGCCCGCGAATTTGAAAAAACGAAGCTGGGATTTTTGTTGGGCGCGGAAAAAAAGGCAGCGCGCACAGAGGCGGCGGAACTCTTGAATGTTGTTGGTCTAGCGCATATGCAAAATCGCTATCCCGATGAGCTTTCCGGCGGTATGCGCCAGCGTCTCGCCATCGCTCAGGCGCTCATCTTAAAACCGAGAATTTTATTATTAGATGAACCCTTTGGTGCATTAGATCCAGGCATTCGCGCCGATATGCATGAGCTGGTTTTGGATTTATGGCGTAAACATAAGCTTACCGTATTTATGGTTACTCACGACTTAAAAGAAGGCTTTCACCTGGGCACGCGTCTGTGGGTCTTCGACAAGCGGCGGGTAGACGCCCAGGCCCCAAATGCCTATGGCGCTAGCATTACCTATGACTTGCCGGTGGGTGTGTGCGAGCAGGAAATACTAGATGAAATTGATGAAAGTCTGGCAACTAAAAATCAGGCGGAGCAAGTTTAAGAATGGAAAACTATCAAACTGAAATTCCCGCAGGTGGACATTGGTCTATTGAGCTGCGGCGTGGCACGCAAATTACGCTGCGTGATTTAGATGGTAACGGTAACGCCGGCATGTTGTTTTATAACCCGCGCAATCTGTTGGAACGCTATAACGCGCCAGACACCCTCAAGTGTCAACACACATTTAAATTAACCAAGGGTCATTGCCTGTATTCCGATATGGGGCGCATTTTTGCCTCTGTTATCGCTGATGATATGGGTTGGCACGACACGGTGTGCGGCAATATCCATGCTAGCCAAGTTGCAGATCGCTGGGGAGCGCGGGACTACCAAAATGACCGCAATGACTGGCATCAAAACGGTTACGATGCCTTTTTAACTGAGCTGGCAAAGTACGGCCTAGGCGCTGCAGACATGGCGGCCAATATCAATTGGTTTAGCAAAGTGGTTGCCGATGCAGATGGCAATATGACGCTGGCGTCGAATGCGAGCGCGGCAGGTAATAGCGTTAGCCTGAGATTAGAAATGGATACTTTAGTTTTAATTCACGCCTGTCCGCATCCCTTACGAAAATCTGAAGACTACCCACGTCATCGTATTGGTGTGGAGCTTAGCGTGGCAGCGCCGATGAGCGAGGATGATGTGTGCTTGAATCACTGTGACGAAAACCGCCGTGGTTTTAAAAATAACGCACTGTACCATTTAGGCAGCTGAGGAGGGCCGTAACATGATTAGAGAAAGTAGTTTATCGATAGACGATGCGGTATTCCGCGAAGTGGTGTGGGCGGGGGATTATTACCTTGGTAAGGTCAGCGCAGGGCAAACATTTAGAATTCTTGATTTAGAAGGTAATCAAGCCGCCGATACCTTGTTCTTCTGTGTTGATGATCCGAGTGAGCGATACAGTGCGACGGACACCATTCGTGAGCAACACAATGTGTATTTAACTACCGGCTCGGTGCTGCGCACTAATCAAAATCGCGCCATGTTAGAAATCGTTGCCGACACCTGCGGTCGCCACGATACCCTCGGCGGAGCCTGTGCCACGGAAAGTAATACCGTGCGCTACGATTTAGAGAAGCGCTGTATGCATGCCTGTCGTGATAGCTGGATGTTAGCAATAGCCGAAAAACCCGAATACGGCCTAAGTAAGCGGGATATCACCCACAATATAAATTTTTTCATGAACGTACCCGTTACCGACGAAGGCGGCCTAAGTTTTGCTGACGGTATTTCGGCGCCGGGAAAATACGTGGAATTAAAGGCCTTGGTGGAAGTATACGTTTTAATCTCTAACTGCCCGCAGTTAAACAATCCCTGCAATGCCTATAACCCAACGCCAATTGAATACCTAGTTTGGAATGCTTAAGCACCACGTCAGACGCCCGACATCCGACGTCTGACTTGTTATAAACCATCTTCAGTGGACGGCCACTGTCGTATGACATAGCGGGACGGCCCGTTACCGGATGACTATGTTCCAGAAAGTATTGATTGCCAATCGCGGCGCCATCGCCACGCGGATTATTCGCACCCTTAAACAGTTTAATATTACCGCCGTCTCTGTCTACGCCGAAGCCGACGCTCGCAGCTTACATGTGCGCAATGCTGACGAAGCTTATAGCTTAGGCGACGGCGGTGCTGCGGATACCTATCTTAATATTGAGAAAATTCTCGATATTGCCAAGCGCTGCGGTGCAGAGGCAATCCACCCAGGCTACGGTTTTCTTAGTGAAAATGCGGATTTTGTCCGGCAGTGCGAAGCAGACGGTATTGCCTTTATAGGGCCTACCGCGCAGCACATGCTGGACTTTGGCTTAAAGCATAAAGCTCGTGAAATTGCTGAATCTGTTGGTGTGCCACTGCCGCCGGGAACAGGTCTGTTAAGTGACCTAGAAAGCGCCGTGGGTCATGCGAAAAATATTGGTTATCCGGTGATGTTAAAGAGCACCGCTGGCGGTGGCGGTATTGGTATGCAGGTCTGTCACAACGAGGAAGATCTGCGTAGCGGTTTTGATAAAGTTAAAAAATTAGGCGGCAATAATTTTTCAAACGACGGCGTATTTTTAGAGAAATTTATCGCCCGCGCTCGGCATATTGAGGTGCAGGTGTTTGGCGATGGCTACGGCCAAGTGGTTGCAATCGGTGAGCGTGATTGCTCTGCTCAGCGTCGTAATCAAAAGGTAGTGGAGGAGTGCCCCGCACCAAACCTACCCGATTCGGTTCGCCACTTACTGTATACCCAGTCTGAAGATTTATTGGCGGCGGTGAATTATCGCAACGCCGGTACCGTTGAATTTATTTACGATCAAGACAGCCGCGAATTTTATTTCTTAGAGGTCAACACCCGCCTGCAAGTTGAACACGGCGTGACCGAAGCGGTGTGGGGTATTGATCTGGTGGCGTGGATGCTAATGCTCGCCAGCGGTGATTTACCTGACCTTGCCGATTTGCGCAAAAAGCTGGTTCCAAAAGGTCACGCAGTACAAGTGCGGGTTTACGCCGAAGATCCCTATCAACAGTTTCAGCCCTGTGCAGGTTTGCTCAGCAAGGTGTCGTTTCCACAGGCCGAGGGTTTGCGCATAGATCACTGGTTGGACAGCGGCATTGAGGTGTCGCCGTATTTTGATCCTATGTTGGCGAAGGTGATTTTTCATGCGCCGGAGCGTGCGGCGGCGCTCAAGGGGGTAGCCACCGCGCTGGATAAAACCGAGCTTTACGGCATTGTAAGTAATCGCGATTATTTGCGTGCCTTGCTCAGTGATCCCTTATTAAAAGAGGGTTTGATCACTACCCGTTACCTAAATGATTTTACCTGGGAGCCACGCCGCATAGATGTGTTGCAGGCGGGTACTCAAACCACGATACAAGATTATCCCGGACGCAGCGGCTATTGGGATGTTGGTGTGCCGCCGTCTGGGCCCTTCGATAACTACTCTTTTCGTTTGGCGAATCGTCTGCTGGGTAATGATGATGACGCTGCGGGTTTGGAGATAACCCTACAAGGCCCAAGCCTGCAATTTAGTGAGGCGACCGACGTAGTGATCGGCGGCGCAGCGTTGCCGGCAACACTGGTGGGGGGCTCTGCTGGGCAAGGCGGGAAAACGCTTTTGCCGTGGCAGGTTGTTCATATTGAGGCGGGGCAGACTTTGCAACTTGGCCGTATCTCTGCGGGCGCGAGAGCGTATTTGGCGGTGGCGGGTGGTATTCAATGTCCTGAGTACTTAGGTTCGCGCTCGACCTTCACACTTGGCCAGTTTGGTGGTCACAGTGGTCGTGCTTTGCGAGTTGGCGATGTGCTGGTACTCAAAGATGCCGTTGCTAGGCCGCATAATTTACCTGATCAGCTAAAGCCTGAAATTAATCACGAATGGAGTCTGCGGGTGATTTACGGCCCGCATGGCGCGCCGGACTTTTTTACTAACGCAGATATTGAGGCGTTTTTTTCCGCGAGCTGGGAGGTGCACTATAACTCCAGCCGCACCGGTGTGCGCTTAATCGGCCCTAAGCCCACTTGGGCGCGGGACAGCGGCGGCGAAGCGGGTATGCACCCATCGAATATTCACGACAATGCCTACGCTTTTGGCACGGTGGATTTCACTGGCGACATGCCGGTGATTCTTGGACCCGACGGTCCATCTTTGGGCGGCTTTGTTTGCCCAGCAACTGTAATTACCGCCGACCTTTGGAAGTTGGGCCAGTTACGCGCCGGAGATAAGCTGCGCTTTGTGGCGGTGACGGTGGATGATGCGGTAGAAGCGGAACGCGCACAGCGGGCGAGCATTCAAAATCTGACAGTAGACGTGCCTGTAGTGGCGGTCTTAAGTGAATTGCCATCACCGATTGTTCAGCGCCTGAGTGCCGACGAAGTGGGCGATGACGTGGTATATCGCGTTGCGGGAGATCATTTCTTATTGGTTGAATATGGCCCGCAGGAATTGGATATTCGCCTGCGCTTTAGGGCCCACGCCTTAATGCAGCACTTGCAGCAAAACCCGGTGGTCGGTGTGCGTGAAATGACGCCGGGTATTCGCTCTTTGCAATTGCATTATGATTCTCAAACTATTTCGTTGGCAGATTTACTTGCGGTATTAGCAGAGGCGGAGAAGCATCTGTCTACCCAGCTGGAGCAGCTGAATGTGCCGTCGCGCACCGTGTATTTACCGCTAAGTTGGGACGACGAAGCTTGTCGCCAAGCCATTTTAAAATACCAGCAGTCGGTGCGGGAAAATGCGCCTTGGTGTCCAAGTAATCTTGAATTTATTCGTCGTATCAACGGTCTTGAAAGTATCGAGGCCGTGAAAGACATTGTGTTCGATGCCTCTTATTTGGTGATGGGCTTGGGCGATGTGTATTTGGGCGCGCCGGTGGCTACACCGGTTGATCCGCGTCATCGCTTGGTGACCACAAAATACAATCCAGCGCGAACGTGGACGGCGGAAAACTCGGTGGGTATTGGCGGTTCCTATCTCTGTGTGTATGGCATGGAAGGGCCTGGCGGCTATCAATTTATTGGTAGAACCCTGCAAATGTGGAACCGCTACCGGCGCACTAAGGAGTTTACCGAGCCGTATTTGCTGCGCTTCTTTGACCAGATTCGTTTTTACGAAGTCAGTCAGGACGAACTGCTGCAAATCCGTAATGATTTTCCCTTGGGTAAATACTCTTTGCGAATTGAAGAGGGCGAATTTTCGCTGGCGGATTATCAACAAATGCTGGCTGAGAATTCTTCAGAAATTGCTACTCACACTGAAAAGCGTGAACAGGCCTTTGCCGAAGAATTGGCGCGCTGGCATGCCGATGGCCAATTCCATTATGAGGCGCCAGAGATTGATGACGCCGCCGATGTGGTGAGCTTGCAAGAGGGTGAGATTCCCGTGGATAGCTCGGTGGCGGGGAGCGTGTGGCAATTGCTCGTTAAAGAGGGTGATGTGGTAGAGATTGGACAGCCGCTGTTGTTGTTGGAGTCCATGAAAATGGAAATTGCTGTTTTTGCGCCACAAGCGGGACGGGTTAAAAAACAATTATTACGTGAGGGCGCACGGGTAAGTGCTGGCCAGTCGGTGCTTATTCTGGAGGACTTAGTATGAACCTTTCATTGACTGAATTACGTGGGGCTTACGCTGAAAATAAAGTGACACCGCGCGAAGTGATGGCGATTATCAGCGAGCGTTGTGAGCAATATCACGACCATAATATTTGGATTCATCAACTTACGGCGGCTGAATTGGAACCCTATTTACAGCGCTTGGAATCTAGCTCGGCAGATGCTTTGCCCCTATACGGTATTCCCTTTGCGATAAAAGATAATATTGATTTGGCTGGCGTACCTACAACGGCGGCCTGTGAAGCTTTTGCCTATACACCAGAGCGTTCTGCCTTTGTTGTGCAGCGCTTAATTGATGCGGGCGCGATTCCGGTTGGTAAAACCAATCTTGATCAATTTGCGACGGGCTTGGTTGGCACGCGTTCACCGTGGGGAGCGTGTAAAAACAGTTTTGACCCGAGCATGATTAGCGGCGGTTCCAGTGCGGGCTCGGCAGTGTCGGTGGCATTGGGCATGGCGAGCTTTTCACTGGGCACTGATACCGCAGGTTCTGGCCGTGTACCGGCCTGTTTTAATAATTTAGTCGGTGTGAAACCCAGCATCGGACTACTGTCTGCCAGCGGCATGCTACCGGCTTGCCGATCTTTGGATTGCATCACTATTTTTGCCCTGCAATGCGACGACGCTAATGCGATCTTGGCCATCGCCGAGGGTGAAGACGCAAGTGATGCCTATAGCCGAACCAATTCTTTTGCGAACAGCGCACGGCACTATGGTCAGTGGCAGGGGCCATTGCGAATGGGGGTATTGCCCGCAGAGCAATTATCTTTCTTCGGTCATGAGGATTATGCGCAGTGTTATCGGCAGTCTTTGACAACCATCGCAGAAAGTGGTGTTGAGTTAGTGGCGGTGGACTTTGCGCCCTTCATTGAAGCTGCACGTTTATTGTATGAAGGTCCGTGGGTGGCTGAGCGATACATCGCAACGTCGCCGCTTATTCAAAAGCGGCCAGAGGCATTACTGGATGTTACCCGCACTATCATTTCGGCCGGCGACAAAGGTTCTGCCGTTGATGCTTTTACAGCGCAGTATCGATTAAAAGCGCTACGCAAAGCGGCAGCAAAAGTATTGGAAAGTGTTGATTGTTTACTAAGCCCTACGGCGGGCCGACCGTACGCCATAGACGAAGTCAATAACGATCCGATTACCTTGAATAGTAATTTGGGCTACTACACCAACTATATGAACCTATTCGATTTGGCTGGGGTGGCGGTGCCAACGGGGTTTACAGAAAGCGGTTTTCCTTTTGGCCTAACCTTGGTTGGCGAAGCCTTCACTGATCGACGTTTGCTGTCGGTGGCGAATTACCTACAGCAACTTTTTAAATTACCACTGGGCAAGGATCAATCTGCTTATCAAGCATTGAGCACCGCGCCGATTAAAAATCAGCAGCGTATTGCCGTTGCGGTGTGCGGTGCGCACTTGCAGGGGCAACCCTTGAACTGGCAGCTCACAGAGCGCGGCGGCTATTTGCTGTCTAAAACCCAGTCCTCAGCAGATTATAAGCTCTACGCCCTAGCGGGTGGCCCGCCATTTAGACCGGGTATGGTCATTGCGCCAGAGGGGGAAGGTTGCGCTATAGAACTTGAGGTGTGGTCGGTGCCTGCAAGTGAATTCGGTAGCTTTGTTGCCGGTATCCCCGCGCCCTTAGGGATTGGTAAAGTCAATCTGCAAGATGGCAGTCAGGTCAGTGGGTTTATCTGCGAAGCATCGGGCTTGGCCGGTGCTGAAGACATTAGTCATTTTGGCGGGTGGCGGGGGTACCTTAGCAATAAATAATTATTGTAGGCCGTATTAAGTGGCGGGAGAGAGCGTCCGTACTGTTAATACGGCTTGCGTCAATGACTAGTATATTAATGCTTTATGCCTTACTTCATGCCGTAAACCTGTCCCACGCTAGATTGCAGTTCGCTTCTGTAAATTGAAATAGTGTAGTATTTCGTGCCTATATTAATTATCTAAAGCACGCTAATAACACGATGGGAAAATTATATGGATGGCTTGGCTTCGAAATTTGCATATGTGAATGGCACTCGGCTGCATTACTTTGAACAGGGTACGGGGCCACTAGTATTGCTGGTTCATGGATTTCCTGAAATTAGTTATTCATGGCGGCACCAGTTGCCGGCATTGGCGAAGGCAGGTTATCGAGTTGTAGCCTATGACCAGCGTGGATATGGCCTGTCGTCTAAATATGCAAATCCCGATGCGTATCGCATTCACCAATTGGTGGATGACGCTGTTGGTTTGGTGCAAGCACTTGGTGAAGAGTCGGCGATAATCGTTGGCCACGATTGGGGGGCTGCTGTTGCATGGAGCGCAGCGTGGCTTAGCCCCGATATCTTTCCTGCGGTCGCTTCGCTGTCTGTGCCATTCGGCGGTAGAGGTATTATCCCGTTGCCGAGCAGCCCCTTTGGGGAGTTAGAGCCAGATCCTCTACACGAAGCCCTTGCTGGTCCCGGACAAGATTTCTATCAAACTCATTTTGGCAAGCTTGACGGCGCGATAACTGAAATGGAAGCTGATGTTCGGGGATGGTTGCGCGGTGCAGTGCTGAGCCTGTCCGGTGATGGGCTAGGTCCGACGGGGATGGATTTTGCGGCCATGGACCCTCTGGATCTTATTCGTGGCAGCGCGCTATGTATTGCACATGGGGCGCAGATGAAAGATCGTTTTTTTGACGTCCCGTCGTTACCAAGTTGGTTTGATGAGGAAGACTTAGATGCCTATACCAATGCCTTTGTGAGCAGCGGTTTTGCGGGACCGTTGATGTATTACAAAAACTTGAATGCGAGCTGGGAAGATTTAGCGTCTATGGGCGATAGCCCACTGCAGGTGCCAGCCACCCTGATTCTAGGTGATTTAGATATTTGTTATGGTTGGGGGCAAGAAGCCATAGCTCGCGCGTCTGAAAGGATTCCTAATTACCGTGGCACTCATGTTCTTGCAGGTTGTGGCCATTGGACTCAGCAGGAGCGTCCAGAGGATGTGAATCGATTATTGATCGAATTTTTTCATTCGCTATAACAATCGAACAGCTTCTTTTCAGTAAAGCATGCCGAGTATTAAATAGCCCTTAGTGCTCGGCATGTAGTTCGACGTAGTGGATTAATCTTCTTTCTGATCAAGCGGCCAATGGCCATTTTCCTCAAGTACGCTGCGTAGAGTAAGTAGGGCATTATTCATGGCTGGGAAGCCTGCATAAACGCCAATTTGGAAAATAGCTTCAGCGATTTCTTTTGGCGTGCAGCCTACGTTCAATGCCGCGTGAATATGCAATTTTAGCTCATCCTGCTTACCCATTGCACTGAGTGCGGCAATGGCCACTAACTGACGTGTGCTGCGGGGGAGTACGTTTCTCGCGTACATGTCACCGACCACAAAGCGGGACATTTCCTTGGCCAGTTCCTTGTCAAAACTCAGCCACAATTCATAGGGTTTTTCGTCGTTGTAGCCGCCGAAAAGCGCCGCAGCAGTGTCTTTTATTTTTTGGGTTTTTTCTTCAGGCATGGCGCCGTTCCTTTTATATCTACTTTCTGATGATCCAATATTAACCGCAGAGCATAGTAATTACGGTACTTGCTACAGGCTTAGACCTTGGGGCTAGCTTAGTGCCGCATTGCTTGTGCCCATGATTTAGGGACATTATCACAGTCCCTACGGTCCCATTCTACGTTCAACAGTTAAAACCTATCGTCATGATTGATAAGTACAGTTGGATAGCTTGCCAGCTAAGGTCTATAAAGGTAGCCAGCAGGAACAAATTATTAATCCAAGGGAGACACGCTATGTCTAATAACAAATGTCCAGTGAACCACGCTGCTGGCACGGGTACGACGAATCGAGACTGGTGGCCAAATCAGCTACGCCTAGATATGTTGCATCAGCATTCGACTAAATCAAACCCTATGGGTGAAGATTTCAACTATGCCGAAGAATTTAAAAGCCTCGATCTTGCCGCGCTTAAAAGTGATATCGCTGCGGTGATGACGGATTCGCAGGATTGGTGGCCAGCCGACTTTGGTCACTACGGACCTTTGTTTATTCGTATGGCATGGCATAGTGCAGGCACCTATCGTATTGCGGATGGCCGTGGTGGCGGAGGCAGTGGCAGTCAGCGTTTCGCGCCATTGAATAGCTGGCCTGATAACGGCAATTTGGACAAGGCGCGGCGTTTGCTGTGGCCGGTTAAACAAAAATACGGCAAGAAAATTTCTTGGGCTGATCTGATGATTCTTACGGGCAATGTTGCCCTAGAGACAATGGGTTTCAAAACCTTTGGCTTTGCCGGTGGCCGCGAAGATATATGGGAACCTGAGCTAGATATTTACTGGGGTGCTGAAGGCGAATGGTTGGATGACAAGCGTTACTCCGGTGAGCGCGATCTAGAAAACCCGCTTGCGGCGGTACAAATGGGCTTGATTTACGTAAATCCAGAAGGCCCGAACGGTGTGCCAGACCCATTGGCGGCAGCGGTAGATATTCGTGAAACCTTTGCTCGTATGGCAATGGATGATGAAGAGACGGTTGCCTTGATTGCCGGTGGTCACAGCTTTGGTAAGACTCATGGTGCCGGTGATGCCGCGCTTGTTGGTGCGGAGCCAGAAGCGGCGGGTATCGAGCAGCAAGGTTTTGGCTGGAAGAGCAGCCACGCCAGCGGTAAGGGCGGTGATGCCATCACCAGCGGTTTAGAAGTGACGTGGACGAGTACGCCAACCCAATGGAGCCATAACTTCTTTGAGAACCTATTTGGTTTTGAATGGGAATTGACTAAGAGTCCCGCTGGTGCACATCAATGGCAGCCAAAAAATGGCGGGGGTGCAGGTGCGATTCCTGACGCGTTTGATGCATCTAAACGCCGTGTACCGACCATGTTGACTACCGATTTGGCGCTTCGTGTTGATCCGGCCTACGAGAAAATCTCGCGGAATTTCTTTGCGAACCCAGATCAGTTTGCAGATGCCTTCGCCAGAGCGTGGTTTAAATTAACTCACCGCGACATGGGTCCACGGGTTCGCTTTCTCGGCCCAGAGGTGCCTGCTGAAGAGCTTATTTGGCAAGACCCGATTCCAGCAGTCGATCATGAGCTGGTGAACGACAGTGACATTGCGGCACTGAAAGCGAAAATCGCGGCGGCAGGCTTATCTATTGGCGAGTTGGTTTCTACCGCATGGGCGTCGGCATCCACCTACCGTGGTTCAGATATGCGCGGTGGTGCAAATGGTGCGCGTATTCGCCTAGCTCCTCAGAAAGACTGGGAAGTGAATCAGCCCGCACAATTGGCCAAGGTACTTAAGGTACTCGAAGGTATTCAGAGCGACTTTAACGGCGGTGCGAAAAAAGTATCCATTGCCGATTTGATCGTGCTGGCAGGTAGTGTCGGTGTAGAGCAGGCCGCTAAAAATGCGGGTAATCCGGTGGCTGTGCCGTTTACGCCGGGCCGCATGGATGCCTCACTAGAGCAAACCGATGTGGCGTCTTTTGCAGCACTGGAACCTATTGCTGATGGCTTCCGTAATTACTTGAAAGGCAGATACTCCGTTCCCACAGAGGCCTTATTGGTAGATCGTGCGCAGTTGATGACCTTAACTGCCCCAGAGATGACGGTCCTTATCGGCGGTATGCGGGTATTGGGTGCCAATGTTGGCGAATCGCAGCACGGTGTTTTCACCAAAAATGTTGGCTCGCTGAGCAATGACTTTTTTGTGAATCTGCTGGATATGGGTACGGAGTGGAAGGCGACATCAAAATCTGAAGAAGAGTTTGAAGGTCGTGATCGCAGCACGGGCGAAGTGAAATGGACGGGCACACGAGCTGATTTGGTGTTTGGTTCCAACTCCCAGCTGCGTGCCTTGGCAGAGGTTTATGGCAGTTCAGATGCGCAGGCGCGATTTGTAAAAGACTTTGTGGCAGCGTGGACTAAAGTGATGAATTTAGATCGCTTTGATCTAGCCTAAAATACAAAGTTGATGATAGCCCCAGCATGCTGGGGCTTTTTTTTTGGAATGGTTTAAAGAAGTAACGAGCTTATTGATTTTGTAAAAATATTTGTGCTTTTAATAAAAAATTCTCAGATTGTTTGAACCCAGTATCTAATGTTGTTTGTTGCGACGTGTCGCAGATCTGCTCCCAGTGCTCGACGACCGCTTCCGGCGTTTGCTTGTCAGGTGCAAGATAGATACCTTCGGTTTCAAAAATTGCGCTACTGGCATATCCGCCAGCACCGGCGCATAAAATGTGTCTGCTTGGCGCGTCGTCATGGCAAAGTACTAATGCGCCAGCGGTAACGGCTTCAGGAACCAGCATGGCTAGTACCTCCGTAGGCATAAGATCTTCGGTCATACGCGTTGCGGCGGTAGGCGCCAGCGCATTTACACGGACATTATTTTTCGCGCCTTCAATGCCCAGGGTGTTCATTAGACCGACTACAGCCAATTTGGCCGCACCGTAATTACTTTGCCCAAAGTTACCGTATAAACCGCTGGAGGAGGTGGTCATTACAATACGGCCATATTGTTGTTCTTTCATAATGTCCCACACTGCTTTACTGCAATTTACTGAGCCCATGAGATGAACATCCATGACGAGATTAAAATCGTCTAAGGACATTTTAGAGAATGTTTTATCGCGGAGTATGCCGGCATTGTTTATTAGAATATCGACTCTGCCCCATTTTTGAATGGTTTGCTGAACCATATCTTCGACTTCGCTGAATACCGCAACATTGGCGCCGTGGGAAATTGCCTCGCCACCTAAGGCTTCAATCTCAGCGACAACCGCTTTGGCGGCGTCTGATGAGGCACCGCTACCATCTCGGTTGCCGCCTAGGTCATTAATCACGACTTTCGCGCCGCGTTTTGCCAGCTCCAACGCGTGGCTGCGCCCTAGGCCATTGCCCGCACCGGTGACGATGGCGACTTTTCCATCAAAACGAATGGTCATTTAACAATCCTCAGTAATGTTATTTTAGTCTGCACAATCTTAGCCATCGAGATAGTACACTAGACGAAAGGTATACTCAGTATACGTGCAACACCAAGCTTGCTTGAATGACGGAGGCGATTGTTTATGAATCGTATTGAATCCATTTCTGAATATTGTCCTTATTGTGGAGAATCTATTGAGTTACTTATAGACGCCTCAGGGGGAGATGACGAGTATATTGAAGATTGTGAGGTGTGCTGTCGTCCAATAAGCATTGCCCTTAGTTTTGATAGTGAGCAGGAATTATGTGTTCGAGTGTATGCGGAAAACGACGCGTATTGATGGTCTGCAATCGTATGCTGACTTCAAATAGGCGGCGTTAATCCGATTTGGTGACTAGGTAACAACTTTGTCACAGATATTGCGTTAAATGAAAATTGCGGCGACGCGTAGATAGGCGCGGTCGCGGATTTTACATTGGCTTTATTTATATTGGATTTTTCATGCCTGATTTGCCTATTGTTGTCATTTCGTTAGCGCCCCAATCGCCAGCGGTTATTTCCTTAGTAAATTCTCTAGCTAATCTTGGTTTTACGGCAGAGATTTTCTCCGCAATTGATGGTCGCAGTGCTATGCCAGACTTGCACGATGCTGAATCTGTCGATCAAAAAATGTCTGTGCTGCGCCGGCGCTCAGAGGTAACTACGTCGGAAGTGGGGTGTTTTTTGTCCCACGCCCGCGTCATTCGGCAAGCCTATGATAGCGGCGTGGAGAGAATTTTAATCCTAGAGGATGACGTCGAAATATTAGCTGGATTTGCCGAGGTAGTAGATGCAATTGTTTCATTGCCTAGCGAAGTAGAGATGGTGAGGTTGATGGGCTTAAAACGTCGGCGTCGAAAAACCATTGCGACATTGGCGGGCTCTTGGCAATTGGTGAGGCCGCTGCGCGGGTGGTGCGGGGCGCAGGCATATGTGATGAATCGCCCTGCGATGGATAAATTTTTACGGCAGTATCAACGAATCAGTATGCCGGTGGATGGATTTTACGACTGCTTCTGGGAGACCGATATTCGCGCATACGGTGTCGAGCCCCATGTGGCCGCAGAGCGTAAGCACGTATCTAGTATTGCCAAGCCTTGGGGAACAATGGCGCCATCGCGGATGACGGAAATACGCTGGCGTATGTTTAAATTGTATCGCGGTGTATTGATGCGATATTACCGATTGGCAAATTATTCTGATTTTTATCCAAACACCTTGCCGGACCCCAGTATTAAATTTCCCCGCTCTAATCCTGATTGATTTAGATTTATTCCACTTCACCGAGTTCGTGCAGGTGCTTATACATAGTTTGTAATTGCGGCTCAAATCTTTTCCACTGATCTATGCGGCTGCTGTTGATGGGAGATCTTACCTGTGTGGCTGAGGTGGTTCTGACGGCTCTTGGGTTGTTATAAAAGTGCAGGCAATTTTCTTCCCAGGGCAAATCTAAAAAATTCAGTAGGGCTTTTACGGTTGCCTCATAGTCATTGATTAAGGTTTCGTATTCTAAAAAGAAGATTTTATCTGCCAATACTTGTTGCCAGTATCGATATAGCTCTGCAGCAGCATGGTAGGTGTCGGCTAATTCTTCTTGGTCATAGGTGAAGCGCAAACCGTCGGCAAAATACTGGCGATAGCATCCCCATAAATTATCCATGGGATTGCGTCGGCAGAAAATAATTTTTGCCTCGGGACTGGCTAGATGAATTAAGCCGAGCGCTTTGTAATTTTGCAGATTTTTGTCGGTAAAAAACGGTGTTATATGGAGTTCTTTGGTAAGCGTTTGATAATTGTCGCCGATGGCTTTCCAGTCGCTTGGCTGTAGCTCATTTGCCCAAAGCGGAAAGGGTTTGTCGATGCGCTTTTGTCGCAATACAGCGGCAGTAGCACGTTGCAATGCGACTAATTCATCACCTGCGGTGACCATCGAGTGTGTTGAAACAATCTGCTCTACCAAAGTGGTGCCGCTGCGGGGTAGGCCGCAAATAAAGATAGGTTTGGCATTGCTTGCGTCGCGGGGAAGCGGCGTTTGCTTTAAAAGCGCCGGTGTAAAATGTTGGGGGATATTGCGGGTCTCTTGTATTTCCTCCGCATGATTGTATTCAAGCAAGCTGCGCTTTAGTGCTGCGCCACTTTCAATGTGGAAAAATTGCTTTGCTGCGTCGCCACTAAATTCATAGCCGCGGGCCAGCGCATAGTGAATCCGAGCTTTATTGTGCGCAGATACCGTGGGCTTGTTCAGCACCGCTTCAATCTCATCGAGATCTTTGCTTTTGATGTCGTGCAGTAAATCTGATCTATTCCAATACGCGTGGCCGTCGAGTGGTGATAGACGTATACAGCGATTAAAGCTGGCTAGCGCCTCTGGCATTTTGCCAATTTCTTTTAATATAACGCCCTGTTGGTTTAAGGCGTTTATATTTGCTGGCTCTAAACGTAAAACCTTTGCAATAGCTTGCAGAGCCTTGTCGTGCTGGCCTAGCATTCTAAGGGCGCTTGCGTGAAAAAGTAGGCTTATTACGTCGCGGGGTTTATGTATTAAATGTTGTTCCGTGGCGGCCAATAATCCGCTGTAGTCGCCTGCCTCGTTTAGGCCTTTAAACAAAAAATGTCCCGCGCGTGTGAGCTGGGGAATCTGCGCTAGTAATTGTTGGCACAATACGATGACAACCGGCCATTTGCTGTCTTGAGCCAATTGTGCGACGAAGTTTAGCGCTTGGCTCGCCGGCATTATATTGCTGCCTGGGCGACCGGGAAGACTCATGGTGACGTTCTTGCGCTCGTGTTTATCGACCTGCGATTTACCTGCTGATTTTTTACTTTTCATTGCCTGCCAGATTGTAAGAGGGGTGGGCGCGGCACTGTGACTATCTAGACATAATCTGTTTGTGACGTATTGGCCGCTGCTTCCGAAATTAATTCACATTGTAACGGCTGCTAATCGCTGGCGACAGCGAGTGCTATTAATTTTCAGTCGTGAATATGTATTGATGCCGAACTTGTCTGGGCTATAAAAAATCAATAAAAACAGGGTGTTATTACTATGTTTCGGCTCGTCTAAACGGAGGGTGGTGTGGCTAGGGGGCATGTGTGAGAATTTTTCACCATGCAGAACCCCCATGAGAAACGCGTCTGAAGGAGAATAACAATGAGTCAGGTAGCGCAAGTGCCGCGTCAGCCGCATATTATTGAGGCAGCGGAATTACCCGACCGCTATGCCCGCGGTTGGTACTGTCTCGGTCTGGCGAGCGAATATACCAGTACACCGGTTAAACTCAATTATTTTGGTACTCGCTTGGTCGCTTATCGCGGTGAAGATGGCGAGATACATATTCTTGACGGTTACTGCCCACACATGGGGGCTGATTTAAGCGAAGGCTGTGTTGAGGGGAATTCTATACGCTGTCCTTTTCATGCATGGCGCTGGGGTGCAGATGGGGTGTGTGATGACATTCCTTACGCCAAACGCATTCCGTCCAAGGCCGTTATTCGCTCTTATCCAACGTTAGAAGAAAACCATTTATTGTTTGTGTGGTTTGATCCTGAAGGAAACCCGCCGATTGAAGAGCAGCGTCCACCGCGCATTGATGACGTATTTAGTGACGAGTGGACAATCTGGCAAATGGATTTAATGACGATTCAAACCAATGCCCGCGAGCTTATCGACAATATGGCTGATGTGGCACATTTTGGCCCCATTCATGGTGCACCGATAAAAGAGTTTAAAAATATCGTTTATAAACATACTTATCGGCAAGAGTTAACGGGTGGTTCTGAGTTATTGGCCGAGGACGGTGAGCTTAGCTCTGAGGCAACTTACTATGGTCCCGCTTATATGAATACCTATATGACAGGTCATTTTGAAGGCGTGGATGTGGCCTCACGTTTGTTGGTGACCCATGTGCCGATTGATCATCATAGTTTTGATTTGCGCTTTGGCGTGGCAGTGAAAAAAATCGCGGGTATGACAGACGAGCAAAACAATGAAATGGCGCGTCAATATACTGAACAAAATCGCACAGCCTTTTTCCAAGACGTGCATATTTGGCACACCAAAACACGGGTAGATAATCCTGTGTTGTGTGACGGTGATGGTCCGATTAATCGTTTGCGTCAGTGGTACAACCAGTTCTACCTAGACCTAGCCGACGTGCCAGAAATCTATAATGAAAAGCGTGAATACGTGGTGGATTACGCCATCCGCAATAGTTGATCGTAGATAAAATAATAGGACCTAGTAATGGATGTTCGCAGTTTAGCTTACGTAGTTATTGAATCGACCGAGCCACAGCAGTGGCTGGACTATGGCACCAATATTTTAGGCCTAATGATTGCGCCGACAATGCCAGATGATAGCAATGTCTATTTAAAAATGGATACTCGGCCCTATCGTTTTGCGGTTGTTAAGTCAGATCAAAACAGGCTGGCGTATTGTGGCTGGGAGTTGGCAGACGAGGCGGGTTTTACTGCTGCAAAGGCAGAATTGCAGGCTGCGGGTATTGCCTTTGAAGAGGCCTCTGCGGCTGATGCAAAAGCGCGTCGCGTTCGCGACTTGATTCGCTTACAAGATCCTTCAGGCAATGGCTTGGAATTGTTCTGGGGTGGTGAGTTGGACTACGCTAAATTTATATCGCCAAAAGGTATTTCGGGTTTTGAAACTGGTTTTAACGGCGATATGGGCTTTGGGCATGCGGTGTTACCCGCGGCAAAGTTAGTAGAGACTCATAATTTTTATAAAGATGTGCTCGGCTTTGGTGATAGCGACTACATGCATTTTCAATTTTCGCCAGACCCTGATGATCCGGGCCAAGGTCTGAACTTTATGCACGTAAACAATCCTCGTCACCACAGCTTGGCCTTGTATGAAGATCAAGCTAATCCCGTTGGCTGTGTGCATTTGATGTTGGAAGTTACCGAAGTAGATGAAGTCGGTTACTGCCTTGATCGCGTTGAGGCGGCGGGTATTCCAATTGTCTCTACCCTGGGGCGCCATACTAACGACAATATGCTGTCGTTTTACATGGCAACCCCGACGGGCTTTGCAATGGAATTTGGCACCGATGGTTTGCAAATGGATTGGGAGGGCTTTACCCCCACGGTAACCAGTTTGCCCAGTTTGTGGGGCCATAAATTTAATATGCCAGACGCTTAGTTTGTGTCTGCTTATGTTGCGGTTGATCGCTGCACAGAATGATATCGTGGTCGGGCTGTTCACTATTTGATTTTCGCCTCGCCAATAAGAATGAATACAGGAGAAGTCCGATGAGCGTAGCGCAAGCTAAGAACAATACGAAAGCCTTGTCAGTTGCAGAAATGATGGCGGCAATTACCGATATGCAGCCGCGTCTGCGCGAGCGGGCGGCAGAGACAAAGCAGCTGCGTAAGGTGCCGCAGACCTCTATAGATGAATTACAGAATATTGGCTTTTTTCTAGCGCTACAGCCAAAGCGTTACGGTGGGCTTGAGCTGACGCCACAGGATTTTTTCCGCATGCAAATTGCATTGGCGGAAGCGTGTATGTCAACGGCGTGGGCGAGTGGGATTATTGCCGTCCACGCTTTTCAAATTGCGCTTATGGATGATCGTGCCCAGCAAGCTGTTTGGGGCGACAATATCCATACACGGGTTTCCTCATCTTATGCGCCGATGGGCAAGGTGACGGTAGTGGATGGCGGNTTTAAATTAAGTGGCCGTTGGGGCTGGTCTAGCGGCAGTGATCACTGCACGTGGGCCTTGCTGGGAGCGATAATTCCGGGCGATGGTTACAGAACCTTTTTAGTGCCCAAGGGTGATTATGAAATTATCGATACCTGGCAGTCGATGGGGCTGCAGGGAACTGGCAGCAACGATATTGCGGTAAATGATGTCTTTGTGCCGGACTATATGACTCATAAGCAGACTGATGGTTTTGCCTGCACAAATCCCGGCCAAGCATTAAACACCGCGCCGTTATATCAGTTGCCCTGGGCGCAGACCTTTATTCGTGTTGTATGTACGCCGGCGATTGGCGCTTGTAAGGCCGCCGTCGATCTTTATAAACATGCGGTGTTGAACAAGGCCAGTGGCGATCCAACCAAGCTGGCTGGCGATACCCAGGTACAGGAGCGCATCGCTGCGGCGTTGAATGGCATCGACGAAATGGAGGCACTGTTATTCCGCAATTTCGATTCGATGATGGCCTTGGTGGAGGCGGGGAAACCTGTTCCCTTGGAAGACCGAGTTCGCTACCGCTATCACGCCTCTTTGGTTATCACCAAGAGTATTGAGATTGTTGATTCCCTGTTTGAAGTGGCGGGCGGGCAGTCGGTATTTTTGGATAGCGAAATTCAGCAGCGTTTTCTCGATATTCACACCGCGCGTGCGCATGTGGCGAATAACCCCACAAGCTTTGCGCGCAATTTAGGTGGTGTGGGCTTGGGAATGGAAAACGGCGATTTCTTCGTGTAAATCGCGTTTCGGCCAATTGCGTTATTTTTAAACCCAGCATTGCTGGGTTTTTTATTGCTCAAATTTTGAGCATTTTTAATTGAAGAATTCATAGCGTCATAAAATCTACCCATAAGCTTAGTCGCTGTCTGCGAATCAGAGGTGTAACATAGGGTTTTTCCTAACTATTTATTTTAAGGATAGCGGTATTCATGCGTCGAACTAAGATTGTGGCCACCGTCGGACCCGCTTGTGATTCTCGGGAAACCCTCGCTGAGATGATCAGCGCCGGAGTAAACGTATTTCGATTGAATTTTTCTCACGGTACAGCGGAAGAGCATGCTGATCGCGCCGCGACGATTCGTGAATTGGCCGCCGAAGCTGGGGCTTATGTTGGCCTGCTGGGTGACTTGCAGGGGCCGAAGATTCGTCTGCGCAAGCTTGCGGTTGACCCCATCGAGCTTAAAAAAGGCACAGAGCTAATTTTGGACACTGAGCTCGCAGATGGCGAGGGTGATGCCGCACATATCGGTGTTGATTATGAACCCTTGGCGCGCTCGGTTAGTGCGGGCGACGTGTTGCTGCTAGACGATGGCCGTTTGCGCTTGAGTGTAGATCGTGTCGAAGGGGAAAAAGTATTTTGCCGCTCAGAGAGCGTGGGTAAATTACAGTCTCGCAAGGGTATTAACCGCTTGGGCGGCGGCTTGTCGGCGCCGGCATTGACCGATAAAGACATGGAAGATATCAAGCTGGCGGCCCAGATTGGCCTTGATTTTATTGCGGTCTCTTTTCCTAGTAGCGCAGAAGATATTGAAGATGCGCGGCGTAAATTAGAAAGTGCGGGCTGTTTTGCCCATATCATCGGCAAAATCGAACGGGCCGAGGCTGTTGCCAACGATGAACACCTCGATAACTTAATTCGCGCCTGCGATGGTGTGATGGTCGCGCGGGGTGATCTCGGTGTCGAAATTGGCGATGCGAGTTTGATAGGTTTACAAAAGCATATTATTAAACGTGCGCGGGTATTAAACCGTCCGGTTATTACTGCAACACAAATGATGGAATCCATGGTGAGCAGCCCAGTTCCTACCCGTGCAGAGGTCTTTGATGTCGCGAATGCGGTTTTAGATGGCACCGACGCAGTAATGCTATCGGCAGAAACCGCCTCCGGCCTGTACCCCGTAGAAACCGTCAAAGCCATGGCCCGCAACTGCGAAGGTGCTGAACTCTACCCATCAGCACGTAAATCTAGCTATCGGCTTGAACGGAAATTCGACACTGTAGAAGAAACCTTGGCAATGAGTGCTGTCTACGCAGCAAACCACCAAGTGGGTGTAAAGGCGATTGTATCAATGACAGAAACCGGCAGAACCGTATTGCTTATGTCGCGGCTGACGTCGGGAATTCCTATTTTTGCCTTTAGCCGCAATCCAGATACCTGCAACCGGGTAAGTTTATACCGTGGTGTTTATGCCGTCGCCAGCGATTCGGCTGGCATAGACGTTGCCGCCTGTGTGGAGGCAATTCGAGCGCGCGGCTACGTTGAAACCGATGATCTGATTTTGGGTACAACGGGGGATGAGGTCGGTGTAGATGGGCACACCAACACCTTAAAAATTGTGCGGGTGAATTGATTCCGTCAGTTTGAATTATTTTAATTGAAGGCGCTTTCGGATAATTAATGAAATTTCGTAAGCGCTGCCCTCGTTAAAAGTGTGGAAGCCAGCATTGTGTTGAATTCCCTCAACGCTAACAACACTTTCGCATCATGTACTGATCATAAACACTGAGTATTTACTTTCTATTGCAGTTTGAGGTGATTTTCACCTAAATATTGGCCGAATAGTCACATTGGTGAACATAAAATCACAGCTAGTTTGATTTGTGGCTAGGTATTAGTACGATATTGTCATACTTTCGGGTTGGTTTAGGGGCTGCCATGAGCATGCATCGGAAAACTATCACGCGAACGGAACAACAAGAAAGCTGGGTGAAGTGTCAGGTTGATGGTGGGCATTTCGGCAATGACAGTGAATACATCCTCCATTTCATCAGACAGGATCAATATTTCCAGGAGCGCCTTTTAGAGCTTAGGCAGGCGCTCAAAGAAGGATGAGAACCAGTGGTAAATTACGTCCGCTAGTAGATATGTCTGCTGCTAAAAGGGCTGAACGTAAACGCATCAAGGCTGCAGAGTAGTACTTGGACTTGAAATAACGCCGGAGGCGGAATCCAATCTCGTCGATATTTGGGTCTACACTTGCAACGAGTGAGGTGTTGATCGGGCGGATAAGTAGGTATTTCACTTCACCCAAATTTGCTTAGTGTTCACAAATTCCCGAATTCCATGCGGTCCAAGTTCGCGGCCGTAGCCAGAACCTTTTATGCCGCCGCTGGGTAGGCGTGAGTCGGTTTTGACAATGCCATTAATAGCAACTTGACCCGCCTCTAGGCGATTGGCGATATTGGTGGCAAGTTCGGCATTAGCTGTCCAGACTGCGGCGCCGAGGCCATAGGGGGTTTCATTGGCGAGCTGCACGGCCTCTTCAACGTCGGCAGCACGTATAACAACCATGATGGGGCCGAAGGTTTCTTCTTTAAACGCGCACATGTCTTCTGTTACATCGATGAGTAAGGTTGGCGGGTAGAAGAAGCCGGGGCCATCGCTTAGCTCGCCGCCTAGCAGACATTTGGCGCCAGCATTGATGGTTGCTGTTACTTGGCGATGCAGGTTTTGGCGTAGGTCTTCGCGGGCGATAGGGCCTACGTCGGTATCGGCCAGCAGAGGGTCGCCCGATTTAAATTTAGCCATGCGGCTTTGTAGTTTTTCTACAAAAACATCGTATACCGCGTCTTCCACAATAATACGTTTGGCTGCAATGCAAGATTGTCCGGCATTGATCATGCGCGATAGGGTGGCAATGTCAGCCGCTGTCTCTAAGTTGGCATCAGCGAGCACAATGCAGGGGTCTGAGCCACCTAGCTCAAGTACCGTGGGTTTGATTTCTGAACCGGCTACTGCCGCAACGATACGGCCGGCGTTACCTGAGCCTGTGAAGGATACAGCGGCGATACGTGGATCGCGAATAGCGGTTTCGATGGTGTCATTTTCGATGGGAAGGTTTACCACAATATTTTCGGGCGCACCGGCGTCGGCGAATACTTTGGCGATGGCAATTGCGCAGGCCGGCACATTGGGGTCGTGTTTCATTACGCAGGTGTTGCCCGCCATTAGTGCGGGTGCAAGGTAACGGAAGGCCAGCCACAGCGGCGCGTTCCACGGCAGAATGCCCAGTAATGTCCCCAGCGGCGGATGGCAAACATAGCTAATGCTCGCGTCGGATGGCAGCGTTTGCGGGGCCAAATACTCAGCGGCGTGTTCGGCGTAATATTCGGCGCAGCCTGCGGCTTTTTCAACCTCGGCGGTGCCTTCTTTAATGGGTTTGCCCATCTCCATTGCCATCAGTTTCGCTAGATGGTCTTTTTGGTTTCGGAGTTCAGCGGCAACCGCTCGCAACACTTGCCCGCGCTCTTGGTAACTGCGCGCCTGCCATTGATCGGTGGCTCGGAAGGCGTCGCCGATACGTTCGTGGAGTTCGGTATTATTGAGGGTAGGGTATTCGGCAATAATTTTGCCGCTACAAGGGTTTGTCGCTATCAGCATGGCTACCTCATCGTGATGTTGGTTTAGTCAAAAAGGGCTTTAAATTAATGGCTATATTATTCGCCGCTTTTTGCTTTGGCCTTATCGTCAATTTTGCCGGCCTCGGCTTTTTCACGTTTGTTTTTACGCGCTTCGTCAAACTCTAGTAGCGCCGGTTCTGCTTGTTCCGGTTTGACGGTGAAGTCTCTGTCCATTGTGAAAAATGATTCACAGCCGTCATCGGTAATATAAATTGTGTCTGAGATCCCACAGGTTTTATCGCCATCTACTCCCCACATCCACGGAATAATATGAAAGGTCATACCCGGTTGTAATACGGTAGATTCGCCTTGCTTAAGGCTGACGATATAGCCTTCGTCCCAGCTAGGTGGAAAGGCGATGCCAATTGAATAACCTGAGCGGGTGATAAGCCGTGCGCCTACGTCATTTTCAGAAATAATATTTCGCACCAGATTGTCGGCGTCAGAGACGGTCATTCCTGGTTGTACTTTTTCATGCACGGCCTGTAATGCGTGTTTCATACGCTCTTGGGCGTGATGCATAGAATCACTGAGTTTACCCAGTACCACGGTGCGCATCATGGCGGTGTGGTAGCGCCGATAGCAGCCGCCAACTTCTAAGAATACATGCTCGCCGGGTAGTACGGCGCGGCCTTCCCATGTGGCGTGACCAATCATGGTTCTTGGGCCAGAGGTGACATAAGGCATAACGGCAGGTGGTTCGCCGCCGGCGCGGAACATGGCGGCACTGATCGCGGCGCCAATTTCATTCTCAGTTACGCCGGCTTGGCAGGCGTCTATACCCGCTTGCATGCCTGCTTCAGTGGCGAAGGCCGCTTTACGCATAAGCTGAATTTCAGCGGGTGATTTGCAAATACGTCCTTGCTCAACAATCCCAAAGCAGTCCAATAATTTGGCTTCGGTCAGTGTGGTATGTATACGATCTTGTTGGTAAGCGGGGAAGAAGTAGCTATTGCGTTCATAGCCGATACGTTTCTTGGATAGACCAAATTCCCGTAAGGCATCCACCAACATTTGTATGGCATCGCCGGTGTCTGGGTAGGGGCGGGTGCGCTCTACCCAGGTGCGGGCGATGATGTTTGACTCCTCCAGTGCGCGAGTAATCATAAAGGGCTCGTCGTCTACGGGCACCACCAAGGCTTGGAAGAAGGAGTAACCGGTGGTTTGGTAGTCGGTTAGATACATAATGTTTTCTGGATCAGAAATCACCACGGCATCTAAGCGTCGATCGGCAATGCGTAGCCGCAACTCACTAAGGCGGCGTTCATATTCCTCAAACGGGAAAGTCATGTCGTCACGATTGATCATGCGGCAGCCTCCATGATTCTGGTGGTATTGCGAACCAAGGTATCTAGGCCCTGTTGTAAGTCTTCATCCGGAATAGTCAGCGGTGGTATTAATTTAACCACGCGGCCACCCGTGCCGCAGCTGGCTATAAGTAGGCCGTCGGCAAAGCAACTGTCGACAATCGCCTTGGCTCGTTCGCCACTGCCAACGTCTAAACCGAGGATCATGCCCTTGCCGCGTACGGCAACCGCGCTAAAGTTTTTCTCTAGCGGCGCGAGTGCGCGCGCCATGACGCCAGCTTTACTACTTACTTCGGTCATCAGCTCGTCGTCTTCGAAATAACTCAATGCTTCTGAGCCGGCTACAAACGATAGAGATTGCCCCCTAAATGTGCCGGTATGTTCGCCGGGCGACCAGTGCTTATCTATCTCGGGTTTGACGAGGTTGAGCGCCATAGGGGTGCCCATGCCGCCAACGCCTTTAGCGAGGCAAACTACATCGGGGTCGAGATCCATGTCGTCGAAGCTAAAATAGTTTCCGGTGCGGCCACAGCCGACTTGGATGTCATCAATAATGAATAGCGCGCCCACGTCTTTGGCAAGTTTCGCCAAGCCTTGTAGCCATTCTTTACTGGCGACGTTAACACCACCTTCGGCCTGAATGGTTTCGACTAAAAATGCGGCAGGGGGCGTGATGCCGCTGGAGGCATCGGCGTAGTAAGCGGCGAGTTGTTCAAGATGCTCTGTGCAGCCAAATTTGTGGTGTGACACATGGTTGAGCGGTACGCCTGCGGCGCCACGGAAATAGGCATTGGCAGTGCAGGCCAGAGAGCCCAATGTCATGCCATGAAAGCCGTGGGTAAAGGCGGCAATTTCTTGCCTGCCTGTTGCGCGGCGCGCAATTTTTAGCGCAGCCTCTACCGCATTGGTGCCGGTGGGGCCCATGAACTGCATTTTGTGGCTCATGTTACGGGGTTCGAGAATGGTTTTCACAAAGCGTTCCATAAAGGCGCGTTTGGCCGTGGAGTGCATGTCTAGGGTGTGGGTAACGCCGTCTGATTCCAAATACTGAATCATGGCCTTTTTCATGCGCGGATTGTTGTGACCGAAATTTAACACCCCAGCGCCGGCAAAAAAGTCGATGTATTGTTTGCCATCTTCATCGGTTTGGCGGGCATTTACGGCTTTGTCGAATACCACGGGGTAAACCCGGCAATAGGCGCGGATGTCTGATTCACGTTGCTCAAAAATACTCATGCGAACTCCTTCTTGTAAATAAAGTCGGTCGACGTATCGACGTTGTACTATTTTTTAGATGGTTTGTTGTGCAGGTTTTTCGGGCGTCGTCACGCCACAAAGGCGAGAAAACAATGTGCTCACTAGCGGAATTAATTTGTCGTTAAAGTCGTAATGCGGACTGTGACAGGGCACTTGATGGTGTTCGTCACCATCATCTGCACCGATGAGCGCAAATGCGCCGGGAATTTCTCGGAGGTAATAACTAAAATCTTCAGACGCCATAATGGGCGTGCGGGTGTTTAGGTCGATAGAATCTGTGCCGTAGCTGTCTTGCCATAGCTGGCGAACGCGCTGCGCTTGTGCGGGATGGTTAATAGTCGGGTTATAGCGCGGCGTAATTTCTACACGGCATTCCACCCCATAACTCTGCGCCGTTTGCTGGCTGACTTCGGTAATGAGCGTGTTGATCTGATGGCGGGTAGCATCATCCGGCACTCTAATACTGCCGCCTAATACGGCTTGCTGCGGAATAATAGTCGGCCCGCTGTCAGCCATGAATGAGGTTACGCTGATCACCGCAGCTTGTTGTGGCGCTAGGCGCCGACTCACAATCTGTTGCAGTGCCAAGGTAATCGCACTGGCGGCCAGTACCGGATCGCGGCAGAGTTCAGGTTGGCTGGCGTGGCCACCTTTGCCAATGACGGTAATGGTGAAGGTGCCGTTGCCACACATAACAATATCGTCGGGGCAAACAAGCTTCCCGAAGGGTATGGCAGGCCAATTATGCCAGCCGTAAATTTCGTCGATACCGTCTAGTGCGCCTTCGTTAATCATTTCTCGTGCGCCGTGCCCGCCTTCTTCTGCTGGTTGGAATAATAATGTGACAGGGCCAGTTAGACTTTGTTCATTGTGTTTTAGCCATTGGGCACTGGCCAATAAGGTGGCGGTATGACCGTCGTGACCACAGGCGTGCATACAGCCGGATTGGGTAGACGACCACGCTTTGCCGGTTTGTTCAATAATGGGAAGGGCGTCGATATCACCGCGCAAAGCAATATGTTTAGTGCCGTATTGAGGGTTTGATGCTTGTAAGGTGGCAATGGTGCCAGTGCCTGCACATTTGCGCCAAGGTATGGCTAGGCGATCGAGGGCGTTGCGTACCGTTTCAGCGGTGCGAACCTCTTGCCAGCCGGGCTCGGGGTGGGCGTGTAAGTCGCGGCGCAGAGTTTGCGCGGCGGCCATAGTGTCTAGCCAGAAAGTAGTCATTACGTTTTTACTGTGGCACAGCTTTTGCGTTGGGGCAAACTTACTTTTAACTATTTTTATGAATTTTTTCGAGCGCGCTGCTTTGGTGCGATTCTTGATCAGTTGGTGCGCTAGAGTGTGAAAAAGTATGAAAATTATTTTTTTTGATAAAATTTCAATATTTTTTAAACTGCGTATCGTTATACATTGTGGTGTTTTCAGCTGGATTTATAGTGTTTTCTTGTTTTTGGTCGGCACAGTTTCTGCATGTTTCTCTGTGTTCAAAGTAAGCACGGCGCAATATATATAAATCATTATGTAGTGTGGCTGTGTAGTATGTTGGTGTTATGAATTTTTGTAACAGCACCCGGAGTCTGGTGGGAGCTGGGCTCTGCGTTCAAACGCAGGTATTGAAATGCTTTTAGCAACGGATTTAGACGGTACATTTTTAGCGGGCGATAACGATCAACGCCTTAAACTCTATCAGTTGATTGCGGCTCATCCCGAAATCAAACTGGCCTTTGTCACCGGTCGCGGGCTTGAGTCGGTGTTACCGCTGCTTGCTGATCCAACGATTCCTGAACCTGATTACATTATTTGCGACGTGGGTTGTACCGTCGTAGATGGTCATACCCAGCAAGCTATTCAACCACTACAGGGCGATATTGATAAACGTTGGCCGGGTGAGCATGTGGTTGAACAAGCGGTGGCACATATCCCAAATTTACAACGTCAGGATGTTCCTCAGGAGCGGCGCTTCTCCTTCTTTTGTGGCGCAGAGGCCATTAGCAGCGAGCTTGAAGCCGTGGTGCGCGACCTAGATTGCGAACTCTTGTATTCGGCTGGTTTGTATTTGGATATTTTGCCTAAGGGAGTCAATAAGGGCTCTACGCTACGAGGCTTAGTCGAGCTGCTAGGTATTGGCGATGAAAATGTCTTGGTGGCCGGCGATACTTTAAATGACCTCTCTATGTACGAGCATGGTTTTATCGGGGTTTGCGTGGGTGACTCTGAGCCAGCATTGCTAAAAAGCACTGAAAATAGAGCACGTGTCTATCACGCTGAGCAACCGGGTTGTGGTGGCATACTGCAAGCGTTTAAGCATTTTGGCTTTCTCGGTACGGCTGGTATGGAGGCAGAACAGCGCGATGTAGCAGTGCCGGGAAAGTCTGATTTGGTGATTGTGTATCACCGTCTTCCCTATGAAGAGTTTCGTGAAAATGGCCAAACCATTCGCCGCAAGCCCACATCGCCCAATGGCATTATTCCAACGCTGATGAGCTTTTTTGCTGATGGGCGTGCGGGCTCATGGGTGGCGTGGTCTATTCACGAGCCGACCGACGGTAAGTTTGAAACCCATACCGAAGTTGATACGGCTCAATATCCCAATCTTGTCGCGTCGCGGGTGGCCTTGAGTAAAAGCGACGTCGATATTTTTTATAAGAAGTTCTCTAAAGAAGCCTTTTGGCCTACGTTACACACGTTTTGGGAGCGGGCCACTTTTAGAGAAGATCACTGGCAAGTGTTTCTCGATGTGAATCGACGCTTTGCAGAATCAGCCGCCGCAGAAGCTGCAGAAGGCGCAACGGTTTGGATACACGATTACAATTTGTGGATGGTGCCGGCATATTTGCGCGAGCTACGTCCAGACGTTGTTATTGCATTTTTTCACCACACTTATTTCCCCTCGGCGGATGTGTTCAATGTCATTCCTTGGCGTCGAGACATAATCGGCAGCTTGCTGCAGTGCGATTATATTGGCTTTCATATTCCCCGCCAGTCCGAGAATTTTGTCGACGTGGCCCGAGGCGTAACACCTTTGGAAGTCACGGCAAAAATGAATTGTGCGCCACGCTTTTTCACCTACGGCTGTGCGGTAGGTTTGGATGAAATGAGCACTGAAATTAAGGTGAATGATCGCCGTATTTGTTTGGGTGCACACCCGGTCGGTTTGGACTTGAAGCGGGTAGAGAATGCCTTGAAAGAGGAAAAGGTCCAGCAGCGTATGGATGAATTGCGGCAAGAGCTGCACGGCACTCGCATGATTTTGTCGGTGGGTAGGTTGGATTACACCAAGGGCATAATCGAACAGCTTGAGGCTTATGAGCGCTTATTGGATGAGCATCCAGATCTGCACGACAAAGTAACGCTAATGATGGTTTGTGTACCCGCCGCCAGTGAAATGACGATTTATCGTGATTTACAAAATCACATTGAGCAGGCCGTGGGGCGTATAAATGGCCGCTTTGCCAAAGTGGGTTGGACGCCATTGCAGTTCTTCTTCCGCAGCTTGCCGTTTGCCGAATTGGTAGCTTATTACAGCATGGCGGATGTGATGTGGATTACACCGCTGCGGGACGGCCTAAACTTGGTCGCCAAAGAATATATTGCCACCCAGGGGATGACCGATGGGGCAGGTGTGTTGGTCTTGTCTGAATTTGCCGGAGCCGCTGCAGAATTACGTGGGCCTATTTTGGCAAATCCCCACGACCGAAGTGAGTTAGTGAAAACCTGCTATTTGGCGCTAACACTTAATCGCGACGAGGCGCGCAGCCGAATGCGGGAGGCTTACGACATTGTTAAGCACAATGACATTAATGTGTGGGGCGACGAATTTATGAGTGCGGTGGATGCTTGTCGGCGTAGTGAAAAATCGCTACTAAGCGAGCTGCCCTGCAAAGTGGCTTAGCCTTTAATACGGGTTTACTCGCTCTGCTGAATAATACGCTCTAAGTAGGCGATCATCGCAACGGCGCATTCCCGCCGATACGCAGGGGTGATTTCGCCGTGGAGAAAATACGATAGCCGTAAACAGGCGGTGCCAAGTTCTACTACTAGTGCTTTGGCGTCGGGATTGTCGCTAGGTAAGATCACCCCAATTGCGCGCATCAAGGTGTCTACATGGTGACCAATATGCGAAATAGTTAGGTGCAAAGCCTGATGACTTTCGTGGCTCGCGACGCTGCCCAATATAAGGATGCGGGCGGCTTGGTGCTGGTTGTAGTAATCGGCCACAATATCGGCGACCTCGCCGATAACTTGCTGCCAAGGTTTCCCTTCTATCGTATAACTCAGCTTTTCTACTTCTTCTTCCAGCGTAATTAAGTGCCGCCGCGTTAGCTCGTTGAGGATGGCGTAAGGTGTTGGAAAAAAATGGTAGATGCTGGTTCGCGTGCAATTTAATGACGATGCTAGTTCGGGAATAGAAAAGTCGCTCAAACCGCGTTGGATGAGTTGTTCTTCAGCTGCTTCGAGTATGCGTTCAAAACGCTGGCGACCGCGGGCTTGCTGCGGTGATCTAGCGGCGGAGATGGCAGAAGTGATGGCGGCGATTTCGGTCATGGCGGAATCATAGCACTTGACTTAGATAACATACAAATGTACAAATCACTAAAGCATACAAAAGTACATTAGTGTAGTTTGAGAAAAGATAACAATAAAAATAGCGTGAGGCAGGCTAGCAATGCAGAAATTCCTATTCCTTGTAACGACATGTTCGGTGCTAATTCTGAGTGCCTGCGGCGGCTCATCGAGCAACCCTTCTCCGCAGCCACCGCCGGTAACGGATGGTGGTAATAACGGTGGTGACAGCAATGGCGGGGGGGATTCCGGTTCAAACCCAGCCACACAAGAGTTGCTGGTGAGTCGACGTGGAGGACATTACTGGCATGACTACTGTGAAAATAAGCCTGACAGTACGCCGGTTCCAGCCGACCCCCGCGAAATGGTGGTGCCGGGGGTAAACGAAAATAAAGCGGTGTTGATGAACGCGTGGTGGCAAACCTGCCAAGACGATAATCAACCTGCAAATTGCAGGGAGCTGCGCCAGCGTGAAGAGCACGGTTTAGCACTGGTTGCGGCTGAAGGTCGGCCCGGTGCGGCAAGTTTCTTTTCTGGCGATGCCAGTGAGTCCAGTTACTCCTTTCCTGCCGATGCCTATGCTGAAATGTGGAAGTCTGTGTGGAGTTTGAGCGAGCGCCCAGCGCAGTATGACGAGTTAGTGGCTCAGCGTTGGGGGATGCCTCTGTCGGTGGTTCGCAATCCCTATCCATTATCAGGTGAAGACCCGAATGCAAACGGTGGTGGTAGCGGTCAGCTGCCAATGGGCATAACCCAGCTCCGCAAAACAGATGGAACGTGGACTGGTCAGCTCAATGTGACTTGTAGTATTTGTCACGGTGGTGCGGTTGGCATGGCCGACGAGGCCGAGGGCATGGGGCCGATGTACGGCACCAATAGTCTCAGTGATATTACGGTGATGTTTTCTGAGTTGGCGCGTCTTGCGCCACAGCAAGCCGCGCTGGCAATTATTTCTCAGAATAAGGTACGGGGTACCGGCAATATCACCAACTTCCAGCTTTTTGGGGTGTTGACCCTCGCCGACTACGAAAGCATTCCGTCCTATCTCACCATACAAGCGGAGCCCTCAACCGGCACTGAAGATCCACCAGTTTGGTGGAATGTGGGAAGTCGCACCGCCAAGTTTTATGACGGCGGTCAGGTTGTCGACTCCAAGCGTATTGAATTGTCATTCCACTTCCCAGATTTCTTCAATGACATTGAAGCGGCAAAACAGTGGGTATTGGACAATCAGCAAGATGGCGATGCGTGGATAAGCTCATTAAAGTCGCCGGTTTGGCCTGAGTCCGCTTTGGGTGATATCGACGTTGCCCTAGCAGAAGCGGGGGCTGTACTGTTTCACGCTAAAGATCTGTGGGCGCCAAGTTTGAATAATCCTGTATCGCGGCCTGAGGGTGGTAATGGCTCATGCGCAAGTTGTCACGGTGCGTATTCACCGCGTTATGTAAACGATAAAGCCTATTTGGATTCACCCTTGCTGGACGGGATAGCGGCGTATATCACGCCTATCGATATTATCAATACCGATCCAGCGCGCTTAAATGGTAACTCCCAACGGGTAGCAGAATATTCGAGAAATAACTGGTTTGCCTATTCAGACGGCCCCTTCAACGATGACGGCGTATCGCTGTGTGGTGACTGGGCCGATGAGTCGCTACGCGGCGATCGCGAGCTGGGCTATTTAGCACCGCCACTCTATGGGGTGTGGGCAACTGCGCCGTATTTCCACAATGGCTCGGTGCCAGATATAGAAAGTGTATTAAATCCAGCTTCGCGGCCTGCTATTTGGCGTCGTCGTTCTGTTGATGCACCAGCCGATTTAGCCGGTAAGGTCGTGATGGGTTTTGACTACAGCTTTAAGACGGGCTATGACGCTGAAAAAATTGGCTGGCATTACGACACGGTGGAATGCGGCTCGGGTTTGCCCATACCGCTAATTGGTGTGGTTACCCCAGGAATTGACTGCAATCCCCTCGATCCCAATGGCGCAAGCTTGCAGGATGCACTTTCGTTGTTGTGGGGCAATGGCGGTTTGGCTTGGAATTTAATCAATATACCTATCGCCAGCAACCAACAAATTGAAGAGCGGAAAATTTATAACACTAATTTCTATAGCCAAGGAAATAGCGGTCACGAATTTACCAGTGTACTGACAGGCACCGAGCGGCGGGCGATAAAGGAATACCTAAAAACGCTTTAAGTGTTGAGTGAAATAGCGCCACAGAAATTGAGCGCTAGTATTAATATTAATGATAAGAGACCAAAGCAGGTTTGTAGTAAGTTAAACAATTCTGCAAAGGTTTCGCGTAGTTATAGGAAATAAAAAATGTCTAATTTTAGTGATTCCATTCTCAGCGATGCCATGTCATATACACGGCCTGCAGACATTAGCGCCAAGCTCGCAGAATTGAGGGAGCATCGGCCAATTTGTCTGATTGAACCTGGCGATATTCGGCCGTATTGGGCTATAAGTCGCTACGAGGATATTCGCTATATTGAATCGACACCTGAGTTATTTAGTGCCGAGCCCCGTGCGGTTTTAATTTTACAAGCATTAGAAGAAATGAATCAGGCGCGCTTTGGCGAGATTATGGGTGTGAAAACTCTTGTTCACATGGATGGTGAGCAACACATGGCGCTGCGTAAAATTACTCGTGATTGGTTTATGCCTGCCAATATTGCGAAGATGCGCGGCCATGTCGCTGAGCTGGCAGAAAGCTTTATCGCACGCATGAAAGACAAAGATGGCGAGTGCGATTTTGCCAGTGACATCGCATTTTGGTATCCACTGCGGGTGATCTTGCAGTTGATTGGTATACCAGAAAAAGACGAAGCGCATATTCTAAGCTTAACCCAGCAACTGTTTGCGCCAGAAGGTTTCGCGACGGAAGAAAAAGACGCGATGACGGTGTTTATGGAATGTGTGCAGGCAATGGCGGAATACTTTACTGCACTGGCTGAGGATCGCAGAGCGACGCCAAAAGATGATATCGCCAGTGTGCTAGCCAATGCCAAACTCAATGGTGAATTGATCGACCCCTTTACGCTTACATCCTATTTCGTGCTGCTTGCTACTGCGGGGCACGATACGACCAGTGCCAGTATTGCTGGTGGCCTGCAGGCACTTATTCAATTTCCTGAACAACGCAAAGCCTTGCTTGACGACCCGACGCTATACGCGACAGCTGCAGACGAATGCATTCGCTGGGTAACGCCGGTTAAGCATTTTGCCCGCACTGTACTAGCGGACACCGAGTTAAGTGGTGTGAGTCTTAAAAAGGGCGATACCGTTGCCATGTTCTTTGAATCTGCGAACCGCGATGCCTCGGCAATTGATCGACCAGAGGTGTTTGACGTATCCCGTAAGGGCAGTAAACATCTGGCCTTTGGCCACGGGCGCCATAACTGTCTAGGTATGCACTTGGCGAGAATGGAGATAGAAACCTTTTTCCGCTTGCTCCTACCGCAGTTGGAAAGTATTGAGTTTAACGGTGAGCCGACTTACATCCCCAGTCATTTTGTGAGTGGTTTAAATTCGCTGCCGATTAAATATAAATTTAAAGGCTGATTTATGTAGGGCACCATATTTACGAGTAAAAAATTATCTGTGGATATAGCTCAGTTAAAAAAGGCACATCAGTATTTTTTACTGATGTGCCTTTTTTCTAATATGGTAAGAGCTAATTATTTAGCAAATCTTCGACTTTACGCCAATCAATAATCTTAAAATTTTGATTAGCGGCGGGGCTTACGTTACGACCGTCTTGCACGACCATTATTCCCTGAGGGTAGTCCTTAATAGGTTTTGCGCTTACTGCAAGGCCGTCGGTTTCAGAGGCGCCATCAAGTCCAGTGTGGGTGTTGGGGCCAATGCGAAATTTGCTAAGCATCTTCCATGGCGCAATTTGATAGACAACATAGCTGTCATCGCCTTGGCTAGAGGCAATGAGGTATTGCTGGTCGCCGTAATAAATATCTAAGCCCTCTACATCCGCGACTAAATTGCCCTGCGCCATGGTTTCAATCAGGGTCTTTTCACCGCTCATCGGCGCTATTTTCCAAATACCTTTGTCTTCTTGGCCAACGTAGAGCTGTTGGTCTACGGTGTTGTAAACACAGCCTTCGGTTTGGGAATCAAAATGGTATTCTGCAAGCATATTACCGCTGCGGTAATTATTATCTAGCTGCCAGTATTGAACCAAGCCTTCAGAGTCACCGGCAAAGACCGCGATCTTGCCGCTGGCGTCTTTGGCCATGCACAAGCCGTAGGGGTCGTCCATGGCGAGCGGTATGGCAGAGATGAATTCGATACGGTTTTTATCAGGCTCGGCTATAAATAAATCAATGCTGTGACTTGTGCGATTGGTGGCGGACAGCAAGAAACGGTTGTTGGTTAGCGCAAGGCTATCAACATTGTTTAAGCGGCCCCGTTTAAGGAAGTGGATTTGCTTGCCCTGTGCGTTATATACCCGAAGGCCTTGCTGTTTGTCGGTACCGGCAATCCATAGTGTGCCCTTATCGGAGACTAAGATGGCTGGGTCGTCGGCGGCGTCACCGGCGCGATCAACCGAGTCGGTTTCAAGGTCAGCGCTAATAAGCGGGAATGGTGCCTGCGGTGCTGAATGGGCGTGTTCGAGTATCAGGGATTCAGGTGCCGACGAAAGTTTCTCGATCAGGTGGCGATTAGCCGCCACATTGGCGGGGCGAATCACGGTATCGGTTTCGGGGTTGCGATCGACACTCATGGCCCCCAAATAAGGGTCTAGGTAGATTAATGACGATTCATTTAACAGGCAGCGTTCTACATCGGGGTTGATAGCAAGATTGCGTACGGCGTGGAATTGCCCGCCTTGTGGAGTAAGCCAGTAGTGGTGCATGCCGCCATCGCCGTCGCTAATAAAAACGTCTAGTGCAGTGTCGGACAATGGCGCGGCACAGAGACCGTCAACACCGTGGTCTAGGATGGCAATTTT
Source organism: Zhongshania aliphaticivorans (assembly GCF_902705855.1). Classification (GTDB taxonomy): domain Bacteria; phylum Pseudomonadota; class Gammaproteobacteria; order Pseudomonadales; family Spongiibacteraceae; genus Spongiibacter; species Spongiibacter aliphaticivorans_B. The sequence continues at coordinate 146,139 of NZ_CACSIJ010000012.1, read as the reverse complement.
TGTGGGTGTCAGTGTGTTGTCACTTAGCGATGCCATCCATAGTTCCCGTTGTGGGTCCTCCGCCCATATGAGCCATTCACCGGATTTAGTGACGGCTTCTATTTCGTTTTGGCTGCTATAAATCGACGCGTCAGTGTAAAAGATATGCTGTTTATTGAAGCTTAAGGCATTGGCGCTGGGATTCGTTACACTGGCTAAAGGGGAGCAGGCGCTAATACCGAGTAGGGCGCTGGCGAGTAATGTTTTTCCAAAAGTATTCATAAAAATTCCAAAATAGAGTAAATGTCGCAGGCTGCTAAATCAGTCTGCCATTGCAATTCAGAATAGGCTCGCTTAAAAGCTACCGCGCAGTGTTAGCAAAATAGCTGGTGAGGTGTGTTCGATTTCGGTCTCTGTTGATTCGAGCTGTCCAGCGCGCAGTGCTGCGGTGTCGTCGTATTTGCGAATAAGCTCATTCTTTTCGGCGTCTAGTAAATTTTGACCAGACAGACGCAGTGCGTAGTTGCCATTGTCAAAGCGTTTTTCAATAAATACTTCTAAATTGCCGTCGTAGCGTATGCGATTAATTTCATTACCTTCAAATTCCTCGCTGTCACCTTGCTTTTGATAGCTGAGACCATAGCTAGCTTGCAAGGCTGCAAGTTCGTGTTCAAAACCTAGGTTGTAAACATATTTTGCTTGCCCGCTGAATCGTCTTTTTACACCGTCAAAATAGTCGTCTTCAACTTCAGAATCCAATAGTGTGAGATTGAAAAACGCTTGTGCAGATGGTAAGTCTATTAATGTCATTGGCGCGCTGAAATCCAATTCAACGCCCATAACCTTGCCGGTGTTGCGGTTGTTGATCGCTTGACGCAATTCAAAATCTGTTCCGCCAACAGTAATGTCGGTTTGGCGATACTCAATTAAATCCTCCACTTCGCGATAGAAAAAGTTAATGCCGATCACGCCGCTGTCGGCAATGAAGTGATCGTAGCCAAGGTCAATACCAATGGCGCTCTCTGGATCTAAATCGCTATTTCCACGAAATTTCTCATCGTCGATGGTCAGTTCGACGGGGTTTAGTTGGTCGAACTGTGGACGGCGAAGGGTGCGGGCAATACTGGCGCGAAATTGCTCGTTCTCGTTTAGGTGCCAGCGAATATGCGCTGAGGGGTTGTAGTCGATACTATCATTATTGCTGCGGCTTATATTGCCATCGAAGTCTCGGCCAACTATGCCTACATCGCGATACTCTGCGCGCAGGCCTAGCTCTACTTCTAAATCATCACGCAGTTTCCAGCTGTTACTGGCGAATGCGTTAAAGCCTTTATCGTCGACGCTAAAATCGGCGAATTCGTCATTTTCCTCGTCAAGATCGCCGTTGTCATCCATTGCTTTAAGATTAAAATCTCGCGTTTTGCTGACGTATTCTAAGCCCAGCTTAGATTCACTATTAGCTGATTCACGTTTCCAGCTAAAGCCAATGCGGTCTTCGGTGTCGTCGATATCAGTTAATTCTTGTGCGTCTAATTCGAGTGGGTCACCTAAGTCTGCTTCAAAATTTGTTTCGCGTTTGTCTTGCTTAAATTGATGCGTGCTGGCGTAGACGTTTAATTCGCCGCTGGCTGTGGCAAGTTCGTAATCTATGCCGAGACTGGTGTTGCTTTGGTCGATGTCTTCTAACTGATTTTCTAGAGCAATTTCATCAATCGCGAATGGCGATGAACTATCGGCGCGTTCAAGTGCGGTGACTCGAGTATTTTCTTTTTCTTCACGCTCTGTATCAATATGCAGAAGATTTAGGCGTAATTTACTTTTCTCGCTTAACTGAAATGCCACGTCGGCGGCAAAGGCGACATCGCGGCTGTCGCGCACATCACTTTCAATAATGTCTTCGCGCTCATCTTCCTCTTGTTCGCTGGAGGTCTTGTCTTTTGGGTTGTAGCGCTCTTGAATATTGACTGAAAAGCCGTATTCGATTTTGTCGCTAACACCCGACATACCGACAAAGCCGCTACCGCGATTTTCTTCCATATTAACGACGCCTACGCGCCAGATTCCGCCTTCGTGGCGGGCGCCGTCCTTGAGAATAATATTTAGGGTGCCACCAATACCTTGGCTGCTGATGTCACTGCTGGGGCTGCGGATGATTTCTATTTTTTCGACCATCTCTGCGGGAATTCGATCTACCGCAATCGCGCCGCTGTCTTCTTCGCCAGAGAGGCGGCGGCCATTGATAAGCACCTGAGTGTAGCGAGAATCTAAGCCTCGCAGGCGGGGAAGATCGTATTCACCAACATCACTATTAAAACTAACACCGGGAACCCGCTTGAGCATGTCGCCAACAGAAATCGGTTCAAAGCGTTGGAAGAAATCGGCGTCGTACACCAATTTTGGCGAAGGGCTATTCACGTGATTACGTTTTACCACGCGCTTTGCAATGACCTGTACGTTTTCCATTTTCGCCGTCGCCTGCTCTTGGGCGAGCAGGCTGGGGCTGCCAAGTACGAGTGCAATGGCTGCCATTGTTAGTGGGTGAAAACGCTGTTGGGTGGTGGCCTTCATGAACTATTCCTCTGCAAAAAGGTGTTGAGTTACGTAATGACTGAGCACGTTAAAGATGCTGTGTGACAGTTCGTTGACAGCGGCTCTAAGGGAGGGCGGGATCTTGCGATATCGGCGGGGTTTACGAGGGTGCTGAGCTGATATGACCTTTTTCTGAAACCTTTGCTGGGTACACTAATGGCTAATTTGATGGTTCTGCACGCTGTGAGTGGGCGTTTGCGGGCGATATGGCCTGCGCTTAAATGGATAAATGAATGAAAAAGCAAAATTCGCTGAGCTTTTCTGACTGGCCCGCCCTGCATCGCAAGGTGCCGGCGCTACATTCCGCGAGTCGTTATCGCTATGGGCGGGTATACGGGCTGATGGTTTTGGTATTCGCTCTATTTGCCTTGGCGGCTTCCCTAGGTGGGGAGTTAAAAACCTGGGCCGAGATTGACTGGTTGGACGTGGGTGGCGAAGGTTTGGTCGTCATTGCGGCTCTAAGTTGGCTGCATTTTTTATTGCAGTGGCGGCCACCGGGGCCGGTGACACAGTGTTTGCTTGCGGGCTTTGGCTGCCTTGGCTTTGGCTTTTATCTTGATGTGCTAGACGAGTTTATCCGTTTGGGCGGGGCAGGTTGGGGTGCCTCATTAGAATCGGTAGTAACGCCGTTGGCGGTGTTGCTAATAACCTATGCGGTATTGGCCTTAAGTCAGGAACAGCGGGTATTGGCGCGTCAGCAGAGACGCAGAGAGGCCGGTATTCGCGATCATCGTGATATCGATCCGGTAACGGATTTGTACAGCGGTGCGTATTGTCGTCGAGCGCTTGACGCAACACTGTCGAATTCCAAAACTGCGACGTTATGGTTAATTGATTTAGATAATTTTAGTGCGGTGAATCGGTATTACGGTTTTGCCTGCGGTGACGCTGTGCTAAATCGCGTCGCCGCAACCTTGGTGGCGGCAGCGCCGGAGGGGGCATTGGTGTGTCGTTACGGTGGCGATCGTTTTGCCGTAATAGCAAATAATCCCCAGCGACCCGGACTGCAGGGAGCTTTAGGGCGTTTGTTGAGTGAAGCGATACAGCTAGCTTTATACAATCAGGCGGGCGACAGTTTTGATATTGCAGTGCGCTTGGCGGTCGTTGAATCGCGCAGCGGAGAAAATGCGGATGAATTGTTGGCCCGCGCGAACTCAAATATTTTGGCTATGAAGCGCATCGACAATGAAGACTAGTTGCTATCTTGTCGCTAGCGATAAAGTTATTCCTGCATGGTTGCAACCGGTTGCGATATTGGATTTGTGCGCAGCTAGGGGAATAGACACCCATGAGCTTTTGCTTAATACGGCTTTGTTTGCGAGTGATTTGCCCTTTACGGGGCGATATATCAGTTTGCTTCAGTTTCAGCAATTACTGCGCAACGCCAACCGTCTTTGGCCGGGTGCAGATTTTCCGTTTCAGTTAGGTCATCAGTTATTACACCATGGCTTAGGGCCGATAAGCGCGCTGGTGGATAGCTATTCTGAGCTACCGACGGTTTTAACATTACTCTGTGACTACTCGGTGTTGTTGTCTCCGGATTTGGCTATGCGCTTAGTGAGGCCCGCGCCGAATGAAATACTCATTATGTTTAGGCCATCTGCGTTTGCCAGTGTCGATGGGCTGGCTTTGGTAGCGGCAATAACCACCTTGGCCAGCATTATTAAACGGTTTTCTGGGCTGCGCGAGGCGCGTTATTATTTTCGATCGTCCGCCGGTGAGCACCGCGAGCATTTCATCGCGCATTTGAATGGCAGCTGCTGTTTTTCAGCACCATTTGATGGTGTGCGCCTGCTTGTCGATGAGGCTGATAAAGAATCTGTATCGATTAGCGTGCGTAGCCAAGTTGCGATTGCCGACTGTGAGGCCTTGTTGCCGAATGCGTCTTATTTAAGCGAGCGTTTGCAAAAAATACTAGCTAGCGAGGGTGGGGGGCACAGTGATCTTTCTGCCTGCTCAGTAAAACTTGGTATTAGCCAAGCCACGCTGAAGCGTCGCCTGCGTGAGCACGGCTTATCCTTTCAGCAGCAGTTGGATCAATACCAACTTGAGTTAGCCCTGATTGAATTATTGTTAAAAAGAACCTCTGTGGATGACGCCGCCGCACGCCTAAATTTTCATGACAGCAGTAATTTTCGGCGCGCATTCAAACGCTGGACGGGATTGAGCCCGAGTCTGATGAAAGCAAATTTTAATGATCTAATGCCGCCACTTGTAAAGTAGCGCCGCTATTAACAATCTCCCGCCAGGGTTCCCCCGCTTCGTATCCGGATATTCTCAGCCATCGGTAATTGGGGAGTAGGGTATTGGCGACGACGCCACTTTGGCGTAAGTCTAGAATCCAGCCTTGTACCTCTACGACGAGGTGACCGCTGCGCTCTAGCTCGCAGTAGACGAGTCTGCTTGGAATCCCCCTGTCTCTTAACAATACACGGCAGGCTAGGCAAAAACCGTCGCAATCGTCCCGCAGCCACTGGCGACCGTTATAACCCTCTGGGGGCATATCCCAGCTTTCGCCTGCGTCATTGGCCTGTACGAAGTGCTTGCTCACGGTATGGTGAATATATTGCAGTTCTTTTTTAAGTGCGCCCATCTCAGCAATCTCCACGTTGGTCCCGTGCCAATAATTCTTGGCAGCCCAGTGGTGGCTTAACCACTTTGCCTAAATGAAAGGGCTGGGGAGGGATATTGCTGCAAGCGGTGAGGCCTAGCGTGCTGAGGCTTGCTGCGCTTAAGGCGATGCCAAGATTCGCTAAGAAACGCCGTCTATTCAGTGTTTTCACTGGGAGGTTCTCCTGCTGCTTTAACTTGGAATTAGTTTAGGCGCGGTGTAATAATCGCTACAGTGTCTTATATGACATATAAAGTGTTATTTACGCCATATGCTAAAGTTCAGCTTGCGCCGCGCTAATTTATTGATAATGTGGCGTATATGGCACTTAGCGTGTTGAATAAGCGGTGGTGATGGAGGCGGTATGAGTAGACGGATATTTATTCTCGCGGTTAATGGCGCGATGGCGAGCAGCTTGGTGGGCAATCGCGATTTATTTATGGTTGCGAATATGATCGCCAAGAACACGGCAAAAAGCGCAGGGCCTTTGTTTGATGTGCGTTTTGTGTCGATGGATGGGGGGGCTATCGAGTGCGTAAACGGTTGTCGTATGGAGGTGGACGGCAGTGTTGATGATATTCGCGCTGGCGATACTCTGTTTAGCCCCGCGTTTATGATTCCTAATGCCGCTAGCGTTGGCGAGAACCTGCTGCAGTGGCGAGAGCTGATTGATTGGCTGGGCGAGCATGGTAAGGATTTAGAGCTTATTGCCACTAATTGCAGCGGCAGTTATGCGGTGGCCGAGGCGGGCTTGTTAGAGGATGGTCGTGTGACCACGGCGTGGTGGTTGCAAAGTGAAATGCAGCGTCGCTATCCCAATATTCAGGTAGATAGAGACGCAATATGTGTGTACTCGGGCAATGTGCTTACTGGTGCGGGGTCTAGCTCCTATTTAGACGTTGGTTTGAGCGTTATCGAGAAGTACGCTGGCAAGCCATTTGCGCGTTTGCTGGCAAAATACATGATGCTCGACAGTCAGCGTGTTACCCAAGCGCCGTACGCAATACTGTCTTTGTTCGACAGTAGCGATGAGGTGGTCAATAAATCTGAACAGTGGATACGAACAAATTTGGCGCGTGATTTTAAAATTGAAGATCTAGCGGCGAGTGTGGCGGTGAGCCCGCGAACCCTAATCCGTCGCTTTAACAATGCCATCGGCGAATCACCCCAAGGGCTAACTCAAAAGCTGAGAATAGAGCGCAGTAAAATATTATTGGAAACCACCCAGCTTAGATTTTCAGAAATTGTGCAGCGCTGTGGCTACCAAGATGAAAGTGCATTTAGACGGCTATTTAAGCGTTATTGCCAAATGACACCGCGGGAATATCGGCAGCGATTTGTGCGTCCGTCTGAGCTGCATTAAATATAAGCTGCGATTTAGCACAGTAAATAGCGAAGAAGTGGGCGTTAGCGGTTTGCATGCTTGCCGAGCAATGGTTATGGTTAAGCATCACTCACAGACCGGAGCCGTTGAATGGCCTTACGCAATGCTGTGCAGATGATTTGTTATCCCAATCGTCTTGGTAACAACTTAAAAGATTTACACACCGTGATTGAACGGCACTTTTCGGACGCGATTGGCGGTGTGCATATTCTGCCGTTTTTCCCCTCGAATGCCGACGCGGGATTTTCACCGCTGACCCACAAAGAAGTCGATCCTGAGTACGGCACTTGGGAAGACATTGAGCGTATCTCATCACAATATGACCTTTGCTGCGATGTTACGGTAAATCATATTTCCGATGAGTCGGAAGAGTTTAAGGATTTTGTAGCCAAAGGCTATGAGTCTGAATATGCCGATCTCTTTGTTCATGTTGAAAAATTTGGCGAGATAAGCTCGGATGACCTGGCAAAGATTCATATTCGCAAAGAGAAGGAGCCGTTCCGCCGAGTCGACTTTGCCGATGGCGGCACGGGGCGCGTGTGGTGCACCTTTACTGAGCATCAAATAGATTTAAATTACGAATCTGAGCTGACCTTCCAATTGATGGAAAACTACATCGGTTTTTTGGCGCAGCGCGGGGTTAAATTGTTTCGGTTAGACGCTTTCGGATATACCACCAAGCGCATTGGCACCAGCTGCTTTTTGGTTGAGCCTGATGTGTATCGAAATCTTGATTGGATCAACGGCGTGGCGCAGTTACACGGCGCTGAAGTTTTACCAGAAGTGCACGATCACAGCAGCTACCAGTACGCCATTAGTCGTCGCAATATGCATCCCTATGGCTTTGCCTTACCGCCGCTATTGTTGTTCTCTCTGTTGGACGCTAATAGTGTCTACCTTAAGAATTGGCTGCGTATGTGCCCGCGCAATATGGTCACGGTGCTAGATACCCACGACGGCATATGCATTCCCGATGTGGAAGGGGCCTTACCCGAGGAAAAGATTCGCGCCCTAATCGACAATATTTCTAGCCGCAGCGCCGATCCCATTTTGCGACGCTCGGCCGCCAATATTCACAGTGTGGGCGCCATTTACCAATTAACCTGCACTTTTTACGACGCCTTAATGCGCAATGACGATGCCTATTTGGCGGCGCGCGCCATCCAATTTTTCACACCAGGTATTCCGCAGGTTTACTACGTGGGCCTATTGGCTGGCTGTAATGATAATGAGCTGATGGAGGCGACTGGCGAATTGCGCGATATTAATCGCCATTACTACAGCATGGCGGAAATTGACGAAGCAGTTGAGCAGCCAATCGTGCAGCGATTGCTAGCGCTTATGCGGTTTCGGAACAATTACCCTGCCTTTGATGGCCACTTTGAGCTGGGCTATTCCAATGATTCTAGTGTGTCTATGGGGTGGCGGCACGGTGATTTTTACTGCCATTTGTTTGTCGACCTTAACTTTAATACCGCCACGGTGACCTATCTAGACGAAGATTCTTTGGCTGAGTGTCGGCTGCAGTGTTAAGGCATTGTGACAAAACTTTGTGTAAACCCTGAATTTATAAGGGTATTACGCAGGCGTTTGGTAGTAATAGGGGGTAGACAAGTACAGAAATGTCTATATACTCAGTCCCAGCTAGAAAGTTCGACCTATATTTATGTACACCATTTCGAAGTCCTGTCTGTAGTTTTCGTCCTGTACTTCATAAGTAATAGAATCACTTCCAGCCTAACCGATCTGATTTTAGATCAAAATTACCTTTGAATATTTCAGGAATAAAATTATGTCTACTACTACTGGCACAGTAAAATGGTTCAACGAATCTAAAGGCTTTGGCTTCATCGAGCAAGAATCTGGCCCAGACGTTTTCGCTCACTTCAGCGCTATCTCTGGTTCAGGCTTCAAAACTTTGGTTGAAGGCCAGCGCGTACAGTTCACTGTTACTCAAGGACAAAAAGGTCCTCAAGCAGAGAACATCGTAGCACTGTAATTTGCTATGGGCTGGGCCTTCGGGTTCCAGCCAGCTTCAAACCCTTGTGGATTGAATGCTAAAGGGGCAGGACCTACGGGTCTTGCCCTTTTTTCTTTTCAGCAACACTATTTATCTCTGCGTACATTGCGCCACCGCCGCGTATTTATTCTGGCGGTATTACAGGAAAAACACCGTGAGTCAGCTAGAATTTTCTACCCTTCCCTTAAATCCCGCTTTATTAGACAACCTGAATTCATTGGGTTATACCGAAATGACCCCCATTCAGGCCAAGGCCTTGCCGCACACCTTGCATGGCAAAGACGTGATTGCACAGGGGAAAACCGGCTCAGGGAAAACCGCCGTATTTGGTTTGACGCAACTGCAAAAATTGGATGTTAAACGCTTCTGTGTGCAGTCTTTGGTGCTGTGTCCAACCCGTGAGTTGGCAGACCAGGTGGCTAAAGAGTTGCGTAAATTAGCCCGTACCATCCACAATATTAAAATTCTGACCTTGTGTGGCGGCATGCCCTTTGGGCCGCAGATCGGTTCGTTGGAGCACGGCGCGCATATTGTTGTGGGCACACCGGGGCGTATTGAAGAGCATGTGCGTAAAGGCACACTCAAATTAGAAAATGTGAATACCCTAGTTTTAGACGAAGCGGATCGTATGTTGGAAATGGGTTTCCAGGATTCGCTAGACACCATTATTGGCTACATCCCTAAAGAGCGCCAAAGCCTGCTGTTTAGCGCAACGTATCCTGACGAGATTCAAGATGTGGCGATGCGGATTATGCAGCGTCCTTTGTTGGTTAAGGTAGAATCTACTCACGACAACGACAGCATAGCCCAGCACTTTTTCAAAGTAGCCGATAATACCCAGCGTATTGTTGCGGTGAAATTACTGCTGCTTAGATACCGCCCCGATTCGACGGTTATCTTTTGTAATACCCGCCATGAAACCCAGCAAGTCTGCGATGATTTGCGCGAAGCAGGTTTTAGCGTGCAGGCTTTACATGGCGATCTTGATCAAAAAATGCGTGACCAGACCTTGGTCCGCTTCGCCAATAAAAGCGTATCGGTATTAGTGGCCACTGACGTTGCCGCGCGGGGCTTGGACATCGACGCTCTAGACGCAGTTATTAACTACCATATCGCCCGCGACGCCGAAGTGCATATTCACCGCATTGGTCGTACCGGACGTGCCGGTGGTAAAGGCATTGCGTGTAGCCTCTATACCGATCGCGAAAGTGCCAAAATTGCCCGTATTGAAGAAATGCGCGGTAATAAAGTGGTTCCTGAAGCCTTGCCGGATATTAATCACCTTGATAAACCCACCTTCAAGCCGCCCATGGCGTGTTTGCAGATTGACGGTGGTAAAAAGCAGAAGGTACGTCCCGGTGATATCGTTGGCGCGCTCACTGGCGAGGATGGGATTGAAGGTACTGACGTTGGCAAAATTCATGTCTTCGACAATACCGCCTACGTCGCGGTGCGCAATGACGTGGCTGCCGATGCGCTGCGTAAACTGAGTGAAGGTAAGCTAAAGGGCCGTAATTTTAGAGTGCGCCGTATACGCGGTTAGAGCTATCAACGATTGGCTTGATGGCGTTTGAGCGGCGTTTTTTGGGGGAAGCAAATAATGCCGTCTCAACATATTCTTATCTTTGGTAATTCCGGCTCAGGAAAATCGACCTTGGCGAGTGCATTGGCTGCTAGCCGAGGTTTTGCTCACCTCGATTTAGACACCCTCGCTTGGCTACCTACATCGCCACCGCAGCGAGCACCTCTTGCGGACGCCAATACTCAACTACAAGACTTTATTAAAGACAATACCGCGAGTAGCGGCTGGGTGATAGAGGGGTGTTATACCGATCTATTGGCGTTAGTCAGCGCAGATGCCGACCATATTGTATTTATGAATTTACCTGTTGAGGCGTGTATTGCCAACGCAAAGACACGCCCGTGGGAGTCGCATAAATATCCCTCAAAAGCGGCGCAGGATGCAAATCTAGAAATGCTGATAGGCTGGATTGCTCAGTATGATGAGCGCGATGATGAGTTTTCCTACGCCGCCCATAAAGAGTTTTACACTCGTTTTCACGGGCGTAAAACCTTATTGACTAAAAATGTCGATCTCGAAAGTATTGAGCTTTAAGAGCACGCCGACTTAATCGTGTCGGGTGAGTTTGTCTAGCATGCCCATCGCAAAGGCGGAGATCACAAAGGTCAGATGGATGATCACATACCACATCAATTTTCCATCATCGATTTTGTCTGCGTTCATAAATACTTTTAATAAGTGAATGGACGATATCGCAACAATAGACGCGGCAACCTTGTTTTTAAGGCTTCCGGTATCGAGTTTTCCCAACCAATTAAGCTTGTGATCGCTATCGTCTAAATCTATTTGAGAGACGAAGTTTTCATAGCCTGAGAACATCACCATCACGAGTAAGCCGCCGACCAGTGAGATGTCGATGAGCGACAGTACCAGCAATACCAAATCCATTTCGGATGTTTCAAATATGTGTGGCAACACATGAAATAATTCTTGGAAAAATTTGATGGCGAGTGCTAGCAGCGCAAAACTTAATCCGAGATAGATTGGCGCCAGTAACCAGCGAGCTGAATACAAAATACGTTCAAACACTTTTTCAAGCATGTAAAACACCCTAATGGCAGCATGATGATTTTCTGCTCGGCATTTTAGTGGTGCTGGCCGGGAAGGCAAAGTATTTAAGTGGATTTTATTTTAAATCGGATTGATATGGCCGATTGAGCCAGGAGGGGCGGGCGCGACAACCGCAAGTGGTCGTCGCGCCAACGTACATTCTACGCTTTGGGTGCGCTTCGTCCAGTATTACCACTGCGGTTGCCGCTGGGACGACTATTTCGGCCACTACGGTTAGCGGGATTGCCAGCGGGGCGCTGACCATCGCGATGCTCACTGTGGTTTTTAGGGCGCGGCTTGCGTGGCGGGCGTTGATTGATGCGTGACTCTGGTAGGGCATGCGTGGGCGTGAATCCCTCTAGCGTTTCACGCGGCAATACTTCTTGAATCAGGCGCTCAATATCGGCTAGCAGTTTAAAGTCATCTGAGCATACCAGTGACACCGCATTGCCCGTTGCGCCGGCACGACCGGTACGGCCAATACGGTGAACATAGTCTTCTGGTACATTCGGTAAATCGAAATTGACGACTTGTGGAAGTTGGTCAATATCCAAACCACGTGCGGCAATATCAGTTGCGACTAAAGCGCGAACTGCACCGCTTTTAAAATCGGCTAAGGCTTTGGTGCGTGCGCCTTGGCTTTTGTTGCCATGGATCGCTGCTGCGCCAATGCCCGCTTTCTCAAGGTGTGCCGCTAAACGGTTGGCGCCGTGCTTGGTTTTAGAGAAAATAAGCACCTGCTGCCAATCATTGCTGTGAATCAGATGAGTTAGCAAGGCCGGCTTTTGGCTTTTATCAACGGGATAAATAGACTGAGTAACGCTTTTGGCCGTCGTGTTTTCTGGGCTAACCGAAATTTCTACGGGATTGTTTACCAAGCCTTTTGCGAGCTGGCGAATATCCCCAGAGAAGGTGGCCGAGAACATCAGGTTCTGACGCTGCTTGGGTAATACCGCGAGAATTTTGCGGATGTCGTGAATAAAGCCCATATCCAACATGCGATCAGCTTCATCCAATACCAAAATTTCTAGCTGCTTGAATTTGACGGCATTTTGATTATACAAATCTAATAAGCGGCCGGGGGTGGCGACCAACACGTCTACACCACGGCGCAATTTAATCATTTGCGGGTTGATTTTAACGCCGCCAAATACCACAGCCGAACGCAGTGGTAGATGTTTGCCATAGGTTGCTACGCTTTCGCCAACCTGCGCCGCTAGTTCACGGGTGGGGGTAAGAATCAGTACGCGGGCTTGGTTTGCTTGCGCGCGCTCGCCCCGTGACAGTAATTCCAAAATAGGCAGTGTGAATCCCGCCGTTTTGCCGGTGCCAGTTTGTGCCGCGGCCATAACATCACGGCCTTCTAATACGGCGGGTATGGCTTGAGCTTGAATGGGGGATGGAGTGTCGTAACCTTGCTCAGCCACAGCGGCCAAAATCGGGGCAGATAAGCCCAGGGAGGTAAAACTCATAAAATGATCTTCTCAAAAATGTCGCATGTCGCGGCGTGATGGTCGCAGCCAAGGTGACAGCGGCGTGCAGCTTACGGGAAAAGCTACTTTGGTGCCAGACTACAGAGTGTGAATAGGACGGAGTAATGATCCATGTGCTGGTGCGGAAAGTGATTTAATAATACGTGCATTGTTTAAAATAGACTTATCTCGATTGACACAGGGCTATAGACCCTGCGTCAATCGAGCTGGTGTTAGTAGGCCTTAGTACGTTTGAAGATCAAAGAAGTATTTATTCCTCCAAATGCAAAGTTGTTGCTCATAATATAATCAACATCGAGATTTCGTCCGTCACCAGTTAAATAGTCGAGTTCTCCGCATTCTGGGTCTACGGTATTAAGATTCGCAGTACCGTGGAACCATCCTCTATTCATCATTTCGATGGCGGTCATGGCTTCTAATGAACCACATGCACCGAGAGTGTGGCCGGTAAAGCTTTTTAGTGCGCTAATCGGTACTGAATTTCCGAATAACTTCGCTGTTGCTTGCGACTCGGCGATGTCGCCGCGATCTGTTGCTGTTCCGTGGGCGCTAATGTAGCCAATTGCTGATGCGGGAATATCTGCAATTTTTAAGGCGCGTTGCATGGCCATATACATGGTTTCTGCTTGTGGCTGGGTTACGTGGCTACCATCTGAGTTTGTGCCAAAGCCTACAATTTCGGCGAGGATGTCTGCGCCTCGGGCGATGGCATGTTCACGCTCTTCTAGTATTAATGTGCATGCGCCTTCGCCAATAACTAGGCCATCGCGGTCTTTATCAAAGGGTCGCGGGGTTAACTCGGGTTCGGTATTACGAGTGCTAGTGGCATAAAGGGTGTCAAATACGGCGGCTTCGGTGGCACAGAGTTCTTCGCCGCCGCCTGCGACCATCAGTTCTTGATGGCCATATTTGATGGCTTCGTAGGCGTAGCCGATGCCTTGGCTGGCGGAGGTGCACGCGCTTGACGTGGGTATAACGCGACCTTTTAATTCAAAGAATACGCCGATGTTGACTGCAGCGGTGTGGCTCATCATTTTTAAATAGGAGTTTGCATTAATACCTGCGCTGGCGTGATTCATTAGCATATTGCCGAAATCAGCGACGGCGTCTGGGCTGCCGGTTGATGAGCCATAGCTGACCCCCATACGGCCGTCTCGGATACACGGGTCGTCAAGTAATCCGGCTTGCTCTAATGCCAGTTCGGTGGCGCGGGTACTCATAAGGGCTACGCGGCCCATGCTGCGAATTTTTTTGCGGGAGTAGTGAGCGGGGCGCACAAAATCATTTACCGGCGCACCTAGGCGGGTGTTGAGCTCGGTATATTTATTCCATTCATCCATCACCTGTATGCCGTTTTTCCCTGTACGCAGGTGGTGCTCGATTGTTTGCCAGTCTGAGCCAATGGGAGATATGCCTGACATACCTGTAACAACGACACGCCTCATTAGCACATACCTCCATTGATAGAGATCACCTGACGGGTGATGTAGGCCGCCTCGGGTGATAGTAAATATTTAACCAGTGAGCCTACTTCGGAGGCCTTGCCGACGCGCCGCGCGGGAATCATGGCCATGACCTCTTTGCTTAATACTGTCTCGGTCATTTCGGTTTCAATGAGACCTGGGGCAACACAATTAACGGTAATTTCTCGTTTTGCGAGCTCTAAGGCCAGCGACTTACTAGCGGCAATGATGCCGGCTTTTGAGGCGCTATAATTTGTTTGGCCGCGGTTGCCCATTAAGCCTGATACCGATGCTAAGGTAATAATGCGACCTGCTTGGCGGCGTCGAACCATGGGCATTATCAATGGGTGTAACACATTGTAAAACGCGTCTAGGTTGGTGTGTATGACCGCATCCCAATCTTCGCCGCTGAGTGCGGGAAATGCACCGTCGCGAATAATACCCGCATTGCATACAACGCCATAATAAGCGCCATGTGCGTCGATGTCTGCTTCAAGTACCTGCTTACATTGCGCACGATCTGTAACGTCGAATTGAAGTATGCGGGTGTTGCCTCCGAGATCGGTAATTTGCTTTTGAAGGTCTTCCGCTTGGCCTCGTTCACTGCGACAGTGAATAATGACGGTGTATCCGGCTTTGGCAATTTCGAGGGCAATGGCGCGTCCGATGCCACGACTTGAACCAGTAACGAGTACGCTACCGCTCATAAACTATTCTCCTGCATAAATTGCTCTACATTCTCAGGCATAAAAACGTTTAGATTCGCTTGAATGTTAATGTCTCCACCGCTAATTCGGCACTTGAAAATCTGTAATCCGGTATCGCCGTCGGTGATGGCGTCCACTGAGACATTCAATATCGCCCCGACGGGAAAGTGGCTGCATCCCGCATCGTAACGGCGGGTGCTAACAAGAAATCCAATCTTAACAGCCGCACCGCAGGTTCTTGCTTTATGACCTGCATAAGCGGCAACCGCTTGTCCCATGTATTCGATACCCACCCAGCTGGGAACACCTTCTGGCTCTGCAAATAAGGCGTCTTCGCTAATACGTACTTGCGCGGTGATGCCGTGCGGGCGTTGCGAAATAATGTCGTCTAATAGCGACATGGCGCCGTCATGGGGGATAAATGGCTCGATTCTCATCGGCGACATTATAGCGCCATCCGTATTGTAACTACTCATGGGGTTCTCTAGTTAAAATTAAGGACAAATTATTGCCGCCGAAGGCGAAGGAGTTACTCATCACTACATGGGTTTGAGTGCTTGCCGAGCGCCCCAAGCCGCGTACACCGAGTATATTGCTATCTTCAATACCATCCCATAAATGGGGCGGCAGGAGGGCGTCGTCACGTTGTACAGTGAGCCAGCAGAATACGGCTTCGATGGCACCGGCTGCCGCTAAGGTGTGGCCGGTTAAAGGTTTGGTTGAGCTGCACGCAACATCGCTATTAAATACACGGTGAATTGCGTTGCCTTCCATTAGGTCATTTTGTAGGGTTGCGGTGCCGTGTAGATTTATATAGTCGACGTCGCCGGCCTGTAAATTGGCATTGGCTAATGCTTTTCTGATGGCCGCTTCCGCGCCTTTGCCTTCAGGATCTGGCGAGGAGACGTGATGGGCATCGGATGTTTCACCGTAGCCTGCCAGTTTTACGGCGGCATGTTCGCGGCTAATAACAAATACCGCTGCACCTTCACCAAGGTTTACGCCGTCTCGATTAGCACTAAACGGATTGCATAGGTTTGGGGTGGTGACTCCCAATGCGCCAAAACCATTCACCGTCATACGGCATAGGCTGTCGACACCGCCCGCGATAACCACGTCGCACATTCCTGTTTTGAGCAGTCGTGCCGCACTGGCGAGCGCTTTGCCGCCAGAGGTACAGGCGGATGATACGCTCCAACATGGCCCCTCAAGTCCAAGCCAAGCAGCTAAAAAACGGCTTGGGGCTGCGAGTTCTTGATTGTTGTAGTGGTAGCCGGGGGCCAATTGAAAGCCATCTTCGGTGGGAAGCATGGCTGCTTCACCTTCGGCGACACCGGATGTGCTGGTACCAATAATGACGCCAATACGATCTCTGCCATAGCGTTTAATTAGAGTGTCGATTTCCTGCCGTATTGGTTCGATGGCCTGCGCTAATATTCGGTTGTTTCTGCTATTTTCGCCACTGAGAGAAATGTGCGGAATATCTCCTCGAACTCGCCCAAACGGGATCGCGGTTCCTGGAGAAAATTCGTCGCTAGGTTGTAATGGGCTGGTGGGGTTTTTTGCGAATAGGGCGTCTTCTACCTCGGTAATGGTATTTCCTAATGCGCAGCATATACCCGCGTGATTTAAATATATTGGTGTCGAATTCACAGGACTGTCCTTGAGAGAGTTTTGATCTCGAGTGTCAGTGCTTGGTCGGCGAAGTGAACTTGGCGCCGACGCTGGCTTTGCTGATTGGTGTCATACTCTATAAATAATTTAATACTGTCGTTATAGCGTAAGACTCGGCGCTGCTCATTAATTTCGGCAGACCAGCCGGCTTGTGTGAATTGCCATTCAGATGCCGATAGTTGGTCTAGGTAGATGGCGAGCAGCATTTGTCTGCTCAGGCGTGGGTCCCAACCATCTGGTGCCGTTCGTGTATGTAGGCCGCTGGCGTCCTGTTGGAAGGTGGCTAGGCTGCGTCCAAGGGGATCTAAAATCACAATGGTGAGGTGATCATCCACCAACTCTAAGACACTGAGGATCTGGGTGCTACGCCCACCACTAGATACTAGGATAGACTCCTGTGACTGCCAGCAGCAATTCAGTGCGGTGTGCGACGGAAGATCCAACTGGTATAACTGCGCCTGACGATACGAGGCACAGGCTTGCAGCACTAAAAGCCCCAGCAGTATTGCTATTCGCGACATAGCGAAACCACGGTTTGGAGTCGTTTTGGATTGCTGACAAAGGGGTTGCTTTGATCCCATGCGTAACCCGCTAAAATCGAGCAAATCATACCGCGTACTTCTGGTTGCTGCTTGTATGAAAAGATCACATCTTGAAATGAGCCGTCATACCATGCGTTAACATAGGCGCGGAATGTGTTGATACCTAACTGTAGCGGGGCGGCATAGCTTTGCTGCCAATCGACGTCCTCGCCGGCAAGTTCTCGGTTTACCTGCGGTACGGCAAGGCTTGCCGATTTCATTGCGATGGTCACGCCAGATGAGAATACGGGGTCTAAAAACTCGCCGGCGTTTCCGAGTAATGCGAAATGTTTGCCCCACAAAGATTTAACCTTGCAAGCGTAGCCGCCGAGTACAGTCACCGCCGTGTCAAACTTGGCGTTGGCCAGTATCCGTTTAAGTTCAGGACTTTCGCTTACAACAAGCTTTAGTAAAACCTCGGCGTCATTATTGTCTAGATCAAAATATTCCTGCCTAGCAACTACGCCGAGAGAGCAGCGACCGTTGCTAAAGGGAATTAACCAAAACCATACGTCTTTATGCTCGGGGTGTACAACAATCAGAATCTTGTCTCGGTCATAGTTGTCATCGCTGATATTGTCTTCTACATGCGTGAAAAGCGAGCGGCGAACTGGGAAGTCTGAGGGGGTTTCTAAATCTAATAGTCGTGGTAAAACACGACCAAAGCCCGAGGCGTCGAGTACAAATTTACTGTGTAGAGTATGAGTGTCGCCGCTCTCGTCACGGTAATTCAAGACTGGCAAGTCTGTGTCATCATAGCCAAATCCGTCAATACGTCTGCCAAAGCGAATGTCAGCACCGGCTGCAATAGCTTGCTTTGCTAATAAGTGGTCGAAATCTGCGCGTTGGACTTGGAATGTGGTGCCGGGACCATCGCTAAACTTCTGCGTAAAATCAAATGCCCCTGGCGCATTGTTGCGGCTAAACGCCGCGCCATTTTTAAACTGGAATCCGGCGTTGTTGACCGCATCGAGCATTCCCGCCTCTTCAACAAATTCCATGCATTGCGGAAGCAAGCTTTCGCCAATAGAGAAGCGCGGAAAATGGCTTTGCTCTAATACTACGACGTGGTGCCCCGCTTTACGTAACAGCGCCGCTGCGATGCTACCAGCTGGTCCTGCGCCTATAATTGCAACATCACAGTGCTCATTCATCACTACATTTCCTTGTTACATGGGGAGGGATATTGTTTAGGTTTAAAAGATAAAATATCAGTGGGCTGATTAGCCAAGTACATACCAGCCCGACAAAGACCACACTGCCGAACTGATGTAAAACAGGGACTTTACTCAACGCCAGTAAGCCAAAGGCAAGTATAGAGGTAATTGCTGAGAGGCCGGCGGCCAGCCATGTCTCTGCATTTAGCCCTAACTCTAGATAGAAAATAGAGGTATCTACCGACAAGCCGATGACAAGCAGTAGCGCAAGAATATGGAATAAGCTAACGCCGTTGTTAGCGCCAAACGCAATACTCGCGGTTATAGTAATACCCAATGCAATAAGTGGCGCCAAGGCTTTATTACGATAAACGGCGATAAGGCACAGTGAGAAAATAATCAAAAAGCCGCCAAGTGCGAGACTGGTGTTGTGTCGTAATAGTTGAAGGCTGTGGGACAAGTTCGCAACCGTGTCGACATATAATACGTTAGGTTCAGTGTTAATAAGTGCGTTTAACTCGGGCGCAATGTTAGTGTCGCGGGCAAGTAATATGCGGGTATCTAAGGTGTTGCTCATAATGAATGCAGGCACCAGCATTTTAAGGCCTTGGGGTATATTGTTCGGCGTTAACGATGAGCTAAATTCTATCGATTTTGTTGGCCACGCGCTGCAGTCGTTGGCTAATAGTTTACATAATTCTGTGAGCGCACCGCTAGGGCCATAAACTTTTTCTTTGATGAGCGCAAAATCTTCTTGCTGCTGGATCAGTGAGGGCAGTGCGAGGCCGATAACATGAGAGGCAGACGTCGCTACCCCATTGTTGTTGAGCTCATTTGCTAGCAAGGCGCTATGGCTTAATAATTGTTGGCTGCTTTGGGCGCTGATTTGTAAATAGCGTTGTTGGTCGGGAAAGTTGAGTAATGTCTGTACTTTTATTTCAGACGCTATCAAGCCGGCGCTAGACGAGTTCAAACTTCTAATATCATCACTACCGCCGCGATGAATAATGACGGCGACCATTATAATTACCGACAGGAGCAGTATAAAGCTCGTCGTTAGTTTTGTGTGAGTTAGCCGGAGGTAGTGGGGCGCAATGTACTTAGGAAATATCTGTAAGTAGGTGGAAAACGACACTGATCGTGAGTCGTTAAAATAGAAGCCCAAAACCGCAATGTTAATTGCTGCAGCAGCAAGGCCTGCACACATAAACACTGCAATTTGTTGTAGTCCTGCGAGGGGTGATAAAAATTGAAAAACATAGGCTAAAATACTTGATCCCGCACTAAAGATGAGACCTTTTTTCATGTGTTGTACCGCAAACTGGGCGTTCTGTAATTGCCGGTACTTTATGAGAAAATGAAAGCAATAATCTACTGCGAGACCGAGCAGTGTTGATCCGAATGCGATGGTAATAAGGTGTACTTGGTCAAAGATTAAAAAGCACGACCCAAGGCCGGCAACAACACTAGCGCTGAGTGTTGCCAGAATTGCCAGCAGAGATTTTGAGGAGCGAAAGACGGCAATGACCAAGACGATGATCGCGAGTATAGAGCCGAGCCCCACGGTGGAAATTTCTTTTGTAGATAAAGCTGTTGCTTCGGCGGCGTGAAACACGATGCCGGAGCGCAAGATTGTAAGATCTTGGTGGTTTTTAGCAAAATTGTTTAAGACGTAAATAAGAGCTTGCTGACCGTCTGGCGAAAATGGACTCGCTTGCAGCTCGCCAGAAATCACATACCACAGTTGATTGCCGTCTTTTAAAGAGGGTATCTCCGATGCGCGAAACTGACCTTGCTGGGGTAATAGTTGCTGTAACCAATCACCCGCCAAATTAAATGGATCATGTTGAAAATTATAGGGGCGGTAAGTGCCGACTGGGCTAAATAGCTCAGCATAGGCGGCTTGGGCTATGCTTTTAGGTGTGTCAGTTGTAAGGCGGTGGCGCCATGTGGATGTGAGAAGTTGATTGGTATAGGGTTGGTAAAAGTTTTGTAGCTGTTTTAATTGTTCGCCATTATGTTGGTCTATCCGCACTTCGTTTAGGTCGCTCAGCTGATGGAGTAGCTCACGACTTGCATCAAGGGCCGAGTTTGGCGAAGGGTTGGCCTTGCCGATAAGTAATACAAATTTGCGCTCAATATTTAAAGACGGGTTGGTGCTGCTCTGTATATTTTCACTTACTGAGTTGGGCAGTAGCCCAAGAATATTGCTTTCGAAGGCATCGCCCTGACGAATATGTTGCACGCAAAATACCGTAATGCACAATAGGAGGCTAAACCATATTCCTACAAATAGGCGTTGTGCAGGTTTTTTTGTCGCGATCGATGTCATTCAATAGATCGCTCTATGTGTTGTTCTAGCAAGTGAATTTCGTTGCGGTCGCCACTGGTTTCTACAACGGTTATGGCATTAACGCCATTGTTTCCTACAATATTGATATGGCTTATATGCTGGCGAAGGGCGTCGCTTTTCGGCGTTAGATGCAGGCGCCAAGTTGCTTCGTCTTTATGTTCATCGATATTGAAAATATCTAAAAGCGCATCGAGATTACCAGAAAAAAGGCCTAAGAATAATTGAGTGAGCAACTCCGCCCCGGTGACTGATTTGGCCTCGCCATCGTCATTAACTAATCGTAGACCTTTGTCGTAAGAGATTTCCAATGTGCTTTCTACCGGGTGGCTAACATGCCATACAAGGCCAATCTCGCGCTGATAGCGGAACTCACCAGCGGAGCGGAGTGGTGTGCTTAGAATGGCAATGTGGCGAGACTGGGTGAATTTGCCGTTAATCCCTTGGATGCTCTTTGCATCGATAGCAAGTTGTTCAATGGCGGCCCCCGCGTTTGCGCCGCAACTTAAGAGGCTTATGGCGAAGAGAAGGACGCGAATCATAGTGTGTCGTCCAGACCAAGCTTTTCAAACAGCACTGGGGGCGAGGCTAGTAGTAGTTCTTTACTTTCAATGCCGACGGCGACCTGAATGGTGTAGCCCTTGGTTAAACGTTGGCCGGATTCATTATCAAATATTTTGTAATCAATCCGAAGGCGGTGTTCCCACTCGGTAATGGTCGCGTTAACTCGTATTTTTTGGCCAAATAAGGCTGGGTTAATGTAGCGAATTCTCATATCGACTACTGGCCAAAAATAACCAGATTCGCTCATTTGTAAATAGTTGTAGTCAACGGTTTCTAATAGCGCACAACGCGCAACTTCAAAGTATTTGGCGTAGTGGCCATGCCAGGCGATTTGCGCT
The DNA here is from genome assembly GCF_902705855.1 of Zhongshania aliphaticivorans. Taxonomy (GTDB): domain Bacteria; phylum Pseudomonadota; class Gammaproteobacteria; order Pseudomonadales; family Spongiibacteraceae; genus Spongiibacter; species Spongiibacter aliphaticivorans_B. The sequence continues at coordinate 124,597 of NZ_CACSIJ010000012.1, read as the reverse complement.
GAATCGACGTCGTGGAAGGGTACGTCAATAATGACATTTGCGCTGTGGGTGACGGTTGCTTTGTTTGACGAGCTCATGGTTGATTGTCCGTGTCATCAGATGGCCAGAATGGGTAAAAGTTAAACCACTGCCAAGGCGCTTGTTTGCAAAAGTGTTCGAGGCGTTGAACGTGTTTTTTCATCAGTGTAGCAAGGATGGTCTCGCGCTGTTTACGGCTGCTGATTTCACCTTTAGATAAAGGCTCAAAATGAATGTGATAGCGGCCATTAAGCTTGATACAGTGCAGCGCAAAGATGGGACATTGCAGTGCAAGAGCCATGGAAAATGGTCCCGTTGGGAATGCCGCTGGCACACCTAAAAAATCGATTAATTGTACGGCGGTAGGATTGTTGATTGGTGTTCTGTCGGCGGCGACTGCGATAAATTCGCCTCTGGATATTTTTTCACTCAAGCGTATTGCCGATCCGATACTTAGGTCGCCTACCTGCATAAGCTCCACTTGCGAGTCGCGGCTATAGCGACGCAGTACTTCATTAAACTTTGCGGTGTGTTGGCTGTGGTGAAGCACTGTCAGCCTCATGCCATCGCGTCCTTCGGAGAGCGCATGACAGATTTCAAAATTGCCAAGGTGGGATGTGAAAATTACGCCACCTTTACCCTGCGCTATCATGTCTGCAATATATTCGCCGCCGTGTATAGTGACATCGCTGCGCTGAATATATCCCATCCATACATTAAATTTGTCTAGCAGGCAGAGGCCAAAGTGCCAGAAATGGAGAAAGCAGTGTTGAACCCGTGGCTTTGGAAAAGCATTGTTAATGTGGTGCATCTTTTCTAAGTACAAATAGGAGGCGTGGCGGGCGTCTCGACGCAATAAAAAGTAAAAGAAAATAACGGGAAATAGAATGCCAGCAAATAACCAGCGGCCGCCAAATTTATAGCAGGCTAGCAGCAGTGAAATCCCTTTTTTGGAACCATACTCTCTAATAGAAAACCAATTTTTTGCTTTGTTCATTTGCCTGCCATCACTAGCTTACGCTGAAGTAGTTTTGGCAGTCGCCACAACATGCCAAAGAAAAGCTTGGCATGCATTTTTGAAATGAGAAGATTGTCTTTTAGCAATCGGAAGTGCGATATACCGTCTTGTGGGTAGCGCACGTCGGTTTCGTGTTGAGCAATACTTAAGCCTGACCAGTACCACATGACGACAAATTCTGAGTCGAATTCCATTCGATCGCCAATTGTTGAGGCAGCTATTAAAGCTGAGCTTTCCTGTATGGGGTAGACCCTAAAGCCACACATGGTGTCTTTAATGCTGGTTGATAGTGTATTTATCCATATCCAGATATGGGTAAGGTAGCGTGCATAATAACGGTGGCGTGGTACTGACTCGTCGTAGGCGGGGTAGCCTAAAATTAACGCGTTTGGTGCCTTATTCGCCGCGCCAATAAAACGCTCGATGTCAGCGAGGTTATGCTGCCCATCCGCGTCTACTTGAATGGCGTGACTAAAACCAAGTTGTTGAGCGGCCGTGATACCAGTTTTGATTGCAGCGCCTTTGCCGCGATTAGTGCTGTGTTCAATTAGAGTGATTTTCTCGTTGCTGCTTATAATCGATTGTATGATTTTTTTGCACGGCTCATTACTGCCATCGTCGACCAAAATTATTGCTAAGCCTTTGGCTAGTATGGTTTTACAAGTGTTGGCGAGTACCAGTGAGTGGTTGTAAACGGGTATTAGCGCACAGGGTGCAAAAAAATTACTCGACACATTAGTCATGACTAGCAAACCCGATACGGCCGCTAGACAGTGCTTGCTCAGCGCCGTTGTAGTAGTTAAATACAAGACGATTTTTGGCGGCGTCCCATATTAGTTCAAGACGAATGGTGTCGCCGGGGCGTATTATTTTCTGAAATTTGATCACTTCTAAACGTTGGAATTTACTCAGTGTAGGAAAATGCTGTCGTGCAAAATGCATGACCCAGCTAAGCTGTACAACCCCAGGAAGGATGGCATTGCCAGGGAAGTGGCCATTAAAGTAAAAGAGTTGATGAGGCACAAACAGTGTGACGTTGGCGCAGGTATCGTCAGGTGTTGTATTGCGTGCGACGAGTTCTGGTAGGCGGGGCTGGCGCTCGCTGAAAAATAGGTTTTCCAGTACTTCGGTATGAACTTTGCCTTGGCTATTCATCGGCATTGTAGATAAATATCTCCAATACCTTGGTCTAGCAATGGTTTCGATATGGTCGCCCAAATGATCGAGTAATACGGCGTTTACGTTATGCCGCCCGGTGTCAGTTAATTGGTCGTTGCCCTCTGGGGTTAGGCATATAACCGCAGCGATTCTTGATTTTCGCTCGCTTAGTAGCATGGTTCGCGCGTCGCGTACCCAGGGGTGCGATATCAGTCGGTCGTTAATACTATTTAGTGATATTCGCTTTGCGCCCACCTTCACTATTTGGTCGTCGCGGCCTTTTAGGTGGAAGTGCTGTGGGTCTAGTTGCTCTCCGATATCTGAAAGTCGTAGCCAAGAGTTGTTGGTGCTACCGGCAGCAGCAGAAAAAATTTCTATGTGCTGACATTCGCTAATTCGCAGTTTGGTATTTGGCAGTAGTTGCCACGCATCACTGATAGTTTGGTGGCGCCGAGCGATAGCCCCAGTCTCGGTGCTACCGTAAATTTCGGTGACCGGTTTTCCAAAATAGTGTTGGCAGCGTTCCGCCGCGTCGGAATTCAAGGGCGCGCCGGCACTGAAAACTGCGACGCATTCATTTGAAATTTTTGCAGTGTTTAAGCTAAGTGGCAGGTTTGCGAGTTGGACTGGGCTGCTCACTAAGGTAAATGAGTTGCTGGGTAAATGTTCCAGCGATTCTAAATAGGGAAGGCGGACATCGGTAAATGGGTTGCCGCGAAGAAAGGGCCAAAGTAGCGCGAATGGCAGACCATACATGTGATGCCTAGATACCGAATTGGCAAAGAGGCTACATGCTGGTATTTGTCCCCAGCATGCTTCAAAACTGGCTATTTCAGCATTAAGTTGGCCAAAAGTTTTTTGACACGGCTGGGCTTGGCCGGTTGAGCCGGAGGTGTAAATAACCAGCGCGGCGTCCGAGCTTGTCGGTGCGTTATGTATTGCTGCTAGCGCAAAATTTTCGGTATCGTCCAGTTCAGATATAGCCGTTGGGCACACAACACTCGCTAAGTGACTGCGGCGTGTACTGGAGGGGATAACGGCAATTTTATTGAGTCGCCAAATGGCGAGTAATACGGCGAGTAACTCGATGCCGCTATTTTGATGAACGGCAATGGACGTTTGTGGTATCCCACCAAGTTGGCTTTCCCATTGTTCGACGCGTGTGGATACTTCGGACCATAATACGGCTTCGGAATCCCGGTAGGCGATGAGTTTGCCGTCGGGGTAGAGCGTGGAAAGATCGCAATATGAGGTGAGGGACTTAAGCGCTGACATGGTTGGCTTTTACTCGTTGGCGTATTAGCCATTCTGCGGCCATTAGTACCGCCATTAATATATAGGAAATCATGCCGTTATATAGTGCCCAAAATTCTCTGCTTTGAGTTAATGTAAACAGCGAAAATAAACCATTACCTAAAAAAAACGCACACCAAACTAGGGTGACTTTGCGCGTATAGCGTACGCCATCCTCCGATAGGTCTGGTTCGGTTTTTCTGGCAATAGATTCGATGATGCTGGGTGGCTTGAGGTAGCTCCACGCAAAGAGGGCAAGCAGTACGGCGTTGACGAGAATGGGGTAAAGAAGAAGTCCAATATCGGAGGCATCGATGAAGGTAATTGCTATTGCAAGCACCGCGGCGCCTGCCCACAGTACTAATACCTTTCTTGGAAAGTTTCCGCCGAGCAAGCGCGCAGCGGCGGTGACGAGCAGTAGGGTAGTCAGCCACCTTGGGTCGAAGAAAGCGAGGCCGACATAAACCATGACCGGGTAAAGAAGAAATAGCAGGCCGAGGGCAATGCGAATGCCGACGTTGTTAGTCATTTTTTAGCAATTCTTCTACCGCATCAACAATATCACCCAGAGTTCTGACAGATTTAAAATCTTCAGGTGCAATTTTCTTTCCGGTGAAGTTTTTTAACTCAACAATGAGATCTACCGCATCGATACTATCAATATCTAGCTCGTCGTAAAGCTCAGCGTCTTCACTTAGTTTTGCAGGGTCGATCTCGAACAGGTCGCTCATAACGCTGACAATATGTTGATATATTTCTGAACGTGAATGCATGGTTTTACCCTTCTATTGTTCTGTTGAGCTCAACCAGTTTGGCAAGTTGGCTGACGCTGGAAAAATAGGTTTTTACATCGTCCGAGTCAGGGTTCAGTTTTATGCCATATTTTTTCTGTAGCGCGACGCCTATTTCGAGTGCGTCGATGGAGTCTAGTCCTAAGCCGTCGTGGAAAAGCGGATCAGTGTCTGAAATGTCATCAATTGATATATCTTCCAAGTCCAAGGCTTGAATCAATAGGGCTTTCAGTTCCTGAATTAGTGACTGGTTGCTCATAAACTGGGTTTTCCTGTGAAAAATACTGTTCTAGGTATTTGGTAAGTTGACGGGCTGCCAGTGTTGCGGGCACATCTAAATATTGAGCTATGTCTATATCGTTATTGACTGTGATCGAAATAACAAACGCGCGCTCAGGGATGTGGTACCACTTATGTTGTTTGCTCAGTGTTGCCGGTGTGCACTGTATCATGACTGGCGTGATATTCATTTCTTTGCGAATAGCGATATTAGCTGCTCCCCGCTGCATTTTTAGAGGCTGCCCTACTGTGCTGCGGGTACCTTCAGGAAATATTACTAAAAGACCGTCAGTGTCGTTCGCAGGGTTTAATAAGCTACTGCTGTCGTCATTGGTGATGTAGCCAGCAAGTGATATAAAGCCACGCATTGCGGGGTTGCTAAGCAGGCGTCCTTTTACGAGGCAGTTGGCGTTCGGGATCAAGGCGACTAGAAATACCACGTCGATTAGGGTGGGGTGATTGGCTAATATAAGTCCATGATTGCGCTTAAGCTTTTCTATGCCGGTAATATCCCAGCGCAATATTCCCAGTCCGCGCATGATGTAAACAAAGCTTTTGAAGGATAGATGTACTAATTTTCGCGCCAGTATCCGTCTTTTGTCAGGAGCAAAAAGGCATAAAACGGGGGTGGCTACAGCTGGAATAATAACGCCGCCAATGCCAAATAAAGCGAAGCTGAGTGCAGTCGCAATCAGGCGCCAGTAGTAGTTGAGTTTGGCTCGCAAGGTCATAGTGTTAATTTTTGGAAATCATCCAGTGCTGATTATTGTGGGGCAAGCTCGCGCTAGTGCTAGTGGAGTTAAGAAACGCACCAAAGCGTAGTGCGGAATAGTTCAAAAACGGCGTGTTATCGTCTGGGATTTGTTTTGACGCGTTGGGAATCATTTCAAGATTCAGGGCGTTACCCTTTGTCACAATAAAGCAGCATGCGAAGGGTTGTTCTACCGCTTCGTGCCTGTCTCGATATATTTCTGGGGTGCTCGTATCGCAAATAATACATAGGACCCTGTCGTTGCCCTCTTCAATAAGGCCGCAGGCTTCTAATAACGCAGGAACTAGCCCGTTGCTTGCCGCAATCGTTGAAATATTGCCTTTTAGGCCTTGATGGATGGATACCACGCCACATATGGCATTGTGGACGGCAAGGCTAAAATTCATCGGTGATACGGGTTGTTCAAGTGCAAGCTCTTGTAAAACAGATAATGTGCGCTCTATGTCGCCGTGGCGGCTAGCGTAAACCAGCGGGATGTCGTCATCTTTAGCGCAATGCTGAAGAATTTCACTTGCGCAGGCTCGCCCCAATAGATTCAGGCGGCGACGGAGCATCGGTGGGATGTTTTGTACATCGGGGCTGTCAGAAAATGTCAGTTGGCTACTGCCTTCTAATCCTTTAATCGGCACGCTGGTCCAGCCAGACCATTCAGAAACTGTAAACGATATAGACATTCCTAGTCCATAATAGTAAATGCGCGGGTTGCTCGTTTCTCACCAGGAGTGAGCGGACAGCAAATTTGTGATTTAGTTCCCAATTCTACCAGATACCAACCCTATAACAAGCGGCAGCACTAAAGAGACTTCAGCATAACGTAACGAGGGCGGCTAAGACGAGGCTAAAATCAACGCAAAAGCCGATAGCGCCAAGGATGGCGTGTATTAGGGGAATGCAGAGTAATTGCCGGGTTAACTTGAGTAAATGCGCATTTTAAGCTGATTTTTAATGCTGTATTGGCGAGGGCAGTAGTTATGTTGAGGTCTCAAAGAATCAATTGGCATTGCCATAGTTAGACTTCCTGAGAGTACATGACTAATATATCTAGGCTTTTCAGCGTCTTCTAATTGATATTTTTTCATTGTTTAGGAATTTACTATATGAAACGGATAATTCTTTCAGTGCTGGTGATCTTCACCGTTGCTATGAATACAGCTTATGCCGCAGACAGGCAGCACAAGTTGTCGATATCAGAGGCCATGCAGTCAGTTGATTTTAAATCACGATTGAATCCTGATTTTAAATTTTACTTTGGCAAGCAATCCTATCCGACCCCTGCCGCTACAATGGGTGAAAGGATTACAAACAAGAAAACTAATGCGTTTAACAAATCAGACCGTCAAGCCTGTGAGTGGGTTTTATTGTCTGCTTTGCTAGCACTTCAAAATAGCGCTATCGCTGCAGGCGGCAACGCAGTTGTGAATGTTGAGAGTTTTTATAAGCGCAATGAGTTTTCCAGCGAAACTGAATACGAATGTCATACTGGTACATTCATATCTGGTGTTGCGCTAAAGGGTGAGATTGTTCGTTTGCCTTAATTTGTGCCGATGGGCGGCAAATTTTGCTTACTATGCTGGCGGCTTGTCGTCGGCATAGTATATTATTTCCATAGAAAGCCTCGATTCTGGTCGTTTCTGACCACAGTGAAAAAACAACGTAAATAACGTAGAATCCTGCCTCCGCCGCGGCAGTGTTTGTGTCGCGTCCATTATTTAAGCCAGAAGACCCTCACAGATGTCGAATTCGCCTTTAAAGCAGGAAATCGCCAAGCGTAGAACGTTCGCGATTATCTCTCACCCCGATGCCGGTAAAACCACGATTACTGAAAAATTGATTCTGCTGGGGCAGTTGATACAGGTGGCGGGTACGGTTAAAGGTAAGAAAAACGATCGCGCGGCAACCTCGGACTGGATGAGCCTAGAAAAGGAACGCGGTATATCTGTTACTTCCTCGGTAATGCAGTTTCCCTATAAAAACCGGATCGTGAACTTGTTGGATACCCCGGGACACGAGGATTTCTCTGAGGACACTTACCGCACGCTGACGGCGGTGGACTCGGCACTGATGATTATCGACGGAGCCAAGGGTGTCGAAGATCGGACTATCAAGTTAATGAATGTGTGTCGCCTGCGGGATACTCCGATTCTTAGCTTTATTAACAAGATGGATAGAGATATTCGCGACCCTATTGAGCTACTTGATGAGGTAGAGAGCGTCTTAGGTATTGCTGCCGCGCCAATCAACTGGCCTATTGGCATGGGCCGAGATTTTAAGGGTGTTTATAATTTATACACTGATGTCATTCACGTATTTCAGCCGGGTAAGGGCTCGGTGATTGCCGAAGATATTCAGATTCAAGGTTTAGAAAGCGATGAGGCTAAGGCCTTATTGGATGACGAGTACGAAAATTATTTAGACGAGATTGAGTTAGTGCGTGGTGCCAGCCATGAATTCAATTGTGACGAGTATTTGAGCGGCAAAATGACGCCGGTGTATTTTGGTACTGCGCTGTCAAATTTTGGTGTTCGCGAAATGTTGGATGGTTTTGTCGAGTGGGCGCCGGCGCCGTTGAATAGGGCGACGGCTCAGCGCGAAGTAGATGCGAAGGAAGACGCGTTTGCGGGATTCATTTTTAAAATTCAAGCCAATATGGACCCTAAGCACCGCGACCGTATTGCCTTTATGCGGGTGTGCTCGGGTACCTATCGCAAGGGTATGAAAATGCGCCATGTGCGGATTGGCAAAGACATTAAAATTGCTGATGCTGTGAGTTTTCTTGCCGGTGATAGAGAGCTACTGGACGAGGCGGTGTCGGGCGATATTATTGGTTTGCATAATCACGGTACTATCCAGATCGGGGATACCTTTACTGAAGGTGAAGACCTAAAATTTACTGGTATTCCGCATTTTGCACCGGAGCTGTTTCGCCGGATTCGCTTGCGTGATCCTTTAAAATCAAAGCAATTGCAGAAGGGCTTACAACAGCTTTCTGAAGAAGGCTCTACGCAAGTATTTATGCCACAGCGCAATAGTGACCTTGTTGTTGGTGCGGTAGGAACCCTGCAGTTTGACGTGGTCGCTTATCGTTTAAAAGACGAATACAAGGTAGAAGCCCTGTACGAGCCTGTTAATGTATATACCGCGCGCTGGGTAGACTGTGATGATCCTAAGAAGTTTGAAGAATTCAAACGCAAATGCGCTGAGAACTTGGCGGTGGACGGCGGCGGGCATTTAACTTACCTGGCTCCGACCCGCGTTAACTTGTCGCTAACGGAGGAACGTCATCCTGACGTACGCTTCAGGGCGACCCGCGAGCATTAAGCGGTAAAGCTGACTCCAAGCTGAACATGACCGTGATTAGTTAAAAAAGTTGCGGTGAAAATTACGTGATTGAGTACTTGTCACAGAAGAATGCTTCCCTACAATGGGTAGCACATAACAGGCACGACAATTCAAACGGGGAATAAAACATCATGAAAATTAAAGACATCGTAATTGCAGCTACTTTAGTTGGTTTAAGTGGCAGTGTCATGGCTGCTGAGGGCAGTTTTTTAAGCCGTTTAGGCTTGGGTGGTGATGACTCTAAGTCAGAAGCAAAAGCTGAAGCTAATGTGAGTGTTGACACCAACATCGACGAGAAAGCCGCGGGTGCCAAAGCAAATGCTGAAGCGAAACGCGAGTCCATGAAAGCCGATATGGATGAGAAAAAAGCAGAAGCAAAAGCTAAGCGCGAAGAGATGAAGGCAAAAGCAGAAGCGGAAAAGGCTGAGCGTAAAGCCGCTAAAGCTGAGCGTGATGCAAAAGCGAAAGCTGACGCAGAAGCTCGTGCTGAAGAGCGTGCAGCTGCTAAGGCTGAAACAAAAGCTAAAATCGAAGAGAAAAAATCGGCATTGCGTAGCCTGACTAATATCAAGGTTAATGCAAATGTTGAAGCGGGTGCAGAAGCTCAGTAAAACTGAGGTTTGCAACGCTAACGGAAAGGGCCTTATCGGCCCTTTTTTATTGCCTGCTTGAAGCACTTACCCGACAATACCGGCATTGTTTAAGAGTGCTTGGATTTGTGAATACCCCCAGTAAGCCCATCCGTCTGGATCGCTATTTGGCCAGCGTGACCGACTATTCCCGCAGCGACGCAAAAAAACTGATCAAATCAGGCGATATTGCCGTTGATGGTCGTGCGGTAACAGACCCCTCGCAGCTAATTCCCGCCACGGCAGACGTTACCCTTATGGGGGCGACCTTGCGGACTATAGGGCCGCGTTATTTAATGCTAAATAAGCCGCAGGGCTATGTTTGTGCGGCACGCGATCGTCGGCATTCGACGGTGCTTGATCTAATGGATGAAGATAATCCAGAGCGTTTGCACGTGGCAGGGCGGCTAGATATTGATACCACAGGGCTCGTGTTGCTGACTGACGACGGTAATTGGTCACATGCTATTACCTCACCTCAGCGCAAATGTTGGAAAACCTATTATGTAGAAACGGCAGAGCCGATTGCTGAGCGTTGTATTGAGCATTTTGCTCGGGGAGTGTTTTTAAAAGATGATAAGGCGCGAACCCTGCCCGCTGAGCTCAGCATTATCGATGATTGTCGTGCAAGGCTGAAAATCTGTGAGGGGCGCTACCACCAAGTGAAACGCATGTTTGGTGCTGAGGGTAATGCAGTGACCCGCTTGCACCGCGAAGTGATTGGCGAGATCAGCCTAGATAGTAGCTTGGCTGAGGGGGAGTATCGCGCCTTAAGCGCCGACGAAATTGCAAGTGTCGGTCATTAACTCAAAAACTATCACGGGTTTGATAATCCAAGAGTCGAAGTATGCAATGGGTGCTTTGTTGAACATTGCCAAGTAGGAATAAAAGAACTATGCCTAAATCACGAGTTGGTGCCAGTGCGGGAGAGGGAGCTGCGACAGATACCGCCTTAACTGCACTGTATCGGCAGTTTTCATCGTTGGTGTCGCCGGTGTGGTGGTTCGCCGACGAACATATAGCGGATATGCCGCTCCCCCATGCACAACCAGATTGGCAAAGTTTCACGAATCGCTGTGACATTGCGGATCAGCTACGCGACGGCGGCTTTAGTGTAGAGCTGGGGGATTTTGACATTCCCGTCAACGCCGTGCAGCCAAGCACGGTGTGTTACCGCGTCTCTAAAGAAAAAGCCATTGTGCATTACCTCATTAATCAGGCTCTGCAAGCCCTGCCAATAGGGGGCAGTTTGCTACTCACTGGCCATAAAAATGATGGCCTACATAATTACGCAAAGAAGGCCGCCGCGCTGCTAGGCACTAACGCCGATATTAAAAAGCAGGACGGTGGCGCCTACCTCGCAACAATTATTAAACAGCAGGAACCCAGTAGCTTGCTGGACGATAGCCAATACACGCTGATTCGAGAGATTGCCCAAGCTCCGCAATTATTTAGCAAACCGGGCGTGTTTGGCTGGCAAAAACAAGATCGCGGAAGTGCACTACTTATTGAACATCTGCCCATCTTTTTAAACATGTTTGAAACTCAGCCAAGCCGCGTTGCGGACTTAGGTTGTGGTTATGGATATATCTCGGTGATGGCGGCACAGCAGCTAGCTGATGCGGAGTGGTTGCTAACCGACAATAATGCCAGTGCGATATTGGCAGCGCGCAAGAACTGCGACGTACACGGCTTAAATGCAGAGTTAGTATTGACAGATTGCGCTGCTGGTATGCAAGGCCCTGTTGATGCGGTTTTATGCAACCCACCATTCCATCAAGGCTTTGCGGTGGCGGGATCGCTGACCGATCGATTTCTGGCAGCAGCCCACCGCCTACTAGCTAAAAAGGGACGGGCGCTGTTTGTGGTGAATCAATTTATTCCCCTTGAGCGTAAAGCCCAAGGCCTGTTTCAGGCCTGTGAACTGCTGTGTGAGCAGGACGGATTTAAGATCGTATGTTTACAGAAATAATCCTAGCCTTAGCTACTTGTAGGTATTTGTGTGGTCTGCGCGGGCGTATTTTGCTGAGGTACTTGATCATCTGGCGCGACGGGGTTGAGGATTTCATCAGGTAGTTCCTCTACCGTCGGAATATCATCAATATCGCCGTCGCAGGCACTGCCGGCATAAATGGCGCGTTTGAGTAAGCCCTGTGCTAAGAGCGATAAGCCACCCGTGTAAATAGCGGCGCCGGTAGACAGTCCTGAGGTAAACATTCCCGCTGGATCAGCGACTATCTTGGGTTTGCTGAAGGTTCCTCCAAGCCTGACTAGGCCAGCCGCTGCACCAACATTAATTCCTACACCGGTCCGGGCAATGGGTGATACGCCGAGTAGAAATTCTTCGTTACCGATATCGATATTACCTGTGCCGATAATTTTGGTTTGTTCGGTTTCGAGCGCGATACCATCTTTACTGATAAATTTGCCCTCACTTCCCTTAAAATGCACCGCAACACATTCAATATCGGTACGGGATTTTTTTTCGGAAAAAGGATTGAGTTTATCGATGGTTTCACTGAGCACGTCAGAGCCAATGAGATTTAGCGCGTTGCCCTGTGCGACTAAATCAGTAATTTTTATATCTAATGTTGCATTCATATTGGCGGCAAATTGATGGGGGCTTAGGCCTTTACTGTCGGCGTCAAAACGAATACGCCCTGTGCCTTGGTTGATCCCCGCCGCCTTGTCTAGGCCGAGCTTGCCGTAGTCGTCAGCATCGACGCTGAATTTTATATCCAGCTCAGGGATGGCTTTGGCGGTATCTAATGTGAGGGCGATTTTGGCTTCACCGCCGTCAAAATTGACGGTTGTGTCTTTGAGTTTAAGCAAGCCATTTTTTACGGTTGGTTTGAATTTCGCTTTGTTAATGCGGTTGTAGCCGGTGTCGATGTCTTCAAGCTGAATTTGTAATTCAGCGTTAACGGACTTTAGTGAGTCAAAGGCGATGGGCTCGTCACTGATGAGCTTTTTCTTGGAGGATTTGGCGGGCTTAGGTTTTTCTTCCGTTTGCGATGCATCGGCAGGCGGGTTGAGGAAGGCTAAATCAATTTTACGCAGCGATAGTGTGCCCTTCAAATTCGATATGTCGTCTGGGGTATTAGCGGGAGTGAAATTAAGATCTAAGTCCGTACTTTGTTCTCCGAGACGGCTACTACCCTTTACGGCGTAGCTGTCTGCTGTGGTTTTTATCGCCACGTTAATTGCGAGAGGGCCGGCCTCTTGCCAGGGAAGCAGCGCTAGTTTCCAGACGGCCTGACTCTTTTCTGCATCGGCTTTAAGGTCAAATTCTGTACCTGCGATCCCGTTTAAATTAACCGTGCCAGAAGCTTCGGCGCTAATGCCTTGCTGCTTGGCTGTGATTGAAACCTTGGCGTCGCTGCCACTGGTGTTTTCAGCGAGGGGCTCTAGGTTAATATCTGTGGAGAAATCCGTAATTTCACGTTTGCTTGCCAGCTCAATAATTTGGGTGGCGCTTAATGTGAGTTTGATTGGTTTTTTAACGGTGATATCCGACTTCAGGCCATTTAGCTCCCAGCCCATAACGCTAAGTTTTTTAATGTCGAGATTGATTTGTACGTTGGTGTCATGTAGCCAAGCCCAGTCTATGGGGGCTTCGTCTTTGCTCACTATTGCAGTGTTACTCGCGTTTGTTGTCTTGCTTGTATCGTTTGCTTCGGAATCGCTTGCTACAGGTAATAGACTGTCGATATCTAAATTGGCTGAGCGTAGGCTTGCCTTAACCGCGGAGGTCTCGGCGTCGATATTAATGTCGCCTTTAATTTTGCTGTCGTTGAGTTCAAGAACGATGTCGCTTAGTTCGTAATTCGGGGTGATAGCAATATTTGTAGAAAGCTTTGTGATTGGCAGTTTTGGAAGATCGGTATTCGCAAGTTTGCCAAGGGCGTCGGCTCTGCGTAGATCGAGGTTTAAGGATAGCGTACTGCCGGCTAAGTTAGGGCTAAGATACAGCTTGCCTTTACTTTTGATATCTACGTCTTTGTGGTGAAGTGATAGGTCGTAACCGAGTATGCCTTGCTGCGGGTCAAATAGCGTGATCGCGCTGTGTAACTCGATATGCTGCTCAAGATAGTCGAGGCCAATAAAAATGTCGCCATTGCCGGCTTCGATTCGCTCTGCCCTTAACTCCGGCAGATAAATTTGGCTCTCGTTATCTTTTTTATCGCGCCAGTTCAAGGTAACTTCACTAATAGCGATGCGGTTGAAGTTAAAGTCGCCGGGGAGCAGTGGCCCCTTGTCTATCTCTTCTGGTGTCGGCATTTCTTCGTTAGATTTTAGTTTGCTGCTAATCCAGTTCAGTTCGCCGGCGTCATTCTGCGCAACATTAATTACTAATTTTTTAGCACGTAATTCCCAGAATGCTTGATGGCTGAAGGGGCTTTCCGTTAAGGCGATGGTGATATCGCCTAGGGCGAGGAGTTCTGGCTGTGGCCACTCAGGATTGTTAAGCCGCAGACCGCTTATTTCAAAACGCAGTGGATTAAGGTGCGATTGGATGTCTGAGATTTCTATATCTAAACCGGCAAAGCGTTGGGCGCCACTGTCTATCAATCCGCGTAGCAAATGCGGCTGCATAAGGGCAATGCCGACCACTAGTACAATAATGCCGATAATTAGGCTTAGGCCTAGTAGAAATTTTTTGATCACAATGAATACTCTTTTCCGGCTCCGTATTACTACGGCGCTAGGATGTTACGCGAATACCGCTTTAATTTTAGTATTACGGCAAACGGCGGATTGCAGATGTTGTCGTGCAGATGACGAATGGTCTTAGATTAACATTGCTAAGCTAGAGATGGTACCGCTTGTAGCGCGGTAGAAGGGCATTTGAGGGTGATGGTATAGGGTATGATACCGCGGGAATGTGGCGGATTTTATAGAGGAAAACAATGATGATGTTTGCTGGAGTACTGCGTGAAGTGGCCTGAAAATTTACAGCGCGGAAGATTGTTAAAACGCTATAAGCGCTTTTTGGCCGATGTAGTGTTGGATAGCGGCGAGGAAATTACGGTGCATTGCCCTAACACTGGCGCCATGACCGGTTGCGCCGTAGCAAATAGCCGAGTGTGGCTGCTGAATAGCCACAATGAGAAGCGTAAATATACCTATACATGGGAGCTGGTGGAAAGTGAACTCGGTGGGATGATTTGTATTCATTCGGCCCGCGCGAATAGCTTAGTGAATGAGGCTTTGGCATCGTCGCGAATAGCGCCCTTGGCAAACTATGCGAAGGTCCATTCTGAGAAGAAGTTACCTTCGGGCAGTCGGATAGATTTCTTTTTGGCAGATAGCCTCGACGATACGCGCGATTGTTATGTAGAAGTTAAGTCTGTGACTCTGCATTGCGGAGATGGTATCGGCGCTTTTCCTGACGCTGTCAGCGTACGGGCGCTAAAGCACATAGATGAATTAATGCAATTGAAGCGAGAGGGGGCGAGGGTGGTTTTATTGTTTGCGGTGCTTCACGAGGACATTAACTGTGTTCGACCGGCATTCGAGATCGACCCACGATACGCGCTGGCCTTAAAAAATGCGGTAAATGAAGGCTTGGAAGTACTTGCATACAAGGCGCAGATTAGCGATAAGGAACTGGTGTTAGCTGATCAGGTTTCAGTGATGTTATGAGTTAGCTTTCCTTGGCGATTACGTTCGGCTGGTATTCCTCGGTGAGCACAATATAACCGTTTTCTATTTTGCAGGCGATTTTTTCTAGGGCTTTACCGTGGCAGGGACCGGCAATACATTGTCCAGATTCAATAATGAATAGTGCACCGTGGGTTGCGCACTGAATGAGGGCGTCGTCGTAATCGAGGAATTGATCTTCCTGCCAGTTCAGTTCAATCCCAAGATGAGGGCAGCTGTTTTGGTAAACAAAAACTTTTCCTCGCGCACGCACGGCAAAGAGTGATTTGTCCGGAAATTTAAAGCCCTTAGAGCCGGGCTCGGGGATGTCGTCGATGGGGCAAAGTGTGTGCATAAAATCTATGTATTTAACGGTGGTTGTGGTGTTGTTGGTTCTAGTATGCGGTCATCACCTTCGCTCATGAACGCGTGGCGAATTGCGGGAAGCATACGATCAACGGCATCGCGACCCTCGACAATCGCCTCGGCGGCGCTGCTGAATTCCAATAGACCAATATGACCAAGGCGGGGCCACAGCATAATGTCTGCGGGTTCGCCCGCGAGTCGGCTGCGAGTAATGCGATCCTGCATAATATTGATGGCACTCATCATCACGCTCATGGTGCTTGGCGGTTCGGGCTTTTTCTCGGCGTTGTTATTGCGGAAGTTACTAGTCGCCTCTTTGATGGAGTTTGCGAAGCGGCTAAAGGCAGCGCCTAAAAAGGGGTCGTCTTCGGCTTCTTCCGGTAGTAACTCCTCATCTTCAGACTCCTCTTCTTCGATGGTCTCTTCATTTGCAGGTGCCTTAGCATCCGTTAGCACTTTTTGGCGCCCCACTAAGTCGCTATTGAGATCAACGCCGATAATGATGTCGGCACCAAGGGCGCGGCATACGGAAACTGGGACAGGGTTCACCAGGCCACCATCTACCAACCAAGAGTTACCGAAGGCAACTGGCGTAAGAATGCCGGGAATTCCCATCGATGCGCGAACTGCGTCCCATAGTGGGCCGCGTTGCAGCCATACTTCGCGACCACGCATTAGGTCGGTGGCGACGGCGGCAAAGGGCATATTTAAATCTTCGATATTGGGGTTGCCGTACTCATTTATAAAAAACTCGATCAGGCGTGTCGCATGGGCAACGCCTCCCGTTGCCGTAAGGCTAACGCTCATATAGTGCAGTACCTGGGTGGTACTGAGTGATTGTATCCAATCGGTGAAGTGTTCCAATTTACCGGTGAGATAGCAGCCAGCGATAACTGAGCCAATAGAGGTGCCGCAGATTATGTCCGGTTGAATACCTAATTCGCCAAGACGCTGAATAACACCAATATGAGCCATGCCTCGCGCTGAGCCACTGCCTAGCGCCAAGGCGATTTTCTTGTTACCTAGTGTAGCGTCTTCCACCTTGCATCACTCCGGAATTTCAACATAGATCAATTGTCGGTAGTATGATGCCACGACTGGTGACAACTCAACCGCAGGAATAATTTGTACCTAAAAAATGTTAAATCCTAATCGCTACAATATCAGCAGAGATTTACTGCTGGGCCGTGATGAGTCGGTGATGAGCTTGTTGGACGGCGTGCCAGTTCATCAGGAGATTGTCGCCCCTTTAACTGCGCTTAAGACATCTGCGGCCAACGCGGGATTTGATCTTAGGGTGGTGAGTGGTTTTCGCAGTTTTGACCGCCAGCTAGCGATTTGGAATGCCAAGGCAGCGGGGCAGCGCCAGCTTTTAGATGATGCGGGGCAGTTATTAGATTGGGCTAGTTTATCTGAGCCCGAATTAATAACTGCAATATTACGTTGGTCGGCGTTACCCGGCGCCTCTCGTCATCACTGGGGGAGCGATGTTGATGTTTATGACGCCGCCGCGGTGTCAGCAGATTATCATGTGCAGTTGACCCCTGAGGAGGTGACTGATGCGGGGGTATTTGGTCCCATGCATAAATGGCTTGATGGTGAGTTTGCAGCGGGGCGCGGCGAAGGGTTTTTTAGGCCTTATAATGTTGATCGCGGCGGCATCGCACCGGAACGCTGGCATTTAAGTTACGCACCCTTGGCGGCTGAATGCGATGTTGTGATGCAGGCCGAGTTACTTTATGAGGCGTTACAGCAGCAGTCGGATCTACGGTTAAGGGATATCGTTTTAAAAGAATTGCCTAATATTTATCAGCGCTATATCGCAGTGCCGACTAGTTGCTATCCGCCGGTTCATGCGCAAGCCCTAAACGGTCGGGAGCCGTTATGAGTTTATCTGTAAGCGAACTTTGGTCAGCAATGACCACCGAAGCCCGCGAGTACGGCCGCAATGAGCCGGTGTTGGCAAGTTTTTATCACGCTAGTATTTTAAATCACACGAGTTTTGCTGATGCTTTAAGTTTTCACATCGCCGCTAAGCTAGATTGTGATTCAGTACCGGCAATGTTGATCAGAGATGTGTTTAATGAAGCGTTTGCCAGCGATGAAAGCATAGTGAATTCGGCAGCACGGGATATTTGCGCCCATTTTGAGCGTGATCCCGCCTGTGACCACTATGGTATGCCGTTTTTGTACTTTAAGGGTTTTCAGGCAATTCAAGCATATAGAATCGCCCATTGGCTGTGGCTACAAGGCCGTGAATCACTGGCCTTGTTTTTGCAGAATCGCATTGCCAGTGTGTTCGATGTAGATATTCATCCCGCCGCGGTTATTGGCAGTGGTGTTATGGTAGATCACGCTACCGGCTTAGTTATTGGCGAAACGGCGGTGGTTGGCAATAATGTATCTATGTTGCACTCGGTGACCTTGGGTGGTTGTGGAAGTGGATTGGGCGCGCGTCATCCGCGTATTTGCGACGGTGTATTGATCAGCGCGGGTGCGAAAATTCTTGGCCCCATCACAGTTGGTGATGGGGCGAAAATTGCTGCTGGTAGCGTGGTGTTAAGTGATGTTGCTGCGCATTCTACAGTGGCGGGTGTTCCGGCGAAGCAAGTCGGTGCCTTATCTGCGGAACTTCCGGCGTTGAATATGGATCAATACATCAGTGACGAAAGTTAGCGCAGCTAGGTCGTTGCGTCAGATTTATTGTGTTACATATGTTATATTGTGAGCTATAGTGGCAGAACAGCAAAAGCGAGGTTAGTGTGAGCGTTAAACTACTGGATAACAAAGCATTCTATGGCTACAGAGTGCGCCGTACCGTGGCGGGCAAGTTGTATCAGGAGTATTTCTCGCTGAAGACCGGAGGCACGCGCCTTGACGGTAAACAGAAGAATGACATTGAGAAAGAAGCGCTGGCCCGCGATGCGGTGTTAGAAGCTGAGCAGCAACGTTATTTAGATGAAACCAAAGAGGATCGGTGTTTTAAAAGCGACGGCACGGTGCGTGGAATCAGTTATTTATTGAAGACCGAAAAAAGCGGAAATCTAACGCCAATTTTTCAAGTTGGTGTGGCTTCAAAGGTTGAAAATAAAACCGTGTGCACTAGTTTCTCTCTGAATGCCCATGGTAGCGATGATGCATGGAATCGTGCAGTGGATGCGTATGCAAAGCATAAGTCGATTCGCAAAAATACTAAATTATACCAGCGCTTATTAAAGGCAATGCCAAACGTTTCATAGGTGTTGTGGCTGGATTAATTGCACGAACTACAGCTGTTGAGAACAAATGACGGGGTCTGAATAGGCTCCGCTTTTTTATGTCTGGAAAATAATGAGGCGGTATTGCTAAGGGGAGGGGACGGAGTCGCTAATGTGACTCCGTCGTGACGGCTTAGCCTTTGTAAGCTGCAGCTGCCTTTATGATTTCTGCTTTGGCTTCTTCGCTGCCAGCCCAGCCATCAATTTTAACCCATTTGCCTTTTTCTAGATCTTTGTAATTCTCAAAGAAATGCTCAATTTGCTGAATCAGCAATGGCGGCAGGTCAGACGGCTCTTTAACGTCTTTGTATAAAACGCTCAATTTGTCGTGTGGAACTGCTAGCAATTTAGCGTCTTTACCTGCTTCATCGCTCATGTTCAGAATGCCGATTGGGCGTGCGCGGATCACTGAGCCTGGTACTACTGGGTATGGCGTTACAACAAGTACATCCAGTGCATCGCCGTCTTCAGACAGGGTGTTTGGAATGTAGCCATAGTTGGCTGGGTAGAACATGGGCGTTGCCATGAAGCGGTCTACCATCAACGCGTCGAATTCTTTTTCAATTTCGTACTTGATTGGGCTGCTGTTAGCGGGAATTTCGATGGCAACATAAATGTCGTTTGGTAGGTCTTTACCGGCTGGAATTTGGTTGTAGCTCATTGTGGGCTTCCATTTCAGATTGCGTTTGAGGTTGATAAATCTGCGCAGATTATAAACTGTGTAGAGGTGGATTACCAAAGGCTGGCGATAGTCAATCTTGCGTGGATAAAGTGGAGCGGTTCCAATTAAAGACGCCGTGTGATGACATGACCTAGCTGCAAAGTTTGTTTAATCGAACGGTTAAACAAACTACAATAGCGCTCCGTGTTCGACCTGTTTCCCCTAAGTGAGGTGTGTTGTGATCACGTTTGATTTTAGCCAGAAAGTGGTGCTGGTCACTGGTGGTAGTCAAGGAATTGGCTACGCCATCGCACGAGGTTTTGCTGAGGCGGGTGCTGAGGTTCACATTACTGGCACGCGGGCTAGTGCTGCAGACTATGAGGCCGATTTATCTGAGTTTATCTATTATCAATTAGATTTGGCTGATGAGGTTGGCCGTGGGCGACTTGCTGATTCTTTTTCAGTGCTAGATATATTGGTAAATAATGCAGGCCGCGCAGAGGTGGGCGAGTACGATTACCGGACTTATCTGGCGACCATCGAGGTGAATTTAAACAGTGTAGTCGACCTATGTTATCGGTTTTATCAGCGGCTTTGTGACAGTCAGGGCGCCATTATAAATGTAGGTTCAAGTGCGAGTTTTATCGCTCTGCGAGATTACCCAGCTTATACAGCGAGCTAGTCTGGTTTATTGGGTTTTACGCGGGCGATTGCCGATAAGTGGGTGCGCCGCGGAGTGCGGGTAAATTTAGTGGCGCCTGGCTTTATCGATACTAAAATTATCGACTGGGCAAAGAGCGATAAAGCAACGCAGGCCGAGGTTTTACGCTCTATACCTGCTGGGCGGTGGGGGGCTCCAGACGAAGTCGCTAAGACGGTGATGTTTTTAGCATCTCCTGAGGTTGCCTATATTACTGGCCAAAGCATTGTGGTTGATGGTGGTTTGATGTTGCGCTAGGTGCTACGGCGTTGCTAACTTCTCGGTCTCTTTTTCAATGCAAAGGGTTTTGAGAATGGTGTCGGCGACAAAATTAATATATTTATCGCGTAACTCTGGCGTGAGTTCGGTGTTCCCGGTAACGATTTTGCGGGAGTGGCGGGCGTAAAAAATATAGTCACAGGCGCCGATGACCGAATAATAAAACATCATTGGATCAATCTTGTGGAAAATGCCCGCTTGTAGGCCTTCTTCGAGAATTTTGGTTTGAGATTCAAGCAGCGGCTTTACAAAAAAGTTCACCATTTCTTCGGCAACAATGGGGTCTTTACTGTCCATCAGGGTGTGAATGAGGCGGTTCAGATAGGGGTATTTGGCATAGGTTTTAACCACGCCGGCAACATGTAGGCGCACTTTTTGTGCGGGCGATACATGCATCGCCAGTAGCTGATCGAGCAGACCAAGTGTTGACGCCGCATCTCGCGCAACCAGTGCGAGTAGTAGACCTTCTTTATTGCCGAAATGGTATTTGATTAAGGCTGAATTGAGGCCTGACGCTTCTGCAATATCACTGAGTGAGATGTCGATCGCGTTGCGCTCAGTCAGTATTGTGCTGGCGGCGATGAGAAGCTGATCTTTGGAATTATTTTTTTTCTTCGTAGTAGGTTTGTGTTTGGGCTTGTTATCAGCAGCGGTCATGTCGGCCTGTTTTTCCAATATAAATGGCGATGATGGTCGAATATTATAGTGACTTATGCGAATCCTAGCATATATTTAATTGATCGCTTAGTTTTTGTTGGGAGGATGCATCTGAGGATGGTGAAAGATTGAGCGGGGAGGGGGTGTTTGTAGTATTGGATGGAGGGATTGAATAGGGCTATTGAAAGCCCTATTCAAGTGCTGGTAATTAGTACTGAGATTCAGGCATGGCAATAATAATGCCGTCCATTTCGTCAGTAATAATTACTTGGCAGCTTAGGCGGCTAGTCTCTTGCGGCTCTAGTACGCAGTCGAGCATGTCTGTTTCTGTGCTGTCTGGCTCACCGGCTTTAGCAACCCAAGCAGGATCAATATAGCAATGGCAAGTGGCACAGCTGCAGCAGCCGCCACATTCACCAAGAATACCGTCGATACCGTTGTCAACCGCAGCTTGCATAATACTGGTGCCAACTTCCGCGTGAACTTCTTGCGTGCTGCCATCGTGAGATTTGTAAATGATTAAAGGCATGGTATGTTTTCTCGTACTTAGAATTAGTTGAATACGTCTTTGATTTCAATAGACTCGTCGGCTAGCTTCAGTGGATCAGCAATTTGGCCGCTTGTGAGGGCGCGTTTACTCATCATGAATTCTTTTGGCCGGTTAATCGCATCTACTGCAATAAAGCGACCTTCACTGAAATAAAATGCAGCAAAACTACGGCCTTGCTCACTGTCACCACGGATAATGACTTGGTCAAAACCCTGTGAGAGTCCAGCAATTTGAAGTTTTAGGTCGTATTGATCTGACCAGAACCATGGAAGGGCATTATACGCTTCAGGTTTACCACAGATGCTCTTGGCCGCTATTTTAGCCTGATCGGTAGCGTTTTGTACTGATTCTAATCTCAGTTTGCGATCATATATGGGATTGTAATGGTTGGTGCAGTCGCCTGCTGCCACAATGTCTGGATCGTTGGTGGTAGCAAATTCGTTAACGGCGATACCGTTGTCGATGGTGATGCCGGCTGCTTCTGCTAGCTCGATGTTGGGGATGACGCCGACCCCAATAATGACTAAGTCAGCGGGAACGGTTGTGCCATCGGCAAGGCGAACGCCTTCTACGTGCTTTTCACCAACAATGGCATCGACGCCCGCTTCAGTGCGAATATCAACACCTTCTTCGGTGTGTACACGGGTATAAAAAGCCGAAACTTCAGGTGCAGTAACACGCTGCAATACCCGTGACATGGCCTCTATTACTGTGACCTTCATGCCAATTTTACGCAGTGAGGCGGCGGTTTCTAAGCCGATATAGCCGCCACCAATAATAACCGCCGACTTGCCTGGGGCGGTGAATTTGTGGGTTTGCTTCACATCGTTTAGGTCGCGCATATAGAACACACCGGCAAGTTCACTGCCAGTGAAAGGAATTTTACGAACCCGTGCGCCGGTGGTAAGGGCGAGCTTGGTGTAGGAAATTTCAGCGCCGTCTTCTAGGGTGATCTGCTTGGCGTCGCGGTCAATTTTTGTAACGCGCGAACCCAAAAGTAGGTCAACCTTATTCTTTTCATAGAAATCAGCTGCGCGAATCAGTAGTTCATCTTCTGACTTCTCGCCGACAAAAAAGGCCTTTGACAGCGGTGGACGGTGGTAGGGCAGATTTGGCTCGTCGCCGATTAGCGAAATTTTGCCTTCCCAGCCCTCTTGGCGGAGGCTGGATACTAGCTGGGCCGCTGCGTGACTGGCTCCAATAATAATACAGTGTTCACTCATAAGTAATTTCCAGGAGGCTCTTGTTCAGTTTCATGTTGTCTTGCGGGCTGCCGTAAGACTCATGGATTATGTTTTATAGGTACTAAGTTATAGGTACTAAGTTATAAGTACTTTGGTTCGTCCCACCACGGGTAAAAATCTGGCATGTCTTTCGACACTTGATTCTTAAATTCCGGAGGACGCTTCTCTATGAATGATACAACACCTTCGGCGGCATCGCTGCTGCGACCTCGGCTAAGTATTACCCTGCTGTCTAGCTTGTGGGCATCCATAGGGTGGTTCATGTCCAGCCCTCGCCACAACATTTGTCTGATCAGGGCCACAGAAACCGGAGCCGTATTGTCTACGATTTCGCGTGCAATTGCATAGGCTTCGGGAAGTAATTCTTGCTCAGAACACACTTTTCTGATCAATCCACTGTCTTTGATTTCGGAAATTGGGTAAACACGGCCACTAAAGCACCATTCCAGTGCGCGAGATATGCCCACAATACGGGGTAGAAAGAAGGAGGACGCGGCTTCTGGCGCAATGCCGCGGCGAGCAAAAACAAAGCCGACCTTGGCGTTTTCACTGGCGAGTCGAATATCCATCGCTAGAGTCATCGTAATACCAACGCCGACCGCAGGGCCGTTTATGGCGGCAATAATCGGTTTTAAACAGCGATAAAGTCGCAGCGTCACAAGGCCGCCGATATCTCGAACGGACTCGTCGCTGTAATCTAAAGTGTCGCCGGCGCGCACGGCAGATTCACCATCGCCTTCGCCATTAAAGGTATCTTTGCCGGATGATAAGTCAGCTCCGGCGCAGAAGGCGCGGCCAGCGCCGGTAATCACCACGGCTTTGACGTTGTCGTCTTCGTCGATGTGATCTAGTACTGCGATCAGATCGTCGGCCATCGCGGGGGTGAAGGCATTGAGTTTGTCTGGGCGGTTAATGGTGATCGTCGCAATGCCGTCTTCAAGTTTATAAAGTAGATATTGGAAGTTCATCAAAGACCGTCCTGATATGGTGGTTATTTATTGACCGGTGAATTTGGCTGCGCGCTTTTCCACAAAGGCGGCAACACCCTCGTCAAAATCGGCGGTCTGTCCCGCTACTTTCTGCAATTCACGTTCGGTTTGTAAGCTGGTTTCCCAATTTGAGTCGACTGCGGTCCAAACCGCTTTGCGGATTAGGCTTAGTGCAACGGTTGGGCCCATGGCAAGGGCGAGCGCTATTTTAAAGGCTTCTTCTTCCAATACCTCATCAGCAACAACGCGATTAACCAATGCCCAGTCCAAGGCCTTTTCGGCACTGAGGCGGTCGCCCGTTAGCATTAATTCCATAGTGCGGGCGCGACCGATTGTGCGGCTAAGTAAGTGGGTGGCACCGCCGTCGGGAACGAGGCCGATTTTTGAGAAAATCTGAATAAACGTGGCGTTTTCGCTGGCGACAATCATGTCGCCAGCAAGTGCAAGTGAGGCGCCAAAACCAGCCGCGCTACCGCGAACAGCGGTAATCCAAGGGATGGGTAGGTTTTTGAGTTTGATCATAATGGGATTCAAGTATTTTTCTAGAATCAAACCAATATCGCGTTGGCTGCGATCAGCCGACATAGGCGTTAGTGGATTGTTAGGATTTAGCGAAGCACCTGAGCAAAATCCGCGACCTGCGCCGGAAAGTATCATTGCGCGCGCATTGTCAGCGATGTAATCAATTGCCTCGGTGATCTCGCCCACCATAATCGGTGTCAGCGCATTGAGGGTCTCTGGCACGTTGAGGGTGAGAATGCCGACGGATTCGCGAATCTCAACGGTAATTTCTTGGAAGTTCATCTTTTATCATCCTTTGTGGCAGCGTCTGTCGAGAAGTGCCGCGCTGTGCACAGCGTGGTTTACTCGCAGGAGCTGAGAGTTAAGTCGCCCGTATTTTGCATGCCTTAGATGCGATGTGCCATGCTCAATAACCTAGAAAAGCGAATTAACGATCATCTACACCAAAAATTGCCGAGCTAACGGTAGGTGCGCCTGGCCCGCCAGCAAGTAGGCAGGTTTTGGCATTGGTGACGGGGTTTGCTGACTCACCACGCAATACCCGAACGGCCTCTATCGGGGTGCCTACGCCGTGAATAAAGCCCTGCGCAAAGTTGCCGCCGGAGGTGTTCACCGGCAATTTACCACCGTCTGCAATGAGGTTTTCAAATTTCACGAACTCGGCGACGTTCTCATAATTGCAAAAACCGTGATCAATTAATGAGGCGATACCCTGGGCGCTGAAGTTTTCGTATAACTGGACAACATCAATATCTTTTGGCTGTAAGCCGGTTTGCTCCCACAGGCGATCTGCGACAGGCTTGAAACCGGCAGATGCGTAGTCGGTATCATTTTCGATCAGATCTCCCCAGCCTTGGCTCGCACCGTTGGCAACCCCAAGCAGCCTAATGGGTGGCTTTTTAAGGTCGCGGGCCCGCTCGGTAGAAACTAGCAGTAGTGCCCCCGCGCCGTCGTTTTCACGCGAACAATCGAACAATCTGAACGGCTCTGTGACCCAGCGTCCGGTGCGATAGGCTTCGATATCGAGCTCTTTGCCGAATGAGCTGGCTTCCGGATTTTTTGAGCCGTGGTAGTAAGAGGCTTTTACCAGTTCTTCGGTGACGGAGTGCGGTACTTGATAATACTCGAACATACGCTGGGCGCGCAGAGCGCAAATTTGGGCCGGCGCAATTAAGCCGGCACCCACGATGTGATCATTAAGATGGTGGCGCATGACCGCGGCAGACATGCGGCCGCTATTACCCTGCGCTAGGGCTCTAAACACGATGACGGCATTGGCTTGGCCGCTAATGATTGCCGCCGCCGCTTGACCGAAAGCCGCTGCAATTCCGCCACCGCCACCGCCCCAAACCTGCGAGTTCCAGCGTAACTCTTTGGTGCCTAGGTCTGGCATTAGGCGCACGGGTTCATTTTTGTCATCGCCGTAGGATACAAAGCCGTCAATATCAGCGGGATTAAATCCGGCGTCTTCGCAGGCGTCGATAATTGCTCTGATTAATATGCCTTGTTCTGGCAGCGGCGCACCGCCGCGCTTGTATTGTCGTAGCCCAATGCCGGCGACAGAGACTTTACCCTGGGATGCGCGGTTCATAGTGTTGCTCCCGAGTTAGATGCTTTAGAGGTAGAGGAGTTGCCGTCTAAATACCAGCGCAGTGCGGGTATGTTTTCGTCTTCAATATTGACGCTAATGACTTCGCCGTGAACCCGATCACCAATGCGGATGCTTTCCGCATTGCCGGCGATGGTGCCCAATAAACGTCTGCCGTCAGCGTTATCGATCTCGACTACGACGCTCACGTAGGGGAGGCCAAACTCCTTGGATGCACCGAACTCATGCCAAGTGCGCGCCCAGCTAAAAATAGTGCCGCTTAACTCAAAAGACGTCCATTGTTGTTCCCAGCTACCGCACTCACCACAGCGCCACACTGCGGGCCAATGCGCTTTGCCACATGCGCTACATTCTGGCAGTTTGAGTTGACCGGCACTGAGTGCCAGCCAATACGGTTCATCTGCTCCGACACCTTTCACATGATTCTCCTGACACTATGTGTGTTCGATTTATTCCTTGCTACATGACTTCAAAGATTTGCATTTTGTACGGGCGACACACTCAAGGTTGTGCGTTCGACATTGATTCCGTGGCCAAGTATTTTGTTAGCAATTAGGCTTAATTAAATATTAGTCGCTGCGCTAGTTTTATGCCTGCTAAGCTTACAAACTCTACAATCTATTGTCATTAGATTATTTTTGATTCATGCTATTAACTAAAATAATTACGCGTTCTAATTATTATTACAGGAATAAAAAATGAAGCTATATCATGCTGTCGATACCCGCTCTTTACGCTGTGTTTGGTTGCTTGAAGAGTTGGGGGTTTCCTACGATTTAGACGTTCTACCGTTTCCGCCGCGGGTAAAGGCGCCAGAATTTCTTTCGATAAATCCGCTTGGCACCTTGCCGTATTTGGTGGATGGCGATACCAAAATGAGCGAATCCATTGCCATACTGGAGTATCTGCTTAATCGCTATGACGGTGGTGAGTTGCGGGTCACGCCTGACGAAGTTGATTACGGTAGTTGGTTAAATTGGATGCATTTTGGTGAGGCGTCGCTGGCCAATATTCAAGCAATGATTTTGCGTTACACCTTGTTTGTACCAAAGCCTCAACGCTTACCTGTCGTGGGCGACGACTTCACTGCGTTCTTGCAGGAGCGGCTGAATGTGTTAGATGCCGGTTTGCAAGGCAAAACATATTTGAGTGGTGAGCGATTTACCGCGGCGGATATTTCGGTGGGTTACGCGCTGCTATTGAGCAGTTTGTTTGGCTATCAAAAATATTTTACGCCAACCATTACGGCTTATTTTGATCGATTGCAAAGTCGTTCGGCATATCAGGCGGCGAGGGCAAAAAGTTAAAAGTTGAATTGTAAGCATACGGGCTCTGGGGAGCCCGTATGCTTAGCGTTTCGCTTACCAGCTTAATGGCAGGCCGGTAAGAGCCAGCGCAAAGCCCATCCGGAAGCTTAACGTGGTTCCGGCTTTTATTTTAAAGCTGGGAATACGTTTTACCCATTCTTCCGTCAATATGCGGATTTCTGCGCGGGCTAATAAGTGCCCAATACAAAGATGGGGGCCTATTGAGAACGTCAATGTGTGGCCGTCGTCTTTTTCTCGGTCTATGTTGAACGTATTTGGATTGCTGTTTTTACGGTCATCCCGACCTGATATCGGCAGTAGGCACAATACCATCTCGCCAGCTTTAAAATTTGCGCCAAATTTTTCGCAATCTTTTGCGACTAGGCGTGGAGTACTAATAACACCAAAGCTACGAATCCCTTCGTCGACAAATTTAGTAATGTCAGCGGGGTTATCCACTAGGCGTTGCTGCAGTGCGGGCTCATTTGCCAATTGCCTAAACGTAAAGCCGGTAACATTGGTGACGGTGTCCATGCCACCCAAAAAAAGCAGGAAGCACATGTTTTGTATTTCTTCCATACTAATGGGCTCGCCGTTTATTTTTACGGTGAGAATATGACTAATTAAATCGTCCGCCGGATTGGCACGTTTCTGTTCGACAATTTCTGTCATCACGCCAATAATTTGCATGGATAACTGATGGATTTCTTCTTGAGAGTTAGTGCTAAAAAATGCATCGGACAGCGCACGAAATTCGCGCAGTCTATCCAGTGGCATGCCCATAAACTCCATAAACACGGTAACGGGAAATACCGAAGAAATATCTTTTATAAAATCACATTCACCGCCTGCAATGGCGTCGTCGATAATTCTACCGGCCCAGTAACGTATTTTACCTTCAAGCGCTTTTATCGCCTTGGGTGAAAAGGCGGGCATTAGCGCCTGACGGTAAGGTATGTTCTTTGGAGGATCGAGATTCAGCGGAATAAACATCGGTGGGTTTTCGATGCGGGGTATCTGCATTTCGCTCGCTGAAAAATGTTCGGGGTCGCGAACAATGTCAGAGATTGTGTCGTGACGAGTGATTACCCAGTGCCCGCCGTTGTAAGGGGTAAAGAATACATCGGGGGCGTCGTCATGTAGTGTTTCTAGGCTGGTATGAACTTCCGCGTTAACTCTGGCGTCGCCGTGGTAGTTGTAATCAAACACAAGGTGCGGCGGTATGTGGTCTGGAATACTTACTTTGTTGTGCATGACGATAATCCCTCTCAAGTTGTGGCCTGAGTATATTCAATTATTTTAGGTCTAGACGCCGTCGAACACGACGACACGCTTCTGTCTGTGGGTCTTATTTCGCCGACGCTACAGATGTAGAAGGGGTCTGCGGCGTCAGTTGAAAACCATGTTATCTATCGTTATTAGTTTTGTAAAGGCTTTGAGTTACATGCTCGAATGTGCGCCTAAAACTATTGACATTAGATAAATGCTCTTTTAGTCTGGCTTCATGATGAGTAATCGATATTGTGCGGTTTACTCGCGAGTTTACCCTACTGCTTAAATGCATAGAGTTGTGCCTGGGACTGGCAAATTAAGACTGGTCGCATACGAATAAGAGAGGACGTGATATGGAGCAAAGCAAAAAAGTGGCAGAGAAAGCTCCCCTAGGTTTGACTGACAGTCAATGGGACGCTATTTCAAAATTGCGTGCGCCAGAAGACGCCGAAATTCCAACAACCGAGGCGAGTCGGCCTACATCGGTTTATTTAAGTGAGGCGCGCTTCGAGGCAGAAATGCGCGACCTTTTCAAAAAGGTGCCCGTGGTCGCTGCACCGTCTGCATACTTACCCGAGCCGGGCATGTCATTGCCGCAGGACTGCTACGGTGTTCCGCTCCTGTTAACCCGAGATCGCAATGGCGTTGCCCATGCATTTATCAATGCCTGTCGGCACCGTGGTTCAAAATTAGTAGAGGGCGACAAGCCTGTTAAAGCAGGGCGGGTTTCATGCCCATATCACGCATGGACTTACGGCATGGATGGCGCTCTGGTTGGCATTCCTCGCCAAGAAACATTCCCCAGTGCCAAGAAATGCGACTTAGGTTTGGTCGCGTTAACCTGCTACGAATCCGGTGGTTTCATTTGGGTTGGGCTTGACCCTGATTATGCACCAGAACAAATAGAGGGAACCGATCAGGTTGCAGAAGATTTAGAGTCATTTGGTTTAGATAAAATGCACGTCTATGGGCGCCGCATGTACGATTTAAAAACCAACTGGAAGTTTGTGATGGAGCCATTCTTAGAGGCATATCACATACAAAGATTACACGCGAACTCCATTGCCAGCATGTTTGTGGATGTGCCGAGTGTGTATACCCATCTTGGCGATCACCAGCGCCAAACCTCGGGCAAAGCGAATTTCAAGCCAGAAATGCTGCAAGAAGAAGTCGACAATCTTCATAAGTTTGTTACCCACGCCTATTTGGTATTCCCAAATACCGTGGTCATCACCAGTCCGTATTATTTCAGCGTTATGATTTTAATGCCGCGCGCGAAAGATCGTACCGTGGTCGATTACTACATGCTGGTAAAAGGCCCTGCAGATAGTGAAAAAGCAGAAGCTTTGTATGCGAAGTCCTTTGCTCTTATTGATGAAGTATTTGGTGGCGAAGACTTTAGAGCGGCGGAATTGCAGCAGGAAGGTATGAACTCTGGCGCGATTAAAGAGGTGTATTTTGGTGGGCTTGAGGAAATGATCGGGCCGTTCCACGACTCTATCGAGTCGTATTTGGCGCCAGAAGATCGCTAGGCGTCGACAATTATCGCGCTAATAAAAATACCAAGTTCTGCTGCGGCTAAAAGATTACCGCAGCGGATTCTGAGCAAGTTCAGTGGCTTGTGGGGACAATAATAAATGAATAGCTTTGACTATATTGTGGTTGGCGCAGGCGCTGCTGGTTGTGTGCTGGCTAATCGGCTTTCGGAAAATCCAAAGAATAGCGTTCTGCTGTTAGAGGCGGGTGGCGAAGATAGCCACCCGCTTGTGCATATGCCTAAAGGTTTGGGTAAGTTGATGACAGACCCAAATCATATTTGGGCATATCCGGCTGACCCCGAGGCGGGCAATGGTTTCAAAGAAGAAGTGTGGGCGCGTGGCAAAGTGATGGGCGGCTCTAGCTCAATGAACGGCCTAATGTATGTTCGCGGCCAGCCCTCTGATTTTAATGAAATTGCAGCGCAATCAAGCGATGACTGGTCTTGGGAGCATATTGGCGCAGCCTATAAAGCGCTGGAGTGCCACGAGCTGGGCGAGGGCGAAACCAGAGGTGGCAAGGGGCCACAAAAAGTCAGTTTAGCTAATCGTCGCAACCGTTTGACCGAGGCGATGATTGATGCTGCTGCGGCAATGGGGTTGCCGCGGGTTGAAGACGTTAATGCACCAACTGACGCCGAGTGTGTTGGTTACGCCTCGCGCACAATCTGGGATGGAAAGCGTCAGAGCGCATCAAAGGCGTTTATCGATCCGGTTAGAGATCGCCCCAATTTAACGATTGTGACAAAAGCCTTGGTAGACAAGGTGCAGTTTGCAGATAAGCGCGCAGTGAGTGTTGATGCGCTGGTCGGAAAAGCCGCTGAGAAGCGCAGCTACTCTGCGAATAAAGAAATTATTATTGCCGGTGGCGCAATGGCGTCACCGGGCATTTTGCAGCGCTCAGGTGTCGGCCCCGTAGATTTGTTGAATAGCTTGAATATTCCGGTGGTCCACAACAGCCCAGAAGTTGGCAAAAACTTACTCGAACATCGGGGAATTATTGCCCAATGGAAATTAAATCAGCCCCTGTCAGAGAATGTTGAATATAGCGGCTGGCGCTTACTGAAAAACGTTTTCCAGTATTTTATAAAGAAGACCGGCCCGATGTCTTCTGGTGCCTATGAAGTGGGTGCTTGGTTTAAATCCAGTAAATCAGTGCCGCGGCCAGACATTCAATTTCTTGTTGCGCCATTTAGTTTTGATTTTGAAACCAATCGCGAGAAATTAGAAACCTTTCCGGGCATGGGGATCGTCGGTTATCCGCTGCGCCCAACGTCAAAAGGTGAAATACATATCAATAGCCGTGACCCAAATGCGATGCCGAGTTTGAAGCCTAACTATCGCAGTACCGAGGAAGATCGCGCCTTGATGATTGAAACGGTACATATCGCACGTCGCTATGCTGCTCAGCAATCGTTAAACGAATTAATTTCCGAAGAAACCTACCCTGGGCCGAAGTGTGTTTCTGACGACGACATTATCGCGGCATATGACTGCTACGGTAGCTGCGGTTATCACGCGGTGGGTAGTTGCCGTATGGGGCAGGATGCCGAATCTGTGGTTGACCCAGCGTTACGAGTAAGAGGCGTGTCTGGTTTACGCGTAATGGACACATCGATAATGCCGCAAATACCGTCGGGCAATACCAATGGGCCGACGATGGCCATGGCGTGGCGCGCGGCGGATATTATTTTGCGCGATGCTTAAAGCGAGCGGTTCGCGAAGGCATTTTGACATTATTTGGTTTTATTAGCGGAACAAGATTTTATGGATTTCTCTTTCACCGAAGAACAAAACCTCATCCGCCAAAGTCTGCAAAGTTATCTGCAAGACAATTACCATTTTGAAGCGCGTCGCCAAGCGAGTTTGGCTGATGGCTGGCGCCCCGAAATTTGGAAGGCCTTTGCAGAAGACTTAGGGATTACCGCGATGACCTTGCCGGAGCGAGTGGGCGGTATGGGTATGGATGCCGTAAGCACCATGCTGGTTATGGAAGAGTTCGGACGCAGTTTGGTACTAGAGCCTTATCTGGAAACCGTCGTTATCTGTGGCGGTATGTTGGCTCGTGCTGGTGGCGCTACTGCTGATGAGACGCTTGCTAAAATTGCTGCCGGTGAACGAATTGTGGCATTTGCATGGGGCGAGCCTAATGCACGCTACGACTTTAAATCGCTTGCTAGTACCGCTACTGCGAATAGCAATGGTTGGTTGCTAAACGGTAAAAAATCGGTGGTGATGGCGGCGCCTTGGGCCTCGCATTTGTTAGTGACGGCGCGCACCAGCGGCGAGCCAGGCGATAGCAGCGGTATTTCTTTATTTTTGCTCGATAAAGCTAGCACTGGCATTCGCATAAGTGAGTACCCCACGATTGATGGTCGGCGTGCCGCGGATGTTGAATTTAATAATGTGCAATTAGGTGCCGAGGCTCTTATCGGCGACGTAGGTGAAGCGCTTGCGAATATTGAACAAGCCGGCGATGAAGCAATAGCCGCGCTCTCTGCAGAGGCCGTGGGGGTGATGTCGGTACTGCACGAAGACACCGTTGCCTACACCAAGCAGCGTAAGCAATTTGGTCAGCCAATATCAAACTTTCAGGCCCTGCAGCATCGTATGGTCGATATGTATATGGAAATCGAAATGGCCCGTTCGGCGGCGTATTTGGTGACCTTAAATTTATCCTCGTCAATAAATGAACGCGCCATTGCTGCCTCTGCTGCCAAAGTTGCCGTCAGTAAAGCCTGCCGCTTTGTAGGCCAAAATGCGGTGCAGCTTCACGGCGGTATGGGTATGACTGACGAGCTGGCGATAAGTCATTATTTTAAGCGCGCGACGCTTATTGAATCTGAATTTGGAAGTGCAGATTATCATCTTGTGCGCCACGCGGCTTTGCGCGCGAGCTAATTCTAGGCCATACAATAATTGGGGAGTATAAAAATATGATGGCGGCAAATAGTCCAGAATCGCTAGGCGACATTTTGCGTATTCAGCGCGAAAGTTTTATGCAGGGCGGAGAGGCGAGTATTCAGACGCGTATAGATCGTGTTGAACGCTGTGTGGACTTTTTAATCGATAATCAAGATGCCATTGTTGAAGCCACTAAAAAGGATTGGATCCATAAACCAGATTCCTTTATCAAAGCAGTAGAAATTATCCCCGTTATCAATCACGCCAAATCAATAAAAAAGAATTTAAAAAACTGGATGAAGGATGAGGTTCGTAAACCGGATTTCCCCTTTAACCTTATGGGTGCGAAAACCTATATAAAATATCAAGCTCTCGGTGTGGTCGGCGTTATGGTGCCCTGGAATGGGCCCTTGGCAATGGCGATAGTTGCTAGCATGGACGCCTTTTGTGCCGGCAATCGCGTTATGGTCAAGGTGTCTGAGTTTTCGCCCCATGCGGCAGAGCTGATGGCGACAAAATTACCTGAATATTTTGATGTGAGTGAGTTGGCGATTGTTACCGGTGAAGTTGAGGTTTCCCGTGCTTTCGCAGAGTTACCTTTTAATCATTTGATGTACACCGGTAGTGCTGGCACCGCTAAACATATTATGGCTGCAGCCGCGCGTAATTTAGTGCCGGTCACGCTGGAGTTGGGTGGTAAGTCTCCGGTGATTATTGGCGCCGGTGCTGATATCGCTTATACCGCGTCGCGGACGATGAGCGGTCGTCTCATTAACTCTGGACAGGGCTGCATTACTCCTGATTATGTTTTGCTTCCAGAGGCGCAGCTCGATGAATTTGTTGAGCAGGCTAAGGCTGCGGTGACTAAAATGTACCCGCTAGACAAGGCGGCGGCAGATTATGCATCGATCGCCACCGATGCTCATTACAAACGCATGCATGAGCTAATAGCTGATGCCGAAGCCAAGGGATGTAATATTATTAAAGTTGATGTGGGCGCCACCGATGCGCGCCGTCAATTTACGCCAGCGATTGTAGTTAATCCGCCGGAGGACAGCCGCCTAATACAGGAGGAAATCTTCGGGCCGATTTTGGTTATTAAAACCTATAAATCATTTCAAGACGCCGTTGATTACGTCAACAAGGGCGAGTGCCCCTTGGCGCTGTATTTTTTTGGTGATAACGAGCAAGAGAAGGCGGCTATCCTAAGTCAAACCAGCTCTGGTGGATTAGCCATTAACGAAGTGATGATGCAGCTTATGATGTCTGATCTTCCCTTCGGTGGTGTCGGACATAGCGGTATGGGTAGTTATTGGGGCGGCGGATCGGGCTTCAAAAGATTTTCACACGCCAAATCAGTTTTTGAACAAGGCTGGTATAAAAAACTCGGCGCGATGATGGATCCACCTTACGGAAGTACTATAAATATAATGCTGAAAATGCAGCTTAAAAAAACGCGGTAGAAGATGGTTTCCCGCGTTGTCAGCTATCTCGTTTATTTGATGGGTAATGATTTTCGCTAGTTGATAATTTTTGATTACAACTCGAAAAATATAACCGTAAGTATAAATCCCTACCACGCCTTAATTGACGGGTTACGCTCGTTAAACTAACATTGTTAGATTGGCTATTTAGTTAATCGATTGATTTTGATGACGTATCGGTCGGGTCAATCGTATGTATTTAATCTGGGAGCAGAGGTATGAAAATAACAACACGTAGTGTCTTAATATCCGCCATGAGTTTCCCTATGGCTTTTTCTCATGGAGTTCAAAGTGATACAGTAATAGAGGAAGTCGTTGTTACCGCGCAAAAGCGTTCTGAGCGAAATATTGATGTGCCAATTTCTATTGCTAGTGCAAGCGGTGAGGACTTAGAGCAAGCTGGCATTATTTCTACGCAAGATCTAGCACAAACAGTGCCTGGCTTACGGGTGGATCTTTCGGGTGGGTTTTCACAGCCTACCCTGCGTGGCGTGGGTAGTTCAGTTGCGGGGCCAGGTTTGAGTGCGTCGGTTGCTACCTATGTCGATGGAATTTATCATTCAAGTGCGTTGACTAGTGCTTTTGAAATGGCTGATATTGAGTCAGTACAGGTGTTAAAGGGGCCGCAGGGAACCTTGTTCGGTCGTAACGCAACAGGGGGCGCTATATTAGTTACCACAACTACGCCTAGCTACGAGCCGGAAGCCGCATTAAAAGTGCGCTATGGACGTTATGGCGATTTACGTACTACCTTTGCTGGTTCTGGTGGTGTTAGTGATAAGGTCGCCTTGGGTGTTGCTGCGTATTACCATGAAAACGATGGTTTTGTTAAAAACAGGTATACGGGTAAGAATGTTGATGAGTTAGAAAACTGGGGTGCGCGTATAAAAGTACTTATCGAGCCCACCGATAACGTTTCAGTATTACTGAACTATGCACATACCGACAGAAATGACGGCAGCGCTAACGGAGTTACCGCTTATGAGGGTAGAGCTGTTGCCAATGATTCTAGTAATCCTACAGTAGACCCTGTTCACACGGATGGCGAACCTATTGATATTTATTCGCGTCGTGGCCTTGTGTCAGTAGATTCTGATTTAGCATTTACTGCAAAGTCTGATGACTTCAGCATAAAAGTTGAGGTCGACTATGATAGCTTTATATTGACTTCGTACACTGGCTATCATGATGAGACGGTAGTGAGTAAGCAAGACTACGATGCTACCTCCCTGCCAATTTTTCACGGTCATTATCAGGTAGAGGACGACAGTTTTTCTCAAGAGATTAACTTCACATCTACAGGTTCTGGACCATTGCAATGGGTAGCTGGCCTGTATTATTTTGAGAATGACGCGCAATTTCCATTCTTTAATTTAACAGCTTCTGGCGCGCAAATAGATAATTTCTTTGCAGATGGGCAGAAGACCAAAGCCTATGCGGTATTTGCTGATGCAACTTACGACCTTTCGGAATCTTGGTTCTTAACATTGGGCGGTCGCTATAGCTCCGATACGCTAACGGTAAATTTTGAAAGCGTTCCGCAGGCGATTCCGTACACTACCGAGGAAGAAACCTTCACCGATTTTTCACCTCGAGTGGTATTGCGTCATAGTCTAAATGAAGACAGTTCAATGTATGGGTCAGTTACCAAAGGCTATAAATCTGGTGTGTTTAATGCGGCAGGTTTTAGTACCGTGCCGGTTGACCCTGAAGAAATTATTGCCTATGAAGTTGGCTATAAAACTCAGCAAGATGTTTGGACTTTAGAGGCTGCGGCTTTCTATTACGATTATTCTGAGCTTCAAGTTAATCGATATGTCGATGCTAGTTCGATTCTCGTTAATGCGGCAGCGGCGACCATCTACGGAGCGGATTTTCAGCTATCTTATCTCGTTAACGAAAAGCTGAAGATCGACTTTAATACCGCTTATACCAAGTCGGAATACGATGATTTTCCTGATGCGCCAGCCTATATTGGTACCGGCAATCCAGGTGATGCTTATACGACGGCGAGCATAGATGCAGGCGGTAACGAACTATTGCGTACACCTAAAGCGACGGCCAATCTTTCTGCAACTTATGATCAACCTTTAAATAACGGCATGCTCACATTTTTTGGTAGCTACTATTATTCGTCTAAATTCTATTTTGATGCCGCGAATGATGCACACCAAGATGCTTATGCATTGCTGAATCTGCGCGCTACATGGACACCTGAAAATGAGCGCTATAGCGTTTCTATTTACGGTAATAATGTAACTGATGAAGAATAT
Organism: Zhongshania aliphaticivorans; assembly: GCF_902705855.1. GTDB lineage: Bacteria > Pseudomonadota > Gammaproteobacteria > Pseudomonadales > Spongiibacteraceae > Spongiibacter > Spongiibacter aliphaticivorans_B. The sequence goes on along the minus strand of NZ_CACSIJ010000012.1, from coordinate 88,048 downwards.
TTAGTGCAGGTGCTAGGTCAGAGTGCAGCGATGTTACAGCAATACGGTATGCCAGCGACGTACGGTGTTGAGGTCGGGTTCCGGTTCTAGTAACGCCCATATACTAAAAGTCGGAAATTAATAATAGCCATTGTAGCGAGAGTTACGATGGCTTTTTACTGATTCTAACAAATGGTTTTTATTTTCTGCCGCTCGTAAATGCAAACGTAAGTATAGATAAAATCTTTAGCGATAATTTTCAATGAATGAGTGTGGGTATATTTCGTTCAGTGAGTCGGCTGGTCGTGCGGGCTATGCGCGGCTTTAGCTCTGGCACAGCGTGATTTATCTGCGAGCTGTCCAACGCATCGTCTTCAGCCAACGGTTGGCCAAACGCTATGAGCGGTTATTGCTATTCTAAACTCAAATATAATCGGAGGGGCTTTACAGCCCCAATGCAGCCTTCGCTAAGATATTTCTTTGTATTTCATTCGAACCCGCATAAATACTGCCGGCGCGCTCGTTAAAGTAGCGCAGCGGAGCCAGTGCGGCGTCGAGTGGGCCTTCTAGGCCTGATTCTTGATGCGGATAAATGGTGGCGCCACCGGGGGCGCAGGCTTGGGGTTGGTAGCTATGGCCGTAGGCCGCGCTGGCCTCCAAGGCAACTTCGCTCACCAGTTGCTGTAATTCGGTACCCAGTATTTTCATTACCGATGCAGATGTTCCCGGTGAGCCGCCGGCGGAAATGGCCGACATGGTTCGTAATTCATACATTTCTAAGGTGGCGGCCTTTATTTCTGCTTGGGCGAGTTTAGCGGCGAAGAGCGGGTCCTCAATAAGGCGAGGGCTGCTGTCACCGGGAATGGTCGCGGCGAAGTCACGAATTTCCTCTAAGCGGATTTGCATGAGCGGCGCATAAGCGGCGCCACCGCGCTCAAATTCGAGCAGGTATTTGGCCACGGTCCAACCTTCATCGACCTTACCAATAACATTGGTTTTTGGTACGCGTACATCTTGGAAAAATACTTCGTTTTGAATGTGCTCACCGGTGAGTGAAATAATCGGTTTCACTTCAATGCCGGGGGTGTTCATGTCGATCACTAAAAATGTAATGCCCAGCTGAGGTTTACTTGCTTTGGTGGTGCGTACTAGGCAAAAAATCCAGTTGGCTTCATCGGCGTGGGTGGTCCATATTTTTGAACCATTGCAAATGAAATGATCGCCGTCGTCTACGGCGGGCATTTGCAGTGAGGCCAGGTCTGAGCCGGAACCGGGTTCCGAGTAGCCCTGACACCAAAAATGTTCACCGCTAAGCATACGGGGTAGGAAGAAGTCTTTTTGTTCGGGTGTGCCAAAGCAAATAATGGCCGGGGCACACATTTGTATGCCCATTGGCGATAATGGTGGTGCGCCGGCAAGTGCGCGCTCGCGGGCGAAAATATAATGCTGTGCAACCGTCCAGTCGCAACCGCCGTATTCCACAGGCCAAGAGGGGGCGGCCCAGCCCTTGGCGACTAATTTGTGCTGCCATTTCATCGACAGTTCATGGTCTGAATACACGCTGGTCATTAATTTTCCAGCGGCTCGAATGTCCTCACTTAATTCCAGTTTGAAGAAATCGCGCACTTCGTCGCGGAATTTTAGTTCGTCGGCGGTCCATTCAATATTCATTGCTGAGTCCTGCGTTGTATCGTTTAGTGAGTCAATTTGCCGAGCGTGACATGACGTAGTTGTTGACGGCAGCTATTAATCTAATTAGATTAGATTATCTTGTTGTGCGCTGCAAGACTTGGTTTTACTCAGTTTTAATCTACCTTGTAATTACTCATATTGGTGGAGCTTACTGAGAAAATTGGCGTTGGAGGATAATCTTGGCGCGCGTAAAAGAGCTATATTGAAGGCGTGATATTTCCCCCTGCAGTATTTTCGGGTGAATGGCCGTCTTTAGTCATAAATATAAAGAGTATAACCAAGGGTTGGCCCGTCGGAGGAAGTCGTGAGCAGTACACTAATAGACATTTTTAAGTGGTGGGCAGTTGATCGTAAAGACACTGCCGCAATTGTCACTGCAAAGGATCAAATCACATACAGTGAGCTTAACTGTTGGGCCGAGGCGATTGCGGACTGGCTTATAGCTGAAGGTTTACAGCGCGGCGAGCGCGTTACGATTTTGGCCACCAACAGCATGGAATGGATAGTGCTGTCGCAGGCGGTGATGTTGTCTGGCGGTATTTTGGCGCCGGTGAATCCCCGTTTTACGGTAAGCGAAGTCGCCTATATGGTTGGTGAGCGCTACCAGTCGAAGTTTATTTTTCACGACACCGCACGCGCCGAGCTGGCGAATGCTACGCAGGCCAAAGTGGAAGGCTGCACGGTGTTTGATATCAGTGTGATTGATCAATTTAGAAACGGGGCCAGCGCTAATAGCACTCCGCGTCCGGAAATTGGTCTCGATGACGAAGTCGTTATTATTCCAACCAGTGGTTCAACTGGGCACCCCAAGGGCGTGGTGTATTCCCATCGCACCTTAAGTTCCTATGTGTCGGAAACCGCCATTGCCGAACCATACTCAATTGATAAGGCAAAAGTGCTGTTGTTTGGCCCGCTGTGCACCTCTGCGGGTTACGTGGTTACAACGCAATATTTGGCTTATGGCGGCACGATCTTTGTTGAAGAGGCTTTTGAGCCGCTGCGCGCTATTCAAATGATTCAGGAGCACGGTATTACCGTGATGATGGGCGCGCCTATATTCTTCGAGCGGATGGCGGCCAGCGAGAGTTTTGCGGCGGCGGATCTTGCTAGCTTGCGTTACTGTCTGGTTGGCGGCGCGAGGGTTTCTAATCAACTGCTAGACACGTGGTTGGAGAAGGGCGTTACGCTACGTCAGCTCTACGGCCAGACAGAAGCGGGAGGGCAGGCGACAGTCAACTCAAGGTCTGCGGCACTCAGCGATCCAGAAAAATGTGGTCGTGGCTCAGCGTTTACGCGGATTGCTATTGTGGACGATAAAGGCGAATTCTGCGGGCCAAATACGCCAGGTGAAATCGTGATTAAAGGGGCGGGCATAATGACCCGCTACTGGAACGATCCAGAGGCGACAGCGAAGACGCTGGTGAATGGATGGCTGCACACCGGTGATTTAGGCATGGTAGATGAGAATGGCCTGCTCACCATGTTAGATCGCCTCAAGGATATTATTATCTCTGGCGGTATAAATATTTCAGCTGCGGAGTTGGAGCGCGTTATTTCAGAGATAGACGGCGTGAATGAGGTGGCGGTCATTGCAGCTAAAGACGACGGCTTTGGTGAAACCCCGCTAGCGATTATTTATGGCCGCGACGATCTCACCATTGAGACTGTTATTCAGCACTGCAATACCCATTTGAGCGCATTTAAAGTTCCGCGTTATGTGGTCTTGGAAGGCGAGGCATTGCCCCGTTTGGCAACGGGCAAAATCGCGAAACCCGCACTGCGGGTTAAATACGCCAATGCCCATGTGGAATTAAGTAAAGTGCGTTAAAGCAAATTTGTGGACGATTTTATTTCGCCGACAAGTGATCTTGTCGGCTATTTTTTTATGAGGTTGATATGAGTCAGTTACGAGCCACACCCTATACGATGACGATCAACGGCAAAGGTGTTGCCGGCGTAGAGACAATGGGTGTGGTAAACCCTGCATCCGGTGAGGTGTTTGCGCAGGCGCCGGTTGCGGGGGCTGCTGAGCTTGATATGGCGGTTAGCGCGGCGGCGGCTGCGTTTCCGAAATGGCGTGCAACACCGCACAAAGAGCGCGCAGCGGCGGCAATAAATGCAGCAAAAGTAATTGCTGCACACGCCGACGAATTAGCTGAAATATTTACCCTGGAACAGGGGCGTCCTCTTAAATTTGCTAAGGAAGAAATACTGGGTGCCAGTCATTGGCTAATGAGCATGGCCAAGTTCGACATACCCGTGGATATCACTGAAGACTCTGAAACCCGTCGAGTAGAGGTGCATCACGAACCCCTGGGTGTGGTGTGTGCAATTGTGCCTTGGAATTTCCCAGTATTATTAGCGTTCTGGAAAATTTCCCACGCCTTGCTTACTGGTAATGTGATGGTATTAAAACCATCTCCGTTTACGCCACTGGCGATGTTGAAAATTGGCGAAATTCTGCGCGATGTGTTTCCGGCGGGGGTGCTGAATATTATTACTGGCGGCGATGCTCTCGGGCCTTTAATGACTGCGCATCCCGGCTTTGCAAAAATATCGTTTACTGGTTCAACCGCAACCGGTAAACGTATTATGGCTTCGGCGGCACAAGATCTTAAGCGTCTAACACTGGAATTAGGTGGCAATGATGCGGCAATCATTCTTCCAGATGTTGATGTCGACAAAGTCGCCCAGGAATTATTCATGGGGGCGTTCTATAACACTGCGCAGATTTGTATCGCGACCAAACGCATGTATGTTCACGATGATATATACGATGCGCTGCGGGATAAGCTACATGGCCTAGCCAAGTTTTTAAAAGTCGGGGATGGTATGGAGCCCGATACGGTATTTGGCCCAGTGCAAAACAAACCCCAGTATTTGCGTGTCAAAGCCCTGATGGACGAGGCGCGGGCAGACGGATTGACCTTGTTAGAGGGGCGCGCGGTACCCCAAGGTAGTGGTTATTTTCTACCCTTAACTTTGGTCGATAATCCTCCAGAAGATTCACGAGTCGTAACTGAAGAGGCGTTTGGGCCGATATTACCTTTGCTGCGATACAGCGATTTAGATGAGGTTATTGAGCGGGCGAATAACAGCGAATACGGTTTAGCCGGTGCGGTGTGGTCGTCAGATATTGATAAAGCCCTAGCGGTGGCAAAGCGCCTTGATACCGGCACGGTGTGGATTAATCAAAATTTGCAATCGACACCAGTGACACCTTTGGGCGGTCACAAGCAGTCTGGCTTTGGTGTAGAAAATGGCATGGCGGGACTGATGGAATTTACCCAGCCAAAAGCAATTTACATTCCGAAAAAAGCGACAAAATAATACGGAGCAGACAATGCGCCAAAGCAGATTAGTGAAATGAATTTGCAATTAAGCGCTAGCGAAAGCGCATTTCAACAGGAGGTGCGCCAATTTTTTGAGTGCGATTATCCCCAGCATATTTTAGAAAAAGTGCGTCGGGGGGATCGCCTCAGCCGCGAAGATCACTGCGTATCGCAGGCGGCTTTGCAGTCAAAGCAATGGTTGGGTATCGCTTGGCCAAAAACGCACGGTGGGCCAGGTTGGACGGAAATTCAGCGCTATATTTTTGAGTCTGAATTAGAGCGTATCGGCGCGCCGAATATTATTCCGATGGCCGTCATATACGTCGGACCGATTATTGTCGAATTTGGCAGCGCTGAACAAAAACAGCGTTGGTTGCCAGATATATTGTCATCCAAGAGTATGTGGGCCCAAGGATATTCAGAGCCGGAATCAGGCTCTGATCTCGCCAGTTTGGGTATGCGGGCGGATCGTGACGGCGACGAATATATTCTTAATGGCAATAAAGTTTGGACAACATTAGGCCACTGGGCTGATTGGATTTTTTGTTTAGTACGCACGTCTAAAGGTGAACGTAAGCAAGAAGGGATTTCATTTGTTTGCGTAGATATGCGTTCCGAAGGTATTGAAGTTCATCCCATTATTACTATGAACGGTGCTTGGGAGCTGAATCGTATTAGCTTTGAAAACGTACGTGTTCCCGTTGCCAATCGCATTGGCGAAGAAGGACAGGGTTGGCATTACGCAAATGTATTACTGAGTACCGAGCGTCTTTCTTACGCGCATATTGGTCGTAAAAAGGCGGACCTTGCTAAATTGCGAAAACTGGCATCAGACGTGTCGGGTGATAGAGCCGAGAAGTTAATAGATGATCCTTTGTTTGCTGCTCAGCTAGCGGCGCTAGAGATCGAGCTAGCCGCCTTGGAAGTGTCGGTGTTACGGGCTTTGGTGGGGGAGTTGGCTCCCGCTGCGGTGTCGTCCTTAAAAATTCAATGCACGGAATGCGCTCAGCGTATAACCGAGTTATTTATGTTGTTAAGTGCGAGACATGGCTTGGCGTTTCCAGACATGAATTTGCCGAATTGGCAGCACTCCCTATTGAGCACACCTAGCTACGGCAGCTTATCTGCAGATGCGTATTTGTTTGAGCGGGCACAGACTATTTATGGTGGCACCAGTGAAATTCAGCGCAATATTATTTGGAAATCTTTAATTAAGTAAGGTTTTACTCGTTTGGCTTGGCTGCGAATGCGGCCAAGCTAACAATTGTTTTTTCGTATTTTTTAGCAGCTAGGCTCGGGTGTTTTTACGTCGTAAAAATATCAAAACGAAGAAAGAAAGCGTCGAAGGGTTTCAACAAACATTGCTTCTTCATCTAGGGTGTTGGCTTGCATTGCGATATCCAGATGAGGGTAGTCCTCTGCTTCAAACTCTGGCATAGGTTGGGTGCCGTTTGCGCGGCTCATGGCGCCGAGCAGTGCCGAGCCGAAGGTCAGCTTCTCTATGCCCTCAATTACCAGTAATTGCAGCTCTGGTGGTACATCAAATTTGTGGCTCCAACGATCATAGGGTTTTAGCATAAGATGGCGAGGAAAAAACTGCAGCATCAGTGGTGCGGCCCGCGGATGGCGAAGAATTGAGCGGCGGGTGGCAATAGCAAGTTCGATCTGGGCCTCGCGCCAGTCTGCATCAATATGTGGTTTGTTTGATGAGGCGTCGATTAATATGATTCTTGCCACTTCAGCGAGCATTTCAGCTTTATTTTTGAAATGGTAATACAGCGACGGTGCCTTGACGCCTAGTTCTTTGGCAACCAGTTGCAGACTCATACCGTCTACGCCAAGTTCATCAATGACGGTTAGTGCTGCCCGCGCCGCGAGTTCCTTTGAAATGATTGGTTTGGATGGTCTGCCCAAGGGTATTCCTTAATGATTAAACTAGCAGTAAAGACTACTCTGCTGGGATGAACGGAGTGAGATAGCCTAGTGTGGCGCAAATTGTAACAAATGACTACGTGATATCGAAACGAGAGTTATGTGTACCCTGATGACAGGGCTAATTCGGAAAAATAATGAAAACCTTGCTATCCTTCCCCACCTGCTAATTTAGGACAATCTCGCCGCATCCGTATCATGATCTATCAAGCAACTTTGTCATGCTGACTGAAGAACAGCGTTTAGTCGCCAGCCATATTCGCGGTCACGCGCGGGTGACCGCAGTTGCTGGCGCAGGAAAGACCACGACGATGGTGCGTTATGTGCTTGAGCGCCTCAAGTCGGGCATGGACCCGCGCTTAGTGCGGGTTGTGATGTTTAATAAAGCGGCGCAAGAGGACTTTAGCTACAAATTGCAGTTAGCCGCCGGTACCACATTTGCCTTGCCGCCGGTAAGGACCTTTCATGCTATGGGCCGAAATTTGGCCATGGCCTTGGCAAAGGAGGGGTACTTACCTACATTTGACCCAAGTCCGCTGGGTGATGCGCAGACCGGCCTTGAAATGTTGCGAGCCCTGCAGGCGTCGGCGGGTACGTCTGCCCAGCGGGAGGCTATTCGCGATGAGCAGCAACAATGGCTTGATGCCTTTGCGGGCTTTGTCGATTTAGCAAAATCTAGCTTGCTCGCCCCAGAAACCACGTTTTACGGCGCTTACTATCCAGATCAATATCAATTGTTTATTGAAGCCTTTGCGCGGTTTGAACAGTGGCGGAAGGCCGCTGGCAGGGTAACCTTCTCTGACTATCTTTATGATCCCTGTATGGTGATTGCGGCCAAGCCTGAATTGGCGGATTTTCTCGCAAATCGCGTCGAGTTATTTGTGGTCGATGAATTCCAAGATATAAACGATATACAGTTCTTCCTTTTAAAAACCCTTGCCGGTGATCGTGCCCGCTTACATGTGGTGGGTGATAGCGATCAGTGTATTTATGAATTTCGGGGTGCGCGCCCTGAGTATATGCTTGAACACTTTGGCGCGAGTTATCCCCATATTAATTATCAAATGTCGCGTACCTTCCGTTACGGCCACTGTTTGGCTTTAGCGGCGGCCCACCTGATTTCACATAATCAGCGCCGCGAGCCGGTATTGTGTATCAGCGCTGATAATGCCCCCGCCACCAAAGTAGAATTGCGCGCCCAATCCGCAGACGGCTTGTGTTTAGCGGAAGTGTGTTTAGCCGAACACACGGCGGGCCGACCCTTTCGGGATATGGTGTTTTTATGCCGGACTTGGGCGCAGGCAGCACCGGTTGAATTAGTCTTGTTACAGCGTGGCATACCGAATCGCATTAGCGGCGGTAGTCGGGTATTGGAGCGCAGAGAAACCAAGGTGTTAATTGTATTGCTGCGGATTATGGCGGGGCGTTTTTACGAGCAACCCTCGTCTGACTGCGAACAGCAATTGTTCGATTTTTTGCGGTTCTGCGAACTAAAAATTAAGCATGAGGCCTTGCGCGGCTATGCGCGGCGTATCCTCAGTGATGGCATGGGTTTTAATGCGCTGCGGATGTCTGCAGAAGGATTGACGGTATACCAAGAACAGCGCCTGTCGCGCGTCGCCGGTGCGCTTGAAGGTATTGAAAAGTCACGTCTTGCCGGTGATGGTTTATCCACCTTTTTAGCCGATTTAGATTTGCTGAAATCAGTTCGTGAAAACGCCTTAAATAGTGAAGACGGTGAAAACCGAGCGGCAACGATTAGTGCCTTTGTCAGTTTTGTCGCCATGCAGCAAGATCAAGCACCGGCGGCGATTATCGACATGGTCGAGGGCTTAGGTTTTGGTGGTGCGGAGTTTAATACTAAGACCAGCCAGCCAACCACCGATGCGGTGACCATCACCACTATGCATCGCAGTAAGGGGCTGGAATGGCCGGTGGTGATTTTGCCGAATTTGAGCGCGCATTATATGCCTTACCAAGCAGGTAAAAGGCGACGCCCCGATGCTGAACAGCAGGAATCTGAACGGCGCTTGATGTATGTTGCCATGACCCGCGCAATTGACGCGCTGTATTTATTTGCGCCAAATTTAGATTGTGTAAATGGGTTTAACGGTGGAGTGCGTCCTGAATTAAATATACTGCCAAGCCCATTTTTAGAGGAAATGAATCTTTCCCAGTCAATAAAGCTAGGCAGGTCATTAGCGGAGAATGCGATCAACGCGGACATGTCGGTTAGCAAAATCGCTACGCGTTATCTTGCCGCGTTAGACATCGGCAGTGACTTCGCAAAAGACATCCCGTTACATGAAAAATACGACCTAGGCGCAATGCTTGTGCATACGGTTCACGGTCGCGGCCGAATCGTCGGGGTCGATGAGCATGGTGTGGTGGTGCAGTTTAGTGGCAAGCACGTGTATTTTCCGTCGCTAGTTCTTGATGGTGCACTGGGTCTGGTTGAGTCATCGTCAGAGGATGTGCTGCCGACATTGGAAGGACAGAGCGGATTTGCGACGGGCGATATTTTGGCGCACAGTAAATTTGGTCGCGGCGTGGTCACAGATATTGATTCGCGATTCATCCACGTTCGGTTTCGCGATGGCAGTAAAACTTTTCGGCGAGATTTGTTTCGCGCGACACGTATCGCCGCGAATAAATAGGGCTTGCGGTGTTTCAGCACGACGAACCTAATAGCGAATATAGAGTCTGATGAACATGGCACTAATGTGGCGAACATTCATCTGGAGGTGAATATGAGCACGGTAATAAAACGTAATCTTCTGATATTGATGGCTTTCTCATTGCTCGCATGTGGCGGTGTAAAAGAGGATGCCAAGGGCTTAGATGAACGCTTGGCCGAGTACGGTTTTCGCCCTGGTGAAAATGTTGACCAAATTCAATCGTACCGAATCAGCGATTGGACCTATTTAGACAACCAGCATTTTATGTTTAGCAATGGCATTTCTGAGCATTATCTTATTAGTCTGAAAAGCCGCTGCAACCAGCTGCGAAGCACAGAATCATTGGTGTTTAAAACCCGCACCAATTCCCTTACCAAGTTTGATGAGATTATTGTGCCAGAAGCGGGTGTGTCTAAACGCTGCAGTATTGAGTCAATTTCTAAGCTAGTTCGCGCTGAATAATTTGCGCGATATAAACTTAGTATTAGTTCGGTAGTTGTATATCAGCAAAACTGCCGACGCACTGATGCTGCGGATCTGAAACCGGCGCGGCGGTGTCGCGTTGTACCCACGCGGTATGCATGCCGACTTCTACCGCTGCATCCACTTCTTCACGGATATCCGACAAAAACAGAATGTTTTCCGCGGCTAGGTTTATAGCCTTTTGTATCAAGCGGTAAGACGTGGCCTCGCGTTTGGGGCCGGTAGTGGTGTCGAAGTAGTCTTTAAATAAATATTGAAGATCGCCGCCTTCATTAAACCCAAAAAATAATTTCTGGGCGTGAATAGAGCCAGATGAATATACATATAACGCGATGCCCTGTTTGTGCCACTCAATTAATGCATCAAGTGCGTCTGGGTAAATATGGGCTTGGTAGTCGCCGTTGCGGTAGCCGTGATCCCAAATGAGTCCCTGCAGCGCTTTTAGCGCGGTGACTTTTTTGTCCTCTGCGATCCACTCTAGTAACTGCTGAATTAATTGCTCGGTATTGTCTATGTCGAGTTTAGCTTGGTTTGCGACCTCATTTAAGGCGGCTTCAACGGCGTCGTCACCGCGATGCTGACGAACAAACTCAGGCAGATTTTTTGCGGCATAGGGGAAGAGCACCTGATGCACAAATTGAATCGAGCTAGTAGTGCCTTCGATATCGGTAAGGATGGCTTTGATCACAAAATATTCCTTTTAGCCTGAACTAGGCATCGAGCCGCGAATAGCGACTGGCGATGTCATTGCCCGTGTAGTTTGCAATCCAGCCGTCGGGATTATTGAAGAAACGAATTGCGACTAGGTTGGGTTGTGGCCCAAGGTCAAACCAATGGGTGGTATTGGCAGGTACGCTTAATAGGTCGCCTTTCTCGCACCAAACTTCAAAGACTTTGTCGCCAATGTGCAGGGCGAATAATCCTTGACCCTGTACGAAAAAACGAACTTCGTCTTCGCTGTGGGTGTGTTCGTCTAAAAACTTTAGGCGCAGCGCGTCCTTTTGTGGATTGTCGCTGGCAATACTGATGACATCGACGCTTTGATAACCCTGCTCCGCGATAAGTCGCTTTACGTCGCTATCGTAGGCGCGCAGCACAGCTTCTTGGGTGTCGCCGGCAACAATGTCGTCGCGGGTTTGCCATTGTTCAAAGCGAACACCTACCGCTTTGAGTTGCTCGCTAATTTGCTGTGGGTCGCGGCTGCTAGACAGCGCTTGTTTGGCATTGTCGTCTGAAAAAATAGTGAGTTGGCTCATGGCGGTACTCCTAGTGCGCAAGGCGCATCAGTTCTAATTCACACTCTAAAAGAAAATCCAAGGCTTCAAGATTACGCATACAGCTGTCGATATCTTTGCCCCAGCAATACACGCCGTGGCCGCGAATAAGATAGGCGGGGCACATAGGGTGAAGAGCTAAATAGGCGTCTACCTCGGCGGCGAGTGCGCTAATATTTTGGGTGTTGTCAAAGATCGGAATATCGACGCGGGTGGCGTGGGTGTCAATGCCGTCAAAGGCTTTTAGGAGTTCATAGTCTTCTAAATGGATGGCCGTAGCATTTACGTTTGCTTTTGAAATTACCGTTACCTTGGGTGAATGGCAGTGTAATACCGCCGCAACCTCTGGGAAGCACGCGTAAATCTGGGTGTGTAGTTCGGTTTCGGCAGAGGGCTTGCCTTCGCTAATGGGTTTGGCCTGTAAATCCACTGCAATGAAATCGGTGGGGCTTAGGCGGCCCTTGTGCTTGCCTGAGGCGGTGACAATGGCGGAGGATGCGTCGAGCCGTGCAGAAAAATTGCCACTGGTAGCTGGAACCCAACCACGTTGATATAGATCTTCGCCAGCGGCGGCGAGGGCAATGGCCTGCTGATAAAAATATTTACTATCAATCATGTGCTTACCTGCTATTTTTGCGCGGCCGCAAGGTGTGCGAGAACCTTGTCGCGGTTTGGCTGATGAATAATGCCGTGTTCGGTAACGATAGCATCGATGAGTTGCGCGGGTGTGACATCGAAGGCGGGGTTGCTCGTCACCACCTGCTCTGGCGCAATCCGTTTACCAAAGCTGTGGGTGATCTCTTCGGCTGGGCGTCGTTCAATGGGAATTTGCGGACCGTCGATATTGGCGTCAAAGGTGCTGGTCGGCGCTGCGACCATGACTTTAGCTCCGTGGTGTTTGGCAATAATGGCAAGGTTGTAGGTACCAATTTTATTGGCGGCATCGCCATTGGCTGCCACGCGGTCGGCGCCCACTATCATCCAGCTTGGTCGGTGCTCGCGCATGATGTGGGCGGCCGCACCTTCGATGGCCAATGTGACGGGAATGCCGTCCTGCATTAGCTCCCAGCTTGTCAGTCTGGCACCTTGTAACCACGGGCGGGTTTCACCAGCAAAAACACCGCGAATTTTGCCGTCGCGGTGGGCTGAGCGGATCACCCCTAAGGCGGTGCCGTAGCCGCCAGTTGCGAGTGCGCCGGCGTTGCAGTGTGTGTACACAATACTGTCGGTGGGAATTAAGCTAGCGCCAAAGTCGCCAATGCGCTTATTAATTTGAATATCTTCGGCATGGATTTGTACGGCGAGTTCGGTCAGTGCCTGCAGTAGCTTGCCGCCATTACCTTGTTCTTCGATCACCTGATCGCAGCGGTCTAGGGCCCAGAATAAATTTACTGCGGTGGGGCGGGAGTTGGCTAGAGCTTCTCTTGCCGGCGCTAGGGCGCTGCACCATGCGGCGACGCTGGCGGGTGTGTTGGTGATTTGCTGGGCCGCTAACACCATGCCGTAGGCGGCGGTAATGCCGATGGCAGGTGCACCGCGAACCACCATGGCGCGGATGGCATCGGCAACCGCAAAGGGATCTTGGTAGTGGAGGTATTCGCATTGCACAGGCAGAATACGCTGATCCAGCAATTGCAGTTGATTGTTTGACCAAATGATAGCGCTAGGAGTAGTCACTGATTACCTCCAGTTTTTGGGGCCGTAATTATAAGGCAGTGGAGGCTCTGCTCCTAGGTTTGTTAAACGCGATTCGTGCTGGTAGATACAACCACAGCACTGAAGATGACACGGTATGTGTGTGGGTATTACGCTTATTACCAAGATAGGGGGTTTGAATGTCGAATTATGCGCTGTGGCTGGGGTTGGCTACGCTTATTATTGTCGTACTTGCGGCTGTGGCAGGCAACTTGTTGTGGCGTTTGCGCTTGCAAACACAGGCCGAGAAAAGTGCCTTGCAGCAAGCTGAGCGGGAGTCGCTTGCAGAACAAGTTGATGCCCAGCAGGGGATAGATGTTTTAGCGCGCTGCTATTTGGGTGGCCAATTGGGCGGTAGTGAATTGGCGTTGCGTATCGCGGTATTGGCAGAAACTGCGCGATTAGATAGAAACTATCAGAAGGACACTGGGGTATTTACCGAGATGGCCGCCGCGCTGGCACATATTCCAACGCACCAAGCGTGGAAAAATTTAACGGCGGAGCAGCGTGCTAAATACGGTACCGAAATGGCTTTGCTGGAGGGTAAGTACAGCGAGCAAATTCGAGCTGCGGCCGCAGTCTTAGTCGAGTAGGCAAGGCTTTACTTTTTTTTGATTGGACGTTGAACCAAACTACTTAACCCGTCGACCATATCTTGCTGGAATTGCAGCTGCGCTTCGAGCTGTTCGGGTAATAGTGGATCTACGCCAAAGATGGATTTGTGCAGTGGGGCCAAGGTGACGTAGCCCAATATCATGCAATGGAAGGCCATCGCGGTGGGCACATTAATCCACTCTTTATCGGGATTGCTGGCGGGGTCACTGATGGTGGAAAAAAACTTTCGATACCAGCGGTCGCTTAATAAATCTAGGGTCTCGTCTCTCGCAAGGGTGGCGTGCTGAACTATTCTTGCAGTATTGGGTTTATTTGCGAGCAGCGACATAACCTGATGGATTTGTTGGCGGGTTTCTGCAAACTCTGCGTCGGCGGCCATGCCGCGGGTAGCTTCAGCTAAGGGTTCAAATAGGCGTTGGCAAACCTGTTCGTAGATGTCGAGCTTATTGCTAAAGTGCTTATAAATACCTGGGCTGCTAATGCCAACCTGTGCTGCAATTTCGCTTACCGACGTGGCACCAAAACCTTGCTGGGCGAAGAGGTCTTCAGCGATATCGAGAATGCGTTGTTTGGTGTTGCGGCGGTTAGCCATAGTGTTGTCCTTGTTTTCTATCTTTGTCTTTCTGTCTTATTTATGGCAGCTCTGTTCACGTGCTAGTGCGGCCTTAGCATCCAAATTAATATTGAAGCGCTGATCACGCTGACAAGCAAGAGTGCCAAAGCTTGCCATCGATAGCGGCGGCTGAGTGACTCAGGTTCTGAACTGGCAATGATATAGGGTTGTCTACGATTGGGCGAATAGCTGATGGTATGTACTGGGTTAACTGGCCCCGCCGTGCGCTGCTGGCGCTCTGCTTTGCGTAGCGCCTCGGCTCTTACCAGTTCCCATTCCTGTAGGTCAATTTCTCCATCGCCATTGCGGTCAAAGCGGTCAGTAAGTTTATCGTAATCTTGTTTCCATTCGTTAAGGATTTTAGCCATTTCAGCGTCGCGCACAGCGGTGGGGCTGGGTGGGTGACGGGTCTCAAATAGGCCAATGACGTAAAGCAGGTCGTCGGTGCAGAGCATTTCTTCTGTATATCGATAGCGCTGGCCAAACAGGTTAATACCACTCGTTTTTTTTGGATGGCGAGAATTACCTTGCCAGCTACGCTTACGGATAGTGCTGACCTCAGCGCGATTTGGCATTACATAGCAATCGCCACTGCCGTCGTTAATGATAAAAGGCTGTTCACTGGTTTTATTTTCAATACTTCGCCAGCTGCTGTTTTTACCTGAGGACTCATAGCGCTCAATTTTGTAGCGATACCACAGGCAGGGGGTTTGACTTAGCCCGCTTAACAGCAATTGTTCGGGGCCGGCTTTGGCAAAGCCGACGAGTTCGACATAACCTTGATGGGCCGAGCGAATTTTAGAGGTGGGTGTGTCTTCAATGACCCTCGCAGTCTTTAGGCGGCTAAAGCTGCTTACCGCGCTGACGAGGGAGATGAGGGCGCAAATCGCTAGGGCAAAATAATCGGTTTCCATTTAGTTAAATAGTGACTTCACATCAACGTCGCTAAGTTCTTCTTTTTGGAACTGTAGTAAGTCAAAGGGCCCAAAGTTAAACCAGCGGGCGATAATGACATCTGGAAACTGCTCTATGCGGACATTGTTATTGTTAACCGCCTCGTTGTAGACCTCGCGGCGGTCAGCGATGGCGTTTTCAAGTGCAGATATGCGCTCTTGTAATGCGGTGAAGGTGCGGTCGGCTTTGAGTTCTGGGTAGTTTTCTGCCAAGGCAAATAATTGTCCCATCGACGCTCGCAAACCGGTTTCGGCGGCGCCTAGGGCCTTCATATCATGATTCGATTGTGCATCTGCAACATGCTGTCTTGCGGCAATTACCTTGGTGAGGGTGTCTTGCTCGTGGCGCATATATTGTTTGCAGGTTTCTATAAGTTTAGGCAGTTCGTCGTGGCGCTGCTTAAGTAGAACATCAATATTGGCAAGGTGTTTGGCGACATTGTGTTTGAGATTGACGAGACCGTTATACAGCATCACGACATAGGCAATGGCGAAGACGAGGAGGCAGAGGCTAATAATTAATCCAATTTCCATGACAGAGTCCTTTTCCGTGTGCTGTGCGGCGTCGTTAAAATACCTTGAGGCAGAGTATAAAGCGAATTAGTCGGCTTTGGCCGCCGTATTAAAGCGAATATGCATGTTTTTGATGCCGTTAACGAAATAGGAGCGGGTATAAGCAATATTGCCTTGTAGGCGCGGATTGCGCAGCCGCGGAATGATCTCTTCGAACATAACTTGCAATTCTAAACGTGCTAAGTGGGAGCCAATGCAGAAGTGTTGGCCGATACCGAAGGAGCGTATTTGCTGGCCTAATTTGGGCATGCGCTCACTGCGGCGCACGTCAAAGCGCATGGCGTCATCGCCGAATACGGCTTCTGAATGATTTACCGCATGGTAGTGCAATATGACTTTGTCGCCGGTGGTAATTTGCTGGCCGCCAAGTTCAAGGTCTTCTGTTGCGGTGCGACGCATTTGAATAAAAGCGGTGTTGTAACGCAGAATTTCGTCAATTGCCAGCGTAATTTTGTCGGGGTGTTGAACCAGGTATTCAAGTTGCTCGGGGTGTTCCATCAGCAAACGCATGCCGTGGGAAATAACGGTACGGGTAGATTCATTGCCACCAACGAGGATGAGAATAAACATCCAGGCAAAGTCCTCTTCGGAAATGGGTTCGCCGTCTACCTCGGCGTCTAGCAGTGCACTGGTGATATTGTTCATGGGCGTTTCGCGATGCAAGGCAGCTAGTTTGAGGGCGTAATTAATACATTCACCAGCGGCAATTTGGCCGGCTTCAACGCTGACCGCCATATCTGGGTCGTCGGCAAACATCATGATGTTTGTCCAATCAAAAAATTGCTTGCGATCTTCAGTTGGCACGCCGAGTAATTCTAATATTGCGACTAGGGGGAGTTCTGCGGCCACTTCTTCTACGAATTCGCATTCGCCGCGATCAATAACACAGTCGAGAATGCGTTTGGCGTGGGCACGAAACGCCGGCTCATAGGAATTTACCCGTTTGGGGGTAAAGGCTTCGCGCACGATTCGTCGCACTTTTTGATGGCGAGGTGGATCCATGTTGATAATGGTGTGGCAGTGAATAAAGTCTACTTCGTCCTGTGGGAATTCCATGGGAAACGCGGTGCGTTTGGCAGAGGAAAATAGTGCTGGGTTCTTGCTGACAAAATCGAGTTCTGCTTGGCCGACAACTGCCCAATAGGGGACGCCGGTGATGGGGTCGTCTATTTTTACCACCGGCCCCTGTTGACGTATGGCTTTGAGTGCCTCGTAGGGCATTCCTTGCGCATAGGTGTCTGGATCTAAGAGATTGGCAAAAGGACATTGCGGCATGGCTAGATAAACTCGATAGTCAGATTTGTTATTGGCAAGGGCTGTAATAACAGCCCTCAGATACGGGGCGCACGGAGCTTAGTTTCTTGTCCAGTCTGGGGCGGGCAGTCCCATGTTTTCTAAAAATACCGGATTAAACAGTTTGCTTTTGTAGCGGTCACCGTAATCGCAAAGAATGGTCACGATGGTGTGGCCAGGGCCGAGTTTGCGAGCCAAACGAACTGCGCCGGCGATATTAATGGCCGAGGAGCCGCCGAGGCATAAGCCTTCATGGCGAAGAATGTCGAAGATATAGGGTAGTGCTTCGGCGTCGCTGATTTCAAAGGCTTCGTCGACGGATGCGCGGCGCAAGTTGTCAGTGACGAGGCTAATGCCAATCCCTTCCGCTATGGAGCGGCCTTCACCGCGTAATTCGCCGTTGGTGAAGTAATTGTAAAGCGATGAGCCCATGGGATCGGCAATGCCGATGGTCACGTCGGGCTTGTGTGCTTTGAGTGCGCGGCTTACGCCTGCGAGGGTACCACCTGTACCCACGGCACAAATAAAGCCATCTATATTGCCGCCAGTTTGCGCCCAAATTTCTTGGCCGGTGGTGGTTTCGTGGATATCGCAATTGGCGACATTATCAAACTGTCGTGCCCATACAGCGCCATTCGCTTCGGTTTCGTTAAGGCTTTCGGCTAAACGGCGGGCGGTGTGAATATAGTGGTTGGGGTCGCTGTAGCTGGTGGCGGCTACGAGGCGGAGGTCGGCGCCGTATAAATCGAGCAATTCAATTTTCTCGCGGCTTTGGCTGTGCGGCATGACAACCACGCTGCGATAGCCCAGCGCGTTGGCAATTAAGGTTAGCCCAATGCCGGTATTACCTGCGGTGCCTTCCACAATGGTGCCGCCGGGTTTTAGCGTGCCCTTTTTTTCGGCATCGCGAATAATGCCCAGTGCGGTGCGGTCTTTAACGGAGCCGCCGGGATTTAGAAACTCTGCTTTACCAAGAATAGTGCAACCGGTGAGCTCTGATACTTGCTTTAAGTGAAGCAATGGGGTGTTGCCGATAAGGTCTGGCATTGATTTAGCGCTAGGCAAAAGCATGTTTTTCTCCGTGTTTTTCAGTCTTAATGGTATAGGCGGGAGCGGATAGCAGCAATGCTAATTATTCGTCTGGTCTGTGCTAATCTTACTTATTGCGTGTAACAGCGCCTTGGTTTACGGGTCTATTGGCGAGTACGTCGTTTAAGAATAGGCCACGATTCAAATCTAAAGCGTGGTGTGGGGCCTTATATGCTTAAAATTGTGGTTAGAGTTTTAGTTTGCGCGGTGTTTTTTTTCGGCGGTATTGCGCACTTTCTCGTCACCGACGATTTTGCTGGTATTGTGCCCCCATTTTTACCTTGGCCTGAGTTGATTGTGTGGGTGACAGGGGTTCTAGAGTTTTTCTTAGTGATTGGAATTTTACTGCCGAGCACGCGATTACTCACTGGTAAGTTAGCTGCGCTGTATTGTTTGCTCGTGTTACCGGCTAATATTTATCAGGCCATAAGTGATGTGCCGATATTTGGTAGTCCGGTTGCTCCGGAGTTGCTTTGGTTGCGTATTCCGCTGCAATTTGTGTTGATTGCCGCTATTTTATGGTCAACCAGTGAAAATAATCAGACGTTGATCCACAAGTCTACAGGCAACGTATAGGGTCTGAATTAAGGGGTTTATCAATGGCAGATAATGCCGTCGAGCAGGAACGCAATGGTGAGTTTTGGGCTGGCTGTATGGCTCGTATTGCAGAAAGCCGCGATAAAGATAGTTTTATGTTGTTATTCGACCACTTTTCGCCTCGAGTGAATGCCTATTTATTGGGGCAGGGGGCGGCGGCGTCAATGGCAGAGGACCTAGCGCAGGAGGCTTTGCTGGCCTTATGGAATAAAGCGCATTTATACAATGCCGAAAAAGCGGCAGTGAGCACGTGGTTATTTCGCGTGGCGAGAAATCTATGGATAGATAAATTACGTAAGCAGCGCGGTATAGCTTATGAGTCAGATGAAAACTTAGAGGAGACCGTTGATGCGGATGTTCGTCTAAATGCTGACGGTGAGCGATTAAAGGCGGTATTAGACACTTTGCCGGTGAATCAGGCCCAGGTTGTTTATAAATCGTATTATGAAGGCAAAAGCCACAGCGAAATTGCTGAAGAAACGGGTATGCCCCTCGGTAGTGTGAAGTCGAGTTTACGACTGGCGATAAAAGCATTTCGTCAGTATTTTGGAGAAAATGGCTTATGAGCCGGATTGAGCACCATCCCAATGAAGATACCTTGCTGAGCTATGCGGCGGGCTCGCTGCCTGCCGCCTTGGCCTTGGTAGTGGGATGCCATATACAGTTCTGCCCGCATTGCCGTTCGCAGGTACGCGCGGGTGAAAGTTTGGGTGGTGAGTTGATGTCTGCGCTCACGCCTAAAGCGCTGTCTATGCGAGCTAGGGACAATATGTTAGCGCGATTGGCCTTGCAGGAATCGCAGAGTGAGGTGCCTGCGGCTGTTGGCTCGCTTACAACAGCTGAGGCAACTTCTGCGCAGGATGCCATGCCATCTTTGTTGCGGAATATATTAAAAGAATCTGATTTTGATGAGCTGCCGTGGAAAAAAACGATTGCGCCGGGGCTAAAGCAAATTGTATTGGATTGCGGTGAAGGACAAGCGCGTTTGCTGCGTATTGCTGCAGGGCAAAAAATGCCCGTACATAGCCATCGCGGCAGTGAGTTAACACTGATTTTACGTGGTGGTTACAGCGATAAGCTTGGTCAGTTTAATGCCGGCGATGTGGCGGATCTAGATGGCAGTGTTGAGCACCAACCAGTAGCAGATGACGACATGGATTGTATTTGTTTGGCGGGGATGGATGCGCCACTGGTCTTTAAGGGCTGGTTGGCTAAATTGATTCAGCCCTTTGTCGGTATGTAATATTGAATTTGAGCTTACGAAGGTCTTTCTGCAGGAAGGGCCCAGATATAAAAAAAGGCAGCCGGAGCTGCCTTTTTTATTGCCCAGCGATTAGTACTGATAGATTAGGTCGATGCCATAACTTCTTGGATCGCCCCAAATAACAGTCCGGTCGCTGTGGGGAAGGTTGTCTACGGCGGTAATTTCGTACTCTTTATCGGCTAGGTTTTTACCCCATAGGCCGACGTAGAGTGTGCCGTATTTGCTGACTTGAATTTCGCTAAAGCTAACCCGGCCGTTGATTAAGCCGTATTCGCCAAGGTAAACGTTTTTGGAGTTTGCGCCTCGAATACCACCACGGCGATTATCCATAAAGTTATAGCTCAGGTTTACTGCTAATTGTCCCCAGTCGTACTGGCCTACCGTGTAGTCTGCAGATGCGGTGTAAGACTGGCTAGGTGCTGAATAAAACCCAAAGCTGTCGGTAAGGTCGTTGCCAAACTCATCAATGGCTTTGGTGACTTCTGCATCAAGAAATGCATAGTTCAACATTAGCATGAGGTTTTCACTAGCAAGGTAGGTAATGTCGGTTTCAAAGCCGCGCATTTCCGCTTCACCGGCGTTAGCTACTTTGGTGTCTGCAACGGTACCCGCCAAGATAAAATTGAGCTGAATGTCAGTGTATTCGCTATAGAAAATATTGGCGTTTATGCGTAGGCGACGATCCATTAACTCGCTCTTAATGCCTGCTTCAAAGGACGCGACACGCTCCTCGTCAAATCCGTCTGCAAAGCCGAAGCCGTAAACGTTGCCATCGGGCGCTTCAACCGCTGTGTCGTCGCCTTTGCCAGGGGTGCCGGCAGCAAAGCCGGTGGCGCCACGTTGTGGATCGCGGGTGTTAAAACCGCCGGACTTATAGGCTTGGACAAATTTTCCGTAGACGTTTATGTCGTCGGTAAGATCAAATTCGCCGATGAAGCTAAATGAGGCGTCATCGAATTCTTTTTCACCAAGTACATTGTCAAAGCTGCGGTCACCTGGGAGTAGGAAGCCCGCCGCTGCAAGTACCGGCGATAAGGCACTGAGATCTTCGGTATCAATGGCCATATTCAGGCTGCGCACTTCTAAATACGTTTTATCGATTTGGTTTTTGAGCGCCTCGCGCGAGTCTTCAGAGTAGCGGGCGCCAAAGGTTAGGTGCATGCGCTTGTCGAAGAGGTTTGGCGTCCAGGTGAACTGACCAAATACGGCTTTTGCTTCGTTTTTGATGTCGTAGCGCTGTGACAGCATATTCACTAGGTGCACGTCACCAGCGCCGATGAGGACGCCGCCGAGGATTTCACCCAATACTGGAATGGGGATTATTCCGTTGCTGATTCGAGCACTGAATTGGTGGTGTAGTGGCGAGTTATTCTCGGTGGCTTCCTCTTCAAAGTAATAGGCACCTAGAATGTAGTCTAGGCTGTCATCGAAGAGCGAGCCGCTAAGCTGAAATTCATGTGAATACTGCTCTTGCGAAATGACGGGTATTACCAGCGGCAGACAGTCTGAGCCAGTTTGGGCGGTAGCTGCGGGGCCGCAGTATTCGTTGGAATCGACGCGGTATTCCTCAGAGCCGAGGCCGCCTCCTAAATCTGCGTAAGATGCATCTCTAAGTTCACGGAAGGCGCCGATATATTTGAATTGTACGTTTTGGAAATCTTTGGTCAGAATAAATGAGTGACCTTCAATTTCTGTGGTTGATGCTTCAAATTTTCTGGCTGTTGCCATGCTGTTAAAACGACTTTTACTGTGTTTAGACTCGCTTACCGCAAACTCGCGAATAGGTTCTGCCTGGCCCTTATTTTGTATCGCCGGATTAATCGACTGATACATGGAGTTGTAGTACTCAAAGTCCGAATTGTCGTAGGCATAATCCAGCGACATGCTATCGCTGATGTCCCAGCGCAAGTCTATGCGATAGCCTTCGACCTCTCTGTCACCAAAGTCACCGCCAGGGCCGGTATTTTCGATAAAACCGTCAGATTTGGTGGTGAGGTAGGCTACTTTGGCTGCTAGGGTATCTGTTAAAGGAATATTGGCTGAGGTTTTCGATGTAAATAGACCGCGATTGCCGGCGGTGAATTTTTGTTTTAACTCGAAAGCGTCGGTAGTGGGCCGCTTGGTGACTAGGTTGATCGCGCCACCGGTGGTGTTGCGACCATACAAGGTGCCTTGTGGCCCACGTAGAACTTCTATCCGTTGCAGCTCAGCAACATCTAGGGCCGTGCCGGTAGAGCGGGCAATATACACACCATCTACAT
Source organism: Zhongshania aliphaticivorans (assembly GCF_902705855.1). Classification (GTDB taxonomy): domain Bacteria; phylum Pseudomonadota; class Gammaproteobacteria; order Pseudomonadales; family Spongiibacteraceae; genus Spongiibacter; species Spongiibacter aliphaticivorans_B. Next base: position 65,725 of record NZ_CACSIJ010000012.1, on the reverse strand, counting down.
AGATGCCGACTGGCGGGTCTTGGGTAACCTGTACATCAGAAAGACCTATACCACGAATAAAAATTCGCAGCGTGGCATTGTTAATAGGAAAGGGCTCAATCGTTAAGCTGGGCACTTTTGAGCCGATATCGTTTAGGCTATTTATACCGTCAATTTCTAAGCGTTCTTCGCCAAAGGCGGTTAGTGATATGGGAGTGTCTTGCAGTGATTCCGCTTTTTTCTGTGCGGTAACAATAACCTCCTCTAGGGCGTAGCCTGATTTTTTAAGCTCGGTCTGAGAAAAAACTGGGTTGCTCATTGAAACGGTGAAAGCACACAGTCCTGAGACTATAGGAGTTAATTTTTTCACTTAGGCGCTCCGTGTAGGATCGTTATTGTTATTAATGCGTTGCATTAGTTAAAACATATTAACCACTAAAAGACAATGCAGGCATAATCCGCTTGAATTAGTTTGGGCTGAATGTCGTTGCAGCGTCTTGTTGTGAGTGGGTTTGATGTTTGTTAAATTTTGTTAATGTTTATTATGCGTTAAATTTATGGTTATATTTTTTGTATAGATGATAAATATAGTGCATCTATTTTAGTAATGCGCGATTTTGCGCTTGTTTTTATGCCAATTTTTATAGGTGCTTATCTGAGCCCAATTTATATTGGGCGCAGGGGACGAGCCAGTATCTCCGCGATAATCCGATAGACCTTGGCGTTTGCGGTGAAGCCGATATGGCTTGAATTGACGGCGATATTCTCGGTATTTTTGGTGCTCAATTTGGCAATTTGTGGTGACACAATTCCGTCTATCGGACTGTATATGGCGGTAGTGGGTACTTCGCGCTGGCCGTTATTGGTGTGAGCCCATGTTTCGGTGTTTTGTGATGCGTCAGATTGCTTGCCCCGGTTTAGGCATTTTAAAATTTTCCATGCGCTTGTTCCTCTTGGGTCACCATAGGGTGTACCAAGGGTGATGACTTGGCGGATAGCGTCTGGACGGCTTTGGGCAAGCAAATTGGCGTAATTACCCCCTAGGCTCCAGCCAATGAGGCTGATTTTTTGTTGTTTGCTTTCAAATAGGGTGTCGATTTGCTGGTTGAGCCGTAACAGTAAATCAGCCTGAAACGCATTCATCTCAGCTAAACTAGTGATTCGATTTGACGGCATATTTCGACCGAGGCCCCAGCCGCAGCTCTGGTAGCCGCGACTTTTTAAGAAATATCTGAGTAGAGCCATGCAGCCGTCTGCGCCGCCGTAGCCCGGCAGAGTCATGACAGGGTGCCCGTCACCTTTCGGTGTGTTTTGTAGGCTGGCAATCTTGCAGGCAAGCTCGGTGATTTCGATACCAGCACGCCAAGTTTCACTTAGCGAGAGATGCAGCGGTGGTGGGGTGATAGCGTCCACAGTTTGGCTTCCGTTTTAGGTTTTATTATTTTACGTATTCGATTCATTACGGATTTTGAATCGACCCTATAGTACGGTTATTCTGAACAAATAATGCGATTTCTGCCGGTCTGCTTAGCCGTATACAGGGCTTTGTCCGCACGTTCAAAAAATGCGCTTTGGTTGGCGTCGCGACTGCGGTCAAATTCTGCAATGCCAATGCTCGCGGTGACATCTATTTTGAGGTCGTCGTTAAGAATAGTAGGCTGAAATTGAATAGCGGAACGAATTCGCTCTGCCACTCCCCAGGCCTCATTGCGGTCAGTGGCGGGGAGCAGTATGACAAACTCTTCACCGCCGTAGCGTCCCACCTGATCATACTCACGCAGATTGGTATTTAAAATATTAACAACGTGTTTTAAGGCTGCGTCGCCCGCCGAGTGACCGAAGGTGTCATTTACTCGTTTGAAATGATCGATATCTAATACCATCAATGAGAATTTGCTGCGCTTTCTGGTAGATTCCGCAATGCTATTGGCAAATAGCTCGTCGATCATGCGTCTGTTCCAGCATTGCGTGAGTGCATCCCGAGAGGCTAATTGGTTGAGGGTTTGCTCTAGGCGAACAATGCGGCTGCCGGCGGCAATTCGTACTTTTAACACACGGTGGTCAAAGGGCTTGCTGAGGAAGTCGTCAGCGCCGGCTTCCATCGCTTCAATTATGGCCTCATTACCTTCTTTGCCCGTAAGCATAAGAATGTAGAAAAATTGACCATCTTCACGCTTGCGTATGGTTTTGCATAAATCTGGCCCACTCATACCTGGCATCGACCAGTCGATAATAAGTAGGTGGGGAGTAGTTTCGGTAGCAAGTGTTTTAAGAGCTTGGTCGGCGTTTTCAGCAAGCACGGATACAAAGCCCCACTCTTCTAATGCCGCAGAGAGAGCGAAGCGGGTTATTGCGTCGTCGTCGACAATGAGAACGTCCACGGATTTAGATACCTGCCATGCTTTTTAGCTCGTTGACCATTTGCTCAAGTTTCTGTTTTGCCGCAGTCCATGCGGTGAACCATTCCGCTAATGAGTTCCCTGCAGTGCTAGCATTCAGTGCTAAAGACTCTAGGTGTGAGAATTCATTGTAGTAGCTTTTGCTTGCGAAATTTCCAAGCGCGCTTTTCAAACGGTGCACCGCGTTTGCTAGGGCATTGTAGTCATTTTGATTATATGCCCGCTCAATAGTGGCGATCATATCAGGAAGTTCGTTCAGAAACAGTTGTGATATAGAGGCGATTAACTTTGTATTGTTCCGAGTCATGTCCTGAACTCGGGCTTCGTCCAGTATCATATCGCCTCTTCATTTTTGCTGCGGTGAGTTGATTGCAACTACTTGTTCGTATTTGTGTTGCATTACTACAAGAATAATACATGTACTGTAATGAGTGGTAGCTGTCGGTGACAAATCTAACTCGCCAGTATTTTGTAGCTGTAGCCCTTTGTTAGGCATTGTAGTACGTGGCCTTGATTTAGCTACTAAGTGCTGTTGCGCTGAGTAATAATGCGAGGACAAGAGCGATAGCAGGTAGTATTCCGATGCTAGCTTGTGTTGCAGTGATTGATGCGCCAAATAGCATGATATTTGCGACGACGGGGATATTTATATTAATCGCTTTAGAGTTTGTCATTTTATTCTCCGTAATATTGATAATATCAACACGCTATTTACGTAATAATCAAACGACTGGATGTTGAGCAATAGTAGCGCTAAAAAGTGGGCTGTTTGATGCGAATATCTACTTATTAGACTGGGTAATAAGTCGGATTCAAGGTATATGGCAGCATTGCTTGTTGGTCGAGAGTCTTCGCCTGTTTTACTGGGGTAATTAAATTGGGTGCAATGTATCAAAGTCCCGCATTAATCGGTTTATTGGTTGTTGTTGGTTTGCTTGCAGGGATTATTAATACCCTAGCAGGCGGTGGATCAAATTTGACCTTGCCAGCCTTGATGTTGATGGGCTTGCCTGCTGACGTTGCAAACGCAACAAATCGTGTGGGTGTATTAATGCAGTCGCTGACCGCTGCCAAGGACTTTGATCGTCATGGCCAGTTAGCGCGTCAGGATCTCTTCGGTATTTTAAAGCCCACTTTGCTTGGTTCACTCTTAGGCGCTGTCATTGCCGCGTTTGCACCGAGTGAATGGCTTAAACCAGCTTTGTTGCTGGCAATGGTATCGATGGCGTTTATTATTTTGGTGCGCCCAAGTGTTGTTGCACCACCGCTAGGTACCCAGGCGCTGTCGATGAAAGAGGCACCTTATGCGCGTTGGACTCTTTTTCTGGCAGGGGTCTATGGGGGCTTTGTGCAGGCGGGAGTAGGGTTTATTTTGATTGCTGCACTTGCCGGCAGTTTGCGATACGACTTGGTAAAAACCAATGCGATAAAAATGGTATGCACTGCGGCGCTGACCGTAGCTGCTTTAGCGGTTTTTATCTGGCAGGACTTGGTGGCGTGGGTGCCGGGCTTAATTTTGGCGGTAGGTACGATCATGGGGGCAAAAATTGGTGTGCGCATAGCCATAAAGACAAGCCCAAAAGGGCTCAAATGGTTCCTATTTGTTATGACACTTGTTGCTAGTGTGGCGGCATTACTAAAGGGCTAGGGCTCAATAGATCTTGGCCTTTAATCGTCTACACGACTGCGCAAGGCTTTAATTTTTCCACGTTGAGATTTACTGTCCATACGACGTCTTTGCGATCCTTTGGTGGGTTTGGTCGGTCGTCTTGGCGGCAGTATTTTAATGGCGTCTTTTATTAACTCAAGTAGGCGAGACAGGGCATCATCGCGGTTTTTTTCTTGGGTTCGAAATTGCTGGGCTTTAATAATAATGACGCCATCTTTACTTATTCGCTGATCATTTCGATTCAATAACCTCTGCTTGTGGAACTCTGGCAGTGAGGATGCGCGGATATCGAAACGAAGATGGATTGCCGATGATACCTTGTTAACATTTTGCCCGCCTGAGCCTTGAGCACGGATTGCGCTTAGCTCAATTTCGTCGTCGGGGATCGATACGGACGGCGATATGCAAAACATGATTAACCTGCCCTTTTTTGATAATGAGATAGTTAAAGAAGTCGCCACCGTACCTCGTACTATTCGTGATAAACACATTGGGCGCCAACGATTGTTGTGTATTGTAACAGACAGGACAAGACGGTTGATAAAGGGTTATGATTGTACGTTGTATCTAGCCGTTAAGAATCCGATTAACGGGTGTGTAAACCCTTGTTTATGCTATAGAATCCTAGGATGTTGTCGCAGCGGTTGATGCTGGGCTAATAGATATCCCTAGCAATGGATTTGTAATGACCGGGTATGTTAAAAAACAGAAAGAGGTAGGCGTGTGGTAGGGGCAAAGAAAGCAGCGATTAACACTACGACAGTAAAGGTAAGGGCTAAACGTATGTCGCCCGAAGCGCGCCGACATCAAATTTTGATGTGCGCTGTTGACGTATTTGCCTCGCAGGGTATTGAGAAGGCGACGCACGCCGATATCGCTAAGCTTGCTGGTGTCGCTAGTCCTACGGTATTTCATTATTTTCCGACGATTGACGATTTGCAGGAAGCGGTGATTAAAGAAGTGCGTCGGTTCTTACTTGAAGGCTTTGTCATTGTGAGGACGGACGTCGATGCGCCGGTTCATACGCGTGTCGAGGATATGTTGTCATCCTTTGCCAAGGCTGTTGATACGGATAAAAATTATGTGACAATTTGGTTGGAGTGGAGTGGTTCAACTAAGGGTCATATTTGGGAACTTTATAAGGAGTTCTATACCGCGACGACGGCTGCTATACGTAAACTTTTATTAGAAGGGCGGGCTGATAATTCCATTAAAGCTAGTTTACAAGCTGCAGATGCGGCGCGAACCATCTTGGGTATGGCACACACCATAGCCCATATGCGGTTCTGCGGAGCAACCTCAAAAACTGCGCAGAAAACCATTAATTCCTTTGTGGCAGAGTATATTTCGCCTTAAGGTTATTTTAGTGTTTCGCCCTATATACAGCGGCCAGACAGGTAAAATAAAAAGTCACTTTACGCTGATAAGGGCATAATGATGAAGCAAAGTATTCGCAGCCGCTTGTTGAATTTTTTTCTTAAGCTTCTTCGGCGTCCCATTTGGAATTTAGGACAGCTGAAGGCGCTCAGAGCACGTTTTGCCAAGCTCGATGCGCGGGCAATTGGTAAGGCCGATTTACTGTGCCGTATTAGCCAAATTGACTTGTCGCATTGTCAGGCCGATGTTCTGCAACCCTTGGAATTTAGCGACGATCTCATTGGCGCAAAGCATATTCTGTTCTTTCATGGCGGTGCTTACTGTCTGCGCTCGCCTAATACATACCGTGCCATGCTCGCAGGTATTTGTAGTAATTTAGGCGCGATAGGTGTGCTTCCAGATTACCGTTTGGCGCCAGAGCATCCACACCCTGCGGCGATTGATGATTGCTTTGAAAGTTATAAATTACTCATCGAAAAAGGTGTGCCGGCACATCAGATAGCACTTTTGGGGGATTCCGCAGGAGGTGGTTTGGTGTTGTCTATTCTCGATAAAATTCGGGGCGCGGCGCTGCCAATGCCAAGTTCGGCTAGTTTGTTTTCGCCGGCGGGTGATTGGACATTGTCCGGTAAGTCTTTATTCGAGAACGAAGACCGCGACCCTATGTTTCGCCTTAGTTCGTTCTTGTTTTTCCGCAGCTTATATTTGGCAGGGTATGACGCTAGTGACCCGGAAGTGTCGCCGCTGTTGGCGTCGTTTGATGGCTATCCGCCGATGTATTTTACCGCGAGCAGTACGGAGTTGTTGCGTGATGTGGCGGTGGTAGGGGCAGAAAAAGCCCGCGCGGCAGGTGTGTCTGTGGACTTAGATATTTGGCCCGGACAGTGCCACGATATGCAAATCATTTCCTTTTTGCCCGAAAGCAAAATTGCGCTTAATAAACTTTGTGAGTTTATTGCCAAACATTGGTAGTTTGCGCAGGGCTATTGCTAACCCCGCGCGGGGCGAGTTAGCGAATATTCGCAAAGCAAGTTCGTACTTCGTTTACAAATAATTTGGGCTGCTCAAAGGCCGCAAAGTGCCCTCCTTTTTCTAGTTCGTTCCAATGAATTAGGTTTTGATAAATACGTTCAGCCCAGTGACGAGCTGGCCGGAATAACTCCTTTGGAAAGACTGAAATACCGCAGGGAATAGTCATGGGCTCGGCAAAGATACTATCGAAGCTTTCCCAGTAAAGGCGCGCCGATGAGGCACCACTATTGGTCAGCCAATACATGCTGATGTCGTCTAGCATTTGGTCTGGGGTGAGGGCATCTTCCGGGCGGCCGTTATTGTCGGTCCAGCGATGGAATTTTTCATATATCCACGCGGCCTGCGCCGCCGGAGAGTCTGCCAGGCCATAACCTAAGGATTGCGGCCGTGTTTTTTGAATCATGGCGTAGCCTGAGTCCGAGTCGAAGTAATATTGAATATCCGCCAAGGCTTTTTGATCGCGCTCAGTAAGGGTTTCCATATCTTCGGCTGATGGTTGCGCCAGCGCCATATTAACGTGGATTGCTTGGCATTCTGGTGGGTTTATATAGCCTATCGCGCTGGTGACTCCTGACCCCCAATCGCCGCCTTGTGCTACATATTTTGTGTATCCCAATTTTGCCATTAGGGTGATCCAAGCCTTGGCAATTCGTTCCAGTCCCCAGCCGGTACATGTTGGCTTGCCCGAGAAGCCGTAGCCGGGCAGGGAGGGAATGACGAGATGGAAGGCGTCACTGGCGCTGCCGCCGTGAGCAGTGGGGTTGGTGAGTGGTTCGATAACGCGCATAAATTCGAGTATCGAACCGGGCCAGCCGTGGGTCATGACCATTGGCATGGCGTCGTCGTGGGGAGAGCGAATGTGCAGAAAGTGAATGTCTAAGCCATCAATTTCAGTGGTGAATTGCGGGTAGCTATTTAATTCGCGCTCGCAGCGACGCCAGTCATAGCTGTGCTGCCAGTATTCGCAAAGTGCTTGCACCGCATTAAGCGGGGCTCCCTGACTCCAGTCGTCAACGGGTTCGGCATTTGGCCAGCGGGTATTGGCCAGTCTGGCTTTGAGATCATCAAGCTGTGCCTGCGGAATATCGATTTTGAAAGGATTTATTGATTGCTTCATAGACTCTACTCTTAGGCCTCACAGATAGATTGCACCGGTCTTGGTACGCATGCTTAATACCATTTAAACATATCTTTAGATTTATAAGGCAAGCTCGATACGGTTTTTTTGGGTTTTGTCTTGCTCAGAGTAGAACGATATTGCGAGTTGCCGTAGTTCTTAGATGCTGTAGAGTTAATGTGAGTGCAGAGCTAGGTTTCTAGGTTGCTTGGCATCTTGAGGTTGAGTTTGCTTGCGCGGAATAGGCAGAGTGTTTATTCTCGCGATGCTCATTTTGCGCCGGTTTTGTATAGCTTCCCTTGTGTTTTATCCAAGGTGCAATTCAGAGGAATTGATGACAATTACGGCACCTAATTAAAATGAGTTTTCCATTTGCTTAGCCTTCTTAAACTACTAAGCTAGATTAAATTCAATCAAGGTCTGATTCTATTCATGAAATATCTGATTACCGGCAATGCGGGTTTTATCGGTTTCCACGTGGCAAAAACCCTGCTCGCTAGAGGCGACTCGGTGATCGGTATAGACAATGTCAACGACTACTACGAAACCAGTTTAAAGGAAGCCCGCCTGCGCGAACTGGAAAAGCTCGCACAGCAAGGCCGTGAAACCGACGGTCAGCTCGAGTACGAATTTATACGCGCTAATATCGCCGATAAAACGGCTTTGGATGACTGCTTTAGTCGACATCAGTTTGATCGCGTGATTAATCTTGCTGCCCAGGCGGGGGTGCGCTATTCCATTGAACACCCAGAAGCTTATGTCGAAAGCAATTTAATCGGTTTTTCTAATTTACTTGAAGCCTGTCGCAACGCCAAAACGCCTCACCTTAGCTACGCCAGCACCAGCAGCGTATACGGTGGCAACACGACAATGCCTTTTAGTGAGGATCACGGGGTAGATCACCCCTTGCAATTCTATGCCGCCACCAAAAGGGCGAATGAATTGATGGCGCACAGTTACAGCCATCTTTTCAATTTGCCGACCACCGGATTGCGTTTTTTTACCGTGTACGGTCCCTGGGGTCGACCCGATATGGCACTGTTTAAATTTACCCAGTTGATACTGCGAGAACAGCCGATTCCGGTATTTAATCATGGCCATCACAGCCGCGACTTTACGTTTATCGACGACATTGTTGAAGGGGTAATTAAATCTAGCGATCAGATCGCCACTCCAGATACAAGCTGGTCGGCGGCAGAGCCCAGACCCGCTAATAGCAATGCGCCGTTTCGCATTTTTAATATTGGCAATGGCAATCCCGCGCAATTGTCTGACTATATCGATGCCCTAGAAGAAGCGCTGGGTAAGAAAGCCAAGCGAGAGATGCTGCCGATGCAGCCTGGTGATATTCCTGACACCCACGCAGACACTAGTAAGTTACAGCAGGCGACGGGTTACAAGCCCAACACTAGCGTGCGTGACGGAGTGCAAAAATTTGTGGCGTGGTATCGAGATTACTATTCGGTTTAATTGTAATTGATTGCGCGCTGGTAAGTGGCGCTTAGCGCCTGCCAGTTTTCTTCAGAAAAGTGAAAGCTGCTATGAAGCCCTTGGAGTTTATCTAGCGAGCGCAGCAGGCGGCTTACATTGGCTTCTGCATTTTGGCGTGAAAGTGGGGTGCAGATAGCCCCTTTGTCAAAGTCGACCAGATAAAATTCGCCGCTGCCGGTTAGCAAAATATTGCTGGCATTAAGATCAGCATGAAACACGTTCAAATTGTGAAAGTGCGCGACCAAGGCCCCCAGTTTTTCCCAAAGCTCATTATCTAGTGCGTGTTCACAAAGTATTTCGGTAAGGTTTTTTGAGTCGGCTACCCGTTCGGTAATGACGGCACAGCGATAGACTAGTGGTGGTATACCGAGGCAGTGAGCTGCTACCGGCCGTGGCACCGGTAGTCCTAATTTGCGCATAGCGTGCAGCATATGGAATTCTCGCCACACGCGGGTGTTTTTCAGACGGCGATAGCGGTAGGTTTTTGCAATTAAACGGCCAATTAGACCACCGCGATGATAGCGTTTAAATACTAGCTCCAGCCCACGGTATTCGAACATAACCGCCGTGCCCCGTTGCAGTGAAGTACAGCCAGTATTTTCTTTCAGCCAATCGTCGTGAAACAGATTTTCGCAATCGGTATCAACCATCTCATCATCGTAGATGACCGTCGCCAGTTTACTTCTGAACTCCCTATGCCCCACGAGTAATCCTTAAATTTGTATTGGGTATGCGTTCATTCATACAAGTGACATCACCCTATTAGATGTAAACTCTGTACATTCTATCGTCAATCATGCCCTCATCCCACCCCAGAAGGGGTGAGCCGGTTAATCTTGAGGTATAATTCTGCGCAACCGAAAAAGGGTGGGCAGCTGCTAGTTTCTGGCTCACCACGGTTCCGCTCGGTAACATCATCGTGCATTTGGGGCGATGGTGAGCTGACAGGGACCGCCACTCCACAATATAAGATAGCGCCATGCCTAATATTCTCAATACCGACCCGAAGACGCACTGGTCGGACTTTATCGTCAGTCGTTTTCTGCGCCTTGCCGCTAGCGGCTTGGTGCCTGCATCATTGTTTCAAAAGCCGCTGCCAAGTAAGGCCCAGAGAGCCGCCCGCACTGGTAGCCTGAATATCGAAATTGTCAGCCACTGTTGGCAGTATTCCCACTTCCTTATTTACCAATTGAGCTCATTAGTGCTTTTTCCGCCGACAAAAGCCACAGTGACCATGACAGTGTATTACAACAGCGAAGATACTCGCACGGTCACAGTTCTCAATTTTTTTGCTAAACAGCAGGTCGCAGGTGTGAGGTGGAATTGGTGCGAGCAGCCGAAAGAGTCCCTGTTTCGTCGTGCCATTGGTCGTAACCGGGCGGCGTTGGCGACCAAGGCTGACTGGATCTGGTTTACCGATTGTGACCTGATGTTTCGCAAGCACTGTATAGATCAGCTGGCAGAGCTGCTGCAGGGGCGTAGTGACAGCTTGGTTTTTCCTCTGCGGGAGCGTATCACTTCGCTGCTGGAGGACGACGATCCTATGTTGAATTTCGATCCCCAGGATCTGCGGGTCATCGATATAAACGATACCATGTTTGTCGAGCAGACCCGCGACCGTGCTACCGGCCCGCTGCAGATTGCCCACGGTGATACCAGTCGCGCCGGAGGTTATTGCAATAGCTTGGCTTACTATCAAAAGCCCGCCGCGAGCTGGTGCAAAGCCCACGAAGACAGGGCCTTCCGTTGGCTGCTGGGTACTCAGGGCGAGCCTTTGGATATTCCTGGGGTGTATCGTATTCGTCACATTAGCAAAGGCCGCTACACTGGCAGCAAGCTGAATACTCGGTTTCGCAGCAGTGTGCGCAAGGCGACGGATAAGCACTAAGCATCCTGTCCCTTTTGGTTAATTGGCTAGGGCTTTAGTAAGTGGAAAGACCGAATGCATTTTGTATTCGGTCTTTTTTGTTAGGGCTTGCGAAAGCTGAATGTTCAAGAGAGCTTAGCGCACATGAGTTCTTCTATTTCCGTTACGGTGCGCCCTAGGGCGCCGCTATTCCGCGATGCGACTTGCTGCGCGTTGTCGCCAGCGGCGACACGTTGTTCCTTATTGTTTAGCCAAGCAGCGACTTTATCGGCTAGCTGCTGCGGTGTTTCAGCTACCACTAGACCGCCGGATTCTTGTATTAAGCTGGATACGGTGCTGAAATTGTGTAAGTGAGGGCCGCACACAACGGGTATCCCCCAAGCTGCTGGCTCGATCATATTATGTCCGCCAACAGGGACTAGGCTCCCCCCTACAAAAGCCACGTCACAGGCGCCGTAAAAACACAGCAGTTCGCCCAAGGTGTCCCCTAGTAATACCTGATCGTCGATATTGGGGGCAATGCCGTCGCTACGGCGCACCGTATTCAGGCCTCGGCCTCTACATAGACGTGCAATACTGTCGGCGCGCACAGGGTGCCGCGGTACTAAAACCAGTAAGAGGTCTGGGAAGTCCTTGCGCAAAATGTCGTAGGCATCCAATAGCAGCTCATCTTCTCCGCCGTGGGTACTGGCGGCCAACAAAACCTGCCGGTGACTTTCGCCGCGCCACTGATGGGAAAGCGCCTCTGCGTCGCTGATCATGTCGGCGTTGATATGCAGGTCAAACTTGATACTGCCGACAGCTTTAATGCGTTCTATGGGCATTCCGAGGTCGACAAAGCGTTCGGCATCCGTCGGATATTGGGTGAGCACCCGCGTAATGTGCCCCAGCATTTTTCGGCTCAAGCCAGAAAAGCGGGCATAGCCACGGGCTGACTTGGCGCTCAGGCGACCGTTAACTAAGATTGTGGGTATTTTGCACTTATGGCAGACCGCGAGTAGATTTGGCCACAACTCAGTTTCCATAATGATTAAAATACTTGGGCGTAGGTCCTCAATAAACGGCGACAGAAATTCAGGTAGATCGAAGGGAATGTAGTAGTGTAAAAGACGCTCATTGAGAATTGGCCCAAGGGCTTCATGCACACGCTGGGAGCCGGTAGGCGTGGTGGTAGTTACCAACCACTGCCATTGCGGATGACGCGCAGCCAAGGTTTTGATGAGCGGAATAGTGGCCAGTGTTTCGCCAACCGATGCTGAGTGAATCCAGATTCTTGTTGTTGCGTCATGAGCGCCTTCCTGTGGATCTTGGGGCGAGATTACTGATCCAAAGCGCTCGCGCCAGCGTTCGCGATACGCAATATCTGATCGCCCCCGCCACCAGAGATAAAAAAGCATTAGTGGCAGGGCGAGGCGAAATAACCAAGTGTACAAATCGTGCATTAATTCAATACCAGCTTAATATTTGATTGTGGCCGGAGAGATCCTTTTAGTAAGCCCATAAAAATAAGTTGGCATCAAAGATGACTGTTATTCTAAGCCGCCAATTCTAACAGGAGGTAGGAAATATAAATATGCTATCTGCTTCAATCCAGAAAAAAGCTGGCTGAGCATTTGGAATATGTCCACAAAAACTGTATTTGAGTGGAAGGGGGTATAATATACAAAAATGTAAGACAGTTTGGGAGTTGGCTTTCGGATTGACCTCTGATAAATTTCAAATAACTACAGTCTCAAATGTAATTGAGATATACACAAAGAATGAGGGCTTGTCATTGGTTTATAGTCTTTCGGGTCTTTCTCCTTTCGCAGAAGGGGGGCGTCGGCAGTGTTATATACATCCAGAGTATGATGAGCGCTGTATTAAAGTACGCCGCCCAGATCGCCCGTTGGAGTACTTGCGTAGCCGCAGAAACTTCCCCAAGAGTATTATGCCGCTTGCGACTTTTGACGATAGTCGGAAGGAGTACCGTACAATGAAAGAGCTGGATAGCAAATTAGGAAATTTTTTATATAAACATGTTAATCACTGTTATGGCTTTGAGGAAACGGACCTGGGCGCGGGACTCGTCTGTGAGCTGATTACTGATGCAGATGGCCAGATATCGAGTTCCTTGAGAAACCATATCGAACATTTTGGTTACGATAACGCGTGCCAAGCTATAGTTGATGATTTTAGTCAATTTTGGCTGGAAGTCGCGATTCCCTATCGCGGTAATTTTAGATTAGAAAATCTAGTTGTTCAGAAAGATCGTAATGGAGAGCCTTGGCGACTCGTGGTCATTGACGATATTGGTTATTCCAGTAGTGTTCCTGCTTGGCTGCTGCCAAGGCGCCATTTTATGCGAAAGGCCGAGATGAAAGTGGATGTTCTTTATCAGCGTATTCAGGCACTTGTTTCGGAGTTGGTTTAATCTTTTTCACTAGACTCAAATTATAAGTCAAAGAGCTTATGATTTTTTTACCACGTCATAAATTTTTGCACTATTAGGTGTGCTTTTTAAACAGCAAATTTAGACGTTATGATAAGGTAGGGGATCTTGATTCGAGAGTCACTTTATCAGGACTTCTGATCGTTAGGATTTAATTGTTCAGATATTTGAGAACATAACAAGATACGCTTGCCTATATACCTTAGAATTAAATGTCAGCTGCCCCCTTACTTATTGGTTTTTGCCCTTGATTATTAGAATCCCTAAAATTATTAGCCCCCATAAAAATATTGCTTTCATTCGCTATGTGCGGCGTTCTAACTCGAGTGCTGCAAAACAGGTTCTGAATTTAAAGCAAGGTTCTCATGCTAAGACTCTGCTCTTTACAACGATAAATCGCACAGTTTCGTCGCATCCGGCGCTGTTTAATGATCTAAGCCCTCTTGAAATTCACTGGTCTGAACGGCATGTAGGAAACGCAGAATCTAAGCTGGTTTTTGAACATGGTTGGTTACCTAGATGTAGCTATCAAATGTCACCTTATGGTGCAAATGCACGCAGTCATGTGGTGTTCAATTCCGAAACTAGTTACATGAAGTTACTTGGTAGTGTTGAATTTGAAAAATGCAAATCAAGGGCTTTGAGGTTCGTTCAGTCAAGTAACTCTTTGGATATTCCAGAGTTAACGGATCAACCTTTTTGTCTTGTCCCTTTACAAGGGGGGGGGGACTTTAACTTAAAGTTTTCTGAGTCTGGTTTCGACTATATTTTTGGAGAAACAGGTGCAAATGATAAATTAGCATCTGCTTTGCTTGAACGAATCGAATTCGAAAATCCTGGCATAAAAATCATTGTTACTGAACATCCTGCAAAAAAATGCCGCTTAAGCAAACCTCTATCGCTACCGAAGCATACACATTTAATAAAAGCCACCGACAATATCCGTAGTATTGACTTAGCAGCACATAAAAATTGTGCTGGTATTGTCTCGGTCAACTCTAACCTTATGCATGAAGCAATGCTTAAGAATAAGCGAGTTTGTGCTTACGGTAGGCTTATGTATAACCAAAATGATAAACCAGTCTATTCAAATTTGGAGGGAATGCTAAACAATTTAGTTCCTGATTACGAATCCAAAATTAACAACTACCTTTCTATGTTATTCCTGAATCAGTGGGAGCTTACTGATTTTATGGATCCCGTTCTGCTTCATAGAATGTTTAGCGCTCCCACCTCCCTAACGCCATGGGAATTTAGAAATGAAATTACGTGACAAGTTAATACGCAGTGAGCTACAGATTTTTAGTATATTTATGTAAGACTTGCAATTAGTTGAGGCATTGATAAAACAGGTATGCAAAGATTTTTATAAATATCATCTAGTTTGGACGAGGTATCTTCATCTTGCGCTAAAGCAAATATAGGTATGTCTGGTCGCAACCATTTTGCAGTTAGCAGTACTGAGGACACATCGCCGACAATGGCGCATTCAGAGTTGAGTAAAGGCACTAATAACTCCATACCGACACTGTTGTCTAGCACTTGAAAACCGGGGAAGGTTTCGCTGAGTAGTTCAGGCTTGCTAATGCGGGGGTGGGGCTTAACCGCCATTTGATCAAGGGAATACTTGTTTTTAAGTTGCGTGGCTAGCTCGGCGTAACGATGGCGTTGTTTAATAAAATACGCTTCGTAGGGTAGCGTTAGCACTAAGCTTACACGATCAAGCATCTTTTGTTGCTCGTCATCTAGTGCTGCGATAATGCGGGCTATGCCTAAGAATTTCTCATCGCTGAAAGCGGTAATGTCGATGGGCAATAAGGTTTTTTCCTTCAAGAGCGGATGAACCAAATCAGGAAACGCCACGCAGGCTGCAGTAATCCAGGGCGACGTGCCTGTGGTTAAGGCATTTTTCCATAACTTCCCGTAGGTCATTTTTTTTAGTAATGGATCTATATAGCGGTGCTGAACAGAGTGCATGGATTTGTGACCAATGTAGGTGATGATGCCTTCATCCATGTAGTAAGCATCGGGATTTTGACCATGTGTTACTAGCCAATACATGGCAGATTGAAATTCAGGTCTGCGGTCGTTGCCGGTATAAATTGCGACTTCTTGTTGATCACCAAATAATTTTTGATAACTCGCAAACCAGGTTTTACGCACGGTAATATTGAGCTTACCGGTACGTTCAGCTAAGTATGCTACCTTGCCGAAAATCACTGGCGATTGCTCTGCAGCACCACCATATTTCTTTAAAAAAGTTTGCGACCCCGGCACCATAACCGCAATATTAAAGTCGTTTTGGTGTTGCAGAGCAATGCTGCTGGCCACGCAGAAATGCAAGGGAGAGGAAATAAAATAATAACGATGCATTAATTTCTCGGTCTATCAATCTAGCGGATACATGGATTCAACGTGTTGAGTCTCAGTTGCATACAACAACATGGTCAAACACTGCTTCAATTTGCGCTTTGGCCTCAATAATAAAGGATTTAACGCGTTCAGTGTAATCTGCATATTGCTTGGCCACTTATTGCAATTGAATTTTAATGTTGCCTGTATGTGAATTGTCGAATTTAAACAATTCTAGGAGGCAGGCCTGCCTCCTCAATCAAGGCTTCGCTTTAATGGGAGTTAGAAGAAACAAAAAGCATGGGGACTTGCTGTTGTATGGCAAAGCACAATGCGTGATAACGTGCCGCGCACACACCTCGATAAGCTGCCAGAGACTGTAGAAATTGCTCGCTATTGTTTGTTGCTTTAGCCACCACCTTATAACGCGGGGGAACATGGCTGCCAAAGTGTTCAAATAAATACGGGTATAGTGAAAATTTAAGTTGCCGCCCCCAATCTCTGCTGCCTCTGGAGAATTTCGGGCGCCGTGTGAGTAAGGTTCTAAAGTCGCATTCGGGGTCGCGTTGGCAAATTGTATATGCGGTTTCATCCCACTTCTTTAGAACGGAGTCGGTGATCAAATAGCGAGATTGCTGGCTGCCAGAATAATCAGGATAGTTGTAAAAGGTAAGGTCTGGAGCGTAAGCGGCATTGATGCCGATGGTCTCAAGCTGCGACTGACTGCGGCGATCACGGGTATAAACGGCGGATAAGCCCGACAATAATGGGTGCCAGCGTTCTGGGTCGTTGTCTTGCCATAGGGCATTCAGCAAAACAACGGGGCGTTGTTTGCGGAGTTGATTCATGACGTCAAACAAGCGCATGGCGTTGCGGCTATTGTGGTGTAGTGAACCTTCGCCATTGACCAATATTAAGTTCGACTCGCTAATCGCCTTGCTGTGCTTTTTAAGATGATGTACTTGAGCGCTAACGGGTAAAGAGCCGCTGCATTGCCAGCCGCGCCTTTCCATACCCAAGTGAAGATTTGCCATCACTCGCCAACCGCCGTGATGATTATCATAGCGGGTGTCGTTGACAACAAAATAGGTTTTTTTTGACACTTCTAGCTGCTCTTGTATGCGTAGTAGCAAGTCTACACAAAATCACTATTGAACTCGACGAGGTAAATTGCGTAAAGAGCTTGTTTAATGGCTTTTACAGTGCTCCTGCATTGCTATTTATGCTTGTTGAGAAACTCCAATACAACTTGGTTGAATTGTTGATTGCTGTCGCCTGCGATCATATGGGCTGCGCCGCTTACCTGCACGTACTCAGCGTGGGGGATTCGCTGTAAAAAGTCTGCCACGCCACTATCGTCAACAACATCGCTTTTTTCTCCACGCACCAGTAAGACGGGGACGCGGATATTGTCGGTGGCGATTTCGAGGGTGTTCTCGGGGTTGATCTGGTTGCTAGAGGCTAGGAATCGTGGGTCCCAGTGCCAGTAATAGCGGCCGTTGTCTCGCAGACGTAGGTTTTTGCTTAATCCGCTTAAATCTTTGCGGCGCTTGCGTTGCGGGGTATAAGCGGCGATGGCGTCCGCAGCTTCTTCTAAGCTTGCAAAGCCGTCGGGGTTGGCGGCCATAAAATCTTTTATATGGTCTGTGCCGACGGTGTTCACTTTGGGGACAATATCAACAAGCACTAAAGCGCGGGCGATATCGGTATCGGCGCTGCCAATGGCTAATAGGGAAGATAGACCGCCGAGTGAGGCACCGACGAGTATGGGCTTGTGGTCGAACATAGCGCAAAGCTTGATGATGTCGTCGGCAAAGGCGTCTAGGCGATAATTTCCGTCTTCAGCCCAATCGCTATGCCCGTGGCCGCGTAAGTCTACCGTGGCGGCAAAATATCCTGCTTTGGCAAGTACCTCTAGCGCTTCGCCCCAAGCGTGACGTGTTTGTCCACCACCATGAAAAAAGATAACTGCTTGATCGTTTGAATTTCCAGCAAAATCAATGGCTAGCTTCATGCCATTGTTAATTTGTAGTTTGATCATAGATAAATGCTCTGTCGCTAATCTGAAATACGCGTGGCATTGTACCGTTAAAAGACCAATATTTAAGGGCTTGATTAAAAGAGGGGCTTGGTTGCGCTGCTGCAGGCTGATTTTTGGGGCAGGAGTGTTGTGTTGTAAATATAAAAAAGGGGTGGCAAGCCACCCCAAAAAAACTCGGCTAGCGCTTGAGGTAACGCTGCGGAGCTGTGGGTCTAACTGTTTTGCACAAATTTATCGAAGCGAATGCGGCTGTTAAACATACCTTTTTGCTTCAAGACTTCTACAGCTGCATCTATCATTGGCGGTGGGCCGCATAGATAGCCCTCTGCTGCGCGCAATGATTCGGTATTTCGCGCGAGTACGTCGGTTATAAAGCCGCATTCACCATCCCAGTTATCGTCCGCAGCGGGTTCAGACAGCGCAGGAATAAATCTAAAGTCGGCTAGCTGGGCACCTAGGGCGGTGATTTCTTCAACAAAGTACAGGTCTTTAACGCCGCGTGCGCCATAGTAGAACGACACTTTGCGATCGGATTTCGCGGCGACTAATTGGCGTAACATAGACATGACTGGGGCCATGCCAGATCCGCCGGCAATGAGAATAATTTCTGCATTGGTTTCAGAAAGCTGGAACTGCCCGTATGGGCCGCGAAATATGACATCGTCACCGATTTTGGCGGTTTTTAAATACTCACTGAATTGGCCATTGGGTATGACTTTAACAACGAGTTCGGTCTCGCCCGAATCCGATGGCAGGTTCGCCATTGAGTAGCAGCGCCATAAATCATCTGCGCCGGGAACTTGAATTTCCAGGTATTGGCCGGGATGGAAGCCGTATTGATCACTACCAACTCCGCGCATGCTTAAATGCACGGTATCGTGGGTGACAAAGTTGATGCCAGAAATTTGTGCGTCGAATATCCGCACCGGATATTCTGGTGTTAGGTCTTCAAGTTTGTAGTCATCGTCTAGTGAGATGACAATATCTTCTTCTGGGTAGGCGCAGCAGAGCAGGGCGATACCTGCGTCTTGCTCCTCTTCAGATATCGCGCTGGCGTGGTCGTTGTAATCGACTTCGCCCTCGCTAAGCTGGTGCTTACAGCCGCCGCAACCGCCGTGTTTGCAGCCGTAGCGAAGCGATAATCCCGCTTTGAATGCGGCGTCGAGAATTGTTTCATCCTCGCCGCATTCAAATTCGACCCCAAAGGGTTCTAGAGAAATGGTATAGCTCACGTTTTATCTCCGTCCGTCACTCATTGCCTTATTTTAGAAATGCTGGCGGCGCAGGGCGTTCAACAATGTAGTTTGCTTTGCGGACGTCCTCTAGGGTCCACAGTCGCTTGGGCTCTAGTTCTGGCTGTGCCATCAGTGTTTTGCCGTCATCGCGAACAAAGCCGAGTTCTTGAATGACTTGCGACAGCTCTTTACCTTCGTACAAATCATAGAAGTTTTTAAAGCCCACATAATGATGGGGTTCTTCCACGAATATTTCTTGGCAACCGTCAGAGCAGAAGATATAAGTCTGGTCTTGAATCTTAAACGCGCGTTGCTTGCTAATATCTGGACGCGGAAAGATCGTTGGGCGCTGGCAGACCTGGCAGAAATTAGGTAAACCACCCATTTCCTTCAAGACTATTCGACCTTCCTCGGGGTCTTTACATTGACCATAAGCTTCCCAGAAGCCACCAAAATGCTCGTAAAAACCAGGGTATTTCTTCTCGAACCACTCAAAGTCGTCGTCGTTCAAACCGTCGTAGCGATGGAAGAAGGTTGGCCATGCACCGAAGATATAAATAGCGGCGGAGTGGGACATCCAATCTAAGTCGCTGATCATTTCGTCTAGGTGTGGTGGTGGCTTTATGCCGAATTTTTCCAGTTTTTGATAGAAGCCGCCGTAAAAGTCATCGAACACCCAGCGCATGGTCATTTCTTTGGCGGATTCGGTACGCTTTCTTACAAAGTAATCGCCAAATAACATATTCCCTAGGCCAAAGCTGCAGTGAATGCGCCAAGACCATTTATCCATTGCTTTTTGGATAAGCGGAATATTGCGGTCGTCTTGTAGTAATGACGACAGCGTGGACCAGCCGTTGGCCATGTGTCGGGCTTCGTCGGACTGAATAGTGAGCAGCGTAGAGGCGAGCATGTCGTCGCCGTGTGCTGAGGCATGGGAGGACAAGCCAACGAAGAATAGATTGGTATAGGCCGTCTCTACAAATACCTGCAAACCGATAGAGGTTTCTACAGGGTCGCTGGTAATTAAGTCTTCAACCATAGAGCGAAAAATACTGCTACCTACGCTACTCGCACCAGCTTTGGCGGCCACGTCGAAACCGACGGGGTCTTTCCATGAGCGCATATGGTGACGAATGACGTTCATCTCTAAATTGGAATGACGCATTTCGTCTAGCATCTGCATCATATAGCCTTGGCGCAACTCGACAGGTGCTACGGTTCTGGCCATACGCCCCATTGCGCGGGCGGCGGCGTATTCAACGCCAACAAGGTTGGATAAGCCGAACTTCATGCCTTCCATCCAGCGGCCGTCTGGCTCGCCGGTGTTTAAACGCGCAGAGGCTTCTAAAAGCGCGTAGTGGCGGTCGTCTTTTTCCTGTTCCTGCTCGCAGTATTCGCGAACAAAGGTTTTGAATGGATCGTTGGGCTTTGTTTCATGAATATGAAATTTAGTGGTCTCGACCGTTTTTTCCTCTGGGCTAATGTAGCTGGGTTCCCAGTCGATGGCTTTAACGCGGTCGTAAGCTTCGCTTATTTTCATTAGAATGCTCCTGTTCTGTTTGTTTAGCCGTTATCGCGGATTACAACGTTGTCGTCGTTAACTTCAATGAAACCTTTGTAGGTGGCTAGAATGGCGAGAAAATTAGAAACTGAATAAGAGTGACCCATGACTTCGGATATCTCAGCCATATCAAAAATGAGTTCTGGTTCTTGGGTTTCAATCGAGACATAAGCACCGCTATCTATCACATCGACGTGCTCATGAAGTTCTTCCATCAGATCGCAAATGATGCCGGACTGTTCACCACCCATGAGTTTGGCTGATACCGTGTGGTTTTCTTTTATAATACTCATGCTCCAGCCTCTAAAACTGTAGATAGTCCGATGTCTGCAATAAATTTATTGAAGTCGGTTTTAACATTACTTAGCGCAGCACTACCTTCCATATTGCACAAATCTAAAGTCGCAAAGAGTGGAGTGATGTCTTGGGCGGCTTGCTCTATTAGTGGCAGCCATTTCTCAAACCAGATTTTAATTACTGCGAGGTTGTGTTCAGGCTCCTGCTTGAGAAGTAATTCTACAAAGGCTTTGGTGCTGGCAGTGCTATTCTCACGGCAGGATTCTGCTGCCTGCGCAATGACTGAGGTGATAACGTCGCCATGACGTGGGGCGTTGCGCAGTACGAGTTCACGGCAAATAAGGCTTGAAACGAGCGGCTCTAGTAAGCAGTTCACTACAAGGTAAATTTCTCCCCAGTCACGGCAGGCCAATAAATACTCTGTTACACGACGTAAACCTTGCCATTCAGGCGCGTTCATCCACGTGTCTTTGGCGCGGGCATCGCTGAATCCTTCGATTTGCGACTCAAGCTCCATGCAGTACAGCGTAATATCTTGCGCGTGGCGGTCTTTTTCGACGCTTTGGAAAATCATAGGCTGTGCGACTACGTCTGATCCCGCTTCTCGTTGCGCTTGGCACAGGATGAGAAAAAGGCCGTATTCCGCAAAGCGGTAGGCAGCGTAGTGGGTTTATAAAAACTCAGTCCAAGATGCGTCAAAGGCGGCGCAGGTTTTTGCCCGCTTTGCACCCGCAATGGTTTGCTCGATGGAGCGGCCAATGTCAGCTTGGCGCTTAACGAAGGGGCGAAACCACTCAGCGTTGGGGTCGCGGTATTCCCACCAGTCGCTGGCCTTCAGTAAAGTGGCATCTTCACGCCAAGGTGGTTGACCATTTTTGTCTAGGTTAAACCAACCTGCGACGGCAAAATTTCGTGGATCCCACTGGGTGTGAAGGGTAATCTCTTCATACTGCGACGGTTTGCGCTTAGCGGGTTTAATGTAAACAAAACCGGTTTTTTTACTTGTGCGAACTCGTGCGCCGGATTCTGCACCCATTGTGTTCTCCTTGTTCTAATTAGTACCTAGCGGTAGCGCCGGGTTAAACTGAATTTTCTTTATTGATATGATTATCAATAAAGGATATAGATATTAATTTTTTTGTCAATATTAGAGTTGAATATTTAACTTTAGATGCGTAAGAGTGATTAAATTAACTCGATAGAATATGACTGAGCGTAAGGTGTAGTTAATTCGATATGCTGTCGCTGTGCGGGCTGATTGGTTCGATATTGTGGTGAGTTTTTGTAAATGTATTCAGCCACAGCTAGGTCCTGCGTAGGTCTTAGTTGGAAGATGTTTTAATGATGAGCGTGCTGAACATGAAAAAGCCAGAGTATGTCCCGCCAATGGCGTTTCATACTCTGTGTAAGTTAAGCAAATTTGAAAGGGTGGTGCGTAAGTGAGGGTGTCGCCAATCGCGCTGACGACACCAAATACTAATTAAAACGGCAGAGGAATGCCGCCTACGGGGAGTCCTTGCGTGTCTAGAATCGCCAATACTACTGGGGCGTACAGTTTGAGTGGCTCGGGGCCAACTACTGGAATGGCAATGGGTAGTCGGAAACTTGCTAGTCCTGTTACGCCAGAAATAAGACCTTCAGGAGTCAGGAAGGCGGCAATATCACCACCGAGCAGTGGTATTCCAGCAGGGCCACCACCGATGATGCCATCTAGTATGTCAAGGCCAAGAACGCTCAATGTTTGAAGACCGCTGTCTAAAAGGCCGGTTGTAAGATCTGGTAGTTCAATACCGCCGGCCCCTGTTAAGCCATTTAGAAGAACAGTGACTTGCCCTAAGCTAGTTAACCCGTCTGTTAGGCCGGTTAAGCCACCTAAGCCGCCGCTTGCACCAGAAAGGCCTCCAAGTCCACCGCCTAAACTGGTTAGGCCACCCAAACCACCACCTAGGCTAGTTAGACTGCCAAGACCGCCGGCTGAACCAAGGAGTCCAGTTAGGCCGTCGATAGGTAGGGCGATACCTGATACTTGTGCGGATGCTGTGAATGGCGCAGTAGCTAAGGCTGTTGCACAGGCCATTCCAAGCAGCGTACTTTTTAATTTTGTTGACGTCATATTGAGCCTCGTTATTTGAATTTGACGATTTGCTAAATCTCACGACTAATTAAAATCGTTATTAATGTTTATGTCAATTTAAAAGACGTAACTACGTCACAGTTTCAGCCTGCCGTAATAAAACACATTAATGCATGTGTTGCGTGGTCTGCGACATAGTTTTGCGGCAGGGCCCCTTGCGGGGGCTGCAGCGCACCCAAAACCTATTATTTCAATGGGAAACGGATGCCAATGTTAAACTGAATTTCCTTAAGATTTCCCGGCGCGTNGATGTCTTCTTCGAAGTCGTTTTCGCGTTCTAGAAAACGGTCAGCTACGTGGTAAACCGCTTCTGCACGGATACCTATAGGGGTGTCGCCAATTTCTAAGGGGAATACGTAGCCTATGCCTGCGCCATAATTAATAGTAATAAAATCATCGTCACTATCTTCAAATGAATCGACACTTTGAGCAAGTGGGTATTCTACGTAGCGAGTTACCCCGCTTGCTAACTTGATGTAGAAGTTGTTTTCAAAGGGATAAATTAGCGTATTAAACAGCAAGCTTTGCTTTTGAACATCTTCGTCCTTTGCGTAGCTACCGCCAAATTCAAAGCCATACCAGCCTTTGCGTCTAAAGCCCGCTAAAACGGCGAAGCCTTGTCCTTTGTCTAATGCGGGGTCACGTACCGGATCAGTGTTATTACCGCCACTACCGAGTAGCCCGCCTAGGCCACCGCCGCCTTGGGTGGTGGTTGTGCCACGGGCATCATCGTCACTATTTTGCAGGCTGTACATCACGTCAACGTAGCTAGTGAAAGCCGACGTGCGTGTGGAGCCGGTACTGCTACCTGCTCCTGTTGAGCCGCCGCTGTCGCCGTATTGAGCCAATGCCGGTGTTGATGCTAGTAGCAAAAAGACGCTTGTTGGAGCGACAATATTCATTATCAAATTTTTCACAATGCTCACCTTTTGAACTTTTTGATTCACTTCGTTTTTTATATGTAGTTGCATGGTTAGGCCTTAAAATTCGTAATCTAGTTTTAGGCCAATTGTGCGGCGTGTGCCGAGTGAGGCCAATGCACCAAAATCGAGTTTAAGCATGCCTGCCGTGTAAAATTCGTCCATCAAGTTTTGACCCGAGAGCGTAATGCGTAAGTTTGATTCTTCTAATAGGTAGCTCAAATGAGCGCCCCAAAGATCGTACTTTGGTTGGGAGTAGCGTGGGTCGTTCGTTGCTGCATAGAAGAAGCCGTCGTTGTAATAATAGCTAACGGTTGCTTCTAGCGGACCACCTGGGATTAACCATGTATTTGCTATAGACGCCGAACCGGTGAACTCAGGCGAACGGGTAACGTTGTTACCAGTGAAGTCATTGTTCTATGTGAAAATGCCGGTTACAGGGTCATGACCCGCACCGTCTACATAATCAGTGTAGGTGGCGTCGAGGAAGGTGCCGTTGATGGTACCCACTAAGTTGCCAAAGATACTCGGAAAAATATCGGCTTTAATGTCGAATTCCCAGCCCACAGACTCAGAGCTACCCGCTGTATCAAGTGACAGCGCGCCACCGTTAGTAAGCGAGATTGACTGTGTTTGTAGGTTTTCAATTTCATAGCGGAAAGCGGCTAAGTTTAATTGAACTGTATCGTCGAATAGGGTGGTTTTTAAGCCGATCTCATAGGCAGTTGTTTCTTCTGCCTCCACGTAAGCAGGTGCTAAGTAGAAAGCGAATGCATTATACGAGTGCGCTTTAACCGCTTCTTGGAAAGAAATGTAGAACAGTGTGCCGTCGTCGAGGGGGGTGAAGTCCAAGGAGATTTTTGGTGTAAAGCCTTTGGTCACGTCGCTTAGTGGGTGAGGATTGTTGTTCTCGTCACGGGCTTCGGTCCATTTCACCAAAGGAATCTGGGTGCCATTAAGTAGGCGAACAGAGGTTTCTGATTGGGCTACGCCACGCTCTTCATTCTGGTAGCGGCCGCCTAATGTTAATGACATCCATTCTGTAATGTTGGCAGTGGCCTGTAAGAATACTGACCAAGACTCAGTTTCTACCAAGCCGATATTAGATAGTGCGTAAACTGGGGTTTTTACCCCGCCTAACAATGGTTCGGTAATTGACGAAAGTAAGTCCTCGATTGCCGGTGGGAGTGTGAGTCCAATTGAGGATAAGTTGGTTGGATCTAGTCCGCCCACTGTTAATTCTACTGGGTCAAAACCTTGCTCATTTTTAAAGTAGAACGCGCCACCAGTTAGTGTTAGCCAGTCCGAGAATGGCGTGCCTTCGTTAGATAGAAACTGTATTTCTGCTTCATCGATATCGGCTTCGTGTCTATGTACGACGAAAGACGCGCCAGGTACTGAGGTGCCATCGTAATCATAGTTGTAGGGATTGCTGTGTGCCTGATGGCTAAGCAATAGTTTCATGTCAAAGCTGTCAAAAAACCAGTCGGTTTGGCTAGAGATGACGAATGACTGAAGATGGCCAAAAATAGGAAGATCTGGATCTACTTTGTAATTGTTGCCATCTACGCCATCAATACCTACCGCAGTACCGAGTGGGGTCGGGTTGATATTTGCTGCAAGTGTTGACGTGCCATCACGCTTCGCGCCCTGTAGGGTTAGGCGGGTATCAACTCGGTCAGATATCTGCCAACGGAGCATCACTCGTCCGCCAAATAATTTATCAGCCGGGACAGGTTTGCCATTTATGGTGCTGTCATCGGTATAGATTTTGTCGTCTTGCTGGAATGTAGATGCAAAGTTCATGGCAAAATTGTCGGTTAACGGTACGTTAACAAACATGCCAAATTCGTAAATATCACGATTTTCTGCTTGGCTTGCGGAAACAGAAATTTCCGTCCAAGTGTCTTCAAAATCAGGTTTTTTAAGTATGACGTTAATTGCGCCGCCGACAGCGTTGCGGCCAAATAGCGTGCCCTGTGGCCCTTTTAGTACTTCTACGCGCTCAACGCCTTTCAAATTTTGGGCAACAGATGGGGAGAATGGGTAGTAAACACCGTCTACGTAGGTGGCAACACTGGGGTCTGATGATAACCATGCTTCAGAGCCGATGCCGCGCATAAATACGCTGGTAAAGTCACCTGCCTGCGTACCCATATCTAGGCCGGGGGTGATTTTCATTAGGTCAGTGGTGTTTTGTACACCAAATGCCGCTAACTGCCCAGGACTAAAAGCCTGGATAGAAATTGGAACGTCGTTGGCATTTTCTTCACGCTTTTGTGCGGTAACCACAACTTCTTCAAGAGCGCGCGAATACTTTTTCGGTTTTTCTTTGGCGGCTTCTTCTACTTGTGCATTGGCGGGAAGCGCAAGTATGAGTGATTGAGCTGCAATAGCAAGTACAATCGGCTTAAAACGAAACGTTGTCATTATGAAACACCCATTTAGATTGTTAGCGTAAAACGCTAGTTCGTTACTTTATTTTTAGGCAAGGAACGGTAATCTCTTTAGCAAGACTACCGTCGCAATGCTGTTATTTTTTTAACCAGAACTGATTAGGAGGCGGAAACGCGCCAAGCTGAATTGCTACGCCACGGAAGTTCCAGTAAGTGAATTCACGGACGATCTTTCTATTCTTATAGCAATGAAAGGTGATACCACGAGTATGAGTGGTTTTACCTTTTGCAGGAAGTCCAAGGAAGTCCATATTGTGCGTGGCCTTCCAAACCCAGTTCATAACAGCCCATTCATCATAGTCGTGATCGGCGCCGGTAATGGCATCAGATGACCACAGCGCCCATTCTTCTTGGGTGTAGCCTTCAGGAATGTTTTGGCGCAACAGGGCGGTTCTATCGCCGGCTGGCCCGCCATCGTAGCGAATGATATCGAACTGATGGGTTCCTAGTGGCGAATCTGGACCGTTGTTATCAAATGGTAAGAAGGCGCGGTATAGCTCTTCTTTGTTTTGAATGGTTTGGAAGAAGGTAATGTCTTCAAAAACGAAGTCATCGGCGTAGTAATGAATGATTTCTTTGGAGCCGCCATTAAAGAATGTATCAATCCAGTCTTCACCGGTAGACATCCCCATGCGGCCTTTGTCGTCAAAGCCACCACCGTTTTTCTTTTTAGATTTTGGTTCGTTGAAAGCGATGGCTGGAGATACACCTGCCACTAGGAACGCTGCTCCAGCTTTTCTGATGAAGGCGCGACGGCTTTTTTCTTCAAGTTTATCAAGTTCTTCGGGACTATCTAATAGGTAACCTAGGTGCATCTTTTTACCCTCACCTTATTTTGTGTTTTATGAGTGGTCAAGCCACGCTATTGAGTGGCGGTCAAAATAATTCTACGCATATTGATAGGATTGTCAACAGGGATATTGATAATGTTGTCAGTATGATTGTGTGGATACCTTATAGCGGTAGGTGTAGCTGGGTTTGTCACGTAATAGCTAGCTGAGCCTATTTATAGGCTTTAGTTTTCGCGTAACAGCTTCTGTTATCTACGTATTTGATTTACATCTGAACTCTGGTTATCGGAGTGGTGTATGGTTGGTTGCCACAACAATTATTGTACTTTCTATGGGGCTACTAAATTTATTATTGATAGTTATATTAATACCTAATATATTAAATTGTATACACTTTTTTGATTGGGCTCAGATTTTGCTGGCCGGTAGGTATTTGTTGTGAATTTAATCTGCTATCAGCTCCGTTGTGAACTCAATAATACTAGCGGTGTTTGATGCCGCAGTTTGGATAGAAAATATGACGTACCCACAAAATGATAAGCTTATTCCTGCAGAAGACTATGAGCTATATATGCCTTTGTTAGAGGCTATGCAGCTTGATTTGGAAGAAACCTTGGTGGAAAAACCTGATGCGGTGTTTTATCCCGGCCGATCAATAGTTGTAAACCGTTTTCTTGGAACCTTGAAATCACTACTCGGGGGTGGTGGCGAAAGTCTGGCAATGCTGGATGAGCGGGGTGTAATCTCGGCGGAGTCTGTTTCCAAGACCATTAATAGCTATCAGTCAGCTTTCTTGAAAATGGCCCCTAAAAATTAAATTGAGGTTTATGGCGCTTATTTTGTGCAATTCTATGTATGGGATACATATGGCTGAGTTTCGAGAGGTATTCATAGTCTAAATGGCGTTATCTCTGATTGTTTTGGTCCGTGGTTGGTCACGAATTTAAGAAAGTGTGAACTACGGCACGTTTTTGTGTAGGTATAAACCCGTACCATCGCAGCTCAGGATAAGCGTCAGTCATATATTTTATGTTGAGCGCAGAACGATAAATACAATCTGGAAGAGCGCATTAATTATGAAAAATTCTCTGTTTAGAAAAACCTTGATGGCAAGCTTATTAGCGACTGCTGGCGCCGCGCATGCAGGTCCATTAGCGGTTGTTATAACTCCCCTCGCTGGTGCTGTTGGCGGAACACCTTTAGATGTACTTGTGGTGCAATTGATTCAAGTTGATAACCAACTTGGCGCTGCATCTGGTGGTGGTCTGCCAGGTTTAGATTCACTGCCAATTCCTGGCTTGGATGCTCTGCCTGGCTTAGATGCATTGCCAATTCCTGGCGCTGGTGGTGGTTCAGGTGGCGTGCCTTCACTACCCATTCCTGGTCTGGATGCATTAGCAGGTGGCGGTCTTCCTGGCTTGGATTCATTGCCAATCCCTGGTTTAGATGCACTTCCTATCCCTGGCCTTGGCGGCGGTGGTGGAGCCGGTGGTTTGCCGTTTGACGTGAGCCCTTTGTTCCAGCTTACTTTTACCTTGGATACTGCTCTTAATGACGTAGCCGGTAATGACGGTGTAACTGATAAAGTGACTGACCTTGTTGATGCCTTGCCTAGCGCAGATCCAGACTTGATTCAGGCTGGTGCGTTCTTGATTGGCGATCAGCTTCAGCTAACTGTTGACCATTTGACCTCTAATTTGATGGCATTGGGCGGTGGTGGAGCGGTTCCTGGATTGGATGCGCTGCCAGGTTTAGATATTCTTTCTATGCTTGGTCTGCCAATTCCTGGCGCTGGCGGTGGAGCAGGTGGTGGTTTACCTGGCTTGGATTCACTTCCAATTCCTGGTTTAGATGCACTTCCAGGCTTAGATGCATTGCCTCTTCCTATCTAAGTGATGTTGTGGGTTTATCCCACGGATAACATAACTTGGATATAAAAGAGCCAGACCGGCGACGGTCTGGCTCTTTTTGGTTTATGGACTTATAAGTTCGTATGTCGATGCCCTAAAGGTGTTCTTAAATAAATGGAGCGATTGCGTTGGCCCTGTGATGAGCGCTATTTTAAGTTGGCAGGGTGAGCGATATTCGGCAGAATCCTCTCACAGTGTTGGTGGCAGCTGGTGGCGCGGCTGATTGACTGGAATTGTCGCCCTTATGATTGCGGTGCCTAGTTCTTGCTTTATTTTGTGATATACGAATACTAGATTAAGCGCATTTTCTTTGATCCTATCATCCGCTAGCGTGTAGAGTGTTAGTAGCTTCTAAATTTTCGCATTTATATATTTTAAGGATTGCTGTACGTAAACTGCTGAGGGGACGCTTTTGTAGGCAGCTTCGTCTTGCTAGGTACAGGTGTGCAAGGGCAAAGCCTGAATTATCTTCGAGATATGATGAGTTTTCCTAAAAGCGTGTGGTTGGCAATATNGTCGTCGCACAAAGCTGTCTTATCGAATTGATCCTTGTAAAAATACGGAGTGATTTATGAACGATGCGCTGAGAATTTTACAGCGAGCTGCGCCGGTTATGCCGGTTGCTCATTTTAACTCCCTTGAGCATGCGCAGGCTTGCGCCGAGCTATTTGCCGAAGCGAAAGTGCCTACTGTAGAAGTGACGCTCCGTCACTCACAAGCATGGCAGATGGTAAAAATATTTAAAGATTGTATGCCGTTTGCGAAGATCGGTGTGGGCACCGTGATTAATCGTCGTCAAATGCTGCGGGCGGCAGATGAGGCCGACTTTGTTATCAGTCCAGGTTTTTCTGCAGAACTATCCATCTTGGCGAGAAAAACCTTAACGCCCTACATTCCGGGAATCGCAACCGCCAGTGAATTAATGGCGGCGATGAACGAGGAGCATCGAGTATTCAAGTGTTTTCCCGCCGCGGCTATTGGTGGCGTTGCCTTATTGAAATCACTGTCGGCGCCATTCCCCGACGTAACGTTTTGTCCGACTGGTGGTATTTCTCAAGCAAATTACCATGATTATCTGGCCTTAGATTCTGTTGCCTGTGTTGGCGGTAGTTGGATTGTACCTAGTGAAGTCGCACTTAAAAAAGACCGCGAGAGCTTTCTGGCGATGCTTAAAGGCCTGTATTCTTCTTAGGATATTAGAGTAAGAATGTTGCCGCACCTTCTTCTGCGGTGCTGACATTGGCACGTAGGCCGGCAAATAAATCGCGACCATAATTGTCGCTCGCAAATGTTGGTTGATAGAGTGCCGCCTCCCGCTTTTGTAATTCATCTTCTGATATCAATACATCTAATAATTTATTTTCGGTATCTAATATCAGCATATCGCCATTTTGAATTTTCGCTATGGGGCCGCCGCTGTATGCTTCGGGGCACAGATGTATTGCCGCCGGAATTTTGCCCGAGGCACCCGACATGCGCCCGTCAGTGACGAGGGCGACCTTAAAACCGCGCTCCTGCAAAATCCCTAAATAGGGAGTGAGTTTGTGCAACTCCGGCATGCCGTTTGCTCTAGGACCTTGAAAGCGCACCACGGCGATAAAATCGCGGTCTAACTTTCCTGCATCGAAAGCATCCTTCAGGGCTTCTTGAGTATCAAATATCACGGCGGGTGCTTTCACATAGCGGTGTTCTGCTTTTACCGCAGATACTTTAATAATACTGCGCCCCAGTTTGCCTGTGAGAAGCTCCATGCCGCCGTGGGGGGTGAAGGGCTCAGTGCTAGGTCGTAAGACGGTATCATCGGCGCTAATAGGTGGGCTTTGCTGCCAATGCAATTTGCCGCCGGCAAGGCTGGGGGCTTGGCTATAATGTTGTAAACCTTTGCCCCACACGGTATTCACATCAGCGTGAAGTAAGCCTGCGGCGAGTAGCTCTGCGATAATAAAACCTGTGCCACCCGCCGCATGAAAGTGATTCACGTCTGCTTTGCCATTTGGGTAAATGCGGCAAAGCAGGGGTGTGGCTTCAGACAGTTCTGCAAAGTCCTGCCAGTCAATAATGATCCCCGCTGCGCGGGCAATCGCAATCCAATGAATGCTGTGATTGGTGGAGCCGCCGGTCGCAAGCAAGGTAACAATAGCATTAACTAAACTGCGTTCATCTACTACATCACATAGCGGCGTGTAATTTGGTGTGAGGGCGGTAATCTTGCAAACCTGTTGTGCGGCGGCTCGGGTGAGCTGTTCACGCAGAGCGCCATTGGGTGGAACAAAGGCGGTACCAGGTACGTGCAAGCCCATCGCCTCCATCAGCATCTGATTACTGTTGGCGGTACCATAAAAGGTACAGGTTCCCTCGCCGTGGTAGGCGCTGGCTTCGGCGTCTAAAAGTGCCTCGCGGCCAACCTTGCCCTCCGCATAGAGCTGGCGAATGCGGGCTTTTTCGTCGTTACTGAGTCCAGTAGACATTGGGCCGGCGGGTACCATTATCATTGGCAGGTGACCAAAGCTCAGCGCGCCAATTAACAGGCCAGGGACGATTTTGTCGCACACACCTAAGCATAAAACCGCATCGAACATATTATGGCTGAGGGCGATAGCGGTGCTCATGGCGATAGTGTCACGGCTAAATAAACTTAACTCCATACCCTCTGCGCCTTGGGTGACACCGTCGCACATCGCCGGTGTGCCGCCGGCAAATTGCGCGGTGCAGCCAAGCTCAGAAACGGCTTCGCGGATAAGGTCGGGGAAATACTCCAGTGGTTTATGGGCCGACAGCATGTCGTTATAGGCGCTGACAATTGCAATATTTGCGGCTTCTTCTAAGCGAATGCGGTTTTTATCTTCGCCACTGCAAGCGGCGAAACCGTGGGCTAAATTACTGCAGGAAAGCTGCCCGCGCTGGGTACCTTTGCGGCGCATGCTTTGGCATTTTTCTAAATAGGCAGCGCGGCTGGCAATACTTCGCGCGCGAATTCGCTCGGTAACACTGGCGATTACGGGGTGGAGGACGGTTTTAGATGCTGTACTCATTACGGTGCCCAGTAAATATCGACTGGCACTTGCTGTTGATGCAAGACCATAGAAATTGGATAGTCGGCGTTCTGGCTCAAGGCCTTTTCTAGTACCTCGCGCTTGGCGCGACCAGTAATGTGAATCACAATTTTTTCGCTATTGAAAACAGCATTTGGCGATAGCGTAATCCGAGGGTAGGGTGCGCTGCTCGGTTGTACCGCAAAGCAGTGCTGGGTGTGGGCGGCGCATAAGGATTGATACTCCGGTGCATCATGAAACCAAGATGCGGTGTGCCCATCTTCACCCATGCCCAGGTGAACTAGGCTCAGGGGCCAAGCTAGCGCGTCGAGCTCAGTTTCTAGTGGATGCTGTCCATTTTCGGCTGAATCAGCGTTGTTTTTGAGTGGTAAATATTGGCTGGTACTTGCTGCACCCTTGAGTAAGGTTTTTCGTAGCATGGCCTCATTGCTGCTGGCGTGATTGTTGGCTACCCAACGCTCATCTACCAATAAAGTTTGTACTAGGGGCCAGTTAAGCGGTGCTTGGCCAAGAAGGCTTAGCATGTTTTGAGGGGTTGATCCGCCCGAAACCGCCAAACTTGCGCTACCGTGATTATGCAGGGCGGTAGTTAATATCTTGGCGATGTCTTTGCTCAGTAGCTGATCTAGCTCGTCGCGATTGGGTAGCAATATTAATGTGGGCTTGTTATTCATGCCAGCTCCTGCCGTGCTTCTCTGGTAAGGCCAGTGATGAATTTGGCCCCATTGTACCGGCGGCGTAGGATTTGGTTTTAATGCCTGCGGCCTGCCATGCGTCGATAATACTGTCGACCCAAGCCCAGCAGGCCTCAACTTCATCGCGGCGCATAAATAAGGTTTGATCGCCCTCTAGCACGTCTAGCAATAAGCGTTCATAGGCTTCGTGAGCTTGTAATTGATTATGTAAGTCGGCGTCGAGCTTTAACTCAACTTGCTCCAATTTCATCTGCCTTCCGAGGCCCGGCTTTTTATTCACCTTGTATAGAGTGATGTTTTCTTCCGGCTGTAGGCGAATCACTAATTTATTGGGAAGGTCGTTGGGATCGCCCTCAAATAAACTGAAGGGATGTTTTTTTAACTCAACGATAATTTCAGAGTAGCGTCGAGCCAA
This sequence comes from Zhongshania aliphaticivorans, assembly GCF_902705855.1. Taxonomy (GTDB): domain Bacteria; phylum Pseudomonadota; class Gammaproteobacteria; order Pseudomonadales; family Spongiibacteraceae; genus Spongiibacter; species Spongiibacter aliphaticivorans_B. The sequence continues at coordinate 32,503 of NZ_CACSIJ010000012.1, read as the reverse complement.
GCGTTTGCCGGTGCGTAGATAAAATGGTGTGCCTTCCCAGCGCCAGTTGTGCACATCAGCTTGCAGAGCGACAAATGTCTCGGTGTTATTGCTGTCTTCAAAGCCAGTTTCATCTAAAAATGCCGAGACCGGCGCGGCGTTTACGGCGCCGGCGGTGTATTGGCCGCGCACGGTTTTTGATTTTACATTGTCGGCGGTGATGGGACGTAGGGCTTGTAGTACCTTCACTTTTTCATCGCGGATAGTGTCAGCGCGTAAGTTGGCGGGGGGCTCCATCGCGACCAAGCACAGTAATTGCAGAATATGATTTTGCACCATGTCACGAAGGGCGCCGGTTTTGGCGTAGAAATCACCACGACCTTCCACACCAATTTCTTCTGCTACGGTAATTTGAATATTGTCGATATATTGGCTATTCCACAGCGGACCAAATAGTGCGTTGCCAAATCGCAGAACCAATAAATTTTGAACGGTCTCTTTTCCTAGATAATGATCAATGCGGAAAATATTACGCTCAGGGAATACTTGCAGAACCTCGTGATTGATCTCGGTGCAGCTTGTTAAATCATGCCCTAAGGGTTTTTCGAGCACGACACGAGACTGTTCGGTTACCACGCCGATGCTATGAAGGTTTCTGCAAATGCTGGTATATAGCGTCGACGAGGTGGCCAAATAAAATACCGCGTGACTATTGGGGTGTTTATGAATGGTATCAGCCAGATTGTGATAATCCTTAAGGCTATTTACGTCTAAGCTAATATAGTGCAGCTTGGCAGAAAAGGTTTCCCAGTGCCGCTCGTCCCAAAAGTGGGCGGGGAGAAATTCGCGCATCTTTTCTTGTACGAGCAAGCGGTAATCGGCGTCGCTACTGTCGCCGCGACCTAAGGCAATAATGGCGCACACATCGTTCATTAGCCCTTCGCGCTGCAGCTTATACAGGGCTGGCTGCAGTTTTCGCAGCGCAAGGTCGCCTGTGCCACCAAAAATAACTAGCTGAGAAGATTTTGTGCTGGTCATCGCCATACTCGTGGTTGTGGATGGGACCGATGACAAAATTTCGAGCAAATACTGACGGGCTGGGGCAGTATTTACGGGAAACTTTGCCTTAGCTGTCTTTGAGCATAGTGGTTTTAGAAAATTTTTAATACCACTGTTACACATTTTTAAGCAGTATTTTGTGACCGTGACGTGCTATATAAAGACAGTCTGAACCACTGAGTTAGAGAAATAGAATGTCGATACGCAAAGCAGAGAGTCGTGATGCCTCACAAATAGCGCCTTTGATATTGTCTTCTGGACCGGTAGCGTTTGAGTATATTTTTAGTCGTAGTCATGGGCCGGAGGTTATCAATTTTCTGAATGCAGAATTTGCTAAAAATCGAACTATGTTTAGTCATCGCCATCATTTCGTTTATGACCTCGGCAGTGAAGTGATGGCAAGTATAGGTAGTTTCGACGCGGCTAGTCACGGTGCTACATTTCTAGGTAATGCCAAAGCGATTTTTAGACATTATGGTGTGCGAGGGATTTTAAAAGGCCTGATCTTTGAGTTGAGATTAGTAAAAGCACCACGTAAAGCATGCTTATATTTATGTCATATAGCGGTAAGGGCCGACAGTCGCGGTAAGGGAATTGCAGCACAAATGATTAATTTCATGATGAAAAAAGGACGGGAGGGTGGTTATCGCTATTTAAGTTTGGATGTAGCCGAAAAAAATACCAATGCGTTTCGTTTGTATCAGGAAATGGGGTTCAAGGTGATACAAAGAAATATGAGCTATAACAAAGTACTAGATAACCACCTTTATATGGAGTTAGATTTAAGACATATCGATTAAGCTTTACCCAGCGCCTGCTTCGCACCGGCATACTGTGGAGCGCCCTTGGCACTATAAAGTGGGGTGCCAGTCTGGGTGGTACCGAGAATTTCTAATGCCCGCTGTTTGTAACGTGATTGCACAGCAATGTCAGCACCAGCCTGATTATTTAGCATCTGGCAGCGAGACAAGATAGCGAGGGCATCCTGCCACAAATCATTTCGCTCGGCAGTATCGTCGGTAGGAAGCGCATCGGAAGTGTTTTGCATTAACTGCTTTCTGCGTGCAGCTAGTTGATCTAAGGTCTGTACTAAATCCATTTTTTGGATAGCCACGGCTTCAATTTGTTCGGCGGAATTTGCCTGCTTAAGGCTACTGGCCTCACGAAGCAAGAGCGATTCAAGTTCGCCTGCGTGCTTGTGAATGTGTCGAATTACATCGTTGAGTTCCGTCATCGTCATTACGCGCCTGTAAGTGATTCCATATGTATCATCGCTTCTACGACTTTTGTGGCGTCAATATTAAATTCGCCATTGCGAATTGCCGTTTTAATAGCGTCAACCTTCTGGCGGTCTATGCCGTCGCTACTATTAATTTGCCCGCGAGTACGCTCCATTAAAGGCGTTTCCGTCATAGGCGGTGCATTGTTGGCTGGCGCTGTATTGGCGCCGACGCCTTCTGATTTGCTGTCGCCAGCGCGCCCGCCATCTAATTTGCGGAGCTGACTCAGTGATGAGCCATCTAATCGGTCGACCATGTCAGAATCCTCGTATTTGCTATGTCTATGCCAATGCTATCGGCAGCCAGTGCTAAAACTTTAATTAAGCAGCACAATATTTTCTGATTCCACTACGCCTTCTAACTGCTTGCCGGAATTGAGATTTTTAACCAATATTCGTGAGCCCAGCGCACCATTCTGCAAGGCGATTCCCACCATGCTTACCGCAATCGGCCCCGTACTACTGTTTAGCTGCACGCGCTGGCCCTTGCTAATAATGCTACTGGCTTCAACCATGTTTGGTGTAAGCACAGCTCCTTGGGCAATGCTGCGACGGCTGCGATAGCCACCGCGATCACCCAAGGACCGCAAGTAACCATAGCCCAGCGCCGAGATGTCGCGCTGACTCCAACTAATATCCCGCTCGCTTATTTCGGTATTGGGAGCGATAGGATGGCGCGCCACCATCACCTTGGCAAACGCTTCCACAGTGACGGGTAAGTAAATTTTCCAAGGCTTACCACCAGAGCAGCGTACCCCGACGGTGGTGCGGCGCTTTATCTTTGCGCCAGCAGATAAAAATGCTTCGAGCTTGACCGGACATTGAGCAAGTTTAGTTCGGGGGTCTAAAGACTGCACAGTAATCTTAGTTTTCATTTGTTGCCAGGGGTGGCGGCTAGCGATATAGGCGCGAGCGGTTTCAGCTATCCGCGCATGATTTTCCATTCCCTCGGCCACAAGCGGCGGACTGACGACACTGAGCATCGAGGCAGCAAGTAAAAGTGCAAAGTGAATTCTTTGTTTTTTCATAATCGTATAAGACGTCAAAGTTTTGTCGTTTGCTTAGAGGTAGCAATGGCTATGCCAGTGTTGAGACGTTTCTTAACGGAAAATATAAGGGTTTATACGGAGGATAAGGCCTGCCGGAATTTTGCCGATTATGGAAAACTAGCGCCGTATTTTTGGCATCATCAAAGAAAGTGGTTTTTAAGTTATTGAAAATATTGAATTAAAATTTTTGGCACGAGCCTTGCCTTGCTCGTTAGTACACGGCGATGAAAGCCGATATGTGCCAAGGCCATTAAATACATCGGCGGCGGCCATAAAAACTTTAGAAAGAATGGGTTTAAAAATGTCTATTAACTTTGATAAAGCGCTAGGGATACACGAGCAAGCTTTACAAGTGCGTCACAAGCGCAACGAAGTGCTTGCTACAAATATAGCGAATGCCGATACGCCTGGCTACAAGGCGCAAGACATAGATTTTAAAGCTGTGTTGTCGCAGTCGGCCGCAGCTACTCAATCTACCCAGTTGGCGATGCGCACTACAAATAGTGGACATATGCAGGTAGCTACCGATGTCAGTGCGGATGCTTTGTCGATGGATCTTAAATATAGAGTGCCTACTCAGCCTTCGGAAGATGGTAACACCGTCGACACCCATGTGGAGCAGGCGGAGTTTGCCGACAATGCCATGCGCTATCAAGCCACGTTGTCATTCTTGGGGAGTCGCTTCAGTGGTATGAAATCAATCTTGCAGGGAGGTCGCTAAATTATGGCTAATCCATTGAGTGTCGCCGCATCGGCTATGAATGCGCAAATGCTTAGATTAAATACCGTCGCTAGCAATATGGCGAATGCTGACACCGTGAGTGGCACCGAAGAGGGCGCCTATCGTTCACGTCAACCGGTATTTGCAACCGTTATGGATCAACAGCGCGAAGTTATTGGCGTTGCTGTTACAAGTGTGGTCGAGAGTGATGCACCGGTTGCTAAGCGTTATGAACCCGGCCATCCACAAGCAGATGCTGAAGGTTATATTTACAGCTCTAACGTTAATACTATGGAAGAAATGGCCAATATGATGTCTGCGTCACGAGCGTATCAAAACAACGCCGAAGTTTTTTCAACCACTAAAACACTCATGCTGCGTGCATTGCAGCTCGGTCAGTAGTAGGACGTAAATTATGGAACTTCGCACCCTAGAAGACCTGCAGTTGCAGACCACCGCGAGTAAGGCAAAAAAAGATGCCTCGTCGTTAGATCAAAATGATTTTATGACGCTTATGCTCCAACAGCTTAAAAGCCAAGACCCGTTTAAGCCCACTGATAATACTGAGTTTATTAGCCAAATGGCGCAGCTAACATCGGTCAGCGGTATTAGTGAAATGAATGAAAATTTGGCAGGTTTAACCAAGTCTTTATATTCCGCGCAATTGCTAGATGCATCGTCATTGATTGGTAAAGATGTGTTGTTAGAAACTGATTTTGCCGCGTTGCCATCAAGTGGCAATGTGAAAGGTCAGGTGAATTTACCAACGAGTACTACGGCTTTAGATATCGAAATTCTTGCGCCCAGCGGCGAGGTCATTGGTAAGGTTCCGCTCGGCCCGCAGAGTGCGGGTGCAGTAAATTTTGAATGGAATGGTGTGGGCCTAGATGGCGAGCGTATACCGCCTGGGACATATCAGATTCGCGCAAATTATTTAAATGGAAATACCTTGGAAGCCGCGGCCACCGAAATACGTAGCGAAGTATTGAGCGTCAGTGTACCGGCAGCCGGAGGATCTCCGCAGATACAGGTGCAGGGATTAGGCACCGTTAGTATGTCAAAAATTATTGAAATTAGTTAAGCGGTAATAACGCCGTTTGACCTTAAATAGAAGTATGTAGACTAGGAGTAGGCCCTATGAGCTTTCGCATTGCACTGAGTGGATTAAACGCCGCATCGGCACATCTTGATGTAACCGCACACAATATTGCCAACGTAAATACGACAGGCTTTAAAGGGTCGCGCGCTGCATTCGCCGATGTTTATGCAACATCTAACAATGATGTTACTAAGACAACCCCTGGCGCGGGTGTTCGTTTGAACACCATCACCCAAGAATTCTCCCAGGGGAATATCGACTTTACTGACAACAATTTAGATTTGGCGATTTCTGGTGAAGGCTTTTTCACCATGAAAGGCTCCAGCGGTGTGACATATACGCGCGCAGGGGCATTTAGTGTCGATCGTGACGGCTACGTGGTGAATAACAGCCTTGATCGTTTACAGGTATTTCCTCCTAACGGTACTGGTGGGTTTTCTACCGGCTCATTAAGTGATTTGCAGTTGGAAGTGTCTGAGAATGCTCCCAAAGGTACGGCGAGTGGTGATATTGGTGTTAATTTGCCTGCGAATGCACCTGTGCCTTCTGCGACGCCCTTCGACCCTTCGGTGCCAACGAGCTATAACCATGCGACCTCAATGACTATATACGATTCATTGGGTGCTCAACATACCGCAACCATGTATTTTGTGAAGGACGCCGCGGCGAATAGCTGGAATCAGCAGCTGTATGTTGATAACAATGCGGTAGGTGGTCCTAACCCAATGGTGTTTAGTGACGCGGGTGAATTGCAAACCCCAGCTTCTGGTGTCATTACTTACCCATCATACGATCCCGGTACTGGCGCATCTAACCTAGACTTAAATTTTGATTATACGGCGACTACTCAATATGGGGCCGAGTTTGGGGTTAATAACTTACAACAAGATGGGTATACAACTGGGCGTTTAACGGGTATCGAAGTAGGTAATACCGGTATTGTATCTGCACGGTTTACCAACGGTCAGTCTAAAGAGCTGGGTAAAGTTGCTATGGCGAGCTTCTCAAACCCTAACGGTCTACAGCAACAGGGTGATACCTCTTGGGCAGAAACCTATGCCTCTGGTAGTCCCCGAGTCGGTGAAGCGGGCTCATCAGATTTTGGTTTACTCCAGTCTGGCGCATTGGAAAGCTCCAATGTTGATTTGACTTCTCAGCTAGTCGAAATGATTACGGCGCAGCGAAACTTCCAAGCGAACACGCAAATGATCTCCACGGCGGATGCGGTAACGCAAGCCATTATTAATATCCGATAGTCATACGACAAGCACAGACTGATCGGGAGGGTTTATGGATAAGTTACTTTACATCGGCATGATGGGTGCTAAAAGCACCCAGCAAGCGCAGGCAACTAACGCCAATAACTTGGCGAATGTGAGCACGGCGGGCTTTCGTGGTGACTTTCAAAATTTGCTGTCCCGTCAGGTTGCCGGCCCTGGTATGGAAACCCGTTTTAATCCTGTTCTTGAAGGACAGGCTAGTGATTTTTCTACCGGTGTTGTGACCACCACGGGGCGTGATTTGGATGTCGCTATTCGCGGTGACCAAGGCTGGTTTGCAGTTCAGGCCGCCGACGGTAGCGAAGCTTATTCACGTCGTGGTGACTTTAGAATTAGCGCAGACGGGATGTTATTTAACGGGGCAGGCCAGCCGGTAATGGGGGATGGCGGCCCAGTGGCGATACCTGAACACGAAAGTTTGATGATTGGCGAAGACGGCACCGTTTCCATCGTGCCACTTGGTCAAGGGCCAGAATCTATTGCCACTGTCGATCGAATTCGTTTAGTCGATGCGGCACCGGCAGATCTAGAAAAAGGTAACGACGGTTTAATGCGCATGCGCAATGGCGGCGTGGCGGAAACGTCTGCCGAAATTAGAATTAGCGCGGGTAGTTTAGAGTCGTCAAATGTAAATACGGTAGACGCGATGGTCACCATGATTGCATTGGCAAGACAGTTTGAAATGCAAGTTAAGGTCATGAGTACCGCCGACACAATGGCCGAATCAGGCAGCCGTTTGCTGCGCATGGAATAAGAGGAATTAATTATGAATTCATCACTTTGGGTTGCCAAAACCGGACTCGACGCTCAGCAAACGCGTATGCAGGTGGTCAGTAACAACTTGGCGAACGCCAATACCACCGGCTTTAAACGCGACCGTGCGTCCTTTGAAGATTTGCTATATCAAAATATGCGTCAGGTTGGTGGGCAGACATCACAGCAAACTCGTTCTCCAAGCGGTATGCACGTAGGTACCGGGGTGCGGGTGGTTTCCACTGAAAAGATTTTTGCTCAGGGCACCATGACTCAAACCAATAATTCATTGGATGTAGCGATAAACGGTCGTGGTTTCTTCCAAGTACAAATGCCAGATGGCACTGCGGCATATACTCGCGATGGCTCATTTCAGTTAGATGACCAAGGCCAAATTGTGACCAATACCGGCAATATTGTTGATCCAGGTATTACCGTTCCGCAGGGCGCCTTAAGTGTCACGGTGGGATCAGACGGTGTGGTGAGCGCGGTGCTGGCAGGTAATGCTTCGCCAGTACAGTTGGGTAGCTTTCAGTTGGCCGATTTCGTAAATGCATCTGGCCTGCAAGCACGTGGCGAAAATTTATATATGGAGTCTGCATCCAGTGGTGCGCCGCAAACGGGAACACCGGGGTTGAGCGGCTTAGGCAGTATTCAGCAAGGTGCCTTAGAAGGATCAAATGTTAATGTGGTTGAAGAGTTGGTGAATATGATTGAAACCCAGCGCGCCTACGAAATGAATTCCAAGGCTATCGCGACCAGTGACCAAATGATGCAATACGTAAATAACAATCTCTAATAAATACCCATAAGGCTGATGCTAGCAGGGCAAACGGGACGATTGACATGATCAACACCTCAGTAATAAGTATGCGGCTCGTAAAAACAATTATAGCGCTAACGCTTGTTAGTCTGATGTCGGCCTGTGCCTCAGCACCTCCTAAAGATAAGTCTGCGGATTATGAATCGGCTGCACCGACGGCGGTAACGGAAGACGTTAGTAATATGGGCTCGATTTATCGCTCCGGTTACGGCATGAGCTTGTTTCTTGATCGTCGCGCACGCCAAGTTGGCGACATTATTACGATTAACCTAGAAGAAAAAACCGATGCCTCAAAATCGTCAAGTACCGCAACGGGTAAAGAGAGCAATCTTGCTATCCCCACGGTGACCTTACTTGGTCGTGGTGTAACCCACAACGGCGTCCCCATCGTCAATTCCGGTGTGTCTTCAGATCAAGATTTCTCGGGGCAGGGCACCAGCAGTCAAAGTAATAGTTTGACCGGCAGCATTACCGTTACCGTGTCTGAAGTGCTGCGTAATGGCAGCTTGCGAGTTCGCGGCGAAAAGTGGGTAACCATAAATCAAGGTGAAGAATTTATTCGCATTAAAGGCATTGTGCGCCCAGAAGATATTGGTGCCGACAACGCAGTGCCATCGTACAAAGTGGCTGATGCGCGCATTACCTACAGTGGTAAAGGTGCATTGGCAGACGCAAATTCTATGGGCTGGCTGGGACGTTTGTTTCAGTCTGTACTGTCGCCCTTTTGAGGTTAGCCAATATGCTGGTAATAAATCGCGTTACACATTTTCGCAAAGTACTTGCAGTGGTGGCATTGATGCTTAGTTGCACGATTCCTGCGGCCAATGCCGAGCGAGTTAAAGACTTAGTTAATGTTGCTGGTGTGCGCGAAAACCAATTGGTTGGCTACGGTTTAGTGGTGGGACTAAGTGGCACGGGTGATCAAACCAGCCAAGCTCCATTCACTATTCAGAGTATTCGCAATATGTTGACGGGCTTTGGTGTAAGGGTGCCAGACAACGTTAATCCGCAATTAAAGAATGTAGCTGCAGTGACCGTGCATGCCAGTTTGCCCGCATTCGCTAAGCCCGGTCAAACCATAGACGTGACGGTTTCTTCTATTGGGAACGCGGCTAGTTTGCGCGGTGGCAGCTTGTTAATGGCACCCATGAATGGGGCAGATGGGCAGGTTTATGCGGTTGCTCAGGGCAGTTTGTTAGTGGGTGGTTTGGGTGTGTCTGGTGCCGATGGATCAAGGGTGACGGTAAATATTCCCAGTGCGGGCCGTATTCCCAATGGGGCCATTGTTGAGCGCGCGGCCCCCAGCGTGATGTCAGCTAACGGTGAAATTATGCTGAATCTGAAAAAATCAGATTTTACGACTGCTCGTCGTTTGGCAGAAGAAATTAATTCAAAATTTGGTGAAGGCACGGCAAGCGCGATGGACTCTGCTACGGTAAAAGTTCTAGGGCCAAGCAATGCTGACCGCAGTGTTACATTTATATCTATGCTCGAAGGTCTAGAGATAACGCCGTCTGAAGCGGGCGCAAGGGTAGTGGTTAATTCGCGAACTGGCACCATTGTTATCGGCGGAAATGTGCGGGTTATGCCAGCGGCGGTAAGTCATGGCTCATTAACTGTGTCGATCTCGGAAAGTGTTGAGGTGTCTCAGCCAGGCGCATTTTCTCGTGGCGGCGAAACGGTTGCCGCCCAAAAATCAGATATCGCTGTGCAAGAAAGCGGCTCGCGGATGTTTTTGCTAGACGCTGGCGTGACCTTAGAAGACATCGTAAAGGCAATTAATAATGTGGGGGCCTCGCCAAGTGACTTGGTGGCCATTCTTGAAGCCTTAGATCAGGCTGGCGCTTTGCGCGCTGAGCTTTTGGTTATTTAAAGTCTGATAACAATGGGGGCTTCATGATGGACGTTAAAGCAGCAGGTAATTACCACGACTTCTCGGGCTTAGCGTCATTGCGTCGCGACGCCGAAAGCTCGCCAGAAGAAGCGATTGAGCCGGTTGCCAAGCAGTTTGAAGCGCTATTTTTGCAAATGATGCTAAAGAGCATGCGGGCTGCCGTACCTGAAGGTGGTCTGTTTACTGAAAGTAGTGTCGGCATGTACGAAGAAATGCTCGACAGCCAGTTGTCGGTAACTTTGTCTGGTCAGGGCGGCATAGGCATGGCAGATGCCATCGTAAAACAAATACAAGGCCCCGCTGGTCAAGGTTCAGAATCACTCTCCGACGACGCTATGGCGCTTAGCGGTGAAGGTTTGGCGCTGCGCAATCGCTTGCAGCAACTCGGTGGTATCGAACGCAGTATTCAAGATTTTAGTCTGTCGGCCGATAAGTCCTACAGTAAATAAGGGGTAAGTCATGGGTGATATGTTAGGTAATGCATTGTCGGGACTGATTTCATATCAGCGGGCTTTGGCAACCACCAGTCATAATATTGCCAACGCGGACACCGAGGGTTATAGCCGCCAGAGGGTTGATTTTGCCACTCGTATACCCCAGCAGTCTGGGAGCATCACCGTTGGCTCTGGGGTTAAAGTATCGTCGATAAGTCGCGTATACGACAGCTTTACAGTAGACCAGTTACGTTACTCTCAAGCCGCATTCTCTCAGGCGGATACGTATTATCAACTCACTAGCCAAGTAGATAATACCTTGGCTGACACCGAACTTGGATTAAGCGCCTCGCTATCGCGTTTTTATAATAGCTTGCAGGATGTTGCAGATAATCCCTCGTCAATCTCAGCTCGGCAGCTGATGCTGGCTGAGGCACAGGGCTTGGGTGATCGCTTTGCCGATATGTCATCGCAGATGGCTAGCTTAGATCGTGACGTAAACACTCGTATTACAGCAACTGTAAGTGATATTAATGATCTCAGTGCACAAATTGCAGACATCAATCTAAAAATCAGCAAAACCCAGGGTAAGTTTGGCACGGAAGCAAATGATTTACTGGACATGCGCGATCAAGCATTACTGCAGCTTAACGAGCTTGTAGGTACCACCTCGGTAGAGCAAAGCGACGGCAGCATAAGCGTATTTGTTGGCAATGGCGAAGCGTTAGTGCTGGGGGATCGGGCAATCTCAATGCGTGCAGTGGCGAATGAATTTGATCCAAGCCGTATAGAAGTCGCCATCGATCTTGGCGGTAACCCCGCTGTGATTAGCGATAGTTTGCGCGGTGGTAGCTTGGGCGGCACCTTAAATTTTCGAGACGGTGTGCTTAGCGATACCAACAATGAATTGGGCCGCCTTACCGTGGCTATAGCCGATACCCTAAATAGTCTTAATCGCTCCGGAATGGATTTAAACGGCGTGCAGGGGGGGGATATATTTTCAGTTCCAGATCCAGATGTGTATCGGAGTAAGAATAATAGTAGTAATGCTCAATTTAATGCTGAGGTAACTGACGTGTCGGCGCTGACCGGCAGTAATACCCTTATTCGCTTAGATGGCAGCGGCTGGCGATTCTATGACGAAAGCAGCGGCGCTGAGCTTACATCGGTTACTGGTAGTGGTAGTGCAATAGATCCGTTTATTGTTGACGGGGTGTCGTTGAGTTTGACTTCCGCTGCGGCGGTCGGTGACCAGTTTTTACTGCGTTCTACCAAAGGCGCGGCGGACGAATTAAATGTCGTGATGACTGACCCAGCGGGTATCGCGGCAGCGGCGGCAACTCGTAGCTCTACTGATTTAAATAATATTGGTTCGGGACAAATATCAGAAACCGATGTGGTTGATAGTAATAACCCTAATTTACTAGATCCAATAGATGTTCAATTCTTATCGGCAACGACGTACCAGATAAATGGTGCGGGGAGTTATAGCTTTACATCTGGGGCCGATATTACGATCAACGGTAATAAAGTTGTTATTAGTGGTTCTCCAGTAGCAGGAGATCAATTTAGTATTACTGCAAACACCAATGCGATCGGTGACAACCGAAACTTGTTAAAAATGGCTGCTGCAGAAAGCAGTAAAGTACTCAATGGTGGCAGTGCTAGTATTCAAGATACTGTGAATGGTTTAGTTGGTGATATTGCTGTAGCCACGCGCAGTGCGCAGATCAACTACCAGTCACAAGAAAATTTGTTGAATCAAACGCTGAGTAATCATCAGTCTGTCTCTGGTGTTAATTTAGATGAAGAAGCTGCTAATTTATTAAAATTTCAACAGGCATATCAAGCCGCGGCGCAGGCCGCCAGTGTGGCAAATGATTTATTTCAGGCTTTAATGGGCGCGTTTCGCTAAATAGTTAGCGTGGCGACCATAAGTAAATACAGGCGTAGATAATTGAGAGCGATGAAATGAGAATCTCAAGTAGTCAAATGTACAGTAATAGTCTGACTAGCATGCTAAATCAGCAAGCTAAACTGGCAACAACTCAGCAACAACTGTCGACAGGACAGCGTCTATTAACGCCTTCTGACGACCCTGTTGGAGCAGTGCGTAGCCTTGAGTTAAATCGTGCCCAAGATCAAACTACACAGTATTTGCGTAATGCCGATTTACTAGATAGTCGCCTTCGCTTAGAAGAGGGTGTTGTCGATAGTAGTATAGATGTAGTCCAGCGTATTCGTGAGCTGACTATTCAAGCTAACAATGATTCTCAGGGTAACGAATCGCGCCTATCAATCGCCTCGGAATTGCGTCAGCAATTAGAGAATTTAGTGAGCTACGCTAATACCAAAGATAGTAGCGGCCATTTTATTTTTGCGGGTTATCAAGAAGACGTTGCACCATTCTCTAAAACCACAAACGGCTATACTTATAACGGCGATGATGGTCGGCGAGAGTTGCAAATTGGACCCTCACGTCGGATGGCCGATGGTGATCCAGGCTCAGAGGTCTTCATGGGGATGCTTAATGGCAATGGTAAGTTTATTGCCAGCGCCGCAAGTGCCAATGCCGGAACGGGGATTATCAGCGCTGGCAGCGTGGCGGATGTACAAGCGTTTAATCACGACAATGTCACGATTCGGTTTAGTAGTACTAGCCAATACGACATTGTTGATGACGGCGGCGCGATAATTGATAGTGGAGACTACCTAAGCGGTGGCGATATTCTTGTTGGCGGAATGGCGGTTAGCATAAAAGGGAACCCCGCTGCTGGAGACGAATTTGCACTGGCGCCGTCAGGTCGACAAGATATATTCTCAATGGTTGAAGCTCTCGCCCAATCTTTAGAAACTCCGCGCAACGATCAAACCCAGCGAGCGGCACAACACAACGAGATAAATACGGCCCTTAGCGGCTTTGATCGAGCCTTAGATCATTTAATTCAAATCCAATCGAATATCGGTTCAAGAATGGAATCGTTGCAACGCCAAGTCGATATTAACGATGGCGCGAGTCTGCAAATATCCGAAAACCTAAGTATGATTAATGATTTAGATTATGCTGAAGCCATCTCTCGGTTTAGCCAGCAGCAAACGGCATTGCAGGCTGCGCAGCAAGCGTTTGCTAAAACTCAGGGCTTGTCGTTGTTTAATTACATATAAACAGGGAGTGGTGACGGTCCATTAGATCTGGCGACGCTGGCGCTTTAGGCTTTTGATTTTCGGCTATTTAAATTAGGGATGGCCACGTCGGGACTTTCTTCGAGTTAATACCATATATACCCTCATCGTTGCTTACACTAAAACCTCTAGGTGTATCTTCATAAGTATCCGTTTTGGAATTCAGTGCGGTGCTGAATTTCTTAAAAGTGGTATATTACTCATATCTTTTGCCATGGCTGCTGGCCGTCATCTGCTACGATTTTGAGTAGTATATGGTGTCGGGTATTGCGTGGGGCGGAATAATTTTTATCGACTGTCAGTTCAACGCTTTCTTGGCGGTATATGTAATACGGTGTTTATGCGCTTATCTGTTTGTGGTCTATTTCTTATCCTTGGGTCTTTGGCTTTTTCTGTGCGTGCAGAGACAGACTGGGTGTCCTTTGCTTTTGATAATGATTTTTTTGTGGGTAGCGACGGCGGCTATACCAATGGACTGTATTTGTCTCTCTACGATACAGGAAATGACGGGCGGCATCCTAAGGCCACATGGTTGTTGAGGCCATTAATGTGGACTATTTCTGACGAGCATTTTAGTAGTGCAGTTAGCATTCTCTCGGTGGGGCAGTCGATGATAACGCCTCAAAATATATCAGAACCGAACCCTCCAGAAGACGAACTGCCATACTCTGGCTTGCTTTTTGTCAATAGTAGCTACCTGTTGTTCGCAGATAAGTATGTGGAAAAAGTAAGTACGTCTCTCGGCTTCGTTGGGCCTCTTTCTATGGCAGAGAATTCGCAGAAAGTCATTCATAAATTATTGTCATCAGATCAGCCGCAAGGCTGGGATACTCAGATTAAGAATGAATTAGTATTTCAATTTGACCGAGGCAGGGCGAGGCGCTTATGGGTGGCTGATAGTATGGATTGGGATTTTATCGCCACCAATGAGATTAATATAGGAACAATTTCCAGCGGAATAAATCTTGGCGGTTTTCTTCGTTACGGAACACAGCTGGCGAGCTCATATGGCACAACGCTACTAGATAGTGCGAGAATTACAAATCCACGGGCAATTGGTGTCGGTTGGAATCTATATCTCGGCTTAAACTTGGAATATATATTCAATCAAATCTATACCGATGGAAACACCTTTCGTGATAGTCGTTCTATAAAGTATGAACATAGTAGGTTGGGAGCTACCGTTGGCGTTCGCTATTCCCTACAACGATATTCTTTAACTTTTGCCTTGAGCGACCTAGATATAGTGAACAGTGAACTGCAGGATTTGACGCAGTTTGGACGTTTAACCTTTGCCTATAAGTTGTAGAAGGCGCTATTTGCCGTTAAGTTCAGATGCTTAATACCGACTCAAATGCGTACATCTACTTACTAAATAAACTTAAAGATCTTCCTTGAAACTCCGTTATATGGGGTGAAAGCAAAATACAGCCATTTAGGCTGGTGCTTAATCAAAGACACTTGTCTTTATACCGCATAGAGTGGAAAGGAGATTTACCATGGCACTAAGCATCAATACCAATGTTGCGTCACTGAATGCACAGCGTAATTTGCAAAAGTCGCAAGAAACATTGAACACTTCACTGCAGCGCCTTTCTACTGGCCTGCGTATTAATAGCGCGAAAGATGACGCCGCAGGTTTGGCGATCTCTACGCGCTTCACAACCCAAATTAATGGTTTAAACCAGGCGGTACGTAACGCTAACGATGGTATCTCACTAGCGCAAACCGGTGAGTCTGCATTAGATGAAATGACCAACAACCTACAGCGTATTCGTGAGTTGGCGGTACAGTCAGCTAACGCGACTAACTCTGATTCTGACCGCAACGCACTTGATGCGGAAGTTCAGCAACGTTTGTCTGAGATTGATCGTATTTCTTCACAGACTTCATTTAACGGTCGTAAGATCTTAGATGGTTCGTTTGGTAATGCCCAGTTCCAGATTGGTGCCAATGTAGGCGAGACAATTAGTCTTGACCTCTCTTCTAGCACGCGTCTTGACTCAGTGGGTGCAACGGCATCGGCGACGTCAGTAAGTTTGGCTGGCAGCGATGAGGTTGCAGCTACATCAGGCTCATTTACCTTTGATGCGAGCAGTATGTTGGTTGACTTAAGCGGCACTGATGGTATCGAGGTCTCATTTACAGATGGGACAGAAGATAACACCGCGGCATTAAATGCAGATTATACTGGCGATATAGATGCGTTAGTGAGTGATTTGTCGACAGGTTTAGGGGCTGATTTTGTAGTCACAAACGATGGCAATAATGTCACCGTTACTAGTGCTCTGACTGGTGCTGGTACTGAAGTCTCAAACTCTGGTTATGATATTGATCCAGATACTGTTGCTGACTCTACAACAGCACCAGCGACCTTTCCTGCTGGTGGTGTTGGAACAGATGGTACTGATCTGACAGCCGCTGTGGCAGGAGGTTTGACGGTTGACGGTGACTTTAGCATTGCAATTGGTGACGCTGACGCGGTGGCGGTTGCCGATGGTACCTACGCATCTACTGAAGAGCTTGTGACAGCGATTAATACTGCGCTTGGTAGCAACGGCACCGCCGAAGCAAACGAAGACGGTACTTTTAGCATCTACGCTAATGAGGCAGTCACCTTTACAGGTACTGCGGCCACAACAACTGCGGGGCTAACTGACGCTGCTGTATCAGGTAGCTTGTCTGGCAGTAGTGTACTGACGGTCGCTGACTCAAACGACATGATTCGTCGGATTGATTCGGCACTGACCACAGTTAGTGATCGTCGTAGTGACTTTGGTGCGATTCAAAACCGCTTCGAGTCTACGATTACTAACTTACAGACAATCTCTGAGAACTTGTCTGCATCACGTGGTCGGATTCTAGACGCTGACTTTGCCGCGGAAACCGCAAACCTGACGAAGGCGCAGATTCTCCAGCAGGCTGGTACTGCCATCCTCGCTCAGGCTAACTCGCTTCCACAGGCTGCCTTAAGTCTGCTGCAATAAGCTAAAACCCGAATAATCCTGCGCTTTAGGGCGCAGGATTATTCGGCCCTAAAAGGGAGTTAAAGGGAGAGACTTAAGGGCCAAATGGCCCTATTTGTGTTTTCCGAATGGCTGTTTGAAAGGGTGATAGGTTGAATTATGGACATAAATGTAAACGTACAGACATCTGCCGGGGGTCTTGCTAAGACCGTTGTCGGAACAGTAAGCGGCATTCATGGTCAGGCGTTGGCTGCTGGTTCTGCGACCGGCAATGCCTTGCCTCAGCAGACGAATTATGCCGCGAGATTGCCGGTGTCGTTAGATCAAAAAGTAAGCGCGGTGCAGTTTTCGAAACCGAGTTCCGGTAGCGAATTAAGCCGACTTGCTGCTGCATTGGTTACTGAACTGGGTACGCCAGGGAATATTGAGCGCACCGAACAAGCCGTCGCAAAACTAAATGAAATACTTAAAGATCGTGAGCGAGACCTTGAGTTTTCGGTGGATGAAGACACGGGACGAACTGTTTTAAAAGTCATTCACGCTGAGTCAGGCGAGGTGATTAGACAAATACCACCAGAAGAATTATTGAATATTGCGCGGGTCTTTATTGAAGGAACCGGCAGTTTGATTGAGGATCAAGCCTAATTGGCGCGATACCTGCATTGTTGTGAGAATAGGCAGAGCTTGTTATCAAAAATAGTATTTTTGGCTCTTAATTGATACGTTTTATATTTTAACCGGCTGCGTAGTAAAAGAGGTTAAATCTTATTGCTGCTGTAGCGCTAGGGAATTGATATGGCATCTGTAACCGCGTCAGGAATTGGTTCTGGGCTTGATATTAATAGTATCGTGTCGCAATTGGTTGCCGCCGAACGCAGCCCCGTGGAAACGCGATTAAATTCTAAAGAATCGCTTATTCAGGCGAGGCTTTCTGCATTTGGATCACTGAAATCCTCGTTAACTAATTTTCAGTCTAGCCTTAGTACGCTCAAGAATGCAGATACATTTTCTAAACATACGACGACGGTATCCGATTCCACCATATTTTCCGCTAGCTCTACAACGAGTGCTTCTGCAGGGAGCTATTCTGTTCAGGTCGAGCAGCTTGCGTCTGGCCATAAAATTGCGTCTCAAGCATATGCAGACAGTGATACCAGTGTCGGGAGTGGTGAACTGACGGTGAGCGTGAATGGCGAGGCGTTTTCTATCACCCTTGCTGAAGGCGAAGACTCCTTAATAGCTATACGAGATGCCATTAATTCGGCAGAGGATAATAGTGGTGTCAGTGCCTCTATTGTTAATGATCAAGATGGTGCTCATTTGGTGTTTTCTGCAACGGAGACGGGTGTCGAAAATGCCATTAACATCAGCGTCGTTAATGGTGCATCGGGTAACCTTAGTCAGCTAGCCTTTGATACCGGATTGGAAAATCAGCTGAGTAGTATGGTGGAAAAGACCGAGGCTTTGGACTCAATAGTGATTGTGGATGGTTTCACTCAAACTAGTTCAACCAATAAAGTTGACGATATGATTGAGGGCGTCTCGTTTAACTTACTTAAGGCATCACCAGGTGATGTATTTAGCTTAAATATCACCCAAGATACTGGGGTCGTTAAAAAAGCAGTTGAAAGTTTTGTGAAGAACTACAACTCCCTAATGACCACGATTAACGATTTGACTGCTTATGACCCCGAGGCAAATACAGCGGGTTTGCTTCAGGGCGACTCTGCGATGCGAAGTGTTGCAAACCGTTTGCGCCAAGAAATGGGGACGATTGTTGGTGGTTTGGGTAGTGAGCTAGCTTCTCTAGCTGAAATTGGTGTGACGACGGGTGATAAAGGTAAGCTAGTCATTGATTCGAGTAAATTGGATGACATTATCGATTCGGATTTTGAGGATCTAAGCGGAATTTTTTCTGGAGAGAACGGCTATGCCACTCGCCTAGACACCCTGATCGGCGATCTCACAAGTAGTAATGGGGTATTAGCAAATCGTACCGATGGTTTGTCGAGTCAGGTGGATCGTATTGCCAGCCAGCGTGAAGCCTTAGATTTGCGAATTGCGAGTATTGAGGCGCGATATCAAGCTCAGTTTAGTGCCTTAGATAGTTTGCTGGGCCAGTTAAATGCCACGGGTGATTTTCTTAGTCAGCAGTTAGCCAACTTACCTGGTTCAGTTTATAAAGATTCTTAATTTCACGGCTATATACGTATAAGTACGCGGATAAAACGCTAAAGAAAAACGCCGAAAAGTCGTCAATTAGGATAAGCAAAGGGGCTTATCAAGAGGAAATAATATGAGCTATTCAGCAGGTAGGGCGACTCAAGCATATGCATCAGTAGGTGCACAATCTATGGTGTCGGCGGCGAGTCCACACCGCTTAATTCAGCTTTTAATGGATGGCGCGCTTGATCGTCTCGCAATCGCTAAGGGGCATATGCAACGCCGTGATGTGCCGCAAAAGGTTAACGCGGTAAATAGAACAATGTCGATAATTGATGGTTTGCGGATGAGTTTAGATCACAATATTGATCCCGCAATGAGTGATAACCTAGAAAACTTGTATGATTATATGAATCGGCGTCTTTTACTGGCAAACATAAATAATGATATTGCCGGTATAGATGAGGTTTCATCACTATTGCGCGAGCTAAAAGAAGCATGGGATGCGATACCTGATGGTCTTCAGAGTGAGAAAGCGATGAGTAACGGTTTGGCTTCATTAACGATGTAAGAATGGCGTTGTGCTGGATTCAGTTTTGCTCTGCCTGCGGCGCGCAGGTTGCGGGTGGAGCAACTTCAAAGGTGGATAATGAATAATATTGAAAATATCTCGACCGCACTTACTGTCAGGCAGCAGAGTTTGCAGGCCTTGCTTATGCTTACTGAGCAGATTCGTGAGCTGGCTGAACAAAACGATTGGGCTGGGGCGCTTAGCGAGCAGCGTCGTCGCCGTTCAATGATTGATAAATTTTTTGCAATGCCCTGCAGTCCGGCTGAGAGTAGTGCCGTTGCTAGTGCAATTGAGAGCATGCTGCTGGTAGATAAAGACGTGACCGACATGTTGTATCGCCAGCGTGGCACCTTGTCGCAGGAAGCGAATCAGTCTTGCCGTAATATTCGCAATGTAGATCGCTATTTAAGCAACAGCTCGGTGTAAAACATTCCCACGCATGTATTGCGTTTATCGATAAGTAGGCTGTATGCCATGAGTAAATGGCCTCATCTCCGCTACATTCCCCTGCACGATCTTCTTGCTGAAAAATAGTAACCTAGGACATTCCCGTATACCCATCACCGCCATTTTTTTTGCATCATAGCAGCACTGGCAATGCATTCATCACTTTACGCATTGTTTCGAGCCCCATTTACAGACGTTTCGGGTGCTATTTTCATTGAACGAGTGGACCTTCAATGCAGCAGAATAATAAATTGATCTCTGATGGTTACGATCTGATTGCCAAGAAGACGATGGAGTCACCAGCGATGCGCGATCTTGATGAATTGATTTCTCAGGTATCGACATTCGACACCTTAGTGCTTATTCGCGGTGAATCTGGTAGTGGTAAAGAGGTTGTGGCCCGCCGTATTCACGACTCATCGCCACGTGCTACCAAAGCCTTTGTTCCCGTGAACTGCGGTGCCATTCCTGCCGATCTACTTGAGAGCGAGCTGTTTGGCCATGAGAAAGGCGCGTTTACCGGGGCTATTGCGACCCGTCAGGGGCGCTTTGAATTGGCTGAAGGCGGTACCTTATTTTTAGACGAAATCGGCGATATGAGTTTGCCGATGCAGGTTAAATTGTTGCGAGTCTTACAAGAGCGTTGTTTTGAACGTGTTGGCAGTAACGAGACAAAACGTTGCAATGTTCGCATATTGGCGGCAACGCATCGCAATCTTGAAGAAATGGTTAAAGAGGGTACTTTCCGCGAAGATCTATTTTATCGCCTAGATGTATTTCCTATCGAAGTTCCAGCGCTACGTGAGCACACGGAAGATGTGGCGACCTTGATGTCGATCTTTATGGAAAAGCTTGAAGCCAAAGGTATGCGCACGCCACGTTTTTCTGCCAGCGCTATGCGGGCCTTAAAGCTTTACGGTTGGCCGGGTAATATTCGCGAACTTGAAAACTTGATGGAGCGCCTCGCTATTACTCATAGCGGTAAGCTGGTGAGTATGAATGATCTGCCGAAACAATTTCGCACTATGGGTGTAGTTGATCTCGATGCCGACGAAGAGCGTGAAGATCAAGATGCACTGATGACCTCATTACTAGCCCGTCCTTCTCATGAAGAAGACTCTGAGGTGGTATTTTCGGTCGAGTCTAGCAATGGCAAGCCACCACTCCCCGCAGACGGCATCGATTTGAAATCGTATCTGCAAGATATTGAACAGTGGTTTATTTCTGAAGCACTTCGCAAAGAAGATGGGGTAATAACCCGCGCGGCCCAGTTGCTCGGATTGCAACGTACAACATTGGCAGAAAAAATGAAGAAGCTTGGCGTATTGTAATACTAGTAAGCCAATTAAAATAATAATAACCCTTAGCCAAATATAGACGCTTTGTGCAAAGCAGACGTAATTTCTTCTCTTACCTTATTTTCGTAATTTTATACGCATAATTCTACGGTATGCAAAAACTGTTTGCAGAATTCTTCGCGTATTAAAATTAATATCATTATTTTGTATAAGAAAAAAATATTATTTTCAGAATTTATAAATCTCTAAAAATACACCCGCCAAAAAACCGTCATAACATCTTTTTTGTTTTGTAAGGTGTTGTATTTTAAGGGTTATTTTTAATGGCATGGCGATTGCTTTACTGTTCGTAGGTAATAATTAAGAGTCTACGGTTATGAACAGAGACAACAACAAGAACGGTAATTTTGATGCGGCTTTAAGTAGTCGCTATTTAGATCTCTGTCATCAAGAAGTAATTTATGCCACACAACGGCTATCTGCCGAACTATTGGTCGCAAAGAGTATGGCTGCGAATAATGTTGTGGTTGTTGGAGGTCGTAAAAATGGCTGATTTGATAGTGGCTGATAAGGCATCGAAATCGGTTAGGGAATTAGCCGCTCGAGTGGCAAAGACCGAGGCCACAGTATTGATTAGTGGTAAAAGCGGCGCAGGTAAAGAGGTGTACGCTCGTTATATTCATGCAGAGTCAAGTCGAGCTGATGGGCCATTCATTGCCCTGAACTGTGCTGCTATTCCAGAAAACATGCTAGAGGCAATGTTGTTTGGTTATGAGAAGGGTGCGTTTACCGGCGCTATTAATAGTCATACGGGTAAGTTTGAACAGGCGCAGGGCGGCACCTTATTACTAGACGAAATTTCTGAGATGGATCTTGGTCTGCAAAGTAAATTGTTGCGAGTATTGCAAGAGCGTGAATTGGAGCGCTTGGGTAGTCGCAAGACATTGAAACTGGATGTCCGGGTAATTGCTACCAGTAATCGCGATGTTCGCGCTGCGGTACGTGACGGCGATTTCCGCGAAGATTTGTTTTACCGTTTGAATGTTTTCCCCTTGTTTATTCCCAGTCTTGCGGATCGTCGTGGCGATATTATTCCCTTGGCGCAGTATTTTCTAAGTCGCGACAGTAGTGTGATCGATCCCGCTGCGATGTTAAGCGAAGACGCCGTGAATAAGCTGCTCGGCTACGCGTGGCCAGGTAATGTACGAGAGCTAGATAATGTGATTCAGCGCGCGTTGATACTTCGTCAGCAAGACCACATTACTGATCGCGATATTCAGTTTGAAACCGGCTTGAGTTTTATCAGTGATTATGACGAGTGCTATAGCATGGACGCGCCACGATCTAGCGTTGAAGATCATATCTCTACTGACAGTAGTGGTGTGCTTAATGGTTATATGCGAGATCAGGAGCGTCGAGTGATCAGCGATGCACTTAGAGCTGGTCGGTCGAAAAAAGAAGCAGCCGAAATCCTCGGTATTAGTCCACGTACTTTGCGTTACAAATTGGCGCGTCTACGTGAACAAAGTTATATCGCAGGTTAAGGAGACGAATGATGTCGGATATGAAAGTAGATCAGATTCTCACCCAAATTCGCTCGCTCCGCGACCAGACGGCGATTGCACGGCCAGAAGGCGATGTTAATAGCCTTGGCGCAATTAATGTTGGTGCTACGCCGAAAGTCGATTTTGGTTCGATGCTTAAGCAGTCTATTGATGCGGTTAATGAAACTCAGAAAAATGCAGGTGCCATGTCGGCAGCGTTCGAACGTGGTGATGACAACGTTAGTTTGACGCAGGTGATGGTTAATCTGCAAAAGTCTGAAGTTAGTTTTAAAGCCATGGTAGAAGTGCGGAATAAGTTTGTGGATGCCTATCAAGAAGTGATGAGGATGTCGATGTAATGGCAGCGATTAGCGTAAGAGAAATGCCGGAGAATCATCATGGCTGAAACCAAAGCAAATCCGACCGCCAATTTATTGGCTCAGCTGGCGAGTAACGATGTACTACGTCAATTGTTGATACTGGTGGGAATCGCGGCGAGTGTTGCCGTAGGTGTCGCAGCAGTGATGTGGTCGCAAGGTAGCGACTTCCGTACCTTATACGCCAATGTGGAACCGCAGCGCGCAGCCGGTGTAGTGGACGCACTTACCGCTGCGGGTATCCCTTATAAGATTCAAGACAGTACTGGCTCTATCATGGTGCCATCAAAGCAACTGCACGATGCCCGCATAAAACTGGCCGGTCAGGGGGTGATGCGTGACGGTTCAGGTATGGCGATGTTAGAGCAGGAGCAAGGTTTTGGCGTGAGTGAATTCATGCAGTCTAAGAAATTTCACTATGCCTTAGAGCAAGAGCTAGCACGAACAATTGAAAGTATGCATCAAGTTCGCAAAGCCCGAGTTCACTTGGCGATTCCTAAACAATCGGTATTTGTGCGTGACCGCAAGGCTGCCAGTGCATCAATTATGTTGGATGTTTTTCCTGGTAGCGTAATTGATAAGCAAAACGTTGGTGCGATTGTGAATTTGGTCGCGTCTAGTATTAGCGGTTTAGCGCCGGAGCAAGTCACGGTGGTTGACCAACAGGGGCAGCAGTTGTCGTATCAAGGTGAGAAGGATGATTTAGGCCTTAGTTCTCGCCAATTTACGTATCGTCAACGTATCGAAGAGTCATATCAACAAAGTATTGAGGAATTACTTGGGCCCTTAGCAGATGCGGGGCAGGTCCGAGTTAAAGTTGCGGCGGACATCGATTTTTCGAGTGTAGAAGAAAGTCGTGAAAGCTGGAGTCCAGACAGCA
Source organism: Zhongshania aliphaticivorans (assembly GCF_902705855.1). GTDB lineage: Bacteria > Pseudomonadota > Gammaproteobacteria > Pseudomonadales > Spongiibacteraceae > Spongiibacter > Spongiibacter aliphaticivorans_B. The sequence goes on along the minus strand of NZ_CACSIJ010000012.1, from coordinate 8,704 downwards.
AGGTTGTACGCAGCGAGCAAATAAATGAGCAGACCGGAGGCAATGTAAATGCCAATGCCAGCGGTATTCCGGGTGCCTTAAGTAATCAGCCGCCAGGTGCTGCCGCCACGACGGAAGACGCCAAAACAGAAGCTGGCAATCGATCTATTGTGCGTAATTATGAGATAGAGCGGATCTTAAATCACTCATCTACACCGACGGGTATGGTGCGTCGTCTCTCGGTCGCTGTTGTCGTGGCTAATCGTCAACGTACCGATGAACAGGGTAACGCTGCCACTGTCGAGGTGTCGCCGGTAGAGCTTGAGAAATTGAATTTGTTAGTACGTGATGCGATTGGTTTTGACGCGGCGCGCGGTGATCGAGTCACCGTGGTATCTGCCGATTTCAGACCGGTAGAAAGTGCCGAGATGGACATGAGCGAACCTGCATTCTGGGAGCTACCGTGGTTTGCAAATTTGGTTAAGCAATCTCTGGTTGGAATTGGGGTGTTATTTATTATTTTTGCGATTTTGCGCCCAGGCATGCGCAGCCTAATGCAAGCTCAAGTTAATGGCGCGCAGGCAGCGCCACGTGCGCTGCCTGATGGTAGTACAGACGGAGTGAGTGGCGAGGTCTTACACCCAGCTATTGCGGCGCTAGGTGCACCGCCAATGGCCGGACGTATGGGTTTTGAAGACAAGATGACCGAGGTGCGCTCAGTGGTGGACGAGAATCCGCAACGAGTTGCTCAAGTAATGAAAAAATGGGTGGCAGAAGAAAATGGCAAATCCTGAAATGGCGAGTAACTCCGGCGGTAATGGAAGCGAGAAGGCGGCTTTATTTTTACTGATGCTGGGCGAGGAGCAGGCGTCTAAAGTATTGAAGTTTGTAGAGCCTTACGAGGTAGAGCGAATTGGAACGGCAATGGCGTCTATCCGCAGTGTAGACAATCGCTTGGCGGAGGCCGTGGTTGACGATTTTCGTAGTGCATTGCATCAAGAAACATCGCTGGGTGTTGGGGTGCAGGGTTATGTTCGCAAATTGTTTACCTCAACTTTGGGTGATCAAAAAGGCACAACCTTGGCGGATCGGGTTTTAGGTGATGAAGAAACTCAAGAAATGAGTTCGCTGCGTTGGTTAGAGCCAGAAGCCTTGCTGCATATGCTGCAAGATGAACATCCACAGATTATTGCTATTACCATGGCGCATATGGATCAGGCTCAGGCGGTGGCAGTACTCAAGCAAATGCCACCCGCATTGCAAGACGACATTGTATTGCGCATAGCGAATATGAAAACTATTCCGCAATCTGCCATGCGTCAGTTGCAGGCCGTTCTCAAGAAAAAGTTGTCAGTCACGGCGACGTTTAAAAATCGCAAAATCGACGGGGCTATGACGGTCGCCGGTATTATGAATGGCCTCGACCCAGACTCCGAAACGCGGATACTAGAGGCGGTCGCTAAAGAAAATCAAACCCTGTCTGAACGCATACAAGATCTTATGTTCGTGTTTGGTAATCTCGTGAATATTCCTGACAAAGGCATACAGCTACTGCTGCGTGAAGTCGGCTCAGACGTATTGCCGCTGGCGCTCAAGGGTGCAGACGAGCAGGTAAAAGAAAAAATAATGGGCAATATGTCTAAGCGCGCCCGAGAAATGCTCATAGAAGATATGGACTCACGTGGTCCTATGAAACTTAGCGATGTTGAAGCCGCACAGAAAGATATTTTGGCAGTGGCGAGAAAATTGGCAGACGCCGGTCAGATTGATTTAGGTCGTGGCGATGATGACTACGTATAAAGTTTGAAAAAAGTTTTAACGCGAAAGTCGCAATAAGAGGTGGTCATGGCAGATGTGTTTCAGGTCTTTAATCCCCGGGTAATTTCAGACGAGCTTATCGCGGCGGAACCAGAGCTGCTTAAATCTAGTGAGGCGCCTGCCTATAAAAGCTGGGTGCCGCCGCGAGTCAGCAATGCAGTGGCTAATCAATCGACCCCCAAAAACGATACATCAGTCCAAAGCGAGTTAGCGAACGAACTGGCACTTGCCCGTGAAAATGCGAAAAACGAAGGCTATCAGCAAGGCTTGGCCGAGGGGCAGGCTGAGGCTACGCGAATTCTTGCTGAGCAAAGCCAGCAGTTGCAATTGGCGATGGCAGCTTTGCGTGAGCCTAAGCAATGGATTGATACCGAGTTAGAGAGAGAGTTGTTTTCGATGACATTGAGCTTGTCTCGTCAACTTTTACGACACGAATTAAGCGTTAGGCCGGAGTTAATAGAAAATTTAGTACACCAAGCTATAGAGGCCTTGCCTGTGAGTAGTGGTGACTTAAATATCTATCTTAACCCTGCTGATGTAGAGGTATTACGGAACTTGGCCGAAGAACGGGGAGAAGCCATCGATTCCTCTTGGGTGTTACTGGAAGACCAGGCAGTTAGCCGTGGTGGCTGTCGGATCAGCAATGATTGCTCCAGAATTGACGAAGAACTAGAAACACGTATGCAGCGTATTACCGCCGAAATGCTCGGTGAGCAGTCTGAATTGTCGTCTACGTAATAGTAGACGGTATACCTAGCTCACCATAATAAAGAGAAGCGAATGACACCATCTGACCATAGTCCTTTAACCGCTAAGTTCGCCCAGTATCGTCAGCGCCTTAGTGGATCAGACCGCCCTGTTGTTGAAGGACAATTAAAACGTGTGGTAGGGACTATGTTAGAGGCGGTGGGTTGTAAAGCGCCGGTAGGCGGCTATTGCTTGGTTGAGGCGGCTGATGGCGAGTGGTTAGAAACCGAAGTAGTTGGCTTCGCAACAGATAAAATTCTGCTCATGCCTACCGGAGAATTGCGTGGTGTTATGCCTAACGCCCGTGTGATACCCATTGCGAAAGGCTCAGATTTTCCTGTTGGCGACGGCCTGTTAGGTCGGGTTTTAGACGGCGCCGCAAAACCGCTTGATGGGCGCGGCCCCTTGCAGTGCAGCGAAACCCGATCTATTTCTGGAGTGCCGATAAACCCTTTATTACGGCAGCCAATTCGCGAGCCATTAGATGTTGGTGTTCGCTCAATAAATTCATTATTAACCGTTGGTCGCGGTCAGCGCCTTGGCTTATTCGCGGGCAGCGGCGTTGGTAAGAGTGTTTTGCTAGGTATGATGACGCGCTTTACCGAAGCCGATGTTGTGGTTGTGGCCTTAATTGGCGAGCGTGGTCGTGAAGTAAAAGAGTTTATAGATAGTATTCTTGGTACGGAAGATATGAAGCGAGCGGTAGTGATTGCCACTCCAGCCGATCACCCGCCACTTATGCGGATGCGCGGTGCGTGGTTGGCAACATCGGTGGCTGAGCACTTCCGAGATCAGGGTAAGCAGGTGTTACTACTTATGGATTCTCTTACCCGTTTCGCTCAAGCTCAACGTGAGGTTGCACTGGCTACCGGTGAGCCACCCGCTACCAAGGGTTATCCGCCATCGGTATTTGCGCGCTTGCCAGCATTGGTAGAACGAGCGGGTAACGGTGCCGCAGGTGGCGGCTCAATTACCGCATTTTATACCGTACTTGCAGAAGGCGATGATCAGAACGATCCGATTGTGGATTCAGCCAGAGCAATCTTAGATGGACATGTGGTGTTGTCACGCGCACTTGCCGATGCAGGGCACTTTCCGGCGATAGATATTGAGCGATCAGTGAGCCGCGCAATGAATGATGTGACAGACAAAAGCCATCAAGATCAGGTTCGCCACTTTCGGCAGATGTATTCTTTATATCAGCAGAATAAAGACTTGATCACGATAGGTGCCTACCAGCGTGGTAGCGATGCACGCTTAGATGAGGCGGTATCGGTATGGCCAAAAATGGTGAAGTTTTTGCAGCAGCCTTATGACGAGTCAGAAGGCTTTGATAGTTCTTTAGATCAGTTAAATGTGTTGCTAGAAGAATAAGGCAACGACTTAAAATTTTCGCTTAGGTTTTCACGAGGTTTGACAATGAAAAAATCCAAACGCATGCAAACCGTCAATAGTCTTGCGGAACGAGAAGAGCAGGAACAAGCTAATAAATTCGCGAAAAGTCAGCAGCATTGCGAAGCCCAACAACAAAAATTAGCAGAATTAAAACAATATTATCAAGAATACGCTGATGCCAGCCGCAAGGTGAGCGGTGAATATTTAGATATCAGTCGTCTGCAGGAATCTCGCGCTTTTATGGCCAAATTGTCTACTGCGATATCTCAGCAAAGCGAAATTATACGCAAGGCTGAATTACTCATGAATGAGGCCCGCAAGCATTGGATGGACAGTCGTCGGCGCGCCATGAGTATGCAAAAACTCACCGAGCGTTATCTTCATCAAGAATTGTGTCAGGCAGAAGCAACGGAGCAACGCTTAGCCGATGACCTAAGTAGCCAACGCTTTGTTTGGTCTATGCGACAAAGTAATGCAATGGCATAAACATTGCTCATAGTTATTATTGAAGAATTAAAATCATCGTGTAATAGCAGAAGAATTTTTAAAAATTCCTCAAAAGGTCATTGTATTCATTGACCTTAATGACATTACTTGACGTAGGAAATAGGTCATCAATCATGCAGAACGGTATTAGTCCGGCCTTGCCAAAAATGGATGCTGGCGCGAAAGTGAATCAAAGCACTGTTGCTGGCGGCTCCGGTAGCGCTAGAGCTGATGGTGAGGCTCAGGCAGATACACCCTTCAATACGCTGCTTGGCACCGCGCAACGTGCTGTAGCGATAGATTATATGGGGGTGATTGATGCCTCGACTAATGATCAACTTAGCGCTGATATAGATATATTTTCTGATTCGCTAGCCGACGTGGGATTTAGCGGAAAGAATGCGCGTATAAGCGGCGAGGAATTGCCGCTTATAGATGAAAATGTAAATGAGGCTTCTCTGTTACAAGACGGCGATGAAAGCGAAGTACTTGTTACTTGGCAGCAGTCGCAAATTGACTGGTCTAGAAAATCGACTTTGCTTGGTTCGTCGCCTTTACCAAGTAGCGGGGCGCTTGTGACTCCGTTGAATACTCAAGCTGGCATTGGAGATGGCGTTGGCATTGATGTTCAAGCGGGTGATGAAACAGGGGATATGCCCCCATCTTTGTTAGCCAGCAATGATAAAAATGCAGAAGCGAAATTACAGGCGAATACCGTGGCCACAACGGCTGGAGATTTAGCGAAACCGACGACAGGGTTCGCCACCGCAATGCAGCTTAGTGCTGTTGTGGCTCCTACAGTTAAGACCGCGAGTCAGTCGCTTGAGCTTGTGACAGAGGCTGAAACTGGCTTGGAGTTTTCTGCTAGCTCACAACTAAAGGCGTCAGACAATGCTGCGCCAAAAGCACCGGTGACATTCGCCGTGACTCAAAATGCCCTGACTGATCCGGCCTGGACTCAGGCAATGTCTGCCCGAATTTCATGGATGGCGGGCAGTGGTGTACACACGGCCACCATGCAGCTTCACCCAGCGGAGTTGGGCAGCATCCATGTCCAATTATCGGTAGACGGTGATAGTACCTCGGTGCAAATACAGGCCCAGAATAAAGACACGTCCGAATTAGTAGAGAAAATGATGCCGCGCTTGCATAGCGGTATGGAAAATCAAGGCTTGAAGTTGGAAGAAGTAAAGGTTACTCACAACCCAAACTTAAATGATGGTTCTGCGGCAAATAACGGTCAGCAGTTTGCTGGGCAATCTGCCGAAGAGCGCGCAAACGCCAATAATAATGGCCGTGGAAATACAGCTCAAAACAACATCGACACTAACGGGGCTGCTGATGATGAGCAGGCTTTAACTGCAAGCATTTCGGTGAATGGTAGTGGTGTGGATTATTATGCGTAGGGCTTTTTTGAGTCGGGTGTCGGAAGTCTGACGCTTGCCTGTCTCCGAGCCTAGGTTTTTACTTTTAAACGCTCCACGCTCCACGCTCCACGCTCCACGCTCCACGCTCCACGCTCCACGCTCCACGCTCCACGCTCCACGCTCCACGCTCCCTCGTCTGTAGATTAACCCATAGCATGGCAGTTTTTTGATAATTGGCGGGCAGTCGTAATACGAAACCTAATGAAAGCCTTAGGTTTTTATGTATGCTCAATGTTCATATCACTCCTACCTATTCAGGTCGCGAAATTACAAGCCTTAAAGAAAGGTAGTTGATATTTTACATTTTTCGCTCACCGTGACATTGTTAGCGTCAATGGATTGAATCATAATGAAAAAAGGAATTTTGATTATATCTTAGCCATCAGGCTATAGTGCTCAGCGGTCATTTGGGTAAATATCTTAAATCCACAAACGATGTTCGAGCAGGAAAGCTTGGATAGGAGACTGTTCGCTTAGAAATGGGTTATTTAGGGATGATTAAATATGAACTGTGTTACTAAATTTTTGTACTGTTCCTCTATTGTATTACTGACGGCTTGCGGTGGAGGCTCAAGCTCAGGCGATTCGTCTGAGCCCGGAGGCAATAACAATCCAGTTATTACCAAAACTGGCGTTTTTATTGATGCTCCGGTTGCAGGCTTGGATTTCAGTACTCCAACAAAAAGTGGCAAAACTAACTCAAATGGAGAATTCGAGTATGTTGAAGGTGAGAAAATAACCTTCACCCTTTTTGGTCAAGCCTTTGATGCCGTAGATGGTTCAAGCATAATAACTCCTTTTGACTTTATCGAAGATAACGATAACCAAGATAAAGCGATTAATATTGTTCGTACCCTCATGGCGGCAGACACTGATGGTGATCTGACTACTATCAACCTGCCTGACGTCACGGCCACCTTAAATTTCAATCAAAGCGCTGACGATTTTGGCAATGACGCAGATGTAAATTCATTCGTGCAGTTAAACTCTAATGGTGGTCTACCTACTGTTGCGCAAGCAACTGCTCATGTTGAAATATCTTTTGCTGGCGAAGAGTTCGACGGTTCCGAGAAAGATCTTGCTGGAACAGAAGTCTATGCGCGTATAAAAAGTAGTCGATGCCCAGATGCAGATCTTTACGCAACTTATAGCTTCTCTAATGGGAGCGTGACTATCGTGGGACCTGAATCCGTTGATGACTTTTGTGTCGTTCAAAACCAAAACCAAGTTTTAAGTGTAGCCAATTTCATGTCGCGCCCTGGCAATCCGCTGAGATGTGGGGACACGGAATGCAGCTTTGCCGAACTGAATCGAACCTATGAGGATGGGGAGTATTCGATTACGATCAAACATCCTATGGGAAGTGAATATGCCACGGCATTTGTAAATAATGCAGGGGTTACTAGTTACTACATGGCGTTTGAAGACTATCGCGTTGAGCTTGCTGGAGAAAAGGCTGATATGGTTATTACTGCCAGCTATTGTACGGAGGATGATGCTGCGGGGTATGTATTGACCTTTAGGGAGAATGATTTCGTGCAAGTTGGAACTGACACCATACACGCAGGCACTTGTGAGCAGGGACGGTCCGAGACGAATACCTACACTTATGCCCAGCAATCCACGGAAGGCGATTCGAGCTTCCCGTGCCCAGGGTTTCCTTCTTGCACAGCCAAAGATTTGAATCGATACGATAGTGGCGTTGATAGAGACAATCGGCAATTCACTATGACTCGTCTCCATTATCCAGGTTCGAACAGCTTTTCAAACGAAGCAACAAAAGCTGGAACTGTTTGGAAAACGACAGTGACTATTCGTGATTGAATCGGAATCACTCTCTAAGGCAGGAGCGGCATTATGCCGGTCTTGCCTTGCAACTCTCTTACACCACTGGAGCCTTTAACAGGATCGCCAGTATCTGGTTACTGCATGTCCCGCAGCCATCGGCCATATACAGGTGCTGGTGGCTATATCTTTTGATTCGACTTGTTGATGGTTCCTTGGGCAACTGCAACTGTGCGTTCACCGTCGTCGCCAATTGCAATGACACTGGCAAACTGCCTGGGTTTTACCCGAAGACAATACCGTAGCTTTAGCCACTAGTTTTTCTCCCAGAGCGGGGCGTAGGCAATTGATCTTGTACTCGGAAGTAACTGAATCACCTAAAACAGAACCACCCGCATATGTTAATGCGTTGTCGGCAAGGTAGCTGACAACACCGCCATGAACGAACCCGTGTTGCTGTTTCAACTCATCACGCACAAGCAGCGTAAGCAGCTGTACCCGGTGCAAATATTTCAAGCTCAGTACCGAGCATGGCGCTGAAAGGCTGACTCGCCAATATTGTCTTCCCAAACTCAAACAAGTCACTCATGATTTGCAGGCCCTATAGAACAGTAAATTTAAATGCGTTGCGTTTTATAACTCGTGTACATAGTGAGCCTAAGCCTTAAGGTGCTTGAGCAGAATTCTATTTGAATCAGGGGGGAGATAAGTCTGACATGATCTCGTTATTTGTGTGCATCCTGCATTCTATGTGGAATACCTAGGCTCTGAGCATAGTCATATATCAATAAAAATCAATTGCTTGACGGAATCTCTCCAGAATTTGTGAACGCAATGCTGCTGAATGTGAGTTTGACCGATTCAGCGATTGACGTTTTACCCTTATTACGAGCTATAGCTAAAACCCCTTTAGTAACGGGGAGGCGTACCGAGAAAACTTTACTTTTTGCCTGCACATGGCTCAACTTCTCTGTCAAATTAGGGGTTAATCCAAACACCCGACACCCGNCACCCGNCACNCNNNACCCNTCACACGAGACCCTAGACACGCCGTGAGTAAGGGGAGT
>NZ_CACSIJ010000011.1 GCF_902705855.1 Zhongshania aliphaticivorans | reverse complement strand
ACCCCCATCGGCCCCCCCCCTCCGAATGCCATTAACACCGTATCGTCAGTTATGTCGGTGTAGTGACGGATTCCGTCCGCAATCTTACCCGCCCAAGCATCCATCATTTGGGTACATGCCTGTGGCAAGGAAAGCGAAAGCGGCTCGGCTACGTGACGAAGAATGGCCGCCTCGGCCTTATCGTATTTAAGCGCCAATTTGCCGCCAAAATAGGTCTTAGGATCAAGTAAACCCATCACTAGCAATACATCAGTAATGGTCGCTTTATCGCCTCCCATACCAAAACACGCAGGCCCCGGTGCACCACCAACGGATTCTGGCCCAACTTTAATCATGCCACCTTCAGCGCGGATGATTGAACCACCGCCAACACCGACGCTCACAATCTCTGCGAGGGGATCGCTGCAGCGAACGCCCTCAATCAATCCCAAGCGGCTGGCGATAATTTTGTTATCTTCAACTAATCCGATATCAGTCGTAGTCCCACCTACATCGATGGTAATTACCCGGCGATAGTCGTAATACCGGCTATAGGCTAAGGCCCCTTCTGCACCGCCCCGAGGGCCGGAACTGTATGTTTTAAGGGCAATGGTTTTTGCAACGCGACCGGAATACCCGTCATTCCGATATACCAAGAGTGGATTACGGGTACGAAAATGACTCAGCTCATTTTCAGTGTTGTATAAAAATCGCTCCATTGCTGGATGCAAAAATGCGTTAAATAAAGCCGTCCAAAGTCTCACGTTAGGATTCGCATGCCGGCACAACGCACTTGAATAAAGCACTGGCACCGACCCCAATAAATGACGAGGGAAGGACCGCAGTATTGTTTTACGCAAGGCGCTTTCTTGGTCAACAAAGTCGTCATCACAAAAGGCCACAACTATCCGGCTTGCGCCGGCAGCAGAGAGCCGACCGACAGCTTCAGTCAAACACTTTTGGTAGGCTTGCGGCTCCAAATTCATATCGAGCACCGCCACCCTATCTCCCAGCAGGTCTGCAAATAAAGCCTGCTGATGATCGTCCTCACAGCACCAGTCACGATCAGCCGTATTGAGCAATAGTCCGAGAGACGGGCCCTTGCGCTCAACCAAGGCATTGGTGCCCTGAGTGGTGCTATAGCGAATATGATCCGTAGACTGCAACAAGGCCTTTAGGTCTTCATGACCATAAATATCTTCAGAGATCTTCTTTAAACCTTCGAAAAAGCATTTACTAAGATCAAAGGGCGTTGTAATTGTTTTGGTGTGATAAGAGGTATCACCATCCAAGACCCAAATATCGGTCAGCGTGCCGCCGTTATCAATATTGATAAGTTTTCCCATGCCATATCTCTTCTTATCTGGTTATGTATTGCATTCTCGCCATCAGGGCGCGCTCAGCCAACTACCCAAATGAGCAGTTCTTACATATGCTCCGATCACCCCGAAAACGACTATAGATGCGGGGCATTATGGGCAGGTAAACTAAGGAGAAAGCACTACCCCTATGGGTAGATGATTAAGGTGGGGGTTTAGGGTAAAAATAATGTCCGTGCCAAACCCAGCAACCGTTGCGCAAAGGCATTTAAATTGCAGGTATACGATTCGCTAGACATAAACACCCATCAATACAAATAAGAAATAGGATTACGTTATGAGTAGCCCCACCCAATGCCAGTATTGGCGCTTTGATATTCGCCCAGAAGTTAATATCAGCAATGACACTTTCAGCCTTCAGGAGCGAGCGCTAGGCAGTCTTGAGGAGGGCCAGATTCGGGTCAAAAATATTATTCTGTCTATGGATGCAACCAACCGCCTTTGGCTGGGCGAGCGCGAAGAACTGTATATGGAGCCGGTTAGCTTAGGTGACAGCATGAAGGGCTTTGGCCTGTGCGAGATTGTTGAGTCTCGTAGCCGTGGGTTTAAAGTAGGACAGTTAGTCACGGCACTGACCGAATGGGCTGAGTATTCGACACTTGAAGCCAGCGCAGTGCAGCCCTTTTCCGCACCGACTGATATGCCATTAGATTTGGCGTTTGGGGTAATGAGTATCGCCGGACCAACGGCATACCACGGCCTACTTAATATCGCCCATCCAAAACCAGGCGAAACCGTGGTAGTCACTGCCGCATCCGGCGCAGTGGGATGTATTGCGGGACAAATTGCAAAGCTTAGCGGTTGTCGAGTCGTCGGTACTGCAGGTAGCAACGAAAAATGCCAATACTTAGTTGAAGAACTTGGTTTTGATGCGGCAATCAACTATCGCAGCGCAAACTATGAACAAGCGCTGGCCGCCGCATGTCCAAATGGTATAGACATACAATTTGAAAATGTCGGCGGTAGTATTTTAGACGCCTGCCTAAAACGAATGAATAATGGCGGACGTGTTGTTATTTGCGGCTTAATTTCCATGTATAACTCCACAGAAAATGTACCAGGCCCATATATGTTTCACAATAGCATCATGAAACGTCTAAAAATTGAGGGCTTCGTCATACTCGATCACGCCGCCGACTTTCCCGTGATGCAGCAGCATTTAGCTCGCTGGTTACAAGATGGCTCTGTCAAATTCAAGCTACATTGCCACGAAGGACTTGAACATGCCTCAACTGCATTACAAAGCTTGTATACAGGCGAAAACAACGGCAAGGTATTGGTTAAAATATAAGTGCAATTAAACAGCTAAATTTGTGGCGCCAGCTTAAACACAAGACTAGCAACACGGCTATCTAGTAGCATGCAAGATTAAAATAAACCAAGTAGACTGGCATAGCGCGGCATCAAGCACGATAGTGCCGCTTCACTATACGCTATAAATAATAGTACATTTATGCTGACCAATTTAAGTAACAAGTCCATTGGCTTATCGCATCATAAATTCCAAGCACCGTTGGGCGAGCAGAAACAGGTTCTCCGCAGCGAACTGCTCGCACGTATAAGTAAATTAGAAGCGACACAGTGTGTTGTTATTCAAGCTCCCGCCGGACACGGTAAAACCACCCTCCTAAAACAAATTCTTAGTGCTAGCCGAGCCGATGGGAAATTAACGGCATGGCTAAAAATTGATGAAACAGACAACGATCTTAACCGACTATTATTGCACCTAGACAAAATTGCAGGCGACCTAGAAGAGAGCCATCAAGCTCAGCATGCTGCTGCGCTGAAGGAAAACTCATTACCTAAGGGCCGCGCCGAACGGTTTAATAATAGACTCGCGGAAATTGGCACAGAGATACACCTGTTCATTGATGACTTTCAATTTATTGAAGAACCCGAGATTGAACTACTCTTCCGACATATACTGAAAAGCCTACCGAACTCGGTAAGAATATTTATTGCATCTCGCTCATTACCCAAAATAGGGCTGACTGAGCTACAAGTAGTACAACGTCTCGAACTGCTGCGATTTGAAGAAATTAAGTTCTCCCTTCAGGAAACAAAAGACTTCTTTCAAATTGAACACCAACTGAGCCTGAGCGATGACGATCTATCTATTATTTACAATAGATCCGAAGGCTGGGCCGCAGCACTGCAATTATTTAGGCTCACTCTCGCAAAGCGCAGTGTCAAAGACTCATTAAATAATTTGGAATCTTACACGCCATTTCAAATTACTGAATATCTTGCCAGCAACGTTTTACAGCAGCAAGCAACAGATACACAGGACTTTTTACTGTATTGCTCGCTGCTACCGAAAATTTGTGCGTCGCTGTGCGAAAAAATCACCGGCCGCAAAGATTCCCAAGAAACCTTAGAGAAGTTGGAACATCAAGGCCTATTTTTAAACAATATCGACAACGAAAACCATTGGTTCCAATTCCACAGGCTATTTTCCGACTACTTAAAGGAAGTATTGCGAAAGCGCTCCCCTACGCGCTGCCGACAAATTCACAATGATGCTGCGCGCTGGTTCTTAGAGCACGAGCTCTATGAGGATGCACTATTCCACGCCGTAGAAGCGCAAGACTTTGAGCTTGCAACACATTCGATGGATATTTGGGCAACGGATCAAATAACCAGCGCCTGCCTACACTCCGTTGAACGCTGGGCAGAAAAAATCCCGTTACAACATATTTTTGATCGGCCAAGCCTAATCGTCAAAATAACCTGGGCGCTCACATTTCTAAGACGTCGAGCCAAGGTACTCCCCTATTTAGATGAACTAAAAAAGCTCGGCGAGAAAAAGTTAGATTGGCAATTTTCCATAGAACGTCAAATCACTATGGCGGTAGTTGAAATGGCACTTGATCACCTCGATCAAGCATTTGAAAATGTCGCAAATATCAAAACGGAAAATCACGAAGCCAGAGGGTTCTGGGCGTTTGAACTTGGCGCCGCTGCAAATATACAAGCTTGCCGAAGAATTGCGTATGGTAATTTTTCTGCGGCACGTTATCACATCGCTGTGGGCAGAAATCACAATCATGGCGATAGCGCACCGTTTCTGGCCGGATACAATACTGGTTTAACCATCATAAGTAGCTACCTACAGGGAAGCATCAATGAAGCTTACGAACGCAGTATTTCAGTTCTAAAAACAAAGGGACTTAATATAGAAGAATCATACGCCGCCACAGCGGCAGTCTGCTGCACACTATTCCCACTCTATGAAAAGAACGATTTCGACACGGCCATTAAGGTCTTTGAGCAGTATCACCAAGAAATCAATACAGGATTGCTTCCAGATTTCGTATCTGCGGCCTACCTGCCGATGATTAGGATTTACGACGTAAAAGGTGAACGCAGCAAAGCAAGAGAACTACTAGATACATTAGAAGACATCGCTATCAGTGCAAACTGGCCGCGAATCATCCAACTTTGTAATTGGGAACATATCCGCCGAGAATTACTAAGCGATAGCAGTCAGAAAAATATGGCTATTAGTAAATCAACAGGCGATGCGGAATTAAATTTTGAAGCGCCCCCTTTCCTAAGTTTTTCTGACGCGTTAGAGAATCCATCCATTGCTCGCCTTCGGCTTGAGATCCATACTTGCCCAACTGATGAAACCAGTTCAAAGCTCCAAGATGCTATTCAACAGGCACAAAGCCACAATCTAATTCCAAGAGAAATTAAGCTCCATATTCTCAATGCCATATTAAATATCAACAAGGGAAACAGTGCTCAGTCTAGCAGCGAACTCAAAACAGCGATGACTCTTGCGGCTGAATACGGCGTAGTTAGAAGCATTCTAGACGAGGGACCAAAGGTTATTCAGCTACTTAAATCTCATTTGAATGGAAGCTGGTCGAGCACATTGAATCATTATATAAAATTCTTGCTCAGCCACTGTGAAGAAACCGTAGACATTTCAGAAACAGAAACCGAACTTTTAGAGGCTCTCACATCACGAGAAATGCAAATTTTGTCACTCCTTGCTAAGGGCGAAACCAACAAAAATATTGCTCGCAACCTCTTTGTTTCAGAAAACACCGTTAAATTTCATTTAAAAAATATTTTTAACAAATTGAATGTGAGCACGCGTACACAGGCGATTAATAACGCAACCATGCTGGGGCTTATTTAGCATCTGGTAGAACCCGACCTGAAAGAAAAAGTTATCCAACCCTCCGATTCGTGCATAGATTGGCAGCTACTGTAGAATTGGCAGAAATATTACCCGTGCACGAATCAAGGCAACTGCTCCTTCTTTGAATTTTTTAGAATACTGCTTGTAACTGCATTTCTGTCCCATGATGACACTCCAATAATTGACGGGTATTATCTCTTATTGAAGTGTCCGGTTCATTCAACCAGAACAGTTTCCATTTTACGGCGATTAGCCTTTGTATCCTTAAGGGTGGTTTGTTCGCGACAGCGTGAACCGTTAACCCTAAAGTCAAAAAACAGACAGCCAGTTTCTTCACGGACCCTAACCTTACCCATAGCACTTCCCCCCCGAAGCCAAGGGAATAGCAATGCTATCGCTCTGAGATAACCCCATATCACGCTCAATGTTTTCCCAAATATATAGAATCTTCCGCCCGCCAAACGGACGAATGTAGTGCGTTCCTTCGAATAAAACCGAATCCTTCAGAACACTACGAATTGTCGTAGGCTCATAATGAATCCGCTCAGATAGACCATCAGTAGTAAGGTAGGTATAACTCATGTATATTTCCTTCATCGCAAGTCGATTTTTAGCACCCCACGTCGAGTTTACGCGACGTTTTGGTTTTATACCACGACAAATATCGATAATCAACAACCAATGTCAATTATATTCGACAGGTGTCTATTTTGATTAGAATACGATTAAAAGAAATGCTGGCCGAAAAAGAATTTCGTGATGGGCGAGTCATAACCCTAAACGAAGTATCCAAGGCTACCGGCATACACCGAGCAACGCTTTCTAAGATTGCGAACGAAAAGGGATGTAATACCGNAACTGACAATATTGATGCGCTTTGCAACTACTTTGAGTGCCGTGTTGAAGACCTGTTAGTACACCTTCCTGAGCCAGCGCCCAAGGTCGACTAACTGGTCATTTTTGCTAAATTATCATTTATTTTTATTCAGCACTTGGGCGCAAAATGGGCACGATTTGGGCACAGTATGGGCACAAGGTGGTCACAGACAAAAAGTAGAGACGAAAAAAAAGCGCTGCATATCTGCAACGCTTTGATTTTCTTCGGAATTTGATGGTGGGCCGTGATGGATTCGAACCATCGACCAATTGGTTAAAAGCCAACTGCTCTACCACTGAGCTAACGGCCCCGAAAGAGGCGCTTATAATACGGATTTCTAAATAAAAAACAAGCACCTACGCATAAAAAATGCAGATATATTACTACTTGCTATATCGCGTCGGATCGATTACCCCAGCTTGCTCAAACCCTTCACGCCGAAGGTAGCAGCTATCGCAGCGCCCGCAGGCCTCACCGCTGTCATTAGCGCTGTAGCACGACACAGTTTGTGCGTAGTCTACACCTAGGGCTGCGCCTGCTTTTACAATGTCGGCCTTGCTGAGCTTCATCAGCGGTGTGTGGATGTGCATGCCATGACCTTCCACTCCAGCCTTAGTCGCGACATTCGCCAAGACTTCAAACGCTTCGATGAAGGCTGGACGACAGTCTGGGTAGCCCGAATAGTCCACTGCATTCACACCAATAAAAATATCATCTGCGTCCAGCACTTCTGCCCAGCCAAGCGCTATCGATAAAAAGACGGTATTTCTAGCCGGAACATAAGTAACGGGAATACCTGCTGCGCCAGCGTCAGGTACGGCTATATTCATATCTGTTAATGCTGAGCCGCCAATACTGCTCAGGTCTAGCCGTATGACTTTAAACTCTTTGGCGCCACCCGTTTCAGCAACTTGTTTAGCGGCGACCAATTCTGCGCGGTGACGCTGCCCATAATCAAATGCTAGGGCATAGCACTCGTAGCCCGCCGCCACCGCCTGAGCAAGCACTGTTGCGCTGTCTAAACCACCAGATACCAGTACCACCGCTTTTTTCGCCAAAACTATTCCTCTACTTCTGCTAACACGCTACTCAGGCGTATTTATTTAATGTCCTGCCGCGTCATTCCACAGCAATTTATGTAGTTGCATTTGAAAACGCACGGGCAAGTTATCTTCTACAATCCAATTGGCTAAGTCGGTCGCACTTAGCTGACCAAAGCTCGGTGAGAATAGTACTTCCCCCGCTTTTTCTGACAATTTATTGGCATCTAATTGAAAGCGCGCCCAGTCGTAATCTTCTCGATCACAGAGAACGAATTTAATTTGGTCGTGAGCAGTGATGAAGGCGATATTATCCATAAGATTGCGATGTACTTCACCGGAAGCTGGTGTTTTTAGATCCATCACCTTTGAAACGCGAGGGTCGACTTGGGCAACGCTCAATGCACCACTTGTCTCTAGCGACACTTGATAACCCGCATCACATAATGCTGAAAGCAGTGTATGGCACTCTGGCTGAGCTAGGGGTTCGCCACCAGTCACACAAACATAACGAGGCTTATACGAGGCGACTTCCGTTAAGATGTCGTCCAATTGACGACGCTCACCGCCATGAAAGGCATATTCGGTGTCGCAGTAAACACAACGTAATGGGCAACCCGTCAGGCGCACAAACACCGTCGGCAAGCCCAGGGTACGAGATTCACCCTGAAGAGAATAAAAGATTTCAGTGATGCGTAGGGTATTTGCGTTCATGCAGGCTGGCTACCGGATGCTGGATTTTTACCGGAGATCAGCCGCGCAAGCCTTGCTCCGCGAAAATCAAAAATTCTTACGGAGAAATTCGCGCGATTTATTCACCGCAGAGTTTCCGGTATTACCATAACGATCAATGACATGGGTCAGCATTTCCTGCGATTTTTTCTTGTCGCCATTTAGGAAATACACAGTACCCAATTTATACATGGCTGCAGGGACCTTGCCATGATCGGGATAATCGGTCAGCAGGCGCTGAAACGCTTCGGTAGAAGCGGGTAAATTTTGAGGTTTAATAGCGACGTATAACTCGCCGAGCCAATACCATGCGTTTGGCGTGTAACGCCCCGCAGGATATTTTTCTGCATAGGCTAAAAAAGCCTCAATTGCTTGGCCATATGAAGCGCTTTTCACCAAATCATAGGCTGTTGCGTAATCTGATGACTCATTGCCATCGAGAACAAGTGAAGAACCCGATGCAGCAGCTGTTGCCGCTGGGGCATTTGGATTGCTTGATTCGGCCATTTCTACATCGGTTGTTGCCGACGTGACGCTTGGATCAATTTCAGCTGCATCGCCCATCGCGCTACTGGCACTTCCGCCAGCGCTCAATCGACGGTCAATATCAATATAACGATCTAAACTCTGCTGTTTAAGCTGGCGTAACTGATGCCCTTGTTCTTCCACTGTTCCCCGCAGCGCCATAATTTCCTGGCGCAGGAGTTGCAGCTGCTGATACATCTCCCCTTCCATACCTCGACCCGATTGAGCATCAGACCGAGAGGAACTTACATCAACAACTGGGGCTTGCGCCCAAAGCTGCGCCGACAAGCATGCTGCCGGCAGCAGCAAAAACAGTGGTTTTATAAACTGCATCAGTACGCCTTATTAATTACTTCAGTTCTACACGACGGTTTTGCGAGTATGTTGATTCAGACTGACCGAATGCAACTGGGCGCTCTTCACCGTAGCTAACGGTTTCTATACGGTAGCGTGGAATGCCATTAATTGCCATGTAATCAGCAACTGAAATTGCACGACGCTCAGCCAACGCTATATTGTACTCACGAGTGCCGCGCTCGTCAGCATGGCCTTCCAAACGGACTGGGCCAGTGGTCTTTTTAAGACGTACAATTTGCGCGTCCAATGCTTTACGTGCTTTTACTGTCAAAGTAGCTTGGTCGAATTCGAAATAAAATACAGTTTCGAGGTTCGCCATGTCGTCAGAGTTGTACGAATCATTCATTGAATCAGTAGATTCTGTATACGTACTTACTTTGTCAGCACCTTCTTGGCCGCTAGCATCAGTGTCAGTTGAAGCGCAACCAGCTAACAACGCGCTAAAGAAAGCTACACCCAAAAACATATTTTTTGCTTGGTATTTCATGGCATTTTCCCGTCAAGTTTTGTTTAAACATTTCCAACCATACAATATCCATTGTCTGATCGGTATTTCATTTTCCGGCTTCTACTTCATTGAAGAAAAGGCGACCAAGCCGGTTCGCGCACATCCCCGAATCGCGACGGCAATCTGTACTTCACACCGCCGTCTATCGATACTGCCGCCAAGACCCCCTTGCCATCATACTGCGTAGCGTACAATAACATACTGGCGTTTGGCGCCACACTAGGTGACTCGTCCAAATTAGTCGTAGTGAGAATTTCGACACGGTTGCGCTTTAAATCTAAGACCGCAATGTGATAATTACCATTCTCTCTATGTACCATGACCAATCCTAAGCCATCTGCCAGCACCCTCGCCCTGGCATTATAGTCACCTTCAAATGTAACTCGTTCCACTGATCCGCTACTAACATTAACCTTATAAATCTGAGGCTTACCGCCACGGTCAGAGGTAAATACAATCGACTTACCGTCCGGCATCCATGCTGGCTCAGTGTCGATGGCAAAGTGATTTGTTACGCGCTGCAAATCACCGCTCGCCAAATCCATTACATATATATCGGGGCTGCCATCCTTTGACAGCACCATCGCCATTTTTGCTCCATCCGGTGAAAATGCAGGCGCACCATTTAAACCTTTAAATGACGTAAGTTGTGTACGCGCATTAGTTCGCAGGTCCTGGATATAAATAGCAGGACGCGTTGTTTCAAAAGATACGTAGGCAATTTTCTGACCATCGGGCGACCACGTCGGCGCCATAATTGGCTCTCGACTGTCAAATAACACCGATTCATTGGCTCCATCGATATCGCTTTTCAGCAAACGGAAGCGGGTTCGGTTACCCCCTTCGCGAACAGCGGAAACATAAAGCAATTGCGTACGAAAAGCACCACGAATATTTGTGAGTTTTTCATATATTTTGTCACTAACGGTATGCGCAAGGTATCTAGGCTTATCAATACTGACCGATTCTTTACCGGTCAGTATGACGCGCTGAGTATTCACGTCTAAAAGTTCGTAATTTGCTGTTACCGTACCGGTAACCTCTTGAGAGAGTGTGCCCACTACAACGTAATCAACGCCAAGACTTTTCCAATCGCGATAATACACTTCCGTAGCGTTGCGTGGCCGCCCCAACATATCACTACGACTTAAGGGGGAAAACTGACCGCTACGATGTAGGTCGCTCTCTACTATAGATGCAATATCTTCCGCAACAGTCAAACCTGACTGCCAGCCAAAAGGCACTATCGCTATTGGAACGGGATCATCCTTACCCTTATTTATTTCAATGGTAAGGTCAGCCATAGAAACACTGCTGGCCGCCAAAAATATTAGTGCTGTAATAATCCGTATCAACATTACCGCCTCAAATCTTGGGGTGAGAAATTAATATTAAAACGCCGAAAATTTTTCTCGTAGGCGCCCATATCCTCTGTAGCCAAATTGGCTAGCTCTTCAATCCTACCTAAGCGCGTCACCGCTCTAGTTACCGACAAATCAAATGCCTGATCACCGCTACCTTTAATAATTTGATGACCTACGATTTCGCCTGTAGGTGTCGTCATGATCTGAATTGTAGCCTGCATACCATTACGAGCAGACAATGGTCTCGACCAATTATCTTGAATCAGTTTTTGAATCAAATCGCCATACGTAGACGCGAGTTCTCCCTCATCTACTAAATCGTCTTCCGAGGCCAAGGCATCTGCCAGCTCTTTTTGCTGCTGACGCCGTATCTCCTCTTCCAGGGCACGCTGTTTAGCCTCTTCCCGCGCCTTTTCCTCAGCCTTCTTCTTGCGAATTTCTTCCGGCGTCGGCCCTTTGGGCTTGGGCTTTGGCGTCGGTTTTGGCGCTGGCTTTTTCACCTCTAGTTTGGGCTCAGGCTTTTTCACCGGTTCTGGCTTTGGCGCCGGTTTAACCACAGGCTTAGGTGTTGGCTTTGGCGCCGGAGCAGGCTTAGCAGGACGCGACACCGGTTTCTCAAGCACCAGCTTTGCCTGAATTGCTAGAGGTTTGGCTTTCAGCTCAATAACTCGGCTGTCCTTGGGTATCCCAAATAATAAAAAGCCAATAGCCACGCCATGTAAAACTACCGTTACCGCCGCCGGCACCAATTTAATATCATTCATCGCGCTTATTTCGCTCCGCTGCGCGACTGTGGTTCCTCGGTAATTAAGCCGATAGATGTCGCGCCGGCACCCTGTAGGGCAGCCATTGCAGCAACAACACTCGCATAATCCACCGCGCCATCACCTTTTACCATCACAGGAGTCTTTGGCTTATTGCGTAATATCTTACCTAACTTATCGCCAATTTCTGCAAGCTCTACCGGCTCGCCTTGTTTTTCTGGATCACCAAGCGTTACGTAATATTTGCCTGCTTTATCCACCGAAACCACAATAGGGTCGTCATCGGTTTGCGGAACCGGCTCAGTGGATGCTTGTGGTAAATCTACCTGCACCCCTTGCACCAACAAAGGCGCCGTCACCATAAATACGATCAATAACACCAGCATGACATCAATATAAGGAACCACATTAATGTCTGACATGGGTTTGCGTTTATTTCGCCGAGACATAGCCAGTGCTCCTAATCTCGCGAATGAATCTGGCGATGCAGAATGCTAGAGAATTCTTCAGAGAAGGTATCGTACTTACCTGCAAAGGAGTCCACTTTTGAAGAGAAGCGGTTATAAGACACAACAGCTGGGATCGCCGCAATCAAACCCATTGCTGTTGCCACCAATGCCTCCGAAATACCCGGCGCAACCGTTGCCAGCGTGGCCTGCTGTACTTGGCCAAGGCCGTGGAAGGAACCCATAATCCCCCACACGGTTCCAAGCAAACCGACGTAAGGACTGGTTGAACCAACCGTCGCCAAAAATGGTAAGCCGTGTTCCATGGCCTCTTCCTCACGAGACAACGCAACGCGCATTGACCGCTGACAAGCTTCCATCATGGCGTCGGAATCGAGTTTCTTTTTGGCCAACCGCGTAAACTCTTTAAATCCGGCGCGAAAGACACTTTCCATACCCATAACAACGCGCTTGTCACCGCCCTCGGTATACAGGGTATTCAAATCCGTACCCGACCAAAATCGCGATTCAAAACGGGCTATTTCAGTCTGCGCTTGATTGAAATACATCACCCGCTGGGCAATTTGATACCACGACACTACCGAGGCCAGCAGTAAAATCAGCATAATAAGCTGCACAAACAAACTGGCTTGGCTAACTAAATGCCAAATGGAAAGCTCTTGTCCCACAGTTAACTCCCGTCGTTTCTTGTTTTCACACTATATGTTTTTAAAGAGTAAGCACTGATAACAATGCTTCCGGTATACGCTTTGGTTTTAAAGCTACCTTGTCCACACAAGCCAATTTGACTTGGGCGCTACACAGTACTTCATCACCACGATAAACGTGTTGATCAAAGCTTAATGATGCTTTTGCCGCCGCTATGACCTTGGCGGTAACAATTAGTTGCTCATCTAGCTTAGCTGATCGCAAATATTTTGTAGTTAGGTCCGTCACGACAAACATCAAAGACTCATCAATGAACGCCGCTTTATGAAATCCAAGAGCACGCATGTATTCTGTACGTGCACGCTCAAAAAACTTTAAATAATTAACGTAAAAAACGATACCACCTGCGTCCGTGTCCTCCATGTAGACCCGCAAGGGCATTTTGAATTCCATCAACCCTTACCGCCAATTTCGGTAATATCGCCGCTTTTAGGCAATTCTAAGCCAAAATGCCGATAAGCATGATTCGTGACTACCCGCCCTCTTGGTGTTCGCATAATAAAGCCTTGTTGAATCAAATAGGGCTCTAAAACGTCTTCGATAGTGCCGCGCTCTTCACTTATTGCCGCCGCCAAACTGTCTACGCCTACCGGCCCGCCATCAAAGCGCTCTATCATCGCCAATAATAAACGGCGATCAAGATGATCAAAGCCACTACTGTCTACATTTAGCATATTTAGTGCCTGATCTGCGATGTCCTTACTCACCACACCGTCAGACTTCACCTCAGCATAGTCACGCACACGACGCAGCAAGCGATTAGCGATGCGCGGTGTTCCCCGTGACCGCAAAGCGATCTCATGGGCGCCCTCACTATCTAGCTGCATACCTAAAATATTGGCGGATCTCGCAACAATCGTGGCGATATCTTTTACACCATAGAACTCTAAACGCTGCACGATGCCGAAGCGGTCCCGCAGCGGCGAGGTTAACAAACCCGCACGAGTCGTCGCCCCCACCAAGGTAAACGGTGGTAAATCTAATTTAATCGAGCGCGCTGCAGGGCCTTCACCAATCATTATATCCAGCTGGTAATCTTCCATCGCCGGATAGAGTATTTCTTCTATATTTGGGCTGAGCCTGTGAATCTCATCAATGAACAAGACGTCGCCGGCATCAAGATTTGTCATCAACGCGGCAAGGTCGCCGGCTTTTTCCAATACCGGTCCAGAGGTTGTTTTAAGCGACACCCCCATTTCATTGGCTAAAATATTTGCCAACGTGGTTTTACCCAAGCCCGGCGGGCCAAATATTAAAGTGTGGTCCAATGGCTCATTGCGCATCCGCGCCGCGCTCACAAATATATTCATTTGCTCGCACACCGCAGGCTGACCAATATAATCAGCTAATGTTTTAGGCCGGATAGCCCTATCGAAACGCTCTTCTAATGGTTCGCTGGCATCGGGCGCCACAAGGCGGTCTATTTCTATCATGTCAGATTGCGGTCTTCACTTGATCATGTTTTTTAAAGCGGCACGAATCAACTCTTCGCTACTCGCGTCATCCGTTTTTAGGGCACTAATCGCCTTGCTCGCTTCTTGGGGCTTATAACCCAAGGCCACCAGCGCGGCTTCCGCTTCAGTAATATTCACTTTTGCCGTGATGACTGCGCTAGTGGTATTACTCGTCGACGCAGACAAGTCCCAATCTTTCAAGCGGTCGCGCATTTCAATGACAAGGCGCTCTGCCGTCTTTTTACCCACCCCCGGCAATCTTACCAAGGCAGCAGTATTAGCCTCTTTCACGCATTGAACAAACTCATCGCTGTCGATACCAGACATGATAGTCAGCGCCAACTTTGGACCAACACCGTTAACCTTGATCAAATCGCGAAATAGGCGCCGCGAGGTCACATCGCTAAATCCAAACAACTGCTGAGCATCTTCGCGAACTATAAACTGGGTGTAAAGTGACACCACTTGCCCAAGTGCGGGCAAGCCATAAAGTGTCGTCATAGGCACCTGCACCTCATAACCTACGCCATTCACGTCTATTACGATTTCTGGAGCTTGCTTTTCTATCAGTACGCCACGTAATCGGCCAATCATCGATATTTCCTGTTATTTAAGGCGACCACGGCGCAGACGCATCGCCGGTTCAGCAGCCATACTTTGCAGTCCTTGACGCGCATTGGCATGACAAATTGCTGCGGCCAAAGCATCGGCGGCATCTTCTTGCGGCATCGCAGGCAGCTTGAGTAATATTTTAACCATATGCTGTACTTGCGCTTTGTCTGCAGCGCCGGTGCCGACTACTGCCTTTTTAATTTGCCTTGCGGTGTATTCCGCCACCAGCAATCCGTTACTAACACAGGCGACCACGGCGGCGCCCCGCGCCTGCCCTAGCTTAAGCGCCGAACCGGCACTTTTAGCCATAAAGACTTCTTCTACCACTGCCTCAACGGGAGAGTATTCAGCAATAATAGTGCATAAACTTTTAAAAATAATATCTAGGCGCGCAGGTAAGGCACCCTGAGGCAGCCGAATAACACCGCTGGTGATGTAGCGGTGATGATTACCATTTACCTCTATTACACCGAAACCAGTTTTCTGTGATCCGGGGTCGACCCCCAAAATAATAGCCATAGATCCTAATGCATTCGCTTCTTACTGACACAAGGAAGGAATGAGCACGCTATTCATACCCTAGGCGCAAAACCTAGCAGCACAGATAAGCTGCACATCTATTAATCCTGAAAATTGGGGTCAACAAATACGCGCGTACAGCGCAGGCCGTCCCCGCGAGTATTATGCACAGATTTAAAGGAATAATGACACGCTAGTAACAGTGGCGTGTGAATGACATTTTGGTTATCCCCACTGCCACACAGGCAGTGGGGGCAAGTACTGCTTGCTGTCAGCGCTATTATTTTTCTTCTAATTTACGCAAACGGATATTTAACTCACTTAGCTGCTTAGCCTCTACCACACCCGGCGCGTCGGTCATAACGCAGGCTGCACTCTGGGTTTTTGGGAAGGCGATCACGTCGCGAATCGATTTAGCTCCCGTCATCAGCATCACCAAACGGTCTAGACCAAAGGCCAAACCACCGTGTGGTGGCGCACCGTATTTCAGAGCATCTAACAAGAAGCCGAATTTCTCTTCTGCTTCTTCAGGCCCAATGCCCAATACACGGAATACCGCTTTCTGCATATCGCTGCGATGAATACGGACTGAACCACCACCCAGCTCGGTGCCATTCAGAACCATGTCATAGGCGATAGACAAGGCTTCGCCTGGCGCTTTTTCAAGTTCTTCAGGCGTGCACGACGGCGCAGTAAATGGATGATGCAAAGACGTCCAGTTGCCACTGCCATCCTGCTCAAACATCGGGAAGTCTACAACCCACAGTGGCGCCCACTGGCAGGTGTATAATTGGAGATCTTCGCCCAATTTACAGCGCAGAGCACCAAGGGCTTCATTTACAATCTTGGTGGTATCAGCGCCGAAGAAGATAAGATCGCCGTTTTCCGCCTCTAAGCGTTCCAAAATTGCCGCGCGCACTGGCTCAGGCAAAAACTTCACAATCGGTGATTGCAGACCGTTTTCCAGATCAGATTTATCGTTAACCTTGATGTACGCCAAGCCCTTGGCACCGTAGATACTAACAAACTTCGTGTATTCATCGATTTTCTTACGTGTCAGCGCCTCATTACCACCTGGTACTTTCAGCGCAGCAACACGGCCATCGGCACTCTTGGCTGGGCCTGAGAACACTTTAAATTCAACGTCCTGCATCAGATCGCCGACATCAACCATTTCTAATGGAATACGCATATCCGGCTTGTCGCTACCAAAACGCGACATCGCCTCTGCGTACTTCATGGTTGGGAAGCTACCGAGATCGATATCCATCACTTCTTTAAATAGATCGCTAATCATACCTTCGGTGACGGCCATGATCTGCTTGTCATCCATAAAGGAGGTTTCAATATCGATCTGGGTAAATTCCGGCTGACGGTCTGCCCGCAAGTCTTCGTCACGGAAGCACTTGGCAATTTGATAATAACGGTCGAAACCAGACACCATTAATAACTGCTTAAACAACTGTGGCGACTGCGGCAAAGCAAAGAATTTGCCTGCATGAGTACGGCTAGGCACCAAATAATCGCGAGCACCCTCTGGCGTGGCGCGAGTCAAAATAGGGGTTTCGATATCGAGGAAGTTCTGGCTGTCTAGGTAGCGGCGCAATACCGAGGTAATCTTTGCACGCAAGCGCAATTTGTCAGAAATCTGCGGCCGACGTAAATCTAAGTAGCGGTAACGCAGGCGTACATCCTCACCTACGTTAGTGTGGTCATCTAGCTGAAATGGCGGCGTTTCTGACTCATTCAGAATTTCCAGCTCTTTACCGAGTATTTCAATCTCACCGGTTTTCATATTGGCGTTAACGGTCGCGCCGGCACGCGCACGAACTCGGCCGCGAATACGCAGTACATATTCACCACGAACACGGTCAGCCGTGCGGAAATGCTCTTCGGTATCAGGATCAAATACGACCTGAACAATACCTTCGCGGTCGCGCATATCGAGGAAGATTACCCCGCCATGATCTCGACGACGGTCAACCCAGCCACACAGAGTGACCTCTTGATCTATATGTTCGCTACCCAAGCTGCCGCAATAATGACTGCGCATGTGTTCTATTCTCTCTATATCAAAATGTATCTAACTTATTCCATCAGCACTTTACTTTCGGTGCCAATCACTCGGTTTTGCAAGCACTGATGTCAACGCTCGCTAATTTGACCTCTAGGCCTCTGACGCTGACGACGAACCACCAGCAGAGCCTTCGCCCGCTAAATTTTTCTTTTTGGCACCGCTTTTAAAATCAGTCTCGTACCAGCCGCCGCCTTTTAGACGAAAACCCGCTGCCGAGATCTTTTTCACCAGCTCGGCAGCACCGCATTCTGGGCAATCTGTCAAAGCAGGATCACTCATTTTTTGCAGCGCCTCATGCTCATGCTGACAGGCCTTGCACTGATATTCATAAATAGGCATTGGAAAACTCCCAAAACTCAAAGCACACAAAAGAAGTCATATCGAGCCAAGCGGCGCAAAAGGAGCCGGATTATAACGCAAAGCAGGGCTGGCAATAAATGCAGCTGTGAATATGAAGGGGAAATAAACTGTTAGAGTGGGAAAATCAGCCCCGAGCACATGAAAATATGCCGAGGCTGAAGAAGATTTAGCTTAGATAGCGAAATCTTTCAGTTTTTTCAATGGACGAACCTTAACCGCAACACTCGCGGGCTTGGCTTTAAACATCGTTTCTTCACCAGTAAATGGATTAATCCCTTTACGAGCTTTGGTCGCAGGCTTTTTAACCGTCGTAATTTTCATCAAGCCTGGGATAGTGAACTCACCCAAGGCACGTTTTTTCACACTGCGCTCAATCAGTACTTCCAGCTCTTCTAAAACATCACCTACCTGCTTGCGAGTTAGGTTGGTGTTTTCTGCGATCTCGGTGAGAATTTGAGTTTTGGTCATTTTCTCAGAGATAGCGGTAGTTTTGCGCTTAGGTGCGGCAGCAGCGGCAGCAACCTTCGCTTTAGCTGGAGCTTTTTTTGGGGCAGCTTTTTTGGGAGCAGCTTTTTTAATCGCCATTAGAGTTTTCCTGTATCACACGTTAAGTTTTATTGGCCTAAAACAGTTATAAGCACCAACCAGCAATACCGCATGCCAATCACGAATCTGTGCCTGCGACTATCTATAGTAGATTGTGCCCACCAATACAAGATTATTACGGTATTTTTCGTTCAAAACACTGTAAAAAAGGCGTTTTTTGTATGCCACGCCAAATTATTAAATTTCGACCGAAGCTTTTTACGCTCTGACTTACTCAACCATCAGCGCCAAACCACTATTAGCATAAGCTCCACGGAGCTGTATTAAGTGCTCATTCAAGGTATCTACCGCATACGGTATGGCGGGATGCAGCCCCCAAACGGGTTTTGGCCACGCCACATCGGTGGAAAATCTAGCAATATGGTGGATATGCAGCTGCGGCACCATATTGCCAAGCGCGCCGACGTTAAGCTTTTCTGCGACAAACTCACGGCGTAACACCGCACAAGTTATATTAGATTCTTGGAGATATAACTGCTGATCCGCTGCGTTCAAATCGCAAACCTCACGCATTCCCTCCCGCTTTGGCACCAAGATCAACCACGGATACTGGCAGTCATTCATTAACAACACTCTGCACAGCGGCAAATCACCCACCACAGCACAATCTCGCGCTAATACTTCATGCAATTTGAACATCACTCCCCCTGCGCCCTGTACCGCGCTACCGATCAATCGTAAAATGCGCAAACTCTGATAAACAAGGCCAACATCACACCATGCGCGCTAGCCAATTTCTGATCGCAACTCAAAAAGAAACTCCAGCCGACGCTGAAGTCATCAGCCACCAACTTATGTTACGAGCGGGCATGATACGCAAGCTCGCGACAGGTCTCTATACATGGCTGCCGATGGGCCTGCGGGTGCTGCGTAAAGTTGAAAATATTGTTCGCCAAGAAATGGACCGCAGCGGCGCAATGGAAGTGATGATGCCGGTTGTTCAGCCCGCCGAGCTATGGGAAGAATCTGGCCGCTGGGAGCAATACGGCGCTGAACTACTGCGTATTGGTGACCGCCACAACCGCGCTTTCTGCCTTGGCCCCACCCACGAAGAAGTTATTACCGACCTAATCCGCAATGAAATTAAAAGCTATAAGCAGCTGCCAGCTAACTTTTACCAAATTCAAACCAAGTTCCGTGACGAGATTCGCCCCCGCTTTGGCGTAATGCGGTCACGGGAATTTATTATGAAAGACGCCTACTCCTTTCATAACGACCAAGAGTCACTGCAAGCCACTTACGACGTTATGCACGCCACCTATACCCGCATATTTACCCGTCTCGGCTTAGATTTCCGTCCCGTCATTGCCGATACCGGCTCTATCGGCGGCAGCGGTTCCCACGAGTTTCACGTTCTGGCCTCGTCGGGCGAAGACGATATCGCCTTCTCTGACACCTCTGACTATGCCGCTAACGTCGAAATGGCTGAAGCACTCGCCCCCGCCGGCGAACGCCCTGCACCAACTAGCACTGTCGAGAAAATTGCCACCCCCGGCGCGCATACTATTGATGAAGTAAGCGCAGCCCTGAAGGTCGCCGCAGCACAAATTCTGAAGACATTAATTGTATACAGCGACGCTGACGAAAACGGCAATAAGGAGCTCGTCGCATTAGTAGTGCGTGGCGATCATAATTTAAACGAAATAAAAGCCGAGAAAATTGCTGGCGTCGCCTCGCCGCTCACATTTGCTAGCGAAGAAGACATTCAAGCCAAACTGAGCTGCAAACCCGGCTCTATCGGACCTGTTGGTTTAAGCATTCGCGTTATTGCCGATCGCAGTGCTGCACATAGCGCCGACTTTGTTTGCGGCGCAAACGAAGATGGCTTCCACTTGAGCGGCGTGAACTGGGATCGAGACGTAAGCTTTAATGAAACTGCAGATCTGCGCGACGTTGTCGAGGGTGACCCTAGTCCCGATGGCCAAGGCAGCTTACTCATTAAGCGCGGTATCGAAGTCGGCCACATTTTCCAACTTGGCACCAAGTACTCAGAGGCAATGAAGGCCACCGTACTCAATGAAAATGGCAAAGATCAAACCATGATCATGGGCTGCTATGGTATTGGCGTCACCCGTGTTGTCGCTTCAGCCATTGAACAAAACAATGATGACAAAGGCATTATTTGGCCAGCCAGCATCGCGCCATTTGAAATCGCCATCGTGCCATTAAACATCCAAAAGTCAGAGCGCGTTCGCGAACACGCTGAACAACTCTATGCCACGTTACGTGGACTGGGTTACGACGTATTGCTTGACGATCGCAACGAACGTCCCGGTGTTAAATTTGCTGACATGGAGCTGGTAGGCATCCCCCACCGCATCGTGATTGGCGACCGTGGTTTAGACAATGGCATGCTGGAATATAAAAACCGCAGCGCAAGCGACAACGAAGATGTTGCGATTGACGGTATCGTGGACTTTATTCAGCAGCAACTGCCGCGCTAAATGAGCGAATCGCGGGGCGCACTAGGCAAGCTCGATGTATTAGCATCGAGCTTGCTCCTGCTAGTATTAATTACAAACCCAGTACTAAGCCATGCCAACACCGAGCCTAACACTGCATCGGCGACATTGACCGCTGAGCAACAAGAGCGCGAAGAACTACGTATTTTTCTGAAGCAAGCCATCGCCGAAGCGGGCAGCTTTAAAGACCGCTTCGACGCTGAGGTTTGGCTATTCGACATGTCCAGCCGTATGACAAGATACGTCGGTGACCCGCAAGAACGACTAACTTTTTTGCGCAGTGTTCATCGCGAGGCGAGTGCCGCGGGACTAAGCCCAGAGCTGGTATTGGCGCTGATTGAAGTAGAAAGTTATTTTGACCGCTTTGCGGTATCTCGCGTTGGTGCACAGGGCCTAATGCAAGTGATGCCGTTCTGGAAAAAAGAAATCGGCCGTCCCGACGACAACCTAACTAATGCCGACACGAATTTACGTTACGGCTGTCAGATTTTGCAGTTTTATTTACAGAAAGAAAAAGGCAATCTTCACCGCGCTCTGGCTCGTTACAATGGCAGCCTAGGTAAAAGCTGGTATCCAGAGCGGGTGTTTGATCGATGGCGACGCCATTGGTATAACGGCGAATTACCAAACTACTAGCGTGGTGGTCTCTCGCCATTACGGTCAGGGGAGTCAGGTCTTGGTGGTTTCTTTTGCATCCGCCCCAATTCCCGCAGCGCAAATTTCAATCTTTGCTCTGGCGGTAATGTCGCTAACACCGTCGCCAATACTTCATGGCTCACCTGCTTTAAATTATTATCTGCAATACGAATAGCTTTAAAACCGCTTTTAATATCGACCTCGGTCGCACTATCTTGCTTTAGAATATCGACCATATCTCGCTTAGCGGAACGTAGTTTTCGATACGCCCTCGCCATGTCTTTGCGATGCATTTCGAGCACCTGACGCATAGGTTCAGCCAGTTCTTTTGGCTCGTCCTTTAAAAGCTGTTTGGCCATGCCGTGCATAGCATGACGCTCTTCACCCATTAAACGGTGCCCAGCATACAAACCAAGTAAAACGCCGTTTAGCACCAGCGACACAAACAGGGCAATAACAACACCTTTACGCACACTCATAAATCCGTACCTGCAATCCAATTACTCACTTCGTAGCTAGTCGAAACGTCGAAGGTATACGCATCATCGGGATCTGTGTAATCAGCAAAATATCCACCAGCACCCAACACAACCCCCAGCAAAGCTGAGGCCATTGCCGCGGTAAAACTCAAACGCCAAACCGGCATAAAGGACTCGCGCACTGGCTGTCGTCGTGGGCGAGCAATTGCCGCCAAGCGCGTTTGTAAGGCCGCGCTTGGTTCAAGCTCAGGCAACTCATCCTTATACAGACCACGCAAACGGTTTTCATCTAGCTGCGCTTCACGCCACAGTAGCAAACACGCCTCTGAACCTAAAAAAACAGGCAATAACAATCGATAAATAAATGGCCAGCGTGCAGTATCCGCCCCATGTCGTGCTATCAACGCAGAGAATATTCGTTCTGTCAGTATCATTCCCGACCTCCCAATCGCGTTTTAAGCTGCTGCTTCGCTCGACCAATTAATGACTCAACTGCCTTGGCAGACAATCCCATAATCTTCGCAATATCTTTCACTGATGTATCTTGATAAAAACGAAATGCCATCACTGCCCGCTGATTGTCTGGCAGCGCCTTCAAAGCGTCGAGCACTGCGGTATTGTCATCTTCATTTGCTGGTCCATCTGGCACCGCACTATCTACGATAAATTCAACCAAGCCATCGTCAAGTACATGCCGTTGCTGAACGCGCTGACTGTAATTAAGCGCCAAATTGCTCGCCACTCGATGTAACCACGTTGTTAATTTAGCGTCATCTCGCCACGTTGGAGCCTGAGTCCAAAGCCGTTCAAATACTTCTTGGCAGAGATCTTCAGCATCGTCCCTCGACAATACAATACGGTACGTAAGGTTCAACACCATTTTGCTATGACGATCCAACAGTGTTGAAAACGCATATTGGTCACCGTCCGCGACTCGCCGCATCAATTCAAAGTCAGATAACTGCACGCTGAATCCTATTGAGTTGGCGAGAGGGGACGGGAGTCAATTATACTCCTTCCTTACCTTTACGGTGTTCGCCATCATGACGCCCACCGTGGTCACGCATTGACTTAAACATTTCACGACGGCCAATGGTTCCGTCACCGTTGCGATCCATTCGTTTTGCCATGCCATCCGAACTCGCGGCAAATTCCTCAGCAGAAATCTGGCCGTCTTCATTTGCATCGGCACGATCAAAACGATCTTTCTTATTTGCCTCGCGCTCTGCCTTCATCTTTGCCTTGTATTCGGTCATTTCTTCGCGGGTCAAATTACCGTCGCTATTTAAATCCATTTTTGCAAACATGGCCTGACGGTGCTGAGACAACTCTTCGGTACTTACCGAACCGTCGCCGTTCAGATCGAAATTAGGACGTTGCTTTCCCTCTTCGCCAGCGATAGCCGACATTGCAGCCAAAGAAACGATAACGCTTAATACTTTTTGTGCTGTATTCATGATGGGTACTCCCAAGAATCATAGTTCAGAATTTTGCTTCATTGTTACGGCCGTTAATGATTAAACACGGCAAACAAAAAAATCCTTCGCAGGGAGTTAAAAATAATTTTTAGCTATAAGTACTTTGCTATTAGCTAGCACTGAAGTCATAGCGCCACACACCATCCTCTAAATAACAGCGGTTCCGTGGACCATCCGCATTGGGATCAGTGGTATCGTAGCCCGCATCCCCACCATATAGCATGCAAATCACATCATTGTGTGACGATATTCTAGGCTCAAAATACGGTACAGCGCGGCTGGTATAGAACTGCTTCGCGCCTATTAATGTCACACAACCGGCCAGCTCGGTAAGCGTAACAACCGTGGGCGGCATAAGCGCCAATTCCCCTTGACGATGAAGGTCTAGAAAATAACTCGGCGCCCCCCAGCTGTAGTCGTCCATCTCTTCACCGTCGACAACGACGTCTGCTTGATTTCCTTCAACGAGATAAAACCACGTGGCAAAGCGCCGCCCCATTGTTGGGGGCGTCGTCCAGTGCGACAGTAGTAACATATCCTCAGCGCGCAACTCGATACCCGCCTCCTCCTGCGTCTCTCGTACTGCCGCCGCTCGTGCTGCCTGCTCGTCGGTTTCGGTGCCGACAGTGTCTTCAGGGTCTACTGTGCCACCAGGAAACACCCAGTGCCCGCCACCAACCTTAAGCTGCGTATGTCTGCGCAATAACAAGGTTTCTATGCCCTTATCACTGTCACGAACCAGTATTGCGGTTGCTGCTGCTCGAATATCTGTTGTCATATATTAAAACCTATCCCGCTATACCCACGCTTGGTCTAGCGTATCTATTAATGTTTCTGCACGCGGCCGAATTCGGAAATTATCCGTTAGATCGACATAAATAATGTTGCCACCCTCATCCGTCATCAATACGGTAGGCAACACGGTATCTTGGCCGTAACCGAGTATTCCCAACGGCACGCCGTAACGATGAACAATGCCGAGGCTTCGCGCAGCCTGATTATCCACATCTGCGTAGAATTGCATCGGCACACCAAGGCGCGCCTGCTGCTCGGCACTTTTCGCGCGGCTTTGAGGACTGATTAGTACGACTTCAACACCGCGCTCACAGAGCGCATCGTATTGTTTAGCCAAATCTGCTAATTGTGCCTGACACATCGGACACCAATTACCGCGGAAAAACACCCATAAAACTTTTCGGCCTAAAAAGCTCGATGCAGAAATCGACTCGCCACCCATAGTCGTCAAGGTAAAGTCCGCTAACTGAGCACCTTTTCTTAGTAAAACATTGTCACTGCGATCTAAATAGGTATACCAAAACACGTATACCAACACGCCACCCAGCCCGAAAAACAAGGTATAAAATGTCGGCAGAGGTCTCATTTCGATGACCGTCAACACCGAACCCAGCAGCGCCATAACGACAGGAAGGGCAATAAAACGCACAACTCGCGTGTATGGCAAGGAATAAACCACACTCATAAACAGCACTAATGGCCCAACAGCAACGGCGGCCCCCAACCAAGACACGCTAAATACCGCGTCAGTCAAAAGGTGGTAAATACTTTGAATGGAAACCGCAATACACAAAAACAGATAGGGAATTGCATACCAGCGCTTAAGCCGAGATATCAGACCCTTTATCATGCGTTCTTATTCCTGTTATTCACCAAACATCTAGCCTTTCGCTATGAAACTTACTTATTGTGTTGTAGCGTGAGCTTACATAAGAATAATACTAAGCAATTGACCGAAAATTATCGCTGCCAAAAAATCCGGCAATAGCCAATAAAAATATTAAGACATAAACTAATTCGTATCCAATTGCATAGCTTACGCCTCAGCGAATTAAAAAAACACAACAACGCTAAATATATCAAATAGTTGCAAATACAGGGTGTGGAAACAAATGGCAAAACTTTCAGTAATGGATTTAGCTTTTTTTCTAACCGAAACCGACGCGAGCCCCAAGCATGTTGGCGGCTTGCTCATGTTTCGCAAGCCAGCAAAGGCGCCCGCCAACTATGTTGAGCAACTCGTTGACGAGTACGCGGGCAATATCGATGAAATTCGCGCCCCCTTTAATCAAATAATTCAGTTCTCCGTCTTTAGTGCACCGCGCTGGAAATGCGACTTAGATTTCGACATCAATAACCATGTCTTTTTTCACGCTATAGAGGGCGACGACTTTCGTGAGAGCCTTTACGATTTAATCGGCAATTTACACAGTGTTCGTATGGACCGCGTCCGCCCTATGTGGGAAATGCATGTTATTCAAGGTATTGATGACGAGCGCTTTGCGATCTATACCAAGCTGCACCACGCCTATGCCGACGGCGTCACCATGTCGTCATGGCTGGTAAATAGTTTAAGTAAATCTGCACGAACTAAAGCGGTTACACCAATCTGGTCTGTACTACCCCAGAAGCGCCTGCAAAATACAGCAGATAGCATTTCCATCATGAAAGTACTAACTCAGCTCGGCGGGCGTTCTGGCGACTATATAAAAGCGGTCACCGGCCTCACCAAGCTCAGCGCACAATTGGCTTTAGAGACATTAAACCTTACCAAAAACGCAGTTGCAGTGCCGTTTAAAGCCAATAGCTCAACGCCATTAACCGGGCAAGTCAGCGCTGGCCGGCAAATTGCCACCGCCGCAGTTGATATGGAGCGCGTGCATCGCCTGCGCAAACTCACTCGGTCTACCCTCAACCACATTGCCTTAACGTGTATTGATGGCGCACTGCATCGCTACCTACAGGACTGCGGAACCGACATTAACGAACCCATCACTATCCAGATGCCGGTAAATTTGCGCCAGAGCGGCGATGATAGCTTCGGCAATAAAATCGGCATTGTCTTGGTCGAGCTGGCCAATAAAACCACCGACCCCTATGAAAGACTACGTGAAATCGGCTTTACACTCCGCAACGTACGCTACCAAATCGATGGCGTGCCGCCCGCATCAGTAATGGCTTACACGGTATTACTTGGGGGAGTATCGCTGATTGGCGAAGCACTGAAACTTGGCGACGTGTTACCGCCGCTAGGCAACACATTAGTTTCGAATGTACCCGGTCCGGCGAAGGCGCTTTATTTGAAAGGGGCAAAATTAGAAGAAATGTACCCTATTAGCGCCTTAACACCGAGCAACCATCTCAATATTACGCTATACAGTTATGACGGCCGTTTACAATTTGGCTTGGTTGCCACTACCGCCATGCCAAATCTTGAAGTTCTCGGCAACTATATACACGATGCCTTTGACGACCTCGAAGAGGCCGTCTCGCCATCTGTGCTTGCAAAATCTAAAAAATAACAAAGCCATAGATACATAGCATTCAAAGAAACCTGGAGATTTACCATGAGCTATTTTGTCACCGGCGGTACTGGTTTTATTGGCCGCTTCTTAATCGAGCGTCTCGCCAAACGCAAAGGCACTATTTATGTTTTAGTGCGCCGAGGCTCAAAGCAAAAATACAAAGACCTTCTTGAGAGAACGGGACTTAGTGCTGACCGCTTAGTCGCAATAAATGGCGACCTGTCAAAACCGCGCCTAGGTATTAGCACTAAAGATATGACCACACTAAAGGGGTCGGTTAAGCACTTTTATCATCTTGCAGCGATTTACGATCTAAAAGCTGACACTGCAAGCCAAGAGATTGCCAATGTACAGGGCACTAAAAATGCCATCGCCGCTGCTGAGGCGATGTCTGCCAAATGCTTCCACCTAGCAAGCTCAATTGCTGCAGCCGGTTTGTACCGAGGTACATTTAGAGAAGACATGTTCGAAGAGGCCAAAGGCCTTGATCACGCTTACTTCCGTACCAAGCACGTGTCAGAAGGACTGGTACGCAACGAGTGCAAAATACCTTACCGCATTTATCGCCCCGCGATGGTGGTGGGCGATTCTAAAACCGGCGAAATCGACAAAATCGACGGCCCGTATTATTTCTTTAAATTACTTCAAAAGTTGCGCAACCGTATTCCGCAGTGGGTGCCGCTGATTGGCGTAGAAGGCGGACAAATGAATATTGTCCCCGTTGACTACGTTGCTGACGCAATGGATTTCTTATCGCATAAAGCTGGGTTAGACGGCCGCTGCTTCCACTTGGTTAATCCTGAGTCGCAGCAAGTGGGCGAAGTACTCAATATTTTCTCACAAGCAGCACACGCGCCCCGCTTCGCGCTGCGTATTGATATGCGGATGTTTGCCTTCATCCCCGCTTCTATTCTTAACCTTTTAAAAGGACTGCCACCGGTTCGCCGAATCATAAACGCCATCTTAGCGGATTATCATATCCCGCAAGACGCCGTTAGCTTTATGAATATGCCGACTCGCTTTGACACCCGCGATACCCTCAAAGCCCTTAAAGGAAGTGGTATTTCACCACCAGCTTTAGAAGATTACGCGCACAAAATTTGGGATTACTGGGAGCGTAATCTCGACCCTGACTTATTTAAAGACCGCTCATTGCGCGGCAATGTAAAAGACAAAGTCATTGTGATTACCGGCGCCTCGTCAGGTATCGGTAAAGCCGCCGCGTTTAAACTTGCCAGTGCCGGTGCCAAGGTCGTTCTCGTTGCCCGATCACTCGAAAAATTAGAAGAAACCCAAAAGGAAATCGCTGACAAAGGCGGTACCAGCTACGCCTACAGCTGTGACGTGTCTGACTTGGAATCTTGCGATAAATTAGTCGCGACCTTGCTAGAAAATCATGGCAAAGTCGATGTGCTTGTTAACAATGCCGGACGTTCAATTCGTCGCTCACTTGAGTTAACCTTCGACCGCTTCCACGATTTTGAACGTACCATGCAGCTCAACTACTTTGGCGCAATTCGTTTAATTATGGGCTTGGCGCCGTCGATGCTAGAACGCAAAGCCGGTCATGTGATCAATATTTCTTCTATTGCCGTTATAGTTGGTACATCGCCACGCTTCTCTGCGTACGCGGCTTCAAAATCGGCGTTAGATGCATTTTCACGATCGGCGGCAGCTGAGTTCTCTGACCGCAATATCGCCTTTACCACCATTAATATGCCACTAGTTAGAACGCCAATGATTGGGCCAACCTCAATCTACAACTCGGTGCCCACATTGTCGCCAGACGAAGCCGCAGATATGATCTGCGATGCCATTATTCGCAGACCAAAACGTATTGCGACTGGCCTTGGTATCACCATGCAAGTACTTAACGCCATTATGCCCAAAGCCGTAGAAATCATCATGAACACTGTTTTCCGCACCTTCCCAGACTCTTCTGCCGCCAAAGGGGACGGCGAGGAGAACAAAACTGAGGTATCTTCTGAGCAAATGGCACTAGCTGCTGTACTCAAAGGTATCCACGTCTAAGTCTCGCGCACATTAGGTAACAAGAGGCCTTAGACCTCTTGTTACCTACCCTTCGAACACTCCTCTCGCTGCACTATTGATCAAAACTCAAAATTAACGGATTTCTATTGGCAGTAACTTAGTTTTGTCAGTTAGGATTAGTCCCTTCATAAAAATACGACACGCTAAAAGTACCTAGGAGCACTTCATGGTCAGTATGATCGGCTTAGTCGGCGGCTTACTGTTGCTGACAACTCTCGCGCTACGCGGATGGAATCTGTTCATTGCCGCGCCCCTATGCGCACTCATTGTGGGTTTAAGCGGCGGCATCCCAGTATTCCCCAACGATGGGCCGAACGCCTTCGTCACTACCTACATGAATGGATTTGCAGGCTTTGTAGGCGCATGGTTTTTAATGTTTTTACTGGGCAGCTTGTTCGGCAAATTCATGGAAGATACCGGTACCGCCGACAGTCTCGCCCGCTGGATTATTGGCAAAATAGGTATGAAGCACGCCGTTGCGGCGGTGGTTTTGGCGTGCGCGGTATTAACCTACGGTGGCGTGAGTGTTTATGTCGTCGCGTTTTCTGTTTACCCAATGGCCTTAGGTCTATTTAAAGACGCCAATTTGCCACGGCGCTTTATTCCCGGCGCTCTCGCGTTTGGCTCTATCACCTTTACAATGACCACCGCCGGCTCGCCAGAAATCCAAAACTGGATTCCAGTTAAATTTTTGCACACCAGCCCCTACGCCGCGTGGGAAGTTAGCTTTATTGTGGCGATATTTATGGCCGTCTGCGGATTTTTCTGGATTAACCGAATGATTCGCAAGGCCGTTGCCAACGGCGAACACTTTGAGCATCGTGCAACTGACCCTGATATTCCAGAGCGGGATTACCCTAATCCAATCACCGGCTTACTACCGTTATTGGTTGTACTTGGTGTGTCGTTTTTCTTCCATGAGTCTCTACAGCAATATGCACTGATACTCGCCTTACTCAGTGGCTGTATATGTATCATAGTCATTAATTTCAAACACTTTCACAATATGAACAAGGCGATAAATGAAGGCACCACGGGTGCACTGATCGCCATAGGTAATACCGCCGCCGTGGTGGGATTCGGCACTATGGCAAAAGCGTCTCCTGCCTTTGCCGTTGCTGTAGATGCAATGACAGGCATTCCGGGTAATGAGCTAATCGGTGCCGCAATCGCTGTCACTACCATTGCCGGACTTACTGGCTCGGCATCTGGCGGTCTATCTATCGCGCTGCCCGTATTGGGCCCGCACTATACTGACTTAGGTGTAAATCCAGATCAGCTCCACAGAATCTCATCCATCGCCTCTGGCGCGCTAGATTCACTGCCTCACAATGGGTATATCGTGACTACAGTAAGAGCAATTTGCGGTGAAACCCATAAGAGTGCGTATTGGCCCATCGCCGCCTTAACAATAGCGATCCCTACGGTAGGTTTAATCCTCGCAGTGACACTAATGCAGTTTTTTTAATCGATACAGAGAGGAGCTTGCTACCTCTATGAGTGAATCAAGCTTTAGAACTCGAAGCGTCTAATCACTTATAGAGAGGGTTGAGCAAAATTAGTGGATGCCGCTCATCCAGGCTAACAACAAGGCACCGGCCGAAATCGTCGACACCATAATCAGTAAAATACCAAGCAGCTTTAATGGTCGGTAAGGCTTGCGCTCAACATTGTTATAACCCTGCTTTAAGTAGGCATCTACCTTGGCCTGATCTTCTGGGTACAATTTATTGTGTTCGTTTTCCATTATTCCACCACAAGCAATTAAAAATGGCATTACCTGCGCTTTATTCAGGCAATAAAAAAGGCGGCACCATTATCGCAAGTTGCCGCCTTATTCACCAGTTTTACCGTGGCTATACCAAATTAGGCAAATGCCTCCTCAGGAATATCCATCAAGCTGGCACTGCCGTTGCGGATTGACTCGCTCAAACCCTTTGCCTGCGGCAGTAAACGTTGAATAAAGAAGCGCGCCGTGTGCAGCTTGGCTTGCGAGAACGCTTCACCCTGCTGGCTTTCTCCACTTAGCACGGTACGCGTCATCATTGCCCACATATAGGTGTAGAGCGTAAAGCCCATCACATGCAGAAACTCAACCGATGCAGCGCCAATGGCATTTGCATCACCGGCTTGCGCCTGCGCCAAAACAAATTCAGACAGCGATTCAAGATTTTTAACCGCTTCATTTAATGGCACTAAAAACTCATCCATGCCATTTACTGATGCCGCAGAGCCCGCAAATTCACGCATCTCCGCTATCAATACATTAAGGTTCTGCGCGCCATTGGCTGCGATTTTGCGGCCCATTAAATCAAGCGCTTGAATGCCGTTGGTACCTTCGTAAATCTGGCTAATACGCACGTCGCGCACTAACTGTTCCATACCCCATTCACGAATATAGCCATGTCCGCCAAATATTTGCTGGCCCGCTACAGTACCTTCTAAACCTTTATCAGTAAGGAAAGCTTTAGCGATAGGGGTTAGTAACTCAACCATACCCTCTGCTTTAGCTTTAACCTCACCGCTGCCGAATTTAGACTCATCTAGCTGCTTACCAACATAGACGGCAAAGGCACGACCAGCCTCAACATACGCCTTTTGAGTTAATAACATACGGCGAACATCAGGGTGCACAATAATAGGATCAGCTGCGCCAGCACTATTAACCGGCCCAGACGGAGCACGACTTTGCAGACGCTCACGTGCGTATATTGAAGACCATTGGTAGGCGGCCTCTGCTGCGCTCAAACCTTGAATGCCCACCGACAGGCGCTCGTAGTTCATCATGGTAAACATACCCTGCAAACCACGATTGATCTCGCCGACAAGATAGCCCTGCGCACCATCGAAATTTATTACACAGGTTGCCGAGGCATTGATACCCATTTTGTGTTCTATGCTACCGCAGTGAACACCGTTGTTTTCACCGCTGCTACCATCTTCATTGACCTTCATTTTAGGGACAAGGAATAAGGAAATACCTTTGGAGCCAGCAGGCGCATCTGGCAATTTAGCTAACACCAAATGAATAATATTCTCAGTTAAATCTTGGTCACCACCAGTAATAAATATTTTAGTACCTGTGATACTGTAACTGCCATCCGCTAACGGCTCTGCTTTAGTACGAATCATACCAAGATCCGTACCCGCATGGCTTTCCGTTAGGCACATGGCTCCAGCCCACTTACCAGAATACATATTGGGTAGATATTTAGTTTTAAGCTCATCCGTCGCATGACTGGCAATGGCCAAAGCCGCGCCGGACGTCAGTGTTAAATATAGGCCCATCGCAATGTTTGAGGAGTACAACATCTCTTCAAACAAGAGAACCAACATTTTCGGCATAGTCTGACCGCCGTACTCCGGCGCACCAGATAAACCACCCCAGCCGCCCTCGGCTAGTTGGCGAAATGCTTCAGGGTAACCTTTAGGCGTAGTAACAACACCATCTGTCCACTTCACCCCTTCTTCGTGCCCAGGCTGACTGAGTGGCGCAACCAAGGTTTCATTGATTTTTGCACCCTCTTCGAGGATGGCATCAGCAAGTTCTCGGTTTACATCTTCCATAGCAGGCATGGTTTGCCACAGGGTTTCAGCTTTAAAAACCTCGTGTAAAACAAACTGCATATCACGGAGGGGGGCTTTATATTCAGGCATGAGTTGCTCCTTTAAATCAGCACGACGGCCTATAGGCCGCCGTTAATCTACTCGACACAATATATTAAAACGCGAACGACTCTTCAGGCATCGCCATCACACTGTCTGCCCCATTAAGCATCGCGAGCTTATGAGATTCAGTGCGCGGCAAAATACGCTGGTAGTAGAACTGAGCGGTTTGGATTTTTGCTTTAAGGAAAGCATCATCGGCGTCACCGTCTAAGGCAATAGACGCCATACGCGCCCACATAAAGGCTAGTGATACATAACCTGAGTACATCAAATAATCGACTGATGCAGCGCCAACTTCATCGGCATTACTCATGGCTTTTTCACCCAATTTACCGGTGATGTCGCCCCACTCTGCGTTCAGCGTTTGTAATTTCTCAACAAATGGCGCCATGCCAGGCTTGTCTTGCTGTTCTTTGCAGAATTGGTGAATAATTTTAGTAAACACCATTAACTGCTTACCACCGCTACCCATCACCTTACGACCGAGTAAATCTAATGCTTGAATACCTGTCGTGCCTTCATAGAGTGTAGAGATACGTAAATCGCGGACGATTTGCTCCATACCCCACTCAGAAATAAATCCATGACCACCAAACACCTGCATACCGTAGTTAGCAGACTCTAAACCAGTTTCAGTAACAAATGCCTTCGCAATTGGCGTGAGTAACTCAGAAAGTTCTTCGGCCTTATTGCGCTCTTCTTCATCACCTGAGAAATAGAAGGTATCAACAAGCTGCGCCACCCAATAGATAAACGCACGGCTACCCTCAGCAAAGGCCTTTTGGGTTAACAGCATGCGACGGACATCTGCATGAACAATCAACGGGTCAGCAGGACCATCAGGATTTTTTGGCCCGCTCAGTGAACGCATTTGCAAACGATCGCGCGCGTATGCCAAAGCACCTTGGAACGATGCTTCGCCTGCAGACAAGCCTTGCAAGGCAGTACCTAG
The DNA here is from genome assembly GCF_902705855.1 of Zhongshania aliphaticivorans. Classification (GTDB taxonomy): domain Bacteria; phylum Pseudomonadota; class Gammaproteobacteria; order Pseudomonadales; family Spongiibacteraceae; genus Spongiibacter; species Spongiibacter aliphaticivorans_B. The sequence continues at coordinate 529,504 of NZ_CACSIJ010000011.1, read as the reverse complement.
GCGAGCCGAGTTCATCATGTGGAACATGGCATTAAGACCGCGATTTTCTTCGCCGACTAAAAAGCCTTTCGCGCTGTCAAAGTTCATCACACAAGTTGCTGATGCCTTGATACCCATCTTATGCTCGATACTGCCGCAGTGAACGCCATTACGCTCACCCACTTCGCCGTTTTCGTCAGGTAAGAATTTGGGCACTACAAATAATGAGATGCCTTTTGTACCAGCCGGCGCACCTTCTACACGAGCCAATACAAGATGGATGATATTTTCCATCATGTCGTGCTCGCCACCAGAAATGAATATCTTGGTACCGGTAACGTTATAGCTACCATCGGCATTCATATCGGCTTTAGTTCTTAGCAAGCCGAGATCGGAACCGCAATGCGACTCGGTTAAACACATTGTGCCGCCCCAAGTACCATCGGTCATTTTAGCCAGATAGGTTTCCTGCAACTCATCACTGGCATAAGCCTCGAGTAAGCGCGCGGCAGACTGTGACAAACCGGTATACATACCCCAAGCCCAACAGGCTGAACTCACCATCTCAGTTACAACTAAACCCAGCGAATTCGGCAAACCTTGGCCGCCAAATTGTGGATTAGCCGTCATGGNGGGCCAGCCACCTTCCGCAAACTGCTGGTAAGCTTCTTTAAAGCCTTCTGGCGTAGTCACGCCCGATTCTGACCAAGTACAACCCTGCTGGTCACCAATTTGATTTAAGGGTGACAAGACATTTTCTGAAAATTTGGCGCCTTCGGAAATAATAGCGTCCATCAAGTCTTCGCTTACCTCTTCACGGGTTGCAAGACTGGCAAAGTGTTTATCGCAATTAAGTACTTCTTTCAGCACAAAATTGATATCGCGAAGTGGCGCTGTATATTGCGGCATGACAATGACCTCATGAACAAGAATATCGCGGGCAGCTAAATACCCACCAATGTTGACAGTGACAACTATAGCGTTTTTATTACGTCTTGCAAGTTATTTTGGATTTACCTAATAAAGGAAAATACCTATACCTCAAGCCATACAAACTAAAATTGTCTTTTAAATCAAATAATTAAAAATTTTAAGTACAAACCCGAAAGACCAACAATACTGCTCCCTTAAAAGTGGCACGCCCCTACCAGCAACGGTGGTAAATTGAGCTAGGCTTTCGTGATATTAAAAGTTCCATGCAGAAAAATGCCATCGCGCTACGAAGCAAGAAAGTTAGTTTATCAGGAGTTGTGGGGGCTACTATTGCGCCATAACGTGATTCGCCGAGAAGCCTCTATAGCGGCGGTGAGCTTCGATCGGTTCCAGCGGATATCCGCTTTTTAAAGCCGGTATATGACTATATTGCGGCACAGCTCATTGTGATGGCGGCATCAAATCCGCTATCCGATAAATCGCAATGCTGCTCCTCTTAAGTGAACAGCATTACAGAAGACCGAGGCTTTTATTTACCTTTTTCTTATTACATGCTGAACTCAGTAGCCAGTAAATCCTCCAGGAAATTGAGAATGGAAATTGGATAAAACTTCACAAACATAAAAGCACACCATTAATGTGCACTATCGACACAGATCACAATATTGAGATATCTAGACTGGCCGAGACAACATCAGCTTCTCGCTCACTTCCTAGCAAGTATGGCACTACACCAAGGCAGGGCGCTCCTAACATAGCCTTTAGAGAAGAAAGGTTTTCATCAAAATACGACATTTGCGGATCGATCTGATTCGCTACCCAACCGGCAATACACAGACCATCTGCACGAATGGCATCAGCCGTTAGCAATGCGTGATTAATACACCCAAGTTTCATACCCACCACAAGAATTACCGGTGCTTGCAGCTCAACCGCCAAACCAGACAATAATTCATATCGATTTAAGGGGACCCGCCAACCACCGGCGCCTTCAATTAACACTATATCTGCTGCCCGCATCATGGCCCCACGACATAGTCCCGCTAACTGAGACACCGTTATTCTTTTACCTGCCTGTTCAGCCGCGATATGCGGCGCTATTGGCGGTTCCAGCAGCACAGGATTGACTTGATGATAAGGTAGTGTTTCCGTCATTGCCGCCATTAGCATAACGGCGTCTTGATTCCTCAGCCCCTCGGCCGTATGTTCAGCACCTGCTGCAACTGGCTTTATCGCAAGTGTTCGCAAGCCCCGCGCTTCTGCGGCTTTAAGTATGCCGCAGGCAACCAAGGTCTTACCAACATCCGTATCTGTACCTGTGACGAAGAAATGCCGACTACTCAACATAAAAAACACCTACGCATAAATCGAGCTAAAGTTAATATTATTTAGCGGACACACCAAAGGTTTGCCATGCCTCACGCAAACGCTCTTGGTTAGCTCGAATATAAGCGGGACTCAAGCGATCGCCATTAAAATAGCCATTGCGGAGATTAAAAAACTCAGTAGGGATGATATTCGGACCAAAAACGAGGCGATTGCCTTGCTCACCTAAAATTGTATTCACATCATAACGCCAACTCGGCGTACCAGTTAGCTGCACGCCGGCGACTCGCCCAAAGTCTTTGCGCGGAGTAAGCGGTATAGTAAAACCTATTCCCGCAAAGGCGTTGCCCTCTGACTTTTTATAAATAAGATGCAAGCGTGTATCACCAATATGCTGGGTAAAATCAACTTTGTAGCCGGAGTCTTCGTTATAAAACTCACCACCAGTAATATTCACCTCACTGTTAGTGCTCTGGAAAAAATACCGCCAGGACGCTAATCGCGCGTTCCGAGTTATACGAGGATCAAATTTGTCTTCAAAGTCTGTCAAAATCACCCGAAAACGATTCCGCCCATCCCCAGGCTCCCAACGACTTTCCAACGAGATCCCGTCATTAACCGAAAAAAACCGGCCGTACGAAATCATTGTTGTAAAACCTTGGCCCAAGCGAAAAGTCTGACTAATCACTCGGTCTTTTACACCGTCAGGCACACGTTGCGCTTTAAACACACCGCCATAAATGCCATCTCTTGTAAAATCTTCGGTCTCATGCATTGACCAATCTTTTGAGATATTAAATGCTGCCCCCTGCCATAGTGGGACAACAACATCGGCGCGAGCCGCTAACGAGTAATCAAGTACTCCATATTCAGTACCTAAGGTCGATGAAACAATTGGCCTTAACATTACTGTCGGGCGAAAAGCGAGGTACTCTTTAACGTCATTGAACGTAGATTTAATGACGCCACCATCGCCACTGCGACGACGTAATTTATTTGTAGGCGCAGCAATCATCACAGACTCAGGCAATCCACCCCAGCCATTCATAAAGGTGTCCCAGGCACCTACTTCGCCCCCGAGACCAAACACTGGGATACCATACTTTTCAAGCTGTAAATAAAACCGATCGCCTTCCGGTAAGATAGATGCAGCAACACCAATTGCTACCGCCAAACCATCAATTGCATTATTGTTATAACTCAGATTTTCAAACGCGATAATCCATTCTTTACCGTAGCGCTGAATGCGTACTTTTTCTAAATTTGCCGCTACAAGCTCGCGCTTTAACTGCGCTTCATTTTCTATTCGGGCGCGTACTTTCGGATCGTTAATATTAGTATCCGGCGGATACAATAATGGATTTCTTTCAAGCTCCGAATCCAGACCATACGGCTCCACTATAATATCAACCGCACTCGTGGCCGCTACGCGAGGCTGTTTTGAAGGTAATACACGCTCATATTTTTGACCAAGTGGGATCTTTACGTTAAACCCATACCAATCATTTCGACCGTCAACGCCCTCTTCATCTGAAAGCATCCACAGCATTGACGCCGTCCAACCCTGCGGCAATAGATAATCAGGCGTTGACAAACGAATGCCGGAATTTTGCGAATGACCATCATCTTCAATAAGAACACTCAACCAATCAGTGGCTGCATATTCAATACCGCCAAAAACACCATCTAATCGCAAGGTTTGTCCAGCGCGACCATCATATTGACCGAAACCCAGAGTCGAGCGAAATTTCCCATACTGCCAAGTTGTTACCGCGTACTTGGTATCGTACTCATTTACTGAGCCACCAAAATCCTGCTCGCCTATTGCAAAGGACACGCCATGCAGCAGCTCCCAGGGTAGCTGCAGCTTCACATTGAAGGATAAATCTGACCCCCCAGTGGTAGTTCGACCAGTCACATTACGCCCAGCAATTTCGACGTGTGGGAATATACCCGCACCAATATTGATATCATTACCGCGATCATTTAGTTGATGATCCCTTGAAAAACGCCCATCAATCTGAGCATCCCAAGCAACGACTGCACTACCGTACTCCAGTACGGACGCATCTGGAACATTAAATAAGCCGCTCATACCCTGCATGTTCATATTACCCTGTGCTTGTACCGCTACCGGTAACGCAAGCATCAAGATCGAAGCAAAAATATCTCGTTTCAATGAACACCTCTCTTTATTCTGCAGGCTATAAGATTAAATCTCAGCATAACGTAACGAGCTCAGCCAAGACGAGGCAAAAATCAGCGAAAAAGCACAGTTTACTGCAGCAAATGAGCATTTAAGCTGATTTTTCACGCTGTATTGACGAGCGCAGTAGTTATGCTGGGGTCTCAAGATATAAATGCGCGAACATATTATATACACATAAAAAAGGGCGACTGCTTAGCCGCCCTTTTAACTCTTTATCGCTAGGAAATATTAGTTTCCACCGCCAGTGCCACCTGTACCGCCAGTGCCACCCGTACCTGTAGTTGGAGTAGGCTTCACAGCAATACCACCTGCACCGGTATCACCTGTTAAAGTAAAACCTTTGCCTGTAGCAAATGCCGCCGCTTTAGCAATTAAGTTACTTACAGTGTCCGCATCAATCGCAGTGCCGTTGGCTATCTGCCCTGCCAATAAAACACCTAAGGCCTGAGGAGTTATCGCCTTATCGTCAGCAATTTCAGCCAAACCCGCCAAATAAGCTGCATAAATACCAGATGGCGTATTAGGTACTACTGTATCACCAGCAGTAACAGGAGTAGGTGCTGCTAGAAGATTTGCTGCACCGCCATTCTCAACTAGGCTTGGCGCCAGAATACGACCAATCTCTTCTAGCGACTCAAGCGCGGTTTCAATTGTCTTATCACCAGCAGGCAAGCTGTTATATAACTCTACAGCTAAATCCGTGAATGTTGTAACAGCAACATTGCCACCGACTGAAATAAGTGTAGCCAAATCAGGAACAATAGATCTAATAGTCCCTGTATTAGAAATTAAAGGATCCGTTGGATTCGCCTCATCGAAATAGCTGCCACCGGTACAAGAAATAATTAAGGGGAAATCACTACCTACTGTTTCGATATCAAATGGAACCGTACCGTCAGCTAAGGTCTCCACCGTCAGTTTCGTATCGCCTGCGGCATTTTTCACCACGCAATTAGCATTAGAGAGCGCACCCAAAGCCGCGGTAAGATTGCCATTTGTTACAACCGGGCTGTCAGAGTCTGCTGATTTATCACTACCACAACCAACCATGACACTTGCTGACAATAAACCTGCCACAAGTAACTTACTATTAAACATTTTCATATTAAACTCCATTTCCATTCCGAAGACAGATTATTACCAGCATTAACAGCAAATCGCCGCCCGCCCACTGTGTGGCGTAAGACTAAAAGACCTCACCCTAACATTCAATCGCTCCATCTTGAATATTTTGCCATTAACGCACCTTTGCTAGCAGCAATGACACTACTAGCAGTATTTAGCGCAGTAATAAGTTAATTTCACAACGCCGAAAGTTGGAATTACTAGCAAAACAATATTATCGCAACCGAGCACGCCGACAAAACCCACCTGCAAGTAGCAAATATTAAATGAAACATACAAGGTACAGTAAAAAAAATACACTGCCCCAACCTAGACAACCGTCTCTATAAAAAGTGCCACGTAAATTATCGAGAGTGGATACACTTCGCTTCGTATTTAACGATGCTCACACGACAATAAAGTAGACACACCTTTCGCGCAGATAAAACAACTACCCCAACTTCACACACCGCACGTACCAAACTTGATAAGTGGCTGGCAAAAGGCCACTCTGCCCTCTAAATTGCTCATAGCCGCTAGCCAAGGCTTTGATGCGCGCACGGCTAGTCAAACCATTTGGGCGACCACTATTTACATTATGTGCGCCGATATTCTTTAGCTCTCTCGTCAATTCAGACAACTGCTTGTATTCCATTAACTCAATATGCTCCTGCCACTCGTCGACGCAGAGACCTGTATTCTGAATAGCCGACTGGATTTCAGCTCGTTCTGAAAACTCGTTCACGTGAGCATAGGCATCTACGTGCCGCCACGATTCACGCAACTCATACAAGGTGTCCGGCCCCAGCGTTGCGATAACGGCGGCGCCACCCGGCTTTAATACACGTTCGATTTCGGCGTATACCGCTGGCAAATTTTCACACCATTGCAGAGCAAGGCTGGAAAAGATAAGCCCAACACTATTATCTGCTAAAGGCAGATCTTCGGCATCGCCGCACAGCCAGCCATCGACTGTATCCAGATGATGTTCTTTTGCATAAATAAGCATACCTGGAGCGAGGTCCGCCGCAAGCAACTCCCCCTCCCCCATATATTGTTTTAAAGCTGGCAAACTGTAGCCCGTGCCACACCCCAAATCCATTAATGGCGCATTTTTTATCTCTGGCATCAGGCTTATCAAATGATCTGCAATTCGACGCTGTAGCATAGCGGCGCCGTCATAACTCGCTGCAGCTCGACTAAAAGACCGGCCAATATCTGTTTTATCAAGATAGTGAGGTTTGGCTTCGCAGAGCATTCCTTTCGAGCGAATAAACTCAAACATCAGCGAAACAAACTCATCGGGTGAGGACAAAAAGGGTAAATGACCACAACCCGACATAACTTTGCATTCATGATCGGGGTAATAATTGGCAAACATTGCCGCAGCCCGACTTGGCACAAGTGCATCCTCAGCGCCAAAAACATGTATGGCCGGACACTCTATATTAGATAACGCCGAGCGATTATCCATGTCATGCAAACAATGCAGGCCTTCAACAAGCGCCAAAGCGTTCAATGGTAGTTTTTGATCGCGTAATACAGCTTGCACCGAACTCGCACGCTCTTCGCCATGAAGCTGGAGTAAATTAAAGCGACGTAAACCTTTGACGGAATTTTTTTCAAGCACGTTCTGAAAAGTAGAAAAATCTCCCGCCGGCATTGCCGCCGACCATGCGTCATCTGCAACAAAGATCGCATTACTGGCAATCGTCATTAAAGCGCGCACTCGCTCTGGGTAGCTTGCCGCAATGACCGTAGCTAGCATGCCCCCCAAGGACCAGCCGCAATAGACAGCCGACTCAGGAAGAGTTGGCAAGAGCTGCTCAACTACCAAGACCGGATCACGACGAAACTCACAGGCAGCACTGCGACCAAAACCAGGTAAATCCACTAAAGTTACATGGAAGCGGCGGCGCAATGTTGGCACGAGGCTTCGCCAAATTTCGGAGTCGCTGCCCCAACCATGAAGCAGCACCAACTCAGCAGCGCCACTGGTATATGAGGCAAGGCGTTCACGATAAATTGCCGTCATAATACCTGGGACACCACACGCAGGGCCGTCGGAACCACTTTATCTAGGGCATCAAGCAAACGATCAATATCAGCCTCGGAATGCGCCGCCGACAGGGTAATTCTAAGCCGCGATTGACCTGCAGCTACGGTAGGCGGGCGAATGGCAGACACCAAGATCCCCTCAGTCTCCAAGCCTTTACTGATTGCCATCGCTTGGGATTCTTCACCCACGAGTAATGGCTGAATGGCGGTTTCTGAACTCATCATTGGTAAGGCGAGCGTAGCGGTGCCATCGCGGAAGCGTTTAATCAAGCCTTGCAAATGTTCACGACGCCAAGGCTCACTCTGTAAAATATCTAAACTTGCCAAACTCGCAGCAGCGACGGCTGGTGGCATAGCGGTGGTGTAAATATAAGGCCGGGCAAACTGAATCAAACTCTCAATCAACACATCACTGCCGGCCACAAACGCACCAAAGCTGCCAATCCCCTTGCCTAGTGTGCCCATCAATACCGGCAATTGATCTTGATCTAAATCGAATAGTTCACTGCTACCCGCGCCAGTCACACCAAGCACACCAAAACCATGAGCGTCGTCTGCCATTAGATAGGCATTGTAGCGCTTGGCCAATGCAGCTAATTCAGGCAGCGGCGCGACATCGCCATCCATACTAAAAACCGCATCAACCACAATCAATCTTAATCCCTCAGGCGGCAATTTTTTTAGGCGGCGTTCGAGGTCATGTAAATCATTGTGGTGGAAACGCTGGAATCTTGCCCCGCTCAACAGACCGGCATCGAGTAATGAGGCATGGTTTAAGCGATCTTCAAGAATATGATCACCTTTGCCCATTAGCGCGGTAACGGTACCAAGATTGGCCATATAGCCAGTAGAAAATAATAGGGCGCGATCTCGCCCAGTAATGCCTGCAAGACGTTCTTCTAATTGATGATGCAGGATTGAGTGCCCGCAAACCAAATGCGACGCGCCGCCACCAACACCGTATGTTGCGGCAGCGTTTTGCATAGCAGTAACAAGCTGGGGATGATTGGCTAAACCAAGATAGTCGTTGCTGCAGAACTGCAAATATTCGCGCCCATCAACAGCAATTCTCGCTCCCTGCGCCGAGTCCAGCACGCGGCGGCTTCGATAGCGAGATTGCTCGTGGCGCTCTGCCAGCCTTCGCTGCAGGGCCTCAGTCAACATAATTATCTCAACAGATGATTAAGCTGTGGCGTCATAGAAGAAGCGGTCATTTTGAGCCTGCTCTACCGCGCCTAATAAAACCTCGCTTTGCGTGTCATCGTCATGCTCGACATGGCGCTCTTCAGGCTTTATTCCCAAGCGCCCGAACAATTCCATGTCTTTATTTGCTTTAGGATTTGGCGTGGTCAGCAGCTTTTCACCATAGAAAATGGAGTTAGCACCAGCAAAATAGGCCAGCGCATGCATTTCTTCATTCATAGACTCACGGCCTGCTGACAGGCGAACATGAGACTTCGGCATAATAATCCGCGCAACGGCAATGGTGCGGATAAAATCAAAGGGGTCTAAGTCAGCGACATCAGCCATCGGCGTGCCTTCAACTTTCACCAGCATATTAATCGGCACACTCTCTGGCTGCACAGGCAAATTCGCCAGCTGTATTAATAGACCGGCGCGATCTTTAATCGACTCGCCCATGCCGACAATACCGCCACTACACACTTTAATACCGGCATCACGAACATTACCCAAGGTGCCCAGACGGTCTTGATAGGTACGAGTGGTAATAATCTCGCCATAGAACTCTGGCGAGGTGTCTAGGTTATGGTTGTAATAGTCTAAGCCGGCCTCAGCAAGCTCGGCGGCCTGCTCGCCCGTCAACATACCCAAGGTCATGCAGGTTTCTAATCCCATTTCCTTCACGCCACGGACCATCGCCGTCACATAAGGCATGTCTTTCTTTTTAGGTGAGCGCCATGCTGCCCCCATACAAAAACGAGTCGTACCAGACGCTTTGGCGGCACGCGCCTCAGCCAGTACTTTCTCGACTTCCATCAATTTTTCTTTCTCAAGCCCCGTGTCATAACGATTGCTCTGCGGGCAGTACTTACAATCTTCTGGACAGGCGCCGGTTTTTATCGACAATAAAGTACTAACTTGAACCGCATTGGGGTCAAAATTTGCGCGGTGCACCGTTTGGGCCTGAAACAACAAATCATTAAACGGCTGAGCGAATAAAGCCTGAACCTCTGCACTGGTCCAATCGTTACGAATTGTCGTTAAAGCGGCGTTAGTCATGATAAAGTCCAGCGTAGAGTTTGTGTCATTTCAAAGTGACAATGATAAAGGCTTATCGCAAGCTGTCAACCAGCAAGGATGCTCATGGTTAACAGATTTCATATTCCTGGGATAAAAAACCTTAGCTATCGTCTAATACACGGCCGCTGTATCTTATGCCAAACCCCCAGCAGACGGGACATAGATCTCTGCCACCCCTGCGAAATCGAACTCCCCTGGCTCATTAACCAATGCTCGTGTTGCGCACTACCTCTGCCAATGAATCACATCCAAAATCGCTGCGGACGGTGTTTGCGTAAGCCGCCCGATTTTCACCAATGCATCGCCGCTTTGTGCTACGACTTTCCTGTTGACCGCCTGATTGCCGGCTTCAAACACCAAAAGAAGCTCCATTACGGCGCTGTATTAAGCAAACTCTGGCTAGACCACTGCCGCGATCAGCTGGGAACACTCCCCGACGCACTTATACCAGTACCAATGCACTGGCGGCGACGCCTGCAACGCGGCTTCAATCAATCGATAATACTCGCGAATGATTTTGGCAACGCACTCAATATTCCAGTGCACCATGCCATCAAGCACCCTCGCGCCACTCACTCCCAACAAGGGCTGAGTGCTGCCGCGCGACGCAAGAATCTGCACCACGCCTTTGCCTTTTTGGCGAATGCCGACATCAAAGGCAAGCACCTCGCGGTCATCGACGATGTTGTTACAACAACCGCGACAGCCAATACCATGGCCGCTATACTGGCGCGCAATGGCGCTACACGCATCGATATCTGGTGTCTGGCACGCACACCATAAAGCCACATCACTACTGGAGGAGTGTTCAATGCATAATGTCTACGCCTCCTCAATACAGCGAGTAATAGCGTGAGTCAAAATGACTGGCTCGCTATAGTCTTGACCCTCAAGTTAGCTGGTCTAACTACTGTCATTTTATTAGTTATCGGCACCCCCCTCGCGTGGTGGTTAGCCAATACCCGTGTTCGCTTCAAGCCCATCTTAGAGGCGATCATCGCCCTGCCATTGGTGCTGCCGCCAACGGTTCTTGGCTTTTATCTACTTATCGCCTTTGCGCCAAACTCAGCCGTCGCCCAGTTCTGGCAATATTTAACTGGCGACACTTTAGCCTTTAGTTTCAGTGCACTGGTCATCGCCTCGGTGCTTTATTCACTACCCTTTGTGGTACAGCCCTTACAAAGTGGCTTTCAGCAGCTCTCTAAACCACTAATCGAAACCGCCGCCAGTCTTGGTGCCGGCCCTGCCGACCGTTTTTTTAGCGTTATTTTGCCGCTATGCCGCAGCAATTTTTTAGTCGCCAGCACCCTCGGCTTTGCCCACACCGTCGGTGAATTTGGTGTGGTTTTAATGATTGGCGGCAATATTCCAGGGCAAACTCAGGTACTTTCTATCGCCCTTTATGAGCGCGTAGAATCGCTGCAATACGACACCGCTCACTGGTTGGCCGGTGGTCTTATTGCCTTTTCTTTGCTGGTACTCAGCTTTGTATACCTAGTCAATGGCTATCGCGGGCTCACTTCGCTGCCAAATAATAGCGAAGCGCCTAAATGAGCCTACTGCTATCTCTGCACATGCAACGCGGTGAATTCTGCCTTGATATTGACACCGCACTGCCCTCAACTGGCATCACTGCCATCTGCGGCCCTAGCGGCAGCGGCAAAACCAGCTTGCTCCGCTGTATTGCCGGCCTAGATATTGTTCCCTCCGGCATGGTGCAATTTGCGGGGCACGATTGGCAAACCGAGCGCAACCTACTTAAAACCGAGCAGCGTGGCATCGGTCTCGTTTTTCAAGACGCCCAGCTCTTCCCACATCTTACGGTGATGGGCAATCTCAACTACGCCCGCAAACGCCAATTCAAGAAAGAAGGGCCGTCCAGTGATGAAGTGTGTGACTGGCTGCAAATCACACCATTGCTAAACCGCCGTGTGGACAAACTTTCTGGCGGTGAGCACAAACGCGTTGCCATCGCCCGCGCATTGCTTCGGCACCCACAATTATTGCTAATGGACGAGCCACTTTCCGGTCTACACGACAGTGCCCGAGAGCACATGCTAGACGTGTTACAAACCTTACCCAAGCACCTCGATATTCCGGTTTTGTATGTCAGCCATAGTTTTCATGAAATCAGCCGGCTAGCCGATCACGTTATTTTGATGGATAAAGGCCAGCTCGTTGCAGAAGGTGATCTGATCAGTCTAAGCACCCGTCTCGATCTGCCCCTCAGCCATCAACAAGGCGCTGGCGCAGTTCTTACCGCGAAACTACATGAACACGACATAAATTACGGACTCAGCATCTTAAATGTGGACGCAGACCATAAGCTCACCGTCAACCTCCTTCAGACAGAGCCGGGGCAAGCTTTACGCTTATTCGTGGCTGCGCGGGACGTCAGTATCAGCTTAGATGCGCCACAGCAAAGCAGCATCATGAATATCTTGCCCTGTACTATCGACACTATAGAAACTCATTCACCGAGGCCAACAAACGCGCAACTCACCATTCGCCTACGCCTAAATGAGCAATTTTTACTGGCGCACATCACTCACAAATCCTGCGACCGACTACAACTTCACAAAGGCCAACAGGTCTTTGCGCAGATTAAAACGGTCGCCTTAATCAACGAATACGGACTGGCGCAATGACGACAACTGAACAAACTGATTTCGCCAACCTTAATCCAGACCGCGTCATTGATGCAGTGGAAAGCCTAGGCTATGTGAGCGATCTTAGGGTATTTGCCCTAAACAGCTACGAAAATCGAGTTTATCAATTTGGCCTAGAAGACAAAGAACCCGTGGTGGTGAAATTCTATCGCCCCGAGCGCTGGAGCGACGAGCAAATACTAGAAGAACACCGCTTTACTCAACAACTTGCCGACACCGATATTGCCGTTATTCCACCTTGGCAAAACGACGCTGGTAACAGCCTTTTCCACTTTGAGGGCTACCGATTTTCAATATATCCCCGTCGTGGCGGGCACGCGCCAGCACTAGACGACATGGACAATCTCTTTCAACTCGGCCGTCTTTTTGGCCGTCTACACCTCGTCGGCGCCAGCACCAAATACCAGTTTCGCCCCAAACTAGATGTTGTGAGCTTTGGCGACGACAGCCGCCGCGACATATTAGCTGATGTAATTCCAAGTAGCCTCCGGGAGTCCTACGCCAGTCTCAGCGAAGATCTCCTGCGGCTTGTTAGGCAGCGCTTCGAAGACATCGCCCCGACCTATATCCGCACCCACGGCGACGGTCATGTGGGCAATATACTGTCTCGTAATGACGAAACTTGGCTAGTGGATTTTGACGACAGCCGCATGGCCCCCGCTATTCAAGATGTATGGATGTTTCTGTCCGGCGAGCAAGATAACCAGCAGCGCGCGATAATGGAGCTCATCGAAGGCTACCAAGAATTCTATGAATTCAACCCTCGCGAACTGGGGCTCATTGAAGCCCTACGCAGCTTGCGCATCATGCACCACGCAGCGTGGCTTGCACGGCGCTGGCAAGATCCAGCCTTTCCCAAAGCATTCCCGTGGTTTAATACCGAGCGCTACTGGGGAGAGCATATTTTGCAATTGCGCGAGCAACTCGCGCTTATTCAAGAACCCACCCTACGCATGCCCTATTAGCGCGGCGACAATTGCCAAGATATGATCCATAAGCAGTGTTTACACGTATTACATCAACTGCTATTTTGCGAGCATTATACGTAAAGAGACCTTTGCACGAGCCGGTAGTTTGTTTTCTGGTGAGGAAAAAACGCACGGAAAGAGGGAGTTTATATGCCATAAATGACCGATTGAGTACGTTTTTGCCAAAAGTAGACGCTCTTAGGCGACGCTGCCAGAGGGCAAAATAACTATCGTGCAAAGGTCTCGTAAAGCAATGCCTTAGATTAGCGTGTATATCAACTAGACTCTTTCAATACCCGCTCTTTCCAAGGGCTGGTAGCCTGCTTTTAGTGAATAGGCCGTGATTGAGAATACAAAATAATATCGTGTAAACCTCAACAAGGCTCACACAGCATCAAAGTAAATAATAAGCTGCTCGCACCAGAGCACAGGAGAAAATATGTTCACCATCCGTGTAAACGGTATTGCCCACACTGTCGATGTCAGCGAGGACAAACCGCTATTATGGGTTTTGCGTGAAAACCTAAAACTTACCGGATCAAAATACGGCTGCGGCCAAGCCTTATGCGGAGCCTGTACCGTACATATAGACGGCCAACCCACACGCTCCTGCGTCATGCCTATCAGCGCGGTTGGCGATAAACAGGTTCGCACCATTGAAGATATCGGCAACGAACACATTGGTGGTTTAGTCCAAGCCACATGGCAGGAGCTAAATGTCCCCCAGTGCGGCTACTGCCAATCAGGCCAAATTATGGCGGCGACCGCCTTACTAAAAGATAACTCCTCGCCAAGTGACCAAGATATTGATAAGGCGCTCTCTGGCAACATCTGTCGCTGCGGCACTTACCCCCGAATACGCAAGGCCATTCACAAAATTGCCACTGAACAATTATAAGGGCCGCCGTTATGTCAAAGTTAACAAAACTATCTCGCCGTCATTTCATTCGCGTCAGCGTCATGGCCGGTGGCGGCTTACTGGTCGCCTGTGGCGGTGGATCAAGTTCATCTAAAAACAACAATACCAGCACACCACCCACCGACAACGGTGGCGAGCCGACAAACCCCGCCGAGGCGTTTCAGGTTGGTGAATTTATGCGCATCAGTACCGACAACAAAATCACTATTCTTGTTGGCGCAGCAGAAATTGGCCAAGGTGCGCTGACCGCAATACCCATGATTGTTGCTGAAGAATTAGACGCCGACTGGAGCCAAGTTAGCTCAGAATCCTCCCCTGTTGCCGCGCGTTTTAATAACCCCTATTTTGCAAACCTACTCCAATTCACCGTTGCGAGTTCAGCTACCCGTGGCTACTTTGAGGGACAACGCAGTGTAGGCGCTGCAGTCCGGCAAATGCTGGTGAACGCCGCAGCAAAACGCTGGGAGGTGCCTGCATCATCCCTGCGCACCGAATCCAGCTATGTTATAGATGACATCGGCGGGCGCCGTGCCAGTTACGGAGAGCTATCTAGCGAAGCAGCACAAGAGCGCGTGCCCACAAATCCCAGCTTAAAAAATCCGGCTAACTACAGAATTATTGGCTCTTCGCCACAGCGGCTAGATGCAGCAGATAAAACCGATGGCAGCTTCCAATACGGTATCGATGTTGATATTCCGAATATGCTCACCGCCGTTATTGCACGCCCGCCAAGGTTTAACGGCCAAGCACTAAATGTTGACGACAATGCCGCACTGGCTGTTCCTGGCGTACGCGGTGTCTACACCATACTCGGCGGCGTCGCCGTTGTTGCCGATGATTTTTGGGCCGCCGAAAAAGGTCGCAAGGCACTACAAGTACAATGGAACGAATTACTGGCTGGGCGCACCGATTCTGATACCCAGCGCAATGCCTACAACTTGCGATTAAATCTACCCGGCCTGCCCATTAGAATCGACGGCCTAGTTTTAACCGCCCAGCTATTCGCCAGCGAAACGGTTAGCGCAGACTATTACTTCCCCTTCATGGCGCACGCGGCCATGGAGCCACTAAACGTGGTAGTCGACTACGACGGCAGCAGCGCAGAAATATGGACGGGCACGCAATCCGCTACCTTGGATAAAGTGTTCGCAGGACTCGTGCTCGGTTTATTACCCGATCAAATTAACTTCCACGTAATGCCGTCTGGCGGTGGTTTTGGTCGCCGAGGCAATCCCCTCGCAGATTACGTGCGTGACGCCTGCGCCGTTGCTAAACAAATACGCCAACCCGTCAAGGTTATTTGGACCAGAGAAGACGACATGAAAGGCGGATACTATCGCCCCGCCGCCGCAGTCAGGGTCTCAGCGTCAATCGATAGCGCAAATAATATCACCGCATGGACTCATCGCTCAGTCACTCAAGATGTTACGGCGCTACTTTATGCCGAAAACCTTTTGGACAGTCTCGCAGACTTCACCCTGCCTCCACTAAAAGAGCTGACGGACTTTGAAACCGGCATGCCCTATAAAATCGACAACGTTTTGATGGACGCGCACCTCACGGTCAATCTCAATATGCCGGCCCTGTGGATGCGCTCAGTAAATAAATTCTCTGACGTATTCGCGCAAGAAACGTTTATCGACGAACTCGCCCTCAAGGTGAATAAAAACCCCTACAACTTTCGTCGTGACCTACTCTCTGAAAAACCGCGCCACCGAGCGGTATTAGACGCAGTAGCCGACGCCGCCAACTGGGGATTCCCAGCTAGTGGCAGAAGCCAAGGGATTGCCGTTATGGGCCACTGGAATAGCTTCGTTGCACAAGTCGTAGAAGTCTCTGTGTCAGCTAATCGCGAGCTCACCGTACATCGCGTAGTCAGCGCTGTAGATTGTGGCACCGCTGTAAACCCAGACCTCGTTATCGCACAAGTCGAGTCCGCCGTTATCTTCGCACTTTCCAGTATTTTATTCGGTGAAATCCTGCTCGAAGATGGTGTTGTTCAGCAAAGTAATTTTGACGATTATCCAGTACTTCGCATGTACCAAACCCCCGCTATTGAAACCATTATCGTTAACAGCGGTAACCCCGTGGGCGGAGTAGGTGAGCTGGGTGTTCCCTGCGTAGGACCTGCCCTAGCCAACGCCATATTCGGCGCCATTGGCGAGCGTATTCGCGAACTGCCGCTGACCCGCAGCAATTTCAAAATTGCATAATCAGGGAGTTACCATGACAACAACAATTACACGCACAGCTCGCCTGATGGTCACGCTCACATTTGTGGGGTTTTCCAGTCTGCTTGCCCATAACGCATTCGCACAGTCACCGCTATTCCAGCCGCTTTACGAAGTGTTAACACATCCACGGTGCATGAACTGCCATACCATCACCGACTTCCCACGCCAGGGCGATGAACGCCGCCGTCACGCACAGTTAGTCGTTAGGGGGACAGACAATCACGGTGCACCAACACTGCAATGTTCAGCCTGTCATCAAGACGAAAATGTTGCTGACGACGCCGTCCCCGGCGCACCCCATTGGGGGCTGGCGCCATTAAGCATGGGCTGGGAGGGCTTAAATGCCAGCCAACTTTGCCAGGCGCTAAAAGACAGCAGCAAAAACGGCAATCGCAGTTTGGCAGACTTATTAAAACACATGAGCGAAGACAGCTTAGTACTGTGGGCTTGGACACCCGGTGGCAACCGTAGCACACCACCACTTAGCCAGCCTGCTTTTGTGGAGGCAGTACAGGCGTGGGTTAATGCTGGAGGGCCGTGCTAAGGACGATTAGCAAACCACCTAGGGTAGGTGGTTTGAATTTTGTGGCGAGCGTTACAGTGGCTTGTCTTTCATGTCACGCAGATTGCTAATGACTGACTCTAAGGCCCGATCAAATAATCGGTCGTCATCAATCAGCATGACTTTCTGTTCTGCCAGCGCTGCTTGCAGCTCTTCTTTATTAAGCTCGGCAACCTTAATTCCAGAGCGATTGACGAAAATATATTTGCCTATACCGTTAATCACCGCCGCAAGACGGCATCTTAACATCCGCCCATCTTCCTGACGAAAATCAACCCAGTTACCCACCCGCAACGTTTGAATACCGCTGCTTTCTAGCTCAGGCTGCGAATCCTCACCCTGTAGCCGCGACGTCAAAGGCACAGAATGTATCTCTGATTCAGACCATTCGCCGTCGTCACCGAGGCTTTCTGCCAAAGATGCGTCCAAACTAGCAAGCTCGGCACCTGCGTCTAACTTTGTAGGCTCCAAACTAACGGCATCATCAGTCACCGCACTAACGGGAGTGGCCAAATCTGTATGACGAGATTCTACTTTAGTGTCGGTTAAGGAATCTGTAGACGACGCCAAGCTCGCTTCTTGCTCATTGTCGCTCTTGGGATCCAGTGCTTGCACCCGCACAGCCGTCTCTTTGCGGCTAAGTTTTGCTAAATGCAAACGCTCTAATTGTTCAAACCAACGATCAGTTTCAAAGGAGTTTAATGAGACCCGCGTAAAGCCTAAGCGGAGGGTTTCAACCAACATCGGCAATGCGGCAATCAACTCGTTTCTATGCCCCAACTCATCTGATGGAAGTACACTCCAAAGCAAACGTTCGATCAAGCCGGCGTCTTCAGTAAAACGCTCACTGTCTTTTCCATGCTGGATGTAGCTTAAGAACAGCACTTTACTCCAGCCTAACTGCAACATTTTCGTGACCACCGGAGGGCAATCAACGCCGCCCAGCTTGCTTTCTAAAATAGCGGCAATATACATCCGCGCATTTTCAGCCGCAGCCTTGCCGTCTTCGGCATCTACCGTTCTACGCGCTACTAGCTCTGCTCGACGCTTGGCCTTTTCATTGAAGTCCGAAAAATCTTCATAAGCATCGATAAACACTTGGGTATCGACGCCAAAGTCCCGCAGGATACGCATAACCACTTCTTCGGTCTTTTTGTACAGCGGATCTCGGTCTACGCCTGCCACCGGTGACCAGCCAATACCAGCACTCACCAAGGCACTCAATAATTTACGTGCGGGATGTTCGTCGTGACCAAAAAAGCCCTTGTCGAGCATCGCCATTTTCAAGACTGGAATTTGTAAACGTGCGATAAGCCCTTTTAAGGACTCAGCCAATCCATCGCCGTCTAAAATAAATTGGAACAAGGCACCAACAAAGTTGATGGTGTCTTGATCGCGCTGATAAGAAAGCGCTGAAACGTCAGTATTCGCCACTAAATTCACTTGCTGTAAGCGCGCGACTAATTTGTGCGCCATAGCGTTGAAGTCAGTACCGCCGTCTCCACCCATAGAGACTTTCACGTTAAATTGAGCAAATTGTTCGTTCTGCATTTCCTGCAATGCCACCATAAACGATGGCTTAGACAGCGCCGTTTTGGGTGCACCGCCATCCTGAGTTGCATTGCTAAGCAGATTTTCTAAAGCGTCAAATAGATGGCTAACTAACTCCGTAGACTGCCTGTGATCTAAATTTTGCTGCTGTTCTTGAGGCGAAGACAACTCGACAGAACTTTCGGTTTTTGAATACGATTTTGTTGATTTTTTCTCGAGCTTTTGTAACGGCAAGCCCTGAGCATCAAGTACGGGAATGAGTAGCTGATAAAGATCTGTATATTCAGCGATAACTGTCGTATCAAAAAGCTTATAGAGAATCAGCTTTGCTTTTATGTCGATATTTAACGATTCGCACGCAAGACCTAAGGCCGCGGCAATTTTCGCTGGCCCCATCGGCAATTCTTTTGCGGCCACCACAGGACCACTAACCACATGCTGCCAAGCAGTACACAAAATCCAAATTTCATGAAGAAAACGCCGCTCAGCCTTATTCGCCATACCTTCGAGCGCAACCAGCTCTTCAAGCGCCTCTGATTCCAGCAATTTTAGCTTGGCTTGCCCCCGCTCTAACGACGAGCTGGCATGTTTAGACCCAGTACTAGCAAAGTTATTGATAAACGTTTCAGAAAAACGCTTTTCAATACTCTCGCGATGAACTCTAATCTCTCGCATGGCATCAAAATACACATGCTGCTCTCGAGCATTACTTGCCTCATCAGCCAATTCAAACAAGGCATCGTCGGCCTCATCGAGAAATACCGTCATGCGTCCCTGTAAAAACCCGCATGCCTTGTCACGAATCGCGCGCAATGCATCAGGTAACGAAACGGCAGACACGTCCAGCTCACGCCGCGCGTTCAATTCCACTACCTTAGAGGGCTTATCAGTCATAACTACCTATTGTTTTTTCCAATTGTTTCAAAGACAAAGCATTTAATTATTAACTAGGCGAGCATAACTTATCGCAAGTTGCAGCAAACGCCAAGCATCATATAGTTATACTTTAAAAAGTCTCTCCGAAACCATTGCTAAAACTACTTACGTCCCACTTTATAACCACACAAAAGGCGCACATTTCCATATGTGCTGGTAGAATATCGAACTACTATATTTTTCGACTCATTCGCTTGGAAAATCACCATGCAATTTTCAGACGCCTTGCAGCGTGACATCACAGAGACCGTGCGTTTCGCACTTGCTGAAGACATTGGTAGCGGCGACATTACCGCCCAACTTATTCCTGCAGATCACACTGCGACTGCACGCATTATTACCCGTGAAAATGCCGTCATTTGTGGGGTAAACTGGGTCAATGAAGTTTTTCAACAAATTGATAACTCAATCACAGTTACATGGCATATTGCCGACGGTGACTATGTAACAGCCAACAGCGTGTTGTTTGAACTGTCGGGCCCCGCCCGTGCACTACTCACCGGCGAACGCACCGCTCTCAATTTCCTGCAACTGCTTTCAGGCACGGCAACCATCTGCAAACACTATTCAGATTTAGTTACCCATACCAACGTTCGCCTACTCGACACCCGTAAAACAATACCAGGGCTACGGACCGCGCAAAAATACGCTGTCACCTGCGGCGGTTGTCACAATCATCGAATTGGTTTGTATGATGCCTTTCTCATTAAAGAAAATCACATCGCTGCCTGCGGTGGCATCGCTGCTGCCATTATTGCGGCGCGCGATATTGCGCCGCTCAAACCAGTTGAAGTAGAAGTAGAGAACCTAGCGGAGCTCAATATCGCACTGGAGGGCAATGCCGATATTATTATGCTCGACAATTTCAGTCTTGAAGATATGCGTGAAGGTGTTGCCCTTACCGCTGGCCGTGCAAAGCTTGAAGCCTCAGGCAATGTCAGCACACAAACTATAGCGGCCATAGCGGAAACGGGCGTAGACTTTATTTCGATTGGCGCCTTAACCAAACACGCGCAAGCCGTCGATTTATCTATGCGTTTTATCTAAGCCAAATCGTAGTTACACCACCGATGCTGGAAATAAGCTAATTTTTAGCACATACAATATTGAGGCCGCCAGTGCAAAATAATGTGCTTACAAACAAAGCTACTCGGCTTTTTATTGTGCTCGGCGGTTTCTTTGTTGCCAATGCCATACTTGCAGAGCTAATTGGCGTAAAAATATTTTCTCTTGAGCACAGCCTTGACGTTGCCCCACTAAATTTCAGTCTATTTGGCATAAATGATTTGTCATTTAATTTAACAACAGGGGTTCTACTCTGGCCCTTCGTTTTTATTTTGACCGACTTAATTAACGAATACTACGGCAAACGCGGCGTTCGTCTGCTCTCCTATTTAACCGCGGGGCTCATCGTATATGCCTTTGCGATGGTCTTTGTTGGCATACACCTCGCTCCCGCAGACTTCTGGCCGCAATCTCATATCAGTCCCGATCTTACGCCAGACGAGCAAGCTTTGCTTCGCAGCCAAGTTGGCGACTACGACGCCGCCTTTAGATTGGTTTTTGGCCAGGGGCTATGGATTATTTTAGGCTCACTAGTTGCATTTCTAGTGGGTCAAATTATCGACATCACTATTTTCCAACGTATTAAGCAAATTACCGGCGAAGGCATGATCTGGCTGCGTGCAACTGGCTCCACCCTCATCAGTCAATTTATAGACAGTTTTGTGGTGCTGTTTATCGCCTTTTACATCGGCGCAGACTGGAGCTTGCAACTCGTACTTGCCATAGGTGTCGTTAATTATATCTACAAATTTCTGATGGCTGTTTTGCTGACGCCGTTGTTATACGTAGTGCATTACGTAATTGAGCGCTATCTAGGATCCGACACAGCGACGGAAATGAAGCAGGCGGCCTTGCAAAACTAACTGCTAATATGTCCCGCTTGGGGCCGCAAAATAATATCCTCAACAACAACGTTGCGATCCATACGGTATATGTCTAAAAATGCTCGGGCGACATCCTTAGCTGGCATGAACTGCTCCTGAGGAATACCCGACGAATGCCATGAGGGTGAATACGTCGGCCCCGGAGAAATACATGAAACTCGAATACCTTTGCCCCGTACCTCCTCCCGCAGCGCTTTGGTAAACCCACTCACCGCATGCTTGGCCGCACAATATGCCGACACTCCGGCATAGCCCTCCAAACCCGCTGTAGAAGACATATTAAAAATATCGCCAAATTGACGCTGTAACATGCTCGGCAATACCATACGGCTCATAAGAAATGTGCTGCGCAAATTAACCGTAATAATGCGATCAAAATCTGTCGCAGACATATCCTGTACCGCTGCGCCGTGCCAGCTTCCCGCATTGTTTATTAAGACGCTGGCATCACCCATATCCTGTTGCAAGGTCAGCGAAAAATCCAACACTTGCTGTTCGTCACTTACATCAACGGCATAACAAGCAAGTTCTTCCGCCCCAGTGCACATTAAAGCCACCTGTTCGAGCGCGGCTTTGTTTCGCGCCACTAATGCCAAACGCACTGGGAATTTAGCACTCGCAAAACATTGCGCAATAGCCGCGCCAATACCCTGCGATGCACCAGTGATAATAATTAAAGGAGCTTGCGATTTTTCAGACATTTTGCCTCACCGCGTAAGTAACACACCAAATAAGCGTTTGAATTAGTGCCGTATTAATCGAAATAATAGTATTTTTAGCGAGGGGTTTTGGCACCTGTACCCAGCTGGATATCAGGTGCCTCAATCAAACTAATGAAACACGCATTACATTGATTTAAGTAGGCTTAAATCAACTTGTTTATCTGCATGGTAGGAGGACCGAACTAAGGGGCCACTGGCGACGCTTTTAAAGCCAAGCTCAGTTGCAATACGGCCAAACTCGTCAAACTCCTCTGGAGTAACAAAACGCTCAACCGCCAAATGATCACGACTAGGCTGTAAATATTGCCCCATGGTAATCATATCAATGTCGTGGGCACGCATATCTTTCATTACTTGAATCAGTTCTTCCGCAGTTTCACCCAACCCTAACATTAAGCCGGATTTGGTCAATACATCGGGGCGGCGCTCTTTGTACTTTTTAAGCAAGTCTAAGGACCACTGGTAATCTGAACCTGGACGTATTTTTTTATACAAACTCGGCACCGATTCAAGATTATGATTAAACACATCTGGTGCGTCTTTTTCTAAAATATCTAAGGCGATATCCATCCGGCCGCGAAAATCTGGCACTAAGACTTCGATGCGAATTTCTGGACTACGAGCACGAGTTTCACGGATACAATCAGCAAAATGCTGGGCACCACCGTCACGTAAATCATCACGATCCACCGACGTCACTACNACGTATTTTAATTTCATTTCGGCAATCGCTTCTGCCAATTCACGCGGCTCATTCTCATCCAGCGCATTGGGCCGCCCGTGGGCGACATCGCAGAACGGGCAACGACGGGTACAAATTTCACCCATAATCATAAAGGTCGCGGTTCCGCCACTAAAGCATTCACCCAAGTTGGGACACGCCGCTTCTTCGCATACCGACGCCAATTTATGTTTACGCAAAATACTCTTGATCCGGCTCACTTCTGGGCCAGTAGACATTTTGACTCGTATCCAGGATGGCTTGGTTGGCAACTCAACTGTGGGAATAACCTTGATCGGAATGCGGGCAACTTTTTCGGCCCCGCGCAACTTCTCGCCCTGAACAACTTTTTTTGCGGCGGCTTTTGGGATCATTCCCACTGCGCCTTCTTGCTCTGACTTCATAATACCCCCGATGTATCGGGTAAACAGTGTTCGCTCACCTCCCGACAATGTAAATAGCCCAGCAAGTTAGCTAATTCGGCACTTAACATACTGGTAAGCTCATTTTGAGATGGCAGTTTAGCACTTCGTTGGCGACGAATATCCGTCACCGCCATACCCTGATGCCCACAGGGATTAATACGCTGAAACACGCTAAGATCCATATCTATATTCAAGCTCAACCCGTGAAACGTGCTTCCACGCCGTACACGTAATCCAAGCTGAGCTATTTTAGCACCACTATCAACATAGACTCCGGGCGCATCAGCTCGCGGATGGGCAGGAATATCTAACTCTGCCAATACCGCCACAATACTGTTTTCTATCGCTGTAACTAAATCTCGTATTCCCATGCCTAAGCGCCGCAAATCAACTAGCACGTAACCAACTAATTGCCCTGGACCGTGATAGGTAACTTGGCCGCCTCGATCAACTTGTACAACGGGAATATCACCCGGCATTAAAATATGCTCGGCTTTACCTGCCTGTCCTTGGGTAAATACGGCGTCGTGTTCTAAAAACCAAAGCTCATCAGGACTATCAACATCACGGGTGTCGGTATAGTGCTGCATGGCACGCCACACAGGCTCATAGCTTTGACGCCCTAATTTACGCAGCCAAAGCGTGTCCGGCCTACTCATTAAAGCACCATTTTAACAATGCCAGTTGCTTTCAACTCTGCAAATATTGTATCGAGCTGGGGCTTGCCAGTAGCGGTAATAACGACGGTCACGGAAACAAAGCGACCTTCGCTACTTTCACGTTCGGTTATCTGCGACTCGTCAATATCGCCTGCATTAGCACGCATAATATCAATAACGCACTGCCGAAGGTTTTGGTCTGCAATACCGATAACTTTAATGGGATATTCACAAGGAAATTCCAGCTGAGGATTGCCAGTTTTGGCTTCAGTGGATTCAGTCTTAGTAAATCTATTCATAATATACTCGCGCGGGATTTCCCCGCGCACAATCTAGCTATCAGGAGATCAAGCTCACAAAGAACAGGACTACGCTATCCCAAAGACGCTTAAGGATACCGCCTTCTTCAACAGCCTCTAAGGCCACCAGCGGTACTCGCAGCTTTTCAGCGCCATCCATATTAACCACTAACTCACCATGTTCCTGATCAGCGGCGATCGGTGCGATCAATACTTCGTCTACATTTAATTGAGCATCTAAAGTATCGCTTTTACCCCTTGGAATAGTGATAAAAACGTCTTTCTGCACACCTAAACTTACTTCTTCGCTACCACCTTTCCAAACTTTAGCGCGAATAAGCTCAGTACCACCGGCATAGAGCTGGTGAGTTTCAAAATAACGGAAGCCGTATGATAGTAACTTTTGAGTTTCGCGCTCACGGGCCTGCGTGCTGCTGGTTCCCATCACTACCGCGATTAAACGCATACCCTCACGCTTTGCGGAAGTAACCAAACAGTAACCTGCGGTTGTTGTGTGTCCCGTTTTTAAACCATCTACTGTTGGATCACTCCACAGCAAACCATTGCGATTACTTTGGCGGATATTATTGAAAATAAAATCACGTTCACTATAAAGCGCATACTCATTTTTATAAGAAATAATCGCCTTAGATAGAATCGCTAAATCCCGCGCAGAGGTATAGTGATCAGGGTCAGGCAGTCCGTGCGAATTAACAAAATGACTATTCGTCATACCCAACATTGCCGCATGCTGATTCATCATACTGGCAAAAGCGTCTTCGCTGCCCGCAACATGCTCTGCAACAGCAACACTGGCATCATTGCCAGAAGATATCACCACGCCCTTATGCAATTCACCCAGCGACACCTGCTTGCCAACCTCAATCCACATTAATGACGAACCATTAAAAATAGGATTTTGCGCCCACGCATTTTGACTAATAGTCACTAGATCGTCATTGCTGACTTGGCCACGCTCAAGCTCATACGACAGCACGTAGCTCGTCATTAACTTGGTCAGGCTGGCTGGCGGTAAACGCTCATCAGCATTGTGTTCGATCAACACCTTGCCGCTATTGGCGTCCATCAAAAAATAAGCCGATGCCGCAACACTCGGCGCCGCTGGAACTAGATCTGGCTGCGCCAAACTTGCTGACGACATAATCACTGTTGCCGCAACGGCTGCAAACATTTGCTTAAACATAAGACCCTTATCTGCTCTCATTAACTTCTGGAATCACCGGCTTCGACCACTAAGTGGGATTCACCGGACCATTGTTTTTGTAATACTTTTTTTGCAGCCTGAGCGGACGAATAATTTACAAACGGTCCAACTCTAACTCTATGCATTGCAGATTCATTATTACCACTAGAGGCGACCATCACTGGATAGCCCAAATCTACACTTAATTGCTGTTGCAACGCCGCTGCCGACGCCAGCTTAGTAAACGCTGCTACTTGCAAATAATACCGTGCATTATTCGCGTCTGCTGCTACGCTGCCATTATCCGTGTCAATGACCTCAATTTCTACCCGCGCGGTTCCCTTATCGGCATAACCGAGCTTCACCGCAGCAGCGTAGGAAAGATCAATTATGCGATCTGAATGAAACGGTCCGCGATCATTCACCCGCACAACCGCCGTCCGACCATTATCTAAATTGGTGACTTTGACATAAATCGGAATCGGTAATCGTGTGTGAGCCGCGCTCATTTCATAGAGGCTATAAATTTCGCCGTTAGACGTTGCATGACCATGAAACTTGGTTCCATACCACGACGCAATACCTCGCTCTTTATAACCACGATACTGGTCAATGAGCTGATACTCTTTGCCACGAACCACATAGGGATTCATATTCCCGGCAGCCAATATAAGCTCATGACGGGGCTTAGCATCAACGATAGTACTTGGATCTAACTTCGTAAGTGGAGCACCGTCTTGATCAAACTTATAACGCGATTTACCTTGGGTATTCGCTGGCGTTTTAGCGGCGGTACCGGCCGGAAGTGTATCCTCTTCAACCGGTGACAACGGCGCACAGGCCGCCGCCACAAGTAGAGCAGCCATCGCGAGAACACGATATATCAAGATTCCGTCGCCTCATGCATTTCCGCCGCAATTAACTGACTAAGCTGATACGCCGCCATTGCATACATTGCGCTGTGGTTATAGCGTGTAATCACATAAAAGTTCTGCAAGCCGATCCAGTACTCGTCGCCCTTCTCACCATCTAATTTCATAGCGGTGGCTTTTTGCTCAGGCGCCAACTTGTGATCACTACCTATACCTGCCTGACTAAGCTGAGCAACTGTTTTAACAGGCTTAAGGCCTGCATTGAAGAGGCTCTGGTCAGCACCCTCTTTTAACACTGCGCTAGCTACCACCGGCTGGCCACTGCGCCAGCCGTGGCGTTTGAAGTAATTTGCCACGCTGCCAATAGCATCGACTGTATTATTTACGATATCGATTTTGCCGTCGCCATCAAAATCAACTGCATAGGCGCGATAGCTACTGGGAATAAACTGACCATAGCCCATCGCGCCAGCATAAGAACCTTTTAAGCTAAAAGGTTCAATATCTTGCTCACGCACCATCAGCATGTATTCTTCTAACTGACCAAGAAAGAATGTGCTGCGACGCGGAAAATCAAAACCCAAGGTTGCCAAAGCATCAACCACACGGTAGCTACCCATATTGCGACCAAAACGAGTTTCGACACCAATAATGCCGACAATCATCGAAGCCGGAACGCCAGACACTTTCTCAGCCCGCGCTAGCTCCTCTCTATGCTCCTTCCAAAACTGCACACCTTGGGTAATGCGAGAGTCTTGAATGAAAATATTGCGGTAGCGGCCCCAGGTCATTACTGACTCTGCTGGTCGCGACATTGCATCTAAGATGGACTGTTTAGGTTCGGCTTGCTTCAAAATAGCCAACACCCAATCGCGATCAAAATTATGCTTTTCGACCATCGTTTTAATAAAGGCTTCTGCGCCGGGATTACTACTGTAATCCGCCTGTGCAGTCGTAGAAATCAGCAATGCAGCAAGCGCACCACCAAGTAATTTTTTAACTGTGTGTCTTTGCTTATTTTGTATTTTCACGTTGTGTCCTATCATTATTGGTGTACTAAACGCTCGTCTGCGCAAATACCCATCAAAACTCCAAACCCCACTAACAAGGTGACCAGCGAGGTACCGCCTTGGCTTACCAGTGGCAAGGGAACACCCACCACCGGCAGTAAACCTGACACCATGCCCATGTTTACGAATACATAGACAAAGAAAGTGAGAATAATACTCCCGCCTAATAGGCGACCGAAGCAATGTTTTGCCTGCGATGCAATCCAAAGGCCTCGACTAATAATCAAGCCATAGAGCAACAATAACAGCAATACCCCTCTCAGACCGAATTCTTCTGCCAACACGGCGATGATGAAATCTGTGTGGCTTTCTGGCAAAAAGTCTAAATGTGACTGCGTGCCCTGAAGCCAGCCCTTGCCCTCAAAGCCACCAGAACCAATCGCTGTTTTTGACTGAATGATATTCCAACCCGCACCCAATTTATCAAGTTCAGGGTTCAGCAGTGTCAAAATTCGCTGACGCTGGTAGTCGTGGAGTACATATTCCCACATTGGATAGGCCATCAACCCGACTAGACCAAAGCACGAGGCGATAAATGCCCAACTGATTCCCGCTAAAAACAGCACAAAGATACCCGAGGTGGCGATCAATATAGAGGTACCCAAATCCGGCTGCATTACAATCAACACCGTGGGAAACAATATTAACAGCAGGCTAATTACGGTATGGCGAAAACTAGGCGGTAAAGGGTGGGTCGACAAATACCATGCCACCGCCATTGGCAGTACTAACTTGGCTAATTCCGAAGGCTGAAACCGAAAGCCACCAACACCCAGCCAGCGCTGCGCGCCCTTTGCCCCCACACCGACAAAGTCTACCGCCAATAGCAAAAGCAGCACACCAATGTAGGCAAAAGGTGCCCAGCGCTGCAACTGCTCCGGATGAAACTGAGCCACGACAATCATGACCACAAAAGCGACCGACAGAAAACGCCCTTGGCGTAACACCGTCGCCATACTGCCATCGCTTGCGCTGTATAACACCGACAAACCCACCCCAGCCAAAATTAACAATAAGACCAGTAGAGGAATATCAATATGTAAACGCTGGCTGATACTGCGCGGATTACTCATACTCCGGCTATCACCGGGCATTTGCCGCAAAAAATCAGAATTACTCATTCGTTTCAGCTCCGACGGAAACAGTCACGACTGGACCAACGGTGCCCGCTGGAACAAGATCCGACTTAGGCTTACCTAACAAGTACGCGTCCATTACCTTACGCGCTGCGGGCCCAGCCACACTGCCACCATGCTCACCATTTTCAATAACCACGGCCACCGCAATCTTAGGATCGTCCGCCGGCGCAAAAGCAATAAACAAGGCGTGATCCCTGTTGCGCGCATGTATGGCGTTAGAATCATACTTTGCACCGGCTGCAATGCCGACCACCTGCGCAGTACCACTCTTACCTGCCATACGGTAAGTCAAACCGGCCTTCAAACCGCGACCCGTACCGCGCGCGCCATTCACCACTTCTTCCATTGATCGAGTAATGGCGTCCCAATGCGCACTCGAGACATCTTCCATCTTACCCAGCAGAGGTGCTACCACGGCCTCCTCGCCCACTGATGCTAGCAAGCGCGGCGCCCGCAGCTCACCCCTAGACGCGACAACAGACGTCGCTACCGCCAATTGCAGGGGCGTCGCCAGCATAAACCCTTGACCGATACCAACATTAATCGTTTCACCTGGGTACCAATGCCCGCCTCGGCTTTTCTCCTTCCACTCTCGTGATGGCATTAAACCCGCTCGCTCATTGGTATTATCAATACCGGTAACATCACCCAAGCCAAAGCGAGTGCCAAAACTATGTAAGCGATCAATCCCCAATTTGTAGGCTAACTCATAAAAATACACATCACAGGATTGCACAACTGCCTGCTCTAAATTCACGCTAGCACCGTGTCCACCGCGTTTCCAGTCACGATAGCGACGACTATCGTCCGGTAAGCTAAACCAACCTGGATCAGCAATACGGGTTGCTGGCGTCACCACACCGTAGTGTAAGCCGGCCAAACCCCACATCGGTTTTATCGTCGAGGCCGGTGGGTACTGCCCCTGTAATGCTCGGTTATACAAAGGAAGGTCAGGGTTATTTTGCAGAGCGTTGTAATCGACAGAACTGATACCGTTCACGAATAAATTAGTGTCGTAGCCTGGCGCACTCACCATGGCGATAATACCGCCGGTGTGAGGATCCATCGCGACAATTGCTCCGCGCTGATCTTTTAAGGCTTCATAGGCGACCTGCTGAACGTAGGCATCTACATTTAAGGTAATGTCGCCACCCGGCAGGGGATCATGGCGCTCCAATACCCGCAAAATACGACCGTGAGCATTACTTTCTACGTTTTGATAGCCGACAGTGCCGTGCAATAGCTCTTCGTAATATTTTTCTAAACCGATTTTGCCAATATAGTGGGTACCGCTGTAATTAACTGGATCAATAACATCTACTTCGCGCTCACTAATTCGTCCTACATAACCCAGCATATGGGCAAATAACTCACCCTGCGGATAGTGCCTCACCAGCTGTGCATCAATCTCCACCCCCGGTACGCGATGACGATTTACCGCTAACTTAGCAATATCCTCATCGCTGACACGAAACTTCAGTGGTACGGCTTCATAGGGCCGGCGTCGACTTAAACGCTTACGGAATTGCTCAATATCGTCTTCACTAAGGGGAATGATTTCGTTGATGATCGCCAGTGTATCGTCCAGTGACCGAACCCGCTCCTTTACCACAGTAAGCGTATAGCTCGGAATATTCTCAGCAAGCAGAAGACCGTTGCGATCAAAAACTAAGCCGCGCTTAGGAGCTATAGGTAAAAGCTGAATACGATTTCGATCAGATTGCGTTTTATATATATCGTAGTCAGAGATTTGCAGCTGAGAGTAACGCCCCACCAAAATCATGGTCATGGTTAGCACAATCAGAATTGAGACAGTGACCCGATGGCGATAAACGCGGCGTTCGTAAAATGTATTTTTAAGCTGCTGGCGTCGTCTCATTTTACTCAGCCATTAGCGATGATAGGGATGATTATTGAGAATAGTCCAAGCGCGGTAAAGCTGCTCGGCAAATATCACCCTCACCAGCGGGTGTGGCAAGGTCATCGCAGACAGCGACCATTTCTGCTTTGCCAAAGCCAAACACGATGCACTTAAGCCATCGGGGCCGCCAACCAAAATACTGACATTGTCACCGTCCATCTGCCAACTTCGCAGCGCCTCTGACAAACCTTCAGTACTCACAGCCTTACCCAATACATCAAGGGCAATCACTTTATCACCAGTGGGAATCGCCGCCGTCATCGCTTCGCCTTCTTGGGCGATCGCACGACGAATATCGGTATTTTTGCCCCGTTTAGGCAGGGGCAATTCTTTAATCTCAAAATTAATTTCCGCCGGAAGACGCTTGCGATATTCCGCTACGCCGTCCTCAACCCACGCCGGCATTTTAGTGCCGATGCAAATTAGGCTAACTCTCATCGCTTCCCGGCACAGGAACTTGCCACAAGCGCTCTAGATCGTAGAATAAGCGCGCTTCTGGCAACATCACATGCACCACAACATCGCCCAAGTCTACCAAGACCCAATCGCCGGTATTCTCACCTTCCATACCCAGCGGCACGATTCCGCGCTTTTTCACTTCAACCCAAACATTATCTGCCAGGGATTTTACGTGACGATTAGAGGTGCCACTGCACACCACCATAAAGTCGGTTACGCCGCTCATGTCACGCACATCTAAGGCCACAATATCGCGACCTTTTACATCTTCAAGCGAGTCGATAACCAGCTTTTTTAGTTGTTCAGCATCCATCAAACAGGAATTCCTATGTCTTACACTGTGTATATAAACCGTGTTCAGCGATATAGTCCGCGACAACGTCGGGAACAAGGTAACTAATCGACCTGCCGGAGGCCAGCCGTTGTCTAATATCGGTTGCCGAAATGGGCAGCTGAATCAGACCTAACTCATAAAAACCACCGGCGCTCACCGCCGTTAACACACTGGCCTCGGCGACCCGCCGCGCCTCAACAAACTCTGTTACCGCAGCATCAGCCGCAAGGGGGTAATCCGCCCGATGCAGCAACAGCACATTAGCCAAACTAAACAGCGACTGCCAATCCTGCCAGCGATGTAATTGATTAAAGGCATCACTGCCCATCACCACAGTTAAGGAAACCGCCGCCCCCAGCTCCGCTCGCAAATCCCGCAGAGTATCAACCGTATACGATGGCCCATCGCGGAATAACTCACGATCATCAACTCGCAAGCCAGACTGGCCGTTTACAGCCGCTGCCACCATCGCCAAACGCTGGCGACTTTCTGCACCGGGCTCACCACGTAAAGGTGGGCGATGACTGGGCATTAAGCGCAATTCGTCCACGCCAAGCGCTTCTTTAATTTCAATGGCCGAACGCAAATGACCATTGTGTATAGGGTCAAAGGTACCGCCAAAAATGGCGACTGAATTCACCGACGCTTGCTGCGAAAAATCTGTCATTTAGCCACGAATATGGCCATCACCTAACACAATATATTTCTGTGAGGTAAGGCCTTCTAGGCCCACAGGCCCGCGAGCATGAATTTTGTCGGTAGAGATACCAATCTCAGCGCCAAGGCCATATTCAAAGCCATCGGCAAAGCGAGTGGACGCATTAATCATCACCGAGCTTGAGTCCACCTCACGCAAAAAACGACGACCAGTGGTGTAATTCTCGGTAACGATAGATTCCGTGTGACCCGAGCTGTATTGGGCTATATGGTCCATTGCCTCTTCAAGCCCCGCGACCACCCGAATAGACAATATTGGCGCCAAATATTCTGTCGCCCAATCTTCATCCGTTGCGTCAGCGGCACCCATTAAAACCTGACGGGTGCGCGGGCAACCCCGCAACTCCACGCCTTTCTCAATCATTGCATCGGCAATTCTAGGCAACAACTCTTCTGCGCGGCTCTCGGCGACAAGCAAAGTTTCCATAGTATTGCAGGTACCGTAACGGTGGGTTTTCGCATTTAAAGCAATATTAAACGCTTTATCAGCATCGGCTGCGTCATCAATATAAACATGGCAAATACCGTCTAGATGCTTAATCACTGTGACGGTAGCGTCGCGTGCAATACGCTCAATAAGCCCTTTACCGCCGCGTGGCACCACCACATCGACAAATTCTGGCATGGTGATTAATTCACCGACTGCGGCGCGATCGGTGGTTTCCAGCACTTGAACCGCAGTTTCGGGTAAACCCGCCGCGACCAAGCCTTCACGAATACACAGCGCCAACGCTTGGTTTGAGTGAATCGCTTCAGAACCGCCGCGCAAAATCGCCGCGTTACCGGATTTCAAACACAGGCTGGCGGCCTCTAAGGTCACATTGGGACGCGACTCATAAATAATGCCGATAACGCCGAGTGGCACCCGCATTTTACCCACTTGAATACCGCTGGGCCGATAATTCATATCACTAATAGCACCAACAGGATCAGCCAATGCTGCCACTTGCTGCAGACCTTCGATAATACCGTCGATGCCCTTGGTATCTAGTGCCAAGCGATCCATCAAGGCAGGTTCTAAGCCGCTTGCTTCGCCCGCGGCGAGATCTTTGGCATTGGCTGCCAATATGTCTTGCCGACGCGTATTTACTGCCGCAGCCATCGCCAGCAAAGCGCGATTTTTCATACCGCTGTCAGCGGCAGCAACTGCCCGTGACGCTTGCCGAGCCTGTCGGCCTAGCTGCGCCATATATTGTTTAATATCCATTGACTCTATTTTCCCCGCACCCTGTGCCATCAATACACAAGATTTTGCACTGAATTCGTTCTGCAGAACGAAAATCCTCAGCGAAGTGGCACTGCTGAGGATAAAAAATGACGGCTAGTATAACGGATTGGAAATGGTCTCACTATCGACAATTACTAGGGAAGCTAGCTGGCAAGACCATCGAGAACATCATGAAGGGTATTTAAACGCTGCAACGGCTCATCAATACTCAATAATTGATAGGCCTGCTCTTCTGGCAAAGGTAAAAGCTGGGCAAGACGATTTGCTAAGGCTCCCGCCTCTTCAACATCCACAGCCATGCCTAGGCGCTGAATATGGGGATGCTCACCAAGCTGGCGCAGTAAATCGTGCAACTCCTCACTGCGAGGAGGTAAGGGCTGATCAGACTGCTCCGCAAGCCAATCCACATCCCCCATATATAAACCGCTATCGGCCTGCCGAGCATGATTAATTTTAAAGCGACGCCCACCCTCGACAACAATACCAAGGAGGCCATCGGGTAACTGGTTCCAATCTGCAATCCGCGCCTCAGTGCCAATCAGCGCTAGACTTGCAGGCCGCTCACCTGGCGACATCACTTCCTTGCCGCCCTCTGGCATCCACACAATGCCAAAGCTAGCTTGTTCACGAAGCGTGTCGCGCACCATATCCAAATAGCGACGCTCAAATATCCGCAGGCCCATTCGGCCACCAGGAAATAAGACCGTACGCAAAGGAAACAGCGCTAGCTCCGTGGCGACAGTAGACATCAAGCCTTCTCTCCCGCCTCTGGCCCCAGCGGTTTGATCAACAAAATGAGCTTAGGCAATAACAACATCGCACCCAGTAAGGCCGCTAGCATCGCAAGGCCCGTCAATAGGCCAAAATAAATACTTGGCGTGAAATTAGACAAGGCCAAAATTGAGAAACCAAAGACGATAATGATCGAGGTGTAATACATAGCCTTACCGATACTGGCATGACTGCGATACATCGCAGCCAAATAATTCCGATCCTTGGCAAACTCTTCTTTAAAACGGTGAACATAGTGGATGGTGTCGTCCACACCAATACCCACAGTAATCGCCGCAATGGTGATCGTCATCATATCGAGCGGAATGCCTACCAAGCCCATTCCACCCAATACCGCACCGGCTG
Source organism: Zhongshania aliphaticivorans (assembly GCF_902705855.1). Lineage (GTDB taxonomy): Bacteria > Pseudomonadota > Gammaproteobacteria > Pseudomonadales > Spongiibacteraceae > Spongiibacter > Spongiibacter aliphaticivorans_B. Next base: position 494,938 of record NZ_CACSIJ010000011.1, on the reverse strand, counting down.
CCAATAAATTAGGGGTCAGTGCAATAAAGGCTAAACTCAAGGAGCGGAATAGCACCACGAACATGGCTAAAATCGCCACAAACACCGCGCTTAAAGTCATAATTTGCGAGGTAAACAGGCTTTGCAGCATATTGTTGTACAGCACTAACATACCGGTTAGGTGAACCTGTTCGGGCTCAAAGCCCAGCTCATCAATTAAGTGAGCGCGAACATTTGTCAATAATTGCTGACGATGTAAAGTTCGGCTCGTTTCCTTCACCCGCACACTGATACGCACCTGATCTACATCGGTCGACAGATAAGGATCAACCAGTATCGAGGTAATCGACTCTGGCAATGAGCGCTGCGCCAATGCCAGTTGCAGATCATCGACATTCCCCATAACGATTTGCATCACGTCGTAGAAGGTTGCGAGCGACAACACCTTGCCGGTCTCTGGCAGACTGTCAACGTAGTCATGCACAGATTGAACGCGCTTCATACCCGCCACGGTGAACCATTCACTTTGCGACGCACTACTGCCACCACCAAAGTCATCACCGCCAAAATCATCACCAAAGTCGTCACTGAAGTCATCAGCAAAATCGCTGCTGAAATCATCAGCCGCCGCTGCAGGTTTAGCCGCCACTGGCTTAGCCTTCGGCAGGTCTAAAATAATATCCAGCGGGATAGTGCCACCCAGTTCAGAATCGATGGTTTCCATACCCTGATAAATTTCGGTGGTGTCATGGAAATAATCGATAAAGCGATTTTCTACTTTAAGCTGTGAAATGCCCCACACACTCAGTGCTAGCAAGCCCGCAGAAACAAATAAAATTGTTTTGCCGTAATGCTCGGTAGCGACAGCAAAATAACGCGTAAAGGTTGCTGACTCATCATTGCCACCCTTTTCCGCGCGGGACTTCAGTAACATCAGCACACAAGGCAATACGATAAACGTCATTGCCAAGGCCGCTAATACACCAATGGTCATCATCCAGCCAAAATCAATAACAGGACGAATACCGCTTACCACCAGCGACGCAAAAGCCACCAAGGTTGTTAAGGCGGTATAAATACAGGGGCGCAGCATGACGCCAACCGTTTCGGAAACCAGAGTAAATTGGTCGGCATTGGGTTGCGCGGCAGCGTATTCCCTAAAGCGCACCACCAAATGAATGGTGATCGACAACGTAATTATTAGCAGTAAAGCCACAAAGTTCGCGGAAATCACCGTTAAATGCCAGTCTAAAAAGCTCAGTAAACCTAGCATAAAGACCACGGTGAGCACGCAGGTCGACAAGGGTAATAAAGTCCAGCGCCAGCTGCGGAAAATAGCCACTAAGAGCACGACAATAAAGATCAAAATACCCGTACCGAACACCCGCAAATCGCTTTTTACAAAGTCGACCATATCCACGGCGATCATTGGTACACCACCGAGGAATACTGTAGCGTCGCCGCGGTAATCCTTAACAATATCTCTCGCCTGTGCGACTAATTCAGCCTGCCGCTCATGTATTTCGCCGGTGTAATCGGCAAAAGTTTTTTCTAACACGCTCAGCTCGCTGCGCTCTGCCGAACTTAATTCTTGCGTTGCCGCTTTTGCACGCAGCGCATCGCGCTCATTCAGCAGTTCAAAATAGCGCTCATCACGCTTTAAATTAACCTGAATCGCTGTGGTGCTGCCGTCAACGCTAGTGAGCAAAGATTTATAAATTGGGCTATTAGCTAACTCCCTTTTTACTTGCTCGATATCAATATCGGGGCTACGCAGAGTGGGAATTTCACCGCCAGTAACTTGACTCAGTGAAACGCGGGGACTTTGTAGTAGTGGGATATCGAGAATGGAATTAACGGACGACACATTTGGCAGCAAGGCCATACGCCCACGCAACTCGTCCAAGGTCTGTAATTGCTCGGGAGCAAAAAGATCACCCTTGGGTTGATAGGTTACGAGTAAAAAATCTTCCGACCCGTAGCGCTTGCTGATTTCCCTATAATATTCCAGCGAGGTATCACCCTCTAGCACCAAGGCATCCGCAGACGCATCTAGCTTCATTACGGGAATATAGGTCGACAACCAACCCACCCCCGCCAATAGCAGTACCATGACCCAGAATGCATTTCTTAAAATTATGCGTTGATATAATGAAAACAGCGCCGCAGCCATGCTAGTCCCTCAATAAGCCGTTTTTTGCCGGATTGTGTACATCCGGTACGTATTCTTAAATTGCTCACCACCCGCGTGACCAGCAATAATATCGATTACTCACCCCAACGTGGCAGCAAGGTTTGCTCAACACCCAAATGATCTAAAATCCGCGCCACCACAAAATCAACTAGATCGGCCACGCTTTGTGGCTGTCGATAAAACCCCGGTGACGCCGGCATAATGGTCGCGCCCATTTGCGTCAAACTGAGCATGTGTTGCAAATGAATAGCCGACAAGGGCATTTCCCGTGGCACCAATATCAGTTGACGGCGCTCTTTGAGCGCAACATCCGCCGCCCGTTCAATTAAATTATTACTGGCACCACAAGCTATTGCAGACAAGGTGCCGGTACTCGCCGGACACACTACCATTGACGACGGCGCGCCACTACCAGATGCAACAGCGGCCATCCAATCCTCCGGCCCATGTACTTTAAGCTGCTCTGGCGTACAAGAAAATCGTTCGCACAAGTGGGCTAACAATGCATTTGGCCGCGCTGGCAAGGGCTGATCGGTCTCAGTTGCAACGACCAACAGCGCAGCCTTAGAGATCATAAAATGCACCTGACAACCCGCCGCAAGCAAACATTCCAACAAGCGCAAACCGTACTGAGCACCAGATGCGCCGGTCATCGCCAGCGTTACCGACTTCATTCGGCTGCCTCCCAACGACTTCGCAGGGCCTTCAATACACGCTGATGCACACCGCCAAATCCGCCGTTACTCATAATGACTAGGTGATCTCCCGCTTTCAGCGAAGCCGCCAATTCACTCACGCTGCGATCAAGATCAGTACTTAATCGCGCCGGCGTAGGGCTATGTGCAATAACTGAATCCAAAGACCAATCCAAACCTGGAGGTTGATACCAAATCACCTCATCGGCACTGGCTGTGGCAGGCGCGAGACGGTCTTTATACACACCCATACGCATAGTATTCGAACGCGGTTCAATCAACGCCACAATTCGTCCCTCGCCTACACGACCACGCAGACCTTCCAAGGTCGTCGCTATTGCCGTCGGGTGGTGAGCAAAATCATCGTATACCGCAATACCACCAACGGTAGCCAGCAGCTCCATACGACGTTTTACACCTTTAAATTCACACAGCGCAGCAATACCGTCTTTAGGCTGCACGCCAATATGATGAGCAGCAGCTAGCGCCGCCAAGGCATTATTTACATTGTGCTCACCGGTATGCGCCCAGGACACCCGGCCCTGTACAACACCGCAATAAAGCACATCAAATGTAGAGAAATCATCGCTTTGTATTTCAGCCTGCCATTGCGCGACTTGATCACGGTGCGGACTCACTCGCTCGACCTCGCTCCAGCACCCCATATCGAGCACAGCATCTAATGCCGGTTCCGCCGCCGGTATAACAATGCGCCCAATAGCCGGCACAGTACGCACCAAATGATGGAACTGGCGTTGAATTGCAGCCAGATCATCAAAAATATCAGCGTGATCAAATTCTAGATTATTAAGAATAGCGGTATAGGGACGGTAATGGACAAACTTAGACCGCTTATCAAAAAAAGCGCTGTCGTACTCATCAGCTTCAATAACAAAAAAATCTGACCCGCCCAAGCGCGCTGACAAACCAAAATCCGCCGGCACGCCACCAATCAAAAACCCCGGCTGAAAACCGCAATCCTCTAATACCCAGGCCAACATACTGCTGGTGGTGGTTTTACCGTGGGTGCCCGCACAGGCCAATACCCAGCGACTTTGCAATACATGATCGCTAAGCCACTGAGGGCCAGAGGTGTAGGGAATGCCACGATTCAAAACATGCTCAACCGCCGGATTGCCCCGCGACATGGCATTGCCAATAATCACCAGATCAGGCTCGGGTGACAAATGGGCGGGGTCATAGCCTTCCATCAAGGTAATACCCTGAGCTTCTAGCTGTGTGCTCATTGGCGGATACACATTGGCATCCGAGCCCGTAACGGTGTGTCCTAACTCTCTTGCGAGAATAGCCAAACCGCCCATAAACGTACCGCAAATACCTAAAATATGTAGGTGCATATACAAAAACGCCACGCAGAAAATTCTGTGTGGCATGGTATCACCGCTATCGCGCCAGCTCTATGCTATGGCGACAGCCTTGTACTGACATTTTAAGCTAGTAACAAATTTTGACGAAGCGCGGCGCCTCCTGCCACCGCCGTCAAATGAATAAAACACACCTGCTAAATCTATACCCCTAATCATCCCGTATTAATTGCCACGATTGAGCACCGCATCCCAAAAAGNCAGCCGCGGAATTGCTCGATCAAAACCATCCAGATACTATCTTTGCACACAATAATCACACACAGCCTATGATGGCTGAGCCTTTAGGAACTGCAATGAAACCTTTAAATATAATACTGCTTTGCACCGCGCTCTCTGTGACTAGCCACGCGCACTCGCAAATGGGATCGGCGGGAATACTCGGGGGCTTACTTTCTTCCGGCACCGGCCTCGCAAGTCAATCAGCACTTCCAGTTGTAAGTAGCCTACTTGCTAGCAATGAACTGGTTGGCAGCTTAACGGGCCTAAGCAGCGAACTACTCAACACAACACTCAACACCGCACTCCCATTTCCGGTAGACGGATTAGACGTCGTCATCACCGCAATTGATGGACTGACAGCGTCTGGAACAGCACTCGAACTAGGTGGACTGACACCGCTGCTCCTCAATATTACCGATATGGCTGCGATCCCCCTTCTCGGTGGCGCGACTGAAGGCGCCATTTTTTAATCTTCACTCCCTGTACACCTAACGGAGTTAGCGGCCCTCTATCTATACAAAAGGCCAACTGTGCTAATGCTAACTCCGTATTCACACGACTCCTCCGCAATGCAAAGCCGTCACTATAAGCTAGAAATTTGCCGTAAAGGTGAGCCACACTTTTTGGGTATCAATCAGCGTCAAGCCACCGCCATTAAATGGCGATGAATCACCCGCGCTGTAGCTGGCGTAGCGTAGCTCCGCGGAATAAGGCCCCCAAGCTTTGCCTACAACAGCTCCCAGCTCGGAACCCAAATCACTGCCACCAGCGACGCTATCCTGGTCGGAACTAAAGTCATGATAGGCCAGCTGCCAATTCATACCATAAGCAGCACCTGATACCGTTAAATAAGCGTCTTTAACACCTTCGCTTATATTACCTAAACCCCTGTTTACAAAATTATCTGTCCAGCCTTGGAATTTAAACAATGTCGCCAATGGCGTAATAAAAAAACCATCGTCATCAGCACTTAGGACTTCGTAACCTAAGCCAAGCACGACGGGGGCAATATCAATATTTGCCTCCGCTAACATATAGTCGGCAGTATAATCCGCAGGGTTGTCACCACTACTTTTCTGGGTGGCATACTCAAGGTTATACGCGACAAGGCCGGCCTTCCCCTGCCAGCGCACACCGTAGGTATCGGTATCCACACGCTTAAAACCGGCAAAATTGTCATCACTTTCCAACAAATAGGCATAGCCAGATAGAATACCGGCTGCAAAGCTATAATTCGCATTAATTAAATGGGTATCCATTTCCATATCGCCAACCGTACTGTCCTCACCAAAAATACGGTTCACATTCGATATATGCGTATAACTCAACTTAAGTTTATCGACACTAGAATTCGCCACCGACAGAGCATCATATGTCTGCTCATTTTGACGCCACGCAACATGACCAACGAAACGTAAATTATCCAAGGTGATTCGCTGCCGACCGTATTTAAACTCGGTACTCCAGTTTTTATACGCAAGAAAGGCCTGATTCAACTCTGTACCAACCGGATCTGCAATTAACGGCTCAGAAATCTCACCATTTACGCCATCGTTTGAACTCCCCGCAAAATTGCTCACGTCGTCCATTTCTACAAAAGCAGTCAGACCATGATAAGCCTCTGTTTTNAAATTCAGACGACTCTTCAGCGTCAGGGCGCTGCCGGTATTTTCGCCAGCACTTTGATCCTCAGTTACCGACTCATAGCGCAGACGTAAATTTAAATGCGCCTCACCTTTAGTAAAGGCCTCGCTAATTGACTCAGCGGCAACGGACGATTGAGTGGCACAAGCCGCACCTAGAACAAGCACTGCTCGCGAAAAATTCATTTTCTTCAATATACACCTCTAGACTTAACGGACTTAAGCGCCAATAGGTCGCAAAATATCACAACCACTTATAAATAATCAGACGATCTCGTCGATGCTTAAGCAAATATAGAGCCAGCATTAAAAATAAATGAAAAAATAATATTTATATATTAAAAATCAACAAGTTAAAACAACACAATACTCACAAATATTAAGGCTTTCTAAAAAATGCATCATAATCGAACATATAAGAAAAACCACAAATCCCACCTAATGTGCAGAAATGCACCAAATAAATACAAATTAAAACCCAAGATTACAAAAGGTGCATTGTGTGCACTTTTATAACTGATCCATAATTAAATGGGCCGCCAGGAATACGGGGACACCCCCGATGAACGCCCGCCTCGCCCTGTTTTTTAGCAAAGCCCCCTCCCAACCCGTCTGCTAAAACGGAATTTCGATATCCTGTAACAAATACACTATGATGTGACATTGAAAACGTTAACGACCCCACTCAAACAATAAACAAGGGGAAGATAGTCATGGTCAAAATCCTGCGCATAGCCCGCCTATACGCCAAGCGGCTTGGCGCCTCTCTTTATTTGGCACTACTTTGCTCTCCCCCCCTGCAAGCTGAAGTTAGCGGTTTTCAAGACAGGTACTTTGCCGACGTTGACGGCAATACGTGGGTACTGCAGCTAGAAGCCAATAAAACCTTTCAGTCTATGGTCACTGCAAAATTACAAATGGGTGATACACGCAACCGCTACCTACTTATGGGCGGCGTAAACAAAATGCAGATAACAGGAAGCTATAAACCCCTGTTTGGGAGTAGCGATAATGTCGGCGGCGAACGCAGCTTTGAAATACAACGGATCGACGACTCTCGCCTGCGGCTGACCTTAAATGACGATAATGGCAAAACCAAAGAGCGGCTTATCTTCACTGCAAATACCCAGCAAGCTCCGATAGACACTGCCATTTTAGGGACATGGTTCACCATCGCCGAACCCGACGGAAAATTAGACCAGCCTTACCTAGGAGAGCAGTGGGCGATTAGCTTTAAAGATGACGGCACACTCTGCGAGGCAAGCTATGGCGTAGACACTCGCAAAGCTCAAACACCAAAAGACCCCTGCGGGGGCGGCATCGAGCGGCGCTGGAAAGCCGTGGATGGCAAAGTATATACAATCGATAAAAATGAAGAATGGGCCATGCAATTTAACTACCGCCTAATGGGCGGCCGCATGGTAGTGAGCTACCCCGGGGGGAAACGTCGGGTGGCTAACATGGCGCAGAATTTAAAACTAAGTGCGGATAATCGCTAGTAGCTCATCCCCACTATAATCCCTGCGACCGCCCTGCTCAGCAAGCTGAATTAAGGCGCGAACCTGCTCGTTCACCGGCGTAGTAAGGCCGTTTGCGGCGGCTAGCCGTATTACTTCGCCATTTAGCCATTCCACTTCGGTTTTACGCCCGCGCTCTAAATCCTCCCACATTGACGACCGCGCCAGCGGATCAATTGCCAGCATGGGCTGCGCAAGGCGTTTAAATATAAAATCGGGCAAACTTAAGACCGCCGGCAGCCAATCAGCCGGCACCGCCGTCAACTTTTGCAGGGGGATATTTGCCGCCTTAATCGCCGTCAAGGCCTCGCGCTGTAGCGCAGCCAAGCAGCAGCGATAAGCACGTTGCGATAACTCGTCTTTTAATCCGATACCCGACAAAGCATTAATTGGGTTGTTTAAATTCAATAATAATTTAGACCACAGCACTGAACGCATATCAATATTGGCGGCAAAGGGCGTCGCACTCGCCCTAAAAAAACCTGCCAGCTCTTCAGTCATCGGCGCATCTTGAATTATGACCTCGCCATCGGTTCCGGCATGAAAACAGCCTTTGCCACTCTGCAGCACATTAAAGGCGATCATACCCGGCAAAATCGTGTTTTGTGGCATCGCTCGCTGTAGCAATGCGGCGTTGCCGACTCCATTTTGCAAACTAATAATCGTAGCCCGTGAATCCAAGATCGTGGCTAATTCCGCCGCAATAGCGTCAGTGTCACCGGATTTCACCGTCACTATCACGCAATCGCGATCCGCCATTGCCGCTATATCAGTGTAAAACCGCAGCTGGGCGGCGGGAATATGGTGATTTAATCCACGGTAGTCACTAATTCGCAAACCATGCTCGGCCAATTCCGCAGCTATACGTTCACGACCGAGAAAACTCACCTCAGCGCCGCCCATCATCAGCGCGGCGCCAACATAGCAACCGATGCTACCCGCGCCAATTATGCCAACCCGTAAGGCCATGTATTACTCCGTCTTCGCAGTTATTCCTAAAACTCACTCAAGGAGAGTGACAGGGTTAATACCGGTAAGTAAGGTCAAGTCCATAGCTCAGAGGATCACCCCATAACACTGCGCGATCAGCATGGGGCAAATTATCGATGGCGTAAGTTTCATATTCTTCGTCCAATAGATTTTTACCCCACAAGGCCACATTCAGTGAACCCTTGGCAATCGCAATGCCATCCAAGCTCAAACGCGCATTCCACAGCTGATAGTCGCGTAATATAGTATAGGCGTTTTGAACATCGCCACCGCCCAAGCGAATGTCCATATAGCTGGTGTTGACGTTAAAATTTAATACCGCATTTTCGCCACGCCATACCATCCAATCTGCTGAAGCGGTAAAACTATTCACCGGCGCAGCAGAAAACGCATAACGCTGGGTGACGTTGCTGCCAAAGCTATCGATGACCTCAGTAATCTCAGCATCTAAGTAGGCGTATTCCAGCGTGACAATCAGGCCTTCGCCTAGTAAGGCCGTGGCATCAAACTCAAAACCCATCATGCTGGCCTTGCCCGCATTCAATACCTTAGTATCTGCGACGGTGCCATTGAGCAAAAAGTTCATCTGCATATCGTCAAATTCGGTGCGATAGACGTCGGCATTCACCCGCAAACGACCATTCAACCATTCGCTTTTTATACCCAACTCGGCGGAAAGTGCCTTTTCCTCACCAAAGCCATCGGCAAAACCAACGCCGTAATCGATACCATCAGACGCAGCGCCCTGGCTGCCGTCCAATTGGGGGTCACGGGTATTAAAGCCACCGCTTTTATACGCCTCAATCGCCTTGCCGTAGACATTAATCGTATCTGAGATTTCATATTCCACGAGCGCGCTAAATGAATCGTCTTTAAAACGGCGTTCACCAGTAACATTGTCAAAACGGCGATCCCCAGGCAGGCCCACCTGCGCCAAAACTGGGCTGAGAATGGGCCCCAAAATAGGGTTTTGCACTACCTCCGCCAACGGTAGAACCAAGGGCAAACCACTCACTGGAGAGTATTCAATGAACACCTCATCACGCTGATTTTTTAAGGCGTAGCGATGGTCCCGAGAATGCCGAGCACCGAGGGTAATATGTAAGGTTTTATCGAGAATATCCGGCGTCCAAGTCACCTGCCCAAACGCCGCCAAAGCTTGATTTTCTATTAGATATTTCTGGCTAAGCAAATTCACAATATGCGCATCTTCGAAGCCATCAACCGGTGCCGTTAGCTGCAAATGAAATGGGCTATTGTCCTCGACTGCAGACTCTTCAAAATAATAAGCACCAACAATGTACTCAATACCAAGGTCTTCAAAGGCACTGCTAAATTGTAGCTCGTGGGAACTTTGATGCTGCCGAATTTCAGGCCGCACCAAAGGCGTTGGCCCGCCATTGGCAAACTCCGCTGCTGGGCCGTCATAACGATTGGTATCGAGCCGATAATCCGCGGCACCAAGACCGCCACCCAAGTCCGTGTAAGCCGCATCTTTTAATTCGCGATAAGCGCCAATGTATTTAAAATCACCAAGCTCAGTGGCGGCATTAAAGATAATAGCGTGACCTTCAACATCGCTATTCGATGCCTCTAAGGGCGAGCTAGTCGCCATTGAGCTCAACATATTTGAAGCAAAACGGCTGCGGGCCTGCGCACTGTTTTTTACCGCGTTCGACTGCCCCTTATTACCGTCTGGGTCGGGGGGCGTCACCGCTTGAAACATATAATTGTAAAACTCTAACTCTGAGCGATCATAGCTGTAATCCAAACGTATCTGGTCGCTAATATCCCAACCTAAATCAAAACGCACGCCCTGAATATCGCGATCGCCAAAATCACCACCCGGGCCTACGTTTTCCACAAAGCCATCGCGGCTTTCGCTTAAATAGGCAAACTTCAGTGCCAAGCTATCCGCGATGGGCAAATTCACACTGGTTTTTGAGCGCAACAACGCGCGATTCCCCACCGACAAAACCTGACTAAACTCCACCGCATCGGGATTCGGGCGACGCGTGATCAAGTTAATCGCACCGCCCGTCGTATTGCGACCGTAAAGAGTGCCCTGAGGACCACGTAAAATTTCTATCCGCGCCAGCTCAGCAACATCCATTGATGTACCGCTAGACCTAGCGATATACACGCCATCTAAATACAGCGCCACAGGTGTGTCTTGCGTCACCTGAATATCACCAATTCCGATGCCGCGAATGTAAATCCGTAAACTTCCGCCATTAATCGGAAACGGCTCAATGGTAAGCCCCGGCACTTTACTGGCAATGTCTTTTAGACCGCTAATACCCTCAACGGTCAAGCGTTCCTCATTAAATACCGTTAGTGAAATAGGCGTGTCTTGCAGCGACTCGGTTTTCTTGCGCGCGCTTACCAACACCTCCTCTAAACGGCTCTGCTCGGCAGCGCTTGCGATATTGGTATTTACTGCAGCGCCCGCCATCAACGCTGCCAGCAAAGATCTAAATAGAACGAGCTTGTATGCGCTTGGCAGTCGTCGCGCCTCGGGATTAACCATCGCTTGTGTAAACGTCATCGTATTCCGTTTCAGAGTCATTGTTCTAATTGTTTAACGGCGCGCGCACTTCGCAATTTTTGCCGCCTGAGCAATAGTAAATCTGCCTTATTAGGGCGGGATAACCATACCACATGGGACCTAAACAGAAACCTCGTTTACGTACCTTCCGCCTTAGGGAAATTGCGCATATCAAGTGACCGCATTCTGCTATAGGCTCAAAGTCAGCATGACTAAACATCCACCAACAACAGAACGGCACATTGTCATAAAGTGGTAACTGTTCTTACTAGAACGCTTTCTATAAAATGTGCACTACTGTAATTATTAGCCACCCGAGGCCAGATCCCATGCCCGAGCAGACACAGCCTGGAAACATCGCTGCCGATGCCAAGCCACAACTTCTATGGATGCAAACTATTTTGTTCTCCAGCACCTTACTGATCGCACTGATCGGTGTCCCTTGGTACGGCATTAGCCATGGCTTTACTTGGAGCGGCTGGCTCGGTTTTGTCCTCGTTCTCGGCGCTAACGGCATGTCCATCACCGCTGGCTATCACCGTCTGTGGGCTCACAATAGCTACAAAGCTCATCCGCTATTAAAGGTTCTCTTTGCCTTATTCGGTGCCGCGGCAACCCAAAACAGCATTCTTATTTGGGCGTCTGGCCATCGTCGCCACCATCGCCATGTAGACCACGTCGAACACGACCCCTATTCAGCTAAGAAAGGCCTATGGTACTCCCATATTGGCTGGATGCTGCGCGACTACCCCGCCAGCGCCGAAGACTTTTCTAACGCCAAAGATTTACAGCGCGACAAAATTGTTATGTGGCAGCACCGCTACTATCTACCCTTGGTGTTGTTTATGAATATTGCACCCGCGGTTGCCCTCGGTTTTATCACCGGCCATATGCTAGAAAATATTCTACTTGCTGGTGTGCTGCGCTTAGTTGTTAGTCACCACACCACCTTCTTCATTAATTCTTTAGCTCATTATTGGGGGCGCCGTCCTTATACCGACGAAAACACCGCCCGCGACAACGACTTTTTGGCTCTGCTAACCTACGGCGAGGGCTACCACAACTACCACCATATTTTTCAGAATGATTACCGCAACGGTATTCGTTGGTGGCACTACGACCCCACCAAATGGCTGATCAAATCTGCTTCGTGGATGGGCTTAACCTGGGACCTCCGCAAAATTCCCGACTTCAAAATTCAACGTGCCGTCATGACGATGCAATTCAAAAAGGCAGAGCAGGCTTTACGTAATCGCAAGGGCAGTGACACAAATCAGTTCACCGCCTTTTTAGAACAGGAATACCAGCAGTTTTGTGATCATCTGAATGACTGGAACGCCGTCAGCCAACGCTGGATGGAAGCCAAGCGTGAACACCTCGCCACGCAAAAAGACGCGCTGCAGCTAAACTTGGCTGGCAAAAAAGAAACCTTACAACAGAACCTGCACGAAGCGTGGGAGCACGCCACCTTACGCACTCGTTTAAAGGAACTGGAATACGCGCTAAAAATGCAACGCAAACGCCTGCAAATGCTAACAATGGAAATGGCGTAATTTTCTACCCTCTCAAAACAGCTTCACCCTGCCGGTTACTGCCGTCAGAGTGAAGCCGAATGTTCTCCCTTTGCTAAATCCCAGCGACTACATCGATACACCCTCAGCACCACACTGGGGCTGCACTTGAATATATCGTATAGTCTAAAACCGTGTAGCGGTGCTTAACCCCGATAAAAGCCAAAACGGAAAATCATTATGGCCATCACCGGCGAATGTTTTTGTGGAAGTATCAAATATCAAATTGACGGTAAATTAAAAGACGCCAGATCCTGCCACTGCTCCCGTTGTCGCAAAGTGTTTAGCTCTGCGGCCTCTGCATACGCGCTGGTCGAGGCTGCGGAATTTACATGGCTAGAAGGTGCAGATTTACTAAGCAGCTATCAATCAATGCCAGATTTTGGTTTTCAGTTTTGCAGTAAATGCGGATCAACCCTGTGTGGCACTCACAAGGGCGCACCGCATGGGGTGACTTTGGGCTGTATCAACGGCGACCCTGATATTGAAATTGGCTATCACCTCTATATTGGCTCCAAGGCCAAATGGGAAGTTCTGCCAACGGGAGTTAAGGCATTTAACGAAGGCCCGCCGCCACAAAATTAATCGATTCGCCCTCGCACATTAAAGGCCGGCGATGCCAACTCACCCTGCCACAACATAGCTGCGGCACCATCCGTATCCGACGTTACCAGAGGCGGCCGATATATCATACGGAAGCGTTCATTGGGCGCCGCCGCTGCGAGAGAGGCTGACCCCGCCGCACCGTCTGGCAATACATACCAGCGGGGCAAAGCCGTATCTAACTCCACACGATACTCCTCGTTTGGCGCCAAGGTAAACACATCGCTAGCTTGCAATGCATAGGTACTGCAACGCGTGTCGGTCATCGCATAACGACGCCCAGTATCGCCCTCTGCCTGTAAAGAAAAGCCGCAATGTAATTCGTTGTCAACGATCTGCAAAGGCGCATCCGAGACATTTTTAAGCGTCACAATTAACAAAGGGCTGCGTGGCGGCGCACCCTCACCGCGCTCCTCTGTTGCTAGCTCGGTATTCTGCTCTAAACGAATACCAATGCGGCTCCAACGGTAATCCACCAATACAGCTTGGCCACGACCACCTACGGCAAGCTCGACTTCCATCGGGATTTGCAAGGCATTGCCGGCGCCGCGCTTATCTTCTATCTCTACACCGCGCCCCTGCTGAACAAAATACTGTTCGATACCGTAGCGCAGCTGTATTTGACCACCACTGACATCACGATTCACTCGGCCCAGTAAAAACACGCCCGAGCTAGGTTTGCGATCCGTGAGGTAATCTAGCTGATACACGTCCGTCGCGCTTGGCGCCAATACGGCATAAACCTTATCATCGCGCTTTAGTGAATTCGCCGACGTAGATGAGCGAAAACGACTAACATCAACGCTGTTTAAGGAATAACTTAAACGTACAAAATCGCCTCGAAATGGGTCCCGAGGATCAATCGGCGCAGTGCGTAAATACACTCGCTCGCCGTTGTGCCTAATCCACTCACGCTCGCCAGCCATAAACGCCAAAATCACAAATTGGCCCAGCACCAACAGTACAATAAATAGTTTACGCACGGGGCTTCTCCAATTTACGACGGGTATTTTGCTTGGAATACCGCACACCAATCACAAACAGCAACAAACCCAGTAGTAGGAAAATAGCTGACCTCGCCAGTAAACTTTCGAATAAATCTGTAAAGCGCGCCACCGCCAATAACACGAGCATCACACAGCCAAGCGACAATAATTTTGACCTTAAATGCTCAGTGCCGCGGTACACATACAATAAGGCGTATGCTAAAAATGCGAGGTTAAAGACCACCCGACTCCAGCCACTGAGATCGCCTCCCGACAAGCTAGGCAGCACCGCAAGCAATAGCACAAACAACACCAAGCCACTTTCTAGCCACTGCACCAAGCTCGTTGGACGCGTGCCTTTACGCACAAGTGCAACAAGCCATGTGACCAAAACCAGTAATAAGGGCAGCAGAATGTATAAAAGCCCAAATCCCGGCAATTCAGACATACCAGACAGGGAAGGAAGTCCCGTAAACGTACCCACGTAAATCAAGGGCAGCCATAGCAGGCTACCGCACAGTGAAAATACGCCACTACTTTCTGGGTAAGCACTCGCAGAAACAATACGCGCAAGCGCGAAGTAGCTCCCTAATAACAGCAGGCCAAGTGCAAACAAATATCTATCACCAAGACCGACTACCGTGAATGCATACGACAGCGGCAACGCTAGCAACAAGACAGCCAATAGAGATGAGGCGCGCTGCATCCATGCCAGCGGCAACAAGCCTAATAATAAAATCCACGTCGCAAGCGGCAAATGACGACCAAACTCAAAGGTTTCCAAACCGCTCCACAACAGCAATAAAATAGTCGCCAATACTGCATGAGCAATCGATGGTAAGGCCCAGGCCAAACTCAGTGCGGCAAAACACCACAGAAAAAAACCATCAGGGTAATGCGCATCAAAATGATAAATTTGTGCAATCAACCAAATCCCAGTACCGAATAACATGGTGCCAAGCAGGTGGAAACTTTCTATCATTCGCGGGTTGGATTTCTCATTCTTGGCCATCAACAAAGCCGCGCCGTGAGCACCAAGAATACCAAGCCCAATTGCCGCTAATTTCATGTAGCGGTGCATTCCCTCCCAGTTATAGGCGAACAGCAGAATAATCCCCAGACCAAAAACGCCAACACCTAGCAGGGCAAAAATTACCTTCCCCCACGCACCATCACCTTTTGGCCGATACGCCACAAACGCAGGGTAGCGGGCATACAGAGTTTGCGCCTGTTGATCGGTGATAATGCCCTCCCGCAGCCATTGCGCAATCTCTGCACGTAACCAAGGGTTATTGTTTTCCATAGTGCTCCCGCAGAATTCAGCTTGCCGGACAAGCGTCCCAGCTTCTCGCCGATATTATGGACATTTGCCTGAAACATCGAAAGGGGCAACCCCTCAGATCAGAATATTTATCTTAACGCTGTTTTAGTAAGCAAATGCTACAAAATAAAAAAAGTCCGCAGTCAAAAAGACTGCGGACTTGAGCTTTATACTACTATTAAATTGATACTAGAACTTACGCATCAATACTATCGACTCTGGGTTCACCGTCGCCACGGAGCTACTAGGGGCAACACTGCCAGTGAGGCTGGTGTCTGTCAGAAAGTTACGCCAGACTTGAATCGCGCCACCAGCATTGGCTTTTTCTGCCACATACAAATCAGCGCCATCAAACGCGATATCAACAGGATTGCCAAGACCAGTCAGCGGTCCGGCAACGCGTTTAATTACTGCAGTAGCTCCGCTGGCCGTGGAGGCAAACTCCAGTGCCAATAGCGCTCCATCGGCGGCATCAGCAGCCAAACCCACATCGCTCAAAATAAGCGTGTCTGAACGCTGGTCGTAGCGAACAGCGTGTAAATTGGTCGCAGCTGGGATGAGCGTAATCGTCCTTGATACGCCATTGCTACCAAGATCAACGGAGAAGTTATCATAAGCGTCGACACTGCCGTTGGTTTGAGCCACATACAGAGTATCGTTTAGTGGGTCATAGTCACTATCCCACGGCGTACCGGTACCCGGCAGCGTTGCCAACGGCGCCACATCACCTGCCGCGCAGCTGCTAAAAATAACCACTCCACTTACACCGGTGTCAGACACTAAAATTAGACCGAGGTCGTCAGCAATTTCAACGCCCTTAGGAGTCACCAATGTGGTGTTGGCGCCAGAGATGGTGCGATCACGGGACACGTCAAAACCACCCCCACTACGACCATTCAAGGCACTTACTACAGCAATTCCCGGGGTTGCGCCGGCGTTATAAGCAATGTAAGCATCGCCATTGCGGTCTAACACTACATTTTCAATACCTGTTAAACCAGTAGCTGCGCTGGCGGCATTAAAGGTTTGCACCGGAGTACCTACGTTACGAGAGGTCTTAAAAAGCAGACCTGCTGGGCCAGCACCGGGATTACTGGTGGTAAGTAAGCTATAAGCCGTCGTTGAGTCTGTAATATCTGTTGCACCCGAAACAGGTTCAGAATTTAGCAGAACCGCGATAGATTCCGGCTTAGTTGTTGCAAAGGCCACATCAGCGGGTAAATCTCCGCCTGCACTTTCAAAAATATTCCGATAAACCAAAATCGCGTCATTAGATTTTTCGGCAATACGAACGTCGCTGCCATCCAACTCAAGATCAACAGGATTACCCAAACGAGTATTAGAACCAAAAATAGTCACACTCGGGGTGACACTACCGGTGGCAGTACTCGCATTGGCAAATACATACAGACGACCATCAGTCGCATCGGTAGCCGAACCGACATCGCTAACAACTAAGCGATCACCTGCTGGGTCATAGTCTATACCGTGAAGATTGGTGGTGGCACCAGCAGTTGATGAAGTGAATATCCGCGGCGTCATCGCGCCAAGATCGGTTGAAAAATCGTCAAACACCGCAACAGAACCATTCGTTTGGGCGACAAACAAACGGTCTTTAGTATCGTCATAAACAATATCCCAAGCGTTTGCGCCTAAACTAACCGTCGCCAAAGGAGCTTGATCACCAACTGCTGCCGCGCCAAATATCAACAGGTTATTGCCACCAACATTAGCCACAACCACCAAACCCGCGCTATCTATTTTAGCAATGCCCTTGGGATTTACTAAACCAGTGCTGGCGCCACTAAGCGCTCGACTTGCATCACCACTATTTCTACTGACCGCGTTACACGCAGTCACAATACTAGCCGGCATCACCGCATCTTGTGCCTGCACCAAATGCCCCGCCTGATCGACCAGCAAGCCTTCATTAGCACCACTACTATAGGTATTTAATAACCCCAATGACTCATTTCGTACCCTTACATTGGTATCACCCCCACCATTGCTGGCCACTAAAATCGTCGCCGGCGCAAAAGCTGGGGTGCCGTTTTGACCGTCTAAACCATTACTACCATTAGTGCCGGGAGCCCCCGCTGCACCTGAAGCACCATCTCGTCCATCGTCTCCGTCACAAGCGGCTAGGCCCATAGCAGCTATCAGTACAGCTCCAGCCAGAGCCGTGCGATGAAACGAAGTATAGCCAAAACGGCTTTGTGAATTATTATCTAAAATTTCCATACGCTAAGTACCTTTAAGTGAGGCAGCAACAAATCCTATGCACTGAAAAGCTAAACGGCAGAACCGCTTAACTGACTTTGACTAGCTACTGCACTAACTCATTTATATAGACAGTGCTATCCACTCAGCGTACGAAAAGGCTCGCTTTTTGGATTTAACAATAGGGAAATTTACTTAGACCAACTCTTCCATTACCCGCTCTGCAAAACCATGACCGGCTTCTGCGTAAAGATTAAAGGTAATACAGCCCATGCGGGTCAGCTCTTCATGTTGATCAGGGAATCGCGATACCACGGCGATCCGTCCTTGGTAATTAAGCTGTTGAAGCAGTTTAACAACATCCACATTCTCAGCATGGTTGGTTAAGCTAACCAGCACCGTTTTACGTCTATGTAAGTCTGCGCGCTCTAAAAAATCCCGGTCGCTGGCATCCCCAGGTACACACAGCCTGCCGGCCAATCTCAGTTTTAAGGCTTTATCTGCACTTTCCTCTACACCAATAATTTTATTGGGGTAATGCTGACTCAAATAATCGTAGGCGCCGCTGCCGATACGACCCATACCAAAAATAAGAATCTCGGCATCACCTAAGTCCACTGGGCGCTCTTGCAGCAGCAATTCACTGCGCTCCATTTTTTGCAAACGTGTGGCCAAACGCGCATATAAAGAATGCACATGGGTATTAAATGGCACCGCAATAAACAGGGACAAGGCCATTGCCACCGCTAATGTCGTTAGCCACTCCGCAGGAAGCTGTCCACCTTTAACCGCCATCGCCGCCACTATTAGCCCGAATTCGCTGTAATTAAATAGTGACAAACCGACTAACAGCGAGGTTCGAGCCCGCAGGCGGAACATCACCAAAAGGGCAAAATAAATTAAGGGCCTCAATAAAATTAGACCGCCGATGGCAAGAGCTACCAAGAGCATTTCGCCGCTGGGTAAGCCGGCGTAGCCAATACTGAGAAAAAACGCGGTTAGAAAAATATCTTTAAAATTAATAAGGCCTTTATACAGCTCAACGCTCTTAGAAATGTTCGACAACAGCACACCAAATAACAGTGCGCCCAAGCCTCCTTCCAAATGCACCATTTCAAATAGTTCAGCACTACCAAGGGCCACTGCAATACCAAATAAAACCAATAGTTCTCCGTGCCCTGCCTGTTTTAGCAGAAAAACTAATAGCGGCCTAAGCAGGGGCAGGCCTAATAAAGCAAAAGCCCAAGGCGACGGTGCCTCCTCGGCGGAAAACACCAAGTATGTAACGGCAAAAATATCCTGCACCACCAAAATACCGATCGCAATTTTTGCGTGCAGGGCAGCGCCCTCACCGCGCTCATCGAAAATTTTGACCGCAAATACCGTACTAGAAAATGACAGTGCAAAGGCCAGCATCCAAGCCACGGAGGTATCTATCGCCTCTACACTGGGCATTAACCACACTAGGCACAACAACATGCCCGCCGTTAACGGCACCACAATAGCGGTGTGTAAAGACGCCGTTGCCCAAATTTGTGGCGCCAACAATTCCCTGATATTCAATTTTAGTCCGATGGTAAATAACAGAAGGATAATACCGACTTCAGACAGAGTGTGGATAATTTCAGCATCGCCAATCTGTAAACCGCCCGCTAAAAATCCCGCCGACAAATACCCCAGCAACGGCGGCATACCCGCACGCCGAAAAGCCAATCCCGCAACAAAGGCGAGCCCCACTAAAATGGGTTCAATCATAACGACTAATCCGTCCTAATATTTATTCCAATATAAATTCGGCAAATGATCAACGCAGCTTAAGAATCAACACCGGCGTGGTATTTTTATAATGCAGATAATCAGCATCGCCATCCCACCGCTTGTCTGCCCGAGCCTCTAGCAGAGGAATACCACTAACACGCGTTAATAGAAAAACAACAAAACAAGGCGACAGCAAACCGAAATACATCCAGCCACTTAAGGCCGGCAATGCCACTATTGCAATACCGATCCAAAGCACAATCTCGCCGAAATAATTCGGATGGCGCGATCTTGCCCACAAACCTGTGCTAATAAATTGGCCCTTATTTTGGAGCTGCGATCTAAACCTGCGCTTTTGCCAATCCGCTGCGGTTTCAATGGCCATACCGAGCAGCCAAATAATACCGCCAACAATAGCAAACACATCTAAGGGCTGAGTGCTTTGAGCACTAATCGCCAAGATGGCACAAAGCTGAATAAAAAATACCCAGACACCCTGCAATGTCCATGTTAATAAAAAACGAAAGAAATTCGTTTTAATATCATCGAAGCGACCATCACCACCGTCCTTTAAAATACGTACAAACAAAAAGCCACCAAGTCGCACCGCCCATAAAGTAATTAGCGTGGCTAACAGTAATGCACGAAGATCTCGATGCTCTGCAAAACTCAGAACGAAAACAACGACGGCAATATTAGCAATGGCACCGACTAAATCGTAATACCGTTCAGTTTGATAAAAATAGGCATGAACAAAACCAAGCCACTGACACCCTAACGCAATAATCAGCGCCCACATCGACACGGTGAGCCCGAATTGCATCGACATACCTAGGGAAGACAACGCAGCGATTGTCGCAGTTATTGCCAGCATAACAAGTAGTGTTACTATGCTAATTAACGCTGACTTAATTTGCGATACTGCTGCGCTACTTGACGGCTTTTCACTCATTAAAATTTAATTTATTCCTTGGCCGGCAAGCTAAAACGCAACACAGCATAGCCCAAACCACCCGACAATAAAGAGCCCAAAATAATACCTAGGCGCTCGTCAAACATTCTACTCACACCTGTTTCTTCAAAGGCCAAAGACCCTACAAACAAACTCATGGTAAAACCAATACCGCACAATAAAGCCGTGCCATACAAGGACGCCCACGACATATCATCAGGTAAACGGGTGAGATTTAACTTTATGCCTAACCAACAAAACACAAACACACCGAGTTGTTTACCCACAAACAATCCCAGCGTAATACCCAGCGGGACACCGTGCATAATATTCTCTATACCAACCCCGCTAAAACTGATACCCGAATTGCAGAAAGCAAAAATTGGTAAAATAAAGAAGGCCACCGCACTGTGCAAATCATGCTCTAACGATTTAGCCGGCGAACTTTGCGAGGGATCTTTTGCCTGCATAGGAATAAACAGTGCAAGAACAACCCCCGCCAAGGTAGCGTGCACACCGGACTTGACCAGTGCGATCCACATCACCAAGCCTACAATCATATAGGGGCTTTTTTCATCGATGCCACGACGATTCAAACACCACAACACCGCAATACAAGCGGCGGCTATCAGCAAGGCGGTCAGCGAAATTTTGCTGGTATAAAAGAACGCGATGATCAAAATCGCGCCAATATCGTCAAAAATTGCCAGTGAGGTTAAAAATACCTTTAGACTTAGCGGCACCCGAGAACCCAACAAACTCAAAACACCAAGAGCAAAGGCGATATCTGTTGCGGTGGGAATTGCCCAGCCCTGCATTGCCACTGGGTCACTCGGATTTAAAAGAACATAAATCAACGCCGGTACGACCATACCACCAATAGCGCCCAAACCTGGCAGAATAATTTTACGCAGGTCAGAGAGCTCACCCTCTAAAAACTCGCGCTTGAGTTCAAGGCCAACCAACAGGAAAAACACCGCCATAAAGCCATCGTTAACCCACATCAACAAGGGTTTCGCAAGTGCTAGTGCGCCAACCTGCACCACTACGGGGGTGTCTATCAATAAATTATAAACACTGACGAGAGGGCTATTTGCCAGCACCATAGCAATGGCACTCGCCATAACCAATAAAATTCCGCCAGCGGACTCTTGCTTTAAAAAATGACTGATAAATGAATCGTCTGATTGCGTCATAAAAACCTGTGTGAATTGCCACGCCACTCATTATTTGGGCTTTGCAGTCTGTAAACGCCAGCAGCATCACCCGCCTTGTTATTACGGCTTTTCAAAGATCATACCGCCTAGACAGTCCAACACAAGCTATTCCACTTCTTTATCGTCTGGGCGCAATAAACAATCTGTGATAGAAAGCAGACAGGCCTTGCCCCTATCCCCAACTTGACGCAGCATAGAAGGCAGTCATTCGTAAGGAAATAATAAATGCCGAATAAATCAGAACTGCGCGGCGCCAACTTCCCATCCGCTCGCGAAGAAATGCCCAGCAACCAACAAGACATTCCCGCCGCGTATCGACTAGCCTATACCGACCAAGACTTTTTACTCCGAGAGGAATTACGCGGCCTGCGCTTCCATCTGGAATTGCAAAAGCCTGAAATGATATTAAAAGAACACGGCGTAGAATCCACCATTGTCATTTTTGGGAGTGCGCGTTTTCTGTCCCCAGAGGACGCCGATGCGGCCCTCAAAGCCGCCGAGACCGACGGTGACCCCGCCAAAATACGCGCCGCAAAACGCGAACAGCGCAATAGCCACCACTACCAACAGGCGCAAAAATTGGGGGAGCTCATTGCCTCTCACTCTGCAAATTGCGATGAGAACGAACAGCTCTACGTGGTGACCGGCGGTGGCCCAGGGATTATGGAAGCGGCAAATCGCGGCGCAATGGAAGCAGGTGGCCGCTCCATCGGTTTAAATATCGTACTACCCCACGAACAAGAGCCCAATCCCTATATCAGCCCTGAATTTTGTTTCCGTTTCCACTACTTCGGCATTCGCAAAATGCACTTTATGCTGCGAGCGAAGGCGCTCATCGTTTGTCCCGGCGGCTTTGGTACCTTCGACGAACTCTTCGAGGCCCTGACCCTTATTCAAACCGGCAAATCAAAACGGGTGCCCATCATCCTCATCGGCCATGAGTTTTGGCGTCAAGCGATCAATTTAGAATTTTTACGCGACGAAGGCGTAATCAGCCCCGACGATGTAAATATGATTTCCATTGTCGATACCGCAGAGCAAGCCTGGCAGCAAATTGTTGATTTCTATCAACTCAGCCCAGGGCAATGCATACGTTGTTAAGCATTGTCAGCAAGAGTATCAAGCTCCCTATTGATACTCTTGCTTATGGTACAATACGCGCCTATTTTTCTGCGTAACGGTTTCACATGTCAGCCCCTATTGTCCGCCTTGAACATATTCGCTTTGCCTACCAACTCGACCCCATCCTCGACGACTTTAATTGGCAGTGGCCACAGGGCCAGCACATTGCCATTCTTGGTGGCAATGGTGCCGGCAAAACCACCCTCGCCAAGCTGATCACAGACTCCCTGCGCCCCAATAGTGGCGAGGTGAGTTATGCTGACGATGCTGGGCCGGCGAATATTGCACATATATCCTTTGACCTACACCGCGAATTAATCGAGCGCGATCGCCGTTTTGACGACAGTGAAACCCGCGAAGATGCCTTCGATGTTGGTACGACTGTGCAGAACATTATTCTGCAGGGCCACGAAGCAAATGCCGAATTTAGCCAACTCTGTGAGCGTCTCGGTATCGGCCATATTCTTGAACAGGGCATTCGCTATATATCGACAGGCGAAAGTCGCAAGACCCTATTAGCCCGCGCGCTATTTGCCAAACCCGCAGCCTTAATTCTAGACAACCCCTTTGAAGGCTTAGACGTAAAAGCCCAAGCAGAAATGCACAGCCTGCTCGCAGAATTAGTTAGCTCGCCTACACCGCTAGTGTTGCTCACCAAAGACGCCAACGATATACCCGACGCCATCGACACCGTATTCAAAATAGCCCAAGGTAAAATACTGGGAGAGTGCAGCGCCAAAGATGCCAAGCAACAAGCGAAGGCCGTTCACCACTACGCGAAGCCTTTACCCATTGCAGAGGCGCCCGCCCACCCCTCAGGCGCAGCGTTGTTAGAGCTGCGCGACATCAACGTAAACTTCCGTGGTAAACAGGTACTCAGCGATATTAATTGGACGCTCATGCCCCATCAGCACTGCTGTATCAGCGGACCAAACGGCGCGGGCAAATCCACCCTGCTAGGTCTGCTCTGTGGAGAAAATGATAAAGCTTACGGCCAGCAAGTATTTCTATTTGGCCGTCAGCGCGGTAGCGGCGAAAGTATATGGGAGGTGAAATCTCAATTTGGCCTGCTCAATACCAGCATGCAAATGAGTAATTTAAAGCGCACCAAGGTGATAGATGTTGTCGCGTCTGGGCTGTTCGACTCGGTGGGTTTGTATACTGACTACAGCGAAGGCCAGCGCCAGTTATTAATTGCCTGGCTCGATGCTCTAGAGTTACTGCCACTCAAAGATCAACGCTTCGATCGTCTATCCTTTGGCGAGCAACGCATGATTTTGCTGGCGCGGGCAATGGTGAAATCACCCCGTATTCTGATTTTAGACGAACCCTGCATTGGCCTAGACAACGAGCAAAAATCCAAGCTGCTGGGCGCCGTCGATCAAATTGCCGCCCATGGTCAAACCCGTATTTTATTCGTTAGCCACCGCAGTGAAGAAGTACCGGATTGCATCAACCAATTTATGGATTTAGTCCCCTCGGATAAAGGTGGCTACACCGCCCATATTCGCGAACGTTAGTTAAAAGCGTGTTTGATCAATCGAACACGCCTTTAAACCACTTCCACATTTTCTCGCCATCTGGTGCGCAGCCACCGCTTTCAGTCGGTGCGCTGCCACTCATAAACGGCATATACCGCGCACCTTCGCACCAGGACTGAGTTAATTTACCAGACCCGCCATCAACCCACTGATACTCAACTCCCGCCGTTTGCGAGAACGGCATTTGCTCGGTACTGGCCTCTGCCATAAACTGCCGCCACACGGTGAGCGCACCACTTGCGCCGGTTAAGCCAGTTGATGCGTTATTATCTAAACCCATCCACACCACCGCCATATAATCCCCAGCAAATCCGGCAAACCATGAATCGCGGGTATCGTTACTAGTACCGGTCTTACCCGCCACGCGATAGTCTTTAGGCAAAACGTTATACACCCCTTTGCCTGTGCCTTCGCGCACGGTTTCTAACATCGCATATTGCAATACATGCACCGCTGCAGGGTTAACAACTTGCTTAGGCTTTTGCGGGTAGCGCGCCAGAAGCTTGCCTTTACTATCCGAAATTGCATAAATCGTTCGCAAGGGGGTATAGCGACCTTCTGCCGCAATCGTCTGATACATAGACGCCACTTCAATCGGCGCCAATTGTGCCGCCCCCAGCAACATCGACGGCACCTCCAGCAAAGGCCGCTGAATACCCAAGCGCTGGAACATATCCATGACATTACTTAAGCCCACCTCCATTCCCAAGCGAGCGGTAGCAATGTTATAAGAATGCGCTAGCGCGGTATGCAAAGGCACATTACCGTGGGATTTGCGGTCGTAATTAGACGGTTTCCAGAGCGAGCCATTGGCATTCGGAATAGTGATCGGTTCGTCAGATACCCGCGTTAATAAATTGTAGTACCGCGGCTGATTAAGCGCCGCCAAAAATACCGCTGGCTTCGCTAAAGAACCAATAGGTCGCAATGCATCTAAGGCGCGGTTAAAACCAGCATATCGCGGCCGTTTACCGCCAATCACCGCTACCACATCGCCGCTGTTAACCCGCGTAACCACCATGGCAACTTGTAGATCTTTTTGACGGCTTTCCAAACGTGCCAAGGATTTTACCGTCGCCTTCTCTGCACGCCGTTGAAGAACCGGATCAAAGGGCGTGAAAATTCTCAGGCCACTATTTTGTAACTCCTTGCTTTGGTAATCACGACTAAGTTGACGGCGGACTAAATCCACATAGGCGGGATAAACGCCATCTAATGCCGAGGATTTCGCCAATTCCAGCGGCTCTTTTTGCCACGCCGCCAATTGTGCGGGGGTCAACCAACCCTGCTCAGCCAACTCACCCATCACTATATTACGACGATTTTTAGCCCGCTCAGGATGACGCCAAGGATCGTAGTAAGAAGGGCCTTTCACCAAGCCGACCAGCATGGAGATTTGCGCAAGATTTAATTCGTCCAGCGGTCTATTAAAATAGTGACGCGCAGCCAAACCAAAACCGTGAATGGCGCGGTTGCCCTCCTGCCCCAAATACACTTCATTTATATACGCTTCAAGAATACGATCTTTGCTGTAGTGCATTTCGGTGAGAATCGACATCACCGCTTCTTTGGCCTTACGCCACAGGCTGCGCTCGCTGCTTAAAATGGTGTTTTTCACTAGCTGCTGGGTTAGCGTGCTGCCACCCTGTACGGTACGACCTGCTTTAATATTTGCTAGAAACGCGCGGGCGATACTACGTGGTGAAATACCAAAATGGCTGTAAAAATGCTGATCTTCTACCTGCACCAAGGTTTCAATCAACATTTGCGGTACTTCTGGCAAGCTCAACATCAAGCGATCTTCATGTCGCCCTGGATATACACCACCAATGACCATGGGGTCTAATTGCTCTTCGGCAATCCGTTCACCTAGGCTATTGCGTAACACGCCAACCGTGGTCACCCCCATATCTAACTCAATTTTGCGCGCCGGCCGATCGCCGTCGGCAAAATTAAAGGGCCGTATAAATATTGAAAAATGATCGCCTTGACGATGGTATGTACCCGGCTCATTCACTAATTTTCGAGAGCGATAGCCCAATTCGCCAAGCTCAGACTCTAATTCATAGGCCGTCAAAATCGCACCGGATGCCAAAACCAGAGGCCGCGCATACACCTTTGCCGGCTGTTCATAACGCTTAGCGTCAAATGCACCACGCACCTTCGCATCGCTATAAGCAAACAAGATAAGCAATAACACCAGACCAACCAGCGAGAGTTTCAAAAACAAACCCAACCAGGAAATATTTCGAAATTTAAATTTACGAAACCTGCCGCTACCGCGCTTGGGGGATTTTTTAGCCATTCATCACAACCAAATAATTTTCATTAATACACATAAGACTTCATTCAAAGCATTAATACGCTGGTGTTAACGCTATTACAGCGCCAGCGCATTGCAAATCGACATTCAAACCGGATAATAGCGGCACTTTACCGCAAGTAACTGGCAAATAAGATGAAAAAATACCACCTCTATGGCATTGGCGCTGCGCTGGTCGACACCGAAATTGAAATTAATGACCAAGAGCTCACGTCTCTTGGCGTTGAAAAAGGCCTAATGACCCTCGTTGACGCAGCCCGTCAACAGGAACTCTTGGACAAGCTAAGCAGCCATATGGTTCATGCTAGTTTAGCCAGCGGTGGCTCTGCCTGTAACTCCATTATTGCCGCTGCCTATTTTGGTGCCAAAAACTACTATTCTTGCAAAGTCGCTAACGATCAACACGGCGATTTTTTCATGAATGATATCAAAGCCGCTGGGGTAGATGCCGACTTTGACGGCGAAAAATCTACAGGTGTTACCGGTAAATGCCTGGTGCTCATTAGCCCAGATGCCGAACGCAGCATGAATACCAACTTAGGTATTAGCGAAACACTGTCGGTTAACGAACTAAATGAAACCGCCCTCGCGGATTCAGAATATTTTTACGCCGAAGGCTATTTAGTCACATCTGATACTGGCCGCGCTGCTGCCATTGCCGGCCGTAAAATAGCCGAGCAAAATGGCGTTAAAACCGCCCTGAGTTTTTCAGACCCAGGCATGGTCAGCTTTTTTCGCGACGGCTTAGTGGAAATGCTAGGCGACGGCGTGGATCTCATATTCTGCAATGAGGCAGAGGCTCTAGGTTGGGCGCAAAGCGATTCTTTAGATGATGCGGTTACAGCCCTAAAAGACATCAGCAAAACCTTCGCTATTACCTTAGGCGCCGAAGGCGCATTGGTATTTGATGGCAAGGAGCTGCACAAGGTCAGCGGACATAAGGTCAAGGCCATCGACACCAACGGTGCCGGCGACATGTTTGCAGGGGCGTTTTTGTACGCCATCACCCACGGCTACGACTTTAAACAAGCCGGCGACTTAGCGAGCCGCGCCGCAGCTGAAGTGGTGTCGCAATACGGGCCCCGCCTTGCTGGGCCAAAGCACAGCGAGTTACTCGCAGGTCTTGTTTAAGCACATTCAAGCGCCGTAAAAAAAGCAGAGCCCCGCAAAGAGCTCTGCCTTTTTATTTTTCGAGTAGTAAACCGTTTAATTTTTCTGCAAAAACGCCACTAACTTCGGATCTGAAAGCATACTTTCTAGCACTTCAGCCACCAGCTCATTCACCAGTTTGGTATTTTGAGCGTCGCTTGGGGTTTTAAAGAATTTTTGATTCCGCTTTATACGATACCGGCCCTGATAATGCTCATTGCCCCGTCGCACCTCAACCTCTACCGTCGCCGACATATCCATATCATAACCAACACCATCTTCTTTTGGGTGGTTATAAACTAAGGACGTGAAAATAACGTGCAAATCAGCCGTCGCTGGGCTTAAGCTATCTACGTCATAGCCCATTGCCGCCATATGCGAAGATAGCGCCTTCTCTACTGGTAACGACAAGTTATTCGCTAAGGTGATCACTGACGTTTCACGATAAGCACCACCACGACTGCCCAAGACTTTGTTTGCACGCTGATCACTTACTCGCACGTGCACTGGACTCTGCCCGCCATCCATTTGTGTTGGTGCCGCAAATGTTGGCTCAACCCTAATCGCTTGTGGACTCTGCGCACACGCTGTTATCAGCAGCGCAGCCGTTAAGACAATTCCTTTCATCATTGTTGTGTAGCTCATCACTTATCCTTGGGACAATAAATCACGTAAATCAGTAATCGCAGCATTGGCCCGAGTTATATACGAGGCCATAACTAACGAATGATTGGCGAGCAAGCCGAAACCGCCACCGTTCAACACCATTGGGCTGTACATTGCCTGCTGGGTTCCCTCTAGCTCGCGGATAATTTGCCGCAAGCTTACCGCTGCATTTTTATTGGCAAGTACGTCGGCGAAATCAACCTCAACGGCACGCAGAAAACAAATCAAGGCCCAAGCTGTGCCCCGCGACTCGTAAAACACATTGTCTAGCTTTAACCACGGCGTTTTTACCCGCTGCTCACTCTCTGCTGGGGTTGATTGCCGCGCATTGGCGTCGTTCGCCAAATCAGTATTCAGTCGCGGCCGTCCAACACTGGCGCTCAAGCGCTGCGACAAACTCCCTAAACGCGACTCCACCCCCGCCAACCAATAACGCAAATTGTCTGCTCGCGCATAAAATTGCGCCTGCGGGTCGTCTACATCACTAAGCCGTTTGCGATAGGCTTTTAAATATTTAATCCCCTGCCCGTACTCTGACTCAGAGGCTGGCACTGCCCAACTATTATTTGAAAAATTAAATCGAGGCTCGGCCTTTGCTAAATCTGTATCTTCTTGGGACTGCGACTGCGAGCGACTGAAGCTTTCGCGCATAGCTCTACTTAGATCCCGCACCTGAATAAGTACACCGTACTCCCACGCTGGCATATCATCCATAAAAATGCCGGGTGGGGTAATATCATTACCGATAAAACCGCCAGGCTTGTTCAATAACACTTCGCTCACATCGATTAAAGCTGATGTTGTCGCCGTGCCCACCACCGCCTTTTTTGCATCTTGTTGTAAATACCGGGTTCCTGGTATTTCAGGGGTAAAGCTCCAATACACCCCAAGCACCATCACCAAAAGCAAATACAAGGGTACCGCAACGGCCGCAATGCGCCACGCTACGCCATTTCCCAGCCAGTCCTGCATCGCTTCTTTCGCAGCGCCAAAGGCGTCTGTTATTCTCTGCTTTATCATGGCTGTTTTCCTATTATGTCATTTAGTGCAGACGCTTCATTTAGCACACTAATCACTGGCGCCGTCACGCTTAGCTCCTCACCACCTACAGTTCTCAAACTAAAGCTAACTGAGTCGCCTTCTATTAAGGGCTGCTTAAGATCAATCAACATAAGATGATAACCACCGGGCACAAAGCGAATGCGCTGCCCCGCCTCAATACGCACTGACGGCTGCATCTGCATCGACATCATGCCGTTTTGGTGTTGATGAGCGTGAATTTCAAGACGTGCCGCAGCATCGCTGCTACCCGCTTGCAGCT
The DNA here is from genome assembly GCF_902705855.1 of Zhongshania aliphaticivorans. Lineage (GTDB taxonomy): Bacteria > Pseudomonadota > Gammaproteobacteria > Pseudomonadales > Spongiibacteraceae > Spongiibacter > Spongiibacter aliphaticivorans_B. The sequence continues at coordinate 465,015 of NZ_CACSIJ010000011.1, read as the reverse complement.
CTACGACTTCAGTACCAGAATTTTCCACACTAAAAAATGCAGCGGTATTCCGCTGATTTGGCGGTAAACCACGAACATAGGCACTTTTAATCTCAAGCGCCTGCGTCACAACTGGCATCGCAAGACATATAAACAGGGCGCAAGCCCTAAACTTCACCACAATTTTCCCCCAGAATAGCCGCACCAACATACACAGCACATATTAAAATACCTGCATGTTGGCACCAAAGTTATACTCAAACGTCCAAGCTATCGAATTTAACGTATCATACCGCTACAGCGTAAGTGATTGTATTTATGAAGCCGTTTTTATTATTGGTAATTCTGCTATTAGCCGGCCCGGCTTACAGCGCAGATGATTTTTTTTCCGCCCCCAAACCTGTGGCATTTGGCGACAGTGCGCCGACATTTCTACCGGTTGAAGAGGCATACCAGTCACAGCTGCTGTGGAATGAACAGAACTTACTGCTAAATTGGACCGCAGCGGAAGGCTATTATCTATACAAAGAGCGATTCGCGATTAAAGCGAGCCTCAATGGCAAACCCGTCGATATCGCAACAGACTTCGACGCCGGCAAACTAAAACAAGACCCAAATTTTGGCGAAACAGAAGTCTATTACCACGGTACAAGTATCACCCTAAGCGAACTACCCCCAAACCCCTTTACACTCTCGGTCACCTCACAGGGCTGCGCCGATGCCGGACTTTGCTACCCGCCGCAAACTCAGTATTACCACGTTGATCCCCAGCAACGCCTTGTCAATCAAACCGACTCGACAAGTACCACTACCCGCTCGGTTACGCTGTCAGGCGAAACCGAGGGCAATCACGCCCTGTGGCTTATTTTACTTTTCGCCGCGCTCGGTGGCGCCATCCTAAATCTCATGCCCTGCGTGTTCCCCGTACTCGGCCTAAAAGTGCTGAGCTTTACTAATACAAATGAAGGCAGTCCGCTAAAACACGGCTTCATTTATAGTGCCGGCGTAGTCAGCAGCTTTGTATTGGTAGCGGGTGTGTTAATTGCCTTGCAACAGGCTGGCCAAGCCATTGGCTGGGGCTTTCAACTGCAAACACCATGGTTTGTTGCACTGCTGGCCAGCTTATTTTTTGTGCTGGCACTCAACCTCTTTGGCTTGTTTGAGATTGGCGGCAGCTGGATGAATGTCGGCAGCGATTTAAGTCGCGACAAAGGCTATCGCGGTAGTTTTTTCACCGGTGTCCTCGCCACCGTCGTCGCCAGCCCCTGCACCGCACCCTTTATGGGCACCGCCGTCGGCTTCGCCGCCAGCCAACCCGCGTTTATTGCACTATTAGTATTTGCCTTTATCGGCATGGGCATGGCGCTGCCCGTACTGCTGCTGACCCTGTTTCCCACTGGCTTGCGCAAACTACCCAAGCCCGGCAACTGGATGATTACACTGCGCCAACTTCTCGGCTTTCCGCTACTGGCAACGGCCATTTGGCTAGCGTGGGTCATTGGTCGCCAAACTGGCGCCAACGGTATGGCTATCACGCACTTAACATGGCTACTAATTGGTTTCGGATTATGGCTACATGGCCACGGCAAAAAAATATTAGCGGCACTCACCATCATTGCTAGCCTCGCAGGCCTCGTCATCAGCTTAAACTCACCGTCGAGTGAGTCAAAACTGGCAAGTGATCAGTTTAACAAAAGTGAAATTCAACGACTGCGGGAAAATGGCCAGAACGTCTTTCTTGATGTCACCGCCGACTGGTGTATCACCTGCGCGGCCAACGAAACGCTGGTTCTCAATACCAAAACGATTCGCGATGCATTTATTAAGCACAATGTGCACTATTTAATCGCCGACTGGACCCGCTACGATCCCGCTATCACTGCGCTATTAGCCGAATATCAGCGCAATGGTATTCCTCTATACGTATACTACCCTGCCGATCTCAGCGCGACGGCAATTATGCTGCCCCAAGTACTGACCAAACCAATGATCATTGAGCTACTAAACAGATAAGATTAGCCGCTTACAGTGTTAACACCGAAAACACTGCTGCTTACAAAACTCCAGCTAACTTCTGGAAACTTGCAGGCAACTGGACGCTATCTTAAAAAATTCACGCTATGCGTTGGACTCATAAATCCAAATAAGGCACAATCGCGCTATACTCTGATTGGCTCATTCAAGCAGTAACTTATGGCATCGATACTCGTTCTTCACGGCCCTAATCTAAATCTACTCGGCACCCGTGAACCCGGCGTTTACGGCAGCGACACGCTGGCGGATATTGATGCGCGACTACAGCTCAGCGCCAAAGAGCGGGGTCACCACCTGCAAGCTATGCAAAGCAATGCTGAATACGAGCTAATAGACCGCATTCATCTGGCCCGACCAGAAGGCATTAATTTTATTATTTTTAATCCGGCAGCGTTTACCCACACTAGCATTGCCCTGCGCGACGCTCTGCTTGCGGTCGACATTCCCTTTATTGAAGTACATCTGTCCAATGTGCATGCACGGGACAGTTTTCGTCACCACTCCTATTTTTCGGACATTGCCCGCGGTGTCATCTGCGGTCTGGGCGCCCAAGGCTACCAGTTCGCGCTACACGCAGCGATGGACCAATTAAACCAATAATTTCATTAAACTTAGCCCATTCAAGAGAGCGACTATGGATATTAGAAAAGTAAAAAAATTGATCGAGCTACTCGAAGAGTCAAACATCGATGAACTAGAAATTAAAGAAGGCGAAGAATCTGTACGCATCAGTCGTAACAGCGCCGCCAAAGGCATGCCAGCACCACAGTATATTGGCCAACCCATGATGCAAGCACCTATGGCTGCGCCCGCACCAGCCGCTGCACCGGCAGAAGCTCCAAAAGCTGCCGGACCAACTGGTCATGTGATCAAATCGCCCATGGTTGGCACCTTCTATCGCTCACCCTCGCCATCATCACCTGCCTTTATCGAGGTTGGCCAACACGTGAAAGTCGGCGATGTGATTTGTATCGTTGAAGCAATGAAAATGATGAACCAGATCGAATCCGACAAAGCTGGCGTGATCGAGGCCATTCTTGTAGATGACGCAGAGCCTGTAGAATTCGATCAATCCCTGATCACTATTGTGTAAAACCGGCCTAGCCGGAACAAACAATTGTCCGATCAACGCACCCAAAAGGGATTGATTACAGATGCTTAAAAAAGTTGTCATTGCCAACCGCGGCGAGATTGCACTGCGTATTCTTCGCGCCTGCAAAGAGCTTGGCATTAAGACCGTCGCAGTCCACTCCACTGCAGACCGCGAGCTAATGCATGTTCGCCTTGCAGATGAGTCAGTCTGCATCGGCCCCGCTCCGTCGCCTGCCAGCTACCTAAATATTCCGGCTATTATTAGCGCTGCTGAAGTCACCGATGCCGTGGGTATTCACCCCGGCTACGGCTTCTTAGCTGAAAATGCCGACTTTGCAGAACAAGTCGAGAAAAGTGGCTTCGTCTTCATTGGCCCCACCCCCGACCTTATCCGCATGATGGGTGACAAGGTCTCTGCCATTAAGGCAATGAAGAAAGCTGGCGTACCTACCGTGCCCGGCTCAGACGGCCCAATTACTGACGATAATGACCACACCCTAGCGGTGGCCAAGCGTATCGGTTACCCCGTTATTATTAAAGCTGCCGCCGGTGGCGGTGGCCGTGGTATGCGCGTGGTGCACAGCGAAGCTGCGCTGCTAAATGCGGTGTACGTTACCCAATCAGAAGCCTCGGCTGCCTTTGGCGACGGCACGGTTTACATCGAGAAATTCCTCGAAAACCCACGCCATGTCGAAATTCAAGTTTTAGCCGATGGCCAAGGTAGTGCAATTCACCTCGGTGACAGGGACTGCTCATTGCAACGCCGTCACCAGAAGGTGCTTGAAGAAGCACCAGCGCCTGGCATTCCAGACGATATTCGCAATCAGGTCGCAAAATCCTGCGTAGATGCCTGTATTGCTATTAACTACCGTGGTGCGGGCACCTTCGAGTTCCTATACGAAAACGGCCAGTTCTTCTTTATCGAGATGAACACCCGAATTCAGGTTGAGCATCCCGTCAGTGAAATGGTAACCGGTGTTGACTTGATCAAACAGCAGCTACTGATTGCCGGCGGTGAGAAATTATCTATCACGCAGGACGATATCAAAATCAAGGGCCATGCCTTTGAATGCCGCATCAACGCTGAAGACCCCAAAACCTTTATGCCCTGCCCAGGCTTGATAAAACATTATCACGCGCCAGGCGGACTCGGCGTACGCGTGGACTCACATTTATACAGTGGTTACACCGTGCCCCCCCATTACGATTCGATGATCGCTAAAATCATCACTTGGGGTGACAGTCGGGAGATCGCTCTGAGCCGTATGCGCAATGCACTCGACGAATTAGTGGTAGACGGCATTCGCACCAACACCGAATTACATCGAGATTTAGTGCGAGATGCGGCCTTCCGCGAAGGTGGCGTTAGCATCCACTACTTAGAGAAAAAACTTAAGCTCTAAGCAGCCTAAGTCTGTAACATATCAGGGGCCTGTTTTCGGATAGGCCCCTTTTTTATTTCTGACAACTACACAAAAGAGCACGCCATGACCTGGTTACAACTGCGACTCGACGCCGACCCAGCCACCGCATCTACCTTAGAAGACGCACTATTAGAGATTGGTGCCGCCGCAGTCACTATGGAAGACAATGCCGACCAACCGGTGTACGAACCTGGCGTAGGTGAAACCCCAGTATGGCAACACACCCGCGTCACAGGGCTGTTCACCGCCGACACCGACATGACCACCACCCTCGCTGAACTGCAGGGGCATTACGGCCAAGAATTACCGCCACTTCGCATAGAAATATTAGAAGACCGCGACTGGATACGAGAATGGATGGACAGCTACCATCCCATTCAGTGTGGCGATCGACTGTGGATTTGCCCCAGCTGGCGCGAACCCGTCGACCCAAAGGCCGTCAATTTACTACTCGACCCCGGCCTCGCCTTCGGCACCGGCACCCACCCAACCACATGGCTGTGCATGCAGTGGCTAGACCAACAAGATCTCAGCGGACTTACTGTGATTGATTACGGCTGCGGTTCGGGAATTCTAGGCATTGCAGCGCTACTACTTGGCGCCAAAAAAGTGATTGCGGTTGATAATGACCCACAAGCGCTACTCGCCACCAGAGACAATGCCCATCGCAATAATATTGACGACACCCGTATTGAATGCCTACTACCAGAACAGCTTCCCAGCGACTTACGCGGCGACGTTATGGTTGCCAACATCCTCGCTGGGCCACTAATCTCACTGGCACCAAATCTTGCTGCCACCCTAAGTGCCAACGGCCCAATCTGCCTATCGGGTATATTACACAGCCAAGCCAAAGAACTGATGAACTGCTATAGCCAATGGTTCGATGAGCTAAACCTGACCACAAAAGAAGAATGGGTTAGGATATCCGGCAGTAGAAACAATAGTTAAAGCGACGACATCCGCCAATGCATACAGAACACCTCCCAGCAAAAAGCATTCAATGCCCACAATGTGAAACTCGGTTTAGAGTAAAAGCGGAACAGCTATTACTCGCCGACGGCTTAGTGAGGTGCAGCGTATGCATGAGCATCTTCAATGGCATAGACGAGCACACCAAGGCCTCGATTCTACTGACAGAGATTGACGATAACACCACCAACACCAAGCATGAACCACCAGTACAAACCGAAATCGAGAACAGCCATAACGGCGACGAAGACTCACTTCAGGGCAAACCACCCGAGCCAGATTTATTGGCCGGCCTAAGCACCGTCAATCACGACTTTGAACACCACCTTCCCCGCCGCCGGCCCATACAATGGTTTTGGCTCTTCGCCAACACTCTTGCCTTGTTGGTTCTTATCGCCCAACTTGCGCTGTGGCAAAAAGCAGCATTATTTGCCAGCCCCATTGGCGACGAACTACGTAAACTTTGCCCCCTGCACCCCTTACTCTGTGAAGATGCACCAAACCAGCAGCAGGCCACTAACGACATCGTGAGCACCAAGTTAGTTGTTCGCAAACACCCATCCAATAGCGACGCCCTACAAATTGACACCATTTTATTAAACCGTGGTGCTGACAGCGCCCCCTTCCCCAAACTCGAACTCCGCTTCAGCGATATAAAAGACAACACTATCGCCAAGCGCATATTCACCCCCTCAGAATACCTCTCCGGCGAATTAAGCCAACACACCATGCTAGCCAGCCAGCAACCCGTTCACATCGCGTTAGAAATCATCCACCCAGGTCTTAACGCGGTGAACTACCAGTTAAAAGTGACGCAGTAAAGCGTATTTTTTGCACTCAAAATTGGTTATTTTCTGAGCGCAAGACTTCCGGTGAAGTCTTTGAACGAGTATCATAGCTGCCCTGTTTTCCCACGGTTATTTTCCCTTTACAGGGCATGGCGATGATCCAGATTGGTCCTCACAAGCTTCCTGCCCGTGCCGTATTAGCGCCAATGGCAGGCATTACTGATCTGCCGTTTCGCCGCTTATGCCGCGAGTTCGGCGCCGGATTAACTGTGTCGGAAATGGTGATTAGCGACGCCACGCTATGGGATACCCGCAAAAGCTCTTTGCGCCTAGCCCATGACGACAACACACCCCGCGCAGTACAAATTGCGGGGGCGGAGCCGCTAATGATGGCAGACGCGGCAAGACGCTGCGCAGACATGGGTGCCGACATTATCGACATCAACATGGGCTGCCCAGCGAAAAAGGTCTGTAAAAAGGCCGCTGGTTCTGCCCTTTTAAAAGAGCCTGAACTAGTAAAAGAGATTGTGAGTGCCGTGGTCGCGGCGGTAGACATACCCGTTACCTTAAAAATTCGTACGGGCTGGTCGCGCGACCAACGCAACGGAATCTACATTGCCAAACTTGCCCAAGATTGCGGCATTCGCTCACTGGCAGTGCACGGTAGAACCCGTGAGTGTCGTTATTTAGGCCATGCCGAATATGACACTATTGCAGCGATAAAACAGGCCATCGATATTCCGGTATTTGCCAATGGCGATATTTGCTCGGCGCAACAAGCCAAGCAAATATTGGATTACACCGGTGCCGATGGCGTAATGATAGGCCGAGGTGCGCAGGGCAAGCCCTGGCTATTCCGCGAGATCAACGCGTATTTGGCCACAGGTGTGCTAGCCGCCCCAGCGACGCCAGCAGAAATAAAGCAGGTATTGCTGAGCCATCTCAGCGCCCTTTACCGTTTTTACGGTGAACAACAAGGACTGCGTATCGCACGTAAACACTGTGCATGGTATTTGCAGGAGTTCGACCCCTCCACTGGTTTTCGCGGCCTATTCAACCGCCTTGAGTCAGCCAGTGCACAACAAGATGCTGTACATCGCTACTTTGAACAGCACGAACAAAACCTACAGGAAGCAGCAGCATGAATTTGACCAGCATAGAAACCGCCCCAGTCGCCGAAGCCACCTCTGCCTCGACGACTGCCGCCAACGACGACATTAGCAAAGCCAAAACCCTGCGCGACAGTGTCGCGATTGCCCTTAATAATTATCTTGCCACCCTCGACGGCCAAGACGTCTGCGACGTCTACAATATGGTGTTGTCGGAAGTGGAAGCGCCATTGCTAGAAGAAGTGATGCGCTACACCCGTAACAACCAAACCCGCGCATCACAAATGCTGGGCTTAAATCGCGGCACACTGCGTAAAAAACTTAAGCAATACGATTTACTCTAATTACTGCTCTAAACCGCTTCTCGTTCGACGTTTTTTAAACTCAAGGTGACCCACTCGGCATGACTACAGACAACCAGGCCCGCCCCGTTAAACGCGCCCTTATCAGCGTTTCAGATAAATCCGGCATCGTCGATTTCGCCCGCGAACTCACGAAAATGGGTATCGAACTGCTCTCAACCGGCGGCACCTATGGTCTGCTGAATCAAAATGATATAGCCGTCACCGAAGTATCAGATTACACCGGCTTCCCCGAAATGATGGACGGCCGCGTTAAAACCCTACACCCCAAAGTACACGGCGGTATTTTAGGTCGTCGCGGTGTTGATGACGCCATAATGAGTGAGCACGGTATCGACGCCATCGACATGGTTGTCGTCAACCTTTACCCCTTCGAAGCCACCGTGTCTAAACCCGGTTGCACCCTAGAAGACGCCGTTGAGAATATCGACATTGGCGGCCCCACCATGGTTCGCGCTGCGGCTAAAAACCATCGCGACGTAGCCATTGTGGTTAACGCCAGCGACTATAAAATCATTCTTGACGAACTGCGCGCCAACAGCGGTTGCACAACTCACGCCACCCGCTTTGATCTGGCCATAAAGGCCTATGAGCACACCGCGGCTTACGACGGCATGATCGCCAACTATTTTGGTCGCTTGGTTCCCGGCGGCACCGAGAAATTCCCGCGTACCTTTAATAGCCAATTTATTAAAGCTCAAGATATGCGCTACGGTGAAAACCCTCACCAAGACTCAGCGTTTTATGTTGAACGCCACCCCAGCGAAGCCTCAGTGGCAACCTCAACCCAGCTGCAAGGTAAGGCGCTGTCGTACAACAATATTGCCGACACTGACGCCGCACTAGAATGCGTTAAGTCCTTTGTTAAGCCCGCTTGCGTCATCGTTAAACATGCCAACCCTTGCGGTGTCGCAGTGTCCTTAAACGGCATTAGCGAAGCCTATGACTTAGCCTTTGCCACCGACCCCGAATCTGCCTTTGGCGGCATTATCGCCTTTAACCGCGAGCTCGACGCAGCCACCGCAAAAGCGATTTGTGACCGTCAATTTGTTGAGGTCATCATTGCCCCTAGCGTGAGCGAAGAAGCGGCCGCCATCGTGGCAGAAAAGAAAAATCTTCGCCTGCTTACCTGTGGACAATGGGGCGCCAACAACCCAGCGTTCGACTACAAACGCGTTAATGGTGGCCTGCTCGTACAAGACCGCGACTTAGGCATGATCGGCGCTGACGATCTAAAAATTGTGACCAAGCGCCAGCCAGAAGAAAGCGAAATTCACGACATGATCTTTGCGTGGAAGGTTGCCAAATTCGTCAAATCAAACGCCATCGTCTACGCCAAAAATCGTCAAACCATTGGTGTCGGCGCCGGCCAAATGAGCCGCGTGAACTCGGCCCGTATCGCCGCTATTAAAGCTGAACACGCCGGCCTAACAGTGAAGGGCGCAGTAATGGCATCTGATGCCTTCTTCCCCTTCCGCGACGGATTGGACAACGCCGCCGCCAACGGCATTAGCTGCGTTATCCAGCCCGGCGGCTCGATCCGCGACGACGAAGTGATTGCCGCAGCCGACGAGCACGGTATCGCGATGGCCTTTACCGGCATGCGTCACTTTAGACATTAAAAGACTTGCGCTGGGCGTCGGACGTCCGACGTAAAAAGATTATATAGCAGGCGGCAAAGCTGTCCTGCTTTTACACCAGACTTCCGACGTCTGACGCCCGACCAAAATAAACAAACTCAGCGTGCGGGCTGTAAACCCGTACCAACGGAACAACAACGTAATGAATATTCTTATTATTGGCAACGGCGGCCGCGAACACGCCCTTGCATGGAAAGCCGCCCAATCCACCCAAGTTGACACCGTCTTTGTTGCCCCCGGCAATGCCGGCACTGCACTCGATTCCGGCATTGAAAACGTCGCCATCGCCATCAACGATTTCGCCGCCTTAGCGAATTTTGCGCAGACCAATAACGTCGGCCTCACCATCGTTGGCCCAGAAGCGCCTTTGGTAGAAGGTGTTGTTAACTACTTTAACGAACGCAATTTGCCCTGCTTTGGCCCCACCAGCGGAGCAGCGCAACTCGAAGGCTCCAAAGCCTTTACCAAAGATTTTCTGGCTCGCCACAACATTCCCACCGGCAGCTACCAAAACTTCACCGAACTTGAACCTGCCCTCGCCTACCTGCGCGAGCAAGGCGCGCCCATCGTCGTTAAAGCCGACGGCCTCGCTGCAGGCAAGGGTGTGATTGTTGCTGAAACCCTTGAGCAAGCCGAAGACGCCGTGCGCGACATGCTGTCTGGCAATGCCTTTGGCGACGCTGGCTGCCGTGTTGTTATCGAAGAGTTTTTAGAAGGCGAAGAAGCCAGCTTTATCGTAATGGTCGACGGCGAGAATATTCTGCCCATGGCCACCAGCCAAGATCACAAACGCGTTGGCGACGGCGATACCGGCCCCAACACCGGCGGCATGGGTGCATACTCCCCCGCCCCCGTGGTCACCCCAGCAATCCATCAGCGGATTATGGACGAGGTCATTATTCCCACCGTGCAAGGCATGGCCAGTGAAGGCAACCGCTACACAGGCTTCCTCTATGCTGGCCTTATGATTAATGCCGACGGCGAACCTAAAGTTATTGAATACAACTGCCGCTTTGGCGATCCAGAAACTCAACCCATTATGTTGCGTTTGCAATCAGATTTGGTCGCACTATGCCTCTCGGCATTAGACGGCAAACTTGACGGCATTGACGCCAAATGGGATCCGCGCCCAGCGGTAGGTGTAGTACTGGCCGCTGGCGGCTATCCTAGCTCTTACAACAAGGGCGATGTCATCACCGGCATTCCAGACGGCGACGCCGATGGCAAGGTTTTTCACGCCGGCACTCAATTGGACAATGGCAATTTAGTCACCAATGGCGGTCGCGTACTATGCGCCACCGCCATGGGCGACACCGTGAGCGCCGCTCAACAGCTTGCCTATTCAATTGCGAAGCAGATAAAGTGGAAAGATGCCTTCTACCGCACTGACATTGCTTACCGCGCCATTGCCCGAGAATAAACGCTTGGTCAACTATCTGCTGTGTACGGTATTGCTATTGCTAACGGCAGCCGTACACGCAGCCCCGGCCTTAACGCTGAATTCGCAGCAAAGCAGTATCTCGCTCGAAAATTTCAGTGACATAATCGAAGATACCGACAAACTCTATCGCATTGACGATATTTTAGCGCCAGCGCTGGAACGCCAATTTCGCCCTGCAGAAAGCGGCGATTTCAATTTATCTCACACAATTGGCCGATATTGGTTTCGCTTTAAGCTAAGCAATACCAGCAGTGAAATCACCCAGCAGTTGCTGCAAATCATGCCGATAGACCTAAATACAGCGCAGCTATTTACCCAGTCAGGGCGACAAATTGCGCCAATGGTCACCACTGAGCTAATACGCAACGAAACGCTATTTTCAATCCCCGTTCACGCTAATACCACCAGCACGTATTATCTCGCTCTAGAATACCCCTTCGATCGCCAATTGGAATTGACGCTACACAATTACACCAGCTTTCTCGGAGAAGTAAGTCAACGCGAATTTAGTAACTCTATCTTTTGGGGAGTGCTCGGTCTTCTGTGTATTTACAGCCTGATCAGCGCCTCACTGCACTCCGACTCACTTTTTCTTGCCACCGCCGGTTTCGCGTTCCTCATTATTTGTAGCCAAAGCATTGCATGGGGTTACATTGGTTCACCACAGGGCTTATTGCCCCCCTGGGACGGCTACAGCCTGATATGTATTATTTTAGCGATATCCATTATCGATTTAATTTACGCCCTGCGTTTTCCAATTTTCCCAATCAGCAACCCCGGTCACGGACCTAAAGTTATTCACCTAACGGCTATCGCCAATATCATCGCCGTTGTAATTAGTGTGATCGCAGGCGCAGAAATTGCGGCAATCACCATCAATCTAATCATTCCTTTTAACTCGCTCATTCTGCTATTCATCGGACTCAATGGCTTTTTACAAACCTATAGCAGATTACTTTTCTACTATATGGTCGCCCGCACAGCACTCGCGCTAATTGTCATATTAACCGTGGTCGGCTATTCCCTAAGCCTGATCACCACAAGCATCGCCAATATCATCTTGCTGCTGCTCGCTACGACCATCTGCACCACCCATACCGCCCTATTAATTGCGCGGCAAACTATTCGCCAGCGCAAACAAAACCAAGACGAACAACGCATAGCTATTTTAGGGGCGGTAAATCGCGCTAAAACAGATATCTTGGCGCGCATTACCCACGACATTAGAACACCCATGAGCGCCATGCTCGGTGTTAGCGAGTTACTCCAAGACACCCGACTCACCGCCAGCCAAGAAGATCATATTCGTACCCTACAGCGTTCTGGCCACGAACTTTTGCAATTACTACAAGAAGCCAGCCAAGCTACCCGCTTCAATGAAAACGACATTGAACTGCGCAACGAGCTAATAAATCTGCCAGAAATTATCGACGAGTCTGTTTCCAGCTTCCGCAATATTGCAGCCGAACAAGCACTAGAACTTATTTGCGATATCGACAGTGAGGTCAGTGAAAAACTCATCGGCGACCCATCCCGTATTCGCCAATTGCTAACCCACGTTATGAACAACGCCTTTGAGCATTTCGAATCGGGTTATATTCTGTTGAACGTCTCCCCGTCAGACATCAATCAAGGCTTGCTCAATTTCGAAGTCAGCCATCGCGGTAAACCCTTCAGTAACCTTGAAAAACAAGCCATTAATGGCTCTGTGTCTGAAGAAGGCGGCATCATCAACACTCGGCTCGCCATCGCATCACAATTAATCACCTTGATGAATGGCAATGCAGCGGTTCGAAGCTCAGGCAAAGGCTTACACTCTCTGCGTTTTACACTACAACTAGGCGTGCCGAATAATAGTGACAATAACACTCTACGAATTCGCACCGGCCTACTCAACAATAAGCGGCTTCTGGTGGTCGACAGTAACCAAACCTTCTGCAAAGTTGTCAGCAAACAATGCAGTAACTGGGGTATGCCCGTTTTTATCGCCAGCAGCGACAACGCCGCCATCGCCACTGTTCGCAATCAATCGCTCATCAATGCGCCCGTCGATATTATCCTTATAGATCATGCCCTGCCTGGCGGCGGCCTGAAATTAGCTAAGCGAATATACGACGAAACCAAAGATCAACAACAACCCCCCATCGGCTTACTGCTGGCCCACGCCAATATCACCTTCGATCGCGATGAATTGCGCGACGCCGGCGTTCGCCGCATTTTAAGCAAACCACTGACTGGCGTCGCGCTGCGCAGCGCACTTTTATCTGAATGTCACTTTGATGCCAATGCCGTGACTCACACCCCTGACCAATACCGCACCGATGCGCTAACATTATCGTCACTTCAATGCTTGATCGCAGAGGACAATCCAACCAATGCCCAGGTGCTAACGCGCATGCTAAAGAGCCTGGGGATCACCGTCCATCACGTCGAAAATGGCCAGCAAGCCGTCAACACCTTTATGCGTAAACGCTTTGACGTAGTGATTATGGATATCGAAATGCCGATTATGGACGGTGCTGAAGCAACCCGCCAAATCCGTCAATTTGAAAAAGAAGAAGAGCGCGAGCGCACGCCAATTATTGGCTTAACCGCCAATGCCTTAGATGAGCAACGCGACAGCTATCTCCGCGCCGGCATGGACTTACATTTGGTAAAACCAATTCGCCTATGGGAATTAGCCGAGGCCATCAAACGCTGGACGGGCTATCAGCAAAACAAGTCATGAGTAGCCAAATACCTTACAATAGCGCATGGAGGATCAAGCCATGACTCGTGAATACACCCTGCTCGACCGCGCCTTAATGGGAGCAGATCGCAGCCTAAAAACCCTTGTTAAAGGCAGCAGCACAGCACAGCGTCACAGCCCTGCCCAATACATTAGCAGCTCGCTCAATGCTGATGAGCAACGCCGTCACGCCGCAGGTCTAATGCGTATTAACCACACGGGGGAAGTCTGTGCCCAGGCGCTTTATCAAGGCCAAGCGCTCACCGCAAAAAACGCCCAGGTTAAAGCCGCAATGGAACACTCTGCGAACGAGGAGATTGATCATCTAGCCTGGTGTGAGCAGCGCCTAAAAGAACTAGACAGTCATACCAGCCATCTAAACCCGCTTTTTTACGCCGCCTCATTTGCCATTGGTGCAGCGGCTGGCGCAATCAGTGACCGGATCAGCCTTGGCTTTGTCGCCGCGACCGAAGATCAGGTATGCGAACACCTACGCGAACATTTGCAAACACTCCCCGCCGATGACGAAAAGTCACGAGCTATTTTGCAACAAATGTTAGAAGACGAAGCGGAGCACGCCAGCAAAGCGATAGAGGCAGGCGGTCAGGTTTTTCCAAGTCCGGTAAAAAAAGCCATGAGTCTCATGTCTAAAGTCATGACCGGCAGCACCTATTACGTTTAGCGAACTGATCGCCGGACGTCAGGTGTCGGATGTCTGACGTAAAAGCATTCGCTTTGCGACTAAGCCCCACACCGACTTCACGCTAGAAGGAAAACGGAATACGCCAAAATGAGCGAAGCGAATGCTTTTCGCTTCCAACGTCAGACGCCCGACATCCAAACACTAATCGGCGGATGAAAAATAAGCTGCACCAGATTGCCATCAGGATCCAGACAATAAAAACTGCGGGCACCGTCACGATGGGTACGTGGCTCGGTTTTAATACTGACCTGATTCGCCAATAGAAAAGCATGCCATGCATCCACATCATCAGGCGTATTCAAAATAAACCCAATGTGATCTAAACGCTGCCCCGCTACCGGCCGTTGCGGCCCTTGGTAGCGGTGCAGGGCAAGATTGTCGTTCCCAGAGCACAAATAAATATTGTCAGGGTCTGGCTGCCACTCCACCGTCATCCCCATTAACTCGGTATAAAAATGCAGTGTTTCGTCAAACTTCTCCACAAACAGGGCAATATGACGCATACCACTGTGCGAATTAGGACGAGTTAGCTTCTCAGACACCGTCAATGATCTCGTGGCTGTGACTGACTTCAACGCCAGCGGCTTCCATCATAATGGAGGCTGAGCAGTACTTCTCAGCAGACAGCTCGACTGCCCGTTTTACATGCGCTTCCTTCAAACCCTTACCACTAACAATAAAATGCAGGTGAATTTTTGTAAAAACTGCAGGCACCGCATCTGCACGCTCAGCATCTAGCTCACAGCGACAATCCGTCACGTCTTGACGCGATTTTTTCAACATACTCATCACATCAAACGACGCACAGCCACCCATACCCACCAGCAGCATTTCCATAGGGCGAACGCCCATATTACGGCCGCCGTGGTCTTCTGGCCCATCCATTACTACCGAGTGCCCACTTCCCGACTCACCGAGAAACATCACGCCATCTACCCATTTAACCGTCGCTTTCATTTCACCCTCATAGCGAAGCAAAAAATTGCACTAAGCTTACCACAGCGTCCAGATTCAAGCTCGCCAAGGCCAACAAAGCACGTCATACTTAGGCCATGGTCGTTCTGAATAATTAGACAAAGCCTAACGTATTTAGAGCTACCGTAACTCTGGGCAAATACTATAACTTCAAGATGCCCTCATTCGTTAAATGGATTTTCTGCTTTACCGAGAGACTCAAGCCGTGCTGAATTCCTTAAAACCAGAAATAGCCGATTTAGACAATTTTCTCGCTCACTGCCATCGGCGGCGCTACCCCACTAAAAGTACACTTATCTACGCCGGCGATGCCAGCGACGCGCTGTATTACATCATTGAAGGCTCAGTCACCGTCATTATCGAAGACGACGAAGGCCGAGAAATGATTGTTGCCTACCTCAATAAGGGCGACTTCTTCGGGGAAATGGGGGTTTTTGACGAAGATATTCCGCCAACCCGCAGCGCCTTGGTCAAAAGTCGTACCGAATGCGAGATTGCTGAAATCAGCTACACCAAATTTCGCGAACTCAACAAACAATACCCAGACATCCTGCTAGCCTTGGGCAAGCAAATGGCCAAGCGGCTGCGACTAACGACCCGCAAAGTGGGTGATCTGGCGTTTTTAGATGTGACCGGCCGTGTCGCACGCACGCTCTTAGACCTGTGCAAACAACCAGACGCAATGACTCACCCAGATGGTATGCAGATCAAAATCACCCGCCAGGAAATCGGCCGGATTGTAGGTTGTTCGCGGGAAATGGTTGGCCGTGTATTAAAGACCTTAGAAGAACAAGGCTTGGTGCAGGTGAAAGGTAAAACCATGGTGGTGTACGGCACGCGCTAAGTGTAATGCGAGTCGGAAGTCGGAAGTCGGAAGTCGGAAGTCGGATTTAGCATCAGACGTCAGACCTCCGACATCAAGCTATTTACCCAAACAACTCCGCCAGTTTCTCCCCCGGTTCCACCGCCCGCATAAACGCCTCACCTACCAAAAACGTATTCACACCGTGCTCGCGCATTGCCGCCACATCCGCTGCAGTGTGAATACCGCTTTCAGTTACCACGATATGCTCATCGCTGATTGCGGCCAGTAAATCGAAGGTGTTTTGCAGAGATGTTTCAAAATTATGCAGATTGCGGTTATTGATCCCCACCAAGCGATTACCCAGCGGTAAAGTTCGCGCCAATTCCTCGGCGTTATGCACTTCGATTAATACATCCATACCCAAGCTCTGCGCCAATTGGTTCAGGCTTGCCATGGTCTCGTCGTCTAGGGCAGCAGCAATCAATAGAATACAGTCAGCGCCGATTGCCCGCGCTTCATAGACTTGGTAGGGGTCGATAATAAAATCTTTACGGATTACCGGCAGCGAGCAGGCGCCGCGGGCTTGTTGCAAATACAGCTCAGCGCCCTGAAAAAAGTCTGCGTCGGTTAATACTGACAAACAGGCCGCGCCGCCCGCTTCATAACTTGCAGCAATGTCCGCAGGAATAAAGTTCTCGCGAATCACGCCTTTAGACGGCGATGCTTTTTTCACCTCAGCGATGACTGCAGATTTACCAGCTGCAAGTTTGGCTTCTATGGCCTTAACAAAGCCGCGTGGCGCTGAGGCGCTTGCGATCTGCGCTTGCAGTTGAGCGATGGACACAAGCGCGCTGCGCTCAGCTACTTCTTCTCGTTTGCGATCAAGAATCTTTTTTAGAACCGTTGGTGTGCCGCTATCGCTCATCATGCTTCTGTCTCTTTCGGCGGATTTAAGCCCTGACTAAAAGCCGCCAGCTCACCCATTTTTTCCAGCGCTTGGCCGCCGTGAATGGTGTCTTCTGCCAAGGCCACGCCATGCTTCAATGTGCTAACCACACCGGCCACATACAGCGCCGCGCCGGCATTAAGCGCGATCATATCTGCCGCTTTCTTACCCGCCTCGGTTTCACGCTTGCCTAGCGCATCACGAATCAAGGCCAATGAGGCTTTACTGTCTGCCACATCCAAGCCGACCAAACTTTGACTCTCCAAACCCACATCTTCTGGGGTCAGTAGGTACTCACGAATCTCGCCATCTTTCAGTTCGGCCACTTCGGTTGCCGATGCTAAGCTAATTTCATCTAAACCGTCTTTCGCGTGTACCACCATCACGTGCTCGGCGCCAAGACGTTTCATCACCTCGGCCAAGGGCCGGCAAAGCTCTGAGCTGAACACCCCCAAAACCAAACGGGTTACGCCGGCGGGATTTGTCAGCGGGCCTAAAATATTAAAAATGGTGCGCTGGCCAATATCGCGTCGCACACCAATCGCATGGCGCATGGCACTGTGGTGATTAACCGCAAACATAAAGCCAACACCCACTTCACGAATGCAGCGCTCAACCTGCTGGGGATTCAAATCTAGCTGAATACCCGCGCTTTCTAATACATCTGCGCTGCCGCTTTTAGACGACACCGAACGATTGCCGTGCTTGGCAACCTTGGCGCCCGCCGCTGCAATGACGAAGGTACTGGCCGATGAGACATTAAACAGATTAGCGCCGTCACCGCCGGTGCCAACAATATCAACTACATGATCTAAACCAGATATATCAACTGGCGTGGCAAGCTCGCGCATTACGCGAGCCGCCCCTTCAATCTCATCAAGGCTTTCGCTTTTCATACGCAGGGCAATTAAAAACGCGGCGATTTGAGCGTCTGTGCATTGCCCTGTCATGATGTCGCGCATCACCGAGGCCATATCCTCAGTGCTTAAACTTAAATTGCGCACCACCAAGCCCAGCGCATCTTTAATATTCATATCACTCATGCGCTGCGCTCCAAAAAGTTTTTAAACAGTTCGTGGCCCTGCTCAGACAAAATTGATTCAGGATGAAATTGAACACCCTCGATATCTAAGGTTTTATGCCGTACACCCATAATTTCATCGACGGAACCGTCAGAGTTTTGCGTCCACGACGTCACTTCCAAGCAATCTGGTAGGCTGTCTTTTTCGATCACCAAGGAATGGTAACGGGTCGCCACCACCGGATTGTTCAAGCCAGTGAACACACCGCTATTATGGTGATACATTGGCGAGGTTTTACCGTGCATCACTTCGCGCGCGCGCACAATCTTTCCGCCAAAGGCCTGGCCAATACTTTGATGCCCCAAACACACGCCGAGAATTGGTATCTTGCCAGCAAAGGCTTTAATTGCCTCTAGCGAAATACCCGCTTCATTTGGTGTGCAAGGGCCGGGAGAAATCACCAGGTGTGTCGGCGCCAAGACGCGAATTTCTTCAATCGTGACCTCGTCGTTGCGCAGCACTTTCACGTCGGCACCTAGCTCGGCAAAATACTGCACGACGTTGTAGGTGAAGGAGTCGTAATTATCGATCATTAATAACATTATGACGCCTCCCCGTTGTTATCAGATTTACTCGCCGCGCTTTGCACCATAGACGCCGCCTTAAACACCGCCCGCGCTTTGTTCATGGTTTCTTTCCACTCCAGCCGTGGCTGCGAATCCGCCACAATACCTGCGCCAGCTTGTATATGAAGCTGATTATCTTTAATGACCGCGGTGCGAATGGCAATGGCGGTATCCATATTGCCATTCCAACTCAAATAGCCAACCGCGCCGCCATACACGCCGCGCTTCACAGACTCTAGCTCGTCGATAATTTCCATAGCGCGAACCTTTGGCGCACCGCTCAAGGTGCCCGCCGGCAAAGTCGCCCGTAATACATCCATCGCAGTTATGTCATCACGCACTTGGGCACGAACATTGGACACGATATGCATCACGTGGGAGTAACGCTCCACCACCATTTTGTCGCTCAATTCTACGGTGCCGGTTTTAGCAACACGGCCGGCGTCATTGCGGCCCAAGTCGATCAGCATCAAATGCTCGGCGATTTCTTTGGGATCAGCCAGTAACTCTTTCTCTAACTCTAGATCTTCTGCCTCGGTGTGACCGCGGCGGCGAGTACCCGCTATCGGGCGTACCGTGACTTCGCCATGCTCCAAGCGCGCCAAAATTTCAGGCGAGGAACCCACAATATGGAAGTCTTCCAAATTGAGGTAGTACATATACGGCGAGGGGTTAAGGTGGCGAAGTGCACGATAAAAATTTAAGGGTGAAGCCGTGAAGGGAATACTCAAACGCTGCGACAACACCACCTGCATCGCGTCGCCAGCCAGCACGTATTCACGTACTTTTTCCACCGCATCTTTAAAATTATCTTCACCAAAGCTAGACACAAAATCGGTTTCAGCAACACCGTCCGCATCCAAATTCAAGGCCGGCAGCATGGGCGATAAACCGCGCAACATCTGCTCATAAGAATCTAGCCTTTCCTGCGCCTTGCTGTACGCTCGGTCATCGGCCGGATCGGCATGGGTAATAATCTTAACGATGCCTGACAGATTATCGAAAACCAGTAACTCCTCAGACACCATCAATAGAATATCAGGTGTACCCAACACGTCTGGCGGCGTGCTGGGCATCAATTTAGGCTCAATATACCGCACGCAGTCGTAGGCAAAATAGCCTACCAAACCACCATAAAATGCCGGCAACTCGTCAATTTCAGGCACCTGATAACGGGCCTGAAAATCTTCAACAAAGGCCAAAGGATCTTCGCAGTCATGACTTTCAATGATATTGCCGTCGCGAGAGATGGTGACGAGCCGGCCCTCGGCCCGCAGTATGGTGCGCGCGCCAAGACCAATAATGGAGTAACGGCCCCATTTCTCACCACCGTGAACAGACTCAAACAGAAAACTATAGGGCTCGGCGGCGAGTTTTAAATAGGCACTAAGAGGGGTATCGAGGTCGGCCAGCACATCGCGGTAAACCGGAATACGGTTATAGCTTTGCTGCGCCAGTTCATTGTATCGCTGGGCTTGCATGATAAATCCTTAAAAATGGGGTTCGGCTTGGTAATCTGCTAATTGCAGAGACCTTTGCACGAGCCGGAATTTTGCTCTCTGGCAAGGAAAAATCGCACGGAATGAGGGAGTTTATAGCTATAAATGACCGACTGAGTACGATTTTGACGCCGGCAGAGGGCAAAATAACTACCGTGCAAAAATCTCTTGCAGTAATTCGCTTATTGCAAGAGCTACCATCGCCATCGACGGCAATCACACAGCTGTGTCATGCGGGCGTTATGCACCATTTCTTCGGACTCGTCACACGTAATTAGGATGTCAAAACATTGTAACCGAGCCTGCACCGCGGGGGAACCTCAAAAATACCCACAGATTCACACCCGTGTGGCGAGCCCTAGACCTACTTTACGCAAGGCACTCCAATTTAGCCGTCAAATGCTGCTTCACGCCAAGCCACTCATTTTGAATAATGCTAAATAGCACCGAATCTCTAACACGGCCATTCGGCATAAGTACGTGGTTGCGTAACACCCCTTCCTGCTTTGCCCCCAAACGCAAAATCGCATTACGCGACTGCTGATTCAAATAATCGGTAAGAAATTCTACTCGATTGAGCTTTAGCGTCTCAAAGGCATATTCCAACATGAGCAATTTCGCTTCGGTATTTATTTCGGTGCGCTGCGCCGATGCAGCCAAAAAGGTAAAACCAATTTCCACGCGTTTATTCACTAAACTCGCTCGCATAAACCGAGTAGACCCCACCACCTCAGCAGTGGCTTTATTTACGGTGGCAAACACCAAGCCATCACCCTCTTCGAAGACGGTATTGGCATTGGCAATAAATTCATCCATCGCCTCAATACGTGGCACTTTGGTGACGAATAAATTCCATAACTCGCCGTCAGCCACCGCTTCGCACAAGCCTTTCTTGTGCTCAATAGACAGTGGCTCAAGTCGAACGTACTGACCTTCTAAAACAACGTTCTCAAACTTCATTTACGCGCTCCCTATCCTCTCAATACCAGCCAACATCCTATCGGCAGCCCCGCATCCACCAAGCTAATCGTCATTCATTACCGGCTTGCGAATTAACTGTTGCATACTCTGTTGAACATCTGGTCCCAGCAAGGCAACCCAACGTTGCGAAAATGCCTCTAAGCGCTTGTCGACCCGCAAAAATTCGCCAGCTTCTTGCTCATCTGCCAATAACAAACCTTGCTGAATCAAAGTATCGATATAACCACGGAAGAGGTTTTTATCGAAATATTCCGGTGCTTCACGACCACTTAAAATAGCCAAACGCTGAGCCATTTCGATGGTATTCTGCTCCACATCATCCCGCAACGCTGCCACCTCAGAAATATCCTGCACCAGCAACAAACTAGTAATGGTGTAACGCTCAAAGGTCTCTCGTAAAATCCGACCCAAGCCAGTCAATACCGCATAGCCCTCGGTGCCAACATTGGCGCGGCTGAGGCTCCCGCTCTCGCCGTGACGCGATAGTAAATTAAGTGCGACCAAATTATTAATTTGCTCTTTCACTGCCTCTGCGCAATCTTCAACCTTAGTGTGCAAAAACAATTCATTCTTTACAAAGGGATATAACAACACACAGCCTTCAATTAAATCCGCCTCGCTCACCATTTGGCTGTGACGGAAAAACCGCGCAATCAAGCTCGGTAAAGCCAAAACATGCATCACCGAATTGCGGTAATACGTTAGCATTACCGCCTCTTTGCCGGTGGCCGTAATAATTGGCCCCCAAGGGTGGTCAATTCGAGAAAGTCCTGCGGTACGCGCCGCCTGCTCAAAAATTTCCTTCGCGCCGCCTTCTGGCAGAGTAATATCAGGGCTGTAAGGTAGACGTCGTAAAATGGCAATAAAATGATCTATTTGCAGCAGCAACTCGTCTTCTGCCATCGCTCGCTGTGGGCTAGAAAGCAAAATCATGGCGACCAAACCGATGGGATTCACCACGGCCGCCGCATTGATCCGCTCCATATTTTCCTGCGCAATATAATCAATCACCGCCGGAACAAAGGAGTGGTCGCCAGCTTGGGTGCGCTTACGCCAATCCGGTTCAATGTGACTAAAACATTCATCCAAACTAATAGGCTGACCAAAAGCCACATGGGGGCTACCGTAAGATGACTTAAAAATCTTCCGCGCTTTTAATAAACCACCCGCCGACTCGCTCTGCTTAGCCGCACCACGCAGCTCTTTTACATAAGAGGCACTCTCTACCAATTTATCGTAGCAAACATATATCGGCACCAAAGCCACTTTGCGCCCCGGCTGCTGTACAAAACTTTCCACCGTCATTTTCAACATGCCTTTCTTCGGTGGCAGCAAACGACCGGTGCGACTTCGGCCACCTTCTGGAAAGAATTCAACGGGATAACCACGCCCCAGTAGCACGTCTAAATATGACTTAAATACAGCTGAATATAATTTCTGTCCGCCAAAACTGCGGCGTATATAAAACGCGCCACCACGACGCAACAAACCACCCACAGGCCAAAAATTTAAATTCACTCCTGCGGCGATATGTGGCGGTACCAAACCCTGAACATATAGCGTGTAAGAGATCAGCAAATAATCAAAATGGCTGCGGTGGGACGGCATATAAATTAATTGCCGGCTATTTGCGGTTTCCCGCAGGCGATCAATATGATGAATTTTTAAGCCCGAAAATATTTTCCGAAACGCCCAGCTCAGAATCAACTCGAGCGCCCGAATCATACGGCCATCAAAATTAGCAGCAACTTCTTCAGCCATTTTACGGGCCTGTTTGTTCACCACCTCTGGCTTGGTAATGGCCGCGACCTGCTCTTCGGCAATGGCGTCACGCACCGCCTGACGGCGTAAAACCACATCAATAATCTGCTGGCGCGATAATAAGCTAGGGCCAAGACTCGCGGTTTTACGGCGGGAATAATAGAACGACAACATCCTAGCCATCACCGCCGCAGCCGCTACCGGATCTTGCTTGCGGGCAACAAAAGTGCTGAAACGCACCGGCTGGGCAATATGAATAAGCACATTGCGGCGCTGCACAAGAATAACCATGAGCTTGCGAAACGCACCAGCGCGTTCACCGTCGCCTAATAACAATTTAAAGAAAGAGGTTTCGCTGCCAGGGTCACGCCCCCAAAACACCGACACCGGCACAATTTGCAGGGGGTAACTGCCATCGGCGGCCTGTGCGATCAAAGCTGCCATTGTTTTTGCGCCACGAGAGCCACCGCGCTGACCGCTCAATACCGGTAAATACAGGCAGGCCGCACGTTCGCTATCGGGCAATTTCCCGGGATTTGCGCGTAACAAGGGCAAATTATGAGCTTTAAAAACCCGCTCTAATAAAAACCGATCCGTCCAACTATGCTGACGCAGCACATAGCACACGGGCTTAGCATCTAATTCCCCGTGTAAAGAGTCATCAAACTGCACCAGCTTTGGCTTAATACCGGCAAGAAATGGCGCGGATAAGATCCGGCATAACACAAAAAAAACACGTGCAAACCAAGGCATAGTGTTAAAACCCTTATAAAACGACGCTGTGTGTCCACGCCCCAGCCGACATGAATCGATTCATTATTTATTACAGCCACAACGCGCAATTTTACTTGGTCTATCGCGCTGCGTCGCGGTTTTCACCCAAGCGTGTAGTAAAACACCCAAAACATTGCAATTTACACCGCTAGATTATCCGCCTAAGCGCCACTCGCCACAGCCGATTCATGTACAATCGCCCAAATAGAAGGTGAGGTTTCGATGTATAACAAGCTTACCTGAATTGTCTTACCGTTTTATGCAGGCCATGCCATGACTTCCGCCAACAGCCCCACTTTTGACAATAGCTACGTAAAACAAGCGGATCGATTTTACAGCCCACAAGCCCCCACCAGTGTTCCGACACCTGCACTAATTCGGGTCAATCATCGCTTAGCAAGCAGCCTAGGTATAGACCCGCAGTGGCTTGCATCGCCTGAGGGTATTGCCACTATGGCGGGCAATCATATTCCCGATGGGGCAGAACCGATCGCCACCGTCTATGCCGGCCATCAATTTGGCGGTTGGAATCCACAACTGGGTGACGGTCGCGCGGTCTTACTCGGAGAACTCATCGCCGACAATGGCAAACGCTATGACTGGCAATTAAAAGGCTCTGGGCGCACACCTTACTCACGCGGCGGTGACGGCAAATCACCACTGGGGCCGGTGCTACGCGAATATATTCTTTGCGAGGCAATGGTGGCACTAGGAGTTCCCACCACCCGCGCCCTTGGCGCAGTATGTACAGGAGAGATGGTATTTCGCGATCAAGCCTTGCCCGGCGCCGTACTTAGTCGCGTCGCCCAAAGCCATATTCGCGTTGGCACCATGCAATTTTTTGCCGCACGGCGCGACACCGAAGCCCTACGCGAATTAAGCAATTATGTAATACAGCGCCACTTTCCAAATGCAGCGCAAGCCAGTAATCCGATATTAGCCATGCTGAATGAGATCATTCAACGGCAAGCCACACTCATTGCTCAATGGCAGTCTATCGGCTTTATTCACGGCGTAATGAATACCGACAATGTGCTGCTCTGTGGAGAAACCATCGACTACGGCCCCTGCGCATTTATGGAAAATTACGACCCCGCCACGGTATTCAGCTCCATCGACCACAATGGTCGTTACGCCTATGGCAACCAGCCGGGCATCGCCCACTGGAATTTGGCCCAACTTGCCCAAGCCTTATTAGCGATTTTAGATAACAGCGCAGACGCGAATGAAGACAGCGCTGTCGCCCTAGCCCAGCAAGCGCTAGATGCCTTTCCGGATTTATTCCTAACGGCTTACCAAAGTATTATTAAGAGCAAGCTGGGTCTAAATAATTTTACAGAATCCGATGACGCGCTCTATCAAGACTTGCTGAAATTAATGCAGCAAGAAAAAGCCGACTTCACACTGTGTTTTAGACGCCTTGCCGAATTCAGCAACGAAGCCGCCTGCATTAATAGTAGTATTCGCGAACTTTTCGATTTTAACGACAGCTTTACGCCATGGTTACAACAATGGCGCCGGCGTTTAGCTGAAGACACCATCACCCCAGAACAACGTCAAGTCATTATGTTTAAGGCGAATCCTATTTTTATTCCGCGCAACCACCTAGTGCAAGAAGCTATTGCTGCGGCCGAACAACACGGCGATTTCAGCTACTTTAATCAACTAGTAGACGTGCTCGAAACACCCCATATATTCGACCCTAACAAACTTCCGTACGCCAGACCGGCAAAACCGAACGAACAGGTTTTACAAACCTTTTGCGGTACATAAAAATGTTTATACCTCCCCTTAGTGTGAGACAACAAAATGAATTTAGACAAGTCTAAAAAGCGCATTAATAAAAGAGTCAAAATGGGGGATCAAGGCTACCCAAAAATCGCCATTGAATACCACGGCGAAAATACCAATCTAGCCACCGAAGTGACGATCACATTGACATTTGAAGAAGGCGCGGAGCCTATGACAGAACGGTTTAGCAATACCGCCGACGTGCGAGAGAACGACGTTATTCAATCAGCCCTAATAAAGATTATTGAACGTACCGGCGCCAAAACGGTTTCGCAAAACACCGAAGTCACTATCATTTAAAAACGCGTTTTTAAAAATTTTTCACCGATTTCACATCAGCCTGCACTAACAAGGAAACACCATGAGAATTTGCGGCGTAGAACTCACCGGCAACGATGCCGTAGTTTGCCTACTTAATTTAGAGAATCAGCAATTTAATATCCCTGATTGCAGAGCGCGAAAAATCAGCTTACCCAAAGAACATGACAGAGAAGACCTAAAGCAATTTCAAGCCGCTTTTTCTCAACTTATGCGAGACTACAAAGTCGATAAAGTCGCCATCAAAGGCCGCTTGCCCAAGGGAAAATTTGCCGGTGGTGCCATCAGTTTTAAATTAGAAGCCACTATTCAGCTGATTGCTGACATCGACGTGGTGGTACTGACTTCATCACAAACCAAAGCCGCATTAGCAGACAACCCAGTTCAGATTCCCTTCGCAGATACCGAACTAAAAGGCTTTCAAGAAGCGGCATTTATCACTGCCTATGTGGCTCATCAAGCCACTGCATAAATAAAGCAACAAAAGCTACGCGGCAAGCACGGCCATTAGTATGCATTTTCAATCGCACTAATGATGACACTCCCAAGTTGTCGAGTGTTGTACGGATTGCCGCTACCATTGAGTATATTTATGTTTAGCTCTGCCGCTATTTTTCTCAATTCGGGCTTAGAGCTAGGCTGTAACTCACCGTTCAAATAAACTTCAATAGTACCGCTCTCTAACTCCCGAATTTCTCGAACGCCATAGACAGCAACCCTGACCGCTTTGAGCTCCGACGTAGACTTCGGGGGGCGCACTAACGCTGCAAGAGAAATCGTGCACTTACCCTGCGTGTTTTTAACTCCCATGCGCTCACGCGCGTCTGAAACCGAGGCATCAAGTAACGTCTCTATCTGCATTTCTTCTGTATTCACCCGTAAGATGATTACGCGATCAACTTCATCCAGTGTGCTTGGATTAAAAGAAATATGACCTCCCCCACCCATCACTGCCGTTGTTTTTACCGAGACTCGTTCGCCGTCAGCACTCACAACGTCATATCCACGTTGATTCACACTGGTGGCCATCTGACCGTTAGTAATAAGTGCCGAATACAGCTCGCCAATACGACCAATTAGATGGCGGAGCTCTGTTGGTGGCACACCCCACTGCAACTCTCGTTCAAACCAAGCCATAGCGTCACCTAATGATTGAATGATCTGCATTTGAGTTAAAGCCACGATTGTATTTCCTACATGAAGCACTAAACATTAAATTATTACGCATACATGCTTTGCCAAGATAAGCCATTTCGCCAAACCGTATTTGGCTATTAATAAAGCATAGACTTAAACACAAACAAAGCAGCACTAACGGACAGCCCTATTCAGATCCCCTACGGTGAGGTAGAACTAAAATAATCCGCTACGATGCATCAACTACATCCCTCGTTTCCACCTCTGCACCCTGACTAGCCTCAAGCTCTAATTTCGCCCGCTCAGCTTTGCTAATATATTTAGGCTTAGTATTGCGTTCGCCTTTTTAATCCTCGCCTTTGATGCCGCATTGCCCTTTTTACGACGGTTCATACATATCTACTCGATGTTTAATACAGATAGAACACCACAAAAACGGGCCGGAGTTTAGGCCCGCGTCAATCATTTAGCGACGATAGAATAGCCAGCGCGTGGAAAGTGAACATGCAGCTTCCCAAAATCAGCAGTTTCCCGAGCAACAATGATACGACTCTCGGTTACGGCCACCAGCGTTCCTTTTACCGGCACAACACCGTAGTCTAGCGGCGCAACTTCCACTACTGCGCCTATGGCTACCGGCGCATCACCTACACTGACAGGCAGAAGGCGTGGCTCCGACTCTCGCGCTTGTTTAAACGCGTCTGTCTGAGAAATTTCGCTGCGCGTGCCGTGACCAATATTTTCTACTCGGCTATACCATTGCTGTATTTTTTGGCTGGCCTCTAGCGGTTTCCGGTTACAGCTGACGTGCAGCCACAATGGATGAAACACCGCCAAATCCGCCACTGAAGGACTATCTCCTCCCACCC
Organism: Zhongshania aliphaticivorans; assembly: GCF_902705855.1. Lineage (GTDB taxonomy): Bacteria > Pseudomonadota > Gammaproteobacteria > Pseudomonadales > Spongiibacteraceae > Spongiibacter > Spongiibacter aliphaticivorans_B. Next base: position 437,239 of record NZ_CACSIJ010000011.1, on the reverse strand, counting down.
ATGCACACTCGCTCAGTCTTACCTCTAGCGCATAAAACAGCGAATCCATCACCACCTTCGCCTTCTCGCCTTTAGGCGGCCGACTCGCTCCGCCTTTTAACAAGGAGACTCTGTCTTTAATAAAGCGATATGTCCCTACCGGACCAAAACCTTGCATCATTGTGCTTATTAAACGCAATGGCGGCACCGTAGCGATGGCCGCAAAAAATGCTTGGCCTTCTGCTTGCTGCATTAAGGCTAGTGCACTGCCATCGACCGCTGTAGGGTCAAGCGCCGCGCTACCGCTTAGTCTTGCCACCTCCTGCGCAATTAATGCCGTATCACAAAAAATATCCGCTCCAATTTGAGCCACAGGGATTCTGCGATAGCCTCCAGTTAATGGGTCAAGATTCGGCCGCGGCGGCCATGCGGGCGAAAGTAATGAAGACCACGACGTATTGGTCAAGCCAAACATGAGGCGAATCTTTTCCGCATAGGGTGATTTGTCGTAGTGGTGAAGAATAATAGATTCAGTCATTTTTATATCTCTGTGACGATACTAGCAAGCGAATGGGCGCTACACTTACTCGTAAAATTTTAGACCTGAAATTAAACACTAAGCTTAAGCCTACCTGTTCTTTACAAAAAATGGTAAATAATACTGCCTTAGTGACTATCCTTAAGCGCAAGCTCTACCAGCAATAAATCAGATCATTACAACGAAATAGAACAACTATATGACTTGAACACAAGAGCAATTGATCACCTATTCCTGACAGGAAGCCTATATAATATTTACCCTGTTTCCTAAGTATTTGGAAAAGCCCTATGTTTTTTGACAAAAAAGAAGAAGCCAAACTCCTCACGCTCACGCGGGATGATGCCAACCATCCATTGGCGTCTTATTCTAAACTTGCGTTTGAGCTGGACGGCTTCGAGTGGCCGTCGGTCGAACATTATTATCAGGCGATGAAATTTGACGACGCCGAATACCGCGAACAAATCCGCAATGCACCCCACCCAGCTGAAGCAGCAAAGCTAGGCAAGAGTAAAAAACACAGCCGGCGCAAGGATTGGAAGAAAAACAGCGTGACCTATATGACCCGCGCCACCTACATAAAATGTCGCAGCCACACAGATGTGGCTCAACTGCTATTAGACTCGGGCGAGATTGAAATTAAGAACCTCAGCCAGTATGACTACTTCTGGGGCAGCGGCCGCGACATGCGGGGCGACAACACCTTTGGCAAGATGCTGATGGGCGTTAGAAAAAAACTGAGAGAAGAACAAAATCAGCTCCCATAGACACCAAGAAACGCCTTTTCACACCATCACTCATTTTCAATTGAAGTAACTTCATGAGCCCTACCAACCGCCGCGTCTGCCAAGCCCTTCTGTATGAGATAGGTGCGGTTGCCATGGTCACCCCAATACTCACTTTCGCCTTTGACGCCGACGTGTCTTCTACCCTGCCGCTGTCGGTAGTGATGGCGACCATCGCGCTAACCTGGAATTACCTGTTTAACGCGCTGTTTGAGCGCTGGGAAAAGAAACAAGTTGTTAAAGGCCGCTCATGGCAGCGACGCTTGGCTCATGGCGCAGGTTTTGAGGGTGGGTTGGTTATTGTTTTAGTACCGCTCACGGCATATTGGCTGAACATCACCATATGGCAGGCCTTGATTGCAGAGATCGGGCTGCTAATTACCTTCTTTTTCTACGCCATTATTTTTACTTGGTCATTCGACAAGGTCTTTGGCCTACCGGCCTCTGCACAGGCGACGGATGAATGAAACCAACACACAATAGTCCCGCGTTAAAATATTTGCAGGGCTACCCCGAGCATTTACAAAATCAAATCCGCACGCTTATCGACGAACAGCGCTTGGCCGAATATTTATCAAAGCGCTACAGCGGTCAGCACAGTATTCAAAGCGATAAAGCACTGTACGCTTATGTAAATACAATCAAGCAAGAAAACCTTCGCAGCGCGCCGCAAATTGATAAAGTACTTTTTGATAATCGCCTAGACCTCACCCACCGTGCACTGGGTTTACACACGGCAGTTTCGCGGGTTCAAGGCGGCAAGCTGAAGGCAAAAAAGGAAATCCGTATTGCGTCGTTATTCAAAGACGCGNCACCGGAATTTTTAGAGATGATTGTGGTTCACGAGCTGGCACATTTGAAAGAGCACGATCACAACAAAGCGTTCTACAAACTTTGTACCTATATGCTGCCCGACTATCACCAGCGCGAATTTGATTTACGGGTGTATCTAACGGCAAAGGATGTAGGGCAGATTTAACTCCGCCCTATATAACTTATGCTATTTCAAATAAAGCAGCGGCCCCCATACCGCCACCAATACACATGGTGACTACTACGTATTTAACACCTCGGCGTTTGCCTTCGATCAAAGCGTGGCCGNCCATACGCGCACCGCTCATACCAAAGGGGTGACCGATAGCAATTGCGCCGCCGTTCACGTTCAGTTTGTCGTTGTCGATACCGAGTTGATCACGGCAGTAAATCACCTGACAGGCAAAAGCTTCGTTTAATTCCCACAGACCTATGTCATCGACTTTTAGACCAGCACGTTTCAGCAATTTAGGAATGGCGAACACCGGACCAATACCCATCTCGTCGGCCTTGCATCCCGCCACTGCCATACCGCGATAAATACCAAGGGGCGCCAAGCCTTTTTGCTCAGCCAGTTTTCTGTCCATCACAACGCATGCTGACGCACCATCTGACAACTGCGACGCATTACCGGCGGTAATAAAGCGGCCCTGCTTAACCCACTGTCCGTCTTTAAATACCGGCTCCAGAGAGGAGAGGCTTTCAAGCGTGGTAGACGGACGGTTACATTCATCCGTCTCCAAAATAACGTCTTTAAAGGTCGTTTCTTTGGTGTCTTTGTTAAACACCGACATGCTGGTCGCAAAGGGTGAAATCTCCGCCTTAAACAAACCCGCCTGCTGGGCGGCGGCAACTCGCTGCTGACTTTGCAGTGAATAAATATCTTGAGCTTCACGGCTAATACCGTAGCGATCAGATACGATTTCAGCCGTTTCTAACATCGGAATATACGCAGTGGGGTCTATATCCAAAACCGTCTGCGACACGTTGCGGTAGCTATTTTTATGCTTAGTTTGCACCAGTGAAATAGATTCCAAACCACCGGCAACGGCGATATCAATTTCATTACACATAATCGACTTTGCAGCCCAAGCGATAGACATCAAACCAGACGAACACTGACGCTCAATCGCCATACCCGGCACGCTGTCAGGTAAACCTCCAGCCACTGCGCACAGACGCCCAAGGTTATAAGCCTGCGTACCCTGCTGCGCGGCTGCGCCAAAAATCACGTCTTCTACCGAGGCAGGATCAATACCCGCACGCTCCACCGCCGCGCGAACAACATGGCCACCCATGGCAGGAGCTTCGGTATTATTTAATGCGCCGCGGAAAGATTTACCCATTCCGGTACGTGCTGTTGAAACAATAACGGCTTCTTTCATTGTATTGATCCTTTTAAATTGAATAATTTAATTTTGGCCACTGCCATATACCAGCAGACCGAATTCGTCTGACGTCCGACGTCGGGCGTCAGACGAACATTAGGCTCTCTGCGATGAACAACTCACAATCTCGCCAGTCATATAGCTTGAATAATCTGAGGCGAGGAACATCATGATATTAGCCACTTCCCACACCTCGGCACCGCGACCATAGGCTTCGCGGCCTTCAAGTTCGGCGAGTAATTCTGCAGGCGCAGATTTTTTCAACATGGCGTGTACTGCCAACGACGGTGCCACAGCATTAATACGCACACCAAAGTCTGCAGCCTCTAATGCCGCACAGCGGGTTAACGCCATTACACCGGCCTTAGCTGCCGCATAATGAGCCTGTTCTTTTTGTGCGCGCCAACCGAGTACAGAGGCGTTATTCACAATCACCCCGTGACCACGCTCTTTCATGACTCGCATCATGTAACGAGTCATGCGCATGGTGCCATTTAGAGTCACGTCGATAACCTTATTCCACTCTGGGTCTTCCATCTCGATGAGCAGTTTTGTAGTGCCCAGGCCGGCGTTATTAATTAATACATCGACGCCACCCAGCAATTCCTCAGCGGTATTAATTAGCGCTTGCACGTCTTCTTCTATCGCAACGTTACCAACCTTACCATAAACCTGTTCACAACCAGTTTCCGCTTTGAGCTTTTCAACTGAGGCAGTTAAGCGACCTTCGTGAATATCGCTAATCACAATGCCGCGACAGCCCTCTTCAATCGCACGTTGCGCAGCCGAAAAACCAATACCGGCACCCGCTGCAGCGGTAATCAGAACTGACTTGCCTTTTAAAAGACCATGGCCTTTTACGTATTCTGGAACTTTGATGTTCATTGTTATCTCCGCTTAATGCTTGGCTATATGCTTGACGGGAAACGGGAGACGCTGAGCTGAAAGCGCAGCATTTCTCGACACCGGTATTATCCTGAAAAATTAATCATACTTTTTAATTTGTTATAGCTACCTACGCTAGATGAGATACGAAAAATGCAAAGGCAAGATCGATAAGGTTGGTTTTGAATTAGCGTCTCTCGTCTCCCGTCAAGCATCTCCCGTACAACTACGGCCTCAACTCCTTCGGCATTCCCAAACCACGCTCGGCAATAATATTGCGCTGAATTTGGTTGGTGCCGCCGTAAATCGTATCTGAACGAGTGAACAAGAATAGCGACTGCAAACGACTTAATTCATAGGGCGCATCGAGCAAAATATCTGCCTCGGCACCTAAGATATCCATCGCTAGCTCGCCTAGATCACGATGCCATGTTGCCCAATACAATTTGTAAATCAGCGCTTCTTTTTGCAGGCTACCATCGCCACTACTTCCCGACAGCATACGCATGCTGTTGTAGCGCATAATTTTTAAACCGATATGCGCATCGGCAATACGCTGCCGAATCACGGGATCTTGGGCGGCGCCGTTTTTCTTTGCTACAGCAATCACTTCATTTAGTTCGTTTTGAAAAGCCATTTGCTGGCCGAGGGTAGACACTCCCCGCTCATAACCTAACAAGCCCATCGCCACTTTCCAGCCCTCACCGGGTTGACCAACAATGTCGGTTGCTGCGCATTCGGCGTCGTCTAAAAACACTTCATTAAACTCAGACGTGCCCGTGATTTGTTCTATCGGTCTAACTGTGACGCCGGGTTGATCCATTTTTATAAGAAAGAAACCCAAGCCCTTATGGGCCTTCGATTCAGGATCAGTCCGCGCAATAACAAAGCAATATTCAGATTCATGAGCCAAGGAGGTCCAGACTTTCTGGCCGTTTAAAATCCACTTGTCACTCGCCTCATCAAAACGCGCCTTGGTTTTAACATTTGCCAAATCCGAACCCGCGCTTGGTTCAGAATAACCCTGACACCAAAATTCGGTGCCAGACAAAATGCCGGGGAGGTATTGCTGCTTTTGCGCTTCGCTACCAAAGGCAATTAAGGTTGGCCCCGCCAAACCCTCGCCAATATGGCCCATGCGGCCAGGCGCTCCGGCACGGGCGTATTCTTCAAAGAATATAACTTGCTGCTCAATCGACAAACCTCGGCCACCGTACTCTTTAGGCCAAGCCACACAGGTCCAGCCGCCTTCGGCTAATTTGCGTTCCCAGCGCTTACGCTCTCTCGGAAACATATGCTCATCACCAGGGCCGCCGCGAAACTTTAGCTGCGCAAATTCGCCCACCAAGTTATCGGCAAGCCATGTGGCAATCTCAGCGCGGAATTGTTCATCTTCGGGACTGAATTGTAGTTTCATGATGCAATGCTCGCTTTATGCTGGACGGGAGATGGGAGGCGCAAAAAATGGCTTCCCCTGCGTCTACCGTTTCTCATATTAAATCGCCAGTCGGATGTCGGGTGTCTGACGTCGGAGGTAAAGGCTATGTTCAGAGCCATCGTCCGACTTCCGACCTCAGACATCCGACTTCCGAATTCCGACTAATCAAGTAAAACTCCCGCCACTCGCTCACGGTGATAACTACTATTCCCCAGAAGGTGCTCACTGGCTTTTGCGCGTTTGAAATATAAATGCACATCGTATTCCCAGGTAAAGCCAACACCGCCATGCATCTGTAGGGCTTCACCCGCGTTTTTAAAATACGCTTCTGAGCAATAGGATTTTGCGATGCTGGCCGCCTCCGCAAGCTCATCCGCCAAGGGCCCAGAGGAGAGAGCGTCATCGGCGATACAGGCGGCGTAGTAGACCGCTGAGCGCGCGACTTCATTGCGCAGCATCATATCTGCCGCCTTATGTTTAATGGCTTGAAATCCCGCGATTGAGCGACCAAATTGATTGCGAGCTTTGGTGTAGTCCACGGTGATATCCAGCACTTGCTGCATACCGCCAGCCTGCTCTGCTGCCAAGGCTATAGTGGCTAAATCTAGTATTTTTGCGAGGGATTTTGCGGCAGTAGCAAACTCACCCATCAAAGTTTGTTTAGATAAACGCAGATTATTTAATTGAATACTGGCTTGGCGCCGACTTTGATCCATGGTCGGCAATAGGCTGCGCTGAATGCCGTCATTCTCGGCCTCGCAAACGAATAAGCTGATGCCGTCATCACCGCTACTACCCTCTTCTCGCGCAGCAAGAATTAAGTAATCTGCACTGTGTCCGTCAAGAACATAGCGATATTCGCCATTCAAAATAAGGTCATTGCCATCGTGACGATAACTCGCGTTTATGGCATTGGCGTTCCACACATTGCCACCGCAGTTAAAGGCAAGCGTCGCGGTTTTACCTTCGATTAGCTGGGGAAGAATTTCAGATTTTTGACTGTCGCTGCCGGCGATCAATAGCGCATTGGTGGCCATTGCAACAGTAGCGAGATAGGGGGAACACAGTAGGTAGCGGCCCATTTGTTCGAGCACGGCAACGAGCTCAACATAACCCAGCCCCATACCGCCGTACTGTTCTGGAATATGCAGGGCCTGCCAATACATCTCAGAACAGATACGTTGCCACAGCTCTGGGCTATAGCCGAGATCACTCGCCATGGCTGAGCGAATAGCAGCGCTAGTCGAGGCGTCCTTAAGAAAAGACGCCGCGGTGTCGCGAATCATTTCTTGTTCTTGCGTAAATGCGAATTCCATACTGTCTCCGAAAGTAGACAGCGATCTTCGTATTTACACAGCCAGTGACACCTTGCGCGCCACTAGCTAGCCGCGACTTATAGCCGCAGTTGCAAACGTACGAAAACGCCGTCTTCAAACTCAAATTCGCCGCCGTGGTCGTCGGCGTCAAATTCCATATTGCCATAGCCAAGTTGTATGGCGGAGTTTTGGAAAATAGTGAACTCCGCGCTTACCGACCATTCTTTATAACCGTCAATATCGCCAAAACCAGTAGTGTCCGGTGCGTAATACAAACCGCCACGCAAACGCACGATTTCATTTAGTGGCAAACTTAAATCGCCACCAAATGCCACTGCACCACCACTTATATCCGCATCGTCGGCTTCGATACCTATAGCTTTAACGCCAACTCGACCACTCAGCTCACCGCGCTGACCATTGGCAAACAAACCAAGTGCCACCATATCTGCGTCATCTTCATGGTGAAGCCAATCCAGTTGCGCACTACTTTCGGCACTGAGATCACCAGCCAAGGACACACCGAAACTGTCGTCGCCAAAACGAAAGGCAACACCGCCGGCAAATGCCGAATTACTTGCAATGGCTAATACAGTCGCTGCAATAAAAGGGGCTTTCATGGTCGTGATTCTCCTGATGTAAACGTCAAAGGATAAAATCAGCTACCATACACTTTCTGGGCGGGAACTGCCTCCGCAAAAAGTGTTTTTACTGCCTCACCGACCTCGGCCGGCGCCCAGCGCGCGCCTTTATCTACTTCAGGCCCTTTGCGCCAACCGTCAGCTAGAGAGATTTTTCCACCCTCCGCTTCAAACACACAGCCATTAACATGTGCAGACTCGCTGCTACCCAGCCACACTAGCAGGGAGGACACATTCTCTGGTGCCCAGAAGTCAAAACTATCATCATCTGGTTTGGCCATACGCGTCGCCATGGCTTCAACTGCCGTGGTCATATTAGTGCGCGCAGCAGGGGCGACTGCATTAGCGGTAATGCCGTAACGAGCCAGTTCTGCGCCTTGATTTAAGGTTAAAGCAGCAATGCCTGCCTTGGCAGCCGCGTAATTAGATTGGCCAACCGAGCCCTGTAGACCAGCACCCGAGGTAGTATTAATAATGCGCGCATCAACATCTTTGCCCTCTTTGGACTTGCCGCGCCAGTAATGAACAGCATGAGATGTGATGCAAAAATGGCCCTTCAAATGCACCGCCATAATGGTGTCCCATTCGGCTTCGGTCATCGACGCGAACATACGATCACGATTTACACCGGCGTTATTTAGCACAATGTGAAGATCGCCATAGGTGTCTATGGCCTGCTTTACGGCATTCAAGCTATCGTCGTAATTNGTAATATCAGAGGTATTCACCACCGCCTTACCACCAGCAGCGATAATGTCATTGACGACTTGTTGCGCCGCCGCTTCATTGATGTCGTTAACTACAACCGAGGCACCCTCAGCAGCAAATACCTTCGCATGCGCCGCGCCTAGGCCGCCACCAGCTCCGGTGATAATCACCACTCTGTTATTACAAATTCCCATTATTGTTTTTCCTCGTTTCCCGCTGAATGCTTGACGGGAGATGGAAAACGCAAAAACACAATTCTATCTTAGCGTCTTCCGTCTCCCATTCCGCGTCTCCCAATTAGAGCCTTTCTAAAATCGTCACATTCGCCTGACCGCCGCCTTCACACATCGTCTGCAAACCATAGCGACCGCCGGTGCGCTCAAGTTCGTGTAATAAGGTCGTCATTAATTTGGTGCCGGTTGCGCCAAGCGGATGCCCAAGTGCAATTGCCCCGCCATTTACATTAGTTTTGCCGTGGTCGTAGCCGGTTTCTTTTAGCCACGCTAATACCACCGAGGCAAAGGCTTCATTGATCTCGACTAGATCGATATCAGCTAAGGACATACCCGATTTTTTTAAAGCGTATTCCGTTGCTGAAATGGGCGCAGTTAACATCCAGATCGGATCATCGGCACGCACACTCATGTGATGAATACGTGCGCGGGGTGTTAAGTTATAGCGCTTAAGCGCAGTTTCACTCACTACCAGAACCGCACTTGAGGCATCGCAGGTTTGACTAGAAACCGCCGCTGTCACTTTGTCACAGCCAAATAAATAATCTAATTCCGCCATTTTTTCTAAGCTAGAATTACGCGGTGTTTCGTCCATCGTCACATCGCCGAAAGGAATGATCTCGCGATCAAAACGCCCCTCCAAGATGGCCTTTAATGCCCGCTGATGAGACTCATAAGAAAATAGTTCTAAGTCCTTACGCGACAAATTCCACTTATCTGCAATCATCTGTGCAGACTTAAATTGAGTCGGCGGCTCAGCGCCGTAACGCTCAACCCAGCCAGTCGAACCAGAAAACGGGTCGGTAAAACCCAGCTGTGAGGCTAATGTCATCGCCGAAGAAATAGGAATTTGGGTCATGGTTTGCACGCCGCCAGCGACAACCACATCCATGCAACCTGACATGATTGCCTGCGCAGCAAAATGCACCGATTGCTGAGAAGAACCGCACTGACGATCGATCGTCGTGCCCGGCACTTCTTGCGATAGCCCTGCAGCCAACCACGCACTACGAGCAATATCACCGGCCAAGGGACCGACCGTATCAACGCATCCGAATATGACATCGTCATATTCATTGTCGGGAATACCATTGCGCTCAACGATAGCCTTTAAAACATGCGCGCCTAAATCAGCACCGTGCACATGAGCAAGACCGCCTTTACGGCGCCCGGTAGGGCTGCGAACTGCGTCTACGATGTATGCTTCTGCCATGTTAAATCCTCTGCTCTTGTTTGCGTTATGCTGGACGGGAGACGGAAAACGCTAAACCCTCATCCCCGATGCATTACTTGATCTAAAAGTTAACTAGTGCTGTTTGTATTTAAGTAGCTAAAAAATAACTGAGGCAAACGCTGCTTTTGCATCTCCCGTCTCCCGTCCAGCATCTCCCAGCAGCTATGCCGCAAACGTATTCCCCGCACCTAGCTTGGCTTCATCACTAAACACAAACTCCGCCAAGCGCTGCTTATGAAAACCTGCGGTGCCGTAACTGCTGTTTAGTGCCCAAGCTCGCTTCATAAAAATATGTAAATCCACTTCCCAGGTGTAACCCATGGCGCCGTGAACCTGAATACTATTTTTAGCCGCCAAGTCCGCCACTTCACAGGCAACGACTTTGGCATGGCTAACATTTTGCGATGCGCTACTCAGTCCGTTTGCCAGCGCATAAGCGGCGCGATAAACCGGTGTTTTCGCGTATTCCAATTTGTAAGCAATATTGGCCATATGGTGTTTTACGGCCTGAAAACTGCCAATCGCAACGCCAAACTGCTTGCGGTCAGTGGTGTATTGCACCGAGATATCGATCATGCGCTGAGCAACACCAAGGGCCTGTGCGGCAGCGGCTAAAGCACCGCGATCCAGCGCAAATTTCACTAATTGTTTTGCCTTGTCGCCATCTGCTAATTTAAGCGCAGCATTTACATCAAATTCGACCGCAAATAATTTGCGACCCAGATCAATAGACTCGTTGCAGCGCAGCTCAAATGCGCCCGCTTCCACCGCGTATACCGCGCCTGCTTTTTCAAGAATCAATAGATCAGCGATATGTGCATCTTCAACGAGATTATTAATCTCCAAACCAACAACCGCTTTCGCTTCGCCGCTCGCAATTTTTGGCAACCACTGCTCAGCGAAAGCTGAATCGCCAAACTGCATAATGGTTGGCACTGCTACCAGCGCGCTATGAACCAGCGGCTCAGACAAAGCAACATAGCCCGCCTCCTGTGCGAGCAGAACAAAATCCAACTCGTTCATGCCCAAGCCACCATGGGCTTCAGGAACGGTGATACCCGTTAAACCCATCTCGACAAACTGCTTCCACAGCGCATCACTGCGACCAGACTCCGTTTGCCAAGCAGCACGAATTGACTCCGGTGTGACCTCGTTAACCAGAAAATCCCGCACTGATTCCTGAAACAGCAATTGGTCTTCGCTAAATGTAAAATCCATAAATCTTTCTCCGAGCTCTCGTCAAGAAATTGAGACAACCCAAAATTAATTTTTAATTTCTTTCAATATCTGTCGAGCCAAGCAGCGCAGATTTTTGTGCGCTGGCAAGGCAAAAATGCGCGCAGGGCGGGAGCGTATATTTAATACGTGACCAACCGAGCACATTTTTAACGCAGCCAGCGTGCAAAAAGATCGCTGCGTTCCCCGCAATAAATATTTTCGCTGCAGAGCAAGGCGAAATCGCGCGGAAGAAGGGAGCGTATAAGTAATACGTAACCGACTGAGCACGATTTCAACGCCGCTATGCNGTGAAAAGATCATTTCCGCGGCATACCTAACAGACGTTCTGCGATAATGTTGCGCTGTATCTCATTGGTCCCGGCATAAATCGGCCCCGACTGCGAGAACAACCATCCGTCTAACCACGCCCCAACATCACCTGCATCTGGCGCGTGTGGTACTAGCTCTGCTCGCGCACCTAAAATTTTCAAACCCAATCCGTGCATATGCTGATCGAGCTCAGACCAAAATATTTTATTGGTTGAGGCTTCCGCGCCAATCTTGCCGCCCTGCATTAGGCGACAGGCTGTTTGATAGGTTGTGAGTGCATAGGCTTCAGCGTCGAGGTATGCGCGCAAGACCGCATCACGAACAGCAGGATCTTGATCTGCACTTTCTTGATTGGCTTTGTATAAATTAACCAATCGTTTTGCAGTTTCTTGAAAGCGCGCTGGTGACCGCAGCATAAGCCCACGTTCAAATCCGGCGGTGGCCATGGCCACATTCCAACCTTCGCCCTCACCACCCAAGCGACAATCAACAGGCACTTTCACGTTGTCGAAAAATATCTCTGCAAAACCGGGCAAGCCATCTAGTTGGGGAATCGGACGAACGGTAATACCTTCTGATTCCAGCGGCACTAAAATAAACGTGAGTCCTTTGTGGCGCTCAGATGCCGGATCTGTTCTGAACATACCAAAACACCAGTCTGCCCAAACAGCGCGGGTAGACCATGTTTTCTGGCCATTAATTACGTAATGACTGCCGTCGTCGCTTAGCGTTGCCGTCGAGCGAATCGCGGCCATGTCTGAGCCTGCATTTGGCTCAGACCAGCCCTGACACCAGATATCTTTGCCTGTTGCCATACCGTTTAAAAAGCGCGTCTTCTGTTCGTCGGTGCCGTATTCCATTAAGGTCGGCCCGAGCAAGAAAATCCCGTTTTGATTTACCCGCAGCGGTGCGCGCGCTGCGTAATACTCTTCTTCAAAAATAAGCCATTGAAGTAAATCGGCGCCGCGTCCACCCATTTCCTCCGGCCAAGTGATCATGCCCCAGCGGCCTTCGTAGAGTTTTGCTTCCCACTCACGGTGCTGCTGAAAGCCTTCTTCGGTATCAAAAGATTTCAGCGGCTCAGCGGGCACATTGGCTGCAAGCCAAGCGCGGACTTCAGCGCGGAATGCGGTTTGTTCTTGGGTGTATTCAAGTTGCATGTCTTATCTCACGATTTGCTGAATGCTAGACGGGAGACGGGGAACGCTAAGATCGCTTTTTTGCATCTCCCGTCTCCCGTCACGCATCTCCCGCTGTCTTAGAACTTGGCATCGCGTTTTTCAACAAACGCATCTTTGGCTTCCTGCGAATCAGGATCTGCATAGGCCTCTTGAGTAAAGCCCTGCTCCCAGCGGTATTTATCTTCTAAGTTGCCGTCTTCAATGCCGTTTAATGCTTCTTTAGCGAGCTGAACCATACGCGGTGACTTCGCCGCCATTTTGCGGGCGATATCGCGAGCGGTATCTAATAGCTGTTCACGCGGTACAACTTTTTCTACCGCACCTAAACGATAAGCTTCTTGCGCATCTATCGGCTCGCCAGTGAAATACATGTAGCGCACTTTTTGAACGGGGAACATGCGTTGCAAATGCGCACCACCACCCATAGCACCGCGATCAACTTCAGGCACAGCAAAGGTCGCGCACTCAGACGCGACTAACACATCGGCTGCGCCGCTAATGCCAATCCCGCCACCTAAAACAAAACCATGAACGGCTACTATTACCGGTTTAGGATTGCGGTGAATCGCTTTAAAGGTGTCGTAATTACCTTTGTTTACTTTGGTGATCATCGCGCTATTGGCAGCGAGTTCTTTGATATCTACCCCAGCACAAAAGCCGCGACCTTCGGCGGCAATAATAATGGCTCGCACCTCAGGGTTTTCACCCAGTGCATTTAACTCGGCGGCAATCGCCAACCAACCAGCGCTGTTAAATGCATTTACTGGTGGATGATTAAAAATTAATTCGGCAACACCACCATCAATACGGGTAGAAAATGGCTGACTCATTATTATTTCCCCTGCGCCTGTAAACGCTGTAATTGGGCTTCGGCCTCGGCAACCAGACCGCTAATTAATTCTTCACAACTTACTATTTTATCGATAACACCAGCGACTTGACCGGATGGCAATACGCCATCATCGGGGCGCCCATCTACCATCGCTTTCTGAATAATCATCGGTGCATTCGCCGACATAATGGCTTGTGCTGGAGTCAGGTCACCGTCTTTACTCATCGCCAATGCGGATTTGAGTAAGCCGAAAATACTGGCGCCAGTGAATTTGCGAAACGCCAAACCATTGCGCAGTGCGATCACTAATTTTTTAAGATTTCCCGCGCGCTCTAACTCACCTAAAAAGCGGTTTAGAATCATGCGCTGCTGAATACCGTCTAAGGCTTGCGAGACGATAATCTCAGCGGGATTTTTACAATCTAAGTAACGCTGCTTAGTCGCTTCAGGGACTGGGCTTTCCTTGGTCAATAAAAACCGCGTGCCCATGGCGATGCCATCAGCACCAAAAGCCATAGCGGCAATTAAGCCGCGACCATCTTTAAAACCACCCGCGCCTAGCACCGGCACCTGCGCACCAACAGCGTCTACAACTTGTGGAAGCAGCAAGGTCGTCGGTACTGAACCGGTGTGACCGCCACCCTCGCCACCTTGAACAGTGACGGCATCGGCTCCCATTTCTACCGCTTTAATCGCATGTTTGGGTAAGCCTATAGTCGGCATACACACAACGCCTGCATCTTTCAGCTTGGCGACCATGTCCTTGCCCGGTGAGCGCGAATAACTGACCGCCTTCACTTTATGCTTAATAACAAGGTCTACGATCTCAGCCGCATTGGGCTGATACATATGGAAATTGACGCCGAAATTTGCCTCGGTCAATGACTTAACTTTGAGAATATCGGCTTCCATTTGCGACGGCGGAATCGTTGCCCCCGCCAAAAATCCAAAGCCACCCGCATTGCCAGTGCCGGCCACCAAATGTGGATCTGCCACCCAACCCATCGCGGTTTGAATAACGGGGTAGCGGCAGCCGAGGAGTTCGGTAATGCGGGTGTTAAGTAGGTTAGACATGATATTCAGCCTTTGGCTTCACGGTCTGAAGACTGACGTCAGACGTCGGGCGCAATACCATCGTCAGACATCCGTCTTCCGACGTCCGACTCACAACCGCACTCCCGCTGGATTATCCTTCAGCTGCTTGCTACGCAAATTATGCGGATCGATCTGACGGATAACTGCCAACTGTTCTTCTGTGGGCGCAGTAGTTGTCGCAATCGTATCTGGTACATGCACCTCGAAACCAGTGTTAGCAACAACCTCTTCAACGGTCACACCGGGGTGTAAACTCACAATCTGCATTTGGCGCTCAGGGCCGTTAAAATCGAACACACCTAGGTTGGTATACACACAGCGCAAATCGATTTCGTCAAAGCTATACCCCTTTGGCAAACGCGCCGGATTAAAACCAATGGTGCACACCACATCGCATTCGCCATCGATAAATACGCGAGGCCCATGAGCCGGCACCATATAGCTATTGGCATGACAAATTGAGTTACCCGGGAAACCGCGCACGCCTAACATTTGCACTTTGGGTTTTTGGTAGTCGCCGCCCATGGCAGAAATATTGGCCTGACCGAAGCGGTCAATTTGAGTTGGCCCGCCAGTAAGATGACGACGACCGCTCCAGACGTTGTCGAAGATACGGCTAAAGCCCATCCAGTTTTCGTTCATTTGCACAAAGTCATCGGGGCGCTTGCCGACTGGGTTCGGCGTCGACAAAATCCACGCCTCAGAGTCGGTCATCATAATGCCAGGATTGGTGGTCAGCATCGCAAGGCTAGCGGCAATGCGCTGCAATACACCAATGCCGGTTACCAGTACTTCGCCGTCGTGCTCGTAGGCCGCCGCATTCGCGCAAATCATTAATTCTGCCAAACTGTAATCGCTTGCAGGTGTAGTCATCATGTCCTCTCCTATTAACCGATCGAGACCTTTGAACGATTGTTATTTCGCCCTCTGGCGGCGTCGCCTAAGAGCGCCTACTTTTGGCAAAATCGTACTCAATCGATCATTTATGTTTTGTTTATAAACTCTCTCATTCCGTGCGATTTTTCCTTACCAGAAAGCAAAATTCCGGCTCGTGCACAGGTCTCGATTAATAGACGGGTTGCGGCAATTTACGAATGGCATCTAAGCCGCCAACTTTGGCCTGATACTCTTCCTCGCTGCCGTCTTTAATGTACTTATCAAAATAGGCAGCAAAGCCACCCTCTTTGGCAGACGCGTTGTATTCCTGAAAGTGGGGAATATCAAAACCGTAATTGGGGCTGCACGAAGACGGATGTGCACCACCCGGAACTGCTGCCACCCCAGTGGTGAAGTTGCGTTCCCAAAACACCAAGCGCGCCTCTGCCGGATCGGCGAACGCCTCAGCGCCGACTATCTCTTCGCACGTCACGTAGGTTTTGTCAGCGGCACGCACAAACCAGTCATCCATATGGTGATCTGGTGCTTTAATTTGGCAAACACCGCGCACATCAGCACGATCAACATGAACCAGAGCAACATCTAACTTCAAGGCTGGCATTGCCACCCATTCTTTATCGTCATACGGGCTATCGATCACTTTAATATCGGGATTGAACTTGATGACATCAGTACCCAGACCAATTTTGGTCGGGATAAACGGGCAACCCCAAGCCGCAGCACGCAGGCCAAGCAACATCATGCCCTCATCGATTTCCATCACCTCTAATTCGCCGCTCTGACGCGCAGCACGGAAGTAAGGCTCTAAAGGAATAAAATCTAAAGACACAAAGGCAAACACCAATTTGCGAACCTTACCCGCCGCACACAACATACCCACATCGGCGCCGCCATAGGCGACAATGGTCAAGTCCTTTAAATCAGAATTAAGAATCGCGCGAATCAACGCCATCGGCTTGCGGCGCGGCCCCCAGCCACCAATACCAATGGTCATACCATCACGCAGTTGGCCGACAATCTCCTGCAGACTCATTTGCTTATTCACGACAACTCCTTGAATTTTTACAACAACGTGATGCGCTAGTACCAAAAACTCGGGATTTAACGCATCAGAATTACGATATACGTAAATATAACACCAAATTATTATGCAAAACATTAGTTGTCGTCAGATATGCTTGCGAGCTAAGCCGTTTGAGGTAGGTAATGAGTATAGCCAATGTTTTTGGGGATTTTCGTCGGGCGGAGCCACGGGCTGGGAAGGCGGGACTCGGGGTCGGAGGTCGGAGGTCGGAGGTCTGAAGCCTACATCGACCACGCGCCCACTACACCTCGTCATACTCGGCCACGACCGAGTATCCAGGTGAGCGACAGCGAATGTCTTTGATATTGTTGAACTCCGAAGCAGCACAGAGCCCGAAAGCCTACATCGACCAAGCGCCCACTACACCTCGTCATACTCGGCCACGACCGAGTATCCAGGTGAGCGACAGCGAATGTCTTTGATATTGTTGAACTCCGAAGCAACTCAGAGCCCGAGGACTATGGATCCTCGATCGGGGTCGAGGATGACGGCTTAATGGTAGGAATTCAGACCATACGTGACTAAAACCGAGGCGTCTCTCCCCCTACTACACCTCGCCACACTCGACCAAAACCGAGATATCTACACTCCCACTGCACGTTGTCATACTCAGCTAAAACCGAGGCACCCCAACACACCCCGTCATCCCCGACCCCGATCGGGGATCCAGATGAGCGACAGCGAATGCCTTTAACGTCAGACATCCGCCCCCCGACGTCCGACAAAACCTATACGCCGCCGCTCAATACCAAGCCTCAATTATTAAAACGCACCGGCTCTTTACCTTTATTACTAATCACCACCGTTCCGGCAATTTTGTCGTGCCAGCCCTGTTTGCGCCTATCTAACCCCACCCACACAAAGCCCAGCATCAAGACCATTGCCGACAGGTAATAGCCCAAATACCGCACAATCCACTGGGTGACAGAGGGTTTCTCGCCCGTTTTGGCATCAACAATCGCCAGCTTCAAAATCAGTTTACCGGGGGTTGCCGATTTATAGACCCAAAACAACATAACCACGATGGCTGGCAAGATATAGTTAATAACGATATTCCAGCCACCCGGCACCTGCAGCGTTTCAAAGGACATAGTCGACATATGCATGCCCTCACCCTCTACGCTAGACCATTGCGCGTCGCCAAGAGTGAGCGCAATCAAGGGCAGAAGCAGAAGACCAAAAAGAAAGGTATCAATGATTGATGCCAACACCCGAACCCAAAATCCGGCATACTCAAGCTGCTGATCTGTACCCTGCGGGGTGTTTTCCATAATGACTCCATAGATAGATTGTCGCTAGTGATCGCTAACGTAATGTGAATTGCCGTGCAGTGCAAATAGCCATGAAAACCCAGTCCACTGCGATTACCCTATCGTCAGCACTACCGTGTAAGCGCTAATATTACGGCGAGGCCCCAAATACTAAACCCTTGGAATACTGCCAGATGGAACTGACATCGCTACAAGCCTACGATATTGAAAAAGCCTTGATCAAAGGCAGAACCATTGACGCCGTTAAACTTTATAGAGAAGGCACGGGCTGCGACTTACGTACCGCAAAGACAGAAATTGATAAAAGGCTAGCGTCACTCAAAACCCAAAAGCCTCATTATTTTAACGACCTTTCGCCCACCCACGCCGAGCCAGCAAAACCAAAGATCAGCAAAGCCTTTTTAGTGAAGTTTCTATTGATTGATGCCCTGATTTTCGGCGGCCTGATTTATTATTTTTTCCTAAGCGATAACAGCTCTCCCGCACCACGCGACGCAAACCAATCAGCCCAATATGAACAAAAAGTACCGGCAAGCAAGGGGCGGCCTAAATCAGCGTCTCTACCAAGCCACGTCGACACCAGCACTTACACCGCAACGCTCTCGCCTGAAGACAGCTTCGATTCGCTATACAACACCAAGCTTTCCAATACCGCTTATATCCGCCGCAAAAGCTCGCCCAATAGCAGCAGTTACGACAGCAGTAACATCGAACGAAAAATCAAAACTGCACGTAGCCAACTCGCCATGCAGCGCACTGCACCAATAGGTACGTCGCCGGCCACCATCAAACAAAGCGACCGCCAAGCGACTTTAGATGGCGTAATAGATAGCGACGAATGGACAGATGCCACCCGCATTATTGTTAACGAAGAATCCAATACCACGCTTTACCTTAAAACAGACGGCCAGTGGCTTTTTATTGCCTGCGATACACCCCAAGAAAAAAGCCCGCAGGGCTACGATCAATTACGCGTTTATTTCCACGCCGGTCTTAGCACAAATCTCGTCAATGAGCGCATACATATTGGTCGGGCAAGCGGTGTTACCAGCATTCGCCAAACCAACTTCCGCTGGACGGGTAGCCCGCCCGAGAATAACGACGAGCGCTGGAAGAAATACGCCATAAGCGACTGGGGAATTTACCGTCACGCCTACGGCGGATCATCTATGAGCAGCGGACATCGACAGTACGAAGCGGCAATTCATCTCGGCGAAGCTGGCCTGCACCCCGGCGTACCGTTCACCCTATATGCCGAAGTGGAAACCGATCCTTTAAAGAATGATCAAGGTAAGTTTGTTGAGCGGCAGTATTTAGGGGAACTAGGCGGCCAGCAGAATCCTGTTTGGATGGTGTTTTAAAGTGACGTTGTTTCGGTTTTCGCAGCAGAAGAATGATATTAGTTATTTAGCGGACTTATTTCCTGTCGGTGAAATGCTTCGACTATGCATAAATCATAAATCAAAGACCTGACCCCATTGATTGTACCTGCACTAAAGCAGTCTGGGTGGGTTGTGCTCGCAACTAACGCCTTGCATGAGGGGCGCAGTTGTAGCGGAGCCCGAAGGGCGTAGCGAAAAGTGCGTCCCACTCCATGCAATTGTTAGATGCCATTACTCGCAACACTTGCCTTCCTGTATTGGAGGGCATTTAATCGTACCAAAGCTACAAAAAACACAACAATCTCCCGCATTTGGTTTTAGGACCCTTTTGCAGGACTCGCAGTCATAGAAATATTGGCATGCGTCAGTTGGCATGGTTTCTGTTTTTTGATGACCACAGTGGGGGCATGTGATTTCCGATTGAAGCACTATGCCTGTGCTACGCATTGATTACACCTCCTAGCTTCCAAAGTGTTCCAAATGGCAGCAACCATCAGCCCAACCAGCGCAGAGTACAGTAGCCATCCCAGTAGCGAAATGTTGTAAACAACCACCAATGCACCAAAGCACACTACGGTTAAGGCTAATGGCCCGTACTTGCCATGTTTCCGAAATGACAGAAACGCGCCGAAAACTGCCAGCAGGCCGAATATTTGCACGATGTACGCAATGTGCTCGGAGTAAGGCAGTAAAGCAGATAAACCGACTGTGCTGGCAACGGAAGCAAGAAACGGAAGGCAGCAAGGAGCCGCAGCGGCTACCGCTGACACACTACTTCCGACACCACCAAAACTTAGAAGGGATTCTTTCATGGCATGAGACCTTGACTATTAAGACACGGTCAGTGTAAATCCCGTACCTAAGTACGGCGTCAATTCTTTTCTTCGATCAGGCTCTCTATGATGGGGCATCCCTCATAAGGCTTGCGATCTTTGCAACTGGCAACGGCTTGCTCCAAGACAGCTTCGATTTTGGCAAGATCATTCAATTTTTCACGCACCAGCAACAACTTCCGGTTAGCTACGCTCTCGACCTCCGCGCAATCGTATGCTGAAAGCTCAAGCAGGGAGGAAATTTCCGACAGCGTGAACCCAAGCGCTTGAGCGCGCTTGATGAAATACAGACGATCACGGTGAGACGTCGAGTAGTGCCGGTTCTCGCCGTATGGGCGCTCCGGAATATCCAGAAGCCCCCGCCGCTGATAGTAACGAACCGTCTCGACCGAAACTCCTGCACTTTTAGCAAGTTCACCTATTCTCATGATCATGGATGGCGTCTAACGCCCACGCCAGGGGCGGGCAAAATGGAGCGCGTTTTTGTGCAAGACTGAGCGAAGCGATTGCAAAAAAAGGTGCGGAGCTTTGGCTGTCCCGCCGCGATTTTCAGCGGCTAACTGCGCGTGCTTGTTATGAGAGCAGTCCATCTATGGCCTCCGATAGGCTCGGCAAGGTAGATATGTAAAATGGGATATTTCCCTCTAATGTAATTTCCTTTAGAAACAGCATCTTGTTTGGATCGAAGGCAATGCGGTAGACGGAGTCGCTTTCTCCGTTGTGTTCAGTTATCAGGTAGCAACTGCACCAACTCTGCGCCCCTGGGTCAGTACTCAATTCTACGAGCTTTGGATATATCCGGTGATTGTTAAAACACTCCAAGTCCACCTCGGGCACCTGAGTCATTCTAGACAGCTCATCTTCGATGATATTTTCAACATCTTGCTCGATCACTGGCTTCTCTCATAACGCTTGGCACAGCGGCCCGAGGTACGAGCGTCCGGCGCCGTAGGCGCGTACTGCTGCAACTTGTTAGGCATTTGACGCTCGAGCAACACTATTTACGTGCTTTGCGACCCAAAGAACAAAAGCTATTTCGATAGCTGTCATGTAAATAAGATCAATGTTGGTAGTTTCATCCGGAATGCCCCCCATATAAATCTCTTGCAGGGTAAAAACAACCACCATGGTTGGTATCATTAGCAAGACAAACATACGCACAAAAACCACCCAGCTAATTGACAGGTATCGAATTAAGAAATCCTTTCCATTATCACCACCGTTGCACTTATAGATAAAGAAAAGCCCAATCAATGTAACTAGCCCGGCGGTAACTCCTGACCATGTATCAATGCTATTCGGATTTGAGTATTGAATCATTGCTAATGCGTAAAGAATTGAAGATGCAACCAGGTATTTAAACACCTCTCTTTCCGGCATATTTCCGGCGACTAACTCTTCATTTAATTTATCTATTTTCCAGATGTACATTACTTCTCCTTGTGGATGCCTAACGCCGTAAGCAGGCGCGCCGCTTTTTGGCGTCGCCCTGCCTTACCTTGTTAAATGTTGCTGGATTTCTGCTACAGAGTTAAACATGCCATGTCCTTCTACGTATCCTACATTTGGCAGAAATTCTAGGAGGTCCAGCCCCTCCGGAAACGGCCGCAAATCGTACACGCCAGAAACGACTGTGAAGCTGCCCCGCTTATTTGGCTTTGAGAATACTACCTCTAAGCTAATGCCGTGCTCGTCCCAGAATAAACATTCTCCGTTTTCAACGTCGATTCCCTCGCAAGCAGCAATAGCCGCTTCTTTTGATTCGAATACTTCAAGACCTCGGTCGTCTGTGGAAAAAACGAAAATCTTCATAGACATTTAACAGTTTATTATAACGACTCAGGCCATATATCACTTTGGCCCCTTATCACGAAAGTGGCTTTTACGTTGATTGAAAATTTTCAGGGAATTCAATGATATAGCGACCTCACTATTAGCGAGCGCCGGTCAAACGAAGACTACTTCCCTTTATTTCTGCCAAACGTTCCTTTCCCTTGATCATATCGCGTTTTTTATAAATTTCAATGAGTTAAGTAATCCACCTAGGAGTTAATGGGAATGACGCTACTGTTCACGACGTTTTAATCGGCGAGAACAGCTAACGCCAACTACTGACCACCAATGACAACTCGATCATCTTCTGTGTAAACAAGCTGCCAAATCTTAGTTGAATCAATACAACCTAAAGCTCACTACAATCGCGTCGCAGTAATCGGCTGCGCCAGTATCCACAGACCAAAACAGGTAAAGATGACCATCAGCACTAACATCGGTAATTGACTCAGCGCCGCTTGCCGGCGCTGTGGAAATAGCATTTGTGCCTCTTTGTGCGCCAAGTAAACACTCACCACATGACCAAACAATATTAGCCCAACCTGTATATGCCAAACCCAGTCCATATTCGGTGCCACCGACGTGGGGCGCCAATGTGCAGTGCCAAACACATTCCACCCAAAGCCGAATGGGTCTGACACAAGCCGCAGGATCATCACCCCCTGACTACTCACCAAGGTGTAGTAATGAGTAATGTGGTATACCAATGCGATGGGTAGTAATGAATAACAAAATCGTAGCGCCAAGACCCGTAAGGACGCCTGAAATTTTGTCAGCCGCCGCACCAGCGCCAAGAAAATATACAATACCGCAAGATAAAACAGCGGAGACAAAAACAACACACTGCTTTCAAAGATCCTATGTATTATTTTTAGTACGGGATAAGCCTGAACTATATTTTGGCTGTTAATTTCTCGATATATGCCCGCAAGGTCTTGCCAATAAAATGTTGCCCATATATTGGTCTGATGCAAGCCATCAAATGCGGTTGAAGAGAGTAGAAACAACACGAACAACACTTCACTCATTGAGGATGCTTGGCCGCGCTGAAGACCTGAAAACGGGGGCCTGATAATGACGTTATGACGCTGACTCTTTGCCGCATTGAGATGAATTGAGATAGGCGCAATTTTAGATATTAGCGAGAACAATACTCCAAAAAACTCACCCTGTTTAAACCACACTTTACTACCGAGCAACCATGCCGCCACAATGTTTAACAGGCCGTAGGCCATCAAACCGTAGGCTAGCTCTCTGGGGCCGCTTTCGCCAAACAGCTCAAACCAAATAAACCCCATATACAGAAATAATGCTGGCCAATAAGACAAGCATTGCGGATAGGGAATGCGCCCAGAAAAATCAATTTTAAAACAACGGGCCAATATGCAAACCAAGGTTTGCCAAGGGTTTATAAGTGGATATAGATCACCCACAAAAGCACTAAAATAGCTAAAACCTAAAACAAATATGATCCAAAAAAAGGTCATATTGAAATTCATATAGGCGTTGGCAGTGCCCCACAAACCGCTGGCAATACACAGCAGCAAGGCGCAAAAACTTAAAACACGAAAAATAAAAACGACGCCGAGCGGCAATTCAAACAGGACTTTAGAATAATCGCTAGGTTCTAACAGAGGATCTGACTGTTCATTTCTGGGTTGTCTCGCCAGCAAAGCCACCAGCAAGAATGAAAGTATTAAGGCCGCAGAGCAGCCCCAAGCATACAACCAGAAAGGCACGGGTAAGGTATAAAGCGTACCAAAGGAATGGGCCGAGCTCGGCAGTGCAAAACCAAGTAAACCCAGTGCAAGAAAAACCTGAGCTAGCGATTTTTTCATACTGAGCTTACACAGCATAGCTGCTGCTACACACGCAGTTATTGCCCTGTAGGTTTGGGCACAGTTGACCCAGCACTGCGGGTGAATTCTAAAATTTGAAAGCCCGCGCTGTAACCCGCTATCCAGATATGACCTGTTTCCGGACGATAACGAATATAGGTCGCAACTGCGTCCCAACGATCAGCGGAGCTACCAAAACCTTCCGCAAGCAACACCGTGGGGACATCTGGGTTTGGCGCCGGATGCCAATAGGCAATCTCAAACGGGTTGGCCGGATCATGAATATCCCAGACCCGCAGACCACCGGTGTAATAACTCATGAATAAAGTTGTGGCGTTATTAACATCGTCAAATCCGACATAGTGGGCGGAGTAATTGGCAATATCGATTTCGGTCTGCGCGCAGTTTTCTAGTTTATTTACATCGAGAACAATATCAGACGCTAAGACCGGATTTGCCTCATCGGTAATATCAATGATACGGCTGTGCGCCCACGGACAAACACCTGCCGTCGGCCATTCATCACTTGAGTAAACGTAGGTGCGACCGCCATTTTTAAACCAGCGCGCAGTATGAGAACCGGCGGTTGGCGCTTCGCCATCCATCAAATTGCTCCACCCTAAAAAACCAATCAAGGGAGGCTGGGTACCAAAAAGAAAAGGCGATGGTGGCGTGCTGCGATCTTGGAAACCGCTAACATCCAATATCATCAAACCGTTCTGCCCCACCGCCGGACCATTGGGCAAGCCCAGCCCCAGCGACACAAAACCAAAATTGGCTTGGTATAAGCGAGTGCCCTCAGGATTTAAGCCGCAATCATGCGAGGCTGGCGAGTACAGCTGAATCAACTTAGGGTCTTCTAGGTCGGTCAAATCGATAACCGCATTGCTTTGCGCAGAACTGGTGGCGTAGGCCGTTAAACCATCGTCAGTAATGCACATGGCGTGACCCATGAATGCCAAGCCCTGATCGATACTACCAATGCCACCAGGCAGATCAGGAAGTGGAGGCAGTGTGATCCCGATACCTATATTCACCGACGCTTTTAATATCGGCTTGCGACAATCTATAGCTTCATAAACATCGAGCGCTGTGCCGCCGCCCCGCGTGGCAACAATAATATGCCGCGCTTGGTTTGCCTGTATGGATTCATGCGGGGCGATCATGGCGGGGCTTTGTAATATATCGATTAGCTCTGGGTTTTCTGGGTCTGACGCATCGATCACCGCCATACCGTTAAGGGCGCTGTATTGTGGGTCGATATAGGGAGAGGACGCAGGGCCAAAAATTTGCCCAGGTGAGGTGGTCGTTATATAAGCGCAATCATCAAGCCACGCCATAGAGAAATTTGCGCCACGGTCTAAGATCGTGTTCTCGCCCACTAGACGCAGGCCTTTTCGGTAGCCCTCGGCTGCATTACCATTCAACTGCTCTGCCAGTGGGATTTGACCTTGCAAGCCCGGCTCTAAGCGATCGTTGCTGGGCTCACCAACTCCACCGCTAGCTCCAGAGTTTGAGCCTGAACTACTGCTACCACCGCAACTAGACAGGCACAAAACACCTATCGCCAAAGCTATAAGCTTAGCGACACGCCGCATTTTTATTGGATTCATAGCTAGCCTCAGTTCGTACTCATTATTATTTTTTTAACGGTAGCAGTTAAACATCAACAATACGACTCATGCGATAGTCGTGCTTCACAAAATTAACACCCAGCGAACATTCGGTGCGGCGCACCCCTGCCAAACCCGTAATTTTGCTGTGTAAGAATCGCGCCAGCTCGGCATTGTCTTGCACTAGGGTGATGGCGAGAATATCGAAACGGCCCAGCATTTTGCCGACGAAGCCAATCTCTGGCACCTCGGCAAGTTTTTGGGCAACGTCGTCACACTGAGCGCTGCGCTCCACCTCAACCCAAATATAGGCAAGGGTCGGATTACGCAGGCGGGCGATGTTGGTCATTGCGGTGATACGTACCTGCCCTTCGCTTTCCATGCGCTTAATGCGGCTGCGCACGGTGCCTTCAGTAATACCGAGATCCGCTGCAATTTTGCGATTACTTATACGCGCATCTTTGGCGAGGCCATCTAATATTTTGCGGTCTTGCTCGTCTAACTGTTTTTTTGCCACTGCGGTATTCCTTATACGCCGTGCCCAAAAGGCACCCAGTTAGACTGATTTTTAAGCACATCTAGTGCGATGGACGGCTCTAATTTTCTCACCCCCGGCACACTGCCCAAGCGTGCGAGTAGCTCAGATAAATGTTCTTGGTCTCGGGCGACCGCCAAGGTTTCTATATCTAGCGTACCCACTACCTGACACACCGAGAAGACTTCGTCGAACTTAGCGAGATCGTCCGCCACCACATCTGCAGGTCGCCCCTCTACCTGAATACCCACCGCCAGCATCATGGTGTAACCAACCGCTTCATAATCGGTTACGGCAACTACCCGCAGGCTATCGCCCTCTTCCAAGCGGCGAACTCGTGCGCGAACCGTGGCTTCGGTTAGGCTCAACTCATTAGCCAAGGTTTTATAGGGCATACGACCGTCGCGGCGTAAATGCGCGACTATGCGATGATCGACCTCATCCATCTGTTGAGACGGCGCAGGGCGCAAATGCTCGCCGTCACTAAATTCTGTCATGTCTTACTCCGGCACTGTTTCGCGGTGCGCTGATCTTAGCCCGCATTACGTTTTTGCGTGGCGATGGTTTTAAGCTCGGTTTTTAATACTTTGCCAGAGGCGTTTAGCGGCAAAGCATCAACAAATTCCACATAAAAAGGCACTTTATACGATGCTAATTGAGTGGCACAAAAATCACGCACATCTGCGGCGCTAAGTTCACTGCCAGATTTGCTCACCACAAAGGCCATACCCACTTCACCCTGCGGCGCCTTAGCTACGCCAATGACGGCCACCTGCGCAACGCCGGCTAAGCCGTAGAGCGCCTTTTCAATTTCGGCGGGATACACATTTTCGCCGTTCATGATGTACATGTCTTTCAAGCGGTCGGTGATTTTAAGATAACCGAGCGCATCCATCACACCAATATCACCAGTTTTTAACCAGCCGTCTGCGCTTATGGCCTCGGCAGTCGCCTCTGGCATATCGAAATAACCCTGCATCACGTTATAGCCCCGCACCCACACTTCGCCTTCGGTGCCGCGCTCAACCTCTGCACCGCTTGCTGGGTCTGCGCATTTCACGTCTACGCCATCGATGGCGCGGCCAGAGGTAGAGGCGATGGTTTCGGCGTCATCGTCAGGACGACAAATCGTGACTACGCCAGTCGATTCAGTCAGGCCGTAGGCCGTCACCACAGTTTCAAAACCCAGCTCGCTGCGCATATCGCGCACCAGCTGAACCGGCACCGACGCCGCGCCCGTCACGCCTAAGCGCAAGCTCGAAAGATCATAATTACGGCGGCTGTCATCAGCTAATAGCATTTCGTATAAGGACGGTGCGCCGGGCAGCATGGTGACTTTATCGCGCTCAATCGCTTCCATCACCGAGGTTTTATCGAATTTCGCCATGGGCAAAATAGTTGCGCCGCAAATGATTGCCGCCAACCAGCCCGCCTTGTAACCAAAGGAATGAAAGAAGGGATTTATAATCAAATAATTGTCATCGCTGCGCAGCCCCACCGTGGCGCTCCAGCTCTGAAATACCCGAATGTTTTGTTCGTGACTACACAACACGCCCTTTGCTTTACCGGTGGTTCCAGAAGTAAACAACATGTCGGCGCTGTCGTGGGGGTTCACCGCTCTCTCGATGGCGATGAATTTAGCATCATCGACCTGCTCGCCATGACTAAGGAAACTCTCCCAGCTTCGCGCTTCATCGGCTACAGCTACGTTTGCCTGCGGCAGTAAAATACAGTGGCTTAAGGTGGATACGTCGGCGCTTAATGAGGGCGCGGTGTTTTCAAGTTCAGCCGTGGTCAGCAAAACCTTCACACCGGCTCGGCGTAAAATATCGGCGGCTTCATTGGCTTGTAAACGGGTATTTAAGGGCACCAATATCGCGCCTACCGATTGCAGCCCCGCTGCGGCCACTATCCACTCGGCCATATTGGGCGCCCAAATCGCCACGCGATCACCGTGGCTTACGCCCAGCGCATAAAAAGACCTTGCAGCTTGCCGGCGTAGCTCGTTTAGCTGGATATAGGAAATCTCTCGCCCCAACTCTCGAATAGCCGTCTTTTTAGCAAATTGCTGGGCGGCCCAGCCAAACAGGCGAGGCAAGGTGAGGGGCATATCGGGAAATGAGGAAGACGGTTCCAATAACATAGCGCAGGTGATCCTGTTGGGGCTTTTATCAACAGCGCTAAGTTTAGAAGCTCACAGACAACACAACAAGCGAAATGCGTATAATTTTATATTAATAATTACGCGTTACGAAAATTTACACCCTTAACTACCTACACTACGCTCCTGCAACAACATCGCCTGCTTGCGCTCTGCACCCCAGCGATACTGGCTAAACTCACCCGTGCCGCGAATGACTCGATGACAGGGGATCAAATACGCGATGTTATTACGGGCGATAGCCGAGGCCACAGCCCGCGTCGACGACGGCGAGCCCATAGATTCAGCGAGCTGTTGATAGGAGCAAACCTCACCCGAAGGGATGGTAAGCAAAGCCTCCCAGACTTTCATTTGAAACTCTGTGCCTTTTAGCAGCAGTGTGACCGACTCCCCCTCGGAACTAGGCCTTGCAGAAAACGCACTAGCGTAAAGGGACGCTGCCCGCTGATCATCCCGCATTAGCTCCGCTGCGGCCCACTCGGCCTGCAATTCCGCAAGCAAATTCGCCTCAGTTTCTTGCTCATCAAAAAACGCTATTTTGCATATGCCGCGGTGATTCGCAGCAATAAAACACAAACCATAAGGAGAGGGACAACTGCCGTAGTGAATTTGCAGACCTGCACCCATGCTGCGGTACTCGCCCGGTGTGACTCGCTCGGCCTTAATCATTAAATCATGTAAGCGACCGCTGCCACTCAGGCCGCAGGCAAGTGCACTGTCCATAACCGAGCTGCTGCGCAGTAAACGCTTGGCATTCTCTTTGGTAAGAAACTGCAGAAATTGCTTGGGAGACACGCCAGCCCATTCAGTAAAAATGCGCTGCAAATGGAATTCACTAACACCCACATGAGCGGCTAACTCAGCCAAGCTCGGCTGCGTAAGCTGCTTGTCGCTTAAATAGCGGATCGCACTGGCAACCCGCTGGTAATTGGCATGCTGCTCTTTTTCTGCGCTCATAGATGACCCAATGCATGTTCTTTTACTAAATTCTGCCGCTTAGCTAAATTCAATACCACCCGATTCTTGCTGCTTTGGCGGAGACAGAGTAAGTTTTAACGAGGCAACGAACTAAGCACCAGAAACCTGTCAAACTACTATAATCGAAATACCGTAAATTCTGCCTTAGCCAGCTTGCGCTAATGGAATGCAATTTAATACCTTGGAGAAGACAATGGGCCGTGCCGTAAAGTATCTCATCATCACCATTGTCAGTGTTGTTCTTATTGCTGTGCTCGCTGCGGCATCACTGGCATTCTGGATAGATCCAAATATCTTCAAAGACGACATTGAAAAACTCGCCGCCGAACAGGGCCTAACGCTTCAGCTAGAAGGTGACTTAGCGTGGCAGGTCTTCCCCAATATTCAAATTGTCATTAACGGCGCCAGCGTCGCCCCTGAGAACGAAGCCGAAATGATGCGCTTTGATAAGGCGCAGTTATCCGTTGCCCTCATGCCCTTATTGAAGAAGGACATTGTGGTGCAAGGCATTAGCCTAGCTGGCGTGAAAGCATCACTCATTGTTGACGAAAACGGCGTCGGCAACTGGACAAAAATCGGCAAGCAAGATGAAAGTAAGCCTGCCAGCGAGCCAGAAAAACCTGCGGATGCGGGCGAGAAAAAAGCAATGCAACTCGCCATCGCCAAGCTAGAACTAAGTGATACCGACATTAGCTACACCGACAAAAAAACCGGCCAGTATATTGAGCTGAAAGGCTTATCACTGGTCGGCGAAGATATTCAGCTCGATAACAAAGCCTTCCCGCTAACGTTTGACAGCGAGGTTACTTTTGAAGACAAAACCCAATCTGTGAATGGCAAGGTTCATCTCAGCAGCAATATCACAGTCAACAGCGAAATTAATCATTTCGTGATTGGCGACGGTCAGCTTGTACTGAGCATTGAACAGAAGAATGAGCTTGGCAGCGTTTCGGCGAAGGCAGAATTAGCGCTAGACGCTGAGGTTGATATAGCCGACGCTTTGGTCTGGACCGTACCCAAACTCAGTATTAACGACACTAGCCTGCGCTATGCAGCGAAAGACGGCACTATCATCGACATTACATCACTTAACGTTGATGGCGGCCTCACACCCGGCGGCGAAGCCAGTCCAATCAAAGTTAGCGGCGATGTGAAATACAGCACGGCAACTCAAAAGCCCCTCGACACAAATTTGAGCCTAGTTAGCACATTAAGTATCGATAAAAAATTAAACGTTATTAAGGCCAAGGACATTGCCTTAAAAACAAGCGTCGGCGACGAAACCATCTCGCTAACGGGTGATGCCAATGCGACCTTAAGCCCACTGGACTACCAAGCTAAACTAAATTTAGCCCCAACCAATCTGCGCAAAATTGCCAACACCCTAGGTATTGAACTACCGGTCATGGCTGAGCCAACGGCGCTCAGCAAGGTCGGCACCGCAATTTCCGTAAAAGGTAGCGACAAGCGTATTGTGATTTCTGAGCTGCGCACCACCTTAGATGACAGCACTATTACGGGTAATGCCAGCGTCGATCTTGATAAAAACCAAGCCATCAAGCTCGCGGTGAATATTGATAAAATCAATGTCGATCACTACCTGCCACCAACGCCACCCAAAGACAGTAAAGCAGCAGAAAAAGAGCAGGCAGAAACCCCAGCAGCTCAGTCGACCAATGCCGATGCGGAAATTCCGCTACCGAGGGACATGCTTAATAAATTAGATGTTGACGCTAAACTACAAATAGGGGAAATGACGGCGAATCAGCTGCCTTTCAAAAATATACTGCTGCAACTAAATGCAAAAAACGGTGTTAGCTCAGTAAGCCCACTTAGTGGCATGGTTTACGACAGCCCCTTCACCTTAGACGCCCAACTTGATAGCCGCCCAAGCGCTGCCAAAATGCTACTCAAAGGCAGCAGTAAACAACTACCACTGGGCAAAGTATTAAAAGACGCCGCCGCAATTGAAGAGTTATCCGGCATCAGCGATGTAAGCTTTAATTTAAGTACCAGCGGTACCAGTGTGGCCGGCTTGAAAAAGCACTTAGACGGCAATATCGACTTAACTGCGCAGCAGCTTCGCCTTAGCAATATGAATATTGAAAAGGCATTCTGTCAGCTCGTTGCGAGGTTTCAGCAAGAAACCTTCGATGCCACAAACTGGCCGCTATATAGCGACCTGAAGGACACCAGCACTAAAATTGTGATCAAGGACGGCATTGCCAAGATTGAAACTTTAAAATCTGGCGTGACCAAACTTGGACTTAGCGGCAATGGCAAAATTAATTTAAATGACGACACTTTTGACGTAGTGATTAACACGCGCCTAGCGCAAGCAGACCAAAATGAGATGGCCTGTAAAATCAATAACGACAAATTGCTAAACCGCGATATACCAATTCGCTGTAAGGCTGCCTTCGACAAAGTCGGTGCTACAAGCTGCCTGCCAGACTTTAGAGTGATAGAAGATATCGCTAAAGAAAAAGCCAAGGATAAAATTGATGAAAAAGCAAAAGAACTCATCGAGAAAAAAATGGGCGGTGAAAATGGCGAAGCCGCTAAGCAATTATTTAATCAATTCTTTAAGAAATAAAGCGTAACCATTCAGTCCTAGCGACGGTAAGCACTACTGCTTACCGTCGCTACCTTTCCTTATGTATTCACAACGCAAAATGTTACCGCCATCAGTAATTAGCTGAAAAACCTCTGCACATTTGTTACGCTAGCTTACTTATCAAGTAGCGCTGAACAAGCACTACTGCTGTTCGCAGGTAGCTTCTTATGGAAAATCCATCGATACAACGCGAATTCTGGCATGGCGAATTTGTCCGCGCGCTGGCGATTAGCAGCCATGGCAATACCGTTAATTTTGCTATGGAAGATCTTGCTCATGCATTTAAAATCAGCTTCTCTCATGACAGCCATAAAATAACTGCTATTGAAGCTGAGTGGGTGCGCCACCCCGTCAGCAGCTGCATTGGCGCCGAACAGCAATTACAAACCCTCGTCGGCTGCCCCTTGAGTAAAAACATTCTGGCCGCCGCCCAATACCAAAGCGCCAACATCCACTGCAGCCATATGTTTAATATGCTTAGTATTGCCATCGTACATGCGGCGCACGGGCGGGCCGACCGCCGCTATGACATTATTATTTCTGAATTAAACGACGACGCAGTCCATGCTCGCATTGATATTAACGGCAACACGGTGAGCGCACCGATCTTTAACGCTCAGAACGAGATCATCAGCCCCATAGAGTATCAGGGCGTGAGTTTGAGCAAGGGCTTTACGCGCTGGTCTATGGAAACCCTGCACGATGAGAAAATTGAATATGCTTATTTAATCCAGCGAACATTGCAGGTAGCGGTCGCCCAGCGTGTAGAGCAGCGCCACCATTTTAATGGCCCCGCAGCTTTAAGCGGTCNGCCACGTAACGCCTGTTTTGCCTCGCAAGGTGATAAATACGACACCGCTATTCGCTTAGATTCCTATCGCGATATCGCTGCCGATAAATCTAAAATACTGGATTTTATAGAAGTAAAATAATGTTAAGAGGTCTCAGCAGAACGTGACGAGCACAGTAGTTATGCTGAGGCCGGGTTAAAGCACCTGCTCCCAGGTTTTATATTCCATGCCTTGCGCACCGGCAACCGCAGCGCAAGTTAGCTCGCCATTCGCAACACTTATACCCGCAGCCAAACCTGCATTATTCAAACATTCTTGTTTTAAATTTTGACTTGCTAGTAAGTGCACATAAGGCAAAGTGGACTGGCTTAAGGCTTGGCTTGCCGTTCTGGCGACGGCACTCGGAATATTGGCAACACAGTAATGAACAATGCCATCCAGCAAAAATGTGGGCTCAAGATGTGTCGTCGGCTTTGTGGTCTCAAAACAGCCGCCTTGATCCACCGCCACGTCGACTAATACTGAGCCGGGCGCTAAGGCCGACAAGTCCTCTTTACACAATAATTTAGGCGCGGCAGCACCTGGCACCAAAGCCGCCCCCACCACCATATCGGTTTCACTCAACAAGGCCCGTAAGTCTAAGTTTTCTGCGTCGCGCACTGAGAAACGTGGGGACTTAAATTGTTCACGCAATAGTGCACGCCGTTGATCAAAGGGCTCAATCATCGTCACTTTAGCGCCCATACCCAGCGCAACATCCGCCGCATTACTACCGACAACACCGCCGCCAAATATCAATACGTGACCGGGCTCAAGTCCAGATACGCCGCCCAATAATACCCCTGAGCCGCCCTGCGCCTTCTCCAAACAATGCGCGCCCGCCTGCACACTTAAACGTCCTGCAATTTCACTCATGGGTTTTAATAGCGGAAGTCGGCCGTGTTGGTCAGTGATGGTTTCGTAGGCGACGCATAAGGCACCGCTGGCGATGAGTCCGTCGGTCAATATAGGATCTGGGGCGAGGTGCAGATAGCAGAACAAGCGATGCTGAGGGCGTAGTAAAGAAACCTCAATTGCCTGAGGTTCTTTTACTTTTACAATTAACTCGGCATCGCGATATAAGGCATTAGCCGACGCGGATATTTGAGCACCGGCAGCGAGATATTCATCATCGCTATAACCTGAGCCAAGGCCAGCCTCGCGCTCGATCAACACCTTGTGCCCCGCTGACACCAAATCCGCAACCGAAGAGGGAATCAAACCCACTCGATATTCCTGCGCTTTAATTTCTTTGGGAATGCCAATCTGCATACAAACTCCCCCGCAGGTTTTTAAACAGGTTTACGCGCTAAGCAAGAAGCTCCCACCGACCATCTTGCTGGCGAGCACGCAATTCCTTTTCTAATTTTAGTAGATGCGCCCAAAGTGACAACTTTGCAATCGGGTGAATAGAGGCATCAACATCCTGATAGGCCACTACGACCAATTCGTCGAGGTCGCCCTCTTTAATTTGCTGCAAGGCGGCATAAATTTTGTCCTCTCTAGACTGCCGGTGAGCAATTAAATGCTCCACCTCCTGCCTTGGCGTATCAATTAAGGTGCCATGGCCCGGCGCAAGGTATTGCAAAGGGTAATCGAGCAATAAACGCAGCGACGCCACGTAATCTGCCATGTCACCCGCCGGTGGAATAATGACCACCGTCGAACCTTGCATAATGTGATCGCCGGTAAATACCGTACCGGTGGCTTCATGTAAAAAGCAAAAGTGATTGCCGACATGCCCCGGCGTATAAATAGCCCTGAGCACACTGCCATCAACGTCAAAACACTCGTCATGGGCAACTGAGCCAGTAGGCGCAAAACTGGTGTCTTGATAGCCATCATCAACGATCTCTGCACCCATTACCGGCACGCTATAACGCGCCTGCAGGGCTGCGGCGCCTGGCGAATGATCTGGATGAGTGTGAGTAGTCACTATCCGCTCCAACTCGCCACCCAGCTGCGCAATACCCGCTTCTATAGCCGCAATGTGCTCCGGCATATCTGGGCCTGGGTCGAGCACAGTTATGCGCTTATTGCCTAGTAAATAGGTATTGGTACCAGGCCCAGTCATAACACTCGGATTCGGCGCCACAATACGATGCACACCAGGCAACAGCGTTTCTAATACTCCCGCTTCCAACATAGATACTCATCTCTTTTCAACAATCCCTGCAGAGTAAAAGCGCGCTCCCCCAGAAGCAAGCGACGGGATAAAACCCGTTTCTTGCGGTAGTTCACAAAAACGAGGACAAAATCGCACTATTACTCAAATATGGTATATTGTGACAACGAAACAACATTTATCCAAGGTTTAAGGATAAGCCTATACGCGGATATCGCGATGAAAATGCTTTTCCATCACATATTTCACGCTGAGCTGCCCGATATTAGCGAGCGCTATCGGAAAATTGTGAGCGCCTTTGTCGTCCTATTCGTCATTGGCTATAGCGTCGGCTTTTTACAACTGCTGCATTTGGGCGCCTACCTCGGCCCCGGTCTTGGCGACGTCGTCAGTTTTGAACCCTTAATTAATAGCCTCGCGGAGCTTAAACACAACAAGCCTGCAATGTGGTATGGCCTCATCTGCCTGCTCAGTTTCACCATTTTATTTAGATTCACCGCCATGCTGGGTGGCTATTTTCTGTTTGAGCGCGAAGAAGGCCAAGCTTACCCAATTAAATGGATTCTGGTTTTCTTTCTCGCAAACCTGCTAAGCACGCTGGCTATCCCGGTTATATTAATTGGCCTAGGCACACTCTTTGTGCTCGCGGGTTTAGATTTTGGTATCGGCTGGCACTGGGTTGAATACAATGCGCAGCTCGCCAATAAACTGGTTTTAGAGCACGTACCCACATTAGTCGACGCCCCCGCACCCTTGGCTGTTTTTGTCATTGCCGTTATCGGCGGCTTTTTCCATTACTGGTTTCATCGCCTAGGCCACACGCAACGCTTTTTGTGGCTGCTGTTTCATCGCCCCCACCACATGACACCAGCGCTAATACAGTCAACGACAATGGCCGTGTTCACCGCACTGCCTTTATTTATCTTCTTAATACTGCCTTATAACTTGGTGTTTGGCGCCTGCACCAAACTGTTTAGCAGTGAACCGCTGTACACCGAAGTTATTATTTATAACTGCCTGATTTTGATCCCTGAAATCTTCGGCCATCAAACCGCCTTGTACCGCATTGCCTCTCGCAGTCGCCTCATTAGATGGATGAGTTTTATATCTGGCGGCGGCGTTTACCACTATATGCACCACTCATCTGAACCCGAGCACTGCGGCCGCAGTGGCGCGGTCAACTTAGTAAACATAGGCGGCGGCCCGCTATTTATTTGGGATATTATTTTTGGCACCTACTGCCCCCTTAGCGCGAAAACACCACGGGCAGGGCTAAGTGGTCAGCCAGAGCTACACATGAATCCGCTGCGCCTCACCCTGGCGGGAGTCGCACAACTTAGTGATGAGCTATTACAGAACCCAAGCTGGCGGGAAAAGTGGCGTATATTAATCGGCTCATCGTCGTACTCGCCACCGGTCAGCACTGACTTTGCGGTAAAAACATCAGCAAGCAAATATAAACAAGCCACGTCTACCGCAATACGCTATAGCTATTCCTTTAGTGCTGGCACTGACGCAATCGCCAATGCCGGAGTAACTAAACCCGCCGACCTAAGCCAATAACACGCCTACACCCACCTACCACCAAAAGCAGTACAACCACGGCAATACGCTCACCCTCGCCAATCCTCGACATCGAACAAATCCCGCCCCGCGAGCACAATCCTGCTCGGTATAGTTTATTAACCGTCAAGCGTGAACAATAAACTCAGGCCCGCAAAAATGAGTACGACTCACAAAACATCTAAAAACCAGCCGTACACATAGAAAAACACCACCCTAAAAACAATCGCCAACAATAACAAACAATAAATAAATCATTTAAAATCAGTTAATTATGCATTTTAAATCTAATGGGAAGTGATAACGCGCCTCCGCGCTTGACAAGCTGAGTCTAACTCACATAATATATTACAAAGCCGAGGGATAATCACACCTCAAGACGTTGCGACACTAGAACCATCGCGCCGATCAAGACCAAGACCTACGCAGCAAAATAGAAGCCACGACAATCTACCGGCTGGCGTCGCTGCACCAAAAGAAGGGCAATCTATTTATGGGCCACGACACTAAAAATGCACTTCAGATACTGAAGAGCGTCGCCAACAACCCCCAAAGCTATATCGCAAACTGGAAGGAAAAAAACAGCCTGCCAGTCATTGGCATCTTCCCCATGAACTTTCCTGTAGAAATTATTGCGGCTACGGGCGCCCTACCCGTCATTATTCAAGACAGCAAAGAGCCTATCTCTGAAGGTAATAGCCTGCTCGCAGAATTTTACTGTGGCTATACCCGCAGCATTGCCGACCAAGCGGCTAAAGGCATGCTCGATATTTTTGACGCCTTTATGAACGCCGACCACTGCATTCAGCTGCTAGGGTCAGTAGATGTGGTGCGCGAGCTGTTACCCGACAAGCCGGTTTACTTTGAGCACCTAATTGCCGCCATGGACGACTCTTGGACCAAAACCCAAGTACAGGAAAAGATAGAGGCTTTTATCATTGAAGCCGAGCGAGTTACGGGGCAACCCATTAGCGACGAAGCCTTACTCGCCTGCATTCAGTCCAACAACAAGAATCGCCAACTATTAAGAAACATCTTTGCTGCACGCCGTAATGGCGACGCTCAATTCTCGCCGGCAGAGCTGCAGGCCATGATTGTGTCGAGCATGATTATGGACAAGAACGAGCACTCGGCTTTACTAGAATCTGTCTTAGCGGATGCCGTGGCAAAACCCAGAGACCAGCGCATTCGCCTCCATCTCTCTGGCCATTTCTGCCATGCCCCTAGAGTCGAATTATTTGAGCTACTGGAAGACTGCGGCGCCGTTATTGTTGACGACGACCTGTATACCGGCGCCCGTTATATCTCTACCGACACCAAAGAATCAATGCCGCCAAGAATGGCGCTGGCAGACTGGTATTTTGCCAGAAACGAAACAATTCCCTGCCCAACCCGCGTACAGAAGACCGTCGACTGGGATAGCTACCTACTCAACGCGCTAGACAATAGCGGCGCCGAAGGCGTGATTGTAGTGATGGCCAAGTTCTGCGAAGCCCATATGTTTTATTACCCTGAGCTACGCAAAACCCTCAACACTCACAATATTCCCCACCTACTAATCGAAACAGAGCACGAGGGCATGCCGGTGGAAACCATCCGCACCCGAGTGGAAGCCATGATCGAGCGGATACGACGCAAGTCACCCACCCGCCAAATCACACAGGAGTCAGCGTAATGAGCAGCGCAACACCAAGCAGTGTAAACCGCCTGAAAAGCAACGACGCAGGGCGCCACATGATCGCAGATTACTGGGATCGCATTTTTACCGCCAATGAACGAGACGCCCAACTGGTGTGGTATAACGGCGCCGCCCTCAACCCTATTTTCCAGGCCGCAGGTCTTGAATGGGCCCACGGCGAGGCCTTTGCCGCGCGGCTCTCTGCCCAAAAATTAGAGAAGTCTGCTCAGCTGGCCGCTCAAGAATACGGCTATGTAGGCGAGCTGTGCTCCTATGCTCGCACCCACCTAGGTACCGCGCTTTTAGCAAGGCAAGCTAAAGAAAAATATAGCAAAGGCATTGTTGACGACGCCGAGCGCGACGACCTAGCCAGCCGCTTACCCATGCCCAATTTTATTGTTAATTGCTATGCCGGATGCAGCACCGGCCAGCAGTGGGACGAGATCACCCACCGGATACTGGGCAAAGAAACACCTATTTTTAATGTGTCACTCCCCTTTTTGTGGAGCAACCGACCCGACGCGGGCTATTTAAAAGGCCAAGAATGGGAAGAAGCATCCGATTACGTTGCCGCGCAACTCTATAAGTTAATCGACTTTATCGAAGTGCAAACCGGACGCCCCTTTGACTGGGACGCCCTGCGCCAAGGTATGAAGTACATCAAAGAAGCCTCAGAAATTCGCCGCGAGGCCATGGCCATGTGTGCCAACCTGCCTGCGCCCGCCACCTTCTGGGATTGGATAGCCAGCGTTGCCCACATCAACTTTTTACCGGCCGGACCGGAATTGGTGGAGTACTTCAGCAATATTCGCGACGAAATCTCCCATCGCGTCGCCAGCGGCGAAAGCGCGATTAAGGATGAAAAATACCGCCTCTACTTTGATGGCATTATGAACTGGAACAAGCTCGGCACCCTCGCCAGAGTATTTGCCGAGCGCAAAGTTGCCATCGTTGCCGGCCGCTACACCCACAATGCCTTCTGGCAGGAACCCCAATTAATCGACACCGATGACCCGATACGCGGCATGGCGCAACATTACTTGCTCTGCCCAACCAATCACGGCTTTCAAACTATTAAACACTTCACCAAGCACGACTGTGAACTGTATGGTCTAGACGGCATCGTATTTCATTCAACCCGCACCTGCCGTGCATTTACTGGGCCGCAACAAATGCTCGCCAAGGCCATGCAAAAAGAAATGGGCCTACCATCAATTTTCTTCGAGGGCGACGTTGCCGACGAATCATTCTATAAAGGTGAACTGCTGGAAAGCCGCTTAGAAGCCATGCTAGAGACCATTGACGTGCGCCGCTCTAGAGACTTTATAGCGTCATCCGCGTCCAACGCTTGACCTGCACGCCCCATAACAGGGGCAAGGAAACACATATGAGCACAGCGTATTTTATGGGTGTCGATCTCGGCTCAACTACCGCTAAGGCGGTCGTTCTAGACGATCAAGCCAAGGTACTGAGTGCCCACATTGTGCAAATGGGGGCAGTGAGTCGGCGCGGCATGGAGCAAGCGGTAGAAAGCGCACTTGCCAGCGCAGGCATCGCTCAAAAAGATATCAACTACACCATCGGCACCGGTTATGGCCGCCGCCTGGTACCCGAGGTCGGACGCACGTTTACCGAAATTACCTGCCATGCCCGAGGCGTGGCCGCACTGTTTCCTGAAGCCAACTTGGTTATTGATATTGGCGGGCAAGACAGCAAAGTGATTGCCTTAGACGAACAGGGGCTAGTAGATAACTTTGCCATGAATGATCGCTGCGCCAGCGGTACCGGCCGCTTTTATGAAGTGCTCGCCCGCGCGCTAGAATGCGACATTAGCGAAGTTGGCGCACTGGCAATGAAGGGGACTAAAGATTTAGAAGTGAGCACCATGTGCGCCACGTTTGCCGAAACCGAAATTATTTCACTGCTAGCCGAAGGGGCTGACCCAGCCGATGTTGCCGCCTCGGTACACCGCGCCATCGCTCACCGCGCCCTAGGCTTAGTGGCCATGGTGGGCAAGCGCGATGGCATTATCATGACCGGCGGCGTTGCCAAAAATCCCGCCGCGGTGCATTTTTTGGAAGCGGCATTAAAGCAAAAAATGCAGGTCCCCGATGACCCGCAAATTATGGGCGCCTATGGCGCGGCGCTGCTGGCCTTAGAAATCTCAAGCGGTCGGCAAATCACGCAATACGATCCAGAAAAAGTACAAGCATTAGAAAGCAAAGTTGAAGCGACGTTTAACCCTAAAAATCGTAGTATTCCCGACTGTATCAGCTGCCAGAAATAATTGGACTGCAACAAAAAGGCGGCCCTATTCCTGCAGTTTTTTAACAGCTACATCTATTTCCTTTATGCCCTTCTCAATAGCCGCAAGCGACCGCTTGAAAACCTCAGCATTCATAGGTGGCTCCACAGCCAAACCTCTAAATACAATATCGGAAATAAGCTTGGCCGAGGTATCCAAAGAAAAATCACCATCACCCAAGAGATAAGACCACACCTCGTGCTCAATAGTACCGAAAATCATATTTCGCACCATCGTCGCAGGAACATCGCTGCGGAAGATTCCCTGCGCAATCGCGTCCTGAACCACCTCGGTGGTGTAAAGCGTAAAACGTTTATTCAGAGAGTAAATTCTAGATGACTTAAAGCCCGGCTCACGGCGAACAACAATTAAGACGAACTTAGATAACGCTGGCTCAGAATGAATAACCCAAAGACTATGTCGTACCACCTGAAAAAGGCGATCATAAATACTTTCATTCTTTTTAGGCACTGGAGCACTAGCCAACAACTCCTCCACCCAGAACTCGGCAACCCGCTCTAATAAATCCTGCTTACTAGCAAAATAACGATAAATTGTGGCTTCCGATACACCGCAATCTTGAGCAACCTCTACTGGCGAGAAATTCTCGTGACCAACCTGCCTGAGATGCCGTTTCGCCTTTAGCAAAATACTGGCAATCCGCTCCTCTCCCGACATACGGGTATTACCGCTCACTCTTTTTTCTGCCACCGTCTGCTCCTCGCTAAGAATGCGTAAATTCTATCACACACGACCCAAAACCTAGGGGGCAAGCACGTAATTCTTCGATATAAATAACAAAAAATTGAGACCTAACCGCCCAGGTTGCTTATGACACCACTAAAGAGCTCTCACCCATACCCTGACATTTTTGCGATAAATAGGTGGCTAAGAAATGCAGGATTACCATGCCCCCTGCGAACCACCTAAATCAAACTCCGTACAATAAAAAAGCCCGACAATTTAAATTGCCGGGCAATAACTGGATAAATGTGGGGGATTTAACCAGCATTAAACAGGGCCGAAATTAATTAAACGCTCAAATCAACAAGTACATACCGTAAAACCACTCCCTTCAGCGCCCTCAAATCAAAGCGCAACTTGACGAGCTAACAAGACGTTGCTCGGCCAGCCAAGTTCGAAACACCTAAATCTTCGACGCAGATTTCTTGTCAATATCATGCAAACTCAAAAGCCCTTTTGATA
Source organism: Zhongshania aliphaticivorans (assembly GCF_902705855.1). Lineage (GTDB taxonomy): Bacteria > Pseudomonadota > Gammaproteobacteria > Pseudomonadales > Spongiibacteraceae > Spongiibacter > Spongiibacter aliphaticivorans_B. Next base: position 395,876 of record NZ_CACSIJ010000011.1, on the reverse strand, counting down.
CCGCATCTCGCAGCGCAAATTTTTGCACTTTACCCGATGGTGTCAACGGAAACTCATCTACAAAAGTCCATTTAATAGGGGATTTATGCGGCGACAAATGAACTCGGCAATGAGCGAATAGCTCTTCAAAACTTACCTCTTCTGCGTCTTTCTCAAGAATCAGAAGCGCTGCAATCACCTCACCCCAATATGGGTCGGGAATGCCGATCACGCTCGCCTGATTAATAGCCGGGTGATTAAACAAAACCTCTTCGATCTCCCTCGGGTAAATATTCATACCCCCGCGAATAATCATATCCTTGAGACGACCAGTGATTTTTATATAGCCACGCGCATCCATCACGCCAGCGTCACCGGTAAATAACCAACCATCTTCACGAATTGTCTTTTTGGTAGATTCTTCCGAATTGTAATAGCCAGTCATGTTTTGATAACCACGAACACAGATTTCACCGGCTGCGCCAATTTCCTGTATATCGCCCGTTTCAGGGTCGATGATACAAACCTCCGCATGAGGCAAGGGTAATCCAAGCGTACTGCTCTGATCTTCTGCGCTGTCTTCTATTCGCGTCTGGCTGACAACACCATTCACTTCAGTTTGACCAAATAAAATCACTAAATTACAAGCAAAAGCCTCTTTGGTGCGGTACACCAGCTCCTTGGGAACATCGGCCGCACCCGTAAGAATAGTTGTTACCGAAGACAGGTTACGCGTTGAAAACGAGGGGCTCTCCATCATTGCCAGTATCATTGTAGGAACTAGCAGAGAGACATTACCCTTCTCAGTTTCAAACAAGTCCAGTATCAATTCCGGCTCAAAACCCGGCACAATAACGTAGGTACCACGCCTGGCTAATGTTCCCAAAGAGGTCACCACTGTTCCTGCAATATGGAACATGGGCATCGCATTCACCCAAACCCCGCCAACGGGAAAACCGGCTCTCTGGGCGACAAAGCGCGAGGTATTTACTGCACCAAAATGATGTAAACACGCACCTTTAGGAATACCCGTTGTGCCAGAAGTAAACTGAATTTGTAAAATCGACTTGGGCTCGATTTTCGGTAGCGGTAATGATGAGTCCGCGCGCTCGGAAAATTGATTCAGCTCTTCGATAGAAAAAACCTTACAGCCTAATTTTTCTCCGAGCTTACCAAGCATTGCCGCCAAACTTTTGCCACGATAATCTGGCTTATAAAACGCAGCCTTAGCATCACACTGCGTTAATATGGTTTCCAGCTCCTGTTCGCCGTAGGCGGGATTAACAGGAACTAAAACAATTCCTGCCAAACTCATGGCATGCTGTAACAACACCCATTCGGCGCAATTTGGGGACACAATTGCAACCTTGTCACCAGATTCAAATTCTGACAACAANGCACGCGCAAGTGTTTCTGCTGTTTGCAAAAGCTCTTGGTACGTCCACCTCCGACGCTGATGGACGTTCTCGACACCATCCACCAAGGCAATGCGCTTAGGACATTCCGCCGCAACTTTTCGTAATAAATCTCCCGCAGACATCTCCCACAAATCTTCAGAGACGTCTTCTTGCCAATATGATTGGGTTAACGGAAACGATTGCGCCATGTGAACCACCTTTTAAGCATTGATAACTTTTTTATTTAAAAATATTTTAAAATTCGTAGCGCACTTCTACGCCATAAACTCGACCTTCATTAAATGATGTAAAGCTTGGCGTTGGTTTAGGGCCCGCACCATCGCCACCAAAACTTTCTATATCAGGAAGCAATGAATCATTAGTGTTATTCACTTCGTTTAGCAGGTTCCTAGCAAAAATCGCATAGCGAAAATTACTGTCATCTGGAAGAATCGCCACGTTCAGGTCAAGCATGTCTACGGGATTGTAATAGCCTAAATTGTTTTCAAGGTGATAAGCCTTATCCCTATGACTGAATGACAATCTCGTTGAAACCATGCCGAAATCTTGGACCGGTTGATCAACAATAACATGCGCACCGTAAGTCAACTTAGACGCCCGAGGAAGATGTAAATTTTTATCCTTAGAATTTATCTCACCATCGCCATCAATATCGTAGCGCAGTGATTTGTATTGATCATCTAAGTATCCGACAAAGCCACCCAACAGAATATGATCAGTAATTGAAATCTGACCATCCAACTCAAATCCTTGAATTTCTACTTCACCAACATTTTGAATAAGCTGCGCAATACCGACGCCCTCAATTGGCACTTGCACTTCGCGCTGAATATCCTTAATCGTATTATGGAAGACTGCAGCATTCAGCTGTGCACGACCATCTAAGAATTTAGACTTCATACCAATCTCGAAAGAATCCTGCTCTTCCGAATCAAATGGGCCCGGAGGCGCGCCAGGTACAGTGGAACGGAAATTATAGCCACCGCTGCGGAAACCTCGCGAGAAAGCACCGTAAAGATTGACATCGTCACTGACAAAATACTGAAAGCCAATGCGAGGAGATAAATCATACCAAGACTCCTCATCATCAAAATCGGCTATAAAGTCACGACTTGCGTAGCTCCCACCACCTTCCCGAATCGTACCAATACTGGCATCTTTCTTCTCTTCGGTATAACGCAGTCCAATATTTAACGTCAATTTTTCGTTAATATGCCAATCTACCGAATTAAAAACACCCAACACGTCAGTATCACCTTCGCCACCACCGCCGCGAATGATGCTTCCACCACCTAAGATTCGCTCCTCAACATACATCAATGACTGAGTGAAGAAGTAAAGCCCACTAGTCACATCTACATCGCCAAAAGTAGCGGCGAAACGCAACTCGTTACTAAACTGCTCTTGCTCAGTAATCTGGTAAAAATGGAAAGATGTCATCGGAGTGCTATCGATATCGCCTAAAGCATCATTAGTTAGCTCACGCCAAGCAAGAATATTAGTGATCGTACCAATACCAATATCCCAATTAAGCTCGGTGGTAAGACTATCGACCTCAAGCTTACTAAAGCCTGATTCGTTTATGGCAAAGTCAAAACTGTCGCGATCATATAACGCACGGCTTTGGCCAATCGAGCCATCACTAGCGGCATCTGTATGCTCATAGCGAATTATTAGCTCTGCATCTTCGCTGATATCCCAAGCCAACACCGGACGGACGGTAAACTGATGCGCCGCACCATGATCTGAGCCATCAAAGTCATTAGTAAACCAGCCATCATCGTCAGTATAGTAGATGGCCAACTTAGCCCTCACCCCACTATCTCCCAGCGGCCCTGACACAGTGAAATCGGAAGTGGTTTGCAAGCCAGTCTCAAGCGTTACTCTGGCATCAATACTAAACTCGTCGCTGGGATTTTTAGTACGCACGAGGACAGCACCACCAGTAACGTTACGACCAAATAGGACACCCTGTGGGCCACGCAACACCTCGACAGCCTCAAGATCAAAGTTATCGAGCAACACTCCAGCGTTAGTGCCGAGGTAGACACCATCAATAAATACCCCTACCGTTGGGTCAATAGACGGACTACCACTATTAACGCCCAAGCCGCGAATAGCAAAGTTCTGGAAGCCAACTGTCGCACCATTGGTATCAAGCGCTACGTTTGGGATATTAAAGCCAATAGAACTAATGTTTTTGAAGTTCAGCGCCTCAAGTTGACTCTCGCCAAAGGCTTTTAGCGTCAACGGCACATCCTGAACATCTTCCACGCCTCGTTTCCGCGCGGTAACAACGACCTCCTCCATCATCGCACTCGCTGCACCAGCAGCGGCGTAGGCCTTACCACCAGTAAGAAGCAATGTACACGAAGCTAGCACTGCACAGTAATAAGAACGTTTTGAGACGCCTAGCGTCGACATTGAAATACTCTTCATCTTTTCACCTTTATTTTTTTAATATATAGATATAAATGGTTCAATTTTTCATTTCGTACTGCGCGATTATCTCAGCCAGCTGAAATTCCCCCATTAACACTTATCGTCTGACCCGTAACCCGTTTAGCGCCAGGACCTGACAAAAACACAATCATTGAAGCCAAATCTTCTGGGTCTGCCACACCTAAGTGAGCTAGCTTGGCTGCGTTAGAGAACAATTTTGCACTGAAAGGATCATCCATCACCCGATCGTAAACATTGGTGCCATCTATCAATGAAGGGGTAATGGAATTCACTCGGATACCATCACGCTTTGCTTCGATGGCCAATGTTCGGCTGAACAACGTAATCGCGGCCATCGCCGCGCCAAGTATTGTTTCGCCCGGAGTCGGGACCTTCGCCGCATCCGACGCAACATTAGTGATTACGCCGAACTTTTGTTCGCGCATATACGGCAGCACTGCACGGCTCATTAGCAACGGGGCAAGCGCCTGCTGATTAAGAATATTGGGGATCTCACTGATATCGGTATTGAACAATAACTTCGGGACGTAAGCTGCCGAGGTTGTGCTGACTAAAATATCCAGCCCACCCATGGCCTTATGGGCCTCCGCTGCAACTCGCTCAGCTTCAAGAGGTTGATTTGCGTCTGCAGATATAAATAGCACCGATACCTCGCTATTCACTGCACGAAGCGTAGCAATAGCGGAGTTACCCCGATCGACATTGCGACCAACCAAAACAATACGATTGGCACCGGCCTCAACAAATTGCAACGCCGTTGCCAAACCCACCCCAGACGTACCACCAACAATTACAACGGCGCACTCATTAATTTCTTTCTGGAAAGCCTGTTTCGTCATCAAATAACCCCCTACCTAATCCCAACAGCGCCGCAGCAGGCGCCTAGTAATTTTCTCGCAAAAGCTGAGTTAAACTCACAATATCAACAAAATAACGACTACGCAATCATATTAAGTGAGTTTCTCTCAACTTCTCATAACGTATAAACAGATGACGAAATACAGATAGTAACCAATAAATAGATATAAAACATATACTTATATTGTAAATATCAGCAAGCTAATTAAAATTCAATGAGAAATTAATTTATATGCCAAAGAGGAGTTAAACTCAGCTATGTATTGAAATCCCATTTCTCCCGCGTCATTAATCCGCCAAAATGCTATGCCACACCGCAAACAACAAGCAGCGCCAAATAAACGCCAACACTAATATCGAGACTACATAAGCCCCTTTCCCGCCCCCATCAGCGACCACAACTATTAACGAGCTCACACTCCGTTTAAGCTACACCCTCTGCCTAAAAACTTGAGATCACCATGCTTCAAATCACCCCATCGCCCTTTCGTCGGGGCCACTGCCCGAGCGCGGGTACGCCTATGGAAAGTGGCGACGGCCTATTAAGCAGAGTCAATTTACTTGGCGGTCGCTTAGGTGTGGGGCAACTGATCAATCTCGCTGATTGGGCTGAGGAGTTGGGCGCGCCGACGCTGGAAATAACCAGTCGCGGCAAGCTGCAAGTACGCGGGTTTTCTGCGCAAAGTGAATTATTGTTTACCCGCAAGCTCGTCGCCGCTGGCCTTGCTAGAGAAACCGCAGCGGCTGAAGCCGCTAGACATGTTATCTGTTCGGTTGCTACTGACATTGATCCCAAGGCGCTACATGACCCCTATGCCATAGCCCAACAGCTCGACAATCATCTAAGTACCACCCCAGCACTATGGCAATTACCCAGTAAGTTTTTAATTTGTATAGATGGTGGCGGTGGAGATTTAGCCGATAAAAACGCCGATATTCGCGTGGACGCGATTAGCTCTGCAAAGAGCATAGCGTATCGCATCGCCTTGGCAGGAAGCCGTCAATCGTCAGTGCTATTGGGCTATTGCCAAGCTCAGCATTGTGTTGATGCCATTGTTATATTGGCCAAAGAATTTCTTAGCATTAATGAGCAACGCAAAGATAAAGCGACTCGGATAAAGCAACTACTGAACGACGATACCTTCGCCTTATTCAAGACGAGTGTGAGCGATCTACTAATCAACGTTAAGCCCATAAACACAGAGCGCAGTAGCGCCAAACTACTCGGCCAACAAGCTGGCTGGTTTGGCTTTGCGCCGCCATTCGGAGTAATGAGCAGTGATACCGCCCGAGGTTTGGCCCGAGTCGCGGCGGCTCACGGGCACCATGAATTCAGAGTGAGCCCAGAGAAAGCCATACTCATTCCCTGTGGCGGCAATGACTTAACAGCTCACTTAAAAAAGCTGGGCATGATTACCACCAATAGCGATCCCCGACTGTCTTTAGTCGCCTGCCCCGGCGCACCCGCATGCTTATCTGGTAGTACCGCAACACGCTCCCTTGCCCTAACTCTCGCGGAACAAATACCCGATTTATTTGACGGCGAGCTACGTACTCATTTTTCCGGCTGCCCAAAAGGCTGCGCAAATCCGCAGGCTAGTCCGATAACAATAGTGGCCCAACAGGGTAAGTTTGATGTGATTGTGAAGGATCGCGCCACACCGCTAAATGAAAACAGACGAGTCGCGCAAAATCTGTCTACAGAAGAGTTAGTAATGCATCTCTCAACACTATCAAACACGCTAGAACAAGCTCGCCGCGATGACGAGTCACTCAGTGACTGCATTGCCAGACTCGACATAGAGCAACTTAAAATTGATTTAAACACGGAATACTAGGCGCGAAATAGGCGCTGATGCTCTCCACTATAAAGCGCGCTATTTTTAAAGTCTGACTCCCCCAATGCCGGCCCAACTAGAATTAAGGCAGAACGTTTTTCACTGAGTGTTTCGACTTCTTTAGCGATGTTAGACAAACTAGCCCGCAGTATTTTTTCATCCGAATGGCTTGCCCTGAATACCACCGCGACAGGGCAGCAATCTCCGTAGAACGGCGTTAATCGCGCCACCACATCGTCGATGGCATGCACCGACAAATGAATAGCCAAGGTAGCCCCCGTCTTGGCAAAATTCTCTAAGGATTCAGAACTGGGCATGGCCGAGGCACGGCCTTGGGTGCGTGTAATCACCAGCGACTGCGCCACCTCTGGCAAGGTTAACTCCTGCCCCAACGCCGCCGCAGCAGCAGCAAAAGCGGGCACTCCCGGACAGAGCTGATACGGTATGCCTTCAGCGCGCAAACACCGCAATTGCTCTGCAAGTGCCGAGTAAATGGATAAGTCACCGGAATGCAGCCGGGCCACGTCTTGCCCCTGCTGATGCGCACTGCGAAGCTCATCCACGATGTCACTCAAGCTCATTCCCGCGGTATTGACCAAGCGTGCCTCTGCAGGGCAATGCACTAAAACATCGTCGGGAATAATAGACCCCGCATACAAACACACGGGGCAGCGAGCGAGAATATCCCGCGCCCGCAGTGTTATCAGATCAGCCGCACCCGGCCCTGCGCCAACAAAATAAACCGTCATTAATATCGCTCCTTCTCATTTAATGTCTTATTTGTATGCCAAATGGTGACCGAACGCTGGGGTGTCATCGACTGAAAACCACCCAAGGCCTCGCTACGCTCCACTGCAATGCGGCTTAAATTTCCGCCATAGCGCTGGCATGCCGAAATAAGTGCCGCCTCGCCCTCTATTGTCACTGCACTGGCAACCATGCGACCGCCAATAGCCAGGGCCTGCCAGCAGCTTTCTAGCAGGCCATCACTAGTGATGCCTCCGCCGATAAAGACCGCACTCGGCGGCACTAAATCAGCAATCACATCGGTGCAATTCCCCTGCACACAATGCAACTGCGACAAGCCAAAACGCTTGGCATTGGCCTGAATATTCAGGCAGCGATCCTCGCGCCGCTCCACCACGGTGGCGGTATTATGTTGATCCGCCAATAGCCACTCGACAGAGACAGCACCGGAGCCGCCGCCCAAATCCCAAAGATGCTCCCCCCCTTTTGGGGCCAAGTAGGCAAGAATTACCGCCCTCACCTCACGCTTACTTATCTGTCCGTCGTGAATAAAGTCGTCTTCTGGCCGCCCAGCCGAGCGCGACATTCCTGCATCAACACAGCTAGGTACACATTCCACCGCCACTGTATTTAGCTTATCTACTTGCAGGTCATGCCAGTCTTTGGCGAGTGCATGGCTAAGCGCCTCTGCCTCTCCGCCCATGCGCTGCCACGCCCATAAAGGGCTATTCGCAAATCCCGCCTCGCAGAGTACTTCAGCAAGCCGCGCGGGACTGCTGGCGTTTTCGCTTAATACCAGCAAGCGTCTGCCGGGCGCAAAAGCACGGCGCACATTTTCAGGATCGCGCGCGACAAGCGATAGGCACAAACAGTCTTGCAGCGGCCACGCCTGCCTCGCCGCCGCCATAGAAAATGCCGACGCGCCGGGTAAGCTGCGCATGGCACCAAGGGGCAGGTGGCGACTCAAGGTCGCGCCAATACCAAACCAGAAGGGGTCGCCACTAGCCAACACGCAAACTTGCTGCCCTTGATGCTTCAATATTTCATCTATGCCCGCTTGTATTGGACTGGGCCACAGCATGCGACGCTGCCCCGCCTGCTCAGGTACATGATCTAATTGACGCTGACTTCCCACTAATAAACTGGCTTGCGCTATGGCGGCGCGCCCCTCTTCAGCAATACCAGCCCAGCCCGACTCGCTCATGCCGACTAGACTTAGCCACGGTCGAAATAAAGTCTCTGTTTTACCTGTAGACAAAGCATCTTGTTGTCGCTTCATTGTAAAATACCGCTCCTTTTTCACGGACGTAATGCGATGCATGTGCTGATCTTAGGTGGCACTCGGGATGCCATGAATCTGGCAGCCGAGTTACTGGCCCGCCCACACTTTAAGGCCACCTACTCTCTGGCGGGACGCACTCGCCGTCCACTGCCTTCCGGCTTACCGACGCGACGCGGCGGCTTCGGCGGCCCTACCGGACTTGCCGATTGGATTAAACGTGAAGGGGCTGATGTCGTAGTTGACGCCACCCACCCCTTTGCCGCGCAAATGTCTGACAATGCTATTCAAGCCAGCGAAGCATGTAACATCCCACTGGCAAGACTAGACCGCGAACCGTGGCAGCCACAGGACGACGACCGTTGGCACACTGCGCCAGACCTAGCGAGCGCCGCCGCTGCAATTTACGATCACAGCAAGTCCGGCGACCGAATATTGCTCGCGACCGGCGGCCGCAGCCTTAGCCACTTTGAACACATCAAGCAACGCCACTTCACCGTTCGCTGCGTAGACGCACCAGAGCCCGCGCCCAAATTTGATGACTGGGCGCTTCTCACTCAGCGCGGTCCGTTCAAGCTAGAGGATGAGCGCCAACTACTGCGCGAACACCGAATAGACATGATTGTGTGTAAAAACTCAGGCGGCAGCGCCGCCGACGCCAAGCTGCAAGCTGCGAGAGAACTCGGTCTGCCAGTGCTGATGGTGCAACGCCCAAATGTACGTAGCGCCGGCCAAGCGTTTTTTCATTACCTCGCCCTAGTTGACTGGTTAGAATCTTTACCCGCTAGCAGCGCCATCCCCAGATAATGTTTGGGGATAGTCTCGCGGGCTATACATCCAGCGCCGATCACCGTGGTCAAAATAACGACTACGGGAATTGCCAATCAATACCAACGTACTCATATCCACTAATTCAGGGTCGGCCTCAGCGAGGCAGGTGAAGTATATTCTCTCGTCGTCGCGACCCACCGCCCTTGCAAACACCACCGGCGTATCGGGAGCCAAGGTTTGCGCCAGTAGCGCTAATACTTCTCCCAACTGCCAAGGCCGATGTGACGAGCGCGGGTTATAAAAGGCCATCGCAAAATCAGCCTCGGCCGCCAGCGCTACTCGCCGGCAAATCACGCCCCAAGGTTTGAGTACATCCGACAGCGACATAACACAGAAGTCATGTCCCAATGGTGCACCCACCCTCGCCGCCGCCGCTTGAAGTGCAGAGATTCCGGGATAAATCCCAAGCTGCACCGACGACCAACGATCATCCACCGCATCCGCCACGCACTCACAGATAGCCGCCGCCATGGCAAATATTCCCGGATCGCCACCGGACACCACCGCAACATGTTTACCCTGCGCAGCAAGATCCAAGGCAAAGGCTGCCCGCTGCAATTCCTCACGATTATCCGAGCTGTGACAGATATGCCCAGCCCCCGCGACGCGCTGTATATAAGGGCCATAGCCCACTAAGTCGGAGGCCTGCTCAATCAGCTCTGCGGTTTCTGGACTGAGCCACGCCGCGCCTGCTGGGCCGGTGCCCACTACGGACAAGCGTCCACTCACAGCCGCTCTCCCGACCCCGGAATTAAGACCATAGAAAAGTACGGCGCACTCGCCAAGCTAACGTCCGAAAGCGGCATGACTTTCTGTTCTGGCAGACTGGCCTTTTCTACATACCAAGCGCGATCCGCCATACCCAGGCGCTTCGCTACGCGGCGAATCCGTTCCAAATTACTACCCACTTTCATAATTACGGTGGCCTTGCTGCCCGACATACTCGCCTCCAGCGCATCGTCATCGAGCGTGCCAGGAATCACCGTAAGCACGTCGTCACGCATCACAAGTGGCTGGGGCAGCAATGCGCCGCAGGCCATTATGGAATTCACGCCGGGCACCACGGTAATCTCAAACCGTGACTTCAAGCGCAGGAACACATGCATAAACGAGCCATAAAAAAATGCGTCACCTTCGTTGAGCATGGCCACGTCTCTACCCGATTCAAGCTCGCTCGCCACGGCCTCGGCCGCGCTGTCAAAAAACGCCTCAATACTAAGTCGATATTCTTCACTTTTATGATTTAGCTCGGTAGTAACGGGGTACACCAATGGCAGCTCTATGTGCTCGTTAGTTAAATACATGGCGCAGTTATTACGGGCACGACCCAAGCCACCGCGCTTACAAAAATAGGCAACCACCGGACACTCGCCCAATAAGCGCACGGCTTTAAGCGTAAGTAATTCTGGATCACCGGGGCCAACGCCAATACCGTAAAGATGGCCGTGCTGATTTATTTTTCCCATTGTTATATCTCTCTATCCATAGCTAATGCGTTCACTGCGGCGGCCGCCATCGCGCTACCGCCGCGACGGCCGTGCACCGTTATAAAATTTACACCTTGGGTGTTCGCCAGCGCCTGCTTACTTTCTGCAGCGCCAATAAACCCCACGGGGAATCCTAAGATTGCAGCCGGCTTAGGGCCGCCATTTGCGATTAAATTTAATAGATGAAATAAGGCGGTAGGCGCATTGCCAATCGCCACTACCGCCCCTTCTAATTGCTCGCCCCACAAACCTAATGCCGCGGCACTGCGGGTGTTGTTTATCTCTGCGGCGAGGCTTGGCACGCGACTGTCTCGCAGGGTGCAAATTACCGGGTTTTGCGCAGGTAAACGCGCACGGGTAATGCCGTGGGCAAGCATTTCGCTATCGCAAAAAATTGGCGCTCCGCTGGCTAAGGCTACCCGAGCTGCCGCGCCCGCCGCCGGTGAAAAATCTAAGTCCTCTACAACATCAATCATTCCTGATGCATGAATAATTCGCACTGCGCAGGTTTCCATATCCGCTGGCAAATGGGCGAGCTTGGCTTCGCGGCGAATAGTTGCGAAGGACTCCTGATAAATAAATTGTCCGTCGCGAATATAGTCGTGTGGCTCGTTCACATTCTTACTCCAATGACTGAGGCTCCGGCCTCTAAAAGATGACTTGTTGTTGGGCAAGGTCACTAATACCTTGCTATGCCCGCTGCGCTAATACGCTTTAATGTTTTGAATTTTTTACCGCTAAATCGCCCAGCTGTTTATTCATGGGCGTAGCCGACTAATTTCCCCGCCCGATCTACCGCGCAAACATCTAAGCCGATGCTCGCGGGTAAATACGATCTAGCGACGACTAAGGCCTTTTCGGCGATATGATTACCTAAGGGAATGTCCTGCTCTTGGCAGTACCCCAAGGCTTCAATACTGGTATTGGAATTGCGTACCGCCTCTTGTAAAGACAGATCGCCACCTAAGTCCGCGACCTGCTGTGTAAGCCATGCAAAATCAATATCGCAGCGGCGGCTATGGGTATCTAAATTTCCCTGCGCAAATTTACCGATCTTGCCAAAGCCTGCGCAAAGGCTCAGAAAGCCGACCGGATTACGCCGGAGATATTTAAGAACAGCGCCGAAGAGATCACCCATTTCAACAATCGCCGCGTCACAAAGGCCGTAGCGCTGCTGGGCATAGGTTTCACTGGTGCCACCGGTGCAGGCCGCGATGTGATCAATCGCATTGGCTTTGGCCACATCAATAGACTGGTGAATAGAGGCGATATACGCGGAGCAGGAAAATGGCCGAACAATGCCCGTGGTGCCCAACACTGACAAGCCACCGACAATGCCCAAGCGGCCGTTCATGGTTCTGAGTGCAATACGCTCGCCATTGTCTATGCCAACGGTCACCCGAAAACCACCACGGTAGTCAGCCTCGTCGGCTAATTGCTGCAAATGATCGCTAATCATTTGTCGTGGCACAGGGTTAATCGCCGGCTCGCCAACCGGTATAACCAGGCCCTTACGGGTAACCGTTCCCACGCCGGCACCGGCAATAAATTGCACCCCAGACTCAGCTCTTAAAATCACTTCTACCCACAATCTGGCGCCATGAGTTGCATCCGGATCATCACCGGCATCTTTGATGACGCCAGCGACGGCAGCTCCGTGATCAAGCTTTAAGTCAACTATCGATAACTGACGATAACTGCCACCCGGAAGTCTAATGGAGGCAACATCGGTACTTTGACCTAATAGTAATTGCCGCGCGGCAGCCACGGCGGCAGCCGTTGCGCAGGCACCCGTTGTTAAGCCGGTGCGAAGCTTTCCCCGATTTTCGCCAGACTCAGGGCGCAACGAAACCGCCGACGTCATCAGAATTTATTCCGACTAGACATCATCTGACCGCGTTGGCGGGCCGCAAAGACGGCGCAAATATCATTAAGGCTAACTGCGTGTAAGCAGAACACGACATAGCACTCCGTTCAGATGCCACTATGGGCAAAAGGTAAAGCGCTACGAAAAAGAAAGGGGAAATAACAGGCGGTGGGAACGTGACAACAATGCCAAAGGGAAAACCCTACCGGCCTGTCGTCGCCCACCGCAACGCTCGGCTAAACTTTCAGGTCGGTCTCCGGGCTTATGAGTGAGCCTAGGCTCGAAGTGATCGCCTTCCCATACCTTTGAAGGCACAGTGGCGTAGAGATCACTCTTGTACTCAATTACCGTTGCGGGGGCAGCGCCGGAATGCAAACCTCGTCGAGGTGTTCACCGGCTTCCTATTTAATCCTGAGTTTGTGAAAAACTGCAGGAGACCTGAAGGAGGCGAGACAGTAGCAGAGTGGTCTAAACAGGTCAATTACACTGTATACAAAGCGCCCCGCGATTCGTAAGCGCGCACCTTTACAAGGGCTGGCGCAACCGCCAACGCAGCCGAAAAGCCAGCAATACAGCCGCAGAGCTAAGCCCCGCAAACAAGCCCAACCAAAAACCGCTCGGGCCCATTGCGGGCAGCAGTATATTGGTCGTTGCCAACACATAACCTACCGGCAAACCCACGCCCCAATACGCAAATAGCGTGAGTATCATGGGGATAGTGGTGTCTTCAAAACCACGCAGACAGCCGTTGGCGGTGACCTGAATGGCGTCGGAGACTTGATACAGGGCGGCAAACAGCAGCAAGTAACTCGCCAAGGCAATGACCTGTGCGTTATCGGTATAAATTAAGGGAATCCAGTGACGACCCAGTACCAACATGGTGACCATCAGCGCGCCGATAACCATGGTGATTTTGAACGCGATTGAAATGGCGATACGTAAACCGGGCTCATCTTGACGCCCCCGCGCATGCCCAACACGAGTGGTAGCCGCCAGTGCAAAGCTTAGCGGCAACATGAATACCAACGAGGTAAAGTTAAGCGCAAGCTGATGGCCGGCAACAATCTCGGCGCCGGACTGACTAATCAGCAGGGCAATAATACAGAACACACTGACTTCAAAGAAAATGGTTAAACCAACGGGCAAACCCAGTCTCAGCAAGTAAGCGATGATTTTTGGTTCCCAGTGCCACGGACGCATAGATAAGCGCGCCATACTGTAAGCACGATGGCGATGCACATAAACCAACATCAGTATCGCCATAATCCACATGACAATCGCTGTCGCCCAGCCACAGCCCACGCCACCCATGGCAGGCACGCCAAGCTTGCCGTAAATGAGCACGTAGTTGATAGGGATATTCGCCAATAGCCCTACCACGCTAATAAGTAATACTGGCCGAGTGTGGCTTAAGGCTTCGGTATAGCTGCGCAGCGCCAAGACAATCGCGATGGCTGGCATGCCCCAGCTCAGGCCAAATAAATAATCGACCACCATGGGGCGTATCGCGGGATCAACATCCATCCACGTCAGCAACGGTGCAACATTACACAAAATAAACACCGACACGATACCCAGAGCCACGGCGACTGCGACGACCTGATGTACCAAGGGGTTTATACGATCTAATTGATTGGCACCGACGTGGCGCGCTAATACCGAGGTGGCACTCATCAGCATGCCAGTCATAAACAGAAACACCGGCACCCAAATACTAGCGCCCACGGCCACTGCCGCCAAGTCTAGCGCAGAGACCCTACCCGCCATGACGGTATCGACAAAGCCATTTGCAGATTGCGCCAGTTGGCCGCCAAAAATGGGCAGTGCCAATTTCAGCTGGGTTCGCAGTTCGTGACGGGCTGTAACAGACATGGATTTACCGATGTAAAAAACCGCCACACTCTAGCCTAGGGCGGCGCGACTCGCAAATAATTCAGGCATAAAAAAAGGAAGCGCGAGCTTCCTTTTCATCAAACCGAACAGATCGCTAAGACCAATAAGGACTTAGGCCATATTCTTGATTTCAACGATGGGATTAACATCGGCATCGTAATCAACACCGTCAATCTCAAAACCGAACAAGCGCAGGAATTCACGTTTGTAGCCGGCAAAGTCAGTCGTTGCTAACAAGTTCTCGGTGGTCACGTCATCCCACATTTGCGCAACGGCAGCTTGGATTTCTGGGCGCATCTCTAAACCATCTGCACGCAAACGGCCTTCCTCGTCTTTAATCGGCGCGTCACCGTAGAGGCTATTTTTGAATAGGCCGTAAACCTGTTCTATACAACCCTCATGGCTGCCGTCTGCTTTCATAGCTTTAAACAACAAGGCCAAATACAGCGGCATAACCGGAATCGCCGAGCTAGCCTGAGTCACAACGGCTTTCAGTACCGATACACGGGCATCGCCACCTGTGCTGGCAAGCTTTTCGCGGATGCTGATAACGCGCTTATCGAGGTCTTTCTTAGCCGCACCAATGGTGCCGTGCCAGTAAATATCCCAGGTTAGCTTGTCGCCAAGGTAGGTGTAGGCCGTGGTTTTAGCGCCATCAGCCAATACGCCGGCGTCATCTAGTGCGTCAATCCACATCTGCCAATCTTCACCGCCCATTACCGCAACAGTGTTGTTAATCTCGTCTTCGTTGGCCGCAACCAAGGTGAAGTTTTCAATGGTTTCTTTATCGGTATTGACGCCGCGCTGGGTGACATCTTTACCAATGGGCTTGAGTGTTGAGTTAAACACTTCGCCGGTTTTCGGGTGCTGACGACGTGGCGAGGCCAAGCTGTAAACCACTAAATCGACCTGCCCAAGGTCTGCCTTAATTTGCGCAATGGTCTTTTCTTTGATCGCATCAGAAAACGCATCGCCATTAATGCTTTTGGCATAAATGCCTTCGGCTTCAGCAAATTTATGGAAGGCTGCCGAGTTATACCAACCCGCTGTGCCCGGCTTTTTCTCGGTGCCTTCTTTTTCAAAGAAAATACCCAGTGTGGAGGCGCCAGCACCAAAGGCTGCGCTAATACGCGAAGCCAATCCGTAACCCGTAGAGGCACCAATTACCAGCACCCGCTTGGGGCCATTAGGGATAGCACCTTGGGCTTTTACGTAGTCAATTTGCTGAGCTACATTGGCCTCACAACCAACTGGATGGGTTGTGACACACATAAATCCGCGCACACGAGGCTTGATGATCATAGGGAATCCCTGCTCCAAATAAATTAAGAGTGTTTCTGCGTGGCGGGCATTATAACCAGCCTTGCCTGCTGGCACTAATACTCAGCGTCAACATTCTGCAGAAGCCAATTTTTAGCGCCAGATTGACGGCAAAATAGCACCCCAAAACAACATAATCCGTTTAACGGATGCTATGCCCACGCCGATTAAAATAAGATTAGCCGCAATAAGAGCTAAAACCATGCAGCACCGCCCCTGCAGCTATTAGCGATTTATACTCAAACAGCGCCTATCACCAACAACGTAGGCGCTCCGCTAGCGCTGAAAATACCGTCTAATAATTAGGGTTCACCATGAGTCAGACCAACAAAACCACCGCCACCGCACCGCGTAATTCTAAAGACATTCCTCACTGGGATATCGACACCGATGTCGCCATTATTGGTTTTGGCGGCGCAGGTGCATCTGCTGCGATCGAGGCAGCCGATGCCGGTAGCAAGGTGAGCATTTTTGAGTTGGCGAGTGCCAGTGGTGGCTCCACTGCATTATCTAGCGCTGAAATTTATATGGGCGGCAATGGTGGCACGCCAGTACAACAGGCCTGCGGCTACCACGACGATACCGAAAACATGATCAACTATCTGAAAGCCTGCTTTGGCAATCAGGCCGACGAGGCCAAAATTCGCGACTACTGCGAAAACAGTATTGGCCATTACGAGTGGCTGACTAGCCATGGTGTACCTTTCAAAATGAGCGAACTGAAAGAGCGCGCCATTATGGCCCTCACCGACGACTGCTTATTATTCACCGGCAATGAGAAGGCTTACCCCTTTACCGAACACGCCACTCCTGTACCCCGCGGACACAATCTGCAAGTTGAGGGCGACAACGGTGGCCCACTGCTGATGAAAATTCTCACCGAAGCGGTAAACACTCGCTCGGTGGACGTGCACTATGACAGCCGCGCACTCACCTTAATTGTGAATGACGCCGGCGACGTCGAAGGTTTAGTCGTGCGAATAGATCAGCAAGAGAAAACCGTACGAGCGCGCAAAGGCGTTATTTTATGCGCCGGCGGTTTCTGCATGAACGAAGAAATGGTAAAAAAATACGCCCCTACTTTTGACTGCGGTTTAATCCCCATCGGCAATCCCGGCGACACCGGCAGTGGTATTCTTATGGGCATGGGCGCGGGTGCTGGCACGACAAATATGCATGAATGTTTTGTGAGCCTGCCGTATTACCCACCCGCATCACTGACCTACGGCATTCTCGTTAACGATAAGGCTCAGCGTTTCATTAACGAAGATTGCTATCACGGCCGCGTCGGTTACAACGCACTCATCGCGCAGCGCAATTCATCACGCATTTATTTTATTACCGATGTTGAGGGCTATGGCGATTACGAGAAAATGAGTTACCTAGGTGCTACTGTCGCGGGAACTGGCGATAGTATTGCCGAATTAGAACAAGAGCTGGCCCTGCCAGAAGGCAGCCTGCAATACACCGTAAATACCTATAACAAACACGCTGAAACTGGCGACGACCCTTTCTTTCATAAACACGAAGCGTGGCTACGCCCCATCAAACCACCCTACGTTGCCTTGGATTGCACCTTGGGCCGAGGGCCTTTCTATCCCTTCTTCACCCTAGGTGGCCTAGATACACTCCCAAGCGGAGAAGTACTCACGCCAGAAGGCAACATCATCAAGGGCTTGTATGCAGCTGGCCGAACTACGGCAGGTATTCCGCGCACAGCGGCTGGCTACGCAAGCGGTATGTCGGTTGGTGACGTGACTTACTTTGGTCGTATGGCGGGCAAAACAGCATCCCGCTGAACCAACGCAGCTCAGCAGCTCAATAACTTCACCTTGCACCGACTAAACCTAGTTTGCAGTTTTATTGAGCTGCAAACACAGTAGGTATAATCAGCCATACCACGCTCTCATTTGAAGGGCGACAATAGGCCACTAACTCAGTGGCTACCTCTATACACTCAAACACAGCAAGCATCGCATTCACAGCGCTATCGAAATGACCTGTTCGCCGCTCACTATTCGATACTCACGACAACCGTCACAAAATATGTAAACACATGAGCAGCTCCGAAGAACAAAATATAGCGACTCTGATAGAGCAACATAAAAGATCCAAAGTAGGGAGCCTACATTGGATACATTGGTTAATCGTCGCATTATCACTACTAATGACTATTGGCGTTTGGCAATACTCAAAAATACAGATCCAAGAAAAAAATGAAAATCGATTTCATCGCGAAGCCGATCAAGTCATTACATTAATTATTGAACGCCTGCAAAAATACGAAGACGCATTATGGTCTGGCGTGGCAAGTATTCAATCTCACGGGGGCAGTGTTAGTATTTCTCAGTGGAATAGCTTTGCGACCGCTTTGCGGCTGCCTGAAAAATATCGCGGTATAAACGGCATTGGTGTTATTTTCAATGTGCCAGACACAGAACTAGCCGATTATATAGATTCCCAACAACGCGATCGACCGAACTACGGCATCCACCCCAAACACGACAATCCCTACCGACTACCTATCACCTATATAGAGCCAGTCGCCGAAAATGCCAATGCTGTAGGTTTAGACGTGGCTCACGAACAAAATCGTTTAAGCGCCGCACTCAAAGCAAGAGATAGCGGAAAAGCACAAATTACCGGGCCAATTTATTTGGTTCAGTCTACGGAGCGCACACCCGGATTTTTATTTTACGCACCTTTCTATCACTCCAATGGCCTAGCAAGCGCCACTCCCCTAAATGTACCCGAACGCCAAAAGCAATTTTCAGGCATGGTATACGCACCTTTTATTGTTCACAAACTCATGCTGGGTACACTTGAAAAAGCGCGCCGCCATGTTGGGATTACCATTCGCGACCAAGACTTTACGCTTTATAACGAGAACAATATCGATGATCGACGCTTCGACAAGAATCCGCAATTTGAACAAGTGTTTCCATTAGATATTTACGGCCGCCAATGGCAAATTACAATTAGAAGCACCACCGACTTTAGAGATGAAGCAAAAAATTCTCAGCCGACATTCATACTGATTGGCGGCATACTAATCGATGCCATGTTGTTTTTCTTATTTCTTATACTGAGCAACGCAAATCGCCGCGCCACCTTGCTGGCAAACGAAATATCTAAGGGCTATCAAACGAAATCATTAGAACTGGAACACAACATCAAACAATTGCGAGAAAGCAATAAAGAACTAGAACAGTTTGCTTTTGCTGCCTCCCACGACCTGCAAGAACCATTGCGCACATTAACCAGTTTTACAGAATTGCTAAAATCAGAACTCGAAGATAAAGACAACTCGCCCCATGTTCAGGCGTCTATTCAATATATCAGCGAGGCTGCTGAACGAATGCGAAGGCTTGTCTTAGGCTTGATGTCCTACAGCAGAATAGGTCGCGAACCAGAATTAACAGCGGTGGATTGTGAGCAACTATTAGACAATGTGCTAGCCGATTTAGACAGCAGCATCAATGAGCACAAAGCGGAAATAAGCCGCTCCAAGTTGCCGACCATAAAAGCGTATTCAACCGAATTACATATGCTTTTTCAAAATTTAATTAGCAATGCCATAAAATTTAGCAAGCCTAATACCACTCCCCATATTACCGTGGCATGTAAAGGCGACGGAGATAATTGGCTGTTTTCGATACAAGACGACGGTATCGGTATTGACTCTCAACAATTTGAGAATATTTTTTTATTATTCAAACGGCTACATGCGCAACACGACTATCCCGGTAGCGGAATAGGTTTAGCAAAGTGTAAAAAAGTTGTCACGCTGCACGGCGGTGAGATTTGGATAAACTCTGAGAAGAATACGGGTACGACCTTCTTCTTTACAATTCCTAAATCGATATAGCCTCGCGATTTAGATTTTTCAATATAAAAATATTAGCAAAAAAAAAGCCCGCGCAAGCGCGGGCTACATTTAAAAAATGCCAATTACAAAATATCGCCAAGATTGATTAATTGCGTTTCGCCATTGCTGTCATCAACGCCATCATTATCGTTAACCATTAGCAAATCACCATTGTTCAACAAGGCAGTGCCTTCAATTTTTTCTGTAACTAGACCGCCGGTAGCCTTCATATCTGGCAACACATCGCGCATCAAGGTTTTGGTGACAATTGCACCGTCAACCAAGCCGGTAGTATCAAATTTATACAAACGCTTGATTGCCGCATCGGGGCCACCTTGGTTATCGCGTTCGATAACTAAAAACTCACCATTGCCGATGGACGTGATTTCAGACAAACCTACCCAGCCACCGTTTTGCGATTCTGCCGCATCCAAGGGATAAAACAGGAATGACCATGTTGCGTTTGCGATATCGTAAATGCCGACACGAACATTGGCTTCACCCTGCCACGCGCGCTGGAAGGCAACATAAAGCTTGCCTTGATACTCAGCAACCCCTTCAAAACCGTTATTTCGCTGAATGGCATTCACTGCGTCAGGCAAGGTTACAGCTTGGGTAGCAACGCCGTTTGCATTGGTCTTTACAAGCACATTCATACTAGCAACAGGGCCATCAACCGCACTGCCCGCCCCCTCAGACGCCACCCAGAAACTGCCATCAGCAAGCTTGGCAATTCCTTCTGGATCGATGTTAACCGTCTTATCTGCATTAATAGCAGAGGCCGGCAGCACACCTGCAGGTAACGCTGCCAACACACCATTAGTATCGGTGATACGGATTTCTTTGGTGATAACAGCGGGCTGCTCACTGACATCGATTGTAAATATGCGGTTCCTTTTGTAGTAACTGTCATCCACCGCGTAAATCAGATCGCTATTTGAGGGATCAGCCGACAATCCCGACAGTGCGCTCCAGGAAATTGGCGAGCCGTCCGCGCGATCATTCGATACGATAGTTGGGTAAGCTTGCGATGCCGAGCCATACTGGTAAATATTTAGCGATGAACGCATGACATCATCACGGCTATCTTCTTCGCTGGCGACGACTAATAAGTTACGTGAAGGAATCGCCAAAGCGCCCTCTGGCCCAACGGCTGCAGGTAACATTTGTTTGAATACGGGCTTTGTAAAATCTGCCACATCGTAAACAAACACTACGCTAGAACGCTCGGAGTTTACGAACAAGTAGCGCTCGCTACCGAACACACCGAACTCAGCGTTCTCTGGCTCATTACCTTTATTTTCAGAGCGCGACTCTGGGTAATGACCGTAGCGTGCCGTTAGGTGATCTAAAGCGTTGCCTGCTTCATATACCACATCACCAGCGGTGTTAAATACGCTGAAACTGCGACTGCCACCGTCTAGATCACCTTCGTTAGCAGTAACAAAGTAATCGGTAGACAACCAACTCACACCATCAGGCTCACGCAAAACACCCGTCAAGGTTTCGTTTTGAGTAATGACGTCATCTTCGCTGGCATCCACACCCGTTAAATCAACAGAGCCCGCGCTAAAGTGATTTACGATACTGCCATCGACTAAATTAACTAGCACGATGTGGTTGTTTTCTTGCATAGACACGACAGCGATATTATTGCTATTGATGTCGACAAACTCAGGCTCTGGGTCATCCGCATACAACTCAGCCAAGCCGGTCATTGCTACAGTTTGCGTCGTCCATGCCGCAGGCTCGCCCGTTAAGGTTACAATCACGATACTGCCGGCAGGTAACTGTGGTGGCGCACCGTCGCCAAGGTCTTCATCACGTTCGTTCTCTATAACGACTACGGCATAATTACCGTCTGGGCTAACAGCCACCGAGTCTGGCTGACCACCAACATCTATGCTACGCACATTGCTGCGGCTTGCGATGTTAATAACATCCAAGGTGCCCGATACATTAATAAAGTCTTCTGCAGTGTTCACACCAACCAGTGCGAAATCACCTTTTACGGCAACTGAAGTTGGTTCACCCGCCAAGCCTAAAACACCTAGTACGGTAGGTTTTGAAGGATCAGTAATATCGACAAATCCGACACGCGTTGCTGGGCTGTCGGTGTAAATTAAGGTCATGCCGTCGGCGCTAGCAGCCACAATTTCTGCTGCCGTGGTGTCGTCAGAATCGCACGTTGCGTCATCTTGCAAACACACTGGCAACGCGGCAATGCGATTGAAATTCTTTGCTTCGTTTAATACGGTTGGCGCACATGCAAATGTACTGCTCAGCACTTCGCTATCATCTAGAACATTGTTGGCGTTGCTATCCGTACCGGAATCAGTTTGCACACCGCCGGTAAAGCAATGCTCATTACCTGCTAAAAGATTAATTTCGCGAGTTAGATTACCGCCGCCATTGTCATTATTGGACTTCGAATTGCTGTCACCACCACAGGCAACCAAAAACGAAGTCCCTACGATAATCCCCAATGCCAAAGCTGTCTTTTTAAAATGCATTTTTCCTCCAGTAGTTACACGCGAAATATTAATCGCCTGAGACTACTATTGGATTACGACAAAACGCTGACAGTTATGTGTCAGTAAAATGGAATTTATATGACAGCAGAGCTGTATTACTGAAACATAGAAGAAAAGACGCGCTGACAATGAAATGCCAGGGCGTCTATAAAATTAGTCTTGATAAGCACAAATATGTTTTGCAGCTTGATAAGCAAAGGTCATTGCTGGCCCTAAAGTTGAGCCTGGGCCGGGATAGGTGGGCAATACCGCTGCGCTGCAATTGCCAATTGCATACAAGCCGTCGATGACGCTACCGTTTTCTTTTAAGACCTGCGCATTAGGGNTGGTCGCCAAACCACCCTGGGTTCCAAAATCCCCCGCCTCTAAACGCATTGCATAAAATGGCGCTTCATCAATAGCCCCCAAGCAGGGATTTGGTTCAAAGCGCGGATCTCCGTAATAACGGTCATAGGCTGAGTCACCACGTTGAAAATCTTCATCCTTGCCTGTTTTTGCATAGGCATTCATTTTGGCCACGGTCTTCTCAAGATTGTCGCCATCAATACCAAGCTGTTCGGCGAGCTCGCGAATCGTCGCAGCCTTCCCGACAAGCTTTGTTTCAAACCACTCTTTGGGAATTGTCCAGTCGGGTTTTAAGGACGCCGNCATTAAGGGGCCGACAATATAGTCGCGACGAAAACGGGCATCAAAAATTTGATACATAGGCGAGCATGGCGACTCCGCACTGTGTTGCTTATAAAGGTCTTTTTGAAAGGCCATGTAATTTTGCGATTCATTGGCAAAACGCTCGCCGCGCAAATTCACTATGCAAGAACCGGGATAAGACTTTTCCATAATACTTAAGCGGGGCGCGGGCTCACCCGGCACCGATACTGTTGTGCACCACCATGCGCCATCCATTAAGCGCGTAGCGGCACCAATGGCCAAACCTTGCTGAATGGCATCGCCGGTGTTGCCTTCTACGCCACCGCTCCAGTCGGTGCTGGTAGGCGCAGGTAAATACTGCTCGCGCATTTTCTGATTTCTCTCAAAGCCACCCGCCGCTAACACCACTCCTTTTCGAGCCTGTACTCGCAAGGTTTTACCATTACGGATTACGACAGCGCCAACCACTCGGCCATCCTCAACGATAAGTTCCTCCATCGGCGAACTTGCCCACATTGGTATATTGCGTTTTTTAAGCGAGTACCACAGCCTTGCCACACCCGCTGCGCCAGTACAAATCTGTCGACTAAGACCGTTACCCCGAAACCACCACCCCAAGTCAAAAGCCCATTGTGCGATCAGCTTCATCGTCAGTTTGATCCAACCCGGCCCCTGTAAAACTAATAATGCCGCTTCGACTTGGGTAAAATAAATTTTGCTAAACATGCGCATCATGTGATGGCTGGGGCGCAATTTTTTTACGTCATCGCCAAGCAATGACGAATCAAAACGCTCGGGCTCCATCGAGCGATGGCCGGTGCGCGAACCCTCTACATTGGTGTAGTAATCAGGGTAGTGCTCTAGGGTTTCATAACGCACATCACTGCGCTCATGCAGGAACTCAATCATTTTGGGCCCGTTGACCAAATACGCGTCGACCATCTCCTCGGGCACGGCGCCAGCTGGGGTTGTACTCAACAAATATTGTTTGGCATCGTCAAAACTGTCCTGCGCGCCAGCGGCCTTTGCGTAGCGGTTACAGGGAATCCACACGCCGCCACCTGAGGTCGCACTGGTCCCGCCAATCTGAGCAGATTTCTCGACCACCAACACGTCTTGCACACCCATTTCGTAGCAGCTTAGAGCAGCGGTCAACGCGCCATTCCCACTACCAACGACGAGTACATCGACGCTGTGATCCCATTTGATTTCGGCCATTTATTATATTCCCGCTCTGTTTTATGCCAGCAAGCTCGCCGCGATAGCATTAGGATGATAGTAGCTATCATAAACCGCTGCCGCCCTCCCCCCTATCATCCGTCTGTATTAGTGATTACATAGCGCGACTCAATCAGACTCGCTAGAGAAACACAAAATGGACTAAGATGACTGTAAACCTGTATATCAATCGAAGCATAGACTCTATTTTCGGGTAATTAGCGACGCCACCATGACACTACAAGACGCTGTTAGCGACATCATGAGCACCCCCGTCGTCACCGTAGAAATGGACGACAGTCTCCGCCAAGTCCGCCACATTTTCGCCAACACCCACTTTCATCATTTGCTGGTGGCAGAAGAACAGCGCTTAGTCGGCATAATTTCTGACCGAGATTTATTCAAGGCCATTAGCCCGCGATCGGGCACCCCTGTGGAATCTAGCGCTGATGCAGCACTACTTAACAAAAAAGTGCATCAGATTATGACAAGAAAGCCGATTACGGTAACCGACACTGACAATATTGGTGATGCCTGGGCAGCATTAGAACAACACGGCCTGTCCTGCTTGCCCGTTGTCAACGCGAAGGGCAAGCCCGTTGGCATTATTAGTTGGCGAGACATTCTAGCCGCCGCCCGCAACATTATCAGGGATAGCAACTAAGCAATTAAACCCAATCGCTATAATCCCATTAACGAATTAATACGTAATAAGACCTCTTGAATAAAATGAGATACGTATTCGCAAAGAACGAAGAATGCAGCTATAAACTCGCAGAAAGTCTGATTTCATATTAATACTATGGACAGATAGCACTCACTCATTCCAGCAAAAAACGTGGTTCCGACATGTCGCCGAAAAAATCCTCCGTCACAACTTCTTTGTATCAGCGTTATGTAGAGCGCGCGATCGTTCAGCATGGCAGCTTAGCCGAGGTAGAAGACAAACTTCCCAAGCCTTTAAGCAAGGCGGCACTAGCAAACATTAAGGACGATAGATATTTAGCTGAGATGGCAGCCTGTGTTTTTCGAGCTGGATTTGTATGGCGAATTATCACACTTAAGTGGGAAGGGTTTGAGACCGTATTCAATAATTTCCTACCGATTTGGGTCGCATCACGCTCGCCAGAAGAAATAGAAGATATGGCTAGTGACGCGCGCATTGTGCGCAATCTGACCAAAGTAAAATCCGTACAAGAAAACGCATTATTCATTCTAGATATTCAACGCGAACACGGCGGTTTCGGGAAGTTTCTAGCGGAATGGCCAGAGGACAATATTGTCGGCTTATGGACTTACCTTAAAAAGCACGGCAACCGACTGGGCGGTAACTCAGGCCAATATTTTTTGCGCTTTATGGGCAAAGACACGTTCATACTCAGCCGCGATGTATGTACCGCGTTGTGCGCCGAAGGCATTGTCGACAAAACCCAAATTACCAGCCAGCGGGATCTTGCCGCCGTACAGGCTGCTTTTAATGAGATGCGTGCAGAGAGCGGCCGCTCACTGTCGGAATTAAGCATGATACTCGCGCTGTCTATTGGTCCCGCCTAGTCACCCAATTAGATTTTAATAGCGCACGCTTACGCACTGGCACCAGAATAAATTAAGGCACGACAAATAGAAAACGGCGACGTGTATCTCTCACTTCGCCGTCATTTATCACTAACACCATTTAGTGAGCGTGGGCGACGACCCCAACTTGCGGCATATTCGCCAAGCCAATTTCACGGGCGTGCTCTTCAAAGTCTTTGTTCTTCCAAAAGAACGCACCGGGCATGGTGGTCGGAATAACCAAGACATAGAACAGTGTGCGACCAATCAATGCCGTCACGAATACTGACAGACAAACAAGCAACGCCACTCCCAAGCCAATGACGCTCGGCGCAAGTAGTAGCAACAATAGTGCGACGCTTGCGTTAGCTGCAATGAGAATATTGCGCAGCACATAGCTCTTACCAAATACCGTACTCTGGATATAGTGCGACACACTGCCTTCATTATTTGCGGCATCCATCGCTCTCGCATGGCAGTACAAACCCAGTCCTTCCATTACACTACCAAGCGCAATGCCACCAAGAGCGATTGCAAATAGCTGGCTAGTATTGCCGTCAAGCAAGATGAGGGTTGGCATGCCGACTACACCAATCAACACACTTCCCAATGTAATGGCCGTGCCTAAAAACGATGTCGCTGTCTGCCAGTGATTCCAAAACGGCCGTGCGGGAATTCGATAACAGCGATACATATAGTAAAGACCTACCGCGCCAGCTGTGAGTGCCAAATAACCACATACCGATGCAAATGCATCAAACCGCCCCCAATCCCCCATCAGTTCTATGAACACTGAATTCGCTGGTAGCATCGATAATAAATGTAAGCCCGCGAACACCATATACAGCAGCATACCTAAACCTTCGCGGCATACCGGTGAGTGACGAAGATTGTTAAAGCCGCGATAAAAGCGCCATGGCTTACCCAAATGTGTTGCCGACATCAACATGCCAAGACCGGCAAAGCCGACGGTAACGGCCATTAGCGGTATGTACATAACAGAATCACGCATCGCCATTAAGCTATTAATGCCGAGTTGCGCGCCTAGAAATGCAATCAGAAATGCACCTAATGAAATTTGGCTTACCATCGTGAAAATCACGAGGGGATTTTCACGTGAGCTTAATTTCGACAAGCTCCATTTTTTCTCTACGCCTTTTTTCTGATCGACCACTGGGCGGTATTGGCCATCGTCACCCTTGTGATATTTAACCGCCATGCCATCAGTCCGCGTTACTTCATCAGGCATATTTTTAATTTGCTGAAAACGGATATTGGGATGGGTAATTTCTGGATCGGGGAAGCCAGGAATGCTGAGCTTACCTTGCTCACGATTTTCCGGCAGGTCATCGACCACACCAAAGTTAAGCGCATTACCCAAACACGCAGACACGCACGCGGGCTTAAGGTTTACCTCTAAACGGTCAACACACATATTGCACTTAGAAACCTGCCCCTTAATAGGATCTAACTGCGGCGCGTTATAAGGACACACCCATGTGCAATAACCACAGCCAAAGCAGGTTTCTGGATCTTGAAGTACCGCGCCGTACTCAACGTGTTTGGTGTATGCTCGTGTAGGGCAGCCTTTCAAGCACACCGGATCGTCGCAATGGTTGCAAGCCATTGAGATATTCATACGTTTAAAATCTGGGTAAGTGCCACCCTCGACGTAACCTACCGAACGGAAACTAATATGCGCGGGATTATCATTTTTCTCGCTGCACGCCGCTTCACAAGCATGGCAACCAATACAATTGTCTGCGGTAAAATGGAATGCATGTTGTTTATTACGATTGGGGTTAGCGCCCACGCCCGGCTCTTCATTTATAAACATTTCCCGACCAGCAGGAAGCGCGCCGCCAGTGCGAGCAATCAGATCAATCGGCGCCTCATAATAATTTACCGCTGGCGCTGTGGACTCCTTTAAAAAGGCATATCCCGGCTCGTCATCTCTTACTTTCCACATAGTTACCGCCCTTAATCGGCGAGCTAAGTAAACAACTCAGCCACCGCAATACTAATATCACAACGTTTAAATGCCCCACCCGCCATCACTCGCGGTGGAGTGCCAACTCAATATGCCCGACGCTCAACATTCAGGCGACCGGCTTCTTTCTGGTCTATTTGCTCAATGCGCACAGCACATTGTTTAAATGCAGGCTGACGCGAGTACGGGTCGAGCAAACCCAGCGATAAGCGATTTACACAGTCGTGATAATGCATGGGAATAAACACCATATTGTGCGGCACACGCTGAGTGAGCTGGACCATAACCACAGCATCGCCGCGCTTCGATACCAGACGAACATAGCTCTGATGCTTCACGCCCTGCTCCCGCGCTGAGTCAGGGTTCATTTCCATATACGCAGTCGGGCTGAATTTATTCAGGTTGCCGATTTTTCCGGTTTTAGTTCGAGTATGGAAATGCTCAACCACTCGCCCGCTGTTTAACCAGAATGGGTAGCTCTCATCAGGCACTTCATTGTCTTCGATATAATCCATGGCCAATAAATTAGCTTTGCCATTGGGCGTTGGGTATACACCGTCGCTATACAAACGTGGATTACCCGTCGTTTCACCTTCTCTCATCGGCCACTGAATACCGCGCTGCGCCTCGATTAAATCGTGACTCATACCAGAGATATCGAGATTCCGTTTAGCGCCTTTAGATAACAGCTTCATTTCATCAAAGATGTCAGAGGTCGTTTCAGGGAAGGTCATGGCACGGCCACGCTCAAAGCGCTTAGCCAGTTCGCTAAATACCCAATGGTCTGGCTTGGCCTGTCCCGGCGGCTCTACAAACTTACGCACCAAGTTCACACGGCGCTCGGTATTAGTTTGCACGCCTTCCTTCTCGCCCCACAATGCACCGGGCAAATAAACATGAGCAAAATTAACCGTTTCGCAATCTTTGTAGCCGTCTTGTACCACCATGAATTCGAGCTTTTCCAAGGCCTTTTTAATGCGGGGCTGATTAGGCATAGAGGTTAGTGGATTGGTAGCAACAATCCACAGCGCTTTAATTTCGCCAGATTCGATAGCAGGGAAAATATCTGTTTGCTGAAGGCCTCGCTTGGCAGGAAAAAAGCTTTCATCGACACCCCAGAACTTAGCGACCTCATCGCGATGCTCTTGTTTTTCCAGCATGCGATAACCCGGCAAGCCCGAACACGAAGACCACTCGCGTGTGCCCATAGCGTTGCATTGACCGGTAATCGACAAACTGGTGCCACCGGGAATCCCGATATTACCGGTAATCAGATTCAAATTATTAATGCCGCAAACACCGTCGGTGCCATGAGTACTTTGGTTAATACCCATCGTCCAAATGCTCATCGCAGACGGCGCCTTAGCGTAAATGCGCGCGACGTTTTTAATCATGTCGGCATCTATGCCGCAAATACGAGAGGCAGTAACAGGGTCATACTTGGCAACAGTAGCTTTTAACTCATCGAAGCCGTTGCAGTGGGCTTCTATATAGGCTTCGTCTTGTAAACCTTCCGCTAAAATCACATGAGCGAGCGCGTTTAGTAGAACTAAATCGGTGCCTGGGGTTATCGGCAGATGGATGTCGGCAAACTGCGCAAACATAGTCACCCGAGGGTCGATTACAATTAGCGGAAACTTGCGCTTTTCTAAGGCTTCTTTAAGACGCCAATAAATAATGGGGTGCTGCTCTGGCAGGTTTGATCCAAATGCCATTAAACAATGGGTATTTTCAAAATCGTCGTAACAGCCCGGCGGGCCATCAGCACCAAATGAGCGCTTATATCCAGATACTGCCGATGCCATACACAAGGTGGTATTGCCATCATAGTTATTCGTGCCAAGCACGCCACGTACAAGTTTACCTAGGGTGTAAAACTCTTCGGTAAGGAGCTGGCCGGTAGACACAACCGCAACGCTGTCGCGACCATACTTTTCTTGTATGCGCATAAATTCTTCAGCGGTTTTATCTAATGCGGCATCCCAGCTGGTAGGCTGAAAACTATCGTAAATTTTATTGCGTATTAACGGCTCAGTACCACGGCCTGCGGTACCACTCAACTCATGTTCAAAAATACCTTTTATGCACAATTTACCCTGATTGACAGGAGCATTACCTTTGCCTCGGCTAGCAACAGGCTTACCTTCGGCGTTTAAGCCAACTTCAATCGAACAACCCGTTGAACAGTAGCCGCAGACTGCATACTTCCAGTCCACCACTTTTTTGTCCGCAATTGTTATTGGCTTACGGTTTTTTCGGCCAAATATCATCCATTTCTCCTTCACACCTTAACGCACCAAATTAAGGCATACACTCTGTGGCGAGACATTAACAAGCGCACCATAATGGTGAAAACACCCCCATTTATGGCGTCTATACCCGTAAGTCTTCAAGATCCATGCCACTTAATGGAAACAGCGTGTAAAGCTAACAATGAGAGAGATTGAAAAAAGGCTGGGCAAGGAAATACGTTAATACTGAAGGGAAAAATAGACCGGAACAAAAAAGGGGCCCGAAGGCCCCTTTCTACTGATTCACATTGTGAACCAAATTTTACTCTACAACTTCTGCCTGCATTACAGCAATAACACGACGGTTAGCACTGCGGCCAGCCGAAGTTTTATTGTCAGCAATCGGACGTTCTTCACCATAACCTACTGCGCTCAAACGGTTTGCAGCAATACCGTAGTCACGGATCAATGCATTCCGAACAGCATCAGCGCGGCGCTGAGAAAGCTGTTTGTTGTAAGCTGCAGCGCCATTGCTGTCGGCATGACCTTCAACAACTGTGCTCACACCACCAAACTGGTTCATAAACTCAGCAACTTTCTTCAACTCAGCAGCATAAGCAACTGGGATAGCGTCCGAGTCATTTGCAAAGTTAATTTCTAACTTGATGCTCTCTGAGTGCTTGAGTACAAATTTACAACCAAACTTGTCAACTTGACGACCAGCAGGTGTATTTGGGCACTTATCACGATAGTTAGGCACACCGTCACCATCTTTATCTAGCGCACAACCCTTGGCATCTACAGCCACGCCAGCTGGAGTACCTGGGCACTGATCTACACCGTCTTCAACGCCATCGCCATCTGAATCACCCACAACTGGAGCAGGCGCAGGCATCGGAGCAGAAGTGCCGCCAAATGCGTAACTCACACCAACCGAAAACACACCATCTCCGGTTTCGTGATCAGTACCGTATATGTAACGTACATCTGTACGCACAGATACAGCCTCAGCCACTATATAACGCAGACCTGCGCCCGCATTTAATTGCGTTTGAGAGTCATAAGCGCCATTGTCAAAATCTGATTCAATTACACCCACGCCTGCAGCGAGGTAAGGCATAACTCGATCATTGCCACCTAAATAACGAAGCACATCCAAGCTCGTCCCCATCACGTCCTGATCCAGTGACGTCAAGCCCTGCTCATTCTCTGGTTCGCTATACAAACCACGAATTTCCATCCCCCAATTGGCACTAAACTTACGCTCCACACCAAAAAGGACAACAGCTGCATTATCTAAATTACGATCACTGTCAAAAGACATAAAACCGATTGCCGGATTCAGATACCATGTACCTTCGTCAGCGGCAGACGCAAATGTAGGACAAATTGCCGCAGCAATTGCAGCACCCAATAGGACTTTACGCATAACACTCCCCCTAATTTTTTTAAAACTTCCATAACTATGCCGTGATAGCACGTCATAAGGCCAGAATAACACGAGCAACACCGCTTGCACGCCTGAATTTGTGTAATTTTACCACGCCAATCAGTAATTTTACTGAACATTTTAAATTGGCATTTTAACAATGATATCAGTCGCTAAGAGGGTATATATTCAAGTGAGTTCCCTCAACCTATCTAAAAATAGCTGTATTTACACTTATTAACAATATTATTAAGCATAATCACCAAGCCATAACCTGTTTTACAAACGGAATGGTTAGCTTCCGCTGCTCAACCAAACTTAAGCGATCTAGCACATTCAATAAATCAAACAAGCTTTTTGCATCACGCTGACAGCGTGTATAAATGTATTCAGCGACAGCGTCTGATACGAGTATCCCTCGAATTCCCGCCTTAAACTTCAGTGCTGCCATACGCTCAGGCTCATTCAAGTCCGACAACCGATAGCTGCTTAGACTCTGCAACCGAGATTGTAAATCAGGTAAGCCAAGGACCAATTGCGAATGAGCAACTGAGGAAGACACTAGCATGCAGGCGCTAGTGGTGAGCATTCGGTTATAGCAATTAAACACCGCCCGTTCCCACTCAGCATGACCAGCGATTAGCTGTATGTCGTCAAAGCACAGTAAATCTAAGTACTCAGCACCCTCTAGTAACGATTCTGGTTCAAAATCAATAAGCTCTACCAAGGGTATATAGCGAGCATAACGGCCCTCAGACTCTGCGAGGTGACAACAAGCTTGCAATAAATGACTTCGACCACCCGCACCGTAAAGATATACCCACTTTTCTCCGGCACCAGCCGCCTGCTGCCGAAGCTGATTAACCAGCAGGCGATGCCCCTCCGGCGTATAAAAATTATCGAAGGTAGCCTCCGTATCTAACTTCAATGCCAAAGGTAATTGTGGACTTGGCATTATTCTTTAACTTCCAGCTCTACTGCGTCAGTATTATTTTGATAAAGCTCGCTATGCTTATAGTAATCATGAAGATGGTTAATCATGACTTTAATTACAGCTGCCACCGGCAGCGCCAGTAAAATACCAACAAAGCCAAACAACTGTCCGCCTGCCAAAATTGCGAAGATAACAACCACTGGGTGCAAGCCAATTTTTTCACCCACCAGCATCGGCGTAAGTACCGTCGACTCAAGTACTTGACCAACACCAAACACCGCAGCCACCCCAACCATTGGCCATAAGCTGTCAAACTGGAAGAAGGCAGCCAATCCCGCTGCAGAAATTCCAATAATCACACCCAAATAAGGCACGATACTCGCCAGCCCAGCAAGCAAACCAAGTACCAGCGCAAGCTCTAGGCCGACAATCCATAAACCCATGGTATAAACCAACGCCAACGCCAACATAACCAGCAGCTGGCCCCGAGCAAAAGCACCTAAAATTTCATCACACTGCTGCGCAATCACAACCGTGCGCCCTTCTATTGAACGCGGTAGCAAATTTCGAATGGCCGCCATCAGCACATCCCAATCTCGCAACAAATAAAATGTAACCACCGGCACCAAGGTCACATTAGCAACCCAGGTTAGTAGGGCCATACTGGAACCACTCACCTTGCCCCATAAATAAAACAGGACTCCACCCGCACTATCCCAATGCTCACTCAGCGCATCCCGCGCTGCTTCCATCGGCTTTTTCTGCTCAGGTAAATCAAGATACTGGCGCAATGTCGGCAAGCCCGTTTGCTGAAGCCACGCCAAACCGTCGTATATCCGCTCAATTAACAATTGAACCTGCTCTATCAGTAGCGGCACTGTGACCAACACTAATAAAGTAGCGAAAAGACTAAGTACGACAAATACCGTCACCACTGCCATCGTTCGAGCCATGCCTCGCGCTTCAAGCCGATCCGCCAAGGGGTCGCCCATATATGCAAACACCGCTGCAAGTAAAAACGGCATCAAAATTGGCGCTAAGAGATGTACCACTACTACAAATGCAATGACTGCCAACAAACCCCAGACGGGCTTCGAGATAGAGATCACAGCCGACTACCCGCCCACTGATAATAACCCCGTACAGGCCTTGGCAAAGAAGAATTAGTGTCCGCGGCACTTTCGAGTAAACGGCCATCAAGGCTCAAAAAACGTTTCACTTTTTCCATATCATCTTTAAGCACTAACTCTATGATCAACTGATCTTTATCAAGCCAGACCGTATTCGCGTGTTGAATCACCGCCAAGCCTTCAAGGTACGTTATCAAGCTCGCATAACCGGCAAAATCATTTATGCCCGAGACGTGAATCATTGTATTTGCACCACTACCGGCACCAGCGGAAACCGAATACGTTGCCGCCTGCATATCAGCTAAATAATCGATTGGAGCAGACAAAACCTCAGCCCCAGTTAATCCATCACTCTCTAAAGCACTAGACTCGTCGCCCTGCAACACAGCCCAACTACCTACCCACTGCCCAGTGGAAAACTGAGACAGCTTCCCCATTAAAACAAAAGGTGTTGAATAACGGGCAGACGCGCCACGCACGTCATTCGTCGACATTTGCCATAATTGGTCGGCACTTAAATTGGCAGAATCGGCAAGATCGAATAATGGCATTTGCACAACGATCCCGCGCCGCTGGGCTTCGACCTCTAGCGCCAACAACAACTCAGGGGGAGCGTCAGCACCCACAAATTGACGTCCCTCAGTGGTATCTGCAATCAACCATACCAGCACCGCCGGACGGTTAGCTGACCAGATAGGTAAGCCCGCTGACTGCAATGTTGCATTCACCTGCCGCGGAGAAAAACTGAGTTTCAACACCAGCTCATCCAGACCATCAGCATTTTTACTGCGCTGATAGCGAAACTGCGTCATATAAGACTCTGGCTCTGCGAGCGCAGCTGCCACCACGGGATTACCACGCACCTGACGCCGCCCCGACACACGAACAAACGTACGTTCCAAAGCCGTCGCCGCCCCCTGTTTTAAAGCCTCACGGGACTGCGACTCAACAATAAGCTGCTCGTCGTATAAATTGCCAACGACCGCCGCTTGACCAGACACAGCCATTAAAATAGCAAAGACTGGCACCAGCACCCGAATAAATTGCATCACTTTATATACGTCCTTTTCCCTGCTGAGATTGGCTATTGTAGCAAGCCACTAGGTGATCGTGGTGTCTAGTGGCAAAAAGTCACCTATTTGCTACTGAATTAAACTCCCAATCAAGCTAGAATAGCGCCCTCTTAGAGGACAGCCAAACGATTATGACTGACACCAGTAAGCCAAGCTTAAGTTACAAAGACGCCGGCGTAGACATCGATGCCGGTGACGCACTCGTAGAACGCATTAAAGATGTGGCTAAACGCACCCGCCGCCCCGAGGTCATGAGTGGCCTTGGCGGCTTTGGCGCGCTATGCCAAATCCCTACCGGTTACAAAGAACCCGTTCTAGTATCTGGCACTGACGGTGTCGGCACCAAGCTAAAACTCGCAATGGAAGTCGGTATTCACGACACCATCGGCATCGACCTTGTCGCCATGTGCGTCAATGATCTACTTGTTACGGGTGCAGAGCCTTTATTCTTTCTCGACTACTACGCCACCGGCGCGTTGAATGTCGACATCGCTACCAGTGTTGTTACCGGTATCGGCGCCGGCTGCGAACAAGCAGGCTGCTCATTAGTTGGCGGTGAAACCGCTGAAATGCCAGGCATGTATGAAGGCGATGACTACGATCTTGCAGGTTTTTGCGTAGGCGTCGTAGAAAAAGCCAACATCATTGATGGCAACTCGGTACGTATCGGCGACAAATTAATTGGCGTCACCTCATCTGGCCCACACTCCAATGGCTACTCACTAATTCGTAAAATTATTGAGCACAGTGGCGCCAAGCTCGACCAAGCATTTGGCGACAGCACGCTGGGGCAAACCCTGCTGGTGCCCACTAAAATTTATATCAAACCCGTACTTCGCGTCATTAAACAGTATCGTGTTAACGCACTTGCGCATATTACTGGCGGCGGCCTATTAGAAAACATTCCCCGCGTATTGCCCCGCAATACCAAGGCTGTTATCGACGGCAACAGCTGGGAGCTCCCCGCAATATTCCAGTGGCTACAAGAACAAGGCAATGTCGAGGCGCGGGAAATGTACCGCACCTTTAACTGTGGTATCGGTATGGTATTAGCCGTTGCAGCAGATGATGCCGAAGGCGTTATTGATATGTTAAATCAACAGGGCGAAACCGCCATGCTGATTGGTAGCATTGAAGCCGCAGGGGAAGACGAGCCTAAAGTCATCATTGAAGGCCAAT
The DNA here is from genome assembly GCF_902705855.1 of Zhongshania aliphaticivorans. GTDB lineage: Bacteria > Pseudomonadota > Gammaproteobacteria > Pseudomonadales > Spongiibacteraceae > Spongiibacter > Spongiibacter aliphaticivorans_B. The sequence continues at coordinate 360,108 of NZ_CACSIJ010000011.1, read as the reverse complement.
AGTTTCATGCCGTGCAAGCTGGTGATTCTTCTATCTGGCAGCGGTTCCAATTTGCAGGCGTTTATCGATGCCTGCAAAAACGAAACTCTGCCGAACACCGTAATCAGTGCTGTCATTAGCAACAAGACCGACGCCTTCGGTCTTGTTCGCGCCCAACAGGCCGGTATCACCACAGCCTGCATTGATCACAAACAGTTCGCTAATCGAGAAGATTTCGACGCCGCATTGCTAGCCAAAATTGACGAATTTGGCGCAGACTTAGTTATCCTTGCCGGCTTTATGCGCATTCTCACCCCTAGCTTTGTGCGGCACTATTTAGGTCGTCTCATAAATATCCATCCATCACTACTGCCAAAATATCCCGGCTTGCACACGCATCAACGTGCCTTGGATGCTGGAGACAAAGAAGCAGGGGCAACGGTACATTTTGTCACTGAAGAGCTAGACGGCGGTCCGCCGATAATTCAGGCAAAAATACCTATATTTGATGGCGATGACGCTGCAACACTCGCAGATCGCGTATTGTCCAAAGAACACACAATCTACCCTTTAGCGGCACAGTGGTTTGCTGAAGGACGTTTGAGTTTGCGGAATTCAAAGGCGGTACTCGATGATAACAACCTACCCGAAAGCGGCGTGCTCTTTCAGCCGAATTAGTCTACTCGCACTTCTACTTTTCGCCCTACAAGGTGTTGCTCTAGCCAGTGGCGGTAGCATTAGTGCAATTCCCGATACTGGTTTAAAAATGCTGGTTCAAGTAGAGCCCATTAACTCTGAGCCGATAGAAACCGAAACCCAAACCACCGAGCCGCAAACTATTAAAGACCAGCCCCCCAAAAGCGACGAAATTTTACCCTATCAAGCTGAATACAAAATCAGTAGTGATAGCCTCAGCACCAATGCCACACGAACTTTGAGCAAAAAGGGGAACAACTGGCAGTTATCCCAACATGCCAAACTCATGTTTGTGAAAGTAAACGAAGAAAGTCTAATTGAAAGCACTGCCTATGGCTTGCGCCCACTGCGCTACGAATACTCAAACAATATGAGTAGCAAGCAAGATCAAATTATTAATTTTGATTGGACCACACACTCAGCCAGCGATAAAAAATACCGCAAACCATGGTCCTCTGAAATTAGCGACGACACATTTGACCAACTCGGCGCGCAACTAAAAATGCGCGAGATGATGATTAACAATCGTCTCAACGACGAAATAAGCCTCTCTGTCGTGAATCGCGGCAAGCACAAAACTTACACTGTAAAACAATTAGACGAAGAAACCATCGATAGCGCAGTCGGCAAATTACGCACCGTAAAATTGCTGCGCTCGCGCCCAGGTAGCAGCAGCGAAACAACTATTTGGTTAGCGAAAGACTGGAATTATTTAATTGTAAAACTAGAACAACGAGAAGATGACGAGGTTTATTCGCTTGAATTGCTCAAAGCCACCCTCGACGGTAAAACCGTCAAGGGTTTATAAATTAGCAAATTAGGTCTTAGGAAGGGTCACACCGGTTTGACCTTGATATTTGCCACCGCGATCTTTATAGCTGACTTCGCAAATTTCATCAGACTCAAAAAACAGCATTTGCGCTACGCCTTCGTTGGCATAGATCTTCGCCGGCAAAGTTGTGGTGTTGGAAAATTCCAAGGTCACGTGACCTTCCCACTCTGGCTCCAACGGCGTCACGTTTACAATAATGCCGCAGCGCGCATAAGTAGACTTACCCAAGCACATGGTTAATACACTGCGTGGAATACGAAAGTATTCAACCGTGCGCGCCAAGGCAAAGGAGTTAGGTGGGATAATGCAGTAGTCGGCGGTGATATCCACAAAGCTTTTTTCGTCAAAGGCCTTGGGATCTACCGTCGCTGAATAGGTGTTCGTAAACACCTTAAACTCATTGGAACAGCGAACATCGTAGCCGTAGCTAGATGTACCATAAGAGATAATTTTCGCGTCGTCGCGTGTACGTACCTGACCCGGTTCAAAGGGCTCAATCATGCCCTCGCTCTCAGCCATACGACGAATCCACTTATCGGCCTTAATACTCATTGCATTCCCTCTAGCTGTTTATTCATACCATCTGCCAATCAACACGCGCGACCTTAATCGTCGCTAATCGAAATATTCGGAAAAGCATTGCTCTGCACGCGCTGACGCTTGGCCAACTCGGCGGTCATGCTAATCGCAACCTGCCGATACAACATAGCCGCATCACTTTCTGGATGAGCGGCTAGCACCGGCTTGCCGCAATCTGCTTGCTCGCGAATCTGCATTGACAAAGGCAAAGCGCCCAACATGGGCACATTATAAGATTGCGCCATGCGGTCGCCGCCACCATGACCAAATACGTGTTCGTGATGGCCGCACTCGCTGCAAATATGCACCGCCATATTTTCAACAATACCCAATACCGGCACCGACACCTTGCGGAACATTTCGATGCCTTTCTTAGCATCTAACAGGGCAATATCTTGCGGCGTGGTCACCACAACCGCGCCAGACACCGGCACTTTTTGCGACAGTGTTAGCTGAATATCACCCGTGCCCGGCGGCATATCGATAATCAAATAATCCAGATCCTGCCAATATGTCTGGTTTAATAACTGCTGCAGGGCACCGGTTGCCATCGGCCCACGCCACACCATCGGCGTATCGGCGGTGACCAAATACCCCATAGACATAGACTGCACACCATAGGCTTCTATCGGCAGTAAATAATGGGTGCCATATTGTTTAGGACGCTGACCGTCGGGAATACCCAGCATCATTTGCACGCTAGGCCCGTAGATATCAGCGTCTAGCAAGCCAACCCGCGCACCTTCTGCCGCCAATGCCAAAGCAAGATTCACAGAGGTGGTTGATTTACCCACGCCGCCTTTACCGGAAGCGACCGCAATAATATTGCGAACATTTTCCATACTCTGAATATTCTGCTGCGCCGCGTAGGCAGCAATTTTCCAGCGTACTTGCACCGTGCCAGCGGCAACACCTGCAACTTGCGTTAGCGCTTCACCAAGCAGTGTTTCATATTGTTGCTGCGCGCTTTTAGCAGGAAAACCAAGCTCAACAATCACGTCGACACGATCACCGCTAAGCGTCAAAGACACAATATCGGCAAGCTCCGCCAGCGGCGACGACAAACCGGGCAAAACCACCGCCATCAGTTGTTCGCGAACTCTGGATTCCAGCGCTGCCGACATATCTTTCCCCTGCCTTGAATAAATATTTAATGAGCCGGCGAGTATACGCGCCGCACTCACATCGAACAACGCCGAGACAGATGCGCCAGAGAGCCAAAAACGCTATAATCTCGCGCCTTTGAATCCATCCGAGCCGCAGGCTATATGCAGTCGCGGCCAGTAACGCTCAAACAAGGAAACCCATGTCGCGCAAGATTCTGGTCACCAGTGCCCTGCCCTACGCCAACGGCCCACTTCATCTCGGTCATTTACTGGAATCTATCCAGACCGACATTTGGGTGCGTTACCAGAAATTACGTGGCAACGACTGCATCTATTTATGCGCCGACGATGCCCACGGCACCGCTATTATGCTCACCGCCGAGAAACTTGGCATCACCCCAGAAGAGCAAATTGCGCGGGTAAAAGCCGAACACGAGAGAGATTTAGCGGGCTTCCTTATTCGTTTTGATAATTACCACTCCACCCACTCCCCTGAGTGCAAACATTACTCAGAAGAAATTTATCGGCGCCTTGATGCCAACGGTCACATCGAACGCCGCGACGTTACCCAGCTATTCGATCCTGAAAAGAATTTATTTCTGGCAGACCGCTATATAAAAGGCAGCTGCCCAAAATGCAAAACCGACGACCAATACGGCGACAACTGTGAAGCCTGCGGCGCAACCTACACGCCAGCAGAACTGATCAACCCGCGCTCAGCAATCTCTGGCGCCACGCCAATCGAAAAAAGCTCTACACATTTTTTCTTTAAACTTGGCGACTTTGAAAACCTATTACGCAACTGGACCGCCAGCGACGCCCTGCAACCACAAATTGCCAACAAGCTGCGCGAGTGGTTAGACGCCGGCCTGCAAAGCTGGGACATCTCGCGGGACGCGCCCTATTTCGGTTTTGAAATTCCCGGCGCACCCGGTAAATTTTTCTACGTGTGGCTCGATGCCCCCATCGGTTATATGGCCAGCTGCGCAAACTGGTGCGAAAAAAATGGCCGAGACTTTAATGAATACTGGGGCCTAGGCTCCACGGCAGAGCTTTACCACTTTATTGGCAAAGACATTATCAATTTCCACGGCCTGTTCTGGCCCGCCATGCTAGATTCAGCTGGATTCCGTCAGCCCACCGCGATCTATGCCCACGGGTTTTTAACCGTGAACGGCAAAAAAATGTCCAAGTCACGCGGCACATTTATAAAAGCGGAAACCTATTTAAAACACTTACCGGCCGAATACCTACGCTACTACTTTGCAGCTAAGCTCTCGGGCGCGGTCGACGATATCGACCTCAACCTTGAAGACTTTATCAACCGCGTGAATTCAGATCTCGTTGGTAAGCTTGTGAATATCGCCAGCCGCAGTGCCAAATTTGTGCAAAAAGGCAATGACGGCAAGCTCAGCGCAAGCCAACACAACGCAGACCTTTGGCAACAAGTCACTGGCGCAAGTGCAAATATTGCGCAGCTCTATGAGCAGCGCGAATACAGCAAAGCCGTGCGTGAGATTATGGCACTCGCCGACGCAACCAATGAATACTTCGATTCATGCGAACCGTGGAAGCTGGCAAAATCAGACGATACCGTCGCACTTGCCGCCGACGTTGCCTCCCAGTGCATTGACATTTTCCGCGTACTTACCACGTATCTATCACCGGTATTACCCGAACTCGCCAAACAAGCTGAGCAGTTTTTAAATTGCTCATTAACATGGCAGGGTGAATTTACGCCGCTACACAATCACGCTATTGAACCCTTCAAGGCGATGATGAGCCGAGTTGACGCAGACAAAGTTGCCGCGATGGTAGGTGAAAGCAGCGACAACACGCCGGCACCAGCCCCCGCAGCCAAACCGAAAAAGGCGGCAAAAGACAAAGACACGGGTATAGCTGACACAATTGCCTACCCTGATTTTGCTAAGATTGATTTGCGCGTAGCTGAAATTGTGGCCGCCGAAGCAGTAGAAGGCGCCGACAAATTACTAAAACTGACACTCAGTTTGGGCGATTTAGGCACACGTCAAGTCTTTGCGGGCATTAAAACTGCGTATAATGCCGAACAATTGGTGGGTAAGCTTACCGTTATGGTCGCCAACCTTGAGGCGCGCAAAATGCGCTTTGGCATGTCAGAGGGCATGGTGCTAGCTGCTGGCCCCGGCGACCAAGAAATATGGCTACTCAGCCCCGACAGCGGTGCCAAAGCAGGCATGAAAATCCAGTAAGCGACTTGGCTTATCAACAACAGATAAGCCAAAAGCATTACCGCTTTTTAAATTGAACGCTTGATCGAAATAAACTAAGATCGCCCGATAATGACGATCTGGCCCGCAATACCGCGTATTGCCCAGCCAGAATAGACGTCGCATTGCGATGCAAAGGTGAGGCTAAAAATTGTGTTAGCAGACTATTCACTACTGTTAATCAGTGCCATTTTGGTTAACAACTTCGTACTGGTGCAGTTTCTAGGCCTGTGCCCCTTCATGGGTGTGTCTAATAAACTCGAAACCGCCATCGGCATGTCTAGCGCCACCACCTTTGTACTGACCCTCGCCTCTATTTGCAGCTGGCTCACCTACGAATGGCTACTCATTCCACTAGGCTTAGAATACCTGCGCACCATCACCTTTATTTTAGTTATTGCGGTAGTTGTGCAATTCACTGAAATGGTTGTGCGTAAAACCAGCCCCATGCTTTACAAAGTACTCGGGGTATTCTTGCCGCTCATTACCACCAACTGCGCGGTATTGGGCGTGGCCCTGCTCAACATCAATAAAGACCACAGCTTTGTTGAATCAACCCTGTATGGCTTTGGTGCCGCCGCTGGTTTCTCGATGGTATTGGTTCTTTTCGCCGCCATGCGCGAACGTATCACCGCCGCCGACGTACCCGTTCCGTTTAAAGGCCCCGCCGTAGGTATGATTACCGCCGGCCTGATGTCGCTAGCCTTTATGGGCTTTGCTGGATTGGTATAGGCTGGAAACATGATTGAACTGATTGCCCAAAACCCATTTCTAGCTTCTTTATTAGCACTGGTTGGCCTTGGCCTCGTGTTCGGCGCATTGCTGGGCTTTGCCGCGGTAAAATTTAAAACCGAAGGCGACCCCATCGCCGATCAAATCGAATCGCTGCTACCGCAAACCCAATGCGGCCAGTGCGGTTATCCCGGTTGCCGCCCCTACGCGCAAGCTATTGCCGACGGCGACGACATCAACAAATGCCCGCCCGGTGGCGAAGCAACAATTTCAGCCTTGGCAGATTTGCTCGGTGTAGAGGCCAAACCCCTAGACGCCGCAGAAGAGGCCGTGCCCTCGGTTGCCTTTATCCGTGAAGCAGAATGCATCGGCTGCACCAAATGCATTCAGGCCTGCCCAGTAGACGCCATTCTCGGTTCAGCCAAGCACATGCACACTGTCATCGCCAGCGAATGCACCGGCTGCGACCTCTGCGTAGAGCCTTGCCCCGTAGACTGTATCGACATGCTCCCCATAGAAACCAGCCTGCAAACATGGCATTGGGATAAACCCAAACCGCCAGAAGATCTCATTGCCTCAGATCGCGGTACTCCACAACAAAGTGGAGCTAACGCATGAGAAAAATATGGGACATTCACGGCGGCATTCACCCCGCTGAAAACAAACACCAGTCCTTACTCAACCCCATAGAAAACGCGGGTATTCCAGCACAGCTTATTCTGCCCTTGGCGCAGCATATTGGCGCGCCAGCCAGCCCCATCGTCAATGTCGGCGACCGCGTGCTTAAAGGCCAGATGATTGCAGAAGCCAAAGGCTTTGTCAGCGCGCCGGTTCATGCGCCCACCTCTGGCACTATTGCCGCCATAGAATCACGCGTTATTCCGCATCCATCAGGCATGACTGCAAGTTGCATTGTTATCGACACTGACGGCAAAGACGAGTGGATCACCCATCAAGGCGTAAAGGATTATACCCAGCTCAGCAAACTCGAATTAGTTGACCGCATTCGCCAAGCTGGTATCGCCGGTATGGGCGGCGCGGGATTTCCGGCCGCAGTTAAACTCAGCACCCGCGACGACAAGCCAATAGAAACACTGATTTTAAATGGCACCGAATGCGAACCCTATATCACCGCTGACGACATTCTTATGCGTGAGCGCGCAGCGGAAATCATCGCCGGTGCAGAAATACTTCGCCATATCATTAAGCCGAATAAAGAAACCTTAATCGGTGTTGAAGACAATAAGCCCGAAGGCATTGCCGCGCTTAAAAAAGCGGCAGAAGGCACCGGCATCGAGATCGTAGTTTTCCCGACCAAATATCCTTCCGGTGGTGAAAAACAACTTATTCAAATTTTAACCGGCAAAGAAGTTCCCGCCGGCGGCCTTCCCTCGGACGTAGGAATAGTGTGTCAAAACATCGGCACTGCAACGGCCATTTACCGCGCCATCCAATTTGGCGAACCGCTCATTTCCCGCATCACCACCATCACCGGTGAAGCCTGCGAGCGACCACAAAATTACGAAGTCTTGCTCGGCACCCCCGTTCAGTATTTATTGAACAAAAGCGGCTTCAACAAAGAAAACTGCATTCGCTTAATTATGGGCGGCCCCATGATGGGCTACACCCTGCAAGACACCGCCGTACCCATCGTAAAAACCAGTAACTGCGTATTGGCACCGACCGTGGCTGAATTACCGCCACCGCCGCCGGCCCAAGCCTGCATTCGCTGCGGCATGTGCGCAGAAGCCTGCCCCGTGTCCTTGCTACCCCAGCAAATGTATTGGTTCGCTCGCGCCCAAGAACATGAAAAGTTAGAAAATCATCAGCTATTCGACTGTATCGAATGCGGTGCCTGCTCCTTTGTCTGCCCCAGCAATATTCCGCTGGTGCAGTATTACCGCGCATCCAAGGCCGAGATTCGCCAAGCCCAGCAAGACAAAATCAAATCCGAACGCTCCAAAGAACGCTTTGAAGCCCGCACCGCCAGACTAGAACAGGAAGAAGCTGAGAAAGAAGCCAAACGTGCAGCGCGTATGGAAGCCGCCAAGGCCAAAGCAGCGGCCGCCGCAAACGCAGCAGAAACCAGCAAAACCGATATCATTCAGGCCGCAATAGAACGCAGCAAAGCCAAGCAAGCAGAATCTGCTGATCCTGCCCAAGCGGCTATCGCCCGTGCGCAAGCCAAACGTGACGGTGGCGCAGAAGAAGAAAGCCCGCAGGAAAAAACCGAACGCCTGCAAAAATTATTAGCCGGCGCAGAAAAACGTCTAGTGGCAGCAAAAGAAAAACTCGCCCTCGCCCAAGAACAACAAAGCGACAACGCCGACGCCTTTGCAACGGCAGTGAGCAAAACCGAAGAAAAGCTCGCGTCAATTAAACAAGAATTGGCAGCGCATGAGGCGACATTAGCTCCAGCAAAAACACCAGCACCAAGCACAGACAGTACCGACCCTGCCCAAGCCGCCATTGCCCGCGCACTGGCAAAACGCGCAGGTGCAGGCGCCGATGAAAGTACCGAAGACAAAACCACACGCTTACAAAACGCGATCGCAACAACTGAAAAACGACTCGTAGCAGCCCAGCAAAAATTGACTTTGGCGCAGGAACAAAACGACGCCAATGTCGGCGCCTTTGCGACTGGTGTTGAAAAAACACAGGCGAAACTCGATGCCGCCAAAAAAGAACTTGCGGATCACCAAGCCACACTTGGCGCGAATGACACCGCCGAGCAAGTGGCGAGTGACGACCCAGTTCAAGCCGCCATCGAACGCGCCAAAGCCGCACGTGAAGCGCAGGCGAATATGAGCGAGGCCGACAAGATCAAACAGAACATCGAGTCGCTAGAAAATCGCATCGCCAAAAGCAAAGAGAAACTCGAGGCCGCCCGCGCAGCTGGCGACGACAAAGCAGACATACTGGCCGATTCACTAGCAAAACTAGAAGAAAAATTGGCCGCCGCTCAGCAGCAATTGAGCTAAACCTGAATAACGAGCACGAATGAGACTATGGGATTTTTAAAAGTCAGTTCACCACACGCCCACGGGCCAATGAGCACCGCGCGAGTCATGCGCTTAGTGCTATTGGCGACCATTCCCGGCCTATTCTCACTCACGTGGTTTTTCGGATTTGGCACACTCGTCAACGTTCTTTGGGCGAGCATTACCGCACTGGCCTTTGAAGCCCTAGCCTTAAAACTACGCAAGCGCCCCATCGCTTTTTACCTCAACGACTATAGCGCCCTTGTCACCGCATTTTTATTAGGTATTGCGCTACCGCCAGGCTCACCGTTCTGGCTGATCATGATCGGCACCGGCTTCGCCATTCTTATATGCAAGCAACTCTACGGCGGCATGGGCTACAACCCCTTCAACCCCGCCATGGCAGCGTACGTCATGTTGCTCATTTCCTTCCCCGTGCAAATGACCACATGGTTTGCGCCACAGGGCAGCTTTGCCGGTGACTTACTCGGGCCGATAGACGCCCTGCGCTATTGCTTTGGATTCGGCCGCGACACCGTCGACGCCATAACAATGGCCACACCGCTAGACGTGCTTAAACAAAACAACTCCCTACTCATAGAAGATATGTGGCAGGAGTCTGCCCAGTTCGGTCAATTTTCAGGCATCGGCTGGGAATGGGCCAATATCGGCTTTTTACTAGGCGGCATTTACCTTCTATATAGACGCGTATTCACTTGGCATGCGCCCCTTAGCATGTTGGCGTCACTAACACTGTTGTCAGCGCTATTTTACGATGGCGGAAGCTCCGCATCAGGTGGCTCGCCACTGTTTCACTTGCTCAGCGGCGGCACCATGCTGGGCGCATTTTTTATCGTCACCGACCCTGTGACCTCCGCCGTATCAAATCGCGGCCGCCTCATTTACGGCGCCCTCATCGGGGTGTTGATATACATTATTAGAGTATGGGGTAACTACCCCGACGCCGTGGCGTTCTCAGTTTTATTAATGAATTTTGCCGCGCCGTTTATCGACCACTACACTCAACCCAGAACCTACGGTCATAAATTAAAGGATCAGCAAGGAGGAAAGTCATGAACATCCTCGGCCAATCCATTACAAAAAACGGCTTATTACTGGGTCTTTTCGCCATCGTCACTACCGGCGTTATTGCCGGCACCTACTTATCTACTCGCGGTTTAATCCAAGACAATATCCGCCACGCAGAAGAGGGTGCGCTACTAGAACTCTTCCCAAAATCTAGCCACGACAACTCCATGCTAGACGATGCCCTTAGCGCCACCGACAGCGAATTATTAGGGCTGCGCGAAGCCAAGAAGCTCTACCGCGCTACCATGAACGGCGAATTCGTCGGCGCCATTTTGCCCGCTACCGCACGAGATGGTTACACTGGCGATATCGATATGATTGTCGGCATTAAAGAAGACGGCACCATCTCCGGCGTACGCGTACTGTCACACCGTGAAACACCGGGCCTAGGCGACCAAGTAGATTACAAAAAAAGTCACTGGGTAGACGGCTTTTTGGATAAAAGCCTAAGCAATCCAGAAGAAGCAAAGTGGGCAGTGAAAAAAGACAAAGGCGTCTTCGACCAATTCACCGGCGCGACCATTACCCCACGCGCGGTGACCAAAGCCGTACATAAAGCCTTACTGTATTACGCGGCAAACAAAGCAGAGATCATCGACGCCACCGCAAAAAATATGGGCGAACAACAAATAAGCACCGACGTAGGAATGCAACGATGAGTGATATCAGCTACCGCGAGATTTCCCTAAACGGCTTATGGAAGAACAACCCCGCCATCGTTCAATTACTTGGCCTCTGCCCCCTGCTCGCCGTGACCGGCTCGGTCATCAACGCCCTCGGCATGGGCATAGCCACCATGTTAGTACTCACCGTATCTAACACCGCCGTTTCGATGATCCGCAGCTTCGCCTCAGATGCGATTCGCCTGCCAGCCTTCGTCATGATCATCGCCGCAGCAGTAACCTGCATAGAACTACTCATGCAGGCCTTCGCCTACGAACTATTCCAAATACTCGGCATCTTCCTGCCGCTCATCACCACCAACTGCGTCATCCTCGGCCGCGCCGACGCCTTTGCCTGCAAAAACAAAGTCCTACCCGCCATGTACGACGGCTTTATTATGGGTGTCGGCTTCGCCGTCATCCTAATGCTACTGGGCGCAATGAGAGAAATTATCGGCACCGGCGCCATCTTTGCGAACATGGATTTGCTATTCGGCGAAAGCGCAAAAAGCTGGAAGATTGTTTTAGTAGACGACTACACCGCCGTACTAGTCGCCATACTCCCACCCGGCGCTTTCATCTTTACCGGCATGATCATCGCCCTCAAAAACATCATCGACACCGGCATTAAAAATCGCGAAGCAGCAAAGACTGAAAAAGTTGCACCGACTAGCAGACGGGTTCGGGTGACGGGGAATATTAGCTAAGGCTGCTAGCTAAATAGTGACGCCACCGCAATAGCGCACCCACCGTCGTGGGATGAGAAATTTTACTTAGGTACAGATCAGAGTCTTTAGCGAGCCAATTATCTTGTTATTTAAAGATGAAGTTGCGGCAGCATACTCTGATGGAGAATGCGAATCACCTCGATGCCGTTATTTACAGGAGCATAAAATATCCAGTGAGTGCCAACTGGGTATCGAAAATATTTTCTCACATCTGGATCAAAACTAGCGCCCAACTTAGGACTCTCTGCAAGACTCCTAAAAACCTGTTCAATCTCGTAAACATATTGCTCAGCACGAACAAATCCAAAAATTTCAACGCTATAATCAAAAATGTCTTCAAGATCGCTATCCGCCTTTTCATGAACATAAAAAGACGGACTATTTGGCACTGTGCTTCTCTTTCATCCTGCTCACAAAACCTTGGGCGCTCCAAGCCTCAACTATAGGGCTATGCTCCCCCTCTCGTAACAATTGCCGCAACTGAGTCAACTTCAATGCAGCCTGCTGCTCCTGCAATAACCGCAAGCCAGCCCTAATAACTTCACTCTGATTAGAATAATCCCCAGTGCTTATCAAATCTTCAATAAACCCGCCCTGCTCTTCCGTCGGCCTGAAGGTAATCGTAGCTGTCATAACACACTCCACATGTAAGCATATTTCTTACAAACTATAATTAAAAAAACTCATTTGAACAAGTTTCGTAACATCATCAAATGCCAAGCACAGAGCATGAAAGAAACTCGTTGCGCTAACAGCTACAATCCGTCGACTTTGATTGAGCTTTTCTCGTCGAACTTCAGTCGCCTAACATCCGACTCGCTTCCGCTTCCGGGGGAAAAGAAACAGGATGACATCAGAGCGATAAAAACTAGCGCCTATCCGCGCAAACAGTGTAAATTAAGCCCTTGCCCACAAATCAATAAACTAAAACTACGCAAGCCAAGCAAAATGCGTTTCCGGACTTATTATGACCGCCTCCAGCCTATTATCACGCATCAGAAATAAAGAGGCAGTCATCGGCGTATTCGGGCTCGGCTATGTAGGACTACCCTTGGCACTCTGCTTTGCGGAAGCTGGTTTTCGCGTTATTGGCTTTGACAACGACCCAGCAAAACCAGATCTTCTATCCGAAGGCCAAACCTATCTCAACCATATAACGCCAAACCGTATTAAGGCCGCAATCAACAGCAAACTTTCGGTTACCACAGACTACTCCCAAGCAAACCAGCTCGACGCCATTATCATCTGCGTACCTACACCCTTAAACAAATACCGCGAACCAGACCTTAGCTACGTAAGCAATACCGTCACCCAGCTATTACCATATTTAAAAGCCCAACAAATACTCTCGTTAGAAAGCACCAGCTACCCAGGCACAACAGAAGAACTCATTCGACCATTAGTAGAATCCAAGGGCTTCAGCATCGGCGAAGATTACTACCTCGTTTACTCACCAGAGCGCGAAGACCCAGGTAATCGAAGCTACACGACTAAGACCATCCCTAAAGTCTGCGGCGGCGAAACACCGGCATGCCTAAATGCCGGCGCAAAACTATATGAAGCTATTATCGATACTGTTGTGCAAGTCAGCTCAACAAAAACCGCTGAAATGACCAAGTTACTCGAAAACATCTATCGCGCGGTAAACATCGGTCTGGTTAACGAAATGAAAATCGTCGCCGACAAAATGGGCATAAATATTCACGAAGTCATAGAAGCGGCCGCCACCAAACCCTTCGGTTTTACTAAATTTTCTCCCGGTCCCGGCCTGGGTGGTCACTGCATACCGATCGACCCTTTCTACTTAACATGGAAGGCGCGAGAATACGGCATCCATACCCGCTTCATAGAACTAGCCGGTGAAGTCAACCGCGCGATGCCTGAGTGGGTAGTTCAAAAAACAGCAGACGCACTGAATGAACACGGCAAAGCAGTTAAAGGCAGTAAAATATTAATTCTTGGCCTAGCCTACAAAAAAAATGTAAGCGACTCACGGGAAGCACCAGCGGTTGAAATTATTGCAAAGCTAAAAGCAAAAGGGGCTAATGTCGATTACAGCGACCCATATGTGCCAACTTTTCCCAAAAAGCGTGATTACCACTTCGACATGAATTCAGTAGGCCTGAGCATTAATACACTGCAATCCTATGATTGCGTGATACTGGTTACCGATCACGATGATTTTGATTACGCTGAAATACAAAATCACGCTCAACTCATTATCGATACCCGCCACCGATTTAACCAAGCAAGCAATGTCGTTCATGCATAAGCCGAAAAGGCATTTTCAACCTTCAGAAACATTCATAGCCCAGGAAATTCAGTGATACATATAGTCTTAGGCACAAAGGCTCAGCTCATAAAAATGGCACCTATAATGGTTGAGCTCAACAGACAAAATATTCCGTATCGCTTTATATCTACAGGGCAACACCGCGATACAATGGAAGAGCTACTAAGTAATTTCGGCCTAAAAAATCCCGACCACGTGCTTTACAGCGGTGACGACATTACATCCATACCCAAAATGGCAATATGGGCCTTAAAAATTATTTTTAAAGTCGTAACAAAAAAAAGAGATATATTTGATACAAGAAAACCAGGAATCGTACTAGTTCACGGAGATACTTTCTCCACGCTACTGGGTGCAATTATGGGGAAAATAGCAAGATTAAAAGTAGGGCACGTTGAATCAGGGCTAAGATCCTTCAACTGGTTCCATCCGTTCCCTGAAGAAATCACTAGAGTAGCAGTATTCAAACTTAGCGACTATTACTTCTGCCCAGGAGAGACGCCAGTAAAAAATCTAACCCATAATCGCGGCAAAAAAATCAACACAGGTTGCAATACGCTATTCGACTCTTTAAGACTAGCCGAAAAAAATATAAACATCAGCGATGTAAACGTACCCGAAATAGAATATGCAGTAATATCAATTCATAGATTTGAAAACATACACTCCAAAAACTCACTAATAAAAATTATAGAATGCATAGAACTCATATCCGAACATATACCAAAAATATTATTCATACTTCATAAGCCAACCGAAAAAAATCTTAAAAAATTCGGACTTTATGAAAAAATTATAGCAATAAAAAATATCGAACTACGGCAACGCTACGACTATTTCAAGTTTATAAAGCTATTAAAACATAGTGAATTTGTAGTCAGTGACGGCGGTAGCAATCAAGAAGAATGCGCCTATCTAGGAAAGCCAACGCTACTTTTACGAAAAGCAACTGAACGAGAAGAAGGTATTGGGAAAAACTGTGTCATTTGCGAATACAAATACAGCAAAATAAGGAACTTCTGCAAAACCTACAAAGCTATAACCACCACACCAACACACACATCACTTCAACCAAGCAAATTGATTGTATCAAATATCACCGATTTTCGATGACCCACCAGCACAAATCATTAAATTAAAAACCGCATATCCTGCTGCTTCAGAAATATCAAACAAGCTTTAAAGAGCGCATCCAAAAATTTGTTTATTTAGCAGAGCATTATAATCTTATTTTCTCTATAACCTCCGTTGTCGATATCGCAGGAGTCCTTTCCAAATATACAACCTTACAAACACCGCAAAGATGATCAAATTTACCGCCCCAATCACTACCCATTAACAGTATTTCTGCTTTATATTTTTTTATATACATCAGCTTAGCATCTAAACTTTCCTCTGAAAAAACCTCATCAACACACTTAAGCGATGAAACAATTTCAAGCCTCTCACTTTGAGTATAAACGGGAAGTCTACCTTTCTTTTCAAAATTAAGCTCATCTGTAGAGACACCGACGACGAGCCTACCACCTAGCCGCCTAGCGCGCTTGAGAATTCGCAAATGACCAACATGAAAAACATCAAACGTACCAAATGTAATGACTACACCCAAGCCAACCTCCAATCCCGGAATCGCCTACAAGCTCATCCACAAAAGAACAATCAATAAAATAACTAATGACTTGGCGAAAAACTTATCCCACCACAATCCGACGATAAAAAGCCCTTGCAAACTTCACAAAGCCATAAATAATCTTTAGAAACCAAGGTGTTCTATGAAGAAAAGTAACGACAACATAATTAAGCGTAATATTAGATTTTACCCTGCGTGCCACACTATAATACTCGCTAAATTTTTCTCGCTCTCCATGAATCAAATAATCAAATGCCAGCAATAAATACAGATCAAAAATCTTTCTATCAAAGTGAACAATATAATCTGGCAAATAATCACGCATAAGCACAAGAGCATCAATAGTTCGAATTCTAAACAGTTGCTTATTATGAAAACTTTTAACAGACTCGCTCCAAGACCCAACTGTATTAATCCTATAGGCGCACATCACCCTATTTATAAACAACCCACCACCACCTTCGGCAGCACCTAGAATCTGCAAATAGTAATCACCCGCCGGAGCGTCATCTAAAAAACTCGGGATATTCGTTACCACGGAGCGATCTAACATCAAAGATGGAGTAGGACAAAAATACCCCCCCCCTAATATGAAGTTTTTTACTGCCACCAACTCATTCCGATTAGAGTACCGAGATAGCGTCCTACCATTCGGTTCTCCAATAGCAGGAGAAAACTAAGCCGGCAATTCGGATACATTTTCATCGCATCAGTTTGAATTTGGAGCTTCATCTTATCAACCCAATAGTCATCGCCCTCAAGCATCGCAATATACTTCCCCCTACAAGATTGGAAAGTGATATTTTGATTAGCTATCATCCCCAAATTAGTAGGGTGAAGTAAAAGCCTTATTTTTTCGGGATATAACATTCTATACTCAAGCAAAATATTCCGAGTATTGTCGACTGAAAAATCATCTCCTATGACTATCTCAAAATCAAAATTTGTCTGCTGTTCCAAAACTGATTCTATTGCCCGCCTTATATAACACTCATGATTATAAGTAATCATCCAAACTGAAACAAAGACATCAGCAACCACTGCAACATTAGCGCTTAGCACTGATTTAGCACCACACATACGCCAACAACCTTTACCGCAGATCGATAATAAAAGCTCATTAAAATCACTGATACGCTAACTTTTGAATTTCAAGAACAACCCTTTTGCTGTTGCACGAGTCAACAAAGTCGAACAACCCCAACTCGGCCGCTAACATAACATCTGCAGAGGAAGCCGCAATACTTTCTGATATTGCCCAGCCCAAAACACCATCAAAATCCTTAAAAATTCTCTCTTTGAAAATATCCTTATATTCATAAAAGAATCCACGCTGCACAAACTTATAACTTTCCAAATCGTATGAGAACGCAGCAAAAGGCACACCATTATAAATAGCATCCACCACAACACTTGAATAATCAGTAACCAGCAACCCAACACGCCGCATCAACAAACGCACGTCATCTATAACATCGGCTGATAGATCTAACACATGCGCACTCTCAAACAACCTTTGAAAACACTCAGGTTTACGATAAATATGGTGCCGCACACCAAAAACGAAATTATAGGACCGACAAAATTCTTCTATTTTTCTAACATCATCAATCGAAAAATCATAATAGCCACCACCAACTTCCGTTTCACGATATGTAGGAGCATAAAGCATCAACTTTCGACCGGTTAAAGCTTTATCGAGAGACAATAATTGGGTTCTAAAAGTATCAGGGAGAGCAGACTCCTCACAGTGCATAAAATCATTTCGAGGAATTCCAGTAACCCAAAAATTATCATCCGGCGTATACATGAATGCAGACTGCATATTTTTTTTATCTTTATATGAAGATGTGATAATTCGATAATTTGGCATCTCCCTTATACCGCGCTTTGTATGTATACCGGTATTCTCATGTGCAAGAGATTTGACCGGAACACCATGCCACAAATTAATTATGTAACGCCCAGCACCTGAATATAGCTGAAATTTAGCACACGAGAAATCTAGCCACACAGAATGCTGAACCAACCAAACCCTTGCCCTCAGCATGTACAAAGCGGCAGCATATGAATTCATAGGCAAGATTAAAACATTGGACCCACTAAGATTTACGGCTTTATTTCGAGTTAATATTATTTTTTTAATTTCTGGGTCATGACGAACCTCCATAAAAACAGCCAACATATTATCAGAAAAACTACCCTCCCCAATAAAATACACCGGAAAAACCCAGTAGCGTCCATTTTTTGGAATTAAAGCATCAACCACCGAAAAAAGTAGCCTCCTTAGCAACCATCTAGCCTTGCTAACGCTATCTTTACTGAATGCTAACGAGACTCCAAATACCATATCTCACTTCCAGTCATGTGTTTCATTAAAACAACAATAGCTCAACCGCATCCAACCCTAAGGCAACATGACCATTACTTATTGCCTTTTGTCGCTCAGAAAAAGAATCATCGATTAGCACCCCTCCTTCACGCATAAAGCTAGCCTTTTCTTGATTTTTATCAAGATGAATAATTTCGTTAAATACATACAATATTCCAAACTTATGTAAAAAATCGGCTAGCCTTCTATTATTATTTTTTGTGATTAAAGTCACTTTCTTATTACAATTTTTGGCATGAAATATAACACGCATGAGATTAGTATTAATAAGATCACCCGAAAGCATAAGTACATCATCAAAATCTATATATAGGTGATCAAAGGAAATATTATGCTTAAAATGAAAATCATTCTTCCTCGAAACCAAAATAGAAATATCGTTCCATACCACATCTACAGGTAGCCCCATTTTATGATATATTCCTATTTCGACAAAATTAACACCCCTAATCCTATTAAGAATCATCGTCCCCGAAACACGGGACGCAATCTCAAGTAATTTCAATCGGCCATCCACCGCCTCCTTAAGCTGAAAGAACCAAAGACCATCCATCCCCAACTTTGAACTTATTTTCTCCGCAATACACTGAATCTCCGAGGTTAAATTTCCATCTTCAACAAACCTGGACTTAACAGCAATTCCATTCCGTATTTTCTCTCGTGTCCTAGCACCAAAATACAGCACCTCTCCATTCCGCGAAAAACAATCAATTGTGTACTCAATACCCGAAAGATACTCCATCACTAGAAATTGGCTAACATCATGTCGCTCAAAAAAATAACGGTAATCATCAATACTATCCAGCCTCAATGCATTTAATGAACCTTGACCTACGATTGGCTTTACGAAAACTGGAAAATCTCCTGATGACACGTTTACAAGAACTTCCGGCACCAGAACAACCTCACGAAGCTCTTCATAAGTTCGATTTTTAAAACGCACAATTTGGTTAATTCTTTCACATTGCCCAACCACCACCGCGTCAAGCTCATTTTCAAGAATAGATAACTTGTAGGCAACATCATCATGCGCAGGAATTATATATTCAATCTCTCTCAATCGAATCAAATCCTGCATATCGGAAAAAAAATCAGCATGATCAATAAAAGGTAGAAAATTTATATACTCATCACACTCATCATCAAGCGTTCTATCACTAGATGCATAAATCAAATTAAAATATTTACTATGTAACAATGACCTAACCACTTCATTTGCTATTTCCGTACCAAACGGAAATAGCAAAATATTAATTTTTCTCATTTTTCACCAAACATTTTTTTACCTGATTAACAATACGTATTTGATCTTCTTTTGCAAGACCAGGATAAATTGGCAAGGCCATTACTCTGCTTGAAATATCTCTTGAGACAGACATAAATTGCCCCCCACTTATATATGGCAACGTATCCAACGAAGGTGCAAAATATCGCCTAGGGAATATATCCTCTCGGTTAAGCCCACAAAGAACTGTTTCGCATATTTTCTTATTTTCAAATAAAACAGGGAAATACGAATTATTAGAATTACTTAAAGGGCTTTTACCTTGAAATGAGACATAATCATTTAATTCTGTAAAGTAAAAATCTGCTATTTCCTGACGCTCTTCAAGTATTAGCTCGATATCATCAAGAACACACAACCCCATGGCAGCTTCAAACTCATTCATCTTCGCGTTAATACCAAGAGACTTTACAGAATCGACACCATCAATCCCAAAATTAATTTTAAATTTCGTTTCCTCTACTAAATTATCGTGATTAAGTATAATTGCACCACCTTCTATGGTATGGAATAGCTTTGTCGCGTGAAAACTTATTACCGAAACATCACCGTACGAAAGTATACTCTTACCTCGGTATTTAACCCCGAAGCAATGTGCCGCATCATAGATTACCTTTAGACGCCTCTTACTAGCTTGACGCTGTAGCGCATCAATATCACACGCAACACCAAACACATGGGTCGCCAAAATAGCGCTTTCCTTCCCTGTATTCGTTCTTGATACATTCTCAGGGCATAAATTAAAACTACTAATATCTATATCTGCAAATATAGGATTGAGTCCATTTGATACCAGTGAGCTAGTCGTAGCCACGAAGCTAAAAGGCGTCGTAATTACATCCCCCTCTAACTCAAGTACCCGATAAGCGACTTCTAAAGCACTCGTCCCATTAGAAACTAACACTAGATTTCTCACATTAAGATAGTCCTCTAGCCGTTCTGTTAGCTCTCGAACAAGAAAACCGTCATTTGTTACCCACCCACTTTCATATATTTTATCTACATATGATTTATACTTTTTTTTGTTTGGCAAATATGTTTTAGTAACATTTATCACGACATCAACTCAGCAAGTTAAATCTAAACCAAAAGATTAATAGTGCAGTACACTTACAAGACGCTTACAGGCCCTAATACTACAATTTCCGTCAGCAATATCCCCATATAAACATTCTCTTATAAGCTTCCTTTTTTCCGCTTCGACAGCGTCAACAACATAGAAACTAGACAGCTTTCTTTGTATTCCAAAACTTAGCTCTTCCATATTATTAACGAACACTCCATACCTAAACGTATTATCCAAACTCAACCCTTTGCTAAACGGCGGAGGCACATCCAGACAAATTACCGCCCTATCGAGAAGAAGATAATCAAATACTATCGAAGACCAGTCATATACGAGAACATCTGCTATCATTAATAGCATTTCTGCATCGGGAAAATGCTTGCTTGATGCATTTCGAATATGCGAATAGCCTTTATGTTCATATTCCCAAGAATTCATATGGCGCCGAACAACAATAATGTAACCATTTTTTTGTGCTTCATAATTTAATTTATTTAAAAATTCATCTTCATCTCGACAAAATGGAAATATACTTCTATCTTTATTGTCATGCGCCCAGGTTGGAGCAAAAAGAACAACAGGCGTTTTATCTTGCGGCAGCGATAATTGTTCTCGCAGCTTGCTGATTTCGTGATCGCACTTATTTACCAACCTATCTGTTCTAGCGTATCCAATTATTTTTATTTTATCTCTCTCAAACCCAAACTTATTCTGATATAAATCCGCTATATACGGCGAAGTCACCCAAACTTCATCATATTGACGCTGTACTTTAAAGTCGTCCTTATCAAAGCCTTTGAACGGAATACCATGCCACACATCGACAAACTTGATAGCAGTGAATTTCAGCAATAAAATAAGGCAGTGTAAGCCGTGATCACTAACAATTATCTTTGTACGCACCAAAAGCAGTATCGCATACCAGCTTCCACCCCAGACAACATTCACGCCATCTCTTTTTAACTCTTTGCAGTAATAATAATCCATACTTAAATAGTAGGGATTCAATTCTTCATGATTGTCACTTTCTTTATATATTGCCTTTAAATTGCCGTTGAGCTTATGACCATATAAAACAACTTCACTTGGTGACTTTACAAAAAGACGCAAAATCAAACTAAGCAAAGTATTTAGCGAGAATATGCCTAGCCATAACCAGTGCATCGGCTTGCGCTTATCAATCTTCATGCTTTGCCACGCATAGTAGCCAAACCACCATCCCGAACGCTAACTTCTATACTTTGATAATCACAGGGAAGCTCCGCATCTCTATGACTAACTACAATCAGGCAGCGCTCAGAGAAATATTCTTGAATACTGCTAATTATTTCTCGTGCAGTGGGTACATCCAAGGCTGAAAGTGTTTCATCCAAAAAAACAATTTTAGACCTCTTATATAGGGCCCTTGCCAATAGCACCCTGCATTTCTGCCCACCGGATAGGTTACTGCCACCTTCTGTAATTACGTCACTAGGCAATGTATCTAATCCGCAAATAGTCGATACAAGCTCATAACGCTGACTATCTTTGGTATTCGACCAAGCTGTCACGTTTTCTGCAATGCTCCCCGCCATTAAGTGACCGCCTTGATTAACGTAGGCGATGGAGCTCCACCATTTATCTTTCGATATAGTTGCTAAATCTTCACCGTCAACAAACACAAGACCACGCTGCGGCGCTCTCAAGCCAACCAATATTTCAAGCAGTGTCGTCTTACCTGAACCAGATGGGCCTGATATACGCACTATTCCCTCTAATGTAATCGCAGCATTCAAGCTATTAATTACCCAATCTTTATTATTGTGCGAATAACAAAGATCTCGCACCTCAATACGGTTTGGTGTTAAGTCGCTGAACTCCAGTGTATTTCTTACCGTTTGCTTATCTAATCCCTGCCATTCTTCTTTAACCTTTTGAAAGACCACCAATGCACCGGTTATTTTGCTGACGGCGTGGTATATCTGCTGGGCAGAGGGCAAAATCTTGTAGGCCGCAACAGCAA
The DNA here is from genome assembly GCF_902705855.1 of Zhongshania aliphaticivorans. Lineage (GTDB taxonomy): Bacteria > Pseudomonadota > Gammaproteobacteria > Pseudomonadales > Spongiibacteraceae > Spongiibacter > Spongiibacter aliphaticivorans_B. The sequence goes on along the minus strand of NZ_CACSIJ010000011.1, from coordinate 337,807 downwards.
ACAGAGAAATCGTCGTTACGAGCTGATGACTATCACTCGCAGATTTACCTAACTGGTAGGCCGCAATTAGCAATAGGCTCATACCTAGAATTTCTATAAAGTTTCTGGGTACAGTCCCAAGGATTTCAATATTTGCTGTCTTTTTAGACGTCTTACTTTTTATCTCATGAAAATGAGTTGAAAATTTCTTTAATTTTCCGTCAATGTGGATATTTCGGTAGTCTGCAAAACTACCCGATATCATCTGGTTAAGTTGGCGTTGCGACTCGAAGTTGTCGCCGCTCATCCGCTTCAAAGCCTTCTTTATCAACGAATAAATTAGAAAGTAAGCGACGGCAATGCTTAGAACGATGAAAATAGTGATGCGGATATCAAACACCATCAACAATGCCGCAATAACAAACAACTGAATGCTACGCGAGATAATCACGAAGGAAGTGTCGATAATACCCGTTGCTATTTGCTCACTCACCCCGTTTACATTCCGCATAAACTCAGATGCCGGCCGGTCATAAAAAGCTTCGATAGACTGATTCATATAAAAGCCAAAGGCACGTGTAGACATATCTGCACTTATACGCCGTATATAACGCTGCCTTGCAAATATACCCAACGTACTAAAAATTGCGCCCCCCCAAATAAAAGCGATGGCTCCTCCCGTCACTATTATGAGGAATACACTTTTTTCGGGCTGTCCTAAAAAATTAAATAGAGTATTAAGGTAGCCTTTTTGTACAGCTCCTTCGTAGTCGATTAACGCAGTAATTGCCGGAATAATTGCCGCAATACCGACCATATCAGCTATAGACGTAAGCGTTAGCAGTATCGCAACCAACCAGTATTCACGCTGCTGCTTGGGCGACAACAAGGCAAACGCTGATTTAATTTCTGCTAACATCGATTACCTCAGTCAATACCTGTGAATTTCTACGTGATTTACACTAATCGGCTTTGGCGCCAGCTCGCTATTCCTTTTTATACATCAACGCCGTTATTTGCTCTGATATTAATCCCATCATAAAGATCACTACGGCGCCGGTGAACAGCAATGCACTCATATTGGTAAACCTTTCTACTGTCACAAAGGTGTACCCATACCAACCCAACCCCATTAGAAAAAATATTACAGCTGCTGGGGTGAATAGCTTTAATGGTGAATACAAAGTACCAATTTTAAAAATGATGAGTAAAAAGCGCATACCGTCTTTTAATGGCTTGATATGACTTTTCCCTTCACGTTGGGCGGCATGAATCGGCACATACTTTACGGAGTAGCCCGCACGAAAAAATGCCATCGTGCTTGTAGTTGGATATGAGAATCCGTTCGGCAACAGATACAGAAATTCTTTAAATTTACTAGCGCGAACGGCTCGGAAACCTGACGTTAAATCCTCGACCTTGTGCCCTGTCATATAGCTGGCTAATTTATTATAAAAGCCGTTAGCAACGCCCCTTCCAACACTTGCCTGAGAGCCAGACTGGCGCGCCCCCACTACTAAGTCGTAGCCCTCATCTATTCCAGCTAACAATGCCTCAATATCATCTGGGTTATGCTGCCCATCCGCATCCATAAAAACAATAACATCACCGCTTGCAGCCCGAGCACCGGATTTTATGGAAGCACCATTACCTTTTGAATAAGGATGATTAACTACCTTCGCCCCCGCAGCCTCAGCCAAAGTTTGAGTGTCATCATCAGAGCCGTCATTTACAACAATCACTTCAGATCGCGGATAGCGAGCCCTAATAGCCTTAACGACTACGCCAACTGTCGCCGCTTCGTTTTTTGCCGGCAATACAACCGAAAAATTCATACATCTACCATGTGTAATTTACCTTTGCTTACTCAGCTACAGCGGATCTACTTCTAGCCACCCAACTGGTAATGCGGTCTTTTTATCTACTAATGCGGTCCAGAATGCCTTTTGAGCTTGCACCGGCAACCACAGCAAATCGGCTCTATCTCGGCCGATGCTTGCTAACTCTTGCTCCAATAGATGATGACTTTCAGGGTATTTTTCTTCTAATTCATCTAAGGACTTAGCCCTCGCCAACACTTCTGCGACATGAGCGCTTACGGGGCGATAATTTTCAACCACATGCTGCAGATCACGCCCGCCATCTAGTGACGACATAATGAGAGCCATTTGCTTTTCAGGATCGCTTATTCTTTCAACATATACTGTTCTATAACCGCCAAAACTAGCCTTTGGAAAATCCGCGTTACTCCCTTGCTCTATTTCCTGACTAGACAATTCCCCGGCGCTTACAACAACATAGCGATCAGCTGTAAATACTAAAAATACCGGACGCAAATCTACTACCGTTGACATACCATATGCTAATGCCGCGATCTGTATACCAACAACCACCACATAATCACTTACCAGCGTTTTTAATTTTTTTTGTGGATTATATATAACAAAAGATACTAGTGGGCCCAGCAATAAATCACACATCAATACCAATATCAGCAGACTTCCGGCGTCCATCATTTTTGCAAACGGTTCAGGAAACCACTGTTTGAATACTAAATAACTAACAATGCCCGCCACTAATGCCGTCACAACAAAATGCGTAAAAAATGCCTTCAACTTTGCGTACCACACATCCAGCCTCACAATATATAAACTAAACTGGGCTTCACCCATACCCTAGAATACATCGATGCACTCAATTTCCTAGCGCATCCAAATCCCGTTGCCAGCGTCTTAATATTAATGGATTCTTAGTGCGCGGCTTAAGTGTACGCGCCCATTGTAAAAACTCTCTGGCTGCCACTCCGCCCTTGTTCGCCAATAGCAATCGATACAAAACTTGGATCGTTTCTAAATCTGGCTTCTTCTCAAGGCCCTTTTGCATTTCAATCATCGCCGCCTCGGTATCGCCATTAGCTAAATATACATTAGCGCGAATAGCCGACAATCGGTTTGGGTCTGTACCACGACGATGTACTGAATGGCTTTCAATCAAATCGACTAGTTCCAACATATCAGACGACTCCAGCCCGGTGCAGCGACCCTGTAGCTGCAAGCGCATAATCGCCTCTAAGGAGGAAATCGTTAGCAAACTAAAATCGCCTGTTGGGATAGTGCCTCTGACATTATTCATCCAATACCGCCTTGCCTCCTCCCCGCCTGATCTTATATAGCAGCTAGCTCTTAAACCTTGCACAGAAACACTCGTTAGTTTTGGATTTCTATCTAAAGCACCAGCATATAAAGCCAATACCTCATCCACTCGACCAGCATTCATGTATGCTCCAGCCATCAACTGCAATGCGCGAGGCGAATCTGGGTGTTCCTTAGCCCACACTAACAATTGACGGTTTCCCCAGGTAGAGCTGGTCTGCCAGAGTACAAAAACCAAGAAGCACCCATACATTAGGGAAGCCACTATTTTCAAATTAACTGAAACCGAAAGCTGTAAAACGCTAACAACTAAAAGCAGAACAGGCCCAATAATGGGAATATAGTTACGATGCTCAAAATACAAAAACAGGGGAAACAGGCTAGATTCAAGTAAATGGCCAAGCAGATACCAAAGCAAGGCAAATAACAGCAAGGGCTTTTGTCTACGCCAAAGTAGTAACCCCGCCCCCAGCACAGCGCCCCATGCTAATAATGCAAGTTGGACAATTCGGTCTGAAAAATGGCGTATTGGATAGTCGTCGGCAAACGGACTCATATCTGCAAATCTTGGGAGAAATGCTACCCGCAAATACTCCCACAAAATGACCACTTCACTGGCAAGGCGCTCAGAAAGGGTAAACGGCCGATTCCAATATCGCGCCTCGATACTTGGTATACGGCTCACTATATAGGCGAGTAGCAACAGACTTGGCAAACACAAGGCCACTGTAAGGGTTCGGCTATAGGCATCAGATGTATTTACACCGCCGCTAGCACCTTTATCTTTTACAAATAATAAGCAATGCATAGCCAATAGCAGCAAGGGCAGCAACGCACCGTTCTCTTTGGTGAACATTGCCAATAAGGTAGATAGGCCAATACCAATAATTGCAGCTAACAGTCCTAAGCAATTCTGCTCACGCGCCTTTACTCGGGCGTATAAGTAGCTGTGTACGCCAAGTAACATAAACAATGCACTTAGCGACGTCATTCTTTGCACCGCCATTAGCGATGTTGATGCCAGTATTGGAAGCGCACCCCATAGCAAGGACACTATTGGAGCCAGCCAAGTACTTGTGCCAAGCAAAGATGGAGTTTGAATTTGTAAACGACGTATCGCCCAAGCCAATAGGGCAATATTGCTCAAATGGATTGCAATATTAGCACTAAGAAATGGGAGTGGATTATTTGGATAAGCGTCGCCATGAAGTAAGAAACTAGCTAATGCGACAGGGCGCCCTAAAGGGCCGGCGTGGCCGGTAAAAACATAATATACCGCGCTTGGGAAATCTTTAACGAGTAGCAAACCTTCAAAGCTGACTACATCATCAATAAAAAAGATGCCATGAATTCCAGGCCAATACACGACTGCTAGAGCAAGTAATCCAGCAAACATTATTCGTATTATGGTCGCTTGCGATTCTTGTTGCATTGGCTATTATCCGCGCAGTAAAAAAAATAGCCCCAAAAGGGGCTATTTTCTCTCCAAATAATTGGAGAAGGATCAAGTAAACTTAGAACTGACCGCGGCAAGAACCTGGCAGGTATTTTGATTCCATGCTGGTACCATCAGCAGTCAAACCACAACGCCAGCCATATACCGCAACACCGGTATCAGTGTTAGCAATAGGGTTAGTGTCGTCTTTCATTGGCACCAAGGTTACATTTTTACTGGCCGCTGCGCCCAAATCACTCGCAGAACTAGAAGCGACAGTAATTTTACCAGCATTAGTGGTATTGATGGTGGCTACGTATTTTGTTGCATTGGTAGTGGTATCAGTTTGCTCACAACCCCAATCATCAGCGCCCGGCAATGTAGAACCTGAGGTGCTTTGAATAGTTTCTGTAATGCTAGTACGGCACTGTGATGCAGCCAATACAACCTCAGACACTTTTGCGCGAATTGTGTAGTCTTGGTAAGCAGGCAAAGCAACCGCTGCCAAAATACCGATAATCGCGATAACGATCATCAATTCAATCAATGTAAAACCTTGTTGAACTTTTTTCATAATGAACTCCGCTAAATTTTTGATTTCTTCTTGTGATAGAAATCCATCACTGACCGTATAGTTATCAATATTTGTGCCAGCAATTCAGAAGCCATGCACGATATGGCGCAAAAGCGCGACACACGGGGAGCAGGAGCAGTCTTGTCTATTGTTTACATTGCGTCATACAGTCACATCACACAGATATCGGCCCGCACTTACTGACAAAAAACGTCACAAAGTGGCGAAAATTACCCCGATCAACCACTATTACGGCGCGCAAATTTAGCTTCAGCCCATGCCCACTATTCAGTGTAGTGCTTAATCTAATAATAGGCACTATACTGTTTTCATTAGGTTTTTAACGATAAAGTGACGCCATGAATAGCCCAATTACGCCCTTAAACGGACTTGCCAGACGCCTTGTATACGACGAAATTCTCGATGAGGATACCGTCCGCAAAGCGCAAGAGACTGCTCAGAAGGACAAAAAAAGCTTGGTGTCTTATTTAGTCAGCAAGCAACTGGCAGATGGGGTGCAGATAGCTGAAATAGCGGCTGATGAGTTTGGCATCCCCTTTATTGATCTGCGCTCTTATACAACCGAGTTATCTCCGCAAAAGATCATCGACAACAAACTAATTAAGCTTCATAGAACGCTGCCCTTGTGGAAGCGCGGCAAGCGCTTATTTATTGGTATGTCTGACCCGACCAATATCCATGCCCTCGACCAAATCAAATTCCACACCGGCTTAACAACTGAGCCCATCATTGTCGAAGAAGCCGCCTTAAACGCAGCGATTGACACCTATCTTGCTGCGCAAGAGGAGTCGCTCACCGACAGCCTTGGCGATATGGACGGCCTCAATCTAGAAGATTTAGACATTGAGGCGGTGGATGAAGACGGCGGCGGCGAAGTCGACCTAAAAGGTGCCGACGAAGCACCCGTGGTCAAGTTTGTAAATAAAGTACTTTTGGACGCAATACGCGGTGGCGCCTCAGATATACATTTTGAACCCTACGAAAAGACCTACCGAGTGAGGTTCCGCACCGACGGTATTTTGCAGGAAGTCGCCCGCCCGCCGGCGTCTTTGGGCTATCGCCTTGCCGCTCGCTTAAAGGTTATGTCGCAAATGGACATTTCTGAGCGACGAGTTCCGCAGGATGGCCGGATTAAGATGAAGCTGTCTAAAACCCGCGCCATCGACTTCCGTGTAAACACACTGCCCACGCTGTGGGGCGAAAAGGTTGTATTGCGGATACTCGACCCTAGCTCAGCACAAATGGGCATTGATGCACTAGGCTATGAGCCAGCGCAAAAAGACATGTATATGAAAACCCTGAATCAGCCGCAAGGTATGATTCTGGTTACAGGCCCAACTGGCTCTGGTAAAACAGTATCGCTATATACCGGACTTAACATCCTAAATACGCCAGAACGCAACATCTCCACGGCAGAAGACCCGGTAGAGATTAACTTGGAGGGGATTAACCAAGTTCATGTTAACGCTAAAGTTGGGCTTGGTTTCCCCGAAGCACTGCGCTCCTTTCTCCGCCAAGACCCTGACATTATCATGGTTGGTGAGATACGGGATTTAGAAACAGCGGAAATAGCGATCAAGGCCGCACAAACCGGTCACTTAGTTTTATCTACCCTGCACACCAATAGCGCCTCAGAAACCTTAACGCGACTCTTAAATATGGGGGTTCCAGCCTTTAACGTGGCGACCTCGGTCAGTCTGATTATTGCGCAGCGCTTGGCTAGACGTTTGTGTAAAGAATGCGCCATACCCTTAGATGTGCCAAAACACACCTTATTAGAAGAAGGCTTTACAGAAGCACTATTAGAAACGGCAACCGTCATGCACCCCGTCGGCTGTGATCGTTGCAATAACGGCTACAAGGGCCGAGTGGGGATTTACGAAGTAGTTCGCATCACGCCTGATATTTCTCGTATTATTATGGAAAACGGCAATTCAATAGAAATAGCTGCGCAAGCGCAAAAAGAGGGCTTCCCAAATTTGCGGCAATCCGCGCTCCAAAAATGCGCGCAGGGCGTAACCAGCCTTGAAGAAGTAAACCGAGTGACCAAGGACTAATAATGGCTACAACATCCAAAACTCAGGTTTTTGTTTGGCAAGGCGTCGATAAACAGGGCCGTAAAACCCGAGGTGAATTGACAGCGGGCTCTAGCGCCTTGGTAAAAGCCCATTTACGTAAGCAAGGTATTGCTGCCAAGAATGTAAAACGTAAACCTAAACCGCTGTTTAGCAATAAAAAGGCGATCAAGCCCGCCGACATTGCCATATTCACTCGGCAAATGGCTACCATGCTTAAAGCGGGCGTGCCATTAGTACAGAGTTTTGACATTGTCGCAGAAGGCGTCGACAACCCAACAATGCAAGAATTGGTTGTCAATATTAAGAATGAAGTCGCATCGGGTGGCGGCTTTGCTAATGCTTGCGCCAAACACCCAAAGTATTTCGATGATTTATTCTGTAGTTTAATCGCATCTGGCGAACAATCCGGTACGCTTGAAGTGATGCTGGATAGAGTCGCAACTTACAAAGAAAAAACAGAAGCACTAAAAGCAAAAATCAAAAAGGCACTTACCTACCCTATCGCCGTCATGGTCGTCGCGGTAGTCGTAACCGCTATTTTGCTGATTAAAGTTGTACCCACATTCGCAACAACGTTTGAGAGCTTTGGATCCGACCTTCCAGCTTTTACAAAAATGGTTGTCTCCCTCTCCGAGTGGATGCAGGCGAACTGGTATATATTATTAGGCATAACCATTGCCGCAGGATTTGCGTTTAAGACCGCCAGGCAAAAATCAAAAGGATTTTCTGACTGGGTAGATAAGATGACGCTTAAAATACCCGTGATTGGCGACATTGTTTTTAATTCTGTTATCGCACGTTTTTCTAGAACCTTAGCAACGACCTTCGGCGCTGGCGTGCCTCTAGTTGACGCCCTCAACTCAGTTGCCGGAGCGGCAGGTAATGCGGTATATGGCAAGGCGATCATCCAGATTCGCGATGATGTAACTACCGGCCAAACACTCTATTCATCAATTAAGTTCACCAATTTATTCCCCAGTATGTTGTTACAAATGGTCTCGATTGGCGAAGAATCTGGCTCTTTAGATGAGATGTTAGATAAGGTTGCAACGCATTACGAAGAGGCCGTCGATAATGCTGTCGATACGCTAACCGCTTTGCTAGAACCGTTTATTATGTCGATACTTGGGGTGTTAGTTGGCGGCCTGATGATTGCCATGTACCTGCCGATATTTATGCTAGGCTCTGCGATGTAATCTGCCAATAAGGCGGCAGCTACTTAGCAAGCTGAATAAGATCCTCTATTTCTGAGCATGTTTATGAATTTTTTCCTCACCCTTGAAGGCGCGCCCGCGTTTACTATCACCGTTATAGGAATTTTGGGCTTACTACTCGGTAGCTTCTTCAACGTGGTTATTTACCGACTCCCCAAAATGATGGAGGCTAATTGGCGTCAGGAATGCGAATATTTACTTAATGATGAACAAGCCGATTCACCGCCCACACCAGAACCCGAAAAATTTAATTTAGCTGTTCCCAACTCACACTGCCCCGCTTGTAACGCGCCCGTTAAAGCATGGCAAAATATTCCAGTAATAAGTTATGCGCTGCTACGCGGACGTTGTGCCAGTTGCAAAGTGAGTATTAGCCTTCGCTACCCGCTAATAGAGATTATCACCGCACTGCTTAGTATTTTACCGCTACTCATCTTAGGCATCAGCCCTTACGCCTTTGCGATAATTTTATTTAGCTGGCTGCTGCTAATTCTCACGGTGATCGATATCGATCATCAGCTGCTACCCGATCAACTCACTCTGCCACTATTATGGCTGGGACTTCTCTATAACAGCGTCTTTGAACATATTTCGATTACCGACGCACTATGGGGTGCTATGGCGGGCTATATGATTTTATGGAGCGTGTTCTGGCTTTTTAAAATTATTACCGGCAAAGAAGGTATGGGCTACGGTGATTTCAAATTATTGGCGGCGCTAGGTGCATGGCTAGGTTGGCAGTATTTGCCGCTTATTATCTTATTGTCGTCTATTGTTGGTGCGGTTTGTGGCGGTATTATTCTGGCAGCACGCGGCAACTCCACATCGACTCCAATGCCCTTTGGCCCCTATTTGGCCGGCGCCGGCTGGATTGCGGTATTCTGGGGCGATAGTATTATTAACGCTTACTTAGGTATGGCGGGGTTCCGCTAGCCACGCACATCAACTGCACTCAATTTGAAAACCGAAACCACTATGAGCAATTTTATTGTCGGCCTAACCGGCGGTATTGGAAGCGGCAAAACTGCTGTATCGAATCGCTTCGCCAAGCTTGGCGTTGGCATTGTTGATGCCGATGTGATTGCACGGGAAGTCGTCGAACCCCGCACGGATGCACTGGCACAGATAGCCGCGCATTTTGGCCCCCATTTAATACAGAGCGACGGCCATCTTGATCGCGCCGCCCTTAGACAAACTATTTTTTCGGATGCAGATGCCAAGCAATGGCTGGAGTCGCTGCTGCACCCCCTTATTGCAAGCGAAACCGCAAGGCAATTAGCCGCCGTGCAAAGCAGCTATGCGATGTATGTTTCACCTCTACTGGTCGAAGGTAATCAACAAGGATTCTGCCAACGCTTAGTGGTGGTAGATGTTCCGGAGTCTGTTCAGCTTGAACGCACCATGAAACGAGACAGCAATGAACAGGCGCAGGTAGAGCGTATAATTGCCAGCCAAGCCTCCCGTGAGGCACGACTTGCCGCAGCTAGCGATGTAATCGACAACAACTCTGGATTTGCTGACCTAGACGAGCAAATCAGCCAGCTGCATCAACAATTTTTAGTTTTAGCCAGAGACTCTAAGGCCCAATAAATGAGCTATTCAACAACAAAACCGCCCCTCGTTCCCTGCCCAAATTGCGGCACAGAACAAATTTGGGACAGCAACAACACCTTCCGCCCCTTTTGCTCTGCTCGATGTAAAAACAATGATCTAGTAGCGTGGGCAAACGAAGATCACGCCATTCCTGGGCAACCGTTAGAAGACGTATTTAGTGAAGATTTAGACAGAGGCTACTAGGGGCTTAAAGCCCAATTAATCTGCTTTTAACAGCGCATCAATAATCGCAATATTAGCCGCTGGAAATGCGTAATCAGAAAGCAATTTTCGATCAACCCAGCGCAACGGCTGCCCTTCTTTCCCGCTCGGTTCGCCGTCAAAATCAGACACCGTCCACACATCTAGCAAGACCACTTTGTCGCTATAGTCGTGACGTATTTCGATTAGTTGTGCGCAGGACGACGACTGAATAGTAATCCCCAGCTCTTCATGTAACTCACGACCCAGGGCCTCGCAAACGGTTTCACCAGACTCGACCTTGCCACCGGGGAATTCCCATAAGCCACCTTGATGCGCGTCATTGTGGCGACGCGCAATGAGTATCTGGCCCTGCGAATTAAAAATGACTCCGACTGCAACGTGAACCCGTTTACTAGCTGCGGTATTCTGCATTGATCTTGACGTAGTCATAAGAGAAGTCGGTGGTCCATACCGTTTCGGTATGCTGACCGCGATTGAGATTGATACGAATGGAGATTTCAGACTGCTTCATTACCGCTGCGCCTGCGGCTTCGGTATACGTCTCTGCGCGACCGCCGTGTTCAGTAATTAACACGTCATCAAGATGAACGGTTAAGGTCGATACATCTAAGCTTTCCACACCTGCGCGGCCAATCGCTGCCAATATACGCCCCCAGTTTGGGTCACTGGCGAATAGCGCCGTTTTCACGAGAGGTGATTCTGCCACCGCGTAGGCGACTTTCAATGCTTCTGAAACATCTTTTGCGCCGACTACTTCCACCGCTACAAATTTAGTTGCACCTTCGCCGTCACGAACAATAGCGTGGGCTAACTCAAGAAACACCTCGTTGATGGCGTTTTGTAAGCTTTCAAAAACCGGGCCTTCCGCCGCAGTCAGTATTTCACCGCCAGCCTTGCCGGTGGCAACTAGTACGCAGGAGTCATTCGTCGAGGTATCACCGTCAATGGTGATGCGATTAAACGACGCATCAGCTGCCACGTCTAACATGCTTTGCAATACGTTAGGCGCAATCGCCGCGTCTGTAGCGACGTAGCCCAGCATGGTAGCCATATTGGGCTTAATCATGCCGGCGCCTTTAGAGATGCCAGTAATGGTGATCTTACGTCCATCGATCTCAATCTGCCGTGACGTCGCTTTAGGGCGTGTATCGGTAGTCATAATACCGTTGGCAGCGCGCTCCCAGCCGTCAGCTGACAGAGCGTTAAGTGCTGCGGGTAACGCGGCAACTAACTTTTCAATTGGCAGCTTTTCGCCAATGACACCGGTAGAGAACGGAAGAATTTGCTCAGGAGTGACGCCAACTTCCGCGGCCAAGGCAGAGCATGAGGTCACTGCATCCGCCATACCGCTTGCGCCGGTTCCGGCGTTGGCATTGCCGGTATTAATTAATAAATACCGTGGCGAAGCCGCAGCAAGGTGTTTCTTAGAAAGGGTAACGGGCGCGGCACAAAAGGCATTAAGCGTAAACACGCCCGCAACCGAGCTACCTTCTGCAAGTTCAAATACGACGGTATCAATTCGTCCTGGCTTTTTAATGCCGGCACTGGAGACACCGATTCTCACTCCATCTACCGTATGCAGCGTACCTAACTCTCCAGAACCTACCGCCATGCTTGCGTCTTCCTCAGTCTAATTTGCCATGACATTGTTTGTATTTTTTGCCAGAACCACAGGGGCATGCGTCGTTACGACCCACCTTGGGGGCATCGCGCACGAAGGTTTCTGGCTGAGCAGCAGCTTGCGCTGGCTGCTCGTCATCTTCTTCAAGATTTAATCCGCTAGATTCGGCGTGCTGAAACTCCATCGCGCGCTTAGCCTGCTCTTCACGACGCTGCTGCTCTAGAGCTTCTGCATTTTCGTCCTGTTGTAAACGCAGGTGCGACAGAAAGCGAACGACATCGTGCTTAAGCGATTCCAGCATTTGTTGGAATAACTCAAAGGCTTCCCGCTTGTACTCTTGTTTTGGGTTCTTCTGTGCGAAAGCGCGCAAATGAATACCGTGGCGCAGATGATCCATTGTCGCCAAATGCTCTTTCCATAGGGTATCTAATACCTGCAAGAAAATATGACGCTCGATCTTGCGCATGTCTGCACCAACTAGCGCACACTTGCTTTCATACGCTTCATCTACCGCCGCATAAACGCGCTCGTGAATGACCGATTCGTTAACCGAGCGATCTTCATCCAACCATTGCTGAATCGGCAATTTAACTTCAAATTCTGTTTCAATACGAAGCTCTAGGCCACTAATATCCCATTGCTCTTCGAGTGTTTGTGGCGGAATATATTCGTTAATGACATCGCTTACGACATCTGCGCGAATCGCTTTAAGCATCTCACTAATGTCATCAGCTTCTAGCAGCTCATTACGTTGTTGGTAAATAATCTGGCGCTGATCGTTGGCCACATCATCGTATTCAAGCAGCTGTTTACGCATATCGAAGTTGCGACCTTCAACTTTACGCTGCGCTTTTTCGATGGCGTTAGACACCATGCGGTGCTCAATGGCCTCACCTTTCTCTAGACCTAATGCTTGCATAATGCCGCGCACTCGATCTGAGGCGAAGATACGCATTAAGCTATCTTCAAGTGATAGATAAAAACGCGATGCGCCGGGGTCGCCCTGACGGCCTGCACGACCACGCAACTGATTATCTATACGACGCGATTCGTGACGTTCAGTACCGACGATATGAAGACCGCCCGCCTGCATGACTTTTTCGTGACGAATTTTCCACGCTTCGCGCAGTTCGTTAATTATCGCATCGGATGGGTTTTCTAGCTGGGCGATTTCTACATCTACATTACCACCGAGCACGATGTCAGTACCGCGACCCGCCATGTTCGTCGCGATAGTGACAACACCGGGGCGGCCCGCTTGGGCGATAATCTCTGCTTCTTGCTCGTGGTACTTTGCGTTTAGTACTTTGTGCTGAATACCCGCCTTTTGGAAGCGTTGCGACATTTCCTCAGAGGTTTCAATCGACGCGGTACCCACTAAAATCGGCGCACCTAATTCAACAACACTTTTCACGTCATCGACAATCGCGTCGTACTTCTCTTCTTTCGTTAAGTACACCAAATCATTAGAGTCGCGGCGTGCACTCGGTTTATTGGTGGGGATAACCACCACATCCAGACCATAGATCTGACGGAATTCGAAGGCTTCAGTATCTGCTGTACCGGTCATACCGGCGAGCTTTTCAAACTGGCGGAAGTAATTCTGGAAAGTCGTTGAGGCCAGTGTTTGGCTTTCGGCCTGAACAGTCACGCCTTCTTTGGCTTCGATGGCCTGATGCAGACCTTCGGATAAACGGCGGCCAGCCATGGTGCGGCCGGTATGCTCATCAATCAATACAACTTGATCATTCTGAATAATGTATTCCACGTTGTTGTGAAATAACACATGGGCGCGCAATGCCGAATTCACATGGTGCAGCAAATTCAAGTTTCCTGCGGCATAAAGGCTATCGCCTTCATCCAGCAATTTCGCTTGCACTAGCATGTCTTCAACTAACTGGTGGCCCTGCTCCGTTAATTCCACCTGACGCATTTTTTCATCAATGGTGTAATGGCCGTCATCAGCCGGCTTACCCGTTTCATCAACTTCAGCAGGTATTAATGACGGAATAAACAGGTTAATTTGCTTATAGAGCTTGGAGCTATCTTCTGCGGGGCCAGAAATAATCAGTGGTGTACGCGCTTCATCGATGAGTATGGAATCGACTTCATCGATAATTGCGAAATTTAAGCTGCGCTGAAAACGATCGCTAATTGCGAAGGCCATATTATCGCGCAGATAGTCAAAACCAAATTCGTTATTGGTGCCGTAGGTAATATCGGATTGGTAGGCAGCACGCTTCTGCTCGGATTCTTGACCAGAACGAATAATGCCAACCGTCAGGCCCAAAAATTCATAAAGTGGCCGCATCCAATTGGCGTCGCGCTGGGCGAGGTAGTCATTGACCGTGACCACGAACACACCACTACCTTCTAATGCATTAAGATAAACAGCCAAGGTGCCTACAAGGGTTTTACCCTCACCGGTACGCATTTCCGCAATGGTGCCTTCATGCAGGCTGATACCACCGATAAGCTGGACATCAAAATGGCGCATGCCCATAACACGGCGGCTGGCCTCTCGGCAGACAGCAAACGCTTCTGGCAATATTTGATCAAGGGTTTCGCCGCTGTTTAAACGCTGCTTAAACTCGGCGGTTTTCGCCGCAAGCGCTGCATCGTCTAGTGCCGTCAAGCCCTCTTCGAGTGCATTGATCTTAGCGACTACCTTGCGCATCCGCTTGAGTTCGCGGTCGTTTTTACTACCAAAAACTTTCTTTACTACTGCTGTTATCATGATGAATTCGTTACTGTTCCCGGGATTACATCCCTATCATTGATGGCTCTGGCAGATTGTCTAAATTTAAAAGTTTTGGGTCTAAATACATCAGCCCCAAACTATGCGATGAATTTATATCGCCCGCAAAAACCGCACCAAGCTACATTGTCCGAATGAAAATATGATGACGGCCCTGACGTGATGCTCTAAAGAATTCACGCCAAAGTTCGTACTGATTACCCGCAGGCAGGAAATAAACTATACCGTTACACCGAGGCGCAATATCGCATAGATGAGAGAATATTACCATGCTTAGACTGATGCCAGACCAAGCATGATGGAGACAAACCCTTAGGCTAAAGCGGCTGGCGCCATATAGCTGATGGGCGCGTCAGCTGGGTCTTCAAATGTTACCCACTCCCACGCGTCAGTGTCTTTTATGAGCGCACGAAGAGACACATTATTCAGACCGTGCCCCGACTTGTGAGCTTTAAACTCACCAATCAAGCTCGTGCCCAGTAGATACAAATCGCCAATAGCATCCAGGACTTTATGCTTTACAAACTCGTCTTCGTAACGGAGGCCGTCTTCGTTAAGAATACGATATTCATCAACCACAATGGCGTTATCGACACTGCCGCCCTGGGCCAAGCCTTTAGAGCGGAGATATTCGATTTCGTGCATAAAGCCAAATGTCCGTGCACGACTCACTTCTTTAACAAAGGAGGTGCTAGAGAAGTCTAGCTCGGCATGACCAGTCCGGTCTTTAAAGACCGGATGATCAAACTCGATGGTGAAAGAGACTTTAAAGCCGTCAAAAGGGAGGAAACTTGCGACTTTATCGCCATCTGTCACCGTGACCGCGCGCTTAATACGGATAAACTTCTTAGGCGCATTTTGTTCCTCAATCCCGGCAGATTGAATGAGAAATACAAAAGGCCCGGCACTGCCATCCATAATCGGCACTTCAGACGAGCTAACTTCTACATAGGCATTATCAATACCTAAACCAGCCATTGCGGACAATAAATGCTCCACCGTCGATACCCGCACGTCGCCATTCATCAGCGTGGTCGACAAGGTGGTATCACCCACATTTTCAGCATGAGCATGAATTTCAACAACGGGATTTAGGTCGGTACGACGAAATATCACACCAGTATCCACCGGCGCGGGCTTTAACGTCAGATAGACCTTTTCTCCTGAATGCAAACCAATTCCGGTGGCACGGATGGTGTTGCGCAATGTGCGTTGCTTAATCATGTTCATACTCACTCTATGGACCGGACGGCTACATCGCAGAGACGACGTTACTATGTGCTAGCGACAAATCGCTGGCACTTCGCTCTGCTGTACCGGCTACAGCTGGTTAATCGGCTTGGCGCCGCAGAAACGCAGGAATATCGAGATATTCCATGTCTTTATCTGCCATTGGCGCCGGAGCCACATCTCGCGCAACCGCCGCTTGCTGGTTGTTACGCATTACGGTTGGTCGATCTAATTTACGATAGTCCGTTGAACGCGCCTCTACAGGCCGTGACTCAACAACTTTGAGTGGCGCTTCTTGACCAATTCCGTCAAGACCTGTTGCCACTACGGTTACTCGCAATTCATCAACCATATCGGGGTCAATTACCGTTCCGACAACGACTGTTGCGTTCTCAGAAGCGAATTCCTCGATAGTATCCCCGACATCGTTAAACTCGCCTAGGGATAGATCCAAACCTGCGGTAATATTAACCAAAATGCCGCGCGCCCCTTGCAAATTGACATCTTCGAGCAATGGACTCCGAATTGCTGCCTCTGCCGCTTCGCGAGCGCGATTTTCACCCGTGGCAATACCGCTGCCCATCATCGCCATACCCATCTCAGACATCACTGTACGAACGTCTGCAAAGTCGACGTTGATCATACCTGGACGAATAATCAGATCAGCAATACCCTGAACCGCGCCCAACAATACATCGTTTGCGGCCTTAAAGGCATCAAGCAGACTGGTGTTTTTACCTAGCACAGGCAACAACTTTTCGTTTGGAATGGTGATCAATGAGTCCACGTGCTGACGCAACTCCTTCATACCTTCCAACGCAACTGCCATGCGCTTTTTGCCTTCAAACGGGAATGGCTTAGTTACGACAGCCACCGTGAGGATACCCAGCTCTTTTGCCACCTGAGCTACAACAGGTGCCGCGCCAGTACCTGTACCGCCGCCCATACCCGCAGTGATGAACACCATATCAGCACCTTGCAGCGCCTCGGCAATCCGGTCGCGATCTTCCATCGCTGACTGACGGCCAATCTCAGGGTTAGCACCCGCACCCAAACCTTTGGTAATGGTGGTGCCTAACTGCAGCACAGTTTTAGACGATACGTTGGTCAGCGCCTGCGCATCAGTATTAGCGCAGATAAAATCGACGCCATCAACATTACAGGCAATCATGTGCTTAACGGCGTTACCGCCACCACCACCGACACCCACTACTTTAATTACTGCATTTTGTGGAACGTTATCTACTAATTCAAACATGGTTTTTCTCCCTTTTTGCATATTCAACCGCGCTGCCAACGCGACCGCCTATCACTTCGTTAAAAATTATTTTGAACCCACTGTTTCAAATTCGTTAAAAAGCCACCACTGCGAACGCGACCGCGCCCACCATGTTCGGCCTGATGTTTAATGCCGTAATGCAGCAAACCCACACCCGTTGAATAAATTGGGTTGCGGACAATATCCGTTAGGCCCCGCGCATCTTGTGGAACACCTATGCGAACTGGCATATGGAAAATCTCTTCCGCCAGCTCTACGACACCTTCCATTTTGGAAGTGCCACCAGTCAGCACAATGCCTGCGGCGCAGAGGTCTTCGTAACCACTGCGACGAAGCTCTGCCTGTATCAAGGTAAATAACTCGTCATAGCGAGGCTCAACCACCTCCGCCAGTGCTTGCCGAGAAAGCTCACGCGGCGCGCGATCACCCACGCTTGGCACTTTAATCATTTCTCCTTCGCCCGCTAACTGGGTTAACGCACATGCGTATTTGATTTTGATTTCCTCGGCATACTGCGTTGGAGTACGCAGAGCCATGGCAATGTCATTTGTGACTTGATCGCCAGCAATAGGAATAACACCGGTATGACGAATTGCACCATCGGTGAATATCGCGATATCCGTGGTGCCACCGCCTATATCTACCAAGCAAACACCCAGTTCTTTTTCATCATCCGTCAGCACTGCGTAGCTCGACGCCAACTGCTCTAAAATGACGTCTTCAACTTCTAGCCCACAGCGGCGAATACACTTTTCGATGTTCTGTACTGCGTTTACCGCACAAGTCACCAAATGCACCTTGGCCTCAAGGCGCACGCCCGACATACCCAGCGGCTCCTTAATGCCTTCTTGCTCGTCGATCACAAATTCCTGCGGCAAAATATGCAGCACTTTTTGATCGGCAGGAATCGCCACCGCTTGCGCCGCGTCGATAACTCGATCGAGGTCAAGCTGAAACACTTCACGGTCGCGAATAGCGACAATGCCGTGGGAGTTCAAGCTACGAATATGATTGCCGGCGATACCAACGTAGACGCTGTGAATTTCGCATCCCGCCATTAATTCCGCCTCTTCAATCGCACGCTGTATCGAGTGCACAGTGGATTCAATATTCACCACCACGCCTTTCTTCAGGCCTCGCGATGGGTGTGAACCAATGCCGACAATTTCCAGCTTGCCGTCTTCGTTCATCGACCCGACGATAGCCACCACTTTTGAGGTGCCAATATCCAGACCAACAATCATCCGGCTTGCATGTGAACTAGCCATTGCTTTGCTTCTCCCTATTGAGCGATCCGTTCCGCACCGGCAACGCACTTACTTTAGCCATTTACGTTAACTACCTTCCAACTGATGCCAAGACACCGCTAAACCATTGATATAGCGTGTATCTATACGCTTTACCCGTTCAAAATCCGCAGCCAATTGCTGCTTGTAAACCCACATAAAGCGACGCAATTTTTCTAATGGTTCCTGTCGCCCCAGTACTAATACCGCTCCGCCATTTAAGGTGGCGGTCCATGCGCCGCGATCATTCATCTGTAAGCGCTGGAGTACCAAATCTTCATCACCTAGCAACTGACTCATCAAGCGATACTGCCGCATGATTTCAATCGCACTGCCTTCGGGGCCACTCAGCAAAGGCAGATTTGCATCGCTCTGTATTTCTTTTGCCGGCAAAAATATCTTGCCGCGATGATTGAGTAATCCGCCATTACCCCAAACCGCAATTGGCGCTTCCTCAACAATCGTTATCTTTAACTCCCGTGGCCACACTCGCTCAACAATCGCGCGATACACCCAAGGCTCCTGCTCTAATTCACCTTGGATGGCCTCTAAATCTAGGCCGATATAGCCAACCGCCAAATGACTCGTCACTCGGTCAACCAATACCTCTCGGCTGACGTGACGAAAATCACCGGCAAATACCACTCTATCAACCGGGATGGATTCCAATTGGCTGCCCAATCTCTCCACTCCGTATACAAACCCCATCACCGCGGCAACGAGCAAAAGACGATTAAAAATACGCCCCCATTCTCGCGACACCGGCTGACGCTCACCGCGCTCCGGTCTACTGCGTTTAAAGCGATTACTCTTGGCGCTTATCCTTTGCATTACGCGCTGGCATTCCCGTTAATGCTGCCAGCCAAAATTGCCTTCACCAATTGCTCAAAATCTAATCCAGCCTGCTTTGCCGCCATCGGCACCAAGCTGTGATCGGTCATGCCCGGAACGGTATTCACTTCTAACAAGTAGAAACGGCCGTCACTATCACGCATTACATCAACCCGCCCCCAGCCCTGACAGCCCAAACTGTTAAAAGCCGCTAAAGCCAATTCGCTCAGTTCTAATTCTTCAGCCGCACTCAAACCACAGGGACACAGGTAGCGGGTCTCATTGGATAAGTACTTGGCATTAAAATCGTAAAATGCCGCGTCCGTTTCCAACTTAATTGCCGGCAATGCTTTGCCATTTAAAATAGCTACGGTGTACTCGCTACCAACCACCCATTGCTCAGCAAATACCCGCCCGTAGGCCTGAGCATTTTGCCAAGCCGCTTCTAATTCCTGCGCCGTTTCTGCCCGCGCCATACCAATACTAGAACCTTCACAGGCGGGCTTAACGATGACCGAACCCAAGTCCGCAATAATTGCCGCCCAATCGCTGCCCGCAGTGAGCTCAATAAATTTGGGGGTCGACAAACCCAAGCCCAGCCACAGTAATTTGCAGCGGAATTTATCCATCGCTAATGCCGACGCCATTACGCCGCTGCCGGTGTATTTCACTCCAAGGCATTCCAGTGCACCTTGCACCGTGCCGTCTTCGCCACCAGGGCCATGTAGCGCAATAAACACCTGAGTAAAGTCTGCTTTTAAACGCTGCATCCAGCCGTCATCAGCTACGTCTATTTTTTCTACCGCGACGCCTTGACGCTCAAATGCAGCGGCAACTGCAGCGCCGCTTTTTAACGAAATTTCACGCTCCGCCGAGCGGCCGCCATACAACACAGCTAATTTACCGCCGATGGCCTGATTAATATTTGCTACCGTCATATCGCTCATCAGTAATGCCTATACCCAATCTTGAACTGACAATTGCTGCGCTAAGGCGCCTATATTTCCCGCTCCCTGGGTAAGCAATACATCACCGGGGAGTACACGAGCTTTTAATAAATCAAATGCCGCCTCAATGCTTTCTACAAACACCGGCTCAAACTTACCCTGCATACGAATACTGCGACATAAGCTGCGACTATCTGCGCCGGCAATAGGTTCTTCACCCGCCGGATAAACATCGAGTAGCAATAAACTGTCGACGGTCGACAACACCCGTACAAAATCCTCATATAAATCTTTTGTGCGACTAAATCGATGTGGCTGATACAACATCACCAAACGCCGATCTGGCCATGCTTGCCGAGCCGCAGAAATCGTCGCCGCAACTTCGGTTGGATGATGGCCATAATCATCCACCAACATGAACTCACCACCTGCGACAGCCAGTTCGCCATAACGTTGAAAACGACGACCAACACCTTGGAAATTGGTTATACCTGCGCAAATAGCCTCATCTGCTAGACCTTCGTCCGTGGCTACCGCAACCGCCGCAGTGGCATTTAAAACGTTGTGAACACCCGGCTGATGAATACACAGCGCTAACTCGCTGCCGTCTGGGCGAGTCACCACAAAGCGACTTTGCATTCCCTGCTTTTGTAGCGAATGGATGCGAAAATCCGCGTCATCACTAAAGCCGTAGGTTAAGGTCGGCCGGCCAATATCTGGCATTAATTCCCGCACTACTGGGTCGTCGATACACACCACTGCTATGCCATAGAACGGCAGGTTGTGAAGGAACTCGATAAACGTCCGCTTCAGCTTACTGAAGTCACCGTCGTAAGTTGCCATGTGGTCAGCTTCGATATTTGTAACCACTGACACCATAGGCTGCAGATGCAAAAAGGAGGCGTCACTTTCATCCGCTTCCGCCACCAAATAGCGACTTTCACCAAGCGCCGCATTCGTTCCTGCGCTGTTAACCAAACCGCCAATAACAAAAGTTGGATCCAGTCCCGCTTCCGCAAAAATCGACGTAATCAAACTAGTTGTCGTGGTTTTGCCATGCGTCCCCGCAACCGCAATACCGTGACGATAACGCATTAACTCAGCCAGCATTTCAGCGCGGCGCACAATCGGCACGCGACCGTGTCTTGCGGCAATGATCTCTGGGTTAGCGTCGTTGATAGCGCTGGAAACCACCACCACGTCTGAATCACCTATATTCTCGCCGCGATGCCCAAATGCGACCCGCGCACCCAGCTGCTGCAATCTTGCAGTGCTTGGCGACGCTTTTAAATCCGAGCCCGAAATCACATAACCAAGGTTCAGCAATACTTCGGCAATGCCGCACATACCCGCACCACCAATACCCACAAAGTGAATACGTTTAACACGGCGCATTTCTGGCACAACAAATGGATGCTTAGGCGTCATGGGCAAACTCCATGCAATAATTTGCAGCCACATCGGCAGCATCTATTTTTGCGAGCTGTCGTGCTGCCTCAGCCTTCTTCAACAAACTGCCCCGCTGCGCTTTATCGCTTTCTAACCACGCCTTTAAGCTAGTGGCAGAAAATTCTTTCTGGTCAATAATTTCGCCTGCGCCGCCATCAGTAAACCACTTGGCGTTAGCGCGCTGATGATCATCAATCGCGTGTGGCAGCGGAATTAATATCGCCGGCACGCCCGCCGCAGCCAACTCTGCCACCGTCAACGCACCAGCACGACACAGCACGATATCAGCCCAGCTATAAGCCGCCGCCATGTCATCAATAAAGGCTTCAGCCAGCACATCTATACCGGTCGCAGCATACGCTGCCTGAACCGACTGCTCATGGTCGCGGCCAGTCTGATGCCACAACAATGGCCGGTCTTCACTCGCAAACTGCTGCCAGGTGGCAACAACAACATCGTTAATAGGTTTGGCACCGAGACTGCCACCCAACACCAACACACGCAGCTGGCCGCTGCGCTCAGCCCAACGTAGCGCTGGTGCATCAACTGCCGCTATTTCACGACGAACCGGATTGCCGATGTAGCGATTGCGCTCACCACCAAGCTCGATGGGGTAGCCGGTTAGGCACAAGGTAGCTATTTTCGCCAATAGACGATTAGTCGTTCCCGCCACTGCGTTCTGTTCCTGAATCACCACCGGCACCGACAATAATTTTGCCGCCAAACCACCAGGTCCCGAAGCGTAGCCACCCATACCAACCACACAAAACGGCTTCAATTTAAGAATTAAACGCATGCTATGCAGAACCGCTAAGCCAGCTTTAGCGATGGCCAATACACGACGCAAGGGATTTTTCCCGCGTAAGCCAGCCATATTTAAGCAGTGCAATGGCAAACCAGCGGCGGGCACCAAACGCGCCTCAATACCAGCGGCAGTGCCTAGCCAATGCACAGCAACACCACGCTCCGCCAAGGCACTAGCAACCGCAAGCGCTGGAAAAACATGTCCGCCCGTGCCACCAGCCATTATTAATACGGTACGCTCAGCGGCCATCTTGCCTCCGACATTCCCGTTCAATTCGCCCAACCAAAGCCACCATCCCCATACACACCATCAAGCTGCTACCGCCGTAACTCATAAAGGGCAGAGTTAGCCCTTTGGTTGGCAGCAGCCCTGCGTTCACCCCCATATTTATAAAGGCCTGACCGCTGATCATTATCGCGACGCCGTAGGCAACATAAGCATGAAATTGCTTGCCCATAGATTCTGCGTAGCGGCCAATAAATAAAATTCGTCCGATCAGCGCAATAAATAAACCAAGAATTAACAAGGTGCCCAAAAAGCCAAATTCTTCAGCGAAAATTGCGAACACAAAGTCGGTGTGCGCCTCGGGCAAATAAAATAATTTTTGTACACTATTACCTAAGCCCACACCACTAAACTGACCGCGCCCAAATGCGATCAACGACTGTGTTAACTGATAACCGGTATTGAACTGATCGGCCCAAGGGTCTGTAAACGCCGTCAAACGTTTCATCCTGTAGGGTTCAAAAATAACCATCGCCACTGCGCCAGCAACGCAGCTAAGTATGACCAGCAAAAACTGCCCTAACTTAACGCCACCCAAAAATATCATCACAAAGGCGGTGCCCGCAGTAACAACTGTTGCACCAAAGTCCGGTTCAAGCATCAGTAATAGAGTTACGGCGAAAAGCAGTGCCATTGGCTTTACAAACCCAGACCAGCTTTGACGAACTTCATCATGGCGACGCACAAGGTAGCCGGCCAAATAAAATATGACGCACAGCTTTACAAACTCAGACGCCTGCAGGGTCAAGGGACCTAAAGAAATCCAGCGCCGACTGCCGTTCACCTCACGTCCAACCCCAGGAATCAGCACCAGCGCTAACACCACAAAACCAAATAACAGCAACAGCCAACCACTACGTTCCCACACATCAATAGGCGTGAGATACATAATGACGCTGATGATCGTCGCCAAACTAAAGTGGAATAAATAACGTTTAGCAAAGTAGAACGCATCGCCATAACGACTCGCGGCATGCTCGACTGAGGCCGAGGTCATAGCCACAAACCCAACGACTAACAATGCCACCAAAATCAACTGTAAATGGCGATCAAATAATTTTAGCTCTGCAACGCTAGTTCGGAGGTATGCCGTCATGACAAGCCTCCCGCTAACGCTGCTACCGCGCTGCTAAATTCACGACCGCGATGCTCATAGTTACTGAACATATCAAAACTTGCGCATGCTGGAGAAAGCAGTACCACATCTCCCGGCACTGCGTAATTAGCAGCCGCCTTGACCGCCGCAGCCATGCTCTCGCTAATAACAGCGGGAAGTCGAGAATCCAGCATTGCCATCATCGACGCGGCCATTTCGCCAATAAATACCGCCGCACGTCCAGTGTCAGCTAGGGCGTCCATAAGCGGTTTAAAATCTGCGCCTTTGCCGATACCGCCAGCGATCAATATTACTTTTCCTGAGCTGGCCAAACCGCGCAAAGCCGACACTGCGGCACCAACATTGGTACCCTTTGAGTCGTTGTAGTAACGTACATCGTTCACCTCTGCTACAAACTCACAGCGGTGCTCAAGACCTTTAAAGTCACAAATAGCCGTTAACATGGCTGGCAGCGGCAAACCTACCGCACTGCCCAATGCCAATGCCGCTAGGGCGTTACTCACATTGTGTGAGCCTGCAATTTTCATTGCCGCAACAGGTAATAGCGCTTCGCGTGCCAAAGCAAAATGCTGCTCATTATCTTTTTCGATCAAACCAAACGCGCGAAAATCTGAACGGCTTAGCCCGAAGCTCCACCTGATAACATTGTCAGGAATTAGCGGTGTACTCAGGGCATCATCGCGATTAATCACAACCTGCTTACAGTCTCTAAAAATTCTATGCTTTGCCTGATGATAGTTAATTAAACTTCCGTGGTGATCGAGGTGGTCTTCACTCACGTTTAATACCGTAGCAACCTCGGCACCAACCGAAGCACAACGTTCGAGCTGGAACGATGACAATTCCAACACATATAATTCGACTGTATCGCTTAATAAATCCAAGGCCGGCGTGCCCAAATTGCCACCAACTGCTACTCGGCGGCCGGCGCAAGCTGCCATTTCACCAACTAAGGTCGTAACAGTGCTTTTACCGTTAGAACCAGTGATGGCTACGATTGGCGCGCCAGCTTCACGACAGAACCATTCGATATCGCCAGATATCTCAACGCCCTGTACCTTAGCAGCGGCAATGGCTGGTTCCGCCAAAGAAATACCTGGGCTGACAACGAGCTCGGTCGCGGACAAAAACTGATCGACGGTAAATTCGCCCAAACTTAATTCGATGCTTGGAAATTCACTTCGAAATTGCTCTAGCTCCGGCGGTGCCTTGCGGCTATCTGCAACGGCAAACGACAAACCTTGCCTTGAAAAATAACGAGCGATAGAAAGCCCGGTTTTTCCCAAACCAATAACGATTCGTCTATTGTCAGATGCGATCAAACTCACGCCAACACCAATTCCATAAAAATACTCATCGTAATTTCAATGTTGCCAAACCAAACAACACCAGCATTACCGTAATAATCCAAAAACGCACAATAACTCGCGGCTCTGGCCAACCTTTCAATTCAAAATGATGATGAATTGGCGCCATACGAAAAATACGTCGCCCTGTTAACTTAAAAGAAGCTACTTGCAAAATGACCGACACGGTTTCTAGTACAAAAATGCCACCCATAATAAAAAATACAATCTCATGCCGCGTGATCACTGCGATAGTACCGAGTGCTGCACCAAGCGCTAAGGCACCAACGTCACCCATAAATACCTGTGCTGGATAGGTGTTAAACCACAAGAACCCCAACCCAGCACCAGCAAGCGCTCCGCAAATGACGATCAATTCCCCCGCGCCAGCCACATAAGGAATATGCAAATACTCAGCAAACTTTACGTTGCCGGTAAGGTAGGCAATTAAGCCTAAAGCTGCGCCAACCATCACAGTAGGAAGAATCGCCAAACCGTCTAGACCGTCAGTCAAATTAACTGCATTACTGGAGCCGACAATTACGAAATAAGTCAGCACAATGAAGAATGCCCCCATCTGCCAACTTACATTTTTAAAAAATGGAAAAAATAATTGCGTATCAACGGGACTGTCTGCGGTCACATATAAAAATATTGCGGCACCCAAACCCGCAACGCTTTGCCAGAAATACTTCCACCGAGCAGGAAGCCCCCGGGAATTACGTTGTATTACTTTACGGTAGTCATCCACCCAACCCACTGCACCAAATACTGCGGTAACCGCTAACACAGTCCACACAAATGGATTACGCAGATCTGACCACAATAAAGTACTAGTAAAAATTGCTACCAAAATAAGCGCGCCGCCCATAGTCGGAGTGCCAGACTTGCTTAAGTGGGACTTTGGCCCGTCGTCTCGAATTGATTGACCAATTTGGTAATAATTTAATTTCCTAATCATGTACGGCCCGACTAACAATGATATCGCTAAGGCCGTTAATACGCCGAGGATTCCCCGAAAACTCAAATATTGAAATACCGCAAAACCACTAATATGTTGGCTCAAGTACTCAGAGAGAAATAACAACATCAGTTAGTCCTCCCCTGTAATTCAGCAGAGAGTGCATCTACAACTTCTTCCATCGCGGCACTACGCGAACCCTTAATCAATACCGTATCCTCTGCCTTCACGAACGTATTCAATGCCAAAATCAATTCGGCTTTATTTAAGAATGCAAAACTTCTCGAACCAAATTCGTCAGCCATTAGCGAAGCAAACTCACCTACAACAAACAACGCATCTAGCCGGTTCTCACGGGCGTAGGCTGCAATTTCTCGGTGACGCAACCCAGCCTCAGGCCCTAACTCACCCATATGCCCCATAACCAAAACTCGCCGCCCCACGCACGATGACAACACATCAATTGCTGCCCGCACAGATCCTGGATTCGCGTTATAGCTGTCATCAATAAGCGTGACATCCGCCAACTCGCGCCTGAGTAAACGTCCGCTTACACCTCGCATTGACTCGAGCCCAGCGACTACATCGCTTAAGCTCACCCC
This sequence comes from Zhongshania aliphaticivorans, assembly GCF_902705855.1. Classification (GTDB taxonomy): domain Bacteria; phylum Pseudomonadota; class Gammaproteobacteria; order Pseudomonadales; family Spongiibacteraceae; genus Spongiibacter; species Spongiibacter aliphaticivorans_B. The sequence continues at coordinate 311,019 of NZ_CACSIJ010000011.1, read as the reverse complement.
CGCAGACAATGAAGCAGCAGCAGCAGCGAGCGCATTCGCCACCATATGCTTGCCTGACAAAGGCATGCATACCTTTGCACTACCGTTAAAACTGACCAGCTCAAACTGGACTTTTCCTGGCACACTTAAATCAATATCACGAGCAAACACATCGACATCCTCACGCACAAGGCTGAATAAACGTTGTCTTACGTGCTTGGCATAGCCCTGCCACAGTTCGCAATACGTGTCATCAGCGTTTATGACGGCAAGGCCATGCTGCGGCAAACTACGAAATATCTCGCCCTTGGTCTTCGCCACACCTTCCAATGATCCAAATCCGGCTATATGCGCCGGCTGCGCGTTGGTTAACACGGCAATATCTGGCTCGGCAAACTCGCACAAATATGTAATATCACCCTGCTTTGCCGCGCCCATTTCTATCACGGCAAAACGATGCTGTTCTTGAATGGATAGCAAACTTAGAGGCACACCAATTTCATTATTTAAATTGCCCTGTGTCGCGAACACCTCACCGCACTGAGCAAAAATACTCGCCAACATTTCCTTTGTGCTGGTCTTACCACTACTTCCTGTAACGGCGACAAGTGGGCCTGAAAATTGACGACGATTTTCTCGTGCGACTAGGCCCAAGGCGCGGCGACTGTCTGTGACCAACACACTCGGCAAAAGATCCGTAGGTTTAGTCACTAATGCGGCAATCGCCCCACTATTTTTGGCATTTTCGATAAATTGATTGCCGTCGAAGTTCTCACCAGAAAGTGCAACAAATAAATCATTTTTTTGTATGTTTCGAGTATCGGTTGAGACTGCGCTAAAACGCACATTCTCACCGCACAATACACCTGACGTAGTCACGACTACTTGCTGCAATGTCATTGACGAAATCACTGCGCAGCCCTCGCTGCCAAGCCAAGACGAGCGCACTGCACATCACTAAATGGCAATCGATGGCCAGCGACCTCTTGATAATTCTCATGCCCTTTCCCAGCAACCAGTACTACGTCACCAGCCTTCGCGGATCGAATAGCAGCGTTAATGGCAACATCGCGCTCAAGTTCAACTACGGGGCGAACACTCATTCCGGCGCAAATATCACTAATAATTTCCGACGCCGACTCTGACCGAGGGTTATCATTTGTAACCCAAACATAATCTGCATATTGTTCTGCAATGGCCCCCATGAGCGGGCGTTTAGATTTATCGCGATCACCACCGCAGCCCATCACACAGTAAATATTTCCGTGCGTAACAGCCCTAAGAGTTTCCAACACTTTTTGCAAGGCGTCTGGGGTATGCGCATAATCAATAACAGCCATAACGTTGTCTGGAGAACGCAAGCACTCCATACGTCCAGGCACAGGTTTAAGCATAGGAAGCGCTGTTTCAATTTTTTCTGCTGATACGCCCAAGCCAAGTAACACGGTGCTAGCAGCTAACAAATTCGATAAATTAAACGCACCAAGTAGCGATGACTGAATCTTGACCTCGCCCCATTCGCTGCACAAGCGAGCTCGAATGCCACTTATATCGCAACTTACATCTTCGGCGTAAACCTTTGCATCACTGTCAAATACGCTAAAATCGATAACATGTTTTGCTTTTGAATTTTTTAATAATTGACGACCAAATTCATCATCTCGATTAATAACTGCCAACGGTAAATCTGGCCAATTAAAGAGGCGTGACTTTTCTTCGCCGTAGGCTTCCATTGAACCGTGATAATCTAAATGATCTTGGCTTAAATTCGTAAACACCGCAGCGGTAAAGTGCAACGCCGCCACCCGATGTTGCGCCAAACCATGAGATGACACTTCCATTGCAGCCCAATTCGCACCGCCATCACGCCAATCTCTTAGCAAAGCCTGTACTGAAACTGCATCTGGTGTAGTATTTCTGCCACTATTTAAACGACCAAAACGACCACTACCTAAGGTACCTATTAATCCACAGGGCTCACCGATAGCCTCTAACAATTGCGCGACCATCCATGCGCAACTCGTTTTTCCGTTGGTTCCGGTAATCCCAATCAACTTAAGCTGCGCAGATGGCTGCCCATAAAAACGTCCAGCAATTTGACTTAGCTGGGTCGATAAGTCATCCACAACTATCACGGGTAATGACCAACGTGTGGCATCAAAAGGCGCATCTGCAATGACCGCCACCGCGCCGGCGTGAATTGCCGCATCGATATAATCTCGGCCGTCAACGACATGCCCTTTCACGGCCAAAAACACATCACCTGCATGTACATCACGGCTATTAAGCGCCAAGCCTGTAACTGGCACAGCGGCAACTTCCGGCGTTAACTCAGGTAATAAATCGCCGAGCAATCGAGGTATTGTGTAGTCTTGTTGCTCTGTCATCACGCCGCCGAGTCTCCCTTCACTTTAGGCTTAGGGTCTGCCGGCTCTAAATTATCCGGCGCGATATTCAATAAACGCAAAGCGTCTGAAACAACCTTTGAAAAAACAGGTGCAGCAACCAAGCCACCGAAGTAATCACCGTGCGGCTCATCAATTGTTACTACAGCAACAATGCGTGGATTGCTTGCGGGCGCAACGCCAGCAAACAATGCAAAATATCTATCTTTGGCGTAACCACCTGCCTCTGCTTTGTGCGAAGTACCCGTTTTACCTGCAATACGATATGCGTCGACTTGGGCGCGTGTTGCGGTACCGCCCAGCTCTGTTACTTCTTCAAGCATATCGACGACTTGGCGCGCTATTTTTGCTGAAATAACCTGTTGTTTTACCGGCTTTTCCGTACGTTTCAATAACGATACTTGTTGAAACATACCGCGATTTGCGAACACCGAGTAGGCTTGCGCCAACTGTAAATTTGTCACTGTTAAACCGTAACCGAACGCAAACGTAGCGCGCTCTATTGGCCGCCAGTTAGGACGATTTGGCAACATGCCATTACTTTCGCCGGGGAACCCTGAACCCGTTGATCTACCAAGACCGAAGCGGTTAAACACGCCCCACACGTCGTGCTCGTCTAAAGACAAGGCGATTTTTGTAGTCCCGACTTGACTCGATTTTTTTAAAACATCGGCAACTGTAATCGCGCCATAATTGCGATGATCTTCAAGACGTTTAGGGCCAACTTTTATATAACCTGGATTCGTATTAATAACGGTGTCCGGCTCGTACTTACCACTTTCCAGGCCTGCAACAATGGTCAATGGCTTAACCGTTGAACCAGGCTCGAACATATCGATTACCGCGCGATTACGCATCGCATCAGGTACCAATTGGCTACGATTATTCGGATTAAAAGACGGCTGATTTACCATCGCCAACACTTCGCCACTTTCACTATCGATAATAACAACCGAACCGGCCTTAGCGCCGGTTTTGTTGATTGCTGTTTTAAGTTCTTTATAGGCGAGATACTGTAATCGCAAATCTATACTGAGCTGGATGTCTTTGCCGGGGCTTGCCGCCTCTCCGGCATCTATCTCCCGAATAATATTTCCGTATAAATCTTTAAGTACCTGTTTTCTACCTGGCGTACCGTTAAGCCATTCGTCGTAGGCTAACTCCAAGCCTTCCTGTCCGCGATCGTCTATATCGGTAAAGCCCAGAATATGTGCGGTTACTTCGCCAGCCGGGTAGAAGCGGCGATATTCTCGCTGCAGATACACCCCAGGCACTTTCATTTGAATAACTTGCTGAGCAGCTGCGGGCGCCATATGACGGCGCAAGTACATGAACTGACTGGCGCTATATCGCTCAATGCGTCGCGACAATTCAGAGGCATTCATATCAAGGCTAGCCGCTAACCGCGCCCACTCGCCTTTAGCTTCTTTTAATTCCTGCGGGTTTGCCCATATAGACGCAACAGGTGTGCTTACTGCAAGCGGCTCACCATTACGATCAGTAATTATTCCTCGATGCGCTGGTATCACTTCTGTGCGGTTGGTACGTGCATTACCTTGACCCTGTAAAAACTCATAGCCACGGTCAACATCCAATACTTGCAAAGTCAGGGTGCGCCACACTAAAAGCAAGGCGAGCACGAGCAGCGCTCCGACGACTATACGGAAACGCCAAGGCGAAATAGGTGCATTAACCTGCTTTGCCATAGCCCCCAACCATTTTCACTTCCCGCGCTTTAGGCGCTTGCATTTTTAATTTCTGTACAGCCATATCCTGTACTCGATCAGGTGACGCCCACGTGCTTTGCTCTAGCAACAAGCGCCCCCAGTCTTCCTCAAGCAACATTGCTTCTCGCCGCAAATCTTGCAATTGACCAAATAATTTTCTACTTTTATGTGAGCTTTGAACCACAGCAATACATGAAATCAGCATCAGAAGAATAAGCAGGGGCACAGCCAAGCCACCTATCGGTGCCACTATCTCGACTTCCGCCACGTAATTCTTTTTATTTGTGCTGCGCTGCTTTTTGCCCAGCATATATTTCCCCTATGCACACTCGCCGTATGCTAGTTTTTCTGCCACTCGCATTACTGCACTGCGAGAACGAGGGTTAGCCTCTACTTCTTGATCCGTTGCTTTAATCGCCTTACCAATAATTTTTAGACGGCGATTACGCTGACTCTCTGTAACCGGAATATACGCAGGAACATCGTCCCCCTCTGACTGCCGACGCATAAACCGCTTCACCATCCGATCTTCCAAAGAGTGAAAACTAATCACCACCAAGCGGCCGCCAACTTCTAACTGGTCAACCACATTGCCAAGCAATTGTTCTAAATCTGTTAACTCGTTATTTATAAATATTCTGATTGCCTGAAAACTTCTGGTCGCTGGGTGCTTATGTTTTTCCCATGCGGGGTTTGCTTCAGTAACAATTTTTGCCAACTGCAAAGTACGGGTAATCGGTGCCTCTTCTCGCGCCGCGATAATGGCCCGAACAATCCGCTTAGCGAACCGTTCTTCGCCGTAATCTCGCAGCACCTTAACCATCTCGGCCTCGTCTGCCGTGGCAATCCACTCCGCCGCACTCATGCCACTATCGGTATCCATGCGCATATCAAGATCACCATCACGCATAAAGCTAAATCCACGCTCTGCTTGATCTAACTGCGGAGATGACACACCTAAATCCAACAAAACACCGGTAAATGGCGCAACAATATTTGCCTGTTTGGCTAAATCAGAAAGCTCTGCAAAAGAGCCTCGAGCAATACAAAACCGCGAGTCACTCGCCGCAAGCTGTTTCCCCTCTGCAATCGCCTGGGCATCCTTATCCACCCCCAACAAACTGCCATCTGACGCCAGTCGCGACAAAATTAAACGGCTATGACCGCCACGCCCAAATGTGCCGTCGACATATCGACCACTGGTATTGGTCACCAGCGCATTGACGGCCTCATCAAGCAATACTGTTAAGTGCTGTTCCACGTGTTCCACTCTCGTTAAAGGGAAAGGGACAGCATTTCTTCTGGCATATCACCCTCCCCAGCTGCACCCAGCCAATCAAACCAGCCAGACTCGCTCCAAAGCTCTAATTTTTTACCCTGACCAACAAGCAGCAATTTTTTATCTAGGTCAGCGTAATCTCGCAAGGGTTGCGAAAGCAGCACACGGCCATTGCCATCCATCTCCAGCGGTGTTGCATAACCAAGCAGCAAGCGCTGCGCAAGTCGCGCCTTACGGTGAATATTAGGGAGTGCTTCTATTTTGGGTAATAAATCTAGCCACTGCGGCTCTGGGTAGACGAGCAAGCAGCGTTCTTCGGTATGTGCGGTAATCACTAAGCGTCCGTCACACGCAGACATCAAGGCGTCGCGAATTTTGGCTGGTATCGCCAAGCGCCCCTTGCTATCCATTGTGATCGTATGACTACCCAGGAACATATTTCCCACCAAGCTCCGCTTTTAAACCGCTAAAAACCACTAAAAACCACTTTTACCCACTGAGGCACACTATAGGAACTTGCAAGCACAGGTGTCAAGCTGCGCAAGTGGGAAATAGCAGGGAATTTTCGTAAATGTGTCAGTAACTTGCGTGCAAAATCAGGGGATAAAAATGACGAGAAGCAAGCTAATTTTGATAAAACAAAGACATGAGAACCCGACTTAATGTAGAACATTAAGTGTGGGCATATTTTACTAAGAAGTGGGGAAAGTTGAGTCGGCCGATAAGCCGGGTTCTGTCTTGGACGACCATTCATCTGGGGCCTGCGTCACCGCAAGCCTCTAGCAGCCTACCCGAATCCACTGCGGGCCACAGCGCTGGATTCCTATTTGGCCTTGCTCCAGGCGGGGTTTACCATGCCACGAACTGTTGCCAGTCGCGCGGTGCGCTCTTACCGCACCATTTCAACCTTACCGGCAGCTTTCGCTACGTAGGCGGTATATTTTCTGTTGCACTTTCCGTAGGCTCGCACCTCCCAGGAGTTACCTGGCGCCTTGCCCTGCGGAGCCCGGACTTTCCTCCCAACAGTAAACTGAAGAGCGATCGCCTGGCCGACTCAACTGTAAGAATAACCAGTAGTTTGAATTTTGGCAAGCGCTATTTACGGCTAATCCTGCGCCGGAAAATCTAAACCATACTGGTAGAGCTGATTTTTTTTAAGCCCACTGATCTTTGCACAAAGTGCCGCCGCCTGCTTAAGCGGTAACTCTGCCCTCAGAATATTCAATATCTCAATCGCAGCAGTGGGGATACCTTCATCCCCCTTAAACCCTTCAATCAATAACACACACTCGCCACGCTGCTGATTGCTATCTGCGCTAACCCATTCGTGCAATTCGGCTGCGGGCAGACGCTTGACGGTCTCATAAAGCTTGGTGATCTCTCGCGCCAAAACCACAACTCGGTCACCACCCATCGCGACACTGATATCCGCCAAGCTATCTTTAATACGATGCGGCGCTTCGTAAAAGATCATTGTTCGCCGCTCGCGCTGCAGCCCCTTCAGGATGGTAAGCCTAGCATGCTGCTTCGCAGGTAAAAAACCCTCGAACATAAACCGATCCGACGGGAGACCCGCCACACTCAATGCCGCAATGACCGCACAAGCACCCGGAATAGGCACAACTTTTATGCCCTCGCGCAATGCCATATCCACAAGGCGATAGCCCGGATCAGATACCAGTGGCGTGCCGGCGTCAGAAATCAGCGCGAGACTCTTACCCTCACGCAGATGAACAAGTAATCGCTCAAGCTCAGAGCTGCTACTATGGTCATGATAAGCACAAAGCGGAGTGCGTATTTCAAAATGACTTAGCAAATTACGACTATGACGGGTATCTTCTGCGGCAATGAGCGCTACAGTTTGTAGGACCTCTATGGCTCGGGGTACCATATCCGACAAATTACCTATCGGCGTGGCAACAACATAGAGGGTGGGGGTATTATCCACAAGTAAGCCTCACTCAGTATTCCATGACCGCGCAGACTAACAACGGCGAATCAATGAAGACAAGAACTTTTATACTTATACTCATCGCCACTTTTCTGGCGAGCTGCAGCTCTACCCCTACACCACCCCCAAAGCCCAGCCAAGCCGGCGGGGAACGATACACCGTGCGCCCCCGCCCCGCCGTGGTGCAGAGCAATGAATTCAACCCCGCTACTGCTGACATCAACGCGGTTGAGCAATGGCTTAATGACGCCAAAGACATGGATCCAGAAGAATCTGCGGAGCTACTACTGCGATCCGCTGAAGTTCTACTACGGGAGGGCGAGCTAGCCCGTGCTGATGACGTAGTAGGCGAGCTAATCCCCCCCGAGCTCAACTCCGAGCAAGCTTTACGACTGGCGATTATCCGTGCACGGGTTCATCGTGGCCATGCTGAATTTGCACAGGCTCTCGCGCAGCTATCTGATCCGCTCATAGAAAGCGCTGTGCTCGAAGCTCCCGTGCGGCGACAAATGCAATATAGCCAAATCCGCGCATCATTATATGAAATAGAAGGCGATTACCTCGCCGCTGCTCGCGAAAGAATTTTTATCGACCCCATGCTCAGCCCAGGCCAACAACCCACTAACAGGGAATCTATCTGGGCGTCATTAATGCAAATACCAACCGATATGCTCGTTAAGCATATCAATAGCGCGAGCAATAAAGATTATATCGGCTGGCTTGAGCTCGCCTCGATTGCCAAAGACAATCAAAATAATATCGAGGCGCAGGTACAGCAACGCGATGCTTGGCTGCGCAACTGGCCCAGGCACCCCGCCCACGACTCTCTTCCCGGCGGCTTAGACAAGCTGAACGACTTAATTGTAGAACGCGCCGATCAGGTCGCACTTATTCTGCCAGTCACAGGGCGACTAGCCGCGTATGGCAAGGCAATTCGTGACGGATTTTTCGCTGCATATTACGAAACACTCAATCAAGGCGGCAGCGTCCCCCAAATCAATCAATACGACAGCAATGCAACTGACATTAACACTCTCTATCAGAAAGTGTTAAACAGCGGTAACAAGCTCGTCATAGGCCCCCTAGAAAAAGAAAGCCTCAGCGCCCTAGTTGCCAGTCACCCCAATTCAATGAATGTACCAACACTTGCGCTCAACCGCATCGACGGTAACAAATTCCCTAATGGGCTTTATCAATTTGGACTTAATCCAGAGGACGAAGCTGAACAAATCGCCGAGCTAGCCATGAGCAAAGGCTACACCCGCGCTCTAGTTCTCACCCCAGAAGGCTCATGGGGGCAAAAAGTTGCGGCGGCATTTACACAGCGCTGGCAAACGCTGAATGGCAAAATTGTCGCCAGCCAAACCTTCGACGCGGCCAAAAATAACTATTCCGAAAAAATAAAAAACATTCTGCAAATAGACCGCAGCCAACAGCGTCTACAACGCCTCCAGCAAATCATCGGTTTACGCCCCAGCTACGAGCCCTACCGACGCACCGATATTGACTTCATTTTCCTGCTGGCCCGCCCAAATGAAGGCCGCGCTATCAAACCGCTACTCGCTTACCATTATGCAGGCGACATTCCGGTTTATGCGACATCACATATTTATCGCGGCAGCAATTCACCCGGCAAAGACCAAGATATTAACGGCATTCGTTTTATCGATATTCCGTGGATATTCGACGATAAGTCCCAAATTCGCAAAGATATCAACGCAGGTATTCCCTCAAGCCCAGGCTATCAACGTATGTATGCCTTAGGTGTTGATAGCTTCCGGCTTCACCTGCGGCTAAAGCAGTTACGCAATGGCGCTAGCGGTCAGGTATTTGGAGAAACAGGCACCTTGACCCTAAACGACCTAGGCCAGATTGAGCGTGAACTTGCCCTCGCGGAAATTCAAGATGGTCGCGCCGTAGTGAATCCAACAGGAGCAGCAAACCAGAATCCGAGTAATGATTTTTAAGCAGCTCAGCAAGATCGACATCGGCGCCCAAGCAGAGCTGGGCGCCTGCCACTTACTAAAAAATCACAAACTCAAAATTATTCACCAAAATTATCGCTGCCGCTTTGGTGAAATTGATATTATTGCCCGCTCTGAACACCACCTCATTTTTGTCGAAGTGCGTTACAGACAAGACACCTCATTCGGCAGTGCAGCCGAAACAGTAACCCGCAAAAAGCAGCAACGGATTATCCTCACCGCGCGGCATTTTCTCGGCGGAGGGAAATACACTGAACTACCCTGTCGCTTTGATGTCATTGAAGCTAGTAGCGATAAAAGCGGTAAACTACACTTTAACTGGCTGACAAACGCATTTCAGGAGTGAAATACAAAATTACCGTGGACTATTCCGAGCAAGTTATAGATTTATTTCATCGCCACATAGAAAGCTGCATGTACACCATGGAAGCACTTGGTGACACCATTGCACGCGCAAGTGAATGCCTCGTAGAGAGCATGCTGCACGAACATAAAATCATTTGCTGTGGCGAAGGAAACAGCCGGCTTATAGCTCATCATTTAGCAACAAATTTGCTGAATAGCTTTCAACACGAGCGACCCGCCCTGCCCGCAATGATACTCAGTTCTGACGCTGCCACCGCAATAGCAGCAGATTCAAGTTACAATGACATTTACGCCAACCAAATACGCGCCTTGGGGCAGGCCGGCGACTGCCTGGTACTTTGTTATAACGGCGGCGGCTCTACTGCAACACTCAGAGCCATCCAAGCTGCACACGAAAGGAATATGAAAGTTATTTCGCTATCCAACATGAAAGGTGGCGACGCTAGCTCACTACTGCTACCAGACGACATAGAACTAACCTTTCCCGTAGATGACCGCGCCCGCGCAATAGAAATGCAGCTTATTGCGGTGCATAGCATCTGTGAATTAATAGACACTCAATTATTTGGGACATCTCACGCATGAACAAACCACTACGCCTCAGCCTTTCGTTGGCACTAATTATTTCACTAAGTGCCTGTACTCAAATAATTACCGCCACAACAGATGAGCCAATAGCAGATGATCCTGGCAGCCGTAGCTTGGGCAGCTATGTAGACGATGAAATTATCGAAACAAAAGTAATCGTCAACATCAACAAAACCGATCCAGCACTTAAATCATCCCGCATCAGCGCCACCAGCCATAACGGTATTGTGCTGCTGACTGGAAACACCCCAGACGACCGCCTACGCCAAATTGCGGGTGAGGTAGCCAGTAACGTCAAGAAAGTTCGCAAAGTTCACAATGAGCTTGCTAGCGGTGCAGATGTGAGCATGTTAGCTCGCAGCAATGATGCGTGGATTAGCACTAAAGTGAAAAGCCGTTTATCACTCAATGAGCAATTAGACGCATCTAAAATTAAAGTGGTAACTGAAAACGGCATTGTTTACTTGATGGGCCTAGTATCTAAAGCCGAGTCTGACACCGCCGCAACCATCGTTAGCGAAACTAGCGGCGTGCAAAAAGTGGTCAGAGTTTTTGAATACTATTGAGAATAAAGATTTGCCGCCGAAGGCGACAAATCTTTGAAGTCTTACTTAACGACTTTTAAAGTAGGCTTAGATTTGGAAGGTAGCTTACTCAGTGTTGCCGATGGCCGCGGCCCCGCAGGCGGTGGCGGCGCTGGCTCTTCGGCATCAAACAACATACCTTGGCCGTTCTCTTTTGCATAAACACCTAAGACCGCACCAACCGGCGCACTAACCTCTTGCGATACACCACCAAAGCGGCCACTAAAGCTGATGGTATCGTTACCGACATTTAAGCTCATCACCGCCGATGGCGATATATTCAATACAATCTGACCATCTTGCACATACTGCTGAGGCACATAAACACCGTCCAGCAAAGCATCTACCAATATATAAGGGGTGCAGCTGTTATCCAACACCCACTCATAAATTGCTCTGATCATATAAGGACGACTAGAGGTCATTGCCATACAAATTCTGCCAGTGGCTTAAGCTACCGACGCCTCACTGCGTAATTCACGTTCTTTCTCTGTCAAACTTTCTTGGAAAGCTGGACGCTCAAATAAACGCTCCATATAGTCAAACAAAGGCTTTGACTGACGGGTCTGAGGAATAACAACACCCAACTGAGGTAAGCGCCACAAAATAGGAGCTAAACAGCAATCAACTAGAGTAAATTCTTCACTCATGAAGAAGGGCTTTTCATCAAAAATCGGCGCCACAGTTAACAAACTATCGCGTAATTCCTTACGCGCTTTTTCAGCATTTTTTTGATTTGTACCGGCAAGTAACTCATCGACCAAGCGACACCAATCGCGCTCAATACGATAAATATATTGACGACTTTCACCACGTGCAACCAGATAAACAGGCAGCAACGGTGGGTGCGGAAAACGCTCATCCAAATATTCCATCATGACCTTAGATTCATACAAGGCCAAATCGCGATCTACTAAGGTAGGCAAGGAATTATAAGGATTTAATTCGGCGACCTCTTCCGGCAAATTGTCCGGCTTCACATCGACGATATCAACAGTCACGCCTTTTTCGGCCAATACAATTCTCACCCGATGACAGTAATGACTTGCTGCGTCGGAAAAGAAAGTCATGGTAGAACGCTTGGCTACAACGCCCATTGATCTCACCTCAAATTAGAAAACTAAAACAACAAACGGGCAGCTCCATATAGAGCCACCCGCCAACTAATACCTGCCTTTACGTAAACGCAGAAACAAGCAGCAAATTTTTAATGCACATCCTTCCAGTATTCACGGTTTAACAAGTAGGTGAACACAAAGAACAGGGCAATAAATAGAAGTACAAATCCACCAATACGCTTGCTTTTCGCTTGCGCAGGCTCACCAACGTAATCTAAGAAATTAACCAAATCATAGACTACTTTATCATACTCAGCGGGGCTCAAGCTGCCTTCAGGAGAGTAGGTAAAAGAACCGCAAGGATTTAAGGCCTTACCATCTTCACCAAACAGCACATCTTCACCGGTCAAAGGGTCACGCAGAATGCCACCGTTATGCGCGTGAACAGGACCTGGTGCGCACTGAGGCATACCCTGCAATTCAGCCAAGACATGGGGCATACCCACATCTTTAAAGACCTTGTTATTCACACCCCAAGGGCGTGATGGATCTGAGTGGAAGGTACGAAGGTAGGTGTACAACCAGTCAGTACCACGAGCGCGAGCGACCAAAGTCAAATCAGGCGGCGCAGCGCCAAACCACTTTTTTGCATCAGCTGCTGCAATCGAGTTCGTCATCAAGGAACCAATTTTCGCATCGACATCGAACTTCAAATGCTGCTCAAACAAATCAACCGGAATACCCAAATCGTCAGCCGTGCGCTGGTAACGACCATACTCAAGTGAATGACAACCCATACAGTAATTCATATAGGTTTGAGCACCGCTTTGCAGCGATGCCTTATCGGTCACGTCAGTATCAATTTTATCGCAAGCCATAGTGCCGCAATCAAAAGCCGATTCTGAACCTGCAGCTTTTAATGGCAGTACCGTCAAAATGATAACAGCCAACAACACTAGCATGCTCTTCCAGAAGCCCATACCACCATCGGTAGTGCGAGTCGGCTCCGGCTTAGTCGCTTCCCACTTAGTCCAGAAAGGCATCAGAATAAAGAAGGCAAAATAGATAACCGAGCAAATACGTGCCAACAAAGTCCGCGCTTCCGTCGGCGCTTTCACACCAAGTACACCTAAGATCAGGAATGAAGCAACAAAAATCAAGATAGCGGCTTTGCTCACACGACCTTTATAGCGAATCGACTTCACTGGACTGCGATCTAACCATGGCAACAAGAACAGAATTGCAACCGAGGCACCGAAGGCAATGAAACCAAGTAACTTATCTGGCACTGCGCGCAATACCGAATAGAAGGGCGTGAAGTACCAAACTGGTGCGATGTGCTCCGGCGTCTTCAGACCATTAGCAATTTCGAAGTTAGCATATTCGATGAAATAGCCACCCATTTCTGGGCCAAAGAAGATAATCGCCGCAAAGACGAACATAAATACCGCGATCGCCGTTAAATCATGCACGGTGTAATAAGGATGGAAAGCAACGCCGTCCAAAGGAATGCCATTAGCATCCTTGTTCTTCTTAATTTCAACACCGTCAGGGTTATTTGATCCCACTTCGTGCAGCGCCAGAAGATGCAATACCACCAAGGCAATCAGTACGATTGGCAGTGCAACGACGTGAAGTGCAAAGAAGCGGTTCAAGGTAATACCAGAGATCAGGTAGTCACCACGAATCCACTGTACGATATCCTCGCCCACAACCGGAATAGCGCCAAACAAGGAGATAATAACCTGCGCACCCCAGTAAGACATTTGACCCCATGGCAGCACGTAGCCCACAAAGGCTTCGGCCATCAACGCGAGGAAAATGAACATACCGAAAACCCAGATTAATTCCCGAGGTTTTTTATACGATCCATAAATTAAGCCGCGGAACATATGCAGGTAGACCACCACAAAGAACGCCGAAGCGCCGGTGGAATGCATGTAGCGGATAATCCAGCCAAACTCAACATCCCGCATGATGTATTCAACAGAACGGAACGCTTCTTCAGAGCTAGGAGTAAAACTCATGGTCAACCAAACACCAGTCAGCAGCTGGTTCACCAGCACAACTAGAGATAGGACACCAAAGAAATACCAGAAATTAAAGTTTTTCGGCGCGTAGTACTTACCCATATGGGTATCCCACGCACGCATAATAGGTAGGCGGGCATCAACCCAGTCACGCAGACCCACTAACATTTTGATCATTACGCAGCCCCCTGATCAACACCGATAACAAGCACATTGTCACCCTCGTAGGAATACGGAGGAACAACAAGGTTTTGAGACGCAGGCGAACCTTGATAAACGCGTCCCGCTAAATCAAAACGTGAACCATGGCATGGGCAGAAGAAACCACCAAGCCATGACTTGCCGCCCAAATCGGGAACACCAACTTCTGGGTGATGCTTAGGCGCGCAGCCTAAATGTGTACACAAGCCAACAAGGACAAGGTATTCAGGACGAATAGCGCGCGTTGCTGAATCAACATATGCTGGCTGGTCAGACCCATTTGAATCAGGATCCTTTAAATATTGATCAAGCTGCTTTAGGCCAGCAACTTGCTCTTCGGTGCGGCGCACTACATAAACCGGTTTACCACGCCATTCAACAACAACCATCTGACCCGGCTCTAGCTTACCAATATCAGCCTTTACCGGTGCGCCAGCAGCTTTTGCTTTAGCACTTGGATTCCAAGAACCCACAAAGGGTGTTGCTATACCGACTGCGCCTGCGGCACCCACAACTGATGTTGCGGCCGTCAGAAAGCGTCGACGCCCTGTATTTATGCCGTCATTACTCATGACGATTCCCCCATAATATACGAAAACTCAGGCAGGCCCCGCCTCTCTAAACGGTGCCTAATCCAAAATTCCAAATGGGCCAAATAGTAATGAACTTGGCCCTTACTGACAACATTAATGCGCAGCAAAGACCTACATAAGGGTCTTTGCTTGAGCAAAAAAAAACGCCCACATAATAGCTCGTGGGCGTTTTCCGAGTGCCGTAGCGGCAATCTCCACAGACCTGACGGCCGTCGCGGTTAACGCTTGGAGAATTGCGGCTTCTTACGTGCTTTACGCAGACCGACTTTCTTACGTTCAACTTCGCGAGCATCGCGAGTTACGTAACCAGCTTTACGCAGACCGCTACGTAAACCTTCGTCGTATTCCATAAGAGCACGAGTAATACCGTGACGAATCGCGCCAGCCTGGCCGAAACTACCACCACCGCTAACCGTTACAGTCACATCAAACTTTTCAGCCATTTCGACCAGCTCAAGCGGCTGACGAACGATCATACGCGCAACTTCACGACCAAAGTACTGATCAAGAGTACGCGCATTAACTGAAATAGCACCTGTTCCTGCTTTCAGGAATACACGAGCTGAGGAGGTTTTACGGCGACCTGTACCGTAATACTGGGTGGCTGACATATTGCGCTTCCGTTAGATATTCAGTTCAACTGGCTGCTGGGCAGTGTGGGGATGCTCAGTTCCAGCGTAGACTTTCAATTTTTTAAACATTGCACGACCCAGCGGATTTTTGGGTAACATACCCTTTACCGCACCTTGGATCACGCGCTCAGGGGCTTTATCAATCAACTTTTCGAAGCTAATAGACTTCAATCCACCTGGATAACCAGTGTGGTGATGATAGATCTTGCCAGTTGCTTTGTTGCCCGTAACGCGAATTTTCTCCGCATTAACGACAACGATATAATCGCCAGTATCAACATGAGGCGTGTATTCAGGCTTATGCTTACCGCGCAAACGATGCGCAATTTCACTGGCCAAACGACCCAATGTTTTTTCGGCGGCGTCTACTACGTACCAGTCGTGTATTACGTCACTGGGTTTTGCGCTTAAGGTTTTCATGTTTCTCGCCTATAGGGCCCGTACCGAACAAAGAGCGCGAATACTACATAAGCGCCAAAGGTTTTTCAAGTGGAATCTTGCTTTTATAAGCCATAATTCTCAACGACCTACGGCCGGTGCTCACAAGCTAGATATTCCTCTGATTGCATTTCAAGCAAGCGACTCTTTGTGCGCTCAAATTCAAAATCCAATCGACCGCCAGTATAAAGCTGCTCAAGCGGTGCAGCCGCCGATAATACCAGCTTAACGTTGCGGTCGTAAAACTCATCTATCAAATTAATAAAGCGCCGGGCCTGATCGTCTCGCCCCGCACCCATTTGCGGCACATTACTGATAAGTACCGCGTGAAACACTCGCGCCAACTCAATGTAATCATATTGACTGCGCGGCCCATCGCAGAGCTCAGAAAAATCAAACCACGCGACATCATCCGCCACAAATAGGGCTTGAATCTGCCGCCCCTCAATATCAAGCAACTGATCCGCACAGGCAGCCTCAGGAGCCAAGCGTTTAAAGCTCTGCGCCAAACTTTGATCAGCGGCCTCGCCCAAGGGGTAATAATAGAGTTCGGCTTGCTCTAGCGCCCGCAGACGGTAATCAACACCGCCATCGACATTAACTACGTCCACACGCTCTTTTATCAAAGCGATAGCGGGTAAAAACCGTGCGCGCTGCAAACCATCTTTATACAAACCATCAGGGATGATATTTGACGTTGCCACCAACACTACGCCACGAGCAAAAAGACGATCAAACAAACCCGCAAGAATCATCGCATCGGTGATATCTGAGACAAAAAATTCGTCAAAGCAAATCACCCGCGCTTCATCCGCAATCCGATCAGCGACAATAACCAAAGGATTTTTTTCACCAGAAAGGGACTTTAGTTCGCGATGCACACGCTGCATAAAACGATGAAAATGCGCACGCATTTTATTTTCGAAAGGCAGCGTGTCAAAAAACGTGTCCATCAGGTAGGTTTTGCCACGACCAACACCACCCCAAAAATACAACCCACGAGTCACCGAAGGAGGCGCCCCCCTACCTGAAAGCTTCGCACCTACGCGCGCAAAAAAACCACCGCGCGAAGCAGGCTGAGCGAGCAAATCGTCATATAGACGTTGCAAACACTGGACAGCATATTCCTGAGCCGGATCATAGGAAAAATCGGCCTGAGTAAGATCGTGCTGATAGCGCTGTATTGGTGTAGACATTCCCTTAGCCTCTTTCAAGACGGGCGCAACTGTACCGACCTGCAGCCAAATTGGCAATTTTTTATCGGGGAATACTGAACCGCAGCCAACGAGAGGTTATACTGCAAAGACGGAGTGACAACTCGTCAACTCATCGGAGGAACCTCTGTGCAAGACATCAACACACTGATCGCCGTCGCCATTATCTGCCTACTCATTGGCACAGCGATAGGCTATTTCATTATTGGCCGCATGAGACCAGAACAGCAAAACCGCGCTGCACTGGAGAAACAATTCAATGATATGCAGCGCCAACAGCAAGATTACCAACAACAGGTCAGCCATCACTTTGATCGCACTGGTGAACTGCTAAACGAACTAGCAGAAAGCTATCGTAGCGTTCACAACCACATCGTAGAAGGTGCACAAAATCTTCACAGTACAGGGATTAGCCCGCTACAAGCCATCCCCGAAGGCCGCCCCGTGCTAGACAACAAACCTAGCTCCCTCGCCCCTGCAGCGCCACCGCTGGATTACGCCCCAAGACAGCCGGGCAAAAAAGGCGCGCTACACGAAGAGTTTGGAATGGAGTCAGAAAAGAAAAAGGCGGAGCATATCGAGCCTCCGGTAACTCCTCACGCCTAATCGCAGAAACCGGCCGACAATTATCTGTCAGGCCGGATTATCGATATCGATAAACCGATGATGTAAACCAAATTGCGCCGCTAACCGCCCCGCCAAGGCCTGTATGCCGTAACGCTCAGTAGCATGATGCCCTGCCGCAATATAATGAATACCCAACTCCCGCGCCGCCAATATCGTGGGCTCAGAAACTTCTCCACTCAAATACGCATCCACCCCCGCTGCCGCGGCTTTCTCTATATAAGATTGCGCGCCACCAGTACACCAAGCAATCCGTTTAATTTGCCGATCATGCCCAAGCTCCAGCAAAGGCTTACGGCCCAAAACGGCCTCAACGTGCTCAGCAAAGGCCGAGGCACTCATCGCTTCTGGCAAATAGCCCACATTACCCACCGAACGAGGGTTATTCGCCTCCAAACCACCATCAACCGCAATCCCCAAACGCTTTGCAAGCTGCGCGTTATTGCCCAGCACAGGATGCGCATCCAAGGGTAAATGGTAGGCAATTAGGCTAATATTATTCGCCAGTAACAAGGCCAACCGATTTCGCTTCATACCAACAATACAAGGGTCTTCACCACGCCAAAAATAGCCGTGATGCACCATAATGACATCAGCCTTTTCTTCGATAGCGGCCTCGATGAGAGCCTGAGAAGCAGTTACTCCAGACACAATACGCGCTACCGCTTCCGCACCTGCGACCTGCAAGCCATTCGGACAATAATCACTAAAACGAGCGGGTTCTAAAATTTCGTCTGCTGCGGCAAGCAAACCTTGAAGCGAAACCGACATAAGCCCTCACTTTAATTCTGAAAAATCACTTTTCGTGCTAGGCTAGCACCCCATTAAGACGAGCTTCCAAGGCTCACTCCCCGACAGCAACCCAGCGAGGATCCGCATTTGACACGGTACAGCCTGAAACCATTTATCTGGCCCACCGTCTGCGGTATTTTACTGGGCCTATGCATACTCGCCTACCTGCCAGGGCAGCGCGATCATGATTACGTGTATGCGGTAGAGCACGCAGCACCCGCAGTCGCCAACATTTATACAACAAAAGTTGTCGAACAACGCCACCCTCTAGCCGATGACCCATTATTTAAACACTTTTTCAGCCGCAACGGTCGCGTCAAACAACAACTAGAACGCAGCCTAGGTTCTGGCGTAATTGTCAGCGACGCCGGCTACTTACTAACAAACTACCACGTCATCAAAGGCGCTGACGAAATCCTTGTATTACTGCACGACGGCCGCCAAGCACTGGCCAGCGTGATTGGCAGTGACGCCGACACCGACCTTGCCGTACTCAAAATAGACCTCGACAACCTCACCAGCATTACCATTGGCGACCCAGGCAAAATCCATGTCGGCAATATCGTTCTCGCCATCGGCAACCCTTATGGCTTTGGCCAAACAGTCACCCAGGGCATTGTCAGCGCCACTGGCCGCTACGGCTTGGGGCTCAGCCAATTTGAAAACTTTATTCAAACCGATGCAGCAATCAACCCCGGCAACTCAGGCGGTGCATTAATCGATACCAAGGGTCGCTTACTTGGCATCAACACCGCCATTTACACTCAAAGTGGCGGGTCAACGGGCATCGGCTTAGCAATTCCTACCGACCTTGCATTGCGCACCATGAGCGACCTAATCAGCTACGGACGACCACTGCGCGGCTGGCTGGGCATTGAGGTTCAGCCGGTTGGCGTTGGCACCAATGGCGTCATTATTACAGCGCTGGCCTCCAGCGGCCCAGCAGAAAAAGCCGGTTTAAAAATCGGCGATATTCTTATCAACATTAATGGGGAACAAGTGGGCGACGGCCACGCGGGAATGAAACTGATTACCTATACTCGCCCCGGCGAAAGGGTCAAGATCGGATTGCTACGCGGCGAGGAACCTATAACCATCGAGACAGAAGTAGCAATGCGGCCTAATAGCTAGGCCGCCCAGCACCATTAAGCCTCAGCAAGAATCCGCTTGAGGGACGAGAACAACATTTCACTCTCCTCAGGCTTACCCACCGTAACACGCAGGTACTGCTCAATTCTGGGCATTTTAAAATGCCGAACAATCACGCCATCTTCGCGCAAACCTGCCGCCAATTCTGCAGCATCACGAACGCGATGCCGACAAAACACGAAATTAGCCGCAGAAGGCAACACCTGAAAATCCATTGCGGAAAGTTTAGCCACCATAGCCTCACGCTCGCTAATAACGGCACTGCAGGTCTGTTCAAAATACGCCTGATCAGCAAACGATGCCGCCGCGCCCAGCTGAGCTAAACGATCCAAGGGGTAGGAGTTAAAGCTATTTTTAATTCGTTCAAGCGCCTCGATTAAATCTGGATGCCCAACTGCAAAGCCAACTCGCAAACCCGCCAAAGAGCGTGATTTGGACAAGGTCTGGGTAACCAACAAGTTCGGAAAGCGATTCACCAAGGAGACTGCTGATTCGCCACCAAAATCGACATAGGCCTCATCAATCACCACCACGGTTTCATTATTTACCGTCAGCAAGCGCTCTATTTCCGATAAGGCTAAAAAGCAGCCCGTTGGCGCATTTGGATTGGGGAAAATGATGCCGCCATTTATACCGCGATACTCTTCAATCCGAATCTGAAAAGCGTCATCTAACGGAATTGCCTCAAATGGAATCTGATACAAACCACAGTAAACCGGATAAAAACTGTAGGTAATATCAGGAAACAGCAGCGGCTTTCCGTGTTGAAATAAACCGTGAAAAATATGCGCGAGGACTTCATCCGAGCCATTTCCAACAAATACTTGCGTAACCGACACTCCGTGATAATCCGCAATAGCAGACTTCAACACATCACTATTAGGATCGGGATAAAGACGCAACGCATCATTGGCCTCGTCCTTAATAATCTCTAATACCTTTGGCGACGGCCCATAAGGATTTTCATTGGTATTAAGCTTAGTTAACTTACTTAACTTAGGCTGTTCGCCAGGTACATAGGGCACCAGATCTTTAACGAAAGGGCTCCAAAATCTACTCATCATCACCACCCAATAGGCGATATTCCGCACTGCGAGCATGCGCCGTCAAAGACTCGCCCCGCGCCAATATAGAGGCCACCTTCGCCAATTCAGACGCCCCTTTCGCAGAACAGCCAATAAGCGATGAACGCTTTTGAAAATCATATACGCCTAAGGGCGACGAAAACCGTGCCGTACCAGAGGTGGGTAGTACATGATTTGGGCCAGCGCAATAATCACCCAAGGCTTCAGGCGTATAGCGGCCCATGAAAATGGCGCCGGCATGGCGTATTTTAGGAAGCAGCGCTTCGGCATCATCCACCGACAACTCCAAATGCTCTGGCGCAATACGGTTACTGAGCGCAATGGCTTCATCCATATCCTTAACCAACACTAGCGCACCACGCCCACTTAAGGACTGACGAATAATACTCGCGCGCTCAGACTCCGGCAGCAAGCGTGCAATGCTGGCTTCAACTTGATCTAAAAAGGCGGCATCGGGGCTTAATAAAATCGACTGTGCATCTTCGTCGTGCTCGGCCTGCGAAAACAAATCCATCGCAATCCAATCGGGATCAGTCTTGCCATCACAGATTACTAAAATCTCAGAGGGGCCAGCAATCATATCCAAGCCAACACTGCCAAACACCTGACGCTTAGCGGTAGCGACAAAAATATTGCCGGGGCCAACTATTTTATCCACCTTAGGAATAGATTCGGTACCGTACGCTAATGCCGCAATGGCCTGAGCACCACCGATTGTAAATACGCGATCAACACCGCCAATCGCCGCCGCCGCCAACACCATCTCGTTCACAAACCCTTTTGGGGTCGGAGATACCATAATCAATTCTTCAACACCGGCCACCTTGGCTGGTATTGCGTTCATTAAGACCGACGAAGGATAGGTAGCCTTACCGCCAGGTACATATAAACCAACTCGCTCCAAGGCCGTAATCTGCTGCCCAAGCAGCGTTCCGTCGGCCTCGCGATACGACCACGACTCTTGACGTTGATGTTGGTGATACGCACGGATACGCTCTGCTGCAGTTTCTAACGCAGCGCGCACATCCGCATCAATATTATCGAGTGCAGCCCGCATTCGGCTATGCGGAATTTCGAGCGCTGCGGCGCCTTCAGGTTGCCAAGCATCAAAACGCTGCGTGAACTCAATTACCGCCACATCACCTTCTCCACGCACTTTGGCAAGCACCCCGGCTACGGTTTCAACGACGGCGGGATTCGATACCGACTCCCAGTCCAACAGCTTGGTCAACGCCAGATCAAAACCAGCATCAGCGCTGCTCATCCGCCTAATCAGAGTATCAGCCATTGCTGACAACCTCCTCCGCGCTCTGACGAGCTTCTACGGCCGCCGTTAACTTGGCGATAATGTCTTGAATACTCTGGTGTTTGCGCTTCATGGCGGCCTTATTAACCACCAAGCGCGAACTCACGTCGGCAATCATATCCCTCGGCTCCATGCCATTGGCGCGCAATGTGTTGCCAGTATCAACGATATCTACAATCAAATCGGCCAAATTCATTAACGGCGCTAATTCCATCGCGCCATAAAGCTTAATTAGCTCAACCTGAATTCCACGCTCAGCAAAATGACGGCGAGCCACATTAACAAATTTGGTGGCCACGCGAACGCGACCATGAGGCAAAGCCTCACCAACACGCCCCGCCGTCATCAATTTACAACGTGCAATATTAAGATCTAGCGGCTCATACATATCGCCCGCACCAAGCTCCAGCAACATGTCTTTGCCGGCGATGCCAATATCCGCTGAGCCCAACTTCACATAGGTCGGCACGTCGGTACCACGAATGACGATCAACTGAATATGAGAATGATTGGTTTCAAAAATCAGCTTGCGACTGCTGCTAATATCTTCGACAGGCACAATTCCCGCCTCCGCTAGCAAAGGCAGGGTTTCTTTTAAAATACGCCCCTTGGTGAGCGCAATAGTAACCGGCTGATCCACAAATTAACTCCAGGTACTGAACAGTGTCTAATTAGCGACGCGGCGAATAGTTGCGCCGAGTGCGTGAAATTTTTCTTCAATACATTCGTAACCACGATCAATGTGATAAATACGATCGACCAAGGTGTCGCCATCCGCTACCAAACCGGCAATAACCAGACTGGCTGAAGCGCGCAAATCACTCGCCATCACCGGCGCGGCCTTCAAACGCTCGGTACCCGTGATCATGGCGGTATTGCCTTCAATACTAATCTTAGCGCCCATGCGATTCATTTCATGAGTTTGAATTAGGCGATTTTCAAATATAGTTTCAGTGACATGAGAAACACCATCGGCCACCGCATTCATCGCCGTAAACTGCGCTTGCATATCGGTAGGGAAGCCGGGGTAAGGCATGGTCTTAATATTCACTGCCTTTGGCCGGCGCCCTTCCATATCTAGACTAATCCAGTCATCACCCGAATCTATTTTAGCCCCCGCCTCAACGAGCTTAACCAAAACAGCCTCAAGCGTGTCAGGGCCGATATCGCGCAAACGAATAGAGCCGCGCGTCGCCGCCGCAGCAACTAAATAGGTCCCGGCCTCAATACGATCCGCCATTACGTGATAAGTGCATCCGTGTAGGCGCTCAACACCATCAATAGTAATAGTTGCGCTGCCGTGGCCGCTAATTTTGGCCCCCATCGCAATAAGGCAATTGGCTAAATCAACTATTTCTGGCTCTCTGGCGGCGTTTTCAAGAACAGTCCTGCCTTTAGCGAGTGCCGCCGCCATCATTACGTTTTCAGTACCGCCGACGGTAACCATATCAAACAACACATGAGCCCCACGCAAACCACCTTCAGGCGCCCGCGCAGTAATATAACCAGCGTCGACATCAATAATGGCGCCCATCGCCTCTAGGCCACGCAAGTGCTGATCAACAGGGCGACTACCTATAGCGCAACCGCCAGGAAAAGACACCCGTGCATGACCAAAATGCGCGAGCAACGGCCCCAATACCAAAATAGAGGCACGCATCGTTTTTACTAATTCATACGGCGCGGTGGTTTCCGTGGTTGTCGAACCGTTTATTTCAACGCCAAGGTTCTCGTCAACAATTAGCTCCGTACCCATACTGCGTAACAACGCAATCATCGTCGTAATATCATGCAGATGAGGTAGATTACGAACCATAACCGGTTCGCTAGAAAGCAATGTCGCCGCCAGAATTGGCAAAGCCGCATTTTTTGAACCAGATACGCGAATTTCGCCGGCCAACGGGCCGCCGCCGGATATAAGCAACTTATCCATGAAATCTCCTGGAGAATCCGGTGAGCCTTAAGACTGGGCTTCGTCGGGGGTTAACGCTTTAATATTAATGGCATGTAAAGAGCCATCCCGAATCCACTCATTCACGGCAGCATAGACAAGCTGTTGACGCTTCACCGCACGCAAGCCAGAAAATGCATCACTTATAACACGCACGTCAAAATGGCTACCGTCACCATTAACAGCGACTTCGCTACTGGGAAAATGCTCTAAAAGACGTTGTTCGATTTGTTCTACTTGCATACCCATTCCGTTCTTACCTACTACCGCATTACTTAAGCGCGGAATTGTACGCAATTGCAGAGAACATGGCGAGGCGAAACCCTAAGCTGGGCTCACCCCGCAAATCAACGCTAATTACTCAGCAGACTTTTCCATAACTTCTTGAGGTGCGACAGTCCAATTGTCGATCACTTTATCAATGTCGCCGTTATATTGCTTAACCGCTGCATTGAATTGATTTTGGTATATACGGCCCAAGTTCAAGCCTTCAATAATCACATTACGTAATTTCCAAGCCCCGTCAGAACTCTGACGAAGGGTGTAAATAACTTGGTAAGGCTTAGATCGCTCGCCGTAAATATCTTGGCGCACGCCAACGCTACCAGATAAATCAACATCATCAGCCAAAGGCTGCACTTCGATGCGATTCCCATTAAAGCTAAGCAGACCTTTTGAATAAGTGTTAATCAGGCCATCTTTAAAACTGTCGGTAAACCTAATGACACGCTCACGAAACTGGGCGCGCTCTGCCTCAGTTTTTAAACTTTCGTAATAACCGCGACTACCGTATTTACCCATAATGCCGCGGGCAAAACTTTGAAAATCGACAACGTCGTCCATAATACGACGCACTTCGTCATTAAAACGCTGCGGTTCTTTGTCGATATAGCTACGCGCATCTTCAATAACTTTTACGAGTTCCTGCGTAGTGTCTGCCACCACCTCATAGGGGCCCTTTTCGGCGGCAAAACTCTGCGAAAGCATGCCAAACACCACAAAAACCGTCATTGCTATTTTTTTAAACATACCATCCCCTTAATTTTTTATCCGTCTGCCATTACCAATAAAATACCGGCAATTGCGATCTTCGACCACATTTTACGCCATTCACTCCCTGTTCGAGTGTTAGCTAAACCTGTTAATTTGTCACATTGGAAATTATCATACCGAACCTGAGCCCAAGCTGAACGGGCAACATTAATAATCAAGGTGCTCTGAGTGACGAACAATCCTAGTTTTATTAGTTCTGCGACACGTGTCATCACGATGGAGCGCGACGCCGTGAGCGTCCTAGCTGAGCGTATTGACGAAACGTTTGAGCGCGCTTGCGAAATTCTATTAACGTGCAAAGGTCGTGTTGTTGTCACGGGCATGGGAAAGTCGGGCCATATCGGCAATAAAATTGCAGCCACCTTAGCAAGTACCGGCACGCCAGCATTTTTTGTTCATCCCGGCGAAGCAAGTCACGGCGATTTAGGCATGATCACATCGGGAGATGTGGTTATCGCCCTATCCAACTCCGGCACCACCGCCGAGCTTATTACCATATTGCCCTTACTAAAATTACTCGCGGTACCGGTGATTGCATTAACTGGCAACCCCACATCTGAGCTAGCCATCAGCGCCGACGTGCATTTAAACGTTGGCGTAAGCGAAGAAGCCTGTCCGTTGAACTTAGCCCCCACGTCAAGCACTACCGTTACTCTCGTCATGGGCGATGCATTAGCGATCGCATTATTAGAAGCTCGTGGCTTTACCGCAAATGACTTCGCCATGTCCCACCCTGGCGGCGCGCTCGGGCGGCGACTATTACTGAAAATAGATAGCATTATGCATACTGGCGACGCCATACCCTCCGTTGTTTTAGGGAGCGCCTTAAGTAGAGCGCTGCTAGAAATGAGCAGTAAGGGCCTCGGCATGACCGCCGTAGTCGATCATAAAGGTGCGCTTGCGGGCATCTTTACTGACGGTGACCTTAGACGCGCTATTGATCGCGGCATAGATATACACAGCAGCCCAATTGATGACATTATGACGCGTAATTGCCGTACTATCCGACCCGGAACGATGGCCGCCGAAGCGCTTCGAATTATGGAAGACAACAAAATCACCGTGCTGGTCGCGGTAGACAACGAACATAAACCGGTAGGCGTCATCCATACCCACGACCTGCTAAAAGCAGGCGTAGCCTAGAGAATACCCAATAAATGCAAAGTGTTATCGAAAAAGCAAAACCCATCAAACTACTAGCAATGGACGTGGACGGCGTTTTAACCGACGGCAGTCTCTATTTTGGCAATAGCGGCGAAGAAATTAAAGCCTTCAGCATTCTCGACGGCCTTGGAATAAAACTATTACGCGACGCTGGTATTAAACCCGCCATCATCACCGGACGAAGCTCAGAGTTAGTAAAACGTCGTGCCGCTGAGCTAAAAATCGAACTAATCTACCAAGGCCGCGAAGATAAACTGGTCGCCCTTGAAGAGCTGCGCAAGGATCTTGGAATCAGCTTTGAAGAAATCGCCTATGTTGGCGACGACCTTCCCGACCTATCCGCCATCCGTCAAGCGGGCTTAGGCATCACCGTCGCCAATGGCCATTACTATGTTGCTCGACACGCCGACTGGCAAACCAAAGCCGCCGGCGGCCACGGCGCAGTTAGAGAGATATGCGAACTGATACTGAAAGCGCAGGGCAAACTAAACGACGCCTTGGAGCAGTTCCTATAGTTATGAAAGGCTTTAATTTTTTCACACTACTTTCAGTCCTATCGGCTATTACCGCTCTCGCTGGCACCGTGGTCTACTTGACCCAATACAGCGAGAGCGGCAAGCTCAGTATTACTGATCAATTTGAAGCCATTCCCGACGCCGACTCCCACCTCACCAACGTTACTGGCTTAAAATACAGCGTCAACGGCGACATAGCCTATCAATGGCGCGCAAAAAGTGCCGAGCGACTAATTTCAAATGGCTCTATCACTTTAAAAGAACCATTCTATGTTGGTAATATCGCCGAACAGCGCCCGTGGACGGCAAGCGCTTTAAAGGGGCGACTCTCCCAAGACGGCGAACAATTAGTACTCACAGACACCGTTCTTATAAAAGATCTTATTCGCCAAGCAGAAATAAGCACCGAAGCACTTAATATTAATCTTGAAAATAGCGAGGTAAGTACTCCCTTGGCACTTACCCTCAAATTACGCAGCGGCACAACACACTCGACGGGCATGCAAGCCAGCCTGAAAGATGAGCGTGTTGAACTGCTAAATCAGGTAAAAGGCCGCTATGAACCTTACTAAGGCCGCACTCTGTGCTGTGCTATTCCTCAGTGTGAGCCAGCTTGCGCTCAGTCTGCCCGACGACCGTAAAAAAGCGATCAACTTAAGCTCAGATCGCGCAGTTTACGAGAGAAATCAAGGCATCTATATTGGCAACGTGAATATGAGCCAAGGCTCACTAAAAATTCGCGCCGACAAACTCACCATTGTAGAGTCTGACCGCAAAGTGCAAAAAGTCATTGCGGAAGGCACCCCCGCCTATTTTGAACAACAGCCCCGTGCCGACGAAGGCGTGGTAATTGCCAGCGCACAACGTATTGAATACAGCCTGCAACAAGAAGAAATTTTGCTGCAAAGAAATGCGTCTATCACCCACCAAGGCTCAAAAATTTCCGGCGACCGAGTGGTCTATAGCGGCCGCAAACAAACAGTAGTGGCCGACGGCGGCAGTAATGAAAAAGACAATCGAGTAAAAATGACCCTGCAGCCTCAAGCAATACCGGACGAAATCCAAACCCCAGCGGAAGACAACAACACTGCTGCCGGCACCCCTACGCCAGACGGCACCAATGCTGAAAGTACCTCGACTGCAGAGGAAACTAACTAGCCATGCCAGTGCTACAAGCAAAAAACCTCGCGAAAGCTTATAAGGGCCGCGAAATCATCAAGGATGTGTCGCTCACGATTAGTAGCGGCGAAATCGTTGGCCTGCTAGGCCCTAACGGCGCGGGCAAAACCACCTGTTTTTACATGATTGTTGGCATTGTAAACGCCGATCGCGGCACTATTCAGCTCGATGACCGCGACCTTACTAGACAGTCCATTCAAGGGCGCGCAAAACACGGCGTAGGCTACCTGCCACAGGAAGCCTCTATTTTTCGCAAACTCAGTGTTGCCGACAACATCATGGCGATACTTGAAACCCGCCGCGACCTCAATCGCAGCCAGCGCAAAGATAAATTAGAAGCACTACTACAAGAATTTCATATTACCCACATTCGTAAATCTCAAGGCATGGCATTATCTGGCGGTGAGCGGCGGCGAGTAGAAATTGCCCGCGCGCTGGCGACCGAACCCAGCTTTATTCTGCTAGATGAGCCCTTTGCGGGCGTTGACCCAATATCAGTGAACGATATCCAAAACATCGTCAGGCACCTGCAAGCACGGGGAATTGGCGTATTAATCACCGACCATAATGTGCGTGAAACCCTCGATATTTGCGACAAAGCCTACATCGTTGGTGAAGGCCGCATTGTGGCAGAGGGCAACGCCGAAACCGTGCTCAACAACCAGGTTGTCCGCGATATTTACTTAGGCGACAAATTCACTTTATAAGTATAGTTCCGTACAAATGAATCGGCACAGGTATTGCTGGGAATCCGTGTCGCGACTACACTGACATAGAGGCATACACAGTGCCGGTAGAACAAAACACCGTTCGCGTTACCACTTAATTTCATGTTGTAGAAGCCACTGCCTATGAAACAATCGCTACAGCTCAAAGTCGGCCAAAGCCTGACAATGACACCCCAGCTGCAACAGGCGATTCGTTTATTACAACTGTCTACTTTAGATCTTCAGCAAGAAATTCAATCTGCCCTAGACTCTAACCCACTTTTAGAAATTAGCGACGAAGACGGCGACATTGAGGTTAATACTGAACCCACCTCAGCCGAACCCCAAAAGCCTGAAAAAGCCAGCGACAGCGAAGTAGAAGCCCCGCAGCCAGAAGCTGATACCGAATGGGCCGAGCGCAGCGACATCCCCGAAGACTTACCCGTCGACAGTCAGTGGGACGATGTATTTCAAACCAGTGGCAGCGGCTCAGGTAGCGGCTCCTCCGGAGAGGATAACGACTACAACAACGATTACCGCCATTCCAGCTCAGATTCATTACAAGATCATCTACGCTGGCAGCTCAACCTAAGCCGCCTATCTGATATTGACCAAATGATTGCCGCGGCCATTATTGACGCTATCGATGAAAAAGGTCGCCTTACCGTCAGCGCCGAAGAGCTAGTCGAAAGCTTTGACAACGAAGCCATCGAGATCGAAGAGTTCAACGCGGTATTGCACCTCATTCAACAATTCGACCCACCAGGAGTCGGCGGTAGAGATTTACAAGAATGTCTACTCATCCAGCTCAAACAACTGCCGCGCAACACGCCCTACGTTGACGAAGCCTGTGTAGTAGTTAGCCAATATATGGCGCAATTGGGTAATCGCGACTACAACCAAATTATGCGCCGCTGCCGCTTAAAAGAAGAACAGCTGCGCGACATTCTAAAACTGATCCAGTCACTAGACCCCACCCCCG
Source organism: Zhongshania aliphaticivorans (assembly GCF_902705855.1). Taxonomy (GTDB): domain Bacteria; phylum Pseudomonadota; class Gammaproteobacteria; order Pseudomonadales; family Spongiibacteraceae; genus Spongiibacter; species Spongiibacter aliphaticivorans_B. The sequence goes on along the minus strand of NZ_CACSIJ010000011.1, from coordinate 281,482 downwards.
GCAATGCCATTGGCAGCGACGACACCGAATACGTTGTACCAGACGTTTTCGTAAGCAAAAAAGACGGCCGCTGGCTGGTGGAGCTCAACCCCGACATCGCCCCCAAAATTCAAATCAATGCGCAATACGCATCGATGGCGCGTCAAAGCAGCAATAGCAGTGACAACGACTATATTCGCGACAACCTCCAAGAAGCGCGCTGGTTCATCAAAAGTCTAATCAGCCGCAACGAAACACTAATGAAGGTCGCGACCAAAATTGTCGAATACCAGCGCGGCTTCCTAGAATATGGCGAAGAGGCAATGAAGCCGCTGGTTCTACATGACATAGCCGAAGCCGTTGGCATGCACGAGTCGACTATTTCGCGGGTCACCACCCAAAAATATATGCACACCCCCCGTGGAATATTTGAACTTAAGTTCTTCTTTTCCAGTCATGTATCTACAGACACCGGCGGGGAGTGTTCAAGCACCGCCATACGTGCATTGATTAAAAAACTGGTTGCGGCGGAAAACCCTCGCAAACCATTAAGCGACAGTAAAATCACCGACTTATTGGGCGAGCAAGGAATACAGGTTGCACGCCGCACCATAGCGAAATACAGAGAATCACTGGTTATTCCGCCCTCAAATGAGCGGAAACGACTAGTATAAAGAGATGTATACACGAGCCGGAATTTTGTTCTCTGGCGCTCAAAAGTGCACAGCCACTACCGCTCACTAGATACGAGTGACCAGCGGGAAAGGTAAATGAGGTAATTTATGCTTATAAATGACCGACTGAGTGTGCTTTGGATGTTGCCAGATGGCGAATGAACAATCGTGTATTGATCTCACAATGCGGCGACCCAAAGGTCACCGCTAGTAGCGACTCGCCGTGAGGCGCCAGCATTTTTTAGCGATGAAGGAGCAATATATGCAGATTACTGTAAGTGGTCATCACGTAGACGTTACCCCCGCCCTCCGCGATTATGTAAACAACAAGCTCACAAAACTACAGCGACATTTTGACAACATCACCAATACTGACGTGACCCTGACGGTTGAAAAACTCGTTCAAAAAGCCGAGGCTACCGTACACGTTGCCGGCGCGGATTTATTTGCAACCTGCGAATCCGAAGACATGTATGCGGCAATCGACAGCCTGACAGATAAACTTGACCGCCAATTAATTAAACACAAAGAAAAATCGCTGGGCCGCTAAGGCCCCATGATTTCAACAGAAGTTAACTAGTAACTATCATGACACTTGAATCAATACTCACTACCGGACGCACCGAATACGGTGCGTCCGTCACCAGTAAAAAACGCTTACTCGAATACATTGCCGCGGGTATTTCCGCAGACAAATCCGAATTTGACGCTGACGAGTTATTTAATGAATTACTCGCCCGTGAACGTTTAGGCAGCACCGGCATTGGCCACGGCGTCGCCATTCCGCACTGCCGCAGCAGCCGCTGCACCAGCATTACCGGCATGTTACTCAAACTTGATGAAGCCATTGACTTTGAAGCCATCGACGACGAACCCGTCGATCTAATCTTTGCCCTTATTGTTCCCGCCGAAGCCCACGACGAGCACTTAAAAGTGCTTGGCGCGCTTGCCACTGCATTTAATGAAGACGACTTCCGCAACAAGCTGCGCCATGCCAACGACACAGAAACACTGTTTAAACTCGCGACAGCAAGCTGATATGAACCTCATCATTCTAAGCGGTCGCTCAGGTTCCGGCAAAAGTACGGCCCTTCACCAATTAGAAGATGAGGGCTTTTACGCCATTGACAATCTGCCGGTATCACTACTTCCAGAACTGGTCAGAGAACTATCGCAAAGCCCCTTAAAAGTTCATCAACAAGTTGCCGTGTGCATAGACGCCCGCAACTCCCAAGACGAACTCGCCCGCTTTAAATCACTGTGCGAAGAAGTTAAAAAACACGCCCAGTTACGCATTGTTTTTTTAGATGCCGGCGATGACAAACTCATCAAACGATTCAGCGAAACCCGCCGCCGCCATCCACTCACCACAGATTCACTACCGCTGGCCGACGCCATAAAACTTGAGTCGATCTTGCTCGAACCTATTGTTGTAGAAGCCTCGCTGGCAATAGACAGCAGCGACATGACCGTACACGAATTACGCGCGGCTATCCGCGACCGTATCCTCGGTGTGGACGCCAGCAAACTGGCTGTGCAATTAAAATCCTTTGGGTTTAAGCGTGGACTACCCATCGACGCAGACCTAGTTTACGACCTACGCATGTTACCTAATCCACACTGGAACGAAGAGCTACGCGCACTCACAGGACAAGATTTAGCGGTGCAAAATTACTTAGGCAGTCAAGATGACGTCACCTTAATGCACAATGACATCCTACAATATTTGCAACATTGGCTACCTAAAATTGAAGCGAGTAACCGCAGCTATTTCACCATAGCCATTGGTTGCACAGGTGGTCAACATCGCTCAGTATATATGGCTGAAACGCTTGCCAAGACCCTACGTAAGACCTACCCAGATCTTCAAGTTCGCCATCGCGAACTACACTAGAGTATCCACGATGGTCGAATCCAATATAATAATCATTAATAAACTCGGCTTACACGCCCGCGCAGCAGCCAAATTAGTCGCCACCGCCGGCGCCTTTGGCGCTAGTGTTCAAGTCGGCGTTGGCGACAAATCTGTCGACGGCAAAAGTATTATGGCTGTTATGATGCTAGCCGCTAGCAAAGGCACTGAACTTACTGTGCGCTGCGATGGCGAAGATGAACAAGCCGCGCTTACGGCGGTGCTCGATATTATTTCTCAGCGTTTCGGTGAAGCTGAATAATAAGCGTAATATGACTTATTTATGCTTGTAGCCAAGTACTGTGGATTGTTGCAGACAGCACTTTAAAGGATAATTAACCCAGACTTTCTTTCCACCTAATGGCTCAGGCTAGGGATAGGTATGGCCCAGACTGCTGACAAGCTTCAAACCGAGAGCCAACTCAAAACCCTAAATGACGCCTTGGGTTCTGGGGGCTTCCTGCAAATCCGTCGTATGCTGAACGGTTTGCCCCCTGCTGACGCTGCCCACTTAATAGAATCTACACCGCACAAAATCCGTAGCGTGCTGTGGCAGCTCATCGACATTGAGAATGAAGGGGACATTCTCCAACATCTAAACGATGAAGTTCAAAGTCAATTCCTCCGCCAAATGGACGCGGAGGAAGTCGCGACCATTACCGAAGGTCTGGAAGCGGATGATATTGCGGATATTCTCCAGCAGCTGCCTGACCGAGTCATTCGCGAAGTTCTCGACTCAATGGATCACCAGGATCGGATTCGGGTAGAGCACGTTCTATCTTATGACGAGGACAGTGCCGGCGGTTTGATGAACACCGACACCATCACCGTTCGGCCGAATATCACCCTCGACGTTGCGCTCCGCTATTTGCGCCGTCACGAACAACTGCCAGAAATGACCGACAGCCTATTGGTGGTTAACCGTAACGATCAATACATCGGCGTGTTGTCGCTGCGTAAGCTTTTGGTATCTGACCCCAGCGTTACCGTTCGCGAAATCATGGACACCGAAGTCGAGCCCATTCCCGCGCGTATGTCCTCGCGAGAAGTCGCCACGCTCTTCGCAAGACATGACTGGGTATCGGCCCCCGTCGTCGACGAAAACAGCTTGCTGCTAGGCCGCATTACCATCGATGACGTCGTCGACGTTATCCGCGAAGAATCTGACCACTCATTAATGAGCATGGCAGGCTTGGACGAAGACGAAGACACCTTCGCCGCCGTGCTAACCACCGCGCCGCGCCGTGCCGTGTGGCTCGGCATTAATTTACTCACCGCCTTTATCGCCTCGGCAGTGATTAATTTATTTGAAGGCACCATCGAAAAAGTCGTTGCCCTCGCCGTATTAATGCCCATTGTGGCGAGCATGGGCGGCGTCGCCGGCACTCAAACCCTCACCGTGGTCATTCGCGGTATGGCCCTCGGCCACATTAGTCGTGACAATAGTCGCTGGTTAATTAATCGGGAAATGGCGGTTGGCGCCATTAACGGCGTGGTTTGGGCGGTAATTGTTGCCGGCGCAACCACACTGTGGTTTGACGACCCCTTGATGGGCGGTATTATTGGCGCGGCAATTATCATTAATTTACTGACTGCGGCACTCGCTGGCGCAGTATTGCCACTGGCAATGAAGTCCTTAAACATTGATCCTGCATTGGCAGGCGGTGTTGTGCTTACTACGGTAACTGACGTAATTGGTTTCTTATCATTTCTCGGACTTGCCAGCTATTTTTACGGCTAGAGCGTTTTTAACATTCGTATCGCAGCTGAAAACAACACTATTAGATAACTAAACGGATCCCAACGTGACCGAGCCAGAACAAGAACGCCCAAGTAAAACCGCTGTAAAAAAGGAAATGCAGGCCCTGCAAAACCTCGGCGAGCAATTGGTAAAACTCAGCAATAATGAGTTAGCAAAAATCCCTATTCATGACGAGCATTTAAGCGAAGCCCTTACCACCGCAAGGCGATTAACGAGCCGCGAAGCGCTGCGTCGCCAATTGCAATATATTGGTAAACTAATGCGCGGCATTGATTTAACAGAAATAGAAGCGGGATTAGCAAAGCGGGATGAAGGGCAGCGCGAACTCGCTAGAGCCTTTCATCGACTAGAAGAATTACGAGATGACATTGTTGAACAAGGTCTACCAGGAATTGAAAAGGTAGTTACTCAATTTCCTGACGCTGATCGTCAACGCCTACGAACACTGATATTACAAGTAGGTAAAGATGCCAAAGCAAACAAGCCGCCCGCAGCCAAGCGCAAATTATTCCAATATTTAAAAGAACTGCAGGAACATCAGCCAAAAGAATGAAATTTGCAGTTTATAATCGGCGATGCTGGGCAACCGGCATCCGCCGCCGCAAGGCACGCTGTTCCTCTTGATCGTAGCTGGCTACAACACAAGCCTCTCCCAAGCCCGCTTCCGCTAACACCCGCCCCCAACTATCGATAACTACTGAACCACCCGAAGTTTGGCGCTTAGCATCATGGACACCGCCCTGATTTGCCGCCACCACCAAGCATTGATTTTCTATCGCACGCGCACGCAATAGTGGCAGCCAATGGGCCCAGCCAGTATTACGTGTAAACGCAGACGGCAATACAATAATATCAGCCTCAAGTTCGAGCATACGACGAAACATTTCAGGAAAACGTAAATCGTAGCAAATCCCAACACCTATACGCCCTACCGCCGAGTCAACGACAACAACCTCATCCCCTGGGGCATAACTGTCAGACTCCCGATAACTACCTTGAGCATCGCCAACGTCGGCATCGAATAAATGAATTTTCCGGTATTGGCCAAGACTGACGCCGTCGCCGCTGTGAATAAATGACGTCGCATAAACGCGGCCATCTTCAGCAGGAAGCGGAATAGTGCCACCAACCAACACAACTTTATATTGAGTAGCTAAGCCCGCAAGAAAGCTCTGCAGCTCACCACACGCCTCTTCGGCGGCGGCCAAAGCAAAAATTTCTTTGCTGCCAAACAAGGCAAAGTTTTCTGGTAGCACTACCAGTTGTGCGCCATGTTCTGCCGCCTCGGCTACCAAGGCTTCAGCACGCTGCAAATTCGTATTCAATTGATTCGTCGACACCATTTGCAGAGCGGCAACTTTGATTGGCAAAAGCGATTTAGACATAAGCCCTCCGTGCCCTCACGTAGACCGCCTTCATTCAACATGCTCAATTTTGGCATCCGTCGGCGCGGGCAAATCTTCACTATCCACATCAAAAATCTTTTTAAACGTTAATTCTGGTTGCTGGATAGTTCCAGAGATATCGTAGACCGCGCTGGAGAAGCTATCGACTTGCTCCTCGAACACCTTACTTACCACATAAGCACCTGCGGCGGCGGGCAGGCCGCCCACCAGCGCAGCAACCCACGGCAAATTACTGCCTACCGGCAAAGTTGCAACTAAACGTAGTGCCGGCACGTCAGTATTAAGATCAATATTCCCAGTCATTTGGAAACGACTAGACGGTCCTTTGATATCTAAAGGTTCCTGCAATCTAACAATGCCGTCATGTATATTTAGATTGCCGCGCATAGAATCAAAGTAAATTCCCTTACTGAATACATCACGGAAGTCGAATTTCAATCGCCGAATAACATTCGCCATATTAAAAATACTAAATACCCGCAAGGCGCCGCTGGCAGCATCAGAGCTTTTTAAAAAGCGGCCATCATCAAAACCAAATTCCAATTCACCGTCGCTTTCTAAGATATTCCATTGGCTTGGCGAGCCATCCCAATGCATATCAACACTAAAATCACCGCGTCTTGTTTCCATCACTTTAGGATAGCCAAGCCCCGTTAACACCGCGCCCAAATCCTGAACCCCAAACTTACCCTTCAGCCTAGAGGTTTGGTTTCCGGCATCATCTCTAAGCCAGTGCAAGCTGCTTGCGCCATCATCCTGAGCCAATGCAATGCCACGCAACTCGCCACGCACGTCATTGAAGTGCGCGCCAAATTTATCTGTTCGCAGATCAAACCCCACACTACCCCAATATTCTCCACCAACTGTCAGCGCATCGATATCAACATCAACATCCATGAATGTGCGGGGATCAACGCCAACCGTCGCACTCGCTTGCCCCTCACTAAAAGACGGTAAAACCAATTTTTCTAGTGTGAAAGAGGCTTTAGCTTGGGAATTATTGCGGGGAAAAACCAAATCTCCGGCAAGCTGGTGACTGTCTATTCGTAAGCGCCAACGCTCATAATTTTCAGTCAATGTAAGCCGAACATTTTGTAAAAGATGATCAAAAATATCGACATCGCCAATGTACAAATCATTAACCGCCAAAACGATACCAGCGCTGCTACCCGCTTGAGTGTTTGCCATATATTGATCTGCAATTCTCTGCCATTTCTCAAACGTCGCAAAGTCTACACGCCCATCAACATTAAATTGACCCAATAATGGCCTCGGTAGTACTGCGGGCTTATCACCGCTAGCAAGTCGTAAATGCGCGCCAAACACCTCCCCCTCACTAATACCCAAACTCAAGGCCAATTGATCTGCTAAAGTTAAGCGCAGCAACTGCTCATCGCCCCCCAAGGGCATTGTGATAGTTAATTGGCGCGCAGACTCAGCGGGCTTATAAAACGGTTGCGGCAGTGAAATGCTTACGCCCTGCAGCGCAGATGTCACCCTCAGATTCGGTGTTTCGCCACCAGCTTGAATATGCAGTTTAATCGCACTACTGCCGCTAAAGAACTGCAGCACAGGGTTACGCAGCCACTGTTCAACATTCCTAGCGGCAACATTAGTGGCGATATCAATATCCACCTGACGACCATTCTGGCGAATAGTCGTAAACAGAGGCTGTTCAAATACCTTAGCCTGCAAACTATTACTGCTAAGCCCACTAACGGTTTCATAATGGATATGTCCACTGACATCACTCAACGCTAAACGATAATCAGGCAAGCCCAGCGTTGGAAAATCAATATCGGCATCGACTTTCACCTTGGGTATGCGCTCACCGGCAAACAGTAAATACAAGCCGAAGTCTACCGTCGCTTTTCCGTCCCCAGTCCATGAATCAAAGGTATTTCCAATATAGCCGTGTAAGGGGGTGTCTATCAGTAAACTCTTCACCTGCGAGAATATCGGCTTAGCACTAGTTGCAACCTTAAGGGCAAAATCGCCCTTGGAGTTTGGTACAACATTCACTTCAAGCGGCCCTAAAGCCAGACCATTTAAACTGGCGGCGTCTGATATCGCCGTCACTTCTGCATTATTAATTAACACCGAAGCGTTTTTTGCTTTTACCGCCGGCCAATCCTTCAGAAAACGTAATTCAACATTAACGAGGTCCAAATCCAACTGCACGGAGGGACGTTGTTCCGCATGGGCTAACAGTGATCCGTGGTAGATAAAGCCAACATCGCTAGCGCGACCGTCTCGGATGCTGTCTGCCAGCCAAGCATGGAGGTCATCACCTAATACTTTTGGTGTGTAGGCTTCATGATGGCTTGCGTCTACATTCTGCGCACCAATCATCAAGGTCATTGTTGGGTCTGGGCTGCCATCCTTATGTAGGGGCAAATCTAAGCGCAGCATTGCAGACATCGGCCTGTCAAAACTTTTAGCACTAATCAAGCCGCTGTACAGCCTTACACGCTGATCGTCGTATTCCCAGCGCAGCTCGGTTTTTACCGACTTTAGGGCAAAGGCATCGTCATACAGATGCGGGAAAGCCAGAGTTAATGCCTCGGAATCCACCAGTAATGTGCCGTGGTTAGGGCTGATTTCAAGGTATCCCGTTAGGCCCTCTGCCCCAGGTGCGCCCTGCCAAGCTTGCACACTCAGCTCTGAGGCTTCGGCCCTCAGCGCAAAGCTATCTATACCCTTTTCTCCGGTATAAAGATCGAACTGGATATGGTTTAAATACCCCTCAGGCGCCAAGTCCGTGAGTACATTCTGCAGGTGTTCAGGAAGAATATCGCTCTCGGTCAAAAGTGCATTCGTTGCACTGATCTCTAGCTGAGGCAAGGTAAATCGCCACAGTGTATTCTCGGGATGCCATACCGAAACCCCCGCCAAATCCAAATAATGATCTCGCCAGTGGGCATCAAATTCCGTAAAGCTAATACGCCAAGAACCGTCGCGATGGCTGCCGGCAAAACGCATATTCACGTCTTTAAGCAGAGCGTCTTCGGCTCCCCAGAGCACCCCAACTGCCAACTCCTCAGCACTGAGTACACCACTTAAACTAACGCGCTGACCACGACGCCAGCTCATCCACAACTCGCCGCTGACTTCGCTGTCAAACAACGGCGCACTTTGCTGAAACAGCGGCGCTATTGCCGACAAACGACTACCATCAATGATCATATAAGCATTGGCGCTAAATTTTTCTGCGTTGCGAGGATCGCCGTAGGACTCCAGCACCAATTGAATATCACCGTCGCTGTCGGTATTCAATTGTGCATATATGCGCCGAAACCTGTCGTCGCTGCGTAGCGAAAAGTCGCGGCTACTGATATGTGTAACATCGCCATTGGCATAATGAAGGTTAATCGCAAACAATCCCAGCGCTGCACTACGCACACCCAGCACGGAATTTATCAACATTTCAGGGTCGCCAGTGCTAGCGTCGCCAGCCATTAAACCTGCAACTTGCCAACCCCCTTCGCTGTTTTGCTCAAGGTCTACACTGAGTGTACCCACCTGAATTTGACGTATTTTTGGCGTGCCAGTCACTAACGACGAGAGCACATCGACTTCTATACGGGCATGATCAAGACGAACAGCGTCACCGCTGCCTAAGCGAAAATCAGTAACATCGATAACGGGAGACAAACCAGCCCAGCTACCCTGCACACTAGCCGCCTGCATGCTAACGCCAGTAAAACTTTCAAGCTGCTGAAAAATATCTTGCTGATAACGGTCGAGCAAACCAATGTACTGTCGCCCCAAGCTCGCGTACAAAGCCAAGACCACCAACACCACTAAGGCGATGCCCCAGAGCAGGGTATAAAGTTGGCGGATTGCTCGCACGAGCATTAGTGATCACCCACGATTACCGGCAACCAAGATCAAAGCAAAACGACATCATATTGCTCCTGCGTGTACACCGCTTCGACCTGAAAGCGAATACTCGCGCCAATAAACTCTTCAAGGTCGGCAACGTTTGCCGACTCTTCATCAAGCAAACGATCCACAACTTCCTGTGATGCCAAGACCAATAATCGCTTACTTTCGTATGCCCTAGACTCCCGCAGAATCTCTCTAAACACCTCATAACAGACCGTTTCAGGTGATTTCAATGAACCCCGACCATGGCAGTAGTGGCAGGTTTCACAAAGAATATGTTCAAGACTTTCGCGAGTGCGTTTGCGGGTCATTTCTACAAGCCCCAAATCAGACACACCCGTGATCGAGGTTTTTGCGTAGTCCTTTTCCATTGCGCGCTCCAGCGCACGCAAAACTTGGCGACGGTGCTCTGGATCTTTCATATCGATAAAATCGATAATAATAATGCCACCAAGATTACGCAGCCGCAGTTGACGAGCCAGCGAAGCAGCCGCTTCAAGGTTGGTTTTAAAAATGGTTTCTTCGAGATTACGATGCCCGACAAATGCACCAGTATTGATATCTATGGTACTCATCGCTTCGGTTTGATCAATAATCAAATAACCGCCAGACTTGAGTTCAACCTTGCGACCAAGGGCTTTTTGAATTTCGTCTTCTACACCGTAAAGATCAAATATCGGCCTCTCACCAGGATAATATTCAAGCTGCGAGCTAATCTCTGGTAGGTAATCCTCAGCAAACTGCGCCACGCGCTGAAAACTTTCTCGGGAATCGATACGAATTTTCTCTAAGCCCGGTCGCACCAGGTCCCGCATTGTTCGCATAAACAGCGGCAAATCTTCGTATATCACGCTCGGTGCGGTATCCCGCTTCATCCGGCGCTCTACTGCGCCCCACAAACGCTTTAAAAACTGGACGTCGGCACGCATTTCATCCTCACCGGCGCCTTCAGCAGCCGTGCGTAAGATATAACCGTCCCGCAATTCTTCATCGTCTTCGCGCGCCGCTGTTTCAAGCACATCGCGCAGTCGCTGACGCTCCTCCTCATCGTCGATACGATGAGAAACGCCAATATGCGCGGCACCAGGCATATAGACTAAATACCGAGACGACACCGACAAACGTGTTGTTAAGCGCGCACCCTTAGTACCCATTGGATCTTTACTAACTTGGACGGTTAGCAACTGGCCTTCGCGAATTTTGCTACGAATATCCGCATGTTCACCACTTTCATTATCTAGGCAGGCAATATCTGAGGCGTGAATAAAACTCGTGCGCTCTAAGCCGATGTCGACAAACGCCGCCTGCATACCAGGTAAAACTCGTACCACTTTGCCCTGATATATATTCCCAACAATACCGCGTGAACGACTACGCTCAATATAAACCTCTTGCAGCACGCCGTTTTCAACCACCGCAACACGGGTTTCTACCGGCGTAACATTGATTAATATCTCTTCACTCATTCGCAGGCTCTAATATTATTCCGGCTTTGCCCAGCAAAACCGCTGTTTCATATAAAGGCAAACCCATCACGCCAGAGTAGCTACCACTCAAGTGCTTTACAAAACACCCGGCCACACCTTGAATACCATAGGCACCAGCCTTATCGTCAGCGTCACCGCTAGCAATATAAGTATCTATTTGCTCTGGCGTTAATACGGCAAACTCCACCTCAGTGACATTGAGCTCCAGCGCAACACCTCCGCCACAAAAAACCGCGAGTGCAGTCATCACTTGATGGCTACGGCCACTAAGCCCCGCTAGCATTACCTTAGCATGTTGGCGATCTAAGGGCTTTCCCCAAATCTCACCATCAACTATCACCGACGTATCGGCGGCTAACACCACACGATCAGGAAATAGCCTAGCAACTGTCACAGCTTTTTCCGCCGCCATACGCTGAACGTAATCCACCGCCAGCTCATTCGGTTTCGGGGTTTCATCAATATCGGCCGGCACAATCTGGAATTCCACACCAATTTGCAGCAACAGTTCGGCACGACGCGGCGAACCTGAGGCCAGAACAATCATATTATTTCTGCTCATGCTTAGAAAACCACGAACAAACGCTGTAGCCAAGCCACTATCGGCCGAACTAACAACCAAAGTAGACCTGTCGTTAAGGCGGGGAGAAAAACGAGCCAATGGGTTTGCGCAACACCGTTAATGTTTTGCGCCCATTGATCAACCAATATATGGAATAGTTCGAGTAAGAATACAAACGCGGCCTGTTTTACAATGCTAAACATCCGCAAACGCTGGTAAGACACTTGAATAATATAGGCAATAACAGCGAGCGCGAAGGCATTTTGCCCCAAAACGGCACCCTGTAAAATATCCAGCAATATGCCGCAGCTCCAGCAAATAATTACGCCGACTCGCTCTGGCAGCATCAACAACCAATAAACTAGGATTAGCAATAAACAATCAGGCCTAGCCCAGGCAATACCTCCATCAAGAGGGGAGATACTTAGAATTAAAGCGACAAAGATTGTGACTACAACAAACCAAAGACCGTGCGCATGCGAATCCACGCGCTACTCCTCAATCTTCTGTTCACTGAAAACCAGTAAGACGTTGCGGCTGCGATCGAGCTGAGCCATTGGACGGGCACGAACCTCGGCAAACGGTTTGCCGGGGTCTATCGACACTTCGACGACTTCGCCCACCGGATAACCGCTCGGGAATCTGCCACCAAGCCCAGAGCTAACCAACAGGTCACCCACTTGGATATCGGTCGTGGCGGCAACATGCGTCAACGCCAGCTCGTCAATCAGGCCAGTGCCTTCTGCTATCGCTCGCAAACCATTTCGACTAACCCGAACTGGAAGTGCATGAGCGCTGTCGGTAATAAGCAATACGCGGCTTTGCAAGACGCCAACGTCTGTAATTTGACCGAGTAAGCCGTTCGCATCGATAACGGACTGCCCCAAAAAAGCACCGTCTCGACTCCCCTTGTCTACCAAGAGCTGGTGACGATTAGGATCCGACGCGACCGCAATTACCTCGGCCACAAGAACGGAGTCATTCACCCGCTCTCCAGAGTTCATCAACTCACGAAGACGTACGTTCTCTGCACGTAGCTCAATGTATTTTTGAAGTTTGGCATTAAGAATAAGAGACTCCGAACGCAGTCTCTCGTTTTCGGCCAGCAATTCGCTCCGACTATTCCAAGAGCCTTTAAACTGATCCGTCATACGGCTTGGAATATCAACAACCCAATAAAATGGGGCGGCAACAACTGACAATTGCGTTCGCAACGGCGCCATGAATTCAAGGCGCTGCCCAATCAATATCAACACCAGTGCAGCGCCACCTAAAATCAGCAGCCGACCACCTACAGACGATTCATTGGCGAATACCGGTTTAATTGCTGCGTCCTCCCTCCGCGGGGCGAATCATTATTACTCAGCAGACAATATATCAAGATGATGGCGATCCATCATCTCTAAGGCTTTACCACCGCCACGTGCAACACACGTTAATGGATCTTCAGCAATAATGACCGGAAGTGCACTTTCATCGGCAATTAATTGATCGATACCACGCAACAAGGCACCACCACCGGTCAACACGATCCCAGTCTCTGCAATATCGGCAGCTAATTCTGGAGGCGATTGTTCCAAAGCGCGCTTTACGCCCTGAATAATTACTTGCAGAGGTTCTTGTAGCGCTTCTAAGATCTCATCACTGTTTAAAGTGAAACGACGAGGAATACCTTCGGCCAAGTTACGGCCGCGCACATCAATTTCACGTAATTCACTACCTGGGTAGGCACAGCCAATTTCGGTTTTTATTCTTTCTGCCGTGGCATCACCAATCAAACTACCGTAGGTACGGCGCACATGAGTAACAATCGCTTCATCAAAGCGGTCGCCGCCAACACGCACAGAATCCGAATACACCACGCCGTTCAAAGAAATAATGGCGATTTCAGTAGTACCACCACCAATATCAACCACCATCGAACCAGAGGCTTCGTCGACGCGCAAACCCGCACCAATCGCCGCCGCCATAGGCTCTTCAATTAAACGTACTTCCCGTGCACCAGCACTAAGTACAGATTCACGAATTGCACGGCGCTCTACCTGAGTACTTTTACACGGCACACTCACGAGAACACGCGGGCTTGGACGAATAAAACTATTTTGATGAACAAGCTTAATAAAATGCTGAAGCATTTTTTCTGTCACTTGAAAGTCGGCAATAACGCCATCTTTCAAAGGCCTAATCGCAGTGATATTGCCTGGTGTACGGCCCAACATCCGTTTGGCCTCCATACCCACCGCTTCAATTGTTTTTTGACCGTTATGAACACGAATAGCCACCACCGAGGGCTCGTCGAGAACTATGCCTTGGCCACGCACATAAATAAGAGTATTTGCTGTTCCAAGATCGATTGAAAGATCATTGGAAAACATGCCGCGAATTCGTTTTAACATGTGTAATTTTCACCTTATACAGCCCAAATTTTGGGCAGGGGCCAGGCTGATCGGACCGGAAACGATTGCCGCCCAGCAACATCGCGAGGCCCTATTTTAAAAACTTTGCCACTCTATCAACGGCAGGGATTTAGGGCAAGGCGCAAATATGATAAGTTTAGCGGTTTACCGGCAACCTCATTGCAAATCCGACGCAGTCCTCATTTTGCGCAGCGGAAAATTGTCTGTGTTGCCATTAATCAATAGTAAAAGGGTGAGCATGAGCTTAGACCAAAACGACATTGCCAAGTTGGCGCGACTAGCGCGGATTAACATCGCCGAAACAGACACCGCCGAACTCAGCCAACGTATTGGCGACATTCTGAACATGGTCGACGCCATGCAAGCCGTAGACACGACCAATATTTTACCAATGGCAAATCCACATGACGCTGTACAGCGTCTGCGTGCCGACGAGGTTAACGAAACCAACCAACGCGAACACTTTCAAAAGATCGCACCTCAAACCGCCGACGGTTTGTATTTAGTACCTCAAGTAATTGAATAAAACGCTGCGGCTTGCTGCAAACAACGCACCACATTGACCGCCGCACCTTCATTCGGCAGACATAACGAGTAATCTGAACTATGCCCAATCACACGATTGCCGACATTCTTCGCGGACTAGAAGCAAAAACCTTTTCCAGCGAAGAAATTACCCAGCAGTACCTCGACGCCATTGCGAAACACGACAGCAACTACAACAGCTTTATTACGGTGACGGCGGAACAAGCCCTTACCCAGGCTCGCGCCGCCGATACAGCGCGCCAAAATGGCTCAGCTGGCGCACTATGTGGCGTACCTATCGCCCATAAAGATATTTTCTGTACCGAAGGTGTTCGCACCAGCTGCGCGTCAAAAATGCTGGACAATTTCATTGCGCCCTACAACGCCACTGTCGTTGACCGACTCGCCAATGCTGGCGTCGTGACCTTAGGTAAAACCAATCTCGACGAATTCGCCATGGGCTCGTCGAATGAAACCAGCTTTTACGGCGCAGTGCGCAACCCGTGGAATACCGACTGCGTACCCGGCGGCTCCTCTGGCGGTTCAGCGGCGGCAATAGCCGCAGGACTCGCGCCAGCAGCGACAGGCACCGACACCGGCGGCTCCATTCGCCAACCGGCAGCACTTTGCGGCCTCACGGGTTTAAAACCGACCTATGGACGTGTTTCACGCTACGGGATGATCGCCTTCGCCTCCAGCCTTGACCAAGGTGGGCCAATGGCGAAAACTGCCGAAGACAACGCGCTGCTACTTCAAGCAATGGCGGGATTCGACCACCGCGACAGCACCAGCATGGATCTGGCCGTACCCGACTATCGAGCTGGCCTGAACAAAGACCTGAGCGGATTAAAAATCGGCGTACCCAAAGAGTATTTTAGTGAAGGCTTAGACCCAGAAATTGCATCAGCAATAGAGGCGTCTTTAGATGAATACCGTAAAATGGGCGCAGAAATTAAATCTATCAGTCTGCCACACACCCATTTAGCGGTACCCTGCTATTATATTATTGCGCCCGCTGAAGCATCCGCTAATCTGTCACGTTTCGACGGCGTACGCTATGGATATCGCTGCGAAAACCCAAAAGATTTAGACGACCTATACACCCGCACCCGCGCCGAAGGTTTTGGCGAGGAAGTGAAACGCCGAATCTTGATCGGCACCTACGCACTCTCCTCAGGTTTTTACGATGCCTACTACCGCAAGGCCCAGCAAATTAGACGTTTAATTAAACAAGATTTTGACGAGGCCTTTAAAACCGTCGACATTATCGCCGGCCCCACCACCCCAAACCCCGCGTTTGCGCTGGGCGAGAAGGTCAGTGACCCGGTCACTATGTATCTTGAAGACATCTACACCATCGCTGTGAACTTGGCAGGGCTACCTGCCATTTCATTGCCCGCTGGCTTTACTAAAGGCAAACCGATTGGTTTGCAATTAATTGGCCGCGATTTTGACGAAACCACCCTGCTTGCCGCCGCGCATCAATACCAACAGCGCAGCGACTGGCACCAGCAAGCCGCTCCCGGCAGCGTATAAGGAAAGCGACTATGGAATGGGAAGTTGTAATTGGTCTGGAAATTCACGTCCAGCTCACCACCAAATCTAAAATTTTCTCTGGCTCAAGCACCGCCTTCGGCGCCGACGCCAACACCCAAGCCAGCGCCGTTGATCTGGCCATGCCTGGCACCTTGCCGGTACTAAACGAACAGGCGGTGAAAAAAGCCATCCTCTTTGGCCTAGCCATAGATGCTGACATTTGCCGCGATTCGGTCTTTGACCGTAAAAACTATTTCTACCCAGACCTGCCCAAGGGCTACCAAACAACGCAAATGGACTTCCCCATCGTTGGCGCGGGCATCGTAGAAATTACACTCAGCGACGGCAGCACCCGCAGTGTTCGCGTACACCATGCCCACTTAGAGGAAGACGCCGGTAAATCGCTACACGAAGATTATCAAGGTATGTCAGGCATTGACCTCAACCGCGCTGGCACACCCTTAATCGAAATCGTCTCTGAGCCAGACATGCGCAGCGCCGAAGAGGCCGTCGCGTATCTGCGAAAAATACATTCGATTGTGACCTACCTCGGTATTTCTGACGGCGACATGTCGCAGGGCTCACTGCGCTGCGACGCCAACGTGTCAATTCGCCCCAAAGGACAAGAGGAATACGGCACCCGCGCCGAGCTTAAAAACATTAACTCCTTCCGTTTTGTTGAACGCGCCATCAAAACCGAAGTGTTGCGTCAAATTGAATTAATCGAAGACGGCGGCAAAGTTAGACAAGAAACTCGCCTATACGACAGTGACAAAAACGAAACTCGACCCATGCGCAGCAAAGAAGAAGCCAACGATTATCGCTACTTCCCCTGCCCAGATTTATTGCCGGTGCACGTCGAACAATCTTTAATTAACGAACTAATGGCGCAAATGCCGGAGCTACCTGACGCAAAACGCCAGCGTTTTGAAACGGAATTTGGTTTATCTGCCTATGACGCAGCATTGTTAACCGGCGAGCGCCCCGTGGCCGACTACTTTGAAGCCGTAGCCAGCAGCGCCGGCGACGCCAAGCTCGCAGCCAACTGGGTAAACGGTGAACTCTCAGCCTCATTGAATCGCGAAAACCTAAGCATTACTGCCAGCCCCGTCACGGCAGAACAATTAGGCGGCTTAATTCAGCGAATCCGCGACAACAGCATTTCCGGTAAAATCGCCAAACAGGTTTTTGATGCACTCTGGAATCAAGAAGGCGACAGCGCCGATGCCATTATCGACAACAAGGGCTTAAAGCAAGTCTCTGACAGCGGCGCCATCGGCGCCATGGTAGATGAAGTGCTCGCCGCCAACCCAGAACAAGTTGAGCAGTTCCGAGGCGCCGACGAAGGCAAACGCAAAAAAATGTTAGGCTTTTTTGTCGGCCAAATTATGAAAGCCTCCAAAGGCCAAGCCAATCCCGGCGTGATCAACTCACTTTTAAACGAAAAGCTCGGCGGTTAAGCCCGCCAGCACCAGCAAGGTAGAAACAGCTTTATGAAAAAAGACAAAGAAAAGGTACTCGATGAAGTATGGACCGAATCACGCGTCCGCGAGTTTTTAGATTCCGAGCCAAAAGCCGGTACTAACCGGGACTTTCACGCGCTATTAAAAGCCTACCAAAGCATGCGCGCCGATGACTTCGAGCTCTTCATCGGCATGTTTTTGGAAGCTGGTCGCGATCTTAACGCCACCGACAAGGGTGGTCGCACAGTATTAAGTTACGCTAAAGAACACCGTAATTCTGGTGAGCACGTTGCCGCACTTGAAAGCAAAGGGGCGGCTTAAGCCCCTAGCTTAGCTAGCCTAAACACTGCGACCGCGCGCTAAGCGGTCGCGGTTCTCCTGCTTTTTCTTCTCACTTTTCCTCAGCATCACATACACTGCACCCGCACCACCGTGCTGGGGCTGCGCGCTACTAAAGCCTTGAATTTCTTCCATCTCTGGCAGCCAGCGGTTTACGTAAGATTTAATTACCGCGCCTTTAGATTCACTGTGATGGCCGCGCCCATGTACAATCATTACGGTACGCAAATCCGCCTTCATTGCCTCGCGAATAAATTCAAACACCTGCAAGCGCGCCTGTTCGACGGTCATATTATGTAAATCGAGCTGCGCTTCTATCGTGTATTTACCCTGTTTTAAACGCCGAAATACGCCATGCTGAACGCCTTCTCGGCGATATTCCAATACGTAATACGGGTCTAATAATTCGATGTCAGAGGTCGATAGAAAATTACGCACACCACTGATTGCCGTCGCAGCCGCGCGACGCGCTGCAATATTGACCGCATCGCCGGTATCTTTGCGAATAACAACCCGTCTTTCTATTTCAAGCGGTTTGACACCGGCCATCTCTTCAGCGAACAATCTATCATCGTCGCTCATGCTCACCTCCACCGGCGCTTAAGGAATAAAAAATGTCTACCGCCAACCCTGTTTCCTATGCCAATCCAATGCGCTGCCCACTTTGTGAGCAAGAGAACCAATGCGCCGTAGCCGCAGGAAGCGAGCCATCACGCTGCTGGTGTATGACAACCAAGATAGACGAACAGGCTAAGCGACGAGCTGCTAGCAGCGGCACAGAAAAACGGTGTCTCTGCCAACAATGCGGATGCCCTATCAGCAAGTAACTACTGATAACTCTCCGCCATTTTCTCATAGCGGGCGCACTCTGGGGTTTTCTCGTCGCTCATATTTTCGATTTGTTCACAGCTCAACGTCGTCATAGATTTCATACATGCGCTTGCCGGCTCATAAAGAGGATGCGCCGCAGCCACACTATTAAATTGCTGCTGAATAGCTACACATGCGCCCTCCAAGCTCGCGATGACCATTGCGCGTAAATCCGGCGTCAAATCTGCTTCGCCCATATTCTTCAGCGCGCAAGACTTCATTTTTTCGCACATAATATTGTAAGACTCGCCTAAATCGTCGGCCTGCACGCTACCCGACATAGCAAAGATCACAGCCACTACAACCCCATATATTACTTTCATTAGACGCATCCCTCAGTCATTGCACTAAATATTAAATCGCCGCGCTTTATCTACCCGCACAAACACGAGCCTTCACAAGCCAGCGTTCAAATCGTTATTATGGTGACGATAACCGAATTTAAACAAACAAACTCAACCCCAAAAAGCATAACGACTTTGGCAGGCAGGGGAAAGCGAGCAAATCGCCAAACCCCAAAATTTAATTGTTGCAGGTAATGTTTAATATGAATGCACGCCCACTTAGCGGTCCAGACTATTTATTGCGCGGCTTCAAAATTATCCGACAACCGGGCATACGCCTATTTGTTGCTATTCCACTGCTTATTAATTTTATTATTTTTGGTGCATTCACCACCCTAACACTAGAAGCGATGTCGGGCTGGATCAACCAAGTCGTTGAATGGCTACCCACTTGGCTAGACTTTTTACGCTGGATTCTGTGGCCACTGGCGGTGATCTTAGTATTAGCTATTGTGATGTATATATTCAGCACAGTAGCCAATATTATTGCCGCCCCCTTTAATGGGCTGCTAGCGGAAAAGGTTGAGGAGATGCTCACCGGGCAAGAGGTCGCTGGCCGCGAAACCATCGCGATGGCCATCGCAAGTTTTCCCAAAAGTATCGGCCGCGAATGCCAAAAGCTGCTGTACTACTTCGGCTTCGCCATCCTCACTCTCATCGCGAGCTTTGTGATTTCACCGCTGGCACCGCTGCTGTGGTTTGCCCTAAATGCATGGATGATGGCAATAGAGTACTGCGACTACCCCATGGACAATCACAAACTGAGTTTTAAAGATGCAAGGAAACGTATTGGCAGCCAGCGCGGCACCAGCTTTAGCTTTGGCGCGCTCGTGATGTTGGGCACCATGGTACCAGTTTTGAATTTATTTATTATGCCCGCCGCGGTCTGCGGCGGTACCTTGATGTGGGTAGAGCGATTTAAAGATAAAACTTAGCGCACACCCGCAATCAGGTGTTCTGGTGGGCGCTCGCAGGGTAATTTCATACCTAGTTCAGCTTCAATACCTGGCAACAAGAAGGCATCATCCTCGCAGGCAAAGCTGATAGAAGTGCCGGTTGCACCAGCGCGACCAGTACGGCCGATGCGATGCACATAGTCGTCGGCATCTTCAGGCAAGGTGTAATTAATAACGTGACTCACGCCATTTACGTGGATACCACGACCGGCAACATCCGTCGCCACCAAACACTCAATCTCGCCATCCTTAAATTGTTGCAGCGTTCGCGAGCGCTTATTTTGCGGAATTTCGCCCGACAAAATACCACAGCGAATGCCCGCCTTCTGCAGTTTTTCAAATAAACGTCGGGTTTCATCACGGCGATTAGCGAAAATAATCACACTGGTTGCGCTCTCATGGCGAACAATATTGAGCAGCAATTTAAATTTATCCTGCGACTCAACCAAATAGACTTTTTGATCAACGGTATCCGTTGCCACACTTTCTGGTTCAATTTCAATATTGACCGGCTCGTCAGTCCACTGCTCGGTAAGTCGAATAATGTCATCGGTAAAGGTCGCGCTAAACAAGAGCGTTTGACGATGGCTTTTACGAGGGCAAGAACGCACGATGCGTTTCACCTGTGGAATAAAGCCCATATCCAACATGCGATCAGCTTCGTCGATAACCAGAATTTCTATCTGATCGAGATACAGGTCTTTACGGCCTTCAAAGTCCAACAGCCGACCTGGCGTCGCCACAACGATATCGACCATGCCAGCCAATTTATCCTGCTGCTTCTGGTAATCCATACCGCCAATTAACGTAACCACATTCAAGCCGCAATACTTACCAAGCATACGGGCATCGTCGCCGATCTGAACCACGAGCTCTCGTGTTGGCGCAATAACCAATGCACGAGGCTCGCCGGCAAAGCGCTCTTCGTCTATTGGATTACTCAATAAGTCATTAAAAATGGTGATTAGGAAGGCTGCTGTTTTACCTGTGCCGGTCTGGGCCTTGCCAATAACGTCATTGCCACGCAGGGTATGAGGCAAAGAGGCCGCCTGAATTGGCGAGCAATATTTAAACCCCGTGTCGGCAATGCCGTGCATTAAACTCTCATCGAGATCAAGGTCATGGAAACGCGTCTTTCCCTCTTCTGGCTCAACTTGAAAGTCTTTAAGAGTCCAGGTGGACGCGATTTTGTCCGCTGCTTTGCTCGCGCCTCGCTCTCGTCCGCGCTTATGGGTATCGCGGTGTTTTACATTTGTATCCGCTGCGCCGGACTTAGGTATTGCACTATGCGCTTCGGCGGCGGTATTTTGACCTGCCGTTATGGGCGCCTTTTTAGCTGATCCAAACAACTTTTTTAACAAAATATACTCTTCTTACATTGCTCAATAATCAGCCATTCTAGCATCATTCATCCGCGACTGGGCCAGACTGAGTTTCTTGCGGTTTTAACGCGGGCTCTGAACTGACTTCTGACGGCGCTTGCGCCTCCTCTTTCTGTTCCACGGGCTTACTTTCCGGCTCGACAGCGGGCTCTTCTTTTTGCTCTTCAGGCTTGGGCTTAATAAATTCTCGGGCTCGGCGGTCAAGATAATAATCCAAACTAAAATAGCGACCAGCACCGCTAAACAAAAGACCTAACAACATAATGAAATACGTGGCGGCAAATTCAATACCATTGTTTAGTACTGCAAAATTACCTTTTTCAACCAGCCAGCCATAGTGGCCATATTCATTCAAAATAGTTCTCGCTCGGTCTAAGCGCTCGCCTACACCGATGCTGTTTTCCATGCTGGCCCTTGCCATTGGTACACCAATATCTGCCAAGGGTTTTGCGGTACTTGTCACAGGGTTGCTCGGTGCTATAGCAAACCAGCCGTTATCCCAATGTACGGTAACTGCCGCGACCAGCATTGCCACCATAAGTGGGATGCTAATCCAGCGCACCGCCAAACCGAACAGCAACAAAAAGCCGCCAACAAGTTCGGTATAGGTCACCAAATACGCCATGACTTCTGGGTAAGGTAAATTCAGCCCCTGCTCTAACCACATCGCTGTTGCGTCAAAATGATGAAGTTTATACAAGCCGGCAGCGAGCATAATCGGCGATAAATAGAGGCGAATTAATAAGGGTGGAATTCCATCAAGCTTTGAAAGAAGCGCAAAAATGCCATCGTGCAGAAAGTAGTAGCACCTAAGAATAAGCCTCATAGCATTCCCTCATTATGATTATTTTGGCGATATTTATTTATGGATCTTATTTTAAGATGGGCAAGATAACCACCGCGGTGCGGTATATATCCCTGAAACTAGCCCCGCAAACGGCACACTGGGCACTCCGGATCACGACGTAAATTGAGCTGTCGCAACTCCATGCTCATACCATCAATTAACAACACGCGACCAACGAGTGGCTCGCCAATACCTGCAATACATTTCAATGCTTCTAGCGCCTGCATGCTACCCATCATACCAACGATGGGAGCCAGCACGCCGCTTTCTGAGCAATTCAAGGTCGCATCATCCGCTTCTTGGTATAAGCAGCGATAGCATGGTGAGTCATCGCGTCTAAAATCAAACACGCTAAGTTGCGCCTCGCCACGGATCGCTGCGCCAGAAATAAGTGGCCGCCGCGCTAGCGCACAGGCCTCATTCAATGCAAAACGCGTTGCGAAGTTGTCGCTGGCGTCTACCACCACGTCGACGGCCTCGACCGCGGCACTTAAAGCCTTATCGCTTAAACGTCTATTCAATACCCGTAACGTCGTATCTGAATTAATCGCTTTAATACTGTCTGCGACCGACTCTGCCTTTGCCCGCCCAATATCAGCTTGGCCGTGGGCAATTTGACGCTGCAAATTACTAAGTTCAACCGTGTCGTCATCCGCCAAGTGCAATTCGCCCACACCCGATGCCGCGAGATACAAGGCAGCCGGACAACCGAGACCGCCCATGCCGACAATCAACACTTTGCTATCCAGTAGCGCCTGCTGTCCGTCGACATCTAAGCTCGGCAGAAGTATATGGCGGCTATAGCGCAATAACTGCTCGTCATTCATCATCGCCATCGCCCCCACGTTATGCGCTCATTACCACCGTAGTCGAGCTGCGATGCCACTTGTTCAAAGCCCCGCGTGCTTAAAGCCTGCCGTACCAACTCACCCTGATTGTAACCATGCTCAAGTAACAATTCGCCGCCCGCCACCAGATAGTCTGGCGACTCATTAATAATACGCCGTAAGTCTGCCATGCCACCTTCGGCGGCAACTAATGCCGACATCGGCTCAAAGCGAACGTCGCCCTGACTCAAATGAGGATCGCTGGGATCGATATATGGCGGATTGCTAACGATGAGATTAAAGCGCTTGTGGGGAATATCGCTAAACCAGCTTGAACACACCAGCTGCAGGTTTGTCAGCCCAAGGGCATCGCGGTTTCGCTGGGCCAAGGCGACGACCTCAGACGAAAAATCAGATGCCAGTACCTCCGCATCCGCTCGCTCTGACGCCAAAGCTAAAGCAATAGCACCGGTACCCGTCCCCAAATCTAATATCAGTGGGTTCTCTTGGCCCGTCAGCATTTCTAATGCGCGCTCAACCAAGCACTCAGTGTCAGGCCTAGGAATTAAGGTCAGCGGCGACACCGCCAGAGGCAATGACCAAAAATCACGCTCGCCCAAAATATGGGCAATAGGTTCGCCCGCTATGCGGCGCGCTAATAATTGCAGAAAATGCTGTTCCTGCACGACTGTCAATTCACGTTCTGGCCAGCTATATAAATAACTACGCGGCTTATCAATACAGCGACACAGCAGTAGCGACGTATCTAAATCTGGGGAATCGCTTATCGCAGACAGACGCGTTCGCATTGCCATCGCAGCCGCGATGCTCAAACTAGGCAGCCGCTGCGAGTCCGTCATTATTCTGCCAAGGCCGCCAATAGATCAGCCTGATACTCCTGTCGCAGAGGCGATACCACACAATCTACATCGCCCTGCACAAACTCATCCAATTTATACAAGGTTAAGTTAATGCGGTGGTCGGTAACCCGACCCTGTGGAAAATTATAGGTGCGGATACGCTCTGAACGGTCGCCGCTACCGACCAAATTGCGACGCTCTGTCGCTTGATCTGCTTGGAGCTTACTGCTGGCCGCATCGTTTACTTTTGCAGCCAATAAAGACATCGCCCGCGCCTTGTTCTTATGCTGCGAGCGCTCGTCTTGGCACTCCACCACGATACCAGTAGGAATATGAACAATACGCACCGCTGAGTCTGTGGTGTTAACGTGCTGACCGCCCGCGCCGCTGGAGCGGAAGGTATCGATACGCAAATCACCTTTATTAAGCTCTATGTGGTCAGCTTCTTCTGGCTCAGCCATCACTGCCACGGTACAAGCCGAGGTGTGAATGCGACCTTGAGATTCAGTTTCAGGCACACGCTGCACACGGTGCGCGCCGGACTCAAATTTAAGATGGCCGTAAACTTCCTGCCCCGCTACGCGGCTAATAATTTCTTTATAACCGCCATGCTCCCCCTGCCGCTCGCTTAAAACCTCAACTCGCCAACCTTTGCGCTCCGCATAACGGGAGTACATACGAAACAAATCACCAGCAAAAATAGCGGCCTCGTCACCACCAGTACCAGCACGTATTTCTAAAAATACGTTGTGGGAGTCGTTAGGGTCACGGGGCAAAAGCAAAGTTTGCAGCTCCAGCTCCAGTGCTTCTAACTTTTCCTTAGCAGACGCGACCTCGTCTTCAGCCATTTCGCGCATATCGGCGTCGTCTTCCGATAGCATTGCCGTCGCCTCAGCCAAATCCTCTTCCACTTGACGAAAACGGCCATAAGCCTCAACAACGGGTTCAATCTCGGCATACTCCCGAGACAAACCGCGAAAACGATCTTGATTAGCAATAATTTCGCCGTCGCTTAATAGCGCACCGATCTCTTCATATCGATCAAGCAAATTGTCGAGTTTAGTGACAATAGAGGCCTTCATATTTTCTCGCTTTTAATGTTTTAGCTACTGTCAGGAGTCGCTGTCTTTGAGCTGAAATAGTTCCCGCGCCCAGTGGATAAGATCGGTTCGCCCTTTGGCTCCCGCTTCTTTTATTTGCGTGGTCGGGCTGTGTATTAATTTATTGGTTAAACCGCGAGCGAGCTGCTCTAGCACTTGTTCGGCATCATCGCCCCGCGCCAAATTGCGCAGTGCACGGTCTAGTTCGGTGTCGCGTAGCTGTTCCGCTTGGGCGCGGTAATCTCTCACGGTGCCCACCGCATCCAAGGCTCGCAATTGCGATTCCCACTCACCCAGCGCCAAGGTAATAATATCCCCCGCCTTGCGGGCCTCACTCTGGCGAGCGCGTTTATTTTCTTCAACAATTTCGCGCAAATCATCAACGGTATACAAATAGACATCTGCTAATTCAGCAACTTGCGGTTCAATATCTCGCGGCACCGCGATATCCACCATCACCATTGGCCGATGTTTGCGCCTTTTAAGTGCACCCTCAACCGCTCCCTTGCCCAAAATCGGTAACTGGCTCGCGGTCGACGCAACGACAATATCAGCACTAACAAGGCAATGGGGAATATCCGATAGCATCACCGCCTCTGCACCGAATTTCTCGGCAAGCTCCCGTGCTCGCTCTAAGGTCCTATTGGCAATAATAAGACGCTTTATGCCCTTGTCATGAAGATGGCGAGCCACCAGTTCAATAGTTTCACCCGCGCCTATCAACAGGGCGGTACAGCTGTTTAATGAAGAAAACACATGCTGAGTTAAATTGACCGCCGCATAGGCAACCGACACAGGGTTTTCACCCACAGCGGTGTCGGTACGCACCCGCTTAGCGACTGAGAAAATATGAGCAAAGGTACGGTGCAGCACACCATTTGCAGTACCAGCATCGACAGCGACCGCATAGGCAGATTTCATTTGCCCTAATATTTGCGGCTCGCCGAGCACCATAGAATCCAACCCAGCAGCCACTTCCATCATATGTTTTAAGGCGTCATCACGACGATAATCATAGATACATGCGCTCAACTCAGCGCGATCGACATGGTGGTAAACCGACAGCCAATCCAACATGCTCGCAGCTGCCGCATCACCATCTTCACCAGCAATGCCGTAAAGTTCAGTGCGATTACAGGTGGACAATATGGCCAGCTCTGATACCCCAGTGCTGCCGACGGCATCTTTTAAAGCTTGATGCATTTGCTCAGGCACAAACGCGACCCGCTCTCGAATCGAGACGGGGGCCGAATTGTGATTAATGCCAATTACGAGCAAATTCATGAGATGCCGAGTGCCTGCCTTTCCGGAGCCGAGCTAAAATAGCAGGGAATTTTAGCAAGACAGGGGCCAAATGTGGATTTTATTACCAGCTTTTACTAAACAATCTGCGTCGAAGCCAGAACGCGCGAATTAAACATGGCTGCAACTGTCCTATGCAGCAACCCTAACCACCAGCAAAGAGCCATGCTAACATTGGCCTTTAAACACGGTACCGACATTGTCACTATGCACCAATCCTTAACCAGCCTGCTATTAAGCCTAGCCATTTTACTAAGCGGCTGCGCCATGCTGACTCCAGAGCAAGACCTAGCGCCCAACACTAAGGCCAGTGCAAAAGCAGCCGAGGTCACCCGACCGTTTCCTGAAGATGCTTTTTTTGATCTGCTTATCGCCGAGGTAGCACTTCGCAGTCAAGATCTTGAAACTGCGCTCGACAACTACACCTATCAGGCGGAAAAAACCGGCGACCTTGGGGTAATTACCACAACCGCAAAATTAGCCCAGTACCTCGGCCGTGACGAAACCGCCGCGACCTACGCTAAACAATGGGCCGATCAAGAACCCGAAGCGGCCGAAGCGTATTTCATCCTGTCTTCGGCCCTTAGCAAAACAACGAATCCACTGACCGCACTACCTTATATGGTCAAAGTATTGGAGCTTGGCGGCGACAGCAATTTCGCTGCACTGGCAGCCTCTGCACTCACGCGACCAGAACTCGAGCAAACGCAATTTTTGGGTGAACTCAATAAACAACTGAAGCTCCACCCCAGCGACAACTCCTTAAAAATTGCCAAAGCACTAATGCTGCAATATCAAAAGCAAGAAGACGCCGCCCTAGCACTCATACAAGAAGTGCTCAACGAGGAGCCCGACAATCCTCATGCGCTGCTAATTGAAACCCGCACCCTTAGCCAGCTTGGCCGCGACGCAGATGCATTAGCGCGACTACATTACGCAGTCGATCAAAACCCTCACCACAAACGCCTTCGCCATGACCTAGCACGCCGCCTAGTGAAAACTGACCTCTATCAAGCGAAAGCCCAGTACGAAGAACTTGTGCGCCAAAACCCCAGCGACCGAGATTTACTGCTAGAGCTCATGCTCATCAACCGCGAGCTCAGCAATACTGCCGAGGTAACAGCACAGCTAAAGTCGCTCAACGACAGCCCCGAGCTTCGCAGTCGTGCCAATTACATTCTTGGTCGCTTAGACGAAGAGGATCAAAACTGGCAGCAAGCAATTAGCCACTACCTAAAAGCCACCGGCGGCGACGAATTCAGCAAAGCCAGTCAGCGCATTGCGAGTATCAGTCTCGCCATCGAAAGTGCCGACAAAGCCCTAGCACGGCTTAAACATTTGCGGGTAAATCACCCAGAACAAGCGACGCATATCTATCAGCTAGAAGCTGAGATATTACGCAAAGAGGCCCGCTACCAGCAGGGTTACGACCTACTCAGTGAAGCATTATCTACCAACACTAACGACGATGAGTTGCGCTATGCGCGATCATTATTTAGCGAGAAACTAGGCAATATTGACGCAGTGGAGCACGACCTTCAGCACCTTATTGACCGCGACCCCAACAATGCAACTGCCCTAAATGCACTGGGCTACAGCATCGCCAACTTAAACAAAACCCGACTCGACGAAGCCGAGCAACTAGTCAAACGCGCTCTAGAGCTCGAACCAAATGACCCCGCCATTATCGATAGCTATGGCTGGATCATGCTTTTAAAAGGTAATATCAGCGAGGCAGTGTCGCTGCTAGAGAAAGCGTTCAAACAGACACAGGATCACGAAATTGCGGCCCATCTCGGTGAAGCGTTATGGCTAAGTGGCGACCAAGCCCGCGCAAAGTTAGTCTGGCAAGAAGGTCTAAAAGACACCCCCAACAGCCCCATAATTATGGATACGCTTCGCAAACTAGGACTTTTCAATGAGTAGCGCAACAATGTCAAACTCAACTCTCTTTCGTGGTCTAGCCCTTATTGTCGCGCTAATACTTAGCGCCTGTGCAACGCCGCCAAAGCCCCCTGCCGACAGCGAATCTCTAACTTGGCAATTACAAGGAAAAATTGGGTTCTGGCAGGGTAGAAAACAAGAAAGCGCCACGATTAACTGGTCGCAATGTGACGCCAACAGCGCCCGAATTAGACTAAGCGGCCCACTTGGTGCAGGCAGCATAGAATTATCCGCCGACCCATCTGGCGCCCGATTAATACAAAACGGCGAGAGTAGTCACGCCGACAGCATTGAAGAGCTGGCCAGCCGCGCAAACTGGCCAATACCCGTTGAAGCACTGCGCTTCTGGGTAAGAGGCCGTGCCATGTTCACTGAAAAATTAGAAGGCCGTGTAAATACCAATGGCCAACTAGAAGAACTAAATCAAATTGGCTGGCATATTACCTATCACTACCGCACCCCATTTCACCAACTACCGGATAGAATTAACGCGAAATCTGCCAATGCCCGCATTACACTTATTGTTAGCGAATGGCAGGAACAACCGGAGTTTTGCGCCAAATAATGCAAACTCTTTCGCTGCCCTGCCCCGCTAAAATTAATCTTTTTCTGAATATTACCGGCCGTCGCGATGACGGCTATCACGAGCTACAAACCTTATTCCAGCTACTCGATTACGGTGACACCCTCGTACTTAACCACCGCGACGACGGCAAATTAAACCTCAACAACACCCTCAGCGGTGTTAGCACTGAAGATAATTTGGTTTTTCGCGCAGCCCGCAAGTTACAGCCTTTTGCCCGCGACATTCCTACCGGCGCAAATATCGCCTTAGAGAAGTGCCTGCCAATGGGCGGCGGTATCGGCGGCGGCAGCTCCGACGCAGCAAGTGCGCTACTAGGCCTCAACCAGCTATGGCAGCTTGGTCTCAGCATTAATGAGCTAGCCGAAATCGGCCTTGAACTAGGCGCCGACGTTCCCGTGTTTGTGCGTGGAAAAACCGCATGGGCAGAAGGAATCGGTGAAAAATTAACCCCGCTAGAAACCCAAGAATTCTGGTATGTGGTACTAAAGCCAGACTGCCATGTGTCCACCGCTGAAATTTTTTGTCATGAACAATTGACACGCCATGGCTCTCCGATCAAAATAGCGACCTTTCTTGAGGGGGGTACCGGAAATAGTTGTGAACCGCTGGTTCGAAAACTATATCCGAAGATTGATAAAGCTTTGATTTGGCTGGAACAATTCTCTCTCGCGAAGCTAACTGGAACAGGCGCATGCGTGTTTGCTAGCTTTGAAGATCAGATAACTGCACAAGCAGTTTGCGAACAACGACCCGCTGAAATTCATGGTTTTGTTGCCCGAGGCGTAAATACCTCGCCACTGCATCGCGCACTGGGCTTACTGTAAAAAGTTATCTTAAAAAGTTTATTGGGGTGTCGCCAAGTGGTAAGGCACTGGGTTTTGATCTCAGCATCCGTAGGTTCGAGTCCTACCACCCCAGCCATTTTTACACCATGCCGCCAAAAGCGGCATGTTATTCAGAATCAGTCGCGCACAATAACGATCTGAATACTGCGCGGCTTTAGTGAACTCGCCAGTTATCACCTTATTTTTCAAAAACACACATGCCCAACAGGACTCTGACCGTGCCCAAGATGATGGTCTTCACCGGCAATGCCAATCCCGAACTTGCACGTAAAGTTGTTGAGCATTTGCACCTGCCGCTCGGCGACGCCACCGTAGGCAAATTTAGCGATGGCGAAATTTACGTAGAAGTGAATGAAAACGTTCGCGGCGCTGACGTCTTTCTTCTACAGCCAACCTGCGCACCAACTAACGACAACCTGATGGAACTGATAGTCATGGCAGACGCCATGCGCAGAGCCTCAGCCGGTCGTATTACCGCAGTTGTGCCGTATTTCGGCTACGCTCGCCAAGATCGCCGCGTACGCTCACAGCGCGTACCGATCTCTGCCAAAGTCGTTGCAGACATGATGAGCGGCGTGGGCATTAACCGCGTACTGACCGTTGATCTTCACGCAGAGCAAATCCAAGGCTTCTTTGACGTACCAGTAGACAATGTCTACGGCTCGCCCGTTCTGCTAGACGACATCAGCCGTCAACAATACCAAAATCAAATGGTCGTATCGCCTGACATTGGCGGCGTTGTTCGCGCCCGTGCTGTTGCCAAGCAATTAGATGATGCCGACCTCGCTATTATCGACAAACGCCGCCCACAAGCAGGTGTTGCACAGGTCATGCATATTATTGGCGAAGTACAGGGCAAAACCTGCTTACTGGTCGACGATATGGTCGATACCGCCGGCACACTGTGTAAAGCCGCCGAAGCACTTAAGCAGCATGGCGCAGCAAAAGTTGTCGCTTACTGTACACATCCTGTATTATCTGGCGCCGCTATTGCGAACAT
The DNA here is from genome assembly GCF_902705855.1 of Zhongshania aliphaticivorans. Taxonomy (GTDB): domain Bacteria; phylum Pseudomonadota; class Gammaproteobacteria; order Pseudomonadales; family Spongiibacteraceae; genus Spongiibacter; species Spongiibacter aliphaticivorans_B. The sequence continues at coordinate 250,669 of NZ_CACSIJ010000011.1, read as the reverse complement.
CAATAGCTCTGAGCTAGATGAACTGATTGTTACCGACACTATCCCGCTATCAGAAGACGCGAGAAAGTGCACAAAAATTCGCCAGCTTACCCTGGCAAATCTATTGGCCGAGTCAATTAGACGGGTCAGTAATGAAGAGTCGATCAGCGCCTTGTTCCGCTAAGCACACCGTTTAGCAACAACGTTTTTCGACATTTACCGCCGCACTGGTCGCAAGTCGGCGGTTTTCGCGTTATTAAGGAGACTATTATGTCTAGCGATTACACAGTTAGCGCCAAAGCGCGCGCAGATGTAGGGAAAGGTGCGAGCCGCCGCCTACGTCGTCTGGAAAATGAAGTACCGGCTATTGTTTACGGTGGCGAAAACGCACCGCAAATGATCAGCATTTTGCACAAAGACCTCCTATGGTTCTTGGAAGATGAAGCCTTCTTCACTTCTGTAGTAACTCTGGATATCGATGGCAAACAAGAGTCTGTTGTACTTAAAGCCCTTCAGCGTCACCCAGCTAAGCTTAAAGTACTGCACGCTGACTTTTTGCGTGTTGATGCCAACACCAAAATCACTCTGCACGTTCCACTTCACTTCTTAAACGAAGAAAGCTGTGTTGGCGTGAAAACTCAGGGCGGCAACATTACTCATGCTGCAACCGACATCGAAGTACAATGCCTACCTAAAGATCTGCCTGAGTTCATCGAAGTAGATATGGCAGCGGTTGAAACTGGCGTTACTTTGCACATTTCTGACCTGACCCTACCTGCTGGCGTAGAAAGCACCGCACTGGCACTAGGCGAAGATCACGACCAAGCTATCGCAACTGTACATGCGCCACGCGGCGGCAATGACAGCGATGACGAAGCTGCATCAGAAGAAGAGTAAGCTGACGGCCCTCCGGGGCTAACAGTAACAGGCGCCCCATTGGAAACGATAAAACTGATAGTTGGGCTGGCTAATCCCGGCCCGCAATATCACGATACACGTCACAATGCGGGCGCCTGGTTTGTTTCAGAGCTAGCCCGGCAACAAGGCTGCGCACTCAATAGCGAACCGCGATTTTTTGGCGACACGGCCAGAGTTCATTACCACGGCCACGACCTGCGCCTACTTATTCCCACTACGTTCATGAATCGCAGCGGGCAAGCTATCGCCGCACTCGCTAACTTTTACAAAATTCCACCAGAAGCCATACTCGTCGCCCACGACGAACTGGATATCCCCCCCGGCACCGCACGTTACAAAAATGGTGGCGGTCACGGTGGGCATAACGGCCTGCGCGACACAGTTGCCCAACTCGGCAACAATAGTAAATTTCATCGACTCAGAGTCGGTATCGGCCATCCCGGCCACGCCTCTCAAGTTACCAATTACGTACTTGGCAAGCCACCAACGGACGAGCGGATCAGCATCGATCACTGCATAGACGAAGCACTTCGCACGCTAGAAGACGCAGTCCGTGGCGACTGGGCCAAAGCCATGAACCAACTACACAGCTACAAACAAGGGTAATATCACATGGGATTTAACTGCGGCATCGTCGGACTACCCAATGTCGGCAAGTCCACCCTCTTCAATGCACTGACCAATGCCGGCATTGACGCGGCCAATTTCCCGTTCTGCACCATCGAACCCAATTCCGGCATTGTCATGGTACCGGACCAACGCCTGCATGCCTTGGCCGCCATTGTTAAACCCGAGCGCGTACTACCCGCCACCATGGAGTTTGTCGACATTGCCGGCCTCGTCGCCGGCGCCTCCAAAGGCGAGGGCCTCGGCAACAAATTTTTAGCCAACATCCGTGAAACTGACGCCATTGCTCACGTAGTGCGCTGCTTCGACAACGACAACATTATTCACGTTGCCAATAAAATTGACCCCGCCGCCGACATCGACATTATCAATACCGAGCTGGCACTCGCCGACATGGAAAGCATCGATAAACAATTACAAAAAGTAGTTCGCGTTGCCCGCAGTGGCGACAAAGAAGCCACCACACTCAAAAACCTGTTTGAAAAACTACTGGCGCATCTTGACCAAGGCAAACCTGTCCGCTCACTAACACTCGACAGCGAGGAACTCGCCCGCACCAAGACTCTGCACCTACTTACCATAAAACCCACAATGTACATCGCCAACGTTAACGAAGACGGCTTTGAAAACAACCCGCACTTAGACGTCGTTCGCGCCATCGCCGCCGAAGACGGTGCCATCGTAGTGCCAATATGCAATAAACTTGAATCGGAAATTGCCGAACTAGACGATGAAGAGAAACAGGAATTCCTCACCGACCTCGGCATGGAAGAAGCTGGCCTCGACCGCGTCATTCGCGCTGGCTACGAACTACTTGGCCTACAAACCTACTTCACTGCAGGCGTAAAAGAAGTTCGCGCCTGGACCATCCCAGTTGGCGCCACCGCACCACAATCAGCGGGCGTGATTCACACCGACTTTGAAAAAGGCTTTATTCGGGCAGAAGTTATCGCCTACGACGACTACATCCAATACAAAGGCGAACAAGGCACCAAAGACGCTGGAAAATGGCGCCTAGAAGGCAAAGACTACGTCGTTAAAGACGGCGACGTCGTCCATTTCCGCTTCAATGTGTAACACATACTGATCCGCGCTTGACAAGGTGCGCTTATCCTTGGAAAATGCGCGCCTTCTCTCGACAGAGAGACTGTGGCAAGGTAGCTCAGTTGGTTAGAGCACAACACTCATAATGTTGGGGTCGGCGGTTCGAATCCGCCCCTTGCTACCATTATTCTAAAAACCACCCAATGGTGGTTTTTTTTCGTCTCCCGATAAGGACGCCGCCCTCGGCGGGTGGATGAGAACCGCCGCACGGTTCGATAAAATACGACGAGTATTTTATACATGGCGCAGCCCGAAGGGGCGATAACAGACCAAAGCCTGTTACTGCCCAATCCGCCCCTTGCTACCATTATTCTAAAAAACCACCTAATGGTGGTTTTTTCATCTATCGAAAATACCAAACACGACGGAAGCCATATCCACAAGCTCAGTAAATCAACGCCTAGACTTACCATCTAGCTTTTTTATGTGACCCATGAAGTGAGGACACACTTCACAAAATCCATTTGATGGCCAAAAGAAAGCGCTTCCACTACGAGTACAAAAGTATTCACTAACATAGGAAATTCATCTAGAATCCGGCCGCATAAACAAAACAAGGATTTAAACATATGGAAATTAGACAATTACTTAGAGCTATCTTTATCTTAATTTTAACTGCCACCATCGTAGGGTGTGGTGGCGGTGGCGGTGGAACACCGGAAACCCCTCCGGACAGCACTGCCAACAGCGCCCCCACCGCTAACGCTGGCCCGGATCAGAACGTAACAACTGGTACGCTCGCCTCTCTAAATGGCAGCAGCAGCTCCGATGCCGACGGCGATTCTCTTACTTACTTATGGTCTACCACATCAAAGCCTAACGGCAGTGCCAGCTCTCTTTCAAACACCACTGCCGCGAANCCACAATTCTCAGCTGACGTAGACGGTCAATATACTTTCCAGCTCGTCGTTAACGATGGCGAGCTAAATAGTTCCCCTGACTCCATTACGGTAACAAGCAGCACTGCCAACAGCGCCCCCACCGCTAACGCCGGCCCGGATCAGAACGTAACAACTGGTACGCTCGCCTCTCTAAATGGCAGCAGCAGCTCCGATGCCGACGGCGATTCTCTTACTTACTTATGGTCTACCACATCAAAGCCTAACGGCAGTGCCAGCTCTCTTTCAAACACCACTGCCGCGAATCCACAATTCTCAGCTGACGTAGACGGTCAATATACTTTCCAGCTCGTCGTTAACGATGGCGAGCTAAATAGTTCCCCTGACTCCGTTACGGTAACAAGCAGCACTGCCAACAGCGCCCCCACTGCTAACGCTGGCCCGGATCAGAACGTAACAACTGGGTTTTTAGCAACTCTGGACGGCTCCGCCAGCTCTGATGCCGATGGTGACCCGCTGAGTTATTCGTGGACTATCACTTCCAAACCCAGTGGCAGCGCTAGTACGATATCGTTTAGCACTGACGTAGACCCATTTTTCGCCCCTGACCGTGATGGGCAATATGTTTTCCAGCTCATCGTAAATGATGGCCAAGCTAACAGCGCCCCCGACTCGATTACGGTAACTAGCAGCGGCGGCAATAGCCCCCCAACCGCCAACGCTGGAGCCGATCAGACTGTCTTAGTGGGCGACGTTGCCCAACTAGATAACAGCAATAGCTCAGACGCTGATGGCGACACCTTAAGTTATTCTTGGAGCTTTGTGTCCAAACCAAATGGCAGTGTGTCAGCTTTATCCGATGCCACCCAAGCCTCCCCAACATTTTTAACTGACCAGGCAGGCAGTTATGTACTGAGTTTAGTTGTCAACGACGGCACCGAGAACTCCAATCCAGATTCCGTCACAATTACAGCTTCCACCCCCAAAGTAAGACTTTATACAAAAGGGAATGGCATTTTCGACCCTACAGAGAACGAAGTAGGCCTCCCATATTCCAGCCAAGGCACGAACAATTCGTCAATTATAGGGAGCGACGTAATCACGCTAGGAGAATTTCGCCTAGAAGCCTTGGGTACAGACTTCAATGTAACATCGCTTCAGGCCATAGATAGAAATGGAATTGTTGCTCCGAGATTTGTTGGGCTGGTTAACGGCGATACCGTTAGTGCCGGCAGCTCAATCAGCTTCAAACTAGAAACACCAAAAACCAACAACCAGCAGGCTGATTTGTTGTTCTCATTTACTATCCAAGAAACTGGCGAGACATTTAGCTTTCAGCGCTTAGTTACGACCAACTAGCAAAGCCCTTTCAGACCTAAGCAGCATGTAAAGCTTTGCCTACTTTGCGCTGCTTGGGTTCGATTACTATAAATTCCAATGTCGCTTTACCGTGACCAAGCTAAGGCAAAGACACTTAGCTGCACCAGATTGACTCAGCCCCTCCATTTTGGCCACCGGAACAGCTTTTGTTGTTGACATGGCCACCGGTCTTCCTAAGCGAACACCGTTCGTTTTAGCCCTTGCCAAGCCTTCCTGAGTACGCTCCCTGATACGATTACGCTCAAACTCACTGAATGCCGAAAATGCCTGAAACATCAAACGGCCCTCCGCGCTTGCTAAATCCACATTAGGTAGATCAAGGCTCCGCAAACTTACTCCCCTCTCCATCAATACGGTAATTGTCTTTTGTACGTCGATGGCACCACGACCCAAGCGGTCGAGCTATAGAGCGGCTGAAGATGCTGGAATCACTGCATGCGCACAAATCGATGATGCAGCTCCATCCCAGTGCCAGTGCCAGGGTCAGCTTCAATTCCCCGAAACACCACCGTGCGGTTCGATAAAATACGACCAGTATTTTAGACGGCGATAGCCGCCCGAAGGGGCAATAACAGGCCTGAGCCTGTTATTGATCAATCCGCAACCCCGCCCCCTTGCTACCATTATTCTAAAAAACCACCTAACAGTGGTTTTTTTCGTCTATCGAAAAGTACACCGTCCTCGATCGGTGGATGAGAACCGCCGTCCAAAGGAGAATAAACAAGCCTTAAACCGTACCCCACACCCTCCCAAACTCTCATTTTTCAAACATCAATCACAAGTTTTCCGCACAAAACAGCAAATTTCACTAATATTCCTTCATACTTAGTGACTTACTGCGCTAACCTAAGAAAACATATAATCTGTTACCCTTCATGGAAAAACAGAATTGCTAAAGAGATAGAGGACACCCGTTATGAAGGCCTTGTTTCGTACCTGCCTGTTAATGTTTACCGTATTTTCATTTGCTGGCTGTGGAGGCGGAAGCAGTGATGGCGGGCCGTCATTGACACCAATTGGTGGAAATCAAAGCATTAGGTTTGGGTCTTATAACGGAACAACATTTACCGCAAACCGGATCGCCAGCAACAGTGAATCACTAACAGCTGGTCAAAGCGCGAATTTAAGCGTGTCTTTTGTCGACAGAAGCAACACTCCAGTATTTGATTCAGCTGACGTGCTATTCACTTCGCCATGCATAAGCGCAGGTTTGTCAGAGGTATCACCAGCGATAGCCACTAACTCAAGTGGCACAGCATCAACAACCTATACTGCCAGAGGTTGCGAGGGGCCTGATAAGATCACCGCCCAAACTAATATAAGCGGGACAACCCTAAAAGCAACAACATCAATCACCACAACAGCCGCTCCGCTAGGCTCCATCACCTATTTACCTCCAAATCCGGAACAGCCCTCCGAGCGCATTTTAATAGGGATACGTGGTACTGGCGCCCTACCTGAGCAGGCGGTCGTTTCATTTTTGGTCAACAATGAAGCTGGCGGCCCTGTACCGAACTTAGATGTCGACTTCTCTCTAAACACTACCGTTGGCGACATTGCACTTAGCAATACGACTGGAACCACCAATGCCGATGGCGTTGCTAGCACGACAGTAATATCCGGCACCGTTGCCACTTCCGTCCGCGTAAAAGCCGAAGCATTTAAAGATGGGAAACAAATCAGCGCGCAATCAAATCAGCTAATCAATACCGTAGGCATCATTGATCAAAACAGTTTCACCCTCGGCGCAACACCGCTAAATATCGAGGGGTTCAGATTCAACGGCGTAGAATCATCTCTAACCATTTTAGCTGCAGATAGGTTTAACAACCCAGCCCCCGATGGCACCGCCATCACGTTCACAGCAGAGGGCGGCATTGTTGATAATGGCTGCGTAACACTGAATGGTAGCTGCACCGTCATCTTCCGTTCAGCCAACCCTCGCCCTGGTGATGGCCGAGCTACTATCACAGCGACCGCTATCGGCGAAGAATCATTCGAAGACACCAATCCTTCGAACGGTAGCTATGACGGAGAATTATTTACCGACCTTCCAGAAGCATTCTCTGATTATAACGAGAATGGTTGCCGTGACAGTAATGAACCCTATTTAGACTTCAATAAAGACGGCAATTTCTCTGGCTCGACTATCGACAGCAATAACGACGGCGTTTGTAGCGGCGATGAAATTCAAGGAAACGGAAGGTTTGATGGCCTGCGCTGCACCTCGGGGACGGGTACGCTTAATTGTGAAACCACGCCAATATCGGTAAGAGAAGATATTGTTATTGTAATGTCAGACTCTAGCTTTGTAATTGACATTCTACCTGCAACCATCAATCTTGACGGCGGCACTCAAACCGTCACATTTTCTATTCAAGATCAAAATGGCCAAGTTCCACCAGCAGGTACAACTGTCGTTGCATCTACTGATCAAGGAGCAATCTCCGGCACGAGCTCCGACACAGTAGTCTCTACGAATATTCGAGGGCCATTGTACTACAGCGTGCAAATTAAGCCTGGCGCCAAAGCTGGGGCCGGCACATTCCTCGTTACGGTCACAACCCCCATGGGGTTAATTTCCCGAAGCACAGCGAACGTGGTGCAAGCTAACGACGCACCATAATAACGATGGATCAACTGTATCTGATTTGCTCACAGCACCGCTCAAATCAGATACATATCCACAACACTTCGTAGCCCAGAATTAACTCAACTGAAAAAACGTAACCCCTCTAGCCGACCTTAAAACTATTCATTCGAAATCCAAACCATACCCCCATGACCAAACACGACACCATCTACGCCCAGCCCCAAGCCAGCCTTGCTCGATTTGCCTTTGACGAGCATGTGGTCGAGGTCTTTCCTGACATGATTCAGCGTTCGGTGCCGGGTTATGCCACGATTATCGCAATGACGGGGGTTATGGCGGGAAGGTACGCGCAGACCGGCAGTAATTGTTACGATTTAGGCTCTTCTCTCGGCGCCAGCACCTTAGCGATGGCGCGGGAGATTGGCGAGCGCGATTGCCACATTATCGGGGTGGATAACTCACCGGCGATGGTCGCCCGCTGCAAGGACTATATTGCAGATATTCCGCAATCTATCGAATTACGCTGCGAAAGCATTCAAGACACTCACATTAGCAACGCTTCGGTTGTGGTACTCAATTTCACCCTGCAATTTGTGCCAGCTAGCGAGCGCGCCGCACTGATTCAATCCATCAGCGACGCCATGCGCCCCGGCGGCATTCTTATTTTGTCGGAAAAAATCATCTTTGCAGACTCACATCTTCAAGAGCTCAATACCGATCTCCATCACGCATTCAAGCGCGCCAACGGTTATAGTGAATTAGAAGTCGCGCAAAAGCGCAGCGCCCTCGAAGACGTGTTAGTGCCTGAAACCCTAGCCCAACATCAGCAGCGACTGCGTAACGCAGGGTTCAGCAGCATTGATGTGTGGTTCCAATGTTTTAATTTTGCCTCTCTCGTTGCCATCAAATGATCGACTACCACGTATTTTTAAATAGACTCAGCCAGCACCCCGAACTTGCCGGCTGGTGCGAGGCACTACCGCAGCAGATTGCCGACGGTTTAAATGAAGCTCGCTACGGCGATCTGCCCCGCTGGAAAGCGGCGCTTGCAGCCCTTCCTGATCTCGTACCTAATACCCTAACTCTTAACGCATCTCGCGTAGGCGCTAACGGCAACATCACAGACACACAACACCAACAATTACACGACGCCCTCAAAGGCTTACATCCTTGGCGCAAAGGCCCCTTTGAGCTCTTTGGCGTGCACATAGACACCGAATGGCGATCAGATTGGAAATGGGATCGACTCAAAGACGCCATCGCACCGCTCCAAGACCGCACGGTATTAGATGTAGGATGCGGTAGTGGCTACCATTGCTGGCGCATGCGGGGCGCCGGTGCAAATCTCGTTGTCGGCATAGACCCTACTCCGCTTTTTGTTATGCAGTATTTCGCGCTACAAAAATACTTAAACGACGATAGCGTCGCCGTATTGCCAATGGGCATTGAACACCTCCCAGAAAAACTACAGGCGTTTGACACCACCTTTTCAATGGGAATTCTCTACCACCGCCGCTCCCCCTTTGATCACCTCCTTGCACTGCGCGACAGCCTGCGTAGCGGGGGCCAGCTAGTATTAGAAACCCTAGTCATTGAAGGCAAAGCCGGCGAAGTGCTTGTGCCCGAGGGACGTTACAGTAAAATGGGTAATGTGTGGTTTATTCCAAGCACTGCCACATTGGAAAGCTGGCTAAAGAAAGCCGGTTTTAAATCACCCAAGCTTATCGACGTGAGTCAAACAAGTTGCGAGGAACAGCGCAGCACAGACTGGATGACCTTCCATTCTCTAGCAGAGTTTCTCAATCCAGAGAATCCCAACCAAACCATTGAAGGCTATCCTGCACCGCGCCGCGCTACTTTCATTGCCGAAAAACCGTAAATGAACTCACAATCAAAGGTTCTTCCGCGCCGCAGCATGATTTCAACAGCACAAAAAGAAACTTTTGTGCTATGTTTGTGAAACTTTTAAGTATGAAAACGTGCCGAAAAAATCAAAAAAAGGCACATCGGAAACCATCATGCTGCAAACAGGAACAGGACTTCTAGCTGACCGCCTGAAATCACAATCACGATTGTGGTTTGGCGAGCACCTGTACCGCTACTTTGAACGCCTTGAAGACAATTTTCACCGCCGCGCCTTAACCGCAAACAATCCGAGCGAACAGGCAGAGCTACTAGCGCAACAAAACGCTGTAAAGCAGGGCCAAGATGAGGCCTTTCGTCTGTTCGCAGACCATATCAATCTCGCATTCAATACCAAGCGCGCCTACGACATCGGCGGCCATCCTGAACTAGACCGACTAGCGCAAGGCCTCGATAAATTATCTGACAGCTACTTTAAACACGAGAAACCACAACTTCGCATTATTTGTCGCGCAATCGCCCCCATCACGGTGCTGGCTGGCTTTCAGCAAATTTTAGTACCGCTAAAACTCGAAGCAAGCCATAGGCATCACGCCCTGACCATGTTTCAAGGCCTGCTCATTCAAGAGTTAAGCAAACTCTATTGCGACCTACTTAACTCGCTGCCGGTAGAAAATCAAACTCATAACTTAGAAGCGTGGATTAGCCACATAAAACAACAACTGGCGGAAAAAAACCTTTCCACCCAAGAAAGAGCGCTGACCGAAACACGGCTACAACGCTTACTGAAACTGCACTCCTACCGTCACAGCAAAAACAGCAATACTGTGCTTATAGAGCCTAGTGACGAGGAACTCCTCAATACGGTCGCCACACTATTTCAGCAGCTAGCAACACGACGCAGATTATCGTCGGGAATTTTATCCTCACTTAACACACTTCAAACCAGCGTCAGCACGCTTGCGCTGCAAGACCGCAGCGTCTTCATGCACCCACTGCACCCTGCCAGACAAGTGTGCCGGCAATTAATTAACACCCTCAACCAGTGGGACGACGCACCACTTGCGCAGCGCCAACAATTTGAAACCGAACTCAAAGCCATAAGCAAAAAATTTAGCGATCACAATATCAACGCAAATCAGTTCAATGCTGTGCGCGAACAGGTCGACGCCTGCTGCCAACACTTGCTACAAAGCATCAAACTCAATGATAAACGCAGCTTAAATGCCGACGTCGGCCAAAAACGCCTCGCGCGCCTACGTCGCAAAGTACATGAAATGTTAGATGAGAAAACCACAGAGCTCGACCTGCCAGTAAATATTGGCAATATGCTTTACGGCCCCATGACAACCATTATCCTTTATCACTGGCTACGCCATGGCAGTAACAGCGCGCCACTGCGCCGCAGCCTGCAGTTGGTAGACGACATTCTTTGGTACATCCAGCCGCACTCAAACTGGTCTGAACTTCGCCGCGCTAAAGCCATGAGCAAAGACATCGAAACCGAACTAAGCGACGGCTTGCAGCGCATTAACTACGGCCACCACGCCACCCAAATGCTAATTGAAGAACTTCACCAACTCCGTCTCGCCGCCTCTGGACGTAGTGTCAGCGTTACTCTCCCCGACGCCAAACGCTAGGTACCGCACCAAGCAAATCTGTGTTGACGGGTGTTGGTAGCAAACAAAACTAGGTATAATTTCCCGCCCGCATGTTTGGCCATCACGGCTAGACGCGCCCAACACTCTACAGATCAATCGCATTTTATGGCGATCACGCATTAAGGTGATGACTTTGCAACTCGATCAAGCAACTACTGAACAACTGCGCGACTGGGAAACCTCACTAACCCAAGAATACCAGCAGTTTAAAGCCTCAGGCCTGAACCTCGACCTAACCCGCGGCAAACCCAGCGCGGAGCAGTTGTCCCTATCAGACAGCATTAATGAAATTCTGAACAATGATCTGAGTAACGAAAGTAACACCGACTTGCGCAATTACGGTGGCCTAGACGGCATTCCTGAGTGCAAACGCTTATTTGCCGACGTGCTAGGCGTAAAACCAGAAGAAACCCTTATCGGCGGTAACAGCAGCCTCACACTGATGTATATGGCCGCCCAATTTGGCCTGCATCAGGGTTTTGGCGATTTAGCTAAAAGCTGGAACAGCGAAGACGGCACTGTTAAGTTTCTTGCCCCAGTACCTGGCTATGATCGCCACTTCAGTGTGTGCGAACACCTTGGTATCGAGCTTGTCACCGTTGCACTAAATAACGACGGCCCAGACATGGACGCCGTCGAGCAGTTACTTAAAAGCGATCCATCCATCAAAGGCATTTGGTGTGTGCCCCGCTTCAGCAATCCAACAGGCGCCGTGTATTCAGACCAAGTGGTTGACCGCATTGCCCAACTTGGCAACATCGCCAGTGACAATTTCCGTGTTTTTTGGGACAACGCCTACGCCGTTCACAGCCTCAGCGATGACGCCCCAGAACTCGCTAACTTGATGGACAGTTGCCGCAAATACGGCACCGAAGACAGCGTCTACCTCTTTGGCTCCACCTCAAAAATCACCTACGCCGGCGCCGGTGTAGCGTTTGCTGGCATGTCTAAAGCGAATTTGAAAGCATTCACCCATCATTTGGGTATGTCGCAAATCGGCCCCGACAAAATCAATCAGCTGCGCCACGTTCGTCTACTAAAGGACGCCAACGGCATCACCGAGCATATGCGCCTGCACGCCGCAGTGCTTAAGCCCCGCTTTGATATTGTTCTGAAGCACCTACGCGAAGGTTTGGCCGATACCGGCATGGCTAGCTGGAATGAGCCCCAAGGCGGCTATTTCGTGTCTTTTGACACCCTGCCCGGCCTAGCCAAAGAAGTGGTGAAACTCGCCGCTGAAGCTGGTGTAAAACTCACCCCAGCCGGCGCCACATTCCCTTACGGTAAGGACCCCGCCAACAGCAATATTCGTATTGCCCCCAGCGTGCCAAGCCTAGATGAAATTGACCGCGCAATGGCGGTATTTGTGACCTGCGTGAAGCTGGCCTCGGTAAAACAACGCCTAAGCTAAACGCTCACTGCGCAGCCACAAAAAAGGGTGCCAATTGGCACCCTTTTTTTCATTATTTTTCACACCAATTTACGTCATATTGGTTTATTCGCTATCAGGCGTGCGGGTAATGGGTCGCCCCGGCACACTGGGGAAATGACGCACATTGCTAGCGCCATCAGAATCGACGATTTTACCCGTTCCCTCTTTTTCGACTTCATCAATCCGAACGATTGAATGCATAGGAATATAGCTGCGCGTCACGCCATTAAACTCGTTTTTCAGCTTTTCTTCGCCCGGATTCACCACAATCTGACTTTGTTCGCCAAACACAAACTCTTCAATTTCTATAAACCCGTACATATCGCTTTGATAAATAGCGCGCGCGTAAAGCTCATAAACCTTGCTGTTATTGTGAAAAATGACTTTATAAATAGGAGCTTGGGCCATAGTCTTTCCATTGTCTCTGGTACTGCTTCAGGGCGCTTTGCTAAATTGTAATACACCGGAAAACCGGGCCGCGGATGATAGCATAAATTTGCCTAATCCACTGCACTTCTGGGTTTTAGACGGTATTTTCGCTATAATGCCTGCCCAATTTTAATAGCAGCCTGTTTGCACCTTATGCCTGAAGAACTCACGTCAAATAACGCCAGCCCAGCATCGGTGACGGCGNCCCCAATCGCCGCTGACAAGCCTAAAAAGCTGTTCATCAAAACCCACGGCTGCCAGATGAACGAGTACGACTCATCGCGCATCCAGGATTTGCTCGGCGTCAGTCACGGCATGGTGCTAACCGACGACCCCAAAGAGGCCGATGTACTGCTGCTAAACACCTGTTCAATTCGCGAAAAAGCGCAGGAAAAAGTCTTCCATCAGCTAGGCCGATGGAAAAAGCTCAAAGACAAAAACCCCAATTTAAAAATTGGTGTTGGCGGCTGTGTTGCCAGCCAAGAAGGCAGCGATATTGGCAAACGCGCCCCCTATGTGGATCTCATTTTCGGGCCGCAAACCTTGCACCGCGTGCCGAACATGCTCGACGCAAAAAAAATCGACGGCCCGATTGTAGTCGACGTCACCTTCCCAGAAATAGAGAAGTTCGACTCACTCCCAGAACCTAGTGTCGACGGCCCCAGCGCCTTCGTTTCGATTATGGAAGGCTGTTCAAAATACTGCACCTTCTGTGTAGTGCCCTATACCCGCGGCGAAGAAGTCAGCCGCCCATTTGAAGACGTCATTGTAGAAGTATCGCAACTAGCGGCAAAAGGCGTGCGCGAAGTGAACTTGCTGGGCCAAAATGTAAACGCCTATCGCGGTGAAAATCACGAGGGTGACATCATCGACTTTGCCGAGCTCATTCACTTTGTTGCCCAAATAGACGGTATTGATCGTATTCGCTACACGACCTCGCACCCCGTTGAATTCAGCGAAGCACTAATTCAGGCCTATGCCACCGTGCCCGAATTGGTCAACCATTTACACCTACCAGTACAACACGGCAGCGACCGCATTTTGGCTGCTATGAAGCGCGGCCACACCGCCGACGAATACCGCGCCAAAATTGCCAAGCTAAAAACCATACGCCCAAATCTTAGCTTGTCATCTGATTTTATTATTGGCTTCCCCGGTGAAACCGACGACGACTTTAATAACACCATGCAGCTCATTAAAGATATTGGCTTCGACCATTCCTTTAGCTTTATTTACAGCGCTCGCCCTGGCACGCCAGCCGCACAACTGCCTGACGACACCCCAGAGGAAGTCAAAAAAGAACGGCTAGCAACACTCCAACACCATATTTTACAAAACGCCGCCCAAATCAGTCGTCAAATGGTCGGAACACAGCAACGTATTTTAGTGACCGGCGTCTCCCGCAAAGACCCCGGCGAATTACAAGGCCGAACTGAAAACAACCGAGTCGTTAACTTTCCCTGCGCTGATCAAGCCGTTATTGGCCAATTCGTTGACGTGAATATTCTGCAAGCGTATTCCAATTCGCTGCGCGGTGAACGGTGTTAAGACGATAACCTATAAACTGATGTTTTTTATACTCTCTAATTTGCCCCTATACGGCACTCGGTGACCCATTGACTGCAACAGACACTCAGCGCGTACTCACCCTTGAACCCAACGACAGCCGGCTACTAGCCGAGCTGTGCGGTCACTTCGACGCCAACCTCAAATTAATCGAACAGCGTCTTCACGTGCGCATTGCAGCACGAGCCAATACCTTTCAAATCAACGGTCAAACCAGCGCCGTTGATGATGCAGTGCAGCTGATCAAACAGCTTTATCACGAGAGCCAAAACGGTAGCACCCTTAATACTGACATCGTACACCTGCACCTCCAAGAAGCAGGTATCGAACAACTGAGCCGCCCCGCTAGCAGCGATGACGTACCGATAGTGATTCAAACCAAAAAGGCCAGCATCAAGCCCCGCGGTAAAAATCAACAACTCTACGTAAAAGCCATTCAAAACTGCGATATTAATTTTGGCATCGGTCCTGCGGGAACCGGCAAAACCTATCTTGCCGTTGCCTGCGCGGTTGAAGCCTTAATTTCAAATGAAGTGCAGCGCATTCTGCTTGTTAGGCCAGCGGTCGAAGCCGGAGAAAAGCTCGGCTTTCTGCCAGGTGATCTCGCCCAGAAAATCGATCCGTATCTGCGCCCACTTTACGATGCGCTATACGAAATGCTCGGCGTCGAAACTGTCACCAAATTGATTGAACGCAATATTATTGAAATCGCGCCACTGGCCTATATGCGCGGCCGAACTCTGAGCGATTCTTATATCATTTTGGATGAAGCGCAAAACACGACCCGCGAACAAATGAAAATGTTTCTGACCCGCATCGGCTTCGGCTCCACCGCGGTCATTACCGGCGACGCCACCCAGATCGATTTACCCCGCGGCACACCGTCGGGGCTTATTCACGTCATGAAGGTGTTAGGCAATATTGACGGTATTAGCATGACCCACTTTGCCGCCAAAGACGTCATTCGCCACCCCTTAGTACAACGCATCGTTGAAGCCTACGCCGCGTTTGAGGCGAGCAACGACGCCCCACGATGAACACCGAAACTGAGCTAGAACTCGACCTACAAATAGCTTGCGACGCAACCACGCTACCAACCGAAGCGCAATTTGTACTGTGGGCCAAAACTGCTATCCAAGGGCGGCTCGACGAGGCCGAACTCAGTATTCGCCTCGTCGACGAGGTCGAAAGTGCCGAATTAAACATGCAATACCGGCAAAAATCAGGCCCAACCAATGTATTATCGTTCCCCGCCGATCTACCGCCAGAGCTCGAACTTCCCCTGCTTGGCGACCTTGCCATTTGCAAACAAGTCGTAGAACGTGAGGCGAACGAGCAGCACAAAGCCTGCCTAGACCACTGGGCGCATATGGTAATTCACGGTACACTCCACCTCCTCGGCTACGACCATATTGCAGATGACGAAGCCGAAGAAATGGAAGCGCTTGAAATTGCGCTATTAAAAACCCTTAATATCAGCAATCCCTATACCCCTATTTTGTGAGGACAGCACCCAAAACCATGAGCGAAGATCGATCTAGCAACGATCCAAGTGATAAATCTTGGATCGAAAAAATTGCCCATGCTTTTTCATCTGAACCCAAAACACGGGAAGATCTGTTTGAATTACTTGCTGTCGCCAAACAGAACGAAGTCATAGATGACGATGCAATCAGTATTGTTGAAGGCGCTATGCATATCAGTGATATGCAGGCCAGAGAAATCATGGTTCCACGCCCTCAGATGGTGGTACTAAAGGCAGATCAGCCCCTCAGCGAATTACTCCCTATCATCATCGATACTGGCCACTCTCGCTATCCCGTCATTGGCGATACCCTCGACAATGTCTTAGGCATTTTGCTATCAAAGGATTTACTGCCTCTGCTGTGGAAATTTGAGAACAGCGCCGACATCGACATCCGCGACATATTGCGCCCCGCCACACTGGTACCAGAGAGCAAACGCTTAAACGTGCTGCTACGGGACTTCCGCGAAAAACGCCACCACATGGCGGTGGTAATTGATGAATACGGCGGCGCGGCTGGCCTTATCACCATTGAAGACATACTCGAGCAAATCGTCGGCGAGATCGAAGACGAATATGACGAGGACGACGATCTACCTATTCGCAAGATCGCCGACAACGACTTTGTGGTGCAAGCACTCACTCCCATCGAAGACTTCAACGACTACTTTAGCGCGCGCTTTAGCGACGAAGAGTTCGACACTATCGGCGGGCTATTACTCAAAGCCTTTGGCCATCTGCCCAGTCGCAATGAAATAACGCGACTCGAAGATTACGAATTTAAAGTGGTTAATGCCGACAGCCGGCAAATTCATTTACTCAGAATGCGTAAACTTGAAGAAAGCTAATACGCTGTAAATCTCAACTTCAAAGGGGTGGAAAATATTCCACCTCCTCGAACTTCTGTCTCATTTAGGGTCTACAATGACCCTAGTTATCGCTCATTTTTACCAGCGTAGAGGCCAGTATGTCCGACCACACCCTAGACACCCTCAACAAAATCGCCAGTACCTTTATCGAATACAGCGCCTTGTTATTCTTACTCGCGCTCGGCGTAGGCGCGGTCTATCTGGTCTACATTTACATCAGCGACATCACCCAAACCCAGCACGCTATACGCCGTAACTATCCCGTTATTGGGCGTTTCCGTTATATTTTTGAGCATCTTGGTGAGTTTTTCCGCCAGTACTTTTTTGCCATGGATCGCGAAGAGCTGCCCTTTAACCGCTCGCAGCGCTCGTGGGTATACCGCGCCGCTAAAAATATCGACACCACCATTGCCTTTGGGTCTACACGGCCACTAACCCAAGCCAATGAAGTCTTGTTCATGAACTGCCTGTTCCCCACTTTAAGCCAAGATGCCGCGCCCACCCACGCCGTCACCATCGGCGAAGGCTTTGCCAAGCACCCCTATACCAGCTCGGCTATTTTTAATATTTCCGGTATGAGCTTTGGCGCTATTTCCAAACCCGCTATCCGCGCTCTGAGCGCCGGCGCCAAAGAAGCCGGCATTTGGCTCAATACCGGCGAAGGTGGTTTATCGCCCTACCACCTAGAAGCGGGCTGCGACATTGTGTTTCAAATTGGCACCGCCAAATACGGCGTGCGCGACGCCGAAGGTCATCTCAGCGACGAGAAACTCAAAGCCATCGCCGCCCACCCACAAGTGCGAATGATCGAAATCAAACTCAGCCAAGGTGCCAAGCCTGGCAAAGGTGGTATTTTACCCGGCGGCAAAGTCACCGAAGAAGTTGCCAATATTCGCGGTATTGAAATCGGCAAAGATTCCATTAGTCCCAATGGTCACACCGACATCCACAATATCGACCAACTCCTAGATATGGTGGTGCGAATTCGCGAGCTCACCGGCAAACCGGTCGGCTTTAAAGCCGTTATCGGCTTTTCTGAATGGCTAGATGAGCTAGGCGAAATCATTCATAAACGGGGCTTAAAATACGCCCCCGATTTTATTACCATCGACAGCGCCGATGGCGGCACCGGCGCCGCGCCGCAAAGTTTAATGGACTATGTTGGCCTACCCATTCGCCGCAGCCTTCCCTTGGTGGTCGATAAATTAAACGAATACAATTTGCGCAAGCGCATTAAAGTCATCGCCTCGGGCAAGATGATTAACCCAGCGGAAGCAGCGTGGGCTTTATGCGTAGGTGCCGATTTTATTGTTAGCGCCCGTGGCTTTATGTTTGCTTTGGGCTGTATCCAAGCCCTGCAATGTAATAAAAACACCTGCCCCACTGGCATCACTACCCACGACCCAGAATTACAGCGCGGCTTAGTGCCCGCGGATAAAGCCACCCGTGTTAAAAATTACGCCCTAAATTTAATGCATGAAGTCGGTGTTATCGCCCATTCCTGCGGTGTAAAAGAAGCCCGTGCTTTAACCCGCCGCCACGTTTACCTTATCGACAACAGTGGCAGCCCCCAACCACTCACCGACCGCTTCCCCGAAAAAACGCCCAAACCCGAATACCTTATTGCCAGCACCGGTGACAAGGATGAAGACCAAGGCGACAACACACCAATCCCCATCACCGCAAGCAGCGAGGCCCGCCCGCGTTAATTCACATATTTGCGCTAGCACCCAACAGAGGCCATCGCTACACTAGGCCCCATTAAATTTTGAAGGCTTGGATCACTGCCCTGTGAAAATTAAGTACCTATTTGTTGCAGTCGCCGGCGCCAGCCTTACTCTCTCACTCGCTCCTTTCGATTGGTGGTGGACTGCCATCATCGCCATGGCCGCACTTGCCGCGAGCATGAACACCGCAAGCAGCAAACAAGGCTTTTTGTTGAGCTGGTGCTTTGGCAGCGCCAGCTTCGCCACCGGCGTGTCATGGGTTTATGTTGCCATGCACGATTTTGGCGAAACCTCCGCAATACTCGCCACCCTGATGACCGGCGTATTTTGTATCGGTTTAGGCCTTGTGCCCGCACTCCTTGGCTACTGCTACTGCCGCTGGATTCGCGACGGTATTGCCGGCAGAACCTTGGGCTTTGCGGCATTGTGGGTTTTATCAGAATGGTTGCGTGGCTGGGTATTTACCGGATTCCCCTGGCTCTACCTAGGTTACGGGCATTTACACACCGCGATGGCCGGGTGGTCGCCAGTCGTCGGTGTTTACGGACTTAGCTTTTGGGTTGCACTGAGCGGGTCTGCAATCGCCCTCTGCATTACCGCACCCAAAGCCTTAAAGCGTCATGGCTATGCCTCACTAGCTGCTTGCGTTGCCTTATTCGGGCTAGGTTTTTCACTGCAAAAACATGAATGGACAACAGCAGATAGCAAAGCCCCACTGCGCATTGGCGCAGTGCAATCGAATATTTCGCAAGAGAAAAAATGGGCCTACACCCAATACTGGGCCACCTTAGAACAGTACGACAACGCGTCGGAAGAACTGTGGGCAGACTCAGATTTGGTCATTTGGCCAGAGGCCGCCATCCCAGCCCTATACCACAATGCCCTATCGTATTTTGATTACATAGCCGAACGCGCCGAAGCCAACAACAGCGCGCTTATTACCGGCATACCCACTCGCATTGACGAAAACATGTACAACTCGGTGATGGTTATCAGCGGCGGCGAAGGTATCTACCACAAACAACGCTTAGTCCCCTTTGGCGAATACGTACCGCTATCGCACTACATACGCGGCGTTATTAAATTCTTCGACCTACCGATGTCCAGCTTCAGTCGCGGCGGCCCAGACCAAGCTCACTTACAGGTCAAGGGCTGGCAGCTCGCGCCGTCGATCTGCTACGAAATTGCCTACCCAGACTTAGTCGCCCGCAGCGCCGGTGACTCCGATCTCTTATTCACCATCAGCAACGACGCCTGGTTCGGCCACTCCATTGGTCCCGACCAACATATGCAAATGGCGCAAATGCGCGCACTGGAAAATGGCCGCGAACTCATCCGCGTCACTAGCACTGGTATCACCGCGCTAGTAGATCACCACGGCAATATTAGAACGCGCATCCCGTCGTTTACCGCCGGAAATTTAAAAGGTGTTGTTCACGCACGGAGTGGCACCACGCCGTTTACGCGGTATGGCTCTATGCCGATTATTGTTTTGTGTGTGGGGCTGGCGCTATGCGCTAGATTTGGGCGGCCGTCTAAAGCTGTGTGATCAAAGTGAATAGTTAAATCCTTCAGAAAGCCTGATAAGAATAATAGACTTGTTAGTACATTCGAAAAAATTTTCCGCAAGCGTCAACCAGTACATATTGAGTTGCGCAATCGGACCAAAGTGCTGGCATTAGGTACTCAATAATGCATTACAAAGAAATTGACTTTCGATCCACTCCACTGAGGACGCTGTGTACAGCATCAACAAATGCAGTTTCCGAACTTATTCTGCTTTCTAAAAATGGTGTAATGGGNGGTATTACTGCAATGGAATATGCAGAATATTTTCATGGTGCAGTTTTGGTTGCTTGTCAGGCGTACGCTGTGGGCACGGTTAGTGATATAAACGAAATAGAAACTGCTAACCACAAGAAAATTAATTTATACAAATACAAGGAGAGCAACTACCACGAGTATACCTACGTTGAACTAATCAATGCTCTTGCTAACTTCTTTAAGCATAACGAAGAGTGGTCCATTTGGCCCGTCAACGAAACAACCAAAACTCTTCGCTACTACCGCATAGACGAAAACACTGAATTTCCGCTATATCAGGGAATTAAAATGATTATTGGTGAATCATCTGATCTTCGTGGATTATGTGAAATATTAGAAGATTGGCGATTTTCTTTGTTAAACACGCGACACAAAAATACCTAATAGAAGATTGATTTCGTGTGTCATTTTTATAGTATTTAACTAGATCTTATTTCGCCCCCGCTGGGCGACTTACTTCTTTTGCGAAAAAAGAAGTAAGCAAGAAATTCGCCCGCTATCACTCACCCTTTGGGTACCCTGCGCTCGCAAAAATCCAATGGGATCGCTGCGGAACTCGCCTTCGGCTCAGACAGTCCTCGCTGAAAACATCCCATTGAATTTCTGCGATGCTCGGTGAGTTCAAAAGCGGGATCAAGGGCGGTGCAGTATTCTGGCATTAGACAAGCAGTGCCGCTTTAACAACGTTACTCGCAGCTTACGCCAATTTCCCTTCAGCACCGCTAAGCACTGGAGCAAGTAACAAACTAAGCAAAAAACTGTTTGAGCCGCAGGCGAGTTTTTCCCGCGCCGTTACTTGTGAAGCGCGCAAGGCATCGATGGCGTTTTTTGCCATCGACGGTGATGTAGGGAGCCCTTTTTCTTTGCTTACTTTCTTTTTGGGCCAAGCAAAAAGAAAGTAAGTCGTCCAGGAGGACGAAAAAGTTGCTATCAGTTAAACGCCAAAATTGAGCAATGCCTGTGGCATTCGGGGTCAGACAGTCCTCGCTGAAAGCATCCCATTGAATTTCTGCGATGCTCGGTGAGTTCAAAAGCGGGATCAAATACCATGCCGGACGTCTGACGACAGATGCTTAAAAGCATTCGCTACCCGCTCACCTGGATACCCGATCGGAGTCGGGTATGACGAGATACTAAAGAGCCCTGCCCCACGCGAAGGTTGGCTCTTACCATCCCCCCACACCTCGCACTGAAAGCGCGAAAATAGACCCTTATTCACAGGCCGCTTAGCTGCTAGAATAGGCGCCCTTAAATTATTCGCCGCTGTACAGAGACCTGACACCGCCAATGGACCAACAATACACTCCCCGCGACATCGAAACCTGCGCCCAACAATTTTGGCAGGATCAAAACAGTTTCGCCGCCGTCGAAGACGCCAACCGCGAAAAATACTATTGCTTGGCGATGTTCCCCTACCCCAGCGGTAAATTACATATGGGGCATGTTCGCAACTACAGCATCGCCGATGTGATCTCGCGCTATCAGCGCATGTTAGGTAAAAACGTCTTACAGCCTATGGGGTGGGATGCGTTTGGTTTACCTGCAGAAAATGCCGCCGTTAAAAACAAAACGGCACCGGCAAAGTGGACGGTTGAAAATATCGCCTATATGCGCGATCAGCTTAAGCAATTAGGTTTTGCCTACGACTGGAATCGCGAATTCGCTACCTGCAAGCCAGATTATTATCGCTGGGAGCAATGGTTCTTCACCCGTTTATACGAAAAAGGCATGGTCTATAAAAAAACCTCGGCGGTGAACTGGTGCCCCGTCGATGAAACCGTACTCGCCAATGAACAGGTTATCGATGGCTGCTGCTGGCGCTGCGACACCCAAGTTCAGCGCAAAGAAATTCCCCAGTGGTTTATTAAGATCACTAGCTATGCCGATCAACTGCTCAACGATTTAGACCAGCTAGACGGCTGGCCTGAGCAAGTTAAGACCATGCAGCGCAACTGGATTGGTCGCTCACAGGGCGTACAAATGCGCTTTGATTTAGACACCCCCATTGCTGGCATGAACAATTTTGAGGTTTACACCACCCGTCCCGACACGCTCATGGGCGTCACTTATGTCAGCTTGGCGGCAGAACACCCTATCAGCCTGGAGTTAGCAAAAACTCATGCAGAACTCGCTGAGTTTATCGACGGATGCCGCAACAGCTCCGTGGCCGAAGCCGATATGGCGACTATGGAAAAGAAAGGCATGGCCACCGGCATTAATGCCCGTCACCCCATTACTGGCGAACCAGTGCAAGTGTGGATCGCCAATTACGTATTAATGGATTACGGCACCGGCGCCGTAATGGCTGTGCCCGCCCACGACCAACGCGACTACGAGTTTGCTAAAAAATATGATCTAGCGATCAATCAAGTTATCGCCCCTGAAAATGGCGACACTGTAAATTTAGACGACGGTGCCTTCATCGACAAAGGCGTATTGATAAATTCCGCCGCATTTGACGGTTTAAACTTTGACGCGGCTTTCAAAGCTATATCCGACGAGTTAGTCGCCCAAGGTAAAGGCAAGGTCACCACCAACTATCGTCTTCGTGACTGGGGTGTTTCTCGCCAGCGTTACTGGGGCGCGCCGATCCCTATTTTCAATCTACCTGATGGCGGCGAGATTGCCGTTCCTGCCCACAAACTTCCAATCCTACTGCCGGAAGATGTAGAAATGGATGGCGTGCAGTCACCCATTAAAGCGGATACTGAATGGCGTAAAGACGAGCTCGACGGCGTGGCTGTGGAGCGTGAAACCGACACCTTCGATACCTTTATGGAATCGAGCTGGTACTACGCGCGTTTTACCTGCCCAGACTTTGAAGACGGCATGCTCGACCCTGACCGCGCCAATTACTGGTTGCCGGTAGACCAATATGTGGGCGGTATTGAGCACGCGATTCTTCATCTTTTATACGCGCGCTTCTTTCACAAATTAATGCGTGATGAAGGCCTGCTGGATTCTGACGAACCGTTTCAGCAGTTGCTCTGCCAAGGCATGGTATTAAAAGACGGCAGCAAGATGTCCAAGTCCAAGGGCAATACCGTCGACCCGCAGTCATTAATTGAACAATATGGCGCAGACACTGTGCGATTGTTCATTATGTTTGCTGCGCCGCCAGAACAAAGTTTAGAGTGGTCTGACAGCGCCGTAGAAGGCTCGCACCGCTTTTTAAAGCGGCTGTGGAAATTAGCAGCAACGCATCTTGAAGCCGGAGCAGCACCAGCGCTAACGCCAGAGAACTTAACTGGCCCGCAACAAGATTTGCGTCGCAAAACCCACGAAACCATCGCCAAAGTCAGCGACGATTATGGCCGCCGGCTCACATTCAACACCGCCATCGCGGCGGTGATGGAATTGGTTAACGATATTAGCCGCTTCCAACGCCAGAGTGAGCAGTGCCTAGCCGTTGAGCGTGAAGCCATAGAAGCTAGCGTGCGCTTACTGGCGCCCATCGTGCCGCATATTAGCCACCAGCTTTGGATCAACCTTGGCCACAGCGACGCCGTCATTGACGCACCGTGGCCACAAACCGATGAAAGCGCCTTGGTTCGCAGCACCATTGAAATGGCTGTACAGGTCAATGGTAAACTGCGAGCAACCATTCAAGTGGCCGCCGACGCCGACGCAGAAAGCATTAAGCAGATGGCACGGGACAACGAAAACGTGCAACGCTTTCTTGCCGACGTCACGATACGCAAAGAAATTTTAGTTCCTAAAAAACTGGTGAATATCGTTGCTAACTAAACTAGCTGCTAACACACTCATCGCAACAGCCTGCTTGATACTTGCAGGCTGTGGTTTCGCCCTGCGCGGCGACACCAGTATTGACGCGTCCTTGCAGCCAATTTATGTTGTTAGTGACCGTGCCAGCCAAGAGCTGAGCCTCTCCTTAAAACGCCAATTTGCGATTAACGATGTTATCGTTAGCAAGAGTCGCAAAAATGCCAAACTCATTGTTATCGTAAAATTACTGGATGAAGACAAACGCAGTGTCGCCTTGGATCGTGAAGCTCGCGATGCCGAATATGCGCTATTTGAATCTGCCAGCATCGAGCTGCAAAGCCCCGACGGCAAAAACCTGCGCGGACCGCATACCATTCAGCAACGTCGCCTAATCGTAAACGACCCTGACAATCCCGTTGGTGAAGAAACCGAATCGACCATTGTTCGCGCTGAAATGCGTGAACAACTGAGTATTCGTCTCGCCCGCCAAGTCGAATTCTGGTCACATCAAATTCAAGAAGCGCCCTAATGCGGGTGCGCTCAGAGCAACTCGCCGGTCATTTAAGCAAGCAATTGTTACCAGCATATTTGGTCTGTGGCGAAGAGCTGCTCATTACCCAAGAATGCTGCGACAACATCCGCCAGCATTGCCGGACACAAGGTATTAGTGAACGCGAAGTGCTCAATGTTGACCGTAGCTTTGACTGGGGCCAGCTGCTAGATGCAGGCCAGTCCATGTCATTATTCGGCGAGCGCAAGCTCATTGAATTACGACTTGGCGACAGCAAGATGGATCAAAAAAGCTCCGCCGCATTACAGGAATATCTGCAACATGCTGACGGCAGTAATATTCTCTTAGTGAGCTGCGGCAAACTCGACAGCCGCAGCATGAACAGCAAGTGGGTAAAAGCGATAGACGGCGCAGGCGCTGTTATTCAAGTGTGGCCAATAGACCGTCAACATCTAAACAATTGGATTATGCAGCGCATGCGCAATATTGGCTTAAGCGCCGACAGCGACGCCGTGCAATTACTTGCCGATCGCGTTGAAGGGAACCTACTTGCCGCCGACCAAGAAATTTCTAAACTTAAAATTCTCGCGGGCGATCAAACTATTACCGCCGATGTGGTAGCCAATGCCGTTGCCAGCAGCGCGCGTTATGATGTGTTCAAACTAATTGACACCGCATTAACCGGCAACGCAGGCAATGCCCTGCAAATGTTAAACAGCTTACTGGCAGAGGGCGGCGAAGACATCGCCATGCTTGGCGCAGTTACCCGAGAAATTCGCAACCTATACCAATGCGCCCAGCAATTAGAGCAAGGCGGCGGTATAGATCGCGTATTAGATAACGCCCGCGTGTGGGATAAACGCAAAGCACTTTATAAAAGTACTTTACGGCGTTTAAAAAGTGCGCAGCTCGGTAAACTTCTGTTGTTAGCAAGCCGCGTTGACGCTGCACAAAAAGGTCAGAGCAAAGAAAACAGCACGATACTGTTTGCTAATTTAGTCTCGCTACTGGCCGGTCAAAAACTGAACGAATTAATCTAAGTACAAAATGCTCTACTAAATTCTTTCATCACCGAAGCCTTACAAGTAAGACTTCGGCTAGCTAAGAATTACCCACCAAGTCCAGACAAGCCATCAAACAACCCACCTAAGCCAGGCAGTGGCAGCCCACCCAAGCCCTGTAGCAATGATTGCAACACCGTAGTATCAAGGGTGTAGGTCACTTCGCGCACCACAAGAAGCAGGCCACTGCTTATAAAGTCTGGGCCAAGCCCGATCGCACTGCTGACTTCTGCCGGTGCGAACTCCTCGATAGGTACAACTTTCAACAATAAATTAGAAAGCAAATCATCAGTCGTCGATACCAGCACCTGCCCTAATTCGCTACTACTAACATTACCCACCGCATCGATAACGCGGGTCACATCAAACAGCAGTTCAGACAGTAAACTCAGAGCGCCGCCAGCCACCGGCACGCTGCCACCTTCTTCCTCAATACTGTCGACAATGCCCTGAATATTGGCTGCTAAATTATTGAGCGGATCGGTAAGGCTACGAAGATCAGCACTCGTAACATCATCTCCGTTACCCGCCTCACCAGTAAATTGCTCCATTGCCGCCGCAAGTTGATCGAAGGGCGCAGGCAGACCCTCTGCACTAGGTGCTGGTATTGCGCTCTGCAAATTCTGCAACGCGTATAACAAGGCCTGACTGGCGCGCTCGCCACCGGCCAGCACCAATTCGGGGTTTTGTTCGGTGGCTGCGCCTTGCAATCCGCTTAACAGTGAATCCACGACTTCCAATAGGGCATTGCCAGACTCACCCACTGCAGCGACCACACCGGCCAAATTCTCTTCTGGAATGGCGCCTGCCAAAGTCGCAAAACCGGCTGCGAATTGGGTTTGTACCGGATCGAGGTTTCCCTCTTGATCGGTCACATCGAAATTCGACTCACCCTCTAAAGGGTTTGTGAAGCCATCCGACTCGGGTAAACCAACAGCAGCCATCTGCGTTTGTTCTCGACGAAATGCCGGTTGTGGCGCACTAAATGAACCCAGGCCTAGCGCAGCATCATCGGGGTCGACTTGGTAGACTTCGCCAAGCATTTTGTCGCCCTTGATCTCTACCCAAACAAAGCCGTAGCTATCGCCTTTTTCGTAGTACACCGCATTGTCGTCACGATTTTCCAAACTGCGGGTTTTACTCGCTGCACCAGAAACCACAAATCCCGTTTTACCACATGACGCTACCGGCATTAGCCATTGCAGATCATGGTCATGGCCGGCAAAAAAGAAATCAGCTTTATCACAAATCGTTTCTTCCAAAAATGCTTTATAGCGACTGCCCGCCAACACCGGCGCCACAAAGCCCGGCACGCCATCGTAATTACCGGCATTACCGTGGGAGCCATTTGAAACATAAGGATGATGGGCGAAGGCGATTTTCCATTTCGCTTTGCTATTTGCCATGGCATCTTTCAGCCATTGAGCCTGCGCCAAGCCATAAGAGTTATAAGAAAAATTTTCGTCACTGTCCGGGAATCCACCAGCGACTTGATTGGAATCCACCGCAAATAGTTCGATCAAAGGTGCCGCCGCGTCGCCGCCCTTGGCTACGCGATAGTAACGGGCTGGCATATTCCAACGCTGGGTTTGACGAGGCTGATCTGGGTGCAAGGCATCGCGGTAATGGTAGTCAACCTGATAGTCGCCATTCGAGTTGTTTGCACCGTCACCGCCGAAGAAACCACTATTGTCGTGGTTACCTAAAACCATATAGAAGGGCAGGTCGATAGGCGCAAATGGTAATTCAAACTTTTCTTCAAATTGCGGATCAAGTTCAGAGCTAACGCCAGACTCATAAATATTGTCGCCAAGCCCTAAGACTAGATCACACCCTTTTGCGGCACAGACTTTAGCAACGGCCTCACCCACTGCATACGCACCAGCGCTACCGCTGCCGCCGTCGCCGATCAAGATCATTCTTACCGCAACCGGCTCAGTGACTTCGTCTGGAGTCTCACCGCCTGGGGTTTCCCCTACTGGAGTTCCGCCGTCAGGCGTTTCACCCGTGGGAGTTTCACCGTCTGGAGTTTCATCTGTGGGCGTCCCACCTGAGGGGGTTTCATCGACAATATCGCCACCCACTGGCCCAGCATTATTTGAAGAAGAGCCTTTAGAAGACGAACCACCGCAGGCCGCCAAGCTCATCATGACAACAAGGAGAATTGAGCTATTAATATATTTCATCACATTTCTCTCACATTCTTTCGCAACACGAAAATACCGTTAGAATGACTCTAAAATCTACAGAGACGATCACACTTTAGGATAAGACACCGGAGTATCTTCAATAATCCTGCTACTTCCGCTATTTACAGCCAGTGTTTTTACCTTGGTGGATTCCACCCCCGACTGCTCTGCCGAATCAATACTCGCGGCGTAGTAAAATTCAGCTTGGACGCGTTGATGATTGACATCTATAAGTATAAACCCGTGATTTTTTAAATCTGTGTACTTCATATGCGGATTCACCACCGGCAATACCGCAGACACTAACTCAGCCGCACCATCTGGAAAGCCCGGTGACGTCACGCTAGGGGCAACAAATTCAACACCCAGCGGCTCTTCAAATACACCACCGGTGACTACTGCGCTGCTTTTATATAATTCGCTGGCCCAACTAGTGTGAATATCACCAGTTAGTACAACCATATTCTTAATGCTGTTTTCGTCGACAAAATCGAGTATTTCTTCACGCTCGACTGGATAACCATCCCACTGATCCATATTAATCGCCACTAGCGGGCTAAACTCATTGGTCGGCACACCCGGTAACAAACGTTGAATCTCTAGCAATTGCAATTGGGCAAACATCACCTGCTGACCAACAAACTTCCACTGACCTTGGGCCGTTGCCAGCTTATTTTTAAACCACTCCTTTTGAGTTTGGCCGAGCAAGTCGCGGGCATCACCACGAGCGGGATCTACCGGATTATCCAACTGTTTAGCCCGCCCCTCTAAGCGCGTATCCAGCATCATAAAATCAGCTAAATCACCATAGCGAAAGGCGCGGTAAATACTGTCTTCACTCTCAGTCGGCGGGCGAATTGGCATCCACTCGAAGTAAGCTTGTATCGCTTGCGCTTTGCGCTCACTCCACTCTCCCTCGCCCTCATTATGATTTTCTGCACCGTCTTTGTAGGAGTCGTTAGCAGACTCATGGTCATCCCACACGGTTATAAAAGGATGGATTTGATGTACCGCCTGCAGATCGAGATCTTTACGATAATGTGCATAACGGCGGCGATAATCGTCTAGTACTAAAATTTCGTGCGGCGGATCGAGCAAGCGCTGGGCATTGTCGCCATATTGGCTATCGCCATACTCATAAATGTAGTCACCCAAATGCAGCACAAAGTCTAGATCTGTGCGGTTGGCGATCATTCGGTAAACCGAGAAATAGCCGTGTGGGTAGCTACTGCAAGAACATACTGCATAACGCAAGCGTTCGGCATACTGACCCGGCATAGGTAGCGTCTGCGCACGGCCCACCGGCGACAGCTGTTCACCCACAGAGAAGCGATACCAGTAATGCTGCTCTGACAATAAACCAGCCGCATCAAATTTAACCGTGTAATCTCGCTCGACGTTAGTGGTAAAGACTTCGGCCAATACAATGCTATTAAACTCTGGATCTTCTGCTACCTCGCATAAGACATTAATTGCTCTGACTGTCTCGTCCTCGGGTGTCACCCGTGTCCACAAGATGATGCGGTCATCCAACGGATCACCACTAGCGACACCATGAACAAATGAAATTTTAAGGTCTGAAACCGGCGGATTCGGCGGAGACGACCTCGAACCGGAATTGCTGTTACCGCCACAGGCTGTCAATATTGGCACCGCAATAGACGCCGTGGTCATTGCGCGGAGGAAATGTCGTCGCTTCACGGAAAACTCACTCGTGCTGTCATCAAAAAGTAACAGAATGATAACTTCACGGTGTTACAAATAGATTTCAGTGTTAGTTTTGTCACTAAAAAGTCACGGAGACACCGTCGTCATATGAAAAAGTTAGTAATTTTTGCGGCCTGTATTTTTCTCATATCCTGTAGCAGCAAACCAATTCCGTTCACCGACTATCTGGTTAAAAATTTGCTGCGTGACAATCTTGAAAGCTTAGCCTCGCCACCGATTTTCACCGTAGAAGACATAACGGTGAGAACCATCGAGAGTGGCGAAACCACCGGTATGGCAACCGTCGACGTCAGAATGCGCTTTCCAGAAGATTTCGATACAGTAGTCAGTCTGCGCAGGCTAGAGCCGTTCAACGTCGCGTATCTGCAATATAAAAGCAGCTTCGGGAAATTCTCGGCGGGTGAAAGTCAGGTTCACCACGCGGAATATCAATTCGAACGCCGTGACGGCAAGTGGTTTATTGTTGGCAGCCGCGCAATTTCAGCGCCCGAAATCTTCCATGCTTCGGGTAGCCTAGAGAACCAGTAACCAATTTTTTTAAACTAGTAATGGCTTGCTAACTGCACCCACGGCGCCTTGCCATCTTGGTGATATACCGTAAAGCGCGTGAGCCCTGCATAGGGCACGCCCAAGCGGGTCATCGCTCCCATTGGCATGCCCAGCCAATGACAGATCATCACGCGGATCACCGCGCCGTGCACTACCAGTAATACCGACTGGCCTTTATGCTCGTCAGCAACCGTGTCTAATTCAGTGGTGATGCGCTGGCAGAAATCCGGCATCGCTTCGCCGTTTGGCGGACTAGCTTCAGCGGGGGATTCCCAAAAATCCGCCCACTCCTGAGGAAAGCGTTGACGCGCAACATCGTGGGCTAAACCTTCCCACTCACCAAAGTGCATCTCTCGTAGATCTTCACGCACTGCTAGGGGCGTTTTGCGCTCCGCTGCCAGCATTTCTGCAAAACGCTGACAGCGCTGCAGCGGTGAGCTGACAATATTGTCCCAGCCACCGTCACCCATAGTCGCGACCTTGTCGCGCATTTGCTGCCAACCAAGCTCACTAAGCGCCACATCGGTACTGCCACGAAAGATCTCACCACCCTCGCAGGCGCCGTGGCGCAATAAATCGATATGAGTTGTGGTCACTTTAGCCATAGCGAAAGCCCTGCTTTAATTACTTCCACGACTTACGCCAGCTTGTTCAAAGCTCGCCATTTCTTTTTGCAATCGGCAGGCCGCCTGCATAATCGGCAGTGCCAGTGCGGCACCACTGCCCTCGCCCAAGCGCATATCCAATTGCAATAATGGCTCTGCTTCCATTTTATTAAGCAAACGGCTGTGACCAGGCTCTGCCGAGCAGTGGGAGAAAAATAACCACGGCCGAATTGAGGGGTTTATTCTTACCGCTGACATGGCTGCCGCCGTGCAAATATAACCGTCTACCAATACCGCTACGCCCTTCTGTGCCGCGCGAATATAGGCGCCCACCAAGGCATTAATTTCGTACCCACCAATGCGACGTATGACTTCCATACCATTTTTCATATGGGGCAGATGCCGCGACATAGCGCGGGTAACTACCGCTGATTTTTTCGCCAGCATCTGGTCACTAATACCCGTGCCCCGCCCGACCATCGCCGTTGCAGATAGGCGTGTATGTGCCACAGCCAATGCCGCTGCCGAGGTGCTATTACCTATACCCATCTCACCACCGATAAACACGTCAATGTCACCGGCTTGGTCAATAATATCTCTTCCTACGGCCATGGCTTCTTCGCACTGCTCCATGGTCATGGCTTCGGTCACGCACATATTCTGAGTGCCAGCACTCACGCGCATATCAAAAACATTGGGCAAGTCTTCCAGTGCGTACACAGTGCCTACATTAATCACTTTAAAATCGACACCCATCGCCTTGGCCAAAACGCTAATCGCCGCGCCGCCATTGGCGAAGTTGCGCACCATTTCAGATGTCACCGACTGCGGGTAGGCAGATACATCCTCGGTAGTCACACCGTGGTCGCCCGCAAACACCGCAATTAATGCTTTATCGACGTGGGGCTCTAAGGTGCGCTGCACCGCAGACAATTGAATAGCAACATCTTCTAACCTACCCAAAGCACCCAGCGGCTTAGTCAAACTAGCCTGTCGCGCCTGCGCAGCCGCGCGGAATTCTTCGTCAGCTTCTGGCGCCGACTCCTCATACCAATGTGACATACCGTTACCCTTTCAGAACTTGCTCTAAACCCGCCGTTACCAGCACGACCCGATCTGCCATGGCAGCGAGGTCCTGATGCAAGCGTCCCGATTCGTCAACAAACTGCCGACTTAATGTTCCCAGTGGCACAATTCCCTGCCCCACCTCATTACTTACTAAAACAATATGACCTTCGGCGCGCTGTAAAACTTGGTAAAACTCAGCACGCACCGTGTGCCAACATGGCAAATCGTCTTTCATCAGCCAATTACTTAACCACAGTGTTAGGCAATCTACCAAAATTGCGGTATTCGCGGTCGCGCTATTGCGAATTGCCGCTGCGAGTTCTTCCGGCGCTTCCACGGTTTGCCAGCCATCATCGCGGCGCTGGTGTTGATGATGGGCAATCCGCGCCGTCATTTCTTCGTCACCGGCAGTGGCCGTCGCGATGTATATGCGTTGAACGTCGCTTGCAGCAGTGCAAATACGCTGCTCCGCTAGGCGACTTTTACCTGACCGCGCACCACCAAGATACAGTTCCAGCACCGCAATACTCCCCATACATAGCCGCCAATACTGCCACCCTGAAGTGATCTGACGTATAGTAAACCGCTTATTCTACTAGACCGGCTGCAACTGAGGGAAATATGGGACATCGATTATCGAAGATTTATACTCGCACCGGCGATGACGGCACCACGGGACTCGGCGATGGCTCGCGTATCGATAAGGATCACCATCGCATGGAGAGCATTGGCAACGTCGATGAACTCAATTCCGTTGTCGGTTTACTCATGGCCGAACTGCCTTCTGACGACGCCTATACGCCGCTGCTCGCGCGCATTCAACATGATTTATTTGATCTTGGCGGCGAACTCGCAGTGCCGGGTTATATCATGATCAGTGCCGAACGCATTGGCGAATTAGAAAATAGCTTAGATGAACTAAACGAAGACCTACCGCCACTTAAAAACTTTATTCTTCCCGGTGGTAGCAAACCCGCCGCTTTATGCCATATGGCCAGATCAGTATGTCGCCGCGCTGAACGCAGCTTAGTTGCACTCAACAAAACCGATGAAGTAAATGCGACCGGCCGCCAATATTTAAACCGCTTATCAGACTTTTTGTTTGTAATGGCAAGGTTGCTAGCACGCCGCAATGGCGGTCAAGAAGTACTGTGGGTGCAGGCTGATAAACGATAAAACCGATGGCCCTGTTTCCACTCAAACAGGGCCGCTCACCACAACCACGCCGCACCGCGAACACCACTGCTGTCGCCATACTTAGCTTTCACTAAGGCTGTTACGCAGCTGTCGCTAAACACATAGTCCGCCCAATACTGGGGGACTATTTCATAAATAATATCGATATTAGACACACCGCCGCCCAGCACAATCGCAGCCGGGTCTAGTAGATTAATAACCCCTGCCAATGCCCGCGCCAACTGCCGGCAATAGGTATCTAATACGGTTTCAGCCAAAGCTTCTCCCGCCGCAGCTCGCGCCGCTATCTCTGGCGCCTTGATCGCTTCGCCACCCGCCTCAAGGTATGTCGTCGCCAAGCCAGCGCCGCACAAATAAGTTTCAATGCAGTTTATTCGTCCACAGTAACAAGTCCGTTCTTCAGTCGCGCCAGGCATGGGGTTGTGGCCCCACTCGCCGCCAATACCGTTTACACCGGTGAGCACTTTTTTATCAATAACGACACCACCACCGGTGCCGGTGCCGATAATCACGCCAAACACCGTCGGGTAATCTGCACCGGCACCGTCTACCGCCTCCGATAAGGCAAAACAATTGGCGTCGTTGCTAAAACGAACTTGGCAGCCCAGCCGCTTAGCCAAATCCTCGGGAAGCGCACGACCACTAATAGCCAAGGTATTACTATTTTTAATTAAACCCGTCACCGCCGACACCGCGCCGGGGCCACCTAAGCCCACCGTGGCGCCACCACCGGCTTTAGCCTGCAAACCCTCTACCAAACCAGCGATGGCCTCAACCACCGCCTCGTAGCTATGAGCAGGTGTGGCAATACGCTCACGCGCGATTTGCTCGCCGCTCTCGGCCAGCAAAATTCCTTCAATTTTTGTGCCGCCAAGATCAACACCAATTCGCAAAGCAGGCCCCTTCAAATATTCTTTAAAAAATGACGCACTTATATCAATTGCAGCACTGCCACCGCGCACACCCACACCAATAAACTACGGGACAATAAATGCTGCACTGCCAGTAACTCCTCGGCCGCCAATTTTACAAATTGTTCACCGTCTACCTGCCCATCAGGTAAATAGACGGGCAAGGCCTTCATGCCGACGTCGTCTAATATATCGGCAGATGGCAATTCGCTATTAAAATGTTCGCGCCATGCTTTGATGCAGGTATCGAAATTACCGACTATGGCAAACGCGAAGCCCAACATGCGCACCGGCAGCCATTCTAGATAAAACAGGGCGATGGCTGAACGATCGCGATCCTCCTGCTTTAACTGATCGTCATTGGCCAATAAAAACAATAAGCGATACGCCAAGGCCGCTGCTGGGCCGGCCACCACAAACCAAAACACCACCGCAAACCAGCGCTCAAAGCCTTGGTAAAACACCGCCTTACGAACACTTAAATGCAGCTGAAGTGCATTTCCGGCGCCGGTTTCGCACAGCTCTGCGCTAAAACCGAGACCGTGCTGGTAGGCACCCTCTAAATCTGCACGCTGCCAACTGTTAAGATAAAGCTTAAGCAAGATTTGAAAGTCGCCGCGACCCAAACTGTAAAGCAATAAAGCGACACTGAGTAAAAACACCGGCAGGCCAAACAATATCGGCGCTAACAGCCACAACACGGCAAATACACCGAGTACGGGCAGGGCAACCAGCAATAACAAACGCAGGGTAGTACTGCCAATTCCTGCGGTCATTTCCCGGTAGCGCACAAACCAATTATCTTCTTGGATAACGCCGCCGCTACCCCAAAATTGCACCGCTGCCCAAGCGATTAGAATGGCAAAAAATTCCATGATCTATCCCAATGCGTTTTTATAATAGGTCCAGTCAAAGGCCAAGCCGGGATCAGTTTTACGTCCAGGCGCTATGTCACAGTGGCCAACTATACGTGCTGCGCTGATGGCCGGGTAGTAGCTCTGCAGGCTTTCTGTTACGGCGATTAACTCTCGGTACTGGGCGTCGGTGTAACTAACATCATCAGCCCCCTCAAGCTCAATGCCAATACTAAAATCATTGCAGTTGTCGCGTCCGTCAAACTGCGACACACCGGCATGCCATGCGCGGTCGTTAAACGAGACAAATTGATGAAGTACGCCCTCGCGATCGATAAATAAATGCGCAGAGACATTCAGCCCTCGCAAATCATCAAAACTGCTATGCGACTCGCAGTCTAAGCAATTGGTAAATAACTGATGAACATACGGCCCGCCAAACTGACCCGCAGGTAGGCTGATATTGTGAATAACGAGCAAGCTAATATCGGCGGCGTTTGGACGCTGATTATAATTGGGCGAGGGCTGCTTATTCGCATTGGCCATCCAGCCAGATAGCTCGATCAGGTACATACGCCCTCGCTGTAGATAGTGGTGTTGCTCATGTCTCTGCGCCAACTCGATGTTAATAGTACTGAGAGTACATCGACGACCTTCAATCTGTAAAACCTCGCCGATAAATATGGCAAATATCAGGCGTTTTCACTGAACGAGGCAAGCTCTCCATCGTCAAGCAAACGCAGCATGCCCTCCTGCACCATGGTGGCGACTAACTCCCCAGTTTGGGCGTACATATGGCCTATCACCAAGGCGCGATCGCCAAAGGCATTTGCGCTATGTACATCGTATAAATGCCAGTTATTGAGATCTACTGGCCGATGAATCCACATTGAGTGGTTCAACGTTGCCATTTGCGACGGCCGCGACGAGACCTGATCACGGTAAGGCAATGATGCAGTGCGAATAAAGTTATGATCGCTAATGAATCCTAATATTGCCCGCTGCAAGGCAGGATCATTAGGCACGGCATGCTTAGCCCTTAGCCACATTCTTTGCACAGCGGGGCGATTATTCGTTTCTAAATACGAAGGCAATTCTAAACAACGAAAATCAATCACGCTCTGGGTCACTAAAAAATCGTAGAGTCTAAGCAAGCCAAGCTCTTCGAAATTATCTCGATAGGATTCCATAGCGCGGAAGGACTCCGGCCCCATCACCGCTGGCATGGTCGGCTGCTGATCATAGCCTTGCGCCTCTATATGGAATGAAGCGTCTAAGGTTAACAGCTCTCGGCCAGCCTGTTCTGCGGATACTCGCCGAACACTGAAATTGCGACCATCACGGAGATTAGCAACTTTAAAATGAATCGGCCCAGCCAAGTTTCCCGCTCGCAAGAATTGCGCACTTAGGGAGTGGCATAGCCGCCCCTCAACCGTCTGATTTGCCGCCGATAAAGCTTGGCCCAACACCTGCCCACCATAAACATGATTTTCCGCCGCTGAGTATCGGCTGTAACCGACAAATTCACTCTCGGTCATGCGCTCTAAATTTAAATGCGCGATAAAGTCTTCCACTAAACTCATAAACACCTCTAGATCTCCTGGCGCTAGGATACAGCAGCGCGGGCGGAAATTTACGTATTGCTGGCCACTAAGAAGATTTTAATACGCATACGTACAGCAGTGACGCAAATTTGTTATGATCTTCGCCGTACTCGCTAATAGACAAAATTTAACCGTGGAGACCATCATGCGCGCTATAACCGTTAACAAACCTGCAACTCTCGACAAGCTCGCCGTGACTGACATGGCCGCCCCCACACCGGGCGCTGGCGAAATACTGGTGCAATGGCGTGCAAGCTCATTGAACTACCATGATTACTTAGTCGCCGTTGGTGGTATTCGTGTTGAAGATGGCCGCATTCCACTTTCAGACGGTGCGGGGGATGTTATTGCCATTGGCGAAGGTGTTACGCAATGGCAAGTTGGCGACAAAGTCATGTCCGCCTTTTTCCCCAACTGGGTTGAAGGCAAGGTCAACAAAGCGAAAACGGCTGCCCTACTTGGCGACACGGTAAACGGCTGCGCCGCAGAGCAAACCTGCCTACCTGAAAATTCCGTTACCGCCATGCCCGACGGCTATAGCTACGCCGAAGCAGCCACTCTGCCCTGCGCCGCATTAACCGCTTGGCGCGCGCTTATCGTCGAAGGCAATCTGCAAGCTGGTGATACGGTATTGGTAGAAGGTACTGGTGGAATGTCAGTATTTGCACTACAAATTGCCAAAGCAGCTGGCGCTTACGTTTATGCCACCACCTCATCGGACGACAAAATTGATCAGCTCAAAAAGCTCGGTGCAGACACCGTTATCAATTACAAAACCGATCCCAAGTGGGGGCCAACAATTAACAAGCTCTCTGGCGGCGGTGTAGATCACGTATTAGATATAGGCGGCAGCGCCACTCTAGCCAACTCTATTGATGCAGCCCGTGTCGGCGGCCACATTTCACTCATCGGTATTCTTGGCGGTTTCACCGCAGAACTGATGCTGCCAAAAATGTTCGGCAAGCAATTGCGCATGACCGGACTTTCGGTGGGCAGTGTTGAAATGCAAAATGCCATGGTGAAAGCGATTAACACCTCAGGTCTACGCCCTGTCATTGACCGCAGCTTTAGCCTAGAAGAACTTGGCGCCGCATTCAGCTACCAAGAAACCGGCAAGCACTTTGGCAAAATTGTTATTGAGTATTAATAACTAGGTTTCAGCGCCTTAGCTAGCTCTTCAAAATGGCGGATAGTCATATCCGCCTGATCTGCAAAGCTCGCAGTGCCACTCGGGTCGTATAAGCAGCTTTGCATGCCCGCCGCGGTCGCGGCCTGCAAATCATAAATATAATCCCCCACGTAAATCGCATTCTCAGGCAACACCGAAAATTTTGCAGCTAAGTTCAGCAAGCCAGTTGGGTCTGGCTTGGCAGGCGCATCTTCACGGGTGATAACATCAATGGGTGGAATAGATAAACGCTGGCGACACACATCAAAGGCCGCACGGGTGTTTCTTGTCACAATGCCAGTGGCAATTCCCGCCTCAGCTAGTGCTTCGAGTAATGCCTGAGCGCCGGGCATCCATGTAGATGATGCGGCGCCGGCCATTTCAAAGTCATGGATGGCCCGCTCAGCTTCGGCGCGCTGCTTCGCGCTGGGTAATTCAGCTAAATACGCCAATAAATCGACGCCGGCTGGCCACCCCAATTTACTACGAAGTATTTGAAAATTAAGCCCAGAATCAATCAAGGTGCCGTCTAAATCAAACAGCACCGCAGTGACATTAGTTAACACGACACTCAACTTTTTAAACGATAACCGGTGCGGAATATCCATGCGATGCCGAGTAAGCACAACCCCATAAACAATAAAATCATCGCCACACTCACCCCCACATTCACGTCGGCTACACCGTAAAAACTCCAGCGGAAGGCGCTAATCAAATACACCACTGGGTTCGCCAAGGTGATGGTCTGCCACAGTGGCGGCAACATACTAATGGAATAAAAACTGCCGCCCAAAAACGTGAGCGGCGTCACGATGAGCATGGGCACCACCTGTAGTTTCTCAAATCCGTCAGCCCAAATACCGATAATAAAACCGAACAAACTAAACGTCGCCGCAGTTAACACTAAGAACGCCACCATCCAGAAAGGGTGGGCAACGTGATAATCCACAAATAAATTCGCGGTCAGTAAAATAATACTGCCGACAATAACCGACTTGGTGGTTGCCGCGCCGACATAGCCCAGTAAGATTTCTCGCATAGAAATAGGCGCCGACAAAATCTCATAAATGGTGCCATTGTATTTAGGGAAATAAATACCGAAGGAGGCATTGGAAATACTCTCTGTCAGTAGCGCCAACATCACCAAACCGGGAATAATAAATGCTGCATAGCTCACACCATCAATCTCGACCATACGCGAACCAATAGCCGAGCCAAATACCACAAAATACAAAGACGTTGATATTACTGGCGACGCAATACTCTGCATAATCGTGCGCCACGTACGGTGTAATTCAAATTTATAAATGGCCTTAATCGCATGAAAATTCATTCTGCGGCCTCCGTCTCGGTGGTCGCTCTTTCTGTCACTAAACTCACAAAAATTTCCTCTAGGGAGCGCTGCTTAGAATGGATATCCTTATAGTCGATACCGTGTTCATCCAGCCGTCGGAATAAATTGGCAATACCGGTTTGATCGCCCTGCGTGTCAAAGTGGTAAATTAATTCTAGGCCGTCTTCGGTAAGCGACAGTGGGTAGCTTTGCAACTCTAGCGGTAACTCAAGCAATGGTTTTTGCAATTGGAGGCGCAGCTGTTTCTGCCCTAGCTTTTCCATCAGCACGTCTTTTTCTTCTACTAGAATAAGCTCGCCCCGACTAATCACCCCAATGCGGTCGGCCATTTCTTCGGCTTCTTCAATGTAGTGGGTGGTTAAAATAATGGTCACGCCGCGTTCGCGAAGACCGCGCACCATTTCCCACATATCGCGGCGCAGCTCAACGTCGACTCCCGCGGTGGGTTCATCAAGAAATAAAATTTCTGGCTCATGGGATAAAGCCTTGGCGATCATCACCCGCCGTTTCATACCGCCAGATAATTCCATAATACGAGAATCGCGTTTATCCCACAGTGATAACTGCCGCAAGATTTGCTCGATATACGCCTTATTTGGCGGACGCCCGAATAAACCGCGACTAAAATTTACTGTTGAAATCACGCTTTCAAAACCATCGGTACACAGCTCCTGCGGCACCAAACCGATCTTGCTGCGCGCTGCGCGAAAATCCCGAATGATGTCGTGACCATCCGCCGTAATCACCCCCGAACTCGGATTCACAATGCCGCAGATAATGCTAATCATGGTGGTTTTGCCAGCGCCGTTGGGGCCTAGCAGAGCAAAGATTTCACCGCGCCGAATATCCAAAGAAACGTCGCGTAGCGCCTGAAATCCGGAATCGTAAACTTTGCTTAAATTTTGAACGCTGATAATAGCTGACACGAACACCTCTCACTGACAGCGGTAAGATGGAAAACCGCAATTGAAATAAATCGCCAAAGAGTGTCGGCGATGTACGTAGGCTTGGCAAGTGCCAGCACGGTAAAACTAAGAGGACAAATAAAACGAGGGGCAAACGCGTTACTTGCTACGCTGGCAGATACAACTGCTGCCAAAACATCTTCGCTGCGGTATCACTCATGACATTAATCGCGCTTACGTCAAGGTAAATACCATCAATCAATAAGCGGCTCATGCCATGTAGGGTAGACCAGCTCACCTGCGCAAAACGCAGCGCGTCGATATTGCTATTGCTAATAGATTGCTGCCACGCTCGAATCTGTTCGATATAGACTTTAAAAGCATCGTGAGCCTCAGTTTTAAGCGAATCGCTTAGCTGCTGAGACTTCCACAGACGCGCGCCAAACATCAACTCATAATATTCTGCATTGTCGATTGAGAATTGCACATAACGGCGCACAAACACTCGCACTGACGCTTCGCTAATTTCCGCCCCTTTCACATAGGGCGGCGTGCGCACAACCTCACGTAAACGGCGAAAGCCCTCCTCCGCAACACCGCACAACAATGCCTGCTTGTCCGTGAAATGATGATAAGGCGCGGTGCGAGATACACCCAGATTTTGCGCTAACTTGCGCATCGACAGCCCCGCCTCCCCCTCTTCTTTTAATAAGCGAGCAGCCTCGTCCAAAATTTGACGGCGTAAATCGCCGTGATGATAAGGCTTATCACTCGATTGGCAGGGTTCGGGGGAAGTATTTGTCATGATGACAATTTACCAAGCAATCTTGACACTGTCTATATTGATCGGTAATCTCAGCAAACTTGACACCGTCTAGTTACTATTTTGACCATCGACAACGGCGCTGCCCGCAGGGCAATCAAAACCAAAAAACACACCGGAGAGCATACCCATGAGCCAATACCCCACTATGTTAAAGCCGCTGGATCTTGGCTTCACCGTGTTAAAGAACCGCGTCATTATGGGTTCTATGCACACGGGTTTAGAAGAAGCCGAAAATGGCTTTGAACGCATGGCGGCTTTTTTTGCAGAGCGTGCCCGCGGCGGTGTATCGCTCATTGTTACCGGTGGCTTTGGCCCCAATAAGCGCGCAGCAACCCATGAGCACACCAAAATGCTACGCAGCGAAGAGGACTGTGTAGGCCACCGTATTGTTACCGATGCCGTGCACGCAGAAGATGGCAAAATCTGCATGCAAATTCTGCACACCGGCCGCTATGCCTTTAATGAAAATCCTATCGCACCCTCTGCGATACGCGCACCGATAAACGCCTTCACGCCAGAAGCCGCCACCGTCGATCAAATTGAAGAACAAATTCAAGATTTTGTCCGCACCGCAGTGCTTGCCCAAAAAGCGGGTTATGACGGCGTGGAAATCATGGGCTCAGAAGGCTATTTCATAAATCAGTTTTTGGCCAAGCGTACCAATCACCGCGATGACGAATGGGGTGGCGATTATGAAAATCGTATGCGCCTGCCAGTAGACATTGTTCGTCGAGTACGCGAAGCCACCGGCGAAAACTTCATTATTATTTACCGTCTGTCCATGCTCGATCTCGTTGAAGGCGGCAGTAGCTTCGACGAAATTCTAACCTTAGGACAAGCCGTTGAAAAAGCCGGTGCGACCTTAATCAATACCGGTATTGGCTGGCATGAAGCGCGTGTTCCTACCATTGCCACCAAAGTCCCCCGCGCTGCGTTCACCTGGGTAACCGCAAAATTCCGCGCTGGCCTGAGCGTGCCGGTTATCACCTCAAACCGTATTAACACCCCAGAAGTAGCTGAGGAAGTCTTGGCCCGGGGCGATGCCGACATGGTGTCTATGGCGAGACCATTCCTCGCGGACTCTGATTTCATTGTTAAAGCAGCGGCTGGACGCAGCGATGAAATCAACACCTGTATCGGCTGTAACCAAGCGTGCTTGGATCATGTATTCAGCGGCCAATTAACCAGCTGCCTTGTAAACCCCCGCGCCTGCCACGAAACTGAATTGAACATTAGCGCAACACGCGATCGCAAAAATATCGCCGTTGTCGGTGCTGGCCCCGCCGGATTAGCGTTTGCCACCACCGCAGCAGAACGCGGTCACACCGTCACTTTATTCGACGGTGCCACGGCCATTGGCGGCCAGTTCAATATCGCCAAAAAAGTGCCCGGCAAAGAAGAATTTAATGAAACTATTCGCTATTTTGCTCGCCGCTTAGAGGTCACTGGCGTACAAACCAAACTCGGCACTACTGTTAATCAGCAAGCATTGAATGACGGCGGCTTCGACGAAGTGGTATTGGCAACAGGTATAAAACCGCGCACACCACCGATTGAGGGCATCGATCACCCCAAAGTAATGAGCTATCTAGATGTTATTCGCGACGGCAAAGCCGTGGGTAAAAAGGTCGCTATTATTGGCGCGGGCGGGATTGGCTTTGACGTTGCCGAATTCCTTACTCATAACAGTGACGCTAGCACTAGCATCCCTACCTTTATGCGCGAATGGGGTGTAGACATGAACCTGCAAGCGCGCGGCGGCATCGAAGGTATAAAGGCAGAGCTGCCAGAATCGCCACGCGCAGTATATTTATTGCAGCGCAAGGCATCTAAAGTCGGCAACGGCTTAGGCAAAACCACGGGCTGGATTCACCGCACAGGCTTGCAGAAGAAAGGCGTGAATATGGTCCCGGGCTGCGAGTATGTAAAAATCGATGATGCCGGTCTGCACATTCGTATTGGCAATGAAGAGCGTATTCTCGACGTCGATAATGTCATTATTTGCGCCGGTCAAGAGTCGCTCACCGAGCTTAGCGAAGGATTGAACGCACCCGTTCACCTAATTGGCGGCGCTCATTTAGCCACCGAGCTGGACGCTAAAAGAGCGATTGACCAAGGTACACGTTTGGCCGCCAAAATTTAACAAGCAGTAAACGGCGCGGGGGAAATACCAGACTAATCCCCGCGCCCAATCTTCACATTTACCACGCCCCGCTTTCGATAAAGCCCTCACCCGACAAACTCCGCTGGGTAATCAATGACTGAACGCTATAATTTCTTGCGCTTAGCTATTGGTCTGCAACTCCAATTCCCATAGTATTTGGCACATTCAACAGCTCATAATGATCAATAGGGATAAACCCCAACGGGCTACTTGGAACCAAAGTACTAAGCTAGACATCCAAGCACTATCTACTCTTTACCAGCAGCGCTCTGACTTTTGGTCGCTAACACCTGTGACGCAAACACAAGGATCTTAATGCCCTCATCACAGCTCCTACTACGCACCGTCGCACTACTCCTATTGCCATTTTTATTTGCAACGACCGCTGCGACCGCAGACTCTAACCCACAGCAACGTCAACGCATTGAGGTGCACAACACATGGCTGACGGAAATGAGTGGCATCGCCACTAGCCACGTTAATGCAGATCATTATTGGGCACATAATGACAGCGGTGATCGTGGCCGTTTATTTTCCTTCGACAACAAAGGCAAAATGCAAACCGAGTTACGCATAGACGGTAGCAGCGCCTTTGACTGGGAGGATATGACAAGTTTTAAAGACAGCAGCGGAGCCTACTTACTGATTGGTGATATCGGCGACAATATGATGTTGCGCCCCTTCGCTGATGTTTATCTTATAAAAGAACCAGAAGATGTAAGTAAACCAATAAGCCACGCCAAAGTACGCCGTCATTATTCACTAATTTATGAAGATGGCCCCCATGACGCAGAAGCCATTGCTATTGATGTCGCCGAGCGCTTCGTTTATATCCTCACAAAACGCGACAGCCATCCTCGGCTATACCGCTTTTCACTCGATGCAATTGAAGGTAAGGCTATCCCGCTGAACTACCTCGGCGAAATTCGCAGTATTCCTAGTGTCGAAAAACACAAGGCCCAGCGCCAAGGTAGCATCAGTGGCGGTTCGCCAACCGCAATGGAATTTAATGAAAACGGCGATATGGCGATGGTTGTTACGCTGCGAAACACCTATTATTTTAAACGCGAAAAAAATCAAAGCTGGCTACAGGCACTAAATAAAACCCCCTTTGCACGCACAGCTAACCGTCTGCGCCAAGTTGAGTCAGGCACATTTACAAAAGACGGCAAACAAGTATTAATTGGATCGGAAGGACGACCTGCGGTACTAGAATTTATGGATATTCCAGCGCAA
Organism: Zhongshania aliphaticivorans; assembly: GCF_902705855.1. Classification (GTDB taxonomy): domain Bacteria; phylum Pseudomonadota; class Gammaproteobacteria; order Pseudomonadales; family Spongiibacteraceae; genus Spongiibacter; species Spongiibacter aliphaticivorans_B. The sequence goes on along the minus strand of NZ_CACSIJ010000011.1, from coordinate 206,677 downwards.
GCTAAAGAAAAATAATACTGCCGACACAAGATCTGTGCCGGCAAATTCAGCTTAAACTGCGATAGCCGGCGTGATACACAACAGCGTTAAAATCACGCCAACACCAGCAAACCACACCAAGCTGCGCAAGGTCGCCCAATTTTGCAAATAGCAGACCGTAAAAAGAACGCGAACCCCAATATACGACATCGCCAGCAGATTCACGCAAGCCTGCTCTGCGCCACCAAACTGCGCAATAATCACCGCCGCTGCAAACAGCGGAAAACCTTCAAACCCGTTTTGCATTGCCGCCACTGCGCGAGCACGTCGACCATCTAATCGCGCCATCCACTCCCGCGGATGATTATTATCAAAACGTCCAATCTCCGGATTACCCAACTTCGCAATTAATGCGGTAAAACCCGGCATAAGACCCGCAACAAATACACACCAAAACGCGATACTCATATTACTTCCCCTAAATACTCGTTATTAAGATTATTTTTCTTTTTACCACTTACAACGGCATTCACTATTGCTTAGCCGCCTACAAAGCCCCTCAGTTTCTGCTAACTGAAGCGCAATATTCTTTTGTAAATCTATAGCAATTAATCTAATCGACTTGGCTTAATTAAGGTTCGCAGCCAATTTAAAAATCCATTTTCCTGCAACACCATTTTATCGACACCATCAAAAAACGTCGCCAGCTGTTCAGGCTTAGCAAAATAATCTGCCCGAGTTTTCATTTCTATATTTGGGTCAAGTGTTTTAACCACGACGGCTGGATTTCCCGCCACAATCACATTTTCTGGCACGTCTTTGGTGACGACCGCACAGGCGGCAACGACACTATTTTCACCAATCGACACGCCCTTTAAAATCGTGCAGCGATCACCTAACCACACGTTGTTTGCGATATGCACCGGCGTAAGTGATTCACTGCGCCGACTGCGATCATAAAGATCATGCCAATCACTATCGGTAATATAAACACCGTTCGCCATCATCACGCTGTCACCAATAATAATTTCATGAGCGGCAGAAATACGCGTGCCAGGACTAATCAGCACGTAATCGCCTATTTTAATGCGGCCGCTTTTTTCATCCGCACCCCATACGCCTATCTTTACGCGATTATCAGGCTCACCAATTATCGTGGCACACGCCCCAATCTCTATATTTGGTCCAGAGATGGAGATATACCACGGCTTCATAAAAGTGGGATAATCACCGAGATAGTCGCAAGCAGGCTTCAGAAAATGCTGCGTGTACCAAGCACGAAAGCGCAAATAATTTTTTTTAACCCAGTAAGGTCTTCTGTCCTGCCGCATTAGCTATCCATCGTTATTATGACGGGCTAGTGTCGCAAGGGAGGCCGCGCAGGGCAATCGATTCAACGTTACCAATTCATGAAAAAACGCAGCGACAATACGCCCCCAAGACCAGTGACGAGCAATCAAACTGGCATTCACCCCAACTTAGTAACAACGGTGACCAAGCATCTGCGCCACCGTTTTCAAAAGCCCTATGCGGATCACAATATCGACGCATTTAAAAAAGCGTGCACGTGGATCGCTGAGCGGCCAAACCCAATCATCCTTGATTCCTTTTGCGGCACCGGTGAAAGCAGCCGCCAGCTCGCTCGACAATTCCCCAATGCGGTGGTCATCGGTGTCGACAAATCTGCAGCACGCTTACAGCGTCACCAAGTGGCGCATGACGAAATCATCGATAATTACTTACTCGTTCGCGCCGACGTCGACGACTTCTGGCGTTTAGCCGCAGAAGCCAGCTGGCAATTACAACAACACTATTTGCTCTACCCCAACCCCTGGCCCAAAAGCGCGCAATTGCAATATCGCGTGCATGGCTCTGCGGTCTTCCCTGCATTACTTCAACTGGGCGGCACGGTGACTCTGCGCAGCAACTGGAAGTTGTATGTTGATGAATTTACCGCGGCACTCAATCTTGCTGGGCACAGCGCACATACCGCTGCGTATTTACCTACAATCACCATCACTGCATTTGAGCGCAAATATCACCTCGCAGAACAAGCACTGTGGGAGTGTCGCTACTCAATAAGATCATCCACTTAAAGCCTAACGTTTAGCCCTCTGTTATCTAGCCCACCGGCAGCGTTATACTAGGGGCACATTTACCGATATTGCATGAACAATGAATACTCCCGCAAAACACAGCGCTATTAGTCAGGACCCCGTTTGGCAGACCATTCGCAAGGAAACCGCTTGCGAGGTTGAGCGCGAGCCTGTACTCGCCAGTTTCTTACACGCAACTATCCTGAATCACGACAGCCTTGAAACTGCCTTAAGTTTTCACCTAGCGCATATTCTAAACAGCCCCGCTGCTTCGGCTCTATTAGTGCGTGAAGTGATTGAAAAGGCCTTTGCCGCCGACGCCAGCATTGGCCGCGCAATACGTGCGGATATCTGCGCTGTATTTGAGCGCGACTCGGCCTGCTCTAGCCTCTCGGTGCCTTTTTTGTACTTTAAAGGCTTTCACGCCCTGCAGTCCTACCGCATCGCCCACTGGCTGTGGGAACAGGGTAGAACCTCGCTGGCTTTGTTTTTTCAGAACCGTATTTCCTGCGAATTCGGTGTTGATATTCACCCCGCCGCGAAAATTGGCCGTGGTATTTTGATGGATCACGCAACGGGTATTGTGATTGGTGAAACCGCCGTGGTCGGCAACAATGTGTCGATAATGCAATCCGTCACCTTGGGCGGAACCGGCAAAGAAGAAGGCGACCGCCATCCCAAAGTCGCCGACGGCGTATTACTCAGCGCTGGCGCAAAAATACTCGGCAATATACATATTGGGGAAGGTGCACAGGTTGTAGCGGGGAGTGTTGTACTACGAGACGTTCCCGCCCATACCGTCGTCGCTGGCGTTCCAGCAAAAGTAATCGGCAAGCCAGATTGCGCTGCGCCGGCACTATCTATGAACCACCGCGCCTGCTGCGACGAGTGAACTCGTCGCGCGGACAAATCATCTAAAAACTAACGTTTACAAGACGGCCGAATACCGCTTGCCTTAGCCTTTTCATATAGTGGTTTCGCCGTCACCATTTGCTTTTGCAAATCTTTAATACGCGATGCGTGAGATGGGTGAGTAGACATAAACTCAGGCGGTTGCCCTTCGCTCAAGGCGCTCATATTCTGCCAAAGCGCCACGCTAGCCTCTGGATTAAAGCCTGATTTAGCCATTAGGTCTAAACCGACAATATCGGCCTCAGACTCTTGCGCGCGACCATAAGGCAGGACTAAGCCATACTGAGTACCTAAACCTAGCAAGCCCATTACTGATTCTTTTCCAGCACCCTCGCCCAACAGTACGCCAATAAGCTGAGTGCCAGTACCAGCAACACTCTGCATAGACATACGTTCAGCACTGTGATGCGCCAAGACGTGACCAACCTCATGGCCCAATACGGTAGCTAGCTGATCGGCGTTTTTAGCTACTTGGAATATGCCCGTGTGTACGCCAATTTTTTTACCTGGCAATGCAAAAGCATTAGCCGATTTTTCTTCAAATACCACCACTTCCCAACTACCACGCCATTCAGCAGACAAAGAGGCCGTTATCGCATCAGCAATACAACTCACATAACGATTAGTTGCGCTGTCTTTGTTGATGGTCATTTTCTTTTTCATTTCATCAAACGCTGTGCCGCCCATTTGCGACATTTCACCATCTGAAAATAAGAGCACCTGACGCCGCCCCGTTGGCGACTCTGCGCAAGAGGCGAGCAAACCCGCTAAAACTATTGCCAAAACCGGCTTTAACATTGTCATAAAATTCCCCGCGTGGATCTGCTATTTTGCGGCTATTATGGCATAGCCGTTGAATTGATGAACGGTGTAGTCTGCCAGATAACGATAATGGAGTGTATAGCGTGAAAGAACCCTGTCCGTGGTGTAAGGCCACACCGGATTACATTAAATATCACGATGAAGAATGGGGCGTACCCTCTGACGACGATCGCTTGCACTTTGAGTTTCTAGTTTTAGAGTCTGCGCAAGCGGGTCTTAGCTGGCTAACCGTACTGAATAAGCGCGACGGCTACCGCAAAGCCTTTGCAAATTTTGACCCTCGCAAAGTTGCCAAGTTTGACGAGGCTATGGTCGAAACCCTTAAAGCAGACGCCAGTATTGTCCGCAATCGTCTAAAAATCGAAAGCACGATCAGCAATGCTCGGCACTTTTTAACAATTCAGCAAGAATACGGGAGTTTTGCCCGCTATATGTGGTCGTACTTTGACGACAAGCCCATCCAAAACAAATGGAAAACAATGGCAGATGTACCTGCCACCAGTAAAGAATCAGACGCCATTAGCAAGGATCTTAAAAAGCGCGGTTTTAAATTTTTTGGCAGTACTATTTGCTACGCGAATTTACAAGCGCTGGGCTTTGTTAACGATCATTTGCTAAGCTGCCCACGCCACAAGATTTGTGCAGAACTCGGTAAAAACTTTCGGCCACACTGGTTATAACGACAAAAAAGGTGACCACAATGAAATTATTCGCTTTATTCGCCCCACTATTAGTCATTGCGCTATCGGGCTGCAGTAGCACAGATGTTGTGACGGACTATAATCCCCGCGCTGATTTTAGCCGCTACGAGCGCTATACCATTGCCGACGGCAGTGGCGCAGATAAAGCCGTGTCGCCGTTTATCGTGGATAATGTAAAAGAATCATTGCAACGCCAGCTAAAAGCCGGACTTTATAAGCAGGCCGACACTCCGACCAACGCTGATTTTCTTGTCCGCTACTACATTGCTGAAGCGGCGGAAACCGTCGACAGAAGCCCACGTTTAGGTCTGGGATTTGGCAGCTTCGGCGGCAATTTTGGGGTCGGCACCTCGGTTGGCGTCCCCCTCGGCAAAGACAAAATTAACCGCAATATTCAAATCATTATCGATTTGTTAAACCCCGCCGACAAAAAACTCACTTGGCGTGGCTCACTCGTGATTGAGTTAGATGATCGCGACCCTAAGGTAAACGCCAACACCATCGAACGTGCCGTCACCGAAATATGGAGTCAATTTCCACCGGCCTAAATAGCGTTTAGCCGCTCCGGCGGCTTACTTAAAACAGTAGGGGAATAAGGCCTTAATGGCCTCGCTACCCATACCCTGCAGCAGTGTGATATTTCGCTCAGGAATCCCATCAGGATCGGGATGCGAGGCAATCGCCTGCTCTAGGCTATCTTCTCTGAGCAAATGAAATATCGGATACGGCGCGCGGTTACTAAAGTTTTCATGATCGCTCTTTTCTGTACCGGCAAATTGGTAATCTGGGTGGAAGCTCGCAATTTGAATATCGCCCTCCCAGCCACCTTCCTGCAATACCGCATCGGCTATATCGAGAAAATCATTGTAGTCATAAAAATCCTGAAGCATATCAGGCACCACCAATATGCTAGTTTCCAGCGTATTAAGACCCGTTTCTTCTAAACGGCACAACGCCTGATGTAAGTCGTTCACCAAATCTTCTGCATTGCTTGCGCGGCTAATATCAATAGCCACACGCTTTTCCTGTAGGGGTTTCGCCGCAAAGGGACACAAACCCAAGCCCACTACTGCCTGCTCTAACCAGCGCTGAACTTCCTGCTTAACCGTGTCATTTGCTACCGTCATTTCAACATTCTTCTATTAAGTTTTACAAACCAATCGGCGCTAAACCACCGCCGTTCCTTAGATTTTTCTGGAATCACAACTAAGCCGCTTAGGAATAAATACAATAATACAATATCAATCATGCCGAGGCAGCGCATCCGGACACTGCTACACTAAAGATGTGAATTAGGTTGGAGCCCGCCTTTACTGAGGCTAACAATTCTACCTAAGCCTGACATAGTTAGGAGCAAAATATGAAACGTTATTATTTTCTGTCCGACAATCTCGACAAGCTCGCTGACGTCGAACACGACCTTGCCGACAACGGTATTTCTAAGCCCCAGATCCACGTCCTCAGCCGCGATGATTCCGGTGTCAGCAAGCGCAAATTAAATGATATTGAAGCGGTACTGCGCAAAGATGTCGTTCACGCAATGGAACGCGGTGCCCTGATAGGCTTCGCCGCAGCAGCCTTAGTATTAGCGGTAGGTCACTATTCCGGTGCAACCAGCAGCGTAGGCTGGATGCCCTTTATCTTTTTATCCATTGTCATGCTCGGCTTTTTCACTTGGGAGGGCGGCCTATTTGGCATACAAGAGCCACACCATGACTTCAAACGCTTCGACCAGGCCTTAGCCTCTGGCCGCCACCTGCTATTGATCGATATTAATGAGAAAGACCATAGCATCCTTAACAAAGTAACCGCGCACTACCCCGAACTGGAGTTTTCTGGCACAGGTAACGGCTCGCCACAATGGTTCATTGGCATGCAAAATAAATGGCGCCATTTCGTTGAGGTCATGCCCTGAGCATTAAATATTTTCTCGATACACTCTACTCATAAAAAAATACCGGTGACTAATGCACCGGTATTTTTTTATCTGAACAATCATTGTTCAAGCAAGCGACATCACACTATGCCTGATGATACTGCGAAGACAACTCACGCACACACTCTATAAATGCGCCAGCGTGAACCGGATCTACTTCGGGTGTAATACCGTGACCTAGGTTAAAAATATGTCCGGGGCCACTGCCAAAACGAGCGAGAATAGTGGCTACTTCTTCGCGGATTCGCTTAGGCGAAGCACGCAACATCGAGGGGTCCATATTGCCCTGCAAAGCCACCCGATCACCAACCCGCGCCTTCGCCACACCAATATCGGTAGTCCAATCTAGGCCTAGCGCACTAGCGCCAGTATCAGCCATTAGCTCTAACCACTGACCACCATTCTTAGTAAAGAGAATGACCGGCACAACCCGACCATCATTTTCTTTAATCAAGCCATCAACAATGCGCTTCATGTAACGCAGGCTAAATTCTTGGTAGGCGTTATGACTTAAGGCGCCGCCCCAGGTATCAAAAATCTGCACCGCTTGTGCACCGGCGCGAATCTGATCATTTAAATAAGCAGTTACACTCTGTGCCAGCTTATCTAATAAGGCATGCATTAATTCAGGCTGATCAAACGCCAAGGCTTTGGCCCGCGCGTGATCCTTAGAACCACCACCTTCAACCATATAGGTCGCCAAAGTCCACGGGCTTCCGGAAAAGCCGATCAATGGAACGCTGCCGTTTAATTCGCGGCGAATGGTGCGTACGGCATCACAAACATAGGTGAGGTCGTTTTCGCCATCAACAATCGGCAAGGCATCTACGTCGGCCATTGTGCGAACTGTTTTCTTAAAGCGCGGCCCTTCGCCGGTTTCAAAATACAGGCCCAAACCCATGGCATCAGGAATCGTTAAAATATCGGAGAATAAGATTGCCGCATCGAGAGGGTAGCGAGCCAAAGGTTGCAGCGTAACCTCACAGGCAAGTTCTGGATTCATGCATAGCGACATAAAATCGCCAGCTACCGCGCGTGTTGCGCGGTATTCGGGAAGATACCGACCCGCTTGGCGCATCATCCACACTGGCGTGTAATCTACCGGTTGACGCTGAAGCGCGCGAAGGAAAGTGTCGTTTTTTAGTTCAGTCATAGTAAACCTTAAGTCGGGCGTCGGAAGTCAGATGTCTGACGCGGCCTGCGTCCGACCTCCGACGTCAGACTTGTAAGTAGTCCAATATTCCTTCTGCCGCCTGACGGCCTTCCCATACAGCGGTAACCACCAAGTCAGAGCCGCGCACCATATCGCCACCAGCAAATACTTTCGGGTTGGTGGTTTGGAATTTGCAGTCCTGCTCTTCCGGTGCAACAACGCCGCCCCAGCTATTAATATCAACGCCTGCATCACTTAACCACGACGGTGGATTCGGCTGAAAACCAAACGCAACCAACACCACGTCGGCAGGAATAACTTCTTCGCTACCTGCAATTGGCTCGGGACGACGGCGGCCATTTTCGTCTGGCTCGCCAAGCTGAGTTGTTACAACTTTAATCCCTTCTACTTTTCCGTCACCAACAATCGCTATCGGCTGGCGATTAAAGAAGAATTGAACTCCTTCTTCACCGGCATTTTGTACTTCTTTACGCGAACCGGGCATATTTTCTTGGTCACGACGGTAAGCGCATATAACGCTCTCTGCACCTTGCCGAATAGATGTGCGGTTGCAGTCCATTGCGGTATCGCCACCGCCCAAAACAACGACGCGCTTGCCTTTCACATCAATAAAGTCGGCTGCGTTCTCTTCCCAGCCCATGTTTCGGTTTACATTTGAAACCAAGAACGGCAAGGCGTCATAAACCCCAGGAAGATCTTCGCCTGGGAAGCCGCCCTTCATATATTTGTAAGTACCCATACCAAGGAATACTGCATCGTACTCCTCAAGCAATGAGTCCATGGTGACATCGACACCAACATCAACGTTACAGCGGAATTCAACACCCATTTCTTCCAAGACTTTGCGGCGGCGCTGAATAACAGATTTTTCTAATTTAAACTCGGGAATACCAAAGGTTAGCAAACCGCCGATCTCTGGATAACGATCAAATACCACCGGCTTAACACCCGCACGCACAAGTACGTCGGCACAGCCTATACCGGCAGGCCCAGAGCCAATCACCGCTACTTTCTTGTCTGTCCACACACGCTTAGACATGTCTGGGCGCCAGCCCATAGCTAAGGCTGTATCGGTAATATATTTTTCAGTCGACCCTATTGTGACCGCACCAAAACCGTCGTTTAGGGTACACGCACCTTCGCACAGGCGATCCTGTGGGCACACACGGCCACATACTTCAGGAAGGCTATTGGTTTGATGACTCAGCTCTGCTGCCTCAAACAAATTCCCATCGGTAACCAGCTTCAGCCAGTTAGGAATATAGTTGTGCACCGGACATTTCCACTCACAATACGGGTTACCACAACCCAAGCAACGGTGTGACTGGTGCTTCACTTCCTCTTCTTTGTACGGCTCGTAAATCTCTACGAAGGCGGTACGACGCTGGACAATATCTTTTTTGCCGGGATCTTGACGACCCACGTCGAGAAACTGGAATGAATTCTGTAAACGCTCTGCCATTTTCAAATTACCTCATTGCTACTCGGCGGGCTTATTCCGGACGTCTTCTGGTGGAGTCAAGCAAACGGCTGAGGCTCGCCGCCTTTGGCTTGATCATCCAGAATTTACCGATGTAGTCGTCAAAATTATCGAGGATATGCTGCCCCCACGCGGAGCTTGTTTCTGCCACATACTCAACAATATTGCCGCGCAAGTGTGCTCGGTAGGCCTCCATCGACTCGGAGTTTATCCGGCACATTTCGACGAGCTCACTGTTATATCGATCAACAAAGCGATTTGCCTCATCTAAGACATAGGCAAAACCACCCGTCATACCTGCACCAAAGTTGACCCCAGTAGGCCCCAAAACGGTGACAATACCGCCGGTCATATATTCGCAGCAATGATCACCCGCGCCTTCAACAACAGCGTGGGCACCAGAGTTACGAACACCAAAGCGCTCACCGGCAATACCTGCGGCAAAGAGCTTGCCGCCAGTCGCACCGTAAAGACAGGTATTACCGATAATTGCCGTATCTTGGCTCTTAAACACGCTACCTTTTGGCGGATAAATTACCAACTTACCACCGGCCATGCCCTTGCCGACGTAATCGTTAGCGTCGCCTTCAAGATACATATTCAGACCACCCGCATTCCACACGCCAAAACTCTGGCCTGCGGTGCCCTTCATACGAAGTGTCACTGGCGCATCGTCCATACCAAGATTGCCGTGACGCTTAGCGATCTCACCGGACAAACGTGCACCAATAGAGCGATCGCAGTTGGTTACCTTAAATTCCAGATCGGCGCCGGATTTCGCTTCAATTGCAGGTAATGCCGCAGCAACCATCGCCTCGGCTTTCTCGCCTTTATCAAATGGCGCATTTAAGTCGACCTGACAAAACTCTGGCTGATCTTTCGCAGCAGGATCTTTGAATAGAATGGGCGACAAATCTAGCAATTCTTGCTTCTCAGTCTCACCCTCTTTCTGCACCAATAAATCGGTGCGACCAATCAGCTCTTCCATCGTGCGAACGCCAATACTCGCCATCCACTCACGGGTTTCGGTCGCGATAAAGGTGAAGAAGTTCATCACCATTTCAACCGTGCCAATAAAATGCTCATCACGCAGACGCTCATCTTGGGTAGCAACACCCGTCGCACAGTTATTAAGATGGCAAATACGCAGATACTTACAGCCCAGCGCAACCATCGGCGTGGTGCCAAAACCAAAACTTTCTGCGCCAAGCATTGCTGCTTTAACAACATCTAACCCGGTTTTTAGACCGCCGTCAGTTTGTACCCGAACCTTGCCGCGCAAGCCATTGCCCCGCAGTGTTTGCTGGGCTTCAGATAGACCTAGCTCCCACGGCGAGCCCGCATAGCGGATCGATGTAATAGGACTCGCAGCCGTACCGCCGTCATAACCAGAAATCGTAATCAGGTCAGCGTAAGCCTTAGCCACACCAGCGGCAATCGTGCCAACACCTGGCTCAGACACCAATTTTACCGAAACCAGCGCCGAAGGATTAACCTGTTTAAGATCGAAAATTAGCTGAGCTAAATCTTCTATCGAATAAATATCATGATGCGGCGGCGGCGAGATCAGTGTCACACCTGGCACCGAATAACGCAGTCTCGCGATCAATGCGTTAACTTTACCGCCAGGTAGCTGGCCACCTTCGCCTGGCTTAGCACCCTGCGCTACTTTGATCTGTAGTACTTCTGCATTCACCAAGTAATGCGGCGTCACACCAAAACGACCTGAAGCCACCTGCTTAATTTTTGACACCCGCTCGGTACCGAAACGAGCAGGATCTTCACCACCCTCACCAGAGTTAGAGCGACCACCAAGACGGTTCATGGCGGTTGCCAGCGCCTCGTGTGCCTCAGGGCTTAATGCCCCCAGTGACATACCCGCAGAGTCAAAGCGACGCAATAAGCTTTCTATCGGCTCAACTTCATCAAGCGGAATTGGCTTAATATCGCCTTTAAAACCAAGTAAATCACGGATAGTCGCAACCGGACGGTTATTAACCAGTGCCGCGTATTTCTTCCACTGTGCGTAATCGCCACTTTTCACTGCGTCTTGCAGAGTCATAACCACATCGGGGTTAAACGCGTGGTATTCCTTGCCATGCACGTATTTCAGCAAACCACCTTGATCAATGGTTTTGCGCGGTAACCACGCCACCGTAGCCAAAGCTTCTTGGTCGCGCTGCAGCTCGGCAAATCCCGCACCGGCAATACGACTAGCAACACCTTTGAAACAGGTGTCGACAACCTCGGTTGCCAAGCCAATAGCTTCAAATAATTGCGCGCCGCGATAAGAGGCAATAGTCGATATGCCCATTTTAGACATGATCTTCAGAAGGCCTTTGTTAATGCCTTTTACGTAATTGGTCTGGGCCGTTTGCTCATCTCCGAGAATTTCACCGCAACCCAACATATCGCTAATAACGGCATAGGCCATATACGGATAGACAGCCGTCGCACCAAAGCCAAACAAACACGCCATCTGATGCGAGTCACGGGCACTGCCGCTCTCTACAACAATGTTCGCATCACAGCGCAGGCCTTGCTTAATAAGGTGGTGATGAACAGCGCCGGTTGCCAGCAAGCTATGTACCGCCAGCAAGCCAGGCTCGATAGCTCGATCACTCAGCAATAAAATGACTTTACCGTCACGCACAGCGCTTTCCGCCGCCGATGCCACCCCAGCCACTGCCTCTTTTAAAGACATCAGCGCAGGATCGTAGGCCAAATTTATATGCGCTAAAGGATAGCGCGGAGAATCAACATGCATTAAGCGGTCAAATTTGTCTGGCGACAAAACTGGGCTTGTTAGTATTAAGCGATCAGCGTGATCCGCCGTTTGCTCAAATACATTTTGTTCAGCGCCCAATAACGTTTCCAAACTCATGACGATAGTTTCACGTAGCGGATCTATCGGCGGATTGGTTACCTGCGCAAATTTCTGGCGGAAAAAATCATATAGCGAACGCGTCTGCCGCGACAGCACCGCCATTGGGGTGTCATCACCCATTGAACCGACTGCTTCGTTGCCACTGTCAGCTAACGCCGACAACACCTGCTCACGCTCTTCAAAGCTAACTTGAAAATATTTTTGGAATGCCGCCAAGGTATCAGCCTCAGGTAGCGCTGGGCGATTACCCTGCCCAAGCTGATCTTGAAGGCGATTTCCATTTTCACGCAACCATTGCTTGTAAGGATGTGCTGACTTCAGGCGATTATCAACCTCTTCAGTGTGCAGCACCTCACCATTTTCAGTATCAACAACGAGAATTTGCCCCGGACCAACACGACCTTTGGAGACCACATCTTCAGGTGTATAGCCGTAAGTGCCAATTTCTGAGGCGACGGTGATGAAGCCATCTTTAGTGATCACCCAACGCGACGGACGCAAACCGTTGCGATCCAGCATACATACCGCGTAACGACCATCGGTTAAAACCAAGCCAGCGGGGCCATCCCACGGCTCCATATGCATGGAGTTATATTCGTAAAACGCCTTTAAATCAGCGTCCATGTGCTCAATGTTTTGCCATGCCGGTGGTACCAGCATCCGCACGGCACGGAACAAATCCATGCCACCAGCAACTAACAGCTCAAGCATATTATCTAAACTTGAGGAGTCAGAGCCAGTGCGATTAACCAACGGCGCAAGCTCAGCTACATTTGGCAATAGTGGACTGCTAAAATTACCCGTACGCGCTTCCGCCCAATTGCGGTTACCTTCAATGGTATTAATTTCACCGTTGTGGGCCAACATCCGGAAAGGCTGAGCCAAGGGCCAACGAGGCATCGTATTGGTAGAAAAGCGCTGATGGAATACGCAAATAGCGGTTTCTAACCCAGGATTAGCGAGGTCTAAGTAAAAGCGCGGTAAATCAACCGGCATCACCAAACCTTTATAAGCAATAACGTCTGCAGACAAGCTCGATATGTAAAAATCTGGATCGCCAGCCAAAGCCATCTCGGCCTGACGTCGAACCACAAACAAACAAGTACGCAGCTGCTGCGTGTCCATGCCGTCGACATTGATAAAGACTTGCTCAATTCGCGGCAGACTTGAAAGTGCAATTTCGCCACAAACGGATTCGTCTACAGGCACGACTCGCCAGCCCGCAGGTTGAAGACCATTTTTACGCAACACGGCTTCGAATCCGGCACGCGCAGAGGCGGCAAGCGCCTCGTCGCGGCTGAGGAAAATCTGCCCGACTCCGTAATTTTCGCTCAGCTCGCTACCGCAGGACTCTTTCGCCACCGCGCGTAAAAAGCCATCGGGCTTTTTGAGCAATAAGCCACAGCCGTCACCTGTTTTACCGTCGGCGGCTATTCCGCCACGGTGTGTCATGCAGGTCAGCGATTCGATGGCAGTCTGCAACAATTTATGACTCGGTTCACCCTGCATATGGGCTATTAGGCCGAATCCACAGTTGTCGCGCACATCTTCAGGTCTGTACAGGCCTGTACTCATAAAACGACTCTCGCAAAATTACTAAGAAAAACAAAAAGATAGTCGGAAAGAATGTTCGGGGACTTTACACATACCCGAAAAAAGGAGTGACATTCTACACGGACAGAGCAAAAGCAACAAACGTCACCGCGTAAGCGATCATTTTTTAAACAACACCTCGTAACTAAGCACGAACTCCCGCAGCGCGCAACACCTTAGCAATTGTCGCTTCAGGAGCATCACTACTCACCACTGCCTCACCCAAGCCTTTCAACAGCACTAGGCGCAAACGACCGTCTAGCACCTTTTTATCACGCCCCATTAACTGCAAAAATTGATCCACATCCATATTTTCTGGCGGAACAATGGGTAGCCCCGCTAATTCAAGCAGATTTTTTCCCCGCTTAACAACGTCGGCGTCCAGCCAGCCGAGCTCAAGCGACAGCGCCATGGCCAATACCGTCCCCGCCGACACCGCCTCACCATGCAACCAATTTCCATAACCTTCAGCCGTTTCAATCGCATGACCAAAGGTGTGACCAAGATTTAAAATTGCCCGACGACCGCCTTCGCGCTCATCCTCTGCCACAACCTCAGCCTTGTTCACACAGGAGCGATAGACAGCTTCTTCGAGTAAATCTGTATCTCGACTCATTAGTCCCGCGATATTTCTTTCTAACCACTCAAAAAATGGTGCATCGCAAATTAAGCCGTACTTAATCACTTCGGCCATACCCGCGGAATACTCGCGTTCAGGTAAGGTATCTAACAAACTCAAATCCGCAAGCACACAATTTGGCTGATGGAAGGCGCCAATCATATTCTTGCCCATCGGGTGGTTTACGCCTGTTTTGCCTCCTACAGAGGAATCAACCATCGATAATAACGTACTGGGAATTTGAATAAACTGCACGCCGCGCTGATAGCAGGCCGCCGCAAACCCGCACATATCACCGACCACGCCACCACCAAGGGCAATCAAAGTCGTACCCCGGTTATGATTTTTTTCTAGTAATGTGTCAAAAATCTGCTCTAGCGTTGCCAGCGTCTTATACGCTTCGCCATCGGGTAAAATCACCTCACACACAGATTTATCACCAAGCTGAGCCTTCAGCTTTGCAAGATACAAAGGTGCAATAGTGTCGTTCGTTACAATACAAACTTGTCTACCGGCAATATATTTAGTCCACAGATCCGGCTCGCCAAGGAGGTCGCGCGCTATAAAAATGGGATAGCTACGCTCTCCCAAATCGAGTTCGAGGTTTTTCATCAATGGTGTATCCGAGAAATGATTAATATACCGACCAAGTTGGCCAGTATATCAATATTGAGCACTCAGGTCGTCAGCACCGAGCTGAGAACATAATTCTTGCACAACAGACTTAGGGGTTCTGTTATCGGTTAAAACCGTGTAATCAGCGATTTCTTCATAAAGAGGCTCTCGCAAAGCCATTAAATTACGCAAGGTTGTACCGGGATCACCTGTTTGTAAAAGGGGCCGCTTACGATCTCGAGCGGTACGACGAATTTGTTCATCCACCGAGGTTTTTAAATAAATTACGGTGCCCTTGGCAACCATCAATTTTCGGCTATCTCCGCGTAACACCGCCCCGCCGCCAGTTGAAATAACCACCTGCGCGGCGTCACTTAATTCAGCGAGCATGGCTTCTTCGCGGTCTCGAAAACCTTCTTCGCCCTCCATATCAAAGATCCATGGAATATCGACACCACTACGCTCTTCTATTTCGCGATCAACATCACGAAAATCGAAGCGTAAAGTATCTGCGAGTAAACGACCTATCGTACTTTTACCTGCCCCCATTGGGCCTACCAAAAATACCGCACCAGACTTCATAATCACAATATTAATCTACCAAACTGTCGGCCAGAATCCGTGGCGTAATAAATATCAACGTCTCCTGCTTTTCACGTGACACGGTCGTACTCTTAAATAAACGCCCGATGAAGGGGAGGTCACCTAGAAATGGCACCTTAGTTTCAGAGGAAATATCTAGCTGATCATAGACCCCACCTAACACTACCGTTTCACCATTACTTACTAATACTCGCGTTTTCAGCTCAGTGGTATCAATAGTAGGCACCTGACCACCTAAGCCTGTGGCAATAACTAATGAGCCAATCGTATCTTGATTGATGGTTAAATCCATAATAATACGGTCGTCCGGCGTAATGATTGGCGTCACGTCCAACTTCAAAACAGCCTCTTTAAACGCAATTGTTGTTTCGCCGTTAGCTGACGATTCTGGGTAAGGGATTTCCGTACCGGATTTAATAATAGCGGGCTCTTTGTCGCCGGTAACAACACGCGGTTGCGATACGATCTCACCGCGCCCCTTAGATTCCAGCGCAGATAATTCTAGATTAAGCAGTACGTCCGAACTAATAAAACCAAGTGCAAAGGAGCCCGCCGCACCAGACACACCCAAATCAGTTACCAAACCTTGCTTTGGGGTGTAGGTAGGAGAGCCAGATGCAAGCGCAGACAAGTAACGGTCTTGCGTAGCTTGATTGTTCTCCAAGTCACCGTTGGCAGAGTACACTTTATCGCCATCCGCTTTTACATAGGCTCCGCCCCACCGCACCCCGAGCGAACGGTCAAAGTCTGAGCTAGCGCGGACAATCCGCGCCTCAATTTGAACCTGACGAACCGGCACGTCAATAAGAGAAATCAGGCGTCTAAATTCATCTAAGCGCTCGGCCGTCTCCGTTATCAATAAGGAATTGGTACGCTCATCTACGATCACTTTGCCGCGTGGTGACAAAATACTGCCGGTAGAATTCTCATCATTTTCACCGTTGCGCTCAGGGCGAAACAGCTTAAATAGCTCCGCCGCATCGGCATAGCGCACTCGAATAAATTCGCTTTGCAATGGCGCAAGCTCTTCCACTTGTTTTTGAGCTTCAATTTCCTGACGCTCGCGCTCGGCGATTTCGGCGGCGGGCGCAACCATCAAAACATTACCGACTTGGCGCTTATCTAAACCTTTGGTTTTTAACACCAGCTCCAAAGCTTGATCCCAAGGCACATTTTGTAGGCGCAAGGTGATATTTCCGCTGACGGTATCGCTAGCCACCAGGTTTAATTCGGTAAAGTCTGCAATAAGCTGTAATACTGAGCGAACTTCAATGTCTTGGAAGTTCAAGGACAGTTTTTCACCCACATAGGCGAATTCACGCCGACGATCTTCAACTTCTTTCTTGGTGAGCGGCTTCACACTAACCACATATTCGGTATCCGTTTGGTAGGCCAGGTAATCGTACTCACCGCTCGCCTCCAATGACAATTTCGCGCCTTTTTCACCCATGCGCGCATCAATGCTTTTCACCGGCGTTGCAAAATCACCAACATCAAAACGGCGCTGCAGATTCTGCGGCAAACTTACGCCACCAAAATCGACTTTTATTTTTGAACCTTCAACAAACACATTCACATCAGCTTTGGCGTCCGCCAGCTGAATCACTAGACGGCCTTCACCTTTTTCGCCGCGACGGAAATCTAAATCGGTAATACTATTACTCGTACTCACTACCGGCGCAGACGTGGCCAAAGGACTGTTATATTTCTCTTTTAAATACGCTTGGCTTCCGCCACTACCTACTTCAACGATTAATACATTACCCTCTTGGCGGGTTTCGTAACTCGCCAGCTTAATTAAATTCAACACCACACGGGTACGATCACGCCCCTCCAGTACAACCGCACTGCTAGCATTGTCATAAGCTAAAGGGAATTTCTTCTGACTGAGCATATTGCCAGCACCCACTAGGTCAAGAGCAATCCTAGCTGGCTTCTCAATGGTGTAGCCCTTCACTTCTGGCGCTGGCCCATCAAATGTTAATCGCGCCTCAAAGCTACCACCTTGCAGGGAATTAAATTCGACATTTTTTAAATTAGACGCCGTGGCTGAAAGGGATGCCAAAAGTAAACATAAACCAGTCAGGAGTTGTCGCCCCAGCCCCGCCTTGTGACAAGGTCTTTTGCACTGCATCTGCACTCGGGTATTCATGTACTTCTCCGCCATTCGAATTCTTACTTACGGACTTTCAATTCAAGGGAGCGAGGCCGCTCTACCCAACCATCCCCGCCGGTAGATACAATTTCCACCACTGTCAGGTAATTTTCTGCCACTTCAATGATCCTGCCGAAATTACGGCCTAGATAATTACTTTTTCGCACACGATGCACGCCGCCATCAGGGTCTTTTACCAAAGCCCATAGCACGCCATTAAGACGAACCGTGCCGACGACCGTTATTGAATCCAGAGAGAATTGTTCTAAGAACTCTTTTTCACGCTTCAAATCCGGTTTGACATCGCTCGCCGCTTCCAAGCGAGCTATTTCTTTTACATCGACAGGCCGATTAAATGGCGCCCGTAAACCAGACGCGGTGTAACTAAACGCACGATAAGCCTTTAAGGCGGGAATAGGGGCAATTTGCCCAGACGGCGCAGCACGTTTTTCTGCTACGAACGCATCTAAATCTGCATATTGGTTGCCGCCGCTACACGCAGCTAGCACAGCGACAGAAACGACTACAAGCAGACGAGGGAATAGGATCATTTGCCCCCCTCCTGATCTTTATAGCGATAAGTTTTTGCCGTTATCGACATCGTTTGCTGACTTATATTTTTATCTGAACTGATGGTGTAATCATGCAAAGTAACAATACGAGGCAAGCCAGCAATACCACTCACAAACGCCGCTAGATCGTGGTAACTACCACTGACTTTAATTGCAATTGGCAGCTCAACATAAAACTCTTTGAGTCGCTCGGCCTGAAGCTGAATACTACTAATATCTAGGCCGTTGGAGACCGCCTTTTCAGTCATATCTTCAAGTAAGCCCGGCACCTCAGTATCCGCCGGCAGCTGACTCAAGAGCACGCCAAAGGACTCTTCCATTTCAATCATTTGCTTTTTCAACGGTACCAGTTTCGCCGCTTTAAAGGCTTTCTTTTCAAACTCATCTTTAAGCTTTAGCTCTTGCGCTTCAACACTGGCCAGCTTTACTCGCAAATCGGCGATGACATAAAAATACCCACCAACGAGACACAAAACAAACACCGCGACCCAGGCACCGACACGTACTAATAAAGGCCATGCACCAATATTCTCAACATCCAAATCACTAAGATCGAAACTCTTAAGCTCATCAACCAGTTCTTGCCACGCTGTCACAGCCATCGCCCCCTATTTCTCGTCATCAGGCGCAGGCGCGCTGATTTTGTATGAGAGCTTAAAACTGCTCGCTTGATCACCATAGGCAGACGCCGCACTAACCGCCGTTAAATTGGGGTCGGCAAACCAAGGCGAGGCATCGAGTTTCCTCATCAAACTAGACACTCTGTTATTCGACTCTGCAATCCCCTGAACCTCTATGCGGGCATCTCGGCGACTAACTGAGGTATAAAACAGGCCGTCAGGTAACGTTCTCACCATTTCATCAAATACGCGGACAATCAGTGGTCTTGTACCCTGTAAGTCTTGAATAATGCCCATACGATCTAGTAGCTGTTGGCGACGGGTTTCCAGCTCTTTAATTTCGGCAACTTCTTTATTTATTTTCTTTATATGCCCCTGCAGATATGCATTTCTTCCCTCTTGGTGACTAATCGCACTATTAACTATCGACATTGCCAGTACTATCAGCAATATAGCCAAAACCGCTACGCCACCTAAAACGACTAAAAATTGCTGCTTTATCAGCTGGCGACGTTCTTCGCGCCAAGGCAATAAGTTAATTGTTGCCATTAATCAAAACTCCTAAGCGCCAAACCACAGGCAATTAGCATTGCCGGCGCATCGCTCGTCAGCTTCATGGCGTCGACTCCTGGCGCCACAGCCATAGCCGCAAATGGATTCGCGATTACGGTATTAATTTCAACACGTTCTTCCACCATTTCTGCCAGACCCTGCATAGCAGCGACGCCACCAGCAAGTAGAATAATATCAACACCACTGTACTGACTGGCCGAATAAAAGAACTGCAAGGAACGTGTGACCTGCTGGATAACGGCTTCGCGGAACGGAGCTAAGACTTCGCTGTCATAGTCATCGGAGAGCCCGCCTTGTTTTTTGGCTAAGCCAGCCTCTTCTGCAGTTAAACCATAACGGCGCTGAATTTCTTCTGTCAGTTGACGCCCACCAAACATTTGATCACGGGTGTAAACTGTTTCGCCCGCCACCACCACGGTCAGCGACGTCATACTGGCCCCAACGTCGACAATAGCGACCACGGTATTTTCGTCGCAGCCAATTTGCTTCGCAATCAGTTCAAAGCTACGTTCAACTGCATAAGCCTCGACATCGACAACTTTCGGCTCAATACCTGCCACATCCAGAGCCTCAACACGGGTATCAACATTATCGCGCCGACAGGCAACCAGCATTACCTCCACCTGGTCAGGACTGTCTTCGACTTCACCCAACACTTCAAAATCGAGTGCAACCTCATCCAATGGATAAGGGATGTATTGATCTGCTTCTAGGGAAATTTGCGTTTCCAATGCATTCTCATGCATGCCTGCCGGCATGTGTAAAACCTTGGTGATAACCGCCGACCCAGGCACGGCCACCGCCGCCCGCTTCAACTTGGACTTAGAACGCGCATGGACCGCACGCACTATTTCACCGACGGCCTCGACCTCGGCAATATTTTTTTCGACCACAGAATGGGCTGGCAAAGACATAACCGCGTAACTTTCTACACGATATTTTTCGCCATTTCGACTCAACTCCAACAGCTTTACAGCGCTGGAACTAATGTCTATACCAAGCAAACTGCGGGAACCCTGACCGCCAAACAAGCCATCTAACACTGTAATTTTCCTATTTACATCGTGGACTTAGGGCGTACTCTTACATATAAGATTAAATACCAGTGTATACCAATGCGCAAATAGTTCTGAAAAAAAGACACCGAAAATGCCACACTTTTGGGTATCCTAGCGTTCGAATTGTGATCACCACCTCTAAATTAAAGGAATAATATGTCCAATACGACGCGTTATCTTCGTATTTTGATAGGCCTAAGCATACTTGCCACTTGTGGCGCGGTAATGGTATTCGCCACTGCATTCCTTTATATCAGCCCCAAACTACCATCTGTCGAAGCACTAAAAGACACCCAACTACAAACGCCGCTGCGCATTTACAGCGCCGATGGCAAATTACTGGGCGAATTTGGTGAAAAGCGCCGCTCACCAATCAGCATCCAAGAAGTACCCGAACTCTTTATTGATGCATTCTTAGCCGCCGAAGACGATCATTTTTACAGCCATCACGGCGTCGACGTGAGCGGCTTATTAAGAGCGGCATCACAACTTGTCACCAGCGGCAGCATTCAATCTGGCGGTTCGACCATCACCATGCAGGTAGCAAAAAACTACTTTCTTAGCCAAGAGCGTACATTNACAAGGAAATTTACGGAGATTTTCCTCGCCATTGAAATCGAGCGCGCCCTTAGCAAAGGCGACATATTAGAACTGTATTTAAACAAAATATTTTTGGGTAACCACGCCTATGGTATCGAAGCCGCAGCGCAAGTCTATTACGGAAAACCCATAAAGGAATTAAATCTCGCCCAAATGGCGATGATCGCCGGATTACCTAAGGCGCCATCTGCCTACAACCCCGTCGCCAACCCCTCGCGGGCAAAAGTGCGCCGGAATTGGATACTGGGTCGTATGCTGAGTCTCGGCTATATTGGTGACGACGACTATAAAACTGCCATGCTCGAACCGATTAGCGCTAAAGCCTACGGCACCCAACTCGACGTCGATGCGCCCTACATAGCAGAAATGGTGCGACTGGATATGCTGGCTCGATTCGGCAGAACCGCATACGAGGATGGCTACACCGTCATCACCACTGTTAAAGCTAATCTACAAGAAACCGCCAACAAAGCACTTATCGACGGCGTGATTGAATACGATACTCGTCATGGCTATCGCGGAGCTGAACGCCACTGGACCCTTCCAAGCAATATTGACCCCGACAATCGTCGAGATCTCAGCCAAAAACTAGAGGAAATAGGCAGAATCGGCCCCTGGCATCCTGCCCTAGTGCTAGATGTAAACGAAAGGAGCGCATCTATACTCCTCGCAGGAGAGCTACAAGCCACCCTTGAATGGGAGCATGGGTTAGATAAAACCGTGCGCTACATCAGTGAAGATCGCGTTAGCTACGCCGCCGAAACTGCGTCAGAACTGCTCAAAACCGGAGATGTTATCCGCGTCAAAATGAGCGATTCCACACCGAAATACTGGGAGCTTTCCCAGCTACCCAAAGTACAAGGTGCATTGGTATCTTTAGATGCGGACAGCGGAGCCATCCTGAGCTTAGTCGGAGGTTACAACTACCAAAAAAGCGCCTTTAACCGCGTTACTCAGGCCGAACGCCAGCCAGGCTCAAACTTCAAACCCTTTATTTACACCGCCGCACTAGATAACGGATTTACGCCCGCCACGATCATTAACGACGCACCGATTGTCTTCGACAGCGACGCACAAGGTAATACTTGGCGCCCCAGCAATGACAACGGCCGATTTAATGGCCCCATGCGCCTGCGACAAGCCCTTTACCTATCTCGCAACTTAGTGTCAATTCGAGTTCTACGTGATCTTGGTATTAGCAAGGCAATCAATTACGTTAGCCGCTTCGGGTTTGACGCAAGCAAACTTCCTCACGACCTGTCATTAGCACTGGGAAGTCACTCGCTCACACCACTCGATGTCGTCACCGGCTATGCAGTCTTTGCCAACGGTGGTTACAAAGTTTCGCCCTACTTTATTGACCGTATTATCGACCGCGATGGCAATACCGTTTACCGCGCCGACCCTGAGATCGTATGCCACCGCTGCAACAACAACGCAGATGCCGAACCGATAGTAAACATTGAAGCAGACACTCTCGATGACATCATTTCCGGCGGCGATGATGCCCTACAACCGCGCTACGCCAAGCGGGTATTAGACGAAGAAGTCGCGTTTCTTATCGACAGCATTTTGCAAGATGTCATCACTCGAGGCACGGGGCGCAAAGCACTGGCATTAAACCGCAGCGATGCGGCGGGCAAAACAGGCACCACCAATGGCCCAACAGATGCGTGGTTCTCTGGCTACAGTGGCGGCGTTGTCACATCGACGTGGGCGGGCTTCGACCAAAACTTAAACCTTGGTCGGCGTGAATACGGTGGCTCGGTGGCACTGCCAATATGGATAGACTATATGCGTGAAGCATTAAAAAATCGTCCTGAGCGCCACTTAAAACAACCCGACAGCATTATCTCGGTTCGCATTGATCCCGACACGGGCAACCTCGCCCACCCCGGCCAAGCCAATGCAATATTTGAGTATTTCCGAACAGACAACGCCCCGAGCGAAGACTTCAATCAACCTTCAAG
The DNA here is from genome assembly GCF_902705855.1 of Zhongshania aliphaticivorans. GTDB lineage: Bacteria > Pseudomonadota > Gammaproteobacteria > Pseudomonadales > Spongiibacteraceae > Spongiibacter > Spongiibacter aliphaticivorans_B. The sequence continues at coordinate 183,712 of NZ_CACSIJ010000011.1, read as the reverse complement.
CCCCTACGGGCCCGGTAGCGACGACCCCATCGAAATATTCTAAAACTTGCCATACCCGCCAAAAACCATTTGGCGGGTATGGTTACCTAAATCGCCTCCAGCGCTTCCGCCAAGGTTTTCACCCCAATTACTGTCATACCCAAATCACCACGGGGGGCATTTCCGTGAGGCACAATCGCACGCCTAAAACCGTGCTTCCGCGCTTCTTGCAAGCGCTCCTGCCCGCTGGGTACAGGCCTAATTTCACCAGACAAACCCACTTCGCCAAAAACCACCAAGTCCTCTGGCAGCGGCCGGTCTCGAAAGCTGGACACAATTGCAAATAGCAGCGCCAAGTCAGAACCAGTCTCAAGTACCTTCACACCGCCAACTACGTTAACAAACACATCCTGATCACCAACCTGTAAACCGCCATGGCGATGCAGTACAGCCAACAACATTGCCAGTCGATTCTGCTCCAAGCCCACGGCCACCCTACGCGGATTACCAAAGCCAGAGCTATCTACCAAGGCTTGAATTTCCACCAAAAGCGGGCGCGTGCCCTCCCAGACCACCATTACCGTGCTACCAGACGTTACCACGTCTCCGCGATTCAAGAATATTGCCGATGGGTTTTTTACTTCTTTTAAACCCAGCTCCGTCATCGCAAATACCCCCAATTCGTTTACCGCGCCAAAGCGGTTCTTACTGCCGCGCAAAGTTCGGTAGCGACTATCACTACTCCCCTCTAACATAATCGAGCAATCGATTATGTGCTCTAAAACCTTTGGCCCCGCCAAGCCGCCGTCCTTCGTCACATGCCCAACCATCAACAACACAGTGCCCGTTTCTTTAGCGAAGCGCGTCAAAGCGGCCGCACACTCCCGCACCTGCGACACACTACCCGGCGCCGAACTCACATCGTCGCTATGCAATACCTGTATCGAATCAACTACCAGCACCTTAGGCTTAATTTTCGCCGCCTGCCCCAGCAGTAACTCAAGACTGGTTTCTGCGCACAATTTCAGCGTATCTGCCTGCAAACCCAAGCGCTTCGCCCGCATAGCAATCTGCGGCAACGACTCTTCACCCGTTGCGTACAAACATTCACATTGCGCCGCCAACCGGCATAGCACCTGCAGTAGCAAGGTACTTTTACCCGCCCCGGGATGACCACCAATCAATATTGCCGACCCCGGCACTAAGCCACCGCCAAGGACACGATCAAATTCCTCAAAGCCGGTAGAGCGCCGCGGTAAGGCCTCAATACTGACATTCGCCAGCATCTGTACTTCGCCCGCCACAGACCCTGCATACCCCTGACGAGCAGGTGCGGTCTTGTTTGTGCTAGCAGGCCCCAAACGCAATTCTGACAAGGTATTCCATGCCCCGCAGTCTTGGCACTGCCCCTGCCACTTATTGTGTTCAGATCCGCAATCCACACACACAAAGGCTGTTTTTTGTTTCGCCATAAGAATTACCCAACAAGATCCATTATCATTTTAATACGAGACCTCAGCATAACTTCACGAGCGAAGCCAAGACGAGGCAAAAATCAGTGCAAAAACGGCTAGCGCCATCAATGGCGCATATTATGGCAATGCAGGAGAAATTGCCGAGACTACAGTTGTAAAGGAGCATTTTAAGCTGATTTTGAACGCTGTATTGGCAAGCGCAATAGTTATGCTGAGACCTAGCTAAATCAAACTCGACCAGACTCAGGGCTGACAGTCGACCCACCAAGGTCGTACAATGATCCGCTATTATCAGAGTAATTGAGATGTCAGCCGCACTTGTAGAACGCCCATTACTGGTCTCCCCCTCCCTCGCCGCTACCTTAGGGCTAGAGGCCGCGCTGCTATATCAATTACTCGCCGAATGGCTGCCTTTGCTCAATGGGCAAAACAATCAAGGACAGCACTGGTTTCTTATTGACAGAAATCAGCTCTGCAAGCAATTGCCGTTTTGGGATGCAGACAAAATCAATGAGGTCTTACGCACGCTTCACGACCAAGGTCTCATTATTATCGGCGCGGCACTAATGAGCAACGCACAAAATATTCGCGTTGCCTTACCGCAATCACAGCCACCCAAAGAAGTCACCCAGAGCAGTCACTCTGTTCAGCAAACAACAGCCCCAACAGAGCAGATACGTTACGCCGCCAAACCGTTGATTGGAAAATCAATGACCGCGCCACCCAGCCGCCCAGTACCTGGCAACAATATTATTCCTGCTGATTGGCTGCCCGATAAAGCGGGCATTGAATACTTAACTCGCTTCAATCACGTCACCCCAGAATTCATTAACGCCGTGCTTCCCGAGTTCATCGCCCATTATCGTGAAACCGGCGAAACCCGCAGCTCATGGAATAGTGCGTTTAGCCAATATGTCAGCCGACGCTGGAAGAAACAACAATACGCCAAAATAGAAGAGTCTCGCACCCAACCGATTGATGGCAACTGGAAGCCGAGCCTCGACGCCTTAGAAATACTCGAACGCGATCATGTCAGCCGACATTTTATTGAAGACGCTATCCCTGAATTTATTCTGTATTGGCGGGAGCGTGGCACCCCTGACAACAACTGGAATTCGCGGTTTATACAACATATTCGTTTGCAGTGGGCTCGCTATACTAATACTGTCAGCAATGAAAACGAGATTGCACCCATAAAATCGGACTGGCAACCTAATGACGCGGTATTCGACATTTTTCATATGGCTCGTATCGACCCCGAGTTTGCCCGCGCACAAGTTCCAGAATTCATATTATTTTGGCAAGACAGCGGCACCGCCCACCGCTCTTGGAACACAAAATTTCTCCAACATGTAAAATACCGTTGGGCACACAGTCATCAATTGGGACAGAGCAATGCACGACAGCAACAAGCTACTGGAACAAGCCAAGCGGCAACTGGCTTCATCGAAAAACACACCGACCGCAGCTGGGCAGACGAACTCTGAGTCTGCACCCGACAAAAATGCGGTCATCGATGCACTAAACCAAATGTTTGCGGAATTTGAACTGGTCTATCACAACCAGTACAACAAGGCTTTTTCCAACCCAGAAAAACTCAGCTACGCCAAGAAACTTTGGTTTAGCAACCTGCGGCATATTCAGCCTGATACGATAATCGCCGCCACTCACCGCGCCATTCGTGAGTCGGAGTTTCTGCCTACCATCAAAGGCATTCTTAAATATTGCGAGCCTGACAATCGAGAGCTTGGCCTGCCAGACAGTCACAGCGCTTATTTAGAAGCCTGCCGCGCGCCGCAACCTAAAGCAGAATACAACTGGTCACACCCTGCGGTTTATCATGCCGGCCGCGCCAGCGATTGGTTCTACCTAGCTAGCACAGTCGAGCACAGCGCCTACCCAGTTTTTCGTCGGCATTATGATGATATTTGCCAGCGCATAAAAAATGGCGAAAACCTGGCCATGCCCTCACAAAAGGCCATACCCGAAACCATTAGCAAACCACTGTCACAGGCCGAACAGCGCGAGCGTATGCAAAAAATGCGCGATGAATTAGATATTTAGAGTAGTAAAACTACCTTACATTTAAACAACATAAAGCAATCGTGCAGGGTGCCTCAGCAAACGCTACAATAGCGCCCTCTCAAACCAGTCTTAGCGGCTGACGACACAGAACAGGCAAGTTTATGGCAGACGATAAAACCACCCACTTTGGCTACAAAACAGTAGAAACTCAGGACAAGGTCAAAATGGTTGCCGGCGTGTTTCATTCGGTTGCCGCCAAATACGATCTCATGAACGACCTGATGTCTGGTGGTGTTCATCGCCTGTGGAAACGTTTCACCATTGAGCTTTCAGGTGTGCGCACCGGCAACGCCGTGCTCGACATCGCCGGTGGCACGGGTGATCTCGCCGCAAAATTTAGCCGTCTAGTTGGCCCCACTGGCCGCGTTGTTCTTGCCGACATTAATGATTCAATGCTCACCGTTGGCCGTGAAAAACTTACCAACAAAGGCATCGTCGGCAATATTGAATACGTACAGGCCAACGCCGAATGCCTGCCTTTTCCAGACAACAGTTTTGACTGTATTACCATTGCCTTTGGCCTGCGTAATGTCACCGACAAAGATGCGGCACTGCGCTCAATGAACCGCGTACTTAAACCCGGCGGCCGGCTGTTGGTATTAGAATTTTCTAAGCCCGTTAACCCGATCATCGGCAAGCTATACGACCGCTACTCCTTCGATATTCTGCCCAAAATGGGGCAACTCGTCGCCAACGACCAAGAAAGCTATCGCTACTTGGCCGAAAGTATTCGCATGCACCCCGACCAAGACACGCTGAAGGGCATGATGAGCGATGCAGGCTTTGTTGATGTTCGCTACCACAATATGACCGCCGGCGTTGTCGCCGTGCACCGAGGCGTGAAACCGTGATTCCACCGGTTCTACAAGGTGCCGCATTATCTGGCTTAGAAAACCTGATCAACAAGGCCTTGCAGCTAGACCCCGCCACCAGCGCAAAATTACAGGCATTGGACGGGCAGCGCTTTTCGCTAGAGTTGAAAGAACCCGACTTAAGTATCGGCATTGGCATTAGCGGTAAACGCCTGCGCATTTTGGGACAACACAGCGACAAAGTGACGACGCGCTTAAGCGGCCGCTGGAGCGAATTCGCAAAAGTCGCTACCGCCACTGACCCAGCCGGCGCACTGATCAACGGCGATATCAATATTCATGGCGACACCGGCCCCTTATTAGAGCTGCGTAAAATTCTTGCCGAATTAGATCTAGATTGGGAACAACCACTGGCCGACGCATTTGGCGATGTCGCCGCCCATCAGCTCGGCAACGGCCTGCGCGCCGGGCAGCGCTGGCTCAGCAGCACCCGCACAAATTTACAGCGCCAATTTAACGAATTCATTGTCGAAGAAAGTCAGCTCGTGCCACACCCCTGTCAGGCCGATGATTTTTACAGTGACGTCGACGAGCTAAAGGCTCGCAGCGAGCGTCTAGAAGCCAAAATTCGCCGCCTGCAACAACGTATGACATCCCCATCCAATAAGAACTAAGGACAACAATATGGGGCTGCGCCGCCTACTCGCTATTTGCTGGATTATTTGTCACTACCGTTTAGACACATTAATTCCCGCAGACAAACTGCCACTGAGAGCACGCTTACTTTTGAGGTTCGGCCCTTGGCGATTATTCCCGCGTCGCCACTATAGCCGCGGTGAACGCTTGCGTTGCGCACTAGAAAACCTCGGCCCCATTTTTATTAAATTTGGCCAAGTATTATCTACCCGTCGCGACCTCTTGCCAGATGATGTCTCTGAAGAGCTAACCAAACTACAAGACCAAGTCCCGCCATTTGCCAGCGAGCTTGCCGTCGCCGCCATCGAGACTGCGCTGGGCAAGCCAATTGCAGAATTATTCGCCGCCTTTGACCGCGAAGCATTGGCTTCGGCATCCATCGCGCAAGTTCACACCGCCACGCTGCACAATAATATCGACGTCGTTGTTAAAGTCGTTAGGCCGGGCATCGAGCGCACCATTGCCGCAGATATTCGTCTTCTGCAAACGATAGCCGTCCTAGTTCAACGCTATGTACCTGACGGGCGCCGCTTACGCCCAGTGGAAGTTGTAGAAGACTATCAGCACACTATTTTCGATGAGCTTGATCTCCAGCGCGAAGGCGCCAACACCTCTCAACTGAAACGTAACTTCAAAGACTCAGAAGTTCTTTACGTTCCCGAGGTCTACTGGGACTACACTCGTCGCAATGTATTAGTGATGGAGCGCATCCACGGCATTCCCGTTACCGACTTACACACCCTGCGCGAACAGGGTACCGACATGAAAAAACTGGCGGAACGCGGTGTAGAAATATTTTTCACCCAAGTATTCCGCGACAGCTTCTTTCATGCCGACATGCACCCCGGCAATATATTCGTTGCCCATGACCGCCCCGCTTCGCCGCAATATATCGCCATCGATTGCGCCATCATCGGCAGCCTGAGCGATTTCGACCAGTATTATTTAGCCCGCAATTTACTCGCTATTTTTCAACGCAATTACCGCGAAGTGGCCGAACTACACGTGGAGTGCGGCTGGGTGCCGCCAGAAACCCGCGTCCACGAATTTGAAGCCGCCATTCGCAGCGTTAGTGAACCGATATTTGAAAAACCACTGGCAGAAATTTCTTTCGGCCAGCTGCTTTTATATTTATTTCAAACCGCGCGACGCTTTGACATGGAAGTACAGCCCTCACTGGTGCTATTACAAAAAACCTTATTAAACATCGAAGGTTTAGGCCGACAGCTCTATCCACAGTTAGATCTATGGTCCACCGCCATGCCGTTTTTAGAACGCTGGGTGCGAGACCGCTACTCGCCACAGAGCATGCTAAAACGCGTGAGTCATCGCCTTCCCGGCTGGTTAGAACAACTTCCTCATCTACCAGAAACCCTGCTGGAACGCGGGGCACCAGGCAAACACAATACTGCCGCTGATGAGCTTCGCCACAAAAATGAAGTGGGCCTTATCATTCGCGAACAAGCAAACCGCGCACGCAATCAGCGCATCGCTATCATCGCCTTGATAAGTGCGGCACTCATCGCTGACCCCGGCATAAGAGACGGTTTACGACACTTACCAGACAGCAGCATTGTGCTATTTGGTGTCGCTTTATATTTCTTTATCCGCAGCCGCTGAGGTAAAGTAATGCCCTCACAAATAAACGATACCGTAGAAACACATGAATACTAATTTCCTCCAGCACATCAAATGGAATGACGACGGCTTAGTCGCCGCCATTGCCCAAGACGCCAGCAGTGGCCGGGTATTGATGATGGCTTGGATGAATGCAGAGTCTCTGCAGATCAGCGCTGAAACCGGCGACGCCGTGTATTGGTCGCGCTCACGCAGCAAACTGTGGCGCAAGGGCGAAAGCTCTGGAAACGTGCAAAAAATTCGCGCAATGGAGCTCGATTGCGATGGTGACGCCCTGCTTCTGCAAGTAGAGCAACTGGGTGGCATCGCCTGCCACACGGGCCGCCAAAGCTGCTTTTACCGCCGCCTAAACACCGGCGACTGGCAAACTACTGAAGCCGTATTAAAAGATCCAGCCACCATGTATCAAAACGTGGACAAATCATGACACAGTCAACGCTAGAACAACTTGACGCGGTATTAGCGTCACGCAAAGGTGCCGACCCAGACAGCTCTTATGTCGCCAGCTTGCACCACAAAGGCTTAAATAAAATTCTTGAAAAAGTCGGCGAAGAGGCAGTAGAAACCGTACTCGCAGCAAAAGACGCAGAGCGTGACGGCGACAACAGCAAACTTATTTATGAAACCGCCGATTTATGGTTCCATAGCTTGGTGATGCTTTCGCATCTAGGTGGTAATCATCAACAAGTGCTCGACGAACTCGCACGCCGTTTTGGGCTTTCTGGCTTAGACGAAAAAGCAGCACGAGACACTCAGTCTTAATTCAATCTACATTTCAATAAATACGTAATAGGGAAAATATTATGGGCTTAGGTGGCATCAGTATTTGGCAACTCTTAATCATTCTCGCCATTGTCGTTCTGCTTTTCGGCACCAAGAAACTCAAGGGCATGGGCAGCGACCTTGGCGGTGCCTTAAAAGGCTTTAAAGACAGTATGCAGAATGACGACGACGCCAAAAATCTAGAGAAGAAAGAGCAAGACGAGGCCGACGCGGCACAAAAAACTGAGAAAAAAGACGAGTCAAAACTGTAAATGTTTGATATTGGCTTTGCTGAGCTGCTAGTCATTGCCGTTCTCGGCCTACTTATTCTCGGCCCAGAACGCCTGCCCGGCGCGATTCGAACCACCTCTCTGTGGATCGGGCGACTACGCCGTAGCTTTAACGATATTCGCTCTGAAATTGAGAAAGAAGTTGGGGCCGATGAGATTCGCCGCCAACTCCACAATGAATCGATACTTGCCTCGCTCAAAGAAACAAAAAACTCGGTGAATAAAGAGTTAAACCGTGCCGGCGAGCAAATTTCGGAGATGGAGAACAGCATCCTTTCTAAAGAGAATATTAGCAAGCCTACCGCCGATACAGAAGAAAGCGCAACACCGCCTGAAGCGCCCACAGCTACTGATCAAGATAATAAACCATGAGTGATGCCGAACAGGATCAAAGCCAGCCGCTGATTGCCCATCTGACCGAACTGCGTGACCGGCTGCTACGCATCGTGCTAGCAGTACTTATTTGTACTTTGGGGCTATTCCCCTTCGCCAACACCATCTATAGCTTTGTCGCTGAGCCTATGCAACGCTTGCTGCCAGAAGGTAGCAGCATGATTGCAACCGAGATTGCGTCAACTTTTCTTACACCGTTTAAATTGGTATTGGTATCAGCGTTTTGTCTGGCTATGCCGGTTATTCTGCATCAGATATGGCAGTTCATTTCACCCGGCATGTACCGCCACGAAAAACGCATTGCCGCACCACTTCTGATTTCTAGCGTTGCCCTCTTTTACGCCGGCTTGGCCTTCGCCTATTACGTGGTATTTCCATTGGTATTTGGCTTTTTCAGCGGTATTACCCCTGAAGGCGTAAGCTACACACCAGATATTTCGCGCTTTTTAGACACCGCACTTAAGCTCTTCTTAGCGTTTGGGGTCGCCTTCGAGATTCCCATTGCGACCGTACTCGTCATCGCCTCAGGTGCGATCACGGCGAATGATCTTGCAGAGAAACGCCCTTACGTCATCATCGCCTGCTTTGTCTTTGGGATGCTACTAACACCGCCAGATGTAATCTCACAGATGCTATTAGCCGTGCCTATGTGGCTGCTGTTTGAGGTAGGGATTATATTTGGCAGGCTGGTTAAAAAGAAAAGAGCCGATACCGACGCCAAGGACGAGCAAGAATAGCACCCTAAAAGCACATCAATACTCGTCTGGCGGCGCCTCGTAGCCAAAGGCGAGATTTTCAAAACGGGTGTGCTTACCGATAAAGCTTAAGCGAGCGGTTCCGATGGGGCCGTTACGCTGCTTCCCGATAATGATCTCCGCCATACCCTTATCGGCAGATTCTTCGTTATAGACCTCATCACGATAAATAAACATGATGACATCAGCATCCTGCTCTATCGCACCCGATTCCCGCAAATCTGAGTTAATCGGCCGCTTATTCGGGCGTTGCTCCAAGGCTCGGTTTAGCTGAGACAGAGCCACAACGGGGCATTCAAATTCCTTTGCAATACCTTTCAAAGAACGCGAAATTTCGGAAATTTCTGCCGTACGGCCTTCACTGCCAGTGCCAGCCACTTTCATAAGCTGTAAATAATCGAGCATGATCATGCCGATACCACCGTGCTCACGAACGATTTTACGAGCACGAGAACGCACCTCCGTCGGCGTCAAAGCCGCGGTATCGTCAATAAACAACTGCTTATCTTTCAGCTTAGTTACTGCCGCACTCAGCTTTGGCCAATCTGCCTCTTCTAGCCGACCTGTGCGCACACGAGTTTGATCTATACGGCCAACAGACGACAACATCCGCATCATCAGCTGATTCGCCGGCATCTCCATACTGAACACCAGCATCGGTAAATCGCTGCTTAACAGCGCATTTTCCACCAAGTTCATCGCAAAGGTGGTTTTACCCATCGACGGTCGCGCCGCGACAATAATGAGATCTGATTTCTGCAGACCAGAGGTCATTTCATCGAGCTTTTCAAAACCCGTTGTTAAGCCAGTGATGGCATCATCGCTGTTAAACAGCTCATCAATTTTGTCTACAGCTTGCTTAAGCAAGGGATTAATAGGCGTGAGGCCACCCGTCTTTGGGCGCTCCTCAGAAATCTGCATGATGGCACGCTCGGCCTCATCCAGTATCTCGTCACTGTTACGCCCTTCAGGGTTAAAACTATTATCAGCTATCGCATTGGCGGCGCTAATCAAGGATCGAAACGTCGCTCGCTCTCTCACCGCCTGGGCGTAGGCACGTATATTTGCGACTGAGGGGGTATTACCGGCAATGTCAGCCAGATACGCGGCGCCACCGACGGATTCTAATTCACCAGACTTGGCGAGTGACTCCGCGAGTGTAACCACATCGATAGGCTGTTGAAGCTGAACAAGTCGCGCCATTTGCGCAAAAATCTTGCGATGCTCCGGGCGGAAAAAATCACCCTCACCGACGACGTCGGCAACTGAATCCCAACCTTCGTTGGCGATCATCAAGCCGCCAAGTACTGACTGCTCAGCTTCTACTGAGTGAGGGGGCAATTTCAGCTGGGCAAACTCACGCTCTTCAGCGAAGTCTGGTGGTGATTCTGGGTAAACGTCGGGATGCACTGGACCGCCACTACGCATTATAAGATCGGGCATTGTTGCAAAAAAAAAGCACCACCGCTACAAACAGCGGTCGTGCTTTTTACTCACATAGCTATATACACACCAAGTGCGTTACCCCAGCCTTATTTCGCCGGAGCCAATCTAGCTATTTTTTACGAAGCAGTCTTACTCAGCAACTACAACAATGCTGACAGTCTGTACTACATCGCTATGAAGTTGAATTGACACGTCGTAGCTGCCCAGATCGCGAATAGGACCCTCTGGCATACGTACTTCGCTTTTGTTCACTTCAACGCCAGCAGCAGATACTGCATCAGCAATATCACGAGTACCGATAGAGCCGAACAACTTACCGCCATCACCAGCGTTAGCGCCGATAGTCACAGTTAACTCAGCCAATTTGGCTGCACGCGCATCAGCAGTACTGCGTTTTTCTTCAGCAGCAGCTTCTAATCCAGCGCGACGAGTTTCAAACTCAGCAACGTTTGTTTTAGTGGCAGGAACAGCTTTGCCATAAGGGATCAGGAAGTTACGCCCGTAACCAGATTTAACGTTAACCTGATCACCCAGATTGCCAAGCTTGCCAATTTTCTCCAGCAGAATCACTTGCATGGTTCTAACCCTCTCAAATACGCCGACATATGCCTTGTCCTACTGTGCAGGACGAACCGGCAAACGCCGTCTAATATCAATCCAACTATCCACAATCGCTATCAATATCAGCGCCACCCAAAGTGGTCTCAATATCAACAGCGCTACGTAAAAAACTATTAACCAAGCGCGGCCTAAACCTAATCGACCAACAACACCATGCACCAAAGCCAGACCAGCGATTACGATAGGCATTACACACATCACAGCCCAAAATCGGTAATCACCACCAATTTTGCTTAGCAACAACATCAACGCCACAAGACCGATGGTTATCATTGGCGACAATCTTAGCTGCCACATCTCCAAGCGGAAACCGCCGGGATTGTATAGCAGCGCCTGCCACCATCGCGCTAGCATTACAGCCAGCGTACTCCACAACACCGCGCTCACACCGATTAATGCAGCAACATCACCGGTTGTGATTTCCGGAAATGCTCCCGGCGCCGAAGCCTGCATCTTTTGCAGCATCGGCTGCACAAGTTCAAGCACTGAGGCCAGATAGGCATTCGCAAATTGCGTCAGCAACAAGGCTGAAAACAAGCCTACCGCTACCGCAGTGATCAATGCATTTGCCCACTGCTGGGTGTTACGAAGTACAAGAGCCGTTACGGAAGCCCCTAGCAACATTGTCAGCGGACCGACATCTGCTCCGATTGTTGCTACAGCTATGGCCGGTAACAGTGCCCAAAAAACCACATAAGCACCTTCGGCCAAACCTTTACGTAGCAACACCAGTACTGCCGCTGCTACACCGACCCAAGCAAATACGAGCGTACCAACGCCCAAGCCTGCAACGGCTACCGCCTGCAAGCGCCCTTTCATAATAAATTCAGCTAAGGCGCGCATGGTATAACGTCTTTTTCTTACTTATGACTGTCTGTGTAAGGCAGTAAAGCCAAGAAACGCGCGCGCTTAATTGCAGTAGACAATTGGCGCTGGTATTTAGCATTCGTACCTGTGATACGGCTCGGTACAATTTTGCCTGTTTCAGAAACATAGGCTTTTAGGGTTTCCAAATCTTTATAATCGATTTGTTTAACGCCTTCCGCTGTAAAGCGGCAAAACTTACGACGACGGAAAAAACGTGCCATAACTATTCTCCTAACTCAGTCCGCAATTATTCAGCGTTATCTTCTGCCGTCTCGGCATCAGAATCGCTATCGTCATCAGCTGCTGACTCAGAGTCATCACGGCTGCGCTCTACACGTTGCTCGCTGCGGCTACGACGCTCACGGCTCTCTTTTTCCGCTTTCATGATTGGAGACTCTTCAGTCACCGCGTCATCGCAACGGATAATGAGGTTACGCAATACAGCGTCGTTGTAACGGAAGTTAGTAGTCAACTCTTCCACTGCTTCAGCAGACGCTTCAGCATTGATCAGCACGTAATGTGCTTTGTGGATTTTGTTGATAGGGTAAGCCAGTTGACGACGGCCCCAGTCTTCTAGACGGTGAACTTTACCACCGTCTTTTTCTATGGCTTGCGTATAACGCTCAACCATACCTGGTACCTGTTCGCTCTGGTCTGGATGAACCAGGAACACAATCTCGTAGTGACGCATTTTCAGCTCCTTACGGGTTAAGCCACCCTTTACGGTGTGACAAGGAGGACAACTCCACCTTTAATTAGGCGGAGTTACCATAAATCAAGAGCGCGGATTTTAGGCAAGGGAGCCGTCAGATGCAAGCTATTCGCACAAATATTAGCCAATAGCTGAAGATTGGCGCTGGCGAACAGCCTCAAACAGGCAAATTCCGGTCGCAACAGACACATTTAGACTGCTAACCGTGCCGGCCATAGGCAGCTTAGCCAAATAATCGCAGTTCTCGCGGGTTAGCCTGCGCATACCAGCGCCCTCGGCACCCAGCACCAGAGCAACCGGCCCACTCAGGTCACGCTCATACAATGACGCCTCTGCCTCACCAGCCAAGCCAACCACCCAAATACCTGCCTGCTGCATTTGCTGTAAACTGCGGGCAAGGTTAGTAACCTGAATAAAAGGCACCACATCGGCAGCGCCACAGGCGACCTTAAATACCGTTGCACCAAGCCCGACCGAATTATCTTTAGGCGCGACAACAGCAGTGACGCCAGCGGCATCCGCACTGCGCAAACACGCACCTAAATTATGAGGATCAGTAACACCGTCAAGCACTAATATCAGCGCAGCACTCCCCGCTGCAGCCACCAGATCGGGTAAATCTTTTTCGCGATATTCAGTTGCGGGCTCAACCACCGCAACAACACCCTGATGGCGGCCCTCTACCATCTTATCTAACTCTTCGCGGGGACGCTGAGCAACGCCAATTGACGCCGAGGCCGCCAACCCTAAGACCTCTTGCAAGCGCTTATCGCCCCGACCATTTTGCACATAAAGATTTTTAACGCGTTCAGGGTTGCGCGCCAAAACCGCCTGCACGGCGTGAATACCAAATATTTTTTCTGCCACAATAAGAACTCTATCGACTGCGACGCTTGCCAGAAGCGCCCGATTTTCTTGCAGCGGCGGTTTTAGCCCCCACTCCTGTTTTCTTTGCCTTTGCCGCTGGCGTTTTTTTCGCCGCTGCCTTTGGTGCCGCTGCCTTAGATTTAGCGCCGCGACGTTTCGCCGCACCACTCTTAGCTGGCGCCTTGCCTTTAGGGGTTTTAGCACCTGACGCCGGCATCACTCCTTTTGCTAAAGCCTCACGCACAGAAGGCTTTTGACGCTTTGCCGGCTCACCTGCCGGCAAAGCCAAATCTATTTTACGCTGATCAAGATCAACCCCCATCACCTGCACCCGCACGGTATCACCCAATTGGAATACTCGACGCGTGCGCTCACCAACAAGGCGCTGATGGGCTTGATCAAACTGGTAATAATCCTGCGGCAAGGCAGAGATATGCACTAAGCCTTCGATATATAAGTCTTTAAGCTCGACAAACATGCCGAAGCCGGTCACCGCTGCGATAACGCCATCAAACTCACTACCGACATGCTCCTGCAAAAATTCGCACTTCAAAAATGCCATTACATCGCGGCTGGCATCATCAGCTCGACGCTCAGCCATCGAGCAATGCATACCCTGCGCAACTAGCGCTTCCATATCATAGGGATAGATTTTTTTCCGACTTAGCGCCGGCGCACCATCTACTTTAAGGAAACACTTCGCTGCCTCGCCACCGCCGCTGCGCACTAAATAGCGCAAAGCGCGATGCACAAGCAAATCAGGGTAGCGACGTATGGGCGAGGTAAAATGGGTATAACCCGAATAGTGCAAACCAAAATGACCTTCGTTGTCGGGCTGATACACCGCCTGACTCAAAGAACGCAGCATCATTGTTTGAATGACCGCCGCATCGGGACGCTCACCCAAGCTCGACAACAGTAATTGATAATCTTTAGGGCTTGGCTCCACACCGCCACGTAGACCTAAACCAATCTCTTGTAAAAATGTGCGAAGGTTAGTCAGCTTTTGCTCACTAGGGCCATTATGAACGCGATACAAGGCCTCTAAGCCAGCACGATCCAATGCCTTGGCCGTGGCAACGTTTGCACACAACATGCACTCTTCTATTAAACGATGCGCGTCGTGGCGACGAATCGGCACAATCGCTTCAATCCGCTTTTCATCATTAAACACGATACGGGTTTCAACCGTTTCAAAATCGATGGCACCGCGCTCAGATCGCGCTTTACGCAAAACGTGATAAAGATCCTGCAAATCTTTTAGGTGCGGTAAGACAGCGCGATTTTTGCCTGTATCGTAGCTCGGATCAACCTCTTTAAGTTCCAGCAAAGCGCCCACTTCGTTATACGTCAGCCGCGCATGAGAGCGAATCAAACCTTCATAAAACTGGTAGCCGCTGAGTTTTCCCGTCGCACTAATGGTCATTTCACAGACCATCGTTAAGCGATCTACATTCGGTTTTAATGAGCACAAACCATTTGAAAGCGCCTCTGGCAGCATCGGCACAACTCGATCAGGAAAATAGACCGAGGTAGCGCGCTTATTCGCCTCTTCATCCAAGGCCGAGCCGACCTGAACATAATGCGAAACATCCGCAATCGCTACCCACAACCGCCAGCCACCCGATTTTTTCGGTTCACAATACACCGCGTCGTCAAAGTCGCGAGCATCCTCGCCGTCAATAGTGACCAGCGGTAACTCCCGCAGATCCACCCGATGCTTCTTATCTTTTTCTAAAGGCTCAGAACCAAAACGCCGCGCCTCGTCATCGACGGCTTCCGGCCACTCAAAAGGAATGTCGTGGCTACGAACCGCCAACTCGGTTGCCACACCCACGGTGCGACGATCACCCAAAACCTCAGTAATCCGACCGCGCGCCTGCTGACGTGCACCGGGCTGCTGGGTCAGCTCGACCATCACGTAATCGCCTTCTTTAGCGGTCGCAACGTCGTTATCTTCCAGTGCCAACCAATTTTGGATACGAGTATTTTCGGGCACCACCTGTGGCAAGCCTCGATGCATCATCAGCTTACCAACTAATTGCTGAGTATTATGCTCAACAACCTCAATAATCACGCCCTCACGCCGACCACGCTGATCAACACCGGTTACTTCAACCTTGACGACATCACCATCAAACACCTGCTGCATTTGGCGGTTCGCCAAATACACATCCTCATCTTCGCCATCAATAACCACGAACCCGAAACCGTCGCGATGCCCCTGCACCCGCCCGAGCATGGCGTCACCACCACTGATCGCACGCAAGCGCCCCCGCCGTCCCTCGATAATCTGACCGTCGCGAAGCATAGCTTTCACGCGACGCCGCAAACCCTCCTCCTGATCTTCGCCCTCGATCTCTAACTGCCGGCGCAACTGCGACAAGCTCAAACCATTCTCTACATCTTTCAACTGCTCGAGAATAAATTCGCGGCTGGGTACAGGATTATCGTAACGCGAAGCCTCGCGCTCGGCATGGGGATCGGGGAGATTGCGGCGTTTTGCCATTCAGTAAAACTTCCTTTGAAACGGGATTTAAAAACTTATTCGCTAGTGTAACGCAACCGTTGACAAAAATACTTTCTATCAGTAAATTGCGCGCCTCGGCATAATAGCCGCACACCTCCTGCCCAGGTGGTGAAATTGGTAGACACGCCAGCTTCAGGTGCTGGTCCTCGCAAGGGGGTGGAGGTTCAAGTCCTCTCCTGGGCACCAAAACAAAAACCCAAGTATTTTCAAAAACTTAAAAACAGCACCAACTGAAATTGCTGCCGTCGAATCACGCAAAAATTTAGTCCCCCAACAGCAAGCTCTCATATTTTCTGCCTTCATTATAGCTAAGCTCTCACGCTTAACTCCCTGCGCCCCACAATCTCTCAATAAAATGACGAGAATAAAAGACCTGCAAATCGATTACATATTGCTCGCTACAGATTTACACTCCAATCTTTGCAATCGCACGTCAAAACACCCATCGCCATATGAAAGAGGGGAATACACATATCAGCAATAAGGAACTGATTCTCATCGGCGGCGGCCATGCACATGTGCAAGTACTCAAATTGTGGGGCTTAAACCCACTTGCTGGCGTAAAGCTAACGTTGATTTCCCCGCAGCATCAAACACCATACTCTGGCATGCTACCCGGGCTTATTGCAGGTCACTACAGCCAAGCCGCTACCCATATAGATTTAATTCAACTCTGCCAGTTTGCAGGGGCGAAATTTATTCAAGCTAGCCTCGCGCACATTGACCTTGCAGGCAAACAGCTACACCTAAACGAAAACGATCGCACCATAAAATTCGACGTGCTGTCCCTTAATAGCGGTATTACGCCCAATTTAGCCATTGAGGGGGCTAGCACATTTGCCACCCCAGTTAAGCCCATCAGCGAGTTTTATCCGCGCTGGCAGCAAACGCTAAATGAACTTTGCTCAGGCAATTCCGCTAAATCTATTGGCGTGGTAGGTGGCGGCGCGGCGGGAGTCGAATTAATCATGGCGATGCAGCACGCGGTGTTGCATCACGCGGGCATTTCTCGCGAGGTCAGGTTTCACTTTGTTTATCGAAACGATGAGCCGCTTAAACAATTCCCGCGCCGCATTCGCCATCGCGCACACGCCGCACTAAGCAAGGCAGGCATCACTCTCCACAATCACAGCGAAGTGTACGAGTTAAAGCACAACAAAATGTATTTTGCAGATAAGCGCTCACTGCACTGCGATTATATATTTTGGTGTACCAGTGCAAGCGCACCAGAATGGCCAAAGAAATCAGGATTAGATACCAAGAAGCAGGGCTTTATTAGCGTGCATGACACGCTGCAATCGAGCAGCCATTCCTTTGTATTTGCGTCTGGTGATGTGGCGCAACAATACAATCACCCTCGACCACACGCTGGTGTGTTTGCCGTTAGACAAGGGCCGATTTTATTTCAGAATTTGCAAAGAAAACTATTAGCCAAACCCTTGGTAAAACACCACCCTCAGCAGCATTTTTTAAGCATACTCGCATTGGGCGACAAGGACGCAATTGCATATAGGCGCTTTTTTCCCGCTCTGCAAGGTCGCTGGGTATGGCGCTGGAAAGACACCATCGACCGGCGCTTTATGGCCATGTTTTCAAAGTTAAACTAAAGCAACACAGCCGCAGCAAACACGAGCAAACCAGCAGCACTAAGCAGAATAGTTTTTTGTTTATACGCAGTCGACATCCAGCCTAAATACATTCCACTGAGCATAATCAACATCAAGCCCACGGCAAACACAGTCTCGAGCAGGACATAAATTTTAGGCCCATGACCTTTATGTAATTCCATCATCATGGCCTGCAAATTTGGGTTGGCAACTTCTACATCCACCCCCGACTCAGTTTGTCTTAGGGTGTAATTTTGACGACTTGAGGGACGGGTATAAAAATTTGTACCGCGCACCCGAACCTCTTCTACCCTAGCGTCAATATCAAGAGTGGCGAGAATTGCGACAACATCGCTTCTTAAAGTTTGACTATCGGCGTCTAAGCGAGCGTCGGCTACGTGCCCGACTTCGCTACGAACTACTTCACCTTCGTAGTCCAACAGATACAAGCCGCCAGACAGCGCCATAATAATAACAATGGGTGAAAAGAAAGCGGCAAGGTATAGGTGAATAGTAACAATGAGTTTGCGCGACATCAGACTAAGCTCTTAGCAATGAAAATAGCCCCGAATTATCCCTGTTTACCCAGAACATTACAGCCATAGCCCGCCATAAATTATAGAAATATTCAGCCATCCATGAAATCAATTTGCCATCTTGTGACCATACCCCCGTAGCCATGTAGCCATATACGTATTGGCGAGATAGTCTGAGAGAAGCATGCGACAAAGTGTCGCAGCCAAAGCTCGTCGCTACCGACAAGACCCGCGTATACTTATAATTTCACGCGCACTGAATATAACCATGGTCACCAAGGCACATAAAACGTGAGCTTAAATCCAAACACAGCCAACTTACGCGGCCTATGTATAATTCGCAGCTTGGTTATCGCCGGTCAATTCGGCGCCGTATTTTATGCTGAAACCCAATTAGGCTGGCTGCTACCCTACGTTATGTTAAAACTGCTGCTTGCTGCGATCTCCGTTTTTGCGGTTTTCAGCTGGTGGCGCAGTTTTCGCAGCTGGCCAGTGACGGACATCGAATTATTTGTCCATCTGTGTGTAGATATTGTTGGTTTTAGCGNCGTACTGTATTTCTCTGGCGGCGCGAACAATCCCTTTATTTCGTATTTACTCGTGCCCCTTTGTATTTCTGCCGCGACCCTAGCTTGGGCGTATGCGTGGACGCTTAGCGCCCTCGCCTGCGCGGCCTATAGCTTATTATTATTTTTCTTTATTCCTTTAGAGGCAGTAGCACCGCTACACCACCAACACGGCATGTCGCCCAACACTCATATCCTTGGTATGTGGGCTAGCTTTCTCGTCAGCGCACTGCTGATAAGTTACTTTGTGTTTAAAATGGCTCAGCGCTTACGTCAGCGTGAAAATGAATTAGCGCGCAGCCGCGAACACCGACTCCAAGATGAGCAAATGTTAGCGGTCGCCACCCTTGCCGCCGGCACCGCCCACGAATTCGGCACACCACTTTCAACAATGAAGGTAATACTGGAGGATTTGGCCGAGCAAAAAACCGCTGAAGACGCCGAGGACATCCGTTTACTAGAACAACAACTCGACCACTGCAAAGACATTTTAAATAAATTAGTCAGCACCGCCCGCGACCTAAGCGAGGGCGAAGTGATCTCGATTAATGCTGGCGATTATTTAGCAGAATTAGCCGAGCGATGGCAGGTATTACGCCCCGCGTGTGAACTGCAAACTGAAATTAGTGCCGATACCACAGCGCTAGCATTACGGCTTGATGGCACGGTTAGTCAGGCAATTTTAAACTTACTAAACAATGCGGCCGATGTCAGTCCAGACCATATTGGCTTGGCATTAAGCCATAGCAGTAGCGAACTCATATTCGCCATAAAAGATCGCGGCCCAGGACTTAGCCCCGAGCAGGCCAGCATATTGACCAAAGCATTTATCAGCACCAAGGGCAAAGGCCGCGGTTTGGGCTTATTCCTCAGCCATGCCACCGCCAATCGCTATGGCGGTACATTGAGCTGGCAGCAGCGGGAAGGCGGCGGCAGCCAAGTGGAATTAATATTACCGCTGGATAAAATACAGAGGCCAGCATGAGCCAAAGTTCAGAAAAATTTTTATTAGTTGATGACGACATCACCTTTAGTACAGCGTTGAGTCGATCACTGAAACGCCGAGGCTACACAGTCGAGGTCGCCCATAGCGTGGCGGATGCGCTGCAACAATGTGAAAACTTTACCCCAGACAAAGCCGTTATCGATTTAAAGTTAGAAACCCGCTCGGGGCTAAGCCTGATTCCCCTGCTGCGAAAACGCTTTCCCCATTTGCGAATGATCGTACTTACCGGCTACTCCAGCATCGCCACCACTGTTGACGCAATCAAAATGGGGGCAGAAAACTATTTGCAAAAGCCTGCTGGTACCAGAGAAATCCTCTCTGCGTTTGATGATCAGTCAAGCCAGCATGACGTACCCACCGACACACTCAGCCCACCGTCTTTAGACAGAATCGAGTGGGAACACATACAGCGGGTACTAGCAGAAAACGACGGCAATATTTCTGAAACTGCTCGCCAACTTGGTATGCACCGCCGGACACTGCAAAGAAAATTACAAAAGCGGCCAGTTAAATCCTAAGCCGCCCAAACGCCTATTAAATGGCGAAAAAAAACCGCGCTTTAATAGGCGCGGCTTTTTGTAAGCAAATTATTAATTACTGACTCACACCAGAATCAACTTTAATCACTCTCACATTACCCGTCTGTGCATTTGCAACAGCCAGATACGCGCTGCTATTTAAGAAAAACGCGGCAATGCCATCAGCACCAATATCCCCAGAGCCCTGCCCTTGGTTACTGTTAGCAAAATCGCGATTATTCACGTACTGCACAAACTGCACACCCAGCGGGGAGGTAATATCGTAGATTGCGATACCACCAGTGCGCTCCAAGCTAATAAAAGCGTAAATGCGATTCCCGCTAGACAACAGAGCAACACCTTTAGGTTCTGCGCCGCTATCATCACTTGCTTGATCACGATCATTAAAACCGGCACCCACCACTGCCTGGCTTACTTTGGCAAGATCCGATCCGGAGTCATACATCAACACGCCCTCTTCACTCCAAATAGAAAATGATCGAGCACCAAATGCCGAGATCTCATCAATATCGCCGTCGCCATCCGTATCACCAGCATCATTGCTTGCGAACAAACGCCCCAGCTGATTATTGTCTCGAGCCGCAAAATAATTGGGATTACCAACATCAATTTCAGGCTGACCAAAGCCGTCTAAATCCCTAGCTCGAACCGCGTCGCTAAAGGCCGAATTTGTCCGCACTTTACCTTCATTGGCCGTGACAAAATAATTTTTATTGCCAAATCTGTAGGCCGCAATGCCATCCGGTTGATACAGGCCGTAAACACCATCCCATGTGCGAATTTCTACGGTGCCGTTATCATTCACATCGAGCTCATTGCCGACAGCACCAAAATCTTTACTACCCAGCGCGATAATACGATCAATGCTCAAGCTACCTAAATCAATAACAGCAACGGCATTATTCTCTTGCAGGGTCACAAATAACTTAGCGTTATTCAAAGACACAGCAAGATGCTCAGGCTCCAAATCTTGCGCTACCGTAGGGCTATTCGCACCGAAGATTCGCACCGCCGCCGGCAATTCAGCCGCTCGACTAGCGCCTACATTAAAATCCTGAAAACCAATCGTCGTAATAGTTGGGCTGTCTACACCACTTGAAATATCGATAATGCTAACCGAACCCACTGGATCAGAGCTGTAATCGTTACTCGGCACGCCTTCGTTAGCAACGGCGATACGGGTAGACAAACCGTCAAACGCCAGCATTTTAGGTGCCGCCCCAACACTATATGTAGCTTCTAAACTCAGATCAGCCAAGGAGTACAAGGCAACAATACCGTTCGCCTGCGGGTTCACATTATCAATTGCCACCGCGACATAGCTACTGCCAATCGTTACCCATTTAGGCGCACCGATAGAAACGCCGGCATTACTTGCCGCTGCGGCAAGGTTTAACTGGCTACTGCTTGAAGGTGGCGTTAGCGGAGTGGAAATATCCCATACGTCTACCGAGTTAGCCTGTTTATTCACTACAAACATTTGACCTGTAGCACTATCTGTTGTTACGGCAGTAGCCGCATTGGAGCCGAATATCGCATCGCTACGCTTATACGATGCCGAATCAGCATAATCTAATGACGGTTCAATGGGTGCCGAGGATTGCACAATGTACGAACCAATTGGCGCAACCGCGGCAATACTCGCCTCACCGTAAATGCCATATTGATTGTCATTAAGCAGTACCGCAAAATTTGAATCCAGCAGCGCCATACCTTCAATGTTTTTCACCAGTGCATTGATGGTTGTAGGCAATGGTGTGGTCAACGAATCAAAACCTAATTGCTTAGTTACAAACTTCGTATCAACTAGATTCTCCTGCTCTTCCAAGCTGGGTACCGTGCCAACAAAATCCCAAGCACTTCCGAGTATATCGGTGGCATTGGCAAGATTAATTCTGAAATATTTACTAACTGTTCTCGCCTGCTCTACCACCACCAAATAATCTTCTGCAAGGGCAACCGCTTCATTAATGGTAACGTCGCCTTGTGGAACAAAATCTCCGTTGCTATCTAAGTCGCCACTATTTGTCGATTTGATTGCGTAGTTCGACGCAGCGTCGAGCTTATACAAATACTCCCCGACCATTGCGCTAGGCGTACCGTCAGAGTTCAACTGAATTTTACCGATACGCACAATACGTGAATTATTCGCAGCGTCGTTACTCGGATTCGCCAGCGGGCTTTGCATAATAAAATACAAATACTCATTGTCTGGACTCAAGGCCAAGGCTTCGATGCCACGACCAATTTTACGGCGCGAAAAAATAGCCGGTAAAATGTCATCTTTAACGGTGTAATTCGCACCACCAAGATCAAAGGCAGCACCAGCAGGAACCTGGCGCTGTAAAATCCGACCATCGGTATCAACAAGAAGCAGGCTTGGGCCATTCTCTTCGGCAATCCAGTACTTACCATTGTCGAGCTTAACAATGGCTTCTGGGTCAATCCCATTCGCCGTCGGCTGCAACTCACTACCATTGCTATCAAAGGCTTTTTCATTCAGCGCATTTGTAAAGTTATTGGGCAAACCATTTAATTCAAGGCCATTGCTGCCCGTTAGGCTTATCACTTCGACTTGCTCGAGTTTTAATTCTGTACCAATCCCACTAAGCTGCCACTTAACAATTTTGGGCACATAGCTGGGAAGCGCAAAAATAGAGCCAGTGCTTGCGCCGCAAAAATTGGCAACGCCAATAGCCGCCTGGCTATCTGCACAGTCAATGGTCGGGCCGCGATCACTAACTGTGTAAAACACGTCATTTGATTCTTGTATCGGACGAAAAGCACCGCTGCCCAAACTCTCGGTAAGGTTCAAGGTTGAACCACCGGCAAATGAAACCGTTGCCAAGCTTTCAGTGATATTAAACTGTCGAGAGTTAGGTTCTGTGCCTTTAAAGCTGGAAGTATTATTGCCGTCACCACTGCAGGCCGCTATCGTCGCGACACCAACTGCAAAGGACATAATCTTAAGGCTGCGTAGATAGTTTTGCGGTTCAAAAAAAGTCATTAATTGCGTCCCATTTTGCAAATACAGTCAGCGCCAACGGTGCACCGGAGCTTTAGCATAGTGACCAAAATATGGTCGTTATTGTTTTTTTATCTTTAAAAACAAAAAGGGGCTGTATCGCCCCTTTTTGTGCTGACAATTAAGACAGCTGTGAACGTCCCTTATTCGCGGCAATGCGCAAACGCAGCGCATTGAGCTTAATAAAGCCCTCAGCGTCCTTTTGGTTGTACGCGCCAGCATCGTCTTCGAAGGTAGCAATTGCCTCGTCAAATAAAGAATTATCTGATTTACGACCCACTACGACCACATTGCCTTTGTAGAGTTTCAGGCGAACTACGCCGTTCACAAACTCCTGCGATTCATCAATAGCGGCTTGCAACATACGACGCTCAGGGCTGAACCAGTAACCGTTATAAATCAATTTAGCGTAACGCGGCATCAATTCATCTTTTAAATGCGCCGCTTCGCGATCTAGTGTAATCGACTCTATGGCGCGATGAGCGCGCAACATGATGGTGCCACCAGGCGTTTCATAACAACCCCGCGACTTCATCCCCACATAGCGGTTTTCTACCAGATCTAAACGGCCAATGCCGTTGTCGCCGCCAAGCTTATTCAAGGTTGCCAGCATGGTTGCCGGACTCAGGGCTTCACCGTTTAAGGTCACCGGGTCGCCATTTTGATAGCCAATTTCAATATACGTTGGGGTATCTGGTGCCGCTTCAGGGCTAACACTCCAACGCCACATATC
Source organism: Zhongshania aliphaticivorans (assembly GCF_902705855.1). Classification (GTDB taxonomy): domain Bacteria; phylum Pseudomonadota; class Gammaproteobacteria; order Pseudomonadales; family Spongiibacteraceae; genus Spongiibacter; species Spongiibacter aliphaticivorans_B. Next base: position 159,772 of record NZ_CACSIJ010000011.1, on the reverse strand, counting down.
TTCTTCTGGCTCCCAGTACGGGTCTTCCAAATTGCCGCCCTCGTAAGAGATGTGCAGCAAGTTAGCATCCATAGAGTAGGGCGATTTTTTCTTTTTACCGGCGTAATCCACCGGAATATTGCGCTCTGCACAATATGCCATCAAAGTTTCACGTGAAGTTAGGTCCCATTCACGCCAAGGTGCAATAACCTTAATACCTGGCTTGAGTGAGTATGCACCCAACTCAAAGCGCACCTGATCATTACCTTTGCCGGTCGCCCCATGAGAAATGGCATCGGCGCCGGTCTCGTTGGCAATCTCGATTAAGCGCTTAGCAATCAGCGGACGCGCGATAGAGGTGCCCAGCAGGTATTCACCTTCGTAAATCGCATTAGCGCGAAACATGGGGTACACAAAATCGCGGACATATTCTTCACGGAGGTCGTCGATGTAAATTTCTTGCACACCCAGCGCCTTGGCCTTAGCGCGCGCAGGCTCTACTTCTTCGCCCTGACCTATATCGGCGGTAAACGTCACCACCTCACACTTATAGGTATCTTGCAGCCACCTGACAATAACCGAGGTATCGAGGCCACCTGAATAGGCCAACACAACCTTGTTGATATCCGACATTACACACTCCGCTGAAGCCCCGCAAAACGCCATGCCTGCGGGATGAAAAAGACCGCCATTTTACCGATCTTTACGCCGCCGCGCCATGCCGCTTTAAAGCGCGGTATTAATCGCTCAAAACAATGCAAAATGCGCGCACAAAAGCTATTGACGCGGAGGCCTTCAGCGGAAAAAAATAGCGCCCATTGCAAACCGCCACGGAAGCCCCCCAAGCAGTGTTAGAAATCATTGACGTTTCGCGCCGTTTTGGCGACTTTGTGGCCTTAGACAAGGTGAGTCTGAATATTCAAGCAGGCGAGTTTTTTACCCTACTCGGCCCTTCCGGTTGTGGAAAAACGACGCTACTGCGCCTTATCGCGGGCTTTGATCAGGTCGACGAGGGTGAAATATTACTCGACGGCAAGCCTCTAACAGCGCTAAACCCTGAACAGCGCCCAATTCACACCGTATTTCAAAGTTACGCGCTGTTTCCCCACATGACCGTTGCGGAGAATATCGCCTTTCCACTGCGCATGACCAAAATCGCCAAACCGGTTATCGACTTAATGGTGCGCGAAATTCTTGAAGATGTGCGCCTACCGGACAAGGCTAAGCACTATCCCGACGAGCTTTCCGGCGGCCAAAAGCAGCGAATTGCCATCGCCCGCGCTTTGGTAAACCGCCCGCGGCTCCTATTACTCGATGAACCCCTGTCTGCACTAGATGCAAAATTGCGCGAACAAATGCAGATCGAGCTTATTAATCTTCAAAAAGAAATTGGCATCACCTTTGTCTACGTCACCCACGATCAGGGCGAAGCGCTGGCGCTTTCGCACCGTATTGCGGTCATGAATAAGGGCACAATTAGCCAGATCGATGAGCCGTCGGTACTTTACAGCTGCCCAGACAATCGCTTTGTCGCGGACTTTATCGGCCAGTGCAATCTCCTCGATGCCACTGTGGTAAGTGTTGCTGAAAAACAGCTGCGCATCGCCATTGCAGGTTTAGGGGAGCTAGACGTTTGCGCAAACCCAGAAATCGACTTTGCTGTCGGTGACACTTGCGCCCTCACCCTGCGACCAGAAAAAATTCGCCTCGCGGCACAATTAGATATCACCGACGACGAGGTGCTATTCAGCGGTAAAGTGCACGACATGCTGTATTTGGGCGACGTAACGGTTTACATCATCGAACTCGCCAATGGTGTATTAATAGAGGCCATGCTCGCCAATGACGCCCCCGGTCGCACTCGACTATTCGACACCGGCGACGCCGTAAAAATTGCTTGGCACACCGATGCCGGCCATTTGGTAGCTTGATCAGTGACGACGCTGAACTCAAAAATGCCAAACCGCGCTGAACGTCTAAGCCGTATTTTGCTATCACTGCCGCCAGGCTTATACCTGCTGCTACTTTTTGCGGTGCCCAGCCTAATGATGCTGTTCGCCTCGTTTCGCTTCTCAGGTGAATACGGCGGCCTAGCGCCTTGGTATTACATTGAAGACGGCCAATTCACCCTAGACCTAACCTTAGAAAATTGGCAGCGCCTATTTGAATCAGACATCTATTTAGGGTTACTCCTAAAATCATTGGCCTATGCCTTAGCCACCACTCTGATCTGCGTCATCATGGCCTACCCACTCGCCCTGATGATTGCGCGAAGCAAGAAGCGCCATCGCGATTTACTGCTATTGCTAGTCATACTCCCATTTTGGAGTAATTTTCTGGTGCGCATTTACGCGTGGATGATTATTTTTAGCCCCCAAGGCGCACTGACCGCCGCCCTCAATGTGGTCACCAGCAGCCTTGGCCTAGAGCCCATTACGCTAATGTTCAGCGGCACCGCGGTCATTATCTGCTTAGTGTATGTCCACCTGCCCTTTATGATCCTGCCCCTGTACGCTAATTTAGAAAAACACGACCACCGCTTGCTAGATGCTGCGCAAGACCTTGGCGCCAATCGTTTTCAATGTTTCTGGCTGATTACCTGGCCGCTGTCTCTGCCCGGCATATATGCTGGCGCGGTATTAGTTTTCATTCCGTCGCTGGGGATTTTTGCCATCCCAGACCTACTCGGCGGCACCAATGGCATCATGATCGGCAATGTCATTAAGCAGCAGTTTGTCGAATCCCGCGACTGGCCATTTGGCAGTGTATTGTCACTGGTTCTTACCGCTATTACGCTAGTGCTTGTACTACTAGCCGCCAAACTAGGTAGCCCCGCTGGAGAAAACAATGGCAAGAAGTAACGCCTACCCCAGCAAATTTCTCATTGCGGCCGGCGGCATGGTGTATCTGTTTTTATACATTCCCTTGGCCGTCGTAGTGCTGTTTTCATTTAACGACTCAAAGCTCAATGCCGAGTGGGTCGGCTTTACATGGAAGTGGTATGACAAATTATTCCAAAACGGCGACATCTTACACGCGGCGGCAAACTCGCTCATTATCGCCGTTATTAGCGCCCTGCTAGCCACCATACTCGGCACCTTAGCTGGCCTCGCCATTTACCGATTTCGGCAAAAATGGCTGTCGGCCTTAGTGCTCGGCCCCATCGCCATGCCCGATATTTTAATCGGGGTCAGCCTGCTGCTGATGTTTATCCTTTTTAACGTCACGCTGGGCATGACCTCCATCATTCTCGCCCACGTTAGCTTCTGTATTGGCTTTGTCGCATTAGCGGTGCAATCGCGACTTTCAGGCATGGATCAAAGCCTAGTAGAGGCGGCGCGCGACCTTGGCGCCACTCCGTTTCAGGCATTTCGACTCATCACCCTGCCACTTCTGAAACCCGGCATTATTGCCGGCGGCATGATGGCCTTTACACTTTCTATTGACGATTTTGTAATTACGTTTTTTACTGCAGGCGTTGGCAGCTCAACGTTGCCTCTGGAGATTTATTCCATGGTCAAAATTGCTGTCACCCCAGAAGTCAACGCGGTGTCGACCTTGCTCATGCTGGTCACGCTGGTACTAATCACCGCGCTTTCCCGAATCTCACCAACGGTGTTGAGAAACTAAGCCACTACCCCTTACCCAACCCTTTTAAAAGGACGCTACCGTGAAAAAGATACTGTGCTGTTTTGTGCTGTGCCTTTCGCAATTTGCTATGGCCGAGAAAGCGTTACATTTATTTAACTGGAACGACTATATCGCCGAAGACACAGTCACCCGCTTTGAAGAGCAGTGTGGCTGTAAAGTTGTGCAGGATTACTTCTCTGCCACCGAAGAAATGATGGCAAAACTGCTCGCCGGCGCCGGTGATTACGACGTTGTTATTCCCACCCAAAACGCCGTCGAAGCATTGGTTAAGCAGGGCTTTCTGCTGCCACTCAATAAAAGCAAGCTAAGCAATTTAGGCAACACTGCCAAGGGCTTTCTCGACAAAGCTTACGACCCTGGCAACGTCTACTCACTACCCTATGCCTTCACTACTACGCTTATCGGTTACAACGAAGAAAAAATCGCTGAGCTAGGCATCGATCCGAGCAACTGGTCTATTATTTTTGACCCCGCCGTGCTGGAAAAAATCAAAGGCAAGGTGACGGTAATGGACGATTCAGAAGAGCTATTCGGCGCTGCGCTTAAATACCTCGGTTACTCGATCAACGACAACGACGAAAAACACCTAAAAGAAGCTCAGGCGCTGATCTTAAAAGCCAAACCTTACTGGGCAGCGTTTAACTCTTCTAGCTATATTAAAGAACTAACCGTTGGCAATATCTGGGTTGCCCACGGCTACTCCAGCGACATGTTCCAAGCGCGTGTAGACGCAGCAGATGCTGGGCGTGACTTTAGCGTGAACTTCGTACTACCAAAACAAGGTGCAGTATTGGCCTTGGATAATATGGTCATCCCGAAAAAAGCCCGCAATCCTGAACTGGCGCTGCAATTTATTAACTTTATGATGGCACCCGAAAACGCCGCAGAGTTAACTAATGTTGTTGGCACCGGAAATCCAAATGCGGCCGCCACACCATTTATCGAGCCAGAGATTCTGAAAATCTCCGCTATCTTCCCTGACGACGAAGCACAAAAAACCCTCGAGACCGTCGGCGCGCGCAATGCCAAACAACGCCGCCTAATCAATAAATTATGGACTGAAATAAAAGTTCGTTAATCCCCTCCACACCGGCTTTGCATAATAGCCGGTGTGTTCTATTCTAGAAGCAGGCACAGATAAAGTGTCTGCTTTAACAAACTTCACATAATTCATCTTGAAAAGGATTTTACGATGAAAACTATTCTACGCCGCTTGTCGGCCACTCGTATTTTACTCGCCCTCGTTCTAAGCCTCGGTTTTCTTAGCCCCAGCTATGCGCTAGACGTTAATACCGCCACCGCAGAGGAGCTACAAACACTCAAAGGTGTTGGCCCTAAACGCGCTGAAGCCATTATTCGCTACCGCGAAGAAAACGCCTCAATCAACTCAGCCGAAGAACTAATGAAGGTTCCGGGCATTGGGCGCAGCGTGATCGCTGCCAACAGCGATGAGCTGACATTCAGCGCCAGCAAATCAAAACCAGCAGACGAGTAAACCAGCTAGACCGGTATAAACACCCGTCACAACACGGCGGCAGGTGTTTATACCCCCTTCAAATTCCTGTAGCATTCTCCGCCAGATACCACACCTCCAAAGCCGGCCCTTATAGGTAGCTCGGCGGACGCTAGCAGTAAGGCTCAGCATGCAAACCTTAGAAATTACCCGACCCGACGACTGGCATATTCATTTGCGAGACGGCGAGGTATTAAGCCATACCGTCGCAGACGCAAGCCGCTATTTCGGCCGCGTGATCGTCATGCCAAATTTAACGCCACCAGTGCGCAATCTTGCCGAAGCAACGGCATATCGTCAGCGCATTGAGCAAGCATTACCCACCACTGGCCACAAACTGCAGCCGTTAATGGTGCTTTATCTAACCGACAACACCCAGCCAGAAGACATTGCCGCCGCCGCTGCGTCAGACGTGGTCTATGCTGCAAAGCTTTATCCTGCCGGTGCTACTACCAATTCGGATTCTGGCGTCACCAGCATCGAAAAGCTCTATCCAGTGCTAGAAAGCATGGAAAAGCACGGCTTGCCGCTGCTTGTTCACGGTGAAGTCACCGACGCTGAAATCGATATTTTTGATCGCGAAGCACAATTCATCGACCGCTATTTGCGTCAAATCTGCACGCATTTTCCAGCGCTAAAGTTGGTACTCGAACATATTACAACGGCTGACGCAGCACAGTTTGTAAGTGAGTCAGCAGATAACGTCGCGGCAACCATCACCGCCCATCATCTGCTGTATAACCGCAATCACATGTTGGCCGGTGGCATTCGCCCGCACTATTACTGCCTCCCCATTCTTAAACGCAACACCCATCAGCAGGCACTGATCGCCGCAGCAACGTCAGGCAGCCCCAAATTTTTCTTGGGGACAGACTCGGCCCCTCACGCACGCCACCGAAAAGAAGCCAGCTGTGGCTGCGCAGGCTGTTACACTGCCTACGCAGCAATTGAATTATATGTAGAAGCATTTGAAGCTGCGGGAAAACTCGACAAACTAGAAGCCTTTGCTAGCTTTTATGGCCCCGATTTCTACGGTTTGCCACGCAATAACGACACCATTATTTTGCAGAAGAACAGCTGGATCGCCCCAGAGCAACTTCCCCTTGGCGGCGACACTATTTACCCACTGCGGGGCGGTGAACAACTGCACTGGCAGATAGCCTGAGACAACTATGGACTTCAACGATGAAAAATCGATGATTGCGCAACGCTTTCGAGGCTTTCTCCCGGTTGTTATCGACGTCGAAACCGGTGGCTTTAACAGTCAAACAGACGCGGTGCTAGAAATAGCAGCGACGTTTTTACGTATGGATGATTCTGGCCAGCTCGAGCCCGACGACACCGTGAGCTACAACGTTGAACCCTTCGAAGGCGCAAATTTAGAACCCGCCGCCCTTGAATTCACGGGTATCGACCCCCATAACCCATTAAGGCAGGCACAGAAAGAAGTGACTGTAATGGGCGAGCTGATGAAACGAATTCGTCAGCAAGTTAAAGCCAGTGGGTGCACCCGAGCGGTGCTGGTGGGACACAATGCGCACTTTGATCTCGGCTTTGTTTTAGCCGCCATCGAGCGCAGTAATATCAAACGCAATCCCTTCCACCCCTTTTCGGTTATGGATACCGCTAGCCTCTCAGGGCTTGCCTACGGCCATACCGTACTGGCTAGAGCTTGCCAGTTAGCCGATATCGACTTCGACAATAGCGAAGCTCACAGCGCTGCTTACGATGCCTTTAAAACTGCCGAGCTGTTCTGCCAGATCGTCAATCGCTGGCAACAATTAGGAGGCTGGCGTTGGCCCTGATTTTGCTGCATTAATTCACGACCAACAGTGAAGTGTCAGCGAAACATCATGTAAATCAGGTACAACATTTAACTGCGTTACAACCCAAAACCATACTCAGGAGAGAATCACATGGCTTTTGAATTACCTGCACTACCCTACGCAAAAGACGCGCTGGAACCACACATTTCTGCCGAAACCCTCGACTTCCACCACGGCAAGCACCACAACGCCTACTTAACCAAATTAAATGAATTGGTACCTGGTAGCGAGTTTGAAGGTAAGTCACTAGAAGACATCATCAAAACGTCTAAAGGTGTTTTATTCAACCAAGCCGCTCAGGTTTGGAACCACACGTTCTACTGGAACAGCCTTAGCCCAAATGGCGGCGGCGCCCCAACTGGTGAACTAGCTGCTGCAATTGATAAAGCATTTGGTTCTTTTGACGAATTCAAAACCGCATTCAATGGCAAAGCCGTTGGCAACTTTGGCTCAGGCTGGACGTGGCTGGTTAAAAACACTAACGGCAGCTTAGAAATCGTTAACACCGATGACGCTGATACCCCAATCGCTCGCGAAGGTCAAACACCACTGTTTACCGCCGACGTATGGGAACACGCTTATTACATCGACTACCGCAATGCTCGTCCAAAGTATTTGGAAGGCTTCTGGAATTTGGTGAACTGGGAATTTGCTGCGGCTAATTTTGCTTAATTGCAAAATTTGGTCGGACGTCTGAGGTCGGGCGTCGGATAAAAAAAGCCCGATGCGTTTCACGCATCGGGCTTTTTCGTTTTAGCATCTGGCGTCCGACTTCCGACGCCCGACTATCTCATCACAGCTTATCTGAATTCTCAGCCAAGTAGGCAGCAACGCCGTCTGGTGATGCATTCATGCCTTTGTCGCCTTTATTCCAACCAGCTGGGCATACTTCGCCGTGCTCTTCGTGGAATTGCAGTGCTTCAACCAAACGCACTAGCTCATCAACGTTACGGCCAAGTGGCAGATCGTTAACTAATTGCGAACGAACCATGCCTTCTTTGTCGATTAAGAACGCACCACGGAAAGCAACACCGCCTTCAGCTTCTACGTCGTAGGCACGGCAAATGTCATGACGAACATCAGCAGCCATAGTATAAGTTACTGGACCAATACCGCCGTCTTTAATAGCGGTGTTGCGCCATGCATTGTGAGTGAACTGAGAATCGATTGAGACACTGATCACTTCCACACCAAGCTCACGGAATTTATCCATGCGGTGATCTAGTGCAATCAGTTCTGACGGGCAAACGAATGTGAAGTCCAGTGGGTAAAAGAACAGTAAAGCGTATTTGCCTTTAGCTACTTCGCTTAAAGTAAAGCTATCAACAATTTCGCCAGTACCAAGTACTGCTGCGCATGTGAAATCTGGAGCTGGCTTGCCTACGAGAACGCCCATGTAATACACCTCTGATTAATAGTTAATATAAGTTTATTAAACGACAAAACATGCCGTAAAAACATGATTCAGACCGGCAATCATACACGCCACCCCCGCCCAATCCCATTGAATTTTCTTATCGCCATCATAGCTATGCGCTATTGAAACCTGACTGTAATATACGAAAATACATAATTGACAAGCATTCTCATTTGCATTATCGTTGACATTCAATTTCGAGCCCACTGAGATTCAAAAAGTATGTACGTTTGTCTCTGTAAAGGTATTACCGACAAGCATATCCGCGACGCTGTAGATGCCGGTGCTGGCAGCTTCCGCGAGGTTCGTCGTCAACTTGAATTAGCCAGCCAATGTGGCAAATGCGGCTCACTCGCCCGCGATATTTACGATAGCTATTTAAACAGCTACGACGAAAACCTCTGTTATGCAGCAGCGTAACGCAACTGATAACGATTAGTTTTACCCTTCTCTTACCTCTTTAAAATCAATCACTTAGCTTGACTTTCCGCTTAGTCTGGGCGCACACTTTACGCCTCACAATCAGCTAATCGCACAAAGGACAGCAAGCATGAAAGGTGACAACAAGGTTATTGCCTACCTCAATAAAGCCCTCGGCAATGAACTCGTGGCGATTAATCAATATTTCCTCCACTCCCGCATGTTTAAAGATTGGGGACTGAAGGAGTTAGCCGACTACGAATACCATGAGTCTATCGACGAGATGAAGCACGCCGATCAACTCATCGAGCGTATTCTGTTTTTAGAAGGCCTGCCTAATCTTCAAGACCTCGGCAAATTACTCATTGGTGAGAACACCAAGGAAATGCTGGAATGCGACCTAAGCCTTGAGCTAAGGGCAATTCCGGATCTTAAAGACGGTATTAAGTACTGCGAGTCAGTCGGCGACTATATTAGCCGTGAACTGATGGAAAGCATTCTGGAATCTGAAGAAGAACATGTCGATTGGCTGGAAACCCAGCTCAGCTTGATCGACAAAGTAGGTATTCAGAATTATCAGCAGTCTATGATGGGCGGCATCGGCGCGTAATCACTCGCCAACAATTCGGCGTCCCATCAGGGGCGCCTCGCCACTCACTTTGGCGTTAAAGCTTCGCCCTCAAAACTCACCCCCGCCCAACCACTGCGCATAAAATTGCGAATATTTGCGTGATCGCTACCATCAGGGTTCCCCAAAACATCTTGAGTATAAAAATCACCGAAGGCATTTAAGGTTGCCTGCGCTGTTAATTGATGCAAACGTCCAAAGGCAAAAATCTTGCAGGAACCATTGTTCGTACCTGCTTGATTTTGCTGATCACCATTTTTAAATGTAGTGGGAACAAAAGTGTATTCCGCATCAATAAGCGCGATAACATCTGTAAAAGGTTGCGGCGCTTGCTTAAGCTTTTCTATTAGCTGGTCGCTTGTCATTTAATATCCTGTTTATAGTGCATAAAAACCAGAGACGGCAAACGTAGCTTCATTATTCTCGACACTACGCGGTACCTCTCAAGAACTAATTATACCTAGGAAAGCACTCTTCAAGGTTCATAAATTCGCCACAAAAAAATACCGGAGCGAGTCCGGTATTGTAATGCTATGTCACCTAGGCATTAGTGACGCTGATTTACATTCACTCGCGTATTCCAGTAAGCCTGATTATGCTTTTGACGATCATTTAAATTACCTCGGCCATATTGCTTGTTACTACCCTGATGGTCACGACCGTGGTTGTCGCGTGCAAAGCGGTCAGACCGGTTATCGTGCTTGTCATGGCGATAGTCTTTGCCTTTTTTATAGTCCTTACCTTTGTAATATTTATGACTGCTGTGGCCAGCATGAACATCGGTATACACTTTTTGATTCCGATAACCATTGTTATAACTATTACTGTAATTGTGATGGCCCGTGTCACGGTAGCTCACCTGATGGCCGCAATGCCTGTCATGCACATGATTTTTGCTATAACGGCGATCGTCTTTATAGGAATCATGTGCGGCATATAAAACTGCCGCGCCAATCATAATTGCAGCGGCGGTTTCTACCCCGTCGGCGTGGGCCTGCTTTGGCGATACCGCAACAGCCACAATCAGCAGCGCCGTAAGTGCGAAATTACGGATCAACGCTGGCGGTCCAATATGTAGTGCTTTGATATTTGTCATAGTCGCTTCTCCTTTGTGTAGCTGTAAAGTATCAGGAGTTAACTGAATGCCACCTTAAGCGCAGCAAATACGACTATATCTTATTGCGCCGTCATCGACGCACCATACTCTCCCATAACTTGCCCTTCTAAGGGGTCTTTAGTGGAGCCACGCAACATGAATATCTCGACGCGACGGTTTCTAGCCCGCCCCTCCTCTGTACTGTTGTCTTCAATCGGACGAGTATCTGCGTAACCAGCGACTCTAAAGCGGCTTGGTAGCTGACCGCTGCTCTGGACGATACTGCCGATCACCGTAGCCGCCCGTGCCGATGACAAATCCCAGTTTGAGTAGAATCTGTCGGTATGAATAGGGAGGTTATCGGTATGCCCCGCCACCACAATCTGACCGGCGATATCGTTTAAAACCATGCCAAATTTTTCAATTACGGTATCAAACCCCGGAGAGAGTTCTGCCTTACCGGAGGGAAACGATCCCCGTTCCCGAATCCGGATAATAATCACTTTATTGCCATCGTTTTCTACTTCTACCAAGCCTTCGCTAATTTCTAGAGCCAAATGCTCTTTTACCTTTTCTAAATCATCCAGCATGTCATCATCGGCTTCCTCTGATACAAACTTGGTCATCTCCTGTAACGCTTGCTGACGCACCTCTCGTTCCACCGTAGGTCGTACGGTGCCGGGGGTAAAATCTCGGGCAATCATGCTAGTGCCAATCGGTGGCTTAAAGGCGGGAATGTCCCGCTGCACCCCAAAAGCGTCTTTCATTGAGCCCGACAGTTCCTTGAATTTCTGCTTATCCATTTCTGAAAATGAGAAAAGAAGTACAAAGAAGGCGAGAAGTAGCGACATCAAATCTGCAAAGGTAAGCACCCACGCGGGCGCCCCTGCATCAGCTTTTTTTACCGGAACGTCATCCATCTACGCCTCCTCAGCCTTTTTCTCTGGCTCGCGCTTATTATCAGGCAAATATGTCGACAGCAAGGATTCTAATACACGTGGATTGACCCCCTCTTGAATTCCGTCAACTGCCTCAAGAATAAGATGACGATTACGGCGCTCTTCAGAGGTTCTAAAGGCGAGCTTTTCTGCTATTGGTAAAGCAACAACATTCGCCAGTACCGCGCCGTACAAGGTCGTTAACAGCGCCACCGCCATAGCCGGACCAATCGCTTTAGGGTCAGACATATTCGACATCATCTGCACTAAACCCACCAGTGTGCCGATCATTCCCATTGCAGGTGCCGACTCACCAAAGCCTTTAAACACCGCCTCGCCCATTTCGTGGCGCTCAATAGCCATGTTAATTTCTTTATTCAAGACTCTACGTACAAATTCTGGGTCGTGGCCGTCAATGGCCATTTGCACGCCCTTGTTTAAAAATTCGTTGCTAATCTCTAGCGATTCAAGGCCTAACAAGCCTTCTTTACGGGCCACGCCAGCCATTTCCATGCACTGCGCAATTAGGGCTTCTGAGCTGGTTGGTTTATGAACAAATGCGCGGGAGGCGACCTTAAAAGCCCCCATGGTTTGATCAAGTGGAAACTTAACCAAATTGGCGAGTAGGCCGCCGCCGACCACAATTAATAAGCTCGGAGTATCGATAAACCCACTTGCGCTGCCGCCGATCAAAATAGCCACAACTATGACGCCCAGCGCCCCTAACATGCCTAATAGCGTTGCGATATCCAAAGTCTTCTCCAATACCTTTGTTACCTACACCGGCTTATAGTCGGCTGACGGAATGTGTGTCGTCGACTATTGCCCTAATACGTAACCCACTTAACGGCTGAAGAATCACTCTCTGTATAAGAGAATACCCTGATAGCGCATAGGCAATTTTCTATTTTCCGCATTAGCACGAGCCATACACGCCACGCTTTTTGGCATGGTATGCTTGCTAATCACTAACAGAACTAATGAAACTACTCCATGTTTACCACTCATCAATTAGATTTTGGCCGCGGCCCAGCGAGCTGGCTTGAAGGCGGAAGTGCAAATGACACTCTGCATTTTGCGGCAGCAAATGGCTTCCCCGTTGGCAGCTACCATTTTTTTCTAGAACACTTCCAAGACAATTTTACTATTGCTGCACTTGAAAATCGGGGGGCATGGGACTCGCAGCCGACGCCGCGAGGATTCACATGGCGCCAGCACGCTGACGATCTCATCGCATTTCTTGATCATCGCAGAAAAACACAACATTCAGGCCCCGTCATAGCGATGGGGCACTCTATTGGCGGCACAGTTAGCGCCATTGCCGCCGCAAAGCGGCCAGATCTATTCAAAGCATTGCTCATGTTTGACCCTGCCACCATCCCAGGTCGAATTCTACCCATGGTCGCGGCAATTGCGCCGTCGACATTGATGGGACAAATGAACTTAGTCAAAAGCACTAAACGAAGAAAACCCCAATGGGAAAGCCACGCAGCATTTATTAGCTACCATCGCAAAAAATCTGCATACCGACGGTTTTCAGATGCGGCCTTTGAGGATTACGCCCGAGCTGGCCTAGTTGAGCAAAGCGATGGCAGTTTTACCCTGCGCTACAGCCGCGAATGGGAAGCTCACAACTTTCAGCACACCTATACACCCTGGCGAGCGCTGCGCCATATTACTGTGCCCACACTGGTTCTGCGCGCGGAGCATTCGTATCTACACAAGCACGCTGATTTTGCCCGTAATATCGCCCGTGTATCGCCAATGGTCAGTCATGATGTGATTAGCGGTGCTGGCCATATGGCCCTGCAGGAAGACTGCCAGCAAGTGGTGGCAAAAAGCTACCAGTGGCTGCGAGACAATCAACTCCTCGGCACGCCTACATGAGACGCTCGTACTGCCTAAGTAATTCTTTTAGACGCGGGACATTAAGCTTAGCCTCGCAAAAATATCTGCTTATTGCGCTGACCCTTATTGTCGCTACGCTAAGTGCCTGCACAAACAATCGTGTAAACACGACAGCTGAAAATCAACGCTTTAGCAGCGAAAAGTGGCAAACCGTAAGCCTTGGCGATCACAAAATGGGGTATCGCCACATTACGAGGGAACAGGAAACAAAACTGCTTAAAACCACCGAAACCTTAACCCTCACCCTCAGTCAACCCGGCGTTCCCGACCGTGAAATAGCGACGACTCTCAACTATCACGAATCTTTGGCGGGCAAACCGATAGCGCTTTTCAAAACAGTGAGCTCAGACACCGCCAATCACAAAATGAGCGCCACCATAAAAGGTAAAACGCTGATTTTAAAACGCGACAATTCTTCAACCATCGAACGCTACCCCATCCCCCAGCCATTTTTATTAGCCGAAGGCCTTAGGCTCACGCTAATAAAACTAGCTGACACCCGACAGGAATTTGAATATTACAGCTGGAATTTCAGCACCCGGCAGTTTGACAAAACGCAGCTGCGAATCAGCCCCTACACCAGTAGCGAACACCCCGATTACGCATGGCGTATACAGAAAACCACCGGCCTCAATTCCAATAGTAAGCACACCGATATATTCACCGACACCCAATTCCACGTACTAGAAGAGCGCAGCCACTCCAATGGTGAAGAACTTCTTATCACTAGCTGTGACAAGGCCTGCGCAACCGCCAGCTTTGTGCCGAATACCCACGTTTACCGGCAGCTCATTCAATCGCCTTATAAAATCTCCGATACCGCGTTACACGGAAAAATTCGTTACCAGCTAAGTGGCGACTTCCAGCTAGATTTACCCAATACCTATGAGCAGCGCAGTAATAGAACACTAGACGGAGCTGAAATTATTGTGTGCAAAGACTGTGGCACCGAAACGCCACCCGACAACTCAACACTGCGCGACACCCTAGAGGGCAACTATTGGCTGCCAGCACAAACCCCCATATTTAAAAACGTGGTCGCAGATATATTACCCAACAGCAGCAGCGCGAGCGGCCAAATGCAACGTCTTACCCGCTACGTCGCTAGACATATGAGTGAGGAACCGAGTTACTCTGGCTATGCCACCGCCCTTGAGGCCTACAACAGTAAGCAAGGCGATTGCACCGAACACGCACTATTACTTGCCACGCTGGCCCGCGCGGCGCAAATTCCAACGCGAGTTGTATTTGGTCTCGCCTATACTAACGAGCGATTTCTGGGGCGAAAATATGTGTTTGTACCCCACGCTTGGGTTCAAGCTTGGACGGGAGAGCGCTGGGAAAGTTACGACAGCGGATTAGGGGAATTTAGTGCCGGCCACATCGCCCTTGGCCTAAGCAATGGCGACCAAGCTGATATTTTGCGGATTAATGAACAACTGCAAAAAATAAAAATAACATCGGCAATACAAATCAGGAGTCGCTGATCAACTCAACGACTCCTGAAAATAAAGACCAATAGTGGAGATAAAACGACTACACAAAAACAGTATAACTAAGACAGGCTTACTCGTAAGCAACTGGCATGTCTTGCAGCGCGTCGTCCGCAGCCAAATCAATATCCGCAACCTCAACAGCGCCGCTGCGAACAGCACCGACAACCGTTACTTCTTCAATCAGCTGGGCGGGCTCATCAGCCATGGCGCTCATTGGCGCAACAACAGCAACTGCTGCCAGCATCAGTACACGTACAAAACTATTTACACTCATATCTACTCCGTCGCCCTTAGGCAGCTAATCTTAAATGCGGCAACCTTCACACACTGCACGAGGGCCTTAACGGATTAATTATCGTGTTAAATTGTTACATTCGTATTAATGAAATATGACAATTTTGGAGGAATTCAAAAAGAATTGTGACAATTTGTCACACTTGCGTAAGTAATAGGATCTCTTAGCTGCTAAGTATTACCAATTCACTCAGCAAAACAAAAAGCCAGAAGCGGCCTAAGAACTTACGACAGCACCCGCATTCCGCAGGCTATCGGGCAGATTGTCAGCAAGGTATTTAAGCAGCAATTTCAGCTTTGGCGACAAATGCCGATTTTGCGGATACAGCGCCCATATCCCTTCCTCCGGTTCTTGGTAACTATCGAGCAAGGTAATTAAATCCCCGCTCTCAAGATAAGACATCACGTAATAATCCGGCAGTTGAATGATGCCCAAGCCTTTCACCGCCGCATCCACCAAGGCGTAACCACTATTACAATGAATATTCCCAGTGACACGCACCGTGCGCAATTTGCTCTTTTCGTGAAATCGCCAATACTCCGACGCGCCGGTCAAACAATTATGGCGATCTAATTCTGCCAAGGTATGCGGCATGCCGTAGCGATTCAAATACTCTGATGATGCACACACATAGCGCCGCCGCGAAGACAGCTTTTTGGCTATCATGCTGGAATCCTTTAAGCTGCCAACCCGTATGGCTAGGTCATAGGATTCTGCCAATATATCTACCGTGTGATTACTTAGCTGACAGTCAATTTCGAGCTGCGGGTATAACTTCACGAAATCATTTACCAACGGCATCACGCTTTCTTCGCCGTAGGTAATTGGCGCGGTTAATTTAATTTTTCCCCGTGGTGAACTCTGTAGGTCAGAAATAGCACGCTCGGCATCTGCCAAGCCGTCAAGTACACTTCGACAGTGCTGGTAATACACCGCGGCCACCTCAGTCACCGTCACTTTGCGTGTTGTCCTATAAAACAACTTCGCACCAAGGCGGTCTTCCAGCTCACTAACTTGACGACTCACCTGCGCTACTGACAAACCCAAGCGCTTTGCCGCGCCGGTAAAGCTCTCAGCCTCGACCACCGCCACAAATTCACTTACCCCTCGCCAATCGCTCACTATTACACCACCGTAAAAGAGTTTTACATTTTTAGAGATTATGCCGGCAAGGGAAACAATTACAATGGAATCTGTCGATACACCTACAACTCACGTTCCACATACCATCACACTTGCGGGAGCAAACTTCATGTCAGACAATTTTATAAAATCGAAAGCCGCTGTAGCCTGGGGCCCCGGCCAGCCATTAAAGATAGAAGAAGTCGACGTTATGCCCCCCAAAGCGGGCGAAGTGCTCGTCCGTATTGTTGCCACCGGCGTATGTCACACGGATGCATTCACGCTGTCTGGCGATGACCCAGAGGGTATCTTCCCCGCCATTCTTGGCCATGAGGGCGGCGGTATTGTTGAGCAGATCGGCGAAGGCGTTACCTCGGTTGCCGTCGGTGATCACGTCATTCCGCTGTACACACCGGAATGTGGCGAATGCAAATTTTGCCTATCAGGCAAAACCAATCTTTGCCAAAAAATCCGCGAAACCCAGGGCAAAGGCCTAATGCCAGACGGCACCACCCGTTTCTACAAAGACGGCCAGCCTATTTTTCATTACATGGGCTGCTCGACGTTTTCGGAATACACCGTATTACCTGAAATATCACTCGCCAAGGTCAACCCCAGCGCGCCACTTGAAGAGGTGTGTTTACTGGGCTGCGGCGTAACTACTGGCATGGGTGCAGTGATGAACACCGCCAAAGTAAAAGCGGGCGACACCGTTGCAATATTTGGCTTAGGCGGCATTGGTCTCTCTGCCGTGATTGGTGCGGTTATGGCTAAGGCCAGCCGTATTATTGCCATCGATATCAACGAATCTAAATTTGAATTAGCAAAGAAACTTGGCGCAACAGATTGCATTAATCCCAAGCTCTTCGACAAACCAATACAGGAGGTCATTGTTGAAATGACCGATGGCGGTGTAGATTTCTCCTTTGAATGCATTGGTAACGTCAACACCATGCGTTCAGCACTAGAATGCTGTCATAAAGGCTGGGGAGAATCGGTGATTATCGGTGTTGCCGGTGCAGGCCAAGAAATTTCAACCCGACCATTTCAGCTAGTAACGGGCCGAGTATGGCGCGGCACCGCCTTCGGCGGTGTGCGCGGACGCTCGGAATTGCCAGACTATGTCGAACGCTACCTAGCGGGTGAATTTAAACTCAGCGATTTCATCACCCACACCATGCCGCTAGAGCAAATAAACGAGGCCTTCGATCTAATGCACGAAGGCAAAAGTATTCGCTCTGTCATTCACTACTAAACCACTGATCAACACGAGGACATTGCCCTGCGGGGCAATGTAGGCGCTTATGAGTATTGAAAATATTAGCAGCAACAAGAGCTTTGACGGCTGGAATAAGCAATACACCCACCGCTCGGCAGTGCTGAACTGCGAGATGCGTTTTGCCATCTATTTGCCGCCGCAGGCATCTGCAGGCGAAACCGTGCCCGCACTTTACTGGCTGTCAGGCCTTACCTGCACCGACGAAAATTTTATGCAGAAAAGCGGTGCACAGCGCGTCGCTGCAGAACTGGGTATCGCCATTATCGCACCCGACACCAGCCCACGCGGTGATGACGTTGCCGACGATGAGGCCTACGACCTCGGCAAAGGTGCTGGTTTTTATGTGAACGCCACCCAAGCACCGTGGAATCGTCATTACCAAATGTATGATTATATTGTGAAGGAGCTACCTGAGCTTATAGAAGCGAGCTTTCCAGTATCCGGACTCCGTGCAATTTCCGGCCATTCAATGGGCGGTCACGGCGCTCTGACCATCGCCCTGAAAAATCCGCTACGCTACCAATCGGTGTCGGCCTTCAGTCCCATCAGCAATCCGGTAAATTGCCCTTGGGGACAAAAGGCCTTCACGCAGTATTTGGGGGACGACAAAACCCAGTGGCTGCAATACGACGCCAGTGAATTAATTCGCGGCGCCCGCCAATTTGTGCCCGCCAGAATTGAACAAGGCAATGCCGACCAATTTTTGGAGGAACAATTGAAACCCGAGACTCTAACGAGTGCAGCTAATACCAGCGGCTATCCCCTGGAGCTACATAGTCACGACGGCTATGATCACAGCTATTACTTTATCGCCAGTTTTATTGAAGAACACCTGCGTTTTCACGCTACGCATTTACAGAAATAGGGCGATGGGTGTCAGCACAACGCTGACACCCATCTCTATCAATGACTCGTCGGCAGAGGCAAAACCGCTATTGACGACATCGCCAAACTTCCCAGCCATAAATGGCCGTCATACTCATTTACGCTAGTTATTGTGTGGTAAACGCCACTCTCGGACTGCAAATTAAATTTAACCGTTCCATCTAAACCCAAGCCCAGCGCAAAACCAAGCTTGCTAGCCGGCACCAGTAAATCTGCCGGCAGACCACCAAGCAGCTTCCGTAAAAATGGGTGCGCCGCCAAGGCATCAATTTCTTTGCTTCGCAGCGCAGGTATTGCCAACCAAAATGTATCTGTCCCGTTAAAGCTAATATTGTCCGGCATACCAGACAAGCCATCTATAAAAACATCTTGAACACCCGCTTTGGGCCCCTTGAGCCACAAACGGCTTACCCGCGACGCACCAGTTTCATTGACCAGCACCCAAGTATCATCTGGGCCAAGAGTCACGCCATTGGCAAAATAAAGCCCACTAAGATGCACTTTGGTCTGCCCATTAGATGGCATATAGCTCAACAAGCGCCCCGTTGCCGACGCCTCGATTAAATCGTAAATATAGTCATGCAAACCAAAACGGCTGGAGGCATCGCTAAACCAAATAGTGCCATCCGCTGCTACATCCACATCGTCAATAAAACGCAGCGACGGATCATCTGCGTAATCAAGCAAGGTATTTATTTCACCTGCTGGCGACACCGACAGCAAACCCTTGAATGCATCTGCAACAATTAAATTTCCAGCAACGTCAAATTGCATACCCAAAGGCCGACCACCGGTGTTCACAAACTCGCGAAAACTACCCTCAAGCACCTGCCCGTCGCGAACGGTAAATCGCACAATGCGGCCATCTTGGTAGCCGGTATAAAAATTACCGTCTGGGCCTTTCACAATATCTTCTGGGCCACTACCTACATGCTGCAAATAAGTCGTTACCGCCGCTAATTTTTCATTCCTTGCAAACGCGGCATTGGCCTCACTACCAGAAGGTTCAAAGACCACAGCTTGAATAGGTGAACGAGCATATAGCGCCAATACTCCAACAAACACAATCAACGCAACAATAGCGATCACACGAAACCAATTTGCCATACAAAATTCTCTTATTTTTATGTAGTTACTCGTTACCACAAACAAGCACTGGCGATTAAACCACGATACCGCTATGCTAAAAATTAGCATTTGACGACAGCATACTGGCTTTTTGATGGATGTAAACCTATGCGCCCCCTAGTCCGCGCCTCTGCTCTTAGTGGCTACATCGAACTCGTTCAGGCGCTAGGCGAAAACCCTAAGCCGCTGTTACGACGCTTCAATATCGACCCAGACCGGCTGGACGATCTCGACTATTTAATTTTTTTCCACAGCCTAATGCAGTTACTAGAAACCACAGCGGACACCTTGCAGTGCCCCGACTTCGGCCTGCGTTTATCTAAAAAACAAAATATGGAAACCCTTGGGCCAATCGCAATTATGGCCCGCACATCGAGTACCGTTGGCGACGCCCTCTTCTTTATTGCGCGCTATATATCCCATCACAGCCCAGCTATTACCTTGGCACTCGATGACACTTCCGCGCCCAAATTCCCGCGCATTATGCTCGACATCAACGTAGCCGATTACCCCTATCGTCACCAAACTACTGAAATGTCGATTGGCCTTATGGCAAACGTGCACGCCATGCTAACCGAAAACCGCAAAAAGCCCGAAGCCGTATTATTCCGTCACAGCAGAACCTTAGACATCAAAGTTTACCGACGCCACTTTGCTTGCCCCGTACTCTTCAATCAAGAATGCAATGCGCTGGTACTCACCCCGGAGCAATTTGATTTTCCTATTCGCACAGCCGACTCATTTCAACGCGACGTGATTGCCAACTATGTCATTAAAAAAAGCGGTGGCTCGCCATTAACGTTTATAGAACAAACCAAATTCATTATTAGCCGGCTACTACCCACCCAGTGCTGCACCATTAAAACCGTAGCCAACGAACTGTTCATGCACCAACGCACCCTGCAGCGGCGCCTCAAAGACGAGGGCCATATATTTGAAAAGATCGTAGACGAAATCCGTCGTCAAGATGCGCAGAATTTCCTCGCCGAACAAGGTATGCCAATGGCCCAAATTGCAGGCTTGCTGGGCTACCAAGAACAAAGCTCTTTTAACCGCGCCGCAAAACGCTGGTTTGGAGTGACGCCAAATACCTACCGTAAATCGCTACTAAGCATAGCAAAACAAAAAAGTTAGGCTAGGCTTGTAAATATCAGCCCAGTACTGGATCACAAATCTACGACGCGTGAATAATAACCAAGCCATATGTCATCAAATGACAATAATTAGTCGCCAAATGACAATTCCAAAAACCCGCCTTTCGGCATTCTCCACGCTCGTGAATTTCTAAATAACAAGACCCAATCCGTCATAGCTTGAAAGGAACTACACATGCAGCAACGTCGCTCAGCTACACACAAGAGTCGCCGACACTTATTGAGTACAGGTATTTACCTCGCCATTGCCAGCTCCTTTAACAGTGCTTTTGCTGCACCCATGCTGGAGGAGGTTTTAGTTACTGCCCAAAAACGCAGCCAGAGCACCCAAGATATTCCAGTGGCAGTTACCGGCTTAACAGGTACACAACTCGACAAATACGGATTCGAAAACGCCAGCGATATTTCTGCTCAAGTACCCAATATGCAGGTCAGCGGCCCCTACGGTGACATTCAACCGATCTTTGCTATTCGCGGCGTCAGCATGTCTGACTACAGTTCGAACCAAGCCAGCCCCATAGGCGTCTATGTCGACGAAACCTATCTAGCTCCGGTATACAGTCACGGCGCCAACTTTTTTGATATTGAGCGCTTAGAAGTGCTGCGCGGCCCGCAGGGTACGCTGTACGGAAAAAACACCACCGGCGGCGCGATCAACATCATTACTCGCACACCCCAATTTGGTGATGAACCGAGTAATTACATTAAACTTGGCGCTGGCAGCTACAACGCAACCAGCGCAGAAGCCGGTGCTGAAACAGAGCTAATACCAGGTATTTTAGCTGCGCGCGGCGCATTGAGTTTTAAGCGCGACGAAGGCTATGCCGACATCGTTGGCCGCAGCGAAAACGGCGCACAAACGGACTTTCAGGGCGGCCGTCTGGCCTTCCATTTTGCGCCGAACGACACCTGGGATGCCGTTTTTAAATACACCGTATCAGGTAACGATGCCCTAAGTACCCCAGCCCGAAACGAAGGCCGTACCAGCCTACTCGGTGCACCCAATTCTGACTACAACGGATACTCCAGCCAAAGCCGTAATTTAGACTTCCATGAAACCGAGGCCAACGAAGTTGGCGCACTCATTACCAATACCGATATCGCTGGCTTAACCGTCACCTTCGCTGGCGACGGCTTCTCTATCACCTCGGTAACGTCTTACTACGACGCAGACTATTATCAAAAAGCCGACACCGATGGCTCGCCAAACGACCTGCTAACCATCACCTGGTCGTCTGATACCATAGGCTACAGCCAAGACCTACGTTTCTCGTCAGAATTCGACGGCATGTTTAATATCATTGCCGGTGTTTACTACGGCTATGAAGATCAATACATGAACAATATTTACGACATCTTCGGCACCCCCCCAGATGTCCGTGTCGGCGTCGCGAAACCCGATACCGCCCAGCAATATCCCTTCTTACTCGACTACGGCATGCTTGACCAGCGCATGGAGACTAAAAAAACCAGCCTAGCCGCTTACTCGCAAATGCGCTTTGATTTTACCGACCGTTTTGGTATGGATTTAGGGCTGCGCTATACCAAAGACGGCAATAAACAAAGCTATTTCAATATATCCCGCGTTGGTTACGACGGCAGCCCAAGAGGCACTTACGTTCCCGGCAACAATACTGGCGTTGATGATGCGTATATCTCGTTGCCGCTATCTGGATCTCAACTGATCGACATTCTGGGCGACCCAACGCTACTACTAAATCTGTTAAGCCTTGGTTACACCCACGGTGCCTATACCCTTGATTCAGCCCCCAAGCTGGAAGCCAACGAAGCAGAGTGGACAGGTAAACTTGGACTGGACTACCGAATCAATGACGACGTGATGGTCTACGTTAGCGCCAGTCACGGCTATCGCAGCGGTAGTTTCAACGGCGGCGCATATTATTTAGCCCGCCCAATAGAAACCGCCTACGCATCACCAGAGTATATCGACGCCTTTGAAGTAGGTTTTAAAGCAGACTTACTTGAAAACAGCATGCGCTTAAACGCCGCGTTATTTTCCTATGACTACACCGATCAGCAATTTATCAACGTGGTTGGTTTCTCTAATTTCCTAGAAAACGCAGGTAGCTCCAAAATTGCCGGTGCAGAAGCTGAACTGTGGGCGCGCCTGACCGAAAAGCTCACCCTGCAAATCGGCTTTGGTTATTTACAAACCGAGTTTTCTGAACTCACCTTAGCAAATACCGAAACCATTGCTGACGCTGACAACCGCGTTGACTTAAGCGGCAACGAGCTTATCTCTGCCCCCAAGTTTAATTACAGCATCTCGCTGGATTACGATATTTGGGTAACCGAAGCAGGTTACCTAACGACTAATCTTAACGGTAACTTTCAGGATGACCAATGGTATAGCGCCTACAATGATCAATACGGCTACGGCAAAATTCGTCAAGATGCCTATTGGCTATTCAACGCTCGAACCAGCTGGCACGCTAGCGATGACAGCTATTCGATATCACTTTGGGTGAAAAACCTGATGGACGAAGAATACGATAGTTACGCAATTAACCTGCAAGCAGGCTTTGGTCACGACAATTACCTAGCTGGCCCACCGCGCAGCTACGGCGCTGAAGTCACCTACCGCTTTTGACAGAGATTGGTAGATAGCTGCGCAAATGCACAGCTATCTACTCACCAGCACTGCCACTACACGCAAGTAAGCAAGCAACATTGAATGAGCATCACGCCTTTGGCGCTCAGTTAATATATCGCCACACTCCCAGAAAAATTCAAGAACAAACCGCACTCAATTTACAAAAATATCACACAGAGTACACCCACGAGGTTAAACCTCACCTTGACACAAACCTTATTCATATATATTTTGTTCGCAAACTAACAGTTAGTGCTGCTTACAAATTTAATTAAACACTGCCACGCTTAGACACGGCCTCGAATTATCTAAGACCACACTGCACCAACTCCACCATCTGCATTAAAGGCTTACTCAGCCGCTCCGGATTTTACAATGACAAGATTAGCTCGCCATGCTAACTATAAAAGACTGTTAACCTTTATTATTTCATCAAGCCTAAGTTGCACTAGCCTTGCTGTTGAATTAGGCAGAATAGAGGGCTTTGGCCCTGTCTCGCGAGGATTTGCGGGCGGCGGCGTAGCACACGCCACCGGCGCCGCGGCAATCATCCTCAACCCCGCAGAACTGCTCTCCAACAAGCCCGGCCACGAATTAATGATGCAGGTCTCTGAGATACGTGCCGCCATTGATGTACGCAATGAACAAAGCCACGAAATTGTTCGCACCGCAAATTTAGGAAATAATCGCGGCCCCTACGACTTACCAGAAATTGCCTATAGCTATCGAGCTGATAAATGGGCATTTGGTGTTGGTCTTTTTGCAGCTGCAGGCTTTGGCATTGAATATGGTCGCGACTCATTTCTTTCCACAACGACGACCGGCAATGTCGACACGGGACTAGAAGCATCTGCCCGTTTAACGGCTTTGCGAATTCCGATCGCACTGGCTTGGCAGCCAACACCAACGCTACGATTGGGGGCCGCGCTAGATATTGTAAATTTAGGCATTAACATCGCAACGCTATACGACGCCAAACAAGTAAGGATGCTAGTACAACAAAACCGCGCATCTGGCGGACTAGTTACAGTTGTTGGCGCCCTGCCTACGCTTGCAGGTGTACATCTAAACTTCATTAATGATCACCCCATCTCCGGCGGCCTATCCGGCTGGGGTATCGGTGGCAGACTTGGCGTGTCGTGGCAGGTACAAGCAAACACCAGCCTAGCCCTTGCCTACGAGTTTGAAACACGGCTAACCGATCTGAGAGGCAAAGGCAGGCTGACAGCGGTGGATATTTTAAACAACCATATTCCTGTCGATGGTCAAGGTCGGTTTAACGATATGCAGTTACCCGCGGCATTTATTATTGGTGTGTCACATCAAGCAAAACCAAACATAAGCGTTATTGCTGACCTACGCAGAACTTTCTGGAAAAACATGCTTGGCGACGCCCGTTTTTCCTACCGCGCTCAAGGTGGTCTTTTTGATGGACAGGAGCTAAATGCACTATTACCGCTTGGCTTTAACAACATTACGTCGCTAACCCTTGGAGCAGAGTGGTCGCCCAACGACAATTGGACGTTCCGCAGCGGTGCATCCCACGCCGTGCAGCAATTAGTAAAGGATCAAAATTTCAGCGGAACCTTTCCGACGCTAACTCGAAACCACTTAGTTGCTAACGCCAGCTATCGCTGGCAATCACAATACGAGCTAACATTTGGCTGCACCTACGCATGGACACCGACGGTGCGCAACCCCGGCAACAACATCTCCAGCATCCCTCCTATTAAAGGACGAAACCACCAAATAACACCGGTTAATTTCCTACCGAATTAATTTCTAAAAGATCTAACAACAGCCGAAGTGCATCTGCCCTAATCTTCTTCATTAGCCTCGCGAATTCGTTCGCGACGTTCGGCTTCCTCTTCCATCACCGCCTTAATCTCCAGCAGCACTGAGTCTACATCTGCAGCTTCGCCGCTGTCTTCAAACTCACCGGTTAGCTCTGTGTCTTCATCCAGCTCACCGTCTTCGTACAGGGCCCACATCTCATCGGCATAGCGAGTCCTTAGCAGGGCCGGGTCAAACTGACCGTAATATTCTGTCATATTATTAATATCACGCCGCAGCATACTTTGCGCGTTATTGTTACCCGCCGCATCCACCGCTTGCGGTAAATCAATAATTACTGGGCCATATTCATCGACAAGTACGTTAAACTCAGAAAGGTCGCCATGAACCAAGCCAGCAACCAACATCAGCTTAACGTAATGCATCACCACCGCATGATCTTCGCAGGCCTGTTCGGCAGACATCGATACATCGTTCAAACGCGGCGCCACGCCGCCCTCTTCATCGGTGACCAGCTCCATAAGTAATACGCCATCAAAGCAGCCGAAGGGTTGTGGTACTCGCACACCCGCTTTAGCCAAGCGATAAAGCGCATCTACCTCGGCGTTATGCCAAGCATCTTCTTGCTGTTTGCGGCCGAATTTTGAGCCTTTTTCCATCGCCCGAGCACGACGACTATTGCGTACTTTGCGGCCTTCTTGATACAGCACGGCCTGCTTAAAACTGCGTTGTGCGGCTTCTTTGTACACCTTCGCGCAGCGAATTTCTTCGCCGCAGCGCACCACATACACCGAGGCTTCTTTACCACTCATTAACGGCCGAAGTACTTCATCTACAATGCCATCATCAATTAGCGGTTGTATGCGTTTAGGGGTTTTCATTATGTCCTTCGTATTGTGCTAGAAAAAACCAGCGTGATCTCGTCACACGGTAAAGCTAGGTTCATTGTAAAGCGCAACGTAAAAATAGGCGACCTCTGTGCTACTTGTTTGGCTTAAGTACAGCGAAACATACATAGCACATTTGCTAATTGGATTTTTTAACAAAGGCGCTAATAATCACAATCCGCGTGCCATTAACTCGGCCTTCAATATGCTCAGGGTTATTCGTTAAAGCAATACCCCGCACTGCGGTACCGCGCTTGGCGACAAAACTTGTGCCTTTAACATCAAGATCCTTGATCAACACTACCGTGTCACCGGCAAATAGCTGGCTGCCATTACTGTCTAAAGTAGGCTCGCCATCGTCGCGTTCCGGCGCATCAATGGCATCAGCCCACTCTTGAACCTCCTCACTCAAATACACGGTATCTAAGAGATCCTGCGCCCATGGCTCAGCGACAAGGCGTTTCAGTAAGCGATACGACAAAACTTGCACTGCGGGAACTGGGCTCCAAACCGTGTCATTCAAACTGTGCCAGCGTTTGGTGTCTAATTCGCCGCTCAGGGTAAGCTGCTCGCGGCACACTGCACATGTCATGACACATTGTTCGGCCTCACTGTCATCATAGGGTGCCACGGCAAATACGGCGAGATGTTCAGGAGATGTGCATAATTCACAGCGTGAGTCGCTGCGCTGCATTACGGCCTGCTCGGTGTTCATAGACATACCTGTTCTAAAAACAGCGTATTTTACGGCCAATAGTGCGTAGAAACGACTCAAATGCAGAAGAAAGGGAAAATTTTAGATTATTTAGAACGATATGGCACTGAAGAACAGTGCCAACAATTAAGACCGAATTAAGACGATTGACTCTCTGCTGATGACTTGACCGTGCCGCTTTCTTTTACTGCAGCATCATTCACAAAGGTTAAACGCGGCGTATCATGCTTTTTTACTTGGCTTGCACCAACAAACTGACCACCAGACTCAATCACCAACTCACGCACTTTAATCTCGCCACTCACCTGACCAGAAGCCACAATTTCAAGCCGATCAGCGTCTATCTTGCCGTCCAAAACACCGCTCACCAATACCCGTTTGGCTTTTACATCACCGGTAAAGCGACCGGTGGTACTGACTATCAAATCGTTCTTAGAGGTTAAATTACCTTTCATCACGCCATCTAGATGAAAATCGTCATTTAGCTCGACGTCGCCGGTAAGCGTGGTGCCAGCTGCGACCACCGTCGTTCTGGAACCGCCGTCTGTTTTCTTAGTGTTTTTGCCAGGGAATCCCATTTTATTTGCTCCTCGCGAGAAAAAAGAACATCGTAGTTCTCCCAAGACCATTCCATAAACGGGCCTGGAGCTAAGCGTCGATGTAAATGTCGTACTTCATAATGCAAGTGTGGTGCACTCGATAAGCCAGTATTACCGGTGTAGCCAATTAAATCGCCCTGACGCACATAGTCGCCACTCGTCACCGAGAGTTTACTCAAATGGCCAAATACCGTTACAAAGCCAAAATTATGGCTAAGCTTAATCATTTGGCCATAGCCACTGCTGGTACCCGCTAATTCAACAACTCCATCTGCAGTTGCATGAACCGGCGTGCCGATAGCCGCTCGTAAATCCGCGCCGCCGTGCAGAGCCATTTTGCCCAGCACCGGGTGATTTCGCATACCATAACGACTCGTCACATGAGCATCAGATAACGGATACCCGCTGGGGATGGTGCTAAGCATTAGATGTTTTTCCGACGCAGTCTGACTCGCCGTGTCTAAGCGCTGATACAAACCCGCATCTGGATCTGGCGTTAAACCAATCATGGTTTCAATCGAACCTAGCTCATCACTCATTACCGAAAGCGCCACCATTTTCTCATCAATGGTATCCTGCAAGCTCTGCTGCTGCGCCAAAAGTGCGTCATTTTCCGCTTTAATCGTGGTTTGATACTGCTGCAAACTCACCACTTCGGCGTTTAAGGTGCCCAAGCGACTGCTCAAAAACAAAATAGCTAAAAAGCCGCCTAAAAAGCAGGTACCTAAGAATATGCCTACGCCAGCCATATACCGACGCATAAGTTGAGTAACGGTGTAGTGCTTGGCACCACTGTAGCTAGTAATTGTTATTCTGTAGTGATCACGCATTCTAATTCTCTAGTGTGCCAGTTCAGCACCCCTTGCTGACCAGCCCTTAAGGGCAAATTAAAATCGAATATCATCCAAAAAAAACGTTAAATCGATGATATTTCCGAAGACCTAAGGGACGTCCAAGTCAATATGGCCGGCCCGATTATGGTATTACTGCGCAAAGGATGCAAATGTGCAGTACATTTATTGCTCAAATTTTCTACAGAGTCGACAAAAATATAAACTTAGAATGTAAAAAAGCGGCCATGAGGCCGCTTAAATTAGAACGCTTTGTGTATTGCGATTAGGGCTGAAGGCCACCAAGTAGGGTGCCGAGTAAACCTTGTAGCACTCCGAGTAAATCCGCATCACCATCTTGCGCTAACGCACCGGTAAAGGCGTTTGAAACACTGCACAGTGCATCAAGCGGAGTACCAGCCAATGGACACGCACCCGCACCACCATCTATTGCCGCCATTAAAGGTGACAACAGAATATCTAAGGGTGTTCCCGTTAGGCCATCGTCACCACCAGCATCACCGCCACCTGACAGCAGAGCTTGTAAGGGTGCAAGTACCTCTAACAGCGCGCCAAAGCCGCCAACATTAGAACCTGCGCCACCACCAGCCAATCCACCAGCTAAAGCACTTTGCAAACTAGCGAGGAAAGTATCGCTCAAGGGGCCAAACAGCGCGTCGGCAGGGCTACCAAAACCACCCGCTGGCAAGCCGCCAAAACCACCACCCAATAGGCCAGTCAATGAAGCAACTGCAGATTGAATCTGGCTACTAACAATTGGACCTTGACCAGATTGCTCTTCAATGAAGCCAATAGGTACCACATCGATCAATAAGCCGTTCAAGAGATTTTCAACTGTGACGCTTAAAGCCGCAGACGTTGCATCAACATCCATATCCTCAAGGGCAATAGCCGTCAAAGACAAGTCGCCTAATGCCTGCTCAAGTGTTGTCAGCAAACCGCCCAATACCGGTGCGCCGCCAATTTGACCTGTTGGATCTTGAGCAACAATTGCCGCCAAACCTTCACTAAACGCAGTACTTAGTTGAGCCAGCAATACTGATGGTGATGGCGCTTCACCACTGCCACCACCATTAGCCATCGCCAAAACCGGCGCCAAGGCTTGTGCCAATGGCTCAAGAGGCGTACCCGCTAACGCAGCTAAAGGATCAGAAGAATCTCCACCACTGCCACCACCTGTACACTCTTCACCCGCCAAGGACGCCAAGGCAATCGGCAAATCAGCGGCTAGCTCTGTCACCGTTGCTTGGAAGTTCGCCGCCGCACCACCAAATAGTGCCGCAGGGTTGCTCAGTGTAGCTGGATCGACATTTGCCAATACCGAATCTAAAACATCCAACACATCGGTAACAACAAAAGAAGTGACACAGCTAACTGGCCCCTCCAATGGTGTACCTGCAGCGCCAGCCACAATAGGCGCTAAAACCTGCTCAGACAGCGGCTGCTGTACCGCATCTAAAGGCCCTTCAACCTCAGAATAGCTTGTAGTTAATGGCTCGTTACTGCCACCTCCATCGCCGCCGCCATTTCCGCTGCTAGATGAGCCGCCACCTCCACCGCCGCCACCACCACAGCCGGTCAGTGCGAGGCTGGCGCTAAACGTCAATGCTAGCAGCCCCTTGTTAGATAATAATTTATTCATACTAAGTACTCCGTTAATTAGCGCTAAATTCGCTTAAACATCTACCCAATTGGCACGTCTGGCGACGCGGTAAAAACCAACTCACCAAGAATTTATGCTGCAATGCGTGCTGGGGACAGTAGAACAAAAATGAGCAATAGTTTAAGTAAGGGAAAACCGAGGAGAACTAAGTAGAAAGGGCCAAAACGAGAACTTCATCACACTCATACAAGCACACAGCAATCTCACAACCAACAATGCTAGCGTGTCGCTGTTTATACAGCATTAGGTGATAATGCATAATTTTGTCGGATTAAGATTTATGCAGGACAAACCGCTGACATGGGACTACCCAGCCCCGTTCACGCAGGAATTTAGTGTTCAAGCGGAACACATCGACTTTATCGGCCATGTTAACAACGCGGTGTATGTAAGCTGGTGCCAGCAAGCTGGCTGGGAACACTCATTAAGCCTAGGCTTGGGGTTTACAGAATACCAAGCCTTAGACGCCGCCATGATTATTCGACGCGCTAATTACGACTACATCCTCTCCGCCTACGCTGGCGAAGAGTGCGTGATGGGAACGTGGCTAACTGCCAATGACCACAAACTCACCATGGAGCGCTGTTTTCAACTGCTGCGCAAATCCGACGGCAAAACACTGCTGCGCGGACACTGGCAATTGGTGAGTATTCGCATGAGTAACGGTAAGCCTAGGCGTATGCCTGTCGAATTCGATGAACGCTATGGTGCGGCCGTGATAGATCCTGCTGCGTAGTCGAGTGCACCACCACACAATCCGTGTAGAATACGACGATCAATTTACTTAATAGAGAGAGTGCTAAGGTGACCAGCCAATACGCCGAACACCCCGCCATGTTTCGCAATAACCCACTGGGCTTTATACTTGCCGTCATTCTGATTCCCGCAGCTATCGGCATTTTGATCCTGCTGGTCTGGTATTTAAAGTGTAAATCAACTCTACTAGAGATTAACGACAACGAGATCATTCTTGAGCAAGGCCTGCTAAGTAAAGAGCGCACCGAACTTAACGTGTCAGGCATTCGCACCGTTAAAATTAAGCAGTCATTTTTCAATCGTTTATTTGGTGTTGGCACCGTGTCTATCTTCACCGCAGGTGACAATCCAGAGATTCAGGCCCACGGCATGCCAAAACCGGAAGTGTTTCGAGAATTGGTGAAAGCTCGCCAGTCCAGCCCAGCCTGAGCGCCGCAACAGCATGAGCACACCGCCCGACAAAAACGACAGCCAAGCCATTAAAATTGCGCTCGTCTCCGCCGCATTAATTGCTATGCTCGCCCTTGCCTTTATTTTATTTTTACCCTTGGCGTCGGCATTTGTAGAGCAGTACTTCAGTGCCGGGTTAGGTTTAAAAGACGCTGCCGTCATCGCATTTTTTATTACCGTCATCACCTTGGTGATTTTTGCTGTTGCCGCCGGCGACGGTTTACTCGGTGAACTGCAATTTATGCTCGGCGGTTTTTTCGGTTTCTTCCTCGTCCTGTGGTTACTCATTGCGTGGATATTTTAGACCCTACAATGCCTATCTATCGCAACGGAAACCTCTGGCATGCTTGATCTCTTCGATGTCACCGCGCTGTTTGGATTTTGCGCCATCCTCGGGTATTTTTGGCGAGCCCAAGGCACCCGTGAAATAGCACTGCGCGCCACCCGCCAACACCTTCAACAACAACAATTATCTTTGCTCGATGGCAACGTCGCCTTGCGGGCTGTTTGGTTTAAACGCAACCGTCAAGGCGAGCTAAAACTCTGGCGTCGTTATATATTCGAATTCACCGCCACCGGACACGAGCGATACAAAGGCTGCGTGATTACCCTCGGCAATCGCGTCGAGAATTTCCAGCTAGAACCACACCGCT
This sequence comes from Zhongshania aliphaticivorans, assembly GCF_902705855.1. Lineage (GTDB taxonomy): Bacteria > Pseudomonadota > Gammaproteobacteria > Pseudomonadales > Spongiibacteraceae > Spongiibacter > Spongiibacter aliphaticivorans_B. Next base: position 128,055 of record NZ_CACSIJ010000011.1, on the reverse strand, counting down.
TTCCGGACGATATACTTCACTAGTTAGTGTTGACCAGTACTCGCCAGCACACCCATTATTTTTAATTCTACTCAAGCGAAACCCACTATGCGCCACGGTACATCCTATTCCAAAAACCAAGATGTTAGCTGGAGCACATTGCGCGAGTTAATCCCGTATTTAATGGCATTTCGCTCACGTATTGGACTGGCCTTGGTGTGCCTAATTGCCGCTAAGGTAGCGAGCGTTGGCTTACCCTTCATTCTAAAAAACATTGTCGACACCCTCGACAAAAACGATCAGCCCGCCATCTTAATTTTACCGATTGCACTCTTAGTCGCCTACGGCGTGCTGCGCTTTGCCAATGTGCTCTTCGGAGAATTGCGCGACACTATTTTTGGCCGCGTAACCGAGCGCGCCATGCGCGAAGTTGGCCTCACTGTGTTTAAACACCTTCACGCCCTAGATTTAGAGTTCCACCTTAACCGTCGCACCGGCGGCCTATCCAGAGACATCGAGCGCGGCACCAACGGCATAAATTTTTTACTGCGGTTTATGGTATTTAACATCGTGCCGACGTTTATCGAAATCGGTCTAGTCATAGCGTTATTAGGCTGGCGCTACAGCATGTGGTTTGCGGTAATCGTATTTGCCGCGGTGGTTTGCTACGTCGCCTTTTCTATCTTTGCCACCGAATGGCGCACCGGCTATATACGCCGTGCCAACGAGGCGGAATCTCGCAGTAGCACCCGGGCAGTAGACAGCTTATTAAATTTTGAAACCGTGAAGTACTTTGGCAACGAGCAATACGAAGCCAATCACTACGACAATGAATTAGAAAACTGGGAGAAAGCGCGTCGCCAAAACCGCCTGAGCCTTTTCGCCCTCAATGCCGGTCAAGCTTTAATCATAGCATCAGCTATGACCGCCGCCATGGTGTTGGCCGCCAGCGAAGTGGTCAACAAAAACATGACCCTCGGCGACTTTGTGTTGATCAACGCCTTTATGATGCAAATTTTTGTACCGCTAAATTTTCTCGGCTTTGTGTACCGAGAAATGAAAGGTTCAATGGCTAACATCGAGGCGATGTTTGCTCTGCTCCGCCAAAAAGCGACGATTACAAATGCCGAGAACGCACCGCATTTACAACTTAGCGAAGGCCGTATTGAAGTCGAAAATCTCAGTTTTCGCTACCAAAGTGAACGCCCAATTATAAATAACATTAGCTTTAAAGTGGGGTCAAATCAGAAGGTCGCCATCGTCGGCAGTAGCGGCGCGGGAAAATCTACCCTGCTTAAATTGCTGTTCAGATTTTACGATGCCAGCGAAGGCCGTATTCTTATCGACGGCCAAGATATTAAAACCGTCGATCAATCCTCACTGCGACGCGCATTGGGCATCGTGCCGCAAGACACCGTGCTGTTTAATCAGTCCATTCTTGAGAACATTCGCTACGGCAGAATTGACGCCAGCGATGAAGACGTACTCGAAGCCATTCGCATGGCTCACCTCAGTGACTTTATTGCCCATCTGCCCAAGGGCGTAGACACCATGGTCGGCGAACGTGGACTAAAATTATCTGGTGGCGAGAAACAACGTGTGGCCATCGCCAGAGCCTTGCTCAAGCAATCGCCCATAATGATATTTGACGAGGCAACCTCATCCCTCGACAGCGCCTCTGAGCGCCTCATTCTTGAAGCCATTCGCGATATCGCCCGTGAGCACACCATGTTGGTTATCGCCCACCGCCTATCGACCATCGTCGACGCAGACCACATTTTAGTACTTGAACAGGGTGAAATAGTCGAACAAGGCACCCACATGACACTGCTCGAGCAAGGCGGCCAATACGCCCATCTTTGGTCTTTACAACAACGTGAACGGGCTTTGAGCGCCACTACCTAGCATCTGCAGATCGCCTCACCCTTTCCTGTGATTGCCAGCCCCTAAGGACTCTTATAATCTTAGGCGGTAATACACAATAGGGAATATTTATGCAGCAGCTTTCAGGTCAGGACGCCATGTTCATTCACACCGAGATTGAGGGTTTACCTCAGCATATCGGTATCATGAGTATTTACGACCAATCAACCGCCCCAGACGGCTTAGTGCGTTTTAAGCAAATTTTGCAGCTAATCGATAGCCGCTCACACCTGTCCCCCATCTTTAACCGCCGTCTTCGCAAAGTGCCATTAAACCTAGATCAACCCTATTGGGAAGACGTGGAAGATGCCGATATCGAGGCCCACGTACATCACATGGCACTGCCGAAACCCGGCGATTGGCGCCAGCTCTGCATTCTTGCATCACGGATTCATGCCCGCCCCCTAGACCTAAGCAAACCACTGTGGGAAATGTATATCATCGAAGGCCTAGACAGTGTTCGCAATCTTCCTAAAGGCTGTTTTGCGGTAATGACCAAGGTGCATCACGCGGCAATGGATGGCGCCACCGGCGCGCGCTTTGTGCCACTGCTCCACGATCTCAGCCCAGACACCGTCGACGTCGGAATAGCGCCAAGAAAAATCGTTCAAAAATATAACGACTGGCATATGTTGAATAAAGCCTTGGTGAACAACCTTAAAAAGCCAAGTCAATTTATTAATTTACTAGGTAGTGCGATACCAAGTTGGCGCCGCATCCAACGTGGCAAGAAAGAACAAGATTTCACCACCCTCGAAGACAAGCAAAAAACCCTCTTCCAAGGCAAGATCTCTTCTCACCGGGTTTGCGATGCCGTGCCCTTCGCCTTTGAAGATATTCGCGCCATTAAAAATACCGTATCTGGCGCCACTATCAACGACGCCATGCTGTGCATTATATCTGGCGCACTGCGCAAATACCTGTCTGCCAAAAACGCGCTCCCAGAAAAAACCTTGGTCAGCGGCTGCCCTATTGATGTACGCAGCAATGAAGAACGCAGCGCTGGCGGGAATATGGTCGGTTTTATGACGGTATCCCTGCACTCCGACATTACAGAACCAAAAGCCAGACTAAGCGCGATCCACAACGCATCTATGAGTAGCAAAGCCTACGCCGACGCACTCGGCCCACGTATGGCGGTAGATGTGACTAATGTGCTACCCGGCGGCATGTTATCCCTTGCCATGCGCGCTGCCTCGGCAACCGGCCTAACCGAGGCCGCCGTGATATTTAATACGGTAGTCACCAATGTACCCGGCCCCACACAGCAACTGTATTTCTGCGGTGCCAAAATGGTAGACGGTATGAATTTTGGGCCACTGTTGCCAAATGTCGGCCTCTTCCATATTGTTTACAGCTCAGTATTAGATAAGGTTGGTACTATTTCGGTATCCTTTAGCGCCTGCCGCAAAATGTTGCCCGATCCGGAATTTTACTCCGCCTGTTTGCAAGACTCCTTCGAAGAACTTAAAACGGCTTGTCTTGGTGACCACTCACAAGAGCATCAAAACAAAGCAGCGACGTAAATAAAATTAAACAGGAAACACCTCACCCATGAATGATAGCCACGACCTACGCCTGATTATTGAATCTCGTATTCCCGTGGTTATCATCGAAACATGGGAAGAAAAACGCGCGTTAACGTTACTGTCAAAACTCGGGATTCAACTCGGTATGCCGGTATTTGCATGGTCGATCACCGACGGCCTGCGCCGCTGTGACTACGACCAAGCAAGCAGCCAAACACTTACCACAGAGCCAGAAGCGGCACTGAAACATATTCGCAGTACTAAGCTCGCCGGCATTTATGCACTCTGCGATTTTCATCCGTTTTTAAATGACGAACCTCGTATCGTCAGACTAATAAAAGACATCGCTCTAGACGCTGAAGAAACAGGGCAGTGCCTCATTTTAATCAGTCACGCCATAGATATTCCCAGCGAATTCAAGCGCCACAGCGCCCGCTTTAGTCTTTCTGTACCGGAAGATCACAAGCTTCGAGCGGCAGTCTACAAAGAGGCCCAAGAATTCACCAATACCAAAGGTCGCAAAGTTAAAACCGACCGAGACGCGCTAGACAAGCTCATCAGCAATTTACGTGGCCTGTCCTTAGACGACGCCCGCAAACTAGCGCGGGGAGCTATTTTTCAAGACGGCGCCATTACCCATTCCGACATCGCCGCCGTAAACAAAGCCAAATTTGAATTACTCGATATGGAGGGCGTCTTAAGCTTTGAATATGACACTGCCAATTTCGCCCAAGTCGGCGGTCTTTCAAAATTAAAAGACTGGCTAGCTAAACGTGAACGGGCCTTTAACCAACACGGCGACGACTCACCCAAGGGTATTATGCTGGTTGGCGTACAAGGCGGCGGTAAAAGTTTGGCCGCCAAAGCCGTAGCGGGTTTATGGGGTTTGCCACTGCTAAGAATGGACATGGGCGCGCTCTACAATAAATTTTTCGGCGAATCTGAGCGCAATGTGCGCGAAGCTTTAGCGCTTGCCGAAACCATGTCGCCCTGTGTGCTCTGGATTGATGAAATTGAAAAAGGCATTGGTAGCGACGCCCACGACGGCGGCACCTCGCGCCGAATACTCGCCACCTTATTAACGTGGATGGCGGAACGAAAACACGCGGTATTTGTTGTCGCCACCGCCAACGACATTCAGCGCCTACCACCAGAACTCATTCGCAAAGGACGGCTCGACGAAATCTTCTTTGTGGATTTACCCTCAGAAAAAGTCCGCCAAGACATTTTTGCAATTCATCTTAAAAAGCGTAACTTTGAACTTCAAGACTTTCGCTGCGCCGAACTCAGTGCCGCCACTGAAGGATTCACAGGGGCAGAGATAGAACAAGCCATCGTCGCGGCCCGCTATTCCGCCAGTGCCCGCAATGAACAATTAACAACCGCTCATATACTCCACGAGATTTCGAATACCGTGCCGCTGGCAATTACCATGAGTGAGAATATCGATGCGCTGCGCCACTGGTGCCAAAGTCGGGCGGTGGCGAGCGACTAGAGCCGAGCCTTAGACTGCAATTTACGGCATACTGACGGCCTCAATTTGAAGCCCAGAACGGATACATCATGCCATTACTGCCCCTCACCCACCTGCTCTGCCCCATCGACCAGAGCGAGTTGCAACAAGACGGCAATACCTGGCGCTGCCAAAACAATCACTGTTTTGATATAGCAAAGCAGGGGCATGTAAACCTACTTCCGGTGCAGAATAAAAAGTCCCTCGATCCCGGCGATAGCAAAGAAATGATTGCCGCGCGGCGTGATTTTTTAAACAGCGGCGCTTACCAGCCGCTGGCGCAAGCCTTGGCATCGACTATAGAAACGCTCGCGCAAGGGAATCACCAGTTAGCGATCTTAGATGCGGGTTGCGGTGAAGGGTATTACCTTAATTCAGTTTGTGAGAGTTTATTAGCACAGGATATTGCGCTGACGGCAACGGGCTTAGATATCTCAAAGTGGGCAGTACGCAGCTGTAAAATCCGCAACCCCCAACTGAATGGTTTGGTTGCCAGCAACCGCCAAATACCGCTACCGGATCAGAGTCAGGATATCTTGTTATGCACCTTTGGCTTTCCGGTTTACAGCGAATTTAAGCGGGTTTTAAAGCCCGGTGGTCACATTGTAATGGCCGACCCCGGCCCTGAGCATCTGATCGAATTACGCAGTGCCATTTACGAAACGGTGCGTCGCAATCCACCTACCGACGTCAGTGCTGCCCTTGATGCAAACTGGCAACTCAGCCATAGCCAAGCTGTGCAATTCACCACTGAGCCACTCACCGCAGCGCAGTTTGAACAGCTATTAGTGATGACTCCACACCTCTATCGCGCAAGCCGCGAGGGCCGCGATCGAGTCGCCAAATTACAAGATATTGCGGTTACCGGTGATGTACTAATACGGGTAATCAGTCATCTCGGAAATTAAAATATTTACGTGAAAAAACAGAAAGAGGAACTGAGCGACCAGATAATATCCGGCCGCTCAAAATCAAAACTTACAATATATTTCGCGCAATAATCATACGTTGAATTTCACTGGTACCTTCGTAAATACTGGTGATACGCACATCACGCGCCAATCGCTCCAACGGGTATTCTCGGTTATAGCCATTGCCACCTAATATCTGCAAGCCAGCGTAACAAGCGCGATTTGCTGCTTCAGTAGCGAACAATTTCGCCATGGACGCCTGCTTACCAAAATCGCCGCCGCTCTCTTTGGTAAACGCCGCTTGCATCAAGAGCAAACGTGCCGCTTCCATTTCGGTGTAAGCGTCTGCGAGCATCCATTGCAAACCTTGGAAATTAGAAATAGCCTGGCCGAATTGCTGACGTTCCTTTGCATAATCGCGGGCGTAATCTAAAGCTGCTTCGCCGATTCCTAAGGCCAGCGAACCGACGCCAATACGACCACCTGCCAACTCGCCTAGCGCAACTTGGTAGCCGCGATGCAATGTCCCCATCAAGGCTGAAGCCGGCACGCGACAATCATCAAAATAGACGGGATTGGTCGCCGAGCCTTTCTGACCCATTTTTTCTTCAGCGGGACCAACGGTCAGACCAGCAGTTTCACGCTCAACCAAGAAGCATGAAATACCTTTGCCACGCGGCGCCTCTTTATCTGTCACCGCCCAAACCACAAACACACCGGCATATTCAGCACTAGTAATATAGGCTTTAGAGCCATTTAATACCCAGCTATCGCCGTCACGCACTGCCGTAGTTTTCATGCCAGATGGATCTGAGCCTGCTCCCGATTCTGTTAAGCAAAAGCCAGCTGCCAAATATTCACCTGAACATATTTTAGGTAGATACGCCGCCTTCTGATCTTCGCTAGCCACTGATTGAATCACTTCCGCCACCATATTGGTCACCGACACGGTGACGGCTGTTGACGCACAGCCTCTCGCTAATCCAGTAATAGCAAGGCTAAACGCAACTGTACCCGCTTCTGTGCCACCGTAATCAGCGGCCACGTTCAAGCCCATAAAGCCGAGGTCGGCTAGCTTTTTAAGGTTAGCTAAAAATTCCTCTTTGCCTTTTCCTTCATCCAATTTAGCAGCGTTTGGCACTAGCTCTTTGGCCGCAAAATCCGCTGCCGTTTGCTGAATGAACTGCTGCTCTTCTGTGAGATTTAAATTCATTACACCTAGCCCTGCCATATAAAATTTAAAGAAAAATAATAAAAGCAGGAGACGCTCAGCGCCTCCTTTTTTCAACCATTGAATTACATACGCTCAATGATAATTGCTGGCGCCATACCGCCCGCAGTACACATGGTAATTAAACCGCGCTTTAAATTTCGACGCTCTAATTCATCCAAAACGGTACCGATTAGGATAGAACCGGTCGCGCCAATAGGATGACCTAGGGCCATTGAACCGCCGTTAACATTTATCTTGTCACGGTCAATATTTAGCTTGCGGATAAAGCGCTCAAGTACCACGGCAAAAGCTTCGTTAACTTCAAACAGGTCGATATCATCAACGGTTAAACCCGCTTTTTTAAGCACTTTTTCAGCAGCAGCCACCGGCGCATTCAGCATTAGAGTTGGGCAGTCGCCCATGTTCGCCATGGCCAAGACTTTTGCGCGAGGCTTCCAGCCCTGCTTTGTCGCGTACTCTGGTGAAGCCAGCAAGATCGCCGCCGCACCATCAACCACACCTGATGAGTTACCTGCGTGGTGAACGTGATTTATTTCAATATCGGGGTATTTTTGCTGCATTAATTTGCGATAGGTTAGGCCGCTCTCGTCCAACTCTTTATCGGCCAGCGCGGGGAATGAAGGCTTAAGTTGCGACAAGGTTTCAAATGTTGTGCCTGGACGTGGAAACTCTTCTTTGTCCAAGGCCAAAGTGCCGTCTTCGTGATAAACCGGCACGACACTTTTCTTGAAATAACCATTCTCGATCGCGTGGGCCGCGCGCTGCTGGCTCAAGGCTGCCAACTTATCCAAGGCTTCGCGATCGATGCCTTCCAAGGTTGCAATGGTATCTGCACACACACCTTGATGGCTTTGTGGATGGCTTTCACGCAAACGTAAATTGCCGCTGTCCATAATCTCTGGCAAGCCGTTATCGTGGCCGTAGCTAGACATCATCTCGGCACCACCGGCAATAACCATATCCTCCATACCAGACATAATCGAGGCCGCAGCAATATTCACACTGGTAATACCAGAACCACAAAAACGGTCTAGCGTTACGCCGCTAGAGCGAATATCAAAACCAGCATCTAAGGCCGACATCCGGCCCATATCACCGGCGTGACGACCGCGCTGGCAGCTAGTGCCCCACACTACGTCGTCCACTTCCGCAGTATTAATTTTATTGCGCTCAACCAGCGCTTTTAATACGCAGGCACCCAACTGCTGTGGATGAATTTCTGCCAATGCGCCCTTACCTAATTTACCTATGCCACGCGGCGTACGGCAGGCGTCGATAATCCATGCTTCACTCATAGTTAATTCCTCAATCATTCATAAACTAAACACGTATTGAAAACCGGTTCCGGTCGTACTTAACGCGCTACCAGCAGAAAACCTGTAACTATTTTGGCTGCATACGCAGGCCAGCATCCATACGGATACACTCACCGTTGATGTAATCGTTCTCAATAATGCTGGTAACCATGTGGGCGATTTCAGGTGCACGACCAAGACGTTTTGGAAACAGCGGCGTGCTGCTAAGCGCTTGATAAACAGGTGCCGGCAACGATTCAAACATCGGTGTATTGATCAGGCCTGGCGCAATAGTGTTTACCCGAATGCCCACGGTGGATAGATCCCGCGCGATAGGTAAAGTCATGCCCACAATACCGCCCTTGCTGGCACTGTAAGCCGCTTGTCCAACCTGACCTTCAAATGCGGCAACAGATGCGGTGTTAACAATGGCACCGCGCACACCGTCTTCGTTGTCTGGTGTGTTCTTGGCCATTTGCTCGGCGCACAAACGCAGCACGTTAAAAGTACCGGTTAAATTAACCGCCAAGGTTTTTTGCCATAAATCCAGCGGGAAAGGGCCGTCTTTGCCCAGTGTTTTACTACCGGTGGCAATGCCCGCACAGTTAACGCAAATATGGATTGCGCCGAAGGCCGCCATAGTAGCGTTCACACCTGCTTGCACAGATTCTTCGCTGGTCACGTTTACGTCGGCAAACATGACTGACTCACCAAGCTCGACAACAACCGCCTCACCCGCCGCTGCATTCATATCAAATATCGCGGCCTTAGCACCTAGGTTTACCAAGCGTTTAACGATCTCTAATCCCATACCAGATGCACCACCGCTAACAACAGCGACTTTACCTTTGATATCCATTAACTTTCTCCAAATGAGGGAAGGAACCGCACGCAGCGGCAAAAAAATAGACTTGTGCGCAATATTCCGCTTCTGTACTGCTTAAAACAATGACGTAAAAGAAGACAAAAATAGACATATTGTTATAATGCCGAATCACATTAAGCTGAGCCTATTGCCGTGCGTTCGCCGACCATCTCCATTTATTTCATTCAGGCCTGCCTAAAAAACCTGAGTCACCAGCCTGACAAACAACTGGCATTGCTGGCGAAAAATCATATTTCGCCGATGATTTTGCAGTCCACCACGGCGCGAGTACCCGCCGAGAACTACGCGAATCTACTCCGCGACACTATGCAAGAAATGGACGATGAGTTAATGGGTTACGGCAGCCTGCCGCAAAAATTAGGCTGCTGGAGTACGATGGTGGAGCTAGCGGCCAACTCAAGTAATTTGGGCGAAAGTTTAAAAAAGCTCGCCCGTTTCTATCGCTTAGTGCCTTGGGGCTTAGAAACCAAACTGAGCACTGACAGCAATGGCAACGCCTACCTATCACTGAACCGCAGCAACAATGAACGCGGCGATAGGCAGTTTGATCCCTATTTATATGAATCTTTTTTATTCTATATTCATCGCACCGCAAACTGGCTTATCGGCCGGCAAATACCACTTCACGCGGTTGACTTCTGCTTTGCAGAAACGCCACATCGCCAGGTGTATTGGGACATGTACTTTTGCAAAGATATTTATTTTCAGCAGCCACTGTCTCAGCTACGATTTTCATCCGCGATGCTCGATCTACCAGTGGCAAAGTCCGCCCAAGCAGTTAGCGCCTTTTTAAGCCACGTCAATCAAGCCATGATCACGCAAGTCTATGCTCAAAAAAGTTGGCACTACAAAGTAAGTACCCGTCTAGAAGCACAACTCAGCGACAACCCCTCCTTTAGTGATTTTGCTAAGGGCTTTAATATTCACCCCCATACTCTGCGGAGCTATCTGCGCGATGAAGGTTTTCAATACCAAGATATAAAAGACCGTGTTCGCCGCGACAGCGCAATTTTCTATTTGAGCTCGCGGGGGAAAAGCGTGGAGGACGCGGCCGCTTTAACCGGATTTTCTGAGGCCAGTGCGTTTATTCGCGCCTTTAAAAAATGGACTGGAAATACGCCGATCCACTACAAACGTAAATATTAAACTTCTCGCCTAATAGCCAAACTTCTGCCGATATGACCTTGGCGTTAATCCGGTTTTGCGCTGAAATAGGCGATTAAAAGAGCTGATGTCGGCATAGCCGATACGCTGCATTATTTGCTCGGAAGACATACCAGTACTTTCCAGTAATTTCTTCGCGGCTTCAATCCGCAGGTTTTGCAAATAGCTATTCGGCGTATCGCCTACCGCTTCCTTAAAACGCCGCATCAATGTTCTTGAGCTAACGTGAAATTGCGCAGCGAGCTTATTCAAGGAAAACGGTTCCGTCAGATTTTTCTCAAGATGATCCTGTGCCGACAGTACCAGCACATCACTATGCTCCTGCTGTCTCGGCAATATTAAATACGGGGTTTGCTGCGTTAGATTGGTATCGACCAATAAGGTTTTTGCGCACAAGGATGCCACCGCCTTGCCCATATAGCGCTCTACCATTATCAATGCCGAGAGCATTTCAGCGCCATTGGCACCGCCTGTTATTAGACGTGTTTCATCAACAACCAATTCGCCGGCACGTAAATCAATATCAGGGTAGCGCTGCCTAAACTGCTCGGCCAGCCACCAGCTCGTGGTCGCACCCAAGCCACTTAACAAGCCAGTTTCTGCCAACACAAAGCTACTCGTACAATGTGCACAAATGATACTGCCGTTGGCATACTGGCGCCCAAGCCACGCGATGATAGTGCCCATCGCCTGTAATTTTTGACTGAATGCCTTGCCACCAGGGTAATTCATGGCCGGTAACACCACGATACTTCCTTCGCCCAAATCCGTCAGCTCGCCATCGACCGCAATTCGCAAGCCCGATGCCGTCTTAACCGGCCCACCATCCTCGGATAGAACCTTCCATTCAAAGACACCTTCCTGCCGTTTATACTGCTCACGCCAATGGGAATTGGCGACTAAATACAGATCCTGCGGATTGGCCAAGCTTCCCGCATAGCAATCTTCATAAGCAACAACATAGACCTTCGGCATTTTTCACCCCACTCTGCCCTCCGAAATCCCCAAACACCAAGTGTCTCTATCAGCATGTTTAATGTCAATACAGACACTACCCCAAAGCCAACCAAGCCTATAGAGTAAGTGTTCCAAAAAGCCTTCCAAGAAGAGTATTGCGACTATGTCCCTCCCCGAACTTTTGAAAAATCGCCTGCAATTGCCCGCCGTTGCCGCCCCTATGTTCTTGGCATCTGGCCCCGAGCTTGTTATTGAGACTTGTAAATCCGGTATGGTTGGCTCTTTCCCCGCATTAAATCAACGCAGCAGTGAAGGATTTGAAGAGTGGCTCAACACTATCAATGCGTCACTGGCAGAATATGAAAAAGACACCGGCAAAAGGGCCGCGCCGTTTGCCGTAAACTTAATCGTGCACAAAACCAATCCTCGCCTAGAAGCCGACCTCGCTTTATGCGTAAAGCATAAAGTACCAATGATTATTACCTCGCTAGGCGCGGTTAAATCAGTCATCGATGCGATACACGGCTATGGCGGATTAGTATTCCACGATGTCATTAATGCTCGTCACGCTCGCAAAGCAGCAGACGCGGGTGTCGACGGCTTGATCGCCGTTTGTGCCGGCGCGGGCGGTCATGCCGGTAACACTAACCCCTTCGCGCTAGTTGCAGAGATACGGCAATTCTTTGATAAAACGCTTTTATTGGCAGGCGCAATTTCTAAGGGCAGCGATATCGCCGCCGCCCGAATGATGGGAGCCGACCTTGCCTATATGGGCACGCGCTTTATCAACACCCAAGAAAGCCTTGTGCAGCCAGAATATAAGCAAATGATTGTTGATTCTGGCTCTAGTGACATTGTTTATACGCCAAACATTTCTGGCGTGTTCGCCAACTTCCTCAAGCCCAGCATTGTTAACGCCGGACTTGACCCGAATAACTTGGCGCCCAAAACAGACATCGATTTTGGTGAAGAGTTAGAAGTCGATGCCGACCACAAAGACGGCGACAAAGCTGGCGGAGCATGGAAACAAATTTGGTCTGCTGGTCAGGGCGTCGGCGCCATACAGAATATTCCGACCACCGCAGAACTAGTGTCTACGCTGATTAAGGAATATCAGGACGCGGCGACATCCTTTAGCTCGCCAAATTAATTTCTAGCTGAATGACTGCGCGGTGCCCTATTACTGGCACCGCGTATCGCTAGCAATCGCTAAAAATAAAACTTAGCTCTTAGTGACAATCTCAATCTCTAGACGCTTTTGCGCCGTGAGGGAATTACTCACAATACAAATTTTCTCAGCCTTAGCCAGTAAGGTCTCCGCCTTTTGACGTGACGTCTCAGAATCAATGGTCAGCGCGACTTTAGTAACGAGCTCGGTAAATTGCATTGCGCGCTCGACTTTATCCAGCACCCCCTCTGTCGTGCATTGAATTGCCTGCCATTCTAATTTGGCGATAGACGCTACCGTACGAAATGACAACACAAAGCAATTCGCGGCTGCGGCTAACAATAATTCTTCTGGTGACCATTTATCACCAGGGCCATCAAATTGCTTAGGGGCTGCAACTTCCAATACAGATAAATGAGCGGCAGAGACCCGCAAATTATTTTCCGGATTTGCGTCGACCGTAACCGAATAGTGATGAGGTAAAACGTCCATCGAAACTCCTTAATATTAAAATTTAATATACTTGCAGATAACATCAGCTTATTAGTAATTAAGCAAATTAAATAAATATCCACAATCTTCCTTAGAATGCCGAAATGACTATTGAAAAGCCGACTCATGGTGTTGATTTTTATCGTGAAGCTCACGCAAACTGTTTACAGTTTTACGGTCTTTTTATTTCCCCCAACAATGACACTTAGACCCCGTAATGACAGCAACCATATTAGCGCTCACCGATAAGATTTGAACTACCACAAAATGGACAAGGTAAACCACCACATTGAGTACCGACGAGGAATTCGTGCATGAAGCAATTATCCCAGTTTGATTCTATTTTCGTTTACAACGAAACCACTTCAACACCACTGCACATCAGTCCCATACTTATATACGACCCCAGTACTGCGCCCGACGGTATTGTTAGGTTTAAAGATATTCTCGCCAAGTTTAAGGAGCGCATTCACAAATCTCCAGTATTCCGCAGAAAGCTTGTTCGCGTTCCCTTTAACCTAGACAGCCCGTATTGGATTGAAGATAAGAACTTCGATTTAGAGTTCCATATTCGCCACATTGCGCTTCCCCAGCCCGGCGACTGGCGACAGTTTTGCATACTGCTTGCCCGCCTACACAGTCGACCATTGGATTTAAACAGGCCGCCTTGGGAGGCGTATATTATTGAAGGTTTGGACAATATAAACGGCATGCCTTCAGGCTGCTTTGCCATGTACCTTAAAATTCACCACAGCGCGATTGATGGCGCTACCGGCAACCAAATTATAGAAGCACTTCACGACCTAGACCCAAATTCAGTGATCATTACTGACCCAGACAACTGGGAAGGCGAAGAGGAACCCAGCTCTTACACCCTACTTAAAAATGCCTATTTAGGTATGTTCAAGTCGCCCCAAAAAGTGACTCGCTTAGTAAAACAAGTCATCAATTCACGCCGCGAAGAAAACAAAGGCTACGCCGGCAAAGCATTTGAAAATCACGGCGTAAAAGACCGTATACGATTCAATAATACGGTAACGCCACACCGAGTATTCGGTGGACTGCGCATGGAACTCCAAGATTTAAAGCAGATTAAAAATACCGTCGGAGACTGCACATTAAATGACGTATTATTGAGTATTGTTGGCGGTGCGATGCGCAATTACCTGCTAGAAAAGAATGAATTACCAGAAAGCTCACTGGTAGCCGGTGTTCCCATTAGCACCCGAACCAAGGAAAATAGCAACGCAGACGGTGGTAACGAAGTGGCGGGAATGCGCCTGCACTTAAGAACCGACATTGAAGATCCAATTGAACGACTCAAGCTGATCCACAGTGACGCAACCACCACCAAAGCCTATGCCAATGCAGTCGGCGTTGAATTACTATCAACCATCGTAAATTCAATCCCATCTGGTCTAGCTTCGCTCGGTATGCGGGTAGCCGCGAACACAGGGCTGACTAGTAAAACGCCGGTATTTCACACCATCGTCACAAACGTACCGGGGCCGCAGTTTCCCATGTATATGTGTGGAGCCAAAGCCATGACGTGGTTGGGTGCTGGTGCCCCACTAGACGGCGCGGGCTTATTTCACACAGTAAACAGCTATTTTGGAAGCGTATTTCTAACGTTTATTTGTTGTCGCGAAATGATTCCCGACCCTGACTTCTACCATCAATGCATTAATAATGCCTACCGCGATTTGCTGAACGCCGCCGAAGCCTTACGTAAGCCAGTCGCTGACAAAACAAGCTCGACATCAAAAGTTGCACCAAAGAAAAAACCACCCGTTAATAAAGCTGCGAGCAAAGTCAGCGCGACGGCAGATAGCCCAAAATAATTTTGGCCATACTTTAGACACAAGGATTATAAGCACTGTGAATTACTTTAATTTAAGCGGAAAAGTTAGCCTGATCACCGGCGCCTCAAGCGGATTAGGCGTGCACTTTGCCAAGGTATTAGCAAATGAGGGCGCGACGGTTATTCTCGCCGCACGACGCACCGACAAATTGGCCACCGCCGTAGAAGCAATACGTGAGGCCGGCGGCAAGGCCTTTGCTATCCCCATGGACGTATCAAATGCAGAGAGCGTAGAGAAAGCATTCGCAGCCATCCAAAGCGAACATGGCGGTGTGGATGTGCTCGTAAATAACGCCGGTGTCGCCGATGACCCCAAGAAGTTTTTAGATACCACAGAAGAAGACTGGAATTGGGTAATGGAAACCAATCTAACCGGCGCATGGCGAGTTGCGCGGGCGGCCGCTTTGCAAATGAGCAGCAACAATACCGCCGGCAGTATTATCAACATTGGCTCGATCTACGGCCTGCACACCGGCGTCATGAAAGTGGCTTATAACGTCTCCAAAGTTGGCGTGGTTCAGCTTACCAAGTCTATGGCGATGGAGTTATGCCGTAAAAATATTCGCGTCAACGCACTCTGTCCCGGCTGGTTTGTGACCGAAATTAATGACAGCTATTTTTCATCGGAAAGCGGTCTACGTTATATACAGGGTTTCCCCTCCAAGCGCCTCGGGCAAATGGAAGACCTAAGCGTGCCCTTGCTACTCTTAGCCAGCAATTCTGCCGGTGCGTATATGAATGGCACGACACTGACCGTCGATGGCGGCTTAATTGAGTCCCCCATCTAATTAGCATTAAATCCACCACTCTGATCGCAATGAGCACTGACATGACACACGCTAGCGCAGTACGCAGTTTTAATGAACTTATCGCTAAGCACGCCGGTGCTCAGCCAGACAGGAACGCAACAATATTTAATGGCCGTAAAACCAGCTACGGTGAACTCGACAAAATCAGTAACCGACTCGCCAACGCCTTGCTTGATGCCAATATTCGCAAAGGCACGCGGGTCGGCATACTGGCGAAAAACTCTGACACCTACCTACAGCTGCTG
Organism: Zhongshania aliphaticivorans; assembly: GCF_902705855.1. GTDB lineage: Bacteria > Pseudomonadota > Gammaproteobacteria > Pseudomonadales > Spongiibacteraceae > Spongiibacter > Spongiibacter aliphaticivorans_B. Next base: position 112,089 of record NZ_CACSIJ010000011.1, on the reverse strand, counting down.
TTCGCCTGCGCCAAGGTCGGCGCAGTGACCGTGGGACTAAACTGGCGGCTCGCGCCCGCCGAGCTTAGCTATATTGTCAATGACAGCGATATGGAATTGCTATTTGTTGGCTCTGAGTTTTTTGACACCGCGGAGATCGTCAGCGCCGCCTCACCAAAGCTAAAGCACATTGTCAGCCTCAATAATGCGTATGAACAATGGCCGGCAATAGATGACTGGGCTAGCGACAATGACGCGCTGCCAAGCATTTCTGTTTCCCCCGACGATGCTGCTTTGCAGTTATATACCAGCGGCACCACCGGCCACCCCAAAGGCGTCGTGCTACCCCACAAGGCATTCTTTGATCCCTGGATTTACGACGCCAATCCGCTAATGGCGTGGAATGAAGTAAGCCAAGATGAAGTATGCTTATTGGCGATGCCCTTTTTTCATGTTGGTGGCATCGGACTCTGCTTTATGTCACTTCGCACAGGTTGCAGCGCTGTTATTGTTCCAGAATTCTCGCCGATGGAATTTCTCCGCCTTGTACCTGCGTACAAAGTGACAAGGACCTTTCTCGTTCCCGCTGCGATACGCACTATATTACTACTACCTGCAGCCGCCACTACCGACTGGTCATCATTAAAGCTCGTTATTTATGGCGCGGCGCCAATGCCAGAGGCCTTACTGCTTGATGCACTCAACATTCTCAAATGCGACTTCACCCAGCTATATGGCATGACCGAGGTATGCGGAGCCGTTGTACATTTACCACCACAGGACCATATTGAAGGCAGCCCACGTTTACGCGCTGCGGGAATCCCCATACCGTCAACCCGTATTAAAATTATCGATGGTGCTGGACAGTTGGTAAAACAAGGTGAGGTAGGCGAGATACTACTCAGCAGCCCTGCGGCAATGCATAGCTATTGGAAAAATGCGGACGCTACCGCTAAAACACTGGTTGACGGTTATATTCATACCGGCGACGCGGGCTATCAAGACGAAGACGACTATCTTTATATCTTTGACCGCGTCAAAGACATGATTATTAGCGGCGGCGAGAATATATACCCAATTGAAGTTGAAAACGCGCTATACCATCACGCCGATATTAGCGACGTAGCGGTAATTGGCATTCCCGACGAAAAATGGGGAGAATTAGTGGCCGCCGTAGTCGTCGTTAATGCTGGCTGCACCCCGACTGAAATTGAATTGATAGACTACGCCAAAGCGCAGATCGCCAGCTATAAATGCCCGAAGAAAATTATCTTCACCGAGGAGTTACCTCGCAACGCCTCTGGAAAAATACTAAAGCGCGAGCTAAGAAAGCCATTTTGGGAATCACTAGAGCGCAAAATTTAAACTCAATCATCACACCATTCCCAAGCGCGACACCAGCCCCATTTGACCAATGGCAAAAAATTATCAATTTTTTGCCATTGGTGCAGGCTATCCACACCACATTCAGTCTATAGTATTAACTAAACATATTGCTGTGCGCATGTCTGTCACAATTCAGCAGTAGCGTTATTGATTGATAATAAGCAGAAGTGAAGATGCCTGTATTCTCTAAAAACGTATTAGCCGTCGCTATTTTTAGCAGCTTGATAGCTTGTAGCAATACCGAGATTCGCGACGTAGCGACATTGGATATTCAAGCACCCAGTAGCGAACAGGTCACCGCCCTATTATTGCCAAAGCAAGGCAGTGAAGGCGTAGATGTCAGCATATATCCAGAAGACAATATTCTGGCGATGAACGCTGAAATGCGCTATTTCGTAGAAGAAAACGTACCTGCCGCACTTTCCCCGCGAGCCCGCTTGAGCTATCTGCTCGACAGCATGGTTAGACCGTCGCAACTGGGACTAACATATGACCCCGGCATCACCCTAAACGCCACCGAAACTTTTCAACAAAGAACCGGAAACTGTTTGTCGCTCACGTCTTTATTTATAGCCTTAGCCCGAGAGGCAAAATTAAAGGTTTACTACAATGAGGTCACTATTCCGCCAAGCTGGGACATGGTCAGCGACAATAGCATGGTGTTTTATAAACACATCAATGCTGTTGTGGATTTTGGTGAAGACGGTAAAGAAGTCGTTGACCTAAGCGTGGACAACTATGAGTATCATTACCCCCAGCACAGGGTCACCGAGCAACAAGCAGCAGCCCAGCATTACAATAATCGCGGCGCGGAATACCTTAATCAGGGAAATAATGAAAAAGCAGACTTATATTTTCGGCGCGCGCTATTCTTAGACCCAGACGCTGGGCATATTTGGGGAAATTTAGGCACGCTATTGCGTCGCCAAAAACGTGCGACTGACGCCGAAATTGCTTATCGGCATGCACTAGCTCTCAACCCCAACGACCAAGTTGCCATTAGCAATCTAGGACGCTTCTATCGTGAACAGGGTAACAAAGACGAAGCCCGAAAACTCGAAGACATTGCCGGAAGTTTCCGCAAGAAAAACCCATTCTGGCATTTTAGCCGCGCCAAGGCGGAGTATGAGAAAGGTGATTTTGACGAGGCCTTAAAATTTATTCAACAGGCGATCCGCCTTCAAAAAGATGAATACCGCTTTTATCGATTTGCCTCTTTAATCTATTTCCGTCAAGGAAAATTAGTTCGCGCCCAACAATTTTCCGATAAGGCCAGCAGATTAAAACTCAGCACCAATTAATTATTTTTAATCACAAAAAAGGCGCCTTTCGGCGCCTAATTCAGCAAATCCTTTGCTTATAACATCCGAGTCACTTATCAGTATTTCCAGCTCAAACTTAGACCAACACTTGTGCCAACTTCTTGCTCAAGTATTTTCACATTCGTGCCCGAACTGTTCTTCTGCTCAAATTCACGGCTAGAATCTAGCAGATTCGACAGTTTCACTTTTAATGACAGCGTTTCAGTTGGGTAGTAATTATAGATCAAGTCTAAAGAACCAAATGGCTGCTCAAATGCGTCATCATTACCCGAGGTACCGGCAAAGAAAATGCGTTCACTAGATATGTTATATAACAGTGAGGCACTGTGGCGCTCATCTGGCGAATCATAACCAAGCGATGCATTTACAACGTACTTAGAATGCCCAGTTAAACGACGGTCGGTATTAGTCACTTCGTTATTACTGGTGATCGAAATTTCCGAATCACTTAACGTCACGTTACCCGACAAGAAGAAACCCACAGGCAAGGTTTTTAAACCCTCAAACTCCACACCGTACACTTCACCGGAATCACCGTTTATATAACGCAAAACGGTATCGTCATCAGAACCCGCGCCTTCAACCTGTTCGATAGGCAGATCTAAGTCTTTATAGAACAGTGACACAGTAAAATTGTCGCCGCCTTCATAGTAAAATTCACCGCGTAAATCAAAGTTACGGATATCCGTGGACTTCAACGCTGGGTTACCGAAAACGCGCACACTTAACTCTGGATCGATATAGGCAACGTCTGCGAGTTCACGTAAATCAGGGCGAACAACGGTGTCGCTGACACTAAAGCGAACTTGAAACTCTTCAGCCCCAATCAAACCCAGACCTGAATAGGTAAGCGCAAAGCTCGAATAGATATCATCATTCTGGAAGGCAAATGTTTGATTTGGATCCTGAAGCTGATTAATCAATTGCTGATTAAAGACACCGGTATAGTCGAGCAAGTTAACAGGCAATACCGCTTGCTGATATTCTTCCCAGCGCGCACCTACCGTCAAACGCCACTCTTCTGTCATACGAAAATCTAGACCACCGTATACCGCAGAAATTTTCTGCGCAGCTACATAACTTTCGTTACCAAAGCCAGAGCCCATCGAAATATCAAAAACATTATTCAAGTCGTTGATTCGATCATCGGTAAATACTGTTTGTGGTGTACCAACCGTTGCATTGGTGCCCACGTTAGCGGTGTAACCATAATATTCCCGTGATTTTTCAGAATTCCACCAACCACCGGAAACCGTTAGCTCACGGCCATCGATATCGATTGGCAATTCCGCTCGTCCGCCCCAGCTTTCCACATTATCTTCTAGCGACAAAAAGGCAAACTGGCCGGCGGTAGATGATTGTGAAATAAAGGGAGTCTCTGGTGATGTCGTTCTATCGATGGAGCCAGAGAATGTTGTTGCATTTGGAATGTCTGTGGTCGCTTGCGCGTCAGAGTAAAACCAATCAAAGCTCAGCATTTCTAACGCTGCTATAGGGGAAAACTCACCCAAGCGATGCTTGCCAGACAATTGAGTTAATTCCAATTCACGCTCTTCTAAACGCGTCACATAGTCCACATCCGGACGATTCTCCGACGCGGGGTTGTTGTTGCTAAACCCTGTTGTTATACGAGCTTCGTCCGCGTCATTTTGAATCAGATAGTGGCTAAGCTGTAAGGTATTGTCGTTTGCGTATTCTGCACCCAATACAATCGCCAAGGTTGTGCGTTCTTCGTAAACGGTTCTGTCCACATTCGAAAAACTGTCATTCGGGCTACCGATACTACGCTTAACTTGGCTTTTATTGCGGTATTTTTCGTCGTAAGCGCCGCTTATAGAGGCACCTAAAACAAGGTCATCACTGACATCCCAAGCATTTCCAAGATCGACTTTAATATCACGATCTGGATCAAGACTAGCTTTTTTAATCGCTACATTGCGATTCAGCGAGCGAATTAAGTTGCGTTGAATTTGCTCAGCCTCGTCGCGAGAAATGCCATTTCCGGCGTCGTTTTCAACGTCAAGAATATTGCTTTGTGACAAATCCCCTTTGTAGCGATCAATCGCACCAGACAATGCCTTGGGCATTGATCCACCACTACTCGCGTAGGTCAGGCCATTATCACTTTCGGTATTCAATCCAGTGCCAATACTTACCGAAGCCACTGGCCCACTGGGAACACTGCGTGTACGAATATCAATTGCACCACCACCAAAGTTAGCAGGCAATTCAGGGCCCCACGATTTTTGCACCTTTAGTGATTCAACAATACTCGAGGGAAACAAATCTAGAGGAATTACACTACGCGCCAAATCTGGTGAAGGCACTGCCGCGCCGTTAACAGTCACGTTGCTGTAACGCTCGCCAAGGCCTCGAATATAAATAAATTTATTGTCTACTAGCGTCACGCCGGTAACACGGCGCAGCGCAGCGCCAATGGTACTATCGCCAGCGCGAGAGATGGCTTCAAAGCCAAGAAAGTCTGCAGAATAAGGTAATTCTAGACGCTCGTCAGTTAACGAGGCCGCTACACTTTGTAGCCGACCGACCACAACCACTTCTTCTAGTGCGATGGGGCGGAACTGGTCGCTGTCATCTGGCGCGCCGTTCTGGGCTATTGCGGAGCTCATAAGCCCGCTGCTTGCCAGCGCTACGGCTATTGGAAGCTGCTTTCGCGCAAATCGTTTAGTTAGCATAATCATAATCCTAAGTGCTCAGGAAAATGCTCTCACGAACGGAGAGCGTTCTAGCGCTGTTACTGACGGGCCGGAGCCCGTCTTTCCTGTTTTACAGGGTGTTGCCGTATAACTTAGGGATTAAGTGGAGCGCTTAAACCTACAGTCCAACCAGCCAACCAGTCATCGCTTGCGCTGGCGCCGCCCAGGTAGCTAGGCTTTTTGAAGTATGAGTTCACTGCAGATACGTCTGTTAGATCGGCAGCTTGATTAAACGCTGGCGTTCCATCTGCCTTGGTGATAGTTGCTGCAGTCTTATATCCGCGAGTACCAACGCCACCTACGATCAGGCTTTGTGCTGGAATATCTGTACCAGTAAGCACTACGTTCTTGTCGTTATCATTCGCAGGAGTATCCGCATTCACACCACCGCCGTTCAACCAGTTTGCTAGATCAAACGAGCCTTTTGTCGCGTCACCGCTCACTTTCAATGGCTCGCTACACGCGATCAAGTTACTGCTCGCTTTACTCACTTTAGCTTGTGCAGCGTCGATAGTTTGTGGACCTTCAGTATCATCCAACTCAACACACTCATTACTCGCCATATCTACTGCGTTAGACGTTACGATTGAGTTGTACATTTGGAAGAAGGCACCTTCGCGGAATAATGGGCCTTCCGAGTCGCCTTTAGAGGTCGCGTTAATACCGCCGTTTTGATCAATATTCGAGGTGATACAAGTCATGTTCGAAATGATCAGATTAGTTGTTGGCGTAATACCATCGCCACGACCTTCACCGGTGTTATCGCCTTCGATACAGCGGTTAGAACCTGAGGTGTGAACAACCACAGCATATTGGATCATGCCGTTGTAGCCTTCAGAGTAATCGATTGAATCGTCACCTACATTCACAGCCACTAAGTGATCTGCATTTGCCGCGCCACCAAAGAATTCAAAACCATCATCTTTAGATGTGTACGCTTGAAGATAACTTAGGGTCGTGCCGCTACCAACGCCATTAAAGGTAAAGGCATTCAGCTCATTACCGTCAACAACTTCGAAACCAGCGTGTTTAACAACAACATATTTCATGACACCTGAGCTTTCAGCGTTGTTATTGCCACCGTAAGTTGCAGGCTGACCTTCCGCTTCTTGGTGACAGTTATGCGGATTATTTGCAGTTGCTGTAAAGTCGCTAACTGAACCAGTACCTGAGCCAGTTGCAGTACCGTCATGACACTTGTTAGTCATGCCGTTACCGTTAATTTGCAAACCACCCCATAAGCCGCGATCGTCTTCAGTTGCAAAGCCGTCAATATCTTCATCAGCTGTAAAAATGATTGGCGCAGTTGCCGTACCATTTGCAAATATCTGTGAGCCACGAGTTATGCGCACATAGCTATTTTCGTTTTTAAACACCATCGTCACGCCAGCTTCGATATTCAGCTTGGTACCTTGGCCTTGTTGTAAAACAGGTGTACCTGACGCTGCAGCTTGGCCGTCAACGTCTGCACCTATAAACAAGCTTCCATCAAACTCGTGCACACCAGCAATGGCAGAAAAAGTAACTTGGCTAGCAGTGATAGGGTTGTTTGCACTAACAAAGGAACTGCTATATGAGCAGTTTCCAGATGAAAACGCACCTTGGACAGTAGAGCCGTTTTTAACATACGACGCGCAAGGGTTATTAGTGCCGCCGCCATTACCACCACTAGAACCACCGGTGCTGTTATCTACAGTTGTTGGGTTTAGATTAATATCGCCACCACCACAAGCTGCCAGTAATAAGGCAGATGACATTGCTGTCAGTGCAAAAAGCTTTTTCATAATTAACTATCTCCGAAACCAACTCTAAGGATTTACCAGGATTGAATTTATGTAGCGTATGGTAGGGAGACTTAGTGACAGATATGTGAATAGTATGTTTCAGTTGTGTGACAACTGCGAAAAATTGAAACGAATCCTTCTTCACATTTAGCGGAAAACTAGAAATATCTCACAGATAAATTAGCTCCGTCTTACAATGCAAGAGTTCGCATTGCGATTGGTACGGCGGGAACAGAAACAAAAATGCCGCTGAAAACAGCGGCATTTTTTATAAGGGCTTAATGAAATTAGCCGAAGGGGTGACGCAATACGATGGTTTCTACCCGATCAGGACCGGTAGAAATTATATCGATGGGCACACCAACTATTTCTTCAATACGACGAATATAAGCACGCGCATTTTCTGGTAGCTCGTCTAATGATTTTGCACCCACGGTAGATTCTGACCAACCAGCCATATCTTCGTAGATTGGCGTGATGGTGTCGTAATCTTCACAGTCAAACGGCGCAGCAATCGACTCGCCTGCTGGATTTTTATAATCGACACAAATACGCACGGTATCTAAGCCATCAAGTACGTCGAGCTTTGTAAGGCACAGCCCAGTCACGCTATTGATTCGCACCGCTTGGCGCAAGCCAACGCCATCAAACCAACCGCAGCGGCGTGGACGACCCGTAGTGGCACCAAATTCATGCCCTTTTTTAGCGAGATACGCACCGGTGTCATCGAATAATTCCGTTGGGAATGGACCACTTCCAACGCGGGTTGTGTAAGCCTTGGTAATACCCAATACATAATCTAAATACAAAGGGCCAAAACCGCTGCCCGTTGCGGTACCGCCTGCAGTGGTATTAGAAGAGGTTACAAAGGGATAAGTACCGTGATCGATATCCAGTAGAGAACCTTGCGCACCTTCAAAGAGAATGTTCGCACCCTCTTCACGGTATTTATGCAAAACGCTGGTTACGTCAGTCACCATCGAACGCATTTCTTCTGCCATACGCAGCGCGTCATCAAGGGTCTTCTGGTAGTCAACCGCTTCAACTTTATAATAAGAGGTAAGCATAAAGTTGTGATATTCCATCACTTCTTTAAGTTTTACCGCAAAGCGCTCTGCATTATATAAATCACCTAAACGCAAGCCGCGACGTGCCACCTTGTCTTCATAGGCGGGGCCAATGCCACGGCCAGTCGTACCAATTTTTGCTTCACCACGCGCAAGTTCACGCGCTTGGTCTAATGCAACATGGTAGGGAAGAATTAGCGGGCAGGCTGGACTTAAGCGCAAACGCTCACGTACAGGAACGCCTTTGGCTTCAAGCTGCCCCATTTCTTTTAGTAATGCGTCTGGCGCCAACACCACACCATTGCCAATCAAACAGGTTACGCCTTCGCGTAATATGCCCGACGGAATTAAATGCAATACCGTTTTTTCGCCGCCGATAACCAAGGTGTGACCCGCATTGTGGCCACCTTGAAAGCGGGCAACTGCGGTCGCCTGATCTGTAAGTAAATCGACGATCTTGCCTTTGCCTTCGTCGCCCCACTGGGTGCCTAGCACCACTACATTCTTGCTCATATCCGCTTCTCTGGATAAAGGTTAATACACTGACTCGCAACCACCGAGCCTAATTAATTCAGCGATACCACAGACCACTGTTCTTCCTCTTTACGAATTATCCGGTTGCAAGCTGCATCGGCATCCTGCCCCGGTAAACCGCAAATCACCTTTTCACCAGACTCGCGCAAAGTCTGTACAAACTGCCATTGCGCAGGGCTTGGATCATAAGGAGCGAATATCGCTGCAACCTCAGTAACCGGCGGCAGCAAACCCAGAAGGGCTTTTAAATCTATACTGAATCCCGTAGCAGGACGAGCGCGACCAAACACTTCGCCGATATCATCGTAACGGCCACCCGATGCGAGCGCCTGACCGTGCTCCCGCACCAGAGCCGAAAACACAACTCCGGTGTGGTAGTGATAACCACGCAGTTCTGCAAGATCAAAATAGAACTGCAAATCTGGAATGCGCTGCGCCAAGGCTTCGGTTAACTGCTCTAAACTAGCAATCGCCCCGATGGCGTCTGGAATATCAGCAAAAACTTGTCGGCCTTTGGCCAAAACATCATTTCCGCCGTGTAATTCGTTTAATGCCAAGAGCTGCTCGGCGACCTTATCAGTGGCATTAAGGGCCGCTACAAATTCACGCAACTCGGTCTTAGCCTTGCGCTGCAAAATATCGAAATAGCGGGCTTCTTGTTCGTCATTCAGCGCCGCGGCCTTAATCACTGCACGGTAGATACCCACGTGACCAGTGTCCAAGGTAATACCGTCAAGCCCAGCAACCCTGAGGGTTTCTAGCATCAAACAAATAATTTCTAAATCACTGGCTGGGCTGTTATCGCCGTATAACTCCGCACCCAATTGAATGGGGGAGCGCGATGCCAATGGCTTTTTCGGTTTGCTATGTAACACACTGCCGGCATAGCACAATCTAACTGGGCCTTCGCGCCCTAAACTATGTGCGTCTATGCGTGCGGCTTGCGGCGTAATATCTGCACGTAAGCCCATCATTCTGCCGGTGAGTTGATCAGTTACCCGAAAGGTCAGCAAATCAATATCGCTACCCAAACCCACTAATAAAGATTCTGTGTATTCCAGCATAGGCGGAATCACCAACTCATAACCCCAGCGTTTATAGAGGTCTAAAAGTTGCCGACGCAGTGCTTCGACCTGAGCCGCTTGAGCGGGCAACAGTTCTTCAACACCGTCCGGAAGTAACCAACGATCTACCGAAGTCATACGCGATTTTTGCTCTCTTGATCAGCTATCAGACTTTATCGCAGCAAACTCAACATTATGAGGCCCGATAACATACTTATTAAACCGGCAATGCGGACAGTTCGACTATCCATATCTGCCATTCGGTATGCAAACAACCGCCAGCGTTCTGGACTCAGAAACGGCAGCACACCTTCAATAATAAGTACCAGACTGAGAGCCACTGACAGTTCCTGCCACATGCGCTTTGCCTGCCACAAACATAAAAAATCCGCGCTGCCCAAAGACGTTTCGGTCTCGGATCAGCCCGGATCTGTGAATGATACCATACTCCCCGCAGTAGCGAGGAGTATAAGGACAATTATCGCTTAGCCGCACCCTGTTTCAGGTAACGGAAAAACTCACTTTTGCTATCAACAACCAGCAAATCACCTTTATTGTTAAAGGATGCTCGATAAGCCTCCAAGCTGCGAACAAAGGCATAGAACTCTGGATCAGCACTATAAGCTGCCGCGTAAGTACGGGCCGCCAAAGCGTCGCCCTCACCACGTAGTACCTGTGCATCACGATAGGCATTTGCGCCAATAACGGTGCGTTGACGATCAGCGGTAGCACGAATTTTCTCTGCCAATTCACGACCTGTCGAACGGTGTTCGCGTGCTTCACGCTCACGCTCAGACTTCATCCGATCAAACACGGACTGACTAACCTGTGACGGCAAATCAATACGCTTAACGCGGACATCAACCAACTGAATACCGAATTCGCTAGTGGTGATCTCATTGAGATCACGGGTCAAATCCGTCATCAACAGATCACGCTCGCCCGACACGACTTCGTGGAAGGTGCGCTCACCAAATTTGTTACGCAAACCAGTGTTGATACGCTGCGCCAACAAGCCTTCTGCTCGAACTTCTTCACCGTTAGTCGCGGTGTAGAATTTCTGGGTATCGATGACACGCCACTTCGCGTAGAAGTCCACATCCAGTGGTTTTTTCTCAATAGTCAGAAAACGCTGAGTTGGCGCATCCAAGGTCAGAATACGACGCTCAAATTTACGCACCATGTGCACAAACGGCGTCTTAATATGTAGACCCACACTAATATCAGGATCTACTACTTCACCAAACTTGAGCAACACTCCGCGCTCAGTTTCACGTACGATGTATAAAGCATTAAACGCAAGTACAAGCGCACCTAACAATAAAATTACGACAGTAAAAGAACGATTACCCATCTTAACGGCCCTCCCTGCGGGTGGTCTGCGTGTCGCGGCGCAACTGCTCAACCACTTTATCGGTCAAAGCGCGAATATCGACTTCTTCTTGCGAACCCTTGCGGACAGTAGCGGATTTCTCCATCAATTTATCTATCGGCAAATACATCATATTGTTGCCACCATCCACATCCACCATTACTTTGGTTGCGTCGGTGTATAGAGTTTCTAAGGCGTCAATATACAGACGCTCACGCGTAACCGCGGGCGCCTTGCGATATTCGGTATACAAGTTTGCAAAACGTTGCGCCTCACCATCGGCTCTAGCCACAACTTGCTCTTTATATGCTTGCGCCTCTTCTAATTGACGCTGAGCGGCACCACGAGCTTCTGGAATAATGCCATTTGCATAGGCTTCAGCTTCGTTCTTTAAACGCTCGCGGTCTTCTTTAGCACGGGTTACGTCATCAAACGCATCCTGTACTTGAGACGGCGCTTGTGCATCTTCGATATTGACTTTGGCGACCAAAATACCGCTTTGGTAGGTATCCAAATAGTCCTGCAAACGCTGCTGAGTATCCACAGCGATTTGCTCACGACCTTCAGTAATAACCTGATCCATTTTTGAGCTACCAACAACATGGCGTAAGGCACTTTCTAAGGCGTGCTCCAAGCTCAGCTCAGGGCTTTTCACTTTAAGTAAAAAGTTAGCCGGATCAGCAACCGTGTATTGAACAGACAGCGCAACATCAACGATATTCTCGTCTTCGGTCAGCATCTGGCCACGACTGGCAACACCACGTACTTTAGTGACGTTGATTTTGTTAACTTCGTCCATTAGCGGCGGATTCCAACGTAAACCTGGCATCACTGTTTCGCTATAGACACCAAGCCGTAAAACCACCGCGCGCTCTTGCTGGTCAACCTGATAAAACCCAAACAAGCCCCACACAACAACAGCTAACACGCCAATAACAACTAGCGTGCTGGCACCGATTTTTACATCGCCACCATTACTTCCACCGGACTTTTTGCCTCCGCCGAAAATACTGTTGAGTTTCTCCTGAAGCTTTTTAAGCGCTTCATCCAAATCTGGCGGCCCTTGGTTTTTACCACCCCAAGGATCGTTATCTTTGCCACCACCCGGCTCATTCCAAGCCATAGCCCTCTCCTATGTTATCGTATTGTTTCGCTATGTAATCATCACGACCATATTGGCCATCGCATTAAAATCAGCGATCCAACGACTTATTGTCCGGCGGGCAGTCTAGCAGAATTCTTCCTGCGTGCTAACCGGACGCGTTGAGTGTAAAGACACCTCACTTACTGACTCGTTTGACAAAAATCGCTGCCAATCAGCTTCTAATAGACGCAAATTCAAATTCTGCGAGCCATCATCATTTAACTGTTCGTCCATCACGGCCCCTAGACCGTACAGCAACGCCCGCAGACGCCCCTGTCCAGCGGTCAAGGTAATCGTGGTTTCGCAAATTTCGTTACCCAGAATTTCACTCAAGGCTTGGTAAAAAAGTGGCAAACCTCGCGAATCGCGAGCAGACAGCCACACTCTAATCGGCCTACCCTGATCATTGCGCTCGATTCGCGGCTCAACGTCAATCAGATCCGTTTTGTTGTAGACCTCTAGCAGCGGAATATCACCCGCGCCAATTTCGGCCAAGACCTTTAATACCTGCTTAATATTGTCTTGCCGTTCAGGATCAGCGCAATCCACAACGTGAATGAGCAAATCTGCTATTGCCGCTTCTTCCAGTGTTGCCCGAAACGCCTCAACTAGTTTATGGGGGAGGTGACGGATAAATCCAACCGTGTCGGCCAAAATAACGGGGCCAACATCGCCCACAGGAATACGTCGCACCGTGGGATCGAGGGTCGCAAACAACTGATCTGCCGCGTACACCTCAGATGTCGTTAACACATTAAACAGCGTCGACTTTCCCGCATTGGTGTAGCCCACCAAAGACAAGGCTGGAATCTCTGCACGCCGACGCGCTCTCCGCGCCTGCTCACGCTGTTTGCGAACTTTTTGCAAACGTCCTTGAATACTTGTGATGCGCGCACGTAATAAGCGGCGGTCGGTTTCCAGCTGGCTCTCACCCGGCCCCCGCAAACCAATACCCCCCTTCTGACGCTCAAGATGCGTCCACCCCCGCACTAGGCGAGTAGACATATGCTGCAATTGGGCAAGCTCAACCTGCAATTTACCCTCGTGGGTATTCGCACGCTGCGCAAAAATATCGAGAATCAAACCAGTACGATCAAGCACGCGACACTGTAGTTCGCGTTCAATATTGCGTTCCTGACTAGGAGAAAGGGCGTGATTAAATAGCACTATCTCGCCTTCGTTGGCGATTAGCGCTTCACGGATTTCTTCAAGTTTGCCAGTACCAACGAATAAACGGGCATCCGGCCGCTTTCGCGAACCAGTTATGAAAGCAACTGGGTCCCCCCCTGCAGAGGTCACCAGTTGCACAAATTCGTTGGAATCTTCGCGCTCGTCTTCACTGTGAAAATCCAGATGGACGAGAATTGCACGCTCACCGGAGTTAGGTCTTTCAAATAGCAAGGACGAACCTCAATTCAAAGAATTGCCGTTATTAAGCGTCTTCTTGCTCTTCGTCGTCTTCTGGCGGATGCGCCATCGGCAAACGAACAACACGAGACGGCACGACAGTAGAAATCGCGTGCTTATATACCATTTGGCTAACAGTATTTTTCAGCAGTACCACGAACTGGTCGAATGACTCGATTTGGCCCTGCAATTTAATGCCGTTGACCAAGTAGATAGATACCGGAATACGCTCCTTGCGAAGAATATTCAGATAAGGGTCTTGTAAGCTATGCCCTTTTGACATGGTGTAGCCTCCTGTATTGCCCAAATCGGGCGTTGATAAAACGTATCAAGAAAAAGCAGCAATATGGATCGCAAACCTGCGAATAAGTTCGCGATCAGACTGGGTAAGTTGCAGTATACCGGAAGTTATTGATATACGGCAGCGCCAGAATGCATCAAGACCTTATTTAGCTGAGATTCTGTCGTTTCGCCAGAGTCCAGCCAAATTAAATCTGACCATCCTCTCAACCACGTTAATTGGCGCTTGGCTAACTGACGGGTGGCGATTAGCGCGCGGTCAAAGGCGGTATCGACGTCGTAATCGCCCCGCAAATGTTCCCATACCTGCCGATAACCCACCGCTCGAATGGACGGTAGATCAGGATGTAAATCACCGCGCGCCATCAAACCCGCAACCTCATCAATAAAACCGCCGGCAAACATTTGCCGCAAACGCTGTTCTATACGGGAATGCAGTACTGCGCGGTCTGGCGGCGCAATAGCGAATTGATAAACCTGATAGGGCAACACCTGAGCAGACTGCCGAGCCTGCCATTCACTCATGGCCACACCACTAATGCGATAGACCTCAAGCGCCCGCGACAATCGCTGGGAGTGATTGGGATGAATACGCGCCGCAGAATCTGGGTCGATGGCGGCCAACTCCGCATGCACTGCGGGCCAACCTTGGGCTAATGCCAAAGCATTAATATCAGCGCGCACGTGCGGGTCTGCACTGGGCATATCCGCCAAACCTTCGATTAAGGCTTTGAAATATAACATGGTACCGCCAACCAGCAAGGGAATTCGACCCGCTGCGGCACTTTTCGCCATCGCCGCCAGCGCGTCCTGCCTAAATTGGGCGGCGGAATACGGTTCCGAGGGGTCGCAAATATCAATTAACTGGTGAGGATAACGCGCCAAGGTTTCCGCATCGGGTTTGGCGCTGCCTATATTTAAACCGCGATACACCAGCGCCGAATCCACGCTGATGAGATCGCAGGGTAAATGTTCGCTCAATGCCAGCGCCAAATCGGTTTTACCCGCCGCCGTTGGGCCCATCAGGAAAATGGCGGGAGGCAAAGGCATAGCGTGCGAATCAGAGTTCGTGCTAGCGGCCACGTAAAAACCATTTATCAAGCTCGGCCATACCTACCTGTACCCAAGTTGGACGACCATGATTGCACTGACCGCTGCGTTCGGTGGCTTCCATGTCACGTAGCAGACTATTCATTTCTGGCAGTGTTAAGCGTCGATTCGCCCGCACCGAACCATGACACGCCATAGTCGACAGGATTTCATTGATATGTTCGCGAATACGATCGCTGCTGCCAAACTCCAGCAAATCTGACAAAACATCGCGCACCAACTGCTCAACCGAGGTATCGGCTAAAATGGTGGGCAGCTCGCGCACAATGACCGATTCTGCCGCCGCGCGCTCAATGCGCATCCCCAGCTCAGCAAAAACATCACTGTGTTGCTCCGCGCAATCCGCCTCTCGCTCACTCACTGCGAGATTCATGGGCACCAATAAAGGCTGGCTGCGAATACCTTCGCCATCGCGGGCATTTTTCATCCGCTCATAGGTAATGCGCTCGTGCGCGGCATGCATATCGACCAAGACCAAACCCTGTTGGTTTTCGGCCAGAATATACACGCCTTTTAATTGCGCCAGCGCATAGCCCAGCGGTGGAGCCAGACCATCGCCCTCTGCACCACTCGTTTGAGGCGCCGCTTGTAGTCGCTGATACGCTGCCTGCTGATCTGCAACGCCGCCAGGCGAATAGCTAGGCCGGTATTGAGATTGGAAGCCACCCAAAGAATGACTCACTGGCACTGCAAGCTCACCACGGGAACTTGAGCCCGCGTCATTATCGGCCAACGCCATCGCCGACTGGGTTTCCGGCATCGCCATCATCGGCTCGCCGCTCATCTGCGGTACCGATGCATTTTGCGGAACCGTATCTGGGCGCACATCCGCCAGCACTTTGTGCAGCGTACGGAAGATAAAATCGTGCACGGTGCGGCCATCACGGAAGCGCACCTCGTGCTTAGTCGGGTGAACATTCACGTCCACCGAGGCCGGCGCCAACTCTAAATACAACACGAAGGCGGGATGACGACCGTGAAATAGCACGTCTCGGTAGGCTTGCCGCACCGCATGCACAACGAGGCGGTCACGCACATAGCGGCCGTTTACATAAAAATGCTGCAAATCTGCTTGGCTGCGAGAAAAACTCGGCAGCGCCACCCAACCCCATAAGCGCAGCCCCATTGCCTCGCGGTCTATATATAGGGCCTGCTCCATAAACGCCGGCCCGCATACTGCGGCTAAACGACGCTCTTGCTCTAGTTGATTATCTGCGGGCTTCAAACTATGAATTGCGCGGCCGTTATGGCGCAATGAAAAGCCGACATCGTAGCGGCTCAAGGCCTGACGCTTCACCACCTCATCTAAATGATTGAATTCGGTTTTTTCGGTGCGCAGAAATTTACGGCGGGCTGGCGTATTAAAAAATAAATCGCGCACCTCAACGGTGGTGCCACGCGGGTGAGCAACTGGCGCTAACACAGCCGCCATATCACGACCTTCGCTGCGAGCAGACCAGCCCGAATCGCTACCTTCGCGAGCAGTGCTTAAACTCAATCGCGAGACTGAGCTGATACTTGCCAAAGCCTCACCACGAAACCCCAAGCTAGCTACCGACTCTAAATCTTCAAGCACCGAAATTTTACTAGTAGCATGGCGGCTTAACGCTAAAGGCAAATCTTCGTGGGCGATGCCTTCACCGTCATCACGAACGCGAATCAACTTCACGCCACCATCTTCAATTTCTAATTCAATCCGGCGAGCACCAGCATCGAGACTGTTTTCCAGTAACTCTTTTACAACCGACGCTGGCCGTTCAACAACTTCACCCGCAGCAATTTGGTTGGCCAAACGCGGATCTAATAAATGGATTTTTGTCATTAGGATGCGGGGATCTGTATTTTCTGACCAACACGGATATCACTACCCGAGAGTTGATTCTGGCGTTGTAAATCTTGCAGCGGCACATTGTAACGATGCGCAATACCAGACAGCGTATCGCCATTCGCAATCACATATTCACGCACGCCAGCCGCCGTTGCAGGACCACTCGCGGGCGATATGTCGCCGCGCTTTACCGCTGCAAAATAAGTGTCTGGCGGCGGGCTCTCACGGAAATAGCGATCAATACCTTCATATATCGCCTGCGACATTTGACTCTGGTAATGCGCGCTTTTTAATTTGCCAGCTTCATGGGGATTTGAAATAAACCCCGTCTCAACCAACAGGGACGGAATATCCGGCGATTTCAACACCGCAAAACCCGCCTGTTCAACACGCTTGCTGTGCAGCCGCGAAATTTTCCCCATCTCGCCCAACAACTGGCCGCCCACACTCAAACTCGCGTCCAAGGTTGCCGTCATAGATAAATCTGTCAGCACCCCAGCCAACACCTGATCTTTGTCAGACAGACTCACACCACCAACCAAGTCAGCCTCGTTTTCGCGCTGCGCCAAAATCCGCGCCGAAGCACTAGTCGCACCGCGTTTAGACAGTGCGTACACCGAGCTGCCGTTCGCACTGGGGTTGGTAAACGCATCGGCATGAATAGACACAAAGAAATCGGCCTGAGCTTTTCTGGCCAAATCGCGGCGCTTCGCCAAGCCAACATAGTAATCGCCATCGCGAATCATCACCACGCGATAGCCTTTTTTGCGCTCAAAGCGCTCTTTTAAACGCTGGGCAATTTTGTAAACCACGTCCTTTTCTTTAACCCGGCCTGGGCCAATGGCACCGGGGTCTTCACCGCCATGCCCCGCATCGATGGCAATCACCACGTCGCGATGAGAGCTATTTTCAATACTTTTCGTCACCTTTGGCGCGCTAGGGCTGGCACTGGGATTGGGCTTCGAGCTAGCGCTGGCACCCGGGCTGGCACTACTGCCCGCAGATTCACCGGTGTCTAAAAAATCCACCACTAAGCGGTCATGTAAATCACCGCTGGCAGCCAACAGAAAGCTTCGTACCTGCACCGCATTACTGAGGTCAAATACAATACGCAGCGCACCGTCAGGCTTTTCGGCGTGACGTAAGCGCGAAATAGGACTATTGGTAAATTCGAGTTTACTGACGTCCGAGGTAAGCTTGGCGCCTTGTATATCAATAACAAGGCGGTCAGGATTGTCGAGGGTAATGAGTTCGTGCTCTACTGGCCCACTGAGATCAAACACCACCCGGCTGTGGTCGGGCGCCCGCCAAAATCGGACGTCGCGAACTTCCGCCGCCTGCGCAGTCGCCGCTAAAAATAGTAAACCGCACAATATTGCACTGCTAATCCGTTTCATATTCGCTCAACTGCGCCAGAATTTGCTGCCCGCGCAACGTCGCGCCACGCGCGGCAAGAAGACGGCCCGCCCCTTGCGGCTCAATGCTAACCATTATGTCGGCAGATGGCAAAAATCCACTGCCGCGCTGGGGCCATTCGATCAAACATATTGCATCATTATCAAAATAATCGCGGATGCCCATATACTCCAACTCCTCGGGATCGCCGAGGCGATAAAGGTCAAAGTGATACACACTGACCGCCTTAGCGTGAGCCGGTTCCGCCGTACACGCCAAGTCTTCATAGGCTTCGACCAAGGTGTAAGTTGGGCTTTTAACTGGGCCAGCATAGTCAAATGCCCGCAGAACGCCGCGGCAGAAAGTGGTTTTACCGGCACCTAATTGACCGTCCAAGTACACCACCGCGCCGCTGCGCATCGCTTTACCTAAAGACTCTCCCGCCGCCACCGTCGCGGCTTCACCGTCAAGATACCGCTGCATACCCGTTGATCACACCTCGTAAATTATCGATAACATCGCTAGCCAACATACCGCGCTCACCCTGCCGTGCCGCGCAATCTGCTGCGGCAGAATGTACCGCCGCCGCCAAACATGTCGCCGCCGCTGGCGCATGCCCCTGCGCAACAAACGCAGCGATCACGCCTGACAATACATCGCCCATGCCCCCCGTTGCCATACCGGGGTTCCCACCGCTATTTAAATAAATTGGCGATGCGCATTCCGCATCTGCGATGAGCGTACCGGCACCTTTTAATAACACCGTCGCTTGATATTTATCCCGCAGCGCCAACACACTCGCAAAGCGATCACATTGCAATTCGGCAGTGCCGCAAGCCAGCAATCGGGCCGCCTCGCCAGGATGTGGCGTGAGTATACGTGGCCCGCGGTGAGAATGCAGGATCTCTGGTGTTTGCGCTAATAAATTCAAGGCATCAGCGTCGATGACCAAGGGCTTATCAGAATTCAGCACGGCGTTTAAAAGCATTTGCCCCCACTCACCCAGCCCAAGCCCAGGACCAATCACAATCACACTGGCTTTTTCAATTAAGTCATTCAGAACAGCGCCACTCATCAACTGTTCGCAGCTAAGTCCATGCACCATCAATTCAGGCCGTGCAGCAATAAAAACGCCACTGTGTTCTGGCCTAGTGATACAAGACACCAACCCCGCGCCACCGCGCGCCGCCGCCGTTGCTGCCAGTAAACTTGCACCGGCCATGCCCAGATCGCCGCCAATCACCAAGACATGTCCAAACATGCCTTTATGAGCACCGCGGGGACGCTCACCCCACTGACTCAACATTGACGGGCCGTCGACTCTTAGCACCCTAACCGCCGCAACATCAAGTTGCTGATAGACGTCGCGCGGCACCGCAAGCGAATCAAACACTTTGCCCCCCGCGCAATCTACGCCATCTAACGTGTATAAGCCGCGCTTTCGGCCAATAAAACTAATGGTGGCTGAGGCACGAACAGCGCCCCCTAACTGGCTCCCCGTATCACTGCACAAACCCGACGGTACATCTATTGCCAACACCGGCGCAGCACTCGCATTAATGATCGAAATCGCCTGCGCGTATTTTTCGCGAACCACGCCGTTCAAACCTGTCCCGAGCAGCGCGTCAACAATCACTCCATCTGGATTTGGCTCTTCGCCCTGCCAAGCGCGTATAACGACACCAGCATCCACTGCGCGCTGCACAGCCAGAGCCGCGTCGCCCTTTAAAGACCCGGGGTCAGCCAGTGCCCACGCACGCACAGACAAGCCATTTTCTTTTGCCAAGGCCGCAATAATATAGCCATCGCCGCCGTTATTACCGCCGCCGCAAAACACCTCGATAGGGGAGCGATCCAGCCAACGCTGCTGCACTTCTCGAAACGCCGCCAAGCCTGCCCTCGTCATCAATTCAATACCGGTGATGCCGCCGGCTATAGCAAGCCGGTCCAGCTCCCGCACCTGCGCAGCGGTGTACAGAATTTGCTCAGCGGCAATGGACTGATCTTGCGGCAACAATGACATACCGTGATTTTCCCGTGATGATCTAGAAGACCCACCTATCATAGCGCGCAAGCAGGCGCTGACAAGTTAAGCCCCCGCAGTATCAACACGTAGAAGCACCCTAGCACGACATTACCGTTGACCAACACCTAGCTCGCCGTGGTGGCATTAGTACTGGGACGCGCGGCCAATGGCATTAAGCGAATCTCGGATAAGCAGCTCTTGAGCAGCCACCTTTTTAAATAAACCACCCGCCGCCTGTTGCACCACATATTCGCCCAACTGGTCTGGAGCCACCGCCTGCTCAGTTGCCGTAGACGCAACAGCATTCTCAGTAGCGCCCGCCGCAGCACTGGCCTTTTGCTGAGACTGCAGTAAATCACCGTAAAGTTTAAGCGCACCATCGGCCGCCAAACTTTGACTCACTGCGGGCAACAATACCGACTGCACCATGCCACCACCTTCAGCCATCAACAGATCCGTCGCTGCGCTGCGGGGTGAGTGCACCAGTTTTTGTAAAGTGTCAGCATCCAGATTGGCCACTATATTTTTCAGAATTGGCCCCGCCACCGGAATCGCATTCTCAGCCGCTCGATTCATTAGGGTTTCCAGCAGTGCTGCCTGCGGATTCTCATTAAAATCGCGCGCCACATCAATCACCAGCCCTAAGGGTGGCGGCAATAAAATTCGCACTATTGGATCATCCAGAAATCCGCCCTTAACAGCCAATTGCCCGACCACCAGATCAATACCGGCAGTGAGCTTTTGAGCAAACTTATTGGCAAGCATTTGCTGAAATTTGGCCTGGGCAGCCAAGGACATATCATCGAACATCGACGCACAGCTAGACGTCAACAGTGCCACTACCAGAACGGCAACCACACGGAACATTATAAGATACCAGCGCAAGAAAGCTTGAAGGGAGATGCCGAAATGGCGACGCATTCTAGCACGCCACTCAAAGAACGGAAGTAGCGCAATGATTAACTATTGGGACCGCTGATAAATACCTGAAAGCAAATAAACTAAGGTAATACTGCTGATGTGGTTTTATCCATTCCAACCAATAAAAAACAGCTATGTAGGCCCTCACCACAAGCATGTACTGAGCGTACTCTGGGCGACGCTAGCAAGGACATACAGCGGCAAGCCAAACGTGTAAAATACCTGCCCATCGTCTCTTCAAGTAGGCAACGGCAACTTGATCACCCCAACTCCAACTGACCTTGAGGCCCTAGCGCAGCAAATTAAAGACTGGGGCCGAGACCTCGGTTTCGCCCACATTGGTATTAGCCCTGCGACCAATGCCGCCCACGCAGAACATCTGCGCAACTGGCTGGCAAAAGAATACCACGGCGAAATGGCCTATATGGCTGAACGCGAAGGACTGCGCGCCACCCCCGACGACTTGCATCCGGGCACCATTCGCGTCATAAGCGCCCGCCTAGATTATCTACCCGACGGCGAAAGCTGCGACACTATTCTAAACACACCCAGTAAAGCCTATATCTCTCGCTACGCTTTGGGCCGCGACTATCATAAATTAATTCGCAAACGCCTCAGCCAACTCGCCGAAAAAATCAGCGCCGTCGCCGGCGGCAGCCACCGCGCCTTTGTCGACAGCGCGCCGGTTTTAGAGCGCGGCTTTGCCGAGCAAGCCGGTCTTGGCTGGATTGGTAAAAACAGCATGCTGATCAATAGCAAAGCGGGGTCGTGGTTTTTCTTGGGCGAAATTTATACCGATGTACCGCTGCCAATCGACCCACCCCAAGAAACCGGTCATTGCGGCAGCTGCCGCGCCTGCCTTGATGACTGCCCAACCGGCGCGATTGTCGCCCCCTACCAAGTCGATGCGCGGCGCTGCATTTCTTATTTAACGATTGAACTCAAAGACAGTATTCCAGAAGACTTGCGCCCCTTAATGGGCAATCGCGTGTTTGGCTGCGACGACTGCCAATTGGTATGTCCGTGGAATAAGTTTGCGCAGCCCACCAAAGAAACTGACTTTTCGCCACGCCATCAGCTTGATAACAGCGAATTAGTCAGCCTGTTTTTATGGTCTGAACAAGAGTTTTTAGACAACACCGCCGGCTCTGCCATTCGCCGCATTGGCTATCAGCGCTGGTTGCGTAATTTGGCCGTTGGCATTGGCAATGCGCCCGCAAGTACTGCCGCTATTCAAGCCTTAAAATCACAATACGCCGTCGCCGGTGACATGGCCCGCGAACATATCGACTGGGCACTGACCAAACAGCATTCAGCACCATCACGGCATGCGTAAAAAAGCCCCAATCAAGGGGCTTTAAGTGACAAGCGCTAGATGGCCGTTCAGAACGGCAGGGAATAATTCAACATCACACTCTCACGCCCTTCGCCTTCGTCGCTATAATTAATATTCAGTGCTAAGCGCGACTTATCTATGGCCACCGACGCGCCTAGGCTGGCATCGACAAAAGTGTCGCCATCAGTGCGATAGCTCGGCAAGCGATAACTAATATAGCCTAGGTTGGTATTTCTCACTTCAATCGTTTCGTCTGCATCTTCAAGCTCTGACACCGAGAACACTTCAGCATACAAATTCACACCCTCGCTCACCGCTATATTTGCAAGTACACCGGCTCTTAGCTGACGACTCTGACGGCTTTGCTCGCCCCATTGATAATTTGATACGGCGCCACCTGATTCGGTATAACCATCAACCTTGGCACTCAGTAAGCGAGCGCCCACGGCGGGAGCAATACTCAGCGCTTTCGATGACGACAGCTCATAAGCCACTTGACCATCAAAGTGCCAGCCATAACCTTCGGTACCGCCAGTCGCCGTCAAACCCTGATCACCTAAATTAAAGTGACGATCGACATCGCTGTAATCGACAACGCTCAAACCGACACTGCCTTCGGCCAACCAATGATTCTCACGATAATTTAGCAAGCCGCTATAACCAACGCTGGTTGCTGAAAATTCAGCGTCGTCGGTATCGGTTTCGTGCTTAGCCATGCTCAAGGCAGCACCTAAACTCATAGATGGCGATACCGCGTGGCTATACCCCAGAGTCAGGTAACTACTCTCCTGATCACCGCCACTTGGCACATCTTCGTTCGCGCCGCTGGCACTAATAAACACGCGACTGGTATTTTCAAACCAGCGATTTTCTCGCAAGGTTTGCGTTAGGCTCTCGTGTTGGCTGCGCGCGAGCCCAATGCCAATCCCAGAAAGCTGACCAACAAGTTGCGGCGCAACCACCACATCAATAAGATAATCACCGGTAATTTCACCGACCTTGCCGGTGGGGTGGACCCCATCATTAAACAGCAATTTATCGGGATCGGGATTAGTACCATCTATGCCGTAAATCGGGTGCTCCACACAGTCGCCGCCGCTGTCGTCAAAGCACATATAGCGCTGATCAAAGGTCGCCAAAGGGCCGAACGCAACATTGGCGCCATTGGCAAAGCCGTATGCCTCAGCATTGTCAGACACATATTCAATGACCCCTGCTAAATCCACGGGAATAATATTCGCGCCGCTAAAGTTGGCATAGGTCTGCAACGCTTGGTTGTAACCGGCTGCACCGGCAGACACTGTTGCGGCATAGCCAGGCAGCGTTAAGTTTTGCGCCTGTGCCGCAGGGGTTTTGCCTAAATCTGGCAAATTACTCAGCATAATATAGCGACCACCTGCCGCATCGATGGCTGACACACCGGCTATCAGTGTTTGTGCAGACGCAACAATCGTTGCCTGATCTACCGCCGTGCCGTTGAGAAAATCATTACCGCCACCATCGATTAAAAACAGCGCATTTCGGTCAACGGTATTCTCAGTTAAATATGCGGGCCTTGCCTCAGCACCACCCGCCGGCAGCGCCAGACCAGTTCCATTAATGGAATTTAAAATGTCTGCCGTTTCATAACCGCCGACGGCATAGTTTGTGCCGCCAGCAACCGCTGGATCAGTGGACAGCCCCAGTGCCATCCCCAAGTATTGGGGGGCAATATTGGCATAGGGGCCAAGGGTATAATCACCAGAGCCATCGCCGAGCCGGTTGGTAAAGCGTTTTCCAAAGTTGCCGCTATCTAACAAGCTGTCACCAAAAATAACAAACTCACTAAAATAGCTTTGCGCAGATAAGGGGGTACAGAATAAAGACGCCACACACAGCGCAGTTAACTTTCTCATAACATTCCACCTACTTATTGTTATCTATCTCATCGCCGACCTAAAATTGACTACGCAATTTGTGGTAATTAACACCGCTAATACGCGAAGTTTTCATCGACAACATGAATCGCTACAAGACCCGTTTTTGCGCTTGATCACAATAGGGGTAAATACAGATAGCTACTAAACCATAGAAGACGGTAGGCATTTACGCAAAGGCAGCGCTATGAAAACCAAGAATACACCCGCGCCGCCATGACTAGCGGCGCGGTAAATCACGGAAGGCTAGGAAAGACGAAGGAAATGCTCCCGGTAATAGCTCAGCTCAGCAATCGAGTCGTAAATATCATCAAGAGCCAAATGCGTTGCCGATTTTTTCAAGCCAGCACTCAAGTCTGGCCGCCAGCGGCGCGCCAACTCTTTCACACTACTCACATCCAAATTGCGGTAATGGAAATAGGCTTCCAGTGCAGGCATTTCACGGGCCATAAAACGACGATCTTGACAGATGCTGTTGCCGCACATGGGCGACGCACCTTTTTCAACATGCTTGTCTAAAAATGCCAAGGTTAAACGCTCCGCCTCTTCAGCGGTAATGCAGGTATCTTGCACCCGCTTAATCAATCCAGATTGGCCATGCTGCCGAGTATTCCACTCATCCATCCCCGCCAACACCTCATCGGGCTGATGTATTGCCAATACAGGGCCTTCGGCAAGCACATTTAAATTGGCATCGGTTACCACAGTCGCAATTTCAATAATATGATCGTTGATGGTATCTAGACCCGTCATTTCCAAGTCAATCCAAATCAAGTTCTGTGCTTTATCCATCGGTTCGCCTATATGGTAAATGTAGTCAATGCCGGTATGTCGCCACGTATTCAGTGGATACCAATACGCCGAATTCACACCCTCAACTGCGCAAAGTGTCGATTGTATCAGCACATAGGGTAAGATGGCGTCTCTTAGGCGAATGATCCTTCATGACAAAACGTAAACTCAGCCGTCAGCAGCGCTGGCGCATCGAAAAAGTACAGGCGGAACGCAACGAGCGCGCAAACAAACGCGACTCTCAACTAGACCAAGCGCTAAATGAAGGCGAATTAGGTCCGGAGCAAAGCGGACTTATTGTGAGCCATTTTGGTCAACAGGTTGAGGTAGAAGCCGACAACGGATTTCGGCAGCGCTGCCACGTTCGCGCCCACATCGAAGGCTTGGTAACCGGCGACAGCGTCACTTGGCGGGAGGGCAAACCCACCGGCGTAGTCGTTGCCTGCAACACCCGTAGATCACTGCTGTCTCGCCCAGATAATCACGGCAAATTAAAACCGGTTGCTGCCAATATTGATCACATTGTGATCGTAATTGCCCCCGAGCCTCGCGCCCACGCCAATCTCATCGATCGCTACTTGGTTGCTTCAGAAGCTATTGGCATTCGACCTATTCTCCTTTTGAACAAATCTGACCTGATCAACGACGACAATCGCGAATATCTCGACACCATGCTGGCTCGCTACCAAGACATTGGCTATCAAGTCACCCGCGCGTCTACCGCTGCAGAGCACGGCCTAAACGAATTAAAACAAACACTTTGCGGCCATATCAGTGTATTTGTTGGTCAATCCGGCGTGGGAAAATCATCGCTAGTAAATAGCCTGCTGCCAGGCACCGACACCCGAGTAGGTCCGTTATCTGAAAGTACCGCCAAGGGTAAACACACCACCACTACGGCTCGCCTCTATCATTTTCCCGACGGCGGCAGCTTAATCGACTCTCCCGGCATTCGTGAATTTGCGCTCTGGAATATGGATAGAGAAAAAGTATTAGATGGATTTATTGAATTCCGGCCTTTTCTCGGCCTCTGCAGATTTCGAGACTGCAAACACGAACATGAGCCGCGCTGCGCGTTGCTAGACGCTGAAGCAGAAAACAAAATCAGCCCCGAACGTATGGGCAGCTATCGGCAAATAATTGAAAGCCTGAATAGTCAATAAAGCAATTAGTCACATCCGTTCGCTATAATAATTTTATGGCTCACCGCCGCAAATTTAAAATAGAGTGAGTGAGAAAAGCTCGAAATTTACTGTCCCAACAATAAGAGGCTGCCGAGCAACACGATAGTAACGTCGCCTGACAGCCGCAGCTACTGCTACAATTCATCCACATACTTAGCACAAGAAGTCGATAATGAAAGACTGGCCATTATTAATTGAAACCACACAATTAGCGGAAGCGCTGCACAATCCTAAATTGTTAATTTTAGATACCAGCAGCGCCGCCAATTACGCCGAGCACCACATACCGGGTGCTGTCCATATCGCGCCATCGGAGCTGCAATGTGGCGTCAAACCAGCGGTTGGCAAACTGCCAAGTGTCGACGCCCTCAACGCCCTTTTTTCTAAGGTAGGACTCAGCCCTGACAAGCACGTAATAGCCTATGATGACGAAGGCGGCGGTTGGGCTGGCCGATTAATTTGGACCCTCGATGCCATTGGCCATCACAATTACTCCTATCTTGACGGCGGCCTACACGCTTGGCTGCACGGCGGTCACCCAACCGAAAAAGTTGCCAACCACCCCGCCCCCACCGAGCAAAACATCACGATTGACAGCCTGCCAATAGCTGAAATTGAAGACTTCATCAGCATGCTGGACAACAGCCAACTGGCGGTTTGGGACGCGCGCTCACCGGAAGAATACCGTGGCGAAAAAGTATTATCTCAACGCGGCGGCCATATTCCTGGCGCCATCAACCTAGACTGGCTGGAATTGATCGATCGCGACCGGCAGATGCGCTTAAAAGATTTAAGTAGCCTGCAAGCACGCTTAAACGAATTGAGCATCACCGCCGACAAAACCGTGATCACCCATTGCCAGACTCATCATCGCTCCGGCCTGAGTTATCTGCTCATGAAAATTCTCGGCTACCCACATATAAAGGGCTACCACGGCTCGTGGGGAGAATGGGGAAACAGTGATTTTACCCCCATCGAAACCGGCAGCAATGCAAAAAGCAGCGCGCAAAAGCCCTAGTGTTGCTGACAACAAAATTCTAATTATTTACCGAAGGATACCCTGTGAAAATTGCGTTCATTATTTTGCAATACCTGCTACCCCAGCACTTCTTATCACGACTGGTTGGCAAGCTTGCGGAAACAGACATTCCTTGGCTAAAAGACCTACTAATCAGCCGCTTCATCAAACAATACAAGGTTGATATGGAGGAGGCGAAAGACCCAGATCCACGCCATTATGCAAACTTTAATGCCTTTTTTACTCGGGCATTAAAAAGCGGTGCCAGACCCATTTGCGAAGACGATGATGCCATCGCCTGCCCAGCAGACGGCGCGATTAGTCAGATCGGCAAAATCACCGGCGGTCGCATTTTTCAAGCCAAGGGGCAGGACTACAGCCTACTAGCACTGCTAGGTGGCGACCGCGAAGCCGCCGCGCTGTTTGAAAACGGTAGCTTCGCCACAGTATATCTCTCGCCCCGCGACTACCACCGCGTACACATGCCCCTTAGCGGTACATTGCGCAGCATGAGCTATATTCCTGGCGCGCTATTTTCAGTGAACACCACCACCGCTGAAAACGTTCAAGGCCTGTTTGCCCGCAACGAACGGGCGGTGTGCCTATTCGACACCGAAGCCGGCCCAATGGCGGTTATCTTAGTCGGTGCGATGATCGTAGCCGGTATTGAAACTGTGTGGGACGGTCAAATTGCACCACCGCCGAAAGGCATAAAAACAACGGATTACAGTCAAGGCGCTCGTGAAATCCACCTGCAAAAAGGTGAGGAAATGGGGCGCTTCAAACTCGGATCAACAGCAATTGTTTTATTTGCCAAAGACAAGGCCGATTGGCATGAGGGCTTTCAAGCCACCACGCCAACACGCCTAGGAGAAATCTTGGGGCATATTAAGACAGCTTGATAAATTCATTGGAGCGGGCCTTCACGCCCGCTCCAATGGAAACGCAATCACTTCATCAATTCGTTCTACATCACAGGCCAACATCGCTAAACGATCAAAGCCCATCGCCACACCGACACACTCTGGCAACGTAGCCATTGCCTTTAATAAATGCCGATCAATAGGGGGCAAAATCTGGTTGTTCTCAGCTCGGCGGGCGTGATCATCACGTATTCGCCTAACCAATTCATTGGCATCGCGTAACTCGTCATAGCCATTCGCCAATTCCATACCGGCGTAAAACGCTTCAAACCGAGAGGCGAGCTGAATACCATCAGCGTTGCTGCGGGTGTTCGCCAAAGCCGCCTGCGAGGCGGGAAAATCGTATACAAAACTAAGGGATTCACGATCCAACAAAGGCTCAATCACCGATGACATCAAAAGCTGCAACCACACATCGCGGTCATCAGTATCAAAATGGAGATCCAAGTGCGCACGCGCACAGGCTTTTAATTCAGATAATGACGCGTGGTGTGGACTCAAGCCGCAATGCCGCTCAAACACCTGCTGATAACTATAATAATGTGATTCAACCGGCCCTACCGCCAAGGCCACTATCACCGCGACCTCATCCATCAACTCCTGCAAGCTCAGGCCAATGCGGTACCACTCCAGCATAGTGAACTCGGGGTTGTGCCGGCGCCCCCGCTCACCCCGCCGAAAGGCCTTACAAATTTGATAGATAGACCCACTACCCGCAGCCAGCAAACGCTTCATGGCAAACTCTGGCGAAGTCTGCAAATACATAAGGGCATCACCGTCAGGCGAGACGGTGGTGATAGCTTCAATATTGGGATCGGTGACTGGCGCCGTCGCTAGCAGTGGTGTGTCCACTTCTAAAACACCGCGCTCCGCAAACAAGGCGCGCACCGCAGCAAGTAATTGTGCGCGGCGGCTTAAAGCCGAAAAATCAGCCGTGGGCCGCCAATCAGACATTTAACTTTTCACTCGGTTCTGATATTCGCCGGTACGAGTATCGACCTTTATGACTTCGCCAACACTTAAAAACAACGGCACTTTCACAACAGCGCCAGTGCTTAAGTAAGCCGGTTTGGTGCCGCCTTGCGCGGTATCACCTTTAACACCCGGATCAGTCTCAACGATCTCTAACTCAACAAAGTTTGGCGGGGTAACTGACAACGGTGCGCCGTTGTACAAGGTCACGGTGCAAACATCCTGCTCTTTTAGCCAGTTAGACGCATCGCCAACCGCTTTAAGATCCGCTTGAAACTGCTCAAACGATTCGGGGTCCATAAAGTGATAGAATTCGCCGTCGTTGTACAAATATTCCATACTTTGATCGATGACATCAGCGCCCTCGAGAGACTCGCCGGATTTGAAAGTACGCTCCCAAACCCGACCTGAGTTAAGATTGCGCAAACGAACACGGTTAAAGGCTTGCCCCTTACCCGGCTTAACAAATTCATTATCTAAAATAGAACAAGGCTCGCCGTCGAGCATCACCTTTAGTCCGTTGCGAAATTCATTGGTAGAATAATTAGCCATGATTTTCCTCAGCGACGGTGTAAAACCGTAGTTTAAAAAGGCAGCAATGATACCCCTAAAAGACACTTTTTGGCAGGCCGAAAGCTGGCAGCAACAAATGAGCGGTATGATCCGCGAGCCAGCACGACTATTTCAGCGTTTGCAATTAGACCCAAATGAACACCCAAACATTACCGCAGCACTCGAGCAATTCCCGCTGAGAGTGCCCGAGGCCTTTGTTGCCAAAATGGCTATTGGCGACTGGAACGACCCTCTACTTTTACAAGTATTGCCGCTAGAAAAAGAGACACGGCAACACGTCGGCTACATTAATGATCCTTTGGAAGAAGTCAGCGCCAACCCCGCACCCGGCCTAATTCATAAATATTACGGACGGGTTTTACTCATCACCAGCCCAGCCTGTGCCGTTCACTGCCGCTACTGTTTCCGCCGTAACTTCCCCTACGAGGCCAACAATCCGAGTCAGCGTGACTGGCAAAAATCGCTAGACTATATTGCAGATCGCAGCGAAATTAGCGAGGTCATACTCAGCGGCGGCGATCCGCTATCGGCCCCTGACGAATACTTACACAAACTTATATTAAAAATTGCCGCTATTCCGCATGTCGACACCCTGCGTATTCACACCCGATTACCACTGGTATTACCCGCCAGAGTGACACCAGAGCTTATTCAGGTACTTAGCGCGAATCGCCTACGCATTGTGATGGTAATCCACTGTAATCACGCCAATGAAATTGATAAGCACACCGAAATTGCGCTGGCAAACATGCGCAGCGCTGGGTTTACACTCTTAAACCAAAGCGTTTTACTTAAAGGAATCAACGATAATGCCGATACCTTAGTAAAGCTAAGCCGACGCCTATTTGAAGTTAACGTCATGCCCTACTACCTACATTTACTAGACAAAGTGAACGGCGCCGCGCATTTTGACGTAAGTGAAGTACAGGCACGCTTACTAATGAAGGCTATACTAGCCAAGCTACCAGGCTATTTAGTGCCGCGACTAGTCATAGAAGAACCGAATGCAAGTAGTAAACGACCGCTTGCACTATTTTGATTTAACGCGTAAAAACATAGACTTAAAACACAAAGCGAATGCAACATTACATTAAAACAGTCATTCACAGGACGTTATGAATAATAACTCAAGCCTTGCAATTGCAACGCCTGACATAAACCGTGACTCACATAGCCAGTTCGCATTAAACGCAACGGCCGTCAGCACTTGGGTAAATAACCTGCCGCTAGCTAATCTGGGTGAAGCCACGCGCCTGTTATTTCAAGCACTATCAGAACTAAGCCATACCGCCTGCAAACCTAAGGATCGCTACGAAATCCTTGAGAAAATTCGCCCCCATGTTCACCGCATCGTAAAGGCCCTTTCTCAGCACTACCTCAACAAGCCGGTGGTATTGCCAGAGAAAACCCAAAAAATAGTCCTACTCGCAAACACCCTAAACTCTCAGCTCGCGACAGGCTATTGCCAAGCATTCAAGGGGCTGGAAGGCGAGAATCGCTTACTTCGTTCTAAAGACGCACTTTCAAGCTGCCTACACAGAGCGCTGACTGAACATAGCAGAATATTGCTGCGAACTTATCAGCTATATCGCTCAAGTCATCCAGAGTTTTGGTTAAGCGCACATAAAATTTACCAATGCGCCCACGCGCAAAAACTACGCAAATCCAAAGTCATTGATAGCGTCTATGGCGACGGCACAGTGCAACAAGCCTATCTTCGCCTGTTAATGTTGAGCTGCAGTAAAACCCACCAACTGCCCCAGCGTTATATCGACGACATTTTTAATGAATTAAACAACTGGTCGGCCTTCATAGAGCTGCGCACAGACCGGCTGGAAAGCAGTGTATTTTTGTTTAACCCCACCGAGGACTCTCCCCCCGTATACCGCGAATTAATACAGCGGGCACCGTCCCCAGGTTGGCTAGGCATAGACACCAAACCCCTGCTCTCACAAAGTGGTGGACTCGCTGGAGCAAACACTCCGCGCAAGACCAATAATCCAACAAAACTAAGCAGCTCAATTCTCGATCACCTCGCTATTTCTTGGAGCTCAGCAACCTCACGCGCTGCAGAACGTATGCCCTGTAACGACCCGGTACTTATTACCGTGGGCATGAATACCACACACTACTATGTCGCCAATCAATTAGATTTTAGTCACTTCCACATTGAGCCAGACCACGACAGCAGCTCCCCCCTCTTTCAAGAACGACGTGCAGACCAAGACGATGTTTGGAGTCGAAGCGGCGGGGCAGATACTCGCGGCCGCGATCCCGACCAAAAATCGTCAATCGATTATCGAGCGGGCGATGTAGAAACCATCAGCTATAGCTTGCCGCAAGATAATCCAGCGCCAGTTAGCGCTGACAATAAATATGAATATTTGCGCTCACGCATTCTAGATACCAGTAGCTCCGGCTGCCGAATCGAATGGCCTAGCACTACCCAACTTCGTATTCGCACTGGCGAGTTAGTCGGCCTGAAAACCGACGATTACGACAGCTGGCGCGTTGGTGTTGTTCGCTGGCTGCGCAGTGATGGCAGCCACCAAGTTGGCATAGAGGCACTCGCATCTACAGCGACGCCGTACAGCGCCCGCCTCATTCAATCCGGCCTACCCGTGAACGAATACCAACGGGCAATGCTGCTACCCGGTGGACATATTGCAAAGGGCCCCATGTTATTGCTATCTGGGGTCATTGGAATATCAGAAGGACACACAGTAGAGCTCTTGCGCCCCGGCCATTCCATGCGTATAAAATTA
The DNA here is from genome assembly GCF_902705855.1 of Zhongshania aliphaticivorans. Taxonomy (GTDB): domain Bacteria; phylum Pseudomonadota; class Gammaproteobacteria; order Pseudomonadales; family Spongiibacteraceae; genus Spongiibacter; species Spongiibacter aliphaticivorans_B. The sequence goes on along the minus strand of NZ_CACSIJ010000011.1, from coordinate 79,254 downwards.
GGAAAAATCGTAGAGCAATCCAACGCCTTTAAATTATTCCGCTTTGAAGATATTGCCCGCAATACCATCAAGATTGACGTAGCAGATGCCGATGAAGTTAATAAAAGCGACTTTAATCAGCTCTGGGATATTCTTTGAGTGACTGCATAAACAGTCATTTATAAAATAAAACCGCTACTATTATCGAGCTATTATGAGCAGCAACACCGCGATCAACATTCTCCTGTTTTGTCTCGCGGATAGTGACGCGGAGCAATTGGCTACTCATTGCCGTAGAGGGGGCCGTATTGCTCATACGCTCAATATTGATACCGGCGAAAAACTAGCGACAGCCATTTCTGATAACAACAATTGGGACGTTCTTGTCTTCGACGCAGAACAGGCCCAACTCGATATAGAGCGTTGCTGCCATATCCTGCGTAAATACCATAAAGATATTCCCGTTATCTACATGGGGGAAGGAGACTCCCTGCGCCCGCCAGACCCCTGTGTTGTAGATGTTATTACTAAATACAATATTTCCCATCTGGTAAATGCCGCGTTTAAGGCGCAAACATCTGTGCAACTCTACCGCCAACTCGCTGCAGCTAAACTTGCCTTGGCCGAAGCTGAGGAGCGAAACCAATTACTGTTGATTGATCACCAAGACCCCATCGCCTACATCACTGACGGCATGGTGATTTATGCAAATACCCCATTTTGTGAGCACATGGGCTACGACGACCTTGACGGTTTTCCCATTGTCGACTTGATCGCCAATAAAGATAAAGACCGTTTTAAAAACGTTCTTAAAAAACAGCAGCAAAATAGCGAGCACCAACAATTAGAAATCAGTTTTTTCCTTGCTAACCACACCGAACTTAAAACACATATTCATTGTGACAGCGCTCACTACGAGAGTGAGGATTGCATTCAGCTCACTATTCATAAAGCCAATGACAGCGCTGCGGTAAACGGTGTTGATAACAGCACGCGAATGAGTAGCAAACATCAATTTCTAAGCCTGCTACAAGATTTTATTGAAAACGAGCGCAATAGTAATTCATCGCTCATCCTAATTTCGGTTGACCACTTTAGTAAACTACGCCACAGCACCAGCCTCATTGATGTTGAACATCTCATCGAGGCGCTCAGTAATCATGTGCGCGCAGGTATGCCTGCACAGCATTACGGCCGTGTCGCTGACGATATGATCGCTGCCATTGCTCATCATGTCCCCAGTAATACAGCGCTTGAAATGGCGCTTGAATTAGCTAGCACTATAGAGACAGAAATATTTGAAGTACGTAAACAATCACTGCAATGCACGGTGAGCATTGCCATTTTAGCAATCAACCATCTCACCCCACCAAAGGCCTCCCTGTTACTAGATACCGCCTTTGACGGCGTTGAAAAAATATACCACTCCGGTGGCAATAATGCGGAAATATGCAGCCGCGACCGCCAGCAACTCAGCCGCAAAGATTCTGTAAACGACAACATCGCGGAAGCATTGGCAAACGCTCGTTTAAGCTTATTATTCCAGCCGCTGGTCAATCTTGGCGCCTCTAGTGGTGACCATTACGAGGCGACATTAAGTATTAAAGACTGGGCTGAAGGAGAACTTACGGCGGGAGAAATGCTAAGAGCGATTGAACGTGAACCTGAAAATTCAGAACTTGATCACTGGATTGTCGTCGAGGCCACCAAGCAGTTAGCCAAAGAGCGTCTTGCCGGCCAAGACCTTAAGCTCATCATCAACCTAAGTGGCAATGTGTTCCACGACCCAGAGTTTTGCGCGTGGTTAAGCGTTGCCTTCAAAGCGGCTGGAATACCGCCATCATCGGTCATTCTACAATTTAGCGAAGAAAGTATCGCCAATACGCTAAAGCCGGCCCTGAATTTTGTAAATCAACTACAAAAATTAGGCGCGTCCTTAGCAGTACGAAACTTTGGCCGAACCCAGAAAGGCAACAAATTTTTAAACCACATTCGTCCGAGCCTAGTAAAACCAGGCTACCGCGCGACCGATACGCCTAGCGACCAAGAAATTCGTGATATGGTGCAACAAGCTCGCTTGCTGAACAGCCAAATCATGATCCCCAATGTTGGCAGCGCCGCAACACTAGCGATGCTTTGGCAGCTCGGCCCAGATTTTATTCAAGGTAGTTATGTCAGCGAACCCATGACCAGCATGAACTATGAATTCGCCGCATTTGGGTGAAGCCCTAAGGACTGACGACGAGCATTCTTTCACTTCAGCAATAAATCACCCTGCAGAACGAAAAAATGCCGACACAAAATCTACTTCCCTGTTAAACGGTCGCTAATTCCTAGTAAATAAAGAATGCCATCAAGACCGAGAGTTGAAATTGACTGCTTGGCGTTCTCGCGCACTATTGGCTTGGCTCTAAAAGCGATACCCAAACCGGCAATACTCAGCATAGGCAAATCATTTGCACCGTCGCCCACCGCGATAACCTGTTCCATATCTAAGCCTTCACGCTCGGCAATTTCGCGCAACAACTCCGCCTTGCGCTTACCGTCTACCACAATGCCCTCAACCTCGCCGGTCACCCGCCCGTCGCGAATAACAAGTTCGTTGGCGTGCACGTAATCAATGCCAAGCTTGCGCTGCAGATAATGTCCAAAATAAGTAAAACCGCCGGATAAAATCGCAGTTTTATAACCAAGCTGTTTGAGGGTAGAGACTAGATTCTCCGCACCTTCAGTAATACGCAAGCTCTCTGCAATACCTTCCAGCACTGACTCATCTAAGCCCTTAAGCAAGGCAACTCGCGCTTTAAAACTTTCGGTAAAATCAATTTCGCCACGCATTGCTCGCTCGGTAATTTCGGCGACTTGCTCACCGACACCAGCGGCGATCGCTAGCTCATCAATCACCTCCGCTTCAATGAGGGTTGAATCCATATCAAACGCCACCAAACGCCGAGTGCGACGGAACATATTGTCTTCTTGGTAGGCAATATCAATATCCATCTCGCTGGCCAAATGTAAAAGCTCACGGCGAAAATCCGTGGCATCCGGCAAATTACCACGCACCGACAATTCAACAGACGCCTTTGACTGCTGCTCAACACCCTCAAGCGGCACACGCCCAGACAAACGGTCGATGCGATCAATATTTAATGCATAACGGGAAACAATATCCGTGACACCCGCAATATGCTTTGCGGTAATCTTACGCGCCAGCAAGGTGACAATATGACGCTGCTTACCTTGCCCAGACACCCACTGATTATAGCTCTCAGGGCTAACTGGCAAAAAGCGAACCTGCATACCCATCTCATGGGTACGAAATAAAATATCTTTGAGAATACTGGCCGCCTCAGCGCCCGCAGGCACTTCGACCAGTAAACCCAAGGACAAATTGTCATGTATCACCGCTTGGCCAATATCCAAGATATTCACCTGATGATCCGACAAAATACTGGTGATTGTACTTGTCACGCCAGGCCGATCATCGCCCGCTATATTGATCAATATAATTTCGTTCACACCACCCCCTACAGCAATCGGCGTATTGTAGCGGTAGACGTAACTCCACCCAAGCACCACAACCTTGATATACTCTCAAAATAATAGAAGCCTCGCCTTCCCGATGGAAAGTACAACATGCTCAAGCAGCTACTTAAATTACCCCTGTCAGCAAAATGCGGCCTGATTACTGCGCTAATATGCGCTGTGGCAGGAATGACCCTACTACTCACTAGCATGACGGCCAGTAAACAAATTCTTCTTGAAACCACCCATTTAATTGGGCAGCAGTGGACTAATCAACTGGCATCACAAAGCCAACAAGCCCTGCTTCGCAATGACAAAGTCAGTCTTCAAGCCATTTTACAGGACTATATCAATAGCCCCCTCATTGTTTATGGCAGTATCGCCAATGCCCGTGACGAAACCGTGGCAGAAACTGGCCACTGGCGTGCGGAAAATTTAAATTACGAAGCACCCGTAGCTGCTGACGGTCGACTCGGCTTAGTAAAATTATCGTTAAGCCGCGAATTAATTGGTGACGAAATACGCGACCTAGGCAAAACCTTACTTATTCTAACCGGGCTGCTAGCCTGCCTTAGCTATGCCATTATCGCAGTACCTATGCAGCGCATAGAAGCGTTTCTCGAACTCGCTCGCACCCGCCTCGCCCAACCTCTACGAAATGACCAAAGCGGCTACCCCGCCGCAGATAGCTTAGGGAAGCTACTGGAAGAAATTCACGATCCGCAGATACGCCTAAGTAAACTCGGTAAAAATCGCTTCAAAGATTATTATATTTTGCACTGCCACTGGCAGTCTTATAGCGCCCTGCACGCTCAGATGGCACCGGAGAGTTTTCGCGAACATCTGCGTACCAGCTACGCTCGCGGTGAAGCCATTGCCAAACTCTATCACGCCGATATTGTAGTACACCGACACAACGCGATTAGCCTGCGCTTCTTTGAAGTAGCCGGCACCGATCACCCCTTATTTCGCGCCTTGTGTTGCGCCGAATTATTCCAAAGCCTCGATAAAGTACTGCGCAGCCGAGCCGGTATTGCGCACATTCACGGCGAAGGCGATCACTGGGAGTGCGCCGCCAAAGAATGCGCTGCCGTCGACCAATTACACACCGCAACTGCCGACGGCAAAGGCACCTGGCTTGATGACAGCAGCCGCAGCAACGAGCGAATAGACGCATGGGTGGATATTAGAGGCAATCACACCAGCCCCATGAAAGCTCCCTATGGCGACTTACTTGAACGGCAGCAAACTCAATTGAAAAAATTAACCCTAGAGTCGTTCAGACAAGAATCAAGCAAACCCCAATCAGACAGTAATCCAGCGGCGTAAAAATCAAAAAGGCGTACCGTGATTGGTACGCCTTTTTGATTAACCGTTCAGCACGCGCAAGTTACCAAGCGCAGCGATTTCCTATTTTTAACCCGCCGTCACCGTTTGCAAGGCATCGACTTTTTGGAAACCTCTCGGCAATTTATGGCCACGGCGACCACGCTCACCCAAATAATGCTCTAACTCAGCAAACTTCAGTGACAAATGGCGCTTACCAGAAATTACTTTTAAGGTGTCGCGCTCAGAGAAAATAGCCACCGCAGTCACATACTCGTCTCTACTAGCCACTCGCGCCGAGGGAATACCAATCATCTTATTCCCTTTGCCACGCGGCATTAATGGTAAATCACCAACGGGAAATATCAGCATGCGCCCCTCTGTGGTTACCGCGACCACATGGCTAGACGCCATATCACTGACTGCCACTGGCGGCAATACCAGCGCACCTTTTGGCAGAGTCAACGCCGCTTTACCGGCTTTATTCTTACTCTGCAAATCGGATAATTTCGCAATAAATCCATAGCCAGCATCAGACGCCAACAAATAGTGCCCCTCATCACTTCCCATCATCATGCCGGTGAAGCTCACGCCAGATGGTGGATTTATGCGCCCTGTCAGTGGCTCACCTTGGCCCCTGGCAGACGGTAGGCCATGGGCAGCTACCGTATAGGTTCTACCGGTGCTATCTAAAATAATAACGGGTTGATTACTTTTACCCTTAGCCGATAATTTAAAACGATCACCCGCTTTATAGCTAAGACTTAGCGGATCAATGTCATGCCCTTTGCCCGAGCGAATCCAACCCATATCTGACAAAATTACCGTTACCGGCTCGGCGGAAACAATTTCTTCCTCAGAGAAAGCCCGCGCCTCTGCCCTAGCCACCAAGGGTGAACGACGCTCGTCACCAAACTCCTCAGCCGCTGCCAGCAGCTCTTTACGAACCAAGCTCTTCATACGGCGCGCAGAACCTAACGTCAGCTCTAAGCTATCGCGTTCAGTGGCAAGCTCGTCCTGCTCACCGCGAATTTTCATTTCTTCAAGTTTAGCTAAATGGCGTAATTTTAATTCCAGCACCGCTTCAGCCTGGGTATCGGTAATGCCAAAGCGTGCCATTAATACCGGCTTAGGCTGATCTTCTTCGCGAATAATGGCGATGACTTCGTCAATATTTAAAAATGCGATCAGCAAGGCATCTAAGATATGCAAACGCTTGAGCACTTTATCCAAGCGGTACTCTAAGCGGCGGCGGGTTGTCGCGGTGCGAATCTCTAACCACTCACCAAGTATTTTATCTAAGCCTTTTACCTGCGGGCGACCGTCCAAACCGATCACATTCATATTGACGCGGTAACTGCGCTCTAAATCCGTGGTCGCAAACAAATGATTCATCACCGCCTGCTTATCAATGCGATTCGAACGGGGAATCACCACCAGCCGAGTTGGGTTTTCGTGATCAGACTCATCGCGCAAATCCACAATCATAGGCAATTTTTTAGCCTGCATTTGCTGTGCTATCTGCTCTAACACCTTTGAGCCCGACGTCTGATGCGGCAGAGCGGTAATAACAATATCCTCACCCTCGTCCTGCCAAAGTGCGCGCATACGCAATGAACCGCGACCGCTCTCATACATTTTCCGCAAGTCTTCTGGCGGAGTAATGATCTCGGCATCCGTCGGGAAATCTGGGCCTTTTACATGCTCACACAACTCAGCAACACTGGCGTTGGGTGCGTCGAGTAAATGAATACAGGCACTCACCACTTCACGTAAATTATGTGGTGGAATATCGGTCGCCATACCTACCGCAATACCGGTGGTGCCATTCAATAAAATATTCGGCACCCGCGCCGGCAACGTCGCAGGCTCATCCATTTGGCCGTCAAAGTTTGGCACCCAATCCACCGTGCCTTGACCCAACTCGCTGAGTAACACCTCAGCATATTTGGTCAATTTAGACTCGGTATAGCGCATTGCCGCGAAGGACTTAGGATCGTCAGGTGAACCCCAGTTACCCTGCCCGTCGATAAGCGGGTAGCGATAAGAGAAGTTTTGCGACATCAACACCATCGCTTCATAAACCGCGCTGTCGCCATGGGGATGAAACTTACCAATAACGTCACCGACAGTACGCGCAGACTTCTTATGCTTGGCGTTGGATTTAAGCCCAAGCTCACTCATAGCATAAATAATACGACGCTGTACCGGCTTCAGACCGTCTGCAATATTGGGCAATGCGCGGTCGAGAATAACGTACATGGAATAGTCCAAATACGCTTTTTCGGTGTAGCTTTTCAGTGGCATTTGCTCGACGCCATCGGCGCCAATCACAATAGATTCTGACATATTCTGTTATTCAATCCTTATTCAATGATCTCTCACCTGCACCGCTACGTAGAAGCCACTACGGAACACATAGCTCTCTACGGGTAATTACGAAGATTCACACGCCTCGCGCCGACCTATACTGACTCCACGTTGATCAAAGGAGATCCGACATGACTGCGCAAAAAATAGTAAGCCTATCAGAATATCGCCAAGATACGCAGCAAATGCATATTGATGACGTTAGCGCACAGGCCTTCTTGTTTCTACAGGAACAAGCCCAAGAGCTCGATCTTCCTATGCGAAAATTGCTAAAAGAGCATTTATTGGGTATCGCCTGTGTCGTCAAAGCAGTTGAAGGCTTAGACGAGGCACAGAACTGGCTCGCCATTATCAGTGATGAGATCAACAATGGCGAACACCACTAAACGTCACGCCAGCTAATGTGCGGTGATTTTCTTTTCACCGCAACGCTCACAAATATACACCGTAATTAATTTTCCCAGCCTCACATCAAACTTCTTGGCCTTGTCGACTCGCCACTTATGAAAACCTTCACGGCACAAAGTGTTTGCGGTTTTACCTTGTGACGACTTCCGCTTAAAGGGCAACACATCGCCCATAGCAACTCTCCTGTCAGATTTACTACAACGCCCTACCACTATGTGGAATTCGCGATTACTATACGCGCCTTGAGATAGCTGCGCGATAACAGAACGCAACGAGGGAGCACCATGGAAATCAGCCGCAATAAAGTCGTGTCATTTCACTACCAACTTAGCAATAGTGACGGCACCGTATTGGAAGACAATTTTGACGACACACCATCGCTATACATGCATGGCGCCGAAAATATTATTAGCGGCTTAGAGAAAGCGATGGCCGGCCGCACCAATGGCGACGAATTTGACGTCACGCTGGCACCAGAAGATGCCTACGGCCACATTGAACCCAACAAAACCGAACGTATTCCTGCCAAATACTTAAAACACGAAGGTAAAATAAAAGTCGGCCAAGCTGTGCGTTTCAATACCGACAAGGGCATGCGCAACGCAACCGTAATTAAAGTCGGCAAGTTTTCAGTCGACGTAGACCTAAACCACCCACTCGCTGGGCAAACCCTCAGCTTTAAAATTCTTATCAAAGATATTCGTGACGCCACCGATGAAGAAATTCGCCACCGTCATGCCCACGGCGAAGGCGGGCATCAGCACTAAGCCACATAGCTCAGAGCCGTTGAGTAGCGTTCATAATAACGACATCAATTCGCTAATTCTCGCCGGCCGAAAACACCACTAAGCACTGCAAACATCATTATTGCAGGCATAAAAAACCCCGCACACAGCGGGGTTCATTAGATCCAAGCACAAGACACCTTATTCAGGGGCTTGCTCGCTTGCTTCCTCTACAACTTCAGCGCTATCAGCTACTGCTTCTTTGATAGACAGTTTAATACGACCACGAGCATCAACATCCAGTACTTTAACCTGAACATCTTGGCCTTCTTTCAGGTAGTCGCTAACGTTCTCTACACGCTCATCAGAGATCTGAGAGATGTGCACAAGACCGTCTTTACCCGGCAGAATGGTTACGAAGGCACCAAAGTCTACGATACGAGCTATTTTGCCCGTGTAGATTGCGCCTACTTCCGCTTCTGCAGTGATCGCCAGAATACGGTTTACTGCGTCATCACGTGATGCTGCATCGGTACCGTAAACGCGAACTGTACCGTCATCTTCGATATCGATTTGCGCGCCAGTTTCTTCGCACATTGCGCGAATTGTTGCGCCGCCTTTACCGATAATGTCGCGGATTTTATCTGAATCGACTTTCATCACGTGCATACTTGGCGCGTTATCAGAAACACCGCTACGTGAAGTAGCAAGAATTTGATTCATTTGACCAAGGATATGCAAACGGGCTTGCTGTGCCTGCTCAAGCGCGACTTCCATGATCTTCTGGGTAATACCCTCGATCTTGATGTCCATCTGCAAAGCAGTAACGCCATCAGCAGTACCGGCAACTTTAAAGTCCATATCACCCAAGTGATCTTCATCACCTAAGATGTCGGTTAGAACAGCAAAACGCTCGCCTTCTTTAACCAGACCCATTGCGATACCAGCAACCGGTGCTTTCAACGGTACACCAGCATCCATCAATGACAAGCTGCCTACGCAGACAGAGGCCATTGAGCTAGAGCCGTTTGATTCAGTAATTTCCGATACCACACGAATGGTATACGGGAATTCTTCAGCCGTTGGCAAAACAGCTTCTAGGCTGCGACGCGCCAAACGACCATGACCGATTTCACGACGACCCGTGCTACCCATACGGCCGCACTCGCCTACTGAGTAGGGAGGGAAGTTGTAGTGCAACATGAAGTTATCTTTAAATTCACCTGCCAAGGCATCAACAAACTGGGCATCACGAGTTGTACCTAAAGTAGCAACACCGATAGCCTGAGTTTCACCACGAGTGAACAGAGCCGAACCGTGAGCCTTGCCCAATACACCAACTTCAACATTAATTGGACGTACAGTGCGACCATCACGGCCATCGATACGTGGCTCGCCGTTCAGAATACGCTGGCGAACAATTTGCTTTTCTAGCTTAGCGAATACACCGCGAACATCGTCAGCGCTGTATTGCGCATCATCACCAGTCGCCAATTCTGCGATAGCTTGGCTACGCAATTCGCCGACCTTCGCGTAACGCTCCATTTTATCAGTAACGCGATAAGCATCACCCAAGCCCGCTTTGTAACCGCCGGCAACAGCGCCAAGCAATGCGGTATTTTCTTCCTGTGGCTGCCAATCCCATGCTGGCTTGCCCGCATCAGTAGCCAGCTCTTTAATCGCTTGCACTACTGCTTGCATTTCTTGGTGTGCGTACAGTACTGCACCCAGCATTTGATCTTCGGTTAACTGCTGAGCTTCCGACTCAACCATTAATACCGCGTCTTGCGTACCAGCAACAACCATATCTAACAGGCTGGTTTCTAGCTGTGCATAGCTCGGGTTAAGGATGTAACCATCCTCAGCAGTAAAGCCAACGCGAGCAGCGCCAACTGGGCCAGCAAAAGGCACACCAGAAATAGCTAATGCCGCTGAAGTACCAATTAACGCGGCAATATCTGGATCATTTGCTTTGTCTGCAGACATAACCGTACAGATAACCTGTACTTCGTTCTGAAAACCTTTAGGGAACAGAGGCCGAATTGGACGATCGATCAGACGTGACGTTAATGTCTCTTTTTCTGAAGGACGCGCTTCGCGCTTAAAGAACCCACCTGGAATTTTACCAACCGCGTAAGTACGCTCTTGGTAATGCACAGACAGCGGAAAAAAGTCCTGACCAGGCTTAGCAGCTTTTGCCGCCACAACGGTACACAGTACTTGAGTATTATCGATAGTAACTAATACTGCACCGGTCGCTTGACGCGCGATACGGCCAGTTTCCAAGGTGACAGTCTGACTGCCCCACTGGAATGTTTTAGTAACGGGATTCACGGAGTAATTCCTCCCAAATAGGGGTTATATAAAGTAATAAGGGGGCCACTAAGGCCCCCTCACTTATTCTTGTTTTAGCGACGCAGACCTAAACGTTTAATCAATTTGCTATAACGCTCTTGGTCTTTGCGTTTTAAGTAATCCAGCAATTTACGACGCTGGTTTACCATACGAATCAAACCACGACGTGAGTGGTGATCCTTTTTATGGCCTTCAAAATGACCCTGTAGTTTGTTGATGTTAATAGTTAACAATGCAACCTGTACTTCTGGAGAACCAGTGTCACCTTCAGCAGTCTGGTAGTCCTTAACAACATCAGCTTTCTCAATAGCAGATAATGCCATCTTCTTTTTCCTCATCACAAATATGCGTTTATAAATCGAGCCTGACCGTGCATATTTACAGTCAGGTTCGGAAGGAATGACACCCTGCCACCACCTTCATTTCCTTTTTACCGGAACACCGGCACAAATTCAGCCGCGCATTATCCCATAGTTGAGAGCAAACGACGAGGTGTAACACGCCCATCGTCTAAAATTTCACCAATTCCGAGGAATTTTCCATCTTCCGCCAATAAAACCACGGTTCCCGAGACTGGCGCACCAGACACCTGCACAGGCTGACCTTGCAATAAATAGTAAGCGGCGGTCTCACCCAAAGTAAGCTGTGGAATATGGCCAAGTGCATCGGTTATCGGTAGCAATAAGGCATCTAATGCCTCGAAATCGTCTGTATCGCGGAGAGCCTGCAGGACCTCAGTCGATACCGACTGCGCCTCAACAAACGGCCCCGCTTGCAAACGCCGCAAACTTGCAACGTGTGCACCACAGCCAATTGCCACACCCAAGTCTTCTGCTAAAGAACGAATATACGTACCTTTGGTACAACGCACCCGCACCACCGCAACAGCCAAAACCCCTGGCGTAAAGGACTCCAGCTCAAATTCACGAATAGTCACCGGTCGCGCTGCTCGCTCGACGGTAATGCCTTTGCGGGCTAATTCATAGAGGGGTTTGCCGTCGCGCTTAAGTGCCGAATACATGGGCGGCACTTGTAAAATGTCACCACGCAATTTGGCAATTTGCGATTCAAGCTCGACGGCCGTGAGCTTTGAGGCATCAACTTCAGCCAACACAACGCCTTCGGCATCGCCGGTATCGGTTTGCTGACCAAAGAAAAAGTGACTGCGGTATTCTTTATCGGCGTCCAATAAAAACTGGGAGAATTTGGTCGCCTCGCCGAAACACACTGGCAGCACACCGGTAGCCAAAGGATCTAACGCACCAGTATGCCCAGCCTTGCTGGCATTATAAATTGCACGAGCGGTGACCATTGCACCATTGGAAGAGCGACCAGGAGGCTTGTCCAACACCAAAATGCCGTCAACAGACCGGCCTTTACGACGTCTTGCCAAAACGATTATTCCCCGTCGCCATCCGTGTAACGGCTGCGATCAGCTTCAACCGCGTCTTGAATAAGCTTACTAATGTGCTGGCCGCGATTAACACTGGTGTCGTAATAAAAACGAAGTTGCGGGGTAGTACGAGCATTGTTAATTTTAGCAACTTGGCTGCGTAAAAAGCCCGCCGCCTTGTTTAACACCGCCAAGGATTCTTTCGCCTCTTCAGCTGTATTTTTGCCCATAACGGTGACATAAATCTTGGCATGGCTTAAGTCACGACTGACTTGCGCATCGATAACACTGACCATGCCAAGACGCGGATCCCGCAGCTCTTTCTGGATAAAACTACCCAGCTCTCGCTTTAAAAAATCCGCTATCCGCGCTGTACGGCTAAACTCTTTCAATTGACTCGCTACTCCGCAACGTCAGCCCTTAAAGGCTACGTGCAATTTCCTTCACTTCGTACACTTCGATCTTGTCACCGGGGCGTACATCTTTGTAGTTCTTCACACCAATACCGCATTCAAGGCCGTTTTTAACCTCGGCTGCATCATCTTTGAAACGGCGCAGTGATTCCAACTCACCTTCATAAATAACGACATCTTGGCGCAGAACACGGATTCGCTTGTTACGGTAAACCGTACCTTCAATAACCATACAGCCCGCAATATCGCCAAACTTAGGTGAACGGAATACATCGCGCACCTCAGCAACACCAACAATGTCTTCACGCATTTCAGGACTTAACATACCTGTTAACGCAGCAGTCACATCATCGATAACATCGTAAATAACACTGTAGTAGCGAAGATCAACGCCCTCGTTCTCAGCCAATCTACGCGAGCTTGAGTCAGCCCGTACGTTAAAGCCAAACATTACCGCACCCGACGTCAGCGCTAGGTTTACATCCGTTTCAGTAATACCACCAACGCCGGCTGATACGATATTAACGCTAACTTCGTCATTACCAATATCCATCAACGACGCTTGCAAAGCCTCTAAAGAACCGCGAACGTCAGTTTTAAGAACCACGTTCAATATACGGCGCTCAGCAGATTCCATGCTTTCAAACATGCGATCCAACTTGGCCGCCTGCTGACGCTTAATACGTTGCTCACGATCACGCACTTGACGGAAGTCTGCAACTTCACGGGCGCGCTTATCGTTCTCAACCACTACGAAGCTGTCGCCTGCATCTGGCGTTCCATCAAGACCCAATATTTCAACAGGAATTGAAGGGCCCGCTTCTTTAACTGGCTTGCCATTTTCGTCAAGCATGGCACGAACACGACCAGAACACTGACCAGCCAAAACGATATCGCCCTGACGCAAAGTACCACTTTGAATCAGTAGCGAGGCAACTGCACCACGCCCCTTATCTAAGCGCGATTCAATAACCAAACCTTGCGCCGGCAAGTCTGGAGCTGCTTTCAATTCTAGTAATTCAGCTTGCAACAATACGGCGTCCAGCAATTTGTCTATGCCTTCACCGGTATGCGCAGATACGTGTACAAACTGAGTATCGCCGCCCCATTCTTCAGAAATAACATCTTTAGCAGACAGTTCGTTCTTAACACGGTCTGGGTCAGCGCCCTCTTTATCCATTTTGTTTACCGCAACAACCAAAGGCACACCCGCTGCTTTCGCGTGAGCTACTGCCTCTTCGGTCTGCGGCATCACGCCGTCGTCTGCCGCAACAACGAGAATAACAATATCCGTGCTTTTTGCACCACGGGCACGCATCTGAGTAAACGCGGCGTGACCAGGTGTATCAAGGAAGGTGATCATCCCGTGACCGGTTTCAACGTGGTAGGCACCGATATGCTGAGTAATACCGCCTGCCTCACCACTGGCCACCTTAGTCTTACGGATATAATCGAGCAAAGATGTCTTACCGTGGTCGACGTGCCCCATAACGGTAACAACAGGCGCGCGAGTCATCATGGTACCTGCACCACGCGCTCCCAATGTTTCTTCAAGCGCCTCTTCAACAGCGTCCTCAGAAACCAATTTAACCGTGTGCCCCATTTCTTCAACGACCAACTGCGCCGTCTCTTGGTCTATAGGCTGGTTGATGGTGACCATCATGCCCATTTTGATCATTTCTTTAATAACTTCAGCAGCCTTAACCTTCATTTGCTGCGCAAGCTCTGCCGCCGTGGTGGTTTCACCAATATTTACGGCATAAAAAATCTTATCTGTCGGTGCTTGGAAAGCATGACGCTGCGCATCATCTGGCAACTTCAAGGTCTTCTTCTTACGACGGCCGCCGAATGAACCTGCACCATCTAAATCGTCGCGTTTATTACCGCGAGACTTCCCGCCTTTACGACGCGGACGATCATCATCAGTGCTAGCAGTATCACTTGGAGCCGCGCGACGATGATGACGAGGTGCTGGTTTTTCTGCAGCATCGCCACCAGTTTCTTTAGCAGCAGGTGCTGCAGCCGGCGCCGGCGCCTTCGCTTTAGCACTCCGCCGCTCTTCTTCACGTTTTTTGTCTGCCAGAACTTCTGCTCGGCGCTCCTGAACACGCTTTTCTTCTTCCTTACGACGCAGGATGGCGCGCTGACGAAGCACTTCAGGATCGACATCTAATACGTCTTCGACAACTTCTCTGTACTCATCCGTTTTATTCGCTGGTGCGACGACTTGCACTTCAGCAACAGGCTCTTTTTCAACAGGCTCTGCTGCTTTTTCTTCTACAACCGGCGCTGGCTCAGGTTCTGGCTCAACCTTGGGCTCCGGCGCCTTTTCTTCCGCAACTACCACAACGGGCTCTTCAAACACCTCCGCAACAGGCTCAGGTGCAGTTTCTACAACGACATCGGCGCTAGCTTCAGCCGCGATAGTCGCTTCTTCGCCTACCTCTACATCAACGTGCGCCTGCTCTTCTGCCGCAGCATCAGCAGCCATTTCAGCCGGATCGCGCTTGATATAAGTTCGCTTTTTACGAACTTCAATATTAACTGTCTTCTTCCCCGCACCGGACCCCGTTTTAAGCGTGCTTAGGGTCTTGCGTTTCAAGGTAATTCTCTGCGGGGCGTCGGCTGATTCTCCGTGGCTCCGCTTTAAGAAAGTCAATAAGGTTTGCTTGTCTTCATCAGACACAGCTTGCCCAGCAGCACTGTGAGACAGCCCCGCTTCTTTCATTTGTCGCAATAATCGTTCTACAGGCGCGCCAACGACTTCGGCAAGCTGGCTCACGGTAACTTCAGCCATTCATCATTCTCCCTAAACGGTACGACTCGCTTATTTTGCAGATTCGTCTTCGTCTGCAAACCACGGAGCACGGGCAGTCATAATTAACTCACCAGCCCGTTCTTCAGTCATGTCTTCAATGTCGAGAAGATCTTCAACAGCCTGTTCGGCCAGATCCTCCATCGTTACAACGCCACGGCTAGCAAGGATAAAAGCGAGATGCTTTTCCATGCCATCCATTGTTAACAGGTCTTCAGCCGGTTCGGCGCTCTCTAATTTTTCTTCACTGGCTATCGCTTGAGTCAACAAGGCATCTTTAGCGCGAGCACGCAGCTCTTGCGCTAACTCTTCGTCAAAGCCTTCTATAGACATCATTTCTTCAAGCGGTACGTAGGCAACCTCTTCCAAGGTTGTGAAACCCTCTTCCACCAGCACTTCAGCAATGTCTTCACCAATATCTAGGGCGTCAACAAAATAGCTAATAACTTGTCCAGATTCCTGCTCGTGCTTGGCGCCCATTTCCTCAATGCTCATCACATTGATAGTCCAGCCAGTTAACTGACCAGCAAGGCGAACATTTTGACCTGCACGACCAATTGCCTGCGCAAGATTGTCATCTGCCACACCAACGTCCATGGTGTGAGTGTCTTCATCGACGACAATAGACTCTACTTCAGCAGGCGCCATTGCATTGATAACTAACTGAGCAGGGTTGTCGTCCCACAAAATAATGTCAACGCGCTCATTACCCAACTCACCAGATACTGCCTGTACACGCGAACCACGCATACCAACACAGGCGCCAACGGGATCAATACGACCATCATTGGTTTTTACTGCAATTTTTGCCCGCGAACCTGGGTCACGAGCAGCCGCACGAATTTCAATAACGTCTTCAGAAACTTCAGGCACTTCGATTTTAAACAGTTCGATGAGCATTTCTGGACATGCGCGACTTAAAAACAACTGTGGACCGCGAGCCTCTGGACGCACATCAGCCAAAATAGCGCGAACCCGATCATTGATCCGAAACACTTCTCGACCAACTAATTCTTCACGGGGCAATAATGCCTCTGCGTTATTACCAAGATCGACAATAATACTGTCGCGGGTCACTTTTTTGACAGTACCGTTAATCAGCTCGCCAACGCGGCTACGGTATTCATCAACGATTTGCGCTCGCTCAGCCTCGCGCACTTTCTGCACAATAACTTGTTTGGCTGTTTGCGCAGCAATACGACCAAAGCCGACGTTTTCAACGACTTCTTCGTGGGTGTCGCCCGCTTTTAAATCGGTGCTGTACTCGTGCGCTTCTTCAATTGTTAACTGAGTACCCAGCAGCGCCATCTCATCGTCAGGCATAACTAACCAACTGCGAAACGTCTGATAATCCCCTGTGTGACGATCAATCACCACACGAATTTCAGAGTCTTCGTCGTAACGCTTTTTGGCGGCTGTTGCCAATGCCTGCTCAATCGCTTCGAAAATGATGGTTTTAGAAACACCTTTTTCGTTCGATACGGCCTCAACTACCAGCAATATTTCTTTACTCATTATCCGCCTCTTTCCGCAGCCGGCTATTTGAAATCATTAACCCCGATTAAAACCGAGGCACGACATTCGCTTTATCGATCTGATCGAAAGGAAGCAAATAATCATGCTCCTCAACCATCACTACTACATCACCATCCTCAATCCCCATCAGGCGACCAAGAAATTTACGCCGCCCCTCAAAAGAGGTGCGTAAACGAACACTTACATCACTACCTACATACTGCTCAAATTGCGCCAAGGTAAACAATGGTCTATCCATTCCTGGCGATGACACCTCGAGGTTATATTCACCCGCTATGGGATCTTCGACGTCCATCACACCGCTGATCTGATGACTTGCTTTAGCACAGTCATCAACACCAATACCTTTCTCGCTATCAATATACACACGTAGCATCGTGTGACGGCCATGAGACTGGTAATCCAGACCCCATAACTCGTAGCCGAGAGCTTCCACTCCCGGCCTTAATAATTCTTCTAGCTTGACGGTCTTGTTGGACAAGTTCACTACCCACCAATAAAAAATGGGCCCAAGGCCCACATCGAAATTCTTTGACGCACGCCCTTTAGCGATACGAAAAAGCCCCTATGGAAGGGGCTTCTAAAAACTTCTGATCAATAAAAGCGAAGTCACCCTACGCTTGGAGGAAGCCCTTAAAACCATTGCCGCTACCTCATATCAGGAGGCGCATTATATTCGCCAAACGAGCATAGGTCAAGGTAAGTCCTCCGCCCCAACGGTACTCCACCTACATACTCACAACAACACCCAATCGCTCCGCAATGACCTCAAAATCAAAAGCCAGCTGATCCTCCCATAGCGTTACCAGCCTAGGCAGCTGACCAAGCCCATCCTGTCCCGCAGGCAACGCGTATCTCCGCAGCGCCTCGTCAGCCACAACCAAACCCTCCAACTCAAGATAGACTGTTAATTCTGGATAACGCTTACATATACGAATCAAACCCACTAGACACTGCTTCTTCTGCAAAGCCAGGTCGCGCTCCAGTCGCTCAAACTCCAAGCCACGCCTTTCCGTGCGATTAAACGTATTATCAAGGAAACGCCCAACCCCACCAGAAGGAGCAAGTAATACCTCCTGTATTTGCTGCCGCTTCAGAGCAAGTTGGCGCGCCTTCGGAACAAAACCTTTTACCAAGCCCCTAAACTCTTGCAATGGCAACTTCGCATCATCAAGTGCCACGGGGTCCTCCCGCAAACTCAGAGAAAAAACCTTATCTCGTCGTTTTTCCAGCAAACGCAGATAACTCAATATGCACAACTCCAACTCTTCAACCGAATCACTCAACACCAAGGAGGATCGCCCACTAAAATCCCGAACATCTGCCGCTAACTGCAGAAAATACGCATGCAAATTAAAAAACAGATAGTCATGATCATCATTTGTTCTAGCAAAGACACGCAGCGCCTGAGGCAATTTGACCAATACATTATTTACCAACAGCTCTTCAAACACTTTCAGCTTGCCAGCAACCGCCATTCCGTAGCCAGCACCGTCCGCTGCAATATCCTCGGCTAAAAGCGGAAGCAGCAATTCCACCCGCGTCTTGTGCGCCGCATCCATAATCGCCATGACACCAGCACTAACTTGGCGCTCGACCGTAACGACCCGACTGAGGGACCACGATAAATGCTTTAAAATCTCGTCTTTTTCCAAGGAAACAAACGGGATCGCCATACCATTAAAGAAAACGGCACTGCCATTTAACAACACATCTTCATACAGAAACCGGCGCGCCGAATACGGATTAAGGGAGAAACTCCTTACCGGA
The DNA here is from genome assembly GCF_902705855.1 of Zhongshania aliphaticivorans. Taxonomy (GTDB): domain Bacteria; phylum Pseudomonadota; class Gammaproteobacteria; order Pseudomonadales; family Spongiibacteraceae; genus Spongiibacter; species Spongiibacter aliphaticivorans_B. Next base: position 60,639 of record NZ_CACSIJ010000011.1, on the reverse strand, counting down.
CCGATCAAAAACAGATATCGCTCACAAGACACGAACTCGCACTGCCGAATACAGGCCTCGCCGGCAATCTCATCTCTAATAAATGCATTCGCATGCAACTTCAACTCTTCTGCCGGCCGCACTCTAAAGCGATAACCGAGCATTTGCTGCTTTAGATACACTTCAATGACAAAATCACGTACCGCCCCAGAACTTAGCCCCCGGTGGGTCGTCGGCACAACCATTGGCGCAGATCGAGTTAACATAACGAGCTCATCCAAAAAAGCCTGCCGCAATGCCCGCTTTAAACGGATCTGCTGCAAATCCTCTTCAGAGTGAAAATCGTTGATCAAAGAAAGACTAGCTTCAAGCAAATCAACATAAGGAATCGCATCACGCAAATCGCTTAATGTCGCAAGCACTGCCTCAAGTTTATTAGCAATGGCAATAAGCTTTGAAGAACCTAGCTTAAGCTTTATCTCTGCCAGGCTAGGCCGCCCCGCAAAGGTAAGCCGCTTATTCTCGGCGTCTATCCTTATGCCCTTTGGGGCAAGATAACGATAATAGGCGTATTTACGCTCATCCCCACTCAGCCTTTTAAACGCTGCACTCACCGTGACCTGCCACTTGGCATTAAGCAAAGGATCCAAATCCAAAAGCTCTGATGAAATGTCAGGAGAAATTCTTGGCCGAAACTCCCGAACTGCCTGCCCACCCTGCAAGGCCCCTTGCCCACCCCCAGCATCCATACTCATATCCTTTACGTATTCTTGCCCAGCATCCTTTTGAACATACTTATCGATATTAAACAGAAAGACAATAAAAAAGGGGATCTGCGATGCAGATCCCCTTTACATTTTTTGGTGCCGAAGGCGGGACTTGAACCCGCACGAGCTATGCTCACCACCCCCTCAAGATGGCGTGTCTACCAATTCCACCACTTCGGCAAATTTTTACTCGGCTGCTGCCGGCATATCACTTGTTACTGGCATATCTGATTCAGTGTCGCCCTCTTGCGATGGCATACTGTCATCGCCCACAGGAGCAACATCACGACTTTCCTGCAACACCGGCACATCAATAATATCTTCGTCAACGCCACTGCGCTGCTTAGCAACATAGGCAAGGGACAAGCTAGTAATAAAAAACACCGTCGCCAAAACTGCTGTGGCCCGAGTTAAAGCATTACCACTACCACTGCTACCAAATAAAGTTTGCGACGCACCGGAGCCAAACGAAGCCCCCATATCTGCGCCTTTACCTTGCTGAACTAAAATCAAACCAATAATGGAAAGACCAGCCAACACATGTACGATTAATATAATTTGTTCCATTACTCCGCCGCCCGACATATTGCGGAAAATTCCTGTGCATCAAGTGACGCACCACCAACTAAACCGCCATCAATATCCGCCTGAGCGAACAATTCACCTGCATTGGCGGCCTTTACGCTGCCGCCGTACAGAATTCGCAAACCCTTCGCCAATTGCTCACTTTTCTTTGCAAACAGCGCACGAATAAACGCGTGCACTTCTTGAGCTTGAGCGGGACTTGCCGTCTTACCTGTGCCAATCGCCCAAACCGGCTCGTAGGCAACTACAATTAACTGTAACTGCTCTACACTTAAGGCCGAAAAAATTGGCTTAAGCTGGGCTGAAATAACTTCTAAAGTTGCACCCTCATCACGCTGTGCCTCAGTTTCACCGACACATACCAAAGGTATCAACCCCTGCAATAGAGCCTGCCTAGCCTTTTCTGCAACTTGTTCGCTGGTTTCTGCATACATTGCACGGCGCTCAGAATGCCCAACAATGACATAACGACAACCGACATCAGCCAGCATTGAGGCAGACACCTCACCCGTAAATGCACCATCATTAGCTTGATCACAAACGTTCTGATTACCGACTGCAACCGGCGAGCCACTTAAACCTGTTAGCACCTGCGCTAAATACACCGAGGGAGGAAAAACCGCGATATCAACTCCAGGCTCAGCAGGTAAAGACGCTCTCAATTCCGCCACCAACTTTCCAATGCTGGCGCTATTGCCACACATCTTCCAGTTTCCTGCTACGAGATTACTCCGCATGCCATTTCCCTTAGCGCAAAATGGGCGCCAATCTTACATAAACTTATAAATACATACAAGAACAGCCATCACTTATGATGAAAGCTTTTGCACCTTGTCTGTCAGGCGCTGACACAAGTCTGCAACTTGGGTGCCGTTCTCGCCCTCAACCATGACTCGCACCAAGGGCTCAGTGCCTGAGGCGCGCAATAATACCCTGCCTCGCCCTGCTAATTCCAGCTCAACCTGCTCTACCGCTGCACGCAATTCCGAATGATTAAGATCCATCGGCTTTTGTATGCGAATATTCTGCATAATTTGCGGGAATTTCTTCACCGGCTTTCGTAGCTCGAGCAAACTTTTGCCACTCGCCTTCACCGCCTGCACCACCTTCAGAGCAGCAACAATCCCATCACCCGTAGTACTCACATCACCACAAATAATATGGCCCGAATTTTCACCACCCAAGCGCCACCCCAGAGCATTCATTTTTTCTTTTACGTAGCGATCGCCAACTTGAGCACGCTCAAACGAAACACCTAGGGCTTTTAATGCCAGCTCGAAACCAAGATTTGACATCAGAGTGCCAACAACACCCTCACAGCGCTCACCTCGGCGAAGCTGTTCCGCCGCGATGATGTACAACAATTCATCGCCATCAACCAACTCACCCGACGCATCTGCAAACACAACGCGATCACCGTCACCGTCAAAAGCGATACCAAAATCTGCGCACTCTTGAACAACTCGCTCCTGCATACCAGCAGGATGAGTGGAGCCGACTTTAGCGTTGATATTCAGACCATCTGGCGACACACCTATGAGCACAACCTCGGCACCCAACTCAGCAAACACCGCAGGGGCAACGTGGTAGGTTGCACCATGAGCACAATCGAGAACAATTTTTAAACCCGCCAGCGACAGACCCGTCTGGGCGGTAGATTTACAGTATTCAATATAGCGGCCTGCGGCGTCGTCAATGCGGCGCACCTTGCCCAATTTCGCAGACTCAACCGTCGTCATGCTGGCATCAATAGCCTCTTCAATCGCAATCTCAAGCTCGTCAGGTAACTTGGTACCATCGGCAGAAAAAAACTTAATCCCATTATCATAATAGGGATTGTGGCTCGCGCTGATCACAATCCCCGCGCGCGCTTGAAATGTTCTTGTTAAATAAGCAATAGCCGGTGTTGGCATTGGCCCCAATAGCAAGACGTCAACACCAGCCGCAACCAAGCCCGCCTCTAACGCCGACTCAAACATATAACCTGAAATACGGGTGTCTTTGCCAATAATGACCTTACTTCGACCTTCGCGGGCGAACACCTGCCCAACAGCCCAACCCAATTTCAAAACAAATTCAGGGGTGATTGCACCCTCACCAACGCGACCACGAACCCCATCGGTGCCGAAATACTTTCTAGTCATTATTACAGCTCTCAGACTTCACTGCGCTTGCAAGCTTTACTGCATCGACGGTTTCTTTAACATCATGCACGCGAAGAATATGTGCGCCGCGTTCTACCGCCATCGCCGCCATTGCCACGCTCCCAGCCAATCTTTCCTCAACCGCTCGGCCAGTAAGCGCACCTAACATAGATTTTCTTGAAACCCCAACCAACACTGGAAAACCCAACTCAACAAAACTCGGCAAACGACGAAACAATTCCAAATTATGCTCCACGGTTTTGCCAAAACCAAAACCAGGGTCGAGTAATATTTGCTCACGCGCGACACCCGCCGCCACACACACCGCAACACGCTCTTGAAGAAATGCAGCGACCTCATCAAAAATATTTTGATATGTTGGACTTCTCTGCATTGAGCTTGGATCACCCTGCATGTGCATTAAACACACCGGCAAACCACTCTCTACGGCAGCATCTATAGCACCAAACCGCGACAACGCCCGCACATCATTAATTAAATTTGCACCCAACTGCGCCGCGCCGCGAATCACTTGCGGGGTACTGGTATCGACCGAAACAATCGTGTCAAAACGCTGCGTGATAGCCTCGACCACCGCCAACACCCGATCACACTCTTCTTCAGCAGTGATCGCCATCGAACCCGGTCGCGTTGACTCGCCGCCAATATCTACCAGCGCGGCGCCCTGCTGACACACCTCATCAACTCGGCGCAGCACTTTTTCAAGCAAAACACTGCCGGCGTGAAATACACCACCATCGGAAAATGAATCAGGGGTAACGTTAATAATCGCCATCACCTTCGGCTCGCTTAAGTCTAATAAGCGAGCACCGCAGCGGAGCTGCGGTGACCATTGGCTTACAAAGGAGTTCATTGCAAACTCAGTGATCGCTCACCGAGCCAACAAAAGGGTCTTCTGGACGATTCTTTTTGTCATCGCTAGGTCCAGCGTCAGTATCGCCCTCAGCAGCCTCTGCCTTATGGCCGCCACGACGATCATCGTCATCCCACCCCGCAGGTTTACGCGGAGCACGACCAGACATAATATCGTCTATTTGTTTGGCATCTATGGTTTCATATGTCATCAAAGCATCAGCCATTACATCTAACTTACCGCGATGCTCTTCAAGAATTTTCCGCGCACTTTCATAGCACTCGTCAATAATGCGCCGAACCTCTTCATCAATCTGCCTAGCAGTTTCACCAGAAAAACTTTTACCTTGCTGCCCCGCTGAACGACCAAGGAAAACCTCTTCCTCAGCATCGTCATACATCAACGGCCCCATCTTGTCTGACAAGCCCCACTTGGTCACCATCTTACGAGCGATATCAGTTGCACGCTGAATATCGTTAGAGGCGCCCGTGGTCACACCATCTGGCCCCAGGGTCATTTCTTCTGCAATTCGACCGCCAAATAAAGAGCAAATCTGGCTAGTGATGTGCCGACGACTCAAGCTGTAACGGTCTTCTTCTGGCAGGAACATGGTCACACCCAAGGCGCGGCCACGGGGAATAATGCTTACTTTATAAACAGGATCATGCTCAGGCACCGTACGACCAACAATCGCATGACCAGCTTCATGATAAGCGGTATTCAATTTTTCTTTATCTGACATCACCATGGACTTGCGCTCAGCGCCCATCATGATTTTATCTTTCGCTAGATTGAATTGCTCCATGCTAACCAAGCGTGAATTACCACGAGCGGCAAACAGAGCCGCCTCATTCGCAAGGTTGGCAAGGTCTGCGCCAGAGAAACCAGGTGTACCACGGGCAATAATTGACGCCTCAACGTCATCACCCAGCGGCAATTTGCGCATATGCACTTTTAAGATTTGTTCGCGGCCACGAATATCTGGCAAACCCACTACAACCTGACGGTCAAAACGACCGGGACGCAATAGTGCAGGATCAAGCACATCGGGGCGGTTAGTTGCAGCAATAACAATAACGCCGTCATTTGCTTCAAAACCGTCCATCTCAACCAGCAACTGGTTCAGTGTTTGCTCGCGCTCATCATGACCGCCCCCCATACCGGCACCACGGTGACGGCCTACCGCATCGATCTCATCGATAAAGATAATGCAGGGCGCCTGTTTTTTCGCTTGCTCGAACATATCTCGCACGCGCGACGCACCAACACCAACAAACATTTCAACAAAGTCAGAACCAGAAATAGAGAAGAACGGCACTTTCGCTTCGCCAGCAATCGCTTTTGCCAACAAGGTTTTACCAGTACCCGGTGGGCCGACCATCAATACGCCGCGTGGAATACGGCCGCCCAAACGCTGGAATTTACCAGGATCGCGCAAGAACTCTACTAACTCTTGAACGTCTTCTTTCGCTTCATCCACACCCGCCACATCGGCGAAAGTGGTTTTAATTTGGTCTTCACTTAATAGGCGCGCCTTGCTCTTACCAAAGGCCATCGGACCGCCTTTACCGCCGCCAGCACCACCTTGCATCTGCCGCATAAAAAACATAAAGATCGCAAGAATGATCAAAATTGGAAAACTTGCCACCAACAACTGAGTCCACAAACTTTGGCGCTCAGGCTTACTTCCTTCAACAACCACATTATGCTGTAGTAAATCGTCGATTAATTTGGGGTCATCTAATGGCGGCCGCACGCTTTCAAAACGACTATTGTCATTGCGCTCACCACTTATCACTAAACCATTAATAACAACTTTGCGGACACGCTCATTTTGCACTTCAGTAATGAACTGCGAATAATTAAGCTGCTCAGTAGGTGACTGGACGCTGAAATTATTAAATACCGTCAACAAGACAGCAGCAATAACCAGCCACAACAGTAAATTCTTAGCCATATCGTTCAAAAACCGATCCTCACGCTACTCTGCTTTCAAAGTACACAAAACGGGAAGTTAACCCCAATGTTTGCCCACTCTACTACATTAATTGGGCACCCTCTACGCAATATTTAGCCGCGCAGACCGGTGGCTACTAGGTAAACTTCCCGCGACCTCGGCCTTGATGCCGCGGGTTTACGAGTCACTACCTTGCTGAAACGTTCACGGAGAAGACGCATATATTCTTCAAAGCCTTCTCCCTGAAATATTTTGGTGACGAATCCACCGCCGGGGCGCAACACTAAACTCGCCATGTCCAGCGCCAGCTCGCATAAATACATCGACTGCGGCTGATCAACATCCCTCATACCACTCATATTGGGGGCCATATCGGAAATTACAAGGTCTGCCTTCTGATTCCCCAAAAAAGCCATCAGCTCGTTGGCTACAGCCTCGTCGGTAAAATCACCCTGAATAAACTCCACGCCGGCGATGGTATCCATCTCTAAAATATCAGATGCCAACACCTGGCCATGATGCCCCACCAGCATGGCCGCTACCTGCGACCAACCGCCAGGCGCACTACCCAAGTCAACCACACTCATGCCGGGCTTAATCAGACGATCTTTTTCCTGAATTTCCAATAGCTTATAGCAAGCCCGCGAACGATAGCCCTCTCTCTGGGCCATTTTGACGTAGTGATCATCAAAATGTTCCTTCATCCACGTAATACTAGATCCTGTACGTTTAACCACGCCCACCCCATTAATAGCGAGAATTCATATTTCAGCGCAAGCGCCTTTCGAGTAAAATGCTCGGCCACGCCTTTTTCGGTTTAGTAATATTATGCCCAAGTTCAGCGCCAGCGATAAAAAACACCTCCGCAGCCTCGGCCACAAACTCAGTCCCGTTGTGATGATCGGTGATCGCGGATTAAGCGAAGGCGTAATGACCGAAATTGACCGAGCACTAGACGATCACGAACTCATCAAAGTGAAAGTGAATCTGGCTGATCCGACGGAACGTCGCGCTATGATTGATCAATTCTGTGCTGCCCACAAGGCACAATTGGTGCAAGCTATCGGCAAGATCGCATTGATTTACCGGCCAGCTAAAAAGCCTAACCCGAAGCTATCTAATCTGCTTCGGGCATAGACTAAGCAGAATTACTCGGCAAGGTGTTGCACCTTGTCGATTTCGTACTCAATAGTACCGCCTGGCGCAGTCACCAAGGCAACATCACCCTCTTCTTTACCGATTAGGGCGCGGGCAATAGGTGAAGTCACAGAAATTTTTCCTAACTTCACACTCGCCTCGTCTTCACCAACAATGCGATACGTCACTTCTTCATCGGTCTCGCAATTAATCAAGGTTACCGTAACCCCGAAAATGACTTTGCCGGTGTAGGGAATAGTGGAAATATCGATCACCCGCACGCCAGCCAGCTTACTTTCGATTTCCTGAAGCCGGCCTTCACAAAAACCCTGCTGCTCACGCGCAGCATGGTATTCCGCATTTTCTTTCAAATCACCATGAGCACGCGCTTCGGCAATAGCTTGCGTGATACGTGGACGCTCCACCGACTTCAGATGTTTTAACTCTTCGCGCAGCGCTTTTTCGCCAGCAACCGTCATTGGTACCTGATTCATTGCATAATACCCTCGTGTACGTCCTGTAAACGACGCACTGTTTTTTCTTCACCAAAGGCAATAGCCTGACAAATTGCCTCGGCCCCAGCAAGTGTAGTGGTGTAACTCACCTTGTTAACCAAAGCGCTTCGGCGAATCAATGATGAATCGGCAATAGCTTGCTTACCTTCGGTGGTATTTATAATTAAATCAACATCGCCATTTTTAACCATATCGACAATATGCGGCCGCCCCTCCAGCACCTTGTTTACGCGCTGACAATCTAGCCCCGCCGCAATTAATACCTTATGAGTACCGCGCGTAGCGCACAGCGTAAAGCCCTGGGCTACAAGTTGCTTAGCAACCTCAATCGCGCCATCTTTGTCGGGATCACGAACACTAATAAAGGCATGACCGCTAGTTGGGAACACCTCACCCGCACCTACTGCCGCTTTCGCAAAGGCTTCAGCAAAAGTCTCGCCCAAACCCATGACCTCACCCGTAGATTTCATCTCCGGCCCAAGAATCGGGTCAACACCGGGGAACTTCGCAAACGGGAATACCGCCTCTTTCACCGCGAAATATTTAGGTATTACTTCGGTAGTGAAATTTTGCTCTTCAAGGCTAGTACCGGCCATGCAACGCGCCGCCACTTTCGCCAGCGACACACCAATACATTTAGACACAAATGGCACGGTACGCGAGGCACGAGGGTTAACCTCAATCACGTATATTTCACCATCTTGCACCGCAAGCTGTACGTTCATCAAGCCGATAACACCCAGCTCTAAAGCCATAGCCTTAACAATCTCGCGCATGCGATCTTGCACTTCGGCCGACAGCGAATACGGTGGTAACGAACATGCCGAATCACCGGAGTGAACACCCGCTTGTTCGATATGCTGCATGATCGCGCCGATCACTACTTGCTTGCCATCTGATACGGCATCGAGATCGACTTCAACCGCAGCATTCAAAAAATGATCTAGCAGAACCGGCGATTCATTAGATACCCGCACCGCTTCGCGCATATAACGCTGTAGTTCGTCTTCTTTGTAGACGATTTCCATCGCACGACCACCCAAAACATAAGATGGGCGAACTACCAATGGATAACCAATTTTTGCCGCTGCCAACAAAGCCGCTTCTTCTGAGCGCACAGTCGTGTTTGGTGGCTGCAACAGATCAAGCCGTTCGATCATCTGCTGAAAACGCTCACGGTCTTCTGCGCGATCAATGGCATCTGGCGACGTACCAATAATCGGCACACCCGCCGCCTCAAGATCTCGCGCCAATTTCAGGGGCGTTTGGCCACCAAACTGGACAATAACACCTTTAGGCTTTTCTATTGCGACAATTTCTAGCACATCTTCTAAAGTCACAGACTCGAAATACAAGCGGTCAGATATATCGTAATCAGTTGATACAGTCTCAGGGTTACAGTTAACCATAATGGTCTCGTAACCGTCTTCACGCATTGCTAAGGCCGCATGAACACAGCAGTAATCGAATTCAATACCCTGACCAATACGGTTAGGACCACCGCCAATAACAAGAATCTTTTCGCGGTCAGATGGCAGTGACTCGCACTCTTCTTCATAGGTGGAATACATATACGCCGTGGACGTAGAGAATTCCGCCGCGCAGGTATCAACACGCTTGTAGACCGGACGAATATCCAAACTATGACGTAAAGTACGCAACTGCTTCTCGCTTACCGCAAGCAATACCGCTAAGCGCTGATCTGAAAACCCTTTACGCTTTAGGCGCCACATCAAATCTTTGGTGATGTCTGTGAGGGTCAGCGTTTTCAGCGAGTTCTCGGTCTTAACGATGTCTTCAATCTGCACGAGGAACCAAGGATCAATCCACGAGTGTTCGAAGACTTCCTCAACGCTCATCCCCGCACGGAAAGCATCTGCAACAAACCAAATGCGCTCAGGGCCAGGGTTGGTCAGCTCAGCAATCAATACATCACGCGCATCGTCACGATCTACATCAATTTGATGTTCAAAGCCGGCGGAGCCAACCTCAAGACCACGAAGTGCTTTTTGCAGCGACTCTTGGAAGGTACGACCAATCGCCATGACTTCGCCGACTGATTTCATTTGAGTGTGTAAACGAGTCTGCGCTTCGCCAAATTTTTCAAAGGTAAAGCGTGGAATTTTGGTAACCACGTAGTCGATGGCAGGCTCAAACGAGGCAGGGGTCGCGCCGCCGGTAATCTCGTTTTGCAACTCATCAAGTGTGTAACCAATCGCCAATTTTGCCGCTACTCTCGCAATCGGGAAGCCCGTTGCTTTAGAGGCTAGCGCAGAAGAGCGACTCACCCGCGGGTTCATTTCAATAACGACTAAACGGCCGGTGTGCGGCTCCATACCAAACTGGACGTTTGAACCACCCGTCTCAACACCAATCTCACGCAATACCGCGCAAGAGGCGTTACGCATGATTTGATATTCTTTGTCAGTCAGGGTTTGAGCTGGCGCCACTGTGATCGAGTCACCGGTGTGCACGCCCATCGGATCAAAATTTTCGATTGAGCAAATAATAATGCAGTTGTCGTTTTTATCACGCACAACTTCCATTTCAAATTCTTTCCAGCCAATCAAGCTCTCGTCAATCAATAGCTCATTGGTTGGCGACAAATCGAGACCACGGGTACAAATCTCAACAAATTCTTCTTTGTTGTAGGCAATACCACCGCCCGAACCACCCATGGTGAAACTCGGGCGAATAATGGCGGGAAAACCGATAGAGTCCAGAACTTGCAAGGCCTCTTCCATGCTATGCGCGATAGCTGAGTTCGGCGTTTCTAGGCCGATACGCTTCATGGCCTTATCGAACAGCTGACGATCTTCCGCCATATCGATCGAGTCTTTAGTCGCGCCGATCATCTCAACGCCGTACTTGGCCAAAACGCCTTCACGGTCCAAATCTAGAGCGCAGTTAAGTGCTGTCTGCCCACCCATGGTCGGAAGAATCGCATCTGGGCGCTCTTTTTCAATAATCTTCGCAACCGTTTCCCACACCACTGGCTCAATATAAGTGGCATCCGCCATCGACGGATCCGTCATAATGGTCGCAGGGTTGGAGTTCACCAAAATCACTCGGTAACCTTCTTCCCGCAAGGCCTTACACGCCTGCGCACCGGAATAATCAAACTCGCAGGCTTGACCGATAACAATCGGGCCAGCACCGAGGATGAGGATACTTTGAATATCAGTTCTTTTTGGCATAAGTTCTAATCATCTGACTCTGTGCTTCGTTACAAAAAGTCGGACGTCGGAAGCTGGACGTCGGACGCTAAAGTCGGGCGCAGTGTTGGGTTTTCTCATCCGACATCAGACGCCGGACCAACAAAAACCACTTACAAAACCGCAAAGCCGGACTTCTTACTAGGCCTGCTTAGAGGCTTTAATCAAATCTATAAACTGATTAAACAAGGGCGCAATATCATGCGGGCCCGGACTCGCCTCTGGATGCCCCTGGAAACCGAACGCAGGTGTATCTGTGCGTCGAATACCTTGCAAGGAACCATCAAATAACGACTTGTGGCTTACCACTAAGTTGGCCGGCAAGGAGCTTTCATCAACCGCAAAACCGTGGTTTTGGCTGGTGATATGCACAACCTTCGTAGCCAAATCTTGCACCGGATGGTTGGCACCGTGATGACCAAATTTCATTTTCTGGGTTTTAGCACCAGACGCCAAACCCAGCAACTGATGACCCAAGCAAATACCAAACACAGGCACACCCGTCGTCAGAATCTCTTTAATGGCGGTAATAGCGTAATCACAAGGCTCTGGGTCGCCAGGGCCGTTAGACAAAAATACACCGTCAGGCTTCATCGCCAATACATCGGCAGCGGATGTTTGCGCCGGTACCACCGTTAGACGGCAGCCTCGGTCAGTCAACATCCGTAAAATATTGCGCTTTACACCAAAGTCGTAGGCAACAACATGGTATGGCAGCTCGGCGTCGCTAAAGGTTTTGTGACCCGCACCTAGCGCCCAACTCCCTTCGCGCCACTCGTAGCTTTTGGCGGTAGTGACTTCTTTGGCTAAATCCATGCCTTTAAGACCGGCAAATTCCTTCGCCATCGTCAGCGCCTTAGCCTCGTCGATATCGCCGGCCATCAAACAGCCGCCCTGCGCACCCTTGTCACGCAAAATACGCGTTAGGCGGCGGGTATCGATATCGGCTATACCAATAATGTTCCGTGCTTTTAGGTAATCAGACAGGCTTTGCTCGCTGCGAAAACTCGATGCGAGCATGGGAAGGTCACGAATAACTAATCCGGCAGACCAAATATGCTCTGCTTCTTCGTCTTCGCTGTTCACACCGGTATTACCGATATGAGGATAGGTTAATGTCACAATTTGGCGAGCATATGAGGGATCGGTCAATATTTCTTGGTAACCGGTCATTGCCGTATTAAAAACGACCTCACCAACCGAATGCCCTTCAGCACCAATGGCGATGCCCCGAAAAATGCTGCCGTCTTCAAGGGCAAGTATGGCTGGAACCGTCAAGACTACCTCCTAGATCGAACTTGCGGCCGAGAGCTACCGCCGACACACTCGCCGGAACGACAACCAAGGGACCACAGAGGAAAATACGCGTGCAAAAAAGCGAGATGAAGATTACCTCACCTCGCTTTTTGCGGGGCTGCGGAGCTTATTTAGCTCGGCACCCTAATCTGATGCGCGATTTTACGCGAAATGCCCCCCGCGCGTCCACCGCAATAAATACCGCTAATGCCAACCTTGCTCGCTGCGCCTAGCTATGCCGACCGAATACCCAGCCAACAAAACCCAAGATCACTTCAAGCCAAGCACGTCCTGCATATCATAACGGCCTGCCGCCTGCGCACTCACCCATGCCGCCGCACGCACCGCGCCGCGAGCAAATGACATACGCGAACTGGCCTTGTGAGTTATTTCGACCCGCTCACCTTCGGCAAAGAAAGAAACAGTGTGATCACCCACCACATCGCCACCGCGCACAGTGGCAAAACCAATAGTTTCACGCTCCCGCGCACCGGTTTGACCTTCGCGACCGTAAACCGCCACTTTTTCTAAATCGCGCCCCAGCGCATCGGCCACAACCTGCCCCATGCTCAGCGCAGTGCCAGATGGCGCATCGATTTTATGGCGGTGATGAGCCTCTACAATTTCAATATCAACATCATCACCCAATACTCGTGCCGCCATATCCAACAGTTTAAAGCACAAATTTACACCGGTACTAAAATTCGAGGCCTGACAAATCGCGATGGGCGCAATTGCCGCTTCCAGCTCTGCCTTTTGTTCAGCATTAAAGCCGGTAGTACCAATCACCATGCCCTTGCCTGCAGCGCCACACGCTTTGGCATTAGCGAGCGTTGCCGCAGGCACGGTAAAGTCGATGAGCACGTCAAAATCATTCAGCACCGCATTCACGTCACCGACGATGACCACGCCATTTTTGCCAAGGCCCGCTAGCTCGCCGGCATCAGCGCCGATAAGAGAGCTTTCAGGGCGTTCAATTGCCGCCGTTAATTCACAACCATTATTGAGCGATACCGCCTCAATTAAAATTCGCCCCATCCGCCCTGCGGCACCGGTTACTGCTATCCGAACTGTCATAACGCTTTCCAATATTTAAGAGTCTGTATCTGCTTTTTTGTCGACGCTTGCTACGCCTTGTTGCGCCGCAGCATCTGCCCGTTCACTTCCAAGCGCCATATCTCGCACCGTAGTTGATGCCAAAGCCGCATCCAAAGCCGCGTCAATTGCCGCAGTCACTTCAGCCACACCTTGCACCGGCTTACGCGGCACTCTCAGCGCAATCATGGGCACGGTACCATCACTTCGTACCGCGTCTATCACCATCTTTAAGGAGGTTTTTTCAAGCGGCGCATTCGGCAAGTAGCGCGGCGGATCTTCGTGGTTCTCGGTCACCAGACCCGCCTGTTTTAACGCCCCCAACACCCGCGTTACGCCTTGGATTTGCACCCGTAAGCGATAGACAAAATCACTGGCAGAAAACGGCTTGCGCGACTGGTAATAACGCTGCGCGATAACAGCCATAACCTGCAAGGCTAAGGTTTCGCGCTGACGAATACTTAAATCACCACTGCGCCGCGTTGGCGCGATATATTCGGGGTGCTGCACATAAAATGCAACACTGCTACCCACCAACAAAATCAGCCAGCTGATGTACATCCACATCATAAATAGAATCAAAATCGCAAAGCCAGAATAAATCGCATACGTGCCACTGCCACTGGCAGATACCACCACGCTACCAAAACCCCAACCTAAACTTTGAAACAACACCCCAGACACCACACCGGCAACCAAACCAGCACGGACAGTGACCTTGGTATTAGGGATAAACATATAGAAGAAGGTGAAGGCGGCAATAATCATCAAATACGGCGCCGCTTCCGTAGCAAACGCAATTAAATGCTGCACGAAGGGCAGGTGCGTACTAATGGTTTGCACAAAGCCGCCACCCAACACACTGGCAGACAAACCAATGGCTGAAAATACCAGCAAGGGCCCAATCAGCATCACGCTACCGTAATCGGCAAAACGTCTGCCGATACTACGGTGCTGGTCAAGACGCCAAATATAATTAAAGGTAGCTTCTATTTTTTGAATCAATGAAATCGCGGTGTAAAACAACAGCGCGACACCGAAGGTGCCGAGGACACCAATTTTTACGTTGTCGATAAATCCAATAATTTTGTCGGTAATCTCAACACCCTGCGCGCCCATTGGTGCAAGAAACTGCAGCATAATCGGCTCTAGCTGCTTATTGTGCATACCAAAGGCCTTAAGGACGGAGAAGCTCACCGCCATCATGGGCACCAACGACAACAAAGTGGTGTACACCAAGCTCATTGCCCGCAGGGTTAACTCGCCCTTGGTTAAATCGTCCAGCACCACATAAACCAAACGCAAAACGTCTATTAGCTTTTGTCGCCAAGGACTGTAATGCACGACCTTCTCTGACCACAGATAATCGGCTACCAATTTATTGAGGGTTTTATCCATTATTGAGACGCCCTTACTCAGAGTATCGATTGACTACACTCAAGCCGCAAAAATCGCGAAATGATGAGCAACCGTCATGCTTTTAGAATGGCATGCCGCCAAGAATGGAGAAAAAAGCAGGGGAAGTCGAGACTGGATTCCGCCAATTCAGCGGAACCCAGTCATCAACGCATTAAAATAATCAGAGCTTCATATCGTCAAAAAAGGTTTTCACGCCGTCAAACCACGTTTTTTTTCGCGGTGACTGCTTATCGTCTCCCTCCATACTCGCCTGCAACTCTTGCAATAGCTCTTTTTGGCGCTTAGTGAGCGACACCGGCGTTTCCAGTGTGACCTTGCAAATCAAGTCACCAGTACTGCCACCGCGGACCGGGGTAATGCCTTTACCGCGTAGGCGGAAGGATTTGCCGGTTTGAGTTTCGGCCGGAATTTTCAGTTTTACGCGACCTTCCAAGGTCGGCACGTCAAGCTCGCCGCCCAAAGCTGCATCTGCAAAACTAATAGGCACGTCGCAGTACAAATTTTTGCCATCGCGCTTAAATATCGCATGCGGGCGCACAGACATTTGTACATACAAATCGCCCGTGGGGCCGCCGTTCGGACTCGCCTCACCCTCACCGGTTAGACGAATGCGGTCTCCAGTATCTACGCCAGCAGGCACTTTAACAGAAAGGGTTTTTGTCTCTTCTATTAAGCCTTGGCCACGACATTCACTGCAGGGGTTCGCAATGATCGTGCCTTTGCCACGGCAATTTGGACAAGCCTGCTGCACAGCAAAGAAGCCCTGCTGCATCCGCACCTGACCAACACCATTACAGGTATTACAGGTGACCGGCTTAGAGCCTTTTTTAGCCCCGCTGCCATCACAGGGCTTACAGGCTACCAGCGTAGGAATACGAATTTTAGCCGTTGAGCCATGAACCGCCTGCTCAAGGTCAATCTCCAATGTGTAGCGCAAATCAGAACCGCGCTGCGGGCCGCGCTGACGACCGCCACCGCCGCCGCCAAAAATATCCCCAAACACATCACCAAAAATATCACTAAACCCGCCGGCACCAGCACCACCGCCGCCAGCGTTAACACCTTCGTGGCCGAAGCGATCATAGGCCGCGCGCTTGTCTTCATCAGAAAGCACTTCGTAGGCTTCGGTCGCCTCTTTAAAAATGTCTTCCGCCTTCGGATCATCAGGGTTGCGGTCGGGATGATTTTTCATCGCAATTCGACGGTAGGCTTTTTTAACTTCCTTGCTGTCGGTATCTCGCGATACACCCAGAATTTCGTAATAATCTCGTTTTGACATAGCTTCGCTTCACGCTAGACGGGAAGCAGGAGACGCTTTTTGTAGTGCCACCCGCTACCCCTTAAATGATTCTACCCCTCATGCCAAACGGGAGATCGCAAAACACGCTGACCTTAGCCTTTGCGTCTTCCGTCTCCCGTCCAGCGTTACACTCAAGCGAGGCAAGCCTCGCGTCGAGCTTACTTCTTATCGTCGTCTTTCACTTCTTCAAACTCGGCATCAACGACATCGTCACCACCGGCTTGTGGCTGTTCTGCACCCCCCTCAGCCTCTGCTTGAGCCGCTTGCTCAGCATACATTTTTTGTGCCAAGCCGCTAGACGCTTCGGTTAGCTTCTTAGTGGCTTCTTCGATTTTCTCGACGTCGTCACCTTTAACCGCTTCATCGACTTCAGCCAAGGCCGCTTCAATAGCTGCCTTTTCTTCGTCACTAGCTTTATCGCCTGCTTCTTCAACTGTCTTACGAGTCGCGTTAGCCAAGCCTTCTGCAGTATTGCGAGCAACTACCAGTGCTTCAAACTTCTTATCAGCTTCTGCGTTCGCTTCTGCATCACGCACCATTTGCTCTATCTCGTCCTCACTCAAACCACTAGACGCGGTAATGCGGATAGATTGCTCTTTACCGGTTGCTTTATCTTTAGCAGACACATGCAAAATACCGTTGGCATCAATATCGAAGGTCACTTCAATTTGCGGCAGACCACGTGGTGCTGGTGGAATATCAGCCAAGTCGAAACGACCCAGTGATTTGTTTGCCGCAGCTTGCTTGCGCTCGCCCTGTACGACGTGAATCGTTACCGCTTGCTGGTTGTCATCCGCCGTTGAGAACACCTGTGATTTCTTAGTCGGAATCGTGGTGTTTTTCTCAATCAGGTGAGTCGCTACACCGCCCATGGTTTCAATACCCAAGCTCAGCGGGGTAACGTCTAGCAGCAATACGTCTTTTACTTCACCAGACAATACTGCGCCTTGTAGCGCTGCACCCATTGCTACCGCTTCGTCAGGGTTTACATCGCGACGCGCTTCTTTACCAAAGAACTCAGTTACTTTGGTTTGCACCAAAGGCATACGAGTCTGACCACCAACCAAAATGATTTCGTCTACTTCAGAAGCAGATAAACCTGCATCTTTCAGTGCAACTTTCATTGGTTCTAATGAGCGAGCAACCAAATCACCAACTAGTGATTCCAATTTGGCACGACTCAGCTTCACCACTAAATGCTTAGGACCGGTCGCATCTGCTGTGATGTACGGCAGATTGATTTCAGTCTGCTGACTAGAAGAAAGCTCAATTTTGGCTTTCTCTGCCGCTTCTTTGAGACGCTGCACAGCCAGTGAATCGCCTTTCAGATCAATGCTGTTTTCTTTCTTGAACTCTTCAGCCAAATAATCGATCAGGCGCATATCGAAATCTTCACCACCTAAGAAGGTGTCGCCGTTAGTCGACAACACTTCAAACTGGTGCTCGCCGTCTACTTCAGCAATTTCAATAATCGAGATATCAAAAGTACCACCACCTAAGTCGTATACCGCGATAGTGCGGTCGCCCTTAGATTTGTCCATACCGTAGGCCAGTGCCGCTGCGGTAGGCTCGTTGATAATACGTTTAACGTCCAAACCAGCGATACGACCAGCGTCTTTAGTTGCCTGACGCTGAGAATCATTGAAGTAAGCCGGTACGGTAATAACCGCTTCGGTAACTTTCTCACCCAAGTAGTCTTCAGCGGTTTTTTTCATTTTCTTCAAAATTTCCGCAGAAATTTGCGGAGGCGCCATTTTCTCGCCCTTTACTTCTACCCACGCGTCGCCGTTATCAGCTTCGCAGATATTGTATGGCACCATTTTGATGTCTTTTTGAACCACGTCGTCTTTAAAACGACGACCGATCAAACGCTTCACCGCGTACAAAGTGTTATGCGGATTGGTGACGGCCTGACGCTTAGCGCTCTGACCCACCAAAATTTCCTTGTCGTCGGTGTACGCAACAATAGATGGCGTAGTACGCGTACCTTCAGCGTTCTCGATTACCTTAACCTTGTCGCCATCCATTACCGCTACGCAAGAGTTAGTGGTACCCAAGTCAATACCAATAATTTTACCCATGATCATTCTCCACTTAAAAACTGTCGCCACGTCCGGCGAAATTCTTTGTCTTGTGACAGATATTGGCCCTTATCCACACATTTCAAGGGGGCATAGGCCATTTTTAATACAATTACTGCTTATGGCGCCTTAGCAATAACGACCATCGCTGCACGCAGCAAGCGGCCATTTAAGGTGTAACCCTTTTGCATCACGTCCATCACCGAGTTCGGCTCAGCATCGGGGTTGGGCACCATCGCCATCGCCTGGTGATACTCAGGATTAAACGGTTCGCCAACGGGGTTTAACTGCTCAACATTGTGACGCGCCAAAGCGTCTACCAATGTTTTAAGCGTTAACTCAACGCCTTCCAAAATCGGCTTTAAGGCTTCATCAGCGATATCGACAGAAGCCAGCGCACGATCAAGATTATCGACCACCGGAAGCATATCGCCGGCAAATTTCTCGAGCGCAAATTTGCGCGCGTTTTCAGCATCTTTCTCAGCACGACGACGCATATTCTGCGCCTCGGCCGCCGCACGCAGCGCCTGCTCTTGTGCATCAGCAACCGCTTGCTTGGCCTCTTCCAACTGCTCTTCCAAGCTGAGTTCTAACTTGCCGCTAAGGTCAAGGTCGTCGTCTTGCTGCAACTCTTCAGGCTGAAACTCTTCATCCGGCATTGCCGCTTTGTCTTGTTCCTCTGCCACGTATTCAATCTCCGTACACGTATTAGGTCTTGCGGGTAATCTCCGCGCTGTCGCATTTATGGGGCTTAGCACCAATAATTCAAGGCAATGACAAATATTTTTACACCTAGTTATTGACGACCACCTTTACTGGCAGTATTTTACTGTATAAATATACAGATAAATTTTGTACAACCGTGAGAGACCACTATGCTGAGCAATCTCAATATCAGCAATTACGCCATCACCGAACATCTCGATATAGAACTTAAAACCGGCATGACCGTGCTCACCGGCGAAACCGGCGCGGGCAAGTCCATCATGCTAGACGCCCTAGGGTTGGCGCTTGGCGACCGTGCCGACAGCAATATTGTCCGCAGCGGTGCAGATCGCGCCGATATTCACGCTTTGTTTGATATTAGCGCCATTCCCGCAGCCCACGACTGGCTAAAGGAACGCGATTTAGACGACAGCAATGAATGCATGCTAAGACGAGTTATTACCGCGGACGGTCGCTCACGCGCCTATATCAATGGCCAACCCGCAACGCTGCAAGATGTTCGAGGGCTGGGCAGCCTTCTTATCGACATCCACAGCCAGCACGCCCACCAATCGCTGCTTCAAAAGCCCTACCAGCGGGAATTATTAGATGCCTACGCCGGCACTGCCGCGCTCGCCAGGCAGGTAAGCGAATACTGCCATCAATACCAACACTGCAAAAAAACCTTGGCCTCACTAGAAGCCAACCTCGCCGAACAAAACGCGCAAGAACAGCTACTGCGTTATCAACTTGAAGAATTACACCGACTAGACCTAAAAGCCGGCGAAGTCGACGAGTTAGAAAGCTTACAAAAGCAGCTCGCCAATGCAGAACAAATACTGGCCGCCAATCACCATAGTTTAAACCTCTGCCGCGAGGGAGAAGTTAATGCCATGGGCATTTTGCATCAGGCGCTGTCTTCTCTACAAAGCAGCCAACACCGCAGCAGCGCCCAAGAAAATGCCGCGCAACTTATAGAAAGTGCCCGCATTCAGATTGAAGAAGCCGCCGTCGAGCTTCAGCACGTTATCGACAGCACCGAGCTCGACCCCGAGCGCTTAATCGAAGTAGAAGCAAGACTAGACGCCATCTACCAAACCGCTCGCAAGCATCGCATACAAGCCAACGAACTACTGACACTGCAAACCTCATTAGAAAATCAGCTCGAGGCGATGGATGCCAGCGACGAGAAAATTGATCAGCTACGCAATACGCAAGACGAGGCACTAAAGGCCTACCAAACCAATGCCAAGGAACTAAGTAAAAAACGTGCTAAAGCAGCCAAGCTTATGAAAACAGGTATTGAAAAGCAGCTGCAAGCACTGGCAATGAAGCATTGCGAAATCGAATTTGCCATGCACCCACTGGGCAACGACGAACCTCACAGCCACGGCCAAGAGGAAATCGAAATATTAATCAGCACCAACCCGACAAGCCCTAAAGGGCCGCTAAACAAAATTGCCTCCGGCGGCGAGCTATCACGCATCAGCCTAGCAATCCAAGTAATAACCGCGCAGGTCGCCGCTATACCCACAGTAATTTTCGACGAAATTGACGTCGGTATTGGCGGCGCCACCGCAGAAATTGTGGGACAACTGCTAAAGGCGCTAGGAAAACGCAGCCAAGTTCTGTGCGTCACCCATCAGCCGCAGGTTGCCAGCCAAGGTGATCATCATATTCGCGTGAAAAAGACCGGCAGTAAAACCAAACTCACGACCAGCTTAGAGCCGCTGGAAGACAACCAAAAAATTGAAGAAATTGCACGTATGCTAGGAGGCATTGCGATTACGGAGAACACCTTGGCGCACGCGCGGGAGATGCTGGGGATAAGACACTAAACTCGGAAGAGGATAAACCTAGAGTCGCTGGATGCTTGACGGGAGACGAGAAACGCCCTTGCATCTCCCGCCTCCCATTCAGCGTTAAAAAGCATTACGCCTTCTTCGGCCTTACATACAAAACCAAGCTGTGATCGACCAGCTCAAAGCCGCGCTCTGCCACCAATTGACGCTGGCGGGATTCAATCACCTCGTCAAAAAATTCGATAACGTCGCCGGTTTCCATGCACACGATATGATCGTGGTGATCACCTTTTTCTAATTCAAATACCGAGTGACCGGTTTCAAAATTATGCCGGGTCACTAGGCCTGCAGCCTCGAACTGAGTCAACACGCGGTAAACCGTGGCCAAACCCACATCTTCACCAGACTCCATTAAAGCGCGATAAACATCTTCCGCGCTGAAGTGTTGATTCTCGGTTTCAGCCTGCTCCAGCAACTGTAAAATCTTCACTCTCGGCAGAGTAACTTTGAGACCCGCTTTACGAAGCTCTTGATTTTCTATAGACATATGTCCTGGACCTTAGCGTTGCGATTGGGTTTGCGCTATTATCCCACGCCTCTATAAGCGATTGGAACCCTTAGCATGTATAGACAACTTGCCACAGCCTGCCTACTCGTCTCTTTGGCCGCCTGCAGCTCTTTGGAATTCCCCGGTGTTTACCGTTTGCCCATTGATCAGGGCAACATTATTACCCAGGAAATGGTAGATCAGCTCAAGATCGGCATGACCCGCAGCCAGGTTGAATACGTCATGGGCACACCACTAGTGCGCGACACATTCAACCCAAATCGCTGGGACTACGTTTATACGCTAGACGATCGCAACAATGACAAGACAGAGCGACACCAACTGACGGTAAAATTTGTCGACGGTAAACTCAGCGAATTTACCACTGACATTAAACCAACCTCAGAAACTACCCCTGCAGAACAAGTAAACACCGACGCCGAATAATTATTTGGCGTCTTTGCGAGCCTTCACCTTGGCGGCTCGCTGTTTGCGAACCTCTTTGGGATCGGCAATGAGAGGTCGATAAATTTCAACGCGCTCGCCACCCTTTAAAGCCTGTGCGTCTGGGGCACTTACCGATTTGCCAAAAATACCAAGGTCTGCGGTCGCCAAGTCTAAATCCGGAAACTGCTTATCTAATGCAGACTGCATAACGGCAGCCCGCACGGTACAACCTTCAGGCACTTCCAAGGCCACAATACGCTGCCTATCCGGCAAGGCGTAAGCCACCTCAACATGAATAGTATCGCTTTTATTTTCCATACTGCTCATTCGCTCTCTTAACAAGGGCATCGACTAAATTATTAGCAACAGAGTTAAACAACTGCCGCGTTGCCGCACCAACAACACTATTGGTAAGTGCAAACTGCAAATGTAAGCTTACCTTACAGGCATCTGCCCCCAGCGGCAGTAACGACCACTCGCCGGTTAGATTTTCAAACGGACCTTCAATTAATTTCAAACGCACGCTGCGGCCAGGCGTCAAGGTGTTGCGAGTAACAAAACTAAGACGAATACCGGCGCGGGACAAATCTAAACGCGCGTCCATTGAATCTTCCGTCTGCGCCAACACCTCTGCGCCAATACAGCCATCCATATATTGCGGATAGGCTTCAACGTCATTTATTAAGTGATAAATGACGTCTGCAGAATACGGCAGCAAAGCGCTGCGTCGAATCTCGTTCATACGGGGTCCCGAATCATTTCAACGCGCTAACAACAACTCAGCCACTAACACGCAAATACAAGCCAATGATTAGCACAGCCAACACGGCTGGCGGCGCAATATACCGCAACAATGCCTGCCAAAGCCAAAAAAACGCCCCTTCAAACCAGCCTTTTCGCACTCCGTATACCGATTTCGGCACCCGCCAAGCAGCAAACAAAACAAAACTAAAAACGCACATCGGCAGTAAAACATTGGCCGCTAAAATATCTAGCCACTCCATCAAACTCAAGGAAAACCACCGCAAATCGGAGTTTGGCATCATCGACAATATCGACAAATCGCCAAGCACAAACACCAAACCGCCGACCAATACTGCCGCCAGCCAGCGCAGCACACCCCAGCGCTCCACCAAATACGCTACCACTGGCTCCATCAAGGCAACGACTGTGGTTAATGACAGAATAAATAACAATAAATAAAACGCGGTGCCTGCGATATCACCAAACACGAGGTTAGCAAAAGAAAATGGCAAGCTGATGAACAACAACGCGGGGCCCGAACCAGAGACAATGTGTTGATCAAACACCAGCGCTAAAATGGCCACGCCAGCAATAATCAACACCGCCGCATCAAATACCGCCAAAGCAATTAGCTGACGACTCACAGAGCGTCCCGACGGAAAATACGCCCCATAGGCCATTAAAGCGCCAGTGCCAATACTGAGTGTGTAAAATGCGTGTTGTAGGGCAGAGAAGCCACCCCGCCACGTTAGGTCTTCTATCCGCATATCAAACATCCAGCTTAGCGCCGAATGGAAATCACCTAAAGCGTAGCCGTAATAAAGCAAACCCAATAGCACAAGCAATAGCACCGGCAAAACAATTCGCAACACCGCCGCCATTCCCTTCACCACATTCAATGCCGACAATGCCACCGCCAATACCAAAAATAGCCGCTGCCACAGCCTCATTACATCTGCACTTGCCAACAACGCTTGAAACTCGCTGGCGACAACATCCAAACTAGCCGCGTCTAGCACGCCAAATGCCATTTTGGTCACATAAGCTAACAACCATCCAGACACGACCGAATAAATCGCGGCCAGTAACAACGCCGCAATACAGGCGAACTGCGTAACTAACGACCAATACTTACTGGCCTTGGAATAATGCGCCAGCTGGTCAATCGCATGCACAGGATTGCCTCGAGCACGCACGGCAATACGCACTTCTGCCACCGCGATAGGCAGCATAATAAGAAACAAACACGCCACATAGGTAACGAGATAGGCGCCACCACCGTTTTGACCAAGCTCCTGTGGTGTCCGCCAGAAATTCCCGAGACTAACCACCAATCCGGTGGCGGCAGCAAGGAAAGTCCAACGGCTAGACCAAATTCCCTGTATTTTTCTTTTTTGTAAGGCCATACGTCGGCAACATCAATTTCAGCAAAGCAGACGTCTTTTTACCTGAGCCCAATAGGTTTTGCCAGCAACTCCCTCTATAATCGCCACCATGAGCAAAAACAAATCAAAAAACACCAGCGGCACGATCGCCCAAAACAAAAAGGCGCGTCACGACTACAGCCTCACCGACAAATTTGAAGCGGGTATAGTGCTTCAAGGCTGGGAGGTGAAAAGTCTGCGTCAGGGCAAAATTCAAATTACAGATACCTACGTCTTCCTTAAAGACGGCGAGGCGTTTCTGCTTGGCTGTAACATCACCCCGCTACTCAGTGCGTCGACACATTTTGTGACTGACCCAACCCGTACCCGCAAACTCTTGCTACACAGCAAAGAACTAAGCAAACTACAGGAGGCCGTTCAGCAAAAAGGCTATACCTGTGTATGCACCGCGCTGTACTGGAAAAAACACTTAATTAAAGCTGAAATTTGCTTGGCCAAAGGTAAGCAGGATCACGACAAACGTGAGACTGAGAAAAACCGTGACTGGGAACGACAAAAAATGCGCATTGTGCGCGACCATAACTAATACGAGCTAACCGCCACTCGACCATGAAAACTCTCTATTTACTGCGTCACGCCAAATCTGACTGGAATGATGACCAATTAACGGACGCAGATCGCCCCATCACCAAACGCGGTAAACGGGACTGCCAATTGGTCGCCGCCGAGCTTCAACGCAGCGGACGACGCTTTAAACATGTTTATTGCAGCACCGCAAAACGCGCGCAAGAAACACTCAAGCGCTTTCAAGGCGATTCCGATGTGTTTGACGACGCCGACATTATCCATGAAAACGCGGCATACACCTTTGAAGCAGCAAAATTGCTCGCGTGGCTAAAAGAGCTACCACAATCCCAAGATAGCGCCATGGTCATCGGCCACAATCCCGCCCTCGCTGAGCTGGCCAACTATTTATACGACGGTAAACTCGGCCACGTTGGCACATGCACCTTCATGGAATTAGAAATCAATATCGAATATTGGGATCAACTCCGGGCCGACAGCGCAAAACTCACCGACATTATTCGCCCCAAGCAATTCCGTTAATTCGCACGCTGCGACAAAGGACAATCACTGACAATGACCGCGCATCCGGCATTAAAAGATATAAGCATTGTTAACGACGTACTCATCCTCAAAAAAAATCACAAACTTATTCGCCGCATGCAAAATGCCCTGCCAGGGCCAGAAATTCATGGCTACCAAGTTTGGGGCTCGTCATTTTTAATCATGGATTACTTACTAGAAAACCCTCCTAAGAAAAAATCCAAAATGACTGAAATTGGCTGCGGCTGGGGAATTTTAGGCGTTTCTTGCGCGCAGCACTTTAAAGCAAAAGTGACGGCGGTTGACGCCGACGAACACGTATTCCCCTACCTCGATGCCCACGCATTGCTAAATGACGTCAAAATCACAACCCGCACAGCGCGTTACGAACACCTCAAAACAGCTGACCTAAAAGGTCATAGCCACATGCTAGGCGGCGACATTTGCTTTTGGGACAGCTTAGTAAAACCGCTATTCTCCGCAATAGAAGCCGCCCGCGAAGCAGGTGTTAGCACTATTATTATTGCCGATCCGGGGCGGTCACCATTTCATAAATTAGCCAAGCGCTGCCAAAAGGCCTTTGGCGCTGAGCTCATCACTAGAGAGATCAGCACGCCAAAAAAACTAAGTGGCGAGTTGCTGATTATCTCTCAGTAGATACTATTTTTTGACTTTCGACTTCGCAGCCTTAAGCTTTAATCTTGACCTATAGTCCAGCTTTGCCATGCGCGGCAATTTACCCGTACTCAAATATTTATGAGTCAGTAATTGCGAGCGAATTTTCGCTGAGCTTTTCTTCCGCGGCCTAAACGTATTACTCTGTGATGCATCAATAATCCGAGCTTTTACGTTATCTGCCCACTGCAAATCGATAATAGACTGCAATGTTTCCTGCAAAGGTTTACTGTATATCGGGCAGGTTACCTCGACTCTGAAATCGATGTTCCGCGTCATTAAATCTGCCGACGAAATAAAATAACGCGGCTCACCCGCGTTATGAAATATATAAACCCGCGGATGTTCTAAAAAACCATCCACAATACTAATGGCTTCAATATTTTCACTTAGACCTTTTACCCCCGGCACCAAAGAGCACATACCACGCACAATCAAACGCACCGGTACGCCCGCCGAGCTAGCCTCATATAATTTATCGATCAATTCACGATCAACCAAATTATTACACTTCAGCGTAATCCCACACTCAAGCCCCTTACGGCCATTATGAATTTCAGTTTCTACTAAGGCCAGCAAGCGCTCACGGCTATTTAAAGGCGACACGCCAAGATGTTTAAATTCATGTCGCTTGTAGTTGTAAGCGATAAAATCAAAGACTTTAGCAACCTCGTCGCCAAGCGCTTGATCGTAAGTAAGCAAGCTGAAGTCGGTGTATACCGTTGCGGTCTTCTCGTTGAAATTCCCAGTACCGATGTGTGAATAATATTTTTGGACACTGCCTTCCTGACGCACAATTGAAATCAATTTACTGTGCACTTTTAATCCAGGTACGCCTAAAATCACATTCACACCACCGTCCGTAAGACGTTGTGACAAGGCAATATTCGCCTCTTCATCAAAGCGCGCTTGTAACTCAACCACTACCGTCACTTCTTTGTGATTCGCCACCGCATTTAACAAAGCATCGACCACATGGGAATTAGATGCCACCCGATAAAGACTAGCCTTAATGCTTTTAACCGCAGGATCAATCGCTGCAGTTTTTAGCAAATCAGTTAGATAATTAAAACTGTGGTACGGGTAATGCAATAAAATATCCTGCTCACGCAGGCAGCTGAGAATATTTGATGCCTGATCAATGGCCGGCACCGGAATAACTGGCAGTTGCTTATTATCTAAATAGGCGGGGCCCAAATTAGGGAAGCGCATAAAATCTTTAGAATTATGATAGCGGCCACCAGGAATCATAGAATCCAAACGCCCCAAGCCTAAACGTCTCACCAAATAATCAAGTAAATCATTAGGCATGGCGCTGTCGTACACAAAGCGGACAGGATCACCTTTTTTGCGACGCTTTAAACTCTGTGTCATTTTTTCTACAAACGTGTGTGTTACCTCTTCACCTAATTCCAAATCTGCGTCACGAGTCAGTTTTATAGTGTAGGCTGCAGCCTCATCCATGGGAAAAATGCCGCGAAAGACTTCAGGCAAACACACCCGAATCATATTCTCTAGAGCAATAAGTACCTTACCCCGCTTACCCTTGCGCCCAGGAATACGAATAAAACGATCTAGTCTAGTCGTAGGAATTTCGAGCAGTGCAAAACGCGTCTGCTGCTCACTGCTCAGCTTTATTGCCAAATAAATCGAGGCATCATTTAATTCGGGAATGGGGTTCGCATCATCCAAAACAATCGGCACCAACTCCTGCTGGATATGCGAATGAAAGTAGCTCCTCACAAATGCCGTCTGCGGCCCATCTAACTGACGCTCATTTATCAAATAGATCTTACGGCGCCGCAACTCCTTCAAGTTTTCTCGGTACATTGCATCAAAACGATGCTGCAGCTTAAGAACTGACTGACGAATCTCTTCCAACAGCACCTTATATTCTTCTTGTTTAGACGGCGGTGAAAACGCCGCCAAACGCCGCACATCGGCTACCCGCACCCGGAAAAACTCATCTAAATTATTTGAAAAAATACCAAGATAACGAATACGCTGAATTACCGGCACACCTGGATCTGCTGCCTCTTGCAATACTCGCTCGTTAAAAGAGAGCCAACTCAACTCTTTAGCAATCCATGTCGTTCCTTCGATTTGCCCGCTCATCACCAATCCCATTTATTAAAAGTGTAATAAAAACTACACGCCAGCTTAATAAAGAATGATGTCATTAATATGACACATTTAAGCAGTCGATTTTGCTCTGCCCAGCCGATACACTAAACCCTCACCAAGGAATTATTATTACAATGGCTCAAAATAGTGACTCTTACGCGGCCCTCGACCTGGGCTCCAATAGCTTTCACCTACTTATTGCTAGTTTCCATGAAGATAAACTCCGTGTCATAGATCGCCATAAAGATATGGTTAGACTAGCCGCCGGTTTAGACGAAGACGGCCGCTTAAGCGACACAGCCCAAGACCGTGCGCTAGAAAGCCTCGCTAAAATGGCTGATCGCCTGCGCGGCGTACCCCGCCGACAAATCCGCATTGTCGGTACCAACACCCTTCGCGCTGCGACGAATGCCAATGAATTCATGGCCAAAGCCGAAGTCGTGCTTGGCCTACCCATTAACATCATCTCTGGCACAGAAGAGGCCCGCCTAGTCTACCTCGGCGTTGCTAACGACTTTGCACCAGAAAAACAGCGTCGCTTGGTCATTGATATCGGCGGCGGCTCAACTGAACTCGTCATTGGCACCAACACACCACGCCAGCTCGAAAGCCTACCGATGGGCTGCGTGAGCTTTAGCATGCGCTATTTTAAAAACGGCGACATCAGCGAAAAAGCGTTTAAAAAAGCGGTTAACGCCGCACGACAAATGATCGGCCCCTATGTAGAGCCCTTCCGCGCCCAATGGGACGAAGCTGTAGGCTCCTCTGGCACCATCCGCAGCATCGGCAAAATACTCGCAGAACAACAATATAGCGACGCCGGCTATATCTCTGCAGAAGGCTTAGAAAAGCTCAAAGACCAAGTACTGGCAATTGACAACAGTCACACACTAAATATCCCCGGCCTCAGCGACGATCGTAAAGAAGTATTCGTCGGTGGCCTTGCCGTCCTCTACGCACTGTTCCAAGAGCTAGAAATGCCTGGATTACACGTATCGGCGTACGCTATACGCGAAGGCATTGTCCACGACCTCGCCGGCCGTCTGCATCACCGAGACAAACGTGAAGACACCATCAAACACCTTATCCTTCAATACGGCATAGACAGCGCCCAAGGCGATCGCGTTGCTAACTGTTGCGCAAAGCTTTTACCCGCTGTTGCGCCACACATCAACACCCCCGAACATGAAGCTGAAGCACTGTTACGCTGGGCAGCACAACTCCACGAGCTCGGTCTTGCCATCGCCCACGGCGGCTACCAAAAACATGGCGCCTATATACTTGGCAACGCAGACATGCCCGGATTTTCTCGGCAAGAACAGGCCCGCCTAAGCTTTTTAGTAGCCAACCATCGTCGCAAACCCAAACAGCCTAGCACCTTAACCTACGGCGTCAGCGCAGACTGGCCATTAGTCTGCGTGCTCCGCCTCGCCTGTATTCTCTATCGCCGCCGACAACCTAAAAAACTCCCCGACAGCATCAGCTTACATAGCGCGAACGCTGACGAACTAACGCTCGCGATTCCAGAAGATTGGCTCAGCATAAACCCACTTATCGCGGCAGACCTTGAAGACGAGGCCGAACTGCTTAGTAAATCACTTAACATCAAACTCAGCATCGAACATAAAAACTAAGCAAGCAAAGCCACTGGCCGCAAGCAACGCAAAGCGGTACACTTACCGGTCTGGGGCCGATTTGGATTCGACGCCGGTTACAACGCTCTGAGGTGCATGCCGTGATGACAGCCAATCACGTAAATCCAAAGCTGTAAACCTAATAGTTGCCAACGACGACAACTACGCTCTAGCCGCTTAAACCCCGGTTAGCGGTCGCTACCAGATGCTTGTAAATGGGACGCGACTGTCATATAGAACAAGCTAGCGAGTAAGGTATGTCTGAGACCGAGCCGCGAAACACCTAATCAGAATCGCCAATCACGTCCTGCCCGTCGGGCTGTTTGCGGCTAAATTAATTGACGGAAACCAAGCATGTGAAGAGCCCTGAGTGGCGGACTGACGGACGCGGGTTCAATTCCCGCCGGCTCCACCAAGTATCAAACCCCAATCTGAAAGGATTGGGGTTTTTTATTGCCCTTTTAAAAATAAAAATATGCCAAAAGTAACTTGCCTCAAAATTTCTTGTTTTGCAAAAAGCACAGATCGCAAAAACCTTACTACCGACTACCATGTCACTAAGATGTCAGTACAGTGCTCACAAGGTTTCGTAAATATTTGTTCCAGTAAAGGGATTCGCCTATAGTCGAGGCCAGAACACGGAAGTAAGCATAAACACCCGTACTGAGGGAACAATGGCAATAGCAGCAGACGCGCCACAGAGCAGCAACTTCGCCTTTCTTAGCGAACACGACCCTATCCTGATTCAGCTTACCTCCACTGCTGAAAATGCCTTTTATGCAGACCCCAACACCACTCTGATTAAACTACGCCAGTTTGGCGAGGCCCTTGCTCAAGACGTGTCGCTGCGCGCCGGTATCGACTTTGACGACGCTACCAGTCAAGCCGACCTGCTCTACCGCTTGAATCGCGACATTAGCCTAGAGCCGGATGTTCGCAACCTCTTCCATGTACTACGCATCGAGGGCAATAAGGCCACCCACCAATTTCAAACCCAGCACAGGGAAGCGATGCAGGGCTTAAAGGTCGCTCGGCAGCTCGCTATTTGGTATCACAAATCCTTTGGCAAGCAAGGCAGCACATTTAAAGCTGGCGCCTTTATAGCGCCGCAGGACCCTAGCCAGAAGCTCCGTGAGCTGCAAGTACACATCGATCAGCTCAATGCAGAACTAAGTAGCAAAGCTGGCCAGCAGGAGGTCGAACAGCAACGCGATGCCCTGCTAGAGCTGGAGAAGACCGAATACCAGCAGCTCGCTGAACTAATGGACGAAGAAGCCCAGCAGTTTAAACAGCAGGCCCAGGCGGCGGAACAGGCGCTTGCTGCGCAGAGAACCAAGTTTGAAGCGCAGATCACCGCACTAAAACAACAGCTCACCACCAACAACGCCGCGCCAATAGAAAAGCAGCGCCAGTCCGTGCTAAACAAAACCCAATCGGCCAGTAAAACACTGGTGCTTGATGAAGAGCTCACCCGCGTGTTTATTGACCAGCTGCTGATCGATGCTGGCTGGGAGGCAGACACCCAAGAACTGACCTACAAATCTGGCGCCCGCCCCGAGAAAGGCAAGAACAAAGCCATTGCCGAATGGCCAACCCAGACTGGCCCCGCTGACTACATGCTATTCGCTGGGCTGACGCCCATCGCCGTTGTTGAAGCTAAACGAGAAAACAAAAACGTCGCAGGCATGATTCCCCAAGCCGAGCGCTACGCCAAGGGCTTTAAGCCCGACGCCACGGTAACGCCAGCATGGCAACTCGCGGGCCGCACAATCGCGTGGCCAGACGAGAACGACGGCCATTATCAAATTCCCTTTGTGTACTCCTGCAATGGCCGCGAATACATCAAACAACTGAAAGAACAGTCTGGCACATGGTTTCGGGATGTACGAGAAACCAGCAATCTTAGCCGCGCCCTGCAAAGCTTCCACAGCCCCTTAGGCCTATTAGACTTACTCGCCAGAGATAAAGAAAAAGCCCAGCAAATATTACAGGGCGAAGGCTTCACCTACCTGCGCCTGCGCGACTACCAAGAAAAAGCCATTGTCGCCGTTGAATCTGCCCTCGAGCGCGACCAGCGTGAATGCCTGCTGGCGATGGCAACCGGCACCGGTAAAACCCGCACTATCATTGGTTTGATGTACCGTTTTCTCAAAGCGGAGCGCTTCAAACGTATTCTGTTCTTAGTCGACCGCAGCGCCCTTGGTCAGCAAGCTATCGACGCGTTCAATGAAGCGCCACTGGAACAGAACCAGCCCCTAAGTAAAATCTACAATATAAAAGAACTCGGTGACATGGCTGCCGAGGCCGAGACCCGCATTCAAGTAGCTACGGTGCAAGCGATGGTGAAACGGATATTTATGTCCGACACCCCACCACCGGTTGACCAGTTCGACTGCATCATTATTGACGAAGCCCATCGCGGCTATACCCTCGACCAAGAGATGACCGAAGGTGAACTCGCCCTGCGCGACACCAGCCAATACCTGTCGAGCTACCGCCGCGTATTAGATTACTTCGATGCTATCAAGGTCGGACTCACGGCCACCCCCGCCAAACACACCAGCGACATTTTCGGCAAACCGGTTTACACCTACTCCTACCGCGAAGCCGTCGCCGACGACTGGCTAATCGACCACGAACCGCCGATTCGCTACGAAACCTTACTCAGCCAGAACGGCATTAAGTTTGAAAAAGGCGACACCGTCAGCGCAATCAACACCGCCACCGGCGAAGTTGAAGCCTCTGAATTAGAAGACGACCTAGGATTTGAGGTCGACGCCTTTAATCGCGGCGTGATCAGCGAGAATTTCAACAACGTCATCTGCCAACAGCTGGTGCAAGAGCTAGACCCCTTTGGCGATGAAAAAACCCTAATCTTCTGCGCCACCGACTTACATGCCGACATGGTCAAACGGCTGTTGGATGAGGCCTTTGTTGATGTTTACAACGGCGACTACCCGCAAGCCGCGGTCGCCAAAATTACCGGCCAAAGCGACAAAGTCGACCAGCTCATTCGCCGCTACAAAAACGAGCGCTACCCCAATATCGCGATAACCGTCGATTTGCTCACCACCGGCATCGATGTGCCCAAGATCGCCCACTTGGTGTTTATGCGCCGAGTGCGCTCACGCATTCTTTATGAACAAATGGTGGGCCGCGCCACTCGCCGCTGCGACGACATTGGCAAAACCGTATTCCGCATATACGACCCCGTTGGCATTTACGCGGCACTGCAAGACGTGTCCACCATGAAGCCGCTAGTGCGCAAGCCCAACATCACTCTTGAACAGCTCTGCGACGAGCTGACCGACCCCGACAAACTAGAGCAAAGCCTGAATGCCCCCGGCGAAGCCCACGACAGTAGTCACGCCGACACCGTTTTGAGCCAGCTCGGCCAAAAGGTGATGCAGGTGCTGCGCAAGGCCGAAAAGAAAGCCGAGAACAATCCGCAGCTGCGCCAGAAGCTAGATGAGCTGCAATACAGCTGGGGTGTTGAACCCGCCAAACTCCACCAACACCTGCACACTCTAGGCCCCCGTCAAGCCGCCGCCTTTCTCAATGAGCACCGCGGCTTTATAGACCAGCTCGCCCAAGTAAAAGCGATTATGGGCAGCGAGCGCATGCCAGTAATATCGGAGCACGAAGACGAGCTACGAGTGCGGGAGCAAAACTACGGGGTTTACGACAAACCCCAAGACTACCTCGACAGCTTCAATCAATTTGTTCGCCAGCAGCTCAACGACTCCGCCGCCCTCAGCGCGGTGGTTAACCGGCCCCGCGACCTGACTCGCCAGCAACTCAAAGACGTTCGCCTGCTCTTAGACAATAACGGCTATACCGAACCCAGCCTACAATCGGCATGGCGGCAGCAAACCAACCAAGACATTGCCGCCAGTATCATCGGCCACATTCGCCGCGCCGCCATCGGCGAGGCCATGATCCCTTTTGAGCAGCGGGTACAAAACGCGGTGCAAAAAATTCTT
Source organism: Zhongshania aliphaticivorans (assembly GCF_902705855.1). GTDB lineage: Bacteria > Pseudomonadota > Gammaproteobacteria > Pseudomonadales > Spongiibacteraceae > Spongiibacter > Spongiibacter aliphaticivorans_B. Next base: position 27,122 of record NZ_CACSIJ010000011.1, on the reverse strand, counting down.
AGCCAGCACAACTGGACAGCCAATCAGCGCAAATGGCTAACTCGGCTTGGCAAACAACTCACCCACGAAGTTATTATCGACCGCGACACCATTAACCAAATTCCCGCCTTTGAAGGCGGCGCCAAGCAATTCGACAAAGTGCTCGATAATCAGCTCGATACCGTACTCGACGCCATTAACGACGCGCTGTGGGCGGCGTCTTAATCCACAGCAACACGGCATATGCATAAAAAACGCAACTTTTTATGCACGTCGACAGAACGTGTACATTTTTTGCGACTTTTTATACATATCAGCTTGTCATGTCGATGCCATCAACCTATGCTGGTCAAATGTCGATAAAACCGGATTATTTAAACATGACATGGCAAGCCGACCGACCCTACAACAACCTACCGCCACTGCCACCACCGCGAGAAGCGGTAGAAAACCTCGGCATACTCAAGGCCTGCATTCCAGCACGCGCGGCCTTGGCCGAGCTAAAACAAGCGGGCGAGCTGCTGCCCAACCAAGGTTTGCTGATCAATCTGCTACCGCTATTAGAAGCCAAAGGCTCGTCTGAGATCGAAAACATTGTCACCACCACCGACAAGCTCTTTCAGTACGCCGACGAAGACAGCAGCGCCGACCCAGCAACCCGCGAAGCGCTGCGTTATCGCACGGCATTGGCTAGCGGCTACGCCAAACTCCGCGAACGCCCTCTCACCGCCAACACCGCCATAGATATATGCAGCACCATTAAATCGCTAGACATGCAGGTGCGCAAAGTACCCGGCACCAAACTCATGAATCCCGCTAGTGGCCAAGTGATTTACACACCGCCAGAGGGCGAAGCCCAGCTCAATACACTGCTTAGCAACTGGGAGAAATTTCTTTATAGCGACGACGACCTAGACCCGCTCATTAAAATGGCCATTGCCCATTATCAGTTTGAAGCCATTCACCCCTTTACCGACGGCAATGGTCGCACCGGCCGCGTATTGAACATTCTTTACCTTATTCAAGAAGAACTCCTCAGCCTGCCTATACTCTACCTAAGCCGCTATATTGTGGAACACAAGGCCGACTACTACCGCCTACTACTCGGTGTAAGCAGCCAGCAAAACTGGCAGGAGTGGATTTTATATATACTGGCCGCAGTAACAGACACGGCGCAGTGGACAACCGCTAAGATTGCCGCGACCCGCCAGCTCATGATCATTACTGGCGACCATGTGCAACGTCAGCTCCCCAAAGCCTATAGCCACGAGCTGATCCAGGTCATCTTCCAACAACCCTATTGCCGAATAACTAATTTAGTCGACGCCAATATTGCCAAGCGGCAAACCGCTTCGGTATACCTTAAGCAACTCTGCGAGATTGGCGTGTTAGAAGAGCGCCAAGTTGGCAAAGAAAAATTATTTATACATCCCAAGCTGGTTCAGCTTTTGAGTCAGGACAGCAACACCATTAAGGATTACCCCCCAGCATGACCAACAACGACATTGTTCAAAAACTCTGGAATCTCTGCGACGTACTCCGCGACGACGGCATTAACTACAGCGACTACGTCACCGAGCTGGTGATGCTGCTGTTTATGAAAATGGTGCACGAGAACACCGAGTCTGACTTGCTCAAAACTCACATTCTGCCAGAAGGCTGCCGCTGGACCGATCTCAACAGCAAGTCGGGTTTAAATTTACTCGACGACTACAAACGCATACTGTTGGCGCTGTCTTCCGGCAAAGACGCCAACAACGTGCAGGTTCACAACGACCTATTAATTTCTGCCGTATATGCCGACGCCCAAACCCGACTGCGCGAGCCGCGTCACCTAGAGCAGCTGGTAAAAGCCCTAGACCAAATCGACTGGTATAGCGCCCAGCAAGATGGCTTGGGGGATTTATACGAAGGCCTGCTCGAAAAAAACGCCAGCGAAACCAAATCTGGCGCAGGGCAATACTTCACCCCGCGAGCCCTTATTAATAGCATGGTGCGCTGCATTCAGCCCCAAGCCGGTGAAATCGTGCAAGACCCCGCGGCGGGAACCGCCGGTTTTTTAATTGCCGCCGACGCCTATATTAAACAGCACACCGACGACCTATTTAACCTGCCAGCAAAAGATCAAAAGTTTCAACGCAACAAAGCCTTTCTCGGTGTAGAGCTAGTGCCCAGCACCCGCCGCATGGCCTTAATGAACTGCCTGCTACACGGCATGGAAGGCGACGACGAAGGCGTGGTTCACCTTGGCAACGCACTTGGTATGGTCGGCGCCAATCTGGCAAAGGCCGACATTATTTTAGCCAACCCGCCCTTTGGCACCTCCAAGGGCGGCGATGCCAGCATCACCCGCGACGACCTCACCTATAAAACCAGCAACAAACAACTGGCCTTCTTGCAGCATATTTATCGCAATTTAAAACCCGGTGGCCGCGCCGCCGTGGTCTTGCCAGACAATGTCTTATTTGAAGCAGGCGTGGGCAACGAGGTGCGCCGCGACTTAATGAACAAGTGCAATCTGCACACCATACTGCGCCTGCCCACTGGTATTTTTTACGCCCAAGGTGTTAAAACCAACGTACTGTTTTTTACTAAAGGCCACCCCAAAGACAAACTGCAAGACGAAAACTGCACCACTAACGTATGGGTTTACGACCTGCGCACCAATATGCCCAGCTTTGGCAAACGCACACCATTTACTGAAGAACACCTGACGCCTTTTGAAAACGTGTTTGGCAAAAAAGCCGACGGCACCTCCAAACGCAGTGAGGGTGAATGGAGCTTCAACGCCAAAGAGGCCGACACTACCGAAGAAGCTGGCAGTAACGACGACCTAGCCAAAAGCCGCTGGCGGGTATTCAACCGCGACTGGGTACGCGACACCAAAGGCGACTCGCTAGACATTAGCTGGCTAAAAGACAAAGACAGCGTCGATGCCGCCAACTTGCCAGAACCAGAAGTACTGGCAGCAGAAGCCATGTCCGAATTGACCGAATCACTGAGAGAGATAGATGGCTTGATGCGGGCCTTGGGGGCTGGGGACGAGGCAGATGTTCAGAAGCAGCTTTTGCAGGATGTATTAGGTGTTGGGAGTGAGTCGGCCTAATGAGTAAAACCGACAGCAATATAAACTCAGCACTCCAAAGCAGTCATTCCTGCGAAGGCGGGAATCTAGAGCTACCGACCTCTTGGGTATACACCCAGCTAGGCGCCGTTACGAAATATGGCAAAACAACCAAAGCTGAACTAAGCGATGCGTCCCAAGGCGACTGGATTCTTGAATTAGAAGACGTCGAAAAAGATAGCTCACGGTTACTGAAACGCGTAACTGTAGAGGCAAGAAAATTTAAAAGCTCCAAGAACAAGTTCAAAACTGGTGATGTACTGTACGGTAAGCTCAGGCCTTACCTAAATAAAATCATCATCGCTGACCGCCCAGGATATTGTTCGACAGAAATCATTCCAATAGATGCAGAACCTTTTGTATCAAATAGGTACCTATTCTACTGGCTAAAATCAGAATCATTTCAGGCCCATGTAAATGCAGCCAGCTATGGGGTAAATATGCCTCGACTAGGCACCAAAGACGGTTTGCAAGCACCACTAATACTCCCGCCCCTAGCTGAACAAAAAGTCATCGCCGACAAACTCGACGAACTACTGGCACAGGTCAACACCGTAAAAGCCCGCCTCGACGCCATCCCCACCATTCTCAAACGCTTCCGCCAATCGGTACTCGCTGCGGCGGTGAGTGGGAAATTGACGGAGGAGTGGCGCCATGAAAATAATGCCGTAGACAAAAATGCGATTATTCAATTTATCGAGAACGAGCGCTTGAACAGCTGGATCACTGAGCAGAAGAAAAGTGCACATAGAAAAGGTATACCGTTTAATCTTGACTCAAATATTAAAAAATATAAAAAGCCAACCAATAACTATTCAGACGAGCTCAATCTTACAGCCATACAATCTGCACCAGAAGGATGGTTTGTCTCTAACCTTGATAGCATATCAATATCAGTTACAGGAAAAACCCCACCAACAACAGATGAAAAAAATTGGGGTGGGAAAATTCCATTCATTACCCCATCACAAATTAAAATAAATGGACATATCGTGGCACCTGAGCGGTACGTCACAGATAAAGCCGCCGAAAAAACACCGATTCTACCCTCCGGATCTATTCTCATTGTCTGCATCGGTACTATTGGGAAAGTTGGATTACTAGAAAAGGAGTCAGCATTCAATCAGCAAATAAATGCACTTATACCCACAGCAGCAATCAAGAAAGAGTTTCTTTTCATGTGGGCACAGACCTTACACACATGGCTGAATAAAACATCTAGCGCAGTAGTCAACGCTGCAATTATCAACAAAAGCAGATTATGCTCTGCACCCTGCCCTGTACCTCCTATCGAAGAACAAACCGAAATAGTCCGCCGCGTAGAACAACTCTTCACCTACGCAGACCAAGTCGAGCAACAAGTCAAAAACGCCCAAGCCCGTGTTAACCAGCTCACGCAGTCCATACTTGCCAAAGCATTCAGAGGCGAGCTCACCGAGCAATGGCGTCAAGACAACCCCGAACTCATCAGCGGCGACAATAGCGCCGCCGCGCTGCTAGAACGCATCAAGGCCGAGCGCGCAGCGGCCAAACCGGCCAAGAAAACCAAAGGCAGGAAGAGCGATGCCTAACAACGACGAACAGCAATTACCGCTCTTTGATCTTGAGCTTAGTCCGAGTAAGGAGCAGCCGACTACAGAAAATGTTGTCGACCGCGAAGATGCTGCCCCAATAAAGGAATCACGCTATAGCAAGTACATTGTCTACGTTGACGAGAGCGGCGATCACGGTATGCAGACTATCGACCCTAATTACCCGCTATTCGTCTTGGCACTATGCGTTTTCCATAAACGGCACTACAGCGAGAAAGTCGTTTCAGCCTTAGAAAAATTTAAATTCAATCACTTCGGCCATGATCAAGTGGTGCTTCACGAAAACGAGATAAGAAAGGAAAAAGGGGAGTTCAATATCTTCCGCAGCAAGGAAGAAAAGTTTGCGTTTATGGACGAGTTGACCCAAATCATTGAGCGTAGCAATTTCATTCTGATCAGTTGTGTTATCGATAAGCGTCAACTAAAGGGCCACGCCGATGCAAATGCCAACCCCTACCATATCGCACTCGGCTTTTGCCTAGAGACGCTCTTTGAGTTTTTGCAGGAAAAAGGCCAAGAGAAAAAGCAAACCCATGTAGTGGTTGAATGTCGCGGTAGGAAGGAAGATAACGAGTTAGAGCTGGAGTTTCGCCGTATTTGTGACGGCGCCAATCGACTTTCGCGGCAACTACCCTTTGACGTTCGGTTCTCAGATAAAAAAGCCATGTCGTCCGGCTTGCAGTTAGCTGACCTAGTCGCCCGACCAATAGGACTGAGCGTTTTCAAACCAGAACAAGAAAATCGGGCATTTGACGTACTGAAACGGAAATTTTACTGCGCAGGAGGTCGAGACGCTGTCGGAAATGACTTTGAAAGCTATGGCTTGAAGATTTTTCCAAGCCCAGAAAGCGAAAAGCCCCGATGATACTCACCGAGGCTGCGACGCCGACCGGGAACCCCCAATCCACTTGCGCAAATTATAGGCCACCCCCGCTAACTAGATCAACCTCCCTACCCCCATATTAATGAACAATCGCCTCAGTCTCGCAGAACTGGGGGCATTTATGGGGCATAAATAAAAACACAAAAACACAAAACCTTTAATATCAATCAGTTGGAATGTCTATTAAAGTGACGCCGGCTCCACCAAGTATCAAACCTCAACTCGAAAGAGTTGGGGTTTTTTATTACCTGCTTAAAAGAACGCCGTACCACCACTTCAATTTCTACAAATAGCCTCACGCGGTAATCACAATAAAAAAGGCGAGCCATTCACTGCTCGCCTTTCCAACTCCCATTTTTAAATCAAATTTAAGCAACAACTAAGATCTTTCCATCACGGCCACCTTCGGCCGCCGCTGCTACCGCTTGTTTAATTTCGCTCACAGGATATTCGGCATGAATTTTTGTCTTCAATTTACCTTCAGTAATGTATTTGGTGATTTGGCCGAATAGCGCCATTTGTTTTTCAGGTGTGGCGGTGCGGAACCAACGGGCCAACCAGAAGCCTTTGAGGGTGACGTCACGAAACACTAGGGATTTTGCTGACAATTGGCATGACTCGCCACTCATTAAACCGTAGTTGACCAAGGTGCCACCCGTCGCAAGACAGGCGCCCACGTTATCGGTAGCGGCGCCACCAATGGCGTCAATTGCCAACTTTGGTAGATTGTCGCCGCATATTTTGGCAACGTCTTTGGCGAGTGCGGGGCCGTCGACCAACACCACATCACCACCCAGCGCTTTCACGCCTTCAACGGCAGATTCGCGGCGAACCACGTTTATGGTTTTTAATCCTTTAATTTTTGCCAATTGAATCAGGTAGCTGCCTACGCCTGAGTTGGCCGCATTTTGTATTACCCAGTCACCCGGTTTTAAATCAACAAATTCTTCCAACATTAATAGTGCAGTTGGCGGGTTAATGGTCATCATGGCCAACTGCTTAGCGTCGGCCTCATTCGGCACAGGAATCAGCTGCGCAGTTTTACATACCATGTGGGTCGCCCAGCTACCAATACCAACTGGCAACATGACAGTTTGACCAATCGCAGGTCCCTTGCCCCCAAGCTTAACTATCTTACCCACACCTTCATTGCCACCAATTGCGGGCAAAGGCGGCAATATGCCGTACTCACCGGTTAGGGTGAGGACGTCTGAAGGATTTATCGGCGAGGCGATTAACTCTACCAGCGCCTCATCTTCGGCAAGCTCGGCAATGTCAAATTCTACCGCGCAAATCGATTTCTGCGGATCTGATCCGCGCTCGGTGTACTGTGCTTTTAACATAATTGCTCCTTTGCATTTTTGCCGTACTGCCTTAGTACAAGCAGCAGGACAGTAAACTAAAATTCCGCGTCATCGCGACATCCGTACGTCGGGGATATCAAGACCGCCGATAAGCGCAGTGAGAATTTCCACCGGCTTTCTGATGTTGATATCAAACCGCGCAGATTTACTTTGCGCACAAAATAATGGCAGGCCATCGTTGACGCGTCAATGATTTGCGCGCAAAATATTTCTCAACACGGAGAACAACATTGACTGACATACCGGCCCTAAAGCTCAAAAACCAGATCTGCCACTCACTTTACTCGGCAACCAACGCCCTAATTCGAGCCTATCGACCGCTACTAGATCAGCTGGGGCTAACCTATGCCCAGTACTTGGTCATGCTAGCGCTGTGGGATGAGGACAAGGTAATTATTAAAAGCCTTGTAGAGCGCACGCGATTTGACGCGGGCACGCTCACGCCGATACTCAAGCGCCTGGAAAGCAAAAAATTACTCACCATCGCCAAATCGAGCAATGATTCACGCCAGAAAGTAATCGTGTTAACAACCGCAGGGAAGGACCTCGCCGATCAAGCCAAGCAAACTCCCGACAACATCAGCGGCCAAATTGCCATGCCACGCCAAGATGTCCAGCAGCTCAAAGCGCTCGCTGAGCAGCTGTACGCCCTCATCAATACCAACTTAACAAACAGCGACACTGAATAAATCCGCACTCAGCGCGGGTTCACTTTTTTAATCGCCACGCCACTCACATTGCCCAAAATTCCAGCTCAGAACCACAGCGCGAACCTAGACTTAGACCCCGTACCGACACGTAAAGTTATAGAACCATTACCATATAGTTACAATTGGCGACTTTTGTGCAGTAGAGTGGTAGCTTAGCGATTAGGTCTAACGGCTTTTCAAAGTGGCCGGTCCAGCCAAAATAAAAATACGCGACCGCCCCCGTCAAAACGATAAGAAACAATACCAAACACCCAGTAGGTTAAAGAATGAAAATCCAGCTATCCGTTCTGATTTTATGTACGTCCACGTTAATCGCTTGCGGTGGTTCAAGCTCTTCTGGCTCAGGCGGCAGTCAAGGCGGCAGCAATCCACCACCTACAGAAACACCCGTTACTCGCTACGACATGGCCAATGGCTGCTACGCTATTCAGTCGACACAAACCAAAAATTACGTCGCTGCAAGCGACGGTACTTACAACAGCAATGCCGAGTCAGTAGGCGCCGGTGATACATTTTTTATGCAGCCCGCCAATCTAGGTAAATATCTGTTCTACACCGAAGACCGCAAATTACTTACCGCAAGAAACGGTTCGGTCAATGCCGAAGACGTAGCAACTGACGCCGCGATTTGGACTATTGATGTTGCGCAGGGCAGCGATAGTTTCACTATTGTGTCTGACAGCAGTTCGCAAACTATGCAGGTGGATGACAACGGCGCGCTAGTTACAGCGGAAAATACCAGCGGCCCAGCTAGCCAGTTCAAATTCGTACCGAGCACTGGCTGCACCAGCTACCCCGAAATGCCCACCGCAGTGAGCGGTAAAACATTTAAAGGTAATGGAATAAATAAACCGCTTATTGGCTTTGCCGATATCCACACCCACATGGGCATGTCTAGCGAGATGTCTTATGCGGGCGATGTTGGCCCCTCAGCTGGTGGCGTACTCTACGGTGAAGTTATTCATCGCTTTGGGGTGGATCACGCACTAGAAAACTGCGAAGACATTCACGGCCCCAACGGGATTCGCGATGGTAATAACGTGCTTAGCATGAGCCCCACCGACACCCATAACACCGAAGGCTGGCCGACCTTTGTGGATTGGCCGCGCCGCGATTATTTAACCCATCAAGTGATGTACTACAAATGGGTGGAACGCGCTTACCTTTCCGGCTTGCGGTTAATGGTAAACCACGGCACCAATATCACAGCGCTGTGTAATGTCGGTAAAGTGCTGGCGACCAACCCGCAAGCCGACTGCAACGACATGAGCGTAGCAGTTAAACAGCTAGAGTATTTATTTGACGTACAGGATTACATCGACGCCCAATCCGGCGGCCCCGGTAAAGGCTGGTATCGTATTGTTAAAAGCCCACAAGAGGCGCGCGAAGTCATTAACGACGGCAAGATGGCGGTGGTACTCGGTGTAGAGGTTGCCCAAATATTTGACTGCGGCGTCACCATGTTGCCCGGCGGCATAGAGCAGCGTAAATGTGACCAAGCGCAAATTGACAGTGAAATTCAGCGCCTATGGGATCTGGGCGTGCGCCACGTTTATCCCTTCCACGACATTGACAGCTCATTGGGCGGCGCCGGTATCTTTAGCGGCGACGTCATAAACGTTCTCAACTTCCTCGACACCGGCGCATTCTGGAAAACGACCGCGTGCCGCGACTACCCTGTAGACGAACCCTCGGTTCGCACCCCCGGCACAGAAATGACCACGGCCATTCCCGGCTCCGGCAATGACCCAATAACGCAACTATTGTTTGAAACCACCGGCGGGATCACACCACTATACCCACCGGGCAAACGCTGTAATGCCCGCACCGTGACCGACCTTGGTGAATACGCGCTCCGTGCGCTGATGCAACGTGGCATGGTAATCGACATCGATCACGCCGCCTATCACAGCAAAGACATCATGCTGGATATCGCCGACGAACAAGCGCCGGCCTACCCACTGTCATCTGGACATGACGCGCATGGCGGCCTAACCAGCGACCAAGTAGTGCGTATGCTCAAAAACGGTGGCGTGGTTTATCCCTACAAAGGTACCGGCGTAAAGCACAAAGAATTTTTGGAAAAATTAAAATTCTGGCGTACCAAAGCCGGCATTAATAACAGCAATCAAATTCTAGGATTAGGCTACGGCGCCGACGCCAACGGCTTTGGCGGTCATCCCGGCCCACGCGGCGGCGACTCAGAGCCCGTCATTTATCCTTTCACATTATTCAGTGGTGACGACTGGGGATCGCAATTTGCAGGATTCGACCCCGTTACCGTCGACATGTTATTAATTCCAGAAAGTGGCAAGTATTGGCATATTGACGAAACCGGTATGTCGCACTACGGTCTAGTTGCAGACTTTGTTGAAGAAGTGCGATTAGAAGGCGGCAAAGAAGCCCTCGACGCCCTGTATAATTCTGCGGAAGCCTATGTACAAATGTGGGAACGCGCCTACAACCGCAACGGAAACTAAGCAATGCGTCAAAAGCTATTATTTTTAATTTGTGCTGCACTGGTACTCGCTGGCCTATGGTTGGTGATGAAACCAGCGCCTGTAGTGAATGATACTAGCGAAACACACGCATTTTACTTTGCCATTCTTGAGGGCAGCATTCCCGAGTCCATGGTGATTCAGCTTAAGCTTGGCGACACCGCCAAGCTTAGCTTCGTCAGTGACAAAAACGCCGCCGTGCACATACACGGCGTCGAAATGCATATTGTGTTAGAGGCAGGTATTAAAAAAGACATTGAGTTTGTTGCGACGCAAACCGGACGATTCGCCATTGAAGTTCACGTTAGCGAAATACAGCTTGGCACCATAGAAGTTTACCCGCGCTAATGCGCTGTAAACTTCTGCCATTATTATTAATTGCAGGCCTATTTCCTGAATACAGTTTTGCGCACTCCTTTGGTGAACCCTATAAATTACCCATGCCCTATTGGATGTATATCTACGGGGCAATGGCGGCACTGGTCTTATCATTTTTAGTTTTAGGCTATTTTTACAGTGCCGAGTCAGCCAAACGGCCACCGTGGCAATATGTCGTCGACAATCCAAAGCTAAGGTTTATTGCTAACAAACTTAAGCTAGCGACGTTATTAAAAAGTATATTAGTTTTATGTTTTGGCCTCGCCATCCTTAGCGGCTTTATCGGCAATCAAGACCGCTACCGCAATTTCAATATGACATTCTTCTGGATTAGTTTCGCGCTTGGCGCTAGCTACCTCAGCGCCTTATTTGGCAACTGGTACCACGACTTAAACCCTTGGAAATTTCTGTTATCTCCGTTTAAAAAATTTAGACAAGGTCGTTACATCTACCCCAACGAGCTTGCATACTGGCCGGCCGTTCTACTCTATATGGCTTTTATCTGCCTTGAACTATTTGGCAATACACAGCCCTTCTCGCTCTCAGTCATTTTACTCAGCTACACCGCTATTAATTTATTCGCCGTGTACTTGGTAGGCAGTGCGGAGTGGTTTCGCTACGGGGAATTATTCTCAGTGATGTTTCGGCTTATCGCTAAAATGTCGCCCGTTCATTGCCCAAGCAACCAAACAGGGCAACGTCAGCTTACCTTACGACTTCCCTTCAGCGGCTTATTACATGAACGCATTGAGCACCGCAGCTTACTCGTTTTTTTATTATTTATGCTGTCGTCTACCGCTTACGACGGACTGCGAGAAACCAGCTTATGGTTTAATGTTTTCTGGCAAGACCCACTCCATATTTTAGAAGCCTTACTCGGCAAACATCCACTTCATGCCTACATCACATTACGGCCTTGGTATATCGGGTTTGAAACCCTATGCTTACTACTCTCTCCGTTCATCTATCTCGGATTGTTTTTGTTTTTTCTATGGCTAGGTAAATGTCTAACTCGTAGCCCACTGACCGTCACCGAATTATCACTGAGATTTGGCTATAGCCTACTGCCCATTGCACTGGTCTATCACATCACCCATTACTACACCTTGGTACTGAGTCAGGGCTTAAAACTGCGGGGATTATTCTCAGACCCCTTTGGCTGGGGCTGGGATATTTTTGGCACCGCCATCAGCGGCAGACTGCCGGTGTTACCGGACATGGGCTTTATCTGGAATAGCCAAGTCTGGCTTATTTTAATAGGCCATGTTGCCAGTGTTTACCTAGCCCACGCGGAAGCCCTGCGGAGCTTTCCAAATCAGCGGCAGGCAAGTATCAGCCAAATTCCCATGCTATTACTTATGGTGATATTTACCGGCGTGGGCCTATGGATACTTGCCCAGCCTTTGCAGGGCTAATTTCCGCTATTATTTTTTTGGCGACACGTGCATAGAAATTTCCGCGTCAAATACCACATTGCCAACTGCATTTTTCACTTCTACCTTAACCGGCACCACGCCTTTTTCGCCAACAACAATGTCACGCATACTGGCGTAGCCTCGCAACACACCCTTGGCTGGGCCCAAGTAACGCACAGTCATGCCTGCGGGAATCCAACGCATGCCAGCGGGCATAGATGCTTCGCTAACAACACCGCCGGCAATCTCCGCGAGATTGCACAGCGCAATCGCGTGAACACTTTTAATGTGATTGTGAATAGCGCGACGTTCTTTTATTCGCACTACCGCATACCCGGTTTCCAGCTCTTCAAACACAGGTTTAATGGTTGCGAAATAGGGCGCTTTCATACAGACGCCTTTAGAAAAAAGCAGTCTGCCAGCGGGAAGCGCAGAGAGTTTGCGCCATAACTTCAATGTTGGATTCACTGGTATCACTCCACGAGTTTGGGAGTATCAGAGTAGGGCGACCGCCAACGACAAACATTGGCCGCGATGACTAAATGAACCGGCAAGCCGGCAACTGGGAAGAACCAACAAATTGCGCCCACCACCGAAAACAGGTGGACGCCATCACTTTAGAAGTTTACACGAAGGCCTACAGACGCCGTCCGCGGCAGGTTAACTCTGGCCCCAGCTGGGCTGCGCGACACAATGGATTCATCATCCATTAAATTGTCGATACGAGTGTACACCTCCACATTTTCAGCCAGAGGCATGCTGGCAGCAACATCAATCGACACATAACTATCCGTACTGCGATAGCGCTGCTCGACAGGGCGCTCACACTGATTATCTTTGCACATTTCATCAATATAAGTGGCCGACAGGTAGACTTTGCGACCCAGAGTATCTTCAATGCCGACATTCATATTCAGCAAATTCTCTGGTAGATACGGCAGGTTATCGCCCTTGAATACATCGCCCGAGTCTGAGTCTTTGGTGACCTCGGCATCGGTATAGGTGTAGGCTAAAGTAAAGGGAACTTGAAAATCGGCAGTTTCCATTAATACCGTGCGCAAACTCACTTCCAAACCTTTGATCGCAGACTCGCCAAAGCTCTCGGTACCCGACTCAGCACCACCGCTACAAGGGTTGGCAATAGAACAATTGTTAACAGTGTTTTGATAATCACTAAAGAAAGCCACCACATCTGCGCTTAAGTTACCGCTGCGGTAGCGCCCACCAAATTCATAGTTCAGACTCTCTTCCGCACCCGTGCCATCCGTCGCGCCGCCGCCCGGAGGGGCAAAACCTTGATGGACACCACCAAGCAGTTGCCAGCTATCGTTCAGCGCATAGGTAACACCCAGCCCAGCCATAACCTCGTCGACCGAGTTTTTGCCGGTGCTAGCCACTGCGCTCCGATCTAGCGCGCCGTAGCGAGTTTGCGCGGTACCAATATCTTCATGACGTAAAGACACCGTGACATCCAGATCGCCCATATTGATACGGTCCATTACCCACAGCGACAAAGCCTCAGCCTCATCAATGCGGTTATCACTGCTGCCGGGCTGGATTATCGAATCAAACTGCAGACTACCATTGACCTGATTGTAAACATTTACCGGCTGAAAACGGTCCGACTCATCTTCATGCTGACGAATACCTACTACCCAGTTATGACTAGCCCCAGCGGCGTCAATATTACCGGCCAGTTCAAATTGAATACCCTCACCATAATAGTCGCGCGCATTGTTCTTAACTTGCACACCGACGGCATCCTCCGTGCCTTCCAATATACCCAGTGCAGTGGCGTCACCATTGTTGGCATTATCGATAAGGGCACCAATACTGGTACCACCCACACGATCCAGCTTGAACCAATTGCGTTTAAAATTATTGCGGTAAACCATACTACTCAAAGTCAAACTTTCACTAAAATCAACCGTATGACGCAACGATACCCCAGTCTGACGGGTACTCATTTGATCCAATTCGGTAATGCCATAGCGGCGGTAGGGATCGCGATCAAACTGCGCGTCAGTCACGCCCAAGTATGTGGCGTTAGACTGCTCTTCCGTGTAGTTAAGCTTTAGATCCAGCTGCTGAGCATAGGTCGCTCCTTCGGCACTGCGCCAGCGCAACTTGCCGACGTAATCTTGTTTGTCATAGCCGGTATCTTTTTTAGAGCGATCAATACTCTTAAAACCAAGTGTTTCTTCTTGATAACTCTCCACCAAGAAGCCCCACTGTCCCTCGGTGGCACCATAGTGCACATGAGATTTCTGGGCACTGTTTTCACCGACCTCGATATTAACAAAGCCTTCTCGCTGCTCAGGAATAGGGGTAGATATCAGATTTAGTGCACCACCAACCGTATACGGACCGTAGAGCAGCGTCTGTGGGCCTTTCAGTACTTCCACTCCTGCCATACGACCACTGGTGGGGAAATAATAAGCAGCTGGGTCTGCGTAAGGCGCTGGCGCGATTAACACGCCGTCTTCCATAAGCGTTATTTTTGCAGTACGGCCACTACCCGAGCCGCGGATACCGATATTGGCGCGCAGCCCATACCCGTCCTCTTCTTGAAAATAAACACCCGGCACCTGACGCACAATACGGTGGATATCAACATGCTCAAACTTCTGAAGCTCCAGCTGATCCAACACATAAGCGGAACCAGCAACATCATCTACTCGCTCACCAACGATAGTAACCTGCTCCAACTTCAGGTTCTCGCGGCTCTCCTTAGTGGCTATATCAGCCCAGCCCGTAGAAACCGCAGATAAGGCACCGGCAGCAAATAGTAAACGTCGCATATACACCTCTAGATATTTTTATTACTGGCCAAACGCTTCCCCAGCAAAAGGCCAACCGCATTTTTGTTGCGCGGATATTAGCAAGTACAAACACAAATCTAAATATAAATTATTCTTACTTATTGCGCCGGATATAAAAAAGCCCGGCACTACAAACCGGGCTTTTAATCACTTTAAAACAAAAGGAGGGGGAATTACTGAGTAGCTTGTACCGCTGTTTCCTGCACCAACGTTTTTAACTCGCCACTTTCGTGCATTTCACAAATAATGTCGCAGCCACCGACCAACTCGCCAGCAACCCACAATTGTGGGAAGGTTGGCCAGTTCGCAAATTCTGGCATTTTCGCGCGGATATCTGGGTTCGACAAAATATCCACAAACGCGAAGCGCTCACCACATTCCATTAAAGCCTGCGACGCGCGTGCAGAGAAACCACACTGCGGCTGGTTCGGGGAGCCTTTCATATAAAGGATGATGGGGTTGGCTGAAAGTTGCTGTTTGATTGCTTCAATAGTGTCCATGGATCACCTACTTGTCGGATAACGGTGATAAGGCCTGATTCACGGGGCGCTTATCCGGAGATTGTTGGCGCTATTCTAGCAATTCCAGTGGCAAAAGTAATGGCTCTGGTTGAAACCGTCGGAGGTCTGGCGTCGGATGTCGGACGTAAGGTTGCCGTATACCAAGCCCGTAGATGCTGAATTACGTTTTGGTCTAGTGTTATGTAATCGTGCTGAGAGCTGCTTTTGACCTTATCGTCAGTCGTCCGACTTCTGACATCCGACTAAGATTCCTAAAAAGCGTCCCCGTCCAGCGTATAGCCCCGCCACGCATTATAGCTTTGTCCGACGTCAGCCACCCCAACCACCACCGCCAGGAGTTTCAATGGTGAGCACATCGCCCGCTTTCGCGGACTGGCTCACTTTAGCCGGAAGCAGCTGACCATTTAAAAAATTCCGCCCAGCTACCGCATCAGCGCCACCCGCCAAGCCCCACGGTGCGAGGCTTCGACGCTCAGTTAGCAAGGTGAATTGTGTTGGCGCTAAAAATTCAAATTCACGTACAACACCATCGCCACCCTTAAACTGGCCCGTACCACCAGAGCTATGACGCAGAGCATAACGCCGAATTCTAAGTGGATAATGCATTTCTAAGCTTTCTACCGGCGTGTTTAAGGTATTGGTCATATGACTTTGCACCGCGCTTAAGCCGTGTCCGTCTGCGTGTGCCCCCATGCCACCGGCGATGGTCTCGTAGTAATTCCACGTATCGCTACCGCCTTGTGAGTTCATCGCGCCACCCATAGCAACATTATTCATACTGCCCTGACTCGCGGCAGGAATAAGCTCAGGCACCGCCTGCGCCAATGCACCCAACACCGCGTCGGTAATACGCATTGAGGTTTCTACATTACCCGCCGCCACGGCTGCGGGGCGCTGGGCATTGAGTAAGCACCCTAGCGGCGCGCTCAAGCTAATTGACCGAAACAACCCCATACACACCGGCACTTCGTTTGGCATTAAACACCGAAATACGTAATACACTGCTGCTGCAGCCACCGATAGGGGACAATTTATATTGCCTGCCACCTGCGCGGAGGTGCCGCTAAAATCTACGACAACACCGTCGTTAGCTAATTCGATACTGACGACAATAGGAAGATGACTATTGCCGAAACCATCGTCGTCCATATAGTCGGTAAAGTGGTAAATACCCTTCGGCAAGTCTGCCAAACGACGACGGGCAATGCCTTCGGCGTAGTGTTGCAATTGCTCGACGGCGGCATCAAATGCCACCGGCAGTGCCGACACCACTTCAGCCAAGCGCAGCAAGCCACTGCGATTGGCACTGACCTGAGCAATAAAATCGCCATGCTGGCCGTCGCCAAACCACGAATCGAGCAAGGCTTTATCTAAGACGCCAGCGCGGACTAACAAGGTAGGCGGAATGACTACACCCTCTTCGGCCAGCGTTTTGGAAAGCGGCATGGAGCCCGGAGTTGAAGCTCCAATGTCGGCGTGATGAGCACGGTTTACAACAAAGGCCAGCAACTCACCCCCCCCGTCGAAGAACGGAGCAATCACCGTCACGTCAGGTAAATGAGTACCGCCAAGAAAAGGATCGTTGACCACGATCATATCGCCAGAATGCCATTCACAGGCACTCACAATATCGGCCATCGCGTATGCCATGCTGCCAAGATGCACGGGAATATGTGCCGCCTGCGCGCAAAGCTCACCACGAGCATCAAAGATCGCACAGGAAAAATCCAAACGATCTTTTATATTGGGTGAGAAGGCCGCACGCTGTAACACCGCGCCCATTTCCTCGCACACTGACTCCAGTCGGTTCACAAAAAGACCGAGTTTTACGGGGTCGAGTATTGGCGATTGCGACATAAAAACACTCTACTGTTCTACTAAAGACCAATATGACTATTGGCGGCATTATCCCTGATCGCGACTCGCCGCCACAAACAGCGCATCCACGAAATATAGTTTAAGCACTATGGCTGGTTATCGGAGCGTTAACCCCGCCGAACAAATCGCGTAAATTGTATTTACGACCCACAGCCTATTAAATAGCGCCTATACAATAAAGAGATTATCGCCATGACCAGCAATATCAATCTGCCACGCATTTTACGCATTGGTGCAGAAGCCAGCCGTATGCTGCCAGCGACTTTAAAAGAGCTGGGCTTATCGCGACCACTCTTAGTGAGCGATGCCTTTATTGTGAGTTTGGGGTGGCTTGCCAATCTGCAGCAGCAGCTAGATGACGAAGGTGTTTTTCACCGCAGCTTTACCGAGGTCGTGCCCGACCCGACCACCGACGCAATCTATCAAGGCTTGGCCGTGTTGCGCGAAAACGAACACGACTGCGTGGTAGCCCTGGGCGGCGGCAGTACCATCGACACCGCCAAAGCCATCGCCGCGATGGCGAACCGCGAACAGCCAATACGCGACTACAAAGTGCCACGCACCCTAGACGACGGCCTGCCGATTATCGCCATCCCCACCACCGCCGGCACTGGCTCGGAAGCCACCCGCGTTGCAGTGATTACCGACACCGAAACCCACGAGAAAATGCTGTGCATGGGCTTGGGACTAATGCCGGTAGCGGCGCTGGTAGATTTTGAACTCACCATAACCATGCCGCTGCGCCTCACCGCTGATACCGGCATTGATAGCCTTTGCCATGCTTTAGAAGCCTATGTAAGCCGCAAGGCAAACCCGTTTACCGACACTATCGCATTGGCCTCAATGAGCGCCATTGCTAAGCATTTGCCCACCGCGTGCAAAGAACCGGACAACCGCGAAGCAAGAGAAGCCATGATGCTCGCCGCCACCCATGGTGGCATTGCCTTCTCAAATGCCTCGGTCACACTCATTCACGGCATGAGCCGCCCCATTGGCGGCCTATTCCATGTACCGCACGGCATGAGTAATGCCATGCTTTTACCCGACATAACCGCGTGGTCTATAAGTGGCGCACCAGCCCGTTATGCCAGCTGCGCCCGCGCCATGCAGTTGGCTGATGCCAGCGACAGCGACGAGCAGGCGAACCAAAAACTGGTCGCCGGCCTACGCCAACTTTGCACTGATTTACAAGTGCCAACACCCGCCAGTTTCGGTATAAGCAAAGCTCAATGGCAGCAAGCCATACCGACGATGGCCCAGCAAGCGCTGAACTCTGGCTCACCGGCAAACAATCCGCGTATTCCCAACGCCGAACAAATAGCCACGCTGTATCAAACGGTTTGGGGCGACTAATTCGCCGCCCCGACCTTATTAATCCTGCGGCAACGCAAGCCATTGCAAAACAAGGGCTGAACCGTAAGTTAATACTGACATACGGTAATTCTCACGTTCGGTGTTTTTCCGGCGCCAAGGCCTAGAATTCCCGCGTGGTTCCTTATATTATTGAGGCTCTGACTAGGCAGCACTGGCTGCCTTTTTGCGTTTTAAATCCTTTGTACTGCTTTTTTGCGCTGTTTATCGCACTTTAAGTGATATTCGCGTACGGAGATCTGTTGATGGCACAGCCCGCATTAATGAACACCTACGGACGGCTACCGGTAACTTTTACCCGGGGCGAAGGTGTGCGACTGTTCGATACAGAAGGTAAGCGCTATTTAGACAGCATTAGTGGTATTGGCGTAAATGCCCTTGGCCATGCCCACCCCGCCGTGACCGAAGCCATTCAAACTCAGGCCGGCCAGCTTTTGCACACCTCCAATTTATACTCGGTGCAAAAACAAACCGAATTAGCGGAAGCCCTGTGCGCCGTTAGCGGCATGGACAATGTGTTTTTCTCAAACTCTGGCGCCGAGGCTAACGAAGCGGCCATTAAGCTCGCCCGTAAGCACGGCCACGATCGCAATATCGAGATTCCCCACGTTGTCGTTATGGAGCAAGCCTTTCACGGCCGGACATTAGCTACCCTAACGGCGTCGGGCAACCGTAAAATTCAGGCCGGCTTTGAACCGCTGGTACGTGGCTTTATCCGCGCGCCCTTTGGCGACATAGCGGCACTGGAAACCATTGCCCACAATAATGACAGCGTTGCGGCTGTCTTAATTGAGCCGATTCAAGGTGAAGGCGGTATTCACACTCTGCCGCCAGAATACCTCTCGCAACTGCGGGCGCTGTGCGACAAATACGACTGGCTGCTGATGCTAGACGAAGTGCAAACTGGCAATGGCCGTACTGGTAAATATTTCGCCTACCAGCATAGCGACATCATGCCCGACGTAGTCGTGACCGCCAAAGGTCTTGGCAATGGCGTGCCAATTGGCGCCTGCCTCGCCCATGGTAAAGCCGCATCGTTATTTCAGCCCGGTAACCACGGCTCAACCTTTGGCGGCAACCCCTTGGTATGTGCCGCCGGACTCGCCGTGGTCAAAACCCTGACCAGCAACAACGCGATTGAGCAAGTAGCCGAAAACGGTCGCTACTTAGTCGCCGGATTAAAACAACAGCTCGCCAACGCTCCGCATGTAAAAGAAGTGCGCGGCCAAGGTTTAATGATTGGCATTGAGCTGACCACCCCCTGCGCTGGCCTTGTTGCTCTGGCGCTTGAGAAAGGTTTGCTAATCAACGTGACATCAGAGCGCGTGGTACGTTTACTACCACCACTAATTATTAACCAACAGGAAATTGATGAATTGCTCTCTATCCTCTGCCCACTCATTTTAGCGTGGACAGACCAGAGCAGCGCGGCGTGATGCCGATTCAGCAGTATAGGTAGCCGAATGGCCTTAAGACATTTTTTAACTCTCACGGATTTGAGTCCCGCCGAACTGGAACAGCTTATTCAGCGTGCCATCGAACTCAAAGCAGAGCACAAAGCCCGCAAACCCAGCGTTCAATTTCCTAATTACGTGTTAGGCATGGTGTTTGAAAAGGCGTCCACCCGTACTCGCATTTCTTTTGAAGCGGGCATGGCGCATATGGGCGGCCACGCTATTTTCTTATCGCCCCGCGACACCCAGCTTGGCCGCGGCGAACCCATAGAAGACAGCGCCAAGGTTATTTCGTCGATGTGCGACATCGTCATGATTCGCACCTTTGAGCACGACATTATCGAGCGTTTTGCCGCCAACTCTAGCGTCCCGGTTATTAACGCACTAACCGACGACTACCACCCCTGCCAGCTACTCGCCGACATTCAAACCTTTGTCGAAAACCGTGGCAGCATGAAAGGCAAACAAGTCGCGTGGATTGGCGACGGCAACAATATGTGCCAGTCATATATTAAAGCGGCGATGATGCTGGACTTTACATTAATGGTCGCCTGCCCAGAGGGCTTTGAGCCCCGCGCCGATCTGCTAGCCGCCGCTGGCGACCGCGTAAAAATCGTCCGCGACCCCGTAGACGCCGCCCGTAATTCCGACCTACTCGTTACTGACGTGTGGGCATCGATGGGCCAAGAAGAAGAAAAGGCCGAGCGTCGCCGCAAACTGTCTGGCTACCAGATCAATCGCACCCTGATGGACTTAGCCAACCCCGACGCACTGTATATGCACTGCCTACCCGCCAAGCGCGGTGAAGAAATCAGCGCTGAATTGATGGACGATCCTAACACCGTCATTTGGGACGAAGCAGAAAATCGCCTGCATGCACAGAAAGCCTTGCTGGAGTTTTTATTGCTTGAGGCACAGACTGCTTGATGCTGGACGGGAGAGGGCCTGCCCCGCGAGCGCAGCGAGTGCTTTGGGTACGGGAAACGCTAGGGCCTTACAACTGCTCCGCCGAATCAGCGCGGCAAAGCCGCGCCCGCTTTTGCATCTCCCGTCTCCCATCCGGCCTATAGCGGGTCCAAAGCCATGCTCCAAATTCACGAAATCCAATGCCAATACGCCAGCGACTTTGTCGTCGACAAGGTCAGCTTTCACGTTAATGACGGCGATATTTGCAGCCTGCTCGGCCCCAGCGGCTGCGGTAAAACCACCATACTTAGAGCCATCGCGGGATTCCAACCACTCACCCACGGCAGTGTTATTTTACGCGACCACTGCCTAAGCGAACCCGGCAAATTAATTGACCCCGAGCAACGCAATATCGGCATGGTGTTCCAAGACTACGCCCTGTTCCCGCACTTAAGCGTTAAAGACAATATAAGCTTTGGCCTACGCAAACAGAGCAAAGTACAACAACACAGCACCGTAAAGCGCCTGCTGGAGCTGGTGCAGCTGGATGGTATCGCCCATCGTTACCCTCACGAATTATCTGGCGGCCAGCAGCAGCGCGTCGCACTGGCTCGCGCTCTTGCACCCAGCCCAGACTTATTATTGCTAGACGAACCGTTTTCAAACTTAGATGCCGAGCTGCGTAAGCGCCTGAGTTTGGAAGTGCGCGACATTCTCAAAGAACTCAAAATCAGCGCCATTTTGGTTACCCACGACCAGCAAGAAGCCTTTGCCTTCAGCGACCAAATCGGCCTGCTCCACGGCGGCCAGCTACAGCAGTGGGACACCCCGTTTAATCTCTATCACGAACCCAACAATCGCACCGTCGCCGACTTTATTGGCGAAGGCTGCTTTTTACCCGGCGTAATCGGCACCGAGGCTAACACCGTCACCACCGAACTTGGCACCCTCATGGGTAACCGCGCCTATCACTGGCCGCCAGGCACCCCCGTAGAAGTATTGCTGCGCCCGGATGACATTGTATTAAGTGATTTTGGCGGTATTACCGCCACTATCGAGAAAAAAGTATTTTCTGGCAGTGCCACCCTCTACACATTAAGCTTGCCAACCGGCAGTCGCGTGGAAGCACTGCTACCAAGTCATCGCAATTACGCGATAAATGACACCGTGCAAATCACCACCGAAGCAGATCATTTAATCGTCTTCAGCCGCGAAGAATTGCTGCACGGCGCAGCCTAAATTTTAAAGGCATAAGAAAACCTTTTTTATTCACAATCCGTCTACCGGCCCACAGCGGGTCGGCAATCCAGCGGAAACCCACGTCTCGTGGGCATCTACCACTTCATACCGTGTTTACCCACCACTTACCGACACTTTATCCACAGAAAATACACAGCATCTAGTGCTTGCGAACTCAGGCAAACCGCATTATCTTGTATGCCAGCTTCAGCCAAACCCCATATATAGGGTTTCAGCCAAACCAAAATAACAACGGATGACACATCCGAACTGAAACCAAGTTTCAAGGTTATTGAAGCATCATATAAAGCCCTCACCCCGTATTTGGGTAGCAAGAGGCCACGCAGGAAGACTGCCGCACAATCGTTTCAAGGACATCAGCAAGGGCCCGGAGATATCATGCAAACCCAACAAGACAGCACCACCAGTGCCACAGGCATTCCCCCGCAAAACAGCAACGACGCAGAACTTAAAGCCACCGCTCCCGGTCAGTTACGGGTTATTAAGCGCAACGGTTCTGTGGTTCCCTACACTGACGACAAAATCAGCGTTGCCATTACCAAGGCCTTTCTAGCGGTAGAAGGTGGCAACGCCGCCGCCTCTACCCGTATTCACGAAACGGTTGCCAAACTGACCGACCAAGTCAGCGCCACCTTTAAGCGCCGCATGCCTTCTGGCGGCACTATGCATATTGAAGAAATTCAAGACCAAGTAGAGCTGGCACTGATGCGCAGCGGCGAGCATAAAATTGCCCGCGGCTATGTTTTGTATCGCGCTGCCCGCGCTGAAGAGCGCAGCCAATTGGCCCCTGTTGGCGAAAAAGTTCACCCTAGCATTCGCGTTAAGCACGCTGATGGCAGCGAGTCGCCACTTGATCTTGGCCGCCTAGAATTCATCGTTCAAGAAGCCTGCGAAGGCCTGAAAGATGTCTCTGCTGCTGCCGTGCAAGAAGAAGCCCTGAAAAGCCTGTACAACGGCGTGCCAGAGGATGAGGTCAATACCTCGCTGGTGATTACCGCCCGCGCCATGGTTGAGAAAGAACACAACTACAGCTTGGTGACCGCTCGCCTACTGCTAGACAAATTGCGCGCCGAAGCCCTGAACTTTTTAGGCGTAGCCCAAAGCGCGACCCAGCACGACATGAGCATTTACTACCCGCAGGCCCTGCCAGTGTATTTGGCTAAAGGTGCCGAGCTAGAATTGCTCGACCCTCGCCTAGAAACAGAATTCGACGTTGCCGCACTGGGCGAAGCCATCAAGCCAGAGCGCGATATGCAGTTCCATTACCTTGGCCTGCAAACCTTGTACGACCGCTACTTTATTCACAGCAATGAAGTGCGCATTGAATTACCACAAATCTTCTTTATGCGTGTTGCCATGGGCCTCGCTATGAACGAAGAAGACCGCAATGCCCGCGCCATTGAATTCTACGACCTGCTGAGCTCCTTCGATTATATGAGCTCAACGCCAACACTCTTCAATGCCGGCACCCTGCGCCCGCAACTGTCTTCTTGCTACCTGACCACCGTGCCAGACGATCTACACGGTATTTACGGCGCGATTCAAGACAATGCCATGTTGTCTAAATACGCTGGCGGCCTAGGTAACGACTGGACACCCGTTCGCGGCCTCGGCGCTTACATCAAAGGCACCAACGGCAAATCACAAGGCGTTGTCCCCTTCCTTAAAGTGGTTAACGACACTGCTGTTGCCGTAAACCAAGGTGGCAAGCGTAAAGGGGCCGTGTGTGCTTACCTAGAAAGCTGGCACATCGACATTGAAGAATTCCTCGAGCTGCGCAAAAACACCGGTGATGACCGTCGTCGTACCCACGACATGAACACCGCCAACTGGATTCCTGATTTGTTCATGAAGCGGGTTTTCCAAGACGGCGACTGGACCTTGTTCTCACCCAACGACGTTCCAGACCTGCACGACCTGTATGGCAAGGCCTTCGAAGCGCGCTTTGAGCACTACGAAGAACAAACTCGCCAAGGCGGCATCAAACTTTATAAGCGCGTAAAAGCAGCCGACCTGTGGCGCAAAGTGCTGTCTATGCTGTTTGAAACTGGCCACCCATGGATCACCTTTAAAGACCCATGCAACCTGCGCAGCCCACAGCAACACGTTGGCGTGGTGCACTCGTCTAACCTGTGTACAGAAATCACCCTGAACACCAGCAAAGATGAAATCGCAGTATGTAACTTGGGTTCGGTTAACCTTGCGCAACACATCGGCGACAGCGGCTTAGATCTAGCCAAGCTAGAAAAAACCGTAAAAACGGCCGTCCGTATGCTCGACAACGTCATCGACATTAACTACTACAGCGTGCCACAAGCTAAAAACTCAAACTTCAAACACCGCCCTGTCGGCCTGGGTTTGATGGGCTTCCAAGACGCACTATACAAGCAACACATTCCCTACTCGTCTGACGAAGCAGTGGAATTTGCCGACCGCTCAATGGAAGCCATCAGCTACTACGCCATTAAATCATCGAGCGACTTGGCAGCAGAGCGCGGCTCTTACCAAAGCTACGAAGGTTCATTATGGAGCCGTGGCATTCTGCCCATCGACTCAGTAGAAATCCTCGTGCAAGAACGCGGCGCCGACTACATTGAAGTTGACCGCAGCCAAACTCTAGATTGGGACAGCCTGCGCGCCGTCGTTAAAACCCAGGGCATGCGTAACTCTAACGTGATGGCAATTGCGCCAACCGCAACCATCGCTAACATCACTGGTGTGTCGCAGTCGATCGAGCCGACTTACCAAAACCTGTATGTGAAATCTAACCTGTCTGGCGAGTTCACCGTCGTGAACCCCTACTTGGTTAAAGACCTAAAAGCACGCGGCCTGTGGGACGCGGTTATGGTCAATGATCTTAAATACTACGAAGGTTCGGTTAGCAAAATAGACCGCATTCCAGACGATCTTAAAGCCCTGTACGCCACCGCGTTCGAAGTTGAACCGCGCTGGTTAGTAGACGCCGCAAGCCGTCGTCAAAAATGGTTAGACCAAGCCCAGTCATTGAACCTATATATAGCTGGCGCCTCAGGCAAAAAGCTCGACATCACCTACCGCATGGCATGGTACCGTGGCCTAAAAACCACTTACTACCTCCGCGCGCTGGCAGCGAGCTCCACTGAGAAATCTACTGTGACTCAGGGCTCAATGAACAAAGTATCGTCGCAGTCAGCACCTAAAGCAGCCGCCACCGCGTCTGCCGCAGCACCGCAAGCTGCACCAGTACCACTGGCCTGCTCGCTGGACGATCCAGACTGCGAAGCCTGTCAATAAGTGCGCAGGGGCCGCTGGCCCCTTAGTTGGACGTCGGATGCCTGGCGTCTGACGAAAAATACAGAGCAACACATAAAAGAATTGAGGTTATAAAATGTTAAGTTGGGACGAATTCGATAAAGACGAAGCACCCGCAAAAGCACCGGTCGCCAAACCCCAAGCACCGAAAACTGCTGAACCGGTTGTTAGCGCCGCGCTAAACACCATGAACAACGAAGACGGCGTTAGCATTGCTGATCAAAGCGTACTCGAAAAAGCCAACGCCGCTATCGAACACCTAGACGTTGCCGCCGGTTTAGAAGAACTGGAAATGGGCGCAGCGCGTCTGCGTGTAGAAGACAAACGCATCATCAACTGCCACCTCGACTTAAACCAACTCGTACCCTTTAAATACGACTGGGCATGGCAGAAATACCTCGACGGCTGCGCCAACCACTGGATGCCGCAAGAAGTAAACATGACCGCCGACATCGCCATGTGGAAAAATCCAGAAGGCCTGACCGACGACGAGCGCCGCATCATCATGCGCTCACTGGGTTACTTCTCAACCGCCGACTCCTTGGTTGCCAATAACTTAGTGCTGGCCGTATACCGCCACATCACCAACCCAGAGTGCCGCCAGTACTTATTGCGCCAAGCCTTTGAAGAAGCCATCCACACCCACGCCTACCAATACTGCGTAGAGTCACTGGGCATGGACGAAGCCGAAGTCTTCAATATGTACCGCGAACTGCCCTCCATCGCTAAAAAAGCGGCGTGGAGCCTGCAGCACACCCAAGCACTGGGCGATCCAAACTTCCACACCGGCACCCCAGAAACCGACCAAGAGCTGCTCCGCAACCTGATCGGTTTCTACGCGGTAACCGAAGGCATCTTCTTCTACTGCGGCTTCACCCAAATACTGTCTATGGGCCGCCGCAACAAAATGACCGGCATCGCCGAACAATTCCAGTACATACTCCGCGACGAGTCTATGCACCTGAACTTCGGCATCGACATGATCAACCAGATCAAACTGGAAAACCCACACCTCTGGAGCGAAAAATTCCAAGGCGAAGTCACCCAAATGATCGTCGAAGGCATGCAGCTAGAAATTGAATACGCCCGCGACTCAATGCCACGCGGCGTACTCGGCATGAACTCAGGCATGATGGAAGAATACCTCCAATTCATCGCCAACCGCCGCCTAAGCCAACTCGGCTTAAAAGAACAATTCCCCGGCGCGCAAAACCCCTTCCCATGGATGAGTGAAATCATGGACTTGCGTAAGGAGAAGAATTTTTTTGAGACAAGAGTAATTGAGTATCAGACTGGAGGGGCGTTGACTTGGTGATGTAATTTCCCCCCGGCAATTCTCACTAGAGAGCGACATTTTGTCACTAGTGATGATCCAGAAGGCCGCTAATTAGCGGCCTTTTTCGTTTAATATCAGTGTGTTACAAGCTTTCCCAATGACCACCATCTGAGATTGGGCCCAGTTTGCGCTAGAGAGGTAAGCGCTCTATTAACCACACCCTACACGAGCGACACATTCCAAGGTAGCAGCGCCTGTAATTCTTCATCACTGGATATGCTCGGCAGTCTTGTAAACACTTCCCGCAAATACGCGTAAGGCTCAAGGCCATTTGCTTTTGCCGTTTCGATTAAACTATATATAGCGGCGCTGGCATGGGCGCCCCTCGGTGTGGCGCTGA
>NZ_CACSIJ010000010.1 GCF_902705855.1 Zhongshania aliphaticivorans | reverse complement strand
TACTACCTAGGCGGCAGCAAAGGATACAGTCGCTTCTTTAAAAAAGGATTTTACGAGCTTCTTGTTTCGTCGAATTTTCTCTAAATCCACTATCGCTCGATTTTTAAGCGACTCGCCTTTCTTAAGAGGCTTTTTCGATGTACCCATATTTCTCATCTGGTTCCAAACCAGTTCATCTGGGTTTAAATCAGGCGCATAGGCAGGAAGAAAAACGATTTCGATCATTCCCTCCAAAGAATCAATATGCGCCATTACCTTTTTTGATTTGTGGACGGGATGGCCATCAACAATCAGGATGACTGGCGCTCGTCGACCTTTCAAAAAGTGCTTTAAACACTCAACGTATTTGTCTGCGTTAAATTTCCCTTCGTACACGTGATACCAAAACCCGCCTTTGTTAGACAAGGCTGAAATGGCATTAATTGATTGCCGTTGACCACTGGTTTTAACAACCGGTGTTTGTCCTTTGGCCCCCCAAGTTCGTTGTAGTGGATCATCGGATCGTATTGATGCCTCATCCAACCAAAATATCTCAGCACCCTTGCTTTTAGCGTGTTTCTTTACTCGCGGATAAACTTCATTAATCCACGCTTGAACCGCCGCCTCATCTCGCTCGTAGGCTCTTCGCAATGGCTTCTGAGGTGTTAAGCCTAGCCGGTGGAGTAGCTCCCCTGTACTGGTCAAGCTTAGCGCAACATCAAATCGGTCTTTAATTAAATTCGATACGATTTCACGGGTCCACAAACCAAAGTCAAAACCAAACTGACGTGGATCATTTCCAATAATCCAGCGCTTAACCTCTTGCTCTTCAATAGGAGACAGTTTTCGATTACGCCCCGTCCTCGCTTTAGGTGCTAGGGCGCTAATTCCCTTTTCTCGGGCTAATTTTAACCATGGGTAAATCGTTCGAGCACCTAGCCCAAAACTTCGAGTCACCTCCGCGGCAGATTCACCATCAAATACCCGCTGCACCGCCAACCGTCGGAGGAGGTGCTGCTCTTCTGTGCTTAGTTTTCTTGCGTCAATTTCCATGCACGGTAGTCTAACACAGCGTATTGATTATTTCCGCCTTATTAGTAAGTACG
>NZ_CACSIJ010000009.1 GCF_902705855.1 Zhongshania aliphaticivorans | reverse complement strand
GAGAAAGGCGGACAGGTATCCGGTAAGCGGCAGGGTCGGAACAGGAGAGCGCACGAGGGAGCTTCCAGGGGGAAACGCCTGGTATCTTTATAGTCCTGTCGGGTTTCGCCACCTCTGACTTGAGCGTCGATTTTTGTGATGCTCGTCAGGGGGGCGGAGCCTATGGAAAAACGCCAGCAACGCGGCCTTTTTACGGTTCCTGGCCTTTTGCTGGCCTTTTGCTCCTTAAGAAAAAGGATCTTCACCTAGATCCTTTTAAATTAAAAATGAAGTTTTAAATCAATCTAAAGTATATATGAGTAAACTTGGTGACAAGCTTTCAGCGCAGCTCGTCGGCCATGCGGACCGTATGAGTGATTGCGGCGCGGCTATCGGGGGCGGAGTGGCTCATCACGATCATGCTGGCCTTGGGGAACGCCGCACCAAACGCGCGCGCTGACGCGGCGTAGTGCTCAGNGTCGGCATCACCGAGATTGCCGAGCGACTTGGCCTTGCCGTCCTTGATCAGNCAGCCACCAAAAGCGATGTCGGTGCCGTCGATCCCAACGGTGATATTGTCACTGGTGTGGCCGGGGCCGGGGTAAAACACCTTGAGCGGGCCAAAGTTGGGCGCGGTTTCTGGTTCGACCCAGCCNTTGGCGGCGAAAGTCAGGCTGTGTTGCGCTGCAACCAGTCCCTCTTGCGGGGCAAGCTGGTTCGACAACGCATTGGCATAAGTCGCAATCCCCGCCGCATGCAGCGCGTCCATACCGCCCATCTTGTCCTGATGCGCGTGGGTCACCACCGCCAGCGCGACCGGCAGGTTGATCTCCTGCTTGATCCAGTTGAGGATCTGGGCAGTCTGGTCATCGGTCCAGGCGGTATCGACCACCAGCACGCGACCGCCATCTCTGACGATCAAGCCGTTGGACGCGACTGCCCCAANACCCGGCANGTCGAGATAGGAAGTGTGCTGCCAGACATTCGGTGCGAGCTGGCGGAAAACCAGATCGCCAAACCGTTGGTCGCCAGNTTCCATTTGCTGGCCCATCGTCGGGCGGATTTCAGGGGGCATGCACCCGCTCAGCATCAATGCAGCGGCTAATGCGGTGCTCAGTTTTGTGACAGGGAGTATAATCTTAGGCAATTCCATGGGCTTCCTTTTTCAATATTATTGAAGCATTTATCAGGGTTATTGTCTCATGAGCGGATACATATTTGAATGTATTTAGAAAAATAAACAAATAGGGGTTC
>NZ_CACSIJ010000008.1 GCF_902705855.1 Zhongshania aliphaticivorans | reverse complement strand
TGTTCTGGTTGAATGAACCGGACGCTTTAATAAGAGACAATAGCCGTCAATTATTGGAGTGTCATCATGGGACAGAAACGCAGTTACAAACAGTACTCTAAAGAATTCAAAGAAGAAGCCGTTGCCTTGATTCGTGATCAGGGCTATTCAGTGGCTGAAGCGTCTAAATCACTAGGTGTGGCAAGTAACATGCTGTATCGCTGGAAAGATCAACAAGAGCAATTATCGGCAGGTACTGCGCTTGCTGAAGATGAGCGCGCGGAGCTGCAGCGTCTGCGTAAAGAAAACAAAGAACTGCGGATGGAGAAAGAGATTTTAAAAAAGGCCAGCGCCTTCTTTGCGAAAGAAATGAAGTGAAGTACGGCTTTATACAAGATTACTCGCAGAGCTACCCAGTACGGCTGCTCTGCCGAGTGATGAAGCTGAGTAAATCCGCTTTTTACGCATGGAAGGCTCGTCCAGCTCAGCTGATAACAGCGCAGGAGCTGCAGCTATACCGAAGAACCAAAGAGCTGTTTAACGCAAGCCGACAAAGCTTGGGTAGCCGAGAAATGGCGAAGAAGCTACGCGCTGAAGACTTTAATGTTACGCGATATAAAACCATAAAGGTCATGGCTCAATTAAAGCTGCAAGCCAAGCAGCGTGTGGCCTACAAGGTAACGACGAAGCGTAAACACAGCGATACCGTCGCGGCTAATTTGTTAAATCAAAACTTTAACCCTGTGGGGCAAGATCAAATTTGGGCAGGTGACATCACCTATTTAAAAACAGCCGAAGGCTGGGTGTATTTGGCGGTTGTGATGGACCTTTATTCCCGCCGTATTGTTGGTTGGGCAACGGATAAGCGCATGACGACTAGTTTAATTAGTCGGGCGATGATCATGGCTTACAACCTTCGGCAGCCACCTCAAGGTCTGGTGTTCCACAGTGACAGGGGCTCGCAATACACCAGCAAACCTTACCGTAAACTGTTGGTAGGTTATGGCATACGATCTTCTATGGGTGATGTGGGTGCGTGCTGGGACAATGCCGTGGTCGAGCGATTCTTTGGTAGTCTAAAGCATGACTGGATATTTAAGCTTCACCAACCGACTCGCGAGCATATGACCAGTGACGTTAGAGCTTACATCAAGTATTACAACTTAGACCGGCTCCACTCATCGAACAATGATTTATCGCCGGTTCAGTATGAGAAATTAGCAAATTAATGTGTCCGGTTTTGTTGACCAGAACACGGTT
>NZ_CACSIJ010000007.1 GCF_902705855.1 Zhongshania aliphaticivorans | reverse complement strand
GTAAGCGCTCAATAAACCCCATCTAATAATCTTCCCGCTGCGGCTTTACTCTTCGGCTTTAACCTGAGGAGCCATCCATGAGCACAATCAATAAATCGCAATTCTGGCAAGACCACATCACCGCTTGGCAAGGCAGCGGTCTTTCTCAAGCAGCGTATTGCAAGCAGCATGAGATCAAATTTCATAACTTCGCGTATTGGCGAAATCGTTTAAGCCCCGCAAAAGAGCCCTCAGCAAAATTATTAAAACTGGGCGGCATGCTAGCTTCATCTCGTATGATAATGAATTTGCCGCTCGGCGTTCGATTGGAATTATCCGCCAGCGATTTGCCTGTTGTGTTGCCCGCGGTGCTGCATATCCTTCGGGAATCGAACTGATGCTGCGGCCCTCGCCAAACATTGACGTGTATTTGTACATGGGCCCAGTGGATATGCGCAAATCCATTAACGGATTGGCCGCGCTGGTTGAAAACGAACTAGCGCTCTCACCGATGATGGAAGTGCTGTTTGTGTTTTGTAATCGTGGCCGAGATAAAATCAAACTCCTATATTGGGAGCGAAATGGCTTTGTTGTCTGGTATAAGCGCCTAGAAAAGCAGCGCTTTAAATGGCCTCGCCAGCGCGAGTCAGGCTATGAATTACGCGATGGCCGCGACTTAAACTTCTTGCTCGATGGCTTGGATATTTGGCGCAATAAACCACATGAAACCTTGTATTTTGACTCGGTTAGCTAACGGTGTTTTGGTATAATACGCGTCATGACGACGCGACCATCACCCCCTTCTTCTGACGATATCCACAGCCTCAAAGCTTTGCTTTTGGAGAAGGATAAACGCATCTCGTTACTCGAAGAACAAGTGCGTTTATTAAAGCATAAACGCTTTGCGGCCAGCAGCGAGAAGTCGGATGGGCAGGCCGAGCTGTTTAATGAAGCCGAAGCGACTGAACCCGCCCCAAAAGAAGACCTTGACGAAAACACGGATGACCCCGAAACCGAAACGATCCAATACGAGCGTCGCAAATCCCGTGGTCGTAAATCGTTACCCGCTGACTTGCCGCACGTTCGTATCGAACATGATCTGGCTGATGCCGACAAAGTCTGTGAATGCGGTTGTGCGCTAACGCATATTGGCGAAGACACCAGCGAGCAGCTGGATATCATTCCCGCAACCGTCCAAGTCTTAGTACACGCGCGACTAAAATACGCCTGCAAAGCGTGTGAATCGACGGTACGTACCGCCGCTTTACCGGCGCAGCCCATTCCAAAAAGCAATGCGAGTGCAGGCCTACTGGCGTATATCGCTACCGCGAAATACCAAGATGCGCTGCCATTGCACCGCCAAGAAGCCATCTTCAAACGGATGGAGATTGATATCCCCCGCAACACCCTCGCCAATTGGATGATGCGCAGCGGTGAATTGATTGCGCCACTTATTACCCAGCTTGATCGCGAGCTTCGCCGAGGAAGAATCATCCAGTGCGACGAAACGCCGCTTCAAGTATTAAACGAACCGGACAGGCCCGCGAGTAGCCAATCGTATATGTGGGTCAGGCGTAGTGGCGCCCCAGATCACCCCATCGTGTTATATGACTATGCACCGAGTCGCGCTGGCAGAGTGGCGGAGAACTTACTCAAGGGCTTTAGTGGTTATCTGCAAACCGATGACTATGCGGGCTACCATGCCGTCGGCCGTCAAGACGACATTAGCCATGTGGGCTGCTGGGCTCATGCCCGCCGTAAATTCATTGATGCCCAAAAGGCGGCAAGCTCTAAAGACAAAAAGACCGCCCGCACCGGCAAAGCCGATGTGGCCATTAACTATATTGCCAAGCTGTATGCCATCGAAAAGCAGGCGAAAGACGCGAGCAGCGAAGCTCGCCGCCAACTGCGACAAGAGAAAAGCGCCCCGATCCTAAAAGCCCTGCGGGAGTGGTTGGACAAAACGCTACACAGCACCTTGCCCAAAGGCCTGCTCGGTACGGCACTGGGTTATCTCAACAAGAACTGGGAAAAGCTCGTAGCCTACACAGAAGACGGCGACGTAAAAATCGACAACAACTTGGCCGAGAACGCCATCCGGCCCTTTGTTATAGGCCGGAAAAATTGGCTGTTCAGCGCCACACCGAGGGGCGCCCATGCCAGCGCCGCTATATATAGTTTAATCGAAACGGCAAAAGCAAATGGCCTTGAGCCTTACGCGTATTTGCGGGAAGTGTTTACAAGACTGCCGAGCATATCCAGTGATGAAGAATTACAGGCGCTGCTACCTTGGAATGTGTCGCTCGTGTAGGGTGTGGTTAATAGAGCGCTTAC
>NZ_CACSIJ010000006.1 GCF_902705855.1 Zhongshania aliphaticivorans | reverse complement strand
GACATCCGACATCCGACATCCGACATCCGACATCCGACATCCGACATCCGACATCCGACATCCGACATCCGACGCCGTCCTTTATGCCTTCAGCGTTTTCACCCCTTCCGCTGTCCCCAATAATAATACATCCGCTGGCCGACAGGCGAAGAGCCCGTTAGTCACAACGCCGGTTATATTGTTAATCTCTTCTTCGGTTTTACGCGGAGTGCTAATCATAAAGTCGTAAACATCGAGAATGATGTTGCCGTTGTCGGTAACGACACCTTCGCGATAAACCGGATTGCCGCCGAGCTTAACCAATTCCCGTGCTACATAGCTGCGAGCCATTGGAATGACTTCAACGGGTAGTGGAAATGCGCCTAATTGGCCGACCAATTTGCTGCCGTCAGCGATACAAATAAATTTCTTACTTGCCGCCGCAACAATTTTTTCGCGNGTCAGGGCTGCGCCACCGCCCTTGATTAATTCCAGTCGCTCATTGGCTTCGTCTGCGCCGTCAACATAGACCGCAATGGTGCCGGTGGAATTGAGTTCGAGTACTTCGATGCCATGATTGCGCAAGCGTTCTGCCGAGGCTTCCGAGCTGGCGACGGTGCCTTTAATATCGCCTTTAAACTCTGCTAACAGGTCGATAAAAAAATTGGCTGTGGAACCAGTGCCTACGCCGATAATTTCGCCATCGAGAATGGCGGGCTTGATATGATCGATTGCGGCCTGTGCTACCGCAAGTTTTAGCTCATCTTGTGTCATTGTCGGCCTTTGCTGTTGTACGCTGGGGGCGGGATTTGCGAGCAAGTATAAATTTCACTGAGGCCAATTGCGAGGTGCAATTGCTAAGGCCGGTCTTGCTCGCAGCGTGTTTATTGCTGATTTACCTCTTGTGTAGACATGGGAGTTAGGTATGAATTCAAATTACAAAAGCTACGAGGAGTGGTTTGACGAATTTAAGCGGCTCGCGATTGCTGAGGATCTAGCCTGGTTGGTGTCTAGCGAGGGGGAGTCTCATAAGAACGCTTTTGAACAGGGTGATTCGCCTGCGGAAGAATTGATGACCTTGGCGGATATGGCGGAGTGGCGCGGCTGTGGTTGTGGCGGCGGTAGCTAGTTGTTTTCGCGGTCTTGCTGCGCTTTGGCTGCATACGCGGTAGACTGGTCAGCTGAATTTTAGCGCTGTTTTTAGCGTAGCAATGGAGGCCGCACAGAGTTATGCCACAGAGTTACATCAAAAGAATCCTCAAAGCTCGCGTTTATGATGTTGCCATCGAGTCGCCTATTGATCGTATGCCGCTGATGAGTAAGCGCTTGGACAATGAGGTTTTGTTAAAGCGCGAGGATTTGCAGCCAGTATTTTCCTTTAAGTTGCGCGGTGCTTACAACAAGATGATTAGCCTCTCTGAAGAAGAGCGCAACAAAGGCGTTGTTGCGGCTTCGGCGGGCAACCACGCGCAAGGTTTAGCGCTGGCTGCGCTTAAGCTCGGGGTTCGGGCCACCATCGTGATGCCAAGAACAACCCCACAAATTAAAGTAGATGCGGTGCGCTCTCGCGGCGGTAAAGTGGTCTTGCACGGTGACACCTACGACGAGGCGTCGACCTACGCTAAAAAGTTAGTTGAAGAAAAAGGCATGGTTTACGTCCACCCCTACGACGACCCAGAGGTCATTGCTGGTCAGGGCACGGTGGGTATGGAAATTCTTCGCCAAGTCACCGGACCATTGGATGCGGTTTTTGTGCCAGTTGGCGGCGGTGGTTTGGCGGCCGGTGTTGCTGCTTACATCAAATATGTGCGCCCCGAAGTCAAAGTGATAGCGGTGGAGCCAGAAGACGCAGCCTGCCTTAAATTAGCGCTGGAAAAAGGCCGACGCGCCATATTGCCAGAAGTGGGTTTATTTGCTGACGGTGTTGCGGTTGCACAGATCGGCAAAGAAACCTTCCGCGTTTTACGTAAAACTATTGATGGCGTGTTGACGGCCAGCACCGACGAAATTTGCGCAGCGATCAAAGATATTTTTGATGATACCCGTTCAATTGCAGAACCAGCCGGTGCCTTAGCATTGGCAGGACTGAAAAAGTACGTGGCACAAAATGATTGCAGCGGACAAACCCTATTGGCGATAGACAGTGGCGCCAACACTAATTTTGACCGTCTGCGTTACATTGCCGAGCGTACCGAAATTGGTGAAAAGCGCGAAGCGATTTTAAGCGTTACCATTCCTGAGCGTCCCGGCAGTTTTAAAAAGTTTTGTGGGGCTTTAGGGCGCCGCAATATCACTGAGTTCAATTATCGCTTTGGCGACGACCGCGATGCGCAAATCTTTGTGGGCATATCGGTAGCGGCAGGCGGCGGTGATCGGCAGGAATTGGTCGATACCCTGCAGAAAATGGATTATCCCGTTGCGGATTTTACCGACAACGAAATGGCCAAGCTGCATATTCGTCATATGGTGGGTGGGCATCGGCCAGCCACGGTGAAGAATGAACTAATATACCGCTTTGAGTTTCCAGAACGGCCTGGTGCCTTGATGAACTTTTTGACCAAGCTTGGCAATCGCTGGAATATTTCTTTATTCCATTATCGCAATCACGGCGCGGCCTATGGTCGTGTCTTGGTTGGCTTGCAAGCGGACAAAAAAGAGCGAGCTGAAATTGAGACTTTTCTTGATAAGCTGGCTTATCCCTATCACGAAGAAACTGAAAATCCGGCGTATCAACTTTTTTTGAGCTAGCCACTTGGTACGTCGGATGTCTGACGTCGGAGGCTAAACGCATGCGCTGTGCGAATAAGGAAGCTCGGATGAGCTTCCTTATTTCATGCCACGAATATTAAGGGTTTTGTCGCCTGATTTCTGAGCGGTACGTTTTAGCGTTTATCGTCTTCCTTTCCGCGTTTTGCAAGTTTTAGCCTCGATGACTTGCCTATCAGTAGCAATGAAATCGAGCGATATATTCCGCCCTCGTCGCATTTTCTCTCAGAGGCCTTCTGATGTGGTGGCGGGATAATTGGGTGGTTTCTTAAGTTCGGATTCTAGTAAAGTTTATACTGGCGATGGTTCTCTTTTTTTGGCTTAGTAATTAACTGACTGGTCTTTGTTGCGACAATGGCGTTGCATATCACCCTGCTTATACATGCTTCAATAACATTCTATAATTGAGGCTCAGCAGTATATGTTAAAGATGTCGCCGAATCGGCCAATTTTGTGTGCAATTTTCTTTTTTTCACCCCCGCTTAGCTTAGTATGTTTGCGTGGCTTTATCATAATGTGCTGTAACAACTAACAAGGAATTGTTTATGCGGCGATGTGTCGTTTTTTGCCGGTTGTTGTGCGTAGCTCTCGTTTTCGCCTTGATTTCTTGCACTTCAGTCAATTCAGTAAAGCCTGAGGAGAGTGGGCGCTTTTCATTAAGAGTCAATAAAACGTACATCTTATATTTACTACCTAGGCGGCAGCAAAGGATACAGTCGCTTCTTTAAAAAAGGATTTTACGAGCTTCTTGTTTCGTCGAATTTTCTCTAAATCCACTATCGCTCGATTTTTAAGCGACTCGCCTTTCTTAAGAGGCTTTTTCGATGTACCCATATTTCTCATCTGGTTCCAAACCAGTTCATCTGGGTTTAAAT
>NZ_CACSIJ010000005.1 GCF_902705855.1 Zhongshania aliphaticivorans | reverse complement strand
GGGCGCCCATGCCAGCGCCGCTATATATAGTTTAATCGAAACGGCAAAAGCAAATGGCCTTGAGCCTTACGCGTATTTGCGGGAAGTGTTTACAAGACTGCCGAGCATATCCAGTGATGAAGAATTACAGGCGCTGCTACCTTGGAATGTGTCGCTCGTGTAGGGTGTGGTTAATAGAGCGCTTACTTTATTTCCGTCCTCGCAGACAATGCCTGCCTGGAAAAGCAGTAACCCACTTTACTGATTTCATCAAGTATTCGAGGCCAGGTAACATCAACTTGTTCGATGGTTAGTTTTTCAATGCGTCTTACGATGTCTTGTTCAATCTTTGCATTGATCCTTGCAGGTGTGTTTTTAAGGGTTAACTTACTCATTATTCCTACCTTAAAAATTTTATCGGTTGCTCTTGTAAGAGCGTTGCAGTATCGACACCGCTTGCTTCAATTGCACGAACCAACCCAGGAAGCTCGGTTCCAAAGTGTCGTCCGTGCCCTTCATAACGAATCCCAGCACCGACTGCCACCTTGGGATTGGCAATGAGTCGACAGAAGCCCCGAATTATCCAAGCGGTATCTGCGATACTTCTCAAAGATGGATTGTCTTTTATCGCATCAATTTCTTCGAAGTGATCTAAAATAAAATCGCTAAGCTCACCAAGAGTCTGTTTGTCATGGTCTCGTGCGTACTTATCTATGAGCATTTCTATATGCATAACAAGTCTTTCATCGTCTGCAAATAGGTGTCTATTTTTGAGTAAGTATTTTGCCTGAGCGATCATCATATGTTTTGCTTTTTCATTTTTTTCGGACAAATAGCGATTGGTCTTTTCGTCTCCTTTAACAACCCATAATTCGCCGCAGCCGACACACTTAGATTCCTTCAGTTTGATACACGGCAATGTGTAAGCCGAGTGCGAACACCAACCCCAAGGGGTAACATTAACGATTTTACCGTTGCTATTTAATGATTCAATGTACTGCCGTTCTCTCAATAGTTCCATGGTTGAGAGTAGTTCATTCTGATCGCCGTATATCATTAACGCAAACGAACCTGATTGGTCAGCAGTGCCTTCAAATGAAATTGAGTGAAATGCGGAGGTAGGTATGTCAAGCAGCAATGCTTTTTCAGGATCGGTGAGGTGCTGGTAGTTATCAATTTGCCGAATATCTTTACGTCCGGTCCACAAATTAACTAAATCGTCAGATAGCTTGTTTGAACGTTTGGCTTCACTTGATAGCCAGTGACGAATTTCATGGCTAGAAATCGACGGCGTAGCAACCTTCTTGTTTTGATCAATATAAGTTATACCGGCCTTTTTGAATAGGTTTTTTATCTCTGTCGAACTTCCAAAATATCGCCCAAAATTGCAGGTTACACAAGGTAAGGCGGCAAACCTTGTCCTCTTTGAATCAGCCGAAAGAAATAGTGCTTCTGAAACTTTGTGTTGGAAAGGTGTTTGGGTTGTACTCAAGTTACGTATACTCTTTGTGTATTCATTTTTGAAATAGCCCATCCATGTTGAAAAAGCCTGGTTTTCTGGTGCGACTTGGACGTATCCAGGTGAAATAACTTCATTCACGTCCGATCTCCAATAGTCCTTCACTTTTTTGTATATCCATCTTTTGCTAGTTTGATCGCGAACTCCGGTATTTTCGTACTTGTATTTCGGAGTACGTAGATTATTTATAAAATCATTTTTGTAGATGTTTCGGCACTCAACTTTCTGATTCCCGACACCAAGTAACCCAAGTTCTTTGTTGGTGTAGAATTCATGTTTCTCAATCCCATTGACAAATAAAAACTGTGACGGATTCGATTCGTAGTGTGCAGTAAATGCTCTGCGGTTTTCATTGAAAGAAAGTATTCGTTTGAAACAGTCCCTAGTTGTTTCTATCATTTGGGCGATGACAATTTTAGCCTTCGAATCAGCCCCTTTACTGCCTCGCTCATAAATAACCCAGTAAGGGTAGGTATCCTCTCCTGCTTTATTGCTTGCTGATTGGTATTGATCGACATTGATTAATGAATCTTTGTGAAGAGACAGGATCTCGTTGTATCGAACGGGAGCGGCGAAGCAAAGCATCATGAAGCAAATTGCCATTTTTTCGGTGTCACTGAAGAGAAATTGCCCAGATTCGTTTACATCATCAATCTGGTCGTAAAGCCTGAGTAGACAAATAATCCGTTGCCTTAAGTCATCAATTTCCGACTCTCCTGCGTAGCGTTTTTTAGAACCGCTCTTAGGGTTTTCGAACCTGAAGTTCCAAATGTTCCTCCGAGAAAACTCTGTGTGGATAGTTTTAACAATTACATGCACCCAGTTTTTAAAAGAGTCAGAGAGGCAAAACGACTCTAGCGTGGTAGCATCTACTTTGTGGATGGGGACGCCAGTTTCTTCTAAGTAATGTCTTAGGTTTCGAAAAACGTATATGATTGCTCCGGGGCGATAACTTTTTTTATCAGCTAGCAAAATTTTGAAACAAAAGCACTTGGCGATATCTAGCCATATTCCCTCAAGCGGAGTCGTGGCAGAAGTTCCATTCCCAGTACTTTTGAAATGCATCGGATGCTTGTAGTTATTTATGTGGGCTGGGAGCCATGAATCATTGGCGTAGCACGCTCCATTGTTCCGTCCGAACATGATGTTAAACTGGTGGTTTGTGTGCTCTACCCAATCATCAATAACTTGTCTTACATAAAGACCATCTCCTCGAATTTCAGACATTAACATTGATCCCTTCGATGGCTGTTTTGTTTTTCATTTCATTCACGAATACTTGAAGCTTAGCGACCGCTTCATGATATTCACTAGTTAATGCATTAGAAGTAGTGTTGTCGATATAGTCGTTGTGTTCTTGCTTAAGTGTCTCCAGCAACACATCGAATGGAGCGTCATTAAATGGATGAAATTTGTCGCAATCTGTCACGCATGAAAATGGTGCATCTCCGCATCTTCTTTGGTAGCCACACAAGCCTCCAGCTTCGATTTCGTCTGTGTGTGGATTGAAGAAAGTGACGACCTTAGATGTATCGACTTCTAACGGCCTTTCAGTTGCGCGTCTGGCGAGCTTTCTTGTAGTCTCAAAAATACCTTCAAATGCATCATCAATTAAGGCGGCAATCTCACTCGATGCGACATCGATATATACCTGTGCTGTAAAGCGACATCGATGCCGAAGGTATTGTTGAACCTCTTTCACTGAAGCACCCTCGCAAACTCGGAATGTCGCACCCGTATGTCGCGCTCTGTTTGAGTTAAATCGTAATGGATTGCCGGCACGGTTTGGAATGTCCAACTTTTTAAGAATCTCATTTAAGCGAACTGTTAGCCTTTCTGAACCAAGTCCCGAATCCCATCCATAAACGTGTGTTGAATCCATAAATAAATCGCCATTGAGACTATTTCGGATAAATATTTGGTAGTTTGATAAGTCGCCACTCACCCCCATTTTCCTAGCATGCTCTTCATAGCGTTGGTGATATGCTTTGATTAGCATGGCAGTAGTGTTAGATATTCTGCTTGGACTTTTTTCGACAGCTCCTTTCCGCGTGTAAAGATCAACAAACCAGCTCAATTCGGATCCCGCTTCCAGGCAATAAAAATCTTTCCACCTTAAAAAATCAAAAGAAGAAATCCTTTGGCCAGATTCGTAGACAAGAAACAAGAGCACTGCATCCTTAATATCAATTACTCCTTCATCCAATGCATTGCGTGCGCCCAGAAGCATTCTTGTGGCTTCTTGATGAGTTAATGTTCCGGTGTCTGGGGATATGATCGATCTGAATGTCTTCGAGTAATTATCTGCCTTTGTTACTGGAGTCAGCGGTGAAAGATCTTTGTCGTAAAAGCCAACAGCATCATAGTTGTTTAATACTCGGAGGCATTCTCTTTCGTACTTAATGAACCGTGTTCTGGTCAACAAAACCGGACACATTAATTTGCTAATTTCTCATACTGAACCGGCGATAAATCATTGTTCGATGAGTGGAGCCGGTCTAAGTTGTAATACTTGATGTAAGCTCTAACGTCACTGGTCATATGCTCGCGAGTCGGTTGGTGAAGCTTAAATATCCAGTCATGCTTTAGACTACCAAAGAATCGCTCGACCACGGCATTGTCCCAGCACGCACCCACATCACCCATAGAAGATCGTATGCCATAA
>NZ_CACSIJ010000004.1 GCF_902705855.1 Zhongshania aliphaticivorans | reverse complement strand
GGGCCGATGGGGGTGGCGGCTGTTGCCAAAAGTGCGGGGATTGCGACGGTGCTTATCCCGCGTTTATCTGCGGTATTTAGCGCTCACGGTATCGGTTTTAGTGATATTGCTCACCTCGCGTCCGAAGCTATTCCTCGCTCAGATAATGACTCCGTAGCAGAGGTTTTCGAGCGACTCAGGGATCGTGTGTTACGAGACATGAGCACCGAGGGTTACAGCGCAGCGCAGTGCGACTTAGAGGTGTGGTATGAGCAGGAATCTGAACGTCACGATGTCACCCTAAGCGCAGACGGAAAACTTCCCGCCGATGCCAATATTGCGCGTGCTGATATTTTGCTGAGCGTGCGCGCTGTGCATCGCATAAGTCACGCGAAATTGGCCGACAAAGTCGCGCTAAATGTCAGCGAGCCAAAAGCAACATCCGATCGCGCATTGGCCAATTCTAACGGCGAATTTCAACATGTGCCGGTTTTTCGAGTAGAAGACCAAATTGCAGGTGCTAGTGGTGCTGGCCCCGCCGTGCTGGAAGAGGCTTTTTGGACCTGCAGTGTGCCGCGGGGCTGGGGATTTGAATTTACGGCAAATCGCGACATTGTACTGAATATATCAAGTCGACAAGACGCGTCGGAATAAGGGGAAATAATAATGAAAGTTTTAGCGACTGAATATTTACGAGTAGATCTGGAAGAGGAGATGTGGGAGTGCGATCGCTGCGATCACGTACTTGGCCCTGCTCGGGAAAACTACAAACGATTCTTGTTGATCCACGACCGGAATCCACGGGAGGTTCACCATCCATTGCTCGATCCGGAGCGCTACCGGTTTTGTTTTTCTCCCGATCCTGAGGTCTGCGTAATTTACGAATTTTATTGTCCACATTGCGGATTAATGATGGACGTGGAGTACACCGTGCCGGGGCACGCCCCGCTACATGATTTAGAGCTGGATATCGACTCACTAAAGGAAAAGTGGTGCGGTGCGACGGGTGTTGAAAACGACAGTACAGCTAATACCGCTGCGTTTCGGTCCTAGTAGGAGAAGTAATAATGAAACGTATAGCGGTAGATATTGGCGGTACTTTTACGGACTGTTTTGTCAGCTGGGATGAGCAGTTTATTCAAACCAAGGCGCTAACCACGCATCATAATTTGGCGCTGGGTTTTAACGACGCACTGGATCAAGCCTGCGAAATATTAAGTTTAGAGCGGCGGCTGTTATTGCAATCAGTCGATTCAGTGCGCTACGCGACCACATTGGGAACGAACGCGCTAATCGAGCGAAAAGGGCCAAGAGTGGGTGTGCTTATTACCACCGGTTTTGAAAGCACCATCCCTATTTCTCGTGGCCGTGGCTACGGTGATGGTCTTCCCGATGAACAAGCGAGGGACATGTCCCGCGCTAAGCGACCTGATCCCATTGTGCCTATATCCAGAATTCGTTCTGTAAAACAGCGCATGGATTATCGCGGTAAAGTATTGATGGACTTAGATGAAGCTGACGTTCGCGAAAAGCTCAAGGAACTCGTCGATACAGGGGTTCAGGCCATCGTCGTGACCTTAATCAATTCGGTGGAAAACCCAGATCACGAGTTGCGTATCCAAGAGATATTCGAAGAGGAATTTCCGTCCTCCATGCTCGGTGCTATTCCGATGGTATTGTCTCATCAGGTGGTCGGTCGTAAGGGCGAATACGTGCGCAGCTCCTCGGCGATTATCGACGCTTTTTTACATTCAACGATGTATTTTGCGATGAATGCGCTGGAACAAAATCTGCGTGAAAATGGTTATGACAGACCGATGTTGTTGGTACATAACTCTGGCGGTATGGCGCAGTTAAATTCAACCGATGCACTTAAAACCCTGCACTCCGGCCCCGTGGCAGGTATTCACGCCGCCGGTCAATTAGCATTGCAGGGCGGTATTAGCAATATTGTCTGTGGCGATATGGGTGGCACCTCTTTTGATATTGGTTTAATAACCGAGGGTGGTACTAAGCACTACGACTTTAATCCGGTTGTTGACCGCTGGCGTGTCAGTTTGCCGATGGTGCATCTTGTTACCTTGGGCGCAGGCGGTGGTTCTATCGCGAGTTACGATCCAATTTTCAATACCGTCCGTGTCGGGCCGCAGAGCGCGGGCAGTGATCCCGGTCCCGCGTGCTATGACCGCGGTGGTATGAATCCGACGGTCACCGATGCCGATCTTATTCTCGGTTACTTGGACGCAGAGAACTACGCCAAAGGTGTTATTCCATTGAATATGCGTCGCACTTATCAGGCTTTAGAAGATATCTGCGATGAGATGGATATCTCAGAAGTGGAAGCTGCATTGCTTATTAAGTCTATGGCCGATAGCGAAATGGCCGCAGGCTTGGTTAGAGAGCTAAATGGTGGCGGCTATAAAGCCAGCGAGTTTGTGTTCTTAGCCTACGGCGGTAATGGCCCCTTGCACTGCTGTGGTATTGCTGACAAAGCCGGTATTAAAAAGATATTGGCTCCGCCATACAGCAGCGTGTTCTCTGCCTGCGGTGGTGCGGGCTTAGATCAAATGCATATCCATGAGAAGAACGTCTCCCTTGGTTTTTACAACAAGCATACTCGCGCTCTTTACGCTGACTACGATTCATTTAATGCACTTGTTGCTTCGCTTGAGGAAAAGGGCCGCGCAGATTTATTGCGCCAAGGTTTTCGTGAGGATGATATTCAATACACCCTTGAGTTAGATATGCGATATGGCATTCAGAAAATGGAAGTCAGTATCGAACTCACTAATCGCCGCTTGAATAAGCCTGCGGAAGTGTTGGGTGCAATTGAGTATATGAATGCCGATTTTGGGAAACGCTATGGCAAGGAAATTGTGTCGCCGGAGTCGGGCGTGTGGGTTTCTACAGTAAGGGTGGTATCCAGAGTCGATTTGGGTACGGTCAAATTCTCAGAGCTAGAACTACCGCGAGAGCGCGTGGCACCACCGCAAGCAGTGAATTATCGGGAATGCTATTTCCAAGGAAACTCAGCATCGGTTTCAACGCCGATCTACGGTGCCGATGCTTTGAATCCCGGTGTCGAAATTACTGGGCCAGCAATAGTTAATCCCGGCGAAACGACGTACTTGGTG
This sequence comes from Zhongshania aliphaticivorans, assembly GCF_902705855.1. Classification (GTDB taxonomy): domain Bacteria; phylum Pseudomonadota; class Gammaproteobacteria; order Pseudomonadales; family Spongiibacteraceae; genus Spongiibacter; species Spongiibacter aliphaticivorans_B. The sequence continues at coordinate 65,297 of NZ_CACSIJ010000004.1, read as the reverse complement.
GAGCCAGGCTGGACATTTGTTGCTGCCGCTCAGGGAGCAGTTTGGTTCTTTCATGAAAGTAATGCGCAATATCAGTAACGAGATAATTCACAGCTCTCCTATACGGGAGTGAGGGAAATAACAATGAATACAAATTTGGCAAATCCAGATACCGCTGACGAACAGGCATTGGTTGATCGATTTTTAAGTAAAAACCGCGCGTTTTTAGGGCCTGACCCAGAGATTCAACGTAATCATCACGTTGCCCCGCGCACCTCGCGTGAGGAAGAAATTTTAAGCGCTGGCATCGATAGCAATTTGTATGCAGAGATCCGCTCCGGTTTACGCGCGTCTCTGGATGAAACTTTTAAAATCGCAGAGATGACGGTAGCGTCACCTGCTGCCCAATGTGCCGATATGTCGACGGGTTATTTTACCGCTTCCGGTGATCTCTCCCTTGCGTCTACTCGAGGTGTTGCCGGGTTTACAGTTAGCTTGCATTACCCCATTAGGTTTATCCGCAAGTACTTTGAAACCGACGAAACAGTTGGCATAAACGAGGGTGATGGTTTTCTGCTAAACGATGCTCACTACGGTGGTATTCACAGCCCTGATCAGCATTTGTTTATGCCGATTTTTCATGATGGCGTGATTGTTAGCTGGTGTGTTTGTGCGATGCATGAAGGTGAAATTGGCGCCCGTGTTCCCGGTGGCATGGGGCCGATGATTGAGTCGCCATGGGATGAAGGCTTACGAGGTTCGCCCATTAAAATGGTCGAAAATTACGCGTTAAAAACAGACCTTGTTACCTTTATGCAGAATAGCTGCCGCGAGCCGCAAACGATGTTGGCGGATTTGAAAGCGCGTTTGGCAGCGTGTTGTAGAATGGAACGTCGCGGTAAAGAGCATATCGCTCGTTATGGCGTTGACTCCGTAGTTGGCTTCCTGCGTAGTAATGTTGAATTTATGCGAGATGAAGGTCGCCGTAGAATCGCAGAGCTACCTGACGGCACGGTGCGCACGCAATTTTATATTGACGATACGATGCGCGAACCCGCGTTGATGAAAATCATGTACTGCTTCACCGTAAAAGGTGACAAGGTCATCGTTGATTTACGGGGTAGTTCCCCCGAACTATTTAATAGACCAATTAACAGCCTACTAAGTACCCAGGTGCTTGGTGTTGCGATTACGCTCGCCCACCATATTTGGCCTGATATGCCTTGTGCGCAGGCGATTATCGATTGCTTCGAATTTATTACTGATCCGGGAACCATTGCTGATTGCTCCAATGAAGTGCCAGTCGCGCTGTGTATACAGCCTATGTTCAAAATAATGACCGCTGCAGAGTTGGCGTTTGCCAAACTGTATTTCGGCGCACCAGTGAAATACGGAAAAACCAAGGCGGGTTGGTTCAATCAACCCGCGGCCATTATTTACGGCGGCGTCACTCAGCACCAAGATTCCTGCGGCAATATGTGCGGTGATCTGAACGGTATGGCTGGCGGCGCAAAATGTGATGAAGACGGTGAGCACAGTATCGCGCCGTGTTTTGGTGCGAATGTCGATATCGGTGAAAGCGAAGAAGCGGAAGAACAATTGCCATTTATATATGCGATATCAAAGCGTATTTGGCCTGGCAATTGTGGCTTCGGAAAATTCCGTGGTGGTGCCGCCTATGAATACGGCTTGATGCGCTACGGCGAGCAACCCTTTGGCTTTCAGACGTTTACCGGAGGTTCGTATTTCCCTTCTACCTTTGGTCTTTTTGGCGGCTATGCCTGCCCCACATATGGCACGGTTCGAGTGCGCGGTAAAAATCTGTTTAAGGTGATGAAGGAAACGCCAGAGCTGTTTCAGGCGTCTATGGCCAGCATCATGAACGACCGATTAATTGAGGGCGCAGAATATAGCAGCCATTCAATGGCGGTTGCCTTCGAATTGTATCCCGAGGGTGAGCTGTTTATGACTAGCCAAGGTGGCGGTGGCGGCTACGGCGACGTGCTGGATCGAGATCCAAATTTAGTGATCAAAGATTTGGAGGAAGGGCTGATTCGTGAAGAAACCGCGATGGATCTTTACGGCGTTGTATACGACCCAGATACCTACGCCATTGATGACACTGCTACCGTCGAACGTCGCAAAGGTATTTTGAAAGGGCGTTTGGCCAAGGGTGTGAGCTGGGATGAGTTTATGGCGACGAGAGTGAAGCCAGAGCCACCAGCTACGGTGCCATTTTTTGGTAGCTGGAACAATTCTGAAGAATTGTATTGCGGGCCTTTTGGTAAAGCACTGCCGTCGGCATTGCCTCCTATTATTTTGCCTGATCCAAAAGACGTTGAAATACAGCAGCTCAAGGCGAAGCTTGCATCATTAGAAGCCCCGCGTAATTAAGCGTTGTCGATAATAGCTGATAGGTAATGAATCATGCTTGCAGAGAAGTATTCAAATAATTCCGCCATTTGGTTCAATGCACATGCCTTCGCTGAGCATGTGCTCTGCGGTGGCAAAGCACTGCCCTGGTCTAGTCCAACAGAGTTTGCCGAAGTTTATAAAAAATTACAGGGTATGCTCGACGCTGATCGACTTAGCGTGCCATTGATGGGCTTTCTTGATGATTGGATTAGTCGTCACCCCCATGTGTTACAAACGATGTCCGGTAAAAGCCGGGTGCGTTTTGCAATAAAACGGTTTCTCACAAATCCGCAATTGCGCAGTGATATGTCCGAATGGATGACAGCGTGTTGCGCAATGGTAGATGCGGAAATTGTGTTGGAAATACCCTCCAATGCTGCACTAATTTCGTGGGCGCACGTACTGGCTAACCCCAATGCGAGCGTTGAACCCTTAACCGAGTTGGACATTGATTCAACGTCGGTCTATTTGGCAGACACGGTTCGTCAGTTAAAGCCTGCTGGTATTGCCGGTGTCGTGACGACGCTTTCCGATGCGGATTTAGCGGCCGGTGCGAGTGTTGATCTCTATCTGCCATTGGCAAATGTTGCTGCAAATTATCATTGGCAATTTGCGTTTAGAAAACCTGTGGTGGCCGCCAAGTTTGCTAGTCATGATTATTTTTGCCTTGGTGACGACGCTTGTAGCAGCAATAGCGACTTAGTGTCTTTGCCATCAGACTTTTGGCGAAGTGAGTTAGAAACAGTAGTGCAGCACGATACCAACTGGGTTTATACCGAGCTACCCGCCTTCTCAGAGCCGGACGTCGTGCGAGCAAATATCGCATTACTTCGGGCGCGATAACGGAGGCGACATGAGCGTAACGGAAGGCCAGTGTTTGTGGACACCATCTAAAGACTTTGTGGCAGACAGTAATATGACTGCGCTGATAAGTTGGCTAGATCAGCAGGGCATTGTAAGTTGTGAAAAATACACTCAACTTTGGCAATGGTCGGTTAGCTCCCCAGATTCGTTTTGGGCAGCCATGTGGCAATATTTTGAGGTGATATCAGAAACGCCTTACTCACAGGTCATGAGTAGTCGCGAAATGAAATCTGGCGTGAGATGGTTTGACGGCAGTCAGGTTAACTTCGCCGAACATATCCTACGTCATAAAGGCAGCCATCCGGCGATATCGGCGATGTCCGAAAGTAAGCCGCTTAGCGTACTTAGTTGGGACGAACTAAGCGCCGACGTTCGACGTGTCGCCTCCTCGCTGAGATCAATGGGGATTTGCGCTGGCGATAGAGTCAGCGCGGTACTACCGAATTGCCCAGAAACTGTGATAGCGATGCTCGCATCAATTAGTATCGGGGCGGTATGGAGCAATGCGGCGCCTGAGTTTGGTACTCAGGCGATACTTGACCGGCTTGGGCAAGTTCGCCCAAAGCTGGTCTTTTTTTGCGACGGTTATGAGTTTAATGGGAGTCGTTTCGACCGCGTAGATATTTTGTCCAAGCTGTTGGGTGAGTTACCTTCGGTAGCGCAGGTTGTTCGCGTTGATGTATTGGGTAACTGTGGGCCGTTCACTCATAAAATAGATGTGTTGAATTGGTTAGACCTTGTAAGTATTGACGATCCTGGTGAAGACAGCTTTAAGTTTAGCCGAGTCAGTAGTGACCATCCTTTGTGGTTTGTTTTTTCCTCCGGCACAACAGGTCTCCCCAAAGCCATTGCGCATTCGCATATTGGTGTGCTTATTGAAATGCTCAAATTTATGAGCCTTCATATGAACTTAAAACCCGGAGACAATAGCTTTTTCTATACGACTACCGGCTGGGTGATGTTTAATTTGCTCGTCGGTATGATGCTCACCGGAGCCGGAGTTATTCTTTACGATGGCAGCCCAGTGTATCCAACGACTGACACCTTGTGGCGATTGGCGGATGAAAGTGATGCTACTCACTTTGGTGCCAGTCCTACTTATGTCCAGTTGATGGAGAGCAACCATGTTGTACCTAAAGAGCATTTCGCGCTAGACCGTCTATCAACTGTGCTAGTAGGCGGATCGCCCTCAATGCCATCGACTTTCGATTGGTTTTACCAAAATGTGAAATCCGATATGTGGGTCACGTCGCAGAGTGGCGGTACAGAAATCGCAAGCGCCTTTGTTGCGGCTACGCCAACACAGCCGGTATACGCCGCTGAGATTCAGGCTAGGGCCTTGGGTATGTCGGTGAAGGCATTAGATGACCAACGAATCGACGTTATTGATCAAGTCGGTGAGTTAATTTGCGATGTACCATTTCCATCGATGCCTTTGTATTTCTTAAATGATGCCGACGGAGAGCGTTACACCGCGTCTTACTTTGAAGAGATTCCAGGTGTTTGGCGTCACGGCGATTTTATAAAAATTAACGAACGTGGTGGCTGTTATATATACGGGCGATCTGATGCGACCTTGAATCGGTATGGTGTTCGTATTGGAACCGCCGAAATATATCGAACCGTTGAATCTATCGCTGGAATTTCAGACAGTTTAATCGTGTGTATTGAAACGGAGAATGGTGGTTTCTATATGCCACTATTTGTTTCTTTAACGGAAGGCTCACAGATCAGCGATGAGATGCGTTCGGAGATAAAATCCAGCTTGCGCTCGCAATGTTCGCCGCGCCATGTTCCCGACGAGATCGTTGTTGCTCCCGATATTCCCTATACTCTGACCGGTAAAAAGCTGGAGGTGCCGGTGAGGAAGTTACTTAAAGGTGCTGATGTCGTCAGTGTGGCGAGTCCGGGTTCAATGAAAAATCCTGATAGCTTGGCTTTCTATGTTGAATTTTCAAAGTGTCTAGTATTTAAGAATACATAGTTATTCTGTTGTGATATTTGGTGTTTGAATGTATTTGATGAAAAAAAGAAATACTGTCCAAATGGGTAGTGTTACTCGGTATTTGTAATTACATAAACTGTAGTGGGTTATAAACTTAACAATAAATACGTTGTAATTAATGAAAAATAAATTATTTCATAATATAAAAATAAGGGTGGTATAAATTCAATGCCTACTATGAGAAAAGCTAGATATTTATCATTTGTAATTTCATCGACATGCTTGCCATTTTTGATTGGACATTCTCTGGCTGTAAGCGCACAAGCAGACTCTGAGACAAATCGACCGCGAACTCGGAATGCATTGTTAGAAGAGGTCGTGGTTACTGCCCAGAGGAGAGAGGAAAATCTAAATGATGTTCCTATTGCCGTAACTGCGTTAAATGGAGAACAGTTAGATGTATTAGGTATCACGGACACTCGAGATCTGAATATCATTGTACCGGGATTCTCCGCCTCAGAAGGCGGTTACGGTGCGCCTGTTTATACCTTAAGGGGGGTTGGCTTTCCTGACTCCACCTATTTTGCGAGTCCTACCACTGGCGTATACATCGACGAAGTGAGTATGCCGTATTCCATTATGACCAAAGGGCCAAATATTGATATTGAGCGTGTCGAAATATTGAAAGGCCCCCAGGGCACATTATTTGGTAGAAGTACGACTGGCGGTGCAATTAACTATATCGCTAAAAAGCCTACTGAGAATTTCGAGGCGGGAGTAAGCGGTTCCTATGGTCGATTTGATCGTAAGGATGTAGAGGGGTATGTCAGTGGACCAATTTCAGACAACTTGAGATATCGGTTTGCCGGGCGCTATATTTTGCAAGATGAGCCTTGGCAATACAGTAATACCGATCGTAGTCGTAAACTTGGTGAGCAAGATAAGTTCTCGTTGCGGTCATTATTTGATTGGGATGCGAGCGAGGATGTGAATGTTCGTTTAATGTTGTCTGGATGGCGAGATCGTAGTGATAGCCGCGCCGGACAGCCGGTGTATTTCAATGCGCAGAACCCTCAGAGTGATTTACTGGCATCGGAAAATGTTAAGAACTATCCCTTTATTCCAGATTCCGATGATCCTCGCGCTGCGGAATTTTGTAAGGGACACTCTTCGTGTGTAGACGTAAATGGCAAGCCCTATGACTTCACGCAGGATGAAACCTTTTATCAAGCTGCGCTGCGCCTTTCTTGGATGTTTACCGAGACAGTCGAAGGTATTTTATTGGTTTCGTATAATAATTTTGAAGCTGATGGAAGCGAAATTCCTGCATCTTCATATTCCGAGCGACATATTGAAACTACGCTCTTCTCTGAAATTGAAAACGTCGATGTTGAATTTCGTTTAACTGGAAGCACCGAACTATTCAATGGGCCAGTCACTTGGACCGCCGGTCTTCATGCAACCCCGCATGAAACGGGAACGGATTATCGTTTGTTTGGTGCTAGCGATAACAACAGTGTTTTCTATGTTGTTCCACTAGTGGGGGCTTTACCGGGGCTTGAAGATATAAGTCTATTGGGAAGCTACTATATTGGTGATGGTGAAATGGAGTACCGTTCGCAATCTGCCTTCGGTAATGTTGAATGGCAATTCACCGATACTCTAAAAATTACCGCCGGTGCGCGTTACACAGATGAAGAGCGGGATTTTAACGGCTGCCTAGCCGATGACGCCAAAGACAATAATACCAATGTAAATCTTGTGTTCAGTGCATTGTCACTGCAGCGCGCGCTACTTGCATTAACAACACCAGATGTCACCACACCAGGTGAATGCATCACACTTACCGAAGACGGCCAGTTTGATCGCTATACCGATAATTTGGAGGAGCATAGCTTGTCCTGGCGTCTTGTTGGGGATTGGACACCGAATGATAATGTACTAATGTATTTGTCTCGCTCAAGGGGTTTTAAATCAGGTTCATTTCCAGTCACTAATACCACCGATCAGGGGCAGTATGTACCCGCCCGGCAAGAACAGGTTGATGCATACGAGATTGGCGCAAAATTAAACTTCTTCGATCGTCGCTTACAGCTTAATACCGCTGCGTTCTATTATGATTATGTCGATAAACAACTTTTTTCGCGTATTCAGGATGTTTTATTCGGCTCGCTGCCACAGCTACAAAATGCACCGTCGTCTGAAGTAATTGGTTTTGAAATAGATATATCTGGATCGCCTTTTGAAGGTTTATATCTTTCTGCAGCTGGTGCCTATATCGAGACTGAGGTTAAGGAGTTCCCTAATGCCTTTAATACTAGAGGTCAACCGACGGATTTAACCGGGCAGGAGTTTAATTACTCACCGAAATTAAGTTATACGATTTTGGCTGACTACAGCTTTCCTATTGGTAATGAATATGAACTTGGTGCAGGGGTTGATTACAGCTTTAAAGATGAAACTAACTCTACATTGGATGGCGACCCGTTCTTTGCGCACGATGATTTCGCCATCACAAACGCGCGTCTACGGTTTGGTCGGTCAGATGCCAAATGGATGTTGACACTCTACGGTCGAAACATATTTAACGAGTACGCGACCACCGGTCACGTTCAGGTTGTAAGCGATATTGTGACGCGCTACGTCAGCGATCCCCTTACCTACGGCATCACATTTGATTACAAATACGATTAATTTTCTTTGCCGTGTTATTCGCACGGCTTTTTCGTAAGCCGTCGTTTGATTTTCGAGACGATATTTTACTAGCGTTTTATAGGTGGTTTAATGAGTCAGGTTCTTGTCGCAGGTGTGGGCATGGTGAAATTTGCCAAACCCGGAAATCAAGCTCCATACAGAATGATGGCTAGCGAAGCGGTGAACGAAGCATTGAAAGATGCGGGGCTTAATTATTCCGATGTCCAGCAAGCATTCGCTGGTTATATTTATGGCGATAGTTGCAGTGGCCAGCGTGCGCTTTATGATGTTGGTATGACCGGTATTCCGGTGGTTAATGTTAATAATAATTGCTCCTCTGGTTCTAGTGCGATTTATCTCGCTAGGCAGGCGATTCTAAGTGGTGAAGCTGATTGTGTTCTTGCCTTAGGGTTTGAAGAAATGCCTAGCGGCGCAATTTCATCTCAGTGGGATGACAGGGAATCGCCGTTTACTATTTTTGACGAAGCTTTGGATAGGCTAGATTACCCGCCTGCCCCTTTGGCGCTGCGTTGTTTTGGCGCTGCGGGCCACAGTTACATGGAGCGCTATGACGCGAAACCGGAGTTGTTCGCGCAAGTCGCGGTGAAAACACGTAATCATGCTTTGAATAACCCTTATGCATTATTCAATACAGCGCTTTCGGTCGCGGACGTGATGAACTCGCCAATGCTTTATATGAACTACCTCACCCGCCTGATGTGTTGCCCACCAACATGTGGCGCCGCAGCGGCGCTGATATGTAGCGAAGATTATGCTAAGCATCATGGTATAACACGTGGCGTAGTCATAGCGGGGCAAAGTATGGCTACCGACAAGCTCGACAGCTTTGTTGATCCTATGAATTTGGTGGGATCTAGTATGAGTCGTCAAGCTGCTACAAAGGCTTATACGCAGGCCGGTATTGATGCGGTCGATGTTGATGTGGTTGAGTTGCATGACTGTTTTACAACAAATGAAGTGCTTAGTTACGAGGCCTTGGGTTTATGTCCAGAAGGTGGGGCTAGCCGCTTTGTGGCTGACAAAGATAATACTTTTGGTGGAAAAGTTGTGGTGAATCCATCCGGTGGGTTGATGTCTAAGGGCCATCCAATTGGTGCGACTGGTTTAGCGCAATGTTTTGAATTGACAACACAATTGCGTGGAGAGACTGGTGCGAGACAAGTTGCTGGTGCTAAGGTAGCGTTGCAGCACAATCTTGGTTTAGGTGGTGCGGCAGTCGTTACTGTCTATAAAAAATAGAAGTGAGCCGGATCTTAGCCTACCAGCGCCATCGGTACTTCATGCCCCCACGCAGTATGTTCAATTTCTTGGTAGTTGCTGGCTTCTAACAAGGTATCTTTTAACATGGCCAGTAAGCTTATCCAGGCTGCCTTTACATCACCGCTGAATTCGTCGCCGAGCGCCATTTCTAATGTTTCAAGCATGGCTTGAATAAAGAAATCGTAGTGACGTTCGGTTACACCTTGCTCGCTGTAACGCTGCCCCATGTTATGGGCTACGACTTTAAGTCCCTCCATATTTTGCAATGAGTGCACTGTGGTGCAAAGCGTGTTGATGAGCTTGCGATCTTTGGTGTCGCCAGCGCAGCTAAATAACGTTCGTAAATCTGGCGACAATTGAAATAGGCGTGCATAGAACACTTTGGCAAAGGGCTTGCCAATAGATTTCACCGCATGTAGATGAGATTGCACGATAGTAATTTGTTTAGGAGTCATATTGCGCCTCGCTATGGTTTTTCGGCGGCTGGCGATGATGGATCGTCGCGTCGAGTAAAATTAAAGCTCCTTACTGATTGGACACGTTACACGTGCTGGCGTTACGTGATTATTCGAGATTACCGAGGTGTGTATACATAGTTAGCGTAGTGAATTGCGGTAATTCACTACCTCGATAGGGGTGTTTGCAGGAATTAAGCGCGAAAACGCTATTTACGTGCTAAATAGCGTCTAAATAATGAGTTGGAAATAACGTTAATCGACGTTGGCAGCGCTTAAAAACGCGGGCTTTTCGCCGCCACCATGCAGGGTTAGGGTCGATCCGCTGACGTAGGACGCGAGATCACTGGCTAGAAATAAGCAGGCGTCGCCGATGTCTTCCGGAATAGCCATTCGCCCCAAGGGGATCGTGTTGCCAACCGCCGCGATACCCGCTTCGTCGCCGTAGTGTAGGTGAGCTTGCTCTGTGCGAATTAGGCCGGCGATGATGGTATTGCTTCGCACTTTGGGTGCCCATTCTACGGCGAGTGAGCTTGTTAAGCTGACTAAGCCGGCTTTTGCTGCGCCGTAAGCTGCGGTGCCTGGCGAGGGGCGGACAGCGCTGACCGAGGCGATATTGATAATGGCGCCGCCACTGTCTTGGTTTTGCATGACAGTATTGCAGGATTGAGAGAAATTCAGTGGTGCCAGCAGATTTAGACGAATGATAGATTCTGAGAAACGCGGCGATACGGTTGCGGCATCAGCGGCGGGGGCGCCACCAGCATTGTTTACTAATACGTCAATACGGCCATATTGACTAACAACCGTATCGACTAAACTTTGAATAGCGTCGGCGTCACGAACATCTATCGGGAAAAAGACCGCCTCTTTACCGTCTGAATTGGGCAGTGTGTCGGGCTCGCTACGGCCACAGATAATGACTGTCGCACCATGTTGGAGGAAGCGTTCGCTAATACCGCGTCCAACGCCTTTGCCGCCGCCAGTAACGATAACGACCTTGGCGCTGAAATCTAGTTTGTTCCGCATGTTAACTCCGCACTGCATATTATTTGATTGCTATTTATTTTCGCGGGGCAGTTCGTACTGCTACCTGACGCTAGCTAAGTTGGTTTTGCCAAGTTTACCGCATTTTTGTGTACTCGGAATGGCGGTTGCGAATGCCTTGGTATTGATGATTTGTTAGCGATGCCCATTGCACGTGGCTTGTAGCTTATTTTGTACAGGGGGGTAGTCTGAAGGGACTAATCTGAAATGCGTAATTGTGTTAGTGAGAGTGGCTGTTTAAATATGAGCAGTTTGCGCAAACACGCCAGATGCTAACCAAAAATAGTAGCAGTGCTAGAGGTTTGGAGCGGAACTACCAAAACGATAACATTTGTTGGGAGATAGACCGTTTTTGACAGTATTCGCGGTGGATTAAGACGTATACACTAAACTTTAGTCACATTATATTTCGACGATCTTGGCGCTTGAAGAATAGATTTAAAGAAGCTTGATCGACATGATGAATTGCACATTAAAGAGAGATTTTTGAATGACAGAAAGTAAAGCCGTAGTGGCAATTCTAGGTGGTACGGGTGGTTTAGGCACGGGATTGGCACGGCGCTGGGCCGAGGCGGGTTACCAGATTATTATTGGTTCACGCACCCAAGAGAAAGCTGAAGCTGCAGCGCAAGAGCTGCGCGAACTCATGCAAGCGCGTGGTGTTGGCGATGTGTCGGTGGCGGCGATGGATAATGTATCTGCAGCTCAAGCGGCAGACATTGCTGCGTTAACGGTGCCTTTTGCCCACCATGCCGATACTTTGACAAGCGTAAAGGGCGCTTTGCAGGGCAAAATACTGATCGACGTGACAGTGCCTTTGGTGCCGCCGAAAGTCGCACGCGTGCAATTGCCAGAGGAAGGGTCTGCCGGTCAGATTGCCCAGAATATTTTGGGTGAGGGCGTTAGCGTCGTGTCGGCATTTCAAAATGTGGCGGCGGTACATTTGCAAGATGGTCAAGGCATGGAATGCGATGTACTGGTGTGTGGCGACAATAAAGAGGCTCGCGCCAAGGTTATAGAGTTAGTTGAGGCAGCGGGTTTGCGCGGCTTTCATGCTGGCAGTATCGCCAACGCGGCTGCGGTAGAGGCCATGACGTCGCTACTTATTTTTATTAATAAACAATATAAATGCCATGCCGGAATTAAATTAACTGGGCTGGATCATTAATTCGATTATGGGCTCTTCACTTGTTCTTCATGCGGTATCGGGTATTCCTATGGTGGAGCCCGGTGATGATCTTGCTGAGTTGATAATAGTGGCTTTGGCGGCATCTGAGCAAAGTCTACAAGAGGGCGACGTATTGGTTTTGGCGCAAAAAATTGTGTCTAAAGCCGAGGGCCGCTATGCCTATTTAAATGCCATAGAGCCTAGCGTTCAAGCTCATGAATTGGCTGAACAGTGTGATAAAGATCCGCGTCATATGCAGGTGCTGCTGAATGAATCCCGCGAGGTTATTCGTCAGCGTCCCGGCGTGGTGATCGTTGAGCATGTGCTGGGTTATGTACACGCCAATGCGGGGATCGATCGATCTAATATTAGTAGTGATGACGACAATCCGCGCCTGCTATTGCTGCCAGAAAACCCAGATCGCAGCGCGGCGCAATTGCGAGATGCGCTGCAAATGCGTTTAGGTGTGGCTGTGAATATTGTCATTAACGACAGCGCAGGTCGCGCGTGGCGCAATGGCACCCTAGGCTTCGCTATTGGCACCGCCGGTTTCGAGGCGCTAGAGAATCGTGTTGGTGAGAAAGATTTATATGGTCGGCCGCTTGAAATTACTGAAGTGGCCGTGGCCGACGAATTAGCGGCAGCAGCCTCTTTTGTGATGGGGCAGGGCGATGAGGCATTGCCGCTGGTGCTTATTCGTGGCGCAAAATTACGACCATCAGCCAATGGCTCTGGAGCATTAATCCGGGATCGAGAAAAGGACATGTTTCGCTGATGACAGATGTAAATCTCGCCACAAAACTATCGTTTACAGGCAAGGTGCTGGCCTTAAGTGGTGGTGTGGGCGGCGCTAAATTATGCCGAGGCTTAACGGCGACCTTGACGCCTGAGCAGCTTACGATTGTCGCGAATACTGGTGACGACTTCGATTACTGGGATTTGCGTATTTGCCCGGATCTCGATTCAGTGATGTATGCGCTGGCAGATTTAAATGACGAGGAACGCGGCTGGGGTTTACGTGATGAAACCTGGCGTACGCTGATAGCGATGCGCCGGCTGGGCGGCGCCGAATGGTTTCAAATCGGTGACCAAGATTTAGCAACTCACATGTTGAGGACTCAGTTGCTGCGTGCAGGCCAATCTTTATCATCGGTGACCAAACAAATCGCTGCAGGTCTGGGTATTACTCATTCACTGCTGCCAATGTCTGAGCAATCTGTTGCTACCAAGGTGAATACAGATCAAGGTTGGTTAGATTTTCAGCAATATTTTGTGCGTGATAAATGCCAGCCTGAGGTGCGCGAGTTATATTTTGAGGGCGCAGACACTGCGCAATTAAACCCGCTGGTGAGCAGTTTATTGACGGACGAGGCCTTGGCTGCGATTGTGGTTTGCCCATCTAACCCCTTTGTGAGCATTGATCCGATATTAAGTTTGCCGGATTGCCGACAATTACTTACGAAATCATCGGCGCCAGTCATTGCCGTATCGCCCATTATTGCTGGCCGAGCAGTAAAGGGCCCGGCAGCGAAAATGATGCGTGAGCTTGATATGCCAGCAACAGCTTTGGCGGTGGCAGAGTATTACGGTGATTTACTGGATGGTTATGTATTAGATGAGGCTGATGCAGAGTACGTAGATGACATCACTGCGCTAGGAATTCAGGTTTGTGTCGCGCCGACCTTGATGACAGACCTCAATAGCAAGATTGCACTTGCAGATGCGCTACTGACATTTGCGGCTAGCTTGAAAGCTTAAATACTTTCGCTAAAGTAAGTTATTGAGCCATATTGATAATAATTAAATGTAAACGGATAGAAGCGTAAAACACTATGTGGGCACTATTGCCGTTAAAAGATTTTGTACAGGCTAAGCAGCGTCTAGCGGGCAGTTTGACAGTGTCTGAGCGACGGGGTTTATTTCACGCCATGGTCGAGGATGTGCTGACAGTATTGGCGGCACACCCCGGTTTTGAGCGCATCGTGGTGGTGTCAGATGATCCCGCTGCGCAGTTGTTGGCTGAGCATTACGGTATAGATTGTTGGTCTGAGCGTGGCCTGGGGGTCAGCGGTTTGAATGATGTGGTCGCCGCTGCACTGCAAAAAATGGCTGAGCTTACCCACGCTCGGGTGAGCACTGCTACGGCGATGGTGGTACATGGCGATCTGCCTTTGCTGGGTGCGCAAGAACTAAACACGCTGATTGATCGGCACAAAACCTTAATGAAAACCCATGGTTCCGCGGTAAGTATTGCCACCGATCGGCATGGGAGCGGCAGTAATATTTTAGTGTGTGACCCCGCCAGAGTGCCGGCCTTGTCTTACGGGCGAGATAGTTGTGCTATTCACTTCGACGCCGCCTTGGCAATGCAATTACCAGCGCAGGTTATCTCCTTGCCGGGAATAGCGCAGGACATTGATACACGAGAAGACTTGCATCGTTTACTGGCTATACCGCCAAGCGCAGAAGCGGAGCGGACATTGGCGTATTTACATCAAGCCGGTATCGCGCAGCGATTAAGGCAATTGGACAGTGGCGCGGCAAATACGTCTACACAGGCTTGGAGTGCGGTATGAGGGATTTAGAATCCATGCTTTCTGATGTAAGTGAAAATGGCTTAGATGCTGAACAGGCTTTGTTATTGGCAGATATGACAGAGACTGAGTCGCTGATGACGGCAGCGGCGGCTTTACGTGATCGTGGTTTTTACAACGGCGTGAGTTATTCCCGTAAGGTGTTTATTCCGCTTACGCATTTGTGTAGAGACGTTTGTCATTACTGCACTTTTGCAAAAACGCCAAAAAAAATAGAGCAAGCGTATCTACCTGTTGAGCAAGTATTAGCGCAGGTAAAAGTCGCCGAGAGCATGGGCTGTAAAGAGGCGCTGTTTACGCTTGGTGAGAAACCTGAGTTGCGTTACAAGGCAGCACGCGAGGCGCTTGCCGAAATGGGTTTTGCCACTACCTTAGAATACCTTGCCGATGTTGCAGGACGGGTTTTGGCAGAAACCAATGTGCTCCCGCATATCAATGCGGGCTGTATGGACGAGGCAGAAATTGCCATGTTGCGTCCAGTTTCTGCATCCATGGGTATCATGCTTGAGTCTGCTTCGAGTCGCTTATGCGAAAAAGGTATGCCGCACTATGGTTCGCCTGATAAAGATCCTGCGCTGCGTTTAGAGACCATTGCGCGGGCAGGTAGAGCGAAGGTGCCGTTTACCTCAGGCATCTTAATTGGAATTGGCGAAACTCGTCGCGAGCGAGTGGAGTCCTTATTGGCCTTGCGTGATTTGCATGAACGCTACGGCCATCTCCAAGAAATAATAATTCAAAATTTTAGAGCCAAACCAAATACCAAAATGGCCACTGCTCCCGAGCCAGATCTGAATGAATTATTATGGACTATTGCCGTTGCGCGCTTGATTTTTGGATCGCAGATGAGCATTCAGGCGCCGCCAAATTTGAGCCCCGGTGTGCTGCCGCAATTGGTGGCTGCTGGGCTAAATGACTGGGGCGGCGTATCGCCCTTAACGCCCGATTTTGTGAATCCCGAAGCGCCTTGGCCACATTTAGAAACCCTCACCAAAGAAACAGCTGGGGCGGGAAAATATTTGCATGAACGGCTGACAATTTACCCTAAATACGTGCGCGATTACACGCGCTGGTTAGATCCGGCTTTGCATACCAAAGTGCTGCATTACAGCGACGGCCAAGGCTTGCCCAAAGAAGATAATTGGGTAGCAGGGCAGGATATTGAGGCACCGAAAGCGGAGCTAGATTTACTGCGACCAGAGCCTGAACTATTAAAAGACTATGCGCCGGTATCGGTAGATATTACGCGATTGTTAGAGCGGGCACTGCGTGCAGAAGCCTTAAACGAAAATGAGATAGTTCGCCTATTTAGCGCACGCGGTAGTGACTTTGCGGCGGTGTGTCACGCGGCTGATCAGCTGCGTCAACAGCAGTGCGGCGACAGGGTGAGTTATGTTGTTACGCGCAATATTAATTACACCAATGTCTGTTATTTCAAATGTCAGTTCTGCGCATTTTCAAAAGGCAAGCTAAGCGAAAATTTGCGCGGCCGTCCCTATGATTTATCAGGCGAAGAAATAGCGCGGCGCGCTACCGAGGCGTGGCAGCGGGGTGCCAGCGAAGTGTGTATGCAAGGGGGAATACACCCAGAATACACCGGCCAAACCTACCTCGATATTGTGGCAACGCTGCGCGCGGCGACGCCGGATATGCATATTCATGCCTTCTCGCCCCTAGAAGTGTGGCAGGGCGCAGAAACCTTGGGGCTAGATTTAGAAAGCTATTTGCAGCAACTTAAAGACGCGGGTTTACATACTCTGCCAGGCACCGCAGCGGAGGTGCTTGACGATGATGTGCGAGCAGTATTATGCCCAGATAAAATAAATACCGAACAATGGTTGGCAGTAATGGCTGCCGCTCATCAGGTGGGGCTGCGTTCGACGGCAACCATTATGTATGGTCATGTTGATAATTATCAGTCTTGGGCGCGGCACTTAATGGCTGTGCGACAATTACAGGTAAAAACTGGCGGCTTTACCGAGTTTGTGCCGCTGCCATTTGTACCGCCAGAGGCGCCTATTTACTTAAAAGGCCGAGCTCGGCGCGGGCCTAGTTTCCGCGAGGCGGTGCTGATGCACGCAATCGCAAGGCTGGTTTTTAATGGCCTAATCGACAATATTCAAGCTTCTTGGGTGAAGATGGGTGAGCAGGGCGTAGAGGCTTTACTTAACGCTGGTGTGAATGATCTTGGTGGCACCTTGATGAACGAAACTATCACCCGCGCCGCCGGTGCGGTGCATGGTCAGGAAGCGGCGCCAGATTTAATGGAAGCTCGTATTCGTCGCGCAGGTCGTCGGCCTTTTCAGCGCAATACTTTATATGGCGCGGCCGATGAACAACAACGTCAGCGCTCTCATATTGCTGCGCCACTTGAGGCACTTGTGAATACACCGGCTCATAAATACGAACGCAGTAAATTGACAAGCGACGATGGTTTGATCGCAGTCGGGTAAATAGCTCACCCACAATAATAAGGATAATAAATGGCTACCTACGCATTAACCGGCGGCGCTACAGGCATTGGCGCGGCAATCAAGGTGCAGCTTCGTGAAGCGGGTCATCAAGTTATCGTTGTCGATCTGGCCGACGGTGATATTTGCGCAGACTTATCGGACTCGTCGGGTCGCCAAAAAGCGATAGATGGCATCCGAGCGTTAGCGCCAAATGGCCTAGATGGTTTTATTCCCTGTGCTGGTCTTGGGCCATCGGTCCGGCCCTTCTCCCTGATTACCAAAGTGAATTATTTTGCGGCGGTAGCGGTAACGGAGGGTGTGCTAGATTTATTGGTGAGGTGTAAAGGCAGCATTGTCATGATTGCATCTAACTCGGCTGCGATGGTAGGGCATGACGACTACGTTGAATTAATGCTCAGTGACCAAGAAACCGCTGCCTGTGATTTGATTGAAAATAAAGACGGGCATAGCGCCTATGCGGGCTCCAAACATGCGCTTAGTTGCTGGCTGCGCCGCAATGCGCCGGACTATGCTCGTCAAGGCGTGCGCTTAAACGCCGTGGCGCCCGGCATTATCAATACGCCTTTAAGCGATAAAGTACTGGCAGATAAAGACCTTGGCCAAGTTATGAAAGACTTTGGCGACAGCGTGCCGCTGGGCGCCATCGGCAGGCCCGAGCAAATAGCCGATGTAGTGTGTTTTATGTTGAGCAGCAAGGCGAGCTTTATGGCGGGATCTATCGTCTTTGTCGACGGTGGTCACGACGCGATGTTGCGACCGGATCAGTTTTAAAGACAGCTGGTACTTAGATCTTAGTGCCAGCCAGTTTGCCAATGTACGGGGTTTTTTAAGTCTCGCCAATCAATGTCAAATTCACGCTTTGTCATAATGGCTTCCATTAAGCAGTGCACCACAACGCCGTCTTCGTTGAATTCTACCTCCCTTATCAGAAAATGTTTTTCTTTATGCTTTGGTTGAACTGCAGTCCATTTGCTATTAAGGAGCTTTTTCGGGTTTAAGGTAATCATGGCAATTTCATACTGTGTTTTGACATTGGAATCATAGGCTCGATATTTTTGCATACGATTGGGGTTTTGTTTTAGATGATGGATTTATTTCCGGTTTTAATGCGCGAGCTTGGAAATACATGGTCTTAGCTTGATAATGCCGTTTCGCAGCCGGTGTTGGTGATTGCGAAATTGGAGTGTACATGTCGCTGATTGCCCCGCTTATCCCCATAATTCTACCTGTTATTTTATGCGCCGCTATTGGCGTATTTTGGGTGAGGTTTCGACAGCCTTTTGACCATGAGTTTGTGCGTCGCATTGTATTATGGGTTGGCGCGCCAGCGTTAATTGTGGGTACCCTCGGAACAACGGTTATTTCCACCGAGCTGCTCCAGCACGTGCTGTTTGCCAGTGTGTGTATGCTGGTTTTTTCAGCTCTTTTTGCGGCCATCGCGTGCTTGGTATTACGCATTGATATGCGTAATTTTCTGGTGCCCTTGGTCTTTGGTAATTTCGGTAATATGGGCTTGCCGCTGTGTCTTTTTGCGTTCGGGCAGGAAGGCCTGGCAATTGGCTTGGGTATATTCTTAACGACGACAATAGCGCATTTTTCCTTTGGCGCTGCGGTACTGAGTGGCAAGGCCGTGGTTAAGGGCGTGCTCAGCTCTCCGATTATTTATGCCGGTGCTATTGCCTGCCTACTTATTTTTAATCACTGGAGTTTGCCGCTGTCTTTGCAGAACACCTTGGGATTACTCGGTGGGCTTTCTATTCCGCTAATGTTGATCACCTTGGGCGTGTCCTTGAGTTCACTCAAGTTACATGAGGCGGGAAAGTCAGTTGGCTTGGGCGTGTTGAGGTTGTTAGTGGGGCTAGCTGGTGGTTTTGCGGCGGTGTACTTTTTGAATCTTGAAGGCTTGGAGCGCAAGGTGGTGTTATTGCAGTCGGCAACGCCAGCGGCGGTGTTTAACTATCTATTGGCGATGCAATACAAGCGTGAACCCGACGTGGTGGCGGGCATGGTGGTTAGCTCTACCTTGATCAGTTTTATTAGCATTCCGATATTACTGTATTTTTTAGGCGTGTAGTTTGTGGGTTTCGCCCTGACAGCCTTTTGTCAGGGCGGAGCGGCTATTAGCGCACGATGATTTTCTTTTTGGCGCGTTTAATTTCTTCTTCTAATCTTTGGTATATCGCCTGTACGTCAACGTCGCCGCCGACGGCCGCGCGGCTGGATATTTGAGTGACGGGGAAGATGGCCTCATCTTTGAATGGCACTTCAAGTGCGCGGCTACGGCCTAAGCGGTCGATATAAATCACCCATTTTAGATCGTTCTCTTTACGCAGGTGGTCGCCGACGACAATACCCATTGCCTGCAGTAAGCGAGTTTGGTCGCCGGTGACGAGTTTGCGATCTAGCAAGGTTTGAATAAGACGCAGGTCATTATCGCGACTTTCACCAAAACTGCGGCCCAATTCCATGCGGCTAAGGTCGTTTAGCTGGCTGCGACTGTCTTCCATGTATTTTTCATCTGTGGGGGTCATGGGGTCTGTGCGCCAAGTATCGGCTATACTTAGCGGCGCTAAAATAAGCAGAAGTGCTACGGCTAGGAAACGCATTGGGTTTTCTCCTGTCTCAACTCGGCAAAACTTGGCTTTATATAAGGCTTTTGACTGCGCTTAAGTGAATTCGTTTCGCGAAAGTGGCTAGCCTAACTGGTTTACATTGATTTGTCCCTTGAGCTGTGTGGCACTGGCCAGTACCATTAGCGGCTTGCACCAATTTTGGAGATACCGGCATGATTTCGGGTAGTGTGGTCGCCCTAGTAACCCCGATGCACAGCGATGGCAGTATTGACTGGCAAGCGTTGTCGCGTCTGATCGAGTGGCATATAGAGCAGGGAACAGACGGGATCGTTGCAGTGGGCACCACTGGCGAATCTGCGACCCTTGCGATGGATGAGCACAAAATGGTCATTAAGGCCTGTGTTGATCAGGTTGCCGGTCGTATAAAAGTGGTTGCCGGCACGGGTGCAAACTCCACTGCCGAAGCCATTGAACTGACCAAAGTGGCGCGTGAAGTGGGCGCAGATGCCTGCTTGTTGGTGACGCCTTACTATAATAAGCCCACCCAAGAGGGCTTGTATCGGCACTATATGGCGATTGCCGACGCAGTCGACATCCCTCAAATTTTATACAATGTACCCGGGCGTACCGCCTGCGATATGTTGAATTCAACGACCATTCGCCTTGCGGAGCACCGCAATATTATCGCGATCAAAGACGCGACGGGTGATTTGGCACGCGGTAAAGAATTAATTGATGCTGTCGGTGACAAGCTTGACGTATTGTCTGGTGACGACGCAACTGCAGCAGAGCTAATGCTATTAGGTGGTAAAGGTAATATTTCGGTCACCGCTAATATTGCTCCCGCCGCGGTTAAGTCTGTGTGCATTGCGGCAATGTCGGGTGATAAAGAAGCGACGGCGGCGGCTGATGCGCCACTACGTATACTCCACGACCGTCTATTTGTAGAAGCTAATCCAATACCTGTGAAATGGGCTTTGTTAGCCATGGGTATGATGGAAGACGGAATTCGCCTGCCCTTGACTGTATTAAGTGAAGCGGCACAACCAAGCGTTACTGAAGCGTTAACGCAAGCGGGATTATTAGACTAGATGAGCACATTTATGCGCAGCACCGGTTTTCGATTAACAGTAATGAGCCTCGGGCTAACCGTCTTGTCGGGCTGCTTCGGCGGAGATGGCATGTTTCGCGATCGGGGGCAGGATTACCGCCGCGCAAAACTTAGCGCGCCGCTAGAGCTGCCGCCGGGGATACATTCAGAAACACTAGATGATCAATATGTCGTGCCTGGTATTCAAACTCATAAGCCTCTTCCCGGTACGTTTGAAGCACAACGCCCAGAACCTATCACGAAAAATGTGGGTACTGCTGAGGTTAAAATTCAAACATTGGAAGATCGCAGTTGGATTTTGTTAGACGGCGACCCAAATCAGGTGTGGCCGCGGATGCGCGTATTCTTAAGCCGTGCCGGTTTAGATATTGCAAAAGCCGACGGTAAGACGGCGATTATTGAAACCCAGTGGCGTGATCCAGACGGTGATGGCGCCAGTCGTGAACGTTTCCGCTTTCGGCTAGAGGAAGGTGTGCAGCAGGGTACGAGCGAAATTCATGTGCTGGTGCAGATCAACGGCAATGATCAATGGCCACAAAAATCTGACAGTTCTCAGCGCGAATCGCAAATGGTGCGTGTAGTGGCGCAGTATTTGGCTGATCGCGAAACGGCGGGCTCGGTGTCTGTTCTTGCTCAGCGTGCCGATGGCAAGGGCAAGATATTTATTGAAGGTGGCGACAGTGGTCCAGATAGCCGCCATTTGCGTTTACAGCTTCCCGTCGATCGCGCATGGGCTGCACTGGGCTTGGCCTTGGTCAAAGCGGGCTTTGAGATTGAAGATGACCGCCGCGAAGTCAATAAATATTGGCTCACCTACGCTGATCCTGAAGAGGAGCAAGCCGGTTGGTTTGCACGTACCTTTGGTGCGCGTCGCAATAATTTAAGCCGCTATGTGGTTGAAATGCGTGAGTTCGGGCCGGAAGAGGCACGCATTTATTTGAATTATCAAAAAGGTCGTCGTTTACGTGACGCCGAGCGCGAAAAATTGCTGAACCGCATTATGGGGTATTTGTATTAGTGCGCTTTGCATCTCTGGGTAGTGGCAGTAAAGGCAATGCTACCCTGCTGGAAACTGATCAAAGCTGTGTGCTGATCGATTGCGGATTTACTATTAAAGAAACCGAACGGCGCATGGCGAGACTAGGCCGCTCGCCGACGGATTTGGCTGCAATACTCGTTACCCACGAACACAGCGACCATATCAAAGGTGTGCTGCCGCTGGCTCGAAAGTACAAACTGCCGGTGTACTGCAGCTACGGCACTGGAGAATATGGGCAGATCCGGCTGTCTCACCACTGGAAAAATTTAGCCCTCGGATTAGAGGTCGATATTGGCGGGATTTCGGTAACGCCAGTTGCGGTGCCGCACGACGCACGTGAACCCTGTCAATTTGTGTTCAGATACCAAAAAAAAACATTTGGGCTGCTCACAGATTTAGGTAGTATTACGCCCTTCGTTCGGGAGCACTACCGCTGCTGCGACGCCTTGCTTTTAGAATGCAATCACGACGTGACTATGTTGGCCAATGGCCCTTATCCGTATTCATTGAAACAGCGGGTTGGCGGCGATTGGGGGCATTTGAATAATCAGCAGGCGGCAAATTTACTGGCCGAAGCTGAGGTTAGTCAATTACAGCATGTGGTTATGGCTCATTTGAGCGAACAGAACAACACCCCCGCCTTGGCGAGGGCGGCAATAGAACCAATGTTGGCAAACAGTGACGCGCTGCTGTCTGCCGATCAAGACGCCGGTTTCGACTGGCTTGAAATAGCGTGATCATCTTGTGCTAATGAGGCAAACCATGGAAAAACGCGAAGAGTTGTATTCCGGCAAGGCAAAATCAGTCTACAAAACTGATGATTCTGACCGTTATATCCTCAACTTCAGAAACGATACCTCGGCCTTTGATGGTCTGCGGGTAGAACAGCTGGATCGCAAGGGCATGGTGAACAATAAGTTCAATGCCTTCATTATGCAGGCACTTCAAGCGGCAGGTATTCCAACCCATTTTGAAAAGCTGCTGTCAGACAACGACGCCTTAGTTAAAAAACTGGATATGTTGCCTATCGAATGTGTGGTTCGTAACATCGCCGCAGGCTCGATTGTGAAGCGTTTGGGTGTAGAAGAGGGCAAGGAATTAAATCCACCTACCTTTGAAATGTTCCTTAAAAATGACGCACTGCACGACCCGATGATCAACGAATACCACATTCGTTCTTTCGGTTGGGCCAATGACGCGCAGTTAGATCGTATGAAAGAGCTGACCTTTAAAGTTAACGACGTATTGAAAACTATGTTTGCCGATGCGGGCATGCTGTTAGTTGATTATAAGTTGGAATTCGGTGTGTTCAGCGATGGAGAAATCCACTTGGGTGATGAATTCTCACCTGATGGTTGCCGTCTGTGGGATGCCGATACCCGAGAAAAACTCGATAAAGACCGCTTCCGTCAGGGCTTAGGGAATGTGGTTGAGTCCTACGAAATTGTTGGTCGCCGCTTAGGCATAGATTTTGACGCTTGATAGATGAAAGTCGGTGATCTTAGGGTATTGTCATAAAAGCGCGGTATCCTAAGGCGCACTCTTCACTAGTGAGCAAATCTAACTCGTCATGACTAGATTACGCCCCCAACATCGCCTATCTCTGCTGGCAGTATTATTACTCTGCCTCAGCTGGTCTGTGTGGTTACAGGGTAATCATGTTCACATTGCCGAACACACGGCGATTGATGCTTGTGTGGTGTGTCATTATGGCGCGGCAGCCTTGCCGTTCACCCCAAGTAGCCCAGAAATTACGCCCTTTGTTATTGCTGTTGGCGCAGTATTGTCGATTGCAACGACACAGCCACGGTTAAATTTACGTCCTCCTACACGTGCCCCACCTTTAAATATCCTCGTTTAAACGCAGAAATTCAGATTCGCTGATTTGTCTCACAAGCTAGCTCGCTACCTGTGCCTAAGCTTAATGGCTTGGTGTGCAGCCTCAGATCCGTGGACGCGATGGTGAATTCCTGAATCACATATAGCTTTGGCCGCACTAGTGCACCAATGACGATGAATTGATACGCAGGATGTTTAGTCATGAAAAAATATTTTTTACCTCCGTTGGTGGCATTGGCTGCTACGCCGGTATTTGCCGCAGAAAATAATCGTATTGAGCATGTGTTGGTGACCATGCCAATACATAAGAAAGAAGCGCAAACCGCGTTGCCAGTGACCGTACTGGGCGGCGAAGAACTTAAAAGGCAAGCCGCCGCGACAATTGGTGAAACCCTAAATAATTCACCTGGGCTCAGCAGTGCGAGTTTTGGCCCGGCTGTAGGCCAGCCGGTTATTCGCGGGCAACAAGGTCCACGGGTGCAGGTTTTGCAAAATGGCTTGTCGGCCTTGGATGTGTCCACCAATAGCGCCGATCATGCGGTGTCAGTTGAGCCCATACTCGCAGACAGTATTGAGATACTGCGGGGGCCGGCGACCATGCTGTACGGCGGTGGCGCAATTGGCGGTGTGATCAATGTGGTGGATGGTCGTATTCCTGCTAAAGCGATAGACGGTGTAAATGGGGTTGCGGAGTTTCGTAGTAGCAGTGTTGATGACGGTCGTAGCGGCGTATTTCGTGTCGATGCGGGTGATGGTCGTTGGATGCTGCATGTTGATGGTTTGTACCGAGACTGGTCAGACCCAGATATCCCTGGGCTTGCCATCAATCCTCGTAATATCGACGATATCGAAGACAACACAGACGGCAGTATTGGCAATGCAAGCGGTAGAACCCGCCGTGTGACGGTGGGCAGTAGCTATCACTTTGAAGACGGTTATTGGGGGCTGAGTTATACCGAGTTGAGCAATCAATATGGTATTCCCTCGGGGGTGCACCATCATGAGGAGGAACATGACGAAGATCATGACCATGGTGAGCATGAACACGAAGAACATGAGGAGGAAGGCGTAAGCATTGTTATAGATCAAACACGCTGGGATATGGCTGGCGATCTACATTTTGATGGATTTATCGATATTCTGCGTTGGCGTATGAGCTACAGCGACTATCAGCATCAAGAGGTGGAATCTAGTGGTGAAGTGGGTACTACGTTTAGCAAAGAGGCGTGGGCGGGGCGCGTAGAACTGACGCACAGAGCGTGGGGGGCGTGGCATGGTGTCTGGGGCTTACAGTGGCTCAATGCGGATTTCTCTGCATTAGGTGAAGAGTCCTTTGTTCCAGAAAATACCACGCGATCCATCGGCTTATTTTGGCTTGAAGACTACCACGCGGACAAATGGTCATTAGAAGCAGGGCTACGTGTCGATATAGATAGGCTGGAAACGTCACATACTATTGCTGATGATCAACAGGAAACTAGTTACAGCGCCTCCCTAGCGGGTATATATGATGTCAATGAGATTTGGAGCGTGTCACTGGCGCTGTCCGAGTCTCAGCGGGCACCCAACGCAGAGGAGCGCTTTTCAAACATTGGCAATGATGAAGACCATTACGTTGTACACGGTGCAACAGGTGCGATTGAGGTGGGTGATGCCAATTTAACGAACGAAAAATCGCGCAATGCAGACTTTATTATTCGCGCGGACTTTACTGCGGTGACGGCTAAGTTGACCTTATTTCACAACCAGTTTTCCGATTTCATCTACCTAGATAATAGCGGGACTCAAATAGATGAGACCGACGTCCTGCAATACCGTCAGCAAGATGCGGTGTTTGAGGGCGTCGAATATGAGTTGAATTATCGCTATACACCGCAAGGCGCAGAGCATTCGTATCAGCTGAGTTTGTTCGGTGATCGAATCAATGCCGAGTTTGATAATGGCGAGGACGTGCCTCGTCTGCCGCCGGCTCATGATGGTCTTAGCATCGCGTGGGATTGGCGGAACTGGTAGGCGGATATCAGCTATATTCATGCGCAGGCGCAAAACAAAGCTGGTTTAAATGAGTCGTCTACTGCTGGATACAATCGTGTTGATGCCAGCGTGTCACGTAGCTTTCAGCTTGCGGGGAATGAATACACGGTATTGTTAAAAGGACGGAATTTAGGGGATGAAGAAATACGTAGCAGTTCGTCGTTTATTCGCGATTATGCGCCCGAGTCGGGGATAAATATCGAGCTTGCATTACATGTCCAATTTTAATAAATAAAAAAATAGCTATAAAAAGTCCACTGAAACTCATTTGAGGTGGACTTTTTGCCTTTAAGAAAAAATATTAAGCTCTAATCTCAATGTGAATATGCCGCATATTTTATGAACTGCGGAACATTCGCCATCAATGCCTTGTCAGATTAGCTGAATACGGAAGTAAGCGGTGCATTATATTTGCGTTTTTAAATTCTATTTTCAGCTGTTTAAGGGAGCGAAAGAGCATGAATAAAGAGCAGGCCGAAGGCCGTTGGCGTGAATTTACCGCGAAAGTAAAGCAGCAATGGGGCGATCTAACGGATGACGAGGTATTGCAGGCAGAAGGTAATATCGACGCGATCGCAGCTAAAATTCAGCAAAAATACGGTGATTCTAAAGAAGCCGTTGCCAGTAAGCTGAATCAACTTATGGAGAAATTTGAAAAATGAAAAATTTACTTAAAAGTATGAAGTCTACTCAAAGCAGCAAATTACTAGTTGCCTTCTTTTTATTGGCAAGCACCGTATTTGCAGTGAGTGCTTGCGAGGAAAAAGGCGCCGCAGAAAAGGCGGGAGAAAGTATCGACCAAAGCATGGAAAGTGCGAAAGACTCCTATAAAGAAGGCGTTGAAGAAGTTAAGGATGAAGTGGACGATCACAGCTAATCCTTTTTAGCGTTTATTTGGAGTGAATGTAGATTTGATCTCATTCACGTCTTAAAAGCCGGCTGACATGACGCATTTTTTTGCGATCACCAATCAGCCGGTTTTTTTATTGGGTATACGAAAGTTCTCGCCTTACAATAGCCTATAAGCTGCGATTAAATTAGGAGTCTTAGTGCCGTCGTATTCTACTCGTCTTGATCGATTTATTAGTGCAAGTCTTGGCGTTAAGCGCGGCGATGTTCGGCTTTTATTGGCAGCTAGGCGGGTGAAAGTAGATGGTGTGGTGGCGACTGATATTGCGCAAGCCATCGGCCAGTTTTCGCATGTCAGCGTAGGCAATAAAGTTTTGCAGGCCACGCGCCCACGTTATTTGATGATGAATAAACCAGTTGGCGTGGTTAGCGCGACGAAAGATGAGCGCCATACCACGGCGCTTGATTTACTCCCTGCTGCTGAGCGCGAAGGGCTGCATATTGCTGGGCGCTTAGATTTTAATTCAACGGGCTTACTGCTACTTACCAACGACGGATTGTGGTCGCGTCGTTTGAGTTTACCAGAGCGTAATATCGCTAAAGTGTATACGGTCACCGTCGCACAGGCGTTGAATAGCGATTATATCGAGGCATTTGCTGCGGGAATGTACTTTGAGTATGAGGGCATCACCACTCGCCCTGTAGAATTAGAAATACTTAGCGATTATGTCGCCAAACTCAGTTTAACTGAGGGGCGTTATCACCAGATCAAGCGTATGTTTGGCCGTTTTCAAAATGAAGTGCTGACCTTGCATCGCGATGCCATTGGGCCGGTGGAATTAGATCCGCAGCTACTACCTGGCCAGAGCCGATATTTAAGAGCCGATGAGTTGAACAGCTTGGCTTAATATTTAAGGCGATTGGCGTTGCACGGCGTTTAAAAATCTTATTCTATACATCACTGCTTGTTTATCGTCCGTTTTATTTTTGGAGCCCAAGCCAGCTATGGCTGATTTACCTATTCAATCTGTTATTCCTGATATTCGCTCGGCGCTCACTGAAGGGAATGAGCTGGTCTTAGAGGCGCCGCCAGGGGCGGGTAAAACCACCTGGGTACCACTGGCGTTGCTGAGGGAGTCATGGCTAGAGAATCAACGTATCGTCATGTTGGAGCCTCGCCGCATAGCGGCTAAATCGGCCGCAGAACGGATGGCTGAGCTATTAGGTGAGCGGGTTGGCCTTACTGTTGGCTACCGCATGCGTATGGAAACCGTCGTTAGCCACGTGACGCGGATCGAAGTAATTACCGAGGGTATACTCACCCGCATGTTGCAGGACGACCCATCATTGGATGGGATTGGTCTACTTATTTTTGACGAGTTTCACGAGCGCAGTCTCGATGCCGATCTCGGCTTAGCCTTAACACTAGAAAGTCGTAATTTATTTGGCGACTTACGCAATACGCCTCTGAAGTTATTGCTGATGTCGGCTACCCTAGACGGCAGCCGAGTATCAGAATTACTTGATGGCGCGCCGGTGGTGCGTAGTCTTGGTCGGCAGTTTCCCGTTGAAATACGCTATGGCGAGGCGTATCGCCCAAATCAATTTTTAATTGACCGAGTATGCGGCACAGTTCGACAAGCTATTGAGGAGAACTCCGGCAGTATCTTAGTGTTTTTACCAGGGCAGGCTGAAATACGTCGTTGCCTGACAAAGCTCTCCGCCGAGCATTCATCTGAGTCGGTGATATTTGCACCACTTTACGGAGATTTAAGTCTTACAGAACAGCGCCGTGCGATAGCACCTACCGATTCTGGTGTTCGCAAAGTGGTTTTGGCAACGAGTATTGCTGAGAGCAGCTTAACAATTGACGGCATTAGCGTCGTGGTAGATTGCGGTTTGTCACGGGTGCCGAGCTTTGACCCGAGAACGGGAATGAGTCGCTTAGATACTCGTCGCCTTTCCCGTGCTTCGGCAGATCAGCGTGCAGGTCGCGCGGGACGTTTAAGTGAAGGTGTATGTTATCGGCTGTGGAGCGAAGCGCAGAATAATGAGTTATTGGCGTTTAGCGAGCCGGAAATTGCGCAGGCAGATTTGGCGAGCTTATGTTTGCAAATACTGCGTTGGGGTATTGATGACGCGGCGAAATTACGCTGGATGGATCCACCGCCCGCAGCGGCATTTCAGCAAGCAGTGGATTTGCTTTTAAAGTTGGGTGCAGTCACTAAGGTGAATGGGCTTGTGAACATAACAGCCCACGGCGAGGCGATGGCGGGTCTGCCGGTGCACCCTCGTTTGGCGCATATGTTGTTAAAAGGTCAGGCGCTAGCTAGTGGGGCATTGGCCAGCGAACTGGCGGCAATTTTGAGTGAGCGGAGTTTTGGTCCCAAAGATAATGCAGATATCCAACTGAGATTAGCGATGATGCGTGGAGAGTTCCATGTCGATCGCCAATCTCAGGGCCTTGTCGCAAGGCTTAAAAAACAGCAGCAACAATTTCTGCGGCTTTTATCTAAGCATGCCGCGCAAGGTAAAACGACCGTCGAGCTTGATGTAGACGCTGGTGTGCTGCTTGCCTTTGCATATCCGGATCGCATTGCAAAACAGCGTCGCGAGCGCAGCAGCGACTATGTTTTAAGTAATGGCCGCGCTGCGAGTTTACAGATGGCGGATGGCCTGAATTATTCGCCGTATCTTGTTGCCGCCGCTCTTGGTGGCGTGGCGGGGAATCGTAGCGATAGTATTTATTTGGCCGCCGCACTAGACAGCCGTCATTTTGAGGGGGCGTTGGCCGATATGGTGACGACCCAGAGTTATGCAGAATGGGATGAGGCCAAGGGACGTTTTATTGCTGAGCGGCGACATACGCTTGGTGCGCTTGTTTTGAAAAGTGAAACGCTTCGCGACGCGTCAGCGGATGAGAAGCGCACAGCGCTGCTAGACTTTGTATGCAGGCGCGGTCTAGGCGTTTTAGACTGGTCCGATGGCGTTTTGCAGTGGCGTGCGCGGGTGAGTTTATTGGGTTGTCTTGATTGTGAGCCAGGTCATTGGCCGGATGTTAGTGATGAAGGTCTACTTGCTGGGCTCGATACATGGTTGTCGCCTTACCTCGATGGCGTAAATTCATTGCAAGGGATTAAGCGCTTAGATTTGAGCCGTATATTGGCTTCATTATTGGATTGGCCTCAGCAGCAGGCTTTGAATAGTTTGGCACCCGAGTCATTTATCGTGCCGTCTGGTTCTGCTAAGAAAATAGATTACTGCCAGTCACCGCCGGTGCTGGCCGTTAAATTACAGGAAATGTTTGGTTGCCAAGACACCCCTAATATTGCCAACGGCAAGCAGCCGTTGACGGTGCACTTACTGTCCCCTGCACGGAGGCCTTTGCAGGTAACACAAGATCTGGCGGGTTTTTGGCGAGGCAGTTATCAGGACGTTAAAAAGGAAATGAAGGGGCGCTATCCAAAACATCCCTGGCCTGATGATCCGACTACCGCTGTTGCTACAGCCCGTCTAAAACCTAAGCCGACGTAAAATGGTAAAATTTCTGCCCATAAAAAAGCCCCGTTAGCTCGTGCTACGGGGCTTTGCTTTCTGGCATATTTCAGCCAAGGAGCTTAGAAGCGAACTGCTGCACCAATAAGGATGCCATCTGAGTCGACGTCTCCGCCGCCATTGATTTCAGTGCTTTCGTCAAAGATGCTTGCGTAAATCTCAACCTGCGCGCTTGGGAAGAAGCTGGCATCTAGACTGATAGTGTCGCTAGAGAAGTCACCAACATCGGTAATACCGGCACTTAAACCAAGGCCAAACATATTGTTGAAGTAGTAGGTGCCGCCAACATCGATGTGGTAGCCGCTGTCGTCGTCGGTGTCGATATAGCCGACTGCTACGTCATAGCCAACTGACGCACCTTGATTCAGTGCATTCACGCCATGGAATGTAACGTCTAGGTAGTCTACGTCGGCATTGTCGTCGTCTTCAGTCGAGTAGCTTACAACGACATCAGTTGTGTCGTTTATATAGGTACCCACGCCGACACGAATGGTATCCACGTCTGCAAGACCGGTGTCTACGGTTGACCAATCTGCTTCGATGATGAGGTTGCTACCAGTAACAAAGCGACCGCCAATATTGGTGGTTTCGATGTCGTCGGCACCTGCAAAGTCTGGTTCAACGCTAAGAAACGAAAAATCAACGAAAGAAGATTTGTCGAGGAAGCTGGCTTCTGCGAGTGGTCCTTTGCTGGTGTCTACCTTATCAAAGTGGAATTCACCACCAACGCCGAAACCGTCGTAATCAGTACCGCCGATTTCGCCACTTGTGTAAACGCCGCCGAGTTCAAATTGATAATCTGCGTATGCTTGACCTGCGGTTGCCAAGGCGATGGCACTTGCTAATACAATCTTTTTCATTTTGGTCACTCCCCGTAAGAACTGATCACTACGATAAACCTCGTCTGTGACACAGCTATTTCCATTGTGTGATGTTTTTATATTTTCCATTTTAGATGCACCAATATAATGCGTTTGCGTTATTTCGGTGCGATCACGACTGAGGTTAACACAGTAGTTTGGACGTAGGGAGTGGGGCAAGCTTGGTATTATTGCCGTAAATTTGGCCGGAAATAATTTATTTTTGGCTGCCGTAATGTTGATATTGGGCTAAGACCTCATCCATCTCTTGCTTGCTTAATAGGGTCGGGCCACCGCTCTGTAAACTGAAAAAATAGTTCGCAGCCAGCGCTTCTACTTCCTTTGCTAGGGCAAGCGCTTTGCCGGGGTTGCTGCCATAGGCAATTTGTCCGTGGTTAGCTAATAGGCAGGCTTTGCGGTTACGGAGTGCTTCGCTAACAAGACGAGACAGTTCTTCACTGCCGTAGAGGGCGTAGGGTGCGCAGGGTATAGAGTCGCCCCCAGCCACGGCGACCATGTAGTGGAATGCCGGTATTTCTCTGCGCTGACACGCCAGCACAGTGGCGTAGCGGGAATGGCAATGTAACACTCCGCCTGCATTGGGGTGGTCTTGATAAATTTGCCAATGCATACGCCATTCGCTGGAGGGCTTTAATTGCTGCTTGGCAATTTCCCCTTCCGGAGTGATATAGACCAAATCAGAGGGACGTGTATTGGCGGCAATTTGGCCGGTGGCGGAAATTAGCATGCCGCCATCACTGGTCTTGACTGAGACATTACCGCTGGCGCCAGGGCTAAGTTGCGCGCTAGCCATGTCGTGCAAGGCAGCGACGAGCTGAGCGCGCTCCTGACGGAATTCCATTAGGCGGCGTCTCTAAGTGCCTGAATGCGCTTCTCCAATGGTGGATGAGAGCTAAATAAAGCCGCTAAGTCGGTTTTCTTCTGGCTGCTGATGGCGAGAGCCGTTAATTCGCCAGGCATATCGACCGGCAACTCCTGTTGGGATTGCAGGCGTTGAAGCGCGGCTATCATATCGTTGCGGCCTGCTAGGCTTGCGCCAGCGGCATCCGCACGGAATTCACGCCAGCGCGAAAACCACATGACAATGGTTGAGGCGAGAATGCCCAACACCATTTCAGCAATGAAGGTGGTGATGTAAAAGCCAATGCCGTGGCCGCGCTCTGTTTTAAATACTGCGCGATCTACGGTATGGCCAATAATGCGGGCAAAGAACATCACAAAAGTGTTCACCACACCTTGAATAAGGGTCAGTGTAATCATATCGCCGTTAGCGACGTGGCCAATTTCGTGGGCGAGTACGGCGCGTACTTCATTGGGCTTCATTTGTCTGAGCAGACCCTCTGACACCGCGACTAAAGCGGAATTTTTGTTCCAGCCGGTTGCAAAGGCATTGGCCTGTGGCGACGGAAAAATACCGACTTCCGGCATACCGATTCCGGCTTTTTGAGCTAGTTCGGCGACGGTCTCTAGCAGCCAGCGCTCATTGTTGTTACTGGGCTGAGTGATGATTTGGGTGCGGGTGGCACGCTTAGCCATCCACTTAGATATGAATAGTGAAACCAGCGAGCCGGCCATGCCGAATACCGCGCAGAAAACCAAGAGCGAGCCTAAATCTAGGTCGATGTTGTTTTCGGCCATGATACTTTCAACACGAAATAAGCTTAGGGTAATACTTGCTACTAGAACAATGGCCATATTGGTGGCCAAGAACAGTAAGAGACGCATCATTTGCTAGGTTTCCGTTTAATTGATACTGCCTATTAGATGGAGTTCAATGCTCGCAGTTTCAAGTTACAGAATAAGATTTTCGTCTTTATCTGTTGCAGAAATATCGCTCTCGGAATCTTCCTGTGTAGGCTCAGTTGGCTGGTCGATGTTGTTTTCGGCGTCGCCCAGTAAATCTTCGTGCTGGCTCATAATTGGCGGGCCAGCTTCAACCTTTGGGTGCGCGGTTTCGTCGGTTTCGCATTCAAGTGGATGGGCGCGTAGCTCAATATTTTTGCTGCTTTGTTCAAATACCACATTGATTGCCTCATCGCGGTGTACCGTGCGGTACAGTACACGTTTGTCGCGGCCGTCAACCCATTCAAGCTGTTTGCTGAGGTAGTGTCCGTGCTGATTTTGAATAACAAATACAGTTGCCATTGGTGCCTTAAATTGTCGTAAATATTTTATGTTAGGGCGTGATTTTAACGCGTTTGGTGCTCAGCTTGAACAGAGCCTTGTTCATCCATGCTGTTCGTCTAGTAGCACGTCTTTAGCATGATTAATTTGGCTGGCAAGGAAATCATTGCCGCCGCGGTCGGGGTGAAACTTTTGCATGAGTTTGCGGTGGGCGCTAATGATGTCGTCTTTGCTGGCACCTTCTTCTAAACCAAGGGTGGAAAGGGCTTGGGCTTTGTTCATGGGCGCAGTATTGGTCTTTGGCTTGTTACTGCCGCTGTTATTTTCTTGTTTATTCGACTCTAAACGCTGGTAGACGTATTTCAGTGCTAGTTGGCGCACAAAGGGGAGTGCGCCGCCTATAACGCCGGCAATCCATGGCACCCGCCCTGTTAGCGATAGTAAAACCAACGCCGCCGCACCTAGGCCAATGACGAGTGTCATGTAATAGGCGCGCCGCTCTTTGGCGGGTTTGAGCTGCACAAGTTTTACAAAGCGATATAAACCGTACAAAACCACGGCGGCAAAAAGTAAACGAATAATCATATTAATCCTTATAGCGAGGGTGCTTGTTGTTATGCATGCCATCGCAGTTTTCAGCTGTGCTAAAGTATATAGCCTTGTGGGTTACATACCCACTATTGCGACCACCTCGCGGATATGGATTTAAAAATGGCCTCTGGATTTTCCCCCGCCCAGCGCTTCGTGCTTTTCCAATCGCTCTATCAAGCTAGTCAATCTGGTGATAATAACTGGGATCAGGTCGTCGCCCTGTTAAGTAAGGGGCAGCAGGCAGCGCAGCGCGCTCAGTTAGACAGTGTCGCGGCGCAGTTTGCCAATGGTCAGCGAGTGGTGATGGACGAGTTGCGGGAAGGCGGTGTTTTTCTTGAGTGGGAATTACAATTTCTGAAGCTGGGACTGGCGGTGGGTAATCTTGCAAAAGTGTATTTGCGTCTTGCGGAGCATTATCGTTTGCAGGCGGAATTTCAGCAAAATTTTAGGCGTTATTTGCGCTGGCCTTTGATGATCACCGTCGTCTGCGCTGTACTGTTACCGCTTTGGGGCTTGCTGGCGGGGGCTTTTGATTTGGGTACTGCGACCCTTGTCAGCTTGTTGGGCGTGCTGCCGATTGTATTGGTTTGTGGCGGTTTGAAGCTGGCCTCACGATCGCACTTTCTTCGGCTGACTAGTGTAGAGCTTGGTTTGCGCTTGCCGGGGGTGGGCAGAGCATTAATGCAGTATCAAAGTTATCATTATATGAATCACATAGCGGACTGTATTGGCGCGGGTTTTAGTCTGCCACAAGCCTTAAAACAGTCGGCTCGACGTCTGCCACCGGCGACAATGAATAGTCGGTATTACAAACTAGCTGCTGATGTAGAAGGGGGGGAGTTATTTTCCACTGCGTTATTACGCAGTGGAATTCTAGAGGGGGTGACCTTGCCGCCAGTGTCTAAATTGGGTGATGCCAAGCAAGTGCCAGCCCAGTTGGGCTTGGCTATACATCGCGTTTGTGAAGATCAGGTGGCGTTTTGGTCTGCTTATTTACCGTGGTTATTATTGGGTTTGCTTCCGTATATTGCCGTGCTTAATGCATGGTTTCTCGGCCGCTAAGCTGTTCCAGTTCTTTCACATAGTGACGGCGATCAGATAACTCGCTCTCAATTGCAAAACGTTCGGTGTTGCTCTGCCATTCGGCGTTTTTCAATAATTCCCACAATTTACGACTACATAGATTTTTTACATTCATATCATTACTTTGCTTATTCATTTACTTCTCCTTCGCGCTCTCTGCGCCTTCTTCCGTCATCAACTATCTGTCTTACGTCGGTATTTAACTACCGTTGACTACTATCTCTGTTGTCTGTGACAGCCTTATGACAAGACTATTTTTTGTATAAAAACACTGAGATTTACTGACCGATTATGGTGCGACTATGAAATTTTTAGTCGCGGAGGTCATCAAGATAGATGACTTCTGGTACACCTTGGTGGGGTAAATTGCAGAAAGCCATAGTATCTTGAGCAATTGATCTTAACTATTGGTGTTAACACTTAATGTGTCGACACCCAGAGTACGCGGGGTTTTGCGAGGATTTTGCTGCCCTTACACGACTATTTTCAATTGCCTAAATCATTCTGTAAGCCCGTGGATTAATTACTAGAACTATCTTGGGCTTGCAAATCAGACACTACGAAGCTAGCAAAGTTCGCGCCAGTAAGTAAAGCATTTTTATTCGAAGGGATTGAAATAAATTTTGCGGGGTAGTGGGATGAGTAGCTCGGCACAGGGGCCGAGCTACTATCGGGGGCTTACTTAAAAGGTGAAGCGAACTCGCCAGAAGAAGTCAGCTTCTAATACATCTAGGTCGTCGCTATTGGTGACGTCGTCGTAGATAGGTAGTGCAGCAACAAGTTCTGTGAACAGATTGTCGGAGAATTCGATCCGTAATCTTACACCCGCATCCGCAATAGCCTGAGTGTCGCCAAAGCTGCTATTGGTGTTGTTAAACCAGCTAGCACCGTATTCGGCGAATATTGACGGCGAAATTTTGTACTCGTTCCAATTGAAGGTCTTTTCCAGGTTCGCGTTTATGTAATAACCTTCGTCACCGACGAGCACACCAGGTAAATAAGCACTTAGGGTGTTCATGCCACCAAGTACAAATTGCTGCTGCTGTGGTACTTGTTCGTCGGAAAATTGCGCGTTAGCCGCAAAGGACAACAGTGTGTTGTCAGCAACTTGTACCATATAGCGGGCGCTAGCTTGCAGCGCTAGGAACTCAGCAGTACGTGCAGCTGGAACAACGTCAGGTACGATTGTGCCGGGGAACTGTTGTGCGAATGCTGCTTGATATTGATCGTAGTTGTCGAGCGTGCCGCCATCGCCGAAGCCCGCTAAGAAGTTGATTCCCATATTTAGCTGTGCCGCGGGCAGTTCTTCGGTTTTATAGCGTGCTTTTTGGTATTTCAGGCCGATATCGACGACTTGGTAGGTTTCTTCTAGCAGCTTGCCGTTGGTGCCGGCTTGCTCAACGATAGAGTCAATGTGTTCGACTTTTTCGGTAACGGATAGACGAGAATCTATGCCGCTGAACAGAATTTGTTCACCTCTGAATGCCGCTTGCAGGATTTCGGCGTCTAAATTAACCGTAGTAATAGAGGTGCTTGTGCTACAGCCAATTAAGCCGAGTATGCAAAGGCCGGTTTGGGTTTGGGCGACTCTTGGGTCTCTACTGTACTCAACGTAAGACAGATCCATGCCGTAAAGACCGCTAACGAAGGGGTGGTCTATGCTAAGGCTGAATTGGTCTAGGCTATCGCCATCACGCGATTCACCTAAATCAGTGAATGTTGTTTGGTAGGCAAGTGATAATTCGGTGCCATTCTCGAAATCGTGCTTGATACCGGCCAAGCCGAAGTAGCGGCCTAAGAAGCGACTACCTTTATTGTTTGCTTCAAGAATAAAGTCAGTGCGGTCGTAGTTTTCGACAGCGGTTTTAGTCATTACCAACGCAACTGCATTGTTACCAGTTTCTTGGTAAGACATGCTGTATTCGTAGCCACCGCGTTCGGCTTTAAGATTTGCCAATATCCGCGCGCGATCAAATTCAGAAATAGTCAGGTCGGTATCGCCGGCCAAACCATCAAAATACGGCCGAATGTCCGCGTCGCCGCGAATTTCAGATAGCGTTAGCTGCTCAACGAAGACCACAACGCCGTCGTTTTCACGTGCGTATCGAATTCTTACCAGCAGGTGACCGCTTTGATAGTAACGTTTAGTGAGGTTAATAATGCCTTCTGCAGGCGTTTTTGCGCTGCTGAGGATGTTTTTGACGTCACTGTCAGCAAGGTAGCGGTTACCTAATACTCGCACATTGGTGCCGTTAATAGTTGCTGATACCTCTGCCGCAGCTACGGCGCTGTATGCGCTTGCTTGTGCTGGTGTGGCGAGTTGTGGCGGCATTACGGGGGGCAAATCGATTGCCATGGTGCTCTCCCTAAAAAGTAAAATCTATTGACCCGCCACATG
This sequence comes from Zhongshania aliphaticivorans, assembly GCF_902705855.1. Lineage (GTDB taxonomy): Bacteria > Pseudomonadota > Gammaproteobacteria > Pseudomonadales > Spongiibacteraceae > Spongiibacter > Spongiibacter aliphaticivorans_B. Next base: position 28,307 of record NZ_CACSIJ010000004.1, on the reverse strand, counting down.
GCGGGCCGTTGAGGTCTGTATTACTTAGTGTTGATGATGGTCAGTTCTACGCGGCGGTTTTCCGCGCGACCAGCTGTAGTGTCGTTATTTGCAAGAGGCTTAGCTTCGCCGTAACCCTGTGCAACTAAGCGCTCGCCATTTACGCCGTGATCCGTTAGGTAGCGTTTGACTGACTGCGCGCGATTTTGAGATAGCGTCAGGTTGTAGTTGTCGCTGCCGATGGCATCAGTGTGACCAGACACTTCAATTTTCTCAGCATCTGATTGCTGAATAACCGCAACGGCTTTGTCTAAAATGGTTGTCGCATTAATGGTTAAGATAGCGCTGTTCGTTTCGAAGAATACCCCATTTAAGCGCAGCGGGGCGGCGTCGCTTAAGTGGCAACCATTGGCAAGTACAGCACTGCCGATGGGCGTATCTAGACATTCGTCTTGTTCGTCGCAAACACCGTCGATATCTAGGTCGGTACAGCTGTTGTCACTATTGGGATTGGTGTCCATGCTGTCGCGATCTAGCAGTGCAAGCAGAGCGGGTTGATCAAATGGACCATTACCTAAGCCGCCCGCAAGACCGCCGTTGCTATTGCCGCCACCGCCAAGTGCGTCGTTTACAATGCCATTACCATCGCTGGTATTGGTGTCATTATTCGTGAGGGCGTCTTCTAGGCTGCCGCCGGTAAGGTCAGCTACTGCACCGTCAAGTGGGTTGGTGATGGGGTCGATTATGTCTAGAATTGGCTCGGTCACGGGTGAGAGTGCGTCAAGCAATGTTTCACCTAGTTCATTATCGACAACTGATGTAGCTGGGTCTAAGCCTTGATCAAGACTATCGATGATAGGTGCTATCGCGTCGCCAACCAATTCGGTAACAGGTTCTAATGGCGATGTTTCTCCACCATTGCCGTCACTGCCACCTAGTAAGTCATTTACGATGCCGTCGCCGTCTGAGGTGTTGTCATCGTTATTGGTTAACGCATCTTCGACGCTGCCGCCAGTAAGGTCAGCTACAATGCCATCGACCGGGTCGGTAACGGGCTCTACTGCGTCAAGCAGTGGGTCGACAACAGGGCTTAGTGCATCTAGTAATGGCTCGCCAACTTGATCGTCAATAGCATCAGTGACGGGGTCAAGCGCGGTATCTAATGCAGAGACTAGGCTGTCGATAGACTCACCAAGTGGGCCGGTGATGGGCTCGAGAGCAGAGCTTTCTCCAGCTTCGGTGCCGCTGGCAGAGTTAGCGTTGCCACCGCCTAGTAAGTCGTTTACTAGACCGTTGCCGTCTGCGGCATTGTCATCGTCGTTGGTCAGCGCGTCTTCAAGGCTGCCGCCGGTTAAGTCCTCAACAATACCGTCTACTGGATTAGTAACGGGCTCTAGCGCGGCTAAGATCGGATCTGTTACTGGGGCTAGTTGGTCGAGTACTGGCTCCAGAACTTGATCGTCAATGACGTCTGTAAGAGGGTCTAAGCCAGTATCAATAGTGTCAATTAAGTCTGAAATACCGTCACCCAGCGATGCGGTAATGGTGTTCAGAGGAGATGTTTCGCTGCCGTCACCTGCTGTAGAGGTATTTGAGCCGCCGAGTAAATCGTTAACAATGCCGTCGCCGTCTGAGGTGTTGTCATCGTTATTTGTTAGCGCGTCTTCGACGCTGCCACCAGTGATGTCTTCTAGCAGCCCGTCTACTGGGTCAGTTACGGGTTCGAGGTTGGCAAGCAACGGTTCAGTGATAGGCGTCAGGGCATCTAATAAGGGTTCGCCGACATTGTCATCAATGGCATCTGTTACTGGGTCTAAAGCCATGTCTGCAGCGCTAACCAGGTTGTCCAGTGAGTCGCCAAGTGGGCCGGTAATGGGAGCTAGAATGGAGGCTTCTCCCGCCTCCGTGCCACTGTCGTTGTTGGCAGACTCGCCACCGAGCAAGTCATTAACGACGCCGTTGCCATCGGCGGTGTTGTCATCAATATTGGTCAATGCGTCTTCAAGACTGCCGCCGGTAAGGTCGGCAACTAGCCCGTCTACTGGGTCGGTTACTGGCTCAATCGCATCAAGCAATGGGTCTAGGCCGGGTGCAAGGGCATCTAGAATGGGTTCAAGCAGTTGATCATCGACCACGTCAGTTAATGGGTCGAGTCCAAGGTCGAGGGCGTTAATAAGTGGTTCTAGCGTTGCACCCAAGCTGGCGCTAATAGAGCCAAGCGGAGAAAGCTCGCCCGCTTCAGTGCCGCTGCCAGGTACTTTTGGTCCACCCAGTAGATCGTTGACAATCCCATCGCCGTCTGTGGTGTTTTTGTCGATATTCGTTAAAGCGTCGCTTACGCTGCCTCCGGTGAGATCCGCAACAATGCCGTCAATCGGGTCAGTAACGGGTACCAGTGCGCCGAGTAGAGGATCTGTGAGGGGGGCGAGTGCGCCTAACAAAGGCGTGCCAAGTTGAGCATCAATAGGATCGGTAAGCGGGTCGAGTGCGATATCGATTGCGTCTACCAAAGGAGCAAGTGAGTCACCTAGTGGTTTAGTAATCGGAGCAATAATGGATTTGCTGTTCGCGACGCCTTGAGGGTTCTTGGGTGCAAGTAAGGCACCGATATTGACGATTCTGGTGAGTTCTTGTGCGTTTACGGGCGCGCTTACTGTTAGGTTGGCTGCAGCCGATAATATGATTACGGACGCGAGTCCTGTGGGCGGTCGTAAATTCATCATATTTTTCATCCTGAGTAGTCAATGAATCCGATGTCTATGCATTTAGTTACCAATGGTAACAAAATCAAGTGCGGCGTAGGGTTTGCGGACGGAATTATAAGTGCATGATAGTTTCAATATAAGCACATATTGTGTGAATATTGTGTCATGAGGTGTGGTTTTTTGTGATGGGGATCACAGGTTTCTTCGAAACTCTATGGCTTGTGCAGTTGTTACCGATAAATCTAACATCGATTTTTAGCTTTGATAGTCAGGAGTAGAGGTGGCTTCGGTCTCATCACCTCTACTCCTGACTTTCGTCTCTTCGTGTTATTTTTATTATTTTAAAACGCTAGCGTAATTAGTTATCAATAACAGCGTCTACAAAATAATGGTCTACGCCGTTAACACGCTCTCTAACTAGGCCGTGACAGTCGGTTTCAAAACCGGGGAAGCGTGAGTTAAAGTCGCGAACAAATTGCAGGTAGCGAACAATGGTTTTGTTAAAGCGTTCACCGGGTATTAACAGTGGAATACCTGGCGGGTAGGGCGTAACCAGCATCGCTGTAATTCGGCCTTCTAGTTCATCAATGGCAACACGTTCTACCTTCCGGTGAGACATTTTCGCCCATGCATCGGCGGGAATCATTGCCGCTTCCATCTCAGACAAATACATGTCGGTAGTAATGCGGGCAAGATCGTATTCTTTGTAAACATTATGAATATTGCTGCATAAGTCGCGCAGACCCACTTTGTCGTACTGTGGGTATTTGGCTGCAAATTGTGGCATCACCCGCCACAGGGGTAGGTTTTGATCGTAGTCGTCTTTAAATTGCTGCAGCTCGGTCACCATGGAGTTCCAGCGGCCTTTGGTGATGCCGATAGTGAACATAATGAAGAAGGAGTACATACCCGTTTTTTCAATAATGATGCCGTGCTCAGCCAAATACTTACTGACAATGGAGGCCGGAATACCAACTTCATCAAAATTGCCGTCGACATCTAAGCCGGGGGTAATAATGGTCGCTTTGATGGGGTCGAGCATATTGAAACCAGACTCGATCTCACCGAAGCCGTGCCAGCTGTCGTCCGAGTGAATAACCCAGTCGTCGCGGTCGCCAATGCCTTCTTCGGCAAGGGTTTCTGGCCCCCACACACGGAACCACCAATCGTCGCCATAGTCGGCATCGACTTTGCGCATAGCGCGGCGGAAGTCTAAAGCTTCAAGAATAGACTCTTCTACCAAGGCTGTGCCGCCCGGCGGCTCCATCATTGCCGCAGCTACGTCGCAAGACGCGATAATCGCATACTGCGGGCTGGTAGATGAATGCATTAGATAGGACTCATTAAAGCGGTGAGTGTCCAGCTTTCTCTGGGTGCCATCCTGCACCAAAATTTGAGAGGCTTGCGATAGGCCGGCTAACAATTTGTGAGTTGATTGGGTGGCAAAAACCAGTGTGTCGTCGGAGCGTGGGCGGCCAGCGCCAATTGCGTGCATATTGTGATAGAAGGTGTGGAAGGCCGCATGTGGCAACCATGCTTCGTCAAAATGCAGGGTGTCGATGGTTGAGTCGAGAATGTCTTTGATTTCTTCGACGTTATACACAATGCCGTCGTAAGTGCTTTGGGTGATGGTGAGTATGCGCGGCTTTTTGTCTTCGGCGTGGCGCGCAAATGGGTGGTCTTCAATCTTTTTACGAATCGCCGCGGGGTCGAATTCACTCTTAGGAATCGGTCCGATAATGCCGTAATGGTTGCGCGTAGGCATTAAGAAAACGGGAATCGCGCCGGTCATAATGATGCTGTGCAAAATCGATTTATGGCAGTTGCGGTCTACCACTACAATGTCGCCTGGGGCAACAGTTGAGTGCCAAACGACTTTGTTTGAGGTGGAGGTGCCATTGGTGACAAAGAACAGGTGGTCGCAGCCAAAAATGCGTGCGGCATTGTTTTCGCTGGCGCTAACAGGGCCGGTGTGGTCGAGTAATTGACCGAGCTCTTCTACCGCATTACATACGTCGGCACGCAGCAGGTTTTCGCCGAAGAATTGGTGGAACATTTGCCCTACAGGGCTCTTTAAAAATGCCACGCCACCGGAATGGCCGGGGCAGTGCCAAGAGTAAGAGCTGTCGCTCGCATAGTTCATCAGAGCTTTAAAAAATGGGGGTGCCAGCGAGGATAGATATTTGTTGGCCTCGCGAATGATGTGCCTAGCAACGAACTCTGGCGTGTCTTCAAACATATGAATGAAGCCATGCAGCTCACGCAATATTTCATTGGGAATGTGGCGTGAAGTACGAGTTTCGCCGTATAGAAAAACCGGAATGTCGGTATTGCGCTGACGTACCGCAGTCATAAATTCGCCGATGGATTCCAGTGCCTGACTTACGGTTTCGTCGCTGCCGTCGCCAAACTCTTCGTCGTCAATCGACAGTATGAAACACGAAGCGCGGCTGGCTTGCTGGGCAAAGGCGGTGAGGTCGCCATAGCTGGTTAGCCCAACTATTTCCATGCCTTCTTTGCTGATGGCATCGGCAAGATCGCGAATGCCTGAACCTGAGATGTTTTCTGAGCGAAAGTCTTCGTCAATAATGACAACGGGAAAACGAAATTTCATTTATATGGCCATTGTTGGTTTTCGGCTATACCCAGAGTCTGTCTGGGCTCGTTTGCATATCTATTTTCAGGAAGGTGGCTGTTGCTATCTGCCACCTCTGAGCTGTGTTGCGCGCTGATTTTGAAACTTTTTTACGGTTTAGTCCCGTAATATTTCTACCCTAACAATAATCTGTGACAACTGTCAGCCATGCTGGTGCAATTTACTGTTGGAATTGGGTGATTTTGATGTCGGTTCGTTGCTGAATTATAGCGCTGTATATCATCATTGCGCTGCAGCAGGTATATGCGCAGCGCAATGATATTTAACCCAAACTGTCCACAAGATATTGCGGAAGTGCAAATGCACCAAGGTGGAGGGCTGGGTTGTAGTAGCGCGTTTTGATGCCGCTGTTGATGAAGCGACTTGTTAGTGTATCTAGCTTTAGCTCGCGGGCTGCACTGTTGTCACATGCCCAAGCGAAGGTCATAACGCCGCCAACATAGCTTGGTACTGCCGCTGTATAAAACGCCGTATCGGCGAATAATGGCGACAGGCGCTTGTGGGTGGTACTCACTTCATCTGGCTGCATAAAGGCCACGCCGTTCTGGGCAGCAAAGATGCCGCCAGGTTTTAAGCAGCGCTGAATGCCTTGATAAAACGGTGAGGTAAATAGCACTTCACCGGGACCAATAGGGTCGGTGCTGTCAGACAGGATAACGTCAAATTTACGGTCGCATTGACTGACGTAGTCGATACCGTCACCAATAACAATCTCCGCTCGGGGATTGTTATACGCACCTGCAGAATGATTTGGCAGATACTCTACGCACATGTCGATCACAGCTTGGTCAATTTCAACCTGCACGGTGCTGTCGACTTCGGGGTGCTTTAAAACTTCGCGCAGCAAACCACCGTCACCACCGCCAATAATGAGCACATTTTTAGCATTGCCGTGAGCAAATAAGGGCGTGTGTGCCAGCATCTCGTGATAAATGAATTCATCGCGCTCGGTGGTCTGAATAATGCCGTCGAGCGCCATTACCCGGCCAAAACTGCCAGATTCAAATATGATGAGGTGTTGGTGCTCAGTCTTGCTTTCAAACAAGACCTCGCGAATTTTAAAACCTTGGTGGTAGGCGTCGTGGAGTGTTTCGTCAAACCACTCAGACATCGTCCATTCTCCCGCGCAGGTTTTCACCGAGCTCTATACGAGAGGGAGTGAAGGCCTTTTGCAGGATTTCCACGGCCAATTCGGGCTTGGCGTCACCACACATAAAGACGTCAAAGGCAGCGTAATCGCGCTCTGGCCATGTGTGTACGCTAATGTGGGATTCAGCTAATACCGCAACACCTGAAATACCACCATTGGGGGTAAAGTGGTGCATATGGATGTGCAACAAGGTTGCGCCGCATTCTTTGACACAGTCAATAAATGCTTTTTCCATGCGGGGGAGATCATCGAGATGGGAGGCGCCCCAGAGGTCGATGATAAGATGCGTGCCTGCGTAAGCAACGCCATTACGAATAATGAGATGGTCGAGATTTTCGTCGGACTGTGTAATCGGATTACACGTGGCTGCGCCGGCCTCCAGAGAAGGCATATGATCTAAGCTTTTCATTTAGCATAAATCCTCCGCGTTGGTTAAAGAGCCGGCGATTTAAACGTGTTTTATCTTAAATAGCAATAAAAAATCCCGTAAAAATCCCTCTGTGTATCGATGGCAAAGTCCTTGAGCCATCAGTGTTTTTTCGCAATTGTTGGGGGTGGCGGAGTGCGGGGTAATCAGGGCATAGTAATGATCGGCTGTGAATGGTTTTAGAGGAGCCCCAAAAATGAGTATGTTTGATCGTTATCGTAAACCGGCAGTTATTCCTACTGCTGAGCAGGCTTTGCCTGGTCGTACAGAAAAAATGCATGTTCCTGCATTACATACAGTGCTAAATACCCCGCTACAAGCACCATTTCCTGCAGGTATGGAGCAGGTGGTTGTTGGTTTGGGGTGTTTTTGGGGCGCCGAGCGTAAATTCTGGCAACAGGAGGGCGTTTATTCTACGGCGGTTGGATATTGTGGCGGTCACACTCCCAACCCAACATACGAAGAAGTTTGTTCTGGCATGACAGGCCACAACGAAGTGGTGTTAGTGGTGTTTGATCCCGCTAAAGTCAGTTTCCAAACTTTGCTAAAACTTTTTTGGGAAAGCCACAATCCCACCCAGGGGATGCGGCAGGGAAATGATGTCGGCACCCAATATCGCTCTGGTATTTATTATTTTAGCGAAGAACAAAAAGCAGCAGCCAAGGCCTCCTTATTGGTGTATCAAGAGGCCCTTGCGAAAGAGGGCCTGCCAGCGGTAACCACAGAAATTGTGGCGGCGGGCGAGTTCTATTATGCCGAGCCCTACCACCAGCAGTATCTTGATAAAAATCCCGGTGGCTACTGTGGTTTGGGCGGCACAGGAGTGAGCTGTAGTTTGTAAATGCGGGAGATGCTTGACGGGAGGCAGAAAGACGCAAAAAAAGCGGCTATCTAATAGCTGCGTTTCCCGTCTCCCATCCAGCGTTTAGCTCTTAATTCCCCCGCCATTTCATTTGATACAAATCATGACGGCGGTCGCGTAGGTTTTGCACCGTGCCACTGTTGCGAGCGATCCGTAACGATTCTGGGCGCAAATCAGCGATCGCTACGGTTTCGACATTGGGGGTGGTATCAGCGGCGATACCGTCGCGGGCAAAATGAAAATCGCAGGGCGTTAAAATACAGCTCTGGGCGTATTGAATATCCATATTGGCGACGTTGGGTAAATTGCCGACATTGCCAGACATCACCACATACACCTGATTTTCCACTGCTCTAGCTTGGCAGCTATAGCGAACCCGCATATAGCTTTGGCGTTCGTCGGTACAGAAGGGTACAAACAGTATTTCTGCACCTTGGTCTACCAAGTGACGGCCTAGCTCGGGGAATTCCGAGTCGTAGCAAATTAATACGCCGATGGGCCCGCAATCGGTGTCGATGACTTGTAGTTCGTTACCGCCTTCAATATTCCACCAATACACTTCATTTGGCGTGGGGTGAATTTTTGCTTGTTCATCGACGCGTCCATCGCGATGGAAGACGTAAGAGATGTTTTCGACCCGGCCATTGGCTACTCGTGTCGGATGTGATCCACCGATAATGTTGATGTTGTAGCGAACCGCTAAATCTTGCATCGCCTCTACATAGCGCGGGGTGTACTTGGTGAGTGCCTCTATTGATTGAATGGGCGTTAGCTCTTGGTCTTCTATGGATAAAAGCTGGAGTGTAATCAGCTCAGGGAACACCACAAAGTCGCCTTTATAGTCGGCAACCACGTCTACAAAATATTCAATAAACGACATGAATTCGACAAAGGAGGTAACGCGGCGCTGCATATATTGCACGGTGCCGACGCGAACGGTGTCGGGTTGCCGGCCGCCGTGGCGTTTGGTGTGGGCGACGTTGGCGGCGGTTTCGACTTTAGGGTTGTGCCAAACAAGATGCACGCCGTAACCCATTGAATCTTTATCGTCGACCAAATAGTTTGGCATCAGATCGATTACTTCAAAGTTGTTGCGAAGTTGGAATGACAGTACCGGATCTCGGGTTTGCTGGTTTACTACCGCGTCGAGATAATTTTCTGCGCTGCCGTATTTCTTAATGCGGCGAGACAAGCTTGGGAAGCGTCCAACGAACACAATGCCTTTTAAACCTAATTCTTCGCACAGTTTTTTGCGGGCGTTATAGAGGCGTTGACCAATGCGATAGCCGCGCACACTGCTGTCTACACACACTTCCATGCCGTATAGCCACTCGCCTTCTGGGTCGTGGCGGGTGCCGTAGCCATTGGCGGTAATTGCCGCCCAGCTATGTGGTTTTAAACAGACTTCGCCACTTACGCGGAAGGTCGCGCAATAGCCGACGATTTCGTCGTCGAGGGTGACGGCAAACTTGCCCTCGGCAAAGTTGTTAAGCTGGCCGCGTAATTCAGCGCGGGAATAGGGGTCGATGCCGGTGCCGGTGTAGACGCGCTTAGACAGCGCGGCAATAGCGGGAATATCCGCTAACGTTGCGGTGCGAACCCGCAGGACTTTGCCAGAGGCAGCAATATTTTTGCTGCCCGGTGTTGTGTTTGCCATCGTGATGCCAGTCTCGAATTGATGATTTGGGTTGAAGCGTAAGATTTAAGAGGTAAATGATTGGCGTGGTAAAGGAGCTAGCTTTTACTGGAGGCGCTACGGCGGGCCGATGTCGCTTTTCTCGCGCTTGGTTTTGTCGCTGTATCGTCACTGCTATCTGCGTCGTCTTTGGTCGTGGTTTTGTCTGTGGCTTTGCGATTGCTGGCCAATCCACTTAGGGACTTTAATACCCGTGCAGAAAGGTCGATGGTTTTCATGCCTTCGGTAAATGCCGTCTTGGCCATTTGTTGAATCATTTCTGAGTCGCCTTCACCTATGCGTTTGTACACAGCATCCCAAAGCGGTTGAGCGTCTGGAAGGCCGACTAAACGACGCATTTCTTCCGGGCTGATTTCAACCTCGACATGAATTTTCATACATTCAACTCCGTATTATGTCTGTATTCAGTATGTCACTGAGAGGCTTGAGAACGCTAGTGCTCAAGTCACATTCAATTGCCTTAATATAATCGTGACAATGCATAAAAACCAATCAAATGGCGCAATGGGATTATTTATCCAGCTCTGCCAAAACGTATTGCAGAATACCGCCGTGACGGAAATAGGCCATTTCCTCGCTAGTATCTATTCGCAGGCGGCCTAATACTTCATGGCGACTGCCGTCATTGCGGGACAGTACAATTCTCACCTTTTGCTTTGGCGCCAGTATGGTGTCGCAAGACACGATATCGACGTATTCATCGCCTTTAAGGTCTAGCATTTCCTGCGGGATTTCTTTGTCGAACTCTACGGGCATAACACCCATGCCGATCAAATTAGACCGATGGATTCGCTCAAAACTTTCGGCGATTACTGCTTTTACTCCGAGTAATAAAGTCCCTTTCGCGGCCCAATCACGACTGGAGCCGGTGCCGTATTGTTTGCCGGCGATGACGACGAGTGGGGTATTACTTTCCTGGTAAGCCATGGCGGCTTTGTAAATAGAGACTACGCTTTCACCGTCTGGCGACAAGGTGTAACCGCCTTCGCGGTCTACCAATTTATTGCGCAGGCGGGTGTTGGCAAAGGTGCCGCGAAGCATAACCTCATGGTTGCCGCGTCGTGATCCATAGGAGTTGAAATCCTCTGGTGGCACGCCAATACCTTGCAGGTAATGGCTGGCGGGGCTGTCTAGGGCAATTTTACCCGCCGGCGAAATGTGGTCGGTGGTGATGGTGTCACCAAACAAGCCCAAGATTCGCGCGCCGCGCAGGCTGGGAAATTCTTCGCTGGCGAGGGTGGGCGAGTCGAAGAAAGTGGGCAGCCGTATATAGCTGGAATCTGCCTGCCACTGGTAGGTTTCGGTTTTTTCAATCTCTATGGTTTGCCATTCAGCGGTGCCGTTATACACGTCGTTGTACGCCTCGCGGAACATGCTGCCACTGACGATTTTACGAATTTCATGAATTTCCGCATTGTTTGGCCATAGGTCTTTTAGATAAACCGGATTGTCCTGATGGTCGGTGCCGATGGCGTCGTCGCGTAAATTCAGCAGGGTATTACCTGCAAGCGCGTAGGCAACAACCAGTGGGGGCGAAGCTAGCCAGCTCGCTTTTACCTGCGGATGGATGCGGCCGTCAAAGTTGCGGTTGCCTGACAGCAGCGCTGACACCACCATATCTTTGCTATCTATCGCTGCGGCGATAGGGTCTGGTAGCGGGCCGGAATTGCCAATGCAGGTTGTGCAGCCGTAGCCAACTAAGTCAAAACCTAGCGAATTTAAATCCTCTTGTAAGCCGCTGTCATTTAAGTATTTGCTGACCACTTTTGAGCCGGGCGCTAGCGATGTTTTGACCCACGGTTTTACTCGTAAACCGCGTTCGCGGGCTTTGCGGGCGACCAGTCCGGCGGCAATCATTACGTCGGGGTTGGAGGTGTTGGTGCAGCTGGTAATGGCAGCGATCACCACATCGCCATGATGCAGCTTCAGTTTCATCTCAGGAATCGCGGCGGTTTCATTAACATCGCGCTTGCTGGCTTTGAGATGGTCGCGCATGGCTTGTCCCAAATCGCTAAGGGCTACTCGATCCTGTGGTCGGCTCGGCCCCGCAAGACTTGGTTCAACCGTGTCGAGGTCTAGATTCACGCTGCGGGTAAATGTCGGTTGATCACCCGCATTGCGCCACATGCCTTGTGCTTTGCAGTAGGCTTCGGTTAGCGCTATGTTTTCGCTACTCCGCCCTGTTAGCTTCATATAGGCGAGGGTGGCGTCATCAACGGGGAAGTAGCCGCAGGTCGCGCCATATTCAGGTGCCATATTGGCAATAGTGGCGCGGTCGGCCACACTTAATTCAGCTAGACCGTCGCCGTAAAATTCGACAAATTTTCCGACTACACCTTCTCTGCGTAGAATTTGTACTACGGTTAACACCAAATCTGTCGCGGTAACGCCGTCCTTCAATTTGCCGTCTAATTCAAAGCCAATCACCTCTGGCAGCATCATTGAGTAGGGTTGGCCGAGTAGAGCCGCTTCCGCTTCTATGCCGCCCACGCCCCAGCCCAACACGCCTAAGCCATTGACCATGGGTGTGTGGCTGTCTGTGCCTAATACCGTGTCGGGGTAGGCCATATTCTCGTCATTATGCCAAACCACTTGGGCCAGATATTCAAGGTTTACCTGATGGCATATGCCGGTACCCGGCGGCACAACGTTGAAGTTTTTGAAGGCAGACTGTCCCCACTTTAAAAAGCGGTAGCGTTCATCGTTACGGGCCATTTCATTGGCGACATTCTCGCCAAAGGCTTGAGGTGAGCCGAATTGATCGACGGTTACCGAGTGGTCGATAACCAGATGTACGGGAATCTGTGGGTTGATGGCCGTTACATCACCGCCGCGTTTTGCCACCGCGTCCCGCATGGCGGCTAAATCCACAATGGCGGGCACACCGGTGAAATCCTGCATCAGCACCCGTGCTGGCGAAAAATTGAGGTCTTCACCGCCAGTGGGTTTATCTAGCCAGCGCGAGAACGCGACGATGATGTCCGAATTGACTGAATCGCCGTCAAAGTGGCGCAACTGGTTTTCTAGTAGAATCTTTAGTGACTTGGGGAGTTGTGCGAGGCGCTCATCTCCTAGTTTGTTCAAATCGAAATAGTCGTAGTCAGCGCCGTTAACATTGAGTGTGGCGCGTAGATGGTCGGTGGATTGCATTGCAAACTCCTTTGGCCAAGATAGCTATTAACTGCTTACCCTAGCATAGACTGCCTAAATTGCAGGACTATCCCTTATAAATATAGTCACTTCTTTGTTATTGATAAATTCGTAAGTATGGTGCCATTTTTCTAATGAATTTATATTTCTGCTGTGGTGTAATCATTACGTTTTAAGGGGTGTCGGCCCCAGTAAGGCCACCGACACCTGCTACCCAACTCGCACTAATAATAATTTGAGGGGGCGCATTGAAAGCCACTAACACCCGAGACCCCGAGTATTTTCATAAGGTGGTCGACTGTCAGTATGCCTGCCCGGCACATACACCGGTGCCAGAATATATTCGTTTAATTGCCGCTCAGCGTTATACCGACGCTTATATGATCAACTGGGAATCTAATGTATTCCCCGGTGTGCTTGGTCGCACCTGTGATCGGCCCTGTGAGCCAGCTTGCCGGCGGGGGCGCATCGACGATGAGCCGGTCGCCATCTGTCGGCTCAAGCGTGTTGCCGCAGACAATAAGGGCGATATCAGTGATCGCATGCCGATTATTCCCAAGAAGAAAAACGGCAAACGAATTGCGCTAATTGGCGCTGGCCCTGCGGCATTGACCGTGGCGCGTGATTTGATGCCGCTGGGTTATAGCGTCGATCTTTACGACGATCAACGCGCTGGCGGCGGCTTTATGCGCAGTCAGATTCCCGCATTCCGCTTGCCGGAAGAGGTCTTGAATGACGAGGTCGATCGCATCCTCGACATGGGCGTACTCACCCATTTCAACCATTACGTAGACAGCCTTAAAACGGTGTTAGATAAAAACTACGATGCTGTTTTTGTCGGCAGTGGCGCGCCCCGTGGCCGCGACTTAGATTTGCCTGGGCGGGTAGAGGCTGACGCCAATATTCATATCGGCATAGATTGGCTGTCGAGTGTGGCCTTTGAGCACGTTGAAAGTATTGGTAAAAAAGTCATTGTGCTCGGTGGCGGGAATACCGCGATGGACTGCTGCCGTACGGCTCGGCGTGTGGGTGGCGACGAAGTTAAAGTTATTGTGCGCAGTCCGTTTGCAGAGATGAAAGCCTCGCCGTGGGAGAAGGAAGACGCCGCTCATGAAGGCATTCCAATCATGGATAACCACGTGCCGCAGGAATTTATTGTTGAAGACGGCCGCTTGGTGGCCATGCGCTTCGATCGAGTTAAAGCGGTGTATGACAACAAGGGCAAACGGAGCTTGGTCTCAACCGGTGAGGAGCCGGTGATCGTAGCCTGCGACGACGTGCTGGTGGCTATCGGTCAGGAGAACTCATTCCCGTGGATCGAACGCGATGTTGGTGTTGAGTTTGATAAATGGGGTATGCCTGTAGTGGATGAAACCACTTTCCAGTCGAGTAACCCGACGGTATTTTTCGGTGGCGATGCGGCCTTTGGCCCGCAGAATGTTATTACCGCGGTTGCCCACGGCCATCAGGCGGCGATCTCTATCGACTTGCATTGTCAGGGCGAGTCGGTTGCCAAGCGACCACCGCCAGGGGTGACCTTGGTAAGCCAGAAAATGGGTATTCATGAATGGAGCTACGATAGCCAGATTGAGAATGACGAGCGCTATCAAGTTCCCCAAGCGGAATTGGAGCAAACTCTTACCAATCGTAAATTAGAAGTGGAGTTGGGTTACGACGCGGCGACGGCCTTTCAAGAAGCGCAGCGTTGCTTAAATTGTGATGCGCAAACCGTGTTCACGGAGCAGCTGTGTATTGAATGCGATGCCTGCGTCGATATTTGTCCTACCGATTGCCTCAGCATTGTTGTTAACAGTGCTGACGAAGATCAGCTTCGCCAAACCTTAAAAATGCCCGCGAATAATACCGAGCAAGATATTTATGTGTCGGCAGACTTACGCACTGGACGTGCGATGATTAAAGACGAAAACGTCTGCCTACATTGTGGTCTTTGTGCTGAACGTTGCCCAACCGCAGCGTGGGATATGCAGAAATTTTATTACTCGGTGAGCAAAGCGGGGCAGTGCGGCTGATATGAAACGCATCGAAGCAGTAAACGATTTCGTTATTAAATTTGCCAATGTAAACGGCACCGGCTCCGCCAGTGCAAATAATATGTTCGCAAAATCTTTATTCCGAATGGGCTTGCCTATAAGCCCAAAGAATATATTTCCATCAAATATTCAAGGCTTGCCCACTTGGTATGAAGTGCGGGTGAATGAAAAGGGTTATCTCGGTCGGCGCGGCGGCGTAGATATGATGGTGTGCATGAATCCACAAAGTATGGCGAAGGACATACAGGAAGTGGAGTCGGGTGGTTATTTTTTCTATGACTCCAGCAAGCCCCTAGATCTACGGATGATGCGCAGCGATATTCATTTCATTGGCGTACCTTTAAAAGACTTATGTCAGCGTGAATACAGTGATGCACGTCAGCAGCAATTATTCCGAAATATTATTTATGTTGGCGCATTGTCTGCGCTGTTAGATATCGAATTTGAGGTGTTAACTGGCTTGGTGTCGGATCAGTTTCGCGGCAAAGAGAAATTGATCACGCCCAATGTTCGGGCGTTGGAAATTGGTTATCACTATGCTGCGGAACATTATCAATGTCCGCTGGGAATTCGTGTTGAACGCCGCGACGCGGTGGGCGATCAAATTCTGATTGATGGCAATACCGCGGCATCGCTTGGTGCGATATACGGTGGTGCCACTGTGGCCGCGTGGTATCCCATTACGCCGTCGACCTCGGTGGTGGATGGCTTCGATAAATACTGCAAACGCCTGCGTATTGATCCCGGCAGCGGCAGTAAAAATTACGCCATTGTGCAGGCCGAAGATGAGTTAGCAGCTATCGGGATGGTGATCGGTGCCAGCTGGAACGGCGCCCGTGCCTTTACCGCCACCAGCGGGCCCGGTATTTCTTTAATGAGTGAATTTTTGGGTTTAGCTTATTTTGCTGAAATCCCGACAGTACTTATAGATGTTCAGCGCGCCGGCCCCTCAACGGGAATGCCGACCCGTACTCAGCAATCCGATGTGTTGGCCTGCGCTTATGCATCGCATGGCGATACCAAGCACGTGCTGTTATTCCCTTCGACGCCGCGTGAATGTTTTGAAATGACCGCCGAGGCATTTGATTTGGCAGAGAGTCTGCAAACGCCAGTCATTATGTTGACCGACCTCGACCTTGGTATGAACGACACCATGTCGCCGCCACTGGTGTGGGATGACAAACGTGAGTATCAGCGCGGCAAAGTGTTCAACGAAGAACAGCTAGAGGCCATGAGCGAGCGCTTTGGTCGTTATTTGGATGTCGACGGTGACGGCATTCCTTATCGCACGTACCCGGGTACACACCCCACTAAGGGCGCCTTTTTTACCCGTGGCACGTCGCGAGACGAGTATGCGGTGTATACCGAAGATGGTGACGCCTATGAAAAGAATATGCAGCGCCTGCTGAAAAAATGGGATACCGCGAAAAATCTCGTACCGATGCCTGAGATTATCGACGCAAGCAAAGGCGGTGGCAAAGTGGGTGTTATTCACTTTGGCACTAGTCGCGAAGCTACGCTGGAAGCCGTAGATACTTTAGCGGCAGAGGGCATTGGGATTGATACATTGCGAATAAAAGGTTTTCCCTTCCATAAGTCTGTCGACGCATTTATAGAGCAGCATGACACCGTGTTTGTGGTGGATCAAAACCGCGACGCGCAAATGCGAACGCTGTTGGTGAATGAGTGCTTGGTGTCGCCGCGGGATTTAATTTCGATCTTAAATTACAACGGTACTCCAATCTCTGCGCGGAAGATTCGCGAGGAAATTATCGCGGTGTTGCGAGGCGACAATGTTCGGCCCATCCATAAAAAGAAAATGGTTAAGGAGTCTGTTTAATGACTTATATTCGTCCTGCATTTCGTCATCCAGACTTGCCGCGTAACGACCTTGGTTTTACCCGCAAAGATTACGAAGGTGCCATATCAACGCTTTGTGCGGGCTGTGGTCACGACTCGATAAGTGCAGCCATCGTTCAGGCCTGTTTTGAATTATCTATTGCGCCACATAAAGTGGCCAAAATGTCAGGTATCGGTTGTTCATCTAAAACACCAACCTACTTTTTAGGCAACTCACACGGCTTTAATTCGGTACATGGCCGTATGCCGTCGGTGGCAACGGGTGCAAACCTTGCCAACCGCGATCTTATTTATGTTGGCGTGTCTGGCGATGGCGATACCGCTTCCATCGGCATGGGCCAGTTTACCCACGTAGTACGTCGTAATTTAAATATGATGTACGTGGTAGAAAACAATGGTTGCTACGGCTTAACCAAGGGCCAAGATTCCGCTACTGCCGATATCGGCTCGGCCAGTAAGAAAGGCGAGCCCAATCATTTTGAACCGATTGACCTTGCCAGCATTGCATTACAACTGGGTGCAACCTTTGTCGCACGCAGTTTTTCTGGTGACAGAGAACAGCTGGTGCCGCTCATTAAAGCCGCAATCAGTCATCGAGGGTTTGCGTTCATCGACGTAATCTCGCCCTGCGTCACCTTTAACAATAACCCTAAGTCAACCAAGGGTTATGAACATGTACGCGATCATCTTGCTGCGACGGGCACGGTGGATTACGTGCCGTTCAAACAGGAAATTTCAGCAGAGTATGAGCAGGGGCAGTCTAAAGAAGTCACCTTGCATGATGGTTCAGTGGTGCATCTTCACAAGGCTGATCCAGAGTTGAATATCAGCAGTCGTCGTTCAGCATTGCGCCTAATAAAAGACTATAAAGCCAAGGATCAAATTCTTACCGGCTTATTGTTTATGGATGAAAACTCTCAGGATCTACACGAGATACTGGGTACCAGTAAAACCCCGCTGCGCGATTTAGGCGCGGCGGAGCTGTGTCCAGGTCAAAAAGTCTTGGATAAATTGAATGAGAGTTTACGCTAACGCCAGCAGTCGCCTGTTAACAGCTACTTTGTTAGCAGGCGGCGAATACGGCCACTTCTCGCTCTATCCTTATCGCGTGCTTTAAGTAGCAGAGCTATCATGCCGTTAATGTCGTCAGCAACTTGCTGACGTAGCGGAATCATCGTTTCCTGCGTCAGTTGCTTACCTTTGTACTCACTAAGATCAAGCGGCTCACCAAACTGGATATAGCATTTTTGTGGCTTGGGGATGAGGGTGCGAAACAAGCCTAAGGGTATCGGCCCCATTAAATCACTGCGGGTATTTTCATTGATAAGGCCGAGCAGCGTTAATGCTCGCCCAATGAGGGTGTCGGGCAAGTCTTCGCCTTCAATAAGATGGTCGTAAAAGTCTTCTGGGCCAACAATGGCGGTCGGTACGATGGTATAGCCGTGTTTGGCAGCAAGCCTGATAAACCCGTAGCGCTCTTTCCACAGAAGCTGGTATTTCTTATCTGCGGATTTGGTTGCCTCGTGGGCACCGCCGGGAAAGACGATTAAGTCACTGCCGTTGTCCATTAGCGCGGAACACACTTCAGGGTGGCCAATAACGACGCCTTGGTTTAATAACAGGCTTTCATTTACCGGGTTCCATAAAAATTTATCGCTCAGCGCGCGGATAAAGCGCCCTTGTTCCGCTAGCATCGGCAGGCCAATAATCGGCCCATCGACAGCGTACATAGCGTGATTAGCGACAAATAGGCAGGGTTGGCTTGGGATGTTCTGAACATCAAGCAGCTGAGGCTGAAACATACGCTTGATTATTTTATAGCTAAAATTCCTCACCTTTGATTTAGGCGGTGAGACCTTTAAGGCCTTGTCTATATAGCGAACTAAATCTTGGCCGCTATAGGGCTCAGCATTTTTGTCAGTAAAAGCCATGGGTGATCCTGCTCTTGGCGTGGTGCGACCAAACATTTTAACAGAGCAGGGGGCGAATAGTAATTTCGATGTTTTGGCGGCTAGAGCTAGCCAGCGCACGATTTAGCCCAAGATGTTTTTAATGAGCACCAGCTCGCAATACTTCTTAAGTGACGCTAAAGACCTTTTGATGTCGACGACGTCAGGGGTGACCAACCATTGATAGATGAGCCCATATATACGACTGTAATAATCAATGACGAACTGGTGAACATCTAGGCCTGTAGGGAATTCGCCACTACCAATGCCGTCTTCCAGTACCTTGGTCAAACCTTGCTGAGATTCCGTATTGTAACGGACAAGCTCCTCGCTCAAAACCGACGGATGGCCTAGTGAATCAAACCACAGGGTGTACATAACTTTAATGTTGTCGGGCTCGTTGATAATAATATGTTCAACGGCATTTATACGGGTGAGTATGGAGTCAATCCCAGACTTATTGTCGGTCTCGTGTAAGTAGTGATACCAAAGCTTTCTATGCTCGGTGAGGATGCGTTTGAATAGCTCTTCTTTAGAGCCAAATCGCGCACTGGCCAGCCCTCGGCTGTAGCCTGCACGTTCGCCTACTTCTTTTAGTGTGGTTTTCTCTGTACCTATTTCCAGAATAAGCTCATTGGCAACTTCTAGCATTCTTTCATCAGACTTTGCGACACGCTCAGCTTGAGTCAGCTTTTGTTGGTTTTCTGGCCCGTTCATATTTTTAGTTTACTTCCATGCTGGGTCTGCAGATTGATGTATTCGTATTTTAATGAGCTCTCATTACCGCCAAGTCTCAACAGGGGTAAGGGGGCGATATTTACAAGTATGTGTAATAAGAGAAGAAATTGTATGCCCAATAGTTGGGTGGAGCAAGATACTTGTTTGTTTGAAACAAATATCATTTTGCGTGCATGTACTCTTGCAAGAGGACACTTTTCATGACGGTAGCTACAATATTTTGCGCATGAATTTTTAATAGGCTGATTTATATAGGTTTTACTCACGTCGTCGCCGGTAGTGAGATCTTCTTGTCAGATTGTATTCGTGTCGATTAAGCGAGGCATATTCCCAAAATAGCAATTTCTCTTGCGCCCTTATAACAATTTAAACTTGTTTGCTTCAAACAAATAAGTTGACGAGGGTGTCTCTCAATAGTTAGCATGCGTAACAAGAGTGATGGGAAACGATGTTTTTATCTCTCACCGAGTGCAGAAGTGGCGAGCTCAGTTTGCTTACCTTTTTGTTTGTATACGCAATAAATATAAAACAAAGATTCTGTCTTATTGAGTGGCACTAACTATTAGTCATAGTCGTGTTTAGTGAAATTCGATCGTTTCTAAAGATGTAGATTTACTCTGGCTTCATGTATCAAAAATATAATCATAAGGGCTATTCGAATGAAAAAATCGTTAACAAAATTAGGGATTATCTGCTTAACAATTCCGGCTGCAGCGCAGGTGTATAGTGCGCCGCGAGAAAATACTGCACTCGAAGAGGTAGTTGTAACCGCAGAAAAGAGAAGCCAGAGCATCCAAGACATTCCCGCTAGTATTTCTGCATTTGACGAGAGAGCAGTGCGCGACGCCGGTATTGTTGACGTATCTATAGTGGCGCCACGTGTTCCGGGCTTTTATGCTGGTGGCTTTGGCACCAGTCGTCCGCAGTTATATATTCGTGGTATTGGTACTCGCCAATTTGACCCGGGTTCTGAGTCTTCGGTCGGCGTTTTCGTCGATGAAGCGTATTTAGGAAGAACCGGTGGCGTATTGGGAACATTAAAAGATGTTCAGCGCATCGAAGTGCTTAAAGGCCCGCAGGGCACACTCTATGGTCGTAATGTTATCGGTGGTGTTATCAATGTGGTAACAAAAGGACCTAGCGACGAGTTTGAAGCTGAGGCTGAAGTAGGTGCTGGTAATTTCGACAGCAAGAATCTTTTTGGTGCGGTGTCGGGCCCGTTAATTGACGGTAAATTGTCCGGTCGTGCGGCACTTTGGCATAGCTACCGTGAAGGCTACATGACTAACTTGGCAACCGGTGAGCATCCTCAAGGTTTGGATAATACTGGTGGTCGCTTCCGCTTATTATTCACACCTATTGATAATCTTCGTATGGATTTAATCGCAGATTTTGCGAGCGATACCGGTGATTCATTCCAAGGTGAAAGTATTGGTTCCACCGCAAATGAAGATGGCATTCTTTTGGGCGGTGGTGGCACGCCGAAGAAGTCAGGTAATAAATTTAAACAGTACTACACCACGGACACCAAGTACGACCGTGACGTAGATGCATTGAACGCTAAAATCGAATATGACTTTGATGCGGGTACGTTGATCTCGGTCTCTACTTACCGAGAAATGACTTACGTCGATGACCGTGATTTCGATAACACCAGTCTGGATGTAATTCGTCAAATTTCCGATGAAGAATCAGAGCAATTTACTCAAGAGGTACGCTTTGTTTCAGAGTCAGGTGGTTCATTGTCTTTTGATGGCAAGGTAGATTGGATCGCTGGCGTCTATTATTTTAGCGACGAAAGTGTCCATTTCGACACCTTCAAATATGGCCCAGATTCAGCGGTGTATGCGCCAACGGCCGACGGCAGCTATCCGACGGATACCACTGGCGGTAGTTTTGATACCACCAGCAATGCTTACTTTGGTCAGGCAACAATTCTTCTAACGGACCAGTTAGATTTGACCTTGGGTTTGCGCTATACCAAAGATACTAAGTCGGCAATATTGTCTGGAACCACAACAGATGCCAGACCATTGGTGAGTGCAGACTTCCGTGTTGTTAATCCCGAACAGGAATTTACGTCTACCGACCCTAAAGCGGTTCTTAACTACCGTGTAAATGACGAGCTTAGTTTTTACACCAGCTACAGTCAGGGCTTTAAATCAGGTGGTTATCAGTACACATCACTAACCGCATCTCAGGCCGGTATTGTGTTTGAACCTGAGCAACTGGTTGCTTATGAAATTGGTTTTAAATCACAGTGGTTAGATAACTCGCTGACATTTAACGGCGCGGTATACCAGTTTGATTACACCGATATTCAAGTATCACGTGTGGTTCAGCTCGCCGACGGTAGCACGCCATCGTTAATTGATAACGCCGGTGAAAGTCGTATTCGCGGTTTAGAAATGGACTTGCTATACCGTCCTACCGTGGCACTAACCATGAACTTTTCCTATGCCTACACCGACGCCAAGTATCTAGATTATGTTGCTAGTAACAATGTCGATTACTCAGGTACTCGCATGGTTAGAGCTCCGGAGCATTCCTTCAATGTTGGTGCGGAATATATTGTTCCTTTCGAAAATGAGATGGAGCTAATTTTTCGCGGTGATTATTCCTATAACACTGAGTTTTTCCATGAGCCCGGTGAGGCAGATGCTAAATACGGTACTACCGCACCCTATACAAAAGAAGATGCTTACGGTCTAGCCAATGTGCGGGCGACGCTTACGCGTGATAACTGGCGCGCAAGCCTGTGGTCTAACAACGTGCTTAATGAAGAATATCGCAGCACGATACTGGCTCTGCCGGGTCAAGTTATCAATATTTACGCTTTACCAAGAACCTTTGGTCTTACTTTGGCGTGGTCTTACTAAGACTGGTTAAGAATGAAGTGATGTTTGTGATCATGATGTGGTGTTATTTGCCGCATCATGATTCAAGACTGCTAGCGTTATGGATTATTAAATAATGAAACAGAATTACGAATTTCTCAGTATTGAACAGCGCGGCGATATAGATATCGTTAGCCTCAATCGTCCTGATGCACTTAACTCTTTGAACAAACAATTGTTTAGTGATCTTTACGATTATTTTTTAAGCTTGCAGTCTAACTACCACACTCGAATTGTGCTGCTCCGCGGCGAAGGTCGCGCGTTTTGCGCCGGTGCCGATTTAGATTCCAGTGCATTTGCCTCAGGTGAGGGCCGTGAATCTCAGCAGTACGAAGTGCAGCGCCAAGCATCGGCATTAATTAAATTAATGCGCAGCTGCTCGCAACCAATTATTGCCTTGTGTCACGGCCCAATTTGCGGCGGTGGCTTTTCATTGGTGTTAGCGGCAGATGTTCGCTTAGCCGCACCCTGTACCAAGATGAATGCCGCCTATATCAAAGTGGGCCTAAGCGGTACTGATATGGGCTCGGGCTATTTCTTACCTAGAATTATCGGCTTTTCCAACGCCGCCATGTATTTGTACACCGGACGCTTCATTACTGCTGAACGTGCGCTGGCCATGGGCTT
This sequence comes from Zhongshania aliphaticivorans, assembly GCF_902705855.1. Lineage (GTDB taxonomy): Bacteria > Pseudomonadota > Gammaproteobacteria > Pseudomonadales > Spongiibacteraceae > Spongiibacter > Spongiibacter aliphaticivorans_B. The sequence continues at coordinate 5,560 of NZ_CACSIJ010000004.1, read as the reverse complement.
GGTGTCGGAGCTGGTCGAAAAAGACAAGTTGCTCGAGCAGGGCTTATTACTGGCCGACGACATGTTGCAAGCATCGCCCCTTGGCCTGCGTTTAACCAAAGAAGCACTTACGGCAACGGTCGATTCGCCAAGTTTAGACGCGGCGGTCGCCATAGAAGATCGTCAGCAAAACCTGCTGATGGGCACGGCAGATCATCAAGAGGCAGTAACAGCCTTTAAAGAAAAGCGTCGCCCGAATTATAAAAACACCTGATTTAAAGAGTAGAACCCTATGCAAGGATTAATGATGGACGTGCCGATGCTATTGTCTCGGCTCATCGACTACGCTGCAGACCACCACGGTGAGACTGAAGTGGTATCGCGTCAAATCAATGGCCGTGTTGAACGCAGTGATTGGCGGGCCCTGCGCTCGCGCAGCAAGCAACTCGCTAAATCCTTGCTAGCTGCTGGCTTTAATAGCGACACCCATTTCTCTTCCCTAACGTGGAATACCATTAATCACCTTGAAGTATTTTACGGAGTGTTGGGCATCGGCTCGCCTCTGCATACGCTGAATCCGCGATTAACCGTGAATGATCTGTGTTACATGATTGAACTGATGGCAGATAAGGTCTGCTTTTACGACGCCGATACCCAAGCACTGGCAGAAGAGATAGATCGCAATACCGATTTTATCAGCCAGTGGATTTACCTCGACGAAGGCGAAGCGCTGCCCGCAGCTAACCTCAGAAAATACTGTTCTTTAAGCGCATTGAAAGACGGTGTGGATGATCAATTTGAATGGCCGGTATTTGACGAGCGCGATGCCGCGACGGTGTGTTTTACCTCGGGCACCACCGGCAGGCCAAAAGGTGTGGCATACAGCCACCGCAGCTTAACGCTTTGCGCCATGAATATGACCATGGTGGATATGTACGGCAGTGCCCGTAATGGCGAATTGGTGTGTGCCATGCCCATTGCCCCCATCTTCCATGCTAACGGCTGGATGATGCCTTTCTCTGCGCCCATGAATGGCCATAAGCTGGTATTGCCGGGCCGAGATTTCTCGCCCGCTGGCGTCGTTGAATTAATGGCCCAAGAAGGTGTGACGATTGCCGGTGCGGTACCTACCGTGTGGAGCGACATTATGGCCACCGCGGATCGCAGCGAAACAAGCCTAGCATCGCTAAGCACCGCTTTGGTTGCGGGCACGGCCATACCCGAAAAGCTTTTTGATTTATTAGAGGGTCGCGGTATTGGCGTGCGCACCACATGGGGGATGACCGAAGTTCCCGGCGCGACTCGCGCGAGCTTGCCACCAACAGCCGGTGAAACGAATAAGGCCGACATCCGCAAAATCGCGCTCAACCGCCAAGGCCGTGTTGGTTTTCAAGCCGATTTACGCATTGTGGATGAGGAGGGCAATCGCCTTGCTCACGACGGTATCGCCTCGGGTATTTTACAAGTGCGCGGCCCAATCGTTGCCGCCCGTTATGTTGGCGAGAGCGAAGATCAAGCCGTCGAGTGGCTAGACACCGGCGATATCGCCACCATCTACCCAGACAGCACAATTCAAATCGTTGATCGGGCTAAGGATGTTATCAAGTCCGGCGGTGAATGGATAAGTTCACCACAGTTAGAGGCCGCTGCTGCGAGCCACCCTGCAGTCAATTTGGCGGCAGCGGTGGCGGCGCCCCACCCACGCTGGCAGGAGCGGCCCTTTTTATTATGTACCCTAAATGCGAACCAAGAGGTCTCGGCAGACGCGCTGCGCCAACACATGGCCCAGACCCTCGCAAAATGGTGGTTGCCCGAAGACATTAAATTCATTGAGGAAATGCCGTTAACCGCAACGGGTAAAATTAATAAAATGCGTTTGCGCCAGCTGTATGTGCAAGCAAGCACCCTTGAAGAAAAGGGCTAAGTGCGATGCTATTAACCGAGCTTCAACAGCAAATAGCCGACGCGGCAAAGGCTTTTTCATTAAAAACGCTACTGCCAGAATACCAAGCGCGAGAGCGCCACGGCGTGCTAGATCGCAATCTTGTGAAACAACTTGGCGACTTAGGTTTTCTTGGTGTGGATTTGCCAGAGGCAGTTGGCGGCATGGGCTTAGATGCTCTATCGGCGGGTGTGCTTGCCGAGCAGATGGCCTACGGCGACTTTAATATCAGCGCCTTGCCAGTAAATGTGTCTTTGGTTGGCTCAATTCTAATGCGTTATGCCCATCCCGATGTTGCTGGGCAGTGGCTGCCGAAAATGGTAGCTGGCGAGGCGATTGTCGCTATTTGCCTAACCGAGCCCAGTGGCGGCTCCGACGCCGCCGCCTTAAAAATGCGGGCTAGGCGCGATGGCGACGACTATATTCTAAGCGGCGAAAAAGCCTCTATTACCTTTGCCGATTGCGCCGATGCCTCCTTGGTATTTGCCCGCACAGGTGAGGGCGACAAGGCCGCTGGCGTAACGGCATTTTTTGTTCCCCATGACTGCAAGGGCGTTAGCCAAACCCGCTATGACGATTTGGGCAGCGCCATTATTGGTCGCGGTTCGATCTTTTACGACGAGGTGCGCATACCTGCTAGCCATCGTGTTGGCGATGCGGGTAAGGGTTTTAGTCAAGTTATGCAGGGTTTTGATTACAGCCGCGCGCTTATTGGTTTGCAATGCTGCGGCGCCGCTCAAGCCTCTTTAGACGAAGCATGGGCCTATAGCGTAGACCGTGAAGCCTTTGGTCGTCCTATTGCCCAGTTTCAAGGGGTCACTTTTCCCTTGGCAGAAGGCGAATCCCAAATCGCCGCCATTCGCCAATTGTGTATGCACACCTTAAGTCTGCGCGATGCCAATTTGCCCCACACCTCAGAAGCCGCAATGTGTAAATGGATGGGGCCACGCTACGCCCGCGACGTTATTCATCAATGCCTGCTGACCTTTGGTCACTATGGTTGGAGCAAGGACTTTCCCCACCAGCAGCGCCTGCGCGATGTGATGGGCCTAGAAATTGGTGATGGTACCGCCGGCATTATGAAATTGATCATCGCCCGAGAGCGCGTGGGTCGTCATGCCGTGCAATATGCATCTTCGTAAATACCATAAACAGAATTGAGTGAGAATTTATGACGTCATTAGCTAATTTGTATATTCCAACCGCCGCCGAGGCGCCAAGCCCTGAGTATCAAGATCAGGACGATTTGCGTCATCGGCCATTGCCTGGCGGGAAAATGCGCGACTCCCTGTTCTGGGAAATGATCATGCCTGACGAGAAGCTAGGCTTTCAGGCCTATCTTTATTTGGCGGGCACAGGTCAAGCGGGCTTTAATTTTGTGGTGTGGGGCGAAGATCAAGAACCCTATGTGCTGGACCTTGGTCATGGCGAAGTTGCCGACAGCATGGACTTTGATAACTTCTCCTTATCGGGTTTGAGCCTGACCCAGCCAGACTTGCGCAAGACGGCAGTGCTCAAGTACGAGAGTGACAATCTTAAATTGGAATACAATTTTACCGCTATTCACGACGCCTTTAGCTATCGACAAAACCCCACCGGTTTACCTGAATGGTTTGCGCTAAATCGTTTTGAGCAAACTGGCCGCGTTACCGGCTTTTTGGAATTTGGCGACCGCCGCATTGAATGGGACCGCATTGGTCATCGCGATCATTCCTGGGGAACCCGCAAATGGGGTGTGCCTCATCATTGGAAATGGCTTATTGCCTACACCCCAGATGGTCGCCATATCGTCAATGCATGGATCTATATCGCCAAGGGCGAAATGGGCGTTGCCGGCTATGTGGTTAAAGACGGCGAAGTGGTGCCGATCGACACCATTAAACATCATGCCAGCTACGACGATGATATGGGCCAGCGCCAAGTAGAAGCGGCGATCACCGATACCCGTGGTGGTGTGACCCATCTACAAATGGAGCGCTTTGGCTTAGTGCGTCTGCCGACCAATGACAAGATGGATACCATGATTATGGAAGCCGCCTGCACCGCGACAATCGACGGTCATGCAGCGGCGGGGCAGTTTGAAACCCATTGGCCCAAATCCTATGTAAATTACCTTGCTTCGCTGAATAAAAAATCATGAGCTGGGAATGGTGTGAAGCGAGTTTGGGGCGGCTGCAGAATTTCCTTGCCGAGCAAGGACTAACTGATGGCCCCCTCACGACGACGCGTATTGGCGATGGTCACTCCAACCTGACGTATTTGGTCAGCGACGGTAAGCATGAAATGGTTTTGCGTCGGCCGCCGCCGCCACCTTTACCGGTGGGTGCTCATGACGTTCTGCGTGAGGCGCGCTTGATTAAAGCGCTGGAAGACAGTGGCGTGCCTGTCGCCAAAGTACTTGCTGTGGAAGATGCATTAGAGGTCTTAGATGTTCCGTTTTATATTATGGAATACCTCGCTGGTGAGGTGATAACTGATGTCACACCGGCCAGTTTAGCGATTCCTGCCCAGCGTCAGTTTATGGCGGAAACCTTGGTTGATACGCTTGTTGCGCTACACAAAGTAGATTGGCGCGCCCGAGGTTTAGAGGGGTTTGGTAAACCAGACGGCTTTAATGCTCGGCATTTTAAACGTATTAAGTCGTTGATCCCCGATGATGTAAATTTGTCTCCCGCATTCGCGGAGTTGTCCCAGTGGCTTGCTGCGAACATTCCAATGGAGTCCGATGCCTGCATTGTGCACAACGATTTCCGCATTGGTAATGTGATGTGGAAAGCGACGGCGCCGACTCGGCTTCTCGCTGTTTTAGACTGGGAGCTGGCAACCCTTGGCGATCCGCTATTCGATCTTGCTTATTTTATTAACTGCTATCCCCGCCATGGAATCCCCCGCACGCCAACCCAAGACTTGGCCGCCGCGGTATTGGAAGACGGCTATCTAGAACCAGCTGAGTTAATTGCGCGCTATGTGGCGGGCAGTGGCCGCGATGTGTCGAATTTAAAATGGTATCAAGTATTCGTCGATTGGAAGCTGGCAATATTGTACGACTACTCTCGGCGTCGCGGTGGCGATGATTATTATCAGCAAGCTGGATTAGTGGAGAGATTTCTGAACGCAGCGCTTAGTAGTATTGACTCTTGAGTCATTTGCTAGGAATTGTATAGAGAAATAAATGATAGTGTCGTTTTTGTGAATCGTTTAAAGCTGTATTGTGTAAGCGCCAAATTATTCAAATACAAATGACGCTTGAATTAGAAAGGATTAAAAAATGACCACGAATGACATAATTCCAGACGGCTTTAATCTGGTTGACGCTGCCCCCGGCTTTGATGTGCATATAGGCAATATTTATTTAAAGCAGGTAGGTGAAAAGAAAGTGTTGGGATTTCGGGTGCGAGATTGCCACCTCAATAAAGCCGGCACCTGCCACGGTGGCGTACTTACTAATAAGGCGGAAATAATCAATACGCTGTGTTAGACTACCGTGCATGGAAATTGACGCAAGAAAACTAAGCACAGAAGAGCAGCACCTCCTCCGACGGTTGGCGGTGCAGCGGGTATTTGATGGTGAATCTGCCGCGGAGGTGACTCGAAGTTTTGGGCTAGGTGCTCGAACGATTTACCCATGGTTAAAATTAG
>NZ_CACSIJ010000003.1 GCF_902705855.1 Zhongshania aliphaticivorans | reverse complement strand
TTAGCTATCTCTCTTTGTGAACAACCTGTTTTATTTAGGACTGATATCTGGCATCGTTGCTCATAAGTCAGCTGCTGGTAATAACTCATTGTGATTTCATCTCTTGCCGGAGAAAAAAATGATGAGCTTACCTTCAGCTGACCCTTTCTTCTACTGCATCAGATGATGCACTTCAGATTTGAAACCACGTCATCAGCGAGGGGCTTCATAACCCATCCGCCACTCCAGCCGCCGTGAACAAGTACAATCGTCTCGGCGCAAACCGGCAGATACACTAGCAGCGCTATCAACCCTAATAGGTATTTCCGCAACGCGTTCATATGCACCTCTATCAGTTCGGCATGCTATTTAAGTCGTCACAACCGCTGCTTAATCGCTCACTTCTCGGTGGAGTATATTGTCCCGCGCGTAAACTTTTGGCCGTTTCGCTGCCTAGCTCTTGAACAATATCGATCACCGCTCGGCTTACGGGTAAAAGCGATTTTTCATCAACCATGTTCATGCGATCTGCAGGGTCAAATAGGTACATCGGCGCGGCCAATAGGCTGACGACCGGTGTTGTAAAGAAAAACACCGATGCATCCGTGGGCGGCCGTTTTGCATCTGGCCGAGGCCAGCCCGTCGAGGGCATCATCAAAGAACGAGTTAAATCCTCTCGACAAATTGCCCGCCCGACAATGCGTTCAAGACGCGGTATATAGCTGGTAAACCACCACCTAACTTCCGGCTTATCGGTAGGCACTAACTGTCCGTCTACAACCTTAGCAGCCAGGGCAATATGCTCTAAATGAATTTCTGCAACGACGTCGTTAGATAGAAAATCTTTATGCTTCTCTGCAAAATCGTGCAGACCTGCACCACCTGACATATGTCCGCCCGTTAACAAAAAGAGCATATTGTGTGGACGTTCCTTAGCAGGCACCCGCGACCAATATTGAGCCTGCGCCATAACCATGGCCACACCACTGGCATCTTCAACAGCAGAATTCCACGGGCCGTCATGATGTGAACCGATGACCAGCCATTCATCCGAACGCCCTGGTAATGTAGCGTATACATTGTTATTAACCGTTCGTGTTAGTCCGGCATCAACACTAAGACGTGCCATGACGGGCCCGTCCTCCATCATATCTAACAGCCGGCGCCCCTCATTGCGACTGAGATATAGGCCTGGGATATCGCGCGGCTTGCTGTCATAAGGCACGTAGTATTTATCCGTTTGCCATGGGAAATTAAGTATTCCTAAATACGCGGCGGCGCCGGCTTCCGCCTCTGGATCCATGATTTTCTGAAATCGTTCTCCCATCGGAAGAACTTGACTCAAGGTATTAAACTCGCCTTCAGGATCATAAGACCATGTCGCCACGTCATCACGAATATGCGCCTGGGGCATTTCCATTAGAGGATACTCAACCACCGCGATGGTTCCCGCCTGAACGTCTTCAGGACTTGGGCTAAGTACAAGCTCTGCGGTTAATTCCTTAACGGGTTTAGACAACGGGATGGGCCAAGAAGCCAATGTGATTACTTTATCTGGATGACCTTTTGGCCACACAGTTAACGACCATTCACGCTCTTCCCAGCGAGTCACGTCGATGGGGTCTAGCGTAATATCTTCTAGCCCCAAAGCCTTGAACATGTCTACCGCCCATTTTTCTGTCCATTCGTCAGCAGGCCAACCTGGACGTCGATAGCCTTGTGCTTCTATGTCGCTAATCCAGCTCATCATCGTTTCGGTAGAAGGCAAATGGTCTTTGGTATTGCTGTTGCTATCTCTTGTGCAAGCACTCGAAACGATGATGCCTACTAAGACCAGTACATAGAAAATTTTCATACGCGATCCCGATTATTATTGTGTGTATTAGAAAAATTGTGCTCTAGATCTAAATTACTTCTTACTCTTTATTTGAACAGGAAATTGCGATGCGATAGCACGTAAGTATCGATATATGCTTTTATCTTTCGACGTTGAGAACACCGCAATCACAACATCGCGAGAAGGAGAAATATAAAGTGCTTGGCCATCAAACCCAGACTTGAATAAATCACCATCGGCAAATAAGGCGTCCCACTGCGCTAGCGCGTTAACCGGATTTTCACCCAACAAATTACCCGCCCGCTTAGCCGCTTCAACTGCATTCTGATAATGCTTATTTTCTTGTGTGCGACTAATTCGCGACATTAGCTGAGGCGAGAATACTGATGCGTTGTAGCCCGTCGGCGTGAACAGCAATCCAAAGCGGCCAAGGTCTCGGAGCCGAGACGAGTACATTCCATGTGCGATGGCGCGGCCATCTGGGCTTAAGCCCATCAACCCATCACCTTCTGCACCTATGCGAGACCATATCCGATCTTCTATAAATTCCGCGTATGGTTTACCGCTGACACGCTCAATCAGTAGCGCCAACATATTAGTATTCGCAGATGAATATTGATAAACACGTCCTGGCGTCTGCAAGCGCGGTATCTTCGACAGCGCTTGATTGTGGCCAAGTGGAGTATGCTTAGGAGAGCTTAATATTCCTTCAGCATAAATAAGCCCGCCTATTCCCGAGCTTGGATCGGCATACCCTTGAGGGGAATCCAATGCATCCATCCCACTAGCCATATTCAATACGCTCTCGACAGACACCCCCGACCACGCACTCTTTTCAAACTCTGGCAAATAGCTTGTAATGCTTAGACTCTTGTCGATCTTTCCTTCATCCCTCAAAATTTCAACTGATAATCCGGCGAATATTTTTGCGATTGACCACCAAAGATGGGTATCGGTGGCGCGCATTCCCGGATACCGTTCCAGTGCCAGCCGCCCCTGATGCAAGACTAAAATTCCTTGCACCCGACTATGTGGGTGAGCGAGCAGCTCATCAAGTGAAAGCTCACCCAAAGCAGTCACCGCCGTCACTTCACCTAACTTCGGAACTGTACTTGAAGAGAGCTCTTTAATTTCGCCGCTGCGGGCAAGTATATGATGGGGGAAAAACTCGGCCATATGTAGATAGCTATAAAGCGCCTGATTTTCACCCGCCGCCAGTTTAAACGGAGAGTATTGACTACGCACTTGTGCATGCTGATCGGATGAAAAACCCTCTGCAGCAACAGAAACCGGCCACACACTTTTTGTGACCGCCTCAGCATGACTAAATGACGAAATAAGAATTACACCTAGTGTTAAAATATTCAGCAACCATGAACTGAAAAATCTAGGCATTAATATTTCCACAGTCATACATTCCTCAATTATTGCAACCTAATAATTAAAAGTGTGATCAATCAAACTCCAAGCTAAACCGCGCCGTAATTGTTCTTGGCGAATTCAGAATGTAAAAATCGTTACCTGCCAAGCCATCTATTATTCCGACTGGCGTTGTTTCATCTGTCAGATTTGTTGCATTAATAGCCAATGTCGGTCTCCCGCGCAACGACGGTATGGAGAAGTTTACGCTTGCGCTGTATGTTCCGTAATCATTAACCATATCTTCACTTTTTATATCGTTATAGGTCTCACCAACATAGGTATATCCAAGTAAAGCAGACGTATTAATCATCCAATCAGGGGACCCAAACAACGCCAAATTAACACTGTATTGATACTTAGCCGAACCCGGTAATGGCTTACCGGCAACTATAAGACTATTCCCAGCCATAAAATCTTCTGTAGTATGCGCGTTTACCGTACCGCCACTCATCATCATGACTACACCGGGGATGGGTGTAATCCAGCGCATATTTGCTTCAATACCGTCGCTTTCCGCACTGCCAACGTTATCGTAATAATTGATCTGAATTGCACTCTTCAACACGACCAATGCATCTGTGTAGTCAATATGAAATCCGGTGATATCTAATTCTAAACGTTGATCCAGCCAACTTGTGCGGATACCCATCTCGTAATTCCAGATGAAATCTGATTTATAAGTTGCCGGTATATTTTGCGCTTCATCTTCTGGAATATTTTGAATTCCACCAAAACGGAAGCCTTTATTTGCCAAAACATAGATTGAAAAATCATCGTTGAATTGAAACTTTGCTGAAATTTTAGGGTTAACGCCCTCCTCGGTAATTTCGGTTCTAAAATCAGCTGGCGACATGCCATTGTTAACAAGCCGAGCGCCAACGCCTTGCCCTACAAAGCCACCGGCTACTGATGTTTCATAAGCCNGCGCCCCTAATGATAAATCTAATCGATCCCACAGATTCCACGTCAAATCAAAAAACAGGGCCTTCTCTTCAGCTAATGCATTGGTTTCAGCGCATAGTACAGATAGCTCGCACCCTAAATTATCTGCACCCGGCACGACGTTTAAAATTTGATCTACCAAACCTCCCAGGCCAACAGCATTCGCGGTATTCGATACAAGCTGAATAGTATCGTCTGTCAGTGAAGATACCGAATTTAAACCTTGAACATTAAGCTTAAGATAGTAGCGAATGGGGGAGCGCAAATAATACGCACCAACCAGCCATTCTAGTGTTTCTCCGTCGTTAGACTGCAAACGCAGTTCCTGCTGAAACGATGTTGACTCTTGATCTGTGATGAAAGGAATAGCAAGTAAGTCTGTCATATTCTCTGGTGGTCGCCCCAATAACGCGCCATAAGAATCAAGAGTATTGAATCTTTCCTTTTCTGTTCTCGAGCTAGAAGAGATCAAACGAAAACTCTCCCAGTCGTATTGAATCTCAAGATTATATAAGCCAAACCGGTGCTTATTAGGCCAAGGAATCAAAGAGCCTACCGTTGCCCTCGGGCCGTTGGGAGAATCCGCAATAATCAATCCATTATCTGCATTGTAATCTTGATCTAAATACATAAATTTTAATTGCAGTTCGTCGCTAGGCTGCCACAAAAATGAAGCTCGAATCTGATCACCCTCCCCATAGTTAACATCTTCTGTCACCGGATCCGTTCGTAAATCATCTATCACGCCAGGGTATTCCCTACTGATATATCCTAGGCGCATACCAAAATTTCCGCCCTCTCCGAATAAGGGCAAATTAAGTACTACACCTTGAGTCAATGCATCTGAACCGTCTTCTGGATTCACACTTTGAGCGAAGTAACGCAGTTCCCATTGATCGGGAGAAGGATCTGNCAGCCGATACCGCAGTACACCAGAGAGTGCCGCGCCGCCAAACAAGGTGCCCTGCGGCCCTTTAAGTACTTCTATCGACGCAATATCAAATGCCGACAAGTCGGGGGTAATACTTGCTGCATAGGGTTCGTTTAATGCCGTATCACCAATAAAAATACCGACAGGATAGGGAACCGTACTAACTGGCGAAGCACTAGTAGAAATCCCTCTCATAACAATGCGCTGATCACCTGGGCGTGCTGAATTTGAGGTTACCCCCGGTGTCTGCTCCAACACATCATTAATACTTAAAATTGCTTGTTTCTCTAAGTCATCTCCTTTAAAAGCAGAAATTGACGCCGGTAAACTCCGCAGCGATTTACTACGTTTAGTCGCAGTAACAAAAACCTCTTCTAAAATGGTGACTTTTTTCTTTGAAGTGGTTTGAATTTCAGCGCCATTACCTGAGGCATTAACGTCCACGCTTATCGCTTCTTGAGCGCACGTATCAGCGACATTCAATGCAAGTATCAAGCACATTGTGGTCGCGATACTTCTAGTTTCAACATCCATATTACACCTCATCTACTACTATTATTATGCTGGGTTTGGTGCCGTTAACAGCACAAATGCTATTGCTCTGTTGCCACGCACCAAGTTATTTTATTTGTTGATACTTAGTTTCTTTGTTCCAGATGGGCCACTGCAGCTCTGATGAATACTTGCCGGGGCTTTCAGATTCGATAAAACCCTTGAAGGCAAAAATATACTGACGATGTATTCTTTCAAGCTCACCTATGTGACTTTTTGTCCAAGAAAAATAGGAGATATTCGGCGTTTCACGCTCAAAATTTCCGAAGACAAAAGGCACATCGAGACCATGGTAGGCGCCAAATAGTGAACGCCACGGCTCTTCCATATTGTCCCAAGAAAATTGATATCGATACACGGGATTGGTTTGGGCGGCGAGTAGAGATGCGCTTTCGTCAACCTTATTTAGTAAAGATGAATTTGCAAATTTAACCGCCAAGCTATACGTCAAACGACGCCATACACTTGGGAAAAAGTCTCCTGCATTCAATCCCTGCCAATCTGAATGAATGAGCTCCCACAATGTTTCCGGCTTTACACGGCCGGTGTGAGTGATCAAAAGCATGCTAGCTTCGTTACGGACGCTGCCAATAATAGCCGGAACAGGATTAGTAAGTTTATTGTCGGCAGTCAGCGCTAAAACTGTGCCGTCCGGTTCACCGCTCATTGCCTTTATACCCTTACCCGCAGTGACAATGGTTTCTGTAGAAAGTCCATACAAGGCCTCGCGAAGTTGCTGAGGGTCCGCGCCCGGATTTTCCTGCAAAAAAACAGCATCTATGCTAGGCATTAGCGTTAAATTATTAATAAAATTCTGGCTACGCTCTTTGAGTTTGTCGGCTGGAGTCGCCAGAGGAATACCAGACAAACAAATAGCTTTCTGAAACTTTCCGCTAGCAAGTGGCGATTTCATTAACGACCAAGTACTTACGCAGCCCGCAGAGTGCCCCATCACTGTCACATTATTGGCGTCACCGCTGTAGTCACCAACATTATTCTGAACCCAATCAAGTGCTTTAATTTGATCTAACAAACCAAAACTTCCAAAATCTTCTATTGGATCGCCAGTATGTAATGCATCCATGTGCAAAGCGCCGAAAATTCCTAAGCGATAGTTGATAGACACGACTACTGCGCCGAGCTCTCGCGCCAGTCTTTTACCGTTATAAAGTGGAAGTGATGCTGCGCCATAAACACCCGCACCGCCGTGAATAAATACCAACACTGGCCGCGGGCCGATTTGCACAATGGGTGCCCATACATTGAGATAAAGACAATCCTCGCTACCAAAGGGACGCTCAAAATATTCTGAATTATTTGTTGCGAAAAAATTGCCAATTTGAGCACAGGGCGACGCAAAATGTCGTGCCTCTCGAACACCGCTCCAAGGTGATGCGCCACGAGGTGCGCGCCAACGTAAATCACCAACAGGTGGCTCGGCGTAAGGTATGCCAAGGTAATACTCTACGCCGTCGTGCTCGCCGCCCTGCAACCATCCCTGGCTGGTTTTTAACGGCCGGTATAGGTCCTCTTCAGCGTAGACACCACCAGCCCACAGCAATGTCATCAAGCAAAGTATAATTGGCAAGTTCCGCACGCCACTCATACACTGGCTCCCATTGCTGACGAAAATTCAACGCTGCGCTGTTGCTCTAAATGATCACGTAACACTTGATTAAATGCCTTGGGGTTTTCTAATGTAACCGCGTGATGCGCGCCTTCAATAACGACTAACTGTGCGTTATTTATCTTCTCCATATATGTCTTGGTGTCTTCTAGCGGATAGTAATCGTATTCCGACACAACGATGAGGACTGGGCATGTTATGGATCTAAGAGAAAGCTCAATACTCCAATTAAGTAATGCTTGCATACATAGGCGATAATTTTTTGGATTATTTTTTACAAACCGTGTTTGAAATAATTTCTGTAATTGCTCGGAATTCGGAAACAACTTCTTCGCCAACACCCTGCTGAACACCTTCATCCCTAGCAACCGACTTATTAAGCTACGATTGAACACCGCCATTTTCTCGCGCCAGCCACTCGGTCTAAAGCTCGCACGACTATTTGTAATCGTTAATGACGCTACTAGCTCTGGCCGCTGCAGAGCGAGCTGAAAGGCAACCGCGCCACCTAGCGACAAGCCGACTATATGGGCTGCGCCAAGGACTTCTTGATCAAGAATTGCCGCCACCTGATCCGCAAAATCCAAAATAGATAAAGGTTGTGGCAGGACCGTACTTTGGCCGTGCCCATATAAGTCAGGGACTAAAACCGTGTAGTTCCGCGATAATTCCTCAATTTGCGGCCGCCAATCTAATGATGACGAGCCCAAGCCGTGAATAAGTACGATCACCGGCCCCCTGCCCCACTTTTCGTAAGAGCTTGGAATATTGTTAATTTCTATACTTGGCACGAAGGTCTGTCTCTTTTTATATTATTAGAAATATGCACTAACGTTCGTATGTGTTTTTTATAAGCTAACTGGCTAATAAGGGAAAAGCAAGGTATTCTGCAAAAAATTCTTACATAACGTTTGTTAGTCATGAAAACTAATTTAAGTACGTTTCCACAAAATCGGCGCGTTGCCGCCGAAACGGTAATCCTTCCCTTAGGTGTTACGCCAAAAGGCGCGCGCGGGAAAATCCTCAATGCCGCATTACGCCTATTTGCCCAACGAGGCTATGGCGCTACATCGGTAAGAGATATTTGCAAAGAAGCGAAAGTGCAAACCACTACGCTTTACTCTCACTTCCCCTCCAAGGAGCAGGTTCTCGCTGAGATTATCCAGCTTGGTCATACCGAACATTTACAGCGCCTGCGCGAAGCCTTAGTGAAATGTGAACAGCAAGCTCCCGCCGAACAGTTATCGGCGATGGTACGCGCACACGTTATTTCTCACTGTGAATACTCTATGTTGGCGGTCGTCACAAACACCGAAATGCACGCGCTTTCAGATGACGCCGTACGCCCTGTGATGGCGATTCTTCAAGAGTCAGAGTCTTTGCTAGGTGACGTCCTACAACGCTGTTCTCAGCACAGTATCTTCGATGTGCCCGATATAGAATTAGCCTTGCGCGCCATTGGTGGAATGGGTATGCGAGTCGCTTTTTGGTATGAACCTAATTGCGGAAAAACTCCCGAATACGTAGCAGATACCTTTGCGGACTTTGCGATGCGGTTGATGGGGATTACGAGTGTTCCGCAGCCAAGCTAGGAATTTTTAACTCGGCGAAGCGTCTTCGGCCACATGCTCGGATGTTTTCGATACACCGTAATAAGCCGACGAAACATCCAACGCCGATTAATCCCATACTATGGTTCTTCCCTTCCCCCGTCACTGCTACAATGCCCAGCCTTTTTTAACCGCCAGCAGGACACCCCAGCCGCGTGAGCAAACTCAACGACAGACAGCGCGAAGCGGTGCTTTATATCGACGGGCCGATTTTGGTATTAGCCGGCGCAGGCAGTGGTAAGACCAGCGTTATTACCCGCAAGATGGCGTATTTAATTGAGAAATGCGGCATGCCTGCTCGCCATATTGCAGCGGTGACCTTTACCAATAAAGCCGCCCGTGAAATGAAGGAGCGGGTGTCGCAGCTTGTTAAGGGCAAAGAGGCGCGCGGCTTAACAGTGTCGACCTTCCACAATTTGGGCATGAATATACTGCGCAGCGAATACAAGGCGCTGCAGTATAAATCCGGCTTTTCGATATTTGACAGCCAAGACGCCCAAACCCTAATCCGCGACTTGCTGATGCAGGATCACGGCGCAGAAAGTGACAATGCCGACCGCATTCAGCACCGCATTTCGCAGTGGAAAAACGAGTTCATCACCCCAGAACAAGCCATTGCCAGCGCCGAAGGCCCTGCCGATATACTTTGTTCGCAGGCTTATTTACGTTATCAAAATGCCTTAAAAGCTTACAACGCCTTAGATTTTGACGACTTGATTATGCTGCCAGCGCTGCTATTTGATCAGCAGCCAGCCATTCTAGAAAAATGGCAGCAAAAAATTCGCTATATGTTGGTAGACGAATACCAAGACACTAACGGCTCCCAATACCACCTAGTAAAACAACTGGTGGGTAATCGAGGCGGTTTGACGGTGGTGGGCGATGACGACCAATCAATCTACGCATGGCGGGGAGCCAAACCCGAAAACTTAAGCCTGCTCGGTAAAGATTACCCGCATTTGAAGGTAGTGAAGCTGGAGCAAAATTACCGCTCCACCGCCCGCATCCTGAAGGCCGCCAATATCGTTATTGCCAACAACCCGCACGAGCACAATAAGGCGCTGTGGTCGGAGCTGGGCCACGGCGAGCATATTCGTATTATTCGCTGCCGCAATGACGACGCCGAGTGTGAACGGGTGGTTACTGAAATTCTCGATCACAAGCTTCGCACTCAGGGTCGCTTTGGTAATTACGCGGTGCTGTATCGGGGCAATCATCAGTCACGCTTATTGGAATTGAAACTGCAAGTTCATCAAATTCCCTACAAACTCAGCGGCGGCACCTCGTTTTTTGCCCGCAACGAAATCAAAGACATCATGGCCTACCTGCGTTTGATCATTAATCCAGGGGACGACAACGCCTTTCTGCGAATTGTAAATGTGCCCCGCCGCAAGATAGGTACCTCGACCTTAGAAAACCTCGGGCGCTATGCCACCGAGCGCGAAATTAGCATGTACGACGCCTGCGATGAGATGGGCTTAAGCCAGCACCTACCTGAAGCCGCCGTAAAGCGGCTGCGGGAATTTACCGGCTGGCTAAATAATTTGCGCCGCAAATGTTATGAAGATGAACCCGTCGCCAGTGTGCGCCAGCTAGTGAGTGACATTGACTATCTCGACTGGTTAATTCAAAACAGCTCCTCGGTCGCTATCGCCGAGCGGCGCATGGCTAACGTCCACACCCTGATTAACTCCCTTGAAAAATCAATAAAAGATGATGAAAGTGACAATGCCATTGAGGGCGCGATAAGCCGTTTGGTACTGAGAGACTTGATGGAGCGTCAGGAAGACGAAAAAGAAAGTGACGACCAAGTTCAGCTCATGACACTTCACGCCGCTAAGGGCTTAGAATTTCCCCACGTGTTTATGATCGGCTTGGAAGAAGGCATTTTACCCCATCAAAATAGCATCGATGACGGCATGATCGAAGAAGAACGCCGCCTTTGCTACGTTGGCATCACCCGCGCCCAGCGTACCCTCACCATGAGTTACTGCGCCAAGCGCAAAAGCTTTGGGGAATTTACCAGCTGTGAACCCAGCCGGTTTTTAGCAGAATTGCCACAAGAGGACTTGGAGTGGGAGGGCCGCGGTGACAGCGATCCTGCCCAAAACCAAAAACGTGGTGGCGAAACCTTAGCCAGCCTAAGAGATATACTCGGCTAGCTCACAGGGTCGCAACTAAAAATTACCTCTAGGATAAAAGTCTGGCCACGTTATTAGTTTGGTGCTGGCATTAATAAAACCACCATCAATCGCATACTGCAGAGCACGATCCAAATTGGTCACACCATTGCTAACTGGCGCTGCGCCAAGGCCGAGGCTCAAGGTCAACACACTGGTCACCGCTAAGGCTTGGCCATTCGGTCCAAAAATAGGCCCGCCGCTATCACCGGGGATACTAGCCTTATCGGTGACGATTTGATACGCCCACCCGTTCCCTAGAACAGCAGAAACACTACCAGATTTAGCTTCTAAAAGTCGCAAACCCAAGTGGTACGGAGAGCGCCCATAAGCGTATACCGCATCACCAACCGATGCCAAACCGGTGAATAGAGAGACCGGCCCGCCAAAAGCAAAACTCGCTGGATGAATATTGGCCACATCATCGGAATGAATTTTAACAAGGGCAAAGTCGTTATAAGTGCAGGCATTCGAGCCGGCAGTTTCGCCGGATTCTTGCATCGCGCGCCAACTGGAGTAGACGATCTCACCTGGCTCGTTTGCGTTTTCAATCTCGACCTCGTTAAAACCAATGGGTAGATTACTGCTTTCGCAGGGGTCTATACCGTCATTGCTATCGAGACTAAAGCAATGCGCCGCCACCCCGATATAGACGGTCTGGGAATTGGGTGAAAACAAAAAATTGCCGGTGCAACCGCTGCCATTGGCGCTTATCTCAACGCCGGGACGAATTTGGGTGACCGTAGGTACACCATAGGACGCCGGCGTTTCTGGCGGCGTATTATCTTCACCGCCAGTTACCGGCGGCGTCGTAATCTCTCCGCCGTCTGAGCCCCCGTCATTATTAGTTTCCTCATTCGAGGAGCCCGAATTAGACGAACCGCCACAGGCTGCCAACAAACCCACCAAAACAATCACTAGCCATCGATTCATTACAACACGACCCACTGGACAATTATTAGTTATAGAGTAGCGCAAAACGCAGCTAATGTTCCGCGTTTTAATACCGCGCGCTGTAATCTACTTTGATACCAATACGTTAAAATCTAGCCAATAGATTTACGACCGGCAAAAAAAAGCCGCGCAATGCGCGGCTTTCAGAGCTATTAGGCAATTACTTGCTGTTTTCTAGTATGTAATCAACCGCAGCCATGACCTCTTCGTCAGAACAGCTCATGCACAAACCTTTAGCAGGCATCATGCCGATGTCGGTGAAACCTTCAATAGCATGTTTATGCAAGGTATCTACACCCTTTTCTGCACGTTTGCCCCAGTCCGCCGCGTCACCAAGCTTAGGCGCGTTGCCCGCACCAGTGGCATGACAGCCCTGGCAGCTGCTTGTGTAAACCTCTTCACCAGACTTGGGTGCACCACCTGCAGAGGCAACTGCGGCACCGCAGCTGCTATCGCCCTGCAAACACACTTTACCGGCTGGCTGGATGCGGCTTTCAACTTCCGCTATTTGCTTGTCCGTCAACGCCCAAGCAGATACACATACCATCACCAAACCAAAGGCAGCGGCCAATTTCTTCAACATTGCACTATTCACCGTTAACGTCCTCTTTGCGTACAAGGCATAGCAGCCCCGCATTATAATCTGGCGCGCATTATAACGGCATGGTCGCGATTACTCCAATAGCGCGGGCGGCTTATAGACCAAGGACGCAAAATTACTCCATCTAAGCGCTACTTTCAGGCTGAATTAGTTCTATACGCTAGGAACACTCAAGCCTGGCCCATTCCTAGGTAACTGCCCAGTTGCGGTTAAAGCCTACGCACTTTTAAGCAACTGCGGCTTACCGAAACACTCCACTGACGCCTACTCGCACGGTAGCACCCACATCAGAGCCAGCAATACCAGTAGTAACACTCCAACGGCCACTTTCGGCAGTGCGCCTTAGGGTCATCGCGACAGCAGACTCGTTTACGTGATAGCCCATGCCGATGGCATAAGTAAACTTGCCGGGTACATAAGGGGCAGCTTCCATGGCCACCGCCCCCGCTATACCAGCATTGGCCTCGCGCCGCGCTTCGGAAATTGCATCACCCAGACGAATCCCCATAGATTCCAGCTGGCTCATATTGACTGCATCAGAGGGGGCAATACCCGCCGCGACATTTGTAACGCGCCGCTCTTTACCCGCGCTCCCTACCGAAACCGTATTTTCCTGATTAGCGACCGAACCATTGCCGAGCGCCACACTATTAGCCGCCACAGCTACAGCGTTATTACCCAAGGCCACTGCTTGCGCGCCGGATGCGGTGGCGTTGTCACCCACCGCGGTGGTATTGGTGCCAGTGGCCTTAGCCCCAGTGCCTACCGCAACAGAAGATTGCGCTACAGCGCCACTACCAATTGCCACTGAATTGGACTGCACCGCGTTGGCATTAGAACCCAAGGCGATACCACCTGAGCTTTGCGTTTTTGCGTTATTGCCTATTGCGATACCATCTGTCGCGTCGGCGGATACAACAGAATTATCACCGCAGTTAATTGAGCCCGCAGCGTCGCCACGGCCGCAGAATTCTGCGTTTTGATCCGCTGAGTTCTGGGCGCCGTCTGCAGTGTTTTGAGCAATAGCAACGCGGTTATCCAGCACATTAATATCGTCGGCATTGCGAGTGATATTGGCACTGTTGACGTCGATATCGGATTTGTTACTGGCAATACCTGTAGCGTTCGTCGTGACACTGCTATCGAGTTGATCCAACGCAGAACCTACATTGTCAAAGTTTCCACCTTGTACTGCATAATTCGGTGCCGTGACGCTGCCATTCGCTGCCACTGAGGCTCCCCCGCCCAGTGCTTTGGCCAAGCCGTCTCCTTGATTGCTAACACGGGTGTCGAGCACATCAATATCGGCGACATTTTGCGCGATGCCAGCCGCATTGGTGGAAATGTTGGTGGTGTTGGTTGCGATGTTACTTTCATTGGTCGTGACGCGAGTATCCAGACCATCAATGTCATCCGCATTCTGGGCAATACCCGCAGCGTTGGTGGCAATGTTGGTGGTATTGGTCGCGATGTTGCTTTCATTGGTGGTCACGCGGGTATCCAGACCATCAATATCAGCCGCGTTCTGGGCGACACCAGCAGTATTGGTAGCGATGTTGGTGGTGTTGGTTGCGATGTTACTTTCATTGGTAGTAACGCGAGTATCCAGACCGTCGATATCAGCCGCATTCTGCGCGATGCCAGAAGCATTGGTAGCAATGTTGGTGGTGTTGGTTGCGATGTTGCTTTCATTGGTGGTGACGCGAGTATCCAGACCGTCGATATCAGCCGCATTCTGTGCGACACCAGCAGTATTGGTGGCGATATTGGTGGCGTTGGTAGCGATGTTGCTTTCATTGGTGGTCACGCGGGTATCCAGACCGTCGATATCAGCCGCGTTCTGCACGATGCCCGCAGCGTTGGTGGAAATGTTGGTAGTATTGGTCGCAACATCACCTTCGATAAGGGTCACGCGAGTATCCAGACCATCAATATCGGCCACATTCTGGGCGATGTCGGCGATGTTGCTGGCAATATTATTCGTATTAATCGAGATGTTAGATTCATTGGTGGTAACGCGAGCATCCAGACCGTCGATGTCAGCCGCATTCTGCGCAACGCCCGCAGCATTGGTAACAATGTTAGCGGTGTTGGCCGCTATGCTACCTTCGTTGCTAGTCACGCGAGTATCGAGGGTATCAATATTGCCCTCTACCGTTGTCAGCCGACCATCAAATGCAGCCACATCCGTGACCAAGGCAGTGATAGCAGCAGAATTCGCCACAATACTTGTTTCGGCCGTATCCAGGCGACCGTCCAGGGCGCCAATGGCGGTGGTGTTAGAGCTGATATTGGTCTCGGCGGTATTCAAGCGGTTATCCAAACCGGTGATCGCGTTACTATTCGCAGTCACATTTTGATTGGTGGCAAACAACTGTGAACCGTTCACAGCATCGGTGCTGGTCGCATTTACGGCACCCGCAGCAACGTTAACAATTTGACGCTCAGCACCGACGGCGCCGACCGAGACGGTGTTGGCCTCATTGGCAACCGAACCCTGGCCCAGCGCAACGCTGTTAATGGCTCCGGCGTTGGCACCGTGGCCTAGTGCCAGGCTGGAAACGCCACTGGCCAGCGCACTCAGACCGACGGCCGTGCCGTTGTTTGCTTCAACGCGGGCGCTGGCACCCAGGCTGACCCCGTTGACGGCGTTGACCGCCACGGCGGAATTGCGACCGATGGCGACACCATTGATTGCACCGGCGCCGACCCGCGCGCCGTTACCGGCATTACTGCCGCCGCCGATGGCCACCGAATCATCGGCCGAGGCCGAACTGAAAGTGCCCAGCGCTGTGGCCCGCGCCCCGCTGGCCGTGCTGCGCGAACCGAACACGCTGCTGCTCGCACCGGTGGCTGCGTTCGAACGTCCAACCGCCGTGGCCTCGGCCGCGTTGGCCGTCGCGCTGGTGCCGATGGCCAAGGCATCCACACCTTCAGCCGCGACGCTGGCATTGCGCCCGACAGCGATGCCGTTGGTCGCGCCAGCGGCAACGCGGGCACCTGCGCCGCTGTCCCGGTCCGCGTTACCAATCGCCAGCGAGTAGTCGGCATCTGCCGCGCTGGCGGAGCCGAATGCCGAGCTGTTCAAGCCACTGGCCGTGTTGTGATAGCCGATGGCGGAACTGTTGATGCCGTTGCTGGTGTTGGCGTGGCCGAGCGCACTGCTGTCCACCCCGCCCGACACATTGCCCCAACCCACGGCGGAACTCTGCTCGGCGTCGGCGTTGTTGCGTGCGCCCATGGCGACGGATTCTTCCGCGTTGGCATCGTTGCGGTAGCCCACGGCCGAGGCTTGTTCGGCGCTGGCGGTGGAAAACACGCCGATGGCCATGGCGCCTTCAGCATCCGCCGCCACACTGGTTTGACGGCCGATGGCGATGCTGTCTCGCGCACCAGCCTCCGCCGACTCGCCCGGATCATCCGCGCTGCCAATGGCAATCGACCCGCTTCCGGCCGCCACACTGAACTGGCCGATGGCGGTGGCCCGTGCCTCCAGCGCCGAGGCATGGGTGCCCAGCGCAATGGCATCGACACCCGCCGCCGCCACGTTGGCACCACGGCCGATGGCGATACCGCCGGTGGCACCGGCCGCCACTACTGCATTGTTTTCGATAACAGGAAATCCGGGGCCGGACGCGGTCACGTCGCCGCTGCCGATCGCCAGCGACGAATCGCCTGCGGCAACGCTGGCCGTACCGATCGCATTGCTGCCGACTCCCGTAGCCTGATTGAACGCGCCGATGGCGTGGCTGAAATCGGTGCTGGCTTCATTGCCCGCTCCGATCGCGCCGCTGGCGAGGCCGCTGGCCCTGTTGGCGGTACCCAAGGCGTTGGCACCCTCGCCGTCGACCAGGTTAGCGAAGCCAACGGCGTTGCTGGCCCTGCCCGACGCCGTATTGGCGTTACCCACCGCGCTGCTGTCCTCGCCGCTCGCTAGGTTCTGATGACCAACCGCGCTGCTGTCGATGCCGTTCGCGGTGTTGTTGAAGCCAATGGCGCTGGAGTCTTCCTCGTTGGCAAAGTTGCGCACGCCGATTGCGCTGGAGTCGTTGACGTAGGCTTCATTGCCGGAACCGAACGCAACCGAATTCTCGCCATCGGCGTAGTTGTCGTCTCCAAAGGCGCTGCTGTCGATGCCGTTGGCTGTATTGTTGAAACCGATGGCGCTGCTTGCTTCGCCTGTCGCGTTGTTTCCAGTGCCGAACGCCGAACTTGCAACGCCACTTGCCACGTTTGATCGTCCTACCGCACTGGCATCCTCCGCCGTGACCGTCGCACTTGAGCCGATGGCGAGGCCGTTGACCCCCTCGGCGGCCACGCTGGCATTGCGGCCGATGGCAATGCCGTTGGTGGCACCGGCGATGACACGCGCACCGCTGGCGGCCGTGTCGGAATTGCCTATCGCTAGCGAGAAAGCGCCGTTGGCGGTACTGCTGACACCAAGCGCAGTAGAGTTGCTGCCCCCCGCGCGATTCTCGTGTCCGAACGTCGAACTCCGGAAGCCCGATGAGATGTTGCTGACACCCACCGCCGTGCTGCGCACCCCGTTCGCCTGATTGCTAACACCGATGGCATTGCTGAATTCCTGGGTTGACTGATTGTCGTAGCCAATAGCGCTGCTGGCTTCTCCCGATGTGCGGTTGTTGAAGCCGACCGCGCTGCTGTTCGTATTGCTGGCGTTGTTGCCGTTGCCGACCGCTGTGCCGCCAGCGCCACCCGCTGAATTGAAACGGCCGCAGGCCAGCGAGTTGACCCCGAAGCCATTGCTGCCGCCGTTGTCGCCGCTGTCGTTGAGCAGGCATTCATCGGCGTGGGCGACGGGCGCGTGGCCCATCGTCAACAGCACCGCCTGCAGCGCCAGCGCCCAGGCGCCGAGACGGGCCGGACCGGATGACGACCGGCGCGGTGCCTTCACCTGCCCCGTGCCGCTGCTGCTGCCGACCACCCGGCTAGACGCCAGCTCAGATACCACTACCGCACGACGTAGCGCACGATTCCACACAAGCTTAAATATACGATTCATTACAGGCTCCTTGGCGTTGTTGCATGTGTGCAATAGTCGGCCTAGTGGAGCGGCGGCGGTATCGGTGAGTAGGACTACGACTTTAGTCGTAGTGACAACCGGGCTGTGCTTGATAAAGGGTCTTAGCAGAATTGCACTTACTTAACATGAAACCGGCGATTTTGTAGGAGGCCGCTCCTGAGGCCGATGAATTACGCTCGGATTTAGCCCGAGGCCCATCGCGGTCAGCGCCCACTCCTACGAATTCGGTAAGCTTGTAGGAAGCCGCGCCCGAGGCCGATGAATTACGCTCGGATTTAACCCGAGGCCCATCGCGGTCAGCGCCCACTCCTACCAATTCGGTGAGCCTGTAGGAGGCCGCGCCCGAGGCCGATAGAATTACGCACCAATCCAACCCGAGGCCGATGAATTACGCATAGATCCAGCCCGAGGCCCATCGCGGTCAGCGCCCACTCCTACCAATTCGGAGAGCCTGTAGGAGGCCGCGCCTGAGGCCGATGAATTACGCATAGATCCAGCCCGAGGCCCATCGCGGTCAGCCAAGGTGGATTGCGTAGCAAGAGAGGGCAGCCTGGGCTGGCCCACTCTACACGGGAACAGTCCTAGAGGTAGCCGACCTAGGCTGCTCTCTCTTGCGATGAAGCTGCAATTCACCTAGTCCTAAAGTCGTAGTACCACTCACGGATATTCCTGTGCAGATTGTTGGCGGATTATGGCAACAACGCAACGACAGCGGGTTCAGCTTTGGCGTATTTCTGGAATCGTTGCCCTATCCCATTCGCGCTCATGTGAGCGTTTTCAGGCAGGAGTATTTGAGATGAAATCGAAACTGATGGTTGAAATACCGGCTTTTGCCAAGGCAAATGCCAAATGGATTGCCGTCGTTGCCCTGTGCAGCGTGGTGCTGATTGCCGGCGCTACGGTACCCAGTGCTTTGCAAAATCTGGAATCGAGGCGGGATATGGAAAAGCTCACCGGCGATGTGATGCGAGCAGTGGTGGCGGGGGAGTTAGAGCAGGCCTATGCTGCACTCAAGGCGAATGTCACCCTGCCACCAGAAGAGATTGACGCCGGTATGCGGTCGACATTGATGCAGCGCAATGCGCAATTTGACGCCCGTTATGGCCCCGCAGTGGGCTTTGAGCTGATTGGCAGCAAAAAACTAGGCGACTCCCTGTGGCGTTTCACCTATGTGGAGCAGCGCGAACTGCAGCCACTGATCTGGACCTTTCAGTTCTATTCTTCTGGCGAAGGCTGGGTCATGCACGAGTTTGGTTGGTCGCCGCAAACCGCCGCCCTCTACCTGCAAAACTGACGTAACGCTGTGCAGAGCCGCCGTAATTCATCGGCCTCAGGCGCGGCCTCCTACAAAACCACGACACCGGCGGGCGCTGAGCGCGGTGGGCCTCGGGTTGGTTCGATACGTAATTCATCGGCCTCAGCGCGGCCTCCTACAAAACCACGACACCGACGGACGCTGAGCGCGGTGGGCCTCGGGTTGGTTCGATGCGTAATTCTATCGGCCTCAGCGCGGCCTCCTACAAAACCACCACACCGGCGGACGCTGAGCGCGGTGGGCCTCGGGTTGGTTCGATGCGTAATTCATCGGCCTCAGCGCGGCCTCCTACAAAGCCACAACACCGGCGGGCGCTGAGCGCGGTGGGCCTCGGGCTGGTTCGATGCGTAATTCATCGGCCTCAGCGCGGCCTCCTACAAAACCACCACGCCGGCGGGCGCTGAGCGCAATGCATCGATGAAGCTGCGAACGAAATTCTTAACTTTCTTCGTTTGGGGGTGACGCGAATTCGGGCGGGCGATGGCTCAACACCCGCTGCGCAATGACGGCGGCTTGGGTACGGCTGGCTAAATTAAGTTTGCGCAGCATGGTGCTGATATGGGTTTTGACCGTGGATTCTGCAATACCTAAATGCCCCGCAATCTGTTTATTTAATTGGCCATCACGAATCATTAGTAGAATGCGTAACTCTTGGGGTGACAAGCGTGAAATACGGTCTTCGATCTTATCTTCCTGAGCAGACCCTCTTCGACTGAGTGGCGTCTCCGACTCTGGCCACCAGCTTTCTCCTGCCAACACCGTGCGCAGCACGTCTTGGGTTTGTGTGGCCGAAAGCGATTTAGGAATGAAGGCCGCCGCGCCAAGGACTTGGGCCGCTTGAACCCAGGCAGCTTGATCCAGTGCAGAGATAACCGCCACCCGCAATGTTGGGCGATGTTCACGCAAATAGCTCAGCGCTGCCAAGCCTTCGACATCTGGCAGTATGAGATCTAACAATACCAAGCTGGCATCGGGAAAGCGCTCCAGGGCGTTGCGCAATCCCTCGAAGTCGGCAACCTCGACAATTTGCGCAGTGGGTGCGATATTTTGCACACCCAAGCGCAAGGCCACACCAAAAAGGGGGTGATCATCTGCAATGATGACAGTGAAGCCTGGCCTATCCATGCGCTTTATTTCCCCTTGGGGTCGAATGATTGTGCGGCATTATAATACGCTTTAAGGGCGAGGCAATGAGCGGCACAAAGCACGATATTGCTCACAGGCCATCTCAAACTCCGCTCGCTTCGCCCTTATCTTTTCTAGGGTATCTAAACTCGACCATTGCGCAGCAAGCTTGTCTGCGCACAACAGTTGGCAGTTCGCCACCAGCGCGGCAACGGCACGTAGGACTTTGTCGCTGTCGTTTGCGCTAACCGCGTGTTGCAAAGTCGCTAATGTGTGCTCGACATCTTCTGCGATAACGTCAAGGACATCTTGCGCCCCTTCTTCACCAAGGTCTTCTACCAGTTTAGCTAGATATTCAACGTTCACTGGCGCGCCACTTCCTTCACGCGGCGCTGCGGTAAATCTAGCCGCAGCAACTTCACGCAGGGCTTGTTCTAACTCGCGGCGACGAAAAGGCTTGGCCAAATGTTTGTCCATACCGGCATCGAGGCACGCTTGGCGTTCGTCATCGAGCACGCTGGCGCTCATGGCGTAAATATGGGGTTGGCTAATATCAGTCATCGCTCGAATAAGACGTGTGGCCTCTAGACCATCCATTTCCGGCATATGAATATCCATTAGTATCAAGTCGTAAGCTTGGCGATGAATGGCATCGAGCGCGAGGACGCCATTTTCAGCGACGTCGACGTCTAGTCCTAGCGATGACAGCATTCTGGTGCCGACCTGCCGATTCATAGCGTTGTCTTCCACCAGCAATACCTGCAGAGATGTGTAATTTTCTGCTTGCCGGGGCAAGGCGGCTTGGTCACTTCCAGACACTGGACTGTGACCGAGCATGTCGAGAAACGCATCCAATAGACCACTGCGGCGCAAAGGCTTTAGCCTGACTAAATCAAATGCCGCTGCCGCCCCGACTGCGGGGCGAGCGCTACTTAGTAATAGCAATCGCACTCCAGCCGCACTGGGTAGTAGACGTATTTGCGCGGCCAGGCTGATGCCATCCATCTCTGGCATAAAATAGTCAATCACCGCAAGATCAAAAATCTCGCCACGTTGAAGCTTGGCTAAAACCTCTTGCGGGAAAGCCGTATCGACAACGGTCATGCCCCATTCTGCCGCCGCCCGCCGAAGAATTCGGCGATTGGTGTCGTTGTCATCGACAATAAGTAAACGCA
Organism: Zhongshania aliphaticivorans; assembly: GCF_902705855.1. GTDB lineage: Bacteria > Pseudomonadota > Gammaproteobacteria > Pseudomonadales > Spongiibacteraceae > Spongiibacter > Spongiibacter aliphaticivorans_B. The sequence continues at coordinate 67,481 of NZ_CACSIJ010000003.1, read as the reverse complement.
GACCTTTCAATACACCGACATCTGGCCGCACGGTGGGCTGCCACGCCGTATTGGTCTCGGCTTGAAAGCTAAAGGAAAATATCGAGCCTCGGCCCGGATGACTATCTACCGCAACATCGCCGCCCATCAATTCGGCCAAGCGTTTGCAAATCGCCAATCCCAATCCCGTACCGCCGTAGCGTCGCGTTGTTGAGGCGTCTACTTGGCTAAAGGATTTAAACAGGCGATCCAGGCGATCAGAGGGAATGCCAATACCAGTGTCGCGCACGGCGATACGGAAAAGATGCCTGTCTTCGCCAGTTGTTTGCGCAGAAATCTCCACGGCGACGTCGCCACGCTCAGTGAACTTGACGGCATTGGAAAGATAATTCACCAATACTTGTCGCACCCGACCAGCATCGCCGCGCAACATTTCGGGTGTGCCGGGGGCAAAATCACAGGCCAACTCCAGTTGCTTTTCTGCCGCGCGGTAAGCCACCAGCTCGATGGCTTCTTCCACGGTCTGGCGGAGATCGAAAACCGCCTGATCAAGCTCCATCAACCCCGCCTCGACTTTGGTGTAGTCGAGGATTTCGTTGATAACGCCGAGCAAGTGGTCGCCGCTCTGGCTGATGGTGTCTAAACTCTGGCGCTGATCCGCATTGAGGCGAGTATCGCCGAGCAATTCAGCTGTGCCTAAAATCGCATTCAACGGGGTGCGGATTTCGTGGCTCATATTGGCCAAGAAACTACTTTTGGCCTGATTAGCGGAATCCGCCGTTGCCTTAGCTTCACGCAATGCGCCAGCCTGTTGCGCCAATAAACTGGCCTGCGACTGCCACTGCGCACTCGCTCGCGACACCAAATAAACCACTAGGCTAGCCAGTAGGCTACCCAATGCAATCAGCCACGGAAGTAAGCGCTCCGACAGGCTGGCGAAGTCTGGCCCGGCAACAAAGCGGGCCGTCCAGTGTCGCCCTGGCATATTGAGAACGACGTCTGTCACAAAACGCGCATTCGTCGGCACCGTAAGTGACTTCGGCCCCCCATCGGCAGTTACACCACCAGAGGAGTACATTAAATTGTCGGCGCGTAATTCGTCGCCATCGTAGAGCGCCATGTCCAGTTCGCCGCCGTCTTCAGCGAGCAATCCGCTCATGAATGCTTCGGCATGAAAAGTAGCTGTGATCCAGCCGAGCTGCCGCTCGTTACGGTACGCTGGTAGATAGACAATAAAACCTACTTGGGTTCCGCTCAAGCGCAGCAGTCGCAGACTTGGACTCAGCACCGCATCATCTGCAGCAACGGCGGCTTCCAGCGCACGTCGTCGGCCAATGTCGCGCATCATATCGATGCCGATCGCCCGTTCAGAGTCGGCGGTCAGCGGCGCGGTGTAGTACACAGGCGCATGCTCCGGCGGTTGGATCGGGTCAATCGGTGGCGGAGGTTCTCGCAAGCTGAACTGGCGCAACACGGATGGATTCGTAATGCCGGGTGGCAAAGGCTCGCTACGCACCTTGGCGATAAAGGCGGGCAAATCCGCTGAGAGCACTCGCGGTGCGAACGTCATCCCGCGAATACCTGGATAGTGCTCAGACAAATGCAACTGCTCGACATAAATACGCCAATCTTCGCGACTCACGTCTGTTGAGGCCTCAAACAATGCCCGCCCGCCGCGCAATACTTGGGCGTAGGCTTTCATACGTTGCTCTACGCTATTGGAAAGTCGATGTACTTCGTTATCAAATCGCGCTCGCTGGCTTTCGTCGATTGAGCGCGCGGTCTGCAAGGCGAGGAGAAAACCCACTAGCATCACCATAATGCAAATAACAAACGCACTTAGAGACGGTCGAGCAGAGGGAGGATTATTCGACATAGCGGTCATCTGATAATTGCGAAATAAGCTCTGCGTAGCAGGGGATCATTTGGAGGGACTCGGGGTCAGTAAAAACGGCGCCGTCTTGTTCTGCGCAACGTCGCTCAATAGTACTACACAATCTAGCAAACTCTGTTGCACCAAACTGCAGAGCTGCGCCATGCAGACCGTGCGCAACGTGTTTCAACTGGGTGTAGTCGCGGGACAACAATGCTTGATTAAGCCTGGCCTGTTGCTGCGGCAGATCCGCAGCGAGTGCGTCTATCATTTCGCGAAGTCCTGAAGCCCCGAATAACTGCAACAACTCTTCGACTGCCTCATGGTTTATGTTGCTAATTTTTTTTCTTGGATTTAGATCTAAAAGAGCAGCTGCTAATACTTCCTTTTGCAAAGGCTTGCTGATGCACAAATAGTTAGCCGTATTTACAAGATCACCAAGAATTACAATCTGTGTGGTTTCTCGATACTGTTCAGTATCCGCTTCCCAATTTCCAACAGCATCCGCCGCATCAAGCAAAATCACGTCTGCCTGTAGCGACGACATCAATAGCGTAGTTAGGCTGTCAAAACACTCGGGAGTCGGATAAGCAAGCCGTTCTAAAATTCTACTTGCCAAGGTCTGGGTAACTCGATCGCTGCTGACAATAGCAATATACATCGATGACCGGTGGCATTGCTGCGCTTTAAATGGAGGTGTTTGAGTCATACACAAAGCCTCCTGCTTTTTTGGTAAGACACATCGTCATTAAAGCGCATCCAAGTTAATAGACCTATTCTGAATCTAGTTAGGAAACGCTGTCAATCATCCATACCACCCCAATAGGCAACCACAGGGTTGGTGCCCTAGCGAAAACAGGGGTCATATATAAAGGGAATTTAAACTACAAGGGGTGAACAATATATGAAAGGCTAAACCGTCAAAGCCTATTCCCAAGTATTATCTCATCAAACACATATTACACTTTCAGCTTGCCGTCATGTCAGTACTGAACAATCGGCGCTTTATTCAGCCACGTATCATCTTCCAACAAGCTCAGCATTGCATGGGCGCAGTCGGCAAAACTAATTGCCGAAAAGCCATTAAAGCGATCGAAACCCAGGCGATATTGCCCTCGCAACGCCCCTTTTCGCATTTGCAAGGGCCGCACCCCTAGCCACTGCACATCTGGATACTGCATCAATAACTGATACTGATGCTCTTTATCTTCATGTCGCAGGCTCATAAAGAGTGCCGCAAATTTCCGGACAAACCTCGCGCCCAAGGTTATACGATCCTCTGCCACAAAGGTGCTACCACCCCCGCACCAAATGAAACGAATTCTAGGCTCGCCCCGCAGCGCATCCAGAATATGACGGCTAATCTCGGTGCGCAAATCTGGCAGTGAGTATTTATCAACACCTATGGCAAACATCACGGCGTCGGTTTCTTCGCCTATAACACGCCACACGTCGTCGACGTTCAGCGCGTCGCCCTCCACCACAGTGATTTGGCCCCGCAAGTCTGCCGGTAATTTTGCCGCTGATCTCACCAAAACGGTGAGCTCATGCCCCGCCTGCACGGCTTGACGCAAACACTCGCTCCCTAGCGATCCGGTGGCGCCAAACAAGGTAATTTTCATCGTGAAGATCCTAATTTTTATTATGGATTTAAGATAGAACACTACACACTGCGAGGAAGTTACTACGCTAAATTAAAAAAGGCGAGACGCGAATACTATTTAATATTCGCGCCTCGCCTTTTTCTTCGAACTACTATCAACCGATACGGTGCAGGGCACAAATTTTATTGCCCGAGGGATCTCGCAAATAAGCGAGATACAGTTTTCCCAAACCACCTTCGCGAACACCCGGTGCGTCTTCACAGCTCGTGCCGCCATTGGCTAAACCTGCTGCGTGCCAAGCGTCTGCTTGAGCAGGGTCTTTCGCCGCAAAACCAATAGTACTCCCATTTCCATGGGTCGCGGGATTGCCATCAATTGGCGTGGTAAGGGCAAAAATGCCACTTTCAGTAAAGTAAAAACAGCGACCTTTTTCATCAAAAACACCAGGCTCGTGCCCCATCGCGCCCAACACCGCATCGTAAAATACTTTTGATGCCTGAATGTCGTTTGCGCCAACCATGATATGACTGTACATTTTTTATTCTCCTTGGGGATTAATAATTTAAAAACATCTTACGTTAAAAACAACAGACCTGTTCTTCGCAAAAGAAAAAAGCTCTATGAAGAGCTTTTTCTTTCAGATATTTACACAGGCTTATTCAAAGCAATCACAGTAAGACCTCGGCTTCGTCGCCGCTGGCCTCAAGCCAGGTTTTACGGTCTGGTGCGCGTTTTTTAGATAGCAACATATCCATCAAGCTATCGGTTTCATCACCGTCATCAATGGCTAAGCGCACTAAGCGGCGAGTATTGGGATCCATAACGGTTTCGCGAAGTTGCAGCGGGTTCATTTCGCCCAAACCTTTAAAGCGGGTGACTGAAATTTTACCGCGCTTATTCTCGGCTTCTAGACGATCCATGATGCCCTGCTTTTCGCCATTATCTAGGGCGTAATACACCTCTTTGCCAATGTCGATGCGGTACAGCGGTGGCATGGCAATATAAACATGCCCCTGTTGAACCAATGGCCGAAAATGCCGCAAAAATAATGCACAGAGCAAGGTCGCAATATGTAAACCATCGGAATCTGCATCGGCCAGCACACAGATTTTCCCATAGCGCAGGCCGCTTAAATCATTTGAATCGGGATCGATACCCATCGCCACTGAAATATCGTGAACTTCTTGCGAGGCTAAAATTTGCTGGGAGTCTACTTCCCAAGTATTCAAGATTTTCCCGCGTAACGGCAGTATTGCCTGAAACTGACGATCGCGCGCTTGCTTGGCAGAGCCGCCCGCAGAGTCACCCTCTACTAAAAATAACTCTGAACGCTCGGTGTCTACGCCGGAACAATCTGCCAACTTACCAGGTAATGCTGGCCCGGCAGACACTTTTTTGCGCACGACTTTCTTAGCTTTACGCAGCCGCGTTTGCGCATTGTTAATACATAGCTCGGCGAGTTTTTCTGCATCTTCGGTGTGCTGATTCAGCCATAAGCTGAAGGCATCTTTGGCAACACCTGCCACAAAGGCAGAAGCTTCACGGGAGCTTAATCGCTCTTTGGTTTGACCAGAAAATTGCGGGTCACCCAATTTGGACGACAGCACGTAGCTGCATCGTTCCCAAATATCATCTGGCGCTAATTTTACGCCGCGGGGGATCAGGCTGCGGAATTCACAGAATTCGCGCATGGCGTCGAGCAGACCGCTGCGTAAGCCGTTGACGTGGGTACCGCCCTGCGCAGTAGGAATGAGGTTTACATAAGACTCAGCTAATGGCTCACCGCCCTCCGGCAGCCACTGCACCGCCCAATCGACGGCCTCGCTGCGACCGCTAAAATGGCCAATAAACGGTTCAGCGGGCAGGGTTTCGTATTCACGAGTGTGACCTGCGAGGTAGTCGCGCAGACCGTCTTCGTAATACCACTCCTCGCTTTCGGTGCCGGTTTCATCAACAAAGCTGACCCGCAGACCAGGGCACAAAACCGCCTTGGCCCGCAGTACGTGCTTTAAGCGCCGCACAGAGAATTTTGCAGAATCGAAATATTTTGGATTGGGCGTAAAGCGGATATAGGTTCCGGTATTGCGCTTGCCGCAACTATCAATAACCGCTAGCTCAGTGGCCTTGTCGCCATCGGCAAAAAACATTTGATGCACTTGGCCATCGCGCTTGATAACAATCTCTAGCGAGCTGGACAGGGCATTCACCACCGACACACCCACGCCGTGTAAACCACCCGAGAACTGATAATTGTCGTTTGAAAACTTACCACCCGCGTGCAGGGTGCAAAGAATTACCTCTACCCCCGGCAAACCCTGCTCGGGATGGATATCTACCGGCATACCTCGGCCATCGTCAGAACAAGCCAGCGAGCCGTCGGCAAATAAGGTGACGATGATTTCACTAGCGTGACCAGCAAGGGCTTCATCGACACTATTGTCGATCACTTCCTGCGCCAGATGGTTCGGGCGGGTGGTGTCGGTATACATGCCAGGGCGTTTGCGCACTGGTTCTAAACCGGTAAGAACTTCTATGGATTGCGAGGTATATTGTGACATCTAAAACCATTGTTAGCGGCCGCGCCGCATTGACTAATTTAGCTAAAAATCTAGCCGCGTAGGTGGCCAGAATCCGTATTATTTTCTAGAGACGCGCAGCTATTCCGCCGGTATCGACAATTGCAGAAATTCAACAATCGCCGCTAAATGGCGGTCAAAATTCTGAAAGCTGTGATCGCCCCCCGCTTCCACCGTCATCTGCACACCGTCGTAAAATTTGACCGCATCGCGATAGTCCAAGGTTTCATCCTGCTCTTGAACCATGACCCAGTAACGTCCGGTGTTCGGTTTTACCACCAAAGACTGCAGCACATCAATATCGGACTGCGCCAAGCTAAAATCCACACCCGTATAAGGGTTGTGGTGGGCGCCAATAAAATGCTCGCCAAAGGTGTGGGGTTGCACCGCAGGGTTCACCAAAACCGCAGTTAGCCGGTAGCGTTCCGCTAGGGCGGTGGCAAAAAAGCCCCCCATTGAGCTACCCACCAAACCCAAAGGTCCCGTGTTATTTTGCAAAAAATCTTGTACTAATTGATCTAACTCTCGAAACGCCTCTGCTGGCGTATTCGACAAAGACGGCACCATATAATGGATATCTGAATGGTGCTCTGCAACATAATGCCCTAATAGCTGTGCTTTTAAAGATCGGGGAGAAGAGATAAATCCGTGAATATAAATAAGCCCTGCTGTCATTCGTAACCACTTGCCAGATTGTCGACGGCGAATGTTACACCTTTTACCCGCGACACTCTTGTTTGAAATTGGCCATTTGGCGCCAAGTAAAACACCCGATAGCCGGGGTTGCAGTCATCTAAGGCGAAATTATCGCTGCCCGGAGCAAATTGAATACAGGTTGATGGCGTCGTCAATAAACCCTTGTTTTGATACAACATTTCAGACTGCTGATGAACATGACCAGATACAAAGGCCTTAATATTCGATGAATCTTTGACGATGGCAAATGCCTCATCGGCATTTTTCACCCGCTGCTCGTCCAGCCACGCACAACCCAAAGCGCGTAAATGGTGATGCAAAAACACCAAACTGGGAAGCTCAGACTCAGCAATACCTGCCAGCACGGCGAGCTGGTCAGCGGCCAAAGACCCGCCCACTTCACCGCAAACCGCAGAGTTCATAAACCCCAGACGCCAAGTTCCGACATCCAACGTGGCGGGCATAACTTGATCACCCACCACACTGCGCATCAAGTTTGCGTCATCGTGATTCCCAGGTAGCCACACCATTTGCGTAGCCACACCGGCAAGCCGAGCATACAGGCGACGATACGATTCCGCGTCGCCGTGGGCCGCCAAATCGCCAGACACCACCAGCAAATCAATATGCGGGCACTCGTCTGCTATTGTCGTCAGCACTGCCTCTAAGCTATTGTCGGTATCCATGCCCAATAAGCTATCACCCAGCTCTGCGCCGAGATGACAATCGCTAATTTGCACCACCGTTAGCGGTGCTGTGTTTGTTTGAGCAGCCAAATTCACCGAACAACCCCGTTATTGCTTGCTTGTTTTATACGGGATGCCCTGGGCTTCCGCCAGTAAAATTACGCGAACAATGTCATATTTCGAGAATATTAAGGGGATTTTCTAGGGATCGGCCATGGCTAAGACACAGACTCAGCCATTCGCCAAGATAACGATTTTGCTGAGCTTTTTCGTCGCGCTGGTACATGGCGCTATTGGGATACTGGTAACGCGGTTTAACTGGTCGCAAACCGCTCGCCCCCATCACCTCTGCCAAGCTGGCGTCGTGATACATTCGAACCTGCAATGCCGGCACCGGCAACTCGGCAAACAAGGGTTTTGCCAAGCGCAGTTCAAGCATTGTGGTGTAGGGAGCGCGCTCTTTAATATGTAGCTCAACTGCATTGGCAGCCACGCCAAAACGCAGGCAATCACCGGCCTCCACATCCGACGGCAGCAGCTTTTGCAGGCGGCGAAAATTCATTTCGCAATCGGCAAGATGACCATTGAGGTCTATCCGGTACTGATGGTTATTCACATCACTCCCAATGAAATGCCCGTACATTCCATAACTTTAGTTAATATTCATATTCAATGGGTATTTGTTTGGTACACTTTGGGGCTTTCCTCCCGCCCTCTTTGGAGACAGGTTACCTCTATGATTGCCAAACGTCATCTACTCAGTATCTCCATTGCTGCACTGTTAAGCAGCCACATTGCCAATGCTGACACCTTACTCGATGTTTACCAGCTTGCTGTTACAAATGATCCGCAACTAAAGACCGCCGAAGCCAGCTACCGTGCCAATATTGAAAATGAGAATTTGGGCCGCGCTGCGCTGCTCCCGCAGATCACTGCGCAAGCCTACTACCAAGACTCTGAAAGCGACTCGCAAGGTAAAGGATTACAAGGCGATAGCGTAGGAAATTTCAGTGTTATCGATCAAACAACCATTACCGATACCGACTCAGAATTCTATTCCGTATCGCTGAGCCAGCCTCTTTTTGATCTACCTGCGTGGTTCAGCTTTCAAGCCGGCAAAAAGATTTCTGAGCAAGCTGAAGCGCAGCTGGCTTACGAACAGCAGCAATTGATCGTACGTACTGCAGAAGCCTACTTCAATGTATTGCGCGGCAGTGAAAACCTCGACGCATCTAAAGCAGAAGAGCGCGCGGCTAAGCGTCAGCTCGAGCAAACCCAGCAACGCTTTGACGTTGGCTTAATTGCCATCACCGACGTGCACGAGGCCCGCGCGGTATTCGACAGCACCGTTGCCCAGCGTTACGGTTTTGAAGGCACCCTGGCAATCGCCAGAGAAAACCTCAGCAACTTAACCGGCCAGGAGCATAATAATCTATGGTCGCTGAAAACCGACTTCCCCATTACCATGCCCGAACCCGCCAGCCGCGCAGAGTGGGTAGATTTTGCACTGGCCAATAACAAGTTATTGCAGGTTTCTAACGCTGGCGCTAGCTCAGCCTATGAAACCGCCCAGTCGAAAAAGATGGAGCATTTGCCTAAGGTTGTCGGCAGCTTCACCACCAGTAAAAACGATGTAGATGGCACGAACACTTTTCGACCTGACTCTGGGTTCGCTTCCCAACCAGAGGCCTACACGGAATCAGATGCGCTGCGCGTAACGTTGACCATGCCCCTATTTGCAGGTGGCGCGATTAGTGCCGGTCGACGCCAAGCCTACGAGCAATACAATGCGGCAAACTACAATGCGCAAACCACCCAGCGTCAGGTAATCTCTAGTATCCGCGCCCAGCACATTGCGGTTTACACCGACGTCCAAACCGTAAATGCGCGCCATCAAAATATTATTTCTACTCGCAGCGCCTTAGACGCAACCGAGGCTGGCTATGAAGTGGGAACAAGAAATATTGTTGACGTATTAGACGCCCAACGCCGCCTCTACGGTGCGATGCGCGACTACACCAATGCCCGTTATGACTATGTTATTGATGTGCTAAAACTGAAATTGAATGCTGGCACACTGAGCCCGGCAGACATTATTGCGCTTAATAAATGGTTACAACTGCCTGAGCCTGTGTCGTTAAAAGAAAGCGACGCGAGAAAATAACGAACGCTAACTCTGTTGCAGCGCCTGCTCAATACAGGCGAGCAAGCGCTGCAAAGCCCCCCTATTGTTATCGACCACCTGCTTCGCAGCGGCACCCTGCTGTTTTGCTCGCTTAGAATCTGTCATCAAACTGCGTAGCGCCGACGCCAGTTCTTCTGCGTTTGAAAGCTGTAGTAATGCCCCTGCATCATGCAATAGAGCGCTAATCTCCAAAAAATTGTAGTCGCTAGGCCCGGTCAAAACCGGCAGCCCCCACGCCGCCGGCTCCAGTGTATTATGGCCGCCGCGTTCAACTAAGCTACCGCCGACAAAGGCTATGTCCGCACAGCCTAGTAGCAGTAGTAGCTCACCCATTGTATCGCCCAAAATAACCTGAACATCGGCGGCGCAGAGCCCGTGCTGAAAGTCACTGCGACGTTGAAAGTTAAAGCCCTCGGCCGCAATTAATTCTGCTACTTTCGCAAAGCGCTCGGGATGCCTCGGCACTAACAATAGCAAGGCATCTGGCTGCTGTTGGCATAACATTTTGTGGGCAGCTAATAGTATCTCGTCTTCACCAGCATGGGTGCTCGCCGCAATCCACACCGGCCGCGCCCCGAGCCACTGCTCACGCAATGCACGAGCCTGCTCGCGAAGTAAGGGAGAGACGTCAACATCAAATTTAATGCTGCCAGAAATAACCAACTTTTCCTCCGGCACCCCTAGCGCCAGAAACCGTGCGCCATCGTCGGCAGATTGCGCAATTACCTTTGAGAACGTCGAAAATACCTTCTGGGGTAATTTTGCCACTCGCCCATATTCATGAGCGGAGTGCGCTGATAATCGTGCATTCGCCAATAGCACGGGAATACCTCTGGCGGCGGTTTGGCAAACCATATTTGGCCAAACCTCGGTTTCCATAATCACGGCGCCCCGTGGCTGCACGCGATCCAGAAACCGGCTCACCGCATCCGGCAAATCATAAGGCGCATAAACATGGAATACTCGTTCGCCAAACATGGCGCGCACACGCTCTGATCCGGTTGGCGTCATGGTGGTAACAAGCACAGGTAATTCTGGATGATGATCTAAAAAATGCTCAATGATTGGCCCCGCCGCGATACTTTCACCAACAGAAACCGCGTGAACCCACAAACCATGCTGCTGTGTTGGCGCCTTGAAAAAACCAAAGCGTTCGGCAATACGATGCCGATACGCCGGCGCCCGCCAAGCACGCCATAGCAAATGCAGTAGGATCAGCGGCAGAAGAAGATAAGAAAATACACTATATAAAAATCGGGGCATGTCGCGAATGCGTTCCCATACTCAAGCAAGTGCGGCAAGCATAACGGCCAACACAGATTCAGGCCAGCGTAAGCTCAAAACCGCACAAATACCCTTAGGACATATTTAGCACTTCTCGCACACAGCGATTAATGCCTTTTGCAGCCTCGGCAATACTACCAGCCAACATATACGCTGGCGTAGTCACCAATTTCATTGCCTCGTCTATACAAACTTCATCAACCAAACACGATTGATGAAGCGCACCCATATTATTAATAGCCGTAACAACATCAGCGTCATTACCCACCGTGCATTTCACACCATCACCAAAAATTCGCGCCGCCATCGTCGGTGCAATGCATATCAAGCCGGTAGGCTTACCTGCCTTATGCATGGTTTGAACAAATTGCAGCACATCTTTTTGCACGCTCATTTCCACGCCTTTTACCGCGAAGTCAGACAAATTCTTAGCTGCGCCAAAGCCCCCGGGCACAATCACCGCGTCAAAATCCGCTGCCTGCGCTTCAGCCAAATCCTTTACCTCGCCACGGGCTAAACGCGCCGATTCAACCAGTACATTGCGGCTTTCACCCTCTGCCACTTCGCCCGCCAAATGGTTAATAACATGGAACTGCTCAATATTCGGTGCAAAACACTGGTAACTCGCGCCATGATTTTCTAATGACAACATGGTGAGTACCGATTCATATATTTCGGAACCGTCATAAACACCACAACCGGATAATATCAGTGCGACTTTTTTCATTGTTGCTGTCCTCCTTGCTGGAATGCCAGCTCGCCATGCGCGAGCCGATTTTCGATAATACCTTCACGTAGTCCGCGCGGCGAAAGCTGCATAGTATCAATATTCAATACGTCAAATAGCGCCAACACGATCGCGACTCCCGAGGCAAAAATTGATCGCCTATCTTCTGCTAAACCCTGGTAACGTACTTCACCTATAGAACTAAATAAGGAGAGATTCTCAACCAAGCTCCGCAGTTCTTTCAAATGAATTCCGCCATCCTCCCGCCCAGATTTTGCCAACAGCACTTGCTCTACTGCGAGCAAAGTACCCGAGCAACCAATAACAAATGGTGGTGATTCCCTAAACGACAAGGGGAACTCAATCAGCGCCTGTATAAACATCGCCTTAGCGGCGTTTACCGCTGCGCTAAAATATTCTTGGCACAACTCACCCTCTGGAAAATAACGTAAATACCGCAGGCAGCCGACTTCCGTACTGACACCCACCTTCATATGGGCCGCGGAACCCCACGCAAGTTCAGTGCTGCCACCGCCAATATCAACCACCAAGCAAGTTCGCTCATCATCCGCGTCCTGTAATGTGGCGCTAACGCCGAGGTATACCAACTTGGCTTCGCGCTCACCGCTAATAATCTCAGGCCTTACCCCCAGCAGATCTTCGACAGCAGATAAAAAAGGTGAGGCATTTTTGACACCCCGCAACGACGCAGTCGCAACTACGTGTAGTTCGGTAATGTCGTAACCCGCTAACACGTCCTTGTACTCGCCTAAACATGTCATCGCTCGCTGCTGCGCGTCGCGCTGCAAGTTACCGGCATCACTGCCTGCTGCCAATTGCACCTTACGCTCATCGGTATATATGGTCCGCCAGACTTTGGATTGAACCTGCGCAATTAATATATGGAAGCTGTTAGACCCCATATCGATAGCCGCTATATATGTGCCAACGGTCAAATTCACACTGTTACCTCTTTTCACATCGCCGTAATTCCTGTGCTATCATCGCACATCCTTTATTTTGTGATATTTATTCGGAGTACTAACATGAGCGACAACATCGTTCACGTCACCGACAGTAGTTTTGAAGAAGACGTGCTGAAGTCTGACTTGCCTGTGCTGGTTGATTTCTGGGCTGAGTGGTGTGGCCCATGTAAAATGATTGCCCCTATTCTTGACGAAATTTCTGGCGAATTCGCCGGTAAATTGAAGATCTGTAAAATCGACGTTGATGCCAACAGCGACACGCCTGCTAAATTCAGCGTTCGCGGCATTCCAACACTGATGATTTTCAAAGGCGGTAACGCAGAAGCCACTAAAGTTGGCGCTCTGTCTAAAACTCAGCTGCTCGATTTCGTAAATTCAGCACTGTAAGCCTTTGTAGCCCGTTCAGAATTTAACTGCACGGGCTCACTCTAAAAGCTAGACGCCCTCGCTTTTCAATGATAGAGTGCGCAAGATCCTTCAAAGAACACCCAATAATTAACCTTATATTCGCTTCAGCTTAACTCGTCGAGTTCGTTCCGGCTTCCCTATTTCTGCCGATCCCACGTCTCGCTTATATCCTGTCTAATTGATACCACTAAACCCATATACCTATGAATCTTACCGATCTAAAAACAAAATCAGCTCAAGAATTACTCGACATTGCCAAAGAAGGCGGCCTAGACAACATCGCCCGCTCTCGTAAACAAGACATCATCTTTTCCATACTAAAACGCCACGCTAAAAGCGGTGAAGATATTCACGGCGACGGCGTACTGGAAATACTGCAAGACGGCTTTGGCTTCTTGCGCTCGGCTGATTGCTCATACCTTGCTGGCCCCGACGATATCTATGTTTCTCCCAGCCAGATCAGACGCTTTAACCTGCGCACTGGCGACAGTATTGCAGGCAAAATTCGACCGCCTAAAGAAGGCGAGCGATACTTTGCACTACTAAAAGTAGACGAAGTTAACTTCACCCGCCCCGAGCAATCCAAGAACAAGGTTCTATTCGAAAACCTCACCCCCCTGTTTCCTAATGAGCGCCTGACGCTAGAAATGGGCACTGGTTCGACCGAGGATCTAACAGGCCGTATCATCGACTTGGCAGCGCCAATCGGTAAAGGACAGCGCGGCTTGATCGTCGCACCGCCAAAAGCGGGTAAAACCTTAATGTTGCAGAATATTGCGTCGAGCATCATTCGCAACAACCCAGAATGTTATGTCATCGTATTATTGATTGACGAACGTCCAGAAGAAGTGACCGAGATGCAACGCTCGGTAGGTGTTCGCGGCGCCGAAGTTGTGGCCTCGACCTTTGATGAGCCCCCAGCACGCCACGTTCAAGTGGCGGAAATGGTTATCGAAAAAGCCAAACGTTTGGTCGAACACAAACGCGACGTTGTTATCCTGCTCGACTCGATCACCCGTCTAGCTCGTGCCTACAACACCATCATACCTAGCTCCGGCAAAGTATTAACCGGTGGTGTAGACGCCCACGCCCTAGAGCGCCCAAAGCGTTTCTTTGGCGCGGCGCGTAATATAGAAGAAGGCGGCAGCTTATCCATTATCGCAACGGCATTGATTGATACCGGTTCGAAAATGGACGAGGTTATCTACGAAGAATTTAAAGGTACGGGTAACAACGAACTGCATCTCGACCGTAAAATTGCTGAGAAACGCGTTTACCCCGCTATCAACATCCGCCGCTCAGGCACCCGTCGCGAAGAATTGCTTACCGGTGAAGAAGAGCTGGCCAGAATGTGGATTCTGCGTAAATTACTTCACGGCATGGAAGACACTGCAGCCATCGAGTTCTTAATCGACAAGCTCAAAGACACCAAGACCAATGCGGACTTCTTTGACTCGATGAAGCGTAAGTAAGTCGGGCGTCGGATGTCTAACGTCCGACGCTACAACCCATAAGCTACACCGCAATTTAAGTTTGATAGTATGAATCTGAGGCCGCACCGAGCAGCCTCAGACACCCGACTTCCGACATCAGACCTTCCTTTATGTATAAAGACCTCAGAGAATTTATCCGGCATTTAGAAAAACAAGGTGAGCTGAAACGCATCAGCCATCCTGTTGATCCCAATCTGGAAATGACCGAGATCTGCGACCGTGTCTTACGCGCGGGCGGCCCTGCCTTATTATTTGAAAACCCCATTGGCTACGACATTCCAGTGCTGGCGAATTTATTCGGCACCGAAAAGCGCGTCGCCATGGGCATGGGCAAAGACGACATAAAAGCACTGCACGAAGTGGGCGAATTACTCGCCTTCCTACGGCAACCTGATCCACCAAAAGGCCTGCGTGACGCGTGGAGCAAACTACCGGTATTCAAACAAGTATTGAATATGGGGCCTAAAATGGTGAGTAATGCACCTTGCCAAGAATGCATTATTGAAGGCGACGCGGTAGATTTACACACCCTACCCATCCAAACCTGCTGGCCCGACGACGCCGCACCGCTCATCACCTGGCCGCTGGTCATTACTCGCGGCCCTAATAAAGAACGGCAAAATCTCGGCATTTACCGCATGCAATTAATCGGCAAGAACAAGCTGATTATGCGCTGGCTATCCCATCGCGGCGGTGCGCTAGATTTCCAAGAATTTAAAGCCAGTAATCCCGGTGAAAAATTTCCCGTGTCCGTCGCGCTCGGTGCAGACCCTGCCACCACGCTTGGCGCGGTAACCCCGGTACCTGACTCGCTAAGCGAATACGCCTTCGCCGGTTTATTGCGGGGTAGCAAGACCGAGCTTACCAAAAGTTTAAGCAATGATTTACAGGTTCCCGCGACCGCAGAATTTATTCTTGAAGGGTATATAGACCCCCAAGAAGTTGCCGACGAAGGCCCTTATGGCGACCACACCGGTTACTACAATGAAGTAGATAGCTTTCCGGTTTTCACCGTTACCCATATCAGTCATCGCAAAAAACCTATTTATCACAGCACCTATACCGGCCGACCGCCGGATGAACCTGCTGTATTAGGCGTAGCGCTGAACGAAGTTTTGGTGCCATTACTGCAAAGACAATTTCCGGAAATTGTAGATTTTTATCTACCACCAGAAGGCTGCTCCTATCGCATGGCGATAGTCACCATCAAGAAACAATATCCCGGTCACGCCAAACGCGTCATGTTTGGCGTGTGGTCGTTTTTACGCCAGTTTATGTACACCAAATTCGTTATTGTTTGCGACGACGACGTCAACGCCCGCGACTGGAACGACGTCATCTGGGCCATCACCACCCGCATGGATCCCGCCCGCGACACCGTCTTAGTTGAAAACACCCCCATCGACTACTTAGACTTCGCATCACCGGTTTCCGGCCTCGGCTCCAAAATGGGGATGGACGCCACTAATAAAATGGGCGGTGAAACCACCCGTGAATGGGGCCGTCCCATTGTGAAAGATCCTGCTGTTATTCAGAAAATAGATGATATCTGGAACGAGTTAGGGCTGGGCTAAGTTCGGCGTTTAGCCTTCGCCTCATAACCCCGCATTCATTTTCCGTGGGAATGGCTTGTGAAGTTATTTCTAGCGGATTACGACTTAGACAAGTCCGCGTGGCCGCCGCATTGCTCGGCTATTTGAGCCGACATGAGTTTATGCGCTAGATCAACTAGCGTGAATCCATAAATGATGGGGTTATGCAGAAAATAGTTACGAAGTTAATTCTTTGATTTTAAAAGTAGAGTAATAAATTTATACTTGAAAACCTTCCCGTATAGCGGTGTCACAGCTATCTGTGAGTTATTATTTCGCCCTCGCTGGACGACTTACTTCTTTTCTCGGAAAAAGAAGTAAGCAAGAAATCCGNCCGCTATCACTCACCCTTCGGGTACCCTGCGCTCACAAAAATCCAATGGGATCGCTGCGGAACTCGCCTTCAGCTCAGACAGTCCTCGCTAAAAGCATCCCATTGAATTTCTGCGATGCTCGGTGAGTTCAAAAGCGGGACTAAGGCCGGCGCAGTATTCCGACATTAGACAAACAGTACCACTTTAACAACGTTACTCGCAGCATACGCCAATTTCCCTTCAGCACCGCTGAGCACTGGAGCAAGTAACGGGTTAAGCGGGAAACTGTTTGAGCCGAAGACGAGTTTTTCCCGCGCCGTTACTTGTGAAGCGCGGAGGGGAATCGATGGCGCTTTTTGCCATCGACGGTGATGCAGGGTGCCCTTTTTCTTTGCTTACTTTCTTTT
The DNA here is from genome assembly GCF_902705855.1 of Zhongshania aliphaticivorans. GTDB lineage: Bacteria > Pseudomonadota > Gammaproteobacteria > Pseudomonadales > Spongiibacteraceae > Spongiibacter > Spongiibacter aliphaticivorans_B. The sequence goes on along the minus strand of NZ_CACSIJ010000003.1, from coordinate 50,671 downwards.
TGGGCAAGCAAAAAGACAAAGCTTTCTATTTGATCGCCGCTTTTTGGCGACCCGTAGGGTGAGGCACAGAGTGCCGAATAAAGTAAGTCGCCCAGCGAGGGCCAAACCAAGACTGGCAATAAACTGGAAAGCTAATCGATGATACTCGATGGCAATCGCGTCGCTCACATGTCCCAGCTTCAAGGTTCTTTGCGCCAATATTGATAATGATTCTCATAAGCCATACAATTCACAAATTTTAAAAACACCCACAACGCGGCAACGCCGTGCATGAGGCTTCTATGAGCAATTTCAAACAATCATTATCTTTGACGACACTGGCGCTAATCGCCGCTAGCGGCAGCGCTACCGCCAAAGAGTTCACCGAGGAAATGGTTGTTACTGCCAGCCGCTCAGAGCGCCCACTCAGCACTATTGCCAATACCGTCACGGTTATTAACGAACAAGAGCTAATCAAGCAAATGGGCGTTACCAGTGATATGTCTACCATCCTTGGTAATCTGATTCCCAGCTTTGCACCAAGCCGCCAAAAAATGACCAGCGCCGGAGAAAGTCTACGCGGCCGTAAGCCTTTATATCTAGTCGACGGCGTACCACAATCCAATCCTTTGCGGGACGGCGGTCGCGATGCTCACACCATCGATCCTCTGATGCTTGAACGAGTTGAAGTTATACACGGCGCCAATGCGATTCACGGCTTGGGCGCATCAGGCGGGATTATCAATCTGATCACCAAGCGCCCCAGCGACACCACAGAGCAAAGCATTCGCATAGAGTCCTTCTTCCAAGAAGAAGATTTCGGTGAAAGCTTGGGCTACGGTGTAAATTACAGCGCATCAGGTAGCTGGGATAATTTTGATGGTTTGGCAAGTATTGGTTACCGTGAGAGCGGCATAGGCTATGACGCCAATGGCGACATCATCGGTTTTGATAATGCGCAGGGCGACACGCTAGACTCTGAGATGGCCAATGTCTTTTTGAAGCTAGGTTACAACTGGGCCGATCAGCGTCTTGAAATGACGGTGAATCACTATGATATTTCAGGAAATAATGACTGGGTTGGCGTAGACGGAGACATCGACGCCGGTGTACCTACCACCGCAGAAAAAGGCAATGTGCAGGGTGAACCGGTCAGTAATGAAGTCACCCTACTGAGCTTTAATTACACCAACGAAAACTTTTTGGGTCATAAACTCCGCGCCCACGTATTTACTCAAGAGTTTGCCGCAACTTATGGTGGCAGTGTCGCAGCTACATTCCAAGACCCCGCCATTGGTGCATCGGTATTTGATCAATCGCAAAATAACTCTGAGAAGCAAGGCATTAAAATTACCTTGATCAAAGATGAGGTCGCTGGCCTGCCCGTGAACTTAGTTTATGGTATGGATATTTTCACCGATACCACATACCAAAAATTGATAACCACTGGCCGTTACTGGGTTCCTAAAACCGAGTATGAAAATTACGCGCCCTTCCTACAAGTGGAGTATGTCGGCGTCCAAGACCTCACACTCACCGCCGGTGTTCGCCAAGAAAACTCAGAATTAGCAGTCGGCGACTTCACCACCCTAGCGTCGTATAACGGCGGCCAATTTGTAAAGGGCGGCAATCCTGAATTTGACGACACCCTATTCAATATCGGCGCCACCTACAAAATCACCGACACCTGGCGGCTATTTGGTAATGCCTCTGAAGGCTTTTCAATGGCCGATGTCGGCCGCGTACTACGGGGAATAAACACAGCAAATCAAAGTGTCGAAACATTCCTAGACCTAGAACCTATCATTACTGACAACACAGAAATTGGCGCGGAATACACCAATCGCAACTTTCAAGTGCAACTAAGCTATTACCAGTCAGATTCAGATTTTGGGCAGCGCTTAGAAGCCAACGCCGATGGAATTTATACTGTTAAGCGTGAAAAAACAGAAATCAGCGGCATTGAATTCCGAAGCACTTGGTTTGCCAGTGAGGTAGACACCTTAAACCTTCGCGTTGCTCGACAAGAGGGTGAATACGATTCAGACGCCGACGGTAAAGTAGACACCGATATGGCGGGCGCCAATATCGGCCCCAACAGAATCAATCTGAGCTGGGATCGTGAATGGACCGACAAACTCAACTCTCGCCTGCAACTTAGCCATGTTCAAGACCGCAATTTTAAAAATAGCAGCGGCCAAACAACAACCAAATTCAAAGGCTATACCACCATAGACACCAATATCGATTACGCCGCCAGCTTTGGCACACTCAGCCTAGGCGTGCAAAACCTTAGCAACGAAGACTATTTCACTTACTATTCGCAAACCACAGGTTCAGATGCGCGCAACTTTAAAGGTATAGGACGCAGTGTTAGCGTGTCCTTTGCAAAGCAATTTTAATTGTCGCCAGCTAAGTAATCGCTAATGCGCAGAGTCCTGCTAAAGCTGCATAAGTACGCAGGCCTAATATTTGGCCTGCTGCTCAGCCTTATTGGTATTAGCGGCAGCTTGCTCGTTTTTGATCACGCCATTGATGAAACACTAACACCTGCTCTACGCAGTGATCCAAACGCAAAACTTGCCAGCTTCGATGCAGTCATTGCTGCAGCGAAGGCCGCCGCCCCCAGCGATGCCACCCTCAACCGACTTTATATATCCCGCGCACCGGGCAGCCCCCACACGGCAAGATTTCCCAACGCAGCGGGCGATGGCAAGACCGTAGAAGTTAGCATCTCGCCAGATACTGCGGAGGCAGTCACGGTGCGTGTTTGGGGCGAGTACCCCATGACCTGGCTCTACAGTTTTCACCACGACCTTACCGCCGGCCAGACGGGTAAATACATCGTGGGAGCTATGGGGGTCGCACTACTTTTCTTTAGCCTTAGCGGCATTGTGATCTGGTGGCCCCGCCGCGGGCAATGGCGCAATGCCTTGCGTGTGAACCGTCATCAAGGGTCGATCCGACTAAACTACGACCTTCACAAATTCGTTGGCATCGTATTCTCAATATTACTTGGCGTGTCTGCATTTACCGGTATCAGTTTAATTTTTCACGGCCCAATGAAAGCGGCAGTGAATTTTATTAGTCCCGTAATCGAATTGCCGTCGCCCGAATCCACTCTCAAAAATACAGCTGAATCACTAGCAATTGGTGCAGATACCGCTGTTAAAAACGCGAAGTCTGTTTTCCCCGATGCGGTATTAAAAAGAATATATCTACCCACCAGTGCCACAGCCAGCTACCAGTTGCTCTTTGCCCAAGCTGACGAGGCTTGGACAAATTATGGCGCCAGCAAAGTTTGGGTCGATCAATATAGTGGCGAAATACTAGCAAGCTGGAACCCATTAACCGCACCCAGCGGGAATAGCTTTCTGATTTGGCAATTCCCCCTCCACAGCGGCGACGCTTTAGGTCTTGGCGGACGCTGGCTGTTAGTATTCTCAGGTCTTAGCCCCGCTATCCTATTTGGCAGCGGCTCCTACCTTTGGTGGAAAAAGCGCCAACGTCGAATCAATAATCAGCGTCGCAACGCGGAAAAAAATTTGGGGTCAGTGTAAAAACTCTGCCATTATTACAGCGAAACATCTGCACACCGCCTACATTACAACGCTGAGCACCCCAGATTCTTAGTTTTTACACTGCCCCCAAATATACCTACATCGGAACTATTTCTCATTGCCGAGATCGATTAGAGCGCGTGTATTCACACTAAATGCCTTTTGGGGGTGTTCTTGTCAAAAATATTAACTTACCGCTTTCGCCGCCGCGCCGCGAATAGCTGCATCGCTTTAATTACCATCGCAATACTGTTCTCGCTAGCAGGCTGTTCGTCTGTGCCACTGAATGAAGATACGATCGAGGAAGCTCCGGCCCCAGTCACCACGGAGGCCCCCACCGCTGTCATGGAATCTGGCCTAGCCTCCTTCTATGATGATAAATACCATAATCGAACGACCGCCAGCGGTGAACGCTACCGACACGAACTTTACACCGCGGCCCACAGAACCCTGGTATTTGGCAGTCGTGTTAAAGTAACGAATAAGAAAACCGGCGCTAGTGTGGTGGTTACAATCAATGACCGTGGGCCATTTATTCGGGGTCGTGTAATCGATCTATCTAAGGTGGCCTTTGCTGAAATTGGCAATATCTCTTCCGGTTTGATCAAAGTTGATATTGAACTCATTGAATAGGTAGATATTTAGGGTCAGTGTAAAAACTCTTCACCTAGACGCAGCGAAAACTTCAACTTATAGAATACCTTGAGCTCTTATGCGTCCTATAATCCATAGTTTTTACACTGCCCCTGAGGTATCCCCACGAATTTAGGCTATAAAACTTTCTCCTTCGCGCAATTGCTTGGTAAATTGACGAATCCCGTCTCGCCATTGTTGAGCGGTGATTATTAAATGGGTGGATAAGGCTCTTTTGCCTAAGAAAAAGTGCGAGAGCACTCGATATTTTCGAGTACTCGAGCATTGAAAACGATACGACAACCCAGCTAGCTCCACGACTTTACCTAGCAAAACAAGCACCATAGCCGTTAGCGTTGTAAGCAAAATCAATAGCTTCATTCGTGCTGTTGTTCTTGTGTGATTATGCTCAAATCCCAACCCAAATTTCGTGCTTTTCATGTCTCTAAAGCTTTCTTCAATTTGCATACGAGTTTGATAAACGTTTACGCTTTTTTTGGCAAACGAACTGTTCCTTGGTAGCGATGAGATCAACAACCAAGGCTCCTTTGCTCCACGGGCCGCTGTTAACGAGGTTTTAGATGCTTTAGCTGATCCGTCTTGGTTCAATAAATGTCGTCCTTGGGATTTTGCTTTATAGAGCGCTAGATGGCAACGATGAGGCTTTGATTGCCCTAAATTCAACGTTAATAGCTTTGGTGTACTGTTTGCACTAGCAAACAAATGCGAGATACATCGCCATGACTGGCTGATTTCATCAAAAAATTTACGGGGTCGACGAACACGCCCAACGTAGTCCCAGCCTAAGTCTGCTACTAATTCGGTCCAAGGCATTTTAAAACCCGCATCTGTCACAATAATTGGTTTGGCTTCTTCTGGAAGAAGAGAGGCCAGTACGGCAAGAAAACGCTTGTGTGTTTGCGGTTTTTCCTTGGTTTTTATGCCATGCACTTCTTCATATAAAGTAAAGGGTCGACCTTGAAACGCCACTACTGCCCTGATGAGAAAGTGCTGTTTTCGGCCGTCAAGATCAGACCAGTCAACACTGATAATGGGGCGGCCACTCTTCGTAAACAGGCGGCACATATGAGCGTAAATAGAAAGAGCTTCTTGTTGTAAATGAGGGTTAGAAAGTACTCGGTCAGAGCGCTTGATACGATGTTTTTCAAAGGCTTTAGATTGAATACCTCGGCCTATACTCGTGACAGTTCCTAGGCTTCCGTGCGCGAGGCTATGGATACAAGCAGTTAACGCATTACGCCGGAGTTTATGCATATTAGGGCTGACAAGAGGAAGGATTGTGTTCAAAATAGTGGTCGCGTTCATGGCTCTCGTGCTTGGTTGTTTTTGGCGAAATTATTGATCACCAAGGGCCATGAACGTTCCTTTCTTGCATTAACTAATTGTTATTCCTATGAAATTCGTGGGGATACCTCAGACACTGACCCCAAATATTGCTTATGACTGATTCCACCCAGCTGCCCTTATCGCTTTACGTCCATATTCCTTGGTGCGTGCGCAAATGCCCTTACTGCGACTTTAATTCCCATGAGCAGAAGAGCGAGCTACCTGAGCAGGCTTATATCGAGGCGATGTTAGAAGACCTCGATCAGGATTTAGGGTTTATTCAAAATCGCGAATTACAAAGTATTTTTATCGGCGGCGGCACACCAAGTTTATTTTCTCCGAGCGCTTACCAAACATTGTTTGCCGAATTGCGTAAGCGACTTAAATTCGCTGACGATATAGAGATTACCTTAGAAGCCAACCCCGGCACTGTTGAGCAAGCGCGTTTCAACGCATATCGGCAGGTGGGTATAAACCGGCTTTCTATTGGTGTGCAGAGTTTTGATCCCGCGCAGCTTAAAAAGCTCGGTAGAATACACAATAGTGACGACGCCTTGCGCGCCATAGCCTGTGCGCAAAATGCAGGCTTCGATAATTTTAATGTCGATCTAATGCACGGGCTAAACGATCAAACCAAAGAAGATGCATTACGTGATTTAGAGATTGCCATAGATGCAGGCGCGCCTCATATAAGCTGGTATCAACTCACCATAGAACCCAATACCGAATTTTTTAAACGCCCGCCAACTCTGCCCATAGAAACCGAAATGCACCGCATTCAAAGTGCTGGCTTTGAAACCCTCAGCGCCGCCAATTTTTCGCGCTATGAGGTATCCGCTTTTGCAAAGCCTAATCACCAATCGCGGCATAATCTTAATTACTGGCAATTCGGCGACTATCTCGCCATTGGTGCTGGCGCTCATGGCAAAATCACCCAAGCGCAGGGCGATGTTATTCGCTATCAAAAAACCCGCAAGCCGGAAGATTATTTAAGCCGCGCGCCGTCTCGAACAAGTAAAACCGAAACCATCGCGCAGGCAGATTTACCCCTAGAATTTATGATGAATGCGCTACGTTTACAGCAGGGATTTTCAGCCGCCTTGTTTACCGCTCGCACTGCCCTTCCGTGGTCAACCATTGCAAACAAACTTGAGCGCTTTATCGCTGATGGTCTGATTCAATACCAGGACAATAATTACTCACCCACTGCCAGAGGCTACGATATGCTCGACAGTGTGTTAGCCGAGTTTTTACCAGAATAGCGCCATCATTCATTAAGCGGCTTAAACATAGCAAACCGCACCGCCATCTATGCGAATATTCTGGCCGTTGATAAAGCCCGCTAGATCGCTGCAAATAAAAGCAACTAGATCCGCCACTTCCTGCCGCTCGGCAATGCGGCCGCTGGGATTGGGGTATTCCGTCTCAACGATTTTTTTCACGATCTCATTCCAGTCATCGCCCCAGTCTTTTTTCTCTGCGCGCTTACGAAAACCCGCCTCTAATTCTGCTGTACGAATATAGCCGGGGGAAATTGTATTTACGGTAATCCCCGTATGAGAAAGCTCCTTCGCTAAACTCACACTCATGGTCGCTAGAGCCCCTTTAGAGGCATAGTAATGCGGCATAATATTATTGGGTTGATGACTGCCAATGGTACCTAGCTGCACAATGCGTCCCCAGCCCCGCGCCTTCATTGCCGGCGATAACCCTTGAATTAGGCGCGCGGCAGACAGCACATTTTTCTGATACATATCCAGCCAATCGTCACTAGCGCTCGTGCTCCACTTACCTGCCGTTGCAGTGCCATAATTGTTTACCAAAATATCGACGTCACCCACCGCGTTTTTAGTTTGTGCAAGAACCTGCTCACAACCTGTGTCAGTTGCAATATCACCCCACACAGCGTGTGCGGATTCTGTGCTGACAGCTAGTTCAGCCGCTGCGTCCTCTTCATTGCTATGAAAAACAACAATAGCGCCCTCCCTCGCCAAAGTCTGTGCAATGACCTCACCGGTACCGCGATTACTTCCCGTCACCAACGCCGTCTTATTTTTCAATTTCAAATCCATAGCAGCATACTCGTTCTACTTGTTATATAAATTAGCTTCGTTGTAAACATGGTCGCACACCGGCTGTCTGTGGCAAAATCCCAAGATTAGCTATTTTACGCAACCATCACGCAATAATAACGACGAGGCCCAACCATGAATTTTTGCCCACAATGCGCCAGCCCAATCGCCGAAAGAGTCATAGACGGTGAAATTCGCAAAGGCTGCCCAGACACCGCCTGCGGATTTGTACTTTGGAATAATCCGGTGCCCGTGGTTGCCATGATTGTTGAGGTCGAGGGCGGCGTGGTAATGGCCCATAACGTGAGTTGGCCAAAAAGCTTCTACTCCATTATTACTGGCTTTTTAGAAGCGGGGGAAGATCCAGAAGAATGTGCACGCCGAGAAACGATGGAAGAGCTTAATCTGCACGCACTAGAAACCACATTGGTTGGTGTTTACCCATTTGCCCAGCAAAATCAGGTCATCATTGCGTATCACGTCAAAGCAGCTGGTGAAGTTAAACTTAACCACGAGTTAGACGATTATAAAATTGTGCCTGCAGCAGAAATCAAACCTTGGCCAATGGGCACTGGGCTGGCGTTAACAGATTGGATAAAAACGAAAATCGGTTAATCAAGCTATCACGCCAAGTAGCTGCTATTGCAGCTACTTGATTTGAGGCCGTGGATCATTTTTCTTGATCCGCGTCTTCAACCTCATCATCTTTGCCATGACGATCTCTTGCCGCCTCTTCTTTGGCATTTTCTCTTGCCCGCTCAAGCTCGTCGGTTAGGGTGCTTAATTCTTCTTTGACCGCCTCACGGTCTACATCTTCGCCGTCGCCTTCAGGCTCAGCTTTTAATTTTTCTTTTAATTTTTTAATCTTCCCTTCGAGATTTTCTACCGCGCTGGCCACCTCCGCCTTGCTAAACAAAATCTCTTCGGCGTGTCCATTTTTATCCTCTTCTGCTCGCATCATTTTCTTGCGTTCAGGGATAAATTTTAGTTCCGGCGGTAAAGGTCGCTGATTCATAAACGACGGCGACACAATTTCAATTCCCGCATCATGTAATGCGTCTAGCATTTTGCCCCGCAGACGCGAACGCGCACTCACTAATAGGCCTGCCTCTTTTAACCAGCCACTGGCGCGGTAATTAACCGAGTAATCACCCAAATTACGAATTTGCACAAAGCCGTCGCCCAGCTCAGCGCCTTCAATCGCTTTCAGTAGCGCGGTTTCAATATCGCGGCGATCGACGTCATAGCCCAAGGACACCTCCGCTGACACCACCGTGCCTGATGAGCGCACCACGTTATAAGGCTCTTGCACTAACAGTAAATTGGGAACCGTCACCAGCTCGCTGGTTTCGTTTTGAAACTCGACATGCAGTAAGCCCCGCTGCGAGACTCGGCCCAGCTCATTGCGAAACTCGATATAGTCACCGGCGCGAAAACTATTCACCGTACGCAGCATGAAGCCCGCCATTAAATTTCCCATCACCGAGGTAGACGACAGTGCAATCGCAGCACTGAGTAACAAGCCAACCAAGCTCAATAATTGGCCGCGCAGCTCACTGTCCATGGGGAAAGTGGTGATACCCAACAATAAGCCACTGAGTCGAAATACCAGTTTGGTGCCTTGTTCGCGGTAGCGAATATCTGCGCCGTGGTCTTTTTGAACGGCGAAAATCTTGCGGGTGAACATCCAAACACCGAACATCAACACCATGAGTACCGCAAACGGCCCCCACTCACCTAACCAGTCCGGTGCGACGCTAGTCACCGCGCCCAAAGCTTCATCCATTATTTAACTCCACGGCTAATCTGTTTTTATGTAATGACCACGATCACTCGCAGAATTGACCCCTGTTCCAACAAGGTAGATCATTTACTTACTATACGCAGATTAGCGCATTAGCGACGTAAATTCCCCGCGTTTTACATCATGCGGGCCAGCCGCACGCTGTGTTAAACTGGCGCACTTTACACTATAGCAAGACAAGGCTTGGCGACTGCCTACGAGGATTATTTATGCCTGTTTATCGTTCCAAAACCACTACTGCTGGCCGTAATATGGCGGGCGCCCGCGCTCTGTGGCGCGCAACTGGCATGAAAGACGGTGACTTTGAAAAGCCGATTGTGGCGGTGGTTAACTCTTTCACACAATTTGTTCCCGGCCACGTCCATCTGAAAGACATGGGGCAATTAGTCGCTCGTGAAATTGAAGAAGCCGGCGGCGTTGCCAAAGAATTCAACACTATTGCTGTCGACGACGGTATCGCGATGGGCCATGACGGTATGCTGTACAGCTTGCCCAGCCGCGACATTATCGCTGACTCAGTGGAATACATGGTCAACGCCCACTGCGCCGATGCCATGGTATGTATTTCTAACTGCGACAAAATCACCCCTGGCATGTTAATGGCCGCACTGCGCCTGAATATCCCCGTGGTATTCGTGTCTGGCGGGCCAATGGAAGCCGGTAAAACCAAGCTGTCTGAACACAAGCTCGACTTGGTTGATGCCATGGTTATCGCCGTAGACGACGACGCATCAGACGAAAAAGTCGCAGAATACGAGCGCTCTGCCTGCCCAACCTGTGGCTCGTGTTCAGGCATGTTCACCGCCAACTCCATGAACTGCCTAACCGAAGCCCTCGGCCTGTCACTGCCAGGCAACGGCTCGATGTTAGCGACCCACGCTGACCGCAAAAAACTTTTCTTAGAAGCGGGTCGCCGCATTGTTGAGCTAGCCAAACGCTACTACGAAGAAGACGACGCCAGCGTGCTGCCACGGAATATCGCCTCGTATAGCGCCTTTAAAAACGCAATGGCTCTGGATATCGCGATGGGCGGGTCAACCAATACCATTTTGCATTTATTGGCCGCCGCCCAAGAAGCGGAGCTAAATTTTACCCTGAAAGATATCGACAAGCTGTCTCGTGAAATACCCCAGCTGTGTAAAGTGGCCCCGAATACGCCGCTATACCATATGGAAGACGTACACCGTGCAGGTGGTGTTTTCGCTATTCTTGGCGAACTTGATCGCGCCGGCTTACTCGAAACCGATCTTCCCACCGTGCACGCCAGTACCATGGGCGCAGCAGTGGCCCAGTGGGACATCATGACCACTGACAACGACGCGGTGAAAAACTTCTTTAAAGCTGGCCCCGCCGGCATTCCAACCCAAACGGCCTTTAGCCAAGACACGCGCTGGGGGTCACTCGACGCCGATCGTGAAGGTGGTTGCATCCGCAATTTGGAACACGCCTTTTCTTTAGAAGGTGGCCTAGCGGTTCTGTACGGCAATATTGCTGAAGACGGCTGCGTGGTAAAAACCTCTGGCGTTGATGAGAGCATTCTGGTGTTTGAAGGCCCCGCGCATATCTGCGAGAGCCAAGAAGGCGCCGTTGATGACATTCTTCACGACCGCGTTAAAGCCGGTGATGTTGTTATTGTGCGTTACGAAGGCCCCAAAGGCGGCCCCGGCATGCAGGAGATGCTTTACCCAACCAGCTATATTAAATCTAAAGGCTTGGGCAAAGTGTGTGCATTACTTACTGACGGTCGTTTCTCCGGTGGCACCTCTGGTTTATCTATCGGCCACGCCTCGCCAGAAGCTGCAGCCGGCGGCGCCATTGGTTTGGTAGAGCAAGGCGATATTATTCGCATCGACATACCGAACCGCGGCATTAATGTGTTGGTTGATGAAGGCGAGCTTAACAAGCGGCGCAAAGCAATGGACGCCAAAGGCGCCGATGGCTGGAAGCCGGTGAAAGAGCGCCCAAGGAAAGTATCTGCGGCCTTAAAAGCCTACGCCAAAATGGTTACCAGTGCTGACACTGGCGCAGTGCGGGATATAAGCCAGCTTTAAGCTGGCGGTTTAGACACAAAAAAGGGGCCAAACGGCCCCTTCAAATTTGGCATTGTCTTCACGCAACAGAAGACTGTACCTGTCCCAACATCTTTTTGCGCTCTAAACAAAAAGATCTGTAGTAACAATATAGTCCAATCTCCGTTTAAGGTAGATAAGCAATTACCCTTAAGCTTTGTAGTGGTATTACACTCATCACGTCGCGCTTGGCGCCAACTCACCACAGTGCCAACAATAGTCAAAACTCGAGGCGTTCTCTTCTGTGCAGCCCGCGCAAACCCAAACAAACTCTGGCTCGCTATTTAACTTCTTTAATAGCGACTCTGCGCGCTCAATATGTTTTTCATCAATCCACAGCTCTGGCCACACTTCCGTAAACGCCAAACTACCAGAGGCGCCACCCGCGTAAACGTTGCGCAATTCGCCCACAATATCCTCAGCCTGCAGCTGGTTCTGCACATGCACAACCAGCATGATATTGGGGTCAGTAAATATCTTTTCCACTTACGGCTCCAAGGCTTATGGCCTGACTGGGCGCACATCCACATCGTTTAAGTGTTCATCAAAAGCATCGGTCAGTAAACAGTCGTAACGCCGCTCATCGTACTCAGCTAAACGCGCTGCCTGCTCTTCACTAAACAGACCTTCGCTAACCGCCAACTGTAATTTGGCGGCCATTGTCTCGCCCGGTAAGCGGCCCCGATGATCGTGCTCAAGAAACGCGTCGTAGTCCTTGTCAATTTCAGTTAGCAATTGAAACGCACGATGAATACGGCCCTGTGCATCTAAGTCATTGTCACTGACGTGCACCGCCTCCGCCAATAAAGTACGCACGGGGTTGGGGGTCATAATCATATCGCCCAAAGCGCGAATATCATTATCTGACACGTTAAAATTAGGCATGCCCCAAGGAAAGAACAGAACTCGCAATACACTACCCAGCCAGCGTTGCGGCATATTGTGATAAAACCCAAGCAAGGCAGTATTTACCGCCGTAAAGCTGCGTTTTAAGGCAAACTGTGCGTGTAGCGTATTTGCTTCGCTAGCGGGTTGATGGTCATGAAATTTTAGAATGGCGCAGGCAATAACCAGCTGGCTGTGAACATCACCGAGGCGTGCCGACAGTAATTCTCGACGCTTAATATCACCCCCAAGCAGTAACAAAGCAAAATCCGCGGTCGCGGCAAACACAGCGCTATAGCGGTCTATCACCGGATACCACTGCGCCGACAGCTCGCTGTTGCCGCAGTGTGGTTTAGATAATTTACCTGCCGTTAAGCCCTTTAGGAATCCGTGACTAAAGACACCCGCGGTATGTGCTAAATGGCCACTCAGCAGGCCATCAAAGCTTTCAAGTGCACCGTCGCTTTCGTCAGACAATGCCTCAAGCTCATCAGCCAAATAAGGATGGCAACGCATAGCCCCCTGACCAAAAATAATCATCGAGCGGGTGAGAATATTGGCGCCTTCCACCGTAATCGCGATGGGAATGGTCTGGTATACCAAGGCCATAAAATTGCGCGGGCCCATTTGAATGGCGCGCCCACCAAGTATATCCATGCTGTGATTAACCAGCCCACGCATAGTTTCAGTTGCATGATATTTAGCCATTGCGGTTAGCACCGACGGCGCGCCATCGGCCAGCGCGCGGGTTACTAAAGCGCGGTAGGCCTCTAGCATATAGGCGCCGGCAGCAATTTCAGCGCTGGCTTCTTGAACACCCTCAAACTTACCCACCGAGATCCCAAACTGGCGGCGAATGCGTGCAAAGGCGCCAACCATCAAGTAGCTCATTTCGCCACCCGCGGTAGACAGTGCGGGTAATGAAATACCCCGCCCCGCGCCCAAACACTCCACCAGCATCATCCAGCCTTGACCAATATATTCCTGCCCGCCGATCAGCATCGACATGGGAATAAAAACATCTACGCCGGTAATCGGGCCATTCATGAATGCAGAGCCAGGATAATGACGGCGACCAATTTCCACCCCCGCCAAATCCGCTGGCACTAGGGCGCAGGTAATACCGCGCTCAACCTCGTCACCAATTAAGCCATCTGGGTCACTCAGTCGAAACGCTAAACCCACCACCGTGGCGATTGGCGCCAGTGTGATCCAACGTTTTGAGAAGTTAAGTTTTACGCCTAAGACTTTCTCACCCTTAAACTCCTGCTCACACACCACACCGGTATCGGGAATCGCGCCCGCATCTGAGCCGGCTTCTGGGCTGGTTAAACCAAAGCAGGGTAGTTCTTGCCCTTTCGCCAAACGCGCCAGCCAAAAGTCTTTTTGCTCGTCGGTGCCGTACTTCAGCAACAACTCGCCGGGGCCTAAGGAATTCGGCACCATGACACTCACCGCCGCCACTGTAGAGCGACTCGCGATTTTGCTGACCACGCGGCTTTGGGCGTAAGGCGTAAATTCGAGGCCGCCGTAAGCGCGGGGAATAATCAGGCCGAGAAAGCCCTTATCTTTAATGAATTGCCAAACCGCCGGGGAGAGATCTTTATCGTGATGGTGAATTTGCCACTCATCGAGCATCTCGCATAGTTCTGCGGTTTCATTGTCGATAAAGGCCTGCTCTGCTTCGCTAAGTGATGAAAGTTCGATTTTCTCAAACTTAGACCAATCTGGCTGACCAGAAAACACGTCTTTTTCCCACCACGTGGTGCCAGCGTCCAGCGCTTCACGCTCGGTGCTGCTCATGGCTGGCATCATTTTTTTCAAGGCATTTTTTGCCGGTGCGCTAACAAACTTAATACGCAGACTATCGACAAGAATCACCGCCAATACCGCCAGTACCACTAACAACACAAGGGGATGAACAAAAAATTCGCTACAGGTTCCGGCTAGTAACCACGCAGCAACAAACACCGCACAGCCGCTACGACGAGACAAATGAAAATAAAAGATAAACGCGGTGACAATAATTATTGCAAGAAATGCTAGTAGGCCAATCATAGTACCCTCTCTGAGCTGTTGTCGTTTGCGAGGCAAACACTAGATCAGTGAATGTGGCTCATCATGCTACGCCCTAGCTGCGACGATTGCATTACCGCATCTAAGCAGCCAAGCAAAATACGTAAAGGTGTTGTTACATGGACACCGCCGGTAGCGAAAATCTTCAATTTTGCATTTGTTATTTCAATATGTGGACTGAATGGACGATGTCGGCCACACTCTCTCTTTATATCTAATTTGAAATAATATCGGGATTACTGACATGAACTCCTCAGTCGTTATTAGCGGGGTGGGCCTATGGACTCCAGAAAATAGCATTAGCAACGAAGAACTAGTCGAAAGTTACAACGCTTGGGCGGAGCATTTTAACCAGCAAAACCAAGCAACCATTGAAGCCGGAGAGCTAGCAGCAAAGCCACTTTCTAGCCCCGCTTTTATTGAAAAAGCATCTGGCATTAAAAGTCGCTACGTCTACTCGAAAGAAGGCGTTTTAGATATCCATCGTATGCGTCCGCTGCTTGAAATACGCGACGACGGGCAAGTCTCACATCAAGCAGAAATGGCCATTGCCGCCGCGAAAAAAGCACTCACTGCTGCAAACAAAACCGCCGCTGATATTGATATGGTGATTGTGTCCTGCGCCTACACGCAGCGCTCATACCCTGCCATTGCCATCGAAGTACAAGCCGCGTTAGGAATTGAAGGGTTTGGATTTGATATGTTAGTCGCCTGCTCTGCGGCCACCTTTGGCCTAGAACGGGCGGTTGACGCAATAAAGTGCGGTACCTCCAAGGGTGTACTAGTCATAAATCCTGAGCTTACCTCTCCACAAGTGAATTTCATGGACAGGGACTCACACTTTATCTTTGGTGATGTAGCAACGGCCGTGGTGGTAGAAAGTAGTGAATCCTGCACGTCTGCCCACGCCTTTGATGTTGTGAGCACTAAATGTGTGACCTCATACTCCAATAATATTCGCTCGAACTTTGGCTACACCACTCGCGTGACTGACGAAGACCCGTATGCGGCGGACAAACTATTTCATCAGAATGGTCGCAAAGTATTTAAAGAAGTCTGCCCCATGGCCGCTGACCACATTGAGACTCATTTGCGCAGCAACGACATTCAGGTCGTTGATTTAAAGCGCTGGTGGCTGCATCAAGCCAATATCAATATGAATCTTTTGATCAGCAAACGATTATTAGGGCGTGACGCCACACTTGAAGAGGCGCCGATTGTTCTCGACGAGTATGCCAATACCGCCTCAGCGGGTTCTATTATTGCCTTTGCTAAACACCATGAGGATTTAGCCGCCGGCGATATTGGCGTAATTTGCTCATTTGGCGCCGGTTACTCTATCGGCAGCCTGATACTTAAAAAGCGCTAGCCGCTTTGATGACCCTTTCGCGGGAGGGTCATCAGCCACACCGCCAACACTAATGTCACTTGTTATCAGCCAATGCCTTTCGCCATGCGGCGAGCATGGTGTCACGCTGATCTTCGCTGACCGCAGCCCGCCCCAGCCATACGCTTAATATTAACGCAGCCGACTCTGACGAGTTGATTGTGCCGAGATCAGTATCGTTCATCGTCAAGGTAAGGCCCTCTTTCGGCAACCACGTTAATTGGTAGCTGTCACCCTTTTCAACGGCAATATACCAAGTGCAAAACCTCGCAATATCCTCCGCTGCCGCAGCTAGCGTCTCAGCGCTGAAGGCGCCCGCCAATGCCTTATTGGTCATTTTGCGAAAGCGCTCCGCCGACACCCCAACTTTGTATTCAATAACAATCTGCTTGGCGTAGGCCGGATCTAATATGTTGCCGCTTTCGGGAAATTTTTGATTGGGGTCAACCTTGAGCTGCGTAAAGGTCAGATCTTTCCACAACAGGGTATACGTCTCACTGCTCACCGTGCGCCAATCTGCGGCAAACACTAAAGAGTGACTAAACAGCAAGGCCGCAGCCAAAAAAACTTTTATGTGCTTATTCATAAACGGGCTTTTCTCCTTGGTAGGCTAGCGGTGATCGTCCCAGCATAAAAAACACCAATAATTTCAATACCACTGGTGCTACAACATAAACGGCGGTGATGGCCCATACCGGCGGTATGGTCATCTCGGCTTGGCTGCCGAGCCACAAAAACGACACTCCCACAGCTAAACCCATTGCCGCCTTGCTCAACATACTCCACAGGGCAAACATGCGTGCGCCAATGGCCGCGCCATTGTGTTCTTTAGACAAATCTTGTGCGAGGCCTGTTTGCATGGCCGATGGCAGTGCTTGGTCAGCCCCCAGCGCCAGCCCCGTACCAACACTAATCGCAATAAACCACGCCACGTCGCCCTCGCCGAGCAAGGCCGCAAAACTGAATAAAATCGCCGAGCTACACAGGCCAATTCGCCACGACAGCACATCGCCAAGCTTCTTCGCTAAGAAATACCAAAATGGCACACCGATTAAACCCGCCAAAAAATAACTCAATAAGGCAAGTGGCACGGCATCTTCTGCATGCAAAACTTCTCGCATAAAGAGCAGCAACACCGTGCCGGGGATCGCATTGGCTAACATATTCACAAACCACGGCAGGGCCAATTTTCTCACCCGCGTATCGCCTAATAGCACCTTGAAGCCTAAGGTCGGACTGGCCGACGCCGCTGCGACCTGACTACCCTGCAAAACAACCGCAATAAGTAGTACAAATAGCAATACGACCAGCGCCGAGGGCAGCATTGCGGGCGCTAACATAGCCGGTGCCAACATGGCTAAAAGCGTGCCGAATAACAACATCCCCTCGCGACTGCTGTTATAACGTAATCGATCAATATTGTTGCGCGACAAGTTCACAGGCAAGGCCAACCAAGGTACAGTAATACCCGTCCAACCCAGCATGAGTAATACCAGCGCAAGGGCTAGTACACTTGATGGCCAAGGGTGTGGCAGTGCTATCAATGCCACTGCGCTGGCGGCGATCAATAACCATGACCCTAGCCACAGCATGCGATGACTACCGCGACGGTCTACCCAAGCACCGACGGGTAAATCGCTAGCGACATCGCTGATTCGCGCTAAGAAAAAAATGGCGCCAATTAAGGTGTAGCCATAACCGCCCTGTTCGGCCAACCACAGCGGCGCGTAGATATAGAAGGGAAGGCCCAATGCGGCAAGAGGTAAACCGGGCAATGCATAACGAAAATATCGCCAATACTGGGATGAGCTCCGCATTCTAACTCCCTTACGGTCAAGGACGGGCAATACAGACCCACTGACTGTGATCTGAATAATGATGCTATACGTAATAACAAGACTGTGGGATCACTGATAATTCTATGCAAAATTCATCGAAAACTAGCGCGCTCAATATCGCTGTCATCGGTTCAGGTATTTCCGGCCTAAGTAGCGCGTGGTTACTTAGCAAAAATCACAATGTCACCCTGTTCGAGCAAGACTCGCGCTTGGGCGGTCACACGAATACCGTAGACATTAAAACCAGCGCCGGCACTATCGCCGTCGACACCGGCTTTATCGTTTTCAACGAACGCTGCTATCCCAACTTAGTCGGACTATTTAAAGAACTTGGCGTGGCTTATCAGAGTACTGATATGTCCTTCGGCGTATCGCTAGACAAAGGCCGCTTGGAATACAGCGGCTCAGATTCGATATCTACCCTGTTTGCCCAGAAGCGCAATCTGCTCCGGCCGCGATTTTGGGGCATGATCCGCGACCTGCTGCGCTTTTATAAGCAAAGTGCGGGCTGGCTGCAGTCACTGCCTGATGAAATGTCATTGGGCGAATTACTGACCCGAGAGAAATTCGGCGCCGGCTTTCGCGAAGATCATTTACTGCCGATGGGGGCGGCCATATGGTCAACGCCGGTAGAGAAGTTCATGGCCTACCCCGCCAAAACCTTTCTACGCTTTTGCGACAATCACGGTTTGCTGCAGGTAAATGAGCGCCCCCAGTGGCAAACGGTGGTCGGTGGTTCGCGGGAGTATATAAAGCGAATTACCCAAATCTTCGACGGCGATATCCGCCTAAACTGCGGAGTCAGCAAGGTTCGACGCTTCACAGATCACATTATGATCACCGACCACCAAGATAAAGATCATCGCTTTGATCACGTCGTTATGGCCAGCCATGCGGACCAAAGCCTTGCCATGCTCGACGATGCCAGCGACGAAGAAACGCGTTTGCTCGGCGCATTTGCCTACGAAGAAAACGAAGCGGTGCTTCATCGCGATGAAAAACTGATGCCCGTTTTAGGACAGGTATGGTCCAGCTGGAATTACCTTGCAGACAGCGAACAACAAGGTAGTAAAGTGTCAGTGAGTTACTGGATGAACTCACTCCAGCACCTGCCCTGTTCAGAGCAGATCATCGTCACGCTTAACCCACTACGCGCGCCACGCAAAGATTTGGTCTACCAGCAATTTAGCTATCAACATCCGGTCTTTGACGACGCCGCGCTAATCGCACAAAAGCAGCTGTGGAACCTGCAGGGCAAGCAACGCACATGGTTCTGCGGTAGCTATTTTGGCTACGGTTTCCACGAAGACGGCATTCAATCTGGTTTGGCCGTTGCCGAGCAGCTCGGTGGCAACCTGCGGCCATGGAGTAGCGACAAGGCTAGCGACCGCATCTATCTAAGCCCGAACGACGCCTCCGCATGACGAGTGACGACGACACGGCAATTTACTGCGGCGAGGTAATGCATCATCGCTTTTACCCCCGTAAACATCGCTTTGTTTATCGCATGAGCAGCTTTTTATTTGATCTAGACAAACTCAACGACACCGCCCAGCGCTGCAAACTGTTTTCAGTTAATAAATTCAATTTTTTTAGCTTTTATCATCGCGACATCGGCGACGGTAGCGGCGAAGCGCCACGCCAATATTTAGAGCGCACCCTGCGGGAACACGGTGTGCATGAGCACCTCAGCTCCGCCAGCCTACTGTGCTATCCACGCATTCTCGGTTACACCTTTAATCCGCTGAGCGTGTACTACTGCTATAAGAACAATAAACAACTCTTTGCCATTCTTTACGAAGTCAGCAATACCTTTAAGCAGCGACACAGTTATTTGATTCCGGTGTCGGCCAGCGATCAAGACAAGGGCATTATTCGCCAGCAGTGCGATAAAAATTTTTATGTGTCACCGTTTATCCCTATGGAAGCGCGCTACCATTTCCGTATGCACCTACCCAAGCAGCGTATCGCCCTAGCTATTCGCGAAACCGAACAGGGCAAAGCCCTGCTCCATGCGGTATTTCGCGGCGAGCACCGGCCATTTACCGACACCGAACTTCTCAAAAATCTTATCAGCTTGCCATTTATGACGATCAAGGCTGTACTAGGTATACACTGGGAAGCGTTGAAGCTTTTTATCAAGGGCGTAAAAATTGTGCCCCGTCCCGCTGAACCAAAATCTGCAATCTCACGTATTGACCAGTAACTGTGTGACAAATACTTAAGGGTCAACTATGAAGACAGCCACTGCTGCTCTCGAAAATAATATAGGTTCTGGCTGGTGGGCTAAGCGCCAACAACAAATGGTCGCAAAAGTTCTGGCACCATTGTCCAATGCGGCGCGCGGCGTTCTGCGCCTTACCTTGCCTAATGGCAATAGCATCGAATTTGGCGATCACCCCTGCGAACACTTCAATCCTGTAATTGTGCTCCACAACTGGAAGGCCGTGCGCAAAGCCTTTACCGGCGGCTCGGTGGGTTGGAGCGAGGCCTATATGGATGGCGACTGGGACAGCCCCGATCTCGCCATGCTAGTCGAATGGATTGTCATTAATGAAGAGTACTTTGGCGGCATGCTAGACAGCGGCAAAATTGAAGGTGCATTTCAAAAGTGGCGCCATCAACGCAATGCCAATAGCAAGCGCGGCAGCCGTCGTAATATCTCCTACCACTATGATCTTGGTAATGAGTTTTACCAGCAGTGGTTAGATCCCAGCATGACTTACTCCGCCGCCTACTACACCAGCGAGCAACAAACTTTGGCCGAGGCACAATACGCGAAATACCAACGTATTATTGATCTTCTCGACATTAAAGATGGCGATACCATTTTAGAAATCGGCTGTGGCTGGGGTGGCTTTGCTGAACAGGTATGCAGTCAGAAAAAGGTGAAATTGCACGGCATTACCCTGTCTGAACGTCAACTTGAATTTGCCCAGCAGCGTTTAGCCAAGGCGGAAACCCTAGGCGAAGCAGAATTTAGTCTTACCGATTACCGCGACACCGTTGGCCAATACAACCACATTGTATCGATAGAAATGCTAGAGGCAGTAGGTGAAAAATACTGGCCGACCTACTTCGACACCGTTCACAAACGCCTCAAACCCGGCGGCCGCGCTTCCGTTCAAATCATTACAATTGAAGACAAACGCTTTGAGCAATACCGCAGCAATCCTGACTTTATTCAGACCTATATTTTCCCGGGCGGCATGTTACCCACCCCAGACAAATTTAAAGAACAAGCCGTAGGCGCCGGCCTAACAGTAAGCGACGAAGAGGCCTTTGGCCTAGGGTATGCCCGCACACTACGCGAATGGGGAAGTAAATTTCATCAACGCTGGGAAGAAATAGCACCGCTAGGATTTGATAAACGCTTTCAAAGAATGTGGCACTATTATTTAACCTACTGCGAGGGTGGCTTTCGCGGCAACTCCATCGATGTTTATCAATTTGTGTTGGAAAAACCCACTGCGCAATAAAATTACGTACGCCATATAAAAGGGTCGTATTGCGCGACCCTTTTTCAATCCAGTGTTCAACTTATTCGGCTTTTTTAGCCGCCGCTTCTTGGCAGCCTTTAACCCACGGCATCAATATATCTAGAGCGGTTTTATCACTTTGCGGTAGTTCTTCTTTGCACTCCCCCACAGGCGTAGTCCGCGGCCCCCACTTAATCACTGCAGCGCCCCAGGTTAAGCCAGCGCCAAAGGCAGCCGTTAAAATTTTATCGCCAGCGTTAATGCGGCCTTCTTCTAAAGCCTCACACAATGCAATCGGCACTGTGGCAGCGGAGGTATTGCCGTATTTTTCTATATTCACAACGACTTTTTCCGGCGACGCTTTCATACGCTTTGCCAAAGTATCGATAATTCTGACATTGGCTTGATGTGGTATTAGAAGATCGATTTGCTCGGGCTCTAATTCTAACTTTTCGAGCACACCCGTTATTGCCTGGCCCATACCGCGAACAGCGCGCTTAAAGATTTCTTGGCCTTCAAAATTCACATCAAAATAGCCATCAACGCCTGCGAAGCGCTCCCGCGCCGTACCTGAATCTCGAGCGGCCAAAATATCCCGCGCTTCGCCGTCACAGCCCAACTTCTCCGCTATTAAGCCGCACTCTTCATCATAGGCTTCTAACACCACAGCCCCTGCACCGTCGCCAAATAATACAGAAACATCCCGTTGGCTATAATCTAGGAAGTAGGGAATACGATCTGCGCCAATCACCAGTACTTTTTTCATGGCGCCACTGCGTATCATGCCGGTGCCGATACTTAGGCCATAAACAAAACCAGTACACGCCGCATTAAGATCAAACACCGCCGCATTCACCGCACCAATGTTTGCCTGCACAAGCGAGGCTGAATTAGGTATGAGGGTATCTGGGCAGGCAGTGCCTAAAATCACCATATCTAATTCTGCCGCATCTAAACCAGCAGCAGCCAAGGCACGCTTGGCGGCTAAACTGGCAAGTGTGGCAGTGGATACATGGGAAATCCGTCGTTCTTTAATTCCCGTGCGGGTAGAAATCCATTCATCGGAGGTGTCTAAAAATGTCGCCAAATCCTCGTTGCTGAGTACGGCGGGCGGCAAGCATTTTCCCCAACCAGTTATATTTGCGTATTGCATAACAAGCTCGAAATCGGTTTTATTGGCCAACATTATGCCCAGCAATGTTAGCACTGTCACCAAAGTGGCGGCTCAGATACGAGTAAAATTCACAGGTTAAATACGTATAATCCCCTATGAAATAAGCCGTTTTGAAACGTAAACGCAAGATTACAACATGCTAAGATAGTGACAATGCAAATTTAGCAAGGTGCACTAAATGAAAACAAACAAACGCTGGGGAAACGGGGCCCGAGTTGACGACCTCGATACTGGGAAAAAAATTCTCCTTAAATCGGCAGTAGATTGCTTCATCACTAAAGGCATCAAGTCCACCACCATAGAAGATGTCGCCAAAGTCGCCAACGTCACCCGGCGCACGGTGTATCGCTACTTTAATGGCAAGTCTGACATCATTGCCGCGCTGATCGATATTGAACGCGATCGCATGTTCATGAAGGTTCATGACATTGCCAAGCTTTACGACAATAATTTTCCGTTGATGCTCGAAGAGTGCATTTGGTTTGCCGCGAGCTATAAGCCGCCCGAGGCTGGAAAACTCGATCTTGTGTCTGGCGCAAACGCATCCGAAGCAGCTCCACACATCGACAACGACGAATCTGATGAGCACTGGCGAGAGCTATTAGAAGAACCGCTAAACGCTTATAACGAGCGGAATAATCGCAACGTCAATCTAGATGATCTCATCAGAATTGTTGGCCGCTTGGTACTCTCCTACCGGCAATTACCGGCTACTAAAGAGCAGTTCAAAGCCAGCCTAAAAGCACTGGCGCTGTAAGTCACGCGGGCAGCTCGCCCGCTGGCCCCATCCGGTATTCGCTTGGTCAGTTTTGCCATTGTGCCGCACCCAGCACCCGCCTAAGCTTCAACGCATCGTCATTCCGCGCCACATCGCGGTGAGATGCTTAGGAGCAAAAAATGAATTTCGACTTTTCTGAAGACCAAAAAAACATCCAAGAACAAGCGCGCTCAATGCTAGCCAAAGAATGCAGCAGCGCAAGAGTTCGGGATGTTATCGACGGTGAACACTACTTTGACGCCGAGCTTTGGCAGCAAGTCGTTGCACTGGGCTGGCCCGCCATCACCATCACCGAAGAACACGGTGGCTTAGGACTAAGCTATTTAGAGCTCTGCGTTATCGCCACCGAACTGGGCCGCTCACTGGCACCCATTCCGTTTATTGCATCGGTATACCTAGGCACCGAATTAATTAAAACCGCAGCCTCACCGGCGCAGCAACAGGAATGGCTGCCAGCACTAGCTAGCGGCGACATCATTAGCACCGTCGCCATCAGCGAGGGGAATACTAACCACGTCGATTGCCGCGTGGTTAATAATCAACTCAGTGGCCGTAAATCCGCCGTGCTGCACGGTATGATCGCCAACAAGGCGATTGTGTCCGCCAAAAATGAAAATGGTGACCTTGGACTCTACTTCGCTGATCTTAGCGATAGCAGTGTCGGCCGCGCGTCTCAAGACAGTCTCGACCCCAGCCTACCCCGCGCCGAACTGATTTTTAATAAAACCCCCGTTATTCAATTAGCAGGCGAAACTCCAGCCGCGTCGGCATTGCACACTCTGTTCGACCGCGCTGCAGTCTTACTCGCATTTGAACAGGTCGGCGGCTGCGAAGCAGCCATCGACATGGCCAAGGCTTACACCACTGATCGCTACGCCTTCGGTCGGCAGGTTGCCTCATTTCAAGCCATTAAACATAAACTAGCCGATATGTTTGTCGCCAAAGAACTCGCCAAATCCAATGCCTATTACGGCGCCTGGGCTTTAGCTGCCGACGCACCAGAACTGCCCCTCGCCGCCGCTACCGCCCGCGTCAGCGCCGTTGACGCCTACTATCTCTGCAGCAAAGAAAATATTCAGGCCCACGGCGGCATGGGGTTCACATGGGAATTTGATTGCCATCTTTACTATCGGCGCGCCCAGAATTTATCAACTTTGCTAGGCGGCAACCCCTATTGGAAAAGCTTGCTAGTCGACCGCCTTCTCGCCGCTTAAGCAGCACACCAATTTGCCAAGGACAATGTTATGGACTTTAAAGACTCAGCAGAACAGGCTGTATTTCGCGCCGAAATACGCGACTGGCTAAGCAAGAACGCGACACCAAAGTCAGCAGCCGGCGGCCGCAAAGATCAATCAGAAGCCTATCAAGACGCCAAAGTCTGGTACAAAAAAGTGGCGGACGCGGGCTACGCCTGTCTGAACTGGCCCAAACAGTACGGCGGTGCCGGACTCAGCGATATACATAAAGTCATCTGGTCACAAGAAGTGACGAACTACGCCGAACCCGATGGCTATTTTGTGATTGGTATTGGCAATTGCGGCCCAGCCATCATGCATTTCGCCACCGAGGAGCAGAAACAAGAGCTACTGCCCCCCATGGCCAGCGCAGAAACCGTGTGGTGCCAAATGTTCTCGGAACCTAGTGCCGGTTCAGACGTTGCCGGCCTGCGCACCACCGCAGTTGCCGACGGTGACAAGTGGATTATCAACGGCCAAAAAATTTGGACCTCGGGCGCCCAGCACTCCGACTACGGCGTAATACTGTGCCGCACCGACCCGACTATTTCTAAATACCGTGGTATGACCATGTTTTTTATCGACATGAATCAGCCTGGTGTTGAAGTAAAGCCAATTAAACAAATGGATGGTGGCTCTCATTTTAACGAGGTGTTTTTCAATAACGCGGTCATTCCCGACACCTACCGCTTGGGCGAGGTAGGGGGCGGTTGGGGCGCCGCACTGCTGGTGCTGATGAATGAACGACTGGCGATTGCTGGGGTACAGCCTGACGGTTTTCCGGAGTTTCTAAAGCTCGTCAAAACCCTTCATATTGACGGCGATCCAATCAGCGCCAACCCCGCCGTGCGTGAGCATTTAGCGGAGTGGTATTACAAACATGCGGGCATAAAAGCCTCGACTAACCGTATGCTCACGGCAGTTGCCAAAGGGGGTATGCCCGGCGCAGAAGCCGCCTTAGGGAAATTAGTTGGCGCCGTCATGAACCAAGACATCGCCAACTACGCCATTCAGCTGATGGGCGATGCCGGCGTGATTTGCGACCCCGCGTTTGCAGAGCAGCAAGCACACTTTCAAAAAACCGTGTTGTTTTCGCCTGGTATACGACTAGCTGGGGGCACCGACGAAGTCATGCGCAATGTGATAGCAGAGCAGGTTCTCGGTCTTCCCCAAGAGCCACGTGCAGACAAAGGTCTGGCGTTTAATGAGATTCCTAGCGGCAACCAAAGTAGGTAATACCGACCAGCGATAGCCGAATTTGTCCGCGCGGGATGACATCGGCTGTCGCTGTGACACACTAAAATCAAACCCTGTTCACAGTTCCAACACGTAGGTTCACTCAATAGGTGGTTTTCCCTATACTCCAAACACGGCCCTCTCCGTACTTTGATCACTCAGCAAGCACAATCTACCGAGTCATTGGAGCACGAGGGTTTTAACAATGAATGGTTCAGGCAAGCAAGACAGCGTAATATTCCAAGAAATACGTCGCAACCTAAACGCAATAAGCCAGTTTGGCAGCAAACGCGCCGAGTGGTGGTTAAACGTAAACTACGCTGAAGTTATCGATATGCGCGATGCCGTCAGCATGAAATTGAATCCGGCGCGGGTCTCTAATTAAGCCAGTGCCATAAACTATGGCACCTTATGATTAACTGGCAAGCGATAGACACCGTCCTCCTCGATATGGATGGCACGCTACTAGACCTACACTACGACAACTTCTTTTGGACCCAACATCTTCCGCTCCGCTATGCACAAATACATGGCGGTAATCCAGAAACCATTAGCGAACAGCTAATGCAGCAAATTATGGCGGAAAAGGGCTCGCTAAACTGGTATTGCTTAGACTATTGGTCAACTCAACTTAAGGTCGATATTGTTGCACTTAAGCGCGAAGTGACCCACCTAATCGCCCCCCATCCCAGTACCAAAGATTTTCTGAATGCGCTCAACGCCAGTCATTGCGAAACGTGGCTAGTCACCAATGCCCATCAGGGCAGTCTAGATCTCAAGCTCGAACACACCGATCTTGGGCAGCACATTAGCAAAATCATCAGTTCTCACGACTTCGGCAAACCCAAAGAAGATCCAGATTTTTGGCGCCAGCTCCAACAACATTGGCATTTTGATCCCGCGCGCACGCTGTTGGTCGACGATACCGCCACGGTGTTAGATGCGGCGGCCCATTTTGGTATCCAGCATTTACTTACACTACGCCAACCCGATAGCCAACAAGCTGTGCGTGACGCCTTGGACTATCCTGCGGTACTAAGTTTCGCAGAAATTCTACCTATCCCACCTCGAACTCTCTGACGCATAAAATTGATATGGCACAAATACCTCCCACAAGCGGCATCCGTCTCGACAAATGGCTATGGGCCGCACGTTTTTACAAAACCCGCAGCTTAGCGAAACAAGCCATCGAGGGTGGCAAAGTTCAGTACAATGGTGACCGCTGCAAAGTCAGCAAAGAAGTACAAATAGGCGCTGAGTTAAGCCTTAGAGTCGGCTTCGACACCAAAGTCGTCACGATTATCGCGCTGTCTGACCAGCGGCGTGGCGCACCGGAAGCCGCCCTGCTGTACGAAGAAACACCTGAAAGTATCGAGCAAAGAGCACAGCAAGCCGCTGAGCGTAAAGCCCTAGGCTCAGCATTCGCTCACCCAGAGCGGCCCAACAAAAAGCAGCGCCGACAGATTCATCGCTTTCAGCGAATAGTCTCCGACACAGACTAATCGAGGCAGAAACGGTATAATTGCGCGCCACTTCAGTCACGGAATCCCCTACGCTCATGAGCGACACAATCAGCCGCTTTATTTTTGACAAAACCGACGTTCGCGGTGAACACGTCCGCCTAGAAAAAAGCTACCAAGACATCCTCAATATTCACCACTACCCGCCGGGTGTCGCGAATTTGCTAGGCGAGTTTCTGGCCGCCGCCAGCCTGCTTAGCGCAACCATAAAATTTGAAGGGTCCTTGATACTACAAGTTCGTGGCGACGGCGAAGTGCCACTTATTATGGCCGAGGCAAATTCTGAGCGTGAACTGCGTGCCATCGCTCGCGACGCGAATGAAGCCATGAGCCTCGACTTTAAAACCCTGATTGGCAATGGTCAGCTCGCCATGACGATTGACCCCAAACACGGCAAACGCTACCAAGGCATCGTCAGCCTAGATGGCGAAAGCTTGGCACGCTGCTTAGAAACTTATTTTGAACAAAGCGAGCAGCTGTCTACCCGTATTTGGCTTGGTGCCGACGCCAACAGTGCCGCCGGTCTAATGTTACAAGAGCTTCCCAGCAAGACCCCAGACAAAGATCGGTGGCAACACCTCACCACCATTGCCGACACCATCAAAAGCGAAGAACTCCTTTCACTAGATGCGGATGGACTGCTTTACCGGCTATATCACCAAGATGCGGTGCGCTTATTTGAAGCCAAGCCCCTAATTGCACGCTGCCAATGCAATCGCGAACGAGTAGAAAAGGCACTCATGTCGATTGGGCAAAGCGAACTCAACGACATCGTTCTTGAATTGGGTTTAGTAGAAACCAACTGTGAATTCTGCAACCGCTTATACCAATTTAGCCCGTCTGATATCGCCGCGATGTTCGATGAAAGTACCCGTATTACGCGACATTAATTCTGCAAAATTACCCAAACGCAGATTTATGCTAGCAAACGTTAGCGCTACTATGGCTTTTTTGTAATAATGGCGCCCCAAATTACCAGCCACTATGGGGGTTCTCCTTGCTCTCCGACCCCGCTGCTAGACCCAGGCTGCTCTCAGGATTACGTGACAGGAAAACAGAGAATGAGTGCTGAAACGACGATTTACAGAGATTTAACCCCCGCGCAATTGATTGAGCAGGCACTGAGCCGTGGCGAAGGCCAACTGGCAGACACCGGCGCACTGGTAGTCACTACCGGCAAACGCACCGGCCGCTCACCCGGCGACCGCTACATCGTGCAAGAGCCCTCTACTTCAGATTCTATTGACTGGACCAGCGTAAACCGTCCCTTCGACGGCGCAAAATTTGACGCCCTGTGGGATCGCGTACAAGACTACCTCGCAGACCACGACAGCTTTGTTTCCAACCTGCACGTTGGCGCCCACGAAGATCACTACATTCCCGTTGTTGTTAACACCCAGACTGCATGGCAGAGCCTGTTTGGCCGCAATATGTTTGTACGCCCAAGCAAATACAACCCTAAAGGCAAGGAAGAGTGGACTATCCTCAACTGCGCTGGCTTTGTTTGCGAACCTGAGCGCGACGGCACCAACTCTGATGGCTGCGTTATTATCAATTTCGCACAGCGCAAAGTATTGCTAGCCGGTATGCGTTACGCAGGCGAGATGAAAAAAGCGATGTTCTCTGTGCAGAACTTCCTGCTGCCAGAAAAAGACGTTATGCCAATGCACTGCTCGGCGAATGTTGACGAAGAAGGTAAAACCACCTTGTTCTTCGGTCTTTCTGGCACGGGCAAAACCACCCTGTCTGCTGACCCAAGCTGCTATTTGATCGGCGATGACGAACACGGCTGGGCAAAGGGCTCTGTTTTCAATATTGAAGGCGGCTGCTACGCAAAAACCATTAATCTTAGCCAAAAAAATGAACCCATTATTTGGGATGCCATCCGCTTTGGCTCTATTGTAGAAAACGTAGTGATTGGCGAAGACACCCGCCACGCTGACTACGACGATACCAGCCTGACCGAAAATGGCCGCTGCTGCTATCCGCTAGAAAATGTTGATAAGCGCGTTATTGAAAATGCTGCTGGCGAACCGAAAACTGTTATCTTCCTCACTTGCGACGTCTCTGGTGTTATTCCACCAATTTCGATTCTGTCTAAAGAAGCTGCGGCATTCCACTTCCTCAGTGGCTACACCGCACGCGTTGGCTCTACTGAGCTTGGTGCAGAAGCGGGTATTCACCCCACGTTCTCTACCTGCTTCGGCGCACCGTTTATGCCACGCGCAGCTGGCGAATACGCAGAACTGTTAATGAAGCGTATTGACGACTTCGATTCACAAGTCTATCTGATCAACACTGGCTGGACTGGTGGCTCAGGTGCCTCTGGCGGCACTGGCTCACGCTTCCCGATCCCAGTAACCCGCGCAGTGGTTGCCGCTGCACAAAACGGTGTACTGATCGGCGCAGAAACCGAGACGCTAGAAGCACTGAACTTAACCATTCCTAAGTCTATTCCTGGCGTAGACGACAAGTACATCAACCCACGTAAAGCGTGGGGCGATGCTGACGCTTACGACACCGAAGCCAGTAAACTTGCTAAGCTGTTCCAAGAAAACATTAAGAAGTTTGATGTTTCTGACGCCATTATCGCAGCCGGCCCTAAAGCCTAAGCAAACCGATAGTGCTGAAGAGGGCAGCGTGGCTGCCCTTTTTTTCGTCTGAACAAAATACACTGCCCTTGCACTATACTGTCTGCAATTACTGTTTCAGCCCTTTGGCAAATTCCAAACTTAGGTAGCTCATGTCCATCACTAACACGCCTGAAGAGATCCAATACTTTCGTGATCAATACCAGCAGGCATTCAATAACGGCATGCTTCAACGCCTAGTCTTGTCAAAATATCAGGGCGATGACAGCGAGCTAAAGCGCATAACCGTGCGCCCCGTGCTCATTAAAAACAACTTGCTACTGTCTTTTCTCTACGAATATCAAACCAATCACATCACCAAAAATCTCAGTCTCGACGAGTCTCTCGTACTGTTATCACAATGGCTGGGAGCGGACTTTAAAAACGCTCACCTCGTCAGCCAATCGGCAGAAATTCAGCTGCGCTTTAGCAAGAAAGGTAAGGCGCTGCTCAGTGAGCATCGCTCTGAAACCACTAAGGCGAAGCCCGAAGCCAATGCGCATTTGTCACACAACCGTGAGAAAAACCGCTTCGTTAAGCAAGACCGTCCCTATTTAACGGCGCTAGGTGTCACCGACGCCCAAGGCCAAATCGTTCCGGCCATGTCCCGCAAATGGAAACAGATCAATAAGTTTATAGAGGTACTATCAGGCGCGATCGAAAACACCGGTCTCACAAAGCAAGCAGAAGTTCATATTGCCGACTTCGGTTCTGGCAAAGCCTATCTAACCTTTGCAGTCCACGACTATCTTAACGACAGCCTAGCCATTAAACCGCAAGTCACTGGTGTAGAACTGCGGCAGAACTTGGTCGATTTATGCAATCAAACCGCCGCCAAGCTAAACCTCGACGGCATTAAATTTGAGCAAGGGGATGTTCAGCATTTCGCGGCACAAAATATCAATATCATGATTGCACTACACGCCTGCGACACCGCCACCGACTACGCAATTAATATGGGGATTCGCAGCAAAGCCAACATCATTATGTGCTCGCCATGCTGCCACAAACAGATTCGCCCCCAGCTGAAAAGCCCGTCAATACTCGCACCGCTATTACAACATGGCATTCATCTAGGGCAAGAAGCAGAAATGGTCACCGACGGCTTGCGCGCCTTGCTACTTGAAGCGAACGGTTACGACACTCAGGTTTTTGAGTTTATATCGCTGGAACATACCAATAAAAACAAAATGATTTTGGCTCAAAAGCGCTCACAGCCCCGTGATAACGGCGAAGTCTTAGCGCAAATCGCCCATCTAAAACGCTTTTATGGCATTAAAGAGCATTGCCTAGAGCAGCTGCTACAAGAAAAATAGATAGTAGGGTCTGCTGACACTAGGCAATTGCGGGAGTTCGGCCGTAAACGCGACCTCTTAAACCACTTAAATCAAAGGGACGCCAGTGCCCTTCTCGCTGAGCCAAACGTTCCGCAACCGCGTACATCACAGCCAAATTGTGGGTTAGACCAACGTGACTGCCCGGCACCCGCAGATTTTCGGTATGAGCCGCCAAATCTTTATCAACACACAGATTCCAATCGACAATACCGTCGCCCTCACTATAGATCGCCGTGGAAGGAACCTTAGGGGTATCGCGCCAGCAATCGCCCCATTCCAACATCGGATCGGTCATCGCACCGGGATTTAGCATTTCATACAATTTCAATACTGGGCCGGTTACGCCACTCATATCTGGAATATGAATTGGCGAGCCTAAGGTAATAACTTGACGAATATGATCTGGATTTTTATTTGCAGCAGTTCGCGCATAAACCCCACCTAAACTCCAACCCACCACGCTTACTTTCTTACCGTAGCGTGCAGCTAAATCCTTAATATGGCGTTCAAAGTTGAGATACACCTGCTCGCGCAAGCCCGTATTCCGGCCCTGCTCCCAACCGTAGGCAGCAAAACCAGAACGCCGTAAAAATGTACGCAGCGCGGCGGTACCACCGTCGCCGGTCATAAATGAAGGCGCGACAACGACGGGGTGCCCGTCACCACACTTAATGCTGTCTAGGCGCGACCGAAACGATGCCAAAGCCAACATCTCAAAAATAACCCGCAATTCTTTGGCGGTATTGAAAATACTCGGCGCGCTGACGCTAGCAACACGCTCAAGATTGTTCTTATTATTCATTTTGTCCCCTCAAACGATCGAAGCGGCGACCCGCTTAATACAGCTGGGGCAAACCTCAAACAGCAAGGCCCACATAAAGTAACAACTATATAACCGCAATATTGGCAGCGGTGCAATCTGGATTTATCGAGTAATTACAGTAGCGAAGATTAAATAATGAAGAAAATAAGGGGAATCACGGAGCTAAATTCGTTTTTAGTATGCGGTTTCTAATTTTTATCCGTAACCTTGGTTTCAATCAGCGAGTTTATGCAGTCCTAGCTGAGCTGGATTTTTCATAAACCCCTAATTTTTAGATGAGGACATCAGAATGACTGAAGCAAGCAAAATCGAAAAAGCCAACGCGCTAGCAAAAGAAGTATTTCTAGCAAACCTTGGTCTGGCCGGTAAAGTGTTTGAACAAAGCCAGGATCTGCTGAAGCAAACTGAAGCCAAGCTTAAAGAAACTGAAAGCAAATGCAAAGACGCTTACAGCAAGCGCAACGAATTTTTCGACAGCTTGGTAGCTCGCGGCGAGAAAGTACAAAGCGACACGCTTTCTAAATTTGAAGAAAGCAAAATCCAATTAACTAGCAAAATTGAAGACGGCAAGTCACAAGTCGTTAGCAAGTTTAAAGACTCTAAATCACAGGCCATTGCTAAATTTGAAGAACTGAAAAGTGAAAGCAATGCGGCTGTTGAAGGTCAAATGAAAACCCTGCGCGAAGGCTTTGAGAAAGTAAAAAGCAAAGTTTCTCGCAGTGCCGATGACGCTGTTGAAGCCGTAGCTGAAGCCACCGCATCGTAAGCATTCGATGCCTGTCTTAAGGCATCAAATCCTAGGTCTGTATCTCACCTATGCTTTTGCACGATGCGCCAATTGGCCATCGTGCTTTTTTCATACTCGAGCGCAGAACAAGTTTCAGATTGGTAGTTAACAACGATTATTTACCATTCTATTCAGTGACCCATTTGCAATGGAGAAAACCATGAGCAAAGACAGTAAAAAAAGCCTGCAAGACCTTAAAGAAGTAACCAATCAGGCTAGTGAACTGGCAAAAAGCATTTGGCTTGCCGGTCTTGGCGCTTACGGCCGTGCTTACGACGAAGCTCACGACCGTTATGAGAAAGCCAGCAAAGAAACCCCACGTTTATTCACCGATTTGGTAGACAAAGGCAGCCGCCTTGAAAGCCAAGCTCGCGAAAAGCTCGGCGAAGTTACTAGCATCGGTAAAACTATATCGATTGAAGAACGCATCAGTAAAATGCGTGCTAGCCTTGGCTTTGGTCATACTGCCAGCGCAGATGACATGCAACGTTTAGAAAAGAAGCTCGACGCCTTAAGCAAGAAAGTTGATGCTTTAACCAAGGCAAGTAAGCCTGCTGTTGCTGCTAAAGCCCCTGCCGCCGCGCCCAAAGCGAAAGCCGTTCGCAAAGCGCCTGTGAAAAAAGCTGCTGCTAAAGCTGAGTAAAGCTGGCGCAGTCTTGGCTGCCCAGACGCACAATAGCCCTTCATCTATACGCTAGCTGAGGGGCTATTTTCGTTCTGCGGTTACATATCTGTTTTAAAATCCAAGCATTGGCAGCTCAAACCTAGACAGCATCTTCGCTTCATGGCACCTTGTGACCTCGTTCACGAGAGTTCTGCTGTACGGATGAAGACCCGCGACAAAATACTATTAACCAGCCTAAGCTTATTCAACGCAGAAGGTGAACCCAATGTTACGACCGTCGACATTGCCAATGAGCTAAACATCAGCCCCGGAAATCTGTATTACCATTTCCACGGCAAAGAAGAAATTATTCAAGAGTTGTTTGCCGCCTTCGAAGTAGAGCTCAACGATATTTTAAACGCGCCGATAGAAAAAACCCTCGGCGCCAAAGACGCATGGTTTTATTTATATATTGTGTTTGAACACATATTTAATCACCGCTACTTATATCGTAATCTCAACGACATACTGCAACGCTATCCACACATCAGTAAGCGGTTTTCAAAATTACTAGAATTAAAAGTGCAGGCGGTTCGTGCTGTCGCACAAGAATTACGCGCTCAGAGTTTTATAGACCTAGACGATGCCCTACTTGAACGCCTGTGTGACAACGTCGCCATGTCGCTCACTTTCTGGCTCAACTACAACCAGCTTCGCGAACGCAATACCAGCAATGAGATTATGATTCACCAAGGTGTTTTTCAGGTGATGTCACTGGTCTCACAACACTTACGCCCAGAGTACCGCTACTTCTATGACGAGTGTTGTGCGCTGTTCGAGGCCTTGGCCATTTCAGATTAGACCGAAATGTGCGCTGTCAAGGCTCGCACCTGCTCCATAGTTTTTGCATAATGTCCGGCTTCTTAAACCGGACAATAACGACCTATGAATTCCATCCCCAGCCGTATCGCCCAAGAACTAGGCGTCAAAGAAGCCCAAGTTAGCGCCGCTGTCGCACTGCTCGACGAGGGCGCAACCGTTCCATTCATCTCCCGCTACCGCAAAGAAGTCACCGGCGGCTTAGATGACACCCAAATGCGGGAACTGGAATCGCGGCTGGGCTACCTGCGGGAGCTGGATGATCGTCGGCAAAGCATACTTAACAGCATTCGCGAGCAAGAAAAACTCACTCCCGAATTAGAGCGCGACATCCTTGCCGCCGACACCAAAAACCGGCTCGAAGACCTTTACCTTCCCTATAAGCAAAAGCGTCGCACCAAGGGCCAAATCGCGATAGAGGCCGGTCTGCTGCCGCTGGCAGACACTTTATTCGACGACCCAAACCAAGACCCAGCAATCCTTGCTCTTGAATACATTAATGCAGAACTAGGCGTAGCCGATGTAAAAGCCGCGCTAGACGGTGCCAAGTACATTCTTATGGAGCGCCTCAGCGAAAACGCTGACCTGCTTGCCCAACTGCGTAACTTCCTGTGGAATGAAGGTCTGCTGTGCAGTACCGTTATGACCGGCAAAGAAGTAGAAGGCGAAAAATTCCGCGATTATTTCGCCCACAGCGAAGCCCTAAAAACCACACCTTCGCATCGCGCGCTGGCCATGTTCCGCGGCCGCAATGAAAGTATTCTCAGCTTGGCGATTAAATTTAGCGAAGACGAAGGCAGCGTCCACCCCTGCGAAATCATGGTGGCCAAGCACTGGAACGTCGTGGATGAAGGCCGCCCTGCCGACACATGGCTTAAAGAAGTCATTCGCTGGACTTGGCGCATCAAGTTATACACCCACTTAGAAACCGACTTGTTGGGTCAATTACGCGAACTTGCCGACACCGCCGCGATTGATGTGTTTGCCCAAAATCTCAAGGATCTACTCTTAGCCGCCCCCGCCGGTCAGCGCGCCACCATCGGACTCGACCCCGGCATGCGTACCGGTGTGAAAGTGGCCGCCATCGACGCCACCGGCAAAGTACTCGATCACTGCGCTATTTACCCAACCCCGCCGCAAAACAAGATCGCTGAGTCCGCCGCAATCTTGCTGGCAATGATCAAAAAGCACAACGTCGAGCTAATCGCGATTGGTAATGGCACCGCCAGCCGTGAAACCGAGCGTTTTGTAAAAGACCTGTTATCGGCTCGTCCCGAACTCGGTTGTACTAGCGTCATGGTTAACGAATCTGGTGCCTCGATTTACTCGGCCTCTGAATACGCCGCACGGGAATTTCCGAATCTGGACGTGACCATTCGCGGCGCTATATCCATAGCCCGCCGCCTGCAAGACCCACTAGCAGAACTGGTTAAAATCGACCCCAAATCCATCGGCGTTGGTCAGTATCAGCACGATGTATCGCAAACTGCCTTATCTCGCACCCTCGAAACTGTAGTTGAAGACTGTGTAAACGCCGTAGGCGTAGACGTAAACACCGCGTCACCGGCCCTGCTAGCGCGGGTTTCTGGCCTAAACCAAAGCATTTCGGCGAATATTGTGGAATACCGTGACCAGCACGGTGCCTTTAAAAATCGCGCGCAATTAATGGAAGTCAGCCGCTTTGGTGCCAAAACCTTCGAGCAAGCAGCGGGCTTCTTACGAGTGATGGGCGGCGACAACCCGCTTGATGGCTCCGCCGTGCATCCAGAATCCTATAGCGTGGTAGAAAAAATCGTTAACCGCTGTGGCCGTGCAGTCAACGACGTTATCGGTGACAGCAGCTTCCTCAAGTCCATCAAGCCTAGCGAATACGCCGACGAGCGCTTTGGGATTCCCACCATCACTGACATCGTTGCCGAGCTCGACAAACCAGGTCGCGACCCGCGCCCCGATTTTAAAACCGCGACCTTCAAAGACGGTATCGAGAAGATCTCAGACCTTGAACCCGACATGATTTTGGAAGGTGTGGTCACCAACGTCACCAACTTCGGTGCGTTTGTGGATATCGGCGTTCACCAAGACGGCTTGGTGCACATCTCGGCACTGGCAAACCAGTTCGTTAAAGACCCGCGTACTGTCGTCAAAGCCGGCGACATCGTCAAAGTGAAAGTGATGGAAGTGGATGCCCAGCGCAAGCGCATTGCACTGTCTATGCGCCTAGAAGACAAGGCCAGCGAGCAGGAATCGAGCAATAACGGCGGTGATCGGCGCGGTAGCCGCAGAGCGCCCGCTGTGCCCAAGCAAGCACCGCAGAAAGATACCAACTCGACTATGGCGGCACTATTTGCCCAAGCTAAGCAAAACGGCAAAGGTCGCCTGTAAAGCAAACACGGCGGCGATACCGAGATAGTATCGCCGCCGCATCATATAAATTTAAGCTTAATATATTAGGCTTGATCATAATGCCCGCCCTCGTTTAAGCACTGTCGTTATAATTCGCGCGGCATTACCGCCGCCGTACATTCCTTATCTTGATGAGGCTCACTAGCGAGGATTTCCTCGCGACTTTGCTGATACGGCGACTTATCTTCTGCCAAACTCACCGCCTTGCTAATCGCAACCAAGGCTTCGGCGCGGCAGTTTTCTTCTAGCAGCGCAAAGGCATAATTATTCCACAGCGCGGGATCATCAGGATTTGTCAGCAGTATTTGGCTAAACAGATTTACCGCACGACGGGTATTGCCCTGCGTTAAAGCCGCATTCGCCAATGCAGTTAACACCGGCTTTGAGTTCGGCCATTTTTCAGCGGCCAAGGCGTAGAACGACATCGCAAGATCAAGATCACCTACTTGTTCAAATTCATTCGCTGTTGCAATGTATTGCGCGGGTTTAGCCGTCTCGGGTAGACGACTACTGTCAGTTAATACCCGTGCCCAGTGATTGGTTCGCGCCCAAGTCGCCATAAATGTTTTAAAGGACAGACGGTAATTTTCATGGCTGCCAGAATGCAAAATGAGCTCTTCTTCACCCAGCTCGTAGCCAACAACCACGGCGTAGTGCCATTGGGGCCACCAAGAAAAGCCAAGGTTTTGAAACACCAACACCGGATTGCCAGCATTGACCTCGCTAAGTATCGCAGACAAATTTTTAGAAAGCGGGTAAGACAACAAACCAAGCTGACGCCCCGCTGCCTGCATCTCAATCGCTAAAGAGCCCTTTTTTCCGGGAATAAAGAGCTGTTTAGCTAAAGACTGCTGTTCAACCGTCAAGCCCCAAAACTGAGCTATTTCAGCGAGTGCTGCTGGGCCACAATAATATTCTTGCTGTGCAACAAAAGGGACGTCTAATTGCCGCTGTGGGGGCAATGAATAAACTGCATCATTTAAGGGAATAGATGCACATGCCTGTAGAAACAGGCATGTGAAAAGAACACTAGTTAGCCGCATTCACAAAGGGGAATACGTCGGTAATGCCCAAAATATCAGTAATGAAGAAGATCAATACTACTAAGGCTAACAAACCAACAGCACCGGCACCGGCGGGTAGTTGATCCATTTTTTCTTGTAACATCGCTAATTCTGTCGGCGTTAGCGCATCGATACGCGCCTCAACGTCTGCAGGCGACACGCCCAATTCAATTAGACGCTCACGAACATTGTCCTGCGATAGAGCCGCTTTCATCTCGGCACGATTCTCATCTACCGTATATTCCGCCACCATGCGATCGGTGCTAATAACGCCAGCAGATGCTGTTGTCGCCATCACGCCGGTCCAGACCATGAAACCGCTCATCACAATTGCCGTGGCGCTGCGTTTTAATGTTGTCTTAGGCATAATTTACTTCCTTTATTTCACGATGGTGAATGGTATGACCAGCACGTGCCGGCCATACTATTTTCCGAGTACTCGTTAAACTTATAGCTCTTGAGTTTGCGGCTTGTTCAATACCAATTGGCCATCTTGAACAGGGATTGTATCGCCCGGTTCATGATCCATAACAACGGTGCCGGTTTCCCCATTTAATGTGTAGGTTACGCTGTAGCCAGTCACGCGCTGCTGCGGATCTTGAACTGTGTTACAACGACGCTCGTTAGTGCTGTACACGTCATTTTGCTGCATATTGCCTTGAACTTTATTACCTGCGTAACCACCAGCAGCGGCCCCGGCTACGGTCGCAAGTTTTTTGCCATTCCCGCCGCCAACTTGCTTACCAATAACGCCACCAATTACCGCGCCAATCAGCGTACCGGTAATCTTATTCTGGTCTTTCACTTCAGCCTGATGCTGAACGACTTCGTCGTAACACTCCTCACGGTTGGTGTAATACGTTTCAGTCACCGCTTTAGACTCAACAACCTCAGCAAAACTGGGCTTTTTGTCCTCAACATAGCTGTTGTAACCTGCATAACTACCCGCCGCCGTTACAGCAACCGCACCAAATATCCCGCCAATCAATAAATTTGTATTCATGTCTGTATCCTCAATTCCTGTGTCTCAGACTTTATATCGTTGTAACACTATGACCTATGCTATTCCTCAGAGTGCCTATGATCTCCTAAGAAAAGTAGTGAAGTATTCACACTCGACTTTGATGAAATCAGGTTAAATATGATAAATATATAATAATTTCAGCAACTTGCTGCGCCGCACCCAGTGCATCGCCGGTATAACCACCAATACGACGGCGTAGGTAAGCGGCAAAAGCAAAGCGAAAAACCAGTAAAACGAGGCATAAAGGAAGCAACGCCGGTAAATCGATAACTATGAGTACTACCAAAACCGGCAGACCCGACCACAGCCAATGCGACAAGGGCATAGTAGTTGCCAGTGGCTTAGACTTCCCTTCGCCGCGCACGTAGTGCAAATCCAACAAATAGGATGTTGCCAGCCAGCGACTCAGCACATGAGCGAACAGCAAGGCGCTTACCACTACTCCGGTTGACGGCATGGCTGACAAGGCCGCCGCCTTTAAGCCAAGCACCAAGACCAAGGCCACCGTGCCGTAGGTCCCGATACGGGAATCTTTCATAATTCGCAGCACATCTTCTGCACGCCAGCCGCCGCCAAAACCGTCGCAGCTGTCAGCAAAACCGTCTTCATGAAAAGCGCCGGTCAGCAGTATCGACGCCACCATTGAAAACAACACCGCAATAAGGGGATTGTTAAATATCGCGAGCGCCGCGATAAATACCAGCGCTGCCACGCCAGCCACCAGCAGCCCCACCAAAGGGAAGTAGCGCGATGCCCCGTTTAGTTTTTCATCACTAAAGTCAGGATCGGCAGGAATTGGGATGCGCGTTAAAAACCCCACCGCAAGTAAGAACACCTGCCACTCCCGCTGTATTTTTTGACGTGCTAGCACCGACGAACTCCATCTAGAGCAGAAACTTTATCTTCGTAAAGCGAACCATTGTACGCTAAGTCGTCTAACAGGCTGCGGCAATCAGATTGTGACGTTTTTAGCGCGTTACCAGAGTCGCGTTGCTCTGCTAAACTAAGCAGCTTCCACATTCGCTAAACATAAAAGGGTTCCATTATGAGTATTCAGACCGGCGACAAAATCCCCGCAGTTACACTCAAGGTTATGGGTGAAAAAGGCCCACAAGACATTACGAGCGAAGACATTTTTGCTGACAAGAAAGTGGTATTGTTCGCCGTTCCCGGCGCATTCACACCAGGTTGCACCATGACGCATTTACCAGGCTATATCGTAAATGCCGACAAAATCAAAGCCAAGGGCGTAGACACTATCGCCTGTATTTCTGTGAACGACGCCTTTGTGATGGACGCGTGGGGCAAAAGCCAAAACGCCGAAGAATTACTAATGCTAGCTGACGGCAATGGCACGTTTACCGAGGCCCTAGGCTTAGTCATGGACGGTTCAGGCTTTGGTCTTGGCAATCGCTCGCGCCGCTATGCAATGATCGTCGACAATGGCACGGTAAGTCATCTTGCCTTAGAACCCACTGGCGCGGTTGATGTCAGTGCGGCAGAAAAAATTCTCGCCCTGCTGTGATCCCCGAGGTGCACGCGCCCCGCGTGCTCATTTTTGATTCCGGCGTCGGCTCTCTGAGCATCGGCGCCGCAATTCATCAGCTCATTCCCCAAGCAAACCTACTCTACGCTATGGATCACGGCGGCTTTCCCTATGGAGAATGGCAGGAAGGCGCGCTAGTTGAGCACATTTGTCAGGCTGTAAGCGCCCTGCTGCAAAAGCACAGCGCCGATATTCTGGTGATGGCCTGCAATTCGGCCAGCACTGCTGTATTACCTGCGCTGCGAAATACGTTAAACATACCCGTCGTTGGTGTAGTACCGGCAATAAAACCTGCGGCACAACGTAGCCAGAGCAAAGTAATCGGCCTGCTTGCCACCCCCGGCACAATTACCCGCGCCTATACCGCACAGTTAATCAATGACTTCGCTTCCGATTGTTGCATCATCCCCGTCGGCAGCCGCGTTCTCGCACCCGCGATTGAGTCACTATTTTGGCAAGAAAGCCCGATAGATACCGTATTGGAACAAATTAAGGCCGAACTCTACAGCCACCCCCGCGCCATCGAAATGGACACAGTGGTATTGGCCTGTACCCATTTTCCATTAGTACAAAAGCCGCTAGCAGCCTTAATGCCAAACCTAGAATGGATAGATTCTGGCGAAGCAATTGCCCGCCGAGTGCTTCACGTTTTAAATGAATTAAGTTTACCGCTAGCCCTAAATAGTGGCGTCACTACGCGAGAAGTAGTGATTCTGGGGAAGGAACAGGCTACACCGATATTAATACAAGGCCTAAAGGATATGGGGCTGAGCCTTATCGATTATTAAACTGCCGAACATTTTCTTCATACTCACTAATCACCATCGCCGCATTCTCCATAGCGACGTTATAGTTATTAATTCGTGCCTTACGTCGTTCTTCATTATCGCGGCCAGTACCTACCGCTGTTTTGTCCATGGTATCTAAACATTTTAAAAAACGCCGACTATCTTCAAGGTAGCGCTCAACTCTACGCTTAGCAAACTTCATCGCTTCCGCATCGGCTGTCGCGCCTTCGGGAAAGTGTTGTGGTGGCAAAGGTAAAATACACGCAGCCTGCGCTAGAGGAGCGCACAGCGTTAAAAAAATAAAACTCGTTCTAAAAATACGCATTACACTGCCCGGCGGTTTTACTGTTTGCCAGAGTATACAGAAAATCCGGCAGGACACAGCCCAACCGGATCACAACACGAAAACAGAATTATAAATAATTAAAGAATTTAGTTGCTTATAAAGCTCGCGGATCAAATCCGTCCGCATAAAATTTGCTATACCATTTACGGAATTTCGCTATCGGCCCATCACCGTCGCAAAGAATCGGCAAGGGCCTATAAATTTTATGCTCCCAAATTGGCTTGTCTTCTTCTAACTGGCCAACAATATTGGCGATAATTGCCGCGTTAACGCCGCCTTTTTTCACTTCACCATTTATCTTGGGTTGAATAAAGGCAAAACGCACCTGCACTTTGTGCTCATCAATTGGCGTGGT
This sequence comes from Zhongshania aliphaticivorans, assembly GCF_902705855.1. Classification (GTDB taxonomy): domain Bacteria; phylum Pseudomonadota; class Gammaproteobacteria; order Pseudomonadales; family Spongiibacteraceae; genus Spongiibacter; species Spongiibacter aliphaticivorans_B. The sequence goes on along the minus strand of NZ_CACSIJ010000003.1, from coordinate 9,013 downwards.
TAAACCAAGTAAAAACGTATCGGCAATACCTTCAAACTTGGTAAAGCCTTGGCCGGGGCCAGCACTGCCGGTGCGAATAGAACCTTTCACTTCGCCACGCGGGGTCGGCATATTTGCCACCTGTAAACCGCTTACAAAATAACCGTCATAGGTGGTTTCCCATTCTGGGAAAGACGCGGTGCCGTGGACATATTTAAAATGCGCTGGGTCCGCGGCGTTCTCCGCCATCTCTTGCGGATGCGTGTGAATGATCCACTCGTAGCGATCCTGCGGTGACCAATCGTCGCTATTGGCTTCATCATGGCTAATCACTTCCCACAAAGGCGCAACGCCATCGGGGTGATACCAAGCCCAAACTACCTGATTGGTTTCGCGGGTCGGAAAGCTTTTAAGGCATTTTTTACCGGCAACTTTTGGCGGCATATTTTTCGCGTAGGGCACTTCTACGCATTCACCTTCGGGATTAAATTTCCACGAATGGAAGGGACAAACAATATTGTTTCCTTCGATACGGCCACCGCCGGTACCCGAGCGCTCATGAATACCGTGCCCCAAATGCGCGCCTAAATGCGGGCAATAGGCTTCCATTAACACGGCTTTCCCCGCCTCGGTACGAAACAGCACCAGCTCTTGACCAAAATAATGCACGGCACGAGACTCGCTCGGCGCTAATTCGTCAGAGTAAGAAACCGCAAACCAGCCAAAAGGCATCGGCATGGGGTAGCGTTTAATGGTATCGGTACTCATATTCTTATCCTCGGCTGAATCGGCCCCGCGCCGCTGCGCGATCTGAGCTCAGTACGGTGTGTAGCGGGTTCGCGTATAGAACCCCACAATTGCCCCACACTTTACTCTTTGAAGCTGGAGAGACAATGACAAAATGAGACAGGAAACTGGCAAAAAACGCCAACTACAACGATAAACTACTTTTTATTATAGCGTTGCGGCAATCACAATAATTGCCGCAACGTGATGCATTACTTCCAGCTTTTATAACGATCCATCATCACATCTGCACCCATACGAATCAGCGATTCGTTGGCTGAACCGGGCTGCACACCCGTGCGCAAAATAGCCTGTTGAACCGCAATTTCTTTTGCAACCTCTTCCATGGTTTCGCCGTCTACTTCGTCACCCTCATCGGTTTCATCTTCCCCGCCAGCGGCAGCACGAATTATCGCTTCGCGCTCTGACCCTGGCTCAGCACCGCTGCGACGAATCACCTCTTCAACCGCCAGCTCTTCAGCCGCCTGCTTGCTGCTAATACGGTTACCTTCGGCGTCGTAAATACCATCAAATGGTTCATAGGCGGTTTCTGGTGACTGACCCGCGCCAATGCGAATCATCGCCGCCTCAGTTGAGTCTGGCGCCACACCCGCCTTTTTCACCGCCGCTTCGGCTGCTCGCGCTTTTCCGACTTGCATGGCCGTTACGGGTTGACCATGACGATCGTATATAGCACCAGACTGCACGTTAGCGCTAGTCTCAGTCTGAGCAACTTGGCTTTGCTGGGGTTGCGCTGCCGCAGCCGAATTACTAGCGTTTGCCGCACTCCCCGCCGCATACGCAGGCAGTGCTGCACAAACTGAAATTAAAGCTAATGTATTGAAAACTTTCATGTATTGCCCCTAAATTAAATTTAAATATCCCTTATCGCTATATTAACCACCAATAAATTCCAGAACATCCTATATTGGTAACGCAGTCAGTATTCAACACATGTGATAACATCCAAGCCATGATGAACACTGATTCCCCACTACAAGATCGCTTTGGCCGCGGAGTTGAATACCTGCGCTTATCGGTCACTGATCGCTGCGATTTCCGTTGTGTGTATTGCATGTCGGAAGATATGACCTTTTTGCCTCGCGCGCAAATTCTTAGCTTGGAGCAGTTATACGATATCGCCAGTAGTTTTGTCCGCTTAGGCGTCAAAAAAATACGTCTAACCGGCGGCGAGCCCTTGGTGCGCAACAATGTGATGTCATTGGTTGAGCGTCTAGGACAATTGGAACAGTTAGAACAACTGCACCTCACCACCAATGGCGCCCAACTCGACAAATTTGCCGCGCCGCTCAAGGCCGCTGGTCTGACCGGTATGAATATCAGCATCGACAGCCTACAGCCAGATCGCTTTAAAGAGTTAACCCGCTTTGGCGAACTGAAAAAAGTGCTTAACGGCATCGATGCCGCCTGCGACGCTGGCTTTCAACGCCTGAAATTGAATGCCGTGATACTTAAGGGCCGCAACGACGACGAAATCTTAGATTTAGTCGACTTCGCCCGCGACAAGCACATCGACATTAGCTTTATAGAAGAAATGCCGCTGGGCAATATTAGCGAGCACGACCGCGCACTCAGCTTTATCAGCAGCGAGCAAATTCGCACCACCATCGAAACGCGCCACGGCCTCACTCCCACCACCGAAAACACCGGCGGACCGTCGCGTTATTACCGCATGGCAGACAGCACATCGCGGGTCGGCTTTATCTCCCCCCACAGTAATAACTTCTGTCATTTATGTAATCGCGTGCGCCTCACCGTAGAAGGCCGCCTATTGCTGTGCCTTGGCAATGAACATTCGGTCAGTCTCAAAGAGCTTGTCGACGAGTACCCCGGCGACCACGAAAAACTGCGTGAGGCCATCATTAAAGCCATGGACCTAAAGCCCGAACGCCATCACTTCTCCTTAGATGAAGACGAGCCCCAAATTGTTCGATTTATGAACACCACGGGCGGTTAACGCTGCACTCTATGACTAGCACACAGACCACCAGCAAAGACCTCATTGAGCAGCTTAATTTAGAGCCACATCTTGAAGGTGGTTACTTCTGCAGAACCTTTGCATCCGGCCATACAATAAATGACCGCGCGGCGATGTCGTCCATTTTTTACCTGCTGACCAAAACCAACCCTATCGGCCACTTACATCGCAACCGTTCCGATATTCTGCATTTTTGGCAGCACGGCAGCCCCATACATTACACCTTAGTCGCGCCCGACGGCAGTCTTAGCGAACATGTGATGGGACCAGATTTAGCGGCCGGCCAGCAGTTACAAATGCTGGTGCCCGGCGGATACTGGAAGGCTTCTGAATTACACGATGGCGACCACGGTTTGATATCCGAGGCAGTGTGCCCAGGCTTTGATTTTGAAGATCACCACCTCGCTACTGCAGAGCAAATCCAGCGCGAATTTCCCCAACATTGGCCGGCCCTAAAGCCGCTCGTTTCTGGCTAAATTACATAACATTTCGGACTAGCATATGACCGACGCCCGCAAGGACATAGACCAGCTCATCGCCAAGCTCGCCGAACAGGGCTATATCGCCAGTTCTGCCATTGCGACCACGCTCTATATTGCACAGCAATTGGAACGCCCCATCCTTATCGAGGGGCCACCGGGGGTTGGCAAAACCGAACTCGCCAATGCCACCGCCGCCATGCTGGCCAAGCCTTTATTCCGACTGCAATGTTACGAAGGTCTAGATGAAAGCAAGGCGCTCTATGACTGGAAATACAGCAAGCAGCTTTTATATGTGCAGGTGTTGAAGGAACAGCTCCACGATATTCTCGACGGTACCGATGGCTTAGCGAATGCGGTTGAGCGCCTACATAATTTTGACGATATTTTTTATTCCGAACGTTTTTTAGAACCGCGCCCCTTGCTCAAATCATTGCAAAGCGAGAACGGTGCGGTATTGCTCATCGACGAGATAGACAAAGCCGACTACGAGTTTGAATCGCTGCTGCTAGAAATTCTCGCCGACTTCAGTGTGACGCTGCCGGAGATCGGCACCCTCAAAGCAACTCATAAACCCTTGGTGATTCTAACCAGTAATAACACCCGCGATCTCAGCGACGCACTTAAACGGCGCTGCCTGCATTTATATATTCCCTTTCCGGAGGCAAAACTGGAAAGCCGCATTGTGCAAAGTCGCGTACCCGCTGTTCCAGACGAGTTGCGTCGCCAACTGGTCAACTTCGTCCACGGCGTTCGCAAACTCGACTTAAAGAAACAGCCCGCCATCAGCGAGACCATCGACTGGGCTCGCAGTCTGTTACTGCTGCACTGCAATAGCCTATCGCGGGAGCTAGTCGAAGATACCCTCAACGTACTGCTCAAATACGAAGAAGACATCAATATGGTCAGCCCAGAATTACACGGCCTGATCAAACGCGCCGATAGCAATCTGTAACCGCCGTGGACGAAACCCTACTGCAATTTATTCGCCACCTGAGAAATCATGGCTTGGCGATATCGACGGCAGAAACCCTAGACGCAATGCGTGTAGTCGCCACCCTCGGCTATAGTGACCCCTCACTTCTGCGCGATGGCCTCGCCAGCTGCCTTGCCAAAACCGTCGATGATCACAGTAATTTTGCTGAATGCTTTGAGCGCTTTTTTCAAACTCAAGTCGGCGCTCATCCCAATGAGACGAGCGACACCACAAGTGACAAACCTAGCGACGATACTGAAAATAATGGCGAAGGAGACGGCGCCGGTGAAGGCGAAGGAGCTGGAGCTGGAGCTGGAAATGGCCAAGGCTCCGGCGGAACCGGAAGCAGCCAACGGGACAGCGCGACCCTCAACGAAGTAATCCGTGCAGCGGCGGAAGCGGGCTTAGAAAATATTCAATTCCGCACCCAACGTGGGGTTTATCGGCGCAAAATTTTAAATGCCCTCAACGACGAACAAAAGCAAAGCGACATTCAACAGCTCTTAGACGCTGGCGAAGACGAACAAGCCCATTTATTAGAGCAATTACGCCAGCACCAAATTGCGACAGTCAAAGAAGTCATCGACCGGCAACTATTATTAAACAACGATGCCGCCGGCAAACAACTGCGCGACGCCACCTTAAAAGACACCTCGCTGTCGGCAATGGAACATTATCATCGCGAACGCCTGCCGCCACTGATCCGCAAACTTGCTAAAAAGCTGGCTTCACGACACCGCCAACGCCACAAGCGCGCACGTCGCGGCAAACTTGATTTAGGTAAAACCCTGCGTCGAAATATTGCTTACGGCGGCATTCCCTTCCACCGGTTTTGGAAAACCACCCGCAAAGATAAAAGCGACATTTTTGTGCTCTGCGATATCAGCGGCTCGGTCAGTGCGTGGTCGCGGGTCTTGCTGCTCTTTGTGCAAGCCCTGAGCGATGTGCTGCCCAATACCCGCAGCTTTATTTTTTGCGGCCAAAGTATTGAAGTCACCGACTTGTTTAAGCAATATCCCGCCGACGAGGCCATGGCCATAATTCAGCAGCGCCATGGTCTGGGCGGCAGCGATTACGGCTTGGCGCTAAATAGCTTTTGGAATCAAATAGAAGACAAACTCAATCGCCGCAGTTGTGTGATCATTCTCGGCGACGGCCGCGGCAACGGCGGCGACACCGGCATCGAGGCACTACGCAGTATTTATCATCGAGCCAAGCTGGTGCTGTGGTTTAACCCAGAGTCACATTACAGCTGGAATACTGGCGACTCGGAAATTCGCCGCTACCAAAGTGCCAGTCACTACGTGGCCGAATGCGGCTCGCTGCGTAAACTAGAGCGGCTGCTCGATCAATTACTAAGCCTGCTGCGATAAAGAACAGTAGCACTACATTTGCCGCAAATGCGGTATCCTTGTCACACATCATCGCTACTATTGCGGTAAACCACGCGTAGCTCGGGCCATCATGAATAGAATTAAACATTTCATCAGTCAGTCATTTATCGGTGGCGTTTTAGTTATCGCGCCCGTGATTATTCTGCTGCTAGGTCTGCGTTGGGCGGTTAACAGTGTGCAGTCGCTTATTGCGCCCATGACTGGTCCGCTAGTCCGCTTAACCGGCGCGCCGCCACTTATCATAGACGTGCTAGTCATAGCGCTCATTCTGCTTAGCTGCTTTATTGTTGGCACCATCGTCGCGACCAGTGCCGGCCGTTGGATTCAAAATTTTGTCGACGCGCATTTGGCCCGTTTCGCCCCCGGCTATCGGCTGATTCGCGATATTATCCAACAAATGTTCGGTGCCAATAGCAACTCGCCGTTTACCAAGGGCGAAGCCGCCGTGGTGCAACTGTACGGCATCCAAAGCCCTGCGCGGGCCACCGCGATCATTACCAGCCGCCACAGCAATGGCTGGTACACGGTGTTTGTACCCACCGGCCCCAACCCCACCTCTGGCTTTGTCTACCACCTACCACCAGAATGCGTAGAACCGCGACCCGATATAAAACTCGATGTCGCCTTTAAATCAATTATTTCCTGTGGTGCTGGCTCTGCTGAGCTGGGTATTATCAAATCGCCAGTTAATTAATTTGCTTCGATAAGCGAGCATTCAAAAGACAATGACAGCGATCCAATAATGACCCAGTTCACCCTCATCAAACCGGTGCTAAAAGTCTGCAGTTTAATTCTGCTGGTCTTTGGGCTGATGATGACGGTACCGCTGTTAATGGCGATCATTTACCACACTGGCAATACCGCTGCCTTCAGCAATGCCATTGCGCTAACCGTAGGTCTAGCCGCTGCGGGATGGCTGCTGTCCCGCTCGCACCGCATTAATATGCTCACCCCGCGCCAAATGTTTTTAATCACCACAACCTCGTGGGTATTAATTTCATTGACCGGCGCATTGCCGTTTTTATTAATTCCCGGCTTTTGCGGTATAAGCGATGCGGTTTTTGAATCGGTGTCTGGTCTCACCACCACCGGCTCCACCGTACTCACCGGCCTAGACACTATGGCCCACGACATATTGGTATGGCGCTCCATGTTGCAATGGGTTGGCGGCCTTGGTGTTATCGGCATGGCGGTTGCGATTCTGCCCTTTTTGAAAGTCGGTGGTATGCGATTATTTCAAACCGAATCATCCGACTGGTCCGACAAAGCTATGCCGCGCTCACGCACCATGGTTACGATGATCATTTACGTGTACATCATTCTCACTTTTCTGTGCACACTCGCATTTATGTTCACCGGCATGGACGGCTTTCACGCCGTCAATCACGCCATGACCACCATTTCCACCGGCGGCTATTCCACCTCCGACAGCTCCTTCGCACAATTCGCTGACTTAGGCAGTCACTGGGTCGCCATCACCTTTATGATCCTCGGCGCTCTACCCTTTGCAATCTATGTTCACTTTTTGGTTAAACACAATTGGCGAGTTTTTAACGACCAACAAATTCGCGGCTTTTTACTTACTATTTTAATTATTAGCATTATCGTGACGCTGCACCTCATGTCAGATACCGGCATCGATTTACTACACGCATTCACCTACGCCACATTCAATTTAGTGTCTGTTATTACCACCACCGGTTTTGCCAGCGGCGACTATTCACAGTGGGGCAACCTCGCGGTAGCAGCCTTTTTCTTCGCCATGTTTATTGGCGGCTGCTCTGGCTCTACCAGCGGCGGCATTAAAATTTTCCGTTTCCAATTATTATTTATGATGATGCAAGAAAGCATCGTGCGCGCAGTACATCCTCGCGCCATGATAAGACGCCACTACAACGGCCGTGCAGTAGACGACAGCATTGTGCTATCTGCTGTGACTTTCGTATTTATTATGCTGTTGTCACTCGTTGTTATAACTTTGCTGCTCGCGCTAAGCGGCTTAGATCTCACCACCAGCCTCACTGGCGCAGCTACTGCATTAATGAACGTCGGCCCCGGTCTTGGCGACACCATTGGTCCAGCCGGTAATTTCTCTACGCTGCCAGACAGCAGCAAATGGATTCTAAGTGTAGGAATGTTATTAGGCCGATTAGAATTTATGACGATTATTTTGGTGCTAACACCAACTTATTGGAAAAGTTAGCGCGCCCTGTATAAGACCCGCTATTTGCTTCTATTAGTAAATTTAATCACTGTTCACTGGCACTAAAAAGCTGCTTTTTAAACAAAGCCAACACCTTCTGAAACGCCTGATACGTTGGATGGTCTTTTTCATCTACATAATCGCGGGTTAACACCGAGTGCGCATTCGACTTAATATTATGTGCATTCCCACTAGAAGAATCGATACTAATACCAACAAACTTCTCACCGAAGGTCTCAACTAAATATTTAAATCGTGTTCCCGGCACCAATTTATCGCCGCTAAACCTAAGCCCGATAAGACAAATATCATCCCGCTCCATTCGCGCTTTAATCTTAGGAATATCGCTGGCGTTCACATCAATATCACGACGCAATTTTTTGCTTATGGTTAACGGCATAGAAGGCTGAGATAACACCGGTGCAATAACCGCCTCATCCGCCATCATCGCCAGAGCAAAGCCGCCACTAAAACACATACCAATGGCACCCACACCTGGCCCGCCGCAACTGCGGTGCGCATCACGCGCTAGGGCTCTTAACCACTCAGCAATAGGCGCCTCTTCTCGAAATGCAAAGCGATTAAATTCCTTGGAGACACACAGCTTTGTCATCGACTTAAGCAGATTCCCTGTCGTGTAAGGCATCCCAGGGGAACCCAACAAAGATGGTAAATACGTTGTGAATCCTGCTTTATTTAAACGACGAGCGAAATTCCACACCTCATCATAAATTCCCGGAATTTCATGAATCACAATAATCGCAGGGCCTTCTCCCGATTTATAAACAGGCCGAGACACACCGTTAAAGGTATAACTCCCCGGTTCAAAATCGGGGTAATCCTCAACGATGGGAGCGGATTTCGAAGTGCCGGATTTCCATTCGGGTGTATCTAGGCTGTGCTTAGACATTATTATTTTTACCTAATTGATTCACGCGTATTTATTTAACGTAATGATTGTACCTTCTTGAATTTTGTATATCGCGGTTTCAAATCCGAAGTGCATCAAGGTTTAAGCTGCAATCGCAGCCCGGTAATCACCCATTAATTGACCCGGTGTTTTAAAACCTAAATCTTTTCTTGGGCGGGTATTTAGTCGGTTCACAGCTCTATCTACCTCTGCCTTATACACCAACTTCAAATTTGTGCTTTTTGGAAAATACTGCCGTAGTAGCCCATTCGTATTTTCATTTAATC
>NZ_CACSIJ010000002.1 GCF_902705855.1 Zhongshania aliphaticivorans | reverse complement strand
AACTGGTTTGGAACCAGATGAGAAATATGGGTACATCGAAAAAGCCTCTTAAGAAAGGCGAGTCGCTTAAAAATCGAGCGATAGTGGATTTAGAGAAAATTCGACGAAACAAGAAGCTCGTAAAATCCTTTTTTAAAGAAGCGACTGTATCCTTTGCTGCCGCCTAGGTAGTAAGTAAGCGGTGTTGGTGCCATATTCCCAATTGCTGTTGCCGAAGTCAGGGACGATGCGGGCGTTTTTTAAACGCGACGCCAAGTCATCTAATTGCGCTTGGTCGATATTTATAATAAACGGTTCAATGTTCATATTGTGATCTCTTAAGGTGTTAGCGAATTTTTAACCCATCATCTTTTCAAGCAACGCCAGCATCTTGTCGGTGTGCGGCGCCTTAAAGAACGGCGTTAAGCTCAGCATACCTTGCTTGTAAAATCCTTTGCCGTGGCTTAGCTGACGGAAACCGTCGAAGCCGTGGTAAGACCCCATGCCGCTGTGACCAACACCGCCCAAAGGCATGGTGTCTTGCAGAACGTGAGCCGCAATATCGTTGACAACCATGCCGCCAGAGGTGGTATTGGTTTTTAATAGATTAATTTCTGATTTTGATTTGCCAAAATAATACAGCGCCAGTGGGCGCTCGCCTCGGTTGATATGGCTGGCGACGTCGTTGATGTTGGTATACGTCTTTATCGGCATTGCCGGCCCAAAAATCTCATCGCTCATAATTTTGCAGTCATCAGAGGGGTCGATCACAAGAGTTGGGGCGAGCTTGTGATTATGGGCGAGTTTGTCTAAACCAATATCGTCGCTGAGTGGGATAGTTTGGAAGCCTTTATCCATTGCTTCTTGAATATAGCCGGCGATGCGAGCGCGATGACGTTCGTTAATGATGGAGCCGTAGTCGTCGTTGTCGGCCAAGGTGCCAAAGTTGTCGGCGACGAATTTTTTAGCTAATTCTATAAACTGTGGTAAGACTTCAGCCTGAACAAAGGTGTAGTCAGGTGCGAGACAGATTTGTCCGGCGTTCATGGTTTTAAAAGTAAAAATACGCTCAACAGCGGATTTTAAATCTGCACCCTCGCCGATAATAACCGGGCATTTGCCGCCGAGTTCAAGTGTTAGTGGAACTAGATTTTCAGCGGCGGCACGCATAACGTGTTTGGCAACCGACGGCGCGCCAGTGAATACCAAATGATCAAAAGCCTGTGCGGTAAAGGCCGCTGCAACGTCAGGGCCACCATTTACAACGCTAATCTCTTCCGGCCCAAAGTCGGCTTTGAATAGCTCTTCTAATAAAGCCGATGTTGCTGGAGTGAGTTCAGAAGGTTTTATAATGGCGCGGTTGCCGGCAGAAATAGCGTTGCCCAGTGGCGAGAATGTGAGCTGAATGGGGAAGTTCCATGGCGCGACAATGCCGACCACGCCCATAGGTTGATAGAACACATGGGCATCTGCACCCAGTAAATTCAGCGGGAACTTGGCGCCACGTTTTTCTGGCTTCATCCACTTTGCGGTATTCTTGCGGCAGTATTTGAGGCTTTCTATGGGCACTAAAATATCAAAAACAACGCTGTCAAAATGTGACCGCGCGCTGTAGTCACTTTTTAATGTGGCTGCTAGCTTTTGCTTGTTGTTGCGCAGCATCGCGATAAGGCGATCTAGACGATCAATGCGAGTTTTGGCACTTGGGTAGCCATCTTGAATAAAACTATTACGTTGAAGTTCAACGATTTTTTGAATTTGTTGGAAGTCGCTAGCGGGTGTTTCTTCGGTCAGTAGGGCGCTGTTCATATTCGCTGTCCTCGGCGTTGAGGGTGGGTGTCAATAATAAAAAAGAATGGTTTTGTGCTGCCAAAATGTTGTGGAACATACAAATGAGTTAGAGCTGTAGCGGCGATTTAGATTATTACTATCTAATTTATTGTCGGTCGAAATGCAGCGAATCGCGTGTGGTTAGCCAGCCCATTGGGCTCGGATGTTGGCATTTAATGATATTCAAGTCAATAAATCTGAGGGCGGGATATAGTATGCTTGCGATTAGTGTTCTAGCTGTTTTCTGAATTTCAGTGGGGTGTATCCAGTCCAGTTTTTAAACGCACGAATGAACGCGCCGGGCTCGGTATAACCGGTTTTATAGGCGATGCTTTCGATGGTTTCGGTACTGGAAGCTAAGTAATGGATTGCCAGCTCGCGGCGGATATTGGCTCGAATAGCTTGGAAGTTTGTGCCTTCGCGCTTTAGTCGTCGCCGTAAAGTGTCGCTACTAACGCCGAGTACTTTGCTGGTGTCGCTAAGTGCGGTATTTGAGCTTAGCGAGTCCGGCAAGTCGCTTAAAATTTTTCGTACTTGTAATGATAGTTGCCCACTTTCATCCAGAGGTAGGTACAGCTTCGCCGGTGCATTTTGCAAATAACTCTCTAGGTGAACCTCGTTTTGCACAACGGGTCGTTCTAAATAAGCGACATCGAACTCAATAGCGGAATGATCTTGCTTGCTTAAGATCGGCGCGCCGTAGAAAAGGTAGTTGTACTCATGAAAAGGTGGGCTTGGGTAATCGATATGTACGCCCTGCAATGCGATTCGCTCGTTGATTAGCCAGCTGCTAAAGCGGTGCGCAATCATTAATGCTGATTCAACCGCGAAGTTATTATGTACCGCCATGTGCGGGCGGCGGCGAATAATAAATTCCGCGCGACGCGCCTTGGTTTTAAGTTGAAATTCAAAACTGTTTTCAAATAGATTGCTGAATTCGGCGTAGCGGTTCAAGGCGTCGCCGAGATTTTTGGCGTGAACGACATTGATAGCAATAGCGCGGTAAGTGCCTAGGCGCTGGGGTTTTTCTAATAAGCCGTATTGCTCGTCGTTAAGGCGGCCGCTGCTAAGTCGGCACAGTTTAATAAACTGGCGCACTGGAATACGTGCCTGCGGTGAGTTGAGCAGGCGCGGGTCTATACCGCATTTGCGGAGCAGGGCGAGGACGTTTACGCCCTGTTCGGCGGCGCCCGTTAAGCTGCTGCTGACGGTGGCGATGGCGATTGTTAAAGAGTCAAAATTACCCATAGAAAACGATTATATAATAATTTATGCATTCTAATGGTAATTTTTGTGTCATTTTATGATCATTGTATCAATCCTCCCTATCTCTCAAACTGCGGCACCGGGCCAGTTTTACCCTAATTTTGGCCCACCTTTGATTCACAGCAAGGCGAACGCGAGGTATGTCGTGACCAAAGCAGCATATATTTATGAAGCCATCCGTACTCCACGTAGTAAAGGCAAAGCGGGCGGTTCCTTAAGCGAAGTAAAACCCGTTGCGTTAATCGCGGGATTACTTAAAGAAATTCAGCAGCGTCACAAGCTAGATACCAGCCGTGTCGATGATGTTTTATTGGGTTGTGTAACACCCATTGCCCAGCAAGGTAGCAATATTGGTAAGGCAGCAGCCCAATTTGCAGGCTGGGATGAAGCGGTTGCAGGCTTACAGCTAGATCGCTTTTGCGCATCTGGCCTAGAGGCGGTGAACACCGCGGCACAGAAAATCGCGTCGGGCTGGGATGATTTGATTGTTGCTGGCGGCGTCGAATGCATGTCACGGGTGCAAATGGGCAGCAACGGCGGCGTCATGTTCTCTGACCCTGAATTTATTCTTGGTCAGAAAGCGGTACCGCAAGGTGTGGGCGCAGATCTGATTGCAACCATTGAAGGTTGGGATCGCAAAGCCGTTGATGAATACGCGGTGCTGTCACAGAAGCGCGCTAGTTTTGCGCGCGACAACGGTTATTTTAAATCTGTCGTGTCGGTAGTGGATGCGAGTGGCTCGGTCATTCTGGCGCAGGATGACTTCATCAAGCCAGATAGCACGGTCGAATCTCTCGGTGGTTTGCGTCCGTCATTTGAGGCGCTTGGCAAGGCCGGCATGGATGACATGGCCTTATCTAAATACACCGCGGTAGAGCAAATTAATCACGTTCATACGGCGGCGAATTCCTCAGGGATTGTTGACGGTGCGAGCGCGGTATTAATCGGCAGCGAAGAAATTGGCAAAGAGCTGGGTTTAACCCCGCGTGCGCGCATTGTGGCGACCGCTGTGACCTCTACTGACCCCGTTATTATGCTTACTGGTCCGGGGCCTGCGGCATTGAAATGCCTTAAGAAAGCAGGCTTGGAAGTCGCTGATATTGATTTATGGGAAATTAACGAAGCGTTTGCATCGGTAGCGCTGCGCTTTATGAAAGACCTTGGCATTGATGACAGCATTACCAATGTGAACGGCGGCGCTATTGCAATGGGACACCCGCTAGGTGCGACCGGCGGCATGCTAATCGGCACGATTTTAGACGAGCTAGAGCGCCGCGACTTGAAGCGCGGTTTAGTCGCCCTATGTGTGGGTGGCGGTATGGGTATAGCAACGATTATTGAACGGGTTTAAAGCAACGATTGTTGTTTGCGAGTACCGGTGGAAATCCGGCCCAAGACCTAAACCGCTGGCGTTTCAGTGTGGTGTTCAGAACAAACAGGACAATTCGGTATGACAGATTCTTTTAAGTACGAAAAAGACGGCAGTAACATTGTTACCGTTACTATGGATATGCGTGGCAGCGTCAATGCGATAAATGATGAGTTTATCGACGCAATGCGCAGCACACTAGACAAACTCAAGGCCGAAGCAGATTTGGCTGGTGTTGTGATTACCTCGGCTAAGAAAACCTTTATTGCCGGTGGTGACCTGAATGATTTGGTGGCGGCACAGCCGGGTGAAGAGCACGGTGTTTTTGTGCGTACCGAGGGAATTAAAGCGCTGCTGAGACAAATAGAAAAATTGCCTGTACCTGTTGTTGCGGCAATAAACGGCGCGGCGCTTGGCGGCGGTTTAGAAGTTTGTTTATGCTGTAATTATCGCCTTGCGGTAGATTCGCGTGCAGTGCTGCTTGGCCTTCCTGAAGTAGGTCTAGGTTTGCTGCCCGGCGGCGGCGGTGTTGTTCGTTTAACATCTTTGCTCGGTTTTGAAAAAGCGTTTCCATTTTTAATTGATGGCAAAAAATTGGGCGCTGCACCTGCGCTTGCAGCGGGATTGATTCACGAAACGGTGGCCACACCGGAAGAATTATTACCGCGTGCTAAGGCGTGGATATTGGCTAACCCCGATAATGCAGTACAGCCTTGGGATGTGAAAGGCTTCAAAATTCCGGGTGGTGGTGAAGAAAACCCACTTATCCGTCAAGGCATCGTGTTTGCGGCTGCAGGCTTGCAAAAGAAAACTCGCGGCTTGTTGCCCGCACCTGCAATGATCCTAGATATCATGGTAGAAACTCTGCGGGTTGATTTAGATACCGCTCTACGTATAGAAAGCCGTCAGTTCTCACAGCTGGTAACAACGCCAGAAGCGAAGAACATGATCAATGCGTTTTTCTTCCAAATGAACCAAGTTGCTGGCGGTCAAAGTCGGCCAACGGGTTTTGAAAAAAATACGGTATCGCGTTTGGGTATTTTGGGCGGCGGTATGATGGGGCAGGGTATTGCCATGTCTGCTGCAATGGTCGGCATTAATGTTGTTATTAAAGACGTGACCATCGAATCTGCTGAGAAGGCCAAGGCCTATTCAGAAAAAGGTTTGGCTAAGTTGGTTCAAAAAGGTCGGATGACCGAGGCCGCGGCAATCGAGGTGTTGGCTCGTATTACCCCTAGTATTAGCAATGACGATTTACAGGGCTGTGATTTTATTATTGAGGCGGTATTTGAGAATGTTGAGCTTAAGCACTCTCTCACGAAGTCTACGGAATCTTGCTTGGCAGAAGGAGGCGTGTGGGCATCTAACACCTCAACATTACCCATTACGTCGTTGTCGAGTGCAAGCAGTAAGCCCGCGAATTTCATCGGCATGCATTTCTTTTCGCCAGTAGACAGAATGCCGCTGGTAGAAATTATTTGTGGTAAAGAAACCAGTGAAGAGACTTTAGCTAAAGCCTTTGATTTGACCCGCCAATTGAAGAAAACCCCGATCGTTGTTAACGATTCACCGGGTTTTTACACCTCACGCACCATCAGCACACCAATACAGGAAGCCGCTCAGCTAATGGCGGAAGGCGTGAATGCGGTGCGTGTTGAGTCAGTAGGTAAATCTGTGGGCTGGCCGGTTGGGCCCTTGGCCTTGCAAGATGAAGTTAGCCAAAAGTTGTCTTTAGATATTATTGATGCTCAAATCAGTATGGGTCTGCGCAAAGCTGAAGATGATCCTACGCCAGAAGGTACCGCTTTAATGCGCTGCTTGTTAAGCGAGCACAAGCGTGGTGGGCGTGTTCACGGCGGCGGCTATTATGAATACAGCGATGCGGGTAAACAAATCTGGAGCGGTTTGCGTGAGCTATATTTTAATGCGGACACCGATAGTGCTGTGAGTGATCAAGATATTCGTGATCGTCTATTGTTCCGGCCAGTGATTGAAAGCCTAGTGTGCTTGGAAACTGGCGTGCTAAGAACGGTGGCTGACGGGAATATTGGGTCGATAATGGGTATCGGCGCGCCAACATGGACGGGTGGTTATCTGCAGTTTGTTAATACCTATGGTTTGCCGCGCTTTGTTGAGCGTTGCCGAGAGTTGGAAAGCAAATACGGTAAGCGCTTTGCACCGCCTCAAATAGCTATCGATAAAGCCGATGCTGGTGAGCTGTTTCAATAGCCTTGAATAATGGCCAAGTGTAGGCTTGGCTTAATCAACAATAATGATCTGCCGGAGTACTGAGTAATGAGCGAAACGATAAAAACACCATTGGAAATGTTCTATCACTGGGAATCTGTTGCGGCGGATCAAGTATTTTTGCGTCAGCCAAAAGAACTACAGTGGACTGAGTTTACCTGGGCGCAGCTTGCTGATCGTGCACGTCGCCTAGCGACATATATTTCTGCTCAAGGCTATGAGCCGGGCAGTCGTATTTCTATATTCGCAAAGAACTGTGCAGATTGGATAGCGGTGGATTTCGCTATTATGCTCAGCGGCCACGTCAGCGTGCCTTTGTACCCCGGCCAAGATGCACCGTCGTCGCGTTATATTTTGGAGCATAGTGAAAGTCGAATGATTTTCTTGGGCCAGTTTGATATTGCTAGCCAAGCCGACGAGGTATTACCCGCAGACATTAAACGCGTTGGAATATTAGGTTGTGGTTGCGACGTAGAGACGGACATTGATGTCATTGTCGCTAGTCATGAGCCAATGACAGCGTCACCTGTGCCTAATACAGAAGCCTTAATGACGATTCTGTATACCTCTGGCACAACGGGTAATCCAAAGGGCGTGATGCATGTTCACGGCACGCCGGGGCGCATTTTGCCGCGCATGCAAAAAGATTGGAAAATAGGTGGTGGCCCAGAGCGCGAGCGCCTGATGTCTTACTTGCCTTTGTCCCATGCAGCGGAGCGTTGTATTGTTGAAATGAACGCCCTGTATTGCAATGGTATTATTTCTTTCTCTGAAGGTTTGGAAACATTTGCGGCGGAACTGCGTGATGTTGAGCCAACCTTCTTCTTTTCGGTGCCTCGCCTCTGGGTGAAATTTAAAGCCGCCATCGATGCCAAAATACCGCCGGAGGTTCAGGCTGGATTTGGTGAAGAACAGAAAGAACAAGTTAGAAAGCAGCTTGGCCTAAATCAAGCGCGCATGATTTTGACCGGCTCCGCTCCTTGCCCACGCGACGTGCAGAACTGGTTTATTGATATGGGTGTGGTGTTGCGCGAAGGCTACTCAATGACAGAGAACTTCTGCGACGGTACCTTCTGGTTGTCTGACGAGCGTCCACAAGCCGGCTGTGTTGGTATTCCGCTGAACGGCGTGCAAATTAAAATCACTGATGACGAGGAGGTGTGTTTTAAAAGTGATGGTCTGATGACCGGGTACTATAAAAATCCTGAGAAGACTGCCGAAGCTCTGGTTGATGGTTGGTATCACACTGGCGATACTGGCAAGGTCGATGACAATGGCAATCTTTGGATTACGGGTCGTATCAGCGAAGTATTTAAAACCACCAAGGGTAAGTTTATACAGCCGATCAAACTTGAGGATGATTTCGGTTCGCTTATTGAACTAGAGCAAGTTTGTATTTGTGGTCATGGTCTTGATCAACCCATATTACTGGCGACCTTATCTGAGCTGGGCAAAGCGCTGTCACCTGAAGATTTGGCAGCAAGCTTGGAGGCGTCGCTTGAGCGTATTAACTCGACTCATGCTGCATACGAACGTGTGAACCACATTGTTATTACGCCAGAGTGGACGATTATGAATGGCTTGTTAACACCCACAATGAAGCTCAAGCGTAAAAGTATCATTGCGCACTTTAATGCTCAAATTGAAGCGAAGCATGAGAGCACGGTTGTCTTTATGTAGACCTTTGACTCCCTTAGTAAGTCATAAAAAAACCGCCAATTGGCGGTTTTTTTATGACTTTAAATATTAAAAAATAAATTATAGCGGTGGGTTACCGGGTAATTCCATCAAGCCGTCATTTAGTTTTAACCAAGGCACCTTAGAGGCGCACCACATATGCCCTTGAAGTTTAACGGATGCGGGTTGGTTGAGTGAGCCGACTTTAATAAAAAGCATATCTGGCATTTCTGATAATACAGAATAAAGCGGGGTGCCGCAGTTGCCGCAGAAATGACGATTTACGGTCATGCCAGCATCGCCTTTAACGGTGTATACCTTGCTTGATCCAGACATTTCGCAGCTTGCCGCTGGAAAGAATGCTACGGTGGCAAAGGCACTACCGGAGGCATATTGACAGTCGCGGCAGTGACAGGCCATCACGCTGGCAGGCTCGCCGGCGCAAGTGTAGGTAAAGTCGCCGCAAGCACATTGACCTTTGTGGGTGACATTGTCGCTCATAAATTTCTCCTGATATAAGTGTTATTAGTCGATCAGCTTATTGAGTTTGGTAATGAGGTGGTTAATTTCGCTTTGCGAATTTTCTGTGTTGCTGACGATGCCGTTGAAGACCAAATGTGTCAATTGATCTGCAATGACATCGGCGTCTTCACGTTTAGTTCCCGCAACGATATCCCACAGGTAATGCTCAATTGCACCAAAAACGACGTTGCGAATAAGCGTGGGCGAAGCCGACTCTGCAATTTCGCCAGCTTGCTTACCTTCGCGCACAACGTTAATGACAATATTGCTGTAGCGGCGGTTAAAGTTATGAACCTTTTCTAGTAATTCAGTTTGTGAGCCGCGAGATTCATTAAGAATAACGGTACAAAGATCGCTGTTGTTATGTAGCAGCGACATATGGGTGTGAATAATATATCGCAGCTTATTTTGTGCGCCGGATATAGCACCAACACCGCTTTCCATTGTGGCCGTAATGTCTTGGTAAAAGTCTTCGATGACTTTCACCATCAGGGCGCGCTTGCTTTTAAAGTAATGCAGCACAGTGCCCTCGACGACGCCGACGGAGTCGGCAATTTCAGCGATGGTGGCGTTCTCATAACCGCGATAAATAAAAACTATGCGAGCCGCTGTGATGATTTCTTTTTCGCGATGTTCCCGTGACAAGCGTGTGCGGGTGCCTGGTTTTTTTGTTTTAGTGATCACGTATTTATCTCTTGGCTGCGTTATCGCTAGGGGGTGTTTTAGTCATCCCCATGTGCGACAAAATCCGCTTCGCGTCGCTCTTTAAATGAGCGTAAGCCTTCCTGAAAGGCATTTCCACCGAAGCTGGCTGTTTGTAATTGTTGCTCTAATTTTAACTGTGATGCGAAGTTGCTTTCACAGGCTGAGCGCAGAGCTTGCTTTGTTCTACGTATCGCCGCAGGAGATAGCTTGGCTAAGTTTGCGGCGAGAGCCGAAGCTTCGGTCATTAGCGCGTCATCGTCAACACACTTCCAGATCATTCCTGCGCGCGCAGCGTTCTCTGCGGATAAGGCTTCACCGGTTAAAAACAGTGCCAGTGCCTGATTATAATTCAAGCCGCGAGTAACCAGCCAGGAGCAACCCATGTCGGGTACGACGCCAAGCTTTGGTACAAATGGTAGAGAAAAATAAGCAGATTTAGCCGCTAAAACGATGTCGGCATTCAGGCCAAGCCCAACACCGGCGCCGATGGCTGGGCCGTTGATGGCGGATACCACGGGAATTGGCATCGACATCATATATTCGGCTAGCGGGTTGTAAGTGTCTTCAATGGCTTGGTTTACATAGTCGTCCAGTGGTCCTTCTTGGGCCATGAAATTTTTAAGATTTCCACCTGCGCAGAAAAACTTGCCATTGCCGGTGAGTAATATTGCGCGAACCTGTGGGTCGGCTACGGCAGCGCGCAACGCGTCTAACAGGGCGTTGGCAGATTCTTCGGTAATGCTGTTAAAAGACGCTGGGTCGTTTAGGGCAATTGTGCGTACATAGCCGTTATCGCTAACTTCAATCATAACTTAGTCCTTAGCTCTTTTTGCTTGAGGTCAGGCAGTCGACGGTTGCGTCACCTATTTGGTAGCCGCCATCGATATCTAGAATTGTGCCGGTGATGTATTTGCCGAGATCACTGCTTAAATAAACGGCAGCGGCGCCAATGTCATCGACCGAGCCGAGGTAGCGCAGTGGTAATGCATCGACCAGTTTTTTTCCTGCTGCGGGTTCGGTGGCAAATAAGCGTTTAAGGCCCTCGGTTTCTGCCGTCAACCCCGGTGCAATACCGTTAACGCATATGCCAGCGGGGCCCCATTCCATAGCTAATGTTTTAAGTAGCGCGTTTACGCCTGCTTTGGCTGCGCACACGTGCGCTTGCAGTGGCGTTGGGTTAACCGCTTGCGGCGCAGTAATAGCAATAAAGCGCGCACCGGGCTTTGTGCAGTGATCAAAGGCGGCGCGAAATACGTGATAGCTGCCGATCAGGTCGATATCGATAATGGTCTTGAAGCCATTGGGGCTAATATCCACCGCTGGCGCAAAGAAATTACCCGCGGCGCCTGCAACCACGATATCGAGGGGGCCGAATTTCTCGACGGTAGCGACAATGGCGCCATCCACTGCGGCGTAATCGCGCACGTCGGCGCTGAATGCTAGAGCTTCATGTGGGCCAACCGCACTGATTTCTGCTGCCGCTTTTTTGGCTTTTTCTAGATCGCGACCAATTACACTGACTTTTGCGCCGAGCTTCGCCATGGATTTGGCGATACCAAGGTTTATGCCGCTGGTGCCGCCAGAGATGAATGCAACTTTGCCTTCTAGGGTATTTTCTTTAAACACGGTACTTTCCTTTCGCAGGGTTTGGTCGTAATTTAGCTTATAATTGAGTAAAGCTCAATATTGCCCCTGTGGTGAGTGCCGGCCTCGGTCGTATTTAGGTTCGTATCGGCGCTGGATTTTTTGTGGGTGTTGCGCAAATAAAGTCATTAAAAACAAGGTGATATGCAGTTTTTCGGAGATTTTTCTGACGATATTTGGGCGTTAATTGTGTCGTCGTGCTTACCATCATGCCGCAGTTATTGGCCACCCTTATTGACGAATTGGTCATTAGTTACTATATTAATCCGTACTCAATAGCGGTTTTGTTGGGTTGGAATTTTTCGTGCAGCAGGCAGAAATGCTGCACGGTTCGAGGCAAGTGCCCTTCCAGGTGCGATTCTTTCCCGCTGTTACAGGCGGGGTTTTTTATTCTGGGCGGGGTTGCTGGATGCGCAGTTGTGATACTGCGTAGGGCGCAGTGGCTCTGCTTGTCAATGTAATGAATATTAGCCCTTATTGAGAATTATAAAATAAGTGTTTTGAGGGTGATGCTGTATTTTATATGGATTTGTAAGGGTTTTAGTAATAAGTAGTCATATTTGATTTAGGGTTTGGATTAATTTAAGGTTTATATTGAGTCGTACTCAATTGTGTTGTATAAATATTGTCGTCAA
This sequence comes from Zhongshania aliphaticivorans, assembly GCF_902705855.1. GTDB lineage: Bacteria > Pseudomonadota > Gammaproteobacteria > Pseudomonadales > Spongiibacteraceae > Spongiibacter > Spongiibacter aliphaticivorans_B. The sequence goes on along the minus strand of NZ_CACSIJ010000002.1, from coordinate 94,401 downwards.
CTAAGCACACTGGAAAATTCAATGTCAGCTGTACGAAGTTTTAAAAAAGTTTTGGTCGCCAACCGTGGCGAAATTGCGATGCGGATCTTGCGCACGCTAAAGGATCTTGGCTTGCAGTCTGCCGTCCTTTATCACCGTCAAGAAATTGAAAGCCCAGCGCTTAGCTTTGCTGATGAGGCCTTTGAGGTCTTTGGTGATACACCGGTCAGTTCATATCTCGATATCCCGCAGATTGTTGAGTTGTGCAAAAAGCATGGTGTTGATGCGGTGCATCCGGGTTACGGGTTTTTAGCTGAGAACGCGGCGTTTGTGCGTGCTCTAGATGAAGCCGGTGTTTGTTTTATCGGCCCACGCCCAGAAGTGATGAACTTGATGGGCGACAAAATTGGCTCGCGCGACTTTGTTGCTGAACGCGGTTTCCCCATCGCGCCCTCGGTTATTGATGATGGCGATGAAGACAAGCTGATCGCCAGTATTATCGAAATTGGCTTCCCAGTTTTGATTAAAGCCTCTGCTGGCGGCGGTGGTAAAGGTATGCAGATCGTTCGCGAAGCCGATGGCCTGCGCGACATCGTTGCGACAGCAAAAGTAGAAGCCCAGCGTTACTTTGGTGATCCGCGTGTATACGCAGAGCGCTACATCGAAAGCCCTCGCCATATCGAAGTGCAGGTATTAGGCGATGAGCACGGCAATTGCGTGCATTTGTGGGAGCGCGAGTGCTCTATTCAGCGCCGTTTCCAAAAGGTAATTGAAGAGACGCCGTCACCTGCGCTTACCCCAGAGCTGCGCAAAGATATTTGCGAATCAGCAGTGGGTATCGCCAAGGCAACCAACTACACCGGTGCCGGTACCATCGAGTTTATTTTCGCCCCCAATGGCGATTACTACTTCTTGGAAATGAATACCCGTATTCAGGTAGAGCACCCCATTACCGAAATGGTTACTGGTGTTGATCTGGTTGCGGAGCAAGTGCGGATCGCCATGGGCCATCCCCTGAGCTACAGCCAAGAAGAGATTAAGCAGGTCGGTCATGCTATTGAATGCCGTATTTGCGCAGAAATTCCCGACGACGACTTTGCGCCTGCTGCGGGTAAGGTTCTCATGTTGCGTCCGCCAGTTGGCGAAGGCATGCGTTTTGACAGTGGCAGTTACGAAGGTCAAAAAGTGGGTACCGCCTTTGACTCTATGATCGCCAAGCTTATTGTTCACGCTGAAGATCGCGATGCGGCAATTGCCCGTGCCGGTGAGGCGCTAGAGCAGTTTGTATTGCTCGGTGTTGAGACTAATTCAGATTACCTTGGCCGTCTGCTGCGTCACCCCGCGTTTATTGCTGGTGAGACGAATACCGGTTTTATTAAAGACCACGCGGCCGATCTTGGGCCAGATGCGCTGAGTGCAGATTTACAAACAGCTGTACTAGCGACGGCAGCATTGAGTGATCGTCAATTTGTGGCCGCGATGGATGAAGTGCCTTATCCCTATCGCCTCATGAAAGAATGGAGAAACTGAGTTGAGATACACATTCAAAATTGGCGAAGAGCTAGTTAAGGTCGCGCCGCGCAGCTTGGCTGATGAACTCATTTTGGCCATTGGCGAGCAGGATTGCCGCGTTGTTTTTGATCACGGTCGCGAAGGACGTTGCACCTTAACGTTGGACGGGCGCAGTTATGAGTCTTGGGTGGCTCGTGACGGCGACGACATTTACTTAAAAATGGCCGGCCACTATTTCAAAGTTACGGCTATTGACCCTCGTGCTGCGGCTGCTGGCGCCAGTGCTGGCGCGGGTGCGATTAGCGCACCAATGCCCGGTGTTGTGGTTGAAGTGCTGGTTGCCGAAGGCGACATCGTCGTTGAAGGCGATAAATTGCTGACTATCGAAAGCATGAAATTGCAATCGACCGTTAGGGCAGCCTGTGACGGTGTTGTTGGGCGTATACACGTAAGTGAAGGTTCTGAGTTCAACAAGGACGATGTTCTTGTTGAGATCGAAAGCGACGACTAAACCTTTTAGACATTCATTGATATCGGCTGGACTATCGCCATGCGTAGAATTCAATCGCGAGTTAATGTTAACTCGCCAGAGTACCAAGAAAACCTAAAAGCCAATGAAGTGCGTTTGGGCGAGTTCCATCGTCGCCAAAACGCCGCTCGCCACGAGCGTCCTCAGCGGGATTTAGACCGTTTAGAGCGCCAAGGTAAAATGCTGCCTCGCGAACGTTTGGAAATGTTGCTTGATCCAGGCACGCCATTTCTAGAGCTTTCTACTTTAGCCGCTGGCGAGCATTATGACGGCGACTCGCCATCAGCAAGCTGCATAACCGGTATCGGTATCGTCTGCGGTCGTGAAGTATTGATTCACGCCAACGATAGCACCGTAAAAGGTGGTGCGTGGTATCCAATGACAATCAAAAAGATTGTTCGCGCGATGGATATCGCCATTGAAAATCATCTACCCGTTATTCACTTATGCGACAGCGCCGGTGGTTTCTTGCCGTTGCAGTCTGAATTGTTTGGTGACAAATATTTTGCGGGCCGTATTTTCCGCAACCAAGCCATCCTCAGTAAGATGGGCTGCAAGCAGTTGTCCTTAGTATTTGGTCACTGCACCGCGGGTGGTGCTTATGTACCGGCCTTAAGTGATTACAGCGTCATCGTTCGCGGCACCGGCGCAGTATTCCTTGGTGGGCCGCCATTAGTTAAAGCGGCAACCGGCGAAGAAGTCACGGTTGAAGAGCTGGGCGGTGCAGATATGCACACCTCGGTGAGCGGCACCTGTGATTACCCTGCAGACACCGAAGAAGAAGCCATTGCTATCGGTCGCGAGATTGTTGCCCAGTGGAGCAAAAAGAAAAAATGGGATGCCCAGCAGCAAGCGCCGGAAGCACCGTATTACGACCCTAAAGAGTTGTACGGCATTATCCCGGCCAATATCAAAACTCAGTTCGACATGATGGAAGTGATTGCCCGTGTAGTCGATGGCAGCCGTTTCCATGAATACCAGCCTGCCTATGGTAAAACCCTGATCTGCGGCTTTGCGCACATCTGGGGTTATAAAGTAGGCATTATCGGTAACAACGGTATTCTATTTAACGACAGCTCGAAAAAAGCAGCGCATTTTATACAGCTTTGTAATCAGAATAAAACGCCGCTGGTGTTCTTGCAGAACATTACTGGCTACATGGTTGGTCGTGAATACGAGCGTGAAGGTATTACCAAAGACGGCGCTAAAATGATTATGGTGCAGGCGGGCAGTGAAGTGCCTAAGTTCACTATTATGACCAATGGTTCATACGGCGCAGGTAACTACGGTATGTGTGGTCGTGCCTTTGACAGTCGCTTCTTGTTCAGCTGGCCCAATAGCGAAATCTCGGTAATGGGTGGCGAGCAAGCAGCAAAAACTTTGGCGACCATTAAAACCACTCAACTTGAGCGCGAAGGTAAAACCTTGAGCGACGAGGAGCGCGCCAAAATTTACAGCGATGTGACTGACGACTACGAGCATCAAAGTAGCGCCTACTACACGTCATCATTAATTTGGGATGACGGTATTATCGATCCGGCCGACACCCGCAATGCATTGGGCATGGCAATTGCCACGGCAATGAACGCACCGATTGAAGATCCGCGTTACGGCGTATTGCGTGTCTAAACAGCATTGAAAGAATTGAGGAAAAAGTCATGAGCAATATGTTTGAACTTGGTGAAGAGCATCAAGGTTTACTCGATCACGCTGACCGTATCGCGCGTGACATGCTGTATCCGCTGTCTGAACGTATGGACAACGAAGAGTGGTGGCCGTCTGAGCTGTTTCCAAAATTAGGCGAACTCGGTTTACTGGGCGTTACCGTTGCGCCTGAGTACGGCGGTGCCGGTATGGACTTTTTGTCTTGCGGCGTTATCGCCCAGGCGTTCTCGCGCTGGAACCATGCGCTAGGTTTGAGTTGGGTGGTTCACGACAATTTGTTTGCCAATAATATTTACGCAAACGCTAGCGAGTTTCTGAAAAAGAAATACCTGCCAGATGTCTGCGCCGGTACCAAGATTGGCGCTTTGGGTTTGACTGAGCCTGGTGCAGGTTCCGACGCGCTAGGTTCTATGCGTACCACTGCCCGTCAAGACGGCGATCACTACGTGTTGAACGGCAGCAAAATTTACATCACTAACGGCCCCGTTGCCGATGTGTTGTTGGTTTATGCAAAAACCGAAAAAGACGCGGGCTCAAAAGGCATTACCGCATTTTTGGTTGAGAAAGATTTTCCCGGTTTTAAAGTTGCACAGAAACTCACTAAAATGGGTTTCCGTGGCAGCCAAACTGCGGAATTGGTTTTTGAAGAGTGCCGCGTACCTGCAGAAAATATTGTGGGCGAATTAGGTCAGGGCCACCGCGTTGTCATGAGCGGTCTGGATCTTGAACGCGCCATGATTAATCCAATTTGTGTCGGTATTGCTGAACGGGCATTGGAATTGTCGGTAGATTACGCAAAAACCCGTCAGCAATTTGGCAAGCCTATCGCGAGCTTCCAAATGGTACAAAGCCGCTTGGCCGATATGTACGCCAATGTTGAAACCATGAAGTTGATGACTTACCGTGCACTGTCTGCCTGCCAGGGTGTTGCTCACGGCGAAGCCGGTCGTGGCGAGATTCACAAGCTAACGGCAGCGGCAATTATGTTTGTAGCCAACACCTTGAACAAAGTCCTCGACGACGGCGTGCAAGTACATGGTGGCAGCGGTTATATTTGGGAATCTGAAATTAACCGCTTGTTCCGCGCGACCAAGTTGTTAGAGATTGGTGCCGGTACAACCGAAGTTCGTAAACTAATTATTGCTGGTGAACTACTCCGTTAAGGGTATGGTCATCGGCTGAGTAAAATTAATGACAAAGCCGATGACGGTTCCCAGTGACGCTGATTTTGCAACGGCCCCGCTGCCATTTAGCGGAGGCGGTTTTAACGGCCAAGTAGTATTAGTTAGCGGTGGTGGTAGTGGTATTGGTAAAGCCACGGCGTGGTGTTTCGCCCGCCTTGGCGCTCATGTCATTATTACCGGCCGCACCGAGCAAAAGCTGATTGATACAGTTGCTGCGCTCACCTCTGCAGGTTTATCTGCTAGTTATAAAACTCAAGATATTCGAGACTACGACGGCATTGCTGCGATGTATGCAGAGATTTTTGCTGAGTTTGGTCGTCTGGATGTTTTAGTGAATAACGCCGGTGGTCAGTTCCCTCAATCTGCCATCGACTTTTCAAAGAACGGCTGGGATGCGGTAGTAAATAATAACCTCAACGGCAGCTGGTATATGATGCAACATGTGGCGCGCCAATGGCGTGACCGCAAGCAGCAGGGCAGTATTGTTAATATCGTAGCGGTGGTGCCGCGCGGTATGAGCGGCGGCGCACATACATGTGCTGCTCGCGCCGGTGTTATTCATCTTTCTAAAACCGTGGCGGTGGAATGGGCGGAATATAATATTCGCGTTAACTGCGTTGCTCCCGGTGTCATCTTTAGCGAAGGTATGGGTGCATACAGCCCAGAAGCGTTGAGCGAATTCGACAAATCCAACCCAATGAAACGTTTTGGCACACCCTGGGATATTGCCCAAGCCTGTGTGTATCTAGGTGGTCCCAGTGGTAGTTTTATTACCGGCGAAGTGCTTACCTTAGATGGTGGTGGTCAGTTATGGGGTGATTTGTGGATGCAGGGTAAACCGGATTATTTTCGTTAAGATATTTCTAGTTATTAATTTTTATTCTGTGAGTATCTTACTCACTTAAATATTTTATTCTGCGCATTGGTATTAGCAATGCGCAGAATTAGGTGCCTTATTTTTTTATCATCTTCCTGTTTTAAAACCCAACTCTAAAATCTAGCTGATAGGTCGTTTGATCTGGGTGGGGTGTCTTCGTGTAGTTACCTGGAATGAGCGGCTGATCAAGAATTAGAACTGCATCTTGTTCCTGAGTAACATTGCGCGCTTGGAAGTTCACCGACCAGCCGCCAAGTTCTGAGCGCAGTCCTAAACCGATATCGGTGCGAGTCACCGCATCTTGCAAGGTGTTGGGGTCGATATCTGAATCTAAGTAGCGCTCGTCAGTGTAGGAAATATTCATACGCACACTGCCCAGAAGATCCGCGCTGCCAAACAGTGGGAATTCCCAGCGTGGTGACAAAGAGCCGGACCAGCGCGGCGCATAGGGGAGTGGTTTGCCACTCAAGTCTTGAGGAGGGTTTTGTGCCGATTGGAAAAGTGGTGGGCCTTCGGTGAAGCTATCGTATTTTGCATCTAGGTAGGCAAGGCTACCGGCTAGGCTTACACCGTCAATTGGTGGTAGCCAGAAGAAGTCCATTTCCGCGCCTTGGCTTGATGATTCTGGTGCGTTGAACGTCGTTAAGGTCACGCCAGAGAAGGTGCGAATTTGCAGATTTTTTACATCGCTGTCGAATACCGCCATATTCAAGGTTAATGAACCGCCAAGTAAGCGGGATTTAACACCAGCTTCATAGGTTAAGGTTTCTTCGCCTTTATAGGTCAGGTTGTTGTCATTCAGCGGTGCGGGATCAAAACCGCCGGCTTTAAAGCCTTTTGCCGCATTCACATACACGTTTACGTCGGGTAGCACTTCGTAGTTAAAGGCGATCTTAGGCGACACATTGGTCTCTTTGTTCTTCAAATTAGGTGCGTCGAAATTGCTTTGGTTGAGTGAGCCGCCCGATATACTAAGGCCTGCCGCAACTTGAGAATAAGATGCCCCCTCAGATTCATCTTCGCCATAACGCAGGCCAGCAGTCGCGGTGAGGCGGTCGGTTAATATCCAATTAAATTGCGAGAAAATGGCGAAGGATTGTGTTGTAGATTGTGTGGCTGAAATATAACGTTCGCGTTCGATAATTCCCGGAATTAAGTTTGGGAGTGATATCGGCAGATCAATGAGTAATGGATCAAACGGTAATTGAAGGTTTTGAACTATAGCTCCAGCGCGGGCAAATGCGACAAGACCATTTAGGCTGACGTCGATATCTTGGAAAACATCATTGGTGGATTCTTGCGCAAACACACCCACAACAAAGTCCATACCTTCGCCCCAATCAAACGGTGCGTCTAGACCACCAGCCAAACGAACTTCTATTGCCTCAGCGGTGTAAGGGTTGCCCTTTGGCGGCTCGTTAAATGCTACTAATGGTACGGGTGAGTAATCCACGTCTAGCGAGTAGGGCGTAATAACTTCAGACCACGATGCAATAGTGGTGAGTTCGGGGGCGATAATACCCATTAGTTCGTCAGGCCGCCAAATTAAACTTAAAGACGCTGCTTTTACCTCGCGGTCAGATCGGGTTGGCGCATCGGTAGAGGTATTTTGGTCGTAGGCGTCGATCTCGGTTTGCGGATCGTATTCGCGGAAAACCCGCAGGCTGCGCTCACTGGCGATAAATAAGGATTGGGTATAACCCTTGGTCAGTGACTCTGCATACAGGCCCGTAAAGTTTGCGGTTAAGGTGTCGCTTAAAAACCAGCTGAGCTTTAAGCGGACAGCCTTGTCTTCTTGAGTTTGTTGTTCGTCACGGGTGCTATTGTATTCAAGGGTGTCGGCGTCGTTGTAGCGAAATGCTAATCGGCCGAGAAAGTTGTCGCCAAATATGGGGCCAGAAATTGCCCCTTCGACATTGTTGCTTTCAATATTCTCACCGTGACCAAATTTGATGAAGCCTTCAGGTTCGGAGGTAGGGTCCATGGTGTGGAAATTAAGCACGCCACCTAAGGTATTCTTCCCGAATAGCGTGCCCTGCGGGCCGCGCAATACTTCTAAGCGGTCGATATCAAACACGGCATCCTGCGCAAAGGTTGAGCGCCCATAAGGTACGTCGTCGATTACCAGACCAATAGAGGGTTCGAAGCCAACGCCAAGTGGCGGAGTCCCAAAGCCGCGAATGGTAATACTGGTGTACAGCGCCAGGGAGGAGTCGAAACTGACGTTGGGAATATAGCGGGTAATTTCACCAACATCGGAGAGGCCGGCCTCTTGAATGAAGTCGGCCCCAATAACAGAGATAGACAGTGGTACATCCTGCGCGCTCTCTGCCTTTTTATTGGCCGTAACAATCACCTCCTCGATAATACGCGGGGCTGCATGTAGCGTGCTATTTAGCAAACTACTGCCCGTAACGATAAGGGCTGATGTACTTAAAAAACGGAGTAGGTTACGTGTGGGGACGGATTGCTGGCGCATCGGAGACCTTCTGTCGTTATTATATTGGGCGTACTTGGCTGTTTGGTTACAGATCAGTAGCTATCATTAGTAGTGAAGGTAGCACTACCTAGGAGTATTTGCATGTTCGCTGGCGCGTAATTATGACTTGAGGCGACAGTAAGCGTGGCGTATCAGGACAGTGGAATTGTGTAGTAGGGGCAAAATTGTCTGCCTGATGCGGTTTACCGCTGGTGTTATTGTGGTCAAAATCAGGAAAGACAGAATAATCGTCGATAAAGCCATTTACTGGCCCTCGGAGCGAGGGGGCAGGCTCATTATCGTGTGGAGGCAATGTGGGCGTCATTGCCTTAAAATCGGGCACAGGTTTAGATAATATATGGCCGTAATAGACCTGCTTAGCAAATTTCTATGCAATTTGGTCGTTTGTCGGCTATGTCTGGTGCACAATGCGTCTTGTCGCAATAATTTTTATTTAAGGAAATATGTACTGCATGAATCAGGATGATTCTCCCTCGCCGATAGTGATAGTAGACGCTATCAATCATTATTATTCTGGCGCTGCAGTTGCCGCATTAAAGAATATAAGCCTGACGATAGCTGAGGGCTGCTGTTTTGGTTTACTCGGGCCTAACGGCGCAGGTAAAACCACGCTGATTTCCTTGTTGACCGGCATTATCTCGCCACAAAAAAGCGTTCAAACGCCGCAGGGTCGTATTCAAATTTCTGGTTTCGATTATCCATCCGATGCAGCCAAGATCAAGGCAGTATCTGGCTTGGTACCACAGGATTACGCTTTTTATCCAGCGCTTACGGGGCGTGAGAATTTACAATTTTTTGCAGGGCTTTATAAAATAGCGACCGCTGATGTTGTCGCGAGAGTAGATTATTGCGTGGCCGTGTGTGGTTTAGAAAATGTGCTAGATCAGCGAGCGGCGACCTATTCGGGCGGCATTAAACGTCGCTTAAACATTGCGCTGGGTTTGTTACACAATCCAAAAATTCTCTATCTGGATGAACCCACGGTCGGTATAGATGCACAGTCACGTTATTTTATTTTACAGGCTATTCAGCAGTTAAAAGCCAGTGGCATGACCATTGTGTATACCTCGCACTATATGGAAGAGGTCGAGCAAATATGTGATGAGGTGGCGATCATTGACCACGGCGAAGTCTTGCTGCAGGCACCCATGGCGGCGCTGCTGCAGAATGACCGGCAGTTGGTGATTACACCGGCTCAGCCACCATTACCAGAAGCGTTAGCACTATTACAGCAGGTAGGCGTTGCGGTCTGGGATGGCGAGCATCTCACACTAGAACTTGGTGATGGCCGGACTTTATCTGAGGTGTTGGTGTTGGCTGAGGGGGCGGGCATTGTGGTAAATAAAATGCATTTTGGCAGCAGTAGTCTTGAACATATTTACCTGCAAGCCACCCATCGTAAATTGAGGCAGTAACTGTGCAGCTATTGGCTATTATTCGTAAGGAGCTGTTGCTGCTGTGTCGTGATCTACATGGCTTATTACTGTTGTTTGTTATGCCGGTAGTTTTTATTTTAATCATGTCGCTGGCGATGAAAGGCGACTTTGATCGTCGCTCCGGTGTGCGGTTGGATGTACTTGTCGCGGACTTAGAGCATTCAATTATCACGCAGAACATGTTGGCTAAAGTGGCAGAGAATGAACAGTTTAATTTAATTAAAGTGGCTGATCTTGATACTGACGTTGATGTCGAACTGGCGATAAAAAAAGATCGTTATAGTTTTTTGGTGACGGTGCCAGAACAGGCATTTACTGAGCAGGCCGCAGGTGTCGCGGTAGCCGATGTCTTGGTCGCTCCCGCTACCAGCCCCGCGGTGACGCAATTGTTTTTTGCGACATTGACGTATGCGGCGGCAGAGCAAAATATGGGGTTGTCGATAAAGGCCTTGCAGGAATATTCCCCTGACTTGAAAGGTTTGGATGTCTTTTCAGATAGTAAGCGCAACGAGGGCTTGGTCTCGACGCGTTATGCATTCAGTGCCAAGGAAGAAGCCAAAGCGCCAACGTCGGTGCAGCAAAATGTGCCGGCCTGGCTCGTTTTTTCAATGTTCTTTGTGGTAATACCACTGGCTAATACGTTAATTAATGAACGCCAGTTGGGCACTTTGCGGCGGATACAAACTATCCCTGTGGCTAGCTGGAAATTGATTGTGGGAAAAATTATTCCCTATTTTTTTATCAATCAAATTCAAGTGATGTTGATGCTTGTCGTTGGCGTGACCTTGGTGCCCCTATTAGGAGGTGACCGCTTAACCTTGGGGAGTTCAGTCGCAGGTTTGGTGCTGATTTCAACGGCACTGAGCGTGGCCGCATTAGGTTATGCGATGTTGATTGCGGTGGTGAGTCGTACCACCGAGCAGGCAACCACACTGGGTGGCGCGGGCAATATTATTTTAGCGGCGATAGGCGGCATTATGGTGCCTGCTTTTGTCATGCCTGAGTTTATGCAGACGTTTACAGTCGTGTCGCCTATGTCCTGGGGTTTGCAGGGATTTTTGGATATATTGTTGCGCGGTGGCGGGGTTGCCGAAGTGTGCCCAGAGGCTGGGTCACTGTTTTTACTGGGCGCTGTTATGCTGGGCTTGGCGTTGTTGTTACTGCATCGGCACAGTGAATCTTGAGGGATCGAATGTAATGAATAATGTTTTGTCGCTGACGCAATTAAAGCAAGCACTTAAGTTAATGATAATTGAAGAGTGTGATAAGGATGTTGAGATCGATGACATTCTTGATGATGAAATTTTGTTTGATGGCGCGCTGGAGCTAGATTCGCTTGATGCTCTACAGATATGTATGGCAGTTAAATCTAATTACGGCGTACGTATTGAGGGCGGCCCAGATGCGAGGAAAGCCTTGCAGTCGATTACGACCTTAGCGCAAACCATTATTGAGCATCGGGTTTGAACGTCACACGGCCACGCCATCAGGCAGTATTTTTAGGTGCGGGTATTCATAGCAGTCTCGGCAATGGGGTAGAGGCTAACCTCGCGGCGCTTAAAACTGCACCGCAAGCGCCTACCTTGCTGAACAACACCGTCACTGATGAAGCCCTGCAGATTCCTTATAAATTATTATTCGAATCACCGCTTACCGAGTTACAGCACAGATTGTATCGGGTAATCGACGATGTTGCGGAGCAGGCTTTAAGCGACGCCGGTTTGAGCGAGTCTGAGCGCCGAAATATGAGTTTGTATCTTGGCTCATCGTCTTTTGATATCGGGGTAAGCGAAGCTGATTATCAGCGGCAATTGGCAGGCGAAAGTGAGTCCTGCAAAGCCCTCGCTTTGCTTGACCCTAGTATGGCGAATCTGGCTGATTATCTGGTGGGGTCGTTGGGCATTCGAGGTGAAGACGTCAGTTTTAATACCGCGTGCACCGCCAGTGCTAACGCTTTATTAACTGCGGTGGCGCATGTAGAAGCGGGCCTGATTGATCACGCGCTGGTGGTGGGTGTTGAACTTTATAACGATGTCACTGCGTTGGGTTTTTACAGCTTAGATCTACTCACTCGCTCGGTCATGCGACCCTTTGATAGTGCCCGAGATGGACTGGTGCTTGGCGAGGGTGTATCTGCATTGGTAATTGGTCGCGACCCAAACGACGGGCGGCGAAGATTTCATCTGCGTGGCGGCGCCAATCTTTGCGATACCTACAGCATCACCATGTCCAATGTTGATGGCAGTGCGATTGCCGAGGTAATGACACGGGCATTGGCCAATGCGGGTGTGAGTGCCGCAGAGCTTGATGTCATTAAAGTGCATGGCACGGCAAGCCTTGCCAACGATGAGGCGGAGTCAGTCGGGATGCATGCGGTGTTTTCGTCGTTACCCCGCGTTTGTGCTTTAAAGCCATTTATTGGGCATACGCTGGGTGCCTGCGGTTTGAATGAGTTGATCTTGTTTTATCGCGCTATCGAGGCTGGATTCCTGATCGCGACACCGGGTATTAGTGCGGATGCCGGTGACTTGAATGTTGTGCTTAACCAGCGTTTAAGCTCGGTGGAATCAGGCTGCTTTATGCTCAATTATTTTGGCTTCGGTGGGAATAATACCTCGCTGATTATTAGTAATCAGGTTAGCCATTATGGCGAGGATGAGTCATGACAACGTACATTGTTGCTGTGGGTAGTTATTACGAACCGGTCGGTGATGAACTCCCGCCCTTGAAAAAATTAGTTCAAGAGACGGTGGGTTCCAATATACGCCGAGTGGGGCGATTTATTCAGCTGGCGTTGATTGGTGGAGGCCGAGCGTCTTCGCAGTTATCCAATGAAGCAGCGGTTTACCTTACCTCCGGTAGTGGCGATGTAGAGGCGACGGTGGGCGTGCTAAATACAATTTACCGGCAGGCAGAGCCGCCGCGACCACTCAGTTTTATTAATACGGTGAGTAACGCTGCCTGTTTTTACATTGCCCAATCACTGCAGTTAAACGGCGCGAGTAGCTTTGTCAGTAGCCGCTATTTTACTGTGGAAACAAGCTTAAGAGTGGCGTTATTGGCGCTGGAGCAGGGCCAACAAAAGGCGGCATTAGTTGGCGCGGTAGATTCGGTGGTGTTGCCGATTGAAGAGCATAGGCAACGACTAAGGATCAATGCGCAAACTGACGTGGCGGAAGGCAGTCACTGGTTTCAGCTGGTCGCGGATGCGAGCGATAGAACAGTTTTGGCAACGCTGGATGCGGTGCAGCATTTTACTGATCGTGAGGCGCTGTCGGCGTGGCTGGCAGAGCTGCCTGTTGAGGCAGACGATTGCCTGGCCTTAGGGCAGTCGATTGAGTCAGACGAGGCAGATCATTGGTTGGTCGAAACAGGATTGCCGCCTTTTAATTTTCGCGAAGCGCCAGCCTACTTTAAGAGTCTGGCTGGCCTCGTGTTTTGCGAGTTTGTCCGCCGCGGGGCTGGCCGTTTAATTTATTTGAACCGCGATCCAGTGGGGCGTTATATGGCGGTGGTGATTAGCTGCTGATTAGCGGTACTGCTTTAACAGCTGCCACGCTTTGGCTTCTTGGTTTGCGCAGTTGTTGAGCAGCGCAGCGAGTTCTTCGCCGTTCATGTCTTTGCGCCCCTTGCACATCTTGCTACTAACCAGTGCAAACTGACGCCACTCATCGCCGGCCTCGGCCATAATCTCAGCGGCTTCAGCAAGTAATTCATTGTTGAGCGCCTTGCTTGTTTCTTTAAGAAAAGATGCATAGATAAACCGGAATCCCGCCCCGCCCGTGCCAATTTCTTCCTGCATACGTACGATGTGGCTTAGGTAGTGCGGCAGGTATTTTTCGCGCTTATTGGGTTCGCGGCTGAGTTTGATTATGCATTTACCCATATGCCGAATCCCCCGCAGACCGATCACCGGCAGAGGCGCACCGGTCATGGTGCGGTGATTTTTTTTAATCGCGTTAACCGAGGCGCTGGCTAAATCAATACTCTGTGGCACTTGGGTGGGGTAATACATCATACCTTTAGCGGCAAGTGCGCCTTTGGCGAAGCGGGCTTTTTTAAGCGAGGCTGCGTCGCAGCGCACCACGTCCTCAAACACGGGATCGCTGACTAGGTAGTCGTCGCCGTCGCGGCCATACACCAAGAGGTTGTGTGCATTAAAGTGAAAACGCATGGCGTCGGGAAAATAAGGTAGCCAGAACACTGAGGTTTGTAGGCCGACGATACGCCCCTGATCGAGCTGACGATCAAGCTCATCCATACCTTGTTCGGGGTTGCTGAAGGTTTGGTAGCACATCTTCAAGCCCAGCTGCTTTTGTACGCCCTTGATGATACTGCGCGGTGGCATGCGGTAAGCGATGAGCGGCATACCGGCTATTTTAACTAAGGGAATGTAGGCAAATGCCAAGGCGCTCGCTAAACCAAAAACCATTGGCTCAGACAGGCTAAGACCACTGTGGTTTAGCAAGCTGGAGGTAACGCCACTTTCACAGTGGGCGGATTGTTGGTGTTTAAACATGAGCTTGACGGCCGTGGAGTGGGTGGTCGGGAAGTTGTTGTAATGTGTCGATACCAAGGCCTAAGGCTTCGCTGTAGCGGCGCAAAAGTTTATGGTTAAGTTTTTTAAATATCGCTGGTCTGAAATGGCGGCGAATTCGCCATTGAAACAAGCCGCTAACCTGTGAGAGTAGTGCCAAATCCATGCGCTGATAACACATATAATATTCCAGCGGAGCGGTTTCACCATTGCGGGCGCGCTGCCAAGCTGCATCGCATTGCTGTTCGATTAGGTTTAGTGCGGATTGAGTCGCCTCGGCTTCAACCACCCAGCCGCTAGACTTTACTCCGACAAAATCGCCGTGCTCGTCGACTGCGTAAACCAACTTACGGGCATCGCCATAGGTGCTGTTTTCAGTGTCCTGAGGAACCTCATCGATTTTCATGATTTAAGACTGCACCACGGTTAAATGCATAAAGGAGGTGGAAAAGCGCCCACTCTCGGGGATATAGCACAGCATTTTTTGGCCGGGTTTTAAGGTGCCTGAGTGGAACAGCTCTTCCAGCATAATATAAATTGAAGCGGCGCCAGTGTTGCCCTTGGTGGCGAGGTTGGTAAACCAGCGCGTCATGGGAATTTTGAAACCGACGGACATCAATCCGGCCAAAAGCCTTTCGCGGAAAAAGGCCGATGAATAGTGGGGAATAAACCAATCGATCTCGTCGGCGCGTAATGAATATTTCTCTTGCAGCTCGGCCAGCGGTTTTTCGACGGTATAGCGAATGATGTTGTCGTTGAGTAATTTTACGTCTTGTTTGACGGCCATCACTGAGTTTTCAGCGCGGTGCTGCTGACTAAAGTTTTGCCAGCCAGTAAGGGAGTTGTCGTCGTTTTTTACTGCGCCGGCATACATGCAGGGCGCTATTTCCCCTGCGTAAGAAATAATATCCAGCCAGTCGATGCGCAGTGACAAGCCTTTTGCTGCTGGTTTGTTTTGTAGCAGCATGGCACCGGCGCCGTCGGATAGCATCCAGCGTAGAAAATCTTTTTCAAAGGCGAGTTCGGGTTGTTTTTCAAGATTGTCGACGTTGGCTTCTATCTCATGGCTAAAATTATCTGCCTTCATGCTTGCTGAGGATAAGTCTGAGCCCGTCGCTATCGCGTTTTGGTGTATACCAGAAAGCACACCCATATACGCATACTTCAATGCCGTTACGCCGCTAATACAAATACCGGAGGTGGCAATGGCCTCGCAGTGATGTAGCCCCAGCTGACCCTGTACCATCACCGCGTGATTGGGCATTATTTGGTCAGGAATTGAGGTGCCGCAACTCAAGCAATTAAGATCTGACAGTGACCATTCAGGGCCATCAAGGGCGCGAATAGCCTCGGCGGTCATGTCGGCATTGTTGTAATTGTGTAATAGCGTTTCGGGGTCGATCGCGTAGTGGCGACTGGTGATGCCATTGGCGCGCAAGACTAAGCGGCGGGCGCGTGATGTCCGGCTGCCCACTTGCCCAAGAATACCTTCCATTTCATTGTTAGCGACTGGGGCGTTGGGCAGAAAGGCAGAAATGTTGGTGATATAAACGGCGTTATCACTCATAACTAATGGATCCATTACATGGTTTATTCGCCGGAAGGTGCCGCAAAATATAGCCGCTGGGCGGCGATGCGCTTCTTCATTAGCGGCGCGCATAGCCTTTTCAGAATGGCTGATACGGGCACTACGGTGATGATTAGGGTGATCAAAAATAGTATATAAAGAATGAGTACTGCGCGGCGCAACGGCGTACCAGGCTCGCCCAGCGCTCGCAATAACCCGCCCCATAGGCGAAAGCTGCGTAAGGCGATGCGTTCAGATGCAATCAAGCGCTCGCTGACAGTGACGGCGCCGAGGTTCTGCAATATTGGGCTGCTGTCATCGAACGCTCTGGTGGGGAGTTGTTGGGCGATGGCTTCACCAAAGCGCGATGCCTCTTTAATGGCGTCAACGCTGATGCCGGCGGCGGGAATAAGACCATTTAAAAAGGGGCCTTTCTTGCCGGTTAGCATCCAGAGAGGAGTAGATATAAACGTGGCTGCGGTGTGCGTGGGATCGGTGAGTACAATATTATCGATCAGCCTAGCCCCGAGTCGGCTCAGGTGTTGTTTTACTTTTTCCTGCGCCATCAACCACATATTACGGCACGCGATGACGGTGGTAATGGGGGTGTTGTGCAATAATTGCTTAGCATCTGCCGATTGTAGGAAGGTAGTAATGGGCTGCGCTGGTGATAAAAACCACACGGTGTAGGCTAAAATAACTAGATCGAAGGGCTGATCCGTCGCGCAGGACAAGGGCGCAATGGCTTGTGGTTCGTCGTAGACTGTTTCTGGAAAGTGATCAAAAAAAGATAAAAAAGGCCAGGGAAAGGGATAAGGTTTAAGCGGACGCAGACACTCAAATACCAGCTCAATATCAGCAGCGTGTTGCAAGGGCTCAGTGATGGACCTTACCACATCGGTGAGTTGACCTGATTGGGAGTAATAAATAACAAGTATCCGTTTGTTCACTGTCAGTGAGATCCTTCCTGATCGCAATCCTTAGCGCGGCATTATTGCACAGGGCTTACGTCAAACTCTAGCCGGTTCGACTATTAGATGCCCCTCGGCCATCAGTACCTTGGGCGCTGTGGCGTCGGTTGCCAGAGTATTAGTTTGGACTAGCCAACACTTAAAGCGTAATCCCTTGTTTTTGATATCGCCATAGCTAATGGTGAATGTTTGTTCCGGTAGCAATGGATGCAGAAATTTAAGCTTTTTAATCCCGCAGAAATGCCAGCTTGGGTATTCGTCGGCCAGATCGTTGAATAGCGTGCTGAGTATCACCATGCCGGGAACAATCGGTTGCTCGGGGAAGTGCCCCGCTAGAGAAGGGTGGTCACGGCTGATGCGGTGACTAACCGAGTCTTTGTTCGCAATCATGGATGACGACCTGTTAAGAGTGGCCGGTATTATAGATCGCTGTAAATGAGGGTTTCCATTACAATCCAAGACGTTTTCTTTTGAGGGTAGAGTAGCGCTGTGGTCGAACAGGTAGTGATAAATGCGCAGGAACTCGCAACGCTGTTACCGCATAGCGGTACGATGTGTTTATTAGACAGCGTTCATTCGTGGGATGAGCGGGTCATTAGCTGTCGAACAGTATCGCATCACTTCCCCAATAACCCACTACGAAACCGAGGTGTGCTGCCGATACATGCGGGTATTGAGTACGCTGCGCAAGCCATGGTGGTGCATGGCAGCTTATGTAAAGCCGAGGAAGACAAGCCGAAAATAGCGTATCTGGCGGTATTAACCGGTGTTGAATGGTACTGCTCACGGCTGGACGATATACCAGAGGCGTTAACGGTAATCGCAGAGCGACAAGAAGCGGTCGCGAATGGCTTTGGCTATCGCTTTAGTCTTTACCATAAGCGCAAACTGTTGTTGGAAGGGCGGGCGGTGGTGGCTCTGCAAGACAGTTGAAGGGGGTGTGGGAATGCTCCCGGATAAGATGATGTTGCTGAATAATCGTAAGTAAATACATCACTTAGATTAAGGCGCTGCGCCGTATTAATAAACAAGCATCCAAATGTTGAATTATTCTATGGTTGAGCCGAGGTCTTGAATTTGTCGGTAAGCTTGGGTTCATTCATTATATCGCCCAAGAGGTGTTTGTGGCGTTTTCGATGGACAGCTCGCGTGTGCTTTCTTGCCCAATCGTGAAAGCCGATCATTCTCTCAATGCATATGCATTTTCAATAATGTTATTTTGGTTAGCACCGTTGGGGCACTCTTTGTTGGGCCGCAAGCGGGAGGACGTTAGCGGCTGTTTTGAGGGGCGCCTTGAAGTAGACACATAAGAGTATTGATGTGCCTATCTATGTACTGCTCGTTATTGGGATTTTCGCCTAATACCCTCTCGCTAATCGGTGCAACGTTAACTAGGTAGATCAGGGCGCCTGATAGTATATGGAGCAAGTCCATGGCATTAACCTTGGGTAGTAAGTTTTGTTGCTGTGCAAGTTCGATAACAGCCTTGCCATCTGAAAAATCCTTTTTGAAAAATGTTGCTACCATCCAGTCTAACCGGGGACCGGGCGTCGACGCTTCTTGAAACATTAGCTTTATCCACTGCGGGTGGTCGAAGGTGAATTGCAAAATTTGTTTGCACAGTTCGCGGACCATCTGAGAATTGTCGTTGTCCTCATTTAAATGTGACTTTTGTAAATATTTCGGTAGCGCTTGGTCACGTTGCTTCCATACCCAGTGAATGCTTTCCTGCCAAAGATTGTCCTTGTTTTTAAAATGATATTGCACCAGAGATTTCTTTACGTCTGCGGCCTTGGCAACAGCGCCAAAGGAGGTGCCATCAAAGCCCTGTTGCGCAAAGACGTCGGCGGCGGCGGCGAGTATTTTACTTCGCCGAGAAAAATCATCTTCGTTAGTTGTGATAGGCAATTTCTGATCAGCTGCTTTCATGTTCAAGGTCTATGTCAGTGATGTTGCGGCGTTTACTGGCTTGCCGGCGGATTATACCGTTATTAATGTGCTTGTTACTTTTGGGTGATTGACTTTTACATAAAAAGATACGATCGTATAGTCTGCTGATTTGATAACGATAAAATTACGGCGACGATATCAATGGGAATGCGTGTTCAGTGGGTAAAAGATATAGATCTCAGCGTTGATGAGGTCGGAGGCAAGGCTGCGGGGCTGCGTAAGCTGATTGAGTGGGGTTTAGCCATACCTGCTGGCTTTGTCATTGTCGATGCCCAAAAAGACGTGGATGTAGATGCGTTAACAGAGTATTACCAATCTATGGGGGGCGGAAAGGTCGCTGTGCGTTCTTCGGCGTTGGGAGAGGATGGCAGTGATCACTCTTTTGCCGGGCTTTACGAGACCGTACTCAATGTTGTGGGTGAAGTTGAGCTTATAGATGCGGTGCGCAAGTGTGTTGATTCGCTGAATAGCCATAGGGCTAGTGAGTATCGGCATCAGCAGGGCATGTCTGAGAGCGCGATGTGTGTGGTGGTGCAGAGGATGGTGGATGCACAAGCGGCGGGCGTGCTGTTTAGTGTGGATCCGGTATCGGGACGGCACGACCGCTTGGTGATAGATGCTGTTCCCGGTTTAGGTGAGGCGCTAGTTAGTGGGGATGAAACACCAGACCATTATGAATACGGTTTAGATAATACCCTCTGTTATGAGGAGCTTGTTGGTGATACCGCGATTCTGACGGCAGCGCAACGATGTTTGCTCGTACAGCAAGCTCGGGCAGCGGTAGCTGCTGCCGGTGATCCCTTGGACATGGAATGGGCGTTTGATAAAAGCGGAGAGCTTTACTGGTTGCAGGCTCGCCCCGTAACTACGGTTGGTTCAGACCTGAATGAATTAAACACGCCTATTAATCAAGATGACGTTCTGACGCGGTGTAATATCGGCGAGATGATGCCCGGTGCAAGTTGCCCGCTAACTTTTTCGACAACTGGTCGCGCGATTGAACATGGTATGCAGCATATGCATGTCAGTTACGCAGGCAGACCCGCGGTCACAGAGGCGTGGACGCAGGTCGCAATGTGCAGCGGTAAAATGTTTCTCAATATGACGGGCTCCGCTGCAGCTGGTGCCACCGTACTTGGTATCGACGTTAAGTCGATGGGGCTGAGTTTATGTGGGCGCATTGTCGAAGAATTAAATCCGCCAGCTAAGCGCTCCATCTTTATTCGTCTGTTTGGCATGTTAAAAATGCTTAGGTATTTGCAGCGCGCCGATGCGGTGATAGATGACTTTAAGCTGCGGGCTAACGCTTTTCAGATTCCTGTTCAGGGTAGCAGTGCTGAATTAGCTAAAGCCTTAGATGGGAGCCGGACCTTTTTCTACGAGGCGTTTGCGGTTCATTTACAGTCATCAACTACCTCGGGTTTTGCCAGTAATATATTGCAGGCGATGATTTCTGGCGGGCAAGAAAGCAGTCCTGAGGAGGAGGCTGAAGCGGGCCGATTGATGGCGGGCGCTCGGGGCGTAGAGTCTGCGGTGCTCGTCGATCAGCTTGATGAAATCGTAAAAGATATTTCGTGTCATCACGATGCTCAAACTTGTTTTGTCGACACTGAACCGAGAGTGGCCTTGGCGTGGTTGCGCGGCAATGGATCAGGTATCAGTCATAAATTTTCGGCGTTCTTGAATCGTCATGGCCATCGCTCTTACCGAGAACTCTGTGTTCGAGAAGTGTGCTGGTCAGATGCCCCAGAAACATTGGTGGCAACGATGCAGGCGTCTGTTGCTGCACGCTTAATGGGAACCATGAGTAGCGTACGACCGGACGTCGCAAAGCTATCAGAATTAAATCGCGGCCTGCGTTGGATCGTGCCTAAGGCGCATAACGCGGTGCGACGTAGGGAGGCGACAAAGTCTTTATTAGTGGATATAACGAATAGGCTCAAGCGTGGATATCGAGCATTGGGAAAGCAGCTCGTGGCTGAAAATAAGCTCGATGATGCGGATTTGGTGTTTTTCTTTTTACACGATGAGTTAATGACGTTTGTTCGCAATGCCAGCTCCCAAGAACTTAAGGCATATTGGAATCAGCACACTAAAATGCGACGGCGAGCACTGGATTTTCAGGATCGACTCGATTTTGAAGAAATATGTGTTGGCACTCCTCAGCCAATAGATATCCGAAATAGTGATTACGACATTGAAGGGCAGATAGTCGGGCGTCCAGTTTCTAAAGGCATTGTTGAGGCGAGGGCGCGGGTAGCGTTCAGTGTTGCTGAGGCGGCGGCCATTCTGCCCGGCGAAATATTAGTCGCACCCATTACCGATGTTGGCTGGACGCCGTATTTCAGTATGATTGCAGGTTTAGTGACTGACGTTGGCAGCGCGGTGTCTCATGGCGCCGTTATCGCAAGAGAGTATGGCTTGCCAGCGATAGTGAACACCCGTCGAGGTACCAAGCAAATAAAAACCGGCGATATGATTCGACTGAACGCCGATACAGGTGTGGTCACCATATTGTAGTTTCTGCGTCTTGCTCAGTATTGGGTAGCTAAAGCGGACGCGCAGGAAAATTAAACAAGGGGTAGGTATGCTTTCCGAGCAGGAATTAACGCAATTTGGTGTTGAGCTGAAAGATGAGTTTAGTCATCCGTTTAGCCAGGCTCACGACGATTGGAATGAGTCATATTTTTTTGATTGGTATACCGAAGATGGTAGCGCGGCAGGTCATTGTCGCATTGGGTGGCACCCTGTTCAGCAGCGTATCTTGTTCTGGTTACATCTTTGGAACGGAGAAGAATGGTTAATTATTGAGGAAAATCGATTGCCATTCTCGGCATTAAAGTTAGATGGCCAAGATGTATTTTGTTACGAGCAATGGGGTTTGAAATTTAGCTACGATTGCATGGCACCGCTGCAGTCTGGGCGCTTACAAATAGACGGTTTTGCTCGCGTTGCCTACGGCCCACGTCAAGGAATGGTCTTGCCGGTCAGCGTCGAGCTTGACGTAAGCGCATTGGGTTCGGCGTATTCTCGCGGGGCAGGAAGTGTCGAAGGCCATAGCGCGCAGGGCTTTAGTACTAATCGCTATGAACAACCCATTCAGGCGTTTGGACGAATGACCATTGACCAGCATGGCACTGAGCTCGTCGTGCGTGGTGAGCGCGATCACTCGTGGGGGCCGCGGCCTTGGGATATGAATTGGCAATTTTTTGTAGTGAACAACGAGAAATTTAGCTTGCAAGCCACGCAGGTGGAAATTCCTGAGTGGCCTTTGATTCAGATGGGCTACTTTCATGAGCTTGGGCAGGGCATGGAGCATTTGTCGGAAACCAAGTTTGAGTTGGAGTTTATGAGTGAGCAACCCTTTGCCGCGGTTCGAGGGAGTTTTTCTTTGGTGTGCGATAGCGGCAGATTGATTGCTGGAAAAATAGAGTCAGTTGCGGGGGGGGAAATCGATATTACTCATGCATTTACGCCTCCTAAGCGTACTGAGTATCGCCGTACCTTAATACGTTGTCATTTCGATTCCGGTGAAGAAAGCATGGGGTGGCTAGAATACAATCGGCCAAATCCAGTTAGTAAATAATGCGAGTTTTTAATTAATATCTAAGGGTATATCTATGAAAATTGACGGTCCATTTTATGCCGATATGGCGGGTGCCGCCGCTGAGGCTAAACGTCTTGCGGCAATTGGCTACGATGGAGTTTATACCCTTGAAGGCAGTTGGGATCCGTTCTTGCCGCTCGCGCTAGCATCTGAGCACGCGCCTGAGTTAGACATTGCTACGGGAATTGCCGTGGCCTTCCCTAGAAACCCTTCGCATATCGCTTACCAAGCTTGGGATTTACAAAAGTTCTCGCAAGGTAAATTTATGCTTGGGATAGGGTCGCAGATAAAAGCGCATATTGAAAAAC
The DNA here is from genome assembly GCF_902705855.1 of Zhongshania aliphaticivorans. Classification (GTDB taxonomy): domain Bacteria; phylum Pseudomonadota; class Gammaproteobacteria; order Pseudomonadales; family Spongiibacteraceae; genus Spongiibacter; species Spongiibacter aliphaticivorans_B. The sequence goes on along the minus strand of NZ_CACSIJ010000002.1, from coordinate 71,779 downwards.
GTTTTGGTTTGGCATTTAGTCCACCAGCCGCGCGTATGCGTGAGTATACTCTGGCGGTAAAAGCGTTTTTTGATTGCTGGCAGAATGGCAGTAGATTGGATTTTCAGGGCGAATATTATCGTCATACTTTAATGACACCCATGTTCAACCCTGGCCCCAATCCCTATGGTGTGCCGCCGATATTACTTGGAGCACTTGGCCCCATGATGACTCAGGTTGCCGGTGAGGTTGCGGATGGTTTGATCATTCATCCATTCAATAGCGTACCTTTTGTGCAAGACCATGCGTTGCCTGCAGTTCGAAAGGGACTTGAGAAATCTGGTCGCCGTGAAGAAGATTTTATTATTCAGGTTAACGCCATAGTAATAACGGGTGAAACGGATGCGGCATATCACGCAGCTGAGCAGAGTGTAAAAGGCTTATTAGGATTTTATGCCTCTACGCCTGCGTATCTTCCGCCAATGAATGCTGTGGGTTTTGGTGATTTGCAACCTAAGCTCAATGCGCTTTCAAAAGAAGGTAAATGGGAGCAGCTAGGCGATTATATTAATGACGAATTTTTAGATGCTTTCTGTATTCGAGGCAAGCCCGATGAGATTGCTGGAAAGCTAAAAAAGCAATACGGAAGCTATGCTGATAGATTGGCAATATATGCTCCGTATGCCGCGCCTGATGAGATGTGGGCTAAAATAATTAAGGAGTTAAAGAGTTAACTTTAGCAATGGCTTGAGCGTAGGCTGTTGTGAGTGTTATCTGAATACTAGCAGGCGAAGTGTTTAGCGATCTGGTGAATTTAGAATGATGTAGCGTGGCGTACAACATAAGAGTGATGTTTTGATGTTGCGCTCAGTATTAAAGCAATACTTACGAAAAAGTAGTTTGGTGAACGCTGGCGCATTGCTGTTGTTGAGATTTCAGGTATACGCCGAATGACTTTTTCAAGCTGAGCTAGCTGCAGGCGGAGTAAAGAATCTAGACGACCTCCGCGATTACTTTGCGCGTCCGATTGAGCCGTTGGCTGAGCATATGTCGACTAAAATACTAAAAGTAGAATGGATTGCGGATATATTAAACCGCCATTTTGGTTGCGGAGAGCAGTAGTCGTAAATTTGGGCTTTTCTGACAGCTGTAATTTCGTGTGGTCACAAAATGGTCACGTTTTGGCCGCAAAGTGGATTAGGGCTAATATTGGCAAGTAAATAGGCGGCGCAGATTGAGGAGGGAAACAGCCTCTGTTATAGTGTCGCGCTTCGTGAATTACCCATTTTGCGCCCGTAGCTCAGCTGGATAGAGCGCCGCCCTCCGGAGGCGGAGGTCAGAGGTTCGAATCCTCTCGGGCGCACCAAAACCAAAAAAACCGGCCTTGTGCCGGTTTTTTTGGTTTTGGTTTGCTTGATCGGTGAGATGGCCAAAGCACTCGCTCCGCTCTCGGGCCACGCTGCCCTCTCTAGGTTCGATAAATTGTGCCTTAGGCGCAATTTAAACAAGGCGCGGAGCGACGTAGCCCCAGAGGGGGCAATACAGCCCCTAGGCTGTATTGATTAATCCTCGCTTGATCGCTTGTGTGGAAATTTGATCATGGCCGGCCTTGTGCCGGTTTTTTTGGTTTTGGTTATGGTTTGCTTGATCGGTGAGATGGCCAAAGCACTCGCTCCGCTCTCGGGCCACGCTGCCCTCTCTAGGTTCGATAAATTGTGCCTTAGGCGCAATTTAAACAAGGAGCGGAGAGACGCAGCCCCGAAGAGGTTAAAACAGGCATGGGCTTGTTTTAATTAATCCTCACTTGACCACTTGCGCAGAAATTTGATCAATGCGCGCCTGATATTCCCAAGTGTAATTAGCCTTCTCCCCACAAAATAGCCCACAATAGACCCACAACTAACTTAATTTATTTTTATTTGGCTTATGCGTTTTACTTTTTTGGGCACCAGTGCCGGTACGCCAACGGCAAGTCGCAATGTCACTGCGCTCGCCTTGTCTGTTGAGGACAAGCGTGATTGGTATCTATTCGATTGCGGTGAGGGTACCCAGCATCGCTTACTTAAATCGCGTTATTCCTCCGCTCGGCTTAAGGCAATTTTTATTACCCATGTCCATGGTGATCATTGCTATGGGCTGCCGGGCTTAATTGCCAGTGCAAATATGAGTGGTCGAAAGGAGCCGCTGACTATTTGTGCTCCTGACGGTATTGAGCAGTATGTGCGTAACACTTTCGCGTTTACTGATGTGCATAATTTGCGTTTTCCCCTGCATTTTGTTCGCACTGATGACCAGGCTTTTCAGTATGACGATGGCCAGATTTCGGTGCAGGCAATTGCCATGTCGCACAGGGTTCCGTGTTTTGCATTTCAGGTAAAGGAGCATCCGGTATATCACTTGGATGAGAGCGCCTTGGACGCTCTAGAGGTGCCAAGAGGCCCGCTTTGGGGCTTGCTGCAACAGGGCGAAAGTGTTGCTCTTGATGATGGGCGGCTTGTTCATGCCGAGCAGGTTAGATGCGCTGCGTGGGCGCCGCGCAGTGCAATTATAGGTGGCGACAATGACAAGCCAGACTTGCTTTTAAGCGCGCTGCAAGAGAGTGATTTGCTCGTTCACGAGGCGACCTTTACTGAGGATGTGCTTGCCCGTGTTGGGCCGCAGTATATGCATAGCACCGCCGCGATGGTCGCAAAAACAGCAGAAAATGCCAAGCTAAAACACTTACTTCTTACCCATTTTAGTCAGCGCTACCGATCGGGTAGTGGCGCGAAAGAGTATAGCGTTAATGATCTGTATATAGAGGCTAAGTTGTATTACCAAGGCAATTTGCAGCTGGCAGAAGACCTGCAAAGTTATCAGTTAGAAAAGGACAAAACTTTGACCCAGCTTTGAGTCGGAGAGGTGTGTGCGGGAGGTGAATAGCACCTCCCGACGAGTTTTAAGCTTATTTTAGTTTTTTGTATTTGACCCGTTTTGGTCCGGCGTTTTTACCTTTCCTAGCCACAAAGTCTGCGTGGTATTCCGTGTAGTTCCCTTCAAAGAAAACGATGTCGCTGTCGCCTTCGTAGGCAAGAATGTGCGTGGCAATACGGTCTAGGAACCAGCGATCATGCGATATCACCATTGCGCAGCCGGGGAAATCCAGCAGGGCATCTTCGAGTGCGCGCAGGGTTTCAACGTCCAAATCGTTTGAGGGTTCGTCGAGTAGTAAAACATTGCCGCCTTCTTTTAAGGTGCAAGCTAAATGTAAGCGACCGCGCTCACCACCAGACAATTCGCCAACGCGTTTTTGCTGGTCGCTGCCTTTAAAGTTGAAGCGACCAATATAAGCCCGCGACGGCACCTCATAGCTGCCAATGCGCAAAATATCTTGGCCTTCCGACACGGCTTCCCATACGGTCTTTTTGTCGTCTAGGTTGTCGCGCATCTGCTCTACCGACACTAGTTTAACGGTTTCGCCGATATCAATGGTGCCGCTGTCTGGCGTTTCCTTGCCGGTCAGCATCCGCAACAAGGTCGATTTACCCGCACCGTTACCACCAATAATGCCGACAATTGCGCCCTTGGGAACCGACATGCTCAGGTCGTTAATGAGTAGGCGGTCGCCGTAGCTTTTGCTTATGCCATTAACTTCAATGACCTTGTCGCCCAGGCGCGGTCCTGGTGGAATATAAATTTCGTTGGTTTCGCTGCGGCTTTGGAACTCCTGTGAGTTCATTTCTTCAAAGCGGGCCAAACGCGCCTTGCTTTTGCTCTGGCGTCCCTTGGCGTTGCTGCGCACCCACTCTAATTCAGTGGCGATGGTCTTTTTGCGCGAGGCGTCCGCTTTTGCCTCTTGGGCAAGGCGGGCGTCTTTGGCTTCTAGCCAGTCGGAGTAATTGCCCTCATAAGGAATGCCGCGACCGCGGTCTAATTCCAAAATCCAGCCGGCGGCATTGTCGAGGAAGTAACGGTCATGGGTGATGGCCACCACGGTGCCGGGGAAGTCGCATAAAAAGCGCTCCAACCAATGTACTGACTCAGCGTCTAAGTGGTTGGTAGGTTCGTCCAGCAACAGCATGTCGGGGTTGGATAGCAGCAGGCGACACAGCGCTACACGGCGACGCTCACCACCTGAAAGCGTGGTGACATCGGCATCCCAAGGTGGCAGGCGCAGGGCGTCGGCGGCAACTTCCAATTTGTGATCTAAATTGTGGGCATCGGTGGCTTGAATAATGTCCTCAAGCTGGGCTTGTCGTTTGGCCAGTGCGTCAAAATCGGCATCGGGCTCCGCATACGCGGCATACACTTGGTCTAATTCGGTGAGTGCGTTTTTGGCTTCTGCAACGCCGTCTTCCACATTGCCGCGCACATCCTTGGCGGGGTCAAGCGCTGGTTCTTGCGATAAATAGCCTATTTTGGTGCCGGGCTGGGGGCGAGCTTCACCGTTAAATTCGGTGTCTACGCCGGCCATAATTCTGAGTAGGGTGGACTTACCCGAGCCGTTTAAGCCAAGTACACCGATTTTGGCACCGGGGAAAAACGACAATGAAATGTCGTGCAGAATTTCGCGCTTGGGCGGTACAACCTTGCTTACGCGGTTCATGGTAAAGACGAATTGCGCCATGCTGACTCCTGACAAAGCACTAAGCCGCCGAGATTCGGCGACGATGAAATAGGCGGAAAAGGTACCGAAAGCGGCGTGCTTCCGCAATGCTTTGTGGATGCTAGTTCTATCAATTGTAGTGTGCAATGAGCGCAGAATAGCTCGGCTGCGTTCCTCAGGTATGCATTGGCGTGGCAACTGCCCTGTGGCGAGTAGTTGGGCTGGGGATATCGGTTTGCGAATAATTGCTTTGCAAGCTGGCTTTGATGGTATTAATCGGTGCCGATAACGCACATTTATTGTACAATGCGCGGCTTTTCAAAGCCTGTGTATGCCTCGGGGGTAGTGATGTTTAGCAAAGAGATGACAATTGCCGGTTTCGACGACGAAATCTGGTCTGCGATTCAGGAAGAAGAAGTGCGTCAAGAAGAGCACATCGAGCTGATCGCTTCTGAAAACTACACCAGCCCAGCAGTAATGCAGGCGCAGGGTACGGTTCTGACTAATAAGTACGCCGAAGGTTATCCCGGCAAGCGTTACTATGGTGGCTGTGAATACGTCGACAAGGCCGAAAATCTGGCTATTGAGCGCGCAAAAGCGTTATTTGGTGCAGATTACGCCAATGTTCAGCCCCACTCAGGCTCACAGGCCAATGGCGCGGTATATCAAGCGCTGGTATCACCAGGTGACACCGTATTGGGCATGAGCTTAGATGCTGGCGGTCACTTAACTCACGGTGCCAAGCCTAACTTCTCAGGCAAGACTTATAACGCGGTTCAGTACGGTTTGAATAATGAGACCGGCGAGATCGACTACGCGCAGGTTGAGGCGCTTGCCCTTGAGCATAAGCCAAAAATGATTGTGGCGGGTTTCTCTGCTTACTCAGGTATTGTTGATTGGGCAAAATTCCGTGAAATCGCCGATATGGTCGGTGCCTACCTGATGGTAGACATGGCTCACGTTGCCGGTTTGGTGGCGGCGGGGATTTACCCTAACCCAATGAAATACGCAGACGTGGTTACCACCACAACTCATAAAACCCTGCGCGGTCCACGCGGTGGATTGATTCTGGCCAAAGCCAACGAAGAGATCGAAAAGAAACTGAACTCAGCGGTATTCCCCGGTGGTCAGGGCGGTCCTTTAATGCACGTAATCGCAGCAAAAGCGGTTAGCTTTAAAGAAGCGATGGCACCTGAGTACGTGGCCTATCAAAAGCAGGTTGTGGCTAATGCAAAAGCAATGGCAAAAACCTTTATCGAGCGCGGCATTAACATTGTGTCTGGCGGTACCGAAAACCACCTGATGCTAGTTGATCTAATCGGTAAGTCATACACCGGCAAAGACGCTGATGCAGCACTGGGCGCGGCAAATATCACCGTGAACAAAAACGCGGTGCCAAACGACCCGCGTTCGCCGTTCATCACCAGTGGCTTGCGCGTTGGTACACCTGCAGTAACCACTCGCGGCTTTAAAGAAGCGGAGTGTATCGAATTGGCAAACTGGATGTGCGACGTGCTAGAAGCACTGGAAGCCGGCGACGCCACTGCCAAAATCGAAGAAGTAAAGGCGAAGGTGCTGGAAATCTGTAAACGCTTCCCGGTTTACGCATAACGCTGGACGGGAGACGGGAGGCGCAGGGGCCAGCGCGGCGTAGCCGCGTAATTCTTGGCGTCTCCCATCTCCCGTCAAGCATCTCCCGCTCCTGTGCTAAACTTTCGGTCAATCATTACCGCCTCGAGGCACTCTCATGCGCTGTCCGTTTTGCAATTTTGACGACACCAAAGTAATCGACTCCCGCTTAGTTGCCGAGGGTGGTCAGGTTCGTCGCCGTCGCGAGTGTTTGTCTTGCTCCGAGCGGTTTACTACCTACGAAAGCGCCGAGTTATTGATGCCTAAAATCATCAAAACCGATGGTTCGCGGGAGCCCTTCGACGAGGCAAAATTGCGTTCTGGCGTGTTGAAGGCACTTGAAAAACGGCCGGTCAGTGTTGAGCATATAGAAGCAGAAATTAGTGGTATTAAGCGTCGCCTACAGGCGACGGGTGAGCGCGAGATAGACAGCCGCGATGTGGGCGAGCAGGTGATGGAAGCCTTAAAGGCCTTAGATCATGTTGCCTATGTTCGCTTTGCCTCGGTGTATCGCAGTTTTCAAGATTTAGATGAATTCCGTGCAGAAATTGATCGTCTGTCCGCGGAGCCCCGTTCTGGGCTAATTGATTAATCATGAGTTTTACTGATGTTGACCGGCAGATGATGGCACAGGCCCTGCGCTTGGCAGAGCACGGCCGTTATTCTACCAGTCCAAATCCCCGTGTTGGCTGTGTAATTTGCCGCGATGATCAGATCGTGTCGCAGGGTTGGCACCAACGTGCTGGCGAAGGCCACGCCGAGGTGAAGGCCCTAGAGCAGCTTAGTGATGCGCGGGCGGCCACGGCCTATGTCACCCTTGAACCCTGTAGTCATCAGGGGCGAACTCCGCCCTGTGCCGACACCTTAATTAATGCCGGCGTGAGTCGCGTAGTTGTTGCAGTAGAAGACCCCAATCCGCTGGTGGCGGGCCGCGGTATTACGCGTCTGCGTGAAGCGGGTATTCAGGTCGACGTGGGCTTGATGGCCGCTCAGGCCGAAGCATTAAATATCGGTTTTATGCGCCGTATGCGCGGCGGTTTGCCGTGGCTGCGCTTAAAGTCAGCCAGCAGTATTGATGGCAGAACGGCGATGGCGTCTGGCGAAAGCCAGTGGATCACCGGCCCAGCAGCACGGGCTGATGTGCAGAAATTGCGCGCTCAAAGTTGTGCAATTTTGAGTGGCGTAGAAACCATTTTGCATGACGACGCCGCACTGACTGTTAGGGGCGAGAGCTTTTCGGCGGATGATCCGTCAGCGTCGGTGCTTGACGGTCATTGGCGTCAACCGCTGCGGCTTATTGTGGACTCCGCGCTGCGCACGCCGGTAGGCGCGACATTATTTAAAGCCGGTGGCGAGGTCGTCATCGCCACGCGGGTGACAAACAGCAAACATCATCAAGCGCTGATAGCGGCGGGCGCGACGGTTGTAGTGCTGGAAGATGACGGCCACGGCAAGGTATCGTTACCTGCCGTGATGCAATATCTGGCTGATCGCAGTTGCAATGAAGTTCTGCTAGAAGCGGGCGCGATTTTGGCCGGTGCCGCGCTGCGGGCGGGCTTGGTCGACGAATGGTTTGTGTATATGGCCCCGTGCTTAATGGGCAGCAGTGGCAGGCCCTTAATTAACTGGCCGATGGCGGCGATGTCAGAACAACAGGCGGTTGATATTGTCGACATTCGTGCGGTGGGTAAGGATTGGCGAATACAGTGCCGCGTGCCCAAGCGCGATGGCAGTGTTGTGGAGCAGTCATAAATGTTCACCGGCATTATCGAAGCGCTAGGCAGTATTGCCGCAATTGAAAAGCGCGGCGGCGATATGCGCTTGCAGATTAACAGCGCGACGCTGCCAATGGCCGAGGTAAAGCTCGGTGATAGCGTCGCCACTAATGGCGTATGTTTGACGGTTGTGTCGCTATTGAGCAATGGTTTTTGGGCAGATGTCTCAAACGAAACCTTGTCCCTAAGTAGCTTCGCGAATGCCAAGGTGGGGCAGGTGGTAAATCTAGAACGGGCGATGTTGGCGAGCAGCCGTTTAGATGGTCATATAGTCAGCGGTCACGTAGATGGCCTTGGGCAAATAGTAAATTGCGCCAGTGATGCGCGATCAATTCGCCTCAGTATCGAAGCGCCCGCCAACTTGGCGCACTATATTGCCACTAAGGGCTCAATTTGCGTTGATGGGGTGAGCCTCACCGTTAACCGCGTAGAAGGCAGCGTGTTTGAATTAAATATTGTGCCCCACACGGCGGCGCAAACGATTATTCAGCATTATCGCGCCGGTACAGCGGTAAATTTGGAAGTAGACGTGCTTGCGCGTTATCTTGAGCGACTATTGCAGGCAAAGCAGTCTGCTGGAAATGGGATTTCTATGGCCACCTTGGCCGACAATGGGTTTTTGAGAGCGCGCAAATAAGCGTGGCTAATTAAGGCATTACTATGGCGACAAGCAAAATAGAAGACCTGATTCAGGATATCCGTCTGGGCAAGATGGTGATATTGATGGATGACGAAGATCGCGAAAACGAAGGCGATCTCGTCATGGCCGCTGAGTGCGTGCGCCCGCAAGACATCAACTTCATGGCCAAATACGGTCGCGGCTTAATTTGTATGCCGATGACTCGCGAGCGTTGCAAACAGTTAAATCTGCCTTTAATGGTAGATCGCAACGCCTCCGGTTTTGGCACCAAATTTACTCTGTCGATTGAGGCCACCAAGGGTGTGACCACAGGTATTTCTGCTGCAGATCGGGCGCATACCGTTCGCACAGCGGCGGCGCGTAATGCGGTTGTCGCCGACATTGTCCAGCCTGGTCATATCTTCCCGCTGATGTCCGAGCCGGGCGGTGTGCTAAGTCGCGCCGGCCACACCGAGGCCGCCTGCGATTTGTCGCGGCTGGCAGGTTTTGAAGCCACCGGCGTTATCTGCGAAATCATGAATGAAGATGGCACAATGGCCCGTCGCGAAGACCTAGAAATCTTCGCCGCCGAGCACGACTTAAAAATGGGCACCATCGCCGACTTAATTCACTACCAAGTCCTGCACGAACAAACCATCGAAAAAATTAGCAGCGGGACTATCACCACAGATTTTGGTGACTTTACCCTGAATGCTTACAAGGACTCAGTCGCAGGCGAAATTCATTTTGCTGTTTTGAAAGGTGAGATTAACGCCAGCACACCAAGCCTTGCACGGGTGCATTTGGGTTCCTCGGTGCGTGACTTATTGCAAACCCAGCCGCCGGGTCTGACCACCGGCTGGAATATGCATCGGAGCTTAGAAACCATTGCCGCCCACGGTGGCGTGGTGGTGTTGCTGGCAAACCGCGAAACGCCGGAGTCGATCTTGGCGGAGTTAGGCATTGCTCAGGGTACGCAGCCGCCATTGCAGGGCGATAGCGTGCAGTATCAAACCACCTACTTTAATGTGGGCTTGGGCTCGCAAATATTGCGTGATGTTGGCGTTGGTAAAATTCGTCTGATGGGCGCGCCGGTAAAATATAACGCAATTTCTGGTTTTGATTTAGAAGTAGTTGAATTTGTCAGCCCCGATAATATTGCAACGGCTGCGGAATAAAAAATAGGCGTAGGCAGGTACTGCGTTTGTAAATTTTGAAAGGAAAAGAACATGAAAACTATCGAAGGTAATTTTGTCGCGGCGGCAGGAAAATACGCGATTGTGGTTGGCCGCTGGAATAGCTTTGTGGTTGAAAGTTTATTGGAAGGTGCATTAGATGCACTGCGCCGTCATGGCGTGAGCGAAGACAGCGTTACTATTGTGCGCGCCCCTGGAGCGTTTGAAATTCCGTTGGTATGTCAAAAAGTGGCCGACAGTAAAAGCTACGATGCCATCATCGCCCTGGGTGCAGTAATTCGCGGTGGCACACCACATTTTGAATATGTTGCGGGTGAATGCGTAAAAGGTTTGGCGCAGGTTTCTATGCAATACAGCGTGCCGGTGGCATTCGGTGTGCTGACGGTTGACTCTATTGAGCAAGCCATCGAGCGTGCCGGCACCAAGGCTGGTAACAAAGGTGAAGAGGCCGCGATGTCGGCCATCGAGATGGTTGGCCTTCTAAAGCAGTTGTAATTTTTGTTTGAAAACTGGGCAGCAGCCTAGCATTGTTTCGTGCGGCCCTCATGCGGTAGCACGGTTTTTTATTTGTGGTTTTATCCACTGAACATGAGAATATTTTGTGGCTAATCGTCTTCAGAATCCATCCCGCAATCAGCTAGCGGCAGACCGACGCAAGGCGCGTCACTATGCAATGCAGGCTTTATATCAATGGCATATGGCCGGCCAAGCATTGAACGAAATCGAAGCGCAGTTCCAAGCTGACTACGATATGAGTCATGTCGATAAAGAATTTTTTCACGACCTTGTGCACAATATTCCCGCACAACTAACGGCCTTGCATGACCTGTTTGAAAAGCACCTAGATCGAAAATTAACGGACCTCGATCCTATTGAATTGTGTTTGTTGCGCATGGGCTCGTACGAACTGCTGCGCCGCATTGATGTCCCGTATAAAGTCGCCATTAACGAAACCATAAATCTAGGAAAACGCTTTGGTGCCACCGACGGTTACCGCTATTTAAACGGCGTGCTTGATCGTGTTGCAGTAGAGTGTCGCGCGGTAGAAGTGGCGGCAGAAAAAGGCAAGGCGCCCAAGTCTGCCAAGCCAGCCGCCGACGAAGAATAGTTTGCGTTAGCTATTATGCCGGCAACTGAATTCGACATAATCCAACGTTATTTTCGCGAGGGTGCCGGCAAAGTATCTGACACCCACGCGAAGATCGTTCGCTGCGGAATAGGTGATGACTGTGCGGTGTTGGCTATGCCCGCTGGCGAAGAATTACTGCTGTCGGTAGATACCTTGGTCGAATCCGTTCACTTCCCTAAAAATTATTCGCCCGCCTTATTGGCGCGGCGTGCTTTAGCCGTGTGCGTGAGTGACTTGGCGGCAAGCGGCGCATCACCACTTGCCTTTACCTTGGCGTTGACCTTGCCAGAGGTAAATGAAAATTGGTTAAGCGAATTTTCTGGCGCGCTTGCCTGCGCGGCTGCTGAGTTTGACGTGGTGCTGGTCGGTGGCGACACCACGCGCGGGCCTCTGTGTATGAGTTTGCAGGTAATGGGTTCTACACCCTCTGGGCAGGCCTTGTTGCGCAGCGGCGCGCAAATTGGCGATGCCATTTTTGTATCTGGCAGCGTCGGTGATGCCCATGCGGCGCTCGCGTGTCTCGATCAAGCCCCGCAAAACTTAAATGACGATCAGCACTATTTATTAGCGCGCTACCACGCGCCGACGCCACGTTTGGCATTGGGTTTGAAATTACGCAATCTCGCCACCGCCGCTATCGATATTTCTGACGGCCTCGCCGCAGATTTAACACATATCGTAAATGCCAGTGGCGTTGCCGCTGTGCTTAATTTGCAAAACCTGCCAATATCGCCGGCCTTGCAGCGCGCCGGTGGCGCGTTAGATTCGGCGCTCAGTGGTGGCGATGATTACGAACTGTGTTTTACCGTGCCAGCATCCCGTCGCGCCGACATCGCGGTGCTGAGCGAAAGCCTGAATTTGGCACTCACCGAAGTGGGCTATATAGAAGCGGGTAATGGCCTGCGCTGCTACGATGCGCAACAAAATTTGTACTCACCTCGTGGTGGTTACCAACACTTTTAAAACTGGGTTACTTTATTTATGACAACAAAAATTCCAGTTTCATTATTAAAAAATCCGGTGCATTTGCTTTCCGTCGGTTTCGGTAGCGGTTTGGCAACAAAAGCCCCCGGCACGTTCGGCACACTTGCGGCGCTACCGTTTTGGTTTTTGCTGCAATACCTGTCGCCAGCAAATTATATTATCGTGCTAATTATCGCCTTTGCGGCGGGGGTGTATTTCTGCGGAGAAACCGCAAAAGCCTTAGGTGTGCACGACCACGGCGGCATTGTGTGGGATGAGTTTGTCGGTCTTTGGATTGCCCTGTTTTTGGTGCCGCCAAATATCTTTTGGGTCGCGCTGGGTTTTGGTCTGTTTCGCTTATTTGATATATGGAAGCCGTGGCCCATTCGTGTGCTAGACGCAAAAGTGCACGGCGGCTTTGGGATTATGATCGACGACGTATTGGCCGGCGTGTATGCCTTTTTAGTGCTGCAGCTGTGCTTTGTATTAAGTTAATAGACAATTTGGCTATTGGCGAATCCGAAAAATAAGAGGGAATCATGGTTACCTTAGGCACCCCCTTCAGCGACACCGCATGCAAAGTTTTACTCTGCGGTGCCGGCGAGCTTGGTAAAGAAGTCGCAATTGAGTTGCAGCGTTTAGGCGTAGAAGTGATTGCCTGCGACCGCTATGAAAATGCGCCGGCCATGCAAGTGGCTGATCGCAGCTACACCTTCTCGATGTTAGACGGTGCAGAATTGCAACGCGTCATCGAACTGGAAAAGCCAGATTACATCGTGCCAGAAATTGAAGCCATCGCCACCGACACCCTCGTCGAGTTGGAGCGCGAAGGCTATAACGTCGTGCCAACGGCGCGAGCAGCGCAGCTCACTATGAATCGTGAAGGCATTCGTCGTTTAGTGGCTGAGAAGTTAGAATTGCCAACATCGACCTATCGCTTTGCAGACAGCAAAGACGAGTTTGACGCAGCCATTGCAGAAATTGGTCTGCCTTGTGTGGTTAAGCCCATAATGAGCTCGTCGGGGAAGGGGCAGAGCTTAGTAAAACGCCTTACCGACGTAGACGCCGCATGGAGCTACGCGCAAGAAGGCGGTCGCGCTGGTGCGGGGCGGGTCATTGTAGAAGGCTTTGTCGATTTTGATTACGAAATAACGCTGCTGACTATTCGCCATCGCGGCGACAGCGAAGACACCACAACAAGCTACTGCGCCCCCATTGGCCACTTACAAAAAGATGGCGACTATCAAGAGTCATGGCAGCCGCAGCCGATGTCAGAAACAGCCCTGCTGCGCTCCCAGCAAATTGCAGAGCAAGTCACCAGCGCCCTCGGTGGCTGGGGCTTGTTCGGCGTAGAGTTGTTTGTGAAAGGTGACGAGGTCATCTTTAGCGAAGTCTCGCCCCGCCCCCACGACACCGGCTTGGTCACTCTTATATCCCAAGACCTGTCGGAATTTGCGCTGCACGCTCGCGCCATTCTCGGCTTGCCCATCCCCAATATTCAACAAAACGGCCCCTCGGCCTCGGCGGTGATATTAGTAGAAGGCGAATCTAAGCGAGTTTCCTTCGGCAACCTTGAATACGCATTAGAAGCACCAGACACCCAGCTGCGCTTATTCGGTAAGCCCGAGGTGAGTGGAAAGCGTCGGATGGGAGTTGCTTTGGCGCGGGGTGAAGATATAGAAGATGCCCGTACAAAAGCCAAAAGAGTCGTCGAGGCAATTGTGGTTGGTGTGTAGGGTTGTTTGCGGCACAATAGCTTTTGGTAAGTTACTCGTAGAAAATGCTCAGGGGTATGCGTGCCTACTATTAGTGAATTTTTTGGCATTCTGATTCGAATGTATTATGACGATCATAATCCACCGCATTTCCATGCTTACTACAGTGAGTATGAGGCAACTGTTTCGATTGAAACCTTGGAAATAATGGAGGGTGCATTGCCTAGGCGCGCAAAAGCGCTGGTCATTGAATGGGCAATGGATCATCGACAAGACCTGCTAAATGATTGGCATTTAGCTGAGCAGCACAAACCCCTAAACAAGATTGAGCCATTGGAGTAAGGCGTGTGCGTAGAGTTACCAATGTAGAGGTTAGGCCAGCATATACCCTCGTGCTCACCTTTGATGACGGTGTATGTGGTGAAGTATGTCTTGCCGACCGGCTTTTCGGTCCAATGTTTGAGCCTTTAAAAGACCCTACATTTTTCGCGTTAGTACGGATAGATGCGTTTGGTGCAGTGTGTTGGCCAAACGATGCAGATTTGGCGCCGGATGCATTGTACCGTAAAGTCACTACTCATTAACTGCGTTAAGTGAGTTCAGGTTGCTGCTAGTTAGCCCCTTGCCCTAGCTTGCTGGAAGTAGTGTAAGTGCTGTGATCAGGCGCAATTACTAGAATCCCGAGTATGCTAGAGTCGTTAATTGCTTTGTTAAAATGGGTCTGCTAGTATCCCGAAACTTTTTTATGTCGTAGCTGTGCTCGTGTCGAAAGGCATAAATCGCACACGTTTAAACTCACAAACCTGTTGGCAGTGGAAAGCACATGGCTAGGTGGACGTTCAGCGTTGGCTTTTGCGAATGATCCTTTCATCACCTCCCGTGTTGGTAATACAAACCTCAAAGTTGGTAGCATGCTCTTTAAAGAGAAACAAAATGCAGCTTTAGTTTCTTTAAGCTGGACTGTTACGGCACCTTTTATCATTGCGTTAATAGCAACTTTATTAACTGCCTGCTCATCTGTTGAATCAAATGTAAGCGAGGACGCCGTCGCGCCACCTCCGGCGGTGCTTTACTCCGAAGTCATGGTGCGCTCCATGGGTGGCGGCGCGCAAGATGACGACACCGGCGAGCTGTCAAACTCCTATTCCCTAGGCCCCATCGAGGCCAACGAAGAACTCGAAATGAGCGTCCAGCTCTATTCAAACGCGCCCGCAGAAACCGAGCACCTGCTAAGTTTGGGCGATGTGCTAGGGCGAGTCTGGCAAGAGCACCCCAATGTTCAGCGCGCCTTGTCAGAAGTTGAAGCGACAGGTTACGAAATTTCCGGTGCGCGGACTGGTTTTTACCCTTATTTATCTTTGAGCGCGACCCAAGCCAGTAACGATGCCTCGGCCACGACCCTGAATGTAATCCAGCCGCTATGGTCGGGTGGGCGAATTGGCGCAGAAGTGAGCGAGGCCGAAGCGGGTCAATACTACGCATTGGCAGACCTCAACAAGGTCAGGCTAGATTTAGCCCTAGACGCCAGCGAAGCTTATATGAATGTTGTGCTGGCTCAGGAACAGGGGCAGTTGTGGGCGCGATATATAAAGAACCTAGAAGCGCTCCTAGACACCATCACCCGCCGAGCTGATCTCGGTGTATCGCCGCCATCAGACATCCAAACAGCGCAAACGCGGCTTAGTCAGGCGCGGGCGGGTTTGCAGGCAAGTCACTCTATACTGCTGCGTAGCCGCTTGCATTTAGAGTCATTGCTGCATCGACCTGTGCACAATGTAAATTGGCCAGAAGAAGAATATCGCCTGTCCCATCAGGAAATGTTTCGTATACTTGATAGTCGCGCAGTGAACTTCCATCCTTACCCACAGCTTGCCAGCGCAGAAATTGCGATACAAAAAGCGCAGGTTAAGGTTGCAAAATCTGCTATCTACCCCCAATTAAGCTTGCAGTACAGTGCCCAGCTTGATCAGTCAGACGGTGACTTCACCCCAGACTCCTCTACGCAACTGGTACTGCAGTACGCAACGGACAGTGGTTTGCGGGGCTACAACAGCTATAGAGCCATACTTCAGCGTTTGACTGGGGCAGAGCAAGATTTGATTTACTCAAAACGAGACGTCACCGACATCGTGAGTAGTGCATATTCAGAGCGCAATGCATCGCAGGAGCAATTCTACGCACAGGTAGAAGCAGCGCGCGCGGCGGTTAAATTGGTAGACAGTTTCCTTAGGCAGTTTAAAGTGGGTCGCAAGGCCTGGCTTGAAGTGCTGAATGCGCACCGCGAGGCGCACGAGGCGCTACTGGAAATCTCCAATATAAAAAGAAATTATTGGTCGGCGAATACCCGTCTGGCTTTACATGGAATGCTGTGGGCACGGCTACACGCCGGCGCGCCTTCAACCGAATTGACATTCGCAGAACAATAGGTCCGATATGAAAGGTGAAGTTTCAGATTCTGCAAACACAAAAGAGCCAAAAAAACAGCTCGAAGAGTCGGGTCGCCCTGGGATCAAGACTGTCGATGACGACAAAAGTATCTCCCTGCATGTGGCTAGCAAAACCCTCATGGACATGGCTCGGCGTCGCGGTTTGCATGCGTCGCAGTTTGAAGCAGAGCAGGCTTGGCAGCAGGTAACCGCGTCAAATAGTCGCGACAGATTGGTCGCCGCGTGGAAATCCCTCTACAAAGGTCATGCGGTAGCCACCAGCACCGTTGGTCTACTTTCGCCTAGCCAATTGCCAGCGTGGATTATTATAGAAAACAGCATGGGCGTTGTGCTCAAACTGGCAGAGGGCGACAAGCCAATTCAAATACAGTGGTTTGGTGCAGAGCCTAGCAGGCTGCCGGCAAACCCAGAGGTCATGATCCCCGTCGCGCCAATGGCAGACTCCAGCGCCGAGAGCTTCTTAAAAGAAGAGCCCGTTGGTCAGGCTTCAGAGGCAATACGGGTCGGCTTAAAAGCCCACGCTCCCCTCTTGATGCGGGTTGCACTGGTATCAATCTTCATCAATGTCATCGCCGTTGTATCGTCACTGTTCGTCATGCAGGTATACGACCGCGTTGTTCCCAACTTTGCCTACGCTACCCTATGGTTCTTGGCGGTAGGTATGTTGGTAATGTATGTATTCGACGTGCTATTTAAGCTCGTGCGG
Organism: Zhongshania aliphaticivorans; assembly: GCF_902705855.1. Classification (GTDB taxonomy): domain Bacteria; phylum Pseudomonadota; class Gammaproteobacteria; order Pseudomonadales; family Spongiibacteraceae; genus Spongiibacter; species Spongiibacter aliphaticivorans_B. The sequence goes on along the minus strand of NZ_CACSIJ010000002.1, from coordinate 55,036 downwards.
CACAAAATGATGGACGCGGTGAGCAAGCGTTTAGACGAAGCCCTATCGCTATTCATATTTGAACGACTGCTAGGCTTAAAATTAGATCGCCGCTCAAGTCGGCAGGGCTCGCTGGTCGCACAGGTGCGCGATTACGAATCGGTAAAACAATTCTTTACCTCCTCAACCTTATTTGCCTTGGTCGATCTGCCCTTCGTCTTCATGTTTATCGGGGTTATTTACCTAATAGCCGGCCCCGTGGCGCTGGTGCCTTTGGCGTTTACTGTATTAAGCGCGTTAATTGGTTTTATCGCCTACAAACCGCTGGCCAGAATTCAACAAGAAAACAACGACGCCGTGGTACGTCGGCAGGGCATGTTGTTTGAAGTTGTATCAAGCGGTGAAATCGTAAAATCACAGGGCGGCGAGGCCAAATTTGGCGACGCATGGCTAAACGCAACGCGTGAAACCTGCGACAGGGGGGAGGAGCTAAACTACGTTTCAACCCTAGTGCAAATAATGACCAGCTTCTTCCAGCAAGCCTCCTACGTATTTTTAATCATTGTGGGTGTTTACGTAATTGAAGCCGGCGGCCTTACCGTAGGTGGTCTAATCGCGTGTTCAATCCTCGGCGGTAGAACCCTTGCAAGTATCTCCGGTATTTCCGGTTTGCTGGTGCGCTGGCACCACGCCAACTACTCATTAAAAATTCTTAATCAATTATTGTCTGCGCCCAGTGACATTCATTCCAACCGCGAAGCCAATACCTACTCCATGCCGCTGCACCTTGACCTAAAAGAGGTCAAATATGCATATACGGGCTCATACCTGCCTCAATTTAGTGCGGAGTCGCTGCGTATTGCCGCCGGCAGTAAAGTCGCGGTATTGGGTCGTAACGGCTGTGGTAAGTCGACTCTTCTAAAGCTATTAGCCGGTGTGGCCACACCAAATCAGGGCGAAGTTCGTATTGCGGGCTTGAATTATGAAAACTGTCGTTTAAGCTGGCTGCGTGAAGTTATCGGCTACCTGCCGCAAGACCCGCGGCTCATTTCCGGCACATTATTAGACAATCTCACGCTAGGTATCAGCATGCCAAGCGAGGAAGAAATTGTTGCTGCGCTAGAAAAAACCGGCCTTATTGAAGCCGTGCAGCGTCACCCAATGGGCTTGCAACTCCCTATCGCAGAAGGCGGTGCAGGTATGTCGGGTGGTCAGCGTCAAGCCGTTGGCTTAACGCGTCTAGTACTTCAAAAGCCAAAAATATGGCTACTAGACGAACCAGCCGCCAGTCTAGACTCCGTGCTAGAACAAAAGGTAATAGACATCATTAACGAGCTGCCGGCTGACACAACGGTAATATTCACAACCCATAAACAATCATGGGTTAATTTAGCGACTCGCGGATTCATCATCCACAACGGCGAGATCGTTAAAGAGCTGTTGCCAGATGCGGCTGCTCAAGCAAAAAATGTCGAAAAGCCGGCCAGCGCGCCGTCAGTAGTAAACGTAGGTAATGTGCAATGATCGGCCAAGAAGACCTGTTTTCTCGCAGCAGACCCGTCAATGTCGGCTTTGCAGGTCGCATGATGTGGGTGCTAGGCCTTACAATACTGGTAGGCGTTGCCTGGGCTAATTGGGCTGTACTAGACGAACAAGTGCGCGCTAGCGGCAAAGTCATTGTGTCGAGCCGCTCACAAATAGTCCAGGTCGTAGACGGTGGTGTATTAGAGACCCTATACGTAAAAGAGGGTGACCTAGTCAAAGCCGGCGACATTATTGCCGAGCTTGATCGTGCACGCTTCGCGGCAAGCGTGGCAGAAACTAAATCTAAAGTGTTAGACCTACGCGCTAACGCCGCGCGCTTGATCGCAGAGCTAGACGGTAAGCCGTTAAAGTTTACTGACGACGTACTAAGCGAAGGCCAGTTAGTGCAGCGTCAAAGTGACCTACATCGTCGTCGTTTGCGTCAGCAGCTAGAAGAGCGTGAAAGCGTACAAAAATCACTTCGCCTTGCAGAAGAAGAGCTAGACGCTCTGCAACAATTGGCATCAACCGGCGACGCCTCTCAGTCAGAAGTGCTAAGCTCTCGTCGCCAAGTAGTGGAGTTGCGCGGCAATTTGGCTAATAAGCAAAATGAGTATCGTCGCGACGCACAAAAAGAACTCGCCAACACAGAGGCCGAGCTGGAACAAACATTGCAAGTTCTTAAGCAGAAGCAAGAAGCGCTATCGGCAACACAAATTACCGCGCCAATGGCAGGAACAGTAACAAATATTGGTATAACAACCATGGGCGCCGTACTAAAAGGCGGTGACGAGCTTTTGCAAATTGTGCCATCAGGGGAGCCGCTACTTGTAGAAGTGCGTGTTTACTCCAAAGACGTTGCCTTTATACGCCCAGGTTTGCGCGCAAACGTAAAGTTAGACGCCTACGACTCAAGCATCTACGGATCGCTAGTTGGCGAAGTCGTATACGTCAGCGCAGACACCATTGACGAAGACTTGCGTCAGAACGAAGATCCGTATTACCGTGCTCAGGTAAAAATAAATGAACTGCCAGACAGGCCGAGCATGAAAGCAATAGAAGTAATCCCGGGGATGACAGCCACAGCTGAAATCATCACGGGGCATAAAACAGTAGCGCAATATATTATGAAACCGCTGCGCAGAGGAAGCGCCGAGGCTTTAACAGAGCGGTAACATGCATATTTTAGAATAGTCTTTCTAAGTGTTAAAAGTTTTAGCTAAGGGCGTCAGTACAGGTGTTATATAAGGTTAAAAAAGGCGATAATCGCCAAATAACTTTAACAAACACCTGTAGATGTTGTTTATACCAAATAAAATTGATGTTCCCAGTGTTTGAGGTATTGACGTGTTGACATCGCTGACGTACCTTTTAGCCTGAAAAAATTATGTCAAGTCGGTATATATGCATACCGATCTTGAGTTACGCGTTTTTCGTGATTAAATGCGTGCTTAATTAACGGGTTTTACCGCCCGTTCTTGACAAGAATACTGATTGATAAAGTCAGTTAATGTAGCGATTCCGGCGGTTGTCGGATAGTACTCGTACCCAGGAGATACAAATGAAAAAGCAAGAAATGCAAGAACGCGTTACAGTGGATGTGGATACGACTGCTGTCGACACACTGTCTGCCGAATTGGCAGCCGCTGTTGCCCCACAATCCGACCTGAATCAAGCACCTGCGGAAGAGCTCTTCGACAATGAGAAGAAGCTTGACGAGGAGCTGGAACTCAGCGAAGGCCAAATTCAAGCCGAAGCTGTACAAGTAGCATCAACTGATGCCGCTGCAGCAGCAATGGTAGTAGACACTGCAGCAGCTACCTCTGGTATCGGCGGCGGTGCTGCAAGCGCAGACGGTGGTGTTTCTCCACTAGTATGGGCTGGCGGTGCATTACTAACTGCAGGCGCAATCGTTGTTGCAACTGACGACGATGACAGCGACGGTCCAAAATCTACTCCAACACCAGTGAATACTGCTCCAACTGCTGACGCGACTAAAGCAGTAACTGTTGATCAAAACAGCGGTGCAAAAGTTATTTCTATCATTGCAAGTGATGCTGAGCAAAGCCCAGGTGAATTGTCATACGCAATCGTTAGCGACCCAAGCCAAGGCACCGTAGTGCAAAACGCAGGCACCAACCAGTTTACCTACACCCCAACTGCGGGCTTGTCAGGTGCTGACTCATTTGTCGTTCAAATTTCTGACGGCAAAGGTGGCGTAACTACCCAAACGGTAAACATCACTATCGAGCCAACGCCAGGTACTGATCCAGGCACAGTTGAACTAACAGCAGGGACTGATATCGCTACTGCTGATACTTTTATAGCACCAATGGTCTTCACTCCAGACGGTTCTGACCGCATCCTGTCTCTGCAAGACGAAGACATTCTGACTGGTACTGCTGGCAAAACTGATAACACCCTGAATGCAACCATGGGTAATATCAACGCTGACGAAGGTACTACAGGCGTTGTTACTCCTGAATTGCACAATATTCAAAACATTAACATCGACTGGACAGGTACTACCCGTACTTTAGATCTACGTAACTCAGATTCTACTGCTCGTGTAAATATTGAGCGCATTACTCAGGATGCCGGTACTGCTGGTGCCCCGATTACTGTTGACAATATCAGTACGCCTGTAAGTGATCTGCGTGTGCATAACTCTGCCTCTGACGATGCGAACGTTATCTTTACATATAAGCAAGGCGTACTTGACGGTGACGATACGCTAGCATTAGAGCTTGACGATGTTTTGGCTAATGGAGTTGTTCAAAATGCTCGTGGCTCTGGTGCGGCGACAGAAGGTTTCGAAACAGTAAACCTAAATGCAATTAACGGTGTTGACCTTAATGCATTTGCAATTAACGAGATGGAGTCTTTGGTTATTACTGGTAGTGATAACTTAAAAGTTCTTAACTTAGTGGCGAATGCGGGTGCTTTTGAATTCAACGCAATTCTTGGTGGCGCAATTGGTAACCCTAGTGCGGTTGGTCTGCTGAACCTTGATGCATCTGCATTCACCGGTGATACGATGCTTGATATCACTACCGCTGTGGGTGGCTTTAACGATCCACAAAATTCGGGTGCGAGAGTTCACACGGATGTTAAGGGTGGTTCAGGTGACGATGCGTTCTACACCACTGCAGCTATTGCGGCAACAACTACAGGTACAACAACTGTTCGCGATTTAATTGATGGTGGCGCTGGTAGCAACAAAATCGTAACCACTAGCAATATTGCGGCAAATGTACAAGGTGAGGCGGCTGCAATCAGCAATGTTCAGGGTCTTGAGCTTCGCCAGCAAGCTGGCGCCGCGCAAACCGTGGATTTTGATGCCTTTGATAGCTCTCTGACTTCTGTGTTAATGCGTGGCGAACAAGGTGCCGGAGCAGTATTTAACCTGTTTGACTTGGGTGCGACCTTGGCCGAAAGCGGCGGCTTACAATTAAATCACGGTATTTCCGGTGCTGCTGCCCCAACAGTTAACGTATTGTTAAAGGATGCTTCAGGGGCTAGCGACACAGTTGCGATTACTCTTGAAGATGACCTTAACATTCCAAACCCAGACGCGCGCGGCAACAATGTTTTCAACTTCACCTTAAATATTGATGGCGATAACGCTAACGGCGACACCATCAAAAATGATGGCAAAGTAGAAAACGTAACTATCATTGATAACGACGTTGAAACTAACACCGTGACATTGGGTAAAGTTAGCGAGCACACTGGCACCTTAACCTTGTCAGGCGGTGAAGCTGGTGATGAGTTCACAGTTGCGGGCAATTTGATCAGTTCAGTAATTGACGCGTCTGCTCAAGCAAGTGATTTGCGCTTGTCTGTAGGTACGGCTAATCAAGACATCCGTTTGGGTACTGGCGACGACCTGTTGACCTTTAATGCAATTGATCAGTTTACTGCAGCAGATAGCATTAGCGACGCTGGCGGTAATGACACAGTTCGTGCTGCATTTAGCCAAGACGGTAACCTAGCATTAACTAATATCGAAAACCTGCACATTATTGCTAACCAGAACGTAACACTTGGTATGGCGAATGCTGATGTTGATAATCTAGTGATCTTGGCAGATATCGCGGCTGATGGTAGCGTAGATAATTCACCAGTGACTGCAGAGCCGTTTGGTCTTGGTGTTCCAGGTGTGGCCACTACAGATATCATTACCTTAAATGATACCTCGTTGAGTGTGTTGAATTTCTCTGCTGATCTTGATACAGATGATGACAACACTGCAGCAAATCGCGTTCTAGCCGAAGCTGCAGCAGTTACTGCTGATCCAACATGGAGTGGCATAGGCTCAACTGCAGCTGGTGATGCAGCGTACAAAACTGTTATTTCTGACGAACCTACAGTAGCGAACTTTAACGGTGTTACCCTTGCCAATAATACAGCCGGTCCTTTGACTGTTAATATTAATTCAGCACTTGATGATGTCATTTACGGTGCAACTGCCTACAACGTGGGTCAGTTAACTGCACACGGCGTTACTAGCATGGACATCAACATCACTGATGAAGATGTGACAGCTGGTGCGGCTAATGCTGTAACAACTATCAATAATATCTTCGCTAAGAACATGGCTTCATTGACTGTGGCTGCTGCTGATGATGTTGTATTGGGCACTGTATCTGGTTCGCCTCTAAACAATTCTTTAAGCAACTTTGACAGCACAAATGTGGGCGGTGATCTTACTGCACAGGTTATTTCGCTAGGCGATAATGCAACAGTAGCATTGGGTGCTGGTGATAACGTGTTCTCTGCGTTGGGTTCTGCCGGTAAAGACGTGGTTATTACAGCTGGCAATGGTATGAACACAATTACCGGTACTGCGCAAGATGACACCATTACTACTGGCTCTGGCTGGGATATTGTAATGGGTGACCGTGGTGATAACGTTATTACTTCAGGCGCGGGTGATGACACCTTAACGGCTAAAGATGGTAACGATATCTTTGATGTTGGCTCTGGATTTAACACCGTTACTGACAACCTAGGAACTGGTATAGACGCCACGCTAGCGACAAACACTGTTTCTATCAACAATGGTTTTGCGCAAGTACTTATCGATACCGATGGTGTTGGTGGTGCTTTTGTAGATCAAATGTTGGCAGTTGGTAATGGCTCTGATCTAACTGTAAGCTGGACTGGTGCAACGCTTCTAGATAACAGCGCGGTACTAGATGGTAGTTTGGCGACTGTTGCAGCAAGTGCAGGTCCAGCTACTCTAACTGGTGATGCAAACGCAAACCTATTCATCTTGGATGGTGTTGGCACTACACTAAATAGTACTAGTTTACCTGGTGCTACTGCTGGCGTAATCACTGTCAACGGTGGCGCTGGTAACGACGTTGTAATCTGGACTGGCTCCGCGGCGGGTGATGGTTTGGTATTCAACGGTGGCGCAGGCAACGATGCGGCAGTTGGTAGTATCGATAACGATATCTTCACTGGTGGTGCAGGTGCTGATAAATACGTTATGCAAGATGTTGCTGCTGAAGCTGCTGGATTCGAGAGAATTGATACAGTAATTATTGCTGATGGTGAATCTACCGCTTCTGCATGGGATGTTGTGGTCGGTTTTAATGCTGATTTCGCATCTGCGTTAGGTACTCTTGCTGGCTCCGGTACTCTTGGTGGTGATGTGTTGGATCTGTCATCTACACTGATTAGTGCTGCTGCTGCTAACGTCAATGGTACTAATGCTGGCGCAGTTCAGTCTCATACTATTGATGTTAACGGACTAGTAACTTTCGATACGAATGATACTAATGCGTTCTCTGCTGTAGTTGTTGGTACAGGTGCGGGTCAAATTAGCTTGACTGACGCCTTGTCTTACTTAGCTGCTAACTTGAATAGCACTAATGAGACCGTTGCCTTCCAATACGATGCAAATGGGAACGGTCTTGGCGCTGAAGACAGTACTTTTGTCTTCCAAGATGGTGCTGCAGATACAGTTGTTGAGCTGGTAGGTTTGTACAACGGTGTTGAGGCACTTGGTGCAGGTACTGCAGGTCTTGTTGAAATCGGCTAATAAGTCTTTTTCAAATAGGGTTGCTTAGGCAGCCCTTAAGAATACAACCCAGCTTCGGCTGGGTTTTTTTTTGCCTATTTAGCGGCAAACCCTTGCCGGATTACCGAAGCAAACTCAGTGGGTTGTTTACTTGTAAGTTTATAAGTGATTGATTTTTATTTTGAATTTTTAGTGTGGGCTGAAGGCACAAGATTTGCTTCCTATTGAGTAACTAAGAAGCTGTTTAGTTAGGTTTTTAGCAAATGCGCCTCGTAAACAACAGATAAATTGATAGGTTCGAAATGATAGTCAACTACGAAAGCTCCGCATCCACGCCCATTTCTGTGGCCCGCTCGCAAACAAAGGAGGCGACTAATCCTTTTGCTGATTTTTTTGCAGAAAAACTCCAAGCCCTGAACCCTCAGGGAGGTAACAATACTTCTTCTGGTGTAGAGCTGGCCAACGTCTATAGTGAAAAATTACAGCTATTGAACCAGCAGCGACTGTCGACAATAGACGCCTTGGAGCAAGAGCCTCCTCTCTCTAATTCCTTGAACGCAAAATTAGAGATGCTGGCGGCAACCGATAAGGAATTCCATTACGCAGCAGCTGACCTAAGGATCAGCTATGGCAAAGCCCAAATGCAACTCGGAGCAAGCACCGATCCAGATGGCCGCATGCAAATTAAAACTCCTAGCGATTTGGGTCGAGCGGTTAGCCAGTACGCAGACGAGCAGCGTGTTGCGCTGTGGCGTCGCACAGAACTACGCAGTGACACCGTAGAGGCAAATATACGCAGCGGTGCCGTCGGCCAGCTACAAGCCATCGAGCTTAGAAGTCAGCGCGAAGCAGAAGATGCTGCCGACGCTTTGGCAACCCAACAAAGAATTCGGGAATACCGTAACACCCTATACGCCCAAATGACCGGCCAGACCTAATAGCCATTACGCCTTCCAAAGCCTGTAGCCATGCACATTGAGGCATGGCCTAAAAGCTGTTAAATTACGCACTGCTTTTATTGGGCGCGGCATAGTATGGTAGCGTCTTCTAATCTGTTTAATCGCTAATATGTTTAAGCCTAAAACCGCGTATAAGCGGCGATTGATGGTTTTGCATAAGCAACAAAATTCAATTCTTCATGCAAGGACAGTAGTTCAATGACTGACGCTCAAAAAATCACCATCGACGGTAAAGAATACGACTTAGCTTCACTAACCAACGAAGCAAAAAGCCAATTAATGAATATTCGCGTAGCAGACCAAAAAATCGCCTCTGCACAACAAGACTTGGCAGTACTGCAAACTGCTCGTAACGCATACGCACGTGCCCTTGCTGAAGCGCTACCAAAAGTTAATCAGTAAGCATTTTAGTACCACCGAGCGAAGGTGGTAGTAGGAAGGCGCTTCTTTGTATTAGAGGCGCCTTTTTTATTGGAGGTACGGCAGCAAGAGTTAGTCGTCTTCATTTCCCTTCTTGCTTAGCGATATTGTTAACCGTACACTAACTGCTCTTGTCGGGGTGCCCGCGCAAATAATTGTGCAATGTGGCTGAGATCGTTTTCGAATCCCGTATTACCTGATCTGGATAATGCCAGCGTAGGAAACAAGATCTTCTCAGCGGGAGCTCTCCTGCGTTTTTGTAAATTGAGAGCCGATCTCGTTCATCTCCTCTGGCCTTATTTCAACGCTATCGTCTAACGCTGCCTGCGTTTTGGCGCAAAAAGGGGAAAGAGCATGAGTTCGTCTGACTATCCATTACTGCGTGACACCGCCCAAGTTGATGCCGCATCTGTTGAGCCACTGCCGGGTTCATCTAAAATTTATGTGCAGGGCAGTCGCGCCGATATACAAGTGCCGATGCGTGAAATTAAACTCACCCCAACGCCGGTACAGACTAGTGACGGCGCTACCCGTTTGGAGCCGAATCCACCGGTGCGGGTTTACGACACCTCTGGTGCCTACACCGACCCCAAGGCAAATATTGATATTCGCAAAGGCCTGCCGGCAATACGCGAACAGTGGATTATTGACCGCGAAGACACTGAGCTACTGGCCGGCGATAGCTCTGAATACAGCCGCCAACGCGCCGCTGATTTACGCTTGCAACAATTGCGCTTTGACTTAAAGCGCAAGCCTCGCCGCGCCATTGCAGGTAAAAATGTTAGCCAAATGCATTACGCCCGCAAAGGTATTATTACCCCAGAAATGGAATATATTGCGATCCGCGAGAACATGGCTTTGGCAGCGGCTAAAGAGGCGGGGGAAGCTTTTGGCGAGCTGGGCTTCCAACACCCCGGCAATGATTTTGGTGCGAGTATTCCAAAGCAAATTACCCCTGAATTTGTGCGTGATGAAGTGGCTCGAGGCCGCGCAATTATTCCCGCCAATATTAATCACCCAGAATTAGAGCCAATGATTATTGGCCGTAATTTTCTGGTGAAGGTAAATGGCAATATCGGTAACTCAGCGCTTGGCTCTTCTATTGAAGAAGAGGTCGCCAAACTGACCTGGGGAATTCGCTGGGGTGCAGACACGATGATGGACCTGTCCACCGGCAAAAACATTCATGAAACCCGCGAATGGATTGTGCGCAATTCGCCGGTGCCTGTTGGCACCGTACCCATCTACCAAGCTCTAGAAAAAGTCGATGGCGTTGCCGAAGATTTAAGCTGGGAAATTTTCCGTGACACTTTAATTGAGCAAGCTGAACAGGGCGTTGATTATTTTACAATCCACGCCGGCGTGCTACTGCGCTATGTACCGCTGACCGCAAAACGCGTGACGGGGATTGTGTCGCGTGGTGGCTCAATTATGGCCAAGTGGTGTTTGTCGCATCACAAAGAAAACTTCCTATACACCCACTTTGACGACATTTGCGAAATCATGAAAGCCTACGACGTGTCCTTCTCGCTAGGCGATGGGCTGCGTCCAGGCTCGGTGGCTGACGCCAACGATGAGGCGCAATTTGGTGAATTGCGAACCTTGGGTGAACTGACAAAACGGGCGTGGAAGCACGATGTACAAGTGATGATTGAAGGCCCCGGTCATGTGCCCATGCAAATGATTCAAGAAAACATGACGGAACAGCTCAAGCACTGTGACGAAGCACCGTTTTATACCCTTGGGCCATTAACGACCGACATCGCGCCTGGCTATGACCACATCACCTCTGGCATCGGCGCCGCGCAAATCGGCTGGTATGGCTGCGCCATGCTCTGCTACGTTACCCCAAAAGAGCACTTGGGCTTGCCGAATAAAGACGATGTAAAAACTGGCATCATCACCTACAAAATTGCCGCCCACGCCGCAGATTTAGCAAAAGGCCACCCCGGCTCACAACTGCGAGACAACGCCCTAAGCAAAGCCCGCTTTGAATTCCGCTGGGAAGATCAGTTTAACCTCGGCTTAGACCCTGACACCGCCCGCGCCTACCACGACGAAACCCTGCCGAAGGAATCCGCCAAAGTCGCGCATTTTTGCTCCATGTGCGGCCCCAAATTCTGCTCAATGAAAATCACCCAAGACGTCCGCGACTACGCCGCCAAACTCGAGTCCGACGAACTTGAAGCGGAAATGCAGAAAAAATCCGCAGAGTTTAAAGAGCTGGGTAGTGAGATATATCTTTCTAGTCAGACGTCAGGCGTCTGAGGTCTGACGCAAATAATAATTGGGGTCAGTGTAAAAATATGGCAGTAGGCGCAGATCTTACATTCGGCGTCGGACGTCCGACGTCCGACACTCAAAGCATTGGTATCGCCGGCGCAGGTCTTCTCGGTCGTCTTCTGGCGTGGAAGCTATTGCACCAAGGTCACCGCGTTAGTTTATTTGATCGCGGCAGCCGCGCGGGGGAGTGCAGCGCGGCTAAGGTAGCGGCGTCTATGCTGGCACCATACAGCGAAGTGGTTAGCGCCGAGCGTTGTGTGTTTGATTGGGGGCGCATGGCTTTAAGCTGGTGGCCGCAGGAGTTGGCAGCGCTAAAGGCGCTGACTGGCGAGCATATTGATTTTGCCGCCGAGGGTAGTGTGGTGGTGGCGCATGAATTGGATAAATCTAGCTTAAATCATTTTGAGCAACAGTTACGCAGCAAGGTGGCGGATTGCGAACACAATATTGAGCGTATTGATCAGCGGCGTTTAGCCGAGTTGGAACCTGAGCTGGCGGAACGTTATCGCGGTGGTTTGTTTTTGGCGGAGGAGGGGTATCTCGATAACGGTGCGTTACTGGCTACATTAGAAACGGCGATTACCCAGCTCGGTGGCGTGTGGCATGAATACAGCAATGTTCAGTGCGTAGAGGCAGGGAAAATAGTTTTAGAAAATCAGGCCTATGAATTTGATTGGGCTATCGACAGTCGCGGCATGGGCGCTAAAAATCAGTTAGCAAATTTGCGCGGTGTTCGCGGTGAAGTGTTATGGGTACACGCGCCAGAAGTGAATTTAAGGCGGCCGGTGCGGCTCATGCATCCACGCTATAAATTATATATTTCGCCGCGCTCAGGAAATCGCTATGTGATTGGCGCAACCGAGATTGAAAGCGAATCAATGAAACCTGTGACGGTGCGCTCAAGCCTAGAATTAATGTCAGCCCTGTACAGCGTACACAGCGGCTTCGCCGAAGCGACATTGCTACACGCCTACGCCCACTGCCGCCCCGCGATGCCCGATAACCTACCGATAATTCACTGCGAGGAGGGTTTGTTAGTGGTGAATGGACTCTACCGGCACGGTTATTTATTAAGCCCTCATGTAGTCGAGTCCGCCTTGGCGATGATGGGAGAGTCGGGCGTAGGGCTGCAAGATGCTTGACGGGAGACGGGAGAGGCAAAGACAGCAGGCATCTGCGGTTCTGCGCTTACCGTCTCCCATCAAGCGTTCAGCAAAAAATTAGGGGATACGATACGCCCGATGTCGGAAGTCTGATGTCGGACGTTAGGAATGATTTTACGTCAGGCGTCTGTCTTCCGACGTCCGACCATTGATGCAGAGTACAAACATGACCGGATTAATAATTACCGTTAGTGTCAATAATGAAAGCAAAGACTGCGCTTCAGATCAGCCCCTAGCCCGGTTATTAACGGTCTGGGGCTTTGACGCCGAGAAGGTGGCAATTGCCGTTAACGAGGATTTTGTTCCGCGTTCGCAGTATGAACATTATTGCTTGGAAGATGGCGATAAAGTGGATGTGTTAGCGCCCGTGCAAGGTGGGTGAGGGCTTTTTAGTCTGACGTCGGGTGTCTGATGTCTGGCGATACGCGTGCCTGTACGTCCGACGCCTGACGTCCGACTAAACTATTACTGAGCGATAAAATGACAACATCTGAATCAGACAAATGGACCCTCTACGGCCAAACCTTCCAAAGCCGCTTATTGATCGGCAGTGCGCTGTATCCGTCGCCGGCAATTATGCGCGAAGCGATTACGGCGTCTGGTGCCGAGATTGTCACGGTGTCTTTGCGTCGGCAGTCGCCTGAGCAGGGTGGCGGCGAAAGTTTTTGGCGGCAGTTAAAAGAGATGAATAAAACACTGCTGCCCAATACTGCGGGTTGCCATAGTGTGAAAGAAGCTGTCACGCTTGGGCAAATGTCGCGAGAGCTGTTTGAAACCGATTGGTTGAAGTTGGAGGTGGTTGGTGATGATTACAATCTTCAGCCCGATCCATTTGGCACGGTTGAGGCTGCGGAGAAGTTGGTAAAGCTTGGCTTCAAAGTCTTTCCCTATTGTACCGACGATTTAGTGTTGTGCCAGCGTTTGCGCGATGTTGGCTGCCAGGTGTTAATGCCCTGGGGCTCGCCAATTGGCACTGGGCGGGGTTTGATGAACCCTTATAATTTGCAAACTATTCGTGAGCGGATTCCGGAGCTGCCCTTAATCGTCGATGCCGGTATAGGTAAGCCGTCGCACGCGGTGCAGGCTTTGGAGCTGGGTTACGACGGTATTTTATTGAATACCGCCATCGCTCAGGCGGGTAATCCGGTGATGATGGCGGGGGCATTCCGCGATGCGGTGAACGCCGGCCGTCAAGCTGCTTTAGCTGGTGCTATGCCGGAGCGCCAAACCGCGTCCCCATCGACGCCGACATTGGGCATGCCGTTTTGGCATCAGCAGTGATTAGCGAAGGGTTTAATCTAATAAAAGATTGACCACGTAAATAGGGCCTAAGCAGCGCACTCAGTTATAGTGGCTAATAATTAAAAAAATTGGAGCATCTTATGCTTAAAATTCATCATCTCGGTATGTCACGTTCAGATCGCAGCATTTGGTTGGCTGAAGAGTTAGGTTTGCAATACGAGTTAGTGACTCATACTCGCAATCCGGACACGTTTCGTTCGCCGCAGTCATTATGGGATGTAAGCCCCATGGGGAAAGCGCCGGTGATTGAAGACAAGGGCCGGACGATTCCAGAGTCTGGCGCTATTGTTGAGTATATTTTGAATGTATATGGCGAGGGGCGTTTAAGGCCGCCGACTGATAGTGAGGAATATGTCGATTATTTGCATTGGATACACGCCGCTGAATCCACGCTAATGACGCCGATTTTTATCAATATGCTTAGTGTGATGACCGCGACCGACGCACCGGGTTTAAAAGGTTTTTGCGACGGTGAGTTTAAAACCGTGTTTACGTATATGAATACTATTCTTGCCGAGCGCGATTATATTGCCGGTGAATTTTCCGGCGCAGACATTATGGTGGCGTTTCCGTTGATGATGTTGGAATCTCCCTTATTCATTCAGGCAGGCGATGTGAAGGGAGAGGCCTTTGTGCCTTATCCAGCTATTCAGGCTTACTTAAATCGTTTGCGAGCAAGGCCTGCCTGGGTAAAGGCTGAGGCTATTTTTGCCGCCAAGTAAGTAGGTCTAGGTCTTCTCTACGGATTTTGACTCGTCTGATGATGGGTTTGGGCGTTTATGGTGCTTAACACATTGTTAGTGCTATGAATGTGTGCTGTTTCCGTCTTTTTTGCATTTGGAGTGCCTAGATAGGTGTAATTACCTATTTACTAGCGCGCCAAGACTTCCAAATTCCTTGTATATAAGTAAACTAACTGTCTTGTAAATAATTATTACATACGGATGTTGGCAGAAGCCCACCTGCAGGAACTTGGAGATTTCAGATTATGAATAAGCAAAACTTGGCGGCAACAGCTTCGGTAAATCAAGAAGTTGAGTCTGATAATCCTCTGCTGTCACCTGAGCAGAGTCCTCTGGTTGAGACTTTTGAGCAGCCAGTACCACTGGATGCTGAGAAAAAGGAATTAGACGAGGTCCAAAGCGTCGAGATTGACGCCAAAGGTATTCAATTAGCCGAATTATCAACGTCTGATTTGCTTCCTCAAGACGATACATTAATGACAGATTCCGCAGTGAGCCTTCAAAATGTTGGCTTTGAGGCGGCGGATCGCAATTATCAGTCTGGTGGGTATAGCTCCAGTGGCTATGGCTCGAGTGCATACGGTGCCAGTTCCGGTCTTTCTGGCCCAGCGACTGTTGGTCTTGGTCTTGTAGGTCTTGTGGCTGTTGGTGCTGCATTAAGTGGTGATAGTAGCTCTAGTAGCAGCAATAATAGCGGCGGTGGGGATAATGGCGGTGGGGGCAACAATGGTGGTAACAATACCGCCCCAGTTATTAGTGGTTTAAGCCAGATTTCTACCGCCGAAGACACTGCGATTGTTTACACTGTTAATGCCACTGACGCTGATGGTGACAGCCTAAGCTACAGTATTACTACGCAAAATAATGGTGTTCTAACCCCAGTAGCAAACAATCCAACGCAATTCACTTATACGCCTGCTTTAAATTTCAATGGTCAAGATTCCTTTACAGTTTCTGTAACCGACGGTAAAGGTGGGACAACCAGCAAGACGGTTACCGTTAATGTTAGCCCTGTAAACGACGCCCCTGTTGCCGCGAACTCGCAAACTGTTAACGCACCAAATGGCGACCCACTCGAAGTCGTGGTTAGTGCAAGTGATGTAGATGGGGATGCATTAACTTATACCATCTCCTCTTTACCGAGCAAGGGTGCGGTAGTGGCGGTTGCAAATACTCCCGGTAAATTTGTATATACCGCAGATGATGCTGACGCCACAGGTAGTGATTCATTTGTTGTCACAATCAGTGACGGCAAAGGTGGAACAATAACTCAGAAAGTCACGGTGAATTTAGGTGATAATTTGCCGCCCGAGCTGGCTGCAACTCAAGCAGTGACAAGCGCAGAAGATGAGTCCGTAACGGTAACGGTGACGGCAACAGACCCTAATAACGACGAACTTACTTACTCAATCAGTACACAGGCTGGTAACGGCGTAGTAGTGCTAACTGATGAGCCCGGAGTGTTTACGTATACACCGGCAAAAGATTTCAACGGTAGCGACAGTTTTGTTGTTGCGGTGAGTGACGGTGAAAATACGAGCACCCAGACGGTGAATTTAACGGNTACTCCCGTCAATGATGCGCCAGAGGTGGCGGCTACTCAAAGTGTGCAGTCAGCGGACGGTAAAGCCATTGATATTACCGTAGAGGCTACCGACGTAGATGATGATGACTTAACCTACACTGTGACTACCGCACCAAGCAAAGGTGTCGTAGTGAATAATGACGATGGCACCTTTACTTACACTCCTACTAATGAAGATTTTGTCGGCAGTGACACATTTACCGTACAAGTTGATGACGGGAATGGAGGGAGTGTTAGCCAGAAAGTGCAGATTGCCATTAATACTGACACTGAAAACCTTACTACAAACCACAATGCGCCTGTGAGTTTTACAGTCGCTGATAGCGGCAGTTCAACTTATGCTGCGGGTAGCGCTGATAATGGTGTGATTGTGCCAACGAGCACGCCCGGAAAATTTGTGTATTACCCGAACCCTGGATTTAGCGGCAACGACAGCTTTGACGTGGTTGTGTCAGATGGTATTGGCGGCGAAACTGTACATAAATACACGGTAAGTGTAGACCCAGCGGGCGTTGAGAGTAGTAATTTAACGACGTTTGTAGATACTCGAGAAGGCACCGCTGCCGCTGATACTTACATTGGTATTGTTGATGCTGCGGCGGCGATTCCGTTTTTAACACCCACAGATACCACGTTGAATCCTGGTGATTCTATTAATGGAGGTAGTGGCGGTGTAGATCGTTTAGTGGTCGATATGCGAGCTAATTTCGACGGCTTTGGGGGAGTTGGCGGTGGCGGTAATATGCAAGGCGTCGAAATTCTCACGATTAATAATACTTCGGGTGGCGCTCGGGCTTTTAATGCGTCAAATGTTAGTGGTTTGACGTATTTGCAGTTAAACGCGAATGATCAGGATTTCAATTTTAATCAATTGGCTGATACTAACTTAGTATTTGAGTTAAGTGATGCTGATGGTTTAGCTACAAACCCTACTCCTAGCTCACCAAGTTTAGTTTACAACCTGAACTTTAATGCGGCTGCTAATTCGGGTGAAAATAACTCGCTTACCCTAATTCTAAACGACGTAGGTCGCCGTAGTGCTGCACAAGGGCCTGATGATGGAGTGGCGGTTTTTGCGGCAGGTATAGAAAATTTGACGGTAGTTGCTCGCAGTGGCGAAAACTACATCGATCTCCAAGGCATTTCTGGTATACAGAAATTGACCTTAGGGGGGGCGGGCGATTTAGATACCCTATTCTTTAATGGAGGGTCTCTTGGTACGCCTGATCCATTAGCTGCGTTTTCTAAGCTCAGTGCTGTTAATGGCTCTGCAGCCCTAGGTGACTTGAGTTTGTCGCTATTCTCTGCTGTCGCGATGAGCTCTATTTCTACAGGCTTAGGCGATGACATAATTGTGGCGGGTAATAATGTCCGCTCTAGCACGGTTATTAATGGCGGTGCAGGCGACGATATTTTAAAGCTGGTGGGTATTGATGACCTTTCTGGCACGTCTACCACTGTCACCTTGACGCCAAATATGACCGGCGTTGAAACCTTGGATCTTCAGCTGGAAGATACCGTTACTAATTTTGTGTTGTCAGGCAGCAAGGCAGTTGGCTTGCAGAAAATACAAGTTAGCAATGATGGCGGTATTGATAATGATGCTGCTGCTGCTGCTGCTACTGCTACGGAAACTACGATTCGCGATTTTGGCAGCAGGCCATTAGAGCTCGCTTTTTTAGAACAAAGTGGCGAAACTTACCAAGGGAATGACAACTTTACTGTTCAAGATTCTGGCGCGCTTACTATATCTACTCAGAGTGAAAATAATAATAGCTCCGGCAGCTTTGCGGATAATATCACCGCAGTAGCGGCGCCGAGTATTACCTTGAATGTTGGCGATGACACTACTTATAGCGGCGATGTGACAGCTAACGTTGCTAAAACTGCATCTATAGTTATGGGTGCTGGCAGCACAATAGACGGCACAAATTTAGAAACCACTAGCGCCACCAGTATTGATATTACTGGGGCTGTAGATACGCAAATAAATAATTTGGGATTGCTTGCTCAAAGCGTAAGCACCTTAAGCATTTCAGGCAGCACGGTTATAAATGGCCTCGGGGATTCGAACCTCGATAAAGTGAGTAATATTGTTGCGACGAATAACCTCGGTGGGTTGGATTTAACATTTACGCCTGCTACTGGAGCGCAATCTGGTATTGGTGCATTCTCGAACAGTGTAACTGTCAGAGCTGAGGGCGCGGTTGTTGCCACTACCGGTGGTGTTGGCCTTGAAGTCGAGATCGGCGCTTACTCACCTGGAAATGGCAGTGCAACGGTAAAAGGTTCGACTCAGCTGAAAAATGATATAACGGTTGGCGCAGGGCGAAATAAGATAAGTATTACTGGCGGTTTAGGTGATGACGTCGTCGTACTCAAAGAAAGATTTACCGGTGCTGCTGGCGAAAGCGTCAGTATTGATTTTGGTGATGGTGTTGGTGACACGTTGACCCTCGCTGCTGGTAATAACGTACTTGAGTCCTTAAATAGCGCGAATGGTGCTGATGAAATTGTAGCTGGTGCGCTTAATGATACGCTTGTGGTGAATGCCCTAGCGGTATCTACTCAAAAGGTTACCTTTACCGACTTTAGTGCGATAACGTTTTTCGGTAAAAACAACCTAAATGACCTTATTAATCTGCAACAAGTGGATGTTGGGGCGGCCATCGTTACTATCTCTGGTCGGGGTGGGAATGACACCATCATCGGTACTGCTAGTAATGACATCATTAATGGTGGTGCGGGTGTGGATACGCTGACCGGCGGCGCGGGCAATAATACCTATGTTTACAACGCGGGCGATGTTGTTGCTGGTGAGGTCATTAATTTTAATAGTGCGGGAATTGAAACGCTGCGAGTTGATAGCTCTACTAATTTGAGCCAGTTAAACGGCGGTGCCGCATTAACGTTGCTAGATAGCGTTAATATCGCAGAGGGCCAAACGGCCACCTTTAACTCATCTCAACTCACGGGTTTGAGCACGGCTATTAGTGGTACTGGTATTAACGGCGGTGAGAAGGTGGTAATCAATGGTGGTAGTGGTGCGGACACTGTCGACCTTTCAAATTTGAATTTTAATAACATTGAGTTAGTGTCAGTAGATGGCGGTAGCGGTGCAGACACTTTTACTAGTGCAGTTAACCCAGCTCCGGTTGTTTTTGTGCATAATCGTACTGACGGTGTTTTGAATACCTCTGTTAATGGGAATGAAATAGTTTTCGGAAATGGGGTAGATAAAATTATAGGCTTTAAGGATGCCCTGGATTTTATTGATTTAGATGTTTCGCGAGCGGATTTGATTGATAACAACGGCCAATTTAACGTTAATGCAGTCGACTTTGGACTTGTAGATAACGGCTACGCCGCTATTAAGGGTAATTTTGGCAGCGGCGTTAATAGTAATGTATTTACTATCGATAACGCGGGGAGCGACTTGCTATTCGCATTTGACGCGTATTCATTTACCAATAATAGTCCTACGGTCGATACCGTCGAAGTTGGGTTTATTGGTTTGGTGGGTGCGGGTGCGATTACTTTCGATCAGAATGATATAATCGCCTAAGCCACAGCTATGATAGATGGCCGCCCGTGGCCTAGTCATGGGCGGCTTTTTTTATGTCTACTCTATTTTTGGGTGGCGTCGCTGCGATGTGAAAAGATCAGGGTGTCAGATCCTGAGGTTTGGGTAGATAAGACAAGTAGCGGATATAGAGGGGTACTATTCCATCCTCTAATAACGAACCTCAAACCCGAGGGATGGGAAAATCCCAATCCCGTGTTCGGCGGCGACGGGGATGTTTTCTCCGTAGCCTGCGGGTGTGTAGGAAAGGGGGTCGCGATCTGTGGGGCTGTATTCATAGCCTTCTATATTGTCTTGGTCGTAGGCGTTTAGCACGTCTATATAGAATTTCCAGTAACGGCCATTTTCCGATGGCTTGGTATATTCCGCGCGTAAATCTAGGCGATGGTAATCCGGCAGGCGCTCAGAATTAAAGCGGCCATATATTGGGTCTGCGACTCCTATAAGATTGACCTGATCAAGCAAGTCGGTAATGGCCCCAAGTAAACCACCGGAGGGGTTTTGTAATAGTAATTCAAGGAGGTTGGGGCTTGTTTGATTACTGCTGTCGAGCCCGACTACCGGCGTGTATAGCGCGCCGGACTGATAGGTCCAGGTTGCGCCGAAGTTCCAGAAGTCGTTGAATTGGTAATTGACGGCGATATTAAAAATTACGGGCTTATCATATTCAAAGGGGGAGGTGTCGCCGCTGCGTAAATCTTTTCTTTCGGTTTTGCCAAAGCTCAGCGCGGTCCAGCCATACCATTTATCACTTAGCTCTTTCTTAAGAAAAAATTCGATGCCGTAGGCATTGCCTTCTGCGTCATTTGAATAGCGCTCGGCAAAGTCTGGGTCGCTAGGCTGAATATTAATGACGACGTCGCTGAGCTGTTTGTAATACAGCTCAGCGCGGAAAAGCCAGTCAACAGATAGAAATTTCTCAACGCCAAGTACGAGGTGTTTGGCTTTTTCGACATCGAGATTGGCGTTGCCAACGCCGTCTATAATCTCTGCTAATTCTGGTGATTGCGAATGCATACCGAAAGCCGCGTAGCTTTTTAAATCGTCGTTTGCTTGATATTCCCATCTTAGGCGCGGCTCAAATTGAGATTTTCCTAAATAGTCATAGCTGGTGTAATGCGCCGCGACGGTGACGGTGTGCTGAGAGTTTAGGCTGATTACGTCTTCTATATAGGCGTCGTTGGTTTTAATGGTCACGTCGTCATTAAGAGTAATAAATTCCGCGTCGGCGGTTGAACAGTCGCTTTCAAAATCTGAGCAGGTTGGGATTTTAGCTGCGATTTCAAAATCGTATTTCGAGGTGCTGGTATTCACACCAAAGGTAAGGTGATGCTTGTCGGAAACGGCTTGGCCATAATCGAAGCGGATCACATAACGGTCTGCCGGCGTATTGACGGTTTGTTCGTTGCCGTAATCTAAATTTAGAAATTCATTTATATGAGAAACGATCAGATTGGCTTCTTTTATGCTGCTGTCTGATGACCATGACCAAACGACAGATTGACTGTGAAAGCCTTGGTCGTAAGACAGCGGGCCAGCGAGATCGGGGTCGCGGGCGACGTAATCGTTATTGCTGTCTGCCTCTGCCTGTAAATCGTCTTCTGCACCGGCGGCAATAAAAGACAGGCTATTTTTACGGTTTACATCCCAGCGATATTTTACTTGGTAGTCCTGCGCCACCGGAAAGTCAGTGATTGATACGCCGTCTTCATCTTCGGTTAAGGAGTCAGTATCAAACTGGTCGAGTAGGCTGCGACGGTAGGAGGCATAAAAGGCAGAATTCTCACTGACTTGGCCTTCCACGAGTACTCCAGTTAACAGGAAGCTCCCGCTGATGGTGGTGCTGAATTCTTCATGCCGAGGATCACGAAGCGTAACGTCGATGACGCCGCCGGTAGCATTGCCATATCGGCTCGGAAACGCGCCGGAATAAAGTTCAAAGCGCTGTATTAGGTTTTTATTAAAAATAGAATTGCCAAATACATGAAATAAATATTCGGCGGGAATCGAGTCAATATAGTAGATATTGTCTTCTGCCCCAGAACCGCGAATAACGGGTTCACCACCGCTGGAAAAAGTGACGCCAGGTAAAGAATATATTGCCTGCAGGGGGTCATCTGCCGCACCGGCAATACTAAAGAGTTGTCTGGATTCTTCGCTTATTTTTGTGGTGTCTTGCCGCTTTAGGCCGGTAACAATGACTTCCTCTAAGGTGCCGCTTTTGGGACGTTCGTTTTCTGCGGTGGCCAAAGTGGGGGTTAAAAATAGCAAACTAAGAATCGTTAGCTTGAAGCCTTCCATGTGGCACCTTTGAGTTTGGTGTTTTTTTTATAATGTATCTAAGCGTAGCACAGTATGTAATAGGGGAAATACCGTGATGTTGAGGTAGTTGATTGGTGTTAATGACGATTTCAGTGGTCTGTTGGCGATGTGGCCGTCAGTTTTTTCTATTTGCGTTAAGGGCGCTAATGGGAGCGGGGGTGAAGGTGCCGTGCTTAGTGCGCCGCGATAGTGCATATCTCTACGCTATCGCGGCTTATATGAGGCTATTGCAGGTACAGCGATCTTAATTTGGCGATATCTTTTTGATCTACACCAATAGCGCGTTCAAGATAGTTTTCTACCGAGCCGTATTGCTTTTCTATTTGTGCGAAGGCAATGCTGATATACGGTGTGCCATCTTGGGTGATGAGGGGTTTGGCGTCGGTGGCTTTGCCGTTATCGGTGTAATGCAGCATCATTTTTGCGAAGTCATTGGTTTTAGCCGCTTTTTTAAGGTCGACGCTACCCATTTCATTCTTTGGGTTGCGGTATTGGGTTGATAATAAATAATCTTCAATAATCACATCGCGGGGTACGCCGAGTGCGCTAAGTAGCATGGCTGATGCGAAGCCGGTGCGATCTTGGCCTGCTGAGCAATTCACCACTAGCGGCGTATTTTTATGTAAGAGTTCTGCAAAATACAGTTTTAATTGGGGCTGTAGTCGGTCAGCAATAGAGAGATAGAAATTTCCCGCGCCGTAGTTTTGTACGTCTTTACTTTTGAGCGAACTTTGTATGTCCTTAATACTGTACTGGTAATTTACATAATTGATATCGCTATTATGTTTAACCCACTGATTAGGGAATAAATCTAGCTCTTCCTGGGAGCGTAGATCGACCACTGTTTTAAAATTGTGTTGATTTAAATAAGCCTCGTCTTTGGCTGTTAAGTTTGCCATCGCGCCAGAGCGAAACAACATGCCGCTGCGAACGATTTTGTGATCGGTGGTTTGGTAGCCGCCTAAATCGCGAAAATTAGAGCCGCCCTCTAAGGGGAGTAAGCGAGACTGATGGGTGGTTTGCGCAGTGGCATTAGTCGTAGCCGTATTAGCGTAAACAGGAGAAAACTGTGTAAGGGTCAATACGCCGATGACGCTGCAGATCGATAGTAATTTGCGAGTATTCATAAAGTCCTCTGTTTTAGAAAAAATATCAAAAAGTTATCTTTAAGTGATGCGGGCCATGTATGTTGCCCCGCATCACTTTGCCGCTATTAAAAGTGCAGTCGTATTCCTAGTAAGTAGCGACGACCATAGCTTTCTGACTGATTGGTGGTGCCGTTGCCCGCATAACGTACATCGGTTTCATCGGTCAGGTTATTCGCGTTGGCGTAAACCGACATGGTCGCGCCTTGCAGGTCGAAGGGAAGCTCGTAGCTGATGGAAAGATCAACGCGTTCTTGTTCGCCCCAGTATTCGCTTGGGTCTTCAATTGGCGATATCCATTCATCACGGTATTGGTAGTTAATCCGCGCTGACAACCCAAAGTCTTCGTAAAATACTGAGAAGTTATAAAGTAAGTCTGAAGTGCCAGGCAGCTTATAGTTTTTCCCGTCGATGCCGGTAAACTCGCTGTCTAACATGGTGATGTTGGCGCTGACGCCAAGGCCGTGCGCGGTGTTAATCAAGTCGCTGGCATGGCCGACAAAGCTTAACTCCAAACCCTGCATTTCACCGTCGTCGCCGTTAACTGCGCCTTTGTAAACCCAGCGTTCGCCGGCTGCGCTGGGTAGATACACGCCGCCGTCTATGGTGCTGGTGTCGGCGTAAATAACATTGTCTATGGTGCGGTAGAATACACCGGCAGACAGTATGCTGGCGGGGGCAAAATACCATTCAATCGCGGTATCTATGCCGATTGCCTCTTCAGCGTCTAGGGTGGGGTTGCCGCCATCAACTTCTTTTTCGACAAGGTCGATTCGCGCTGCGGCACGCCATTCGTCGTAGGTTGGACGGTTAATACCGGTCGAGCCAGAAATGCGCAGCTTTAGGTTTTCGGCTAGATCAATATTGACGTGTACGCTTGGCAATATATTGTTGAAGTCGTCTTCAACCGATATCGCATTGCCGTTGACGACACCTTTGCTGCTGTAGTCGGTTTGCTCGAGTCTAGCGCCGGTGACGATATTGCCCCAGATAAATTCGGTGGTCGCCATAGCGTAAATCGCAATGATGTCTTCTTCTATATCTATCACACCGTCTTCGCTTGGTGTGACGGAGCCTAAGCCGCCAGTTGCAGCCCAAGCATTGCGCAGGCCTTTATTATTGTAATAGCTGGCGCCAATTGTATTGCTGGTGTTGCTGTCCCAGCCTGATCCAGTGTTGAAACTGTCGATGTTTATAGTGTCTGGGAAGGCTTTTACTGCAGGTGTTGCAATGAAGCCGTCAGCGTCGCGGCTATCGTGTTGTACGCCTATGCGTAACACGGCAGATTTGTTAAACCAATTAAAATCTCGTTCGGCATCGGCCTTGAATTTTAGCCCGTCTATATTGAGTTCTTGGCCATAGTGAATGCCAATGGTGGCTGCATAAGCGATGCTGTCGAGGTCGCGATCAAGATACAATTTAGGATCTTCGATATCGCTAAGGTCGTAGCTGCCTATAGCGCTGCCACCGACACTTTGGGGTATTGGCAGGTTCATAGAAAATTCGGTTTCGGTGGCATTGATACGAGTTTCTACACGCCAGTCGCTGAGCTGAAAGTCGGCACCGATGGTGTTCGATAAGGTCGAGTTTTCGTATTGGCCGTATTCCAGCAGGCGCGAGACGCTAAGCTCTTTGTTGCTGACTGCAGTGCCCGCCTCGGGATTGGTGACAGCAAAAACAAATTGGTTGCGCTGCTCTTTGTCGACGAATTCGCTGTATAGCGTAGAGACGAATACGCGCTGTAGTGTGTCGTCGCCACGGTATTCTAAGGTGCCGCCGTAGGCGCTGTCTTCGCGAGTAACTTTATAGCTGCGAAAATCTAATTCGTTAACAATGAGTTCGCCGTTGGCGTCGCGCTCTAAATCGTATTCGCGATTGTCGGTGATTTGTTCGCGGCTGTTTTCAGAGGCAAAGGCAACAAAGCCAAAATTGTCGTTTGACCATGAGCTGCGAAGGCCGTATTTGCTGATGTCGCCACCGCCCAAGTCCTGCTCGCCTAAGCCAACGTCTGCAGCAAAGGACCAGCCGTCTTGGGCGAAGGGGCTGAAGGTTTCGATGTTAATAAAGCCGGCAACCGATTCACCAGGCATGCTTGGCAAAATGGCTTTGTTTACTTCGACCTTGCGGGTAATAACCGATGGAATACTGTCGAAGCGGGGGATGCGTCCATTCTCTGCACCCGGCACATCTATGCCGTCAAAGGCGATGCTGGTGTAGCGGAAGGGGGCACCGCGCAAATTAATATAGCGTGCTTGGCCTTGGTCGCGCTCAATGGCGAGGCCGGGGAGGCGGCCGAGTGAGTCTGCTAAGTTTTGATCAGGAAAACGACCAATGGTATCTGCAGAAATAATTTCGACGTAGTTGTCAGCAAATTTTTTGGCGTCGAAGGCAGCCTGTTGACTATCGCGAATAGGGGCGGCGGTAACGGTTATTATTTCCATTGGCTTTTCGTCGGCTTGTGCGACAAATGGCACGGTACTGACAATGCCACCCAATACTATTGCGGATAACTTCTGTACGGCATGTGAAGTCATGCGGGTAATCTCCTGCTCTAAGGCTAAGGTGTGAAAAAATTCGGCAGGGGGATTGTCGTGATTTTCTATTTCGATGATGTGACAAAGACATCTTTGCGTGTTTAGAGATGTCTCTAAAGCGAGTTTGAGACGAGTTGTGATGCGTAGTTGTTTGAATTTAAAGCTATTTTTTTTAAGTGTGCGATGCGGTGGCGGCTTTTGATGCAGAACGGCATTTGTGCTCAAAAAATACTATATCGCTGGGCTCGATGGCGAGGCGGTATTTAAAGCGGGCGGTTTGCGGGTCGCGTTCTAGTTCAAATAAATACGGAGTGGCTAGGGTTTCACCTAATACTTGGCAGAGTTCATCTTTTATTTTGCTGCGGTTCTGGTCTAGGGTTTTAGCGCGTAGCCCTTTTTCTTCTAAATCGTTTATGGCTTTGTAGTGGCCGCCGTATTGCTGCATCAAATTAATTAGCTGGCTGTCGGTGCTGCGGTCGGCTCGGTTTGATGGCGGGTTAATAAACCAGCCTTCGTTGCCATCGGTATTTTGATGGCGTTGCTGCGCGTACCAAACGTAATAAAAGAAGGGAGTTGAGGGGAGCTTTATATCTACGCCGTGAATAGCGATATGACCTGTTGCGAGGTAAAAGCTTAGGGTGGCGGGTGCCAAACAAATGTGAATGGCTTGTTCAAATTGTTCGGGGTGCTTTTGTAGTCCGTAGCTAAGCCAATCTAGTTGAGCGGTATTACTATTTTTGAATCCGCCTGTATCTAAAAATTTCAGTATCGCGGCGGTGTGCTGGGGAGCCTTAGCGACAACGATGTTTAATGCTTGCGCTTGCGTGGGATTGCAGCGATTGGTTGAGGCGCATAAGGCAATGGCATCTGAACGTGAGTGGCCGTGGGCAAGCAAGATGCTAACAAGTTGTTTGTTGTTGCCATGAAGTGGTTTGTTGATGCTCGCCAGCAAAGCGGCTGAAAGTATCGCTAGAATGAATTGGCTGAATATAAGTGATGACCAGTTGTGTTGGCAATTTAAGCCTAAGCTCATTCTATGAGGGTGCTCATTGACCGACCAGTTTACGGTGATTGTTCGTAAGACTGAGGAGGGGGAGTGATAGGTCTTGCCATATAGGCTTTGTACTTGAGCTTGGCAATATTTAATGTTGTTGAGACGGCCAGTCATCGGTAGAAATGCTAAGTCTTGGTTAATTCTGCTCACTAAAAAATTATTTAATAATTCGTGCTGAGAGTCATTAATACCTGCGCCGATAATTTTTTCAGGAAGGCTATTATTTAGCTCGGTTTCAAGGCTGTTAGCGGCATTATTTAGGCTTAGCTGGTAGCTTAGGGCGCTCAACCCGATTAAACCGCAGAACAAAACACCAAAGAATAATAAAATACGCTGACGCCCATAATTCATAAACATGCAGACTCTTCTGACGACGGGCTACGTCCAGAGCTAAGCAGTGGTTCGTAAACACTCAGGCTGTTTACTATGGCGCATTTTATTTGCTCAATATTGTTTAGCTTTAGTAATTTATTCTTTATAAACCATGCGCCAGATGACACCTCGCTATCAATTAATGTACTGTAAATTTTTGCACGATCTTTACTTTGAATCAGCGACAACGGTGCACTAATAATGTCGACTTCATTATTGTAAAACGCGTTATAGAGTGCGCTGGGGNCGGTATAAAATTTTTGCTGTTTCGCGCTTAGGGTGATGCCGGCTTGTCGTAGTGCGCTCATTGGTTGTAAATAGTGGGTTTGGCTTTGTGGGTCGTGCGAAAAGCCAATGGTTTTATCTTTGAGATAGTCAGTGTTTATATTTGGTGGGCTGTCTTTGCTTAGCCAAAATAATTTATAGGTGGGGGTGTCTAGCAGGGTGGTATAAAAATTAGAAAACGCCGGCACCAAGCCGTTCACCACATGGTAGCGATTCCAAAATATATCAAAATCTTCATCGAGAATATGCCTAGCCCCAAGGTAGGCGCGTGGCCGCCATCGTATTTCGACGGAAGAAAACGTTTGTTGAATAACATCATTATTGCAAAGTGCGTCGGCTAGCTCGGTTGCGTAGCTAAAAAATAGTGTAAGCACACGAAAGCTGCCTTGGGCTTGAGCGTTGCCAGTAGTGCATTGGTAGCTGCGGTAGTCGCTAAGTTCGACGGCGTTTATCTGTGTTTTAGACAGATAGGCAGAGACCGTCAGCGGTAGGCAAATAGCCAAGCTCAGTAGTAAATAATAGGTGGCGCGGTTAGCGCTAATGAGCGGAGCGGGCAGCATCATTAGTTCAGTCTAAAAAACTTCATAATACGACGTATTTTTTACAGTTATGTTACGGCGGGCTTTGCAGTGTTTAGTTGATGGGATGTTTTGTGGCGGTGTGCCTCATCAAAGTGGGGTATACACGCTGCGATATTGGTGCACTACACTCTGGCAGATAAGTAATAACAATAAGAGGCGATTCCATGCATCTTGGCTTTAGTTCAATGAATACGGTGAATGACCCAGACCCAGCTCAACTTGCGCGGGTTTTGGAGCAGGCGGGTTTTGAGTCGCTATGGTACGGCGAGCACAGCCATATTCCACGTTGCCGAACTACCGCGTATCCGCCGGGCGGTGAATTGCCAGAACCTTATAAAGAGATGATGGACCCGTATGTTTCTTTGATGGCGGCAGCTTCTGCGACCAGTCATTTAAAGCTGGGTACGGGCATCGCGCTGCTGATGGAGCGTGAGCTGTTTTCTCAAGCAAAAACTATTGCGAGTTTAGATCGCTTGTCTGGTGGCCGCGTCATTATTGGTACTGGTGTGGGTTGGAATCAGGAGGAGTTTGAAAATGCCACGAGCTTGCCGTGGCAACGCCGTTACTTGGTGATGAAAGAAACGGTGGCGGCGACACGGGTATTGTTTCGCGATGAAGCGCCGGAGTATCACGGAGAATTTATTAATTTTGATCCTGTGTGGTTTGAGCCAAAGCCGCTACATATTCCTGAAATGATATTTGGTGCGATGGGGCCGTTGGGCGTGCGTCATGCCGCGCAGTGGGCGGATGGCTGGATGCCGGTTGATGTTGCCTTGCCTGATGTGGGGGCGGCGGTTAAGGATTTTCGGCGCCAGGTTAGCGAGTTTGGCCGAGACCCCGACAAGGTCGAGATTACCTTGGTGGTCATGGCTGAGGTGACGCCAGACTTATTAAAGCAGTATCGCGACGCGGGTATTAGTCGCTGTAATATTGGCGTTGGCATGCAAAACTGGAATAAGCCAGAGATTGTTATGCCGATGATCGAGCGGTTTTCAACGCTCATTTCTGAATTGTAATAGGTCTTTTCTCTCTGGCGCTTGAGGATTACTCAAGTGTCTGGCGTTGAGCTAAATCACACGTATTGTTTTCGTCACCACCCTTGCTTATGGTCGAGGGTGGCGATTTTATCGTCTTCCTTAAATTTTACCCGCTACAAAATTTGGCAATCAGCGCATCCTATTTTTGATCAAGCCGGTTATGATGGTTTTGAATTAAATTCCCGCCCTTAGGAGAAGCCCATGCCACATGAAAGCAGTCTATTGCAGGCAACCCTTGTTTTACTGTTGGCGGCGGTGCTGGTTGTGCCCTTGGCCAAACGTTTACAGCTGGGCGCGGTACTGGGCTACTTAATTGCAGGGGTGGTGATTGGCCCAGCGGCGCTGCAACTCATACATAACCCCGAAAACGTTGCGCACTTCTCCGAGTTTGGCGTGGTACTCCTGCTGTTTATTATTGGCCTAGAGCTATCCCCCAGACGTTTATGGTTAATGCGTAAAGCGGTATTTGGTGTTGGCTTGGCGCAGGTTACCTTGAGTGGATTGCTAATTGGCGGAATTGCCTATTTTGGATTTTCTCAGTCGTGGCAAAGCAGTGTGGTTTTGGGGTTGGGCTTGGCGCTGTCGTCCACGGCCTTCGGCTTACAAATATTGGCCGAGCGCAAGCAGCTAAACAGCTCGCATGGGCGTTTGGCCTTTGCGATATTGCTGTTTCAAGATATTGCGGCGATTCCCTTAATCGCATTGGTGCCGCTGTTGAGCGGTGGGTCGAGTGTAGACGAGGCCGGTGCAAGCTCGGTGCTACGAATTTTGTTGAGTATTGCCGCAGTCATTATTGGTGGGCGGTATTTGCTGCGGCCCATATTCCGCATGGTCGCAAGAACGGGCCTACAAGAAGTGTCGACCGCGACCGCGTTATTAGTAGTGGTAGGCACTGCGTGGTTGATGGATGCCGTTGGGGTGTCGATGGCCTTGGGGGCATTTCTTGCTGGTTTACTACTGGCAGATTCTGAATATCGCCATGAGTTGGAATCGCAAATAGAGCCTTTTAAAGGTTTGCTGCTCGGTTTGTTTTTTATTAGCGTTGGTATGAGTGCTGATATCCATTTGTTGGTCACGATGCCCTTGGTGGTGCTGGGCTTAACTGTATTGTTGATGGTTATAAAACTGCCGATTCTTGCCTTGGTGGGCAGCGCGCTGGGCGGCTTGGATCGGCGCAGTGCATTGCGCTTAGGTATTGTGTTGGCGGCCGGCGGCGAATTTGCCTTTGTTGTATTTCAAATTGCGAAAGATCAGCAACTATTAAGTCCACAGTTACATAGTACTTTAATTTTGGCCATTACCTTGTCGATGGCGCTCACGCCGCTCCTGATTATTTTATTGGCACGCATCCTCAAGCCAAAGCCGGTGGTGAAAGAAGTGCCGCCGGAATATGAGCAAATTGAAAGTGATGAGCCCCGTGTGGTGATTATTGGTATGGGCCGAATGGGGCAAATTGTTGCCCGTATTTTGCGGGCGCAACGGGTGCCATTTGTGGCATTGGATTTGTCGGTAGATACCATCGACCTGTCGCGTAGTATCGACAGCATGCCGGTGTTTTACGGCGATCCTTTGCGGCCAGAAATACTGCGGGCAGTCGGCGCGGATAAAGCTGAATATTTTGTACTCACCGCTGACGACCCAGAAACCAATATTAAAATTACAGAGCTAGTCAGTCGCCTGTATCCCCATATTAAGTTTATTGCGCGGGCCCGCAGCCGCTTTCACGTGCACCGTCTATTGGAACTGGGGGCTAGGCCGATTCGAGAAACCTTCCATTCAAGCCTAGAGATTAGTCGAGAGACATTAATTGGCTTAGGTTTAAGTCCAGATCGGGCGGAGGCACGTATACAAAGATTCCGGCGCCATGATGAAGAGCTTTTAGCTGAGCAGCATAAAATGTTTGATGACCGAGAAGCCTTAATTCAAAGTGCGCGAGACGCTCATGATGAGCTACAGGCCTTATTTGACGCCGATGTGATTGAAGAAAAAGGGGTGTGAGCGCCTAAGGGTGTCGCGACGAATCTTTCGCTGCTTGCTGTTGTGACTGGAGTTGCCTGAATGTGCATATTTTGGAGTGTTTGTGCGTGTTTGTTGTTACAGATCATAAAAACAGTTTAAACGCCTTGTAAGATGGTTTTTCCTGTTATACGCTCACATTGTCGTAGAAAGGCGCCTAGTTAAGTGTGTTGTGAAGTATAAAAAGCGTTATTATCTTGCCGGTCAATAACTAAGTTCATAAAAATCAGCTACTTATAAAATAGTTTCAAGATGGTTGAATTTCATGTACATTATACGCATGCTTATGAAAAGCATACTGAATGTAATGGTGATTGCTACATAGATTGGCGGCGCCAAAAGACAAATAATATTAAGTAGTAAAGTCAAAGTGGGTGGGGTCATTAACAATGAAGAAAACTAGACTAGCAGTTGCTATAGCGGCAGTGTCTGTTTTTTCTGTGGGCGCAGTAGCGCAATCAGAAAAAGCGCCAGCAAAAAAACGCAGTAACCGACTTCTTGAGGAAGTTGTGGTTACCGCGCAAAAGCGTGAAGAAGATTCACAAGATGTACCTATTGCAATACAGGCATTCTCAGGCGATAAGCTAGATGCCTTTAATATTGAAGATACCGCTGACCTTCAGCGTATCACTCCGGGTTTAACGTTCACTTACACCTTTGGTTACACGCTGATTTATCTGCGTGGCGTGGGTAGTGACGCGTTTTTGCCGAACGCCGATCCCAGTGTGGCAACGTACATTGACGGCATTAACATTCCCGCCAGTCAGGGTAAGCAAGACACCTTGGGCCCAGTAAAACGGGTTGAGGTACTGAAAGGTCCGCAGGGTACTTTGTTTGGTCGTAACGCGACTGCAGGTGCGATCAGTATTATTACTGAAGATCCGCCGGTTGATGAAATTGTCGGTAACGTCAAATTTGTGACGGGCAATTACGGAAGCGAAGAGTACCAAGCGTATTTAGGTTTACCCATCGTAGATGGCCTAGGTATTACCTTGGCGGCGTTTAAAGATGGTCATGAGAACTACGGTAAAAACTTCAATAACGGCGTAGAACAGCCTATTCGGGAAGATTTCTCGGAAGGCGGACGCGTTAAAATAAAGTGGGATAGCGACGACTTCTCTGCAACGTTGATTGGCTCTTACGTTAACCAGTTTAACGGTAACTCCCTAACCCAAGAAAATACTCGCCCGTCTTTGGTTCTTGGTGCGGGTGCACGGGTTGACGAGGCTGATCGCAATACTGAAACCAACTTTGAAGGTGGTAACGGTACGATTAACACTATGTTCGGTGCCATATTGGAATGGCGCCCCGGTCCTGTGGATTTAAAATTCACCTATGCTGATCAGTTGGCTGACGTTGACTTTGGTCAATTCGACTATGACTCGACTGATGAAGACCGCTCGGGCTTCTTTGTTTACGACCAGTACAACGATCAGCAGACCTATGAATTCCAAGTGCTTTCGAACTCAGAAACTCCTGGTTCAGATAGCTTTGAGTGGGTTGCGGGCTATTACCGTCTAGAGGCAGAGGGTGGTTTCGGCCGTTTGTTCTTCTTTGTTAACAACGGTCTGGCTACTGGTCCTCTTACTAGCATCTTAGATCCTATTGTCGCGCCGTTAGGCTTGAATATCGGCGGCCTTTTGGCGGGCCTTCCAAAGGTTACTTTAGAATCTGGTGGCCTGCTTTACACCGAGTCTGATGCGGTTTACTTCCAGGGTACGTATAGCTTTAACGAGTCTTGGAACTTGACCTTAGGTGCTCGCTACCAAGAAGAGACGCGTGAGATTGGCAATACCAATTTGTATCTGGTTGACACGCTTACACCAGGCATTACACAGAGTTATTACGAGGGTAATGACTATTCGCGGAATACCTTGATTTCCGAGTTTGGTGGCCCGCCGTTAGAAGAAGAAACCTTTTCGCCAAAAATCTCATTGCAGTGGTTCCCCAACGAAACCACGCAGGTATATACCTCATTACAGCGTGGTTATAAGAGCCCGACCTATAACATCGTAAACTTCTTCGGTAACCCAGATGCGGTTGAAGGTGAAGAGGCGACGGCTGCTGAATTGGGTATTAAGTCTGAGTGGCTGGACGGTACGCTGCAACTTAACGGTGCGATCTTCGCGACTGAAACCAAGAACTTGTTATCTGGTATTGTTTCGTTCACCTCTGGTGCGATTGTGCGGTACGCCAACGCCGGCGCTGCAGAAGCGAAAGGTATTGAGTTTGATATGCAGTGGCAGCCTTTGCCAAACCTGAATCCAGGCTTGGCAATCACGGGTGGCGCTACCTACGTGAACTCAGAGTTTACCGACTATGAAAACGGTGAAGGCTTTGATGATACAACTGGTTTGTACTTCGGCCCAGGCGGTCTAGAAGATATTCCACTTGGCTTGCTAGGTATCGAACTACCGGTTTCTACTGGTGCTCTTGTCAATGGTCCGCGTAGTTTTACGGGTAACCAGGTGCCACGTTCACCAAAATTCACCTCGTCGGTTTCAGTTAACCAATACATCGACATTGGCGATTTTGGCGGGCTTGAAGTTGCTGTGGATTACTCCTACAAAAGTGAGTTTTTCACTACGCCGCAGAACTCACCGTTCTACGTGCAAGATCAGTATGAAATCTGGTCTCTGCGTACCAGCTACTTCTACGATCCCTGGGGCCTTCAGTTAACGGCCTTTGTTGATAACGCGAAGGACAAAGAATATTTCTCAAGTATTCTGCAGCAAGACTTTGGTCGCAGCGTAACACTAGCTCCACCACGTCTTTATGGCTTAAAAGTTAAGTGGGATTTTGACGCTTTCCTGAACTAATCATGCTTGCTTAGCCTGGGTGATATTTTAATACCATCCGCTAAGCCCTCTAAGCCGAGCACATGCTCGGCTTTTTTTCGTCTGGTGATAATGAGCTTAGGCCTACAAGTCTATAGAATGGAAAACATCTTAGTGCGCAGATGTTAAGCTTGGCGCATATCCGAAAATGACAGCCTTGGGCTGTTGTTCAATGTTTGTTTATAAGGGTTATATTGCGGTGATCGTCGATCCCTTTTTCTATTTTTGCGCCATACCAGCGATACTGATTTTTGGTATGGCAAAAGGGGGCTTTGGCGGTGGCATCGCAGTGGTGTCGGTGCCGCTAATGAGTTTGGCGATTTCACCTGTGCAGGCGGCGGCAATATTGTTGCCCATATTGCTGGTGATGGATGCGGTGGCGCTGTGGAGTTTTCGTGGGCAGTGGGACAAAGCCAATATAAAAATATTAGTGCCGGGGGCCGTGATCGGTATTGCGCTTGGTAGTGTCGGCTTCCGCTATTTATCTGAAGATATGATTCGAATTTTAATTGGCCTCATTGCAGTGGTGTTTTGTTTGAATTACTGGCTTAAAAAACTAGCTGTTGCCGCGCAGGGGCCGAGTGTTATCCGTGGTGGGTTTTGGGGGGCTGTAGCGGGTTTTACTAGTTTTGGTATTCACGCGGGCGGCCCGCCAGTAAATATGTATTTGCTTCCTCAGCGTTTAGAAAAGTCATTGTTGATGGGCACCATGGCGATATTCTTTGCCGTGGTGAACGTGATTAAACTCATTCCCTATAGCTTGCAGGGCAGCTTTGACCACACTAATTTAGTAACCGCTGCGGTGCTGATGCCGGTGGCGCCAATTGGTGTACGGTTGGGGTTTTATTTGTTGCATAAAGTGAGTGAGCAGACCATCTATCGCATCTGCTACTTTTTCTTGTTTGTAGTGGGTATAAAGCTCTTGTTTGATGGTGGCGTTGGAGTTCTTGCGAATTAAGCACTAGGAATTGCGTAGGTGCCAACCGCATGAGCGACCATTCGTTCATCGCCCTCTGAATATAGTGCTACTTCCCCGATTATTAATTTACGCCCCACTTTAATGAGTTTGCACTCACCGATAATGTCCTTGTCGGCGCTGGGTTTGCGCAAAAAATTAATATTGAGGTTAGTGGTGACTGCCAGTGCGACTATGCCTATTTCTCCCAGAATGGCGGCATAAAGCCCCACGTCGGCGGTGGTCATTAACGTTGGGCCTGAGACGGTGCCACCTGGTCTTAAGGCGTGCACGTCAACACGGTAGCGTACAGTGGCAGACTGCGGGCCGATGGCGTCTACCGAGCAAGGACTTTGAGGGAATTCTGCGGCGAGAAACTCGCTAATATTTTGTAGCTTTGTCATTTAATGCGCTCACTATTTTTTCGTTATTTGTGTAAGCCTTCGCTTGTGAATTATTGAGGCGTACACTGACTCTCGGTCTGCTTGCGTGTAAGTTGATATCGGTCACGATTGTTCTAAGTTGACCTGGCGGAGAAGCACGGTGAATGTCATATCTAAATTACAACATGTGCTTCAAGGCGTGCATCGTTGCTTTTATTCTCAGTAATGAAAACAGGTTCAATGTTATTTTGCTACCGGCTTGCGCCATCGCTGCTTTGTGTTCTACGGAATATGTGGGAGAGGTGTGGCTTAGAAATGCGTTTACCTCTGCATTAGCTAGCTCTTTTGCCGCATTGACATGAATAGACACAATATCTGCGTTAAACCCCTCTTCTTCGGTAAAGCCCGCTGCCCGCATGTCGCCCCAGCAGGCAACTATTTGGGCGTCTAGGTGTGTTAGGTAAAGCTTTTCGTTTCGATTAACTAGCTTGATTGCCCCGATACGCCCTAGGCTCGCTGCGTCCTTTTCTGCGTGGGGGAAGCGCGGCAGAAGTGATTCGAGTGATACTAGCTCTAGGTCTACTCCTGAATGAGCTGCAAAGAGCTCGTCAATATGTGGGTATACCGCGGTATTTGCTGGGTGTCGCCCTGGATTTCCGGACAGTAATTGCTTTATTTCTTCGATACTTAAACGCCCCTCAGATTGAAGTTGGCGAATAGAGCGAAGGGCGTTGATGTGCTGCTCGTTGTAAATAGCGACATTGCGTTTTGGGCGCTCTGGCTCCGGTAGCATGCCATTGTTTATGTAATGCTGAATCATTTTGCGGTTGATACCACTTAATTTCTCTAGTTCACGCATCTTCATTGCAATAGGGTCTCACTACTTTTAGCTATCTTGCCTAAATAAGCCTTGCTAGGTAATGTTGTGCAAGCTTACTTTTTGCGTATAATGGATAACTCGATTATACATTATGTCGAGTGATTAGGTTTGCTGCGTGTCTTTCATGGCTATTGTCCAGCAGATACAGCGCTTAGAAAAAAATCACGATCATTTTTAATGGGAAGCTAAATATGAAAAGTATAAGTATAAAGCATTGGGTGTTCATTATATTTGGGGTTGCGGCACTATTATTAACTTGGCCATATGCATTTGATTGGATGCGTAATGGCGGCAATATTTTAAACCCCATTGCTTTTTTTGGTGACGCCATAGACGCAGGCGGAACCGCGTCATTTTTAAGTATCGACATGATGATCGCCTGGGCTGTTTTCATGATCTGGGTGGTGTTCGATTGCGACCGTATTGGTGCCGGTAAAAAATGGGGATGGTTCTTTGTTGCACTGTCGTACATCGGTGTGTCGTTTACCTTTCCCATATATCTCGTATTTCGAGAGCGCTACATAGACAAACATCGCGGCGAATAATTTTTTAATTAACTTTTAGTTACGGAGTGTGCGATATGAAAGTGCGACATATACAAATTGACTATACAGATTCTGAGTTGCATTGGACGCCGGACACGCCTGAGTTTGCCCAGTTTTGGAATGCATCATCGACATATTTACCGTATCTCGAACCGTTTCTAAATCGGACGGTTCGCGCGGGTATCGCAATGCTGGAAGATTGCGAAGAAAACGCTGAGCTAATTAATGACTGTAAGATTTTCATCCAACAAGAGACTCGGCATTTTAAAAATCACGCGAGATATAATGAAAAATTACGTGCGAGTGGCTACCCAGAATTAGCGCAGCGAGAAAAGAAAATGCAGGCGGATTATAAGGGCTTTGGAGAAAACCGAAGCCACAAATTCTGTCTTGCTTATACCGAAGGATTTGAAACCCTAGGTCTGATCATGGCCTGTTATTTTTTGGAAGGCGCTAAAGAACTTGAATCACCGACAGTGTGTGATCCCACGCTTGATTTGTGGCGCTGGCATTTGGCAGAAGAATATGAGCATCGTCATGTAGCCTTTAAACTTTTTCATAAATTGTATAAAAGCTATTGGTACAGATTGTTTGGAATCATGTACGCCGGTCCGCATATGCTCAAATATATGTTTAATACCGCGTTCTATATTATTTCTGAGGATCGTAAGTCTGGAAAAATCGCAGACCCTTGGAGAAGCCGTCTACGGATGTTGGGTGTCAGTTGCAGAATGTTTGCCTTCGTAATTCCTCGGCTTTTAAAGTCATTTCACCCTAGTTATGACCCGCTAAATGCTGCTGAGCCGCGTGAGTCTATGAGAGTACTTGCGCAGGCTGAGGAAAAATGGGGGCCAGCCTCTAGTTGATAGACTGAAATTCTTTTGATTCGAGCGCCGCAGTGGAAGGATGGAGCGTAGATCGAATCAATAAATCGTTAACTTATAGCCGATCTACGGCAATTATATTGCCGTGATATGTCATTTTTGATTCCAATCTTCTCTAGGTTGTTTTGGCTGTTTACTGCGCCTTGCTTGCTAATTTGTATTTTCAACTCCTGCTAAGTTATGTCGCCTTTCTCAGCCTCCGCTATACTGACGATAGTCACACCTAAAAATAGAGGATT
This sequence comes from Zhongshania aliphaticivorans, assembly GCF_902705855.1. Taxonomy (GTDB): domain Bacteria; phylum Pseudomonadota; class Gammaproteobacteria; order Pseudomonadales; family Spongiibacteraceae; genus Spongiibacter; species Spongiibacter aliphaticivorans_B. Next base: position 17,395 of record NZ_CACSIJ010000002.1, on the reverse strand, counting down.
TATGGCAAGTCGTAAAAAACCTATCGCATGGAGTATCGCCGGTTCTGATTCCGGTGGTGGCGCGGGTATACAGGCCGATTTAGCAACCTTCCATGACTTTGGGGTGCACGGCTGTACGGTTATTACAGCGATTACTGCGCAAAATAGTTTTGCGATCGGCCATGTGTCTGTCACGCCGCGCCGCACGTTGGCAGCGCAAATTAACGCCTTAGATAGTGACCTGCAGGCCGACGTAATTAAGTTGGGTATGCTCGCCTCGAAAGAAGTGATCGAGATGGTGAGTAAATATCTTGAGACTTATGCGGGCTTTGTAGTCTGCGATCCGGTGATGGTGTCTACCTCGGGCGGTGAGTTGATGCCCAGTGGTGTTTGCGATGTGCTAATAGAGAAGTTGTTGCCCCGGGCAGATTTGTTAACCCCGAATCTGAGTGAGGCAGAAACCTTATTAAATAGAAAAATTAATGACCTAGATGATGTAGAGCGGGCGGCGGCGGATATCGTGGCATTAGGCGCTCGCTCGGTACTACTTACCGGCGGGCATTTGAGTGCCCGCAACAATGAACGCCACGATTATTGGACAGACGGGGAGCAGGGCTTTTGGCTTAGCGGGGCCAATATCGACACATTAAATACTCACGGAACCGGTTGCACCTTGTCGTCGGCTATTGCAGCTACGGTGGCCAAGGGTTATGCCTTATTCGATGCCTTGGTCATTGCTAAAGCCTATGTGAGTCAGGGCTTGCAGATGTCTGTGCAGCTGGGTGGTGGCCCCGGTCCAGTCGCCCATATTGGTTGGCCGCAGCGCTTAGCAGATTTGCCGAGTTTGAATCGTCGTTTGCCAGCGGTCGGCCGGCGAACTGCGTTTGCATCCTGTGATGGTGAGTTGGGCTTGTATCCGGTGGTAGACAGCGCGCAGTGGATTGCGCGATTACTGGCTTGTGGTGTGAAGACGATTCAGTTGCGGGTCAAGGAATTAGACGGCGAGGCTCTCAAGCACGAAGTTCGAGAGGCTATCGCCTTAGGTAATACGTTTAATGCGCGCGTGTTCATCAACGACTATTGGCAGCTTGCGATAAGCGAGGGCGCCTACGGTGTCCATTTGGGGCAAGAAGATTTAGACAGTGCTGATATCTCTGCAATTGCCGCTGCTGGATTACGCTTGGGAGTTAGCACTCACACCTATTACGAAGTGGCGCGGGCTCATAGTTTGCGCCCCAGCTATATCGCCATCGGCCCCGTGTATTCCACTACCAGTAAAGAAATGCCCTGGACTCCACAGGGGCTTCCGCAATTGCGGCGCTGGGTAGCCATGCTATCGCCAGATTACACTTTAACCGCCATTGGCGGTATAGATAGCAAACGTGCCAAAGATGTATTGGCGACGGGGGTGGGGAGCGTGGCAATGATTAGCGCTATTACTCAAGCAGAAAATCCCGAGGCCGTGGTCGCTGAGCTTTTGGCATTACATGAGTCACACCAGTGATCAATAGATTAGTTTTGGCGCTATGTCTTTGTTTTGCCTGTGTTGCCGCGAACGCTGAGCCCGTAAAGGTCGTGGTGCGGGGCTTATTTGAAAATGCCGCATTGCTGGAAATCGATGGCCGCCAGCAATTATTAAGAGCTGGTCAGCGAGACTCATCTGGCGTTCTGGTCGTGTCGGCAAACCCGGCGCAGACAGTGTTGGAGATAGGCGGCAAACGCAAAACATTGGGCTTGAATAAGCAGATAGGGACGATTTACCGAGAGCCATCACGGGCTGGAGTGTCCCTGCACAAGAATAACAACAAGGAATACCGCACCCGCGTCACAATTAATGGCCGCAGTTCAGATGCGATTGTCGATACCGGTGCAACCTCAGTGGCCATGAGTTCTCGTCACGCTGAACAATTAGGTATTGCTTATAAAAATGGCACTGCGACGGCGGTGGCGACGGCGGGAGGTGTGAAAAAGGCCTTTGGCATCACCTTGGGTCGCGTCGACGTGGGTGATATTAAAACCCAGCAGATTGCGGCGGTTGTCATTGAGGGTGAGCATCCCCATGTGATCTTGCTCGGAATGAGCTTTTTAGAGCATATCGACCTGCAGGAGCGAGATAACATCTTAGTCCTGACCCCACGTTATTAGTGATCTCGCCAATGAATATCAGTGCAGTGGTCGCCTCGCGGGCGTCGTGCTGATAAAATGCGCCACCGGATTTGCTCGTGGAGATACCCGTGGCAGTTAGCTTTATAGAATCCTCTAAACTTCCCACCCCATGGGGGGTGTTTGATATTCATGGTTTTGAGGACACCGATAACGGTAAAGAACACGTTGTTCTCAGCCTTGGCGACATTGGTAATGGTGAGCCTGTGTTAGCGCGGGTGCATTCAGAATGCCTAACGGGCGATGCCTTGTTTAGTATGCGCTGCGACTGCGGCTCACAGTTACGTGCTGCGTTGGAGAAAATTGCCGAAGAAGGGCGCGGCGTACTGTTCTATCTGCGTCAAGAAGGCCGTGGGATTGGTCTACTGAATAAAATTCGCGCCTATAAATTGCAAGACGCCGGTGCCGATACCGTTGAAGCCAACGAACAACTGGGTTTTGGCGCGGACATGCGTGACTACAGTTTGTTGGCAGTGATGTGCGAGCATTTGAATATCACCAAAGTGCGTTTAATGACGAATAACCCGCGCAAGATAAACGCACTGACTGACCAAGGTGTAGAGGTTGTTGAACGCCTGCCACTGCAAACCGGACAAAATCCCCATAATGCAAAATATCTGGCGACCAAGTCGGGTAAGTTGGGGCATTTGTTTTAGGTTTGGTTTGTTAGGGATTAATACGGGGCGCCTTTTGAAAAAGGCGCCCTTGTGAGATGCCGGTTTATTCAGACAGAATACACGGGTTTAATTTGCGTTTAGTATTTGCCATCAATCTCAGCTTTAGTTGCTGGGCGAAGTAACGATAAATTTTTTATTATGAATCACACCGCCTAAACCATTCATGCCTGACAGTTTCTTCGTAAACCTCATGTACCCTTGGCTCTATCAGTAAGGTGAATAACTTGCTGTGAACTCAGTTTGCTGATGAGTTTTTTATATGAAAAGGGCTTTCTGGGATCAGTGCTTGGTAAATAACTTTGATCCTAGTCTTGTTGTACTTGCCGCTCGCTAAGTTGAGCAATAATAAGCGGTCTGCGAACGTTCTCAGCGGACGGATGTTAATGTCAGTGCTATATGCACTGCTATAATCCATTTTTAATCATATCTCTAATTTTGTGCGCTTTAACAAAATGATCAAGTTGGTGGGTTTGTATCCACCAAGTTGCAGCTTCCATTAGTAGCTCAGGATGATCGTTTTTGTTTGCAAAAAAAGCATAAAATGAAACGCCGACATTATAGCCTTTGGTTTCAATTTTTTTATTACAAACGTCGATTATTTTAGCTCTTAATTCTGTTCTCATTATTTACTCATAATGTCGAGTACTTGCGATTTTTGAATGAAGATAAAACATTGATTTTTTCATGCTCAGCCACAGTAATGTGGTCTTTGGCGTGGTTCAAGTAATTCTTACTGTTTGGCCTTTGGCAATTTGCGGGTTTGTCTCATAGCCTTCATCTGCTTGTTATCTTGGCGTCATCCTCTCCGCCTAATCTGTTCTATGTATACAGTGATTTGGCGGTTGAGCATGAAGCAGTTTCGTATATTGGTGTTACACGACGGCAAGCCGGGGCATCTTAGTCAGTCGTATGGTTTGGCGCGAATGATTGCTAGCCGTTGTACGCGCTGCGAGTGCGAGATTGTTACTGTGCGGGTGGTGCCGAGGCTGAAATTACTGAATCATTTGCTGCGGCGAATGGCCGTGTGTTTGAACCCCATGTTGCGGCGTATGGTGTTTGTATTTTATCGAATAGAAAAAATGCCGATTGCGCCAGTCGATTTGGTGGTGTCTTTTGGTGGGAATGTGGTCGCGCTAAATGTGGCCTATAGCCAGCTTCATGGTATTTCGAATGCCTTGATTGGCAGTAGTTATACAATTCCTTCCCACGCGATTCGCGCGCACCTTAGTTTAAGTGGTGACTTGGGTGATAAGAACGCCGTCGCAACAACGGTGGTCTTATGCCGCGTTGATCAAGAGCGTTGTCAGCGCGCGGGTTTGCCGCTGTTGCAAAATAGTGACAGACCTCTGTGGACTTTACTGGTTGGCGGTAATGGCAGTGGTTATGGTTATCACGATTCAGATTGGCATCGCTTGGGCGCGGCGGTGAGGGCCTTGAGTGAGCAACACGATATTCAGTGGTTGATTAGTACTTCACGGCGTACCGGTGCTGCGGGGGTAAATATTTTACGGCGCTATATGGATGATGATATTTGCCACGCCGCTATTTGGTATGAGGGCGAGGTAAGCGAGCCATTAGACGCCTATTTAGGTGCCGCATCACATATATTTTGCACTGAAGACAGTTTGAGTATGGTGTCTGAGGCGGTCGCGATGGATAAGCCTGTGATTACGCTGCGGCCCACTGAATCTCTACCTACGCGAGCCCATAGCAAGGCGCTGAATTATATGGCGGAGGTGCGTTTAATTGAGCGCTTGGATTTCAGCGCGCTGCCGTATTATCGCCCCAGTTATTGCCTGCCTGAAAAATCCTATAGCGCGCATTTGGATGAGATTTTTACGCGCATTATTGCCCTAGGTGCGGTGAACGAAATGGTTCGCTCACCGACGGCTAATTATTTGGTTCCGCGTAGCGTTCAAGCCGTTTAGTTTTGCGCCGCTGTAATACTGGCTTGCAGCTCGGGGATGGCAGCGGCGCGACGGCGAATACTGTCGAGTATGCCTGCGCTGTCTAGGCCTAGGTTGCTCAGCAGTTGTGGGTGTTTGCCGTGATCAATAAATTGATCTGGTAAACCCAATTGCAACAGGGGTAACCAACGACCTTGTTGATTCAAGTATTCGCAAACCGCGCTACCTGCACCACCGGCAATGACATTTTCTTCAATGGTGACGAGTAGTGTGTGGTCGTCTGCCAGTGCATCTATTAAATCTGTATCTAAGGGTTTTACAAAACGCATATCGGCAACTGTGGCGCCAATCTCATTTGCGGCTCTGAGTGCTGAGTCGAGCAGAGTGCCAAAGCTGAGAATGGCGATTTGCGCACCTTCTCGAACAATGCGGCCTTTGCCTATTTCTAGTGGCTGCATGGCTTCTTCAATTTTTACACCTGGGCCGGTGCCGCGCGGGTAGCGAATGGCGGCGGGGCCGGGGTGGACGTAACCGGTGTGTAGCATTTGTCGCGTTTCGTTTTCGTCGGCGGGGGCCATCACAATTAAATTCGGGATGCAGCGCAGAAAACTAAGGTCGAAGGCGCCCGCGTGGGTTGGGCCGTCTTCACCGACCAGTCCAGCGCGGTCAATACCAAAAGTCACGTCTAAATTTTGCAGTGCAATGTCGTGAATAAGCTGGTCGTAGGCGCGCTGTAAAAACGTGGAATAAATAGCGACGACGGGCTTTAGTCCGTCGCAGGCCATACCCGCAGCTAGGGTCAGCGCGTGTTGTTCGGCAATGGCCACGTCGTAGAAGCGATCGGCAAAGCGCTCGGAATACTCCAGCATACCAGAGCCTTCGCACATGGCTGGGGTGATGGCGACTAACTCGGGGCTGATTTCAGCTTGGTCGCAGAGCCAGCTTCCAAAGATGTCTTGGTATTTGGGTAGCTTGGCTTTGGCGGCCGGCACTTGGCCATTTTTAGGTTTGGGCTCAATTTTAGAAATAGCGTGGAAGCCCACCGGATCTTCTTCTGCGGGAGTAAAGCCTTTACCCTTTTTGGTCATGATATGCAGCATTTGCGGGCCGGGAAGCTCGCGCAGATTGCGCAGTGTTGGGACTAAAACACTTAGGTCGTGACCGTCTATGGGGCCAATGTAATTGAAGCCTAACTCTTCAAATAGTGTGGCCGGCGACACCATGCCTTTCATATATTCTTCTAGTCGTGCGGCAAGATCGGTTGCCGAACGTGGAAATTTCTTGAGAACCGTTTTGCCGCCGCTGCGAATTTGATTGTAGGTTTTAGAGGCCCACATTTTTGAGAAGTAAGTGTTCAAACCGCCGGTGTTCTTAGAGATCGACATCTGATTGTCGTTGAGCACCACCAGCATATTCGCGCCGGTGTGGCTGGCGTGATTGATGGCTTCAAAGGCCATGCCGGCGGTCATTGCGCCGTCGCCAATCACGGCCACGGTATGGCGGTCTAACTCCTGTTGGCGCGCAGCAATGGCCATGCCTAATGCGGCGCTAATGCTGGTGCTGGAATGGCCGACGCCAAAGGTGTCGTAAGGGCTTTCTTCGCGCTTTGGAAAGCCTGCCAGCCCATCGGCTTTGCGCATGCCGCCCATGCGTTCGCGGCGTTCGGTTAAAATTTTGTGTGGGTAGCATTGGTGGCCAACGTCCCAGACTAAGCGGTCTTCTGGGGTGTTGTAAATATAGTGTAGGGCAACAGTCAATTCGACTACGCCGAGCCCTGCGCCAAAGTGGCCACCGGTTTGGCCGACGGTGTATAGCAGGTATTCCCGTAGTTGCAGGGCCAGCTCGCTTAGTTGGTTTTCTTCTAAGCGGCGAAGATCGGCTGGGGAGTCGATCGTGTCCAGCAGTGGTGTGGCTGGCCTTGTAAGGGGGATTTCCTGAAACATCAAGCGTAGAACCCAGAACCGATGGAAGGGCGAGATTGTAAACGAATTTGACTGGCTTTACCTATTCACGTAGCGCATAAAGTGGATTTCTATTGGCGCATATAGCCCCCTGGAGCTCGTGTGGGCATTAGTGCTGGCGGTCAATAATATAGTGCGATAGCGCGCGTAGCGGATCGGCGTTTTCGTCAAAGTCGCTCAGTGCGGCGAGTGCGCCTTGGTGTAGTTTGGCGGCTAATGTCTTTGCGCCGGCTAGGCCCAGCAGAGCTGGAAAGGTGGGTTTGTTTAGGGCGAGGTCCGCACCTTGGGTTTTTCCCAGTGTTTCGGTGTTGCTCTCGATGTCAATGATATCGTCTTGAACTTGAAAGGACAGGCCGATGGCCTTGCCGTAGGCGTCAAGCTTGGCGGTCTGTTCGGCGTTAGCCTGACACCATGTTGCGCTCATGCTAATTGCCACCCGAATGAGCGCGCCGGTTTTAAGTTGATGCATGGTTTGCAGTGAGCTTAGGTCGAGTTGCTGATTGACTGAGGCGAGGTCGATGGCTTGGCCGCCTACCATGCCGCGAGGGCCGGCGGCGGCGCTGAGCTGCTGAATTAATGCGAGTTTGGTGTCAGCGTCGCGTCCAGGTAAATTGGCAAGCAGCTCAAAAGCGCGGGCTTGTAGTGCGTCGCCAACGAGAATGGCGGTCGCTTCGTCGTAGGCAATGTGGCAGGTGGGTTTGCCGCGCCGTAGGTCGTCGTTGTCCATTGCGGGCAAATCATCGTGAACAAGCGAGTAGGCGTGAACCATTTCAATGGCGCAGGCAATGTCGTCTAGGCCGTCGATATTGCTGTTGAGGGCTTGGGCGGTGGCGTAAACCAAGGTGGCGCGCACGCGCTTTCCGCCATTGAGCAGGCTGTATAAGCTCGCGTCGCTTAAGACTTGTAAGCGCTGAGATGCGTTGGCGTCGGCAAATTCGCTACCGGTATTTTGTAAACGCTCGGGCAGGGCGTGTTGCACCCGCTGCTGGCAGTTAGCGAGAAAGTCCGAAAACTCTCGGTTCATCTATTAATCGTCCGTGTTAAGCGCTTTGCTAACAATTTCGCCGTCTTTTTCCATTAACAGCTGCACTTTTTGCTCAGCGTCCGCCAGGGCTTGCTGGCAGTCGCGGCTTAATTGCATGCCGCTTTCAAAAGCTTTCAATGAATCCTCTAAACTAAGTTCGCCAGACTCCATGCTCTGAACTAGCTTTTCTAGCTCGGTGAGTGAGGTTTCAAAATTGACCGTTTTTGCCTTGGGCATCAGCCGCTCCTGGGGAATGTGTGGGGTTGTCGCCGGGTCGTATTCTAGCAGTGTCTGAGTCGATCAGGGTAATTCCGCACTTTCAGTTTCTAAAATTATGACGATAATAGGCGCAGCTTTTAGGGAATAAGGGGTAGCCGTTCGCAATGCACTATCGGTCGATAATAGAATTTTGGTTTGCTGAGCTACCGTCTTCAGCGTGGTTTGCAGGCAGCACTGAATTAGACAGTACTATCGTGAGGCGTTTTGGCGACATTCATCACGCGGCGCTAGCAGGAGAGCTTTATTCTTGGCGGCATAAGCCGCTGGGGCGACTTGCTGAAATTATGGTGCTGGATCAGTTTTCCCGTAATATTTTTCGCGATAGCCCGCGCGCATTTGCCGCCGATGGGCAGGCATTAGTGCTCGCGCAGGAGGCCATTCGTGCCTATGCCGACGCGGAATTAACGGAAGAGCAGCGTATTTTTTTGTATATGCCGTATATGCACAGCGAATCTCTGGCTATTCAGAATGCATCGCTGCGGCTTTATGAGGCTTTGGGCCTAGAAAATAATTATCGTTTTGCCGTTGCTCATCATGACATTATCGCGCGCTTTGGTCGTTATCCTCACCGTAACGCTTTGCTTGGTCGAGTCTCTACTGCGGAGGAATTGGCATTTTTGCAGGAAGCGGGTTCTTCATTCTGACCTCGTACGTTGTAGCAGTGGTTTCACTGAATTCAGTGTGAGTTGCGGTGGCTGAAACCGCCGATTCCTTGTAGGCTGCCGGCAGGATATTAGCAATAGGAGTAAGGGGATGCGACAGGGTTCGCTGCTAAGCTTGATGCTGGGCTGTATTTTTGCGACGTCGGTGCAGGCGGAGTGCGCCTACCCAGACAGTGATAGGCGTGACGCTCCAGAATGGCTGTGTAGCCTAGACGGTTATGAAGGCGCAGATTTTTTGGCCTACGGAGATAAAAGCCGTTTGCCGTCTATCTCGCTTCAAAACCGCTTAGCCGGAAAAGCCGCAATGATTGCTGTGGTTGCCAATTTACTCGACTACGCGCTGGCAGATGTCGCCGCGCAGTTACCACCAAACACCGCTCTTGAATTGCCAGATGCCAAAGACTTGGTGCGGGTGGCTAAATTTAAAGGTGTGAAAATTTTAGAGAAAGCAGCAAGTCCGCAGCGTCATTTGTACGTTTTAGCGGGAGTAAAGCCTGAGGTTCGCGACGAGCTGATTGCGGTGGCGAAGAACGAGGTTTTAAGTGTGAATAAAAAGCGTCTGATCACACTGCTTGGGCAAGATGGCTGGAAAAAATTAACAAGTGCTAAGTAGTATTCATCCCCAGCGGGTAATTTGCTGGGGATTTAAAAAATTAGACCAGCTCTGATGTACAGCAAGAGCAGCGCGTTGCCTTAATCGCAATTTGGCTAATGCAGTGCGGACACTCTTTGGTAGTAGGTTCTGCGGGGGCAGCCTCTTCTTCTTTACGTTTCATATTGTTCATTGCTCGGATGAGCATAAATACTGAAAACGCAACAATAATAAAACTGATTACCGCGTTAATGAAAATCCCGTAGTTAATGGTGACAGCGCCTGCCGCTTTTGCCGCAGCGAGGGTAGCGTAGGGCGCCGCGACCTCGGTGCCTTCTTGTAGGGTGATAAACAATTCCGCGAAATCGACGCCGCCCATTAAAATACCAATCGGCGGCATAATCACATCGGCTACCATACTTTTAACGATGGTCGTAAAGGCGCCGCCAATGATGATGCCGACGGCCATATCAACAACATTGCCACGCATGGCAAATTTCTTAAACTCATTTAGCATGGCTATTTCCTCGGAAAGAAAGATAGATGTTTAAGAAATGTAGTGTATAAAAAAATTAGCGCAAGTAACTTACCGCGAAAAACGCAGGCTAAGTGCGGCGGCAAGCCCCCAAATACCGTTGACCAAGAGCACTAAAATCGGCGTGTAAATTCCCAGCTCGGTGCCGCCGAGGCCCTTGTTGGCTTGAGGGAAAAAGACCAGTAACTGCACCGCTGTTGGTGCAAGGCTAATAATTAAGCCCTTCAGTAATAGGCGAGATTGCAGCATTGGCAGTATAAACAATAGACCCCAAATCCCACCCCACACAATGCGCGGATACATCCACTCAGGGCTGAGGTGGGGCGCAATCGCAATATCATATCGTGCCGTTAGTCCGTAATAACCCAGCCACCAAAGTGCAAGGCTGTTTGCGACGGCGCCAATGCTGCCGGCGGCAAAATAGATCATTAGTTTTCTCATAGATCATTTTCTCTTGATGTTGGGTGAGCCGCTTTATGGCGTGTAATGACTAGTGAAGCCGTCGGCAAGTTCTGCGATTAATTGCGCAGCGGGAATGTCGCGGCAGTGGCGGTAATCACTTCCTGCCCAAAGTGGCGAGAAATCGCTGCTCTCTTGCTTTTCGGCATGGCTGCGAAGCGGGCCGATAGCGGTGCTCGCCAGCGGAAATGCCGGTGCATGCGGATTGATTGGGCCAAGTTCGCGGATTAAGCGGTTGCTAATGCCACGAGCGGGACGGCCGGAAAAAATATTGGTCAAGGTAGTTGGGTGTGCTTTGTCGTGGAGTGCGCGGCGATGAACTGCACTGGTATCTGCCTCTGGGCAGAGTAAAAATGCTGTTCCGATTTGTACGCCGTCGGCGCCGAGGGTCATAATTTCGGCAATAGTGTTAGCAGAGCTAATCCCGCCTGCGGCGATAATCGGAATGTTGATAAGGGGTTTAATCGCCGCCAGCAAATCTCGTAGCGGTAATTGCTCGTTGATATTACTAGAGAGAAACATACCTCGATGGCCGCCGGCTTCAAGCCCCTGGGCGATAATGGCATCGGCGCCGTGGGCTTGCAGCCATCGCGCTTCTTCAACGGTGGTAGCTGACGCCAATATGACGCTACCCCAGCTTTTAATGCGGTCTAGCAGGCTTGCATTAGGTAATCCAAAATGAAAACTGATAACCGGCGGCTTAAATTTTTCTATTAAGTCTGCGGTGGCACTGGTGAAAGGTTTGCGTGCGGGGCCGCTCTTAATGTCCTTAATATCTAGGTCGAATTCATTGTAGTAGGGGCTAAGTAGCTGTCGCCATACGGCCTCTGCTGTGTGGTCTTGCTGCGGCGGGGTGTGGCAGAAAAAATTTAGCTGGTAGGGTTTGTCTGTTTGCTTACTAAGTGTGTTGAGTTCAGCGAGGAGTGTGTCGTCGCTTAACATTGCGCAGGGCAGAGAGCCAAGGCCGCCGGCGTTTGACACCGCGATAGCGAGCTTACTGCCCTGCACCCCAGCCATAGGTGCTTGCACAATGGCCAATTCGGTGTTGATAAGCGAGCAAAGCCTTGCTGACATAATACCTTCCGAGCGATTGATAGATCCAAACAGCTTAGCCCAGAGCTGAGCGCTGCGACAAATAAAAATCACGGTGGTCTGCCTATAATCCGCTTGGGGTTTTGCGGCCAATATGCGCTGAGGTACTATGCTGCCAATCGATAAATAAAAAGGAAACAAAATGAGTGCGCAGTCGCGAACAGAAATTGCCTTAATTACGGGTGCATCGGCGGGAATTGGGCGTGCTTTTGCCCAGCAATTAGCGCCGCGTTGCAAGGGCATGATTTTAATTGGCCGCGACGCTGACAAGCTAGCGAGCGTTGTTGCAGAGCTGGAGCACGCAGATTTAAGTATTACGAGTTTGGCTCTGGATTTAACCAGCACCGAGGGGCTAACTCGGGTGATGGAAGCTATTCGTCAGAAAGGGCCCGTCACAATGCTAGTCAATAATGCGGGATTTGCTACCCACGGGCGTTTTGCTGAGTCAGATATGGATATGGAAATGGCCATGGTCAATCTGCACTGCAATGCCACATTGGCACTTTGCCGCGCTGCCCTGCCTTATATGAAAGATGAAGGGCGGGGAGTGGTGATTAATGTGTCGTCGGTCGGCAGCTTTTTCCCAGTAAAATATTCTGCGGTATACGGCGCGAGCAAAACATTTTTGAATATGTTTTCACAGGCGCTGCAGCAGGAAGTGCAAGCTGATGGTATTCGCGTGCAGTGCCTGTGCCCTAGTTACACTCGCAGTGATTTTAGTAGTAGAGAGCCCTTGGCGGCGCTTGATCAGAGTAAAGTGGCCGATGAGCTTTGGTGGAATGCTGAAGACATTGTGGCGGTAAGCCTTGCTCAGCTAGACGCAGAAGAGCACGCGGTGATGTGTCTTCCCGATGATCATAATCGCGTACTGGCGCAACGCGGCATAAGTGCGCAAGCCGCTGGTTTGGCTTAGGCAAAATGGCTTCACTAATTTAATTTCGGAGTACGCTCATTTGTTCAATTGGTCGCCAGATTTAGATCCGTTCAATCTTCCTCCCTTGCCAGAAATAGCTGCGACCAGTTTAATTTCTGATGTTGAATGGGCGCCTGAGTATAGCCGTTACTACGATATTGATTACGAGGAGCGCTATCCAACATTGCGCCACCTCTTTGGTGCCTTCGATAGCGCCGGTGAGCGTATAGCCATGCAGGTTTTTCAGTTGGCAGATGCCCATAGCACGGCTTTTGTTTATCATGGCTATTATGATCATGTTGGTTTATTTAATAACGTTATAAATTATTTTTTAAAACATGGTTATTCTGTTGTCGCCTACGACTTACCCGGGCATGGTTTGTCTACGGGAGAGCGCGCTGCGATTGATGATTTTATGCGTTACCGCCAAGTGCTGAGCGATGCCTTCGCCGTCGTGGCCAATTTTGGCTTGCCATCGCGGCGTGTAGCGCTCGCGCAAAGCACAGGTTGTGCTGTGCTTATGTCGCACCTGCTAAGTGGTGGCGATGCAGATTTTGAACGCGTTGTGTTACTTGCACCGCTGTTAAAGCCCTGCGATTGGTGGTGGGGAAAGCCAGCTCACAGTCTGTTGAAATATTTTATACATAGCCTGCCGCGTAAATTTGCCGACAACTCCGATGACCAATTATTTTTGGAGTTTTTGCGAGAGCGCGATCCGCTGCAAGCTCGATCTTTACCGCTAAGTTGGGTGGGCGCACTTAAAAAATGGCAACCGTGGTTTCATCGCCAAAAGCCGGTGGCTAGCTCTTTACTTATTTTGCAGGGCGATCAAGACGAAACGGTTGAGTGGCGTTACAACTTGCCACGGATTCAAGCTAAGTTTCCCAATGCGAAAATTGTTTATGTATCGGGAGCGCGGCATCATCTTGCGAAGGAGGGCGAGCGTTTTCGAGAACAGTTGTGGCAGGCTTGTGATGATTATCTATAGGAAAGTCGGGTGTCTGATGTCGGAAGCCCATATTTGGGGTCTGAATGTTTGATGGGAGACGGTGAACGCAAAAGCGGGTGTTCTTATGAGCGAAGCGAATGCCTTTAAGCGTCTCCCATCTCCCGTCAAGCCGACTCCCGTAGCTCATCCCACCGATGGTGGTGTAGTATTCGCCACCCATTCCCACCACTGGTGTTCGCCTTCGGGCTTGTCGGTGTCTTGACAGCGATGGACATTCCACGTAACGAGGTAGTCTGGGTTGCTAACGGCTTCGCCATCACTGGTTTTGTAATTGCCGGCAGGAGCAAGAAACCACGGGGCCATTGATGAGGGCAGGGTGAATTCTTCCTCATTGTGTTGGCGCAGGGTGATGCCGTCTTTTATGGTGACTCTAACCACGGTGCCGGCTAACATTCTTTGCTGTAGGGCATCGCCGTTAATGTCGAAATAGCTGATGCCGACGAGCGCGCTTTTATCTAGCAGTGCGGCGAGTTCGGGGGAGAGAATATCAGCCATATTCGACAATGTTTCCTATAAAGTGTTTAGAAAAGTACGCGGCAGCGAATGGTGCCTTTCACATCCAGCAGTTTTTCTACCGCAAATTCGCTAGAGGCTTCGTCAATATCAATGACCACGTAACCTACTTTCTCGCTGGTTTGCAGGTACTGGCTAGAGATGTTGATGTTGTTCTCAGAGAAGATAAGGTTAATCGCGCTGAGTATGCCGGGCACATTGTGGTGAATGTGCAGAATACGGTGCTTGCCGGGGTGGGCAGGTAGCGCTACTTCAGGGAAGTTAACTGAAGAGGTGCTGGTGCCGTTATCTGAGTATTTTACTAGCTTGTCAGCGACTTCCATGCCGATATTGAGCTGGGCTTCAACGGTAGAGCCGCCGACGTGTGGTGTTAAGAAGACATTGTCGAATTCGCGCAGTGGTGAAATAAATTCATCGTTATTGCTGCGTGGTTCTTCTGGAAAAACGTCGATGGCGGCGCCTGCGAGCTTGTTGTCGCGCAGTACGTTGACGAGTGCGTCGATATCAACCACGGTGCCGCGTGCCGCATTAATTAAGATGGCGCCGGTTTTCATTTGAGCCAGTTCATTGGCGCCAATCATCATTTGGGTAGACGCGGTTTCTGGCACGTGTAGGCTGATAACATCTGCGGTGGCGAGTAGTTCGCCTAAGCTGATTTGGCTGGCGTTGCCTAGCGGTAATTTGTTGACCACGTCGGTAAAGCACACTTCCATGCCCAAACTTTCGGCGATAACGGAAAGCTGCATGCCGATAGAGCCATAACCGATAATACCAAGGCGTTTACCGCGAATTTCGTATGAGCCAATCGCAGATTTCATCCACTCACCACGATGAGCGGCGGCGTTTTTCTCGGCTAGGCCGCGCATTAATAGTATGGCTTCGGCAATAACGAGTTCGGCAACGGAGCGAGTATTTGAAAACGGCGCATTAAATACGGCAATGCCGCGCTCGGTGGCTGCCTGTAAATTAACTTGGTTGGTGCCGATGCAGAAGCAGCCGATGGCAATCAGCTTTTTGGCTTCGTCGAGTACTTCTTCGGTAAGCTGAGTGCGCGAACGAATGCCGACAAAATGGGCGTCGGCGATCTTTTTCTTGAGCTCGTCGTCAGGCAGGGCTTTTTGGTAGTAGTCGATATTGGTGTAACCCGCTGCATGCAGGGCGTCGACAGAGGACTGGTGAAGTCCTTCCAATAACAAGAATTTAATTTTGGCTTTGTCGAGGGATGTTTTTGCCATGAGTTTGCTAGCCCCACTTTGAGGTACTGTGAAAGCGCAGTATGGTATCATATTCGCCTTTCCCAAGTGCTATTCAGAGAGGCATTTTTACCATGTCGGCAAGCCCTGTTCCGTCATCCGAAACCATTATTAGTGAGCTGCAGGCGATCGTCGGCGACGACAAAGTGCGTAGCGACGCCGAAATTCTGTTAAGTCATGGCCGAGATTGGACCAAGGCGCACACTCCTGCGCCGCTGGCGGTGGTGTTTCCGCGCACGGCGGCAGAAGTGCAGGCGGTGGTAAAGCTGGCTAATAAATTAGACTTTGCCATTGTGCCTTCTGGCGGCCGCACCGGTTTGAGCGGTGGTGCGGTAGCCGCCAATGGCGAAGTGGTTGTGTCTTTTGACTATATGAGCCATATCAGCGACTTCGACCCCATTGACCGCACGGTGGTTTGCCAAGCAGGTGTGATTACCGAGCAGTTACAGGATTTTGCCGAAGAGCGCGGATTGTTTTACCCCGTCGATTTTGCCTCGGCGGGCTCGTCGCAAATTGGCGGCAATATCGCGACCAATGCTGGCGGTATTAAAGTTATTCGCTACGGCATGACTCGCGACTGGGTGGCGGGTTTAAAAGTCGTCACCGGCAACGGCGATATGCTGGAGTTGAATCGCGGCCTGTTGAAGAACAACGCGGGCTACGATTTACGCCAGCTGTTTATTGGTGCAGAAGGCACCCTGGGGCTGATCGTAGAAGCGACTATGCAGCTTACGCGGCCACCTAAAAACCTCACTGCCTTTGTGCTTGGGGTGGAAGATTTTAGCGGCATTATGAATTTGTTTAACCGCTTTCAGGCGGAGATGGATTTAACGGCGTTTGAGTTTTTCTCGGAGCAGGCGCTGCAAAAAGTGGTTGCCCATAGCAATGTGCCACGTCCCTTTGAATCGACGTGCCCCTATTACGCCTTGTTGGAATTTGAATGCCTGAATGACGAGGTTGAGGCGCAGGCCATGGCTTTGTTTGAAACCTGCGTTGAAGAGGGCTGGGTCACTGATGGGGTGATGAGCCAAAGCTTAGAGCAGCTCAAAAATCTGTGGCGCTTGCGAGAAGATATCTCTGAAACCATTTCTAAGTGGACGCCCTATAAAAACGATATCTCTACCATTATTTCTCGGGTGCCCGATTTCTTAGAAGCCGTCGAAACCTTGGTGGACGCCCAATACCCCGATTTTGAAATCATTTGGTTTGGCCATATCGGCGACGGCAATTTGCATCTTAATATCCTCAAGCCAGACGATATGGATAAGGATGAGTTCTTTGAAAAGTGCGGCACGGTCAGCACTGGGGTGTTTGAAATTGTCGCCAAATATGGTGGCAGCGTGTCTGCCGAGCATGGTGTGGGTTTATTGAAAAAAGCCTATTTACCGTATTCCCGTTCAGAAACAGAAATTGCCTTGATGCGTCAGGTGAAACAGGTTTTTGATCCCAAGGGCATTATGAACCCCGGTAAGATATTCGATTAATAAAGGGCTTGTTTGCTATGTCGACGTACCGCCATCACATTGTTGGTCAAGCTGAGTTTGCGCACGCACCGGGCAAGGTGGTGTGCGTGGGCAGAAATTATGCAGATCACGTAAAAGAACTGGGCAATGCAATACCAGCGTCGCCGTTGCTGTTTATTAAGCCGGCGACGGCGATGGTGGCAATGGCCGAGCCATTGCTGTTGCCCTCTGGCTTTGGCGCCTGTCATCACGAGTTGGAAATGGCCTTGTTGATTGGGCAGCCGTTGACTAAGGCGGCGCCAGAAGAGTGCCGCGCTGCCATTGCCGGAATCGGGCTTGCCCTAGATTTGACCCTGCGTGAGCTACAAGACGAGCTTAAGAAAAAAGGCCATCCCTGGGAGCGCGCTAAAGCCTTCGACGGCGCGTGCCCGCTTGCAGACTTTGTGCCCTTTGATCAAAACCTAGATTTTGCAACGCTAACCTTGCGCTTAACGCGTAACGGCGACGTACAGCAGCAGGGTAGCTGTAGTGACATGCTATTCAGCGTTGAAAATTTATTAAGTGAGATCAGTCACAGCTTTAGCTTAATGCCCGGCGATGTCGTTTTGACTGGAACGCCGGCGGGTGTTGGGCCGCTGCGTTCAGGCGATAAGTTACTGGCTGAACTAGGTGATTTTTTGAGGATTGAAACGGTAGTGCTTTAAGCTTAAGTCGGAGGTCTGACGTCGGGCGTCTGATGAAAATTCAAAAGCAGCATTTGACAGTGTTTGCGGATACCCAGAAAATTTCCGACATCCGACATCCGACATCCGACATCCGACATACGACGTACTCCGTGATGCCACGTTCGTAATGACTACTTACTCTGACCGCCTAACTAAGACATGCGAAGTCCGACATACTAAGAGCTACAT
>NZ_CACSIJ010000001.1 GCF_902705855.1 Zhongshania aliphaticivorans | reverse complement strand
AAAGGTAATGGCGCATATTGATTCTTTGGAGGGAATGATCGAAATCGTTTTTCTTCCTGCCTATGCGCCTGATTTAAACCCAGATGAACTGGTTTGGAACCAGATGAGAAATATGGGTACATCGAAAAAGCCTCTTAAGAAAGGCGAGTCGCTTAAAAATCGAGCGATAGTGGATTTAGAGAAAATTCGACGAAACAAGAAGCTCGTAAAATCCTTTTTTAAAGAAGCGACTGTATCCTTTGCTGCCGCCTAGGTAGTACTTATCTTGCCGATATGCAGTTAGTGCCGCTGGAAGATCAAATTAGTAGTAATAATTTCCATTTTCCCACTAAAAATCTTGATATTGATTTTATTGCGCCGGTGCCCAAGGGCGCCTGGATAGAAATTGAGGCAGATTTAGTTAGGGAAACCAAGGGTACCTTGTATTCCCACGCCGTAATGAAAGTGGATGGCCGTATCGTGGTTCGCACCACGGCCTGTTATCACATTGCGAAATAATTAAAGCAGAAAATAAAGATAATTTGTGGAGTTGTGATGAGCCTAGAAAGCGCTAATGTAAGATCTGATGGCTATAGTAATAGTCGCTACCGTTATTACGCCTTAGCGCTGCTGACGACTTCCTATATGTTTAATTTCGTAGATCGGCAAATACTGTCGATCTTGCAAGAACCGATCAAGGCCGATTTGGGCTTGTCAGATACCCAGCTCGGCTTATTGACGGGCTTTGCCTTTGCGGTTTTTTATATTGTGATGGGCCTGCCTATTGCGCGCTGGGCAGATAGAGGAAATCGCAGAAACATCGTCGCTTATTCCGTTGGGCTGTGGAGCATGATGACCGCCGCTTGCGGCTTGGCGCAAAATTATTGGCAATTGCTGCTGGCGAGAATTGGTGTAGGCGTGGGCGAGGCAGGTTGCAGTCCGCCAAGCCACTCAATGATCTCAGATATCTTCCCCATGAAAGAGCGGGCAACCGCCATTGCTACCTACAATAGTGGCGTCAATATCGGCATGCTAGTCGGCTTTTTAATGGGCGGCTGGATTCAGGAATATTTCGGCTGGCGCATAGCCTTAATGGCGGTGGGTATTCCCGGTATTCTACTGGCCTTGGTCATTAAATTTACGGTTAAAGAACCCCAGCGGCAGGTGGCTAAAGCACTTGAAAATCAAGCCGCAGAAGCTCACCCGACACTGCTGGAAACCATCACACTATTGTGGTCAAAGAAAACGTTTCGCTACATGGTCTTTGCTGGCGCACTCGCTTCATTTAGCGCTTACAGCTTGTATAGCTGGACGCCATCATTCCTGATTCGCAGCTTTGGTATGAGCACCGGTACCGTCGGTAATTGGCTGGCGCTAACCATTGGCGTGGGCGGCGCTCTTGGCACATTTTCCATGGGCTATGTGGCCGACCGCTTGGGCTTAAAAGATCGCCGCTGGTATCCCGGCACTATCGCACTGGCCTATGGCTTACCGCTGCCGCTAGTGGCGGCAATGTTACTGAGTAGCGACGGAACGACATCGTTGTTATTTTTTATTATTCCCGCGGCCTTGCAGGCGACTTACCTTGCGCCATTGATTACAGTCACCCACAGCTTGGTTAAACCGAGTATGCGCGCGGTGTCCTCGGCGGTGGTGTTATTAATGGTCAATTTAATCGGTTTGGGTTTTGGCCCAGTATTGGTTGGTGGTTTAAGTGATTATTTAGAGCCGACTTACGGCAATGAAAGTCTACGCTATTCGCTGCTGTTTTGGGTGAGTGCTGCAACGATAGCGTGCTTAGTTTTGTGTGCACTGACGGCAAAGCATATTCGTAAAGATATGCCGGAGCAGACTAATTAAATAGATGGTCGTCGAGGTTTTATGTATGCACAATTAAGTGGCTTAACAATATGGATGAAAAAATAGTTTACAAGCTACCCTGACAATCCCTTCTCCGTTGCGTTTATACAAATGACAGCAGCATAAATCAACGGAGAACGACCATGCGCTATATCATCACACTGTGTTTGTTTTTAGTCGTCGCAGGCACATTCTTTGTGTTTCAGACGTCAAATGATCCTATTTTGTCAGATGTTCCTAAATCCACATTGCCGCTAAGGCATAGCATTAATGAGATTGACGATTCGCAACATCCTGCGGTGGTCTACCAAGAGCAAGTTGACCAGCAAATTATTGCGGTGAAACCGGCGCCGGCACATCTAGCCAATAATATGAGTTCTGCGGTAGAGGCTGAGCCACGCCGGGCCCATGAATACTCAAAACTCGCGGCAGATATGGCGTCGCCAATGCTAATTACCCGTAGTCCGGTGGGGCAAGTATTGCCGCTGGATCGCGAAAATTATGCCGCTAGGAACGAGAATCGATTTTTATCAGTAGCTCTTTCGCCTTTATCCACCTTTGGTTTAGACGTCGATTCTGCGAGCTATTCCAATGTGCGCCGGCAAATCAATCAAGGCTCGGTGCCGATTCCATCTAGTGTGCGTTTAGAAGAGATGGTGAATTATTTTGACTATCACTTTCCTGCACCGACTGATGGGCATCCGCTAGCGATTATGTCTGATTACGCCGTAGCGCCGTGGAATCCCAATCATCGATTGGCGATGATCGGTGTTAAAGCGATAGATCAGAGCAGCACGAGTGATAAGGGCGCTCGCATTACCTTTTTGCTAGATACCTCTGGCTCGATGAACAGTACAGATAAACTGCCGTTACTGATTCGTAGTTTTCAAACTTTGTTGTCCAATTTAAAACCACAAGATCAAGTTGCTATTGTGACCTACGCGGGGAGTGCGGGTTTGGTGCTAGCACCGACGCCAGTTACCGAAAGCGATCGTATTTATCAGGCATTGTCTAATCTTACTGCGGGTGGCTCTACTGCCGGTGGTGCTGGTATTCAGCTTGCTTACGATGTTGCGCGTAAACAGTATGATGAAAACGCTACTAATTTGGTGATATTGGCGACTGACGGTGATTTTAATGTTGGTGTGAGCGGAGATGGTGAGCTGAAATCGATGATTGAAAAACAACGTGAAAGTGGCGTTTTTCTGTCGATAATTGGTATGGGTACTGGGAACTACCAAGATGCCAAGATGCAGATTCTCGCGGAAGCTGGTAATGGTGTCGCGCATTATTTAGACTCTGACTCAGAAACACAGCGTCTTTTTGGTTCTGAACTCATGCGTACGCTTCATATAGCCGCTAAAGATGTAAAAATTCAGGTCGAATTTAATCCCGCTGCGGTTGCTCAGTACCGCCTTCTTGGATACGAGTCACGGGTAATGAATACTGAAGATTTCCGCGACGATAAGAAGGACTCCGGTGAAATCGGCGTAGGCCATTCCGTTGTCGCGCTCTATGAAATTATTCCTAGCGGCATTGGCGCCACACCTGATATCGAGCGGCGTTACCAGAGCACTCGCACGGCAGGTAGCGAGGCTATGGAGCTGGCTTATGTGAAAGTGCGTTACAAACAGCCTAGTGGCGACAAGGGTATTGAGTTCGCTCACGCCATGACCACTAAAGCCAAGTCTATCGAGACTGCTACAGCTGATTTGCAGTGGGCATCTGCGGTGGCAGAATTGAGCCTGCTATTGTCAGAATCCGATCACGCTGGGTCTGCCAGCCTTCACGCCGTTTTAGCTCGCGCCAAAGGGATAAGTGCCAAGGTAAATGATGCTAAACGTAGCGAATTTGTTAAGCTGCTTGAACAAATCAGCCCAAGGCTATTAGCGCAAGAGTAATGACTGAACATATCGATGATTGGCTTAAGCGGCTGGCTGACCCCGCCGCATGCGAAACCGAGAAGGAACGGGCTGTCATGAATGCAGTTCGTTCTGGCTTGCGTGCCGCAGAGCCTGCTACACAAATAGATCAACTTGCTTTGCAACGGTTGCATAAGCGTCTTGCTAGCGAGGGAGTGTACGACGCTGCCATTGCGCGATCTCGACGTTTTCACGTGTTTGGCTACGCTGCTGTGCTGTTATTAGGCGTGAGTATTATTTTGAATTATGCCGTTACGGATAAGCCGCTTCACGAAGCGGCTCTGCAGCTCTCTGAAGAAAGCGCGACTAAACGTGAGTCCTATTCAAAGCAAATACAGGCAGCGAATGATGAGTTGGCAGTTGACGAGCGGGAAATGACTCAATTTTCTGACTCTAGTATTGTCGATGAAGCGGTCGCGCAAATGGCCTCCCGTGCGAAGCAGGAAATGTCAGTATCTGCATCGCCAGAGCAATATGGGCGCGCCGATAGCGGTAGCGAATTCGACGCTGATAGTGTTGCCTCGAAGCCAAGAACGCTTAAATATTTAAATTCGCCAATAGAATTGCGCCTTACCGCGACGCAGTGGCAGGCCTTATCTGAACTAAATCACGAAGGAATTTCTCTTTCTGAATCCGAAGCAGAGGGAGTATGGGTACTTATTCTTAATAGCGAGTCCAGTAAGGCGCGTTGGATAAATGCCCTTCCAAAACCCTATAAAATGGAGAGCTGGCCTCTCAATACAGAAATTGAAATACAGCTTGTTAGCGCCGATGACTAGTCTTAGCAACACAGATGTTGATCGTCTAATTACCGAGCTACAGCTCGGTGGAGAATGTCGTAAACTCGCGGTTACTCAGCTATACATGGCGTTTGCTGAAAAAATAATTCGATTTTTAAAAATTCGCGGTATTGCTGACGTCGAAGCGGAAGACGTTCTGCATGATATTTTTATCGCCTTTATTGATCGTGCGACTAGTTTTACGCCAATAGGGCAGGGGCGGGGCTGGGTTTGGACGGTTGTGAGATCAAAGCTCGCTGATCGCTATCGCAGCACAGAGAAAGCCACGTCATACGTGGATGGGGATGACTGGCTTTTTGATGAAGAAAGTTATGATGAAGATCGTTTAAAAGCCTGCATAGAGGGGCAGATGTCGGTATTCACTCGCGACAATCCCGAAGGAGCGCAAGCATTGTCTTGGGTGATGGATGATGAGTTGGATCTGCGCACAGTAGCCGATTTGCTAGGCAGGAGTTATGGCGCCACGCGAGAATTTATGAGCCAGATTAAACATAAATTAAGGACATATATTGATATTTGTCTTGCGAGTTAAGCTCCGCTGAGTTGGTTGTGTTGTTTAATCATTGGATGAAAAACAGCTAAGTTATATTTTAATTACGTGGTTTTGTATTGCGGGCGCGACCAGCCAATAGGGCGTGATCGCGCGCTAGAACTATGACATGCGTTTGATAAAATCCGCTTTTGCGGCCTTATATTCGAGTGTCATACGCTCTACCAACTCGGCGGTGGGGACGATTTTCTTTACGGCTGAAATGCCTTGTCCGCAGCCCCAAATGTCTTTCCAGGTATTAAAGCTCTGGCTGCTTTCGCTTACGTCTATGGCTTTCTCGGGGTCGCGTTTTAGTTTTTCTGGGTCTAGGCCTGCACGTTTGATTGAGCCAACTAAAAAGTTAGCCGGTACGCCGCTAAACGCATCTGAGGTCAGAATGTCTTGAGCGGTGCTTTCAACGATCATGTTTTTGTAATCTTCCACCGCGTTGGCTTCGGTGGTCGCAATAAATGGCGAGCCGATGTAGGCCAAGTCAGCGCCCGTTGCCAGTGCCGCTAATACATTTTGGCCAGTGGCGATGCAGCCAGACAGTGCGAGGGGGCCGTCCCACCATTCACGGATTTCTGAAATTAGCGCAAAGGGAGAGGTGCTGCCGGTGTGGCCGCCCGCGCCGGCTGCGACTGCGATAAGACCGTCGACACCGCCCTCGACTGATTTTTTGGCTTGGCGATTAGAAATAATATCGTTGAAAACAATACCGCCATAAGAGTGCACAACCTCACAAATTTTCGGTGCAACATAGAGGCTGACAATAACGATAGGCACTTTGTATTTTGCGATAATGTCTAGGTCGCCCATCAGTCTGTCATTGCTCGGATGAGAAATCTGATTAATCGCAAAGGGGGCCGAAGGCTTGTCTGGGTTCGCCGCATCGTACTCGGCCAGTGCGGTTTGGATTTGTACTATCCAATCTTCTAGCTGGCTTTGGGGTCTAGCGTTCAGTGCCGGCAGTGAGCCGATCATACCGGCTTTGCATTGTTCGATAACTAGTTCGGGGGTAGACGCAATAAACATCGGCGCGGCCATGGCGGGCAGGCGCAGATTTTTTGTCATAAATTCGGGTAGTGACATGGTTATTTCCTCGTCGGAATTTTTTTCGCTATTTAAATAGAGCGGCTAATTAAATCTTTCATGATTTCAGAGGTGCCGCCGTAAATGCGCATGACTCGCGCGTCGCGCCACAATCTTGCAATTTCGTATTCTTCAATGTAGCCGTAGCCACCAAACATCTGCAGACAGTTGTCGACGATTTCACAGCGTAACTCGCTATGCCAAAGTTTGGCCGCAGCGGCTTCGGTGGTGGTAAGTTCTTTGTCTACTAGTGCTTGTATACAGGCGTCTAAGTGCGCCCAGCCTACCTGGAGCTTAGCTTTCATGTCGGCTAAAACAAAGCGAGTATTTTGGAAGTCGATGACCGCTTTGCCAAAGGCTTTGCGTTCTTTGACGTAATCTACTGCGAGATCATAGGCATGCTGGGCAGCGGCTTGGCAGGATATGGCGATGGAGAGTCGTTCCTGAGGAAGCTCTTTCATCATATAGATAAAGCCAGCGCCTTGTTCGCCCAGCATATTTTCTACAGGTATGAATAAGTCTTCGAAAAATATTTCGGCGGTATCAGAGGATCTATTCCCGACCTTGTTAAGTTTATTGCCTTTAATAAAGCCTTTTTGATCACAGCCAATTACAAATAATGAAATGGCCTTGGCGCCACTGTCGTCGCCGACGCGTGCCGCTATAACCGCAACATCGGCGTTAATGCCGTTGGTGATAAAGGTTTTTGAGCCGTTGAGAATAAAACCGCCCTCGACCGGCATGGCTTTGCTGCGCACGGCTTTTAAATCGCTGCCGGTGCTAGGCTCGCTCATACAGATGGCGCCAATCGCCTCGCCAGTTGCCATTTTTGGCAGCCAGTGTTTCTTAACAGACTCACTGCCGTAGTTATGAATGTAATGGGCGACGATGTCGTTGTGTACGCCAAAGGCGGGGCCAGTGGTGCCCGCTAATGCCGTCTCTTCAAGCAGAATGGCGTTAAATTTAAAGTCTAATCCGCCACCGCCGTATTCCTCTGGGATATCTGGTAAGAGCATGCCGTTGTCACCACAGGCTGTCCAAAACGCTCTGCTGACTAGGCCTTTGGTTTCCCATTCCTCTACAAAGGGCACCAACTCCTTGGCATACATTTTTTTAACACTTTCTCGAAAGAGTTGGTGGTCTTCGTTGTATAGCGTGCGCTTAGGCATGGGGTTTCCTCGTTATTTCATGTGGGCTTAGCACTGAATTACTTCTGTAGTGCTTTGGCTTGGTAAATCTATGAGATAGAGATTCGCAAAAGACAGACATTCCGTCTAATGATATTATTTCTACATTATTCATTTTTGGAATACCTCTGTGAATCCGACAAAATTAAAGCACGTGGTGGCGGTGGATCGCTGTGGCTCTTTTACTGCGGCTGCGAAAGCGGTGCATATTACCCAGTCAGCCTTAACCAAGAGCGTGGCTGAAATAGAGGGTGAGGCGGGTTTTGCCTTGTTTGAGCGCCATGCCAAGGGGGTGTATGCCACAGCGCAGGGCAGGGCGTTTATAGACCGCGCTGCGCGTATTGTTGCTGACTTAGAGCAGCTGAGCGCAGACACCAAGGCTGGGCGGCAATTAAGTGGCTCTCGGCTTAGGGTAGGGGTGTGTCCTCCGTCGCTAGTGTCCTTGCTAAATACTGCCTTGCCTAAAATGTTAAGCCAATACCCCGATGTTCGGATTGAGCAGACGGCGGGTTGGATTGAGCAGAGTATTCAGCATTTAAAGAACAGGGATATCGACTTGCTGGTGGGGCCGGCACCGGCGATACGCCAGCAAAGCCAATTTACAGTACATACGCTGGAGCCGTTTGGCATATGTTTCTTTGTGCGTAAAGGGCATCCGTTATGCGATCAATCAGTGGCAAAAATTGCTGATCTTAATCGCTACCCCATGGCGCTTGCCGATAAAAGTGTGGCCACCCCAGAGTTGATGCAAGAGCTATTTGGGCAACCGGAAATTCCAGCAAGCCAGCAATTACATATCATTGGTCACTTTGCGTCTGCCTGTAAAATTGTTCAGGCAACGAATACGATTGGTACAGTTGGGGCTAACTATAGAAAGAACACGCTGTTCTTAGAGAATTTTACTATTTTAGATGTGGCAACCGCGCCAATACCACTCGCCATTGCCTATCATTCTAAATGGCTACCAAGCCCGCCGATGACTGCCTTGGTGGATATATTAGAGTCTGAGCCGCATTGGGCTGATACGGCTCAGGAATGGCATTAAGCTGCGTTGTTTGGCTCAGTGCGATGCTTGTCTATATAGCGCTCGCGAACAATCAAGTACACGGGGAAGGTGAACGACACACCGATGTAAGAGAGTGCGACAAAAAACCAGCCCCACTTCATGCCCATGCCAATGCGGTGGGTATCAAACACTACCCATATCATGAACACCGCCCAGGCAATCATCATATCGATGCTTAGGAAGGCTGCGGTTCCACCTGCGGCGATAGCGTCGCCGAAAAAGGCGACGGGGTTGAGAATGTTGCCGCCGTTAGCCATCCAATCGAAGGCGTGTGGCCAAGTTAGCAGCATGGCGACAATACCGAGTAATAAAAATACTGCGTGTTTAATATTTTGTGCTGTCATGGTTACGTCCATTTTTGATTATTGTTACGTTGAATTTTAAAACAATTAACTACTAAACCGCGCCTTACATTTATTCAGAACAAGTCGACCGTTAGAGCTGGCTCGGAATAGCCAATCATTGTCGTCTTGTTGCCAGAATTCAAATTCAATTTTGTCACCTGGAATAACCGGAAAGGTGAACTGAGCGCTTAGCTCTTTTAGCGCAGGCGCCGGTTTGCCTAACGCTTGGCATACCGCCCAGCCAGCAATGGCGTAGCTGCAGTAGCCGTGCAATATAGGTTTTGAAAAGCCAGCTTGGGTCGCCACGTCGGGATCGACATGCAAAGGGTTCCAGTCACCAGATAAGCGATAAAGGATAGCTTGTCCTGGCGTGGTTTCTTGCACAGATGTCAAATCTGCAGCGCGCTCAGGAATGACCGATTGATTACCTTTGGGCATTGCTGGGCCGTCAAAACCGCCGTCGGCGCGGAGCATTAAAGTCTGTTCCAGCGTGCAGTAGCAGACCTCGGTTTCCGCGTCATAGATAGATCGTTTTACAACAATCACGGCACCTTTTTCAGCGCCGCGATCGTAAACTTCACTGATCTCCGCTTTGCCGATGACCTTGCCCGCCGGAGGTAAAGCTTGGTGGAAAACCGCATTTTGGCCGCTGTGAACAAGTTTGTTCCAAGTAATGCCGGTAGCGGGGTTTTTCACCCACATACCCAACGTTGCCATGGTGACGGCCATGGTGGGTAAGGTTTTTAAGTCTTGCTCATAAACATAGTTAAGCTCGTCGCGATTTAAGGGATCGCGACCAAGACCAACACCTAGCGCGTAGAGAATGCTGTCGCGTTCATTATAACTATGCTCAACATCGTCAAAGTGCCAATTGCGCAGGGTGTTGTAATCTATTGCCATGTTATATGTAGCTCTTAAACTGGATCCCAAGTGAAGACATCACCGGATTTATGCAATGGATAGAAATCGTTTTCAAACATCGGTAATACCCGATCGATAACGGTTTCTGGTGTCCAGCCGTCGCCGCTGTGTGCGGTGCGGATAGGGCGGCTTTGCGAGAACAAATAAATTTCATTGTTACGCACGCCAAATACTTGTCCGCTTACGTGTTTGGCTTGGTCAGAACACATGGCCACGGCAAAAGGGGCCAAGCGCTCAGGTACTAATTTCATTAGGCCTTCGACACGTTTTTTCTGTTCAGGTGTTTCGTTGGGAATAGAGCTTACCATCCGCGTCCACGCGAACGGTGCAACGGCATTAGAGCGTACACCAAAACGCTGCATATCTAGTGCAATGGCTTTAGACATACCAACAATACCGAGCTTGGCGGCGCAGTAGTTTGCCTGTCCAAAGTTACCCACTAAACCTGAGGTCGAGGTCATATGTAAAAAGGCGCCGCCAGCCTGTTCTTTAAAGTAGGGTGCTGCGGCACGGCTCATATTGAACGTGCCCTTAAGGTGCACATTAATAACGGCGTCGAAATCATCTTCTGTCATTTTATGAAAAATAACATCGCGTAAATTGCCCGCGTTGTTAATGACTGCGTCGATGCTGCCGAAGGTTTTCACTGTGGTTTCGATCATGCTGTGGGCAGCATCCCAATTACCGACGCTGTCGGTAAGCGCGATTGCTTTGCCGCCCATAGCTTCAATTTCTTTTACTACTTCATGGGCTGGGCTATCGCCGGTGCTGTCACCCTGTAGCGATACGCCTAAATCGTTAACGGCAACATTGGCGCCAGCTTCTGCTGCGGCAAGTGCGATGGCGCGGCCAACACCACGACCACCACCCGTTACTAAAACGGTTTTTCCGGAAAGCATGCTCATAATTAATAACTCTTTGGCAGGCCGAGAACTTTCTCAGCAATAAAGCAGCTAATAAGCTGTTCGGTGATAGGTGCGATGCGGGTTACGGTAACTTCACGCAGCAAGCGCTCTACATGGTATTCCTTGGCGTAACCCATGCCACCGTGAGTTAGCACGGCTTGCAAACATGCGTCGTAGCCTGCGCGTGCGCCGAGGAATTTCGCGGAGTTTGCTTCAGCACCGCAGGGCTGGTTGTTGTCATATAACCACGCCGCTTTCATGGCGGTGTTAAACGCGGCTTCTAAGTACATCCAGTTTTCAGCCAAAGGATGCTGAATACTTTGGTTTTTACCAATTGGACGACCAAATACTTCACGCTCTTTTGCATATTGGGTGGCGCGACGCAGGGCGTCTTGACCAATACCAATCGCTTCAACGGCAATTAGAATACGCTCTGGGTTTAGGCTGTGGAGTATGTAAGAAAAGCCTTTGCCTTCTTCGCCGATGAGATCTTCGTCAGGTACAAATAGGCCGTCGATAAACGTCGAATTTGAATCAACACATTTGCGGCCCATTTTAGGGATGCGTGTGACTTCAATTTTGCTGCGATCCATATCGGTATAGAAAATAGAGATACCGTCGGTAGGTTTTTTGCAGTCTTCAATTTTGGTGGTGCGCGCTAGCAACATAATTTTGTTGGCGACTTGACCGGTAGAGGTCCACACCTTTTGGCCGTTAACGATATAACCGCCTTCAACCTTTTGTGCAAAGGTGGTGATCTGGGTAGTGTTTAAACCGGCATTGGGTTCGGTGAAGCCAAAGCAGCACTGGTCTTCGCCAGAGACTAGGCGTGGAATCCAGCGTTGTTTTTGCTCGTGGGTCGCTTTAACAACGATAGGGTGTGGTCCAAATAAATTGATATGCACAGCAGATGTTGCTGCCATACCACCGCCGTGGCTGGCGATTTCGTGCATCATGATTGCCGCTTCAGTTACACCTAGGCCTGAGCCGCCGTATTCTTCTGGCATGGTAATGCCAAGCCAGCCAGCGTCTGCCATGGCGCGGTGGTAATCCCGTGGGAATTCACCATCTTCGTCGCGCTCTAGCCAGTAGTCGGCATCGAATTTTTTCATTACCGACGCAACGCCTTCGCGTAAGGCTTGGTGGTCTTCTGACATTGAAAAATCCATGTGTATTACCTCTGCTTTGACTGCTCGGTGCGCATCTTGTGTGCACCGAATATTTTGATGATTACTGAATATTAAATGCTTCTGCCAGTGACAAAACTCGCTCAGCTTGAACCTGATGTGGACGGTCTAGCATTTTACCGTTTAGACCAACTGTGCCTTTGCCGGGGTTTTCTGCAAACGCAGCAATAACTGCTTTGGCATGGGCAATATCGTCAGGCGACGGACTAAAGCATTCGTTAATAATGTCGACTTGATTGGGGTGAATCGCGATCTTGCCAAGAAAGCCTTCCCGACGTGCGGCGAGTGAATTAGCGCGCAGGCCGTCAGGGTTTTTAAAGTCGGTGTAGACAGTGTCTATGGCTTGAATCTCACCGGCACTAGCAGCCGCTAAACACAATGACCTTGCCATTTGATAGGTGAATGACAGCGCGCCATCTTCGTCGGTATTGGCAGAGGCGCCCAGTGCTGCAGACAAATCTTCTGCGCCCCACAATACGCCACTTAAGCGTGGGCGGTCAGCGTTGCCGTAGCTAGCGGCGTTAAGGAAGCCTTTACCGGTTTCGGTCATAACAGACAGTATTTTTATACTGCCCGCAGTCAAACCTTCACGGCGTTCTAGGGCGGCAAGATAATAACTAACTGTGTCGATGTCAGCTGCGCTATCGGGTTTTGGCACCATCACGCCAGCTAAGCCATCGCAGGTAATGGCGGCAAGATCAGACAGACAGTCGTCGGTGCATACTGGGTTGATGCGTACCCATAAGCGGCCGGGCATAGTAGGGCCCGTCGCTTGTAATACATCACGCACTTGGGTGCGTGCCATGGGTCTGTTTTCAGCAACAACGGCGTCTTCTAAATCTAGAATGATGGCGTCGGCATTACTCGCAATCGCTTTTTCAATCTTGCGATCAGAGTCGCCCGGTGCAAATAAAAATGAACGGTAAATCATCTGTAGGTCCAGTCTTAGTTAACAGGCTTTTTCATCATAAGCGCTTTGCGAATAGCAACGCACACCGCTACGCCGTCCTGATTAATACCCTTATGTTCAAAGGCGACAATCCCTTGGGTGGGGCGGGATTTACTTTCGCGTATTTCTAAAACCGTGGTTTCGCAGCGAATGGTATCGCCAGCAAATACCGGCGCAGGGTAGGTGACTTCGCCAAAACCCAGATTGCCGATGGTAGTTCCCACCGTAGTGTCTTGTACGCTCAGGCCAATAATTAAACCTAAGGTGAATACACTGTTCATCAGCGGTTTGCCGAATTCAGTTTTCGACGCGTAGTCGTGATCAATATGAATGGGCGCCGAGTTATAGGTTAGCGACGAAAACAGCATATTGTCGGACTCTAAAACAGTGCGACGAATTTCGTGCTTAAACACTTGCCCAATTGAAAACTCTTCTAAATATAAACCAGCCATTGCTGCCTCATTACCTTGTTGTAGATGAAAAATTAATCGAGTAAACCAAACAGACCTACTGCAGACACGCTATTGCTGGGTGAGCCACCTAAATTGTGAGTCAAGCCTAGTCTTACATTGTCACGTTGGCGATCGCCGGCACGGCCCTGAAGCTGTAGATACATTTCGTACACCATGCGTAAGCCAGTGGCGCCAACCGGGTGGCCAAAGCACTTTAAGCCGCCATCGATTTGAACTGGGATTTTGCCGTCTGCATCAAACTTGCCGTCGAGAATGTCGGTAATTGCACAGCCGTCTTTCGATAAACCCAAGTCTTCCATGGTGACTAATTCGGTCACAGAGAAGCAGTCGTGTACTTCGGCAAGGCTGATTTCTTGCTCGGGGTTTTTAACCCCAGCTTCAGCGTAAGCGCGCTTCGCGGCTTCGCGGGTGTTGACGACATAGCTGCCGTCCCAACCGTCGGCGCTGCTTTCCCAGCCATTGCTGGCGGAGATTTGAATGGATTTCACGACAACCGGATTATTTTTACCCAGTGTTGCTGCAATTTCGGGGGTGGTCACAATGGCGCAGGCGGCACCGTCACTCACGCCACAGCAGTCGAACAGGCCTAGCGGGTCAGAGATCATCGGCGCATTCAAAATAGTGTCGATGTCTACCGCTTTGCGCAAATGCGCTTTTTCATTGCGGGCACCATTTTGATGGCTTTTCCACGACACATGGGCCATGGCGCGTTTTAGGTCGTCTTTGCTAACGCCATAGCGTGCGCGATAGGCGCCGGCTAATTGGGCAAAGCCGCCCGGTGCGGAACCGTAGGGCATCCACAAGTCGTTGAATGTGCCTTTGGTACGTAACGGCAGGCCACCGTAACCAGTGTCTTTTAGTTTCTCAACGCCGACAGCAACGGCGATGTCAACGGCACCAGAGGCAACAGCGTAAGTAGCGGCGCGGAGTGCTTCTGTACCGGTGGCGCACATATTTTCTACCCGTGAAACGGGAATGCGTGGCAGGCGAAGGCCAAAGGCCAACGGTAGTGCAGAGTTACCGATATTGACGTCGTCTAGGGCGCTACCTAACCACGCGGCGCCAAGATCTTCTTTGGTGATGCCGGCATCGCTAAGTGCTTCGCTAAATGCTTCGGTCATTAATTCTTCGGCGCCTACATTCCAGCGTTCGCCAAATGTACTGCAGCCCATGCCAATGATGGCGACCTTATCTTTAATTCCGCTAGCCATCAGTTTTGCTCTCCGGTGGTGGTGTTTATGGGAGCAGCTTTCCAGAAGTAATGCCTGTATCCCCGTTCGCGGTCAATATGTTTAATTCTGAAGCGCATTTCTAATTCATCGCCAACATCTAAGCCCTCGCTGGGCACATCGACATATTCCATTGCCACGCGAGCACCGTTACCAAACTGAACCAAGCCGAAGCAGAACGGCGGTTGTGGCGTATACGTTAAATAGTCGGCGGTGTAAGACACTACGCTTGCGCGCTCGCTAGCAAGACAAACATCGATATATTGCGCGGGTGTTGTCGCCGCTTGATCCAGTGCAACGGGGCTTTTCGGAAACTGGACCGCGCCGCCGCCAGTAATTTTTCCGCCGGTAAAGCTAGTGATGTCGCGCTGATAGCGTGCATGTACGCTGAATGAGGTTTTATCTATGCGCTCGGCGCGTGGGCCGCAGTCGATGTCGAATAAGCCGCGTGAATTAATAAACGGCATATAGCTGCCTGCGCTACCACCTTGTAATTGTGCGTCTGTACTAGATGATTTTGTGGCCAAGGATTCAACCTTAAAGACCAAGGCATCGCAGCCATTGCCAAAGCTGGCAATCAAAATGGTGTCACCGACTTTGGCGCGCTCTAGCGCAAGTGCTAAACCAAAAATCGGGTGAGCACTACCTAGGTCGCCAGCATTGGCGACAATTTCTTGGGTGAGCAGGGTGGCGCTTAAACCCAGCTCTTTGGCTAAGGTTTTTTCACAGGCCGGTGAAGGGTCTGGTAATACCGCCCAGGTAATGTCGGCAGCTTTCAGGCCCGCTTTGTCGATTGCAGCACGAATCGTTGGTGCGGCAATACCACTAACTAGTTGTTCCTTTATCCAGCGTTCTTCGCCTTGATAAGGGTGGAAGCCAGTAGCGGTATAAAAATCTGGACTGTCTTCGTTACGGCTCTGCCAACCAATGCAGGTGGCCTGCGGTGCTGCATCTGAAACTAATACGGCGGCGCCCGCGTCGCCCCAAACAATTTCTGCCCAGCTACCCGGTCTGGCAATACGTTTTTCGCCGCTGAGGAGTAGGGTATTGCCGTTGCAGCGCAATGCTTGAATGAGTGCGCTGGTGGCGGCGCGACGGCTGGTGGCGGCGTCCGTGGTAATGACATCATTTGGCAGGCCTAAGGCCGCCGCGGCGATGGTGGCGGAGCTGCGATCAACAAAAGGGTGTGATGTAGAGGCAAACACACATTGATCTATTTGCACGCCGCTATTTAATAGGCCGCGTGAAGATTCCACCGCCATAGTAATCGCGTCTTCATCCCATGCTGCAGCACTGCGCTGGCCCTTGGATTTACCTTTTAAGGCGCTGATTGCCCAAGCGTGTGCTTTGGCGATTTCTGAGCGCGCTATACGGGCTTGGGGAAGATATGTACCAGCTACCGTTATTCCGTTCATATATGTACGTATTTTGCCTAGTGATTTTGATAAAAGGATAGCATGCGTACTTTACTGTTGCAAACATGTATGTATACTTACGTTCTAATTGATAGGCCTTTTTTGTAGCTGTATAAAACTTGTTCGAAATGCAGGTGGGCAGGTAAAAAATAGGATTTATACGAATTTTTTATTTTGATATATAGGTAGCTTTGATCGGATGGAAAACATACAGCTTGAGATCGACAGTCGCGGTATCGCCTTGGCAACATTGGATATGCCGGGGCGGCCCTTTAACGTTTTCTCTGAAGCGATGATGGCAGATCTGAGTAGCTTGATTGATACGGTTGACGCAAGCGATGGCAAGATCAAAGGGTTGGTGATCACCTCTGGAAAAAGTGCCTTCGTTGCCGGTGCAGATTTGGCGATGATTCAGGATTTCGGCACCATGCGTTTCAGTGCAACGAAAACCGAAATGCGTGAGCGTTATAGCTATTTGGGTTCTTTGTTTCGGCGTTTAGAGCGTTTACCGGTGCCGGTTGTTGCAGCTGTTAATGGCTTGGCGCTAGGCGGCGGGCTTGAAATTGCCATGGCCTGCCATGCGCGAGTGTGTGTTGAGTCCACTGCGCCTATCTTAGGCTTGCCAGAAATTTTACTAGGCTTGTTGCCGGGTGCCGGTGGCACCCAGCGGTTACCAAGATATATCGGGATTAAAGAATCGATAAAAATGTTACTGGACGGCGGCGCGATTAGCCCCGTTAAAGCATTCGAATTGGGATTGGTTGATGAGCTGAGTGAAGCGGATTCTCTGGTGGCTCGCGCACAAGACCTCGCTGCTAATATGGCCGCGGGTGCGAAGTGGGATAAGCCCAAGTTTGCGGTATCGGCAGAAGACCGTGCTTTTGTAGAGGCGCTAGGTGCTGAGCATGAAATGTTGGCGTTAACAGCTTGGAATAAGCAGCGCGCAGATTTATATCCAGCGGTTGGCGCGATAGTAAGTTGCGTTAAAGAAGGGTTCTTGCTGGATATTGATGCAGGTAGCGATGTTGAGTGGGACATCTTTGTTGATCTGATGAGTGATCCCATCGCTTCGAATATGGTGACCAGCTGCTTCTTGAATAAAACAGCCGCATCAAAACACGCTAAGCGTAGATTGGGCGTGGCAGGTGAATTGCCAGCATCAGTTGCTTGGCAGTCGGCGGTATCTGCGCCTACTCGTCTTCAAAAGCGCGTTGCCTTAGTCGATGAGGCAGCGGCAGACTTAGTCGTTTCTGATCAGATAACAGGGTTTGCAGATAAAACCGTCATTTTGCGGGATGTAGCCAAGGACGAATTTACTGTTGGCGGTGGTGCAGAAATTCATTTTTGCGGCGAGCTATCAGAATTTGTTGAGCTAGTCGGCCCTGCTGCTGATAAGACTAAGGCGGCAGCTGTTAGCCTATTGGCGACGCTGGGCATCTCTGCGGTAGTTGTTGATGGTGAGAGCGGTTCTTTGCGAACCATGGCGTCTGCATTGTCTGCTTATGTTAGCGAGACTGGCTTAAATGCAGAACAGCTTAGTCGGGCGGCGAGCTCGGTGGAGTTGGGTGCTGCCTTAACGGCGATGGGAATTGACGTTGATAGCCACACCAGTAGCACTGGCGTGGAAGATCGCAGCCACGGTTTGAATATGTTGGTAGTCGTTGCCTTGGCGGCATTGAATTCTTTAGAGGCGAGGTTCGCTGGCTCGCTAGCAAGCAATGTTGATGCTATCGAAGGTGTGGATTTACTCGCGATTTATGCGCTGAACTATCCGAAGTGGACCGGTGGGCCGCTGTCGTTACTTGCGATGTTGCAGCGAAAAGAGATAGATCCCGAATTATTAAATGACGAGTTGCAAACTGCCGTTGCGGCAGTGCAGTGGCGTTTAAAGGATGAGCGCGGTTATTGCGCAGTCGCTATAACTAAATAGTTAGGCGGCATTAGGTTTACAAGGGCTGGCGCAATGGGTTTTATGAATATTGTGACCAAGCGTATTTTGTGTTTAAGTAATAAATGGTGGTGCCTAATGATTGAAAGAACGCTTTTTAGCGAAGAACATGAGATTTTCCGTGAGTCGGTAAAGAAGTTTATCGAGAAGGAAATAGCTCCCTATCATGAACAGTGGGAAAAGGACGGTATTGTTCCGCGTGAGCTGTGGCTTAAGGCCGGTGAAGCGGGCATTTTGTGCTGTACTATTCCTGAAGAATACGGCGGTTATGGCGCTGACTACCTCTACGACGCTATCGTGTTCGAAGAGCTGTTCCGCTCAGGTTATTCCGGCCCCGGTTTCTTAATTCACGCGGATCTTGTCGCGACGTATATCCACAAGTTCGGCACCGAAGAACAAAAGA
Organism: Zhongshania aliphaticivorans; assembly: GCF_902705855.1. GTDB lineage: Bacteria > Pseudomonadota > Gammaproteobacteria > Pseudomonadales > Spongiibacteraceae > Spongiibacter > Spongiibacter aliphaticivorans_B. The sequence goes on along the minus strand of NZ_CACSIJ010000001.1, from coordinate 702,532 downwards.
AACGTATTCTTCCCAAGATGGTATCTGGCGAATGGATAGGCTCATTGGGTATGACCGAGCCCCATGCGGGCAGCGATCTTAAAAATATTCGTACCAAAGCGGTTAAAGACGGTGACGACTACGTTATCAATGGCCAAAAAGTATTTATCTCAAATGGTCAGATGTGTGACATCTTGGTTTTGGCCACGAAAACGGACCAAGAAGCGGGCGCTAATGGCGTAACGCTGTTTATTGTTGAAGGTGATAGAGACGGCTTTATACGTGGTCAAAACCTCGATAAATTGGGCATGAAGGCACAGGATACCTCTGAGTTATTCTTCCAAGATGTTCGTATTCCAGCAACCAATATGTTGGGCGAAGAGGGTAAGGGCTTCAAGATCATGATGCACCAATTGGCCCAAGAGCGATTGGCGCAAACTATCCGTAGTGCAACAGTAACCGAAACGGTTATTGAGTGGACCGCTGAATACGTATCTCAGCGCGAAGCCTTTGGTCAAACCATTGCAGATTTCCAAAACACCCAATTTAAACTGGCTGAGCTTAAAGCTGAGGCTGTTGTGGGTCGTGTATTTACCGATAAATGCATCGAGTTGTTTATGGAAGGTAAATTGGACTCCGTAACGGCGGCGATCGCTAAAATGCAGCTGAGCAATCTTCACTGCAAAGCAGTTGATGAATGTCTACAGCTATTTGGTGGTTGGGGCTATATGTGGGAATACCCAATATGCCGAGCTTATGCCGATGCGCGTATTGTGAAAATAGCGGGCGGATCTATAGAGGTTATGAAGACCATCATCGCTAAAGATATTTTCAAAAAATACAAGAAAATATAATGCGGTAAGCCACAAACTCAGCGGGTATATCTACTCGCTGAGTTTGTGCTCTAAGAAATATACCTACCCACTAATAAAGTGTACTCCGTTGTTTGAATGGCGGGGATTGCTTTATGTCGCTATGCTTTTATTTCCATTCCACGTTATATCGTCTTTTTGACTTGATGTTGCCGAATAGACGGGAATCCGTCTATCGAGTGTATGGTCAATGCTTGTTAGTATCTCTGTAACGCTTATCGACTAAATATAATTACGCAGGTGTTCAGTGCAATGAAATTATCATTTGAAGAAATAAAATCCCGTTTTGATGCAGAGAGTGCAGCGCGCAGCGTTGTGACCAGCGCGGACCAAATTCCGATGGCCTACGAATTACTCAGTAATGAGTGGTTCACAGATGTGCTCTGCAAGAAGCAGCCAGGTACAAAGGTAAGCAATTGGCGTTTAGGCGATGAAGACGAGGGTACCTCGAGCCGCCGCAGAATATTTCTCGAATACAATAAGGCCGATTCTGGCCTACCAGAGAGTGTGTTTTGTAAATCCACATTTACCCTGGCAAGCCGCTGTTTGCTGGGTATGAATGGCGCGATTGAGGGCGAGGTGAATTTTTATAACATCATTCGTTCACAGTTAGATTTAGAGGCACCAAAGGGCTTGTTCTCAAACTTTAATCCAGAAACATTGAACTCCATTGTTATGCTGGAAGATATGAGTAATGACGTTACCTTCTGTGATCACCGTACCGTGGTCACAGAGAAAATGGCGCTTGAGCAGGTTTCCTTACTCGCAAAATTGCATGGCAAATATTACGAAAGTGACGCCTTTAAAGGTGAGTTGTCCTACCTGAATACCTGGGAAGATTTCTTCACTATTACTGCTAATGAAGCAGGGTTTGGGCCACAGGCAGATATCGGGTTTAAAGAGGCGAGGGAGGTGATTCCAGAGCGCCTCTTTAAGCAGGCAGAGAAAGTATGGCCCGCAACCCTGCAAAGCGTAGCGCGTCATGCGCAGCTTCCGCACACTCTTGTTCACTCAGATGTACATTTAAAAAACTGGTATATCACCGCCGATAATCATATGGGCTTGAGTGATTGGCAGTGTATGTGTGTTGGGCATTGGAGTCGTGATATTGCCTATGCACTTTCTACTGGCTTAGCGACTGCTGACCGCCGAGCATGGGAAAAAGATTTAATTATCCATTACTTGGCAGAGCTAAAAGCCAATGGCGGCCCAGAGACGCCGTTTGACGAGGCATGGACCCAGTATCGCCAGCAGCTGTTTGGTGCCTTGGCGTGGTGGACACCAGTATTAAGCCCAAATCCTGATGTGCCAGACATGCAGCCTAGAGATACCTCTTTAGAATTTATTAGTCGGATGACTCATGCGATTGACGACTTGGATTCTTTGAATAGTTTTTAAGGTCGAGCAATGAGTTCGCCCATGCTGAAAAAAGCATTGGCGATTCATGTTCCTTAAGTCGCTGGCAGCGTGATGTTCCCCCTAGCTGTCGGCACTTACGGGTTTATCTGGCGGTATGCGCCAATACCGCGATTAACTCTGTGCGACTATGGACATTAAATTTTTTGTAAATCTTTCGTAAATAATTTTCAACCGTGTATTCAGACAACGTTAAAGCGGCGCTGATCTGCTTATTGCTCTTGCCTTTGATTAGCTCGCCAACCACATCGGCCTCGCGCTGACTTAAGCCAAAATCACCTCGGTTTATTGCCGTTTCATTGAACCCATTTTGGGGCTGTGGAAGCTTAGTGCTGTTGTGATAAAGGTGGTGGCGAATGGATGAATCAATGAGATTGTCTGCGCAAACGCTGAGCCATTCTTCGGTAAGTTGGCTGGCGGCATCTAGCTGCAAATGGCGGCCATTACGAGCTTTGTTAGAGAGTAATAAGCCGACCACTAAATGTAAGTTGCTGCTAACGCGGTGGCTAAATGCCGCTGTTTCCCTATAGCCGGCATGGGCGAGAACGTCTTGATATAAAGTGTCGGAGTACGTGGTATCTGTGAGTTGAACCGATTTTTTTCTAGTCGTAATTTCGGTGCGACGTATGGCATCGCTGTTCGATGTACCTGCGTGAGGGAGTAGCGGATCATGCTGGCAAACACGTTTTGTATAGTTGTCTGCTAGCAGCTCAGAGATGCCATCATTAAATAAAAAACTAATAGGTTGCTGCGGGGTGTTGCGGTCGTAAAGGAGTAGCGCGATATGGCTGGCTTGGCTTAGCCGCATTATATCGTGGGAAAATTGCTTGTCTGTGCTGTTAAATTGGGTGTTATAGCTATTCATTTACTACCCCATTTATAGTTTTATCTGGAGTGTTTTAGCTTTTCTGGCACTTTGCCGAGTGACCTTCTTAATATTTAATTTTGATGAGGTAGCAGCCGTGCACTGTTGTACGGCTGCTTGGTCAATCAGAATTGACGGAAGTTAGGCTTACGTTTTTCGTTAAACGCATTTACGCCTTCTTGCGACTCTTCAGTATCGTAGTACATTTTAACGGCGTTTAGGCCCATCATGCTGATACCGCGAATAGATTCTGAATCGCAGTTGAATGAACGCTTAGCCAGCGCCATTGCAGTCGGGCTATGCTCCATAATGGTGTCACACCAGCTAGTCACTTCAGCTACTAGCTCGGCAGCGGGAACAACTTTGTTTACCAAGCCCATATCCATCATTTCTTGTGCAGTGTAACGCTTACACATATACCAAATTTCGCGTGCTTTCTTCTCGCCCACGATACGAGCCAAATATGCAGTGCCCCAGCCAGCGTCAACCGAACCCACTTTAGGTCCTACTTGGCCCATTTTTGCGGTGTCGGCAGCAATCGTCATGTCGCAGATAGTGGCAAGTACGTGTCCGCCACCAATCGCAAAACCATTTACAGCGGCAATGACTGGTTTTGGAATATCGCGAATTGCAGATTGCAATTCGTCAATGGGCAGGCCCACAACGCCACGACCATCGTAGTCGCCGTCGTGATTAGATTGATCACCACCAGTACAGAACGCTTTGTCGCCTGAGCCAGTTAATACCACTACACCTACGCTTTTGTCGCTAGCAGCGGTCAAAAATGCATGAATAAGCTCTTCAATTGTTTTGCCGCGAAATGCGTTGTAAACCTTGGGGCGGTTAATGGTGATCCACGCTGCGCCATTGCGGTTTTCGTAAGTGATGTCTTCATAAGGTGTGGTTGCAAACATAATAATTAACCTCTTTAAAACGGTATTTGAACGGGGGATTAGCCGTGCATTGTTAGTCCGCCGGAAACAGAAATTGTCTGTCCGGTGATGTAGTCAGCGTCGTCGCTGCCGAGAAACGCAATAATGCCTGCGTAGTCATCTGCTTGGCCCATGCGACGCAATGGAATGCCTCTAGCCATAGACTCTTTCCATTTTTGCGCTTCTTCACCTGTACCTGCCACGGCTGCCATTGCAGGGGTGTCAGTGGGGCCGGGGCAAACAGAGTTAACTAAAACATTGTTGCGGGCTAATTCGCGGGCAATAGATTTACCGAAAGCGATAGTGCCGCCTTTACAGGCTGAGTATACGGCTTCATGGCTTGTGCCAACGCGACCAGCATCAGAGGCAACATTGATAACACGACCAGCGTTGCGGGCAGCCATACGTTTACATACTGCCGCATGCATATGAATTGGGCCGTAAAGGTTTAGGTTGATAATTTTTTGCCACAATTCCGGCGTGGTTTTAAGGAAAGGAAGCACTTGATCCCAGCCCGCGTTGTTAACCAGCATCCAGACTGGACCTAGTGTTTCTTCAACTTGCGCCACTGCAGCTTCGACGGCATCCATATTGGTGATGTCGGCAATGAAGGGAGTGACGCTGCCCGCAGAGCTGGCTTTGGCGGCAACTTGCTCTGCCGCTGCGCCATTGATGTCGAATAATGCGACTTTGCAGCCTTCTTCGGCTAGGCGTAAAACTATTGCTTCACCAATACCGCTGCCACCACCGGTGACAATTGCAACTTTCCCATTTAAGCCTTTCATGTGTTGATAAACTCCTACTCTTTGAACGATTAAGAGGGCAAGACCTGTTTAAGGAAGACGCGCCCAGACTGTAAACTGTAATGATATCTATACTACATTAACTGTTCGCATGATTACAATATGCAAACACTTATCTTGACTTGTGCCGGCGTTTACATAGTTCATCCAGCGGCGTTTGTTTTTAGTTGCTCGCGGTGATCTGGGTGAGCGATGGCAATGATGCGTTCATGCCGTTCGCTTGGCGTGGCGCCGCGTAAATACGCCGCGCCGAACTCCGTTACCACGTAGTCAACATCAAACTGCGGAACACTAACCGGCGTGCCACTGCGGAATTTGGCAGTAATACGTGAGTGTTTACCGCTGGGGTCGGTCGAGGGTAGGGCAACAATCGACAGACCGTCTTGCTGGCGGCTTGCTGCCGCTGCAAAGTCGGGTAATCCACCTGGCGCGCTAACATATTTGTTGTTTAGCGTTTCAGCATTTACTTGGCCCAATATATCGACTTCTAATGCGGAATTAATGGAGTGCAACTTAGGTATATTGACCAAGACTGCGGGATCGTGGGTGAATTCCGCGCCGGCAATATTGAGTGAATTTAGGGTGGGTAATTGCTGGTATAAATTTTCGGAGCCGACAAATACTGCGGTTGTTAATGCATTTTCTTTGCGCAATGAACCGTTGCTTGCCATTGGCAATACTGAATCAGAGAGCATGCCGGTGTGAAAGCCAAGCTCGCGGTGTTCGCTCAAAGCGGCTAGCAACTGCGAGGGTATTTTACCTAGACCGATTTGCAGCGTAGCGCCGTTGGGGATAAGTGCGGCGATATGTTTGGCGATGGCTTCGGAAATTTCATTACTGCTACCAGCGTCATAGCTTTCTAAAGCGGCGCTGGATGTCGCGGTTGCAGTGAAACGCTCAAGAGGAATACTGGGTGCACTCGGAACGTTTGGTGTATTGGCGTTAATAACCCCGAGAACTTTACAGTCTCGTGCGAGTAGGCTCGGTAGAAACTCGGCATGTGGTCCAAGTGAGCATTGGCCGTCGATAGGCGCGGCTACTTGCGCAACAATCCAGTCGATGCGGGTGTTGTCCGCAGTTAAATACTGCTGTATTTGTTTAAAGCTTATGGGGCGAAATTTTATGGCACCTTTTTCGTAATCACTACGAAATTGGCCTTGCATAAAAAACACCGCCATTTTTCGATCAGTCTCAGCATTGCAGAGATTGCGCGTATTAATGCCCGGTACAAAGCTAGTAATAAATGTGACGCCAGGTGCTAGCTCAGCTTGGTTTACTAGTATTTCCGTTAGCTCGCTGGGTTCGCCAGCGCTGCCTGGAATAAAAACGGTGTCGCCAGGTTTAAAGTGGGCAATAAGTTGTTCAATTCCAGATACAGTGCTCATTTTTTTTACGCCTTAAATTATTTGGCTAGCTCAGGTCTATTGCGGAAGTTATCTAGAGACTCTGGGTTTGCTAGTGCATGTACCTGCGATGGCTCGCGGCCATTGATAAGTGCAGATACGGCGGTTTCAGCATTTTTGCCGCTGCGTGTTTTGGGTATATCGTTTACGGCAATGATAAATTTCGGCACGTGACGCGGTGAGGCATTTTCGCGAAGTAGCTGGCGTATTTCAGCGCATAATTCGTCGCTCAGGTTTTGACCTTCGGCTAAGACCACGAATAATACAACGCGCACGTCATTGTCGTATTGCTGCCCTGCGACCACGCAATTTTCAATACTCTCAATTTTTTGAACTTGGCGATAAATTTCTGCGGTGCCAATGCGGACGCCGCCGGGGTTAAGAACTGAATCTGAGCGGCCATGAATAACAAAGCCGCCATTAATAGTTTCTTCTGCAAAGTCGCCGTGGGTCCATACATCTGGGAAGCCGTCAAAGTAAGACTTGGTAAAGCGCTTATTGCCAGGGTCGTTGGCGAAGCGTACTGGCATGCTGGGAGCAGGCGCGCAGCAGACCAGTTCGCCGCGTTCACCAATAACCTGCTTACCGTCTTCATTAAAAATTTGCACATCCATACCTAGGGCTGGGCCTTGCATTTCGCCAGCGTAAACCGATTGCCATTTATTGCCCAGCATAAAACACGAGACGATATCTGTACCACCAGAGCCGGTAGTGAGGTGTACTTTTGGTGAAATGTGCTCGTATACGTATTCAAAGCCTTCAGGGGAGAGCACCGAACCACCAGCAAAAATTAATTTTAAATCTTTGAGTGGTACCTGAGCTTTCACATCTATTTGCTTTTGTCCGCAGCGTTCAATAAACGCGCTGGGTAAACCTAGGGTGTTGACGCGTAGCTGCTCGGATAGACGGAAAATAGACAGCTCATCCGGCGCGATGACTGAGCCATCATAAAGAATAACGGTAGCACCACTTGCCAATGCGGTAATGCTCCAGTTCCACATCATCCAGCCAAGCGTCGACGGGAAGATAACCCGCTGCTGGGCGCTGATGTCACAGTGCAGTTGGTGCTCTTTGGTAAGTTGGATCAGTGTGCCGCCATGACCGTGCACAATGCACTTGGGTGCGCCGGTGGTGCCGGATGTGAACAGTACAAATAGCGGGTGGTGAAAGGGCAGTCTAACAAAGTCAGGTTGCTGGGTGTTGTCGGCTGGCAGGGCATCTTCTAGAGTTATGCCAGCACTGTCTTCGGGCCAGCCACCGCCGATTTTTACGAAACGTTTTAGGCTTGGTAAGTCAGCGGCTATTTTGCTGATGTTGTTTGCAACATTGTAAGTTTTGCCGTTAAAGCGATATTCCGCGACTGAGTATAAAACACTGGGCTGAACCTGCCCGAGGCGGTCTAAGGCGGCGGCAATACCAAAATCAGGAGAGACTGACGCCCAGCTGGCGCCAATGCTGGCAGCGGCGAGCATGATGGCAACGGCTTCGCCAATATTGGGTAAAACGCCGGCGACGCAATCGCCGGCACTGACGCCTAGTTCGCGCAGCGCGCGTTGGTGTTGGGACACTCGGCAGCGCAATTCTGAAAAGCTCCAGTGGCGGCCTTCGCCTTCTTCGCCGGCTTCAATCAATGCGGTCCAGTGGCCGGGCCAACGCAACATGTTTTCTGCATAGTTGAGATTTAACTGAGGGAACCAGCGGGCAAATGGCGCTTGATCGGTAGTGATTCGGGCTGGATTGATATCGCCGTCATACACTAGGCCAAATGCAGTGAGGCATTCGGTCCAGAAGGCGTCTGGATTTTGAATAGACCATTGGTGTAGTGCGCGGAAGTCTGATTTAAAGCTAATGTTATGTGTAGATTCTAAGCCTTTGGCAAAGGTGCTCAAGTTCGCGAGTTCAATGTCTTCTTTGGATGGTGACCAAAGTGCTTGGGCGGAGGCGGCAGTCGTCATAAATTGGATCCTAATATGGTCTTGCTATGCTTAGATATTAAGCATATTGTAAGCTAGCTATCTAAGTTCGTCCATAGGCAGGCCCTCGCCGGTGTTAATGGCGCTAATCAAAGCTTAGATTTCCAAACGTTATATGACCTAGCGTATCGTTTGCTTTATTACTAATATTGTGCAAGCATAAGCTAATACTGATGCTTCCGGGTTGCGGCTATTGAATATAAAATTTTACTTAATTGTGGTTGCTTCTCTAAAATTACTTACTTCCAGGTGAGTGTATCTTTGGCCGCTTTATAGCGGCCTTTTTTTTAATTTCGATAGGTGTCTCTGCGTTAGTAGGTGGCTTCTAGCGCGGCAGGTAGTGGCGATAATGGTTGCCTGCCGTATTGTAATATTACAGATTCATTAATCTTATTTGTGCTATGTCTATATAGTGTATGATTAGCATAGTTATAGTTAATATTTTGATATATACACGATATGAGGTCGGTGATGGCTGCAAAAGGGAAGTCGCTAGGGTATGACGCTGCACTATCAAATGACTTTCTCGAGTCTGAGGAAGATTTGGTTTTGCGTTTGGGATTTATTATTCATGACGCCGCTCGGCTTCGTCGTATCGTCATTGACGATTTATTTAAACCCTTAAAGGTTACTCGGTCACAGGCGTGGGCAATGGCTTATCTGTCGCGTCGTGATGGTGTGCCCCAGTCTGATCTGGCTGATGAGATGGGTTTGGGTAAGGTTACTTTGGGTGGCTTGATTGACCGCTTACAAGATGTGGGTATGGTTGAGCGTCGTGCAGATGCAAATGATCGCCGGATTAAGCGCATACATCTTACGCCAGAAGGGCGCCGTGTTATTAAAGAAATGCGTGTGCTAACGGTTCAGGCGAACGAAGATATGCTACAAGGTATATCGGTAGATGAAGTTCGTGGCTGCGTTGAGATGTTAAGAAAGTTGAATAAAAATTTAGACAAGATGAAGGGTAAGATTGGTTAGCCTTTCTGTTCTAAGTAGTAAGAAAAATGCCCGCAACTCTTAGAGTTGGCGGGCATTTTTTTTGCCTACATGTTTACTTACACGGAACGTTCTTGGCCTTCCCAGTAGGGTGCGCGAAGATCTTTTTTAGAGACTTTGCCGGCACCAGTGCGAGGGAAGTCGCTGACAAACTCAATACTCTTTGGACATTTGTAGCCGGCTAGGCTGGCTTTACAATGTGCAATTAGTTCTGCATCAGTGGTGGATTGCCCAGGCTTTAACATGATGAATGCTTTTACTTCCTCACCCCATTTTTCGCTGGGTACACCAATGATGGCTGCAGCAGCAACGGCGCCGTGCAGCGATAAGCAGTTTTCGACTTCCGAGCAATAGATATTTTCGCCACCGCTGACGATCATGTCTTTAGCTCGGTCGATCAAATAAAAATAGCCGTTATCATCGTAGTAGCCAACGTCGCCGGTTTTATACCAGCCATTTTCGTACACGTCCTTCCATGCTTCGGGCTTATTCCAATAGCCTTTAGTGATGGATGGCGCGCGAATCACCATTTCTCCAGGAGCATTGGCGGGCAGTGAATTACCTTCGGCATCGATAATTTTCATATCAATTAACGGAAGCGGCTTACCGCAGGACGTTAAAATACTATCATTGTCTAAATCGTGGTCGTCTGGTCGTAGCAGGGTGATGGCACCGCCAGACTCGGTCGCGCCGTAAAACTGCATGAATTTGCAGGGAATGGCTTCGATTGCACGCTTGAGTAGCCCTTTGGAAATGGGGGAACCTGCATACAGAATCTCGCGTATTCCACTGAAGTCAGTGGTCGCGGCACTAGGGTGGTCCAGCAGGAACTGGATCATTACCGGCGCCAAGCCCATTAGTGTTGGTTTGTGGGTATTTATAAGTGTCAGAACTTTTTCGGGGTCAAATTGCGGCGCTATTAAGACGCAGGCGCCGTTGTACATGGCCTGCATGGACAGCCCGAGTCCGAGAAGGTGAAAGCTGGGGACGCAAAATAGGTAGCGATCAGTTTCTCCCCAAGTGTAGGCAGGCTCAAAATGCTCACACAGGCGCATATTCATTATGCCGGCGTGAGTTAGTTCTACGCCTTTGGGTGCACCGGTGGTGCCGGAAGTGTAAATCTGCCACGCCGTGCTGTCACCTTCACAAACATAGTTTGGATCAGTGCTTTCAAAATTTGATGCCCATTGCCAAAATGGATTATTGGCCTTTTTGGCAGGATCAATGTAAATCGTTTTGATAGCTTGCGGGAGCTTGCTTTGAACTTCGTCCCAGGTGTCTTTGTAAATTAGGTCTACTAGGGCTATTTTGGGCGCGCTATCTTCAACGATGGCGGCAATTTCTGCTACGCATAAACGCCAGTTAAGCGGAATAAAAGCTGCGCCAATTTTTGCAGATGCGTAGATTGTTAAAAAGTAATCGTCTGCATTGCCTGCAAAATAAAGCACACGATCCTTTGCGTCGACGTTCTCTGCACGGAAGCCATTAGCCATGCGGTTTGAGAGTTCGTCAATGTCTGCCCAGCTCAGCGTGTGATCGCAAAATATGGTGCCGGGTTTGTCGCTATAATTCTTAGCGTTGTAACGAACGATATCCGCAACGTTTTTAATCTCGGGATAGGGCCACATGATATTTGGTCTCTTGTTATTTAGTTGTAATTAAAAATGGGTTTTTGCTTTTTCGCAACAGAGTTGACGGCATTCCAAGTATCGTCGCGTCGGGTGCAGTCAGCGAGGGCGCGGGCTTCCTGCTCGAGCTGTGCCTCTAGAGTGTTTTCTTGGCTGGAGTGGAATAAGTTTTTAATTTTCCCATATGTATAGGTTGGGCCTTGTGCCAGTTCTTCTGCCAGTGCAAGTGCTTGTTCGGCGAGTTGCGCGCTTGGAATGATCTCGCTAGCTAGGCCGTATTCTAGGCATTGTTCCGCAGACCATTTTTGATTTCTAAGATAAAAATCGAAGGCTTTGCGTTGGCCCACGCGGCGCGGCATAAAATATGAGGAGCCGCTGTCGCAAGAAAAGCCGATACCGCTAAATGCGGCGTAAACGCTCGCCTTTTCGCTTAGCAGAGCATAATCTGCTGCGGCAACGAGTGCGACTGCACCGCCAGCAGCAAGCGTGTCGCATGCCAGTATTACCGGTGCATCACCACGAGCTAGGCGCGATACACCCGAGTGGAGGTCGCTGGTGGCAGACTTAATAAATCTTGGTAATCCATCGCGATTACCAAGAAAGGTTTTGAGATCGCCGCCAACACTGAAATACGGTCCATTTGAGTTAATGAGTACGGCGCGAACTTCGGGGTTCTCGTCGCACTCGTTAGCAATTTCTTTAAACTCTCGGCAGAACCTTGCGTCAAACGGATTGCCGCGGTCTGGCTGATTTAAGGTGATGTGCCCGACGTTATTGCGAATCTCAAATAAAAAGGATTCCAGTTCCATTATTTTTTTCTCCAAATAAAGGTGTGTAGCTTAACCAACGCTACGCTGAGATTTTTCTTTTTCAGCGGAGGACTTAATTGAATCGCGAACAGACGACCAATCTTCGTCGGACCAGCTGCCTAAGCTTGCGAAGGTGCTCGGTGCGGCAAGATGGTGGCCGCCGTCGATACCAATGGTTTGACCGGTGATGTAGTCACAGCCGTCAGCTTGTAAGAAGGTCATCAGGTTGGCGAGTTCTTGCATTTCGCCGTAGCGGCCCATCGGTACAGTGCTTGCGTCAGTGGCGCCGGTTGATGTGCCGGTGGGGTTGAGTTTGTCCCATGCGCCTTCGGTTGGGAATGGGCCGGGTGCAACGGCGTTAACGCGAATGCCGTAGCGTCCCCATTCAACAGCGAGTGATTTAGTCATTGAGTCTATGGCGGTTTTGGCCATGGCTGACGGTACGACATAGGCTGAGCCGGTCCACACCCAGGTTACCAAGTTGCTAACGATAGAGCCTTTAATGCCTTCTTTTATCCAGCGCTTACCGATAGCGAGCACGGTGTAAAACGCGCCGTCCATAACGGTAGAGCGAATGGCTTGATAACCGCGTGGCGATAGATCTTTAGTGGGGGAAATAAAGTTAGCGGCGGCATTATTGATCAGGCCGGTTAGGGGGCCTTCTTCCCAAATAGAGGCAACCATTGCTTCAATCGCGTCGGGGTCGCGAATGTCAGTTACGCGGTATTGAATTTTGCCTGAGCCAATTTTTGAAAGCTCAGCGACGGTCTCTTGTAATACAGATTCTCGGCGACCACAGATATAGACTTCTGCGCCGTAGCTTAAAAGGCCTTTCGCGATTTCTTTGCCGAGGCCGGTGCCGCCGCCAGTGATGAGTACGCGTTTGCTAGCTAGTGTTGAGTCTTTAAACATGATGTTATCTCTCTGTGTTGACGATGATATTAGTCAGCTAATTTAATCAGGCGTTTGCCAAGGTTGTCGCCACGATACAGCGCGGCAATTGAATCTGGGGCTTCTTCGATGCCGTGTTTAATTTCTTCTCTGTAGTGTAGTCGACCTTCGAGTATCCACTCGCTAAGTTGACTGACACCTTCGTGATAGCGGTCGGCGTAATCAAAAATAACGAAACCTTCCATGCGCGCACGCTTGACGAGCATGTGGCGTTCGACGCGTGGGCCGTGTGGGATCGGGTCCCATTGAGATATAGATGCGGTGCCGCAAATAACGACACGTGCGCGTTGATTGAGCAGTGTTAATGCGGCATCGCTAATGCGGCCGGAGGTGTTGTCAAAATACACGTCTACGCCGTCAGTGCAGGCGCTGGCGAGATCTTCGGCAAAGCTAGGCGAGTTGTAATTGACGGCCTTGTCGTAGCCAAACTCATTAATGCAAAGCTCAACCTTTTCGGGGCTACTGGTAATGCCAATGGTTTTGCAGCCCTTAATTTTGGCAATTTGCGCAACACAGGAGCCTACCGAGCCGGCTGCGGTGGACACCAGTACGGTGTCGCCAGCCTTGGGTAGGCCAACCTCAAGTAATGCAAAGTAAGCCGCCAAACCGTTAATGCCCAAAATGCCGAGTGCGGTAGACATGGGTAATTTGCTGGTGTCGATAACGCGGTCTATACCGGATGCAGGTATGGTGGCATAGTCTTGCCAACCAAACATACCCAACACATGCTGGCCGACTTTATAGGCAGGGTCTTTAGATTCGACGATTTCGCCAACCGCAAGCGAGCGCATGACAGTATTGATGCCGACGGGCTCTGAATAGTTGCCGGCGTCACAGATCCAGCCCCGCATGGCTGGCTCTACTGAAAGGTAGCGATTGCGTATAAGCACTTCGCCATCTTGCGGCGCAACGACAGGACTGGTGGCTATGGTGAAATTCTCAGCCTGAGGTATACCCTTAGGGCGTGAGTTTAATAAAACCTGCGAGTTGATCAGTTGGCTCATACTGGGTCCTAGGTTGCGCGTATTACAAGGGCTTAGCATTGATAAGGAATGCTGTGGCGCTGAATTGTAATGCCCGAATTGTCTTGGTTTGAATTTTATACGCTAGCTTATAGTATGCATAAATATATGTTGGCTGGCAACTCGCCAAAGTGCATTTTGACGGGGCGTTACGACATACCGCTACTTTATTAAGAAGGGTAATTTCGCTGCAGGGTGGCTGTGTTGGACTATATTGAATTTACGTCAGTTCGTGTTGACATAAAAAGTACGCTTACTTATATTAACCCTATAAACCTAATTATTAATGAGCAGATCAGTAGTGGCTTATTTTTGCGCTGATGGTCAGGAGTAAGGTGTGGCACTTTTTGATTTTCTAAAACCCTCCCCTAGGACGGTCACAATATTACCGGCAGGCGTGAGCTTCGAGGTAAAGCCTGGCCAATCAGTGCTAGAAGCGGGGCTTTCCCATGGCTATGCCATGCCGCACAGCTGCACGGTTGGGACCTGCGGTAGCTGCAAGTGCAAGTTGGCCGAAGGTAAAATCAAAGAATTAACTGATTTTGCGTATGTTTTGGAAGCCGATGAATTGCAGAGCGGCATTATATTAACGTGTCAAAGTGCACTGAAAAGCGATGTCACCCTCAATATTCCAAATTTCGAGTTAAAGCAGCTGCACCCGCCGGAAGATTATGACGGCAAGATCATTAAGACTGAAAATCTCACCCACGACACTAAGAAAGTGACCATTTTGCTGGATAGGCCAATTTGGTTTGATGCGGGTCAATATGTGCAATTAGAGGTCGATGAAGGCCTTGCCGCACGCTCTTATTCTTTCGCCTTGCCACCAGCTGAAGACGGTTGCCGAGAAATTGAGCTATTTATTCGACAAGTGCCAGGCGGTGAGTTTACGGGCATGTTGTTTGACGGGAAGCTCGACAGTAAGAACGTGAAAGTCCATGGGCCCTCGGGTAACTTCTGGTTGCGCGATGGCAAGGCCCCCATTATTTGTGTGGGTGGTGGTAGTGGTTTGGCGCCTATTGTAAGTTTACTCGAACAGGCGGCTAAATCGCCCTTGGGTCGCCCGTGCATTATGCTGTTTGGGGCTCGTACCCAAGAAGACTTGTACTGTTTAGAGCGTATTGAGGAAATTGCCGCTAAATGGGACGGCGCGTTTACGTTTGTGCCGGTACTGTCAAATGAGCCAGAGGACAGCGGCTGGACCGGCCACACTGGGTTTGTGAACATGGCTATCGAGCAAGTTGCCGCTCAGTATTTGTCTAATGAAACGCAAGTTTACTTGTGTGGGCCGCCGCCAATGATCGATGCCGTGACAGACACGGTATTAAAGCTGGGTATTACCCCAGAGAATATTCATGCTGATAAGTTTTTGGATGCAAGCCACGGTCTTTCGCGACAAAACTAAAGTTGGGTGCGGCTTGGCGCTGATCGCTTAATACTGGTAAGCACTCAGCCTAAGCTATTTACAGTTTTAATAACTCATTAAATAAGAACAGGAACGGATTATGAATACTATTGAAGATGCAGTGATTCCTTCAGGCAAAATGCTGATTGGTTCAGACTGGAAGTTTGCGCAAAGTGGTCAAACCCTAGAAGTAATTAACCCAGCGACGGGGCGTTCCTTTACTAATATTGCTGCCGGTGGTGCAGAAGAAGTTGATGCTGCTGTCAAAGCGGCACGCGCGGCCTTTGAATCTCCGGGCTGGGCCAAAATGCGTCCTATTGATCGCAGCAAATTATTAGAACGCGTTGCTCAAACCATCGAAGATCACGCTGAAGAGCTGGCGCTATTAGAGAGCTTAGACAACGGCAAGCCCAAGCATTTAGCAATGATGGTAGATATTCCTTCTTCTGTTGAAGTGTTCCGTTACATGGCAGGCTGGTGTACTAAAATTTACGGTAAAACCCTGCCGGTATCTGGCGATGGTCGCCAATATCATGCCTACACATTGCGTCAGCCCATTGGTGTCGTCGGCGCGATTGTGCCGTGGAACTACCCTTTAGCAATGGCATCTTGGAAAATCGCCTCTGCATTGGCAGCGGGTTGCACCATGGTGTTAAAGCCATCTGAAGTGACCTCCTTGACCGCATTGCGTCTGGGCGAACTGATGTTAGAAGCCGGTGTACCACCGGGCGTGCTCAACATCGTTACCGGTAATGGCCAAGAAGCGGGCGAGGCGCTGATTACTCATCCCGGTGTCGACAAAATTGCCTTCACTGGCTCTACGCCGGTTGGTAAACACATTATGCGCACTGCGGCGAATGATATGCGTCGAGTAAGTTTAGAGCTCGGCGGTAAGTCACCAACCATCATCATGCCAGATGCCGATCTAGAGCGTGCTATTCCCGATGCGGCAATGGCGATCTTCTTTAACTCTGGGCAAACCTGCTTTGCTGGTTCACGTCTACTGTGCCATGAATCTATTTATGACACGGTCATTGCAGGGATTGCAGAAGTTGCTAAGGCGCTGCCTATCGGTCACGGCCAAGATCCAACTACCATGATTGGCCCCGTTATCAATCAAAAGCAGCAAGAGCGTATCCAAAGCTACATCGATATCGGCCAACAAGAGGGCGCAGAGGCAATCTCAGCTGGCAGAACCTTGCCTAGCGAAGGTTACTTTATCGAGCCAACTATTTTGTCGAATGCGACGTCTGAATCGCGCGTATTCAATGAAGAGATTTTTGGACCCGTATTGGCAGCGACTAAATTTAAAGACATGGACGAAGCTATTTCATTGGCGAATAAAACGCGTTTTGGTCTGGGGGCTAATATCTACAGCAAAGACATGAATACCTGCCATAAAATGGCAGCGGGCATTCATGCTGGCACTATCTGGTTGAATACCTACTTTGTTGTCGACGCTGCTATGCCGTTTGGTGGCTTTAAAGAATCAGGTGTTGGTCGCGAAGTGGGTGACGAAGGTGTATTGATGTACACCGAATCAAAATCTGTTTGCGCATTGTTAGACTAGGTTTTAAAACCCCTCTAAGTGTTACTTCCTGCGGCGCAAGCTCTGCAGGAAGTAAATAATAAAATCCTGCGCGGAATGCCGAGCATTTAACGCAAATATTATCAGGACAAAAATATGAAAATTACTGCTGCCGTGACCCGTGAATCTGGCGCTGATTTTGCAATTGAAGAGATTGAATTAGAAGATCCCCGTGATAACGAAGTCTTAGTTCGCATTGTCGGCGTAGGTGTATGTCATACCGATATTGCTGCGCGAGACCAAGAGCTGCCAACGCAGTTGCCCGCCGTACTTGGCCATGAAGGCTCTGGTGTGGTCGAAAAAGTCGGCAGCAAAGTGACGTCGGTAAAGCCGGGTGACCACGTTGTATTGTCCTACACGTATTGTGAGCAGTGTAAGCCCTGCGGTCATCAACACATCAATTATTGCCAAAGCTTTGCACCGCTGAATATGGTCGGGATGCGTGCTGACGGCAGTAGTGCATTAAGCAAAGATGGTGAGCGGGTTTCTGGTCACTTTTTTGGGCAGTCTTCTTTTGCAAACTACGCGATTGCTTACGAAAATAATGTCGTTAAAGTTCGCAACGACGCGCCGCTTGAGCTGCTTGGGCCCTTGGGCTGCGGTATTCAAACCGGTGCGGGCACCATGATGCGCTCATTTGCCTGCGAAGCGGGTTCCGCTGTGGCTGTTATTGGTGGCGGTGCAGTGGGTTTGAGTGCCGTACTTGGTGCGGTAGTACAAGGTTGTAATCCGATTGTAGTCATTGAGCCACACGCGAATCGTCGTGAATTAGCGCTGTCGCTAGGTGCAACTCACGTTATCGATCCAATGAATGGCGAAGACGTAACGGAAAAGCTGCGTGAAATAAGCCCGAATGGCATTGATTACGCCTTGGATACCACTGCGCTGCAGTCTGCGATCACCGCCGTATATAATGCGATGGCGGCGGCGGGCACTATTGGTCTGGTCGGCGTACCAAAACCAGATAAACCAAATTTAGAGTTTGGTGTTTTGAATATGCTGCTGTGTGGTGTACAAATTAAAGGAATTTGTGAAGGTGATGCGATCCCGTCTGAATTCATTCCGGTCATGGTTGATCTGTTTATGGAAGGTAAATTCCCCTTCGATAAACTATGCCAAACCTTCGATTTTAACGACATCAATGCGGCCGTATCAGCACAGCACAGCGGTAGCTGCATTAAGGCGGTATTGAAGATTTAATAGTCTTGTAGAGTCGCGACAAGGAATTCGCGATTGGGCGCTATGGAGTGTTTACTGCATAGCGCCTTTTTTGTTTAAGTACATATAAATATAAGAAGGTTTTCAGATTCATTCTCGCGATTATTCACCAGCACAATAAATAAAGTATGTGCGTGTATTACCGGTGGTGAGTGCGTTCAGGAGGTGACATGGAGCTAGGTTCAGAGGTTAGTGGATTAGCATCAGAGGTCTTAGCACGGTCAAAGGTGAGTAATCTTTGTGTATTTTTGTATGACACCAATCCCGCTCAGCGTGCGGTTAGTTTTTTGTATAACCACGGTATGTCAAAGCGCGTGCACAGCGAGTACAGCAGTCATTTGTGGTCTTATGATCCTTTTCTGCGCAACATCAATGATTGTGACGATGAGAACTCTGGCTCAAGGGCGAGAATCTTGGAGCGTCGGGAGTTAGAGGTCTCTGACCAGCAGCGACGCTGTGAGCCTTACTGGCAGTATATGGATTTAATTGGCTATCAAGAGATTGTTGCAGCCACCCATTGTATTGCGCCTGGCCTGCATATGATTGCCGGAGTAATGCGCCAGAGCTGTGTTCGCGGGGTACATATCACGGCAAATCAAGTATCTGCAGACCTCGAAGATTTACTCCAGCAGTCTTCAAATGATTACATTGGCCAGTTAGTGCGACGTCAAATGCATATTGATCAGGCCGTCGTCGCAGTGCAGTCAAAAGCACATGATCCAGCATTTTCAGATGGCATGCTTACCGCCAGAGAGCGTCAGGTTGTGGATGGAGTTCGTAGTGGGCACGGTAATAAACAAATAGCGGCGGCGCTGGAGCTGTCTGAATACACCATAGAAAATCACTTAAAGCGTATTTATCGTAAGTTTCGTGTTCACAGCCGCACCTCATTGTTAGCTATTCTTGACTCACCGCGAATGTAAAATTTAAGACTCGGTAATTTATCGCTAGAAACTGCGCTTGATTAAAGAATGATTCGCCCCAATAATCCGCTAACTCTAGATACTGTATTTAGGCATCATGTTTAGCCCACCTATTAAGATAAAATTGCACAAGCACTCGGCTTCTTCCCTGCGTGCTTGGCTATTTGCATTTATCGGTATGTTAGCCGCAGGGGTTAATTTACAGGCAGGTGAGTTAGATACAGACAAGAGTTTTAATAGGGCCGATTCGGCTCAAGTCTTCGTTTTTTCAAGTGTTAGTGGTTCGGCTCTGGTACTTGAACGTGATGAGAGTGATCAGCGCCTCTATACCCCATTATCGAACGGCTTCCTCAATCTCAAACTTAATTGGCGCTTTGTTGGCCTAGTAAAATCAGCAGGTAGTTGGGCTCCCGCACTACAAACGCTAGTTCATCTGCGACCACGGCTGCGCGCACCCCCGTTTAAATAATCCTCCTCAATTTTTGTACTTCGATTTTTATTTCATTAATTTGAAAGGATTATTTATGCAGTTCTTTAATACACGGGTGGTGGTTTATCTACTGCTCATACTGCTTGGTTTGGGCAGCGCGGCCCCAAACTTTTTAAATACCAAGGCGCAGCAAAACTTACCGGCGTGGTTTACGCACAACACCTTAAAACTGGGTTTAGATTTGCAGGGCGGCTCACACCTGCTTATGAGCGCTGATACCACCCCACTCATTAACGGCGCGGTAGAGCGCGCTGCCGAGCAGCTATTGGCCCAGCTGCGAGAGAACAAGATCGCCTATGCAAAGCCACAGACCGACGGCACACATTGGCAGCTAAGCTTGCGCAATGCTGCAAACTTAGAAAAAGCCAAGGCACTGGCCACTGAGCATAATAGGACCCCTGCCGGCGTGCGAATGTTTAAAGTCGCGGGGCAAGAAAGCACCCTGAGCATCACGCTGACGGAAGAATATATTGCGCAAATCAGAAAAGACGCCCTAGACCGCAGCCTAGAAGTGGTTCGACGGCGGCTCAATGAAACCGGTTTGGTTGAACCTAGTATTAGCCGGCAAGGAGATGATGGCGTACTGATTCAAATGCCCGGTGTTAGTGACCCTAGCTATATTCGGCAACTGCTGGGCACGACGGCACAAATGTCATTTCACTGGGTAGCGCGCCCGCAAAGCACAGTGCCAACAATGACCGTGCTAAGCAGTCAAGACCAGCAAGCCTATACCTTAGAAAAACAAGTTGCCATGAAAGGCGAGCATATTAGTGACGCGAGTTTAGGCTTTCATCAAAACACCGGCGAGCCAATAGTCACCTTTGCACTCGACCATGTCGGCGCCAAGCTCTTTGGCGAAATGACCCGCAAAAACATCGGTAGGCCGCTGGCAATTGTTCTCGATAACAAGGTGATTACAGCACCGGTAATACAAGGCGTTATTGGTGGCGGTCGCGGTGAAATAACCGGTAATTTTACATCCAGTGAAGCGAGTGATCTTGCTCTGCTGCTTCGCGCAGGCGCTTTGCCAGCACCCTTGTCAGTTATTGAAGAGCGCACTGTTGGCCCAGACCTTGGCAGCGATGCCATTCAAATGGGTTTGTTTACCGGCGTATTCGGTGCTGCTTTGGTCTTACTATTTATGACAGTCATCTACCGAGGCTGGGGCTTAATTGCCTGCTCGAGCCTGACCATTAATATTGGCCTAATCTTCGGCATATTAAGCCTGCTAAACGCCACGCTTACCCTGCCAGGCATCGCCGGTATTATTCTAACCATCGGCATGGCCGTTGACGCCAATATTCTAATTAACGAGCGCATCCGCGAGGAATCGGCACGTGGCAAGCGCGCAATGGCGGCCGTCAACGCCGGTTTTGATAAAGCCTATGCAACGATTATCGATGCCAACGTCACCACCCTTATCGCGGTGAGCCTGCTATTTATGTTTGGCAATGGCCCTGTTCGTGGTTTTGCGGTGACAATTGCCATTGGCTTAGTCACATCGATGTTTACCTCTATCGCGGTGACACGCCTATTAATTAAATGGTATATCCGCAAGCGGCAAGGAGATGTGCTGTCTTTCTCTGGCTTTGCCATGCTGGACCGGCTTAGCAAGCGCAATACTAACTTCCTAGGCGGGCGATTTATGGGCTTGGCCTTGTCCGCAATATTGTCGCTGGGCTCGGTGGCGCTATTTTTTGGCGCAGGCCTAAATTATGGCGTCGACTTCACCGGCGGAACCTTAGTGAATGTGAAAGCCGAGCATCTCTCTGTGCAGGGTTTACGCAGCAATCTGCTAAGTAATGACCTTGAGCGCGCAACGATTCAAGAATTTGGCGATGCAGGCGAGTTTCTGGTGCGGCTACCCGCTAACAATAGCGATAAGCAGTCAAACGCCAACGAGATAGATGCGCTAAAAGCAGCCATCCTCAGCGAAGATCCTGCGGCGACGTTTCCGCGCGTGGATATGGTTGGCCCTAAAATCAGTGGCGGCTTTGCCGACGCCTCCATACTTGCCGTGCTATTGGCCGCCGCTGGAATGCTAGTGTATTTGTGGATTAGATACGAATCGCATTTCGCCACCGCGGCCATCGCTACCATTGGTTTAGACATCACCAAAACCATTGGCTTTTTTGCCTTAACTGGGCTGGAGTTCAACTTAACCGCCGTCGCGGCGCTACTCGCGCTTATTGGCTATTCCATAAACGACAAAGTGGTTGTATTTGACCGCGTGCGTGAAGGGTTGCGCGCCGATCCTGAGGCGCCGCTGATTCGCGTTCTAAACGACAGTATTTCCTCGACACTAACGCGAACGCTATTTACATCGGCAACCACCTTATTGGCGATATTACCGATGGCCGTGGCAGGCGGCGATGCAGTGTCGAGCTTTGCCAAGCCTATGCTATTCGGCATTATTGTTGGCACCAGCTCGTCAATCTTTATTGCCTCGCCAATCCTATATTTTCTTGGTGTATGGCGAGAGCAAAAAGGCCTTAAACAACTCAGGCCAAGCGCCGCAGAAGTGAGGGAATCCTTAGCGCATATTCCTTAATTACTTTGCATGCCGCGTTGGTAAATTCCGCGCGGCATATTCGCGCTAATTAAAATTTTGAAGCGATAATCGGGCTTGAATAAAGAGACCTTTGCACGATAGTTATTTTGACCTCTGCCGGCGTCAAAATCGTACTCAATCGGTCATTTATGAGTATAAACTCCCTCATTCCGTGCGATTTTTCCTTGCCAAAGAACAAAATTCCGGCTCGTGCAAAGGTCTCATAAAGTTTTTAATTTAGATGGATTTCAACTCAATCTGCATGAGATGCTGCCGGCGCGTCTAAGCAGGCATACTTTAGCTTCCCGCCTGCACAGCCACGCCAATTAACTTAACCGTATTCATTCATAGGTAGTACAAAGACATGACACTTGCACTAATGGCCATTCTTGGTGGATTCGTGCTGTTAATTTGGAGCGCGGACCGCTTTGTTGAAGGCGCCGCCGCGACGGCGAAACATTTGGGCATGCCGAGCTTATTGATTGGCATGGTGGTTGTCGGCTTTGGTACTTCGGCTCCCGAGATGGTGGTTTCGGCAATGGCGTCGTTCGACGGCAACCCAGACCTCGCGCTGGGCAATGCGATTGGGTCAAACATAGTTAATATTGGCCTGATTCTCGGTATTACCGCATTAATATCGCCGATCAGCGTTCACTCAAATATCGTGCGCAAAGAACTGCCACTACTGACACTCATTGGTGGCTTAGTCGGCTTTATATTGTGGGATGGCGCACTCACTCGCTTTGAATCATTTTTGTTGCTAGCGGGGTTTATTGGGCTTGTTAGCTGGACAATATTTGTGGCGCTGCGCACCCGAGGCGACAACTTAGAAACTGAAACGGATGAGTTGCTAATCGCGCAAGCGATGCCGATAAAAAAAGCGCTGTTTTGGCTGGTGATGGGCTTAGTCGCACTGATCATCAGTTCACGTATTTTAGTATGGGGTGCAGTTACCGTAGCTCACGCACTTGGAGTAAGTGATTTAATTATTGGCCTGACCATTGTGGCCTTTGGCACCTCACTCCCCGAGCTAGCGGCGTCGATCATTGCCGTTCGTCGCGGTGAGCACGATATCGCCATTGGCAATGTGGTGGGTTCCAATATGTTCAATCTGCTGGCTGTCATCGGCATTGCTGGTGTAATAAACCCAATGAGTTCATTTCCTGCCGACATTATCAGCCGCGACTGGGCAGCAATGATGCTGATGACGGTTGGCTTATTAGTGATGACCTTCGGTTTACGCGAAGCGACGCAGCTTAATCGACTTAAAGGCGGCATTCTGTTGATTTCATTTGTGATATACAACGCGTGGTTACTAGTCACGGTCATGAGCTAGCTAAGGTTGAGTCACTCATAAATTGGTCAAGCATTTGAATCATATATTGGTCAAAATGATGACTATAGGTCTTGTGTTGTCGTTTCCGGCGAGCGCATTACCTTGAGCTTGACCACCTTTTCATTATTGATATGCGTGAGTGGTCAGGTTAGTGGTCAGTCGCTGAAGTTCTGATCACAATTTAAACCATTCAAGTAAATCGCTTATCCCCATCATCAATACGGCTATCTTGGTGCAAAAGTCAGTGCATAAATATCTCGTATATTCGCTGGCTTCACGCGATAAATCTTCGTGAACAGTAGAGCCATTCCCACTATCTACCTGACGAATTAGTTAACTCATTGAATTTTATAAAAAACGCGATATGATCAAGGGAAAGGAATGTTTGGCAGAAATAAAGGGAAGTAGTCTTAGTTTGACCGGCGCTCGTTAATGGCGATGCCGCCAACTAATTGAATTCCCTATAAATTTTCAATCAACGTTAAAGCCCGTTCCGTGATAAGGGGGCCAAAGTGATATATGGCCTGGTTCGTTATAACAACTGTTAAAGGTCTTTCATGTTTCAGTGTCCACACTGTAAGGCAAAAGGAATAGGAGTTTGGGCCAAGTTTTGGTGCGGCTCTGATATGCCCGCCAGATGTAGTAACTGTGGTGAACTAAGCTATGTTCATTCTAAGTACCGTTTTGGCTTCCAGTCAGCGTGGCCATTCTTAGTTTCGTGGCTGGCCATCGCGCTGTGCGTTTATATATTCTTTGTCAGTAACAATATTTATGTACTGCTGTTGGCGCCAATTTTGTGGCTCTCAGGTCGTTTTGGAGAACTTGCTTCTCTCCCAATGCAGCCAATCACTGAGCAGGAGTCAGTTGTTAACCGTAAGTTTGGAAACTGGTTTATTTTAGGTTTAGCAATTTTAGTGATAGTAGGTATTACAGTTGGCAACCTTTAACAAGCGGCGGTTGTTGCCCCTGCGGGGCTGGGACAGCCAAAAACGCTGCGCTTATTTTGCCTGCCCCAACGCCGAGCGTTATTGGGAATCTAAATGAAGTTCGGTCTAATACTGTTGCTGGCGTGGCCTCTGATAGCACTAGGTAAGCGTTTTGGTATTACTCATTTGCCATGTGGATTAGTTTCTGGATTGCTTGCCAGTTTAATTGTAAATGCAGTTTTCTATTCTCTAGGTGAGCCGGGAACGAGTGTTGTTCTGGCATTAGTATTCTTTACGCCAATCAGCATTTTGGCGGGATTTTTCGTAAGTCGGAGAGTTTATGGCTTGGGCCCCATATTCAAAGACTCCCAATAACAAGGCGGTGTTATCGCCTTCGGCTGGGACTGCCATTCCGCTGGCGCTCCATGTCAGCCCCAAACCGCGGCGTTAGAAGTATTGAGATATGAGTGAAATTGAATTTTTGTGTTTTAATCAAGTGAATCCAGAAGACTTCATGGCAGTCGTCAATGAGGATTCTCTGAGAACACATTTAATCGATCATCCATATTTTGATGCAGCCAGCCTTCAAGAGTGGATGGGAGATAAAATTAAAGTGGATGCGATAGAGGGTTGTCGTATTCGGGCAGTTTATATAGGTGGGGTTTTAGCTGGTTGGTGTGGAATTCAGCCAGATGATAATGGTTTTGAATTAGCTGTTGTTATCTCACAAAAATTCTGGGGTTTTGGCATTCCAATTTTTAAAGTGCTCATGTGTTGGGCTAATGAGTTAGGGCATAAAGAAATACTATTTCATTTACTCGAAAGTAGGCCTGAGTACAAGGCACTAAATAAAATGGCCACTAAAGTTCATAAAACAGAACAATTAGGTCGGTATTTTACAACTTACCATATTCCAGTAGGTAAATAATGAGCGAAAAAACTTCTAACAAGTGCGTGCACGGGATGTCAAAAAGCTGCGCTTTTCGCCACCCGTGACGCAGGCGTTAAGGCTCTCGTATGAAACCTCTCGAACTAGGAAAGAAGTATGACAAGATAGCCCGATGGTGGCATGAACAACATCGAGAATCGTCATATGGAGTAAAGCAACTCGAACGGGCTTTATGCTTTCTTTCCTCAGGCAAAAAAGCTCTAGATGTTGGATGTGGCTCGGGTGGTAGGTTCATCCGAATACTGGAGAGCAAGGGGTTTTTAGTCACTGGCCTTGATGCATCGGAAGAGATGGTTGCCTTGGCAAAAGGCAATCACCCCAAGCATAATTTTCTACATCAAGATATATGTTCATGGGAGCCAGGCGATAAGTACGATTTCGTGTTTGCTTGGGATAGTATTTTTCATTTGCCTCTAGCCATGCACAAGCCCATCGTGGCCAGGTTGTGCGAAGTCTTGGAAAAAGGCGGAGTTCTCATGTACACATTTGGCAATGAATGTGGCGAGCACACGAGCCACTGGCACAATGACACTTTTTACTATAGCTCCGTTGGTATTAACGAAAATTTGCAGTTGCTCATAAACAATGGCTTGTCCGTTCTTCATCTAGAACTAGACCAATATCCGGAAAAGCATGTATACGTCATCGCAACCAAGCCTTAACAAGCGCAGGCAATCGGATCGCCAAAAGCCTGTGGCTTTTGTCTCCCGTTGCTACGGGCGTCAAAGCTAGACCTGTACTAAAGGTAGGAAATTAGTGTGAAAGCATTTCGGGTAACAGCAGAGATTACTGACGAAGGTGCCAAGAAGAATTTTAAAAATATTGAAAGAAAATTATAATTTCTCAATAGGGGAGCGAGTGTTATGCCAAGGGGGCAAGTCAAATCCTTTAGTGCCCAGAAGGGCTATGGTTTTATTGCCGACGGTAACGAATCTTATTTTTTTCATGTCAAAGGTTTACCTAAAGACCTCAATCCTAACGAGGTAAAGCGGGGCGTTATGTTCGGGTTCGATGACGTTCCCGGCCCGAAAGGTATGCAAGCTAAAAAGCTTGTCAAAATTGAACAAGAGACCGTGCTTCAGCCGTGCAATGGCCATATAGTGAGGCGGGAGTCCACCCCTAAGCATGGTGAAATTATCTTAAAGATTTCCGCCAAGAGTCCTTTCTACAAAGATCCACAGGAATGCCGTGATGCGTTAATTAATGGCGCAAAGAAGGCCGGATGCAACGCAGTACTCTCGCTGACGGTTAAGCGGCAAACTTGGTCGAGAGGCAACTACCGACATACTATGCACTGGGCGGATGGTGATCTCTGTTTGGTGGCAGAACCCCAGCCCTGCAAGGCAAGTGACAAGGCGATGTTGACTGCTAAGTTGGAGCAATCAGTTGCTGAAATTGAGAAATCTACAAAAGCCTTAGTTGATAAGTACAACTCCAAACGATTTTGGCAAAAATTCCCGTGGGGATTGATCATTTTCATGTTCATCGTAGTTGGGTTTGTGGTCGTTTCTAGTTGATGAATAAGTTCTTAATTGTGGCTGAATGCATTTCAGGCTTAATCGAAGAGCATGCAGAATTGACGCCCAACAAAACATTGCAGGGACGTTTGACCCGCGCCCATTTTTGCTTTCGCAAAGACAGGTGCCGCCTCAAGCGCCACTGAATTAAGGCGCTATGCATCTTGACCACCCTGATCGATAACGGTATCGTAATACCAAACCCTTATCGATAGGTGCCGCCATGACCTCAGTAACTGTTTCTCCCAAGTATCAGATTGTTATTCCTAAAGAAATTCGTGAATCCATGGGGATTGTGTCTGGGCAAAAGGTCCAAATTACATCGTACCAGGGGCGAATTGAGGTGATTCCTCTCAAGCCGATGAAGGAGATGAGAGGCTTTCTGGAAGGAATTGATACTACGGTTCTTCGGGAAGAAGACCGGGCATGAATGTCGTAGATTCGTCAGCTTGGTTGTCGTATTTTGCCGGCGATGGTAATTCTGCGGTTTTCGCGGAACCCATTGAAAAGCTATCAGAGCTGCTGGTGCCAAGCATCACAATCACTGAGGTTTTTAAGAACGTATTGCGCCAACGAGGAGAAGAAGCTGCGCTGATTGTCACTGCTCATATGGAGCAGGGTAAGGTAGTTCCGCTGGGTTCGGAGCTTGCCAAGGATGCAGCTAAATTTGGCGTTCTCCATAAGTTACCGCTAGCTGATAGTATTATTTTTGCCACTGCTCACAAGTTCTCCGCGGAAATCTGGACTCAAGATGGCGATTTCGAAGGGCTGGCGAATGTCAAATATATTTCCAAGAAACGCACATAACTATCACGGGTATGCGACGCCAAAAAGGCGGCGCGCCAGCTATAGGCGTGACGCGCAATTTGACGAGTTGTACCACCTTCCGTCTGCTAATAAGCTCAAGCGCACTGTGTTGTAGTTGAGTTCAGTTATCACAGCTGCGTTATGAGCAAGTGTCATAAATAGAAATACCAAAGGGTGCAAGCATGGAATTTACTAATAAGCGAACTGTTCAAATCACATCATATTTGCTGTTGGCGTTGGCAGCTACGCAGGTATTTTATACCGTTCTTCACCTCGCTCAGCTTAGCGTTCCACGGCAATTATTATGGGGGCTGGAGGGTTTTCTTTTCACCATTCTAACGGCGTTTGCCGGCGCCGCGATGGTGCAGGCCAAAAACTATCAGGTGGGATGGTCTGCCATTGCGTTCAGTGCGGTACTCAACGTTGTGCAAGTTAGTATTGGTCTTACTATGTTCGGGCCATTTCGTGAAGCGGCGAGTCAACTCGAGGCACTTGGTCCTTTGGCTGGGGGAGTCGTAGCCTTGTCCTTTATGATCTATTACGCAGCAAAGCTCTTGCTAGGCTTTGCTGCACTCATTTTTGGTCTTGCAAAGATGGCTGGGGGGCCAAGGCCTTGGGAGGCTTGACTGCGCTGGTTGGCGTTGTTGCTATGTTCGCCAATGCGATTTTGATTGTGTTTGGGCGCGATGCGTTTCTACCCTCTGGCGTCGCTGGGGGATCGGGGGTTTTCGCGACCTTGCTTTTGGCGGTCTGCTTGATCAGTGTTGTTCGCGAAGATCCAGAGGCGCTCAAGAAGAGTTCGTGACACAAGCGCACACCTTGTTTGAGCAAGGTGTTGAGTTTGGTGACTAGTCATGGTCGCAAGACCACATTAGGCCTATGTGTAAGCTCATTCCTTTGAGCGGGCTGTGCATGCCGCTGTTGCTTAGCTGAAATCAGTCCATTGTTGTTAATTCTCCTGTTGGTATTCTGGACCTAAGTCATCGTCGTCGACGATGTGATCAGAATAATTGATTTAGGGAAAGGCTAATGACAAGAACGCTAACCACCGATATTCGCGCTTTAGACCCCATACACGATAATCGCCATAAACTCGGAACAGGGCCGCTGGCCCGTGAGTCGATGGCGTATATGATTCAAATCCCCGAAGAGCAAATTGGCGGGTTTATTTATACTTGGATTAATGGCGAAGGCCTTGCGGGTAGCGCGGTCACGCTTTATGGCCCCGGTATTGGGCCAGAGCCGTTACTGGAAAAATTTGACGGCATTGCGATGTCGCCGGATGCCGACTTCTTTGATTGGCGGGTTAAGAATCTGCATTTCCGTCTGGGTGAGTTATTAGAAACCGCCTCGATCAGCTACAAATCTGAGCTATTCGATATTGAATATAATTTCACTGCCACTCAGCCTGCTTACGCTTACAGCAGCCATAAAGACGGTTGCCCGCAGTGGATAGCGCATGACCGCTTTGAGCAGCATGGTCTGGTGTCTGGCTACGTTAAAGTGGGCGGTCGTGAAATAACCTTGCAAGGCTATGCGCAGCGCGACCACTCTTGGGGTGTTCGTGACTGGGGTTTGAATCAGCATTGGAAGTGGGTTCACGCTCAAGCTGGGCCAGAGCTGGGTGTCCATTTTTGGAAGTTAGAGTCGATGGGTAAAACCCTGATTCGCGGCTTTGTCGACAAAGACCAACACATTGCACAAGTGGTTGATGTCGATATTGATTTAGAAATAAATGACGATTTAAAAACTCGCACCGTGCACGCCACTATTTACGACTCTGCAGGCCGAACCACTACCTTTCAAGGCGTTGCCTACGCAACCTTCCCGCTTTGCCCAGACCCGATGATTACCTTGTTTGAATCACCCATTGTTGCGCATATCGATGGCGTGAAAGGCGGTGGTTGTTGCGAAGTGCTGTGGATGAACAGCCTTATCGAATACGTAAATAATAAATAGGTGGTGACGAAAATGAAGTTAAGTGTAGCGACGGCGCTAGCATCGGGGGTGGATATTGAACCCAGTATCCAAGCCATGTTGCAGAATAATTTTAGCGCGAGAGAAAAGGGTGTATACGAGCCACGAAGCCCGGAGCAAATGGCGCCAATCCTGCTGGGATTTTTAGCGGAAGAGGGCGTTGTTGCCCCCCGACTTGAGGGCTTTAAGCGGATGGGTGGCGGGGCCTCGAAGGAGCAGTTTGTCTTCGATCTCTATTCCGACGATACCTTCGTTAGAAAATGCGTGCTCCGTATGGACCCATTGGAAAGTGCGGTGGTAACCGATCGCGCTAAAGAGTTTGGCGTGATGCGTGCGGTGGCAGACAAATTACCTGTGCCACCGGTGCTGTGGGCAGATTTAACGGGGGAGCGTTTGGGGCGGCCCGCCTTGATCACTGGCTTCATCGGTGGTGTGACGAAGCCCAGCGATAACGCGGGTAATGTCTCGGGCTTGGGCACGCTAATCAGTGAGCCCTTTCGCGAAGGTTTGGCGAAGGAGTTTTTGAAATACCTGCAGATAATGCACGAAATAAGTCCCGACTTTGATGATGGTCAGGTATTTCAGACCCCGGATCAGGACAGGTTTCAGGCGGCGAGATGGCAGCTGAATTGGTGGGCCAGCGCATGGCAAGACGACGCTATTGAAGGTGTGCCGATTATGGGGTTGGCGGAGCGCTGGATGCGCGACAATCTGCCAGAGACCTCGGAGCTAGTGATTGTGCATGCGGATTATCGAACCGGTAATTACCTGTTCGATGAACAAAGCCAAAAGATCACCACCATTCTCGACTGGGAGCTTGCCCATATTGGCGACTATCACGAAGACCTTGGCTGGATTGCATGTCATCAAGGCAAAACCAGCAGTGGTGAGGTGCTTGCCTCTGGCTTAATGCCGCTAAGTGAATTGTGCGCGCGGTATACCGAGATGACGGGGCGTGCGGTGGATCAAAAAGCACTGCATTTTTATCAAGTACTAAGCGTTTATAAATGCGTAGTGATCTGTTTGGCGACATCGGCGCGCACCGCCGGCAATAAACATAGCCACCAAGATATATTGTTGAGCTGGTTAACGGCGGCGGGCTATGCCTTTGTGGATCAACTTATCTGCTTACTTGAGGAGGCATAATATGAATCCATCATCCCAGTTGCGCTTAAGTACCATGATGCGTGCGATGACAGATATTATTTTACCGGCGATTCCCGCTAGCGAGTCTATGGCGCAGGAGCAAAGCCAGTTATTGATTGGTCATATTGCGGCCCTGATGGCGCAGGATGGTCGTGAGCGTGAGCTTGTCGATTATAACGCTCGCCATTTAATAGCATGCGCTACGCGCTTGCTTGACTTGGCTGAGTCGGAGTCGCTAAATGATGGAAAGCTAATAGACCTTCGCGCTGCGATGGCAGCAAATGACACTGCTAAGGTGGCCTTTGCATTAGAGCGCTTGATGGCGCAATGCGATGTGAGTGACGGCTTTAAACGTGAATCCTCGGTATTGCTAATACAATATGCTCGTCAACACAGCGTGACGGGGCGTAGCTGGTTTAGCCCCATGGGTTTTGATAGCAAGCCAAGTGAGTTGATTGACGTGGCGAATTTATTAGCTGCAGGCTAAGCGCTAGATTTTTTTACTGTGTGACTTCAGTTCCAAGCTTGTCTAAGAGAGCCTTTCTCGATTATGTAGTATGCGTAAAGTGTGCTACATTCTTAACCGTAAATACGTCTAAAACTACACGATAATTCGGGCCTATTTAAAGTGACATAATATTTGTTGGTTAATGTTGACCTTATCCTTTATTTAACTTACGATGCGTTTACACGGTTTGTTTGTTGGTCGAAATATACAGGCGCGATGGTGCACCACATATTGCTATCGAAACGCTTCTCGGACCTTAACGATAAGAAAATGAGCAGGGCAGAATTATGAGCATCCCATTACAAAGCCTTCCCTTTATGTATAAGCGCCTTGCGTATGTGGCGTTAAATGTAAGGGATATAACAAAATCAATTGGCTTTTATAGCGGATTACTCGGCTTAAATGTGCATGTTGAACAACAGGGTGAGAAGGTCGGTTTGCGCTGTGATCAGTACGCGATGAGTCTGGTGCTTTATCAGAGCGAAACGGCGGGGCTGCGTAGAGTCTGTTTTCAGGTCGCGTCCTCGGCGGACTTAGATTTGGCGAAAGCGCACTTTCAGTCGCGGGCTTATGAGTGCTGGGATATTCCTGCTACAGAAACTGGATTCTTGAATATTGCTCGGGGCTTCCGAGTATTCGAGCCAGTCACAGGTGTTACATTCGAGTACATCGACAACATGATTGAGCCGCCGCAAGCGCTAGATCAATCATTGGCAAAAATTCAACGTTTGGGTCATGTCGTTATCCGTACTGACAAGCTAGATGAGGCTTGGGCGGTAATGAACAAGGATTTCGGTTTGCTGCCGTCAGACTTTGTTGTTGATAAAGCAGTATGGGCACGTTGCTACCCCAATCCCTTTCATCATAGCTTTGCGATGGTGAAAAGCGACACCCCAGGTTTGCACCACGTTAACTTTATGGTCAGTGAAATTGATGATGTGGGCCGTGCTAGAAATAGACTAACTAATGCGGGGGTGGATATTGTTTTCGGCCCCGGTCGTCACATGCCATCTGGCAGTGTGTTTCTTTATTTCTTAGATCCAGATGGTATGACTGCCGAATTCAGTTTTGGCATGGAAGAGTTCCCAGAAGAAGATCCCCGTGAGGCACGTATGTTAGAAAACAGCGCGCAAACCATGGATTTGTGGGGCGGCATGCCAAAGCCCGAATTTTGTAAGCGCGGTGAAATAGCGGGGCCAGATGTTAATGAGTGATATGAAAGACATTACGGCCAGCAAGGTCGCCATTGTAACTGGTGCTTGCAGTGATATCGGTAAGGCCATTGCCATCGCACTTGCGGATACCGGTGTGGCGCTAGTGCTCAGCGATTTATCGCAGGAGAAATTATCAGACCTAAGTGCTGAAATGAGCGCGCTTAACTATACGGTATCGGCTTATGCCACCGATTTGTCGGCGCAGGCCGGTGCAGAAGCGCTGTTAGATTTTGCCCTGACGACATACCAACGGGTAGATATTCTGGTGAATAACGCGGGCGGCGGAATTATTCGTCCCTTTCTTGAACACACGCCAGAAACCCTGATGCAAACGGTAGACAGGAACCTGTGGACTGCCCTTTGGTGTAGTTGGTGTGTGCTACCCAAAATGAAAGAACAGGGTTTTGGTCGGGTCATCAATATTGGTGCAGATTCTGTGCGCAATGGCTTGTGGGCGCATGCAGCCTATAACGCCGCCAAAGGCGGTGTTCACGGCATGACTACTGGTTTGGCAAGAGAATTTGCCGCTGACAATATTACTGTTAACACGGTAGCACCTTGTGCGGTACAAACTGCTGTGCTTGCTAATTTTGTAGAAAATGATCCGCAGGCAGCAGAAGAATTTCTTCGTGTGATTCCTGTCGGCCGAGCTGCAAAAGTGGAAGAAGTTGCGTCTATGGTGGCGTATTTAGCAAGCGATGCAGCCGCATTTGTAACCGGTCAGGTTATTAGTGTTAACGGCGGCAGTACGATGCTGTAAATAATAAGAGTGTGGAAGGAATAATGAACGACGTAATTGCAAGTAGCGATGACTGGGCCTTTCTCTGCAAAGCAGACGAAGTGCCGGTTGGCGAAATAGGCACCGCAAAGCATCCCGGTGGGATGGATCTCGCTATTTTTAATGTCGAGGGCGAATTTTTTGTTGCGGTAGATCGCTGCACCCATGGCGCGGCATCGTTTTATGACGAAGGCGAATTGAGCGGCCATATTCTTGAATGCGCTTGGCATAACGGCACATTTGATGTGCGCACAGGGGCAGCATTGACTATGCCGTGTCGGGTGCCACTAAGAAGCTTTGAAACACAGCTGATCGACGGAGACCTCTACATTAATCCGCGTGTTAAGCGGTTTCAAAAACCAGATTAATAGAAAATTAAATTTAGCTAATTCATAACAGTGGGGTGATATGTGAGTACGCAGAATCCGGAAATGGGCAAACGAGTTGAATTGGCAGACGGCTACGAAGCGAACTATTTAGAGTCGGGTGACCGCAGTAATCCCACCGTAATTTTATTACATGGTTCAGGCCCAGGCGTAACGGCTTACGCT
Source organism: Zhongshania aliphaticivorans (assembly GCF_902705855.1). Classification (GTDB taxonomy): domain Bacteria; phylum Pseudomonadota; class Gammaproteobacteria; order Pseudomonadales; family Spongiibacteraceae; genus Spongiibacter; species Spongiibacter aliphaticivorans_B. Next base: position 668,999 of record NZ_CACSIJ010000001.1, on the reverse strand, counting down.
AATTGGCGTTTGCTTATTCCAGCTTTAGAAAATGATTTTCACGTGATTGCACCGGACGTCATTGGCTTTGGGTACACCGACAACCCAGACGGCTTTGAATACAATTTAGATAACTGGTTGCGGTTTATGTGCCAGTTCATGGACGCGATAAAGGTTGATGAAGCGCATTTTGTGGGTAACTCCTTTGGTGGTGCAATTAGTCTTGCCATGGCCGCACGCCACGGCGAGCGTGTTGACCGATTCGTAATGATGGGCGCTGCGGGTATTCATTTCAATATCACCGATGGTTTGCGTGAAATTTGGGGTTACAAACCCTCGGTCGATGCAATGCGCAGCCTGATGTCAATCTTCGCTTATCGCCAAGATTTGGTCAGTGAAGACATTATTAAATCGCGCTACGAGGCCAGCATTCGCCCTGGCTATCAAGAGGCTTACGAAAAATTATTCCCTGAGCCAATGCAAGAAAAATTAAATGGGCTGTGTATTCCAGAATCTGAAATAGCACAGATTCAACATAAAGCCCTGATGGTCCACGGTCGTGAAGACATTATTGTGCCTATGGAAAATTCCATCAAAGCACACCGCTTAATGAAAAATTCGCAACTGCATATTTTTGGTGAGTGCGGACATTGGACGCAGGTAGAAAAGCCTATTGAGTTCGCAACGCTAGTGAAAAATTTTTTAATTCTTTAAATATCAACTAGACAGCATTTAAGAATTGACAGCAGGTGAGTTATGAGTAAGAAATTGAGGGCCGTCATTATTGGGCCGGGCAATATCGGCACTGATTTATTGATGAAAATGCTACGTTCAGAGTGGGTTGAGCCGGTGTGGATGGTAGGTATAGATCCTGAGTCTGACGGTTTGAAGCGCGCTGCGGAAATGGGTATTAAAGTCTGTGCAGAGGGTGTCGATGGTGTGCTGCCATTTATTAAAGCGGACGATATTACTATCGCCTTTGATGCGACCTCGGCCTATGTTCATGCTGAAAACAGCCGCAAATTGAATGAGCTTGGGGTGACGATGATCGATCTCACACCTGCAGCCATTGGCCCTTATTGTATTCCTCCCGTTAATTTGGATGCCTTAAGTCAAAGCGATATTCAAAACGTCAATATGGTGACCTGCGGTGGTCAGGCGACTATTCCGATGGTGGCGGCGGTGTCGCGGGTGCAAGCGGTTAGTTACGGCGAGATTATAGCCACGGTATCTTCGCGCTCAATTGGCCCAGGTACTCGCGCCAATATTGATGAATTTACCCGTACTACCGCTAGCGCGGTGGAGAAGGTAGGCGGCGCGAAACAGGGTAAGGCGATCATCGTGATTAACCCTGCTGAGCCACCACTCATTATGCGCGACACCATTCACTGCTTGGTTGAAGGCGAGGCGGATCAAGCCGCCATTACCGCATCGGTGCATGACATGGTAGGTGAAGTTCAGCGCTATGTGCCGGGCTATCGCTTGGTGAACGGGCCGGTGTTTGATGGCCAGCGTGTCTCTATGTATATGGAAGTTGAGGGCCTCGGTGATTATTTGCCCAAATATGCGGGTAACCTCGATATCATGACGGCGGCAGCATTGCGCACAGCAGAAATGATTGCCCAAAAGCTCGCGGAAGCGAGTGCTATTACGGCGTAATAATTTACGCCGCTAACTTGTAATAGCCGACCAGTGAAAGGTGCAGAGTATGAAAAATAAATTTGTAAAATTGCATGATATGAGCCTGCGTGATGGCATGCATTCAAAACGCCATCAGATTTCCATTGAGGAAATGGTTGCGGTATCAACGGCATTAGACGCTGCGGGTATGCCGCTAATAGAAGTCACTCACGGTGACGGCTTGGGTGGCGCGTCGGTTAACTATGGTTTTCCGGCGCACAGCGACGAAGAATACCTCAATGCGGTTATCCCCAAAATGACACAGGCAAAAGTGTCGGCCCTGCTATTGCCGGGAATTGGTACGGTTGACCACATTCGCATGGCGCAGGCCTGTGGCGTAAGTACCTTAAGAGTCGCAACTCATTGCACAGAAGCTGATGTATCTCAGCAACATATCGCCTACTCAGCAAAGCTGGGTTTAGACACTGTTGGCTTTTTGATGATGGCGCATATGATTTCTGCAGACGCCTTATTAGAACAAGCAAAGCTAATGGTGAGCTACGGCGCTAACTGTCTTTACTGCACAGACTCGGCGGGCTTTATGTTGCCAGAAGAAGTCACCGAGAAGATATCCACATTGAGAAACGGCTTGCCAGACAATGTAGAGATTGGTTTTCACGGTCATCACAATCTCGCAATGGGCGTGGCTAATTCGGTTGCCGCCATTAACGCGGGCGCGGCGCGCATTGATGGTTCAGTAGCTGGGCTTGGCGCTGGGGCCGGCAACACCCCGCTAGAGGTTTTGGTAGCGGTATTGAATCGTATGGGCATGAAGACCGGCATAGATCTCTACAAGATTATGGATGTGGCGGAAGACCTCATCGTACCCATGATGGATAGTCCAATACGTATTGATCGCGACGCGCTAACCCTCGGTTATGCCGGTGTTTATAGTTCCTTCTTACTATTTGCTAAGCGCGCGGAACAGCGTTACGGCGTGTCAGCAAGAGATATTTTGGTTGAGCTGGGGCGTCGCGGTACCGTGGGTGGTCAAGAGGACATGATTGAAGACCTGGCCTTAACAATGGCAAAGGAAAATGCGACGGCCGAGACTGTGAGTGCGACGGGTTAATAACACGTTTCGCAGCTTAGCTTAAGGCTACGATTAGGCAATTCCCGCGAGTAAATAATAAATAACTGACACGTGGAAAACATGACGCAAACAGCAATAAACACGCAACACATCAAGCTGCGTATGGGGGCCAGAGCATTGGGTCGCGCTGGCTTGGTACACGCCTTTGGTCACTGCAGTGTAAGAGTGGATGACGAGCAGTTTTTGGTGTGCGCTCCCCAGCCGATGGGCACCATTGCCGCGGGAGAAGCGAATACCCCGGTTTCGGTAAGGGGGCCTTTGCCCGATGGCGTGCTGGGCGAGGTGAGAATTCATCAAGCGATTTACCAGCGTCGCCCAGAAATTAAAGCCGTGTGCCGCATTATGTCGCCAGCGGTAATGGCGCTATCTACGCAGGGTTTAACACCAACTTGCCGGCATGGTTTGAGCGCGTACTTTGCCAACAATATTCCCCTGTGGGCTGATCCGCGATTGTTGCGTGACGATGAACGCGCGCAATCCCTCGCCGATATGATGGGGTCGGCAACGGCCTTGGTTATGCGGGGCAATGGCGCAGTAGTGGTTGGTGAATCAATAGAAGAGGCGGTGTCTTACGCTTGGTTTTTAGAGGACTCTGCGCGGCTAGAGTTAAGTGTACGCAGTGCCAATTTTAAGCCTGAAGAGGGTGTACTGTCGCTTGATGAGATTCGAGACAGACAAGTTAAAGTCGGCGTGTTTGAACGCATGTGGCGGTATTTAACCTACGACGATATAGAAAGTGATATTGCTCATTCTGTACAGGTAGTTGTAAAGGATGGCGGTAGTAAATTTTGACTATGATAGTACTGAGATAGAGTCCTATTATTATTTAGTACGACAATAAAAATTAATTCCTTAAATCCAAAAGCGTGAGGTGGTTGACGTGGAAACTCCTTATATTATCGATGATCGGGACGGCGGGCGCTTTAAAGTAGCGCGCGAAACGTTTACCAGTCAGGAAGTGTTCGAGAAAGAACGCGATTTAATATTTAAAAATTGCTGGCTGTACTTGGGGCATGAATCTGAGCTGAAGGAAGCCAGTGCGTTTGTGGCGCGCACGGTGGCAGATCAGAATATTTTATTTGTTCGCGGCCGCGACAATGTGATTCGCGCCTTGTTTAACGTCTGTCCGCATCGCGGCTCTACTGTGTGTAGAGAGAAACGCGGCAAGGCCAAAACCTTTCAGTGTATGTATCACGGCTGGGTGTTTAAAAATACCGGTGAATTAGCGCATCTCTCCGGTGAGAATGCTTATAGCAAAGACTTTAAAGAAGGCGACGAATCAAATTTGCGGCCTGTGCCAAGATTGGAACAGTACGCCGGATTTTACTTCATTTGCTTTAATAAAGACGTGGAGCCTCTTGAGGATTATTTGGCGGGTTCTAAAGAATATTTGGATGTGATTGCCGCTCAGTCTGCGCAAGGTATGGAAATTATCGGTGGCACCCAAGAATACTCCATTCAGGCCAATTGGAAGCTATTGGTCGAAAACAGTGTTGACGGTTATCACGCAGAATCCACCCACGCTACTTACTTAGATTATTTAATGAATACCAATGGGAGCTTAACGGCAACTCGCCTTGCTGGCAAAGGTTATGATCTAGGGAATGGGCACGCTGTTATTGAGTACAGCGCGCCGTGGGGGCGTCCGGTAGCGCAGTGGATACCTATGTGGGGAGAAGACGGAAAGAAAGAAATCGATCAGGTTTACGATGAGTTGGTGGGGCGTGTCGGCGCAGAAACCGCTGAAAAGATTGCAACTAAAAACCGCAATATGATTATTTTTCCCAACTTGGTCGTTAATGACATCATGGCGATTACGGTGCGTACCTTCTACCCAACATCACCAAACTCAATGATGGTGAATGGATTTGCAATGGGCGTGGTGGGTGAAAGTGATTGGCGCCGTGAATATCGCCTATCTAACTTCCTAGAATTTATTGGCCCTGGCGGTTTTGCAACGCCTGATGATGTCGAGGCTTTAGAACAGTGCCAGAACGGATTTAAGTCTGCTGCTAATGCGCCGTGGAATGATATTTCTAAGGGAATGAAGGCGGCAGTTCCCTCATTTGATGACGAGTTACAAATGCGCGCATTTTGGCGTGAATGGAATCGTCGTGTCAGCGAATTTGAGGAGAAGTAGGCGATGGCTAGCGAGTCTGATTTGCAAGAAATGTTTCAATATTTTCGTATCCAAAAATTGCTGAATGAAGAAGCTAAATGTTTGGACGACTGGCGCTTGCAAGACTGGTTGTCTTTATATACCGAGGATGCAAGTTATTATGTGCCACCGACGGACATAGCTGCTGCGGAGGCAGACCCTACAAAGCATCTTTACTATATTGCAGATAATCGTGGTCGTATGGAGGAGCGGGTAACTCGACTTGAGAAAAAGACCTGCCATGCCGAGTTTCCGCGTTCAAAGGTTCAGCATGTAGTTAGTAATATTGTGGTGAATGATAGTCTTGAAAATGGCCGACTTTCTGTGAGTGCGTCGTTTGTAATTTACCGTTCAAAAAATGGTAGCACAGACATGTTTATGGGTAGCTATTTGTATGAGTTGGCCGACATAGAAGGTCAATTGCGAATTTGTAAAAAAGCGTGCTCTTTGGCGCTTGATGGTTTGCGGCCACAGGCAAAGATCAGCATTATTTTGTAAGTTATTTTTTTACATACATTTCATAACGAGTAATTGGAATAGCAAGTATGAATCAGCAGCAATTGCAGGATATTAGTACCGAGTTATATCGCTCTTTGCGCGAGGCCAAGGCGGTGTCGCCTCTAACTACGCGCTATCCTGATATCAGTATTGATGACGCCTATCGCGTATCGTTGAATATGTTGGCGATGCGCGAGGCTGATGGTGAGAAACTGATCGGCAAAAAAATTGGTGTTACCAGCAATGCTGTGCAGTCTATGCTCAATGTGCGACAGCCGGATTTTGGTTTTTTGACCGATAAAATGATCTGCGACGGTGAGCTGTCTCTAAGTAATATGATTGCACCGCGCGCCGAAGGTGAAATTGCCTTTCTATTGAATAGTGACCTCAAGGGGCCGGGCGTTACCGAGGCGGACGTATTAGCGGCAACAGAGGCGGTAATGCCGTGCTTTGAAATTGTTGATTCTCGTATCGCTGACTGGAAAATTAAAATCCAAGACACCGTGGCCGACAATGCCTCCTGCGGTTATTTTGCGATTAACTCTGCCGCCGCGATAGACCCCAAACAAGTAGATTTAATTAATTGCGAAATGCAGGTGTGGAAAAACGGTGAAAAGCTCAGTTTTGGCACCGGCGCAGAGGCCTTGGGTAATCCACTCACCTGTGTGGCGTGGTTGGCTAATACCCTTGGTGAATATGGTATCAGCTTAAGCAAAGGCGATATCATTTTATCCGGCTCTCTCGTGCCACTAGAGTATGTAAAACCCGGAGACAAAATGTCCTTAGACATATCTGGAATTGGTAGCTTGGCGCTCGATTTCATATAGTGTTTTGACTGCTACGTATTTGGCTGGGAGATAATAATGAATCACGATGAGAATATTGGCCTGTGGGCAAAGGCTGCCGAGGGTATAGACTGGTTTAGCAAGCCCGAGCTTACCTTAGATGATAGCAAAGTTCCTTTGTATAGATGGTTCAGCGATGGTGTGTGCAACACCTGCTTTAATAGTTTGGATCGCCACGTGGCCGCTGGCCGAGGCGAACAGAGTGCGATTATTTATGATAGTCCCGTTACTGACACGGTAGAGCACTGGTCTTACCAAGCCTTGCTTGATCGAGTGTCGCGCTTTGCCGGAGCCCTGCGTTCTATGGGCGTTGAGAAGGGCGATAGGGTTGTAATATATATGCCCATGGTGCCGGAAGCTGCTATCGCGATGCAGGCTTGTGCGCGCATTGGCGCCGTTCACTCGGTGGTGTTCGGTGGTTTTGCAGCGGCAGAATTAGCGTCACGTATTGATGACTGCAAACCCAAGGTCGTGATTTCTGCTTCCTGCGGCATAGAGCCCGGCCGCTTGGTGGCCTATAAGCCTTTGCTCGATGAGGCCATTGAGCGGGCACAGAACAAACCGCTTAAATGTGTAATCTTACAGCGCCCGCAATTGCTTGCCGCGATGCAGGAAGGTCGGGATTTAGATTGGGTGGAAACTGAGGCGGGTGGCGAAGCCGTTGACTGTGTTCCCTTAGCGGCAACTGATCCGCTATATATTATTTACACCTCTGGCACCACGGGGAATCCTAAAGGCGTCATTCGCGACAACGGCGGCCACATGGTGGCAATGAATTGGAGCCTAGAAAATATCTACGGCATCAATCCCGGTGATGTGTTTTGGGCCGCCTCAGATATTGGTTGGGTGGTAGGGCATTCCTATATTGTTTACGGCCCCCTTATTCGCGGCGCGACGGCAATTATGTTTGAGGGCAAGCCCGTCGGCACACCGGATGCCCTATCGTACTGGCGTTTAATTGAGCGCCATAAAGTAAAGGCCATGTTCACCGCCCCGACTGCAATTAGGGCTATTAAACAGCAAGATCCTAATGGACTTGGCCCTAGGGATTTTGATCTCTCCAGCTTGCAGCAATTATTTTTGGCTGGCGAGCGGGCAGATCCCGATACTATTCAGTGGGCTGAGCGCCAATTAAATATTCCGGTGATAGATCACTGGTGGCAAACAGAATTGGGTTGGCCTGCGGTGGCAAACTGCGCAGGTTTAGGTTTGTTTCCGGTTAAATATGGTTCCTCTGGCAAGGCCGTGCCGGGCTTCGATGTGGTCGTGCTAGATGAAGCGGGACATACGGTAGAAGCTGGCACAATGGGCGCTTTGGCGGTTCGTTTACCGCTGCCGCCGGGCACATTGCCAAGTTTGTGGAATAACGATCAGGGCTTTATTGATAAATATCTTTCTGAGTACCCCGGTTACTACAATGCCGGCGATGCGGGTTTTATCGACAGTGAAGACTATGTCCACATCATGAGCCGCACCGATGACGTGATAAACGTGGCGGGGCATCGTTTATCTACAGGGCAGATGGAAGAGGTGCTTAGCGCGCACAAAGACGTAGCTGAATGCGCGGTGTTTGGTATTAACGATGAGATGAAAGGGCAGATTCCGATTGGCTTATTGGTGCTGAATGCCGGTGTGGAACGCAGCGAAGAAATCATCGTTCAAGAAGTGATTGCCTTAGTTCGCGAGCAAATTGGGCCGGTGGCATTTTTTAAACAGGCGCGGGTGGTTAAGCGTTTACCTAAAACGCGATCCGGTAAAATTTTGCGCGCTACGCTTCAGAAAATCGCTAATGGTGATGAGTATAAGGTCCCAGCTACCATAGATGACCCTGCAATCTTGGAAGAAATTAGCTCAATTCTAACAATGGAATAGAGCGGCTACATTTATTATGAGAAGAGAAACTTGTTAATTCTCTTCTCATTTTGATGAGAGTTCTTGACTAAAAAATTTCCATAACTTACGATGCGTTTACACGGTTTGTATGATGGTTGTTTTTTTGAGCCATACAAAGCGCATTAAAGTAACAATAATTAGCTTTAACAAATTTGAAGAGATAATTATGAAACGACAAATTCTTTCGGCGGCCGTTGCTGTCGCCTTCTCTAATACCGCTTTAGCAGATCAGTTGCAAGAAGATGCGAAGTCGCGTGCGTCGAACCGCTTGCTTGAAGAGGTTACGGTTACTGCGCAAAAGCGTGAGGAGAATGCACAAGATATTCCCATTACGATTCAAGCTTTCTCCAGTGAAAAGCTGGACGCGTTCAATATTGAAGATACCGCTGATCTTCAAAAAATCACGCCCGGACTGACCTTTACTTATACTTATGGATACACATTGATCTACCTCCGGGGTGTAGGTAGTGAAGGTTTTTTGCCGAATGCGGATCCAAGTGTGGCGACCTATATCGACGGAATTAATATCCCTGCCAGTCAGGGTAAGCAAGATTCCCTAGGCCCAGTAAAGCGCGTAGAGGTGTTGAAGGGGCCGCAAGGCACGCTTTTTGGTCGTAACGCGACTGCGGGTGCGATCAATATTACAACCGAAGATCCGCCGATTGATGAGTTTGTGGGGAATCTAAAATATGTACAAGGCAACTACGATACTGCGGAATACCAGGCGTTTATCGGCGTAGATGTGCCCGGTGTTGAGGGTTTGGGATTTACGCTTTCTGGGTTTAAAGATACTCACGAAAATTATGGTCAAAACTTTAGTAACGGCGAGAAGCGAACCTGGCGAGAAGATTTCTCTGAAGGTGGGCGTGCTAAAATTAAGTGGGACTTCCTAGAAGATTTTAGCGTGACGTTGATTGGTTCTTATGTGAATCAGTTCAATGGTAATTCGTTGGTACAGGAAAATACCCGTCCTTCTCTTGTGTTTGGTGCGGGCGCTGAAGTTGACGAGCCTGATCGCGATACCCATACCAACTATGAAGGTGGTAACGCCACAATTAACACCATGTATGGCGCGGTCTTTGAGTGGCGTCCCGGTCCTGTAGATATCAAATTTATCTACTCTGATCAGTTGGCAGACGTTGACTGGGGGCAGTTTGACTACGATTCAACTGATGAGGATCGTTCCGCTTTCTTCGTCTATGACCAGTATAATGATCAGGAGACCATTGAACTTCAGATCCTCTCGAATTCAGAGACGCCAATGTCTGACAAGCTGGAATGGGTGGCGGGGTACTATGGTCTTAAGGCCGAAGGCGGGTTTGGACGATTGGCCTTTATACTGAATAATGGGCTTGCTACTGGGTTACTGCCCACTGGCGTACTGGGGTCGCTTACTGAGCCGTTACTGGGTTTGAATCTCGGTAATACCTTGTCGGATGCTGCTCGTATCACTTTAGAGTCAGCTGGTATTTTNAGCACCGACTCTGATGCTTTGTACGCCCAAGGAACGTGGCGTTTTAATGAGGCGTGGGCTTTGACACTTGGTGCTCGTTATCAGGAAGAAACGCGCTCAATCGGTAGTACCTACCTCGATTTTGTCGATACCTTTACACCGGGTTTCGACGAGGAGGCCTACTTCGGCAGCAGTGATTATTCCCGTAATATACGGATATCAACATTCACCGCACCACCGTTAGAAGAATCTACTTTCTCTCCAAAAATTTCTCTGCAGTGGTTCCCCTCAGATGTTATGCAGGTGTATGCCTCTCTTCAGCGTGGCTATAAGAGTCCAACTTATAACATCGTAAATTTCTTCGGTAACCCCGATGCTGTTTTAGGTGAGGAAACAACAGCTGCTGAATTAGGTATTAAATCCGAGTGGCTGGATGGTGCATTGAAATTGAATGGTGCGCTGTTCGCTTCGCAAACCAAAAATCAGTTGACTGGATTGGTATCTTTTACTTCTGGTGCCATTGTTCGTTATGGCAATGCCGACGAAGCAGAAGTTGAAGGCGCCGAGATCGATTTCCAGTGGCAGCCGATGCCGAGCTGGAACCCAGGGCTGGTAATAACGGGGGGAGCAACATATGTTGAATCCATCTTTACCAAGTTCGAAGATGGCGAAGGCTTTGATGACACGACTGGTTTGTATTTTGGGCCGGGTGCACTAGAAGACCTTGCCTTAGAACTAATAGGTCTTGGCGGAGTATTGCCTGTTAGTTCGACAGCGCTGGTAAATGGTCCGCGTGACTTCAGTGGTAATAGTGTTCCCAGATCACCAGAATTAACCTCAGTGGTTTCACTGAACCAATATCTGGACTTCGATAAGTTTGGCGCGGTGGAGTTCGGTGTCGATTACTCGTACAAGAGTGAGTATTTTACGACGGCGCAGAATTCTCCACACTATGTGCAGGATCAGTATGAGCTATGGTCTGCTCGGGCAAGTTGGTTCTACTATCCTTGGGGACTCCAGTTGACGGCGTTTGTCGATAACGCCAAGGACAAAGACTACTTCTCTTCAATTCTGCAGTCAGACTTTGGTCGTACGGTAACGTTGGCGCCGCCGAGACTGTACGGCTTTAAAGTGAAGTGGGACTTTGATGCTTTTGTAAACTGACCTCGAAAGGGGGGAACCTAAATGTCCCTTGTCCTCCCCCCGCCCCTTGATGCCGCCGATACAGGCGGCTTTTTTGACGAATCCTTCGAAGCGTTATCAAACTAAATGGAGTTTTTATGAAAATCTATAATAAAGTTGCTTGTTCGTTAATCTTCTCCTTTATGGCAGCGGTCGCCAATGCTCAGATGATGGTGGTATCGGAGTTGTTAGCGGTTACCACTCCGGTGCTGGGGACGGTAGTTCCGCCATTAACTGCCCCCCTTGCAGGGAATGACGCGTTTCAGCAGGGTTGGCTGCAAGTGGCGGGTGGTCTTAACCCTGTCATCAACAGCTTGTTGGTGCAGGGAGGGAGTTTTGCTACTCAGCTACTTGGTTCTGTGACTGCCCTTGATACGCTGACCTTACCGGGTCTGGAATCATTAGATGCGTCACTTCTCGATCTTGAGCCGGTGATCGCGATTCTGCCTTTGACGCACTGAGGTGGGGTTGTGTCTATATTTTCCTTTCTAAAGCCCTCGCCGAAGACGGTGACGATAGAGCCTGCGGGTATCAGCTTTGAGGTGAAGCCTGGGCAGTCGATACTGGAAGCGGGACTGGCTCATGGCTATGCCATGCCGCACAGTTGTACGGTGGGGACGTGTGGCAGCTGTAAATGTAAGTTAACCTCTGGCGGTAAGGTCCGGGAGTTGACGGACTTTGCCTACGTGCTGGAAGCGGAAGAGCTCCAGGATAATATGATTCTGACCTGCCAGAGTGCACTGAAGTTGGATGTGACGGTTCATATTCCGAACTTTGAACTCAAGCAGCTGCACCCGCCGGAAGATTATGATGGCGAGATTATCGCTACAGAGGATTTAACCCACGATGTTAAAAAAGTCACCCTGCGCCTAGATCGGCCAATGTGGTTCGATGCTGGCCAGTATGTGCAGTTACACATCGATGAGTTTTTTGGCGGTCGCTCCTACTCTTTTGCTTTGCCCCCCTCGGAAGAAGGCCTGCGGGAGGTTGACTTGTTTATCCGCCATGTCCCAGGCGGAGAGTTCACCGGTTTGTTGTTTGAGGGCAAACTGGATCAAACGAAGCTTAAGGTGCACGGCCCCTCAGGTAACTTCTGGCTGCGTGACGGTCGCGGCCCGATTATTTGTGTGGGAGGCGGCAGTGGTCTTGCGCCGATTGTCAGTCTGTTGGAGCAGGCCGCGAAGGCCCCCCACGGCCGCCCCTGTGTGATGTTCTTCGGCGCTCGGACCCAGGCTGACCTGTACTGTCTGGATCGCATCGCCAAAATCGGCGAAGCCTGGGACGGTGCCTTCCAGTTTGTGCCGGTGCTTTCAGATGAACCTGAAAACAGCGACTGGACCGGGCTGCGGGGCTTTGTAAACACCGCGATTGAAAGTGCGGCGGGACAATACCTGTCTGCAGATACGCAGGTCTACCTGTGTGGTCCCCCACCCATGATCGATGCGGTGACCGAGACGGTACTGTCTTTGGGGGTTGATGAAAAGAATGTCCATGCGGACAAGTTTCTCGATGCTAGTCATGGCATCTCACGGCAAAACTGATGAAATAAAGCGCTTGGCCTGAGGTGTACCTTGGGTCGATTAAATTTAATTGCGTTGATATAAATCGATAAAGGGATCCGTACCATGAACAGTTTGAATGACCTTGTCCTCCCCTCGGGAAAAATGCTGGTCGGTGGCGATTGGCGCGACGCGCTAAGCGGCGAAACCATTCCAGTGGAAAACCCTGCCAATGGCGAGATCTTTGCGCAGCTAGCCGCCGGTGGTGCGGAAGATATCGATTTGGCGGTTAAGGCAGCTCGAGCTGCGTTTGAATCGCCCGGTTGGTCGAAAATGCGTCCAATCGATCGCAGCCGTTTGCTGGAGCAGGTGGCTCTGAAGCTCGAAGCCCACGCCGAAGAGTTGGCCTTGATTGACAGCTTTGATAATGGCAAGCCTAAACACCTTGCGATGATGGTAGATGTGCCCTCTGCAGTAGAGGTTTTCCGCTATATGGCGGGCTGGTGTACTAAGATTTATGGCAAGACCCTGTCGGTCTCAGGTGACGGCCGTCAATATCATGCCTACACCCTACGCCAGCCTGTGGGTGTTGTCGGGCAGATTGTGCCTTGGAACTATCCGCTACCGATGGCGGCTTGGAAAGTGGCTTCGGCTTTGGCGGCCGGTTGTACTGTCGTGCTCAAGCCTTCGGAAGTGGCCTCGCTTAGCACCTTGCGCATGGCTGAGTTAATCCTCGAAGCTGGTGTTCCACCAGGTGTGGTAAATGTCGTTACAGGTTATGGCGAGACGGTAGGGGAAGCGCTGATCACCCACCCAGATATCGACAAAATCGCCTTTACCGGTTCCACCAATGTGGGTAAGCATATTCTGCGCAGCTCTGCCAACGACCTGCGCCGGGTTAGCTTGGAGCTAGGAGGGAAGTCCCCCACCATTATTATGCCGGATGCGGATTTGGAAAAAGCCATTCCCGATGCCGCCATGGCGATCTTCTTCAATTCTGGGCAAACCTGCTTTGCCGGTTCGCGGCTGCTGTGTCATGAATCTATCTATGACACCGTAATCGCTGGGATCAATGAGGTCGCCAAAAACTTGCCTATTGGCCCAGGCCAGGATCCGGCGACCATGATTGGTCCGGTGGTCAACAAGAAACAACGTGACCGTATCCAGAGTTATATCGAAATCGGCCGGCAAGAAGGGGCTGAGGTGATCTCTCCCAATGTTCCCTTGCCAGAGCAGGGCTACTATGTGCGTCCCACCATCCTCTCCGGCGTCACTGCCGAGAGCCGGGTGTTTAACGAAGAAATCTTCGGTCCGGTGCTGGCCGCCACCAAATTCAGTACCGAGGAAGAAGCTATCAAGCTGGCTAACAGCAGTTGCTATGGTTTGGGGGCCAATCTTTACTGTAAGGACATGAAAACCAGCCACCGTATGGCGGCGGCTCTGCAGGCGGGTACAGTGTGGATCAACACTTACTTCGTGGTGGATGCGGCCATGCCCTTTGGTGGCTTTAAAGAATCCGGTATTGGTCGGGAAGTGGGCGATGAAGGTGTACTGATGTACACCGAATCCAAGTCTGTTTGTGCCCTGCTGGATGACTGAAGTCGCCATTAAACATACACGGGGACTGGAGTACAGAATCAGTCTTTGAAAGAGAATAGCCAATAATTATAGGGGATTTACTATGCAAGTTACAGCCGCAGTCAGCCGTAGCGCTGGAGCCGATTTTCAGCTGGAACAACTGGAGCTCGAGGCTCCTCGGGAAAAAGAAGTGTTGGTTAAAATTGTCGGTGTAGGTATTTGTCATACCGATATCGCCGCTCGAGATCAGGCGTTGCCGACCCAGCTTCCTGCGGTATTGGGTCATGAAGGCTCTGGTATTGTTGAGAAGGTGGGTGAGGGTGTCACCTCGGTTAAGCCGGGAGATCACGTGGTATTATCGTACACCTCGTGTGATACCTGTTCTCCCTGTGGCCACAACCATCGTAATTACTGTAATAGCTTCCTGCCGCTGAATTTCGCTGGCCTGCGTGCCGATGGCTCCAAGGCCTTTAACAAAGATGGGGAGAGCATCTCCAGTCACTTCTTTGGTCAGTCCTCTTTCTCAAGCTATGCGCTAGCGAGCGAAAACTGTGTAGTAAAGGTGCGCGACGATGCGCCGTTGGAGCTATTAGGTCCCCTAGGTTGTGGCATCCAGACTGGCGCCGGAACCTTTATGCGCGGCTTTGCCTGTGAACCGAGCTCGGTCGTCGGCATTAGTGGTGGTGGGGCTGTGGGGCTGTCTGCAGTGATGGGGGCAGTGGCTCAGCAGTGTGGCACCATTATTGTGGTAGAGCCTCATGAAAGCCGCAGAAAGTTGGCCTTAGAACTTGGCGCTACCCACGTGATCGACCCGATGGCAGGTGATATGGCTGAGCAGATTCGGGCCATTGCTCCAAGTGGTTTAGAATATGCGTTGGACACTACTGGCAAGAAAGTGGTGATTAAAGGCCTGATTGGTGCGATGGCGGCAGCTGGCACGCTGGGCTTTTTAGGTGTGCCGGGAACGCCAGAAGATGCAGTATTAGACATAGATGTGATTACCATGCTGGCTACGGGTATTAAACTGAAGGGGATCTGTGAGGGTGATGCTGATCCAGCTGAGTTTGTACCAGTGATGGTTGATCTTTATATGGAAGGGAAATTCCCTTTCGATAAGCTGTGCCAGTTTTACGACTTCGAGAGCATTAATGAAGCTGTTGAGGCTCAACATCGGGGAGAATGTGTGAAGGCAATTCTCCGTCTGGAGGCGTAATGCAGTACGTTATGAGGTAATTTGGCTAAGTCTGCAATTTTCTAAATTTATTCTTGAAGGGTTAGTCTTTTTTGGGGCTGATAGTAAATTGTTTGGTGCTTGTATTGAGTTCGACTTGCTGCTGTCTCATCAGGGTCTAAATGCAACCGTTGGCAGTTTTATGGGTGGCGTCGGTTCTAATGGTCGGCATAGGTGTACACAGGAGCCGTGTTTGCAAAAAACGGCCAATGGCGAAGAGCTTAAAAGCCTGCGACAATTGATGATCCGACTATTTTAGAAGAAATACGGCCTTTGCTAACAGACGTTAGCGTCTAAACAAAATCGCCCCTGCTGATTGCATCAGCAGGGGCGACTTGGATTGAATAAAAAAAGCAGAAATATTATTTAGCGGTTCGCCTTAAGCAGTGCGACCATACTTTTCCATTGTGTCATCATCGGCGATAAATCACTGAGGCTGTGGCTAATCAGCAGTTTGATGGCGAAGCCCCTAACTAGACAAAAAGTCATGCTGAGAATCATTTCAGCGTCGTCTTTTTGCCAGCCCAGTTCAATTAGTTTTTTTACCCAGCTTTCTTCAACAGATGCGCGGCTTGCCACAGCAAGTCGGACTTGCTCATCTCTGAGTTCGGTGTTCTTACCGCCGGCCATTAATATATCTAATGCGACCATAAAATGGTCTGACATAAAAAAATCTTCGGCGTCTTGAATTACCGCATCTAAAGGATCGTCGCTAGCAGAAAACCCACTGATATTTTTTAAAAAATTGCCATGGGCACGCTCGTAGGCGTATTCCATTGCGGCGGTGGTGAGCGAGTCTTTGGTCGGGAAGTGATGGAGCTGCGCACCCTGAGAAACACCGGCGGCTTTAGAAACCGCAGATGTACGGAAGTTGGCGTAGCCGACTTCTTTAATCACTTCAAATGCAGCCTCAGAGAGTCGCTGGCGCATAGTGGCGGTGCGCTCTGCCTGTGGCGTTCGCGTTTTTACCGATTTCTGAGTCAAACTTAGAACCTCAAAACAATTAGATAGAATCGTAACGGACTCTATTTTAGCAGCATCGGAGCGGTAAGTGCCTAATCATCTTGGCGAATATTTATTGGTATGCGCAGTTGTGAAATATTACAGTCGCATTGGGGGTTGCCAGATTAATATGCCAATTCTGATATATGAGGCGGCCAGTTATATTACTCGCTTGTTTTTACCTAGAGACCTTTGCAAAATAGTTATTATGCCCTCTGTCGACATAGCTTAAAGGCGCTTACTTTTGGCGAAATCGTACCCAAAGAACTAGCTCCGCTCGCGCACCCACAGGGCATAAAGGGCAAGCTCTACTCAATCGGTCATTTCTGTTTATAGACTTCCTCATTTATCCTTCCCGCTGATCACTCGCACAAAGTGCGTGATATCCGCTGCGCTGCGGTTTTTCATTGCCAGAGAACAATATTCCGGCTCGTGCAAAGATCCCGCCTAGTTATTATTTTAAGTCCGAAGAAAGGCGTAGTATGGTTGGCGGTGTATATTTGTAAATAACGAGCGCGAGCGCATATATGAAAGTGATTGGCGGTGGGCCTAAAAAAGTTCTTTATACCCTTAATACCGCACGTAAAATTGGCTTGCTTAATTCAGCCAAAGCGTTGAACGCAAAAAATGCCTGTAAAGCCTGTGGATTGGGCATGGGTGGGCAGCGTGGTGGTATGACCAATGAGCTGGATGAATTTCCGTCGGTTTGCAATAAGAGTATTCAGGCGCAATCAACAGATATTCAAGCGCCCATTCCTGCCGCCGTATTTTCTCATACCTTAGAGGAATTCCGTTCGCTTTCTGCGCGAGAGCTAGAAACCCTTGGACGGCTTGGTCAGCCAGTATACAAAGCTGCGGGTGAAAACCGTTATGCAGTGGTTGATTGGGATTGGGCAATTAATCATGCCGCCGAGGGTTTGGCTAAGGTAAGTCCAGATCGCAGTTTTTTTTATAGCTCCGGGCGCTCTTCCAACGAAGCGGGTTTTCTTTTGCAGTTAATGGCCCGTCTTTATGGCACCAACAATATCAGCAACTGCTCCTATTATTGCCACCAGGCTACTGGTGAGGCCTTGGGTAATACCGTAGGCACTGGCACAGCCACTGTTGAATTAGATGATATCGCGCACTGCGATCTGTTCTTTTTAATTGGTGCAAATCCTGCTTCAAACCATCCGCGATTGCTGCATAAACTCATTGGCTTACGCCGTAGAGGTGGAACTGTAGTGGTGATAAATCCGCTGCGGGAGGCGGGCTTGGTTCAGTTTGCTGCACCGAAGATGATTAGCTCCATCATGAAAGGCGGTGACGAAGTCGCGAGTATTTATTTACAACCTAAAATCGGCAGTGATATTGCGCTGTTTACAGCGATTGCTAAAGCGGTGATCGAGAAGGAGGGGACGGCACAGCAATTTATTCTTGAACATGCCAGCGGCTATACTGAATTTGAATGCTATGTGCAGGCGCAGTCTTGGCAAGATTTACTCGACAGTTGCGGTATTGAAAAGGACGATGTACAGCGTGTTGCTGATGTTTATATCCAATCACAAAATACTATTTTTGCTTGGGGCATGGGCATGACCCATCATCAGCACGGTGTCGATAATATTGAATGGATTAGCAATCTGGCATTAATGCGCGGCATGGTGGGTAAAGTTAATGCTGGATTATTGCCACTGCGGGGCCATAGCAATGTGCAGGGTATTGGTACTATTGGTGTTAAGCCCGTACTACCTAGCGAAGTGTTTAGCCGCATTGAGCAAACTTTTGGTGTGAAGCTACCAAAAGGCAAGGGTATGCATACCTTAGAGTCTTTAGAGTGGGCTTACGACGGTGGTATCGACGCGGCCTTAATCATGGGCGGAAATCTTTATGAAGCCAGTCCAGACAGTAAGTGGGCGGCTAAAGCCTTGGATAATATTGGCCTTAAAATATTTTTAACCACCACTCTGAATCGTGGTCATGTCACCGGTGTTGATGTTGGCGAGTCTTTGATTTTTCCGGTGTGCGCGCGTGACGAAGAACCAGAGCCGACCACACAGGAATCTATGTTTAACTACGTTCGTTTAAGTGACGGTGGTATTGAGCGTATTGCCTCGGTGCGTTCGGAAGTGGCTATTCTGGCGGATATTGCCAGTAAATTAGTGCTCGATTGCCCCATTAATTTCACTGAGTTTAAACGCCATCAAAAAGTGCGACAGGCAATTGCCAAGGTCGTGCCGGGAATGGAAGAGTTAGCGGATATTGACGTAGCAAAGCAGGAGTTTTACGTTAGTGGTCGCCTTAAGCACCAGCCAGAATTTAATACTCCAGATGGTCGGGCACGGTTTGTTATTCCACTCAGTGCGGGTACTGTTGGCGAATCGATGCGGCCATATACCATGATGACTATTCGCAGCGAAGGTCAATTTAATTCTATTATTTATGAAGAGAGCGATAGCTATCGTGGCGTGAATAATCGCTGGACGGTATTGCTGAATCAGCAAGATGCTTTAGAGCTCGGCGTGAGTGAAGGTGCTACCGTCGACATCTGCTCTGACTATGGAGAGATGCGCGGCGTTGAGGTGAAACTATTTAATTTACCTAAGGGCTGTGTGGCGGCGTATTACCCAGAGGCGAATGTGCTTAGCTCAAGACGAACTGATCCACGCTCGCATACGCCGCAGTTTAAGTCGATAGCCGTTTCGCTGTCATCGGTTAATGTTGCGCGGCATTAAAAATGTCGATCTCTAGTTTTACTCAGATATTCATCTAACTACGTGATCAATGCGCTCTACCAGCATCGACGACGGCATGCTTGTCATGAATGGGTTTGGTGCTCCAAATAGCAAAGATCAACACCAGGAATATCATGGATAAAAAGATGTCGTTGGCGCCCAATGTGCTAGCTTGTACCGATAGTGTCCACTCGAACAAAAGATTGGCTTGATCACTATTAAGACCCAATTGCTGATGTTTTCCATGTTATCGGTATAGATGGGGTTGTAAGCGTTGGCATGCTCCATTAATTGGCTGTGATGAAAGGCCGAGCGGTTATCCCAAAAGGTGGTGGCAGCGGATGATCCGAAGCTACCACAAAGTACTCTGACAAAATTACTTAAGCCACTGGCTGTAGATATTTGTTCTGGCTTTAAGGTCGACAATATCAATGCCTTCAAAGTCAGTAAAGTTTAGCTTAAGCCTCTCAGTGGCAATAACGCACCATAAATGGCTGAGGCGTCATCTGAGGCTAAAAAAATTATTTTGGCTAATTTTTCAGGTAATACTCAATTACTTGGGGTGGCATCAGGCATGCCGACCTGATTTACTGGGGTGTCAATTACTGCGTTTACATTAATACCATTGAACTTTAATTCGTTAGAAAGGCTTTCGGTTAGACGTATGACGGTGTTTTTGGAGGCGCAATATGTGCTTAGACTGCATTGGCCAATTTTGATGCATAGTAAACAACCCATCGATTCAATGTCCTATGGTCAACTTCAATGCCGCGCTCCGCTATCATTTCCTCAATGTTACGGTAACTTAGTGAATAGGCATAGTACCGTCGGACGGATTGGCGGATAATGGATTAGGGAGTGTACCGATCTTTGAAAGTGATCATACATAGCTCATATGGATAATTTAGAATTCCAATTCTAGAAAATATGACGCGGATTTTGATTTATGCGACAGAACCTTTAAATCTAGAGTGCCGATGCCTCGGTCTATATATAATTTCATGACAGACGAAAATAATAAAAGTACTCGCTGCGTTTATTTAATAACCCGATTTGGGCCGCCACGTCTTGTTATTCTCAATTTAATTGAGGTGCGTATACCTTGGTTTATGGCAAGTCCTACATGTAAGTGATACAGGTGTACTCTAAAATACCCGACGTTTATCGGGTGTTTTAGAGACGAGCTAAACCGGATGCCAATCGTTATTTGTTTAGCAGGTTTAGGTTTTTCTGATACTGGGTATCTTCTAAAGGCATATAGCCGGTGAAGTGAATCCAGTTTGGCAGTCGTTCAATATAATCTTTTAAAAATGGATGTAGATCTTTCTTTTCAGTCAAGGCCTTGGTATTTACATAAAGATAGAGTGGTCGCGTTAGCGGGGTATAGCTGCCGCCTTTAACGGTTTCTAAACTAGGGTAAACAGCATCGCCGTTACTATTTTTAATGGCGAGCAATTTCAGTTCGTCCCAGTGGCGGTGGTAGGCGCCGATGCCGAAAAATCCTATCGCATTTACATCGCTAGCGATGCCCTTGGCGAGAAATTCCTCGTCTTCACTGGCGGTGTAATCGCTGCGGCTGCTGCGAGTGGCACCGACAATTTCTTGGGTGAAATAGTCGTAGGTGCCGGAGTCTTTACCTCGGCCGAATAGGGCGATGTTTTGGTCTGGCCAGTTAGGGCGAAGGTCTTTCCAAGTTTTAATATTGGATTCAGCTGCAGGGCGCCATAAGGTTTTAAGCTCTGTAAGGCTTATGTCTTTGGCCCAGTTGTTTTTGGGATTCACAACCAGCGCGATGGCGTCCATTGCGATAGGAATTTCGATATAGCTTATTTGCTTGCCCTTACAGGCGGCTATTTCTTCTGCGTTTATTGGCCGCGAGGCATTATTGATCTCACTTTTTCCTGCGCAAAACATTTTGAAGCCAGCCGTGGTGCCAGAAAAACTAACGCGAATATCTACGTTATTTTGTTTTTGTGTGTAGCGCCGTGCGGCTTCTTTGCTTAAGGGAAAGACGGTGCTGGAGCCGTCGGCAATAATACTTTCTGATGTGAGTTCCGCCGTGACGTGCTGCTGCCCGTCGCAGGCGGCAATACTCGTTGCACAGACTATGATCGCTAATGCGCGGGAGCCGGGAAATACACGGCGCGGATGTGTTGTGTTCATAGTGATGCCCACTCTCGCTTAAGTTCGCTCCAGAACAATTTAAGGCTGCTGACCTTGGTGTCGACGGCGTTGATATATTCGTCGAGGTGGTCCAAGGTTTCGTGCTGGGCATTTTCTGCTTTTCTGGTGTCCAGTAGCTGTTGTTCCAATTCGTCTATGGACTGACGCAATTCACGGATACGATTTTCGGTTTCACGATGTTTGTTTACGGGCATGGTCAGTTTCCTTATAGCTGTGTTATGCCAATCATAAGTAGCGGCAAGGCAAAAAATACGCCTCCCATATACGCTACCACGTAGAGCTTATTACGCTGTGCGAGTTCGGCTAGTTTGGTGGCAATGGCAGGCGGTATGCCACGTAAAAATGGCAGGATATAAATAATGGCAATACCGAAAATATTAAAGAATAAATGTACCAGGGCGATCTGCATGGCGAGAATCGCAGTAGGGCCACTTATCGCGGTTGCCGCTAATAATGCCGTGATACAAGTGCCGATATTGGTGCCAAGAGTAAAGGGGTAGACCTGCTTTAAACTAAACACGCCAGTGCCTGCCAGCGGCACAATCAATGAGGTGGTGGTAGACGACGATTGTACTAATACAGTAATGGCCGCACCTGATGCCATACCCGATATGGGGCCGCGACCAATGCTGCGATGCATGATGTCTTTGGCTTTACCCACCATAACGGTACGCAATACTTTACCGATGGCAGATACCACAAATAAAATCATCGCAATGCCAATAATAATCAGCGCAACGCCCATCCATATTTTCCCCGGCATCCAGCTCACCGCACCGTTTAGTACGTCTGATGCGGGAGACAGCACCATTTTCATGATGTTTATGCTCTTCATGTCTACGCCGGTATCGCTAGCGACAAAGCCTGCTAAGGCTTCTGCGGTGTGTCGCAGTGGGCTGAAGGCAAGTTCTAACGGTAGTAATATGGCGACGGCGACAATGTTAAATGCATCGTGGACGGTGGCAGCCGAAAATGCGCGGCGAAATTCTTCACCATTTCTGACGTGGCCGAGGCTGACAATCGTGCTGGTTAGCGAGGTGCCGATATTCGCGCCCATGATTAAAGGAATGGCGATGGTGATGGGTAAACCACCGGCGACCATACCGACAATGATTGAGGTGACGGTGCTAGAGCTTTGAATGAGTGCGGTGGCGGCTAAGCCGATCATTAAGCCAACAAAGGGGTTGGTGGCAAAGGCAAAGAGTTCTTTGGCGTTATTGCCGGTAGCCATTTTAAAGCCATCACCAATAGCGCCTACTGCAGCAAGTAATAGATAAATGAGTGTAATGACCAGCGCCCAAGATAACCATGGGGAGGTGGCGGGCTTTTCTGCATCGGCCGGTAAGCTGGTAGCGTGGGAACTCATGCCTGTTATCCTCTAGAGAATTGAGGATTAAATACTATGGCGTTATTGTGACAGCGGTATGTCAGTACCGCTGATTGGCATTTGTGTTACGCAAGAAATATCGCTGTGTAGCGATGTATATTGCTAAAGGGAGTAGGCTTTAGCAGTGTTCGGTTAACGTGATTTCAATATTGTTTTCACTGTCTGAAATCCACACCGAGTCTTCATCAATGGTGCATTGTATTCGCATGGTACGTTGGGCGATATCCGCGAGAGCGGTGGAGAGCTCGCTGCTGATTTCGAAGATTTTGACGTTACCGTGTTGTTTGATTTTATTGCGGTTCTCTTCCCACCACATTTGCGCGGTGCGACCACCGTAAATGAAAATAATCACTTGCTTGGCGATGGCGCGGGCTTTGCGAATACGTTTTTCACTGGGTAGGCCCATTTCGAGCCAGAGATCGATTTCGCCAGTGAGGGATTTTTGCCATAAATCTGGCTCGTCGTCGGTACTTAGACCTTTGGTGAACTCTAGGTGTTCGTCAGCGTAGAGCGCAAAGGCGAGAATGCGCAGCATCATCCTTTCATCAGTTTCTGACGGGTGCCGAGCGACAGTGAACTGATGGCGTTGATAGTAGTGGCGACGCAGATCACTGATGTCGAGAGTGGTTTTAAAAAGCGTTGCGTTTAATGCCATGTTCAAATTCGCTTGCGGTCAGGGAGCGTCATTGTACGCGCAAATGGTCTTTGAATTCATAATGCATTAACGCCGGCAATAACGAGGGCGTAGCGAATACCTTTACCGATGGCAACGAGGATAAAAAACGAGCTGGCGGGAATGCGCATAATGCCGCCAACGACGGTGAGTGCGTCGCCGCCTATGGGCATCCACGACATCAGCAGCGTCCATTTTCCGTAGCGTTTAAACCAGTTTTGAGCACGTATCAGATCGGCCTTGCGAGCGGGGAACCAGCGCCGATCTGAATATTGGCTGAGCTTCATGCCCATCCACCAATTTATACCTGCGCCTAAGGTGTTACCGGTGGTGGCGGCGAACCATAGCCAGCCCGGATGCAAGCCTTCTCTGAGTTGCGCGACTAATAATATCTCGGAATAAAATGGTAATAGGGTAGCCGCGCCAAAAGCGGCGCCAAACATCAGTAGATATTGGCTGATCATTGTGCGGCGCTCGCGACGAGGTGTTTAAAAATATGTAGCTGACGCGCTTGAAAGGGTAGGTATTCTGGGTGCCATTGCACGCCGATTCGGCAGCGATGATTGGGGGTTTCAACTGCTTGAATAATATTGTCGGCGTCTCGTCCAGAAATGTGTAAACCGTCGCCCAATTTGTGAATGGCCTGGTGATGCAGGCTGTTGATATGGCAGTGTTCGCTGCCGAGTATTTTGTACAAGGAACTTTGGGTCTCGACCGTTAGGGTTTTACGCGGTATGAGCATACGCTTGTTGGAGGTAAGGCGACGGTGCTCTCGTAAATCAGTATAAAGCGTGCCGCCAAGGACAATATTAAACAGCTGCGCACCGCGGCAAATACCAAGAATAGGGAGGTCTTTGGCGAGGCTATGTTCCAGCGCCATCATTTCGAAACGGTCGCGCTCACGATTGATGGGCGCGGTATCGGGGGCGTCGGGCATATATAAGCGCTGATCGATATCGTCGCCGCCGCTGATAATAATGCCGTCGAGTTGGTCTGGGATCTCACAGCGCTGCGGCGTAAGTCGATAGGCTACCGCGCCGCAGCGCCAAAGCGCCCAGTGAATAAACCACCACGCCAGTGGTAGATTGGTGTCGTCGCCGGTAACGCCAATTAAGGGTTTGTTCACAACAGCTCCGGAATCAACCAGCGGCTTACGCTGTTTGCCCAGTTGGTGAAGAGATTGGCGGTGGGGTTGTCGAGGTATTTGCGATAGCCTCGGCACACCATGTCTAGGCGGCGTTTATCCATCGCTAAATTGTCGACTTGTAGCCAGTCGCGATAGGGATGAACAAGTCCCCACTGGGGATCGTCAATAAGACTATTCGGCAGCCGATAATGGAGGGTGGGTCGCGGCTTTACGCGGTCGTCTTGCACTGTGTGACGCAGCCTCTCGTCGTCGATGTGTGAGAACAGCGGCAGCATATCAAGGGCGCGATTTCGAGTCGGATTGTATTCAAGGTAGTCGTCGATCAATTGATTGATGTCGGGTTCGTAGTCGCTTCGCAATAAGAGTCGAACATAGTCTTTGCCAAAGGGATCAACATAAGACGTTAGGCGACGACTGAAGTCGACATCGCAGCGCATTTTTAACCAGTCGTATAGGCATAAGAAGGCGCGGAGGTAGTCGCGAATGGTGTCTGCACTACAGTCGGGCATCTCAGGATTTAGCTGTAAGCCAAAGGCGTTTTTGGCCGAGGCGTGGGTGCCTTGTGCATCTGAATCACGCAGTTTTTGAAATAGGGTTTCTAGCTGCCACAACTCGTCCATCGCAATTGGTGGCGCCACCACTTCAAAGGGCACTAGTTGCTTGGCAATGGCGCCAACAATGGCTTCGGCCAGTTCTTCTAAATCATTATTGTCTGCAGATTCGTGACGTTCGCGGCTGATACGTTTGATGTAAGAAAAATCGAGTTCTACGCCGAAGGTACCAAGAGACGAGTCGACCACATTAATTTCGTAATCCGAAACGGGCTCCGCTTTGCCGCCATACAGCGAGATAATGATGTCGACGATGGCGTTGATTTCCATGCCCGTAAATTCTATTTCCACGCCTAGGCGTCGCATATTGCCGTCGCTGGTTTGGAGTTGCTGCGGCAGTGGCCATATAGATTTGCGATACGCGTCTAAGGATTTATTCATTGCTATCTCCGATGATGTGAGCAACAGGTAATAGGCGCTCGGTGTGTTGGCAAACCACTTGAAACAGTGTCAGCAAAGGCACGGCAAGTAGCACGCCTGGTGCGCCCCATAACCAACCCCAGAAAAATATCCATAAAAATACCACGATAGGATTCAGGCTAAATCGCATACCGTGGACGAAAGGATCAATAAACTGGCCGGTAAAGGCGGTGAATAGACCGTATGAAAGCGGCGTGGCAATAATGGCGACTGGGTTGTTATACGTTACGGCGCTGACAATAGTAAATAGAATAAGAGTGATACTCACACCAAGATAGGGAATGTAGCGCAGCAATGCCGCGACGGCGCCCCACAGTGCGGGATCAGGAAAGTCCGCTAGCCAAAGTCCGACGGCGGTTACTGCGCCCACTGAAATATTGACTGCGGTAATAGTCAGTAGGTAGCGGGACATTTGTGTTTGCGCCAGCTCGGCAATACGTGTCACTACCGCCTTGTCGCGCTGGGTGGGCAGGCTGTGGATGAAGCGCTTCATTAGCGCCTCGCCAGAGGTTAATAAGAAAAATAGCAGAATAATGCTGAGCGTACCGTACACGCCAAAGTTCTTGGCAATTTCTCCTAATTCCGAGCGCCAGCCAGCGTCGGCAATGACTACCTGCGTTAATTGTGGATCACTGGGGCTGGCACTGAATTCTCTAGCAAGGGAATCGATACTGCGGCTGGCTGCGTCGACATTATCGTTGTCGGGGTTGACGTCGCTCATCTGGTCTCGCAACACGTCAACCGCCTCGGGCACCCGTTGCAGCCATTCGCTGGCGGGTGAGGCCAATGCGTACACGCCGCCAGTGATGACGCTTAAGCCTACTGTCATAATGAAGATCGCGCCGACGCTGCGGGGTAGGCCGATGCGTTGTAAGCGGCTAACTGCGGGTGCGAGTAGCAGTGCGAATATGAGCGCCAGCGTAATAGGGAGCATCACGTCTCGTGCAACTTGCAGAGTGTAAAGCACGGCAAGTATGGCAATAATTTTAATGGCCCAGTCGGACTTGTTAGGTAGATTTGTATCCATTGTATTGTCTTTTTTTTGAGCGTGAGCACCGTGTTTTGTGTGAAATCAAACCGACGGCTGAGTGTGTTAAGTGTAGCGGCAGTTTATTGCTTATTGCTTACGTCTATCTCGCGGATTTGGTTTTGTGTGCTCGCGGGTGATGTTATTCAAGCCGTATTCACATTAACAACGCCGGCTTATGAATTAGTGTGCTGGCGTGCAAATAAGAAGGGGCTTAAGGCCGTTCGCGGGGGCCGGTAAACCACCAAATGACTAGACCAATAAAGGGGAGGAATAAAATGAGTACTATCCAAAGTAGCTTGGAAGTTGAGGTTTCGCGACTTTGCACAATATTGAGAATGGCCCAAATATCGGCAATAAAAATTAAAAAACCTAAGACGCCGCTAATGTGAAACTCCATATCACGCTCCTGAATAATTTGTTTCTTAGTCGTAAAAACAAGCTAAGGCGAGTTAATTGATTCAGTTTATAGAGTAGTAGAGGCGCGAGGAGTTCACCAGAAATGGCATTCCGCCCCGCGAAAACAGGGCAGAATCCGAGCAACAATGGCTTAGTTGTGGGCGTGTAGCATCTCGTTTAGCGCGATAGCGGATTTATTGGTTAATACCTCAATTGCACCGTTTTTAGAGTTGCGACGGAATAATAAATCAGATTGACCGGATAGTTCGCGGGCCTTGGTGGTGCCTGCCACGGCGCCATCAGCGTCGATCATACTTAGTACTGAGCCCGCGGTAATATACAAGCCCGCTTCGATGGTGCAGCGATCACCCAGCGGAATACCAACACCGGCGTTGGCGCCGATTAGGCACTCCTTGCCGACTGAAATAATAATGTTGTTGCCGCCAGACAGTGTGCCCATGGTAGAACAGCCACCACCAAGGTCAGAGCCGGAGCCAACCATGACGCCCGCAGAAATACGGCCTTCGATCATGCCAGGGCCTTCGGTGCCGGCGTTAAAGTTCACAAAACCCTCATGCATAATCGTGGTGCCTTCGCCGAGGTAAGCGCCTAGGCGTACCCGCGCGGTGTGAGCAATACGAACACCAGTAGGAACCACGTAGTTAGTCATTTTTGGGAATTTATCTACCGACATCACTTCTAGCATTTCGCCTTTTAGGCGGGCTTGTAGCTGGCGTTCAGCGAGCTCGCTGATATCAACAGCGCCTTGGTTTGTCCACGCGACGTTTGGCAGCGCGCCGAACAAGCCGCTTAAGTTGATACTGTGGGGTTTAACTAGGCGGTGAGAGAGCAGGTGAAGTTTTAAATATCCTTCAGGCACCGAGCCGGGTGCGTCGTCGCTGCTTAATAGGGTGACGACTAGGGCTTGGTTGCCGCTGGCGAGTTGCGCTGCAACTGTGGCTTGCGCGGTGTCAGTAGCCGAGATTGCGTCGGCAATTTGAGCCATTTGCTCATTGCTTACGGCAACGGCGGTATTCCCTTGTAGTGGGGCGATTACTGCTTGTACGGCGCTAAGCAGCTCGGCTGTTGGGTTTAGCAGCGGGCTTGGGTAGAAGGTGTCTAGCCATTCGCCTTTGCTGTTTTGAGTGCCAAGACCAAGACCGAATGCGAAAGATGTGTGAGTCATTGTTACGTCTCTTTAGATGATTTAAAGGGTGTGATGCGCGAATAGCGCTTGATAGTCGGCAGCTTTAAACCCGAGGTGCAGGGTGCTGCCAGTGTCGAGTAGGGGGCGCTTCATTAGCGTTGGGTGTTCTAGAAGTAGCGCGATAGCGCTTTCTGCGTTTAATGAATTGCGTTGTTCTATAGATAGTTGTTTCCACGTGGTACTGCGCTTATTGACTACGGCGTCGAGGCCGAGTTGATCCAGCCAATTTGTTAGCTGCTGGGCGCTGAGTGGGGTGTCGCGGACATCGTGGAATGCAAAATCAATGGTATGTTCTTCCAGCCAGCGTCTGGCGGCGCGAACGGTGTCGCAATTTTTAATGCCGTAGAGTGTTGTGCTCATGGGATTTCTCTTATTGCTAAAAATACTGCTGCTGGTACGGGCGAAAATTTAGCCGCTAAGGATAACAAATTCTCTGGCGTGGATCACGGCGTGGGGTAATGCTTAAGGTTTGAGAACCAATTTAGGCTTTCTTCTGCGGGGGTAGCAGGTGGTACAGATTTCACAAACCCGGCCATCGCAGCCTCTGGCGCTGCAGTACTCACGGCCATAAAAAATGATTTGCAGGTGCAGTGCGTTCCAATTTTCCTTGGGAAAAAGAGACTTTAGGTCTTTTTCGGTTTGCACCACATTCTTGCCGTTGGTTAATCCCCAGCGCTGGGCTAAGCGATGGATGTGGGTGTCTACTGGAAAAGCCGGCACGCCAAAGGCCTGCGCCATAACCACGCTGGCAGTTTTATGGCCAACGCCTGGAAGAGTTTCCAGTGCGGCCATATTTTGTGGAACGACGCCCTGATATTTTTCTACCAAAATTTCTGAAAGGCGTTTAATCGCGCTGGATTTTTGCGGCGACAAGCCGCAGGGCCGAATGATGGCGCGGATAATTTCGACGTTCTGCTTGGCCATGTCAAAGGGATTGTCGGCCAGTTCAAATAGCGCGGGGGTAATTTGATTAACCCGTACATCGGTGCATTGGGCGGAAAGTAATACCGCCACTAGTAAGGTGTAAGGATCTTTGTGATCCAGTGGTATCAGTTGTTCTGGGTATAGCTCCTGCAGGCGCTGAGCAATGTAGGCCGCACGTTCTTTCTTTAGCATTTAATGGCCTTGCTTGTTTGTTGAATGTGCGTTCAGGCTTTTTACATAGGCTTTAATGCGCCGTGCGCCTTCTGCGCACTGCTCGGGTTCTGCAACCAGTGCCATGCGCACATAATTTGCACCGGGGTTAAAGCCGTCGACTTCGCGGGATAAATAGCTGCCGGGTAGCACGGTGACGTGTTGCTGGGCAAATAAGCCGCGTGCAAATTCAGTGTCGGCAATTGGGGTTTTTGCCCATAAATAAAATGACGCATCCGGTTGGCTAACGTCGAGGCAGCCGTCGAGAATGCTTAGCACCTCGCTGAATTTTTCCCTGTAAAGGTCTCTATTCGCAATTACGTGGGCTTCGTCACTCCACGCCGCAATGCTGGCTAATTGATGCTGTATTGGCATGGCGCAGCCGTGGTAAGTGCGGTAGAGCAGAAAGTCTTTGAGAATTGCTGCATCGCCGGCGACAAAGCCAGAGCGTAAACCAGGAAGATTTGAGCGTTTCGATAAACTATGAAACACCACGCAGCGGTGGTAGTCATTGCGGCCGATTTCGGCGCAGGCCTGCAGCAATCCGAGCGGTGGATTGCTTTCGTCAAAATAAAGTTCTGAATAGCACTCGTCACTGGCAATGACAAAATCATACTGGTCGGCGAGGGTGATTAATTTCTGCAGTTGCGAGCGGGTTATGACTGCGCCGCTGGGGTTGCCCGGCGTACAAATGAACAGCAACTGACAGCGCTGCCATATCTCGCTACTCACGGTGTCAAAGTCGGGAATAAACCCATTTTCAGAACGACACGCTAAGAATTCGGGCTGCGCGCCAGCGAGCAGGGCGGCCCCTTCGTAAATTTGGTAAAACGGATTGGGGCTGCAGACTAGCGCGTTGGGGCTGGCGTTGATCACGGTTTGTGCAAAGGCAAATAAGGCTTCCCGTGTGCCGTTGACGGGGAGAACTTGAGTTTCGGCATCTAGCCCATTTAGCTGAAAACGTCGGCAAGCCCACTCTGAAATTGCCTGCCGCAGTTGGGGGATTCCCTTGGTGGTGGGGTAGTTGCTTAATTTGTCTAAGTTTTGCGTAATTGCGGCGCTCACAAACTCGGGGGATTGGTGTTTGGGTTCGCCGATGGATAGCGCAATGGGTGCAAGTGCCGGTGCAGTAATGCCTTTAAATAAAGCGTTTAACTTTTCGAAGGGGTAGGCTTGCAGTGAATTTAAGTGTTGATTCATAGGGCTATACTATTTGCTTTTTCATCGAGTTCGCGGCAGATCGCCTGTTGTATTTCTTCGCAAAGCTTGGCGTCGTCTATCGGGCGTTGATTTTCGTCAGTAATGAAAAACACATCCTCTACCCGTTCGCCGAGGGTGGCGATTTTGGCGTTCTGAAGTTGTATATGGTACTGGTTGAAAATACGCGCTAAACGCGCCAACAAGCCTGGGCGGTCTGGGGTGATTACTTCGAGTACGGTTTGCGCCTTGTTTAAATCTGTGGTCATGCTGGTTCGGGTTGGCGTTGAGAATAAACGCATTTGACGGGGAGTGCGGCGACTGACCGCTGAGAAGCGTTCAGGATGCTCAAGATGCTCGCGCATAAACTCGATAATATGGGCAATGCGGCTGGGGTTGTCGCCAATGGATTCACCGTCGGCACCTAATACGTAGAATGTGTCTAGGGTGTAGCCAGTGCCGCTATTGTAAATACGGGCGTCTTGAATACTCAGGTCGAGTTGCTCCATTGCCTCTGCGAGCAAGGCAAACAAGCCCACGCGAGCGCGGGTGTGCACGAAGATTTGGCTTACGCCTGCGTGGTCAAGCAGGCCGCCTTCTTTTACCAGTACAACGGTGGCATTGGCCTTGACGCGATTGGCGATGGCACGGGTGTGCCAAACGATGTCGTCAATTTGCTCGCGGATAAAATAGTCTTCGCCAGTGTCGGCCCAGAGCGCGCGAATTTCTGTCTCGGTGAAGCCGTAGTCTTCTAGCTTTTCTATGGCGCCGAGTTGGGTTTCGGCAATCCATTCTTGCTTGTCGATGGGGTTTTCTAAGCCACGGCGAAGAGCTCGGCGAGTTTCTGCGTAGAGTTGGCGCATTAAGGATGCGCGCCATGACGTCCACAGGGTGGGGTTGGTGGCGTTGATGTCTGCAACCGTAAGGCAGAATAGGTAGTCGAGGTGTTGGATGTCGCCCATGGTGAGGGCAAAGTCTCGAATAACCTCAGGGTCTTGGATGTCTTTGCGCTGGGATACCGATGACATTTCAAGGTGTTTTTCAACCAGCCATGCAACCAGATTGCCGTCGCGCTTGTTCAGACCTAGTTGTTCGCAAAACTCCCGCGCGTCTACGGCGCCCAAGCTTGAATGGTCGCCTCCGCGGCCCTTGGCAATGTCGTGGAATAAACCGGCCAAGTACAATAACTCTGGTTTGGGTAGGCGCTGCATAATTCTGCACGCCATAGGGTATTTTTCAACCATACTTGGATAGCGGAAGCGACTGATGTTTTTAATGAGTTCTAGGGTGTGTGCGTCGACCGAATAAATATGGAATAAGTCGTGCTGCATTTGGCCGACAATTCCCGCAAAGGCTGGAATGAATTTGTCGAGGATGCCAAAGCGTTTCATGCGCCGAAGATTAAGCGCTACCCGCTGTGGCGAGCGCAGAAGCTCCATAAAGTAACGCTTATTTTTAGGGTCAGCTCGGAAGCGGTTGTCAATTAAATGGTGAGATTTGCGGATGAGTCGAATCGTACTGGCGCGGACGCCATCAATGGCGTTATTGCTCGCCATTAGTACAAAAATCTCCATCAGCGCCGACGGTGTTTTATCGAACACTTTGGCGTTGCACACTTCTATATGGCCGTTGCGTACTCGGAAGCGGTTGTTAATTTCGAAGACGGTTTCTGCCTCGCAGGCGCGCAGAATAGTTTCGTCAAAATGCTGCATTAACACGTCGTTAAGTTCGCCAAGGTGCATAACCCAGCGGTAGTACTGCTGCATAAATTGCTCAACGGCGAGCTTGCCGTCGCCGTCGGTAAAGCCAAACTGCTCTGCTAGCGTGCGCTGATGGTCAAAGAGCAGGCGGTCTTCCTCGCGGCCTGCTAATAAGTGCAGTGCGAAACGCATTTTCCATAAAAAATCTTGGCCTTCTTTTAATGTGTCCAGTTCTTCTTTGCTAAGGAATTGGCGTTCGGCTAACTCGTCAATAGATTGGGCGCCAAAATGGCGCTTAACCACCCAGCCAATCATTTGAATGTCGCGCAGGCCGCCGGGCGAGCTCTTAACATTGGGCTCTAGATTGTATTCAGAGTTGGCGAATTTGCGGTGGCGAGATATTTGCTCGTCCCACTTTGCACGGAAAAAGTCGCTGCTTGGCCAAATGTTCTCAGGGCCAACCTTGGTCATTAACTCGCTGTGTAAGGTGGGGTTGCCCGCCAAGGTGCGGGATTCCATTAAATTGGTGGCAACGGTAATGTCGTCTGCGGCGGTTTGAGTGCACTCGCTAAGGCTGCGAACACTGTGACCGATTTCTAAATTGATATCCCAGAGCAGGGTAATTAGGTTTTCGATATTTTCCCGGTAGTCGTGGCCGTTATCGCTGGTCAAAATTAGTAGGTCGATATCTGAGTAGGGGTGTAATTCCCCTCGGCCGTAGCCACCAACGGCGATTAAGGCGATATCGTCGCCCCATTGATAGCTTTGCCAAATGCCCTGTAATAATTCGTCGATGCGTTTTGAGCGCAATGTGACCAAGGTGTGAATATCTTCGTCGGCTTCAAAGCGCGCCTTTAGATCAGACGCCAGCGTTTTGAGGTAGTTTTTGTAGGTCTTTATCGACTGCCCGGGCTGGGGCAGCGCATGGATATCCGGTAATGCAGCTTGACTCATTTATAGCTCTCGGTAAAAAGGTTCGTCTGGGCGAGCAGTGAGAACTTCGACGCCGTCTGCGGTTACCGCCATGGTGTGTTCCCATTGTGCGGACAGGCGGCGGTCGCGGGTGGTGACCGTCCAGCCATCTTTGGTGTTGAGCTTGGTTTGCTTTTTACCGGCGTTGATCATGGGTTCTATTGTGAAGGTCATGCCTTCTTTTAATACCAAATCGTTACGACGGTTATAACCTTCTCCATAGTGAAGAACCTGAGGGTCTTCGTGGAAAACTAGGCCGATGCCATGACCACAGTATTCTTCTACGACACTGTAGTGTTTGCCTCGAGCGTGTTTGGCGATTACTGTGCCAATTTCGCTTAGCGTACAACCCGGTTTAACCAGTGCGATGGCCTGATATAAGCATTCTTGGGTAACTTCACATAGGCGTTTGGCGTGCTCAGGGACATTGCCAACGTAATACATGCGGTTGGTGTCGCCGTGCCAGCCATCTTTTATGACGGTCACATCGATATTTAGAATGTCGCCATCTTTCAGTATCTTCTTGTCAGACGGAATGCCGTGGCAAATTACCTCATTAACGGAGGTGCAAACCGACTTTGGGAAGCCGTTGTAGTTTAGCGGCGCGGGGATGGCGTTTTGCACGTCTACTATATAGTCATGACAAATCTTATCTAGCTCGCCTGTGCTGATGCCTGGCTTTACATACGGGGTGATCATCTCAAGAACGTCGGCGGCGAGTCGGCCGGCGATGCGCATGGCGGCAATTTGTTCTGGTGTTTTAATACTTACATTCATAGGGCTATACCGGTGTGCGGCTTCGTCTGGCGATTCAAAGCCGACTATTGTAAACCATCGCTTTATGGGTAGCGAAGGCATCGCAGAATTTTAGCGTCAAAAGTCGTTTCTACTTTATGTGATTAGGGCACTGTGGTATAAATACGCGCCCCAATAATGGCTCGAGCTATTATTGGATTAATGACGCGCAGGAATCGGCACGTAATCCCGGGTGCTTCAACGAGAGTTGGGGTTGGGTTATGGGGTCTCTGCAAGTTTGTAACCCGATGTTTATTAAGGAAATATCATGTCTCATATCAGTATGCGTGAAATGCTGCAAGCCGGCGTTCACTTTGGTCACCAGACTCGTTACTGGAATCCAAAAATGGCTCCTTTCATTTTTGGTGCGCGTAACAAGATCCACATTATTAACCTCGAGCACACTGTTCCAGCAATGAACAATGCGCTTGACGCCATTGCTAAAATGGCAGCAAACAAGAACAAAATCTTGTTTGTTGGCACTAAGCGTGCTGCAAGCAAGATTATTGGCGAGCAAGCTGCCCGTGCCGGTATGCCTTTTGTAAGCCATCGTTGGTTGGGCGGCATGCTCACTAACTACAAAACTATTCGTCAATCAGTGCGTCGTCTGCGTGAACTTGAAGCGCAAAGCCTAGACGGTACATTTGATAAGTTAACTAAAAAAGAAGCGCTGATGCGTCGTCGCGATATGGAGAAGCTAGAGCGCTCTATTGGCGGTATTAAAGACATGTCTGGCCTGCCTGATGCGTTGTTTGTTATCGACGTAGATCATGAGCGTATTGCTATTCAAGAAGCCAATAAACTGGGTATTCCAGTATTCGGTATTGTTGATACCAACAGCAACCCAGATGGCGTAGATTTTGTTATTCCAGGTAACGATGATGCGATTCGTGCAATTAAATTGTATGTAACTGCCGTTGCCGATGTTGCTATTAACGCTGCGGCAAACGATGTTGTTGCTAAAGATGAGTTTGTTGAAGTAGCTGCACCAGAAGGCGAAAGCGCCGCCGAGTAATTTGGCCGCCAAGCAGTCTGCGAAAGGGGGCACGGCCCCCTTTTTTTGGATATTGACTGAGCAGATGCATTATTTTCGTGTCTGATCTCAAACTTGAATTAACACACTTAAGGAGGCTATGGATAAGTAGGGTATTTCTACTCTGATCACATGGTGTCGCGCAAGAATTGCAGTTAACGTTTAGTAGCTAGGGTTCGCGCACGAAGCTGTGGTAAAAGGGGAAATAGACACTTGTGCAGAAGCGCCTTGATGTAATTAAGAGGATTTTAGGATGGCTGTAACAGCATCAATGGTTAAAGAACTACGTGATCGTACTGGCCTTGGCATGATGGAGTGCAAAAAAGCACTGAACGATGCAAACGGCGACATCGATTTGGCAATTGAAGAAATGCGTAAGTCTAGCGGCATGAAGGCGGCTAAAAAAGCAGGCCGTACTGCTGCTGATGGCGTTGTTAGCACTAAAGTTGCCGAAGACGGTAGCTACGGTGTGGTTGTTGAGGTGAATAGCGAGACTGACTTCGCTGCGCGCGAGCCTGGTTTCCTTGCCTTTGCGGCATTGGTAACTGACAAAGTTTTTGCCAGCAAAGAAACTGATATTGCTGTGTTAATGGCTGGCGAGTTGGAAGCTGCGCGTGAGGCGCTGGTTCAGAAAATTGGCGAGAACATCGGTGTACGTCGTGCGCTGGTAGTCACGGCTGAAGGCGGCGTGATTGATAGCTATGTGCATTCTAATAACCGCATTGCGGTATTGGTTGCGCTAAAAGGCGGTGACGCTGAGTTGGCTCGTGATGTTGCGATGCACGTTGCGGCAACTAATCCACGTGTTGCTAAATCTGCAGATATGCCTGAAGAAGAGATCGTAAAAGAGCGTGAAATCTTCACTGCCCAAGCGGCAGAAAGCGGCAAACCAGCTGAAATCATCGAGAAAATGATTGATGGTCGGATTCGCAAGTTCCTGTCAGAGAACTCGCTGGTTGATCAGGCGTTTGTTAAAGACCCTGAGCTGACTGTGGGTAAATTGCTGAAAAACGGCAATGCCGATATTCAAGAGTTTATCCGCTTTGAAGTGGGTGAAGGTATCGAGAAAGAAGAAGTAGACTTTGCCGCCGAGGTGGCTGCTCAGCTGAAAGGCTAAGCCACTAAGTTAGCGGGGCCTGAGGGCCCCGCTTTACTTTAGGCGATATGCAGGTGTCTTTAAAATATCGTGTAATGTGGTGAGGTAAGAGAATGTCTAGCCAAAGTCGGGATAAGAAATACAAGCGTATACTGCTTAAGTTAAGTGGTGAGGCTTTGATGGGAAGCCTAGGATTTGGTATAGATCCTAAGGTGCTGGACCGCATGGCGCTTGAGGTCGGTCAGTTGGTTGGCATTGGCGTGCAGGTTGGTTTGGTTGTTGGCGGCGGTAATTTATTCCGTGGCGCAGCATTGCAAACAGCAGGCTTAGATCGCGTTACTGGCGATCATATGGGCATGTTGGCGACTGTGATGAATGCCTTGGCGCTTCGTGATGCGCTAGAGCGTAGTAATATAAAATCTTCAGTGATGTCTGCAATTCCCATGAGTGGCGTTGTTGATCACTATGATCGCCGGAAGGCGATTCGTTTGTTGTCACGTGGTGAGGTCGTTATTTTTGCTGCGGGCACAGGCAATCCGTTTTTTACAACCGACTCTGCGGCGTGTTTACGCGGTATTGAGGTTGACGCGGACTTGGTATTAAAAGCAACGAAGGTAGATGGTGTTTACAGTGCAGATCCGATGCGCGATCCCGGTGCCGTTAAGTACGATTATCTCAGCTATGATGAAGTACTAGATAAAAAGCTCGAAGTTATGGATTTGACGGCGATCTGTTTGTGCCGCGATCACAATATGCCGCTGCGGGTGTTTGCAATGGAGCAGCAGGGCGCTTTGTTAAATATTGTAGTGGGTGGCGAAGAGGGCACTTTAATTGGCGCCGCTGCCGCACGTGAGGAGAAGCACCGTGATAAATGATTTAAAGGAAGACGCTAAGCAGCGTATGGCTAAGACCATTGAGGCTTTAGGCACTAATTTCAATAAAATTCGTACCGGTCGTGCTCACCCTAGCTTGCTAGATGGCTTGCGGGTGTCTTATTACGGTACTGACACGCCGTTGTCGCAATTGGCGAATATTGGTGTTGAAGATGCAAGAACGCTGACGGTAACGCCTTGGGAAAAGAATATTGTTCCCGATGTGGAAAAAGCCATCATGAAGTCTGATTTGGGTCTTAATCCTAGCTCTGCAGGCAGCGTAATTCGCATTCCGATGCCTATGCTGACGGAAGAAACACGCAAGGGCTATATCAAACAAGCTCGGCAAGAAGCGGAAAGTGCGCGGGTATCAATTCGTAATGCACGTCGTGATGTACTGTCTGATTTGAAAGATTTGTTGAAAGAGAAAGAGATCAGCGAAGACGAAGAGCGGCGCGCGCAGGACGAGGTGCAAAAGATCACCGATCAGTATATTGCTGAAGTTGATAAATCGCTGGTGACGAAAGAAGCCGACCTGATGGAAATTTGACGGCGAGCTGACGAGCTTCAATGGCAGTAACAACGCGGGAGTCCGCGCCTAATAGTGTTCCTCGGCATGTTGCCATCATTATGGATGGCAACAATCGCTGGGCTAGGCAGCAAGGTTTAAAATCCTCCGCTGGCCACCGTGCTGGCGTTGAAGTTATACGTCCTCTGTTAAAGCAAACTCGAGAGCGTGGCGTTGAAATTGTCACCCTATTCGCGTTTTCCAGCGAAAATTGGCAGCGCCCGACACTCGAAGTTCAAGCCCTCATGCGGTTATTTTCGAGCTATCTTGATAGTGAAACCAAGCAATTGCACGCTGATGGTGTGCGTATGCGCTTTATTGGTGAGCGTAGCCAGTTTTCGTCTGCCCTGCGTAAGCAAATGGACTATAGCGAGCAATTGACACGATTTAACCGCGATACCCAGTTAGTTATTGCGGTTGATTATGGCGGGCAGTGGGATATTGTTAGTGCAGCGAGGGTGCTCGCAGAAAAAGTTAAGGCGGGGGAGCTAAGCAGCGACGAGTTCACGGTGGAGTTGTTTGATAGTCACCTTGCCCTTGCTGATGTCCCTAAGCCTGATCTTTGTATACGTACAGCAGGGGAGCAGCGGATTAGTAATTTCTTGTTGTGGCAACTCGCCTATAGTGAATTGTATTTTACAGATTGTTTCTGGCCGGATTTTAATGGCCAAGAGTTAGATAAGGCGCTCGACGCCTATGCGCATCGAGATCGCCGGTTTGGCGGCAGAGAAAATGATAATAATGGCGAAGCGCCAGATTAGGGGAGTCAGTTTATGTTGAAGCAGCGAATCATCACTGCGGTGGTGATTGTTTTGGCCCTATTGGCTGCGCTTGCCTACCTATCTATGCCTGTTTTGTCGGTGGTATTTGGTTTTATTGTCTTACTAGGCGCCTGGGAGTGGTCAGACCTTAGTGGCTTTTCTAGCAAAGTCTCACGCTTTACCTATGTGCTGGTGTGCGCAGCATTAATGGTGGCAGCGGCCTGGAAAACAAATCTGTTTGTCGATGTTGATCAGTCTGAAGTGAAAGAAATTGTGATAGCGGCGAGTCTCTGGTGGGCTATTGCCTTGCTGTGGGTTAAGTCCTATCCCCTGAGTGCTGGGCTTTGGGGGTCGCTGTGGATGCGGGGATTAATCGGTTTGTTGGTGTTGGTGCCAGCGTGGTTGGCGCTATGTTATTTGCGCAGCTTGGACGGTGGTGTTTGGTTTATTTTGTCGGTTATTGCCCTTGTTGCTTCGGCAGACATCGGTGCATATTTTGTTGGCCGTGCTTTTGGTAAGGCCAAGCTTGCTCCAGCGGTAAGTCCTGGAAAGTCGTGGGCCGGATTTTGGGGTGGTTTGACGACGACGGTTTTGCTGTCGGCGTTGTTGTGGGTTTTATTAGCAAAGATGTCGCCTGACGCGATTCCGACCGGTTTAGTGCCATTACTTTGTCTTGTCACGGTTACGGTGTTGGCCTCGGTGCTGGGAGATTTATTGGAAAGCATGGTTAAGCGTCATCGCGGTATTAAAGACAGTGGGCAACTTCTACCTGGGCATGGCGGTATTATGGATCGTATAGATAGCATTACTGCTGCGGCGCCGGTATTTGCGTTAGGTTTGATGGCAACAGGATGGGTGTAATGCAGTCGGTAACTGTGTTGGGCTCTACTGGCTCGGTTGGCGCTAGTACCTTGGATGTATTGGCTCGTCACCCTGACCGATATAGTGTTTATGCCTTGACTGCAAATCACAGTGTGGATGTTTTATTTGCGCAAGTTGAAATGTTTTCACCACGGTACGCGGTATTAGCAGACGCCACACTTACGCAAGCGTTCGCTGCTCGGCTCGCTGGCGCCGGCCTTAGCACTGAGGTCTTGAGTGGCGAAGCAGGCTTGTGTGCGGTTGCGCGCGAGGCAGATGTCACTATGGCGGCGATTGTTGGTGCTGCTGGTTTGGTGCCGACAATGGCGGCGGTTGAGGCAGGTAAAAAAGTCCTGTTAGCCAATAAAGAAGCCTTGGTTATGGCGGGGCCACTATTTATGGATGCTGTCGAGCGTCATGGCGCGACGTTATTGCCGATAGACAGCGAGCATAATGCGATATTTCAATGCCTGCCAAGCCGAAGTCAGACTGATGGGCGAGCGGAAAATCCATTTTCTAATGGTGTTCAGCGTATTTTGTTAACCGGCTCGGGTGGGCCTTTTCGAACAACGCCACTGGAAGATTTACGCAGTGTGAGTCCTGATCAGGCTTGCGCGCACCCCAATTGGTCTATGGGGCGTAAAATTTCGGTCGATTCAGCGACCATGATGAACAAGGGTTTGGAGCTAATTGAAGCTTGCTGGCTTTTTCATACCGACGCATCAAAAATTGATATTATTGTTCATCCGCAGAGTGTTATTCACTCTATGGTTGAGTATATTGACGGCTCAGTATTGGCGCAGCTTGGTAATCCCGACATGCGTACGCCTATCGCCCATGCTTTGGCTTGGCCGGAGCGTATAGCCTCAGGTGTTGGTGGTTTGGATATTATTACTCAGGCGCGCTTGGATTTTGAGGCGCCAGACGAGCAGCGTTTCCCCTGTTTACGGCTTGCGCGCGAGGCGGCGATCAGAGGTGGGACAGCGCCAGCGGTATTGAACGCCGCAAATGAGTTGGCGGTAGAGGCATTTTTAGACGGTCGCTTGAGCTTTATCCATATAGCGGTGGTGATCGAAGAAGTAATGCTCAAGGTGGCGATAGTTGAACCGCAATCGTTAGCGGATGTCCAACATGCGGATAATAAATCTCGACGTTGCGCGATGGAAATAATTTCCCATAAAACATCGACTTAATGAATTTTAAAAGGCTTTTGAGTGGTCGCTATTTACTAGACTGCTTGGCGCGATAGGGCAAACAAACGTGCTAGATATGTTGCAAACAATTGTGGTGACACTGCTAACCCTCGCTATTTTGGTGGCGGTGCATGAATTCGGCCATTTTTGGGTTGCGAGGCGTTGTGGCGTCAAGGTTTTGCGTTTTTCGATTGGCTTCGGCAAGCCCTTGCTGTCGTGGTCTGATCGCAGTGGAACTGAGTACGTCGTAGCCGGAATCCCCTTGGGTGGCTACGTTAAAATGCTAGACGAGCGTGAAGGCCCTGTTCCTGATGAGTTAGTTGAGCAGACATTTAACCGCGCATCACCTCGTTCGCGCATTGCCATTGCGGCGGCTGGGCCGTTGGCAAATATCGTTTTGGCGGTGTTTGTTTATTGGTTGGTTTTTCTGAATGGCGTCAGCGGTGTTGCTCCTGTTGTTTCGAAGGTTGAGGTTGGGTCTTTGGCCGAGCAGGCTGGTATCAGCGCCGGGCAAGAGTTTCTCTCGGTCGATGGTGAGCCTACACCAACGTGGGAAGCCTTACAGATGCAGCTTTTAGAGCGTATAGGCGAAAATGGTGAAGTCCATTTCGCGATGCGTTCCGCGGATTCTGACATTGTTACAGAAAATATCGTGACCTTGAGCGATTGGATGCATGATATTGAGGAGCCGAATCCGGTTCGTGAGCTAGGTGTTACCTTGTTTGTGCCTGAAGTGGTGCCAAAAATAGAAACAGTGGTAGTCGACAGTCCTGCGGAACACGGTGGTATGCGGGCCGGAGACTTAGTCGTAGCGGCCGATGGTCAGTCTATGATCACGTGGCAGGGGTGGGTGGAATATGTTCGCCAGCGGCCGGAAGAATCGGTGTCAGTGACGGTCGAACGCGATAATCGGCAGCTTATTTTAAACATTACTCCTGAGCGTAAGTTAGACGATGAATCGCATGCTTATGGCTATGTTGGAGTGGGTGTTGCTATGCCGGCATGGCCTGAGGCAATGCAGCGAACCATGCAATATGGTGTGGTTGGTGCAGCCGTCGCCGCAGTTGACAAAACGTGGAAAATGAGCGCCTTCACCTTATCCTCAATTAAAAAGATGTTGATGGGCTTGTTATCACCGAAAAACTTGAGTGGGCCGATAACCATTGCTAAAGTGGCGAGCTCTTCGGTGCAGTACGGATTTTTTGCTTGGCTGACGTTTTTGGCATTGTTGAGTATCAGCTTAGCGGTTTTGAACTTATTACCGATTCCAGTATTAGACGGCGGGCATATTGTCTACGCTCTGGTAGAGTGGGTGACCGGTAAGCCTGTGGCAGAACAGGTGCAAGTCTGGGCTAATCAGCTGGGCTTGGTGTTAGTAGTATTTGTGATGATTTTTGCTTTATATAACGATGTGTTGCGCCTTTAGTCTTTAAGATAATGCAATGCTTTTAATCTTACACAGTGGCAACGTCGGTTTAATTTGGCGTCGGCCCAGAGCCTTGGTTTTTAGCTGTTGATGAAACGCTTTTTAGCTCTTAGTTTTTTTCTGTTGTCGTTGAGCATGCACGCTCTCGGCCAAAATTCACTGCCGATCTCAGATGTTCGCGTAGAAGGTTTGCAGCGTATATCGTCTGAAACGGTGTTTTCTGCACTGCCGATAAGTATTGGTGACCCCGTGAGTAGTCGCTCTGTGGCCAATGCATCTAAGGCTTTGTTTGGCACAGGCAACTTTGACGACATTCAAATTGGTATGGATGGCGACGTTCTTGTCGTACGTGTGGTTGAGCGACCCGCAATTAGTGCTATCAATCTGGAAGGCAATAAGGCCTTGGCGACAGAAGCACTGCTTGATGGTTTGAAAAATGCCGGCTTGGCCGAAGGGCAGGTGTTTAAGCGCTCGACCCTTGATGGCATGAAGATGGAGCTGACTCGACAATACGTGTCGCAGGGCCGTTATGACGCGAGTATTGAAACAGATGTTGTGGCAGAGCCTCGCAACCGCGTGTCAATTAGCATCAATATTGACGAAGGCAGTAACGCGACGATTGAGCACATCAATATTGTAGGTAATACCGTCTACGACGACGACACACTGCTGGATTTGTTCGAGCTAAAAACCGGCGGATTCTTTTCTTTCTTTAGCAGCAGTAATAAATATTCGCGAGAAAAGCTAAAGGGCGATCTCGAAAAACTAAATTCCTACTACCTTGATCGCGGTTATCTTCTGTTTAACGCCGACTCTGTTCAGGTTGCGATTAGTCCAAATCGCCAATCGGTTTACATTACGGTGAACGTCATTGAAGGTGATAAATACACCGTGAGTAATGCTGAGTTGTCAGGCGATTTAGTATTGCCAGAAGATGACTTAAAGCGCTTTGTATTGGTACAGAAAGGGCAGGTGTTTTCTCAGGCATTGGTAACCAGCACGGAAGAGTTTCTTACTAAGCGATTAGGCAACGAAGGTTACAACTTCGCGAAAGTCCGTGGAATTCCAGAGCGTAATGAAGAAGATAAAACAGTAGACCTAAAATTCTTTATTGATCCGGGCAAGCGTACTTACGTGCGTCGTATAGACTTTGAAGGCAATGCACGGACGTCGGACGAAGTGCTACGTCGTGAAATGCGCCAGATTGAAAGTGCGCCAGCGTCTGCGGATAAAATTGAATTATCTCGAATTCGTTTAGAGCGCCTAGGCTTTTTTAAAGAGGCTAAGGTCGATACCTTAGAGGTGCCCGGCACTGACGACCTTATTGACTTACGCTACTCAGTTGAAGAACAAAGCTCAGGTAGTTTAGGCGCCAGCGTAGGTTTCTCGCAGGATAGCGGTTTATTATTAAGCGCTAATATTCAGCAGAACAACTTTTTTGGTACGGGTAAGCAGGTTGGCTTTGGTGTGTCGCGCAGCGATTTTGCAACCAGTGCTAATTTCAGTTACCTAGATCCTTATTTTACTGAAGATGGTGTAAGCAGAGGCTTTTCTGTTTTTTATCGCACCACTGACTACGAAGAAATTAACGTCGCTAGTTATACTTCTGATACCTATGGTACAAGTGTCAACTTTGGGTACCCAATATCAGAAACAGAGCGATTGGGTTTCGATCTTGGTTTTAACAGAACGACCATCGACGCTGGCGTTAGTGCGGTAAAAGAAATCAAAAGTAGCCCGCGGATATTAGATGCCATTGATAACTATTTTATTAGTCGCATTGACCCAGCAACGGGTGCTTATACTGCGGCAGAAGTGCTAGAAGATATCAGCAATTTACCCACAACGGCTTTGGTGGATAGTGGCGAAGAAGGCTTTTTAGATAAATACGGCGAAGAGTTTAATAACTTTACAGCGGGTATTTCGTGGCGCCAATCTACGTTAAACAGAGGTTTATTGGCTACGCGTGGTGCTTCTCAGTCGCTATCGTTAGAGGTTGCTGTTCCTGGCTCAGACCTTGAGTACTATAAATTAGGTTATGAAGGGCAGGTTTATATTCCCATCAGCAATAGCTTTACGCTAAGAGTTAGAACAGAGCTTGGGTATGGCGACGGTTATGGTGAGCTTGAAAACTTACCCTTCTACGAAAACTTTTATGCTGGTGGTTTTGGGTCGGTGCGGGGGTATAAGAGTAATACCTTAGGTCCGCGCAGTTCTAATGCAGATATTTATCGGATTAGTCAGGCTGCGACTGCAATAGATGCATCGGGTAATGCCTTGGCATTATCAGCACAAGGAGCTTACGTTTTAGATCCAGTGACTGGTCAGCTGGTGGTTGATAGCGCCAATTCCTTTAGTCGTGATCCTGATCCATTTGGCGGCAACGTATTAGTCGAAGGAAGTATAGAATTATTATTCCCATTACCCTTTGTTAAAGATCAGCGCTCAGTGCGTAGTGGTTTCTTTTTTGATGCAGGTAATGTGTTCAGCACGGAGTGTGGCGCTACGCAGATTAACTGCTCTACTCCAGAGTTTTCTAATTTACGCCTATCCGTTGGCGTTGGTGCGACATGGATTACTGGTTTTGGGCCGTTAACGTTTAGCCTCGGTCGAGCGTTGAATGATGA
The DNA here is from genome assembly GCF_902705855.1 of Zhongshania aliphaticivorans. Taxonomy (GTDB): domain Bacteria; phylum Pseudomonadota; class Gammaproteobacteria; order Pseudomonadales; family Spongiibacteraceae; genus Spongiibacter; species Spongiibacter aliphaticivorans_B. The sequence continues at coordinate 624,904 of NZ_CACSIJ010000001.1, read as the reverse complement.
AAAGGTGGATGAAACCGAGATTTTCCAATTCTCATTAGGACGTAGTTTCTAATTTAATATTTAATTTAGTGGCACAATAATCAGCAGGAGTTGTATATGAAGTTTTCCAAGTTAGTCGCGGCAACAGTAATGGTGTTTTGGGCTTGCGGCGCTATGGCCGAAGGTCGTATAGCAGTGTTCGATGTAGAAGCCGCGGTGTTGAATACGGATGTAGCAAAAAAGCGTTTGACTACTATGCGTAATCAATCTGAGTACAAAAAGAATGTTGCTGAGCTTGAAACATTAAAGAAAAATTACGACAAGCAAGTTGAGCAGTTTCAGCGCGATTTTGACATTTTGAGTGCGGAGCAGCGCCAGGCAACGAAAAATAAAATTGATTCTGCTCGTGAAGACGGTGAGCATTTGGCACGTAAAATTGAAGCGGCTAATCAGCAAGAAGCACAATCAATCCTTCAAGAGCTTGGTCCAAAATTACAAAAGATTTTACCTGACCTAATTAAGGCAGAAAACATTGGTTTACTGTTGCCACGTAAACAGGTTCTTCACGCCGATGCCAATTTTGATATTACTGCAAAAGTGGCAGATAAGTTGAATCAAGCGAAGTAATGTCTGGGCAGAAAACTTTCAGCCTTGCTGAAGTTGCGGCCGCTCTAGGACTGGAGTTCAAAGGGCGGCCCGATACGTTTTTAGCTGGGATGGCTCCTCTCAGCTCAGCAGGGCCGGAGCATTTAAGTTTTTTGTCTACGGTAAAGCTCAAATCTACTCTCCAAAGTACTTTAGCTGGGGCAGTAATTCTTCACCATGACATGGCGGCGGATTATGGTGGGAACTGTTTATTAACAGATCAGCCGTATTTAATGTACGCCCGAGCTAGTGCTTTGTTTGACCCCTTTGTTAAACCTCGTGTGGGTGTGCACCCAAGTGCCGTTGTGGTGGCTGAAAATATTCATAGCTCTGTATCGATCGGTGCGAATTGTGTTATTGAGGAAGGTGTAGAAATAGCTGAGGGAACGGTTGTCGCACCTGGTGTCGTAATTGGCCGTGACAGTCGTATTGGTAAAGATTGTTATATCCACGCGAACGTAACGATTTACCACGGTGTGAGCATTGGGAACGAGTGTATCGTACATTCTGGTGTGGTAGTTGGTGGGGATGGCTTTGGGTTCGCGCAGGGGCCTAGCGGTTGGGAGAAAATTCACCAGCTAGGTGGTGTGCAAATTGGAAACAAGGTCGAGATCGGTGCCAATTCCTGTATTGATCGCGGGGCATTAAATAATACCGTCATTGGGAATGATGTGATTCTCGATGATCAAACGATGATCGCCCACAATGTCATTATAGGTGATGGCACCGCAATGGCGGGTTGTTGCCAAGTTGCTGGAAGTACGGTTATTGGTAAAAATTGTACTCTGGCGGGTAACGTCGGGGTGGTAGGGCATATTACAATCACCGACAATGTGCATATTACAGCGCGATGCTTGGTAAGTAAGTCAATTTTGCAGCCGGGATCATACTCTGGCACGTTTGGAGTCGCTGAATCTACTGAATGGCGAAAAAACGCTGCGCGATTTAGCAAGCTCGATGAGCTTTACCGACGTGTGGCATTCTTAGAAAAGCAATTAAAGATTAAAAATGAGGGTGAAGGCTGAGACATGCTGATGGACATAAATGAAATAAAGGAATACCTGCCGCAACGCTATCCATTTTTATTAGTTGATCGCGTATTAGAATTGACGCTCGGTGAATCGATTGTCGCGGTGAAAAATGTCACAGGAAATGAAAATCATTTTAATGGTCATTTCCCTGGCTTACCGATAATGCCAGGCGTGTTAATTATTGAGGCGATGGCGCAAGCGGCGGGTATTTTGGGTTTCAAAACCCTAGATAAAAAGCCCTCTGAAGGTTCGATTTATATGTTTGCAGGTGTCGATAGAGCCCGCTTTAAGCGTCAAGTTGTGCCCGGTGATCAGTTGATCTTAAAGGCGCAGTACGTGTCAGACAAAAAAGGTTTGTGGAAATTTGATTGCCAAGCCTTTGTTGAAGATAAGTTGGCATGCTCGGCAACAATTTTGTGTATTGATCGGCAGCGTTGATAGTGACAGATAATATTCATCCTTCGGCAATGATAGATCCGCGTGCGATTATAGATCCCAGCGCGGTAATTGGCGCTGATGTAAAAGTTGGTCCTTGGACTATGGTTGGCGCGAATGTCGAAATCGGAGACGGTTCTGATATTCGCTCCCATGTAGTGATAATGGGGCCAACAAAAATTGGTAAAAATAATCGTATTTATCAGTTTTCGACAGTTGGTGATGATACCCCTGATCTAAAATACAAGGGTGAACCGACAGAGCTCATTATTGGCGATGACAATGTTATTCGCGAAGGTGTAACAATACATCGCGGCACCGTTCAAGATCGTGGTAAAACAGTTATTGGTGATAAGAATTTATTGATGGCCTATGTTCATGTCGGTCATGACTCGGTCATTGGTAGCAATTGTATACTGGTGAATAACGCGTCGTTGGCTGGACATGTTATTGTCGGTGACTGGGCTATTTTGAGCGGTTTCACTTTGGTACATCAGTTTTGCCATATTGGTGCTCATAGTTTCGCTGGTTTTGGCTGCGGTATTAGTAAAGATGTTCCCGCTTATGTCACTGTGAGTGGTATGCCGGCTGAAGCAAAAACCATTAATGTTGAAGGTCTTAAACGCCGTGGTTTTAGTGCAGAAAGCATCGCCGCTATTCGCCGCGGCTATAAAATTATTTATCGTCAGAATAATACGGTAGAAGAGGCCTTGGTGGCTTTGGCGCCAATCGCGACTGAATTTCCTGCGGTACAGTTATTAGTGGATTCATTGACACAATCTCAACGCGGTATTGTGCGTTAATTCGCGCCTTTCGGCCGCGACAAATGGCAATTTTATGACTGCAATGCGAATCGGTATTATCGCCGGAGAAGCCTCCGGTGATATTTTGGGCGCTGATTTAATTCGCGCCATTAAGCAACGTTATCCTGATGCCGTATTCGAAGGTGTTGGTGGCCCCTTGATGATAGAGCAGGGCTGTCGAAGCCTATGTGATATGGACCGCTTATCGGTTATGGGGATTGTTGAACCCCTGAAGCGTCTGCCAGAGTTATTGCGTTTGCGACGCCTATTAAAATCCCATTTTTTAAGTTGGCAGCCCGCTATTGTTATCGGTATCGACTCGCCGGATTTCAATTTAAATATTGAGCTGTATTTGCGTGAGCGTGGAATTAAAACCCTTCATTATGTGAGCCCCTCCGTGTGGGCGTGGCGACAGGGACGAGTGAAAAAGATCGCAAAAGCGGTTGATCACATGCTGACTTTATTTCCCTTTGAAGAACATTTTTATCAAGAACACGGTGTTCCCGTTACCTGCGTCGGCCACCCCTTGGCCGATCAGATTTCACTGGTGGACCAACGTGCGACGGCTAGGGCAGAGCTTGATGTTGAGGACGGCCACCCGGTGTTGGCAATCTTGCCCGGTAGTCGGGGCGGCGAAGTTGCCCAACTTATTGAGCCTTTTTTAAATACCGCGCAGTGGTTGCGGCGTGCACAACCCAACATCGAATTTTTAATTCCTGCGGCTAATACTGAACGCAAGCAACAAATTTTGCAGGCTGTAGCGGCATTATCACGGGATTTGCCGGTAAGAGTGGTGCTCGGCAAGTCGCGCACTGTGATGGCGGCATCGGATGTTGTTTTAATGGCTTCCGGAACCACCAGTTTAGAAGCGCTGTTACTTCAGCGGCCGATGGTCGTTGCGTATCGCTTTGGTAAATGGTCGTACAAGTTATTTTCCCGTCTAGTGAAAACGCCGTTCTTCTCGTTACCTAATTTGTTGGCGCAACGGGCATTGGTGCCAGAGTTACTACAAGACGAAGTGTGTGCAGAGGTTATTGGGCCACTGTTATTAGAGCAGTTAAATAACGCTAATCACCGCGAAACCTTAATCGCCGAATTCCAGATTATTCATCGTCAGCTCGCCCGTGGAGCTAGCGAACGAGCTGCCGACGTTGTATTACAGTGTGCCGGAGTGCCGAATGTCTAAGATCGACGACCTATTTGCCGAGTTTGATGTTCCCGTTTTAACGGCCGGTGTTGATGAGGTGGGGCGTGGCCCCCTATGTGGGGATGTGGTAACAGCGGCGGTTATTCTTGATCCGGATAAGCCCATTGTTGGTTTAAACGATTCTAAAAAGCTGAGCGAAAAGCGCCGCGAAGCACTGTATATTGAAATTAAAGAAAAGGCCTTGAGTTTTTGTATTGCAAGAGCATCGGTTGAAGAAATTGACGAAATAAATATCTTACAGGCAAGTTTGTTAGCGATGCATCGTGCTGTGGCTGGCTTAGGGGTGCAGCCTGAGTTTGTGTTGGTGGACGGTAATAAAGTGCCGAACTGGCCTTATCGTGCGCAAGCTGTCGTTAAAGGCGATAGCCGAGTGCCGGCGATCGCTGCGGCATCGATTTTAGCCAAGGTTACTCGTGATCGTGAAATGGCCGAAATGGACGCGACCTATCCCGGCTACGGTATGGCCGGTCATAAAGGTTACCCAACCAAGGTGCATCTAGAGGCTTTAAAGGTGCTGGGTGTTACGCCAATTCATCGGCGTAGTTATGCTCCCGTTCGGGCGATTCTAGAGGCGGAGCAATGATTTCAGATCAATTTGTTCATTTGCGTGTGCACTCCGAGTATTCGATTGTCGATGGCTTGGTGCGTGTAAAGGCATTAGCAAAGCGCGTTGCCGGCCTGAATATGCCAGCGGTAGCACTAACGGATCTTAATAATTTTTACGCCTTAATTAAATTTCAAAAAGCGGCAACGGGCGCCGGCATTAAGCCGATTTTTGGTAGTGATTTATTGGTTCGCGATGACGACGATCCTGATCAAACCAGTGTTCTATGTTTGTTGGCGCAAAACCAAACTGGTTATCGCAATCTTACCGAGTTGATGTCCCGCGCCTATTTGGAAGGTCAGTATTTGGGCCGAGCCTATGTTAAACGCAGCTGGGTGGAAGAGGCCAGCGAGGGGCTTATTGCGCTGTCTGGTGGGCGTGAAGGTGACGTGGGTCAATTGCTTTTGGGTGGTAAAGCCGATGTCGCTGCGACAAGTCTCGCCCGTTGGCTTAGTGTTTTTCCTGATCGATTTTATATTGAGTTGCAACGTACCGGTCGCCAATACGAAGATGAATACTTGCATGCTGCTGTTGCATTAGCGGAGCAAGCGGATTGCCCGGTTGTGGCAACTAATGATGTCCGGTTTTTAGATTCTGATGAGTTTGATGCCCACGAAGCGCGGGTTTGTATTCGCGACGGTCGCGTGCTCGATGATCCGCGGCGGCCGCGAAATTATAGCGAGCAACAGTATCTGCGCAGCGCAGAAGAAATGCAGGCGCTGTTTGCCGATATTCCTGAAGCGTTACAGAATAGTGTTGAAATCGCCAAGCGTTGTAATTTAACGATACAGCTCGGCACCTATTATCTTCCCGAATATCCAATTCCAGAGGGTTTAACCCAAGAGAACTTTTTTCGTGAGCTCTGCCACACAGGCTTGGATGAACGTTTAGATTTTCTTTTTGATAGTAATGCGCCGGAATTTGCAGATCACCAAAAAGAATATCGAGACCGCTTAGATTTTGAGCTAAACGTTATTTTGCAAATGGGGTTTCCCGGTTACTTCTTGATCGTGATGGACTTCATTCAGTGGGCCAAAGATCATGATATTCCCGTTGGTCCCGGGCGGGGTTCGGGTGCGGGATCGCTAGTTGCCTACGCGTTAAAAATTACCGATCTTGATCCTATTCAATACGACTTGCTGTTCGAGCGATTTTTGAACCCAGAGCGGGTGTCGATGCCCGATTTCGATGTCGACTTTTGTATGGATGGTCGTGACCGCGTTATTAACTACGTCGCCGACAATTACGGTCGCGACGCGGTGAGCCAAATTATTACCTTTGGCACCATGGCGGCTAAAGCGGTGGTTCGGGATGTTGCCCGCGTACAGGGCAAGGCCTACGGTCTTGCCGATAAACTTTCAAAAATGATTCCCTTTGAAGTGGGGATGACGCTAGCCAAGGCCCATGAGCAAGAAGAAGTGCTGCGTGAATTTTTGGTGAATGACGAAGCTGCCCAAGAAATTTGGGACATGGCCGTACAGTTAGAAGGCGTGGTGCGCGGTGTAGGTAAGCACGCGGGGGGTGTGGTTATCGCGCCTTCAAAATTAACAGATTTTGCGCCGCTTTATTGTGATGACACTGGCGGTGGACTGGTAACCCAGTTTGATAAGAGTGATGTCGAAGACGCGGGCCTTGTTAAATTCGACTTTTTGGGGCTGCGCACCTTAACGATCATTGATTGGGCGCTTAAAATTGTCAATGCACAGCGCGCCAAAATAGGCGAAGACCCCCTAGATATCATGGCTATTCCTCTGCAGGATCGGCCGACCTTTGATTTACTTCAACGAGCTGAGACAACGGCGGTGTTCCAGTTGGAATCCCGCGGCATGAAGGACCTTATCAAGCGCCTTGAGCCGGACTGTTTTGAAGATATTATTGCTTTGGTGGCCTTGTTTCGACCCGGCCCGCTGCAGTCGGGCATGGTTGATGATTTTATTAACCGTAAACATGGTCGCGCAGAGCTGGCCTATCCGCATCCTCAGTATCAAGCCGATTGCTTAAAGCCTGTTCTAAGGCCGACCTACGGTATTATTTTGTACCAAGAACAGGTAATGCAGATCGCGCAGGAAATGGGCGGTTACACTCTTGGCGGCGCTGATTTATTACGTCGCGCCATGGGTAAGAAAAAGCCCGAAGAAATGGAGAAGCAGCGGGTCTTATTTCAAGCCGGTGCGGTAGAAAAGGGTTTTACCGAAGTTCTCGCCTCCAATATTTTTGACTTGATGGAAAAATTTGCGGGTTACGGGTTTAACAAATCTCACTCAGCGGCTTACGCATTAGTTTCCTACCAAACAGCTTGGCTAAAAACCCATTATCCGGCGCCTTTTATGGCGGCGGTAATGAGTTCGGAATTGGATAATACCGACAAAATCGTTATCTTCATTGAAGAATGTCGGGACATGAAGCTGGACTATAAATTGCCTTCGGTAAACGAAGGGGAGTATATGTTCACTGTAAATGATCGCGGTCAGATCGTTTACGGCTTGGGCGCCATAAAAGGGTTGGGCGAAGGCCCTGTAGAGAATATTATTGCTGCGCGTAACGCGGGTGGCCCATTTGTAAACTTATTTGAATTTTGCGAACGTACCGACCCGCGAAAAGTGAATAAGCGCGCGATAGAGGCGCTCATTCGCTCTGGCGCCTTCGATGACTTAGGTGAAGATCGCGCTATTTTAATGGCGGCAATGCCGGAGGCGGTAAAGGCGGCGGAGCAATCGGCCAAGAATACTGAAAGCGGAATGACAGACTTGTTCGGTGAGACCTTGGCGGTTGTCAGTCGCGATGTGTACGCGCCGTTTCAAAATGTACGCCGCTGGACGAGTAAGGAGCGCTTGCTTGGCGAGAAGGAAACCTTAGGCTTATATGTTACTGGACATCCCATCGATGATTACGAAGCGGAACTGCGCCGCTTTGTGCCTAAAAAGATTGTTGATCTGAACCCAGAAAAACACCCGCAAACCATTGCTGGTCTAGTAATGAGTATGCGCACTATGAAGAATAAGCGCGGCGATACTATGGCCTTTGTGTTGCTGGACGACCGCAGTGCTCGCATTGAAGTTGCCTTGTTTAGTGATGCCTATGACGAGTGCCGCGAGAAGCTGATTAAAGATACTGTGATTGTTGTTGAAGGCATTTGCAGCAATGATGAGTATAGCGGCGGCAAAAAAATGCGGGTTAAATCGGTGCGAAGTATTGCTGAGGCGCGGGACCAGAGTGCAAAAGAATTACAGATTACAGTGACGGCTAACATCCTCGAAAATGATGGCTTAGATCGTCTGAAAGGCGCACTACACGTGGCTAAAGGTGGGCGTTGTCCGGTGGTGATTGACTACCAGAGGCCCGAAGGTAAAGGCAGAATCCGTTTGGGTGAAAATTGGCGAATCCTGCCAAACGATGAGGTATTACTGCGATTGCGTGACGAGTGTGGCGCAAATAACGTGGTGATCAATTACGATTAACGTATAATCAACATCATGAATGGGCCCATTTATTTGCGTAAAAAGTGGGTGTTTCCGGAATTTAACGAGCGAATAATACAGAGCAATGAATCCGAATTATCTTGATTTTGAACAACCTATTGCCGAGCTGGAAGCCAAAATCGAAGAGCTGCAGCTAGTCGGGAGTGACAACGACCTCAATATAAATGAGGAAATCACCAAGCTGCGCGAGAAAAGCAGCAAGCTGACAGAGAAGATATTTTCTAATTTAACGCCATGGAATGTCGTGAAAATAGCTCGGCATCCAATGCGGCCTTATACATTGGATTATATTCGCCGTATTTTCACTGACTTTGATGAATTACACGGTGACCGTCATTTTGGTGATGATGCAGCGATTGTGGCGGGTATCGGAAAACTAAATGGCATGCCAGTAATGGTTATTGGCCAAGAGAAAGGCCGTGGTGTTACTGAAAAGGTAAAGCGTAATTTTGGTATGCCCAAACCTGAAGGCTATCGTAAAGCACTGCGTTTGATGGAAATGGCAGAGCGCTACAATCTGCCAATCGTTACCTTGATCGATACCCCTGGTGCTTATCCAGGGATTGATAGTGAGGAGCGCGGTATCAGTGAGGCCATAGCACAAAATCTTGCGGTTATGTCACGCTTAAAAACCCCCATTGTCTGTGTTGTGATTGGCGAGGGTAGCTCTGGTGGCGCGTTGGGTATTGGTGTTGGTGACCATATTGCGATGCTGCAATACTCGACTTACTTTGTTATTTCTCCTGAAGGCTGCGCCAATATTATTTGGAAAAGCTCCGAGTTCGCACCAGACGCAGCTGAGGCGATGGGCTTGACCTCAACAGTGCTAGAAGAGTTAGGGATAGTCGATGCGACTATTCCGGAGCCGCAAGGCGGCGCTCATCGCGATATCGACTTAAGCGCGGCACGGGTTCGTGATCATATTGCAGCGCAAATTACACGCTTGCAGGGCTTGTCGGAGCAGGAGCTGCTTGACACACGCTACGACCGTTTAATGTCTTACGGTGTTAGTTAGCCCTGTTGGTTTAAGTCCCGCCATTTAGCTATTTGGGGCGCGGAGCTTTCTATGACCGAACTGCTGTCCCATATTTCAGACGCGCTGGCCCCTTACTTAGGGCGCCGGCGCTGGTATGTCGCCTATAGCGGCGGCCTTGATTCTCACGTTTTACTTCATCTTGTTTGGCGTATGCGTCAGTGTGCTTTTGATGCTGGCGAGCCATTCCCCGACTTGTGTGCCCTTCATGTAAACCATCAGTTACAAGCCGACTCGGATGCTTGGGCAGTTCGGTGTCAGGCCGTCTGCAGTGATTATGAAATACCCATTCAACGTTATGCGGTGAGCGTGCAAGGCAGTCGGCAGGGGGTTGAAAGTCTCGCTAGGAACGCGAGGTATGAGGTATTTGAAACAGTTGTTGATCAGGATAGTGTGATGTTGCTGGCGCACCATCAAGATGATCAGGCTGAAACATTTTTCCTGCGCTTGATGCGTGGGGCGGGGGTTGCTGGCTTAGCTGCCATGCCGGTGAAGCGTGCATTGGGGCGGGGTGAATTATTCCGGCCAATGCTGAGTCAAACTCGCGTGCAGCTTGAGGCTTACGCTGCGGAGCATGATCTTGAGTGGATAGAAGACCCTAGTAATCGCAATTCTCGGTATAGCCGCAATTTTCTTCGTCACCAAGTGATGCCGATGTTGGCGGAAAAGTGGCCAAATTATCGAAATAGTATTGCCGGCGCAGCTGAGCTACAGGCTGAGGCCGCGAGCTTGCTTGATTCATACCTCAGTGCTGAGATCAGAAATATGACTGACGATGACGGCACTCTTGATCTCAATGCCTTGATGGGCTTGGAGCCTGTTCGCCAGCGCGCGGTGTTTCGTCATTATATATTTACACGGTTTGGACGGCGCTTAGATAAGGCGCAAACCCGGGAGCTTGTTGAGCAATTCTTGTCTTCTAATAGTGATCGTCAGCCGATGTTTTCTTTGGGTGGGGGTGTAACTTTACGAGAATTTAGGGGCCGTTTATACGCTGACGAAAGTCTTGTGCAGAGCGAATTTGATTCTCAATTGGTCCTATATTGGGACGGTCAACGAGAATGCGCTGTCGATGGCGTTGGGCGGCTTAGTGTGCAGGCTGGTGGTAGCTTTGCTCCGCGTGGAAAAATGTCTGTGCGCTTTCGACGCGGGGGGGAACGGTGTCGGCTGGCAGGGCATGCGCACAGCAAATCGCTAAAAAAATTGTTGCAGGAGTGGGGGGTGCCGCAGTGGAAGCGTGATCGTCTCCCATTGGTTTATTGTGACGAAGAGATCGCTGCGATTGCAGATATTGCCATTTGTGAAGGATTTCAAGTGCCAGAGGAAAGCGGTTTGCAATTGCGGTGGGTTTGGAGCCGCTGACCTAGCCCAAGGCTTCTGTTAGAATGCGCGGCTCCTAAAAAGAGCCGTGACTATGAGTTCGCAGAATTTGAACCCGCAAGATACTCCCGCTAATCCCTTAGGCAATGTTCGTATTGTGTTGGTAAATACTTCGCACCCCGGAAATATCGGTGCGGTGGCGCGGGCCATGAAGAATATGTGTCTGTCGCAGTTGTATTTGGTGGAGCCTAAAAAATATCCCCATGACGAAGCCACATGGCGCGCCGCGAGTGCTGGCGACGTTTTAGATTCGGCTATTGTATGTGGAACACTCGCTGATGCCATAGCGGGGTGCCAATTGGTAATTGGTACAAGTGCCCGTGAGCGGACGGTACCGTGGCCTTTACTAGATCCACGTCATTGCATGGAGCGAGCGTACAAAGAAGCTGAAGCAAATCACACAGTGGCTTTGGTGTTTGGCCGCGAGGATCGCGGCTTAACCAATGAAGAGTTGCAGCGCTGTAATTTGCACGTGCATATTCCGGCTAATCCTGACTACAGCTCTTTGAATATTGCGATGGCGGTACAGGTATTAAGTTACGAGCTGCGAATGGCTCACTTGAGCGATGAACTGAGCAGTAATGACATGGCAGATTGGGATGTGCCAGTCGCGGGCGCCGACGATCTAGAGCGTTATTTGGTACACCTTGAAGAAACCTTACGAGACATTAATTTTTTGCGGCCAGAGGCGCCGAAAAAGCTGATGACTCGCTTACGTCGCCTTTACCAGCGGACACGCTTGGACGAAATGGAGGTGAATATTTTGCGTGGAATTCTTACCTCTACCCAGTATTGGGTGCGTAAAGCTAAGTTGAAGGATGGCGATAGTGGCGGCGAGTCTCTATAATTCGTCGCCGCTGCTAGCTTAAATCCTACTAAAAGCGTCGGGTATAAAGTTGACTGTTTTGCTAGGTTATTGCATAATTGAACCGTAGAAAAACGTAGGTGAGCTTATGCGACTAACGACAAAAGGCCGTTACGCAGTGACAGCCATGTTGGATTTGGCGCTGTACGGCGACCGTGGGCCCATCAGTTTAGCCGATGTGTCTGGGCGGCAAGATATTTCGCTGTCTTATTTAGAGCAGCTGTTTGCTAAGCTACGGCGCAAAGATTTGGTGTGCAGTATTCGTGGTCCAGGTGGTGGTTATCGTCTTAGTAGGCCGGTCGAAACTATTTTTGTGGCAGAAATTATTGACGCAGTTGATGAGCGGGTAGATGCCACCGGCTGCGCAGGTAAAAGCGACTGTCAGGACGGCCAAACCTGTCTGACTCATAATTTATGGTCTGATCTGAGTGATCAGATTCACCATTTTTTAAGTGATATCAGTTTGGCTAGCTTGGTTGAACGGCGCGATGTTCAGAATGTATCTGCGCGTCAGTTACAGCGGGCGCGCAATACGCAGTCGATTATTTTGACTGCGGTAGATTAGTGTATTTCTCAGCTGCGGCTGGGAACTTGGAGATCAGTTTATGCAATTGCCAATTTATTTGGATTACTCCGCAACGACGCCGGTTGATCCGCGTGTTGCAGAGAAAATGATGGCCTGTCTGACCACCGAAGGTGTGTTTGGTAATCCGGCATCGCGCTCTCATTTGTTTGGTTGGAAAGCTGAAGAGGCGGTAGAAAATGCCCGTCGTCAAGTCGCTGACTTACTGAACGCTGATCCTCGCGAAATTGTGTGGACGTCTGGTGCTACAGAGTCGAACAACCTTGCTATCAAGGGTGCTGCGCACTTTTATAGTAAAAAAGGTAAGCACGTTATTACCTCGAAGATTGAACATAAAGCGGTGTTAGATACCTGTCGTCAGCTTGAGCGCGAAGGCTTTGAAGTAACGTATCTTGATCCGACCGAGAAGGGGCTTATTACTCCTGAAGCGATAGCCACTGCTCTGCGTGAAGACACTGTTGTAGTGAGCATCATGCACGCCAATAACGAGATCGGTACCATTAACGATATCGCCGGTATTGGGGAAGTGTGTCGTGCTAACGGCGTTGTTTTTCATGTTGATGCTGCGCAAACTGCCGGTAAAGTAACGATAGACATGGAGGCAATGAAAGTTGACTTGCTATCTATGTCAGCGCACAAAATGTATGGCCCAAAAGGGGTTGGTGCTTTATATGTGCGCCGTAAACCGCGTATCCGCTTAGAGGCGCAAATGCACGGTGGTGGTCATGAGCGCGGTATGCGCTCAGGTACATTACCAACTCACCAGATTGTGGGCATGGGGGCGGCTTGTGAAATTGCGCGTGAAGAAATGGCAAAGGATGCAGCGCATTCATTGGCTTTGCGCAATCAGTTTTGGGATGGTTTAAAAGACATCGAACAGGTTCACGTGAATGGCGATTTTGAACAGCGTTTGCCAGGCAACCTAAATGTAAGTTTGGCCTATGTTGAAGGCGAATCGTTGATTATGTCTTTAAAGGATTTGGCTGTGTCGTCTGGCTCTGCTTGTACGTCGGCCAGCTTAGAGCCGTCTTACGTACTGCGTGCCCTTGGTCTTAATGATGAGTTAGCACATAGCTCGCTGCGTTTTTCTTTTGGGCGCTTTACAACCCCTGAAGAAGTGGATTATGCGATTAAGCAAGTTCGTGGCGCAGTGGATAAATTACGAGAATTGTCACCGTTGTGGGATATGTACAAAGACGGTGTAGATTTAGACAGTATTGAATGGGCTGCTCATTAAGTAGCTCAGCGCGAGAGGACGATATCATGGCATATAGCGAAAAAGTACTTGATCACTACGAGAATCCGCGCAACGTCGGTAAGTTTGACGACAGCGCAGATGAAATCGGCACGGGTATGGTTGGTGCGCCGGCTTGCGGCGACGTCATGCGCCTACAAATCAAGGTGAATGAACAGGGCATTATTGAAGATGCCAAGTTCAAAACCTATGGCTGCGGTTCTGCTATTGCCTCTAGCTCGCTATTAACTGAGTGGGTTAAAGGCAAGACGCTGGAAGAAGCTGAGCACATTAAAAACACCGAGATTGCGCAAGAATTGGCTCTGCCACCAGTGAAAATTCACTGCTCTGTATTGGCTGAAGACGCGATCAAAGCGGCGGTATCCGATTACCGCAAGAAAAAAGCTGCGTCCTGAATCGCAGCGGGAGAGGAATAGATGCCAATTTCAGTTAGCAGTGCAGCGGCAGGCCATATTAAGCGGCAGATGGAAGGTCGTGGTCGTGGCTTGGGCATTCGTATTGGGGTGCGTACATCAGGCTGTTCCGGAATGGCTTATGTGCTGGAGTTTGTCGACGAGCCGCAAGCTGAAGATCAGGTTTTTGAGCGTGATGGCGCATCGGTCTATATCGATCCTAAGAGCATGGTGTACCTAGACGGTACTGAGCTAGACTTCGTTAAAGAAGGTTTAAACGAAGGTCTAAAATTCAATAATCCCAATGTGTCGGCTGAATGTGGCTGCGGTGAGAGTTTTACCGTCTAGCGGCCCTGCCGGCCGGCCAGAATGCTATGTCAGAATTTAATCCTCGGGAAAACTACTTCGCTCTGCTGGCTGTACCGCAGAGCTATGAAGTAAGCCAATCTGATTTAACCCGCCGTTACCGAGAGCTGCAACAAGGCGCTCATCCAGATCGTTTTGCTGGTGGCAGCGAGCGTGAGCGTTTAAATGCAGTTCAATATTCGTCGCAAATCAACGAAGCCTATGAAACTCTTGTTTCACCGACGCGTCGCGCGGCGTATTTATTGAAATTAGCTGGCGTAGACAGCGACATGTCGTCTACGACATTCCAAGATCCTGAGTTTTTGATGCAGCAGATGCAGCTTCGTGAGGAGCTTTCTGAGTTGCAGGATGCTAGCGATCCTGAGTCGGCATTAGATAGCTTTTATCAGGATCTAAATGCAGCAGCGAATCAGCAGAAATCGATATTTTCCAATGCCTACGCGCAGCAACAATTTGACGAGGCATTGGCGAGTTACGCTAAGTTGCAGTTTTTGGAAAAACTGCGTAGCGAAGCTGAATTAAAAGAAAGTGAATTACTCGATTATTAAAAAGACGATTGCTATCGTCGGGAGCCCGAACACCGCTTATGTTGATGCAAATTTCAGAGCCAGGACAAACCCCCGAGCCGCACCAGCGCAAACTGGCGGTAGGAATTGACCTGGGCACCACCAACTCACTGGTTGCAACTGTCCGTAACGGCAGTGCGCAAACTTTGGCGGATATTGACGGTAATCATCTTTTACCGTCGGTGGTGTATTACGGTGAAAATGCGCGTATTGACGTCGGCGAGCAGGCCTTGACGCAGGCAAGTGGCGATCCTCGTAATACCCTGCTATCCGTTAAGCGTTTGATGGGGCGATCCTATACTGACGTTGCTGGGGAAGAAAGTGTCATCAAATCGCCTTATGAACTGCTTGATTTAGGGCAGGATATGGTCAAAGTTCGTACCCGAGCGGGCGATCTTTCTCCGGTGCAGGTGTCGTCTGAGATATTAAAATCTCTTGGCCAGCGCGCAGAGGAAAGCCTCGGTGGTGAATTGACCGGTGTGGTGATTACTGTTCCGGCTTACTTTGATGATGCTCAGCGGCAGGCGACAAAAGACGCTGCGAAAATTGCGGGTTTAAATGTGCTGCGTTTGTTAAATGAGCCTACTGCCGCAGCCGTTGCCTACGGACTTGATCAGCAGGATGAGGTCGCGATTGCAGTTTTTGACTTGGGCGGCGGTACGTTTGATGTTTCTGTACTTCAGCTTACCAAGGGTGTGTTCGAGGTGCTTTCTACCGGTGGTGATTCTGCCTTAGGTGGTGATGATTTTGATCATGCTCTCGCGCAGTGGTTCGTCGCAGAAAACAAGATTGTCAGCTTGGATATGTTTCAGCAGCGCAACTTGCTAACAGCGGCTCGTCAGGCTAAGGAGGCGCTGTCGAGTGAGGCTGAGGTCCAGATTGGTTTAGGTGATGTGAGCTTAACCCTGAGTAGGCACCAGTTTAATGACTTAGTGGATCCCTTGATTGATAAGGCAATTAGAGCCTGTAAACGGGCTTTGCGCGACGCAAAATTACGTAATGATGATATTCATAATGTCGTTATGGTTGGCGGTTCAACCCGAGTGCCTCGTGTTCGTGAGCGGGTGGCAGAGTGGTTTGGTCGTGAACCTTTGGTGGATTTAGACCCTGATAAAGTTGTTGCACTAGGTGCGGCCCTGCAGGCAGATCAGTTAGTGGGAAATCGCAGCGGCGACGAAATGCTGTTGTTGGATGTGATCCCCTTGTCGCTGGGCCTTGAAACCATGGGCGGTTTGACGGAAAAGGTTATACATCGCAACACCACTATTCCTGTGGCAATGGCGCAGGAATTTACTACCTTTAAAGACGGTCAAACTGGCATGACGATACATGTTGTGCAGGGCGAGCGTGAGTTAGTTGAAGATTGCCGTTCCTTGGCGCGTTTTGAGTTACAAGGTATTCCGCCAATGGTTGCGGGAGCTGCACGGATTAAAGTGACATTTCAAGTCGATGCCGATGGTCTTTTACGGGTTAGGGCCCGTGAAGAGAGTACTGGATCAGAGAGTCGTATTGAGGTTAAACCAGCCTACGGCCTGAGCGATACCGATATCGCCGATATGCTTCAACAGTCATGGGCCTCAGCGCTTGATGATAAAGAGGCGAGAGCTCTGCGTGAACAACAAGTAGAGGCTGAAGCCTTGCTGCAGGCCTTGTCGGCGGCGATGCTTAAAGATGGTGAAGCAATGCTCAGCGAAAGTGAACAGGCTGAATTGCTGGCGAAAATGGAGGCCCTTCATCATGAGCGGGAGCAGGGCACCGCGGCAAGCATTGCTAGACATATAGAAATCGTGGGTAAAGGCAGTGAAGTCTTTGCCGAGCGTCGGATGGACGCCAGTATTAATCAAGCACTCGCCGGCCGGCGAGTTGATGAAATTTAAGGAAGCCGGAATGCCACGCATTGTAGTATTACCCCATGAAGCGCTTTGCCCAGAGGGCGAGGTGTTAGACGCAGCGTCAGGTGAAACGGTATGTGATGTCATGCTGGCAAATGGCATTGACATAGAGCATGCCTGCGAGAAATCCTGTGCCTGCACCACCTGTCATATCATCGTTCGCGAAGGCTTCTTGTCTTTGGAAGAGGCCGATGAGTTAGAAGAAGATATGCTGGATAAGGCGTGGGGACTTGAGCCCGATTCGCGTTTGAGCTGCCAAGCCGTTGTTGGTGATGCGGACTTGGTTGTGGAAGTGCCACGTTACACTATTAATATGGTATCTGAGCGTCATTAATCGCTAGGTTTTGAACGAATAAGGTGTTTTGAGATGGGGCTGAAATGGACAGATGTATTGGATATCGGCATTGAACTTGCTGATAAATTTCCTGAAGTAGATCCAATACATATTAATTTTGTGGATTTGCGCGACAAGGTCATGGGTTTAGATGATTTTGACGACGATCCAAAGCGCTGCGGTGAAAAGATCCTCGAGGCAATACAGGCTGCGTGGATAGAAGAGCAGGATTAAATTAGTAACAAGTGGTGTTTTCATTCTATAGAATCTCTGTTCTTGCAATGAAAAGTGTAGATTTACCGAAACACCGGCTATAACTCGCTGTCATANACTGTCTCGCGTACCTATTTGCTGGTAATGCGCGTATAATTCGACGATTTTTCGTGACGGGCAGATTCGTTTGCTCGGATTGTTCTTGTTTTACTTTTTTTGGAGAAAAACCGATGGGCGTTCAACGCACCCTTTCTATTGCCAAACCAGACGCTGTTAGTAAAAACGTTGTTGGTGAAATTTACAGTCGTTTTGAAAAGGCCGGTCTGCGCATTATTGCTGCAAAAATGCTGCGCTTGAGCCGTGAACAAGCAGAAGGATTTTATGCTGAGCATAAAGGCCGTCCGTTTTTTCCCGCGTTGGTTGACTTCATGACTTCTGGCCCCGTTACTGTACAAGTACTGGAAGGCGAAGGCGCTGTATTGCAAAACCGCGAGCTGATGGGCGCAACTAACCCAAAAGAAGCGGCTGCCGGTACTATTCGTGCAGACTTTGCTGAATCAATCGACGCTAATGCGGTTCATGGTTCAGACTCAGAAGAATCAGCGGCGCGTGAAATTGCGTTCTTCTTCTCTACCAGTGAGCTGTGTGAACGCGTTTAATCACGTTTACGCTCATTGCGGGGCATAAAAATGGAAACACCAACAGCGGTAGTTCAGCAAATGAAAGTGAATTTGCTCGGCATGTCGCGCAAAAAAATGGAAGAATACCTCACTTCTATTGGTGAAAAGCCTTTTCGTGCCCAACAGATCCTCAAGTGGATTCACCACTCGGGGATCGATAATTTTGATGAGATGACCAATCTCGGCAAGCCCTTGCGCGCTAAGCTTCAGGAACTTGCCGAGATTCGTCCTCCAAATGTGGTTAAGCAGCTAGATTCCATCGACGGAACCCGTAAATGGGCGGTAGAAGTGGGTGGCAATAATCTAGTCGAAACCGTATTAATTCCAGACGGTCAGCGTGGTACTTTGTGTGTGTCATCGCAGGTTGGTTGCAGCTTAGATTGCAGCTTTTGCGCGACGGGAAAACAAGGTTTTATGCGTGATTTGACCGCGTCTGAAATCATCGGTCAGGTTTGGTTAGCCATTAAGTCGTACGATGGTTTTAATTCAGGCAACAAACGTATCGTTACCAACGTCGTCATGATGGGCATGGGTGAGCCACTGCTTAATTTTGATAATGTCGTTGAAGCGATGAGCTTGATGTTGGATGACTTTGGCTATGGTTTGTCAAAGCGGCGAGTGACTTTGAGTACCTCCGGTGTTGTGCCGATGCTGGACAAGCTAGGTGATGTTTCTACGGTGTCGCTGGCCATCTCGCTACACGCGCCGAATGATGCGTTGCGAAGCGAATTGGTGCCTATCAATAAGAAATACCCCATCGCTGAGCTGCTTGCAGCCTGCCAGCGTTATTTGGACAAGCAAGAAGACACCCATCGCGTAGTGACTATTGAATACACGTTGATCGCCGGCGTGAATGATAGTCTTGAGCATGCGAAGGAATTAGCGGAAGTCCTGCGTAATTTACCCTGCAAAATTAATTTGATTCCATTCAATCCTTTTTCATTATCAAATTATGCACGGCCTAGTAAAAATGCTATCAATCGGTTTTGGCTAGCGCTGACTGAAGCTGGCTATGTCACTACTGTGCGAACGCCGCGCGGTGATGACATTGATGCGGCCTGCGGACAGTTGGCTGGACAAGTACAAGACCGGACCAAGCGTAGTGAGCGCCATCGACAACGGGCAGAGTTAGAGCAGCCTATTCGTTTGGTATAGATTTTCGGGAGCATACTGCATGTCGTGGTTAAGAATAAAAGGCATCAAGGTATTACCCCTTATTTTGGTAATGCTGTTTTCTACTCTCATATTGTCTGGGTGTGTGACGACAAAAAGTGGCGGTTTTGCATCGAAAGCAGATGACAAAAAGGCGTTTGAAACCTCTTTGCAATTGGCCCGCAGTTATATTGCGCAGGGTAATTGGGATCAAGCAAAACGGCATTTGCAATATGTTGAGGCAGAAGACAAAAACAACCCAGAAACATTAGAGGCCTTGGCGTTGGTGTTTCAAAATACCGGTGAGCTTGAATTAGCTGAGCGGTATTATTTGCGTTCAATTAGTTTGGCTCCTAATGCCTCACGGGTGCGGAATAATTACGCAGCTTTTTTATATGCCCGTGGCCGCTATGAAGAAGCGGCAACGCAATTAGAAGTGGTCGTTCAAGAGTTATTGTACGAGCGTCGTGTTGAGGCATTTGTAAATCTCGGACGTTGCTATCTGCAATTAAACCAATTAACAAAAGCGGAGGATGCGTTTAAACGCGCCTTCCTTATGCAAGGCGATGACGCTGCGGTATTAATGTCGTTGGCAGAAGTGTATTTTCGCATGGCGCGTTTTGCGGATTCACAGCGTTTTTATGATGCCTACCTCAGCAAGGATCCATCGCAAAATGCGGCGGCTTTATGGCTGGGTATACGTTTAGCAGATAAGTTTGATGATAAAAACTCCCATGCTAGTTTTGCGTTGGCCTTGAAAAACTTATATCCAAAATCGGAAGAATACCTGCTTTACAAAGCGTATATGCAGCAGGGTGATCGTTAGGAAATCATTATGCCGGGAACGAAACAGCTTTACCCCGGACCGCCGGGATCTGTATTGCACGACGCGCGTATCAGCGCGGGTAAAACAGTGCTGGAAACTGCCGAAGCGCTGAATTTGTTAAATAGTTATGTAGAAGCGCTTGAAGAAAACGACTACTCCCGTTTTAACTCACCGCTATTTGCACGCGGTTATATTAAAAGTTATGCCCGTTTTTTAGGGCTAGACGAAGTGCCCTTACTCAACGATTGTGATCGTATTTGCAAGCGTGAAGAGCAAGGCACTCAGCGGCGTCAGGCCCACATTCGGGGTAAAGTGCAAGCCCCAGGTCACGCTGGCTTTATATTGGCATTGTTTACTGCCTTAGTTGTGTGGTCGTTGTCTTGTTGGGTGTTTGGCGGCAGTGAACCCAAAGAATTATCGGTCGTTGTATTAAATGAGCAATTCCCTGAATTGGCTACGCTCAAAAAGGCGCCGTCCTTAGGCGAGAGTTTGCTGTCAGGTGGTCTTGTAAAGGTTCAGTCTGAAGACTTGTCTGAGCAGGTGCTGGAGTCCGCCGAACTTGAATTTATTGTAAGCGAAGATGTCTGGCTGGAAGTCCGTGATGGCCACAATAATGTGGCTGTAAGCGGTGTGCAAAGTAAGGGGGAAGCACTGAATTTAAGTGTGGATGGGCCTGTTACGGTGAGCACATCTTACTGGCCCGTGCTTGCCATATATTACAATGGTCGGCTGGTTGAGATTAAAGAATTGGCAAGTAGCAATGTAGTGCGTGTACAAGTAGGTGAATTATGAAAATGGCATCTCCGATAAAACGTCGTGTATCTCGGCAAATTCATATCGGTAATGTTGCTGTTGGTGGTGATGCACCAATATCAGTTCAAAGTATGACCAATACTGAAACCTGTGATGTAGCAGCGACGGTGGCGCAGATTAAACGTTTGGAAGCTGCGTGCGCGGACATCGTTCGGGTTTCTGTGCCGAGCATGGAAGCTGCAGAAGCGTTTAGAGAAATCCGCAAACAGGTGTCGGTTCCCTTGGTTGCAGATATTCATTTTGATCACAAAATTGCTTTAAAAGTAGCTGAATACGGTGTTGATTGCCTACGCATTAACCCAGGTAATATTGGCCGAGAAGATCGCGTTCGCGCAGTAATTGATGCGGCTAAATATCATAATATTCCGATCCGCATTGGTGTTAACGCGGGTTCGTTAGAGAAAGAGCTACAGCGTAAATACGGTGAGCCAACACCCGAGGCGTTGGTTGAGTCAGCCATGCGTCACATCGATATTCTCGATAAGTTGGATTTTCAGGATTTTAAGTTAAGTGTTAAAGCGTCTGACGTGTTTATGGCCGTGGCGGCATATCGCCAAATTGCCAGTCAGATAGATCAGCCTCTGCATCTTGGTATTACCGAAGCCGGCGGCTTGCGCGGTGGTACGGTAAAATCGGCAGTGGGATTGGGGCTGCTATTGATGGATGGTATTGGTGATACCATTCGCGTTTCTTTGGCGGCAGACCCCGTTGAAGAAGTGAAGGTCGGCTACGAGATTTTGAAGAGCCTTAAGCTGCGCACCAAAGGCATAAACTTCATTGCCTGCCCAAGCTGTTCTCGACAGAATTTTGACGTGATCAGTACCATGAATGAGCTAGAGGCGCGCCTTGATGACGTGACCACTCCGCTCGATGTTGCAGTTATCGGTTGTATCGTTAACGGCCCCGGCGAAGCAAAAGAAGCTGAGATTGGGTTAACGGGCGGTACGCCAAATAATTTAGTGTATGTGGCTGGTAAACCAGATCACAAAGTGAAGAACGAAGGCTTAGTCGATCATCTCGAAAAATTAATTCGTGAAAAGATCGCTCTTAAACAAGAACAAGATAAAGACCTTATTGCACGTAACTGAGTCGTTTTGCTCGGTTAGTACAAAGCTTGGTCGATAGGAATTAGTTTTGGCACGTATTCAATCAATTCGCGGCATGAATGATATTCTGCCATCAGAGACGCCGGTGTGGCAGTATCTTGAAGGCCGCGTGCGCGATGTACTTAGTCGTTATGGTTACAGTGAGATCCGCTTTCCCATCGTTGAACATACAGAACTTTTTAAACGCTCTATTGGTGAAGTTACCGATATTGTTGAAAAAGAAATGTATACCTTCGAGGATCGCAACGGTGACAGCCTAACGCTGCGCCCAGAAGGTACGGCAAGCTGTGTTCGCGCCTGTGATCAAAATGGCTTATTGCATAACCAGATACAGCGTCTGTGGTATACCGGCCCTATGTTTCGCCATGAGCGGCCACAAAAAGGTCGCCTGCGCCAGTTTCATCAAATTGGTGTAGAAACCTTTGGCATGGTCGGCCCAGACATTGATGCGGAGTTAATCTTATTAACCGCGCGACTTTGGCGGGAGCTGGGTATTAGCGACGCATTAACTCTTGAGTTAAACAGCATTGGCAATGCCGAGTCTCGCGCGAATTATCGCCAGGCTCTTGTTGAGTATTTGACGGGTTTTAAAGATCAGTTAGATGAGGACAGCAAACGCCGCTTAGAAACTAACCCATTACGGGTTCTAGACAGTAAAGACCCTAAAACGAGAGAGCTATTAGTAGCGGCGCCGGTATTAAGTGACTACCTTGATGAGGTTTCACGCAAGCATTTTGAAGGTTTGTGTGCCAGATTAGATGCAGTTGGCGTTGCTTATAAATTGAACCCGCAATTGGTGCGAGGCCTGGATTACTACGGTCTAACAGTGTTTGAATGGACGACCGATAAGCTGGGCGCTCAAGGTACTGTTTGTGCTGGTGGTCGCTACGACGGATTGGTTGAGCAGTTAGGCGGTAAGGCCACGCCAGCTGTTGGTTTTGCAATGGGTATTGAGCGTTTAGTGTTGATGTTGGAAACACTGGGCGTTACACCGCAAGAGCACACGCAAGCTGATATATTTATTGTGTCGGTTGGTGAGCAGGCTGATATTGAGGCCTTAAGTATCGCTGAGAAATTACGCGAGGCGATGCCTTCTGTGAAGGTGCTAATAAATTGTGGCGGTGGTAGTTTTAAAAGCCAATTTAAAAAGGCTGACAAGTCAGGCGCGTCGCTGGCAATTGTTTTAGGTGAAGACGAATTACAGCGGGCCGAGGCCGCGCTGAAACCGCTGCGCGCTGGTCAGGGCGAACAGCAGATGGTCGCCTTAGCTGATTTGGTAAATACTATTTCTAAGAATTATTTTTAAACGCGACGAGACAAGTCGGAGAGGAAGTTTAGTGGAAACGTATCGCACAGAAGAAGAACAAATCGAAGCTATCAAAAGATGGTGGCAAGAAAATGGCAAATCCACCGTATTTGGTATCGCACTTGCGTTGGCCATTGTATTCGGCTGGAGGGGGTGGCAGGGACATCAGCAAAATCAGGCCGCCGAAGCCTCGGCGATTTTTGATAATTTATTAGTTGCAGACGCGGCGGTACAGCGCGACGGCAGCAGTCTCAGCACGGCTAAGCATTTGGCCGACACTCTTAAAGACCAATTTGCTGGCTTGAGTTACGGCCAGTTCGCTGCGTTATACAAAGCAAAATATGCTGTTAAAACTGGTGATTACGCTGCGGCAAGAGCAGAGCTTGAATGGGTTTTAGATCAGCGTCCTAGTGTGCAAATTAAAGCACAGGCTGAAATGCGCTTGGCGCAGATTTTGTATTCAGAACAAGAGTATGACCAAGCTGTGAAATATTTGGCAGGGCTTGCGGAAACCGGCTATGCAGTTGAAGTTGCTGAATTGCAAGGCGACATCGCCTTTGCTCAAGATGATAAAGCAGCTGCCTTGGCAGCATATCAGCGCGCTCGTTCATTAGCGCGGGAGCAGGAGGCACCGGTGAACAATACGATGCTGGAAATGAAAATTAATGACTTATCTGCGGCAGCTACTGCTGTAGAAGGGGCTAAGTAATGAAGTTGATTTCTGCGGTTACTGTGCTGCTAGCAAGCGCAATGATGGTGGCCTGTGCCTCTGATCCAACCAGTCGCGATCCCGCGAAGTTGACAGATTTTCAGGCAGAGAAAAAGCTAAAAGAAGCGTGGTCATATTCTTTAGGTGATGGCCAGGCAGAAGCCTACCATCGCATTGTGCCAGTTATCGATGGCGATGAAATTTTTATCGCGTCATCTAACGGCAAAGTGGCAGCGTTGAAAAAAAGTAATGGTAAAAAGATTTGGAAAGAATCTTATGATTTACGGATTTCTGGCGGTGTAGGTGTTTCGGGTACATTGCTATTTGTTGGCACCTCTGACGGTGAAATTGTCGCCATTGATCGCCTATCTGGCGATATCGTTTGGAGAACGCCCGTGAGCAGTGAGGTGCTATCTGCACCGCAAAGCAATGGCTCTGTTGTCGTTGCACAGACCTATAGCGGTGATGTGCAGGGCTTTAATTTTGAAGACGGAAAATTGCTGTGGACATACTCGTCACAAGTGCCGCGTTTGACCTTACGTGGCACTAGTACGCCAAAAGTAGTTGGCAGCATAGTGATGATTGGCTTCGCTAACGGCCGCGTGATGGCTTTTGATATTGATAACGGCACCCAGCTTTGGGAACAGCGTATTTCTGTGCCTCAAGGGAGTACTGAAATTGAGCGCTTGGTTGATGTTGATGGTCGTTTGCTAGTGATGGAAGACGGCCAGACTGTGGTAGCAACAGGGTATCAAGGTCAGGTAATGGCTATTGATATTCGCAGTGGTCGCCCGCTTTGGGTAAAAGAGACCTCTAGCTACGTTGGTGCGGCAGATAATTTTGGTAATGTGTTTGTGGTTGCCGCTGATGGTAGTGTGAATGCAATTGCTGACAATGGTCAGGGCGCACTTTGGACGCAAACTGTATTGGCGCGCAGAGAGCTAACTGAACCCGCTGTATTTGACGGGGCGGTAGCCGTGGGTGACTTCGAAGGCTATTTACACATGTTGGCTAAAGACGATGGGCGCTTGCTTGCCCGTACCCGAGCGGACAGTGACGGCTTGAGAGCGCCGATGATTGCCGATGGTAAATTATTGTATGTTTATGGCAATAGCGGTGAATTGATAGCGTATAAGTTACAAGACCGTTAAGTTTTAATACCTTGTTTTTTTTGCCGTGCGTTGATCAGAGTTAAATAGAATTATGGTTCCTGTTATTGCCTTGGTAGGCCGACCTAATGTCGGTAAATCAACTCTGTTCAATCGGCTTACTAAAAGTCGCGATGCGCTAGTTGCTAATTTTCCGGGTTTAACCCGTGATCGTAAATACGGTGAAGCCAGCCACAGTAATCGTCGTTATATCGTTATAGATACTGGCGGTGTTAATGGTGACGAGGTGGGGATAGACGGCCCAATGGCGCAGCAATCTATGCAGGCCATTGACGAAGCGGATGCCGTATTGCTGATGCTAGACGCGCGAGCGGGTCTAATGCCTGCCGACGAGGGTTTAATTAAGCATCTTCGCAGTTGTTCTAAACCAGTATTTTTTGTCGCTAATAAAGTAGATGGCACTGATGCCGAAGTGGCAAAAGCTNAATTCTATAGAACAGGCGCGGCAAAAATTTATCCATTAACCGCAACCCAGGGTAAAGGTGTGCGGGTGTTGATGGACGACGTGTTAGCAGAGTTTCCCCAAGAGGCGGAAGATAAACAAGCCTCGCTGGCAACCGGGAAAAAAATTGCAGTTGTAGGGCGGCCTAATGTGGGTAAATCTACCCTTGTTAACCGTATGCTTGGTGAAGATCGTGTGGTGGTTTACGACGAACCAGGCACAACCCGAGATAGTGTCTATATAAATTATGAACGTGAAGGTGAAGCCTACACCTTGATTGACACTGCCGGTATTCGCAAGCGCAAACACATTTCTGAAGCGGTAGAAAAATTCTCAATTGTTAAAACTCTGAAAGCAATTGAAGACGCTAATGTTGTTATTCTGGTCATGGATGGTCGGGAGAGCATAGTAGACCAGGATTTGCATTTGCTGGGTCAAGTTGTTGACTCAGGTCGCGCAGTGGTTGTAGCCATAAATAAGTGGGATGGCCTGACGGCCGAGCAGAAAGATCATATTAAAAAGGAACTCGATAGGCGCTTACAGTTTATCGATTTTGCTGAAATACATTTTATCTCTGCCTTACATGGCACTGGTGTAGGTCATCTCTACGAATCCGTTGAAAAGGCTTATGAGTCGGCGACCCGTCAACTTCAAACCCGAATGTTGACGACTATTCTTGAGGGCGCAGTGCACGACCATTCTCCGCCGATGATTAATGGGCGGCGCATAAAACTTCGTTACGCCCATCCTGGCGGTCAGAACCCTCCGATTATTGTTATTCACGGTAATCAAACGGAGAAAGTTCCTAGCAGTTACACCCGCTACTTAGAGAAAGTATTTAGACGTGAATTAAAGATGATGGGCACGCCCATAAAAATTGAATTCAAAACCTCTGAAAACCCCTTTGAAGGTAAGAAGAACGAACTTACCAAACGTCAAGTTGAACGCAAGCAAAGAGTAATGCGTTTTGCCAAAGCAAAGTCTGCCAGACGGAAAAAATGACAACATTCTGTGGGCAATAGTAATTTTATGACTATTGCCCCATTCTTAATGACATACCTTATTTAATCTATGTCTTCTGTTCTTAAAAATAAGCCGGATCTAGATAGCTCAGAACATATTGCCGAGTTCGTCGCGGCTTTTTATGCCTGTCTTTTAAATGATCATCGATTGGCGCCGATCTTTACCGAGGTTGCGGGCATCGATATTCATGAGCATTTCCCCCGAATTCAAGCCTACTGGGAAAAGCTTTTACTGGGACAGAATAACTACCATCGCCATACTATGAATATCCATCGCCAATTGGACGCTAAGCAACGCTTGCTCCCCGGTGATTTTGATCAATGGTTAATGTATTTTATTCAAACGGCAGATCAAGGCTTTAAAGGCGATAAAACCGAGCGAGCTAAGCGCATTGCCGCTACTATCGCGGTCAATATGCGTACAGCTTTAGCTGCGCATGACTAGATTTTGTCTATGTGCTTTGTTTATTCCCCCAATTAGATAGCATTCCAATTCTCTACTCCTGCCAGTAGTCTCAATATAGCCATGGTTAAATACTTTACATTCGTAAAGCTTCGCGAGGACTCATACCGATTTCAAGGCGCATTGATTAGCTGACATAGCCTGATCAAGATAACTAATACGATTATTTTTATTTTGAATATCATACGTTTGCGAAAAATATGCTTATGGTATAAATTTGAGGCGTCACAGAAGTCATTTCTGATGTCGTAATAGATTTATTGCCTGCAATGCGGAGAATAATAATGAATAAAAATTTAAATAGACGTTCAAGATTTAGTTCAATCGGGGCGACAATTCTCGGCGGTTCAATTTTGCTGCCAATGGCTGCGTATGCGCAGCTAGAGGAGGTCGTTGTAACCGCTCAGAAGCGTGAGGAGAGTGTGCAGACGGTTCCTATCGCGATGACTGCGGTATCGGCGAATGGCTTGGAAAAGGCTGGTATTTCTGGAACAGATGAATTGTCGATGGTTATTCCTAATCTTCAGTACAGTCGTCAAATTTCATCTGCAACCCCGTTTATTCGTGGTGTTGGGACCAAGAACTCGTCGGCTGGCGAAGAAAGTAGTGTGTCGACATATGTAGACGGTGTTTACTATTCGTCGATGGTAGCTTCCGTTATGGAGTTTAATAATATAGAGCGTGTTGAAGTTTTACGTGGCCCACAGGGCACGTTGTTTGGTCGCAACGCGACCGGTGGCTTAATCCATGTCATTACTAAAAACCCTGCGTTTGAGCCTTCTGCAAAAATATCTGTTGGGGCAGGTAGTTATGACTCATTTAATACTGGATTTTATGGAACCGTAGGTTTGTCGGAGCGAATTGCTGCGGACGTCTCGTTATTAGTTAAGAAGCGCGACGAAGGTTACGGTACTAATCGCTTTAATGGTCGTGATCGTGTCGGAGAAGAAGACCGCTCGCTACGGAGTAAATTGTTGTTCGATGTTGACGACAAAACATCGATTGTCATGTCGGCACTCTATGCAGATCGTGAAAGCGATGTCGGGATTGCCCGCCAGCCAGCTAAGGGTACCGTCGCTACTGGCGGTGGCGTATATACCGGTGATTTTCAGGATATTAATTCCGACTGGGAGCCCATTGTTGACAGTGCGCAGCGGGTAGCAACCTTTCAGCTTACCCACGCTTTTGAGTCCGTCGAGCTAATTGCAACCAGCGCATATTCGGAACTGGATGCGTTTACCTTACTTGATCAAGACTCTGGGCCAAGTCATGTCGTTAACTTTGTGGTTAACGAGCGGAGTAAGCAGCTGTCTCAGGAATTTCAGTTCAATTCAACTGGTGACGGCGCATTAAAATGGACAGCGGGCTTATTTTTTATGTCGGCTGAGTCGAAAAATGCACCGACCCAAACTACGTCGGCGAATCCAGCGTTTAATATCAACATGGATACTGCGCAGGAGACGACTTCTTACGCTGCGTATGCTCAGGGCACTTACGACCTTAGCGACGCAACAGCGCTAACTTTAGGCCTCCGTTGGACGATGGATGAGCGCGAGTTTAGCGGTAAAACTACCAGTATCGCGAGTGGCGCGCCGATTAACCCTGCGCTCCCCGTGTTAAAAGATGATGAGTCGTGGGAAGAGCCAACGTGGCGTTTGGCAATAGATCATCAGCTCAATGAAGAAATGTTAGTTTTTGCGTCATATAGTCGTGGATTTAAGAGCGGGGTTTATAACACTTTACCAGTATTTGGTGCGTTGCCAGAACCTGTGGATCCTGAAATTCTAGACTCCTACGAAGTCGGTTTTAAAGGCGACTTTTTGGATAACAGCTTACGGGTTAATGGGTCGGTATTTTATTATGAGTTCGACAATTTACAAATGCAGCAGATTTTGGGAGGTGCTATTTTTCTCTTTAATGTCGGTGATTCAGAAATGCAAGGCGCTGAGATCGAAAGCACTTATTTTGTGACAAGCAATTTGGATGTCAATGTGTCGGCATCTTATTTAGACACGGAATACACAGATTTTCAAAATGGTCCGGTAATCTCGCCAGATACCTCGGATAATATTGGGAATATGGTAACTACTAATAGCGACTTGTCCGGCTATGAACTCACCCGGGCACCTAAGTACACTTATAGTGTAAGCACTAATTACCGTCACGATGTAGGCATAGGAGAGTTGAGTTTAAATTTAGCGTATTACTATAATGATGGCTTTTTTTGGGAGCCAGATAATCGTACTAAGCAAGATTCTTACGACGTGTTAAATGCAGAAGTTGCATTAACTGAGCATGAGGATAAATGGAAGGTTCGAGTATTTGCCCGCAATCTACTAGATACGGAATATTCCTACTATTCTCAGCAAAGTAGCTTCGGAGATTTTGTTTCTGCGGCGCCCCCTAAGACGTTTGGTATTTCTGCGGAGTATTCATTCTAATAAACATTAAAGTACTTTCACTAGAATCGGTGAGTGATGTAGATGTTGTCTTGATATAAGTTAATCTTAGTTAGTAAATCATGTTTGAAACTTGGGAGCGTAAGCTCCCTTTTTTTTATTATGTATGGAGGGGTAATTAATCTAAAGAAATTAGAAATGATCGTTTGATCATATTGTGCTTGCGAAGCAGAGATCCTGAGTCTAGTCTCTAATTGTTGATTGCCGAGTACTCATGTTATGCAGCGTGAGAAATATGAGTAACATTGGCCATTAATTGCGCTCATCTTATTAAGAGCGAATTTTTGAGATTCGAGCAGTGGAACACTCATAATAAAAATATTGATTTACTTCCCAAGGAGATGGGTATGGCCAGGCTTACATGGTTTTCGTCGAGAATAATTTTTGTTATATGTGTGTGTTGTCCGCTTCAATCTTTTGCAGTAGAGCCAGTTAGTGGTGAGACCGTGAAAAGCGGAAAATCGGTGCTACGCTCACGCGTTTTGGAGGAGGTCGTGGTTACAGCCACGAAGCGAGAAGCGGATTTGCGAGACGTACCTCTGAGTATCGATGCTTTTAGTGGTGAGGCCCTGCGAGAAATTGGTGTTGAAAATGTCGAAGGCATCGCGCGATTTTCTCCCGGCGTATCGGTAAGCCCAGGCTTGGATCCTGAAGCTGCGCAGATCATTATTCGCGGTGTATCCACTGACACATTCTTTACGTTCTTTACCCGAACTTTCGGGATGTTTTACGAAGATATTTCACTTGTTAATCCTTCTATATTGGGTCCGCAGCCAAATATAGATCCTTTTGACCTACAGTCAGTTGAAATTCTTAAAGGTCCGCAGGGCACCTTATTTGGCGGCTCAGCTTTGTCTGGTGCGGTGCGCTATGTTCCTAATCGTCCCGATTATGAGGGCGCCTACGGTAAGATCGCTGCGAATATTGGTACATTAGATAAGAGTTCTGGAAATTCGCACCGCTATGATGTGATGTGGAATCAACCCTTTGGTGAGAATTTAGCTGCGCGGGTTGTTGCCAGCAAAGGTGACCGCCCTGGATATGTGAAAGATATTCGTTCTGGTCGGGACGATATAAATTCCACAGATTCAGAGCAGTTTCGGGCGCTGCTAAGTTGGCGGGCGACTGAGAAGTTAGAGTTTCGCTTGAACGCGTTGCGACGGGAAACCCATCAAGACGATGGCTCTTTTGCTGATAACGATCAAGATCCGACCCACTCCAATCGATTTTTTGCTGATGTCTTAGACTCGCGTACTGACATTGTTATTTTAACAACAGAGTACGGTTTCGAATCAGCAGACCTGAGCTTGGTAGTGAGTAAATTAGATAAGGACTATCCGCAGCGTTTAGACTATTCGCAGTTTTTTGGCACGTCACCGCTAGGGGTGGGGCTGTATGGTGATACTACAATTTATTCCTCGCAACCGAGTGCAGAGTTGCGATTGGTGTCGGCAAGTCCAACCGAGTCGAATTGGTGGGTGTTCAGAGATTGGGATTATGTAGTCGGCTTGTTTTATATAGAGAGTGAGCAGTTCTTAAGCCTGGAGTTGGGTACTGAGTTAACGGGTAATATTCTGCAATTAAAAGGTGACGTTTATGCCGAGGAGTTAGCGCTGTTCTTTGATGTAAAGCGCAAATTTGGCGATCGCTGGGAGTTTGGTTTCGGCGGACGTTATTTTGAACAGTCTACTGTTGCAGATATTTCTACTATCGCTGATCCCGTGAGTGGCTTAAGCGCCACAAATCCCTTGCTGGGTTTACTTACACCAATTATAGATGCCTTGCCCCTCGATAGCACCGGTGTGAATTTGGGGCGTGATCAAGGAACGATTAGTGAAACAGTTTTTAATCCAAAGTTTACCCTGCAATGGAGCTATAGCGATGAGCTCTCTGTGTTTACCTCCGCAGTAAAAGGCTTCCGCTATGCGGGGGCGAACCAGAATCCAAGCCGTGACCCTAATGTGCCTTTATTTTTTGAGTCCGATGAAATTTGGAACTATGAGTTGGGTATTCGTACAGAGTGGTTTGATGGCGCGTTGCAGGTCGATGCGACGGTTTTCCAATTGGAATGGACTGATATGCAAGTGCAGCAGCGTGATTACACCGGTGCATTTGCGTATTCTGACAATGTTGGTGGCGCGCGCAACAGGGGATTCGAGGTCGGTGTAAATATGTTATTGCCGGCAGGTTTTTATTTAAAGCTAAATGGTTCTTATGTGGATGCGCAAACCACCGAATTTTTTGACGATTTCCAAGGGCCGGCCCCGGCGGGTACTGAATTACCCGGTTCTTCACCGGTTTCGGGTTCGGCATTATTACTCTGGGCTTACCCGCTGGCAGACGGTCAATTTAGTGCTACTTTGTCGTACACCTATCAGAACCGTAATTATAATAATCTGGCGCATACGTATGAGCATCCGCCGCTTGAGTTGTTCGGTGCGTCCGCAAATTTGAGTATGCCGAATTGGCCTGGTGCACCAGTATTTAGTTTAATTGGTACTAACCTGACTAATGAGTTTAAGCCAGCCGTTGTATTCGATACGCCAAATACCGGCGGTATACTCACTATTTTTAATCCGCCGCGCTCTTTTCGCTTAGGTGTTGAGTTCACAATTGGAGATATTTGATGTCTAGTCGGTGTGAAGCATGGCGCGCTACCTTAACGCGTTTTACGGGTTTTTATGTGATTCCTTTGGGCGTGGTTGTGCTTTTACTCCAAGTGCCAGCGAGTTATGGCCTTAGCGATGATTGGCGCTTAGAAAAAGTTGATCACGGAGTCAAGGTTTACAGTCGCGCCGTCTCACACTCACCGATTCGGGCTGTGAAGGGCGAGGTTATTATTAATACAGATATTGAAAGCGCAGTAGATTTTTTGGCAAACGTTGAGCTTCGTCCGAGTTGGGACGAGATGTGTGTTGAGGCCTATTTAGTGGCTAGCCCAGCAGCTGATGTGGAACAGATTTACGTTCACCATGACCTTCCGTGGCCAGTAAAAGATCGCGATATGATAATGGAAGTCAAATGGCATCGAGATACCGACACCGGAGTCGCTACCATGCATGGTAAAGCAATTGCGAGTGGGGTACCGGAGTACGGTGATCGAGTAAGGGTGCGTGACTCAGTAAATAGCTGGGTGATTACGCCATTGGCACAGGGCGGGATTAGCTTGGAAGCAGAGATGCACGCTGATCCAGCCGGGCCGATTCCCGCGTGGTTACTTAATTGGCTATCAGTGGAGGCACCTATTACAACTTTGCAGAAAATAAAGGCTATTTTAGAGGCGCAAACGTCGTAGGAAATCTAGTCGTACAACGTCCCCATTTTGCAGATCAACCCCGTCCGAATGGGTGGTGTTGAATTTCTCTGGCTCCGTTAAGCTGGTTACTGTCATTACAATAATTTTTAATAACAGGATCAGATTATGCTTTTACAAGGCAAGGTAGTCATTGTGTCTGGAATTGGCCCTGGGCTTGGGCAGGAATTAGCTGTCGAAGCAGCGAAGCAGGGCGCCTCGGTTGCAATGTGCGCTCGTACACACAGCAAACTCGATGACGCTGAAGCTGAGATCGCCGCGCTAGGTTTAGGCACTCAAGTATTGAAAATTGCGACCGACATTCGCGATCGAGGGCAATGTGCGAACCTGGTCGCGCAAACTATTTCCCACTTTGGCCGTATCGATGTGCTTTTTAATAGTGCTTATAATCCGGGTGAGTTTGGCCCGATAGAGAGTGCGAATCTCGATAGTTGGCGCGCTGCTATGGACGTGAACTTGTTTGGCACGATGGCGCTAACATTAGAAACCATACCGCAAATGAAAAAGCAGGGCGGTGGTGCTATTGTTATGATTAACACGATGGTTACCCGCAAGCCTCTTCATACCCAAGGTGGATATGGTGCATCTAAAGCCGCACTGGCGAGTGCAACCTCGCATTTAGCGTTGGAGTTAGGTGCATATAATATTCGGGTTAATTCTGCGTATATGGGATGGATGTGGGGGCCGGCGGTGGAAGGTTATCTGCAAATGAATGCTGACGCAGGTGGCCCGACTGTTGAGCAGCAGGTTGCTGCGGTATCGAAAAATATTCCCCTTGGCCATATTCCTGACGATGCCGATTGTGCAAAAGCTGCGATATTTTTGGGTTCTGACTACGCTTGCGCAGTTACCGGCGCCGCGCTTGACGTGAATGGTGGAGAATATCTACCCCACTGATGGTACTTCTATTGTTGGGTGACGAAGGATTAACTTATATTATTGTTAATAAATAAACGTAGGTTTGTCGTGGTTAACTCCTCAATACGCAGTTTTCGCTTATTAGGAGTATTAATAAATACTGACTGGCTCAGAAATCTTGGTAGGTAGCGGTGAGAATAGGGTTGTAAAGCGTGTGTTGGCTGCTTTACAACCCTTGTTGCTAGCGATGTTTCTGGGGTCGTAGCTACTTTTTAGGGGCCGCTTTTTTGGCGACAGCCTTTTTCGGAGCGGCTTTCTTCGCCGGTGCTTTTTTAACCGCAGCCTTTTTCGCCGGTGCTTTTTTGGCTACAGCTTTCTTTGCCGCTGCTTTTTGGGGTGCAGCTTTGGTTTTGCTGTCAAAGCTTTTCGCGGCATCTTGGGCGGCTTTGGCTAGTGCCTTAGCCCGTTGATAATCACCTTTAAGTTCGGCCAGTTGGTTTTTTGCCATAATCATAACGGCTCTAGCATCAAGCTCTAACTCTTTGGCGCTCTCGACAGCAGAGTGGGCGCGATCGACTTGTGTTTGAATCCGGCTGTCCATTTTAGCTTTGGCTTTTTTCTGTAATTCGCCAAGCTTAGCTTGTTCTGTTTTTAATTTTTCACGGGCGCGTTCTGCTTGTGCTTTTGCTTTATCAATTGCCTTATTGGCATCAGTCATTAAGCGATCACGCAGTTGTTCAACTTTTGCTTCAAGTGATTCAATTTCTTTGCGGATCAGTGCAACGGGATCCATTTTCTTATTTGTCATATCAGCGAGCCTCGGTAAACGTTTATTTTGTATTAATCGACGAACTTCACTACTTGCAACAGCCATAACATAGCAAACTTTGCGATAATGCACAGTGAAACTTTAATTTATTAGGACGAAACAATGGATAAAACGCAAATTGATGCTATTGAGGCGGCGGTATTTCGTCGCTTATTAGCCCATTTAGACGAACGTAAAGATGTTCAGAATATCGACTTAATGAATTTGGCGGGGTTTTGTCGTAACTGCTTGTCTAAATGGTATATGGCGGCAGCGGAGAATGAGAATTTGAGCGTCGATTACGATGCGGCGCGAGAGCGCGTTTATGGTATGCCGTATTCACAATGGAAGGCAGAATTTCAACGTGAAGCCAGTGCCGAACAATTGGCTGGCTTCGACAAAAATAATCCAAAAAAGTGAGATATTTATTGGTGTGGCACTAAATATGTTAAAGGCCACCGTTTGGAATGAAACGGTTGTCGGTGTTATTGCGAATCCATAAAAGCATTTCGCGATCCAGTTTTTCGCCGCGTTTACGCAGTGCTTTATTAAGCCATATAGCGGGAGATTCTTTGCCAGCGTCCCAGCCGCTAATGAGTTTTTCCGCACGGGTGAAAAAGCGGATTAAGGCAATAATGTCGTCGTTGCTGAGTTCCTCGGCAGCGGTTTGCCAGTGCTCTTGTGATACGCGCATAAAGACGCTGTAGTTTTGTTGTTCATCACTCGTAAATGGTGCTGGCAGCTCTTCTAACTGATCGTCGTTGCTAATTGCAATACAGCGTTGCAGCCACCGCGAATCTATTGAGAGCGCGTCTTTTTCTTTTTCAGGGGTCCAGCTACCAATTGCCATTTCTTAATTGCTCGCATTACTTACAATGTCACTAGTATAGCGCACATTCATTAGTGACTTGCGGGATGGTATTTGTTATTTTGCTGGCTATTTATACAGTTGTTTGGGCGGGTTGGTGAGTGGTGCTTTTTGCGTAAGATAATTCACTGCGACTGCGATTGCTTTTATGCCTCAGTGGAGCTGCGGGATGACCCAAGTTTAAAGGGGCGTCCCGTCGCCGTGGGGGGGGCTGCGGATCGTAGGGGGGTTGTCGCAACCTGTAATTACGAGGCCCGTGCATTTGGCATACATTCGGCTATGCCTACAGCGAGTGCTATGCGGCGTTGTCCAGAGCTTATTGTTTTAACTCCCCGTATGGATAAATATCGCGATGCTGCTTTGTTGATACGAGATATTTTCAGTCGCTATACCACGGAAATAGAGCCTCTGTCCTTGGATGAGGCTTATCTAGATGTAACTAACTGCACTGAGTTTCAAGGTAGTGCTACGCGTATTGCGCAGGCGATACGTCAACAGGTGAAAGATGAGGTTGGGATCACTATTTCTGCTGGTGTGGCGCCGAATAAGTTCTTGGCAAAAGTGGCAAGTGATTGGGATAAGCCTGACGGCTTAACGGTGATTACGCCCGCTAAAGTTGATGAGTTTGTGTTAGACCTACCGGTAAAGAAGATTCATGGCGTGGGTAAAGTGATGGCGGCGCGAATGGCTGAACACGGAATTTTTTCCTGTGCAGATTTGCGAGTACGCTCATTGGATGAGTTACTAATTCTGTTTGGCAAGTTTGGCCATCAATTGTACGACTATGCTAGGGGTATTGATGGGCGCCTAGTTAAGCCACATCGAGAGCGGAAATCATTGAGTGTAGAGACGACCTTTGCGCAGGACCTTGTCGGTGTTGATATCGCTAAATCTGCGGTGTCNGGTTTGTTCACTGAGCTTGAAAAGCGCTTGCTTGGTGTTGGTGAAAAGCGGTTTTCTGGTGCTTTTGTAAAATTGAAGTCTGCAGATTTTAGACAAACTACGATTGACCGACGCTATGACGGTGAGCTGAACTTGGCGCTTTTCGAAGGCTTGCTGGAGGAGGCCTGGCCACGAATGGCTTCAGCACTGCGTTTGATTGGTATTGGTGTGCGTTTTTCTGTAAAAGAAGAACAAAATAAAAAGAGCATATTGCCGCATTTGCATGAGGAGCAACTGGATCTGTTTTCTGATCTTGATTGATTTTAGTCGTAGTCACAAAACGCTGGGCAATAAAAAAGGGCGGTAAAACCGCCCTTATTCAGTATTAACCAACCTTATCTGTTCGGGCTGATAACCTGTAATTCAACACGGCGATTGCGCTCACGGCCTTCGTCAGTGTTGTTGTCTGCGACTGGTTTGCTTTCGCCGTAACCTTTCGCTTGTTGGCGTGAACGGCTAATGCCTTTGGTTGTTAAGTAATTAACTACCGACTGCGCACGTGACTGAGACAGCGTTTGGTTATAAGAGTCACTGCCGACAGAGTCGGTGTGGCCCATAATGATGATGCTAACGTCAGGCTCGTTTGACAGCGACTCGGCCACTTTATCTAGAATGGTTTGTGAGTCGAGCATTAAGCGCGATTTATTGAACTCAAAGTGTACGCCTGTGAGCTCAACGGTTTGTGAGATAACACAGCCGCGTGAGTTAACTTTCAAGCCGGGTAGAGTGCCAGGACATTGGTCAATCTTGTCAGGTACGCCGTCGCCGTCGCTATCAAGTGGGCAGCCTTGCGCATTCACAGGTACGCCGCGTGGTGTATTTGGACATTGGTCAATGTCATTTGGTACGCCATCGC
The DNA here is from genome assembly GCF_902705855.1 of Zhongshania aliphaticivorans. Classification (GTDB taxonomy): domain Bacteria; phylum Pseudomonadota; class Gammaproteobacteria; order Pseudomonadales; family Spongiibacteraceae; genus Spongiibacter; species Spongiibacter aliphaticivorans_B. The sequence goes on along the minus strand of NZ_CACSIJ010000001.1, from coordinate 588,050 downwards.
CGTCGTCATCAATTGAGCAACCGTGTACGTTAACCCGTGCACCTGGGGGTGTGTTGGGACACTGATCACGGAAGTTTGGAATGCCGTCATTGTCGCTATCCAATGGGCAGCCAGTAGAATCAACTGGTGTACCGCGAGGGGTGTTTGGGCATTTATCTAAGCGGTCTGGTACACCGTCACCGTCTGAGTCGTAGTTATATGGCAGTGGCTTTTCACCGAAGGGAACAGAAATACCAATTAAGACAGCATAAGTGTAGAAGTTTTCATCGCTTGGAAATAATGGTGTTTGACGTTTGATGCTATCAATTTGATAGCGGACTTCGCCACGTATCGCGACAGTATCAAGTTCATAGGTAAAACCGCCGATAAGATCGCTACCATAGTCAGATTGAGTGGCAGTGATTGTACCTGCATCATATTCTACTTCGTGGTAAGTCAGGCCTACACCGATGTATGGTTGAACTGGGTCGGCATCTAGCATGAATGCGCCGCGTGGGAAGTATAAAAAGTCTAAGCCACCCGCAGTACGGCTGTAGGTGTCATCTTTAGAGTTTTTGAATTCACCATAATTAAGGTGGGTATCGACCATAACGTAGGCGCTAATTGGCTTACCTAGGCCGATTTTGCCTTCATTGCCTGAATCAAAATCGCTTTTATCGGCAATCGTGGTGCCGATTATGCCGTGCATGCGCCAGCGATTATCAATTACTGTTTCTTCATCGTCTGCCGCAAAAGCAGAAAAAGCGCTGCACCCTACAGCTAGAGCAAGCGTTATATTACGCATTTGACTCATTAACATATTCTCCATGTTCAAGCACATATTAAAACGCGACCTTGCGGCCGCGCTTATTCGTTATTACTAAGGTGTTGGCAGGCCAGGAATGCTTGGCAAGCCCGGTGCGCCGCCTGGGAGCGTGGGAATAGAGAAGTTCCCAAATACGTCTTGGCAATCATCAAAACTGATGCCAGTTAATTCGCTAAATGCACCTGGATTGAGGCCCAGTAAGGCATCTAGCAAAGTGCCTACTACTGTTGTTAGCGGATCTACGACACATGCATCAAGCGCAGTAATGACTGGGCTTAATGGAGAGCCGTCTCCAAGTAATCCATTAGTTACTTGGCCTAGGCCGCCAATCGGACTATCAGGTAAATTCTCATTAATTGTAGAGAAATTACCGGTGATCAGTGCGTTAACAATTTCTTCGCCGGGAATTGCGCCGCCGTCATCGTTGGTGGCAAGGGCTGTGAGAATCGGATCTGCAATTGTACTGATGGTGTACACCAGTGGAAGTACAATGCCTGGACCTTCTAAGCCTGGGAAGTTTCCGCCCAAGGTCAATACCGGCTCAAGTGTTTCACATAGCTCGTTAGAGAAGATCAGTAAGTCATCGTCAGCGGCAGGTAAAATCAGAACCGTAGAGCCTTCTTGAGTGACAATATCACCCTCGGTAAAGCCATCGTCATCGCTGTCGATAAAGGCCTGCACACATACTGTGCTTAGGCGCAGTAGGCCGCGTGATTCAAGTGAGCCTTTAGTTTGACCGCTAAAGCTTGCAGCAGGTGTGCTAGATGTTTCTGGCAGACCAGGAATTTGATCTAGGCCAGGAAGTTGGTCAAAACCAGGTAGTTGATCTAGGCCGGGAAGTGAGTCCGTACCAGGAAGGCTCGGTGCAGCACTTGATACACAGCTCGGTGAAGCACTTGCGTTGCCTGACCAGTATCCTGAGAGGGCTGAGAATATAAGGCGCTCGCGGTCAGTTACATCGACCAGTGGAGAGTCGTCTGCTTTTGGATTGGCTAAAAATGCGTCGCTCATGTCATCTGCGCCGCTTTCAAATAGTGCGAAAGCGTAGAAGCGCTGGTTACCGCGAAGGTAGTTTTCACCATCAGCTACAGTGCCCACTAGGTCTGTACGGCCAACGCAGGAGAACTCGTCAATAGAAACATCGTCAGGCGAGTTGGCGTTTGATGCTTGGTAAAGATGAAGTTCAACAACCTCATCATCAATAGCATTTATCGTACGGGTTGCTTCTACGTCAGAAATCCCATCGGTATATCTAGCTCGCAACAATACGATGCTGTCACCGGCAACCGCATCATCTTTAGGGTTAACGGTAGTTGTGTTGCTATTTTCTTTGGGGTTAACGCTAAGGCGGTCAGTGTTGTTAAGCTCCCAGTCCACAAACGCCTCTGGGCAGGCAATGGTATCGGTACTGTCAAAGTCTTTGAAGGTACACATCGCAATGTAATCAATGCCGTCGTTAAATACGTTTAGGAAAATAGTGTCGGCATTGTTTGGAGGTGTTTCACCGTCAGCGCGAACAATGGTAATTGCAGTTACTTCAGCGTCAACCAGTTGTAGGTCTAGAGAATCGGAAATAATCGACCCTGTGTTACTGTTGGTATAGGTTCCCTTGACTGTGTTGACGCGGTCTTCTATAGCAAGCGCATCGTATTCGTTTTGACCAATTAATGACGCATCGCCATCGTCTTCATCTGGACCTTCTGCGAAAATCGTAGTTGGCACAGGGGAGGCAGACCAGGCCAGTATGTCTGGGCTAGAGCATTGGTATGCTGTAATGGGGGCTTGATTTGGGTTTTGTGGATTGGTGTAAGTGAGTTCAGCCACTAACTGCAGGCGCTGTGCCGCAGGTACTTTTATGGTGGTTTCGTTCAAACCTTTGCAATCATTTAAGTAATTTGTTGCGTTGAAGAATATTTGACTTGAATCGCAAGCATCTGCCGCTGGATTGGTGACTGCACAAATGGCCACTTTACTTACGACTGCTGGGACTAGCTCTATTATCAGAGAAGCGATTTCGACCTCACTCGGGTCGTTGCAGGGAACTCCTTTCTCTATAGCTTTAATCCTGACGGAGACTTGTGATTGGTTGCTAGGAGTAAAGGGATTGCTAATTGTGGCAGGTGCAAATGCTTCACCGCTGGCATCGGTGCTGGTAGTGCCAAATGTAAAGATAGTGTTTTTGTCGGAGCAGAATGTTGCATTTGCTGTTGAATTTTCAGTTACACCGGGTAAACCTTGTAATTTTTGTAAAAGTTTGTAGCTGGCGTTTACTTTGGCCGCAGGGTTAGACGGGTTAAAAGCAATAACCGTTTGGCCGCTAATGTACTTCGGCCCACTAACCAGTGGTGGAACTACTGTGAATGGTTCAGTAATGGTGTAGGTGGTGCCTTTAAGCGGATATTTGCCGGTAATTGTAAGGTTTTTCAAGGTGTCTGTGCTGGCAAGTCTAACGGTACTAATAATATCTAATACGTCGCGAAGTTGCCCCGCGTCTCTCACCGCATCCGCAAGCTTGGCTATGGCAGGGCTGCCAATGCTTCCACCTAAAGTCCATTGGGTTCCAGCTGTAACGTTAAGCTCGGGCCCTAGGTTATTCTCTACGCCATCAGTTTGTAGCGCTAACATTCTCGCTTGAATGCTGTTGGTGCCGGTTCCAGCAAGTTGATTTCCATTAGGGAAATCAATACGGAGGGAGCTTGGGTCTAAGCCAGGGCTTGGACGGTCAGGGCTGCGGGCATCACCGCCACCACCACAGGCAACAAGCAAGCTCGCCGCCAATGTTAACGATAAGGCTAAGGTATTCGTTTTCATTTATTCCCCTCCGGGAGAGACTAGCTGAAACAGATTCATGCGGATATTAAAATTTTAAGTATACGTAGTTTCACGGATGTTATATGTAAAAACAACACTCCGTGCGTCTAAGTTCCCATGTTAGAGCTAAAAATGTGAAAATTTCTGTGAAGTAGTCTTAAAAAACGACTTTTGCCCTAAAAAAATGCAGTGATATTCGACGCTTAGGCGAATTTATGCCCTCGTTAGAGGGCATGATTTTAGTCTTGGAGATACATTTCAATGGGGGGGCAAGAGCATATTAAATTTCTGTCTCCAAAAACATTGTCAATTCTGTTGACGGTTGGCCAATATTTGCTGTCGCGTAGTTGTGCCACAGGGAAGCTCGCCTCTTCGCGGGAATAAGGGCGATCCCAGTCGGCGACGATATCGGCAAGGGTGTGGGGCGCATTGACGAGGGGGTTGTTGTCAGCGGGCAATTGCCCACTTTCTACGCGTCCTGCTTCGCGACGAATATGAATCATGGCTTCACAGAAGCGGTCTAATTCGATCTTCGATTCGCTTTCGGTCGGCTCTATCATCAAAGTGCCGGGCACGGGGAAGGACATAGTCGGTGCGTGGAAGCCATAATCCATTAAGCGTTTGGCGATGTCTTCTTCACTGATTCCGGTGCTCTCTTTGAGTGGGCGTAAGTCAATAATACATTCATGGGCAACGCGGTCATTGCGGCCGGTATATAGCACGGGGTAATGTTCTTTAAGCCTTGTGGCAATGTAGTTGGCGTTGAGAATGGCGACTTGGGTTGCTTTCTTTAAGCCGGCGGCACCCATTAATGAAATATACGTCCAAGAGATGGGCAGTATGCCTGCGCTGCCGTAGCTTGCCGCAGACACCGTGTCGTTGTGTGCTTCAAGTCCTTCCACGGGGAATACGGGGTGGTTGGGTAAGAATGGGGCTAGGTGCGCTTTAACACCGATTGGGCCCATGCCTGGTCCACCGCCACCGTGGGGTATGCAGAATGTTTTGTGCAAATTGAGGTGGGATACATCGGCACCGAATTCGCCTGGGGCAGCTAAGCCAACAAGGGCATTCATATTGGCGCCATCGACGTAAACCTGTCCGCCGTGTTGATGGGTGATGTTACAGATTTCGCGGATACCCTCTTCAAATACTCCGTGGGTAGAGGGGTAGGTAACCATCAGCGTAGAGAGTTGTTCTGCGTGGCGTTCGGCTTTGTTGCGAAGATCGTCAATATCGACATTGCCAAGTTCGTCGCAGGCTACGATAACAACTCGCATGCCGGCCATTGCTGCAGAGGCGGGGTTGGTGCCGTGGGCTGAGCTTGGTATTAGGCAGATGTCGCGAGCAAAATCACCACGGCTTTCGTGGTAGCGTTTTATTGCAAGTAAGCCGGCGTATTCACCCTGCGATCCGGCGTTCGGTTGCATTGAGAATTTGTCGTAGCCGGTGCAGGCGATTAACTGCTGCTCTAATTCGTCTATTAATTGAAGATAGCCAGCGACTTGGCTGCGCGGCGCGAATGGGTGCATATTGCCGAATTCTGGCCACGTAATTGGAATCATCTCAGTGGTGGCGTTGAGCTTCATGGTGCAGGAGCCCAATGCAATCATTGAATGATTTAGGGCGATGTCTTTGCGCTCTAGTCGATTCATATAGCGCAGCATTTCTGTTTCTGAGCGATGCTGATGGAATACAGGGTGGCTAAGAAAACTGCTTTGGCGGCGCAGATTTGCTGGAATACCGGGTAATTCGGCAAGGCTTTCATCTAGTGTTTGTATAGACGGAAGTGCTTTGTCGCCGGCGAAAATCTGCCATAGCTTCTCGATATCGTCGGTGCTTGTTGTTTCATCAAAGCTGATACTGACGCTGTTGTCGCCGCGTCGGATATTAAGTAACTCGGCTTCGGCCTTGTCGGCTAGCGGCGTGCTGGCGCTTCCCGTGTTAACCGTAATGGTGTCGAAAAACGCATTGTTGGTGCTATAACCAAGTTGCGCCAGGCCGGCAGCAAAAATCCCTGTCATGCGATTGATGCGCTGCGCGATGGTTTTTAAACCGTCGGGGCCGTGATATATCGCATAGAACACTGCCATGATCGCTAGTAGCGCCTGAGAGGTGCATATATTCGAGGTCGCTTTTTCGCGGCGAATATGCTGCTCGCGGGTTTGCATCGCCATCCGCAGCGCTTTATTGCCACGGCTGTCGATAGATACCCCAATTATGCGGCCAGGGATTGAGCGTTTAAAGCTGTCGCGGGTTGCAAAGAAGGCGGCGTGGGGGCCGCCAAACCCCATGGGTACGCCGAAGCGTTGTGCGCTTCCAACTACGATGTCTGCTCCTTGCTCACCAGGTGGTGTTAGGAGGATTAAGCTCATGATATCGGCGGCGACAACAGTCATTGCGTCTTGGGCTTTGGCCTGACTGGCAATGCTCGACAGTTCAGAGATGCTGCCATCAGTAGCCGGGTACTGCAGTAGTACGCCAAAGCAGGGAGTGGTGGCGAGTTCGGTTTCGGCATCGCCAACAACAATCTCTAAGCCTAAAGGCAACGCGCGGGTTTTTAGAACCGCAATAGTTTGCGGGTGACAGCGGTGATCGACAAAAAATACATCGCTTTTGTTTTTACGTGCAGAACGTTTACACATGGCCATCGCTTCGGCGGCGGCGGTGGCCTCGTCGAGTAGCGAGGCATTGGCAAGCTCTAGGCCTGTTAGATCTATCACCATTTGTTGGAAGTTTAGTAGTGCTTCCAAGCGACCTTGGGCAATTTCTGGCTGGTAGGGGGTGTAGGCGGTATACCAGCCGGGATTTTCTAAGACGTTGCGCAAAATAACCGGTGGCGTAATCGTGCCGTAGTAACCCGTGCCGATAAACGAGCGAGCAACTTGGTTTTTTGCGGCAATAGTGCGTAGACGAGCGAGGGTTGCAGATTCACTTTGTGGTGCTGGTAGTGGCATGTCGCCACGCAAGATTGATGCGGGCACGGTTTGTTGTATTAACTCGTCTAGCGAGTTTGCGCCAACGGTTTGGAGCATGGCTGCAGTTTGATCTTCGTTTGGGCCAATGTGGCGGCTCAAAAAATCGTCACTTTGTGAAAGGGAGGTAAGAGTATAGGTCATTCTGCGAGTTGCCTGCGTCGTCGGATTTGCGGCGCTCATTAAATCATATTTGAGCGTCTTTTTCTTTGGCAATTTTCCGCGACGGGCATGTCTATTGATCGTTGATATCAAGGTATTCACCGTGCAAATTTGCGCATTCAATGGGCTTATGAGTAGCGCTGATTTCGCGAGCTAATACACATTATGTTTTTGCGGCTACTAGCGTAAGGCACACGTGGTCTGAATGTGTATTAGTTGTTGAAAATACTGGTTTTTTATCGCTTTTGAGCTCGATATACGAGCTGCAGACGTTATAAGATATTGCTATCTAACATCTTGATTAAGAGGTTTGCCTTGGTTTTGGCTACACTGAAGAATACTTGTCGAAAATGGTGTGAGCTAGGTCCGCGAATGTCTGGGATGTTTGGCTTGCTGGTTTTTGCCGCCTGCGCGCCGCTTCCATCATCCACAAGCACACAACTTGCCTTGGAGCCGAGTCCCAAAGAAGAGCGTATTTCGACGCTGGAGGTTGCACTCGCCGACGCATTGATCGAAATCGAAAAAATGAAGGCGAGGGAACCTATGGCCTCTGGTGCGGATGCGCTCCCAGCAATTCCGCCCAATGCCGAGACAGGGCGTTGCTATGCCAAATTGCTAGCGCCGCCAAATTATATAGATCGTATAGAGCGCCGGATTGTTAAGGAGGCTAGTGAACGCCGCGAAACGCTTCCGGCGCGTCTTGAGTGGTTTGATGAGCAAGTGCTGGTTAGCGAAGCACACGTTCGCCTTACGGTCGTGCCTGCTACTTATAAATGGCAGGAAGAGAGAACGCAGGTTGTGCCATCAAAGAGTCGCCAGATGTTGGTGACGCCAGCACGCTATAACACCGTGGTAGAGGAAGTCACTGAGTCGCCGGAGGAGTGGGTGTGGCGACCAGGGCGAGGAGATATTGAGAAAATCGACGAGGAGAGTGGCGAAATTGTACATCAAGTGTATATTCCCACCCGCTATCGACAAATTAAAAAGCAGATCTTAGTCGAGCCTGCCAAATACAGAAAAGTAGTCGAGCCAGCGGTGTATGAAACGGTGCGCAAGAAAGTGGTTGACGTTCCGGAGCACACTATAGAAGAGCGAATTCCCGCAAAGTACAAATCTGTTAAAGCGCAGCGTGTAATAGAGCCTGAGCGTGAAGTGACTCACTATATTGCGCCGGTATATAAAGAGTTCAGCTATCGCGAAAAAGTGACCGATGCCAAATTAGCTTGGCGCATGGTGCCCTGTGAGCGAGATCTAAATAAGGAGCTGGTTTACAAGATCCAGCGCGCTTTGCGTAAGCTCGGTTACGATACTGGAGGAGTTGATGGGGTCTTGGGAAAATATACCCTCATAGCCATTCATGACTTTCAAAAGCAGAAGGGCTTGGCAACTGGACGTTTGTCTTCTGAGTCGATTCAAGCGCTCGGCCTAGAGTTTTAGTAGTTTTCGCTTGTTGCGCTATTTTTAATACCTAGGTGCTTGCCGCCAGTAAATGTGGCAGCGCACAATGACGGTATGGAAACTTTAGCCACCTTGTTAACCGCCGTTCATGATTGCAATTTATGTGCGGCGAATTTACCGCTTGGCCCACGGCCAGTAGTGCATGTAGATGCATCTGCGCGAATACTCATTATTGGGCAAGCCCCAGGGACACGTGTTCACGAGAGTGGTATTCCGTGGAATGACCCTTCTGGCGATCGCCTGCGACAGTGGTTGAATATTGACCGAGCCCAGTTTTATTCTGATGAGCGTTTAGCCATTATGCCGATGGGGTTTTGCTATCCTGGCAAGGGGCGTTCGGGGGATTTGCCTCCTCGTAAAGAGTGTGCGCCGCATTGGCATGAGCGACTGCTAGCGCAGATGCCGTCGATAGACTTGGTGTTGCTGATTGGCCAGTACGCGCAGAACTATTATTTAAACGATGAATTTAAGACCCTAACCGAGCGGGTCGAAAACCACCCTGCCGACTCTTATTTTTTCCCTTTACCGCATCCTTCTCCTCGAAATCAGCTTTGGTTGAAGCGTAACCCTTGGTTCGAAACTAGGGTATTGCCTCGGCTCCGCCGGCGAGTGAGTTCAATTTTGGAGATGTCATGAGCAAAGTGTTTGGCCCTTGGCGGCAGCTTAGTGTTCAGAAAGTATACGAGAACCCCTGGCTACGTCTTGAGCATCACGAAGTTAAAACCCCAGCAGGCACCGATGGAATTTATGGCAAAATTTGTTTTCAGAATATAGCGGTTGGCATTATTCCAATTGATGAAGAGGGTTATACCTATTTGGTGAAGCAATACCGCTACACCTTGGAAGCGGAGAGTTGGGAAATTCCAGAGGGCGGCTGTCCATTAGGAAGTTCACCACTAGCGACAGCGCAGCGTGAACTGCTAGAAGAGACTGGCTTGAGGGCCGCTCAATGGGTCAAGCTGATGGATTTGCGCACCTCAAATTCGGTGTCGGATGAACGTGGTGAAGTGTTTTTAGCGAAAAACTTACTTCAGGGCGAGGCGGATTTAGAGGCGACCGAAGATATTGTCGTTCGTCGTTTGCCTTTGGAAGAGGCGATAGAAATGGCGATGGATGGTCGAATTACTGACGCGATCAGTGTTGCCGCTTTATTTAAAGTAAAGATACTGTTGCTGAGTTTAAATGGGGATGTACAGCAGATGTTTTTTGCATTGCCCGACGCAATGCTGTAAAGGTTTATATCAGTAATGATAAAAATGACTAGTAAAATAAATGGTGATTGGAGAAGTATATGAGAAATGTAAATAGACAATTTCAATACCTAATGAGTACCCTGTTAATTCTGATGTTGGGGGCGGCGATTCCCGCCTTTGCAGAGAATGTGGCTGAGAAACCCAAGGTATCTGAGGGGTTTACTAAGGAGCAAGTATTAGAAAAAGCAGATTCTTTTTTTGGTGAAACCACTGCTGGTTTGGCGAAGGCAATAGAGAAAGTTTTTGCCGAGCAGGGCAGCCCAAATGCAATCATTGCGGGTGAAGAAGTTTCTGCCGCATTAGGTGTTGGTGTGCGCTACGGACAGGGTGAGGTGCAGCGCTATAGTGGCGAAGTGCTGCCAATATTTTGGCAGGGGCCATCAGTTGGTTTTGACATGGGGGCAAATGCATCAAAAGTATTTACCTTAGTTTATCATCTTGATGATATGGACCAACTAATGCAGCGTATTCCCGGCGTTGACGGTAGCTTTTACGTTGTGGCTGGTGTGGGTGTGAATTACCAGCAGAATGGTGATTTAATTTTAGCGCCGATTAGAACGGGTGTTGGCTTGCGTGCTGGCGCGAGTGTCGGTTATGTTCATTACAGCGATAAAAAATCGTGGATACCGTTTTGATTTGTTTTTTATAAAACTAGGGGGAGCAATGCTCCCCCTAGTTTTATAATCTAAGAATACTTTCAGTCTTCAATTTGCTCCGCTTCGGGTAATTCTTCTAGGACTTCTTTAGCAAGATCAGACGCTAAATGACGGCGGTAAAGTTCGTTTAAATACACTGTTAAATGATTCACTACAATTTGAGTGCGTAGCGAAATTGCGATTTCAAAGGCGTGCTGTGCGTCTGGTAACTCGGCGTAACTAACAGCCTGATTAGACACCTCTTTTAGCGCATCATAAAGTACCCTCGACTCTTGAACGGGCACCAAGGTGTCGGCTTCGCCGTNAATAATTAAAAATGGCGGAGCATCTTTATGTACCCAGTATAGCGGTGATGCCTGACGCCATAATTCGGGTGATTCGGCGCGGGTTTTTTTAAGTACTTTGGCAGATACCCACTGACTCAGGGATTCGCTGTTGCGCTGGCCTTGGCTGTTAAGAAAATCGTAAACGCCGTAGAAAGGTATACAGGCCTGAACAGTGGTATCTGCAGCTTCAAAGCCGGGCTGGAATTCTGGCGCGTTAGCACTTAGGGCTAATAAACAGGATAAATGCCCGCCTGCCGAACCACCTGTCGCCGCGATAAAGTCAGGGTTGCCGCCATATTTGCCGATATTTTCTTTGATCCAGTGCAGGGCGCGTTTGCAGTCGATGATATGGTCTGGAAACGTAGAGCTGGGGCTTAGCCGATATTCTACTGCAACGCAGACCCAGCCGTTTGCCGCCATTTGGTACATGAGGGGCAGCGCCTGTTCATTTTTACTACCAAGGTTTTCTAACCATGCGCCGCCGTGCATTTGGAACAAGACGGGCGCGTTTTGGGGTAGATCATCGCGATGATAAATATCTACCCGCAATGAGCGGCCATCGACGCGGGAGTATTCGATGTTTTTAACACGGCGCACATTGGGTAGTTTGTAAGCAAAAGGCTTTGCTAGCCGCTTTGCGTCGGGCTCAATCAATGTGGCGTTTTCGGTGTTTAGCACTTGCTCAGGCGTCAATTGCAGAGCGTAGCGAACAGCTTGCGCCATGATGGGGTCGGCGCGTTGTGCTCTAAAGTAGAAAATTGCGATGGCGATCCAGCTACAAAGTGCTATCGCGAGTCCTAGCGCATCGCCAAGGCCACTTAACTCACCAAATATTATGATGAGCAGCGTAAGGCCAAACTCCACCGCGATGACGTGCAGCGCCAGCTCGCCAGTGATAAAACCAAAAATAAAGCTGAATACCCCCAGTATTTCTGGTGCAGATTTATGAGGCCGATAGACGTTCCATGCCGTCCAAGCCCAGATCAGTGATAGCAGCAGCATAGTGCATTCTCTCGTTAGTGGCGTAATCGTGTTTGGCGCCAATGATAGGCTATGTGTATGACGATCTCTACCGGCCCTCAGATCGCTATACGGGGTTTGATCGATGATCAGTTACCGTAGCGGATACCGATAATGTAGTAGCTTTGCGTGCCTTTGGGGGTTGCCACAATGACTTCGTCGTCCAATCGCTTGCCAAGCATGGCCTTGGCGAGGGGGGAGTCCATTGAAAGTTTATATTGGCTTAGATCAAATTCATCGGGGCCGACGATACGGTATTCACATTGCTCTTCGTCATCATTTTCGACTGTGACCCAAGCGCCGAAGTAGACTTTGCTTTGCTCTTTGGGTGTTTCTGCCACTACGATAAGTTCGTCTAGACGCTTGGTCAGAAACCGAACTCGGCTATCTATTTCTCTCAGTCGGCGTTTGCCATAGATATAATCGCCGTTCTCTGAGCGATCGCCGTTTTTTGCGGCTTCATGCACGGTGGCGGTAACCTGTGGACGTTCAATTTTCCAAAGTTGACGGAGTTCCTCTCGGAGGGCTTTTTCTCCCTCTGGAGTAATGTAGCAAGAGCCTTTGGGGCGAGGTGGGCGGTAGCGAGTCATGGTATGGGTGTCAGATTGTATTTATAGAGTTCAGCATAAAGGTAGCGCCTTGCCAACACAGCGCTAAGAAGATGCGTAAAATGCGTGCTAATTACGGCAAACGCAGCAGCTGCCACCGCCACTGCTTTGCCTTGGTGTTACTCGCGTCGTTCTCTTAATTTCACTGTTTGGAACGACAGCCGGGTATGGTAGCGTAGCGTTTGTAATTAGAGGATAGCAAATGATGAAAAAATGGTTTGTAAGCTGTGTTGCTACGCTGGGGTTTACTGCAGGGGTTTATGCTGATATTGAATTGCAGGGCAGCTTACAACAAGGCGGTTTGATCTGGGCGACGGTAGCGCCAAGTAGTACCGTCAGCTTGGATGGCAAATCGATACACATTGCCGACAATGGCTTATTTGTGGCCGGCTTTGATCGCGATGCAGGGCCAGTGTCGGCCTTAAAAATTTGCAGTTCGACAGGTGAGTGTGTCGGGCAGCGGCTCGATATCACACAGCGCAGCTATGACGTTCAGCGTGTAAACGGTGTGCCACAAAAGACCGTTACTCCCCCCGCCAGCGTGCTTGAGCGCATTCGTCGGGAGGGCGCATTAGTTAGCAAGGCGCGCAGTGAGTTTTCCGCTAGGCAAGATTTTATCAAAGAGTTTAAATGGCCTTTGCTGGGGCCGATCACGGGTGTATTCGGCAGCCAGCGTGTCTATAATGGCAGCCCTGGTCGGCCACATTACGGTTTGGATATTGCCGCACCTACCGGCACACTGGTTGCTGCGCCCATTGATGGGGTGGTGACCTTAGCCTACCCCGATATGTTTTATTCCGGTGGCACCCTGATTATTGATCATGGTCTAGGTGTGTCCTCGACCTTTATTCATCTTAGTCGGATATTGGTGGAAGAGGGGCAGCTTGTTAGGCAGGGTGACCCCATAGCCGAGGTTGGGGCGACGGGACGCGCGACAGGGCCGCATTTGGACTGGCGTATTAATTGGGCTGATCGACGTCTTGACCCTGCCTTAATAATTGGGCCGATGCCTGAGCATTAAGTATTAGTGCATTGGCAAGAGTGGGCCGCAGTGGCGCCTAAGGCGTTAAAAACAATGATTTTTGAGTGCATAAAAACTAATGATAGATAAAAAACTACTAGAAATACTGGTTTGCCCTGTTAGCAAGGCACCATTAGATTATGATGAGCAGCGCAGTGAATTAGTGTGCCGCGCCAGCGGTCTTGCCTACCCAATTCGCGATGGTATTCCGGTGATGCTGGAGTCAGAAGCACGTGTTCTGACGACGGATGAAAAACTTGGTTAGAGCCAACTTCCTGTTGGCGTAGATTTCTTGCGTCGCATAGCGTCGTAAACAGTTCAAGTCAGATACAAGTTCCCGCAATTTCGATATACTTGGCGTTTTTTCGCCACGGCTTAGGCTGTGGCGAGTGGCTGTTTAGCATCTTATCAGCCACCGACAAGAGCCCACGGAGTGAGAGAGTTTCAATGAAAAGCGCCGCCATTCGCGAAGCCTTTATTCAGTATTTTGAAGGTAAAGGACATACCCATGTAGCTAGCAGTTCGCTGGTGCCGGGTAATGACCCCACTTTGTTGTTTACGAACGCGGGAATGGTGCAATTTAAAGACGCCTTCCTGGGTCGAGAAAAACGTAACTATGTTCGTGCGGTTAGCTCGCAGCGCTGTGTGCGTGCCGGCGGGAAGCATAACGATTTAGAAAATGTGGGTTATACCGCCCGCCACCATACTTTTTTTGAAATGCTGGGTAATTTCAGTTTTGGCGATTACTTCAAGCGTGACGCAATCACATTTGCATGGGAGTTTTTGACCTCTCCTGAATGGATGGGCATTCCCGCCGAAAAGTTGTGGGTGACGGTGTATGCCGACGACGACGAGGCGTATCAGATTTGGAACGAGGAAGTGGGTGTTCCTGCTGAGCGCATGGTGCGCATTGGCGACAATAAAGGCGGTAAATACGCTTCAGATAATTTTTGGTCTATGGGCGATACTGGCCCGTGCGGCCCTTGCACTGAAATTTTTTACGACCACGGCGAAGACGTGTTTGGTGGTCCGCCAGGTAGCCCAGATGAAGATGGCGACCGCTATATTGAAATTTGGAACAACGTGTTCATGCAGTTTAACCGTGATGCCGACGGCACCATGGCGCCGCTTCCTGCACCGTCAGTAGATACCGGTATGGGGCTGGAACGCATATCTGCGGTAATGCAGCATGTGCATAGCAATTATGAAATTGATTTGTTTCAAAACCTGATTGCCGCAACCGCCGGCGTATTGAATGTCAGCGATCTGGAACACACCTCCTTACGGGTTATTGCTGACCATATTCGCTCTTGTGCATTTTTGGTGTCAGATGGGGTTATGCCATCTAATGAAGGTCGAGGCTATGTGCTGCGTCGGATCATTCGCCGCGCGGCTAGACATGGTAATAAACTCGGCGCAAATGCCGCGTTTTTCCATAAACTAGTAGCGCCGCTTGCTACAGAAATGGGTGAGGCTTACCCAGAGCTACTGGCTCGGCAGGCGCAAATCGAGAAAGTCTTGCTGCAAGAGGAAGAGCAGTTCGCCAAGACCCTTGAGCAGGGCATGAAAATTCTCGAGCAAGATTTAGAAAATTTAAGTGCGAGCCAGATTCCAGGTGATACCGTTTTTCGGCTTTATGATACCTATGGCTTTCCGGTTGACCTCACCGCAGATATTGCCAGAGAAAAGGGCCTGAGTTTAGATCTGGACGGCTTTGAATCAGCAATGGAAGCGCAGCGTACTCGTGCTCGTTCAGCCTCTAATTTCAAAGTTGATTTAAGCGATGAGCTGGCTTTAGACGGTGAAACCAGCTTTTCTGGATATCAAAGTCTGACTGAGTTGGCCTCGGTGAAGGCAATTTTACGAGATGGTCAGCGGGTTAGCTCTCTAAAAGAAGGTGATGCCGGCATTATCATCTTAGGTAGCACGCCATTTTATGGCGAGTCCGGCGGCCAAGCAGGAGACAGCGGCTACCTAAGCGCGGAAGGTGTGCGCTTCGAAGTCCGTGAGACCCAAAAGTCAGGCGGTCATCACTTGCACCATGGTGTGCTACTAAGCGGCGTTGTTGCGGAGGGTGAAACCCTATTTGCAGAAGTGGATAATACCGTTCGCCAAGCAACGGCTTTAAATCACTCCGCTACCCATTTGTTGCATGCTGCCCTGCGTCAGGTGTTGGGGGAGCATGTTGGTCAGAAGGGTTCCTTGGTTGATTCCCAGCGCCTTCGATTCGATTTCTCGCATTTTGAAGCGCTTAGTAAGCAAGAGCTCTCGGCAATAGAAGCCTTGGTAAACCAACAAATCCGCTTAAATACGCCTGTTCAAACCGAAATTATGGATATGGACGGTGCTGCCAAGCGTGGCGCAATGATGTTGTTTGGTGAGAAATACGGCGATAGTGTTCGGGTTTTAAGCATGGGTGGTGACTTTTCCATAGAGCTTTGTGGTGGTACCCACGTACAGCGTACAGGTGACATTGGTTTAATGCGTATTACCGCTGAATCTGGTATTGCTGCTGGCGTTCGTCGTATAGAGGCCGTTACCGGCGCAGCCGCACTGACGGCGTTTGACAATGCAGAGAATGAGTTAAGTAATTTGGCCGGTTTGCTTAAAACGGGCCGAGAAAAAATCGGTGATAAAGTACAGCAACTCCTTATTCAGCAAAAGCAGTTAGAAAAAGAACTGAGTGCGTTGAAGGGTAAATTGGCAAGTTCAGCGGGTAATGACTTGATGTCTCAAGTTGAAGAAATTAACGGTGTAAAGGTGTTGGTGACCAAGCTGGATGGTGCCGACGCGAAATCACTGCGTGACACCGCCGACCAACTCAAAAATAAACTGGGTTCGGGCGTGCTGTTACTTGCTGCCGATGAGGGTGAGAAAGTGTCGTTAGTTGCCGGCGTTACCAAGGATCTCATCGATCGCTTTAAAGCGGGCGATATTATGAAATTGGCCGCTGAAGCGGTCGGCGGCAAGGGTGGCGGGCGTCCCGATATGGCCCAAGGTGGTGGGACGGATAGTGCCGCTATTCCAGCCGCTCTGCAGGCTGCTCGGGATTACTGTCGTTCAAAATAAGTGCGATATTAGGTAAATCACGTATAGCGTGCATTGAGTCATTTCCTTTAAATTTGATCTGGTGTTTAATGAGCGCCCTCTGCGATGGGCGTTTATTAAGTAGAAGCGAATCATGAGTCTTATAGTTCAAAAATTTGGTGGTACCTCGGTAGGGACTGTCGAGCGAATCAAGGCCGTAGCCAAGAAGGTAGCTGGCTTTCGTGAGCAGGGACACGACATTATTGTTGTTGTGTCGGCAATGAGCGGCGAGACTAATCGTTTAATCGATTTGGCTAAAGCCATGCAAGCTGTGCCAACCCCGCGCGAGATGGATGTGCTGGTGTCTACTGGCGAGCAGGTCACTATATCGCTGCTGTGTATGGCATTGCATGATCTAGGGCAAGGGGCTAAGTCGTATACTGGAACGCAGGTACGGATATTAACTGATGAGGCGCATACTAAAGCGCGGATCAGAGATATCGACGATGCAAAGATCCGAGAAGATTTAGCTGCTGGCAATGTGGTTGTGGTTGCAGGTTTTCAGGGAGTGGATGAAAACGGCAATATTACTACCTTAGGCCGCGGTGGTTCAGATACTACCGGCGTAGCACTAGCCGCTGCTTTAAAGGCAGATGAGTGTCAAATTTACACCGATGTGGATGGCGTATATACCACGGATCCACGGGTTGTGAGTAAGGCGCGCAGGTTGGATCGTATTACCTTTGAAGAAATGCTGGAAATGGCCAGCTTGGGGTCAAAGGTTTTACAAATTCGCTCGGTGGAGTTTGCTGGAAAGTACAATGTACCTTTAAGGGTACTACACGCCTTTCAAGACGGCCCAGGCACATTGATTAGCTTAGAGGAACAATCGGATATGGAAAACCCGGCGATTTCGGGTATTGCTTTCACCCGTGATGAAGCAAAGATAACAGTTTTAGGCGTACCTGATACCCCAGGTTTGGCTTACCAAATTCTTGGGCCGGTGAGCGACGCCAATATAGAAGTTGACGTGATTGTTCAAAACGTCGCAGAAGACAACACCACTGATCTTACTTTTACGGTGAGTCGTGGCGATATGGCAAAGACTGAAGCCATTGTGCGTAATCTGGTGAAACAAACGGGCGCGCGAGAAGTCAAAACTGATGACAAAATTGCCAAAGTATCTTTGGTCGGCGTAGGAATGCGCTCCCATGCTGGTATTGCCAGCAAAATGTTTAAAACTCTGGCGGAGGAGTCGATCAACATTCAATTGATTACGACATCGGAAATTAAAATTTCGGTGGTAATTGATGAGAAATATTTGGAGCTAGCCGTTCGTTCGCTGCACACAGCGTTTGATTTGGATTCGGAGCCTAGTATTTAATTTATACGCTATTTGCGCTGCTGCACATGGATTGGCACTGGGGTATGGCGGTGGGCTCTTACAAGGAGATGCCATAATGTTAATTTTAACTCGTCGTATTGGTGAGACTTTGATGGTCGGTGATGAAGTGACTGTTACCGTGCTTGGAGTGAAGGGCAATCAAGTTCGTTTGGGTGTTAATGCACCGAAAGATATCGCCGTTCACCGAGAGGAAATATACGATCGTATCCAAACAGAGAAGGACGGCAACAAGTAATACACTGAAAAAGACGCTCTAGGTCTTTGCTTATTTTCTCAGTGTGTTATCATGCCGCCCGATTCGTTAAACAGCGCTATGTGTTGATTAACGCTCTACTTTTTGTGTATTCCCGTACAGGGAAAACCTAAATAGAAGAGACATCCCGGAGAGGTGGCCGAGTGGCTGAAGGCGCTCCCCTGCTAAGGGAGTATGCGGTTAATCCTGCATCGAGGGTTCGAATCCCTCCTTCTCCGCCATATATAAAAATAACCCGCTGATTTAGCGGGTTTTTTTTCGTCTGGATTTTGTGTGCGTACAAAACTGTGCACAAAAATTAATCAAATCTATGAATAATGACGTTGATGGTTGTTACGGTTAAAAACATCTTCCAGTTGTTCGTCGGGGATGCTGTGTGCTTCAATCGGCACCTATTGTTGAAGTTTTGAGTAAAAAATTTCTTAAATAAATGGGCGAAGAAGGAAATAGTTCGCCAGTATAAAAGAAAGGAGGGTGCCATGAGAAAAGTACATGTCTGGGCTGTAATTATTTTGTCGACGTTCCTTGTAGCATGTGGAGGTGGTGGCGGTAATAATGGCGGTAACTTGTCAGACGAAGTCGATGTGATAGACACATTTATTTTAGCTCAGGAAAATCTTGAAGGGGTTTATTCTGTTTATGGTGCAGGTAGTCAGTCGGCATCAAATGACTATCGAATCAATGGTTGTTACGAATACGGGGTGGTCGATAGAGCAGAAATTCTTGATGTGCTTTATGAGCAACAAGATACCTACTTCTGTTATGACTTTGATCAAGAGCCGTATTGCATATATCCAACGGCACGCTCTTATAGAGATTCTTATCAGGGCGAATCACCTAATTACGATAACGTTGCTATTGATATTGGAAGTCATGGTGTAGTGGAGTTTGAGGCGATTTCTAATAGCAGCGCTTATGATTACAGTTTGGTCGTCGGGCAAATGGATAGCTGTGACCCAAATAGTGATGAAGCCTATGCTGAGCCGCAGTTTTCTCCTGAAGATATAAATAATAACTGGGTCACGAAGGTATATCGAGTTAATAGTACTGGGGTTCCAGTATTGGAAAAATCTGGGGGGCTGAGCTGCTTAGATGATGTGTGCTTCGGTATTGTCGATGTTACAAATGGTTCTTATGATGACTTAACTCAGTCGTGGTCTGGGTTGTTAGAATATCAAGGTAATCAGTTTGAAGCCTTGGCTGTCCTTTCTCCAGCTAAGAATTATGGTGCTATCGTAGGCTGTCCTTTTGGAATAGATGTTGAAAATTTCGTGGTAAGCTGCTTAATGATTACTCTTGAATAAAAAGATGCTGGATGTAAGGGAGTGTATTTTTGCTTATTTTATGTCAGTGCTTTATTTGGATTTTACTCAAGGGATATATATGGACAAGGCCAAATTCATCTCCGTAGTTGAGAAGCGATTAACGCTCATCTTTAAATCAGCCAAAAGTGGCCACAAACCTTCGTCAACTGAAAAGCATCGGCTTGAGGGTTTTATTCAGGCAGGAGTGTTTATGGGGCTAGTTAGTCAGAGCGAAATGGTTGAGTTGATGGAGCAAACTCACTTGCTTGTTTTCAACAAGACTATTGCTGAGCGTAAGGCCGATAAATTAAGTACTTGGCAAAGTGGTGAGCTGGACTACAGCCAGTTTGATAGTCCGACGTTTGAGAGAAGCCCCGGTTGATTTCTTTCACACATTTTCTCTAGTAGAAATATATCAACTGTAAGGCTCTATGTTAGCGTTTCGGGTATTTGGGGTTCAGCGTTTCGGCATTTCTAGAAGATTTAGTGATCACGCGCGCAGGTGTGTGACCCTTACCATCATTTTTTTAGATATCAGTCACCTTGTTGCGATGGGGTTTTAACTCGTCGATTCATATTTGTTGGGTGCTAATTTTTAGGGCGAAATTAATGTTTTAAAAAGAGTGCGCAGATCGTGTTAAGCGCAAGGACGCGGCTGTAAGTTACTGTGTATTAACGATTACGCTAACGTAATATTAGCCAGCAATGCTCGACCTTTGCGTGGGACAATGCTACTTTTTCGGCCAGTTATAGGATGCCGAGTTGGGCGTTTTAAGTGGTTAATTATTTGATGAATTATGCTGACATACTGCGATTTTTGTGTGCAGCAGCGATGGCATATTTCAATACTTGGATTGCATAGGGACGTATTATGAGCAGGCGGATGGTTATTATGCTGCTGCTAAGCGCAGTGTTGTTTGGCGGCGTATTTGGCATGAAGTGGTTCGGCTCCAAGAAAATGAACGAGTTCCTTAATGCGATGCCT
The DNA here is from genome assembly GCF_902705855.1 of Zhongshania aliphaticivorans. Lineage (GTDB taxonomy): Bacteria > Pseudomonadota > Gammaproteobacteria > Pseudomonadales > Spongiibacteraceae > Spongiibacter > Spongiibacter aliphaticivorans_B. The sequence continues at coordinate 567,984 of NZ_CACSIJ010000001.1, read as the reverse complement.
GCTCCTGCGGTAACGGTTTCTAGTGCGATAGCCGAGGAAATGTCGTGGGAGAGTCGCTTAGAATCGGTTGGTAGCTTAGTGGCCGTCAACGGCGCTGATCTTACCGCTGAGGTAGACGGTGTTGTTACCAATATTTACTTTGAGTCAGGCGATACAGTTAAACGTGGCGATTTGCTACTAAGTATGGCGTCGGCTAGCGAGCAGGGCGAATTAAAGCGCTTACAGGCACAGGCCGAGTTAACTGAATTGAATCGTAAGCGTAGCGAGCAGTTATATGAGCGCAAGACGATCTCTAAATCTGAATACGACACGGCGGTTGCGGAAACTAATGTGGCACTGGCTGCAGTGCAGGCGCAAAAAGGTCGTCTAGAGCAAAAGTCGGTTAAAGCACCCTTCGACGGTCAGTTGGGTATACGTCGGGTCAATGTTGGTCAGTACTTAGGTGTTGGCGTTGCCATTGCGACTTTGCAAAAGCTAGATCCCATAAACGTCGATTTTTCAATGCCAGAGCGCTATCTGTCTATTTTGGCACCTGGGCTTAAAGTATCTGTGACGGTTGATGCGTACGGCGATAAAAATTATGAAGGCCAAGTACTGGCGATTGAGCCGAAAGTAAATCCGCAGACACGTAATGTGGATGTGCGTGCGCGGCTATCTAACCCTGACGGGCTGCTTAAGCCTGGTTTGTTTGCAACAGTGGTAGTCAGCTTGCCAAATAGTGATGAGGTGACTGTCATTCCGCGCTCTGCGGTGAATTATACCTCCTACGGCGATTCGGTATTTGTCATACAAAAAAATCCCGATGCGCCCCCGCCACCAGACGAGCCCAATCCCATGATGGGGCCCTATACCGATCTTGAAGTCATTCAGCGCTTTGTAACCTTAGGCGATGCTCGGGGGGACTATATTGTGGTTAGCAAAGGGCTTGCGGTGGGTGATGAGTTGGCTAGCAGTGGTCTGCTTAAATTGCGAAATAAGCAACCTGTCATTGTTGATAATAGTAATGCGTTAGCGCCAGAGCTAGATCCACATCCTCCTGAGGGTTGATGTTAGTTCGTTATTCCGGAACGTGGTAAGTACACGATGAAATTCCAGACGTTAGATGCGCAAGTAAGCTGAGAGAATAGATGAATTTCACTGATATTTTTGTAAAACGTCCAGTGCTGGCTGTTGTCGTGAGTCTGGTTATTTTGTTCCTGGGTTTACGTGCGGGTATGGATTTGACCGTGCGCGAATATCCAGAACTGCAAAATGCCCAGCTTACTGTATCGGTCGCTTATCCTGGTGCTGACCCGCAGTTGGTCGAAGGTTTTATAACGACGCCACTTGAGCGGGAAATTGCGTCTGCGGACGGCATCGATTTCTTAACGTCGCAGTCTGGACAGGGTATTTCAACGATCACCGCCAATTTGCGTTTGGATAAAAATGCCAATGAAGCCTTGACCGAAATATCTGCGAAAGTGGGTAAGCTTCGCAATCAATTACCGGAAGGCTCTGAAGATCCGATTATACAATTGGCGGACGGCAGTGGCACTGCTGCCATGTACATTTCATTTTTCTCAGACATTCTTAATGAGAGTCAGATTACTGATTATCTGGTTCGGGTAGTAGAGCCTGAAATTGCGGCAATTGCAGGTATTGAGCAAGTACAGATTCTTGGTGCACAGAACTACGCGATGCGAGTGTGGCTGAAGCCGGAAAAATTAGTGGCGTACAATTTAACTGCCAGTGAAGTCTTTGCTGAGATCCGTAAACAAAATGTGTTGTCAGCGGTAGGTTCTACCAATGGTAATTACGTGAAGGTGGGCTTGTCGGCGGCAACAGATTTAAGGAATGTCGACGAGTTTCGACAAATGGTGGTGAGTTCGAATAACGATACCTTGGTGCGCTTGCAGGATGTGGCAGAGATTGCATTAGGCTCGGAAACCTACGATAGCAGCGCTAAATGGGATGGTCGTCCCAGCTTATTTATTGCTTTAACCGTTCGCCCTAACGCTAATTTACTTGATGTCATGGCCGAGGTGAAAACGGTCCTTCCGGCCGTGTTTAAAGCATTGCCAGAAGGGCTTGAAGGAGAGATAGGCTTTGACAGTACCGTCTACGTTAGCAACGCGATAAGTGATGTTAGAACCACTTTGGTCGAAGCCGTTGTTATTGTTATCGTGGTTATTTTTCTATTCCTTGGTTCAATTCGCAGCTCATTAATTCCCGCTGTTACGGTGCCTTTATCTTTGGTTGGCGCCTTGTTTTTGATGTATAGCATGGGCTTTTCGATAAACCTACTTACGCTACTGGCGATGGTCTTGGCCATTGGCATGGTCGTCGACGACGCCATCATTGTTTTAGAGAACATTCATCGGCATATTGAAGAGGGCTTGGAGCCGGAGAAGGCTGCCCTGATAGGTGCGAGAGAATTAGTGGGGCCGGTCATTTCGATGACCATTACTCTCGTTGCAGTTTATGCTCCTATTGGTTTTTTAACCGGTATAACGGGTACCTTATTCACCGAATTCGCGTTTACTTTAGCGGGTGCCGTTTTAATATCCGGTGTGATTGCGCTTACCTTAACACCCATGATGTGTGCGAAGATTTTGAAGCCATCTACGGGCAATACCTCAGGCGGCCGCCTAGTTCATTTCCTCGATGAAAAATTTGAACACTGGCGACAAGTGTATCGCCAGAATCTGCATGGCGCCTTAGATCAGCGACACGTTATTGGCATATTTGGTTTAATTGTTTTGATCTCGTGTTATTTCCTCTTTACTTCTACTCAAGCTGAATTAGCACCTGCAGAGGATTTTGGTTTTGCTGGATCTTTGCACGAGACCGACGGCTATTCATCGCAGCAGTACTTGGAACATTATTTTGAACAAAGCCAAGAGATCGCGCTTGGGAATGAGTATGTAGACCACATATTCGCCTTTACCATCAATATGGGGGGCGGCACTAATACTGCGTTCTTGGGAATGATCGCCCAAGAATGGGATAAGCGTGATAAAACCATGGGCCAAATTACCGACCAAGTGAATGCGGAATTCCAAAAGATTCCTGGCGTTCGTGCGGCAATATTTCAGCCGCCGCCGCTGCCAACGCCAGGTCAAGGCTACCCTGTTGAATTTGTGCTTAAATCTACCGCGGATGCGCAAACCATGGCGGATGTCGGAAATAAAATTGTCGAGCGCGCCATCGCTAGTAATCGCTTTTTCTTCGCCGCACCTGGTTTGAATATCGATCGACCAGAAGCGGTTATTGATATTAATCGCGATAAAGCGGCACTGCTCGGCATTGATATGAACACCTTGAGTGCCGATTTGGCTTCGATGATGGCGGGTGCCGAAGCGAATCGTTTTGCATTGCAAGGGCGGTCTTACAAGGTTATTACCCAGGTCACTCGTGACGCCAGATTAAATCCAACGCAATTGGGTGAGTTTTATGTGCGCACAGGCAGTGGGGATTTAGTGCCGTTATCCACCATCGCGACGTTTAGCGAACAGGTCAAACCGCGATTCCTGTCTCATGCGCAGCAGCTGCGTTCGAATACTATTGTCGCGGTGCCTCGCCCTGATGTTTCGCAGGGACAGGCATTGGCGCTGCTGGAAGACATTGCTCGCGAAGAAATGCCTGCAGGGTTTCAAATCGATTATGCAGGGAGTTCACGACAGTTTAAGCAGGAGGGGACGGCGCTGGTCGCTACGTTTGGATTCGCATTAGTTATTATCTATTTAGTATTAGCTGCGCAGTTTGAGTCTTATCGTGACCCGTTGATTATTCTGGTTACAGTGCCGATGTCGATCTGTGGGGCCCTGTTAATGCTGAATATATTTGCGATGACCAACGGCATGCAGTTAACAAACTTCTCGGGTATGACCTTAAATATCTACACTCAGGTCGGCCTGGTAACCTTGATCGGTGTTATTTCTAAGCACGGAATATTGATTGTTGATTTTGCCAATCGTTTGCAAGAACAGGGCTTGTCTAAGCGCGATGCAATTGAAGAAGCCGCATCGATTCGTTTACGCCCCATTTTAATGACAACGGCTGCACTGGTAGTGGCAATGATTCCGTTGTTAATGGCTAGCGGCCCAGGTGCCGCCTCGCGCTTCTCCCTCGGGATGGTTATTGCCTCAGGGATGAGCATTGGCACCTTATTTACCTTATTTGTGGTGCCGGCAATGTACATCTATCTTGGTCGAGACCATCACGGCTTGCCGGCGGTCGCCGTCACGGCAGAGTAGTCAGCGCTAATTACTGGTGCACAACAGCTAGGCCGCGTATGATTACGCGGTTTTTTTGTACCTTTTGGGGACGTTAATTTAATGATTAAGCACAATAGCTATTTTGACAACAATGTTCAGTCGCTTGGTTTTGCTACTGCAGACAAGCCCGCCTCGGTTGGTGTAATGGCGGCAGGCGAATACCGCTTTGGCACCGAAGCAGCAGAACGGATGGAAGTGATTAGCGGCGCGTTGACCGTTTTATTACCAGGTCAAACTGAGTGGCAAACCTTTGCTGCGGGCGAGGGCTTTGATGTGCCGGCGAACAGTCACTTTGATTTACAGGTAGCTGTAAATACCGCCTATCTTTGTATTTACGGATAAAATATCCGACATATGTGTCGCAAGCGCGTTTAAGAGACGCGCTTTAAATCCTCGTTTCAACCTCTTTTATCTACTGATATTTCCCTCTTTGTCATCGCTCGTACAACACGTAATACAAAATTTGTGAAATCGGCGCGTATTTTGCTATCTCATCTGTGTTACCCAAATTGGGTCGCAATTTTATTTATTGTCTATTGAGATATTTAAACGCGTTAAGCCTAGTAAGTAGATGGTCGTTTAGTCTATTTCGGGCTGCGCCACATGACGGGGGTCATATGAAAAAGGTAAAATCTGGTTTAGTTATAGCAGCTGCAATGTTGGCTATGCTGCCGTTTAGTTATACTTGGGCGGGTGTGTGTCAGGCACCAACAGCGAATTCTGCACTGGAACTTGATGGATGTACGTCTGGTGATACATTAATTCTGCGCGAGGTACATTTTGATACTGATTCAGCAAAAATTAAGGAAATTTCCTTCGATTTTCTGGATCAAGTGAGTAAAGAGTTAAAAGAAAACCCGACAATAAAGGTGGCAGTTCAAGGCCATACTGATTCAATTGGCGCTGCCGATTACAATATGAATCTGTCGCAAAATCGCGCAGAATCGGTGCGCTATTATCTGGTGTCTGCGGGGGTGAATCCGCAGCAACTAGTGGCGCAAGGCTTTGGTTTAACTGAACCTTTAGCTGATAACGCGAGTTCTCAGGGGCGTGCAACAAACCGTCGAGTCGAGTTGAAAATGGTTGGTACGTTAGTGCTCTCTGAGCCACAAGCGACTAATGTGTATATCTCTACTTTTCACGCCAAACCGATGGAGCTAGTCGTGCCAGTTGGGACGCAGGTTACGTGGACAAACTACGATGAGATTTCTCACGATATTACGTTTGACGGTGTGCAAGGCTCGCGTATTTGGACTAAAGGTTGGAAGGGTGATACCTATAGTTTGCAGTTCGATAATCCAGGTACCTATACTTATCATTGCGATGTACATAAAGATGTAAATGGTCGAATTGTGGTGAAGTCTGTTGTTGACGAATACGTGACTACCGAGTCGCCAATTTATCCCGGTCAAACTACAAGTTCCTACGAGGCAAAACAAACAGTCCGGCGAGTAGGTGGTTAAGACACTGCTTTTATGAGGCAAATTGGTGCATGTAAGCGCAGCGCGAAGTTATGTTTTTGCACTGAAATATGAATATATGCCCCAGTTTGGTGGTGAGAATGGCGGTTTAGACCGCCATTTTTTATGTCTGCGTATTAGCCTGCAGAGATGTTTTGATCGAATAGATTTTTAAAGTGGGCCTGTACACGCTCCAGATCCAACAGTGACATTCCGCTGGAAAATCCAAACCACACATATAAGCCGTTCAGGTCCCGAAACATTGGCGGCAGATAGCGGGGGGCTTGTATTAAACCGGCTTGCTGGTACTGATGGAGCACAGGAATATCGTCTAGCGCGACTTTGCCAACAAAAAGCATGGGCAGAAGTTCGGGCTTGTCTGACAGAATCGCGCTGCGAATAAAATTCACGGTTTCTACAAAACCCTTCACGTAGGAAAGATCCTTCGTAAAACAGCTTCCACCTTCGACCATGCCGCCGCGAAAAACCCGCTGTGCAATTTTATAGCTGTCGTGATTACTTAAGCCCTGAGCGACAAAATGACGGTATACCTCTAAAAAATCTGCGCCATTTTCCGCCATGTCTATCGCCACGACGCGGTCGCTAATACGCCTAGCGCGATCCGGAAAGGAGCTGAAGGTCAGTGTTTCAATAAGTACCGCCAATCCCTCTTGAAGTGCCGTGATCCTCGGCGAACCAACGCTCAGCCACGTTGCCCAAGCTTGGTTGCGGCCATTTAGTGTGGTGCCAACGTGTACCCAGCCTTCGTGTACTTCCAGCACCTGTAAGTCGAGGCTTGAAAACGATGAGTGGGTATTGACCTTAATACAGTCGCCGCCCGCTGAGGCGTCAGAGACAATGCCATCGGTTTCTTTAACCGTAAACACACTGTCAGAAAAATACGGTGCTAGCCGCTGCTGCAACTGCTCTACGGCGGTTTCGGCGCTAATATTCTTGGGGTAGGCGGCGGCCAGATGCTTCGCTGCTGGTAGCGAAAAAATATGGCAAAGGCGCTGCCCCATTTCAATTAAGGTGAGTTTGTCGCCCCGTAAGTGATCCCGCGCAGACCCATAAAGCTCTCTGCTTGCGCGCAAAAACTCCGTATTCCCACGGTTCTCAACTAATCGAATTACCGTTAGATACTGCTCAATGGTTTCTGCCAAGATATTGCCTAGCGGGTCGTCGTGGCCAAGCCGCTGCTGCACTTGTTTGTGCAGGGCGGTGAGTTCGGCGGCTTTTGTTACAGGGTCAAAATTGAGTGGATTACGCAGATAATAGTCGCGGTCAACGGCAGGCAGCTTCTCTGCCTTGTCTTTAAAAAATTGTTGTTCAATTGTTTGTGGCCATTTGATGGCATCCAAAATCAGTATGGGTTTTTGAATGGCGATGAGGGATTCAGAAAGCTGCTTGAGCGATTCTTGGTATTGACGATCCAGATGATGACTCATGCGCAGTGGTTTACTCCGATACCTGAGGGTGGATGGCAAGAAGGCAGCGCAGCCGGTCGCGGCCGAAGCTCGCCATATTCGTGAAGGCATTGATGCTTATTGGCACATGCATAAAATCAGTTTCGCTCTGCCAGCGGCTGTCGTTGGTGTCGGGGTCGCTGATATAGACAAAGTGTTCGTCAGATTTACTCACATACACCCAATGCGGCGCGCGGTTGCGGTTTAATGCCCATGTGCTAATGAGCGCAATAACATGGCTGTGTCGTTCGAGAATCTCACGAAACTGGCTAGGCCCCAAAGGATTAATCTCAACACTGTTTGGGTGGTTTAAAAGCTGCTCGCTAAAGTCTTGGTGTACTAATTCAATAACCTGCCGCTTTTCCTCGCTGCGTACACTGTCGATAAATGGCGTGCCGCTGCGGTTGATATAAAGCCGCGCGCCAAAGCCGCGCTTCAGCGCCGCTAAGGCCAAGCCGTGGGGCGAGCTGCCGCCGTGGCCGGTGGTCATAAAAATAGTCGTGGCCTCGCGCCATAGTTGCAATTCTTCGCGACGGCTAATGGGGTAATTAGGGTCGATGTTGCGCATCGCCATCATCAGCGCCGCTGGGCCGCAGGTAAATTCTGTGGTCTGCCGGTAGTAGGTGGGGGCTTCGGTAATGGCCGATCCGGTTTCTGCCTGTAGGCGTTTTTCAAAGCGCAGCGCGGTACAGCCATCTTCGTAATAGTCGTCGATACTGTCGAAGGTGGCATAACCTAATTTTTCATAAAGCGCGATGGCGGCGGGGTTGTCTATTCGCACTTCCAGACGCATAAATAGGCAGTCCCGTTCACGGGCTTGCATTTCGGCATGGGCCAATAATTGTTGGGCAAAGCCTTGCCCGCGATAAGCGGGGTCTAAAGCGATAGAGTAGAGCCTTGCGAGGCTGGTGCCGGTGCGGAACAGCACAATGCTGTAGCCACATGGAGTGCTGTCACTCAAAAGAATAGACGTTGAGTGAGCGCCGGCTTTAATTAGGCTTTTAAAACTTCGACGCGAGAGTTTGTCGCCACTAAAACAGCGTTGTTCTATGGCCTCTAAGCTATCTAAATCATCTTGAACTGCAGCGCGGATGTGGTTCACGGGTTCAGCCTGCAATTTGGCTTATTCGCACTGGCAGTAGCTGCGAATTGCGCTATGGTATTGATATCGCGGTAGCGTCTGATCGTTGCAAAATTCATAGGGCGAATAAGCCTTGCTAAAGAACGGATCATACTGCGCAATATTTACTAGATACAATCATCTTCGGCATATTGTTAATGGTAAAAATTGGTCGCAGAATGCCGGTCATTGTATCGCCTACTAGGAACTGGTTGATGTCACGGTTTTTTGTTGTTGTTGACGACCTAAAAGATTGGTCGCCGTATTATCCGAGTCAGGATGTAATTACCTTCGACGACTATCTTGAGCGTGTCACTCAGAGCAGTGGCGAGCGGGTACGAGTAATAAACCTGTGCAGAAGTTATCGCTATTTAGGAACAGGCTATTATTGCTCCTTACTTGCTGAGGCGCGCAGCCACAATGTCTTGCCGTCGGTAAATACCCTTAGCGAGTTGGCGCGTAAATCACTTTCCGATATTTTGCTAGAAGGGGTTGAGCCTTTGCTTGCAAAATTGGCAGCGGGAAAAACGGGAGAAAGCTTTAGCGTTAGAAGTTGGTTTGGCGAGTGTTTGGCACCGGAATATGCCGCCATTGCCAAGGCGGTGTTTGAACGCTTTCCGTCGCCACTCCTCGAAATTACCTTTGAGTACAAACAGCGCTGGCAAATTAAAAAACTGCAAATGATGGCGCTTAAATCCCTTAAACAGGGTGGCGAGCAGGAGGCATTTGCATCTACGTTTGAGCGCTTTAGTAACAAAATGTGGCGTAAGCCAAAGGCGAGAAAGTCGTTTCGTTACGACTTGGCTATACTGGTTGATCCAGAAGAGAAACTCCCGCCCAGTGATAAAGCCGCACTGCGCAAATTTACCAAGGCCGCGGCGCATTTGGGTATTTCAGCCGAGCTAATTACTAAAAAAGACTATTTGCGGCTTCCGGAATACGACGGCTTATTTATTCGCGAAACGACCTCGGTAGATCATCACACCTATCGTTTTGCCAAAAAGGCTGCCGCAGACGGTTTGGTGGTGATGGATGACCCGACCTCTATTTTGCGTTGCACGAATAAAATTTACTTAGCGGATTTGTTGAGTAGCCATAAAGTACCTACGCCGCGCACGGAGTTTTTACGTCGAGATAATCCGGAAGAGCTACAGCGTATTGCCGATACTTTAAATTATCCGATAGTGCTTAAAGTACCAGATGGCGCTTTTTCCCGAGGCGTGGTTAAGGTTGAAGATTGGGATAGCCTAGTAGCTGAAAGCCAGCGCTTGCTTGATAAATCCGCTTTGTTGCTAGCGCAGGAATTTATGTACACCGATTACGACTGGCGAATTGGTGTGCTAGACGGCAAACCGCTGTTTGCCTGTCGTTACTATATGGTGCGCAATCACTGGCAAATTTATAAACACAGCAGCAGTAAAAGCCAGTCTGGCGGCTTCGACACCATGCCAACCTACGAGGCGCCTAAGAAGGTGCTAGATGTTGCGGTAAAGGCCTGTAAATTGATTGGCGATGGCTTTTACGGGGTAGACGTTAAGCAGTCAGAAAACCGCGTGGTAGTCATTGAAGTGAATGATAATCCCAGTATAGATTCGGGCGTAGAAGATCTGTTTCTCGGTGATGGGCTTTACGACTCCGTCATGGAGGTATTTTTACGCCGCATGGAACAGCGCCGCCGTTAATTTGGTCTGCATTATTTAGTGCTGCCCGCTTCCGCCAGGTGACAGCCCGCATTGTGCTAATAGCTCAGCGGCAACTTTAACGTGTTGTCGCTGTGCCTGCGTTGCTTTTTCTAAGAGTTCATCGCGCTGCTTTACCCACGTTAAATATGCCGCCGGTACCGCAATCTTCTCGGTAGTCATGGCTGAAAATAGCGTATTTTCAATAGCGAGAATCTGTTCCAGCAGTGCGTATTGATGCTGATTAATGAGGCTGGCTTGCGTTTGTATTCGACTAATAAAACGGCTGCTAAGCACATTGCGAAATTGTTCTGCCGCTGCTGTTGGCGAAGGCTTCAGGCACAAAGGTCGGCCGTTAAGTCTTTGCTTAATAATTTCACTAGCGCGTGCAAGTTCATGAGTATTCAATTGCTGGGCGCGTAGTAATGCGCCGCCACCACCTAAGCGAATTTCTCCTAATGTTAGTAAGACGTCATCAGCATTATGTTGCCAATTTCCACTTAGCCATTGTTGTTGCCAGTATTGCCAACGGGCGAGCGCCGCAATGCTTGGGTCTTTGCCATCATTAGGGTAAGCACGTAAGTCTGGTGGTGCTTGCCAAAATTCCCGAAACTCAGCACCTGCGATACTTGCCAAAAATATACGGCTAGGTAGTTCGCGTCTTTTTAAATTGACGGCTTCACGTAGTTGAGTCGCGAGGCTGTTCTTGCCATCGCTATTTAATATCTGGATACAGTCTTCTGCTTCATTTAAAAAGCGCAGATCAAAAATAAGTTTTGCACTGGCATCACCGTGGCGACCGAGAATACTGTTACGCTGGGCTATGGTTTCTCGCAGGGCGCAGCGGCGCAGGCGCAAAAAATCGAGTAAATCGATATTGCTGGTTTCAAAAGTTAAAGCCAGATCGCGCGGCCGTGGGAAGTGTAAGCTGGAGTCGAAACCGGCAGTACCCGCATCCCTGTCAAGCACACGACTTAATCTAGAAATATAGTCCTGCCAGTTAGATTCTAGCTCGCCTCGGTCTGTGCAGCCGGCAAGTAACAGAGCAAAAATTAGCGTGAACGCAACTTGGAGTAGTGTGGCATGTCGGCCACGTTGAAACATCATTGGCGGCATAAATTATTCTAGTTCAAGCCGCTTAGTAATGGCATTGCGCAACGGTGCTGAATCTGGTTTGGTCATCGAACTGAAACTATCCGATTCGCCAGTCGCGGGATCGAAAACATATTTATAAAAATTCCACTTAGGTGTGGTGTCGCTGGCATCCGCAACTAATTTGAGTAAGGGGTCAGGGCTGTCGCAACGAATGCATGATTTATGAAACACCGGAAAACTAACACCATAATTTGCATGACAAACTTTTGACGTTTTCTCAGCGTCCTCGTATTCCTGCCCACCAAAGTCAGCGGTGGGCACGCCTAGTACCAGCAAGCCTTTATCTTTAAATTCTTGGTACAGGGCTTCTAATCCTTCGAACTGCGGTGTAAATCCGCACATGCTGGCGGTGTTTACCACCAGCAGTACTTTGGCGCTTTTTACTGTGTCGCAGAGATTGAGTTCGCCAGCTTCTAGCGTCGGGCGGGATTGTTTTAAGCTTTCGGGGCAATCCCAAGCAAGGGTGTTGTAACTAAGCAGCAGGCCAGCCAAGCATAGTGCAGATTTAAGCCGAAGTAGAATGGACATATATCACCACGCTTTAATTTGTAAAATGGATGTGTAAGCTTATACTCAAACTATACCGGAAACACACTATATACTAGTTCAATAAAAGTTCGGATCACTCGCTAAGGGCTTTGCGAGTTACGTGGATGGAGTTTGCTTCTAGGATTTGGTCCGTTGTCTTTAGTTTTCCCCACCTAGATTTACATATTTCTCGGTTTTATAAATAACTTATAACGGTTGTTAATTCATGATTTCTAAATTTTATGCTTGATCAATATCGCTTTGCCTTAGTCGATCTTGAAACTACTGGCGGTCAGCCGCGTGAAGATCAGATTATGGAGGTTGCGATACGTCTTGAAGATAGTCGTGGGCATACCCTTGGGCAATGGCAGTCGCTTGTTGATCCTCAATGTTCAATTCCCTTTTTTATTCAAAATCTCACGGGCATTAGTGCTGCAACGGTGCGTGGTCAGCCAAGGTTCGCTGAGGTGGTCGATACGGTGTGGGGGTATTTAGAGGGCGCGATATTGGTCGCGCATAATGCAAAATTTGATGCGGGTTTTTTGCGGCATCATTTACGGTGTTTAGGGTACGAGTATGAGCCCAAGGTCTTGTGCACATTGAAGCTGGCGCGAACTTTGTATCCCGATTGGCCTAAGCACGGCTTAGAGGCAATTTGTAATCGGATTGGGTTTTATTCTGAAGTGCATCACCGCGCGATGGCAGACGTAGATGCAATGAAGGCATTTTTAGATTACGCGAGGGGGGACAAGGGGGAGGCGGTTTTTAATTTTGAGCTGGGTTTGCAACTGGGGCTGCCGGTGTTGCCGCCGTCGATTAATCAGGGTGATATTGATGCAATTCCCTGTCAGCCCGGTGTTTACCGCTTATTGGGTGAGGCGGGGGAGTTATTGTATTTAGGTGGTGCGGCGTCGCTTCAAACTCAGGTGCTTAGCCATTTCACAAATTGTTCTGGGGACAGTAAGGCGACTAAGCTCGCACGCCGAGTTTGTGGGGTTCAGTGGCATGTGTTGGCGGGTGAGTTGTCGGTGGGGTTTTATTTGAGTGCGTCTTTGCGTTTTGAGAAGCCACAAATGCAGCGTCGCGCTAAGGCTATTGGCAAGCCTTGCTGTGTGCGTTTTGTTTTGAATGACAACGGTGTTACCCAATTACGGTTTCGCTCTGGTTTGCCGGCGAGTGTCGTTCATTCTGGGGAGTGTGTTGCGATATTTCGTGATAGAAAACAGGCGAAAATGCGTGTAGTTGAGTTGGCAGAGGAGTCAGCTTTGTGTCTGCGATTATTGGGTATTCTTGCAGAGGGGGAGAGTTGTGGTTGTGCTGATTGCACCTTGGTTAGCGATGTATTAAACGAAAATCTAGGGGTGGTTGCGCAGCAAGAGGTCAATCAAAAGTTAGCGGAAGCGCTAGCAAGCTATTTGTATACACCGTGGCCTTTCGACGAGCCGGTATTCATCTATGAGCAGAATGCGTCTGGCTTTGGTGAGTGGCATTTGATCAATGCCTGGCGATACTATGGGAGTTTTGTTTGGGATGCCGATACTAAGCTAATGCGCGAGCGCATTGTGACTGGTGAAGATACTACGGCGTCGATAAATCTAGAGGGTGCCAAGCGTCGGTGTGAGCAGGCCAAAGATTTTCAGTACGAGCACTATCGACTGATCAAGGCATTTATTAATGACCTGCCCTGCCAGACCGTGTCTGATTTTTTCGTGGTGTAGGGGCTTTTCGGCCGCCTTGTAAAAGCGGTTTCTAACAGGGCGGGGTATTCAGGTATAATCACTGTCAACTTTCTATTGGCCACAATCAGGTTGTCCCCATTGATTGTTGGCGTTGTGTCAGATTAGCGAGATTTTATTATGACAATTTCTTCATTCCATCCTCCTCGTCGTACGTTGATGGGTCCCGGTCCTTCTGATGTGCATCCTCGTATTTTAGAGGCCCTTGGCCGGCCAACGCTGGGGCATTTAGACCCTTTATTTGTGGGTATGATGGATGAAACCAAAGCGCTGCTTAAGTATGCGTTTCAGACCAGTAATGAGCTGACTTTGCCAATTTCTGCGCCAGGTTCTGCTGGCATGGAAGCCTGTTTTGTTAATCTTGTCGAGCCGGGTGACAAGGTGTTGGTGTGCGTGAACGGTGTGTTTGGCAATCGTATGATTGAAAATGTGACACGTTGTGGCGCCACTGCAGTGCGACTCGATTTTGCATGGGGAACGGCGGTGGAGCCGGCGGCGGTTGAGGCGGCTTTAAAAGAACATGGAGATATTAAAATTCTGGCATTTGTTCATGCCGAGACCTCAACGGGCGCACTGAGCGATGCGAAAATATTGTGTGGATTGGCGAAGCAGTACAAGGCGTTGAGTATTGTTGATGCGGTGACGTCAATGGGTGGCGTGCCGCTGATGGTAGATGAATGGCAGGCTGACGCGGTGTATTCCGGTAGTCAGAAATGCTTGTCATGCACGCCAGGTTTGTCGCCTGTCACGTTCAGTGACGCTGCTGTTGCAGCGATTAAAGGGCGTAAGCACCCGGTACAAAGTTGGTTTTTGGATATGAACCTGATTTTAGGTTATTGGGGCGAGGGTGGTAAGCGGGCTTATCACCATACGGCACCTGTTAATGCGCTTTACGGTTTGCACGAATCGTTGGTGATGCTGCAGGAAGAGGGTTTAGAAAATGCGTGGCAGCGTCATGCGTCAATGCATAAGGCGCTGGCGGCGGGGCTAGAAACCCTCGGAATTCGTTTTGTGGTTGATGCGGATCACCGCTTGCCGCAGTTAAATAGTGTTTATATCCCAGAGGGCATAGACGATGCGACTACTCGCCAATACCTGCTTGCGAAGTATGATTTGGAAATTGGCGCAGGCTTGGGTGATCTTGCGGGCAAGGTATGGCGAATTGGTTTGATGGGCTATAGCGCTAGAATAGAAAATATTAGTTTACTATTGAAGGCACTGGCTGCAGCAATGGGCGAACAAGGTATTGCTTGCGATGCGGCGAAGGCCGTCGCGGCTGCCGAAGCAACTTTGGTTTAAATTTAAAATAAGTAAGCAAAAATGTCGAGGTGATGACGTCTGTTACCTCGGCATTTTTGTATCTGCACTATAGGTATTTTTAGCACTGATAGTGTGCCTAGGCTTTTGTTAGTCTCCTTTTATGTCTAGCAGTGAGCTATTGAATGTGTCATTAAGCAATCCCTTGGTCGAACAGGTTCGGCTTGACCTATTAGAAGCTATCGAAAACGATTCGATAGTCTTGCCGACCCTGCCAGAAGTTGCGCTTGAGATTCGTGCGGCAGCTAGCGATCCCGACGTGAATGTAGGTATGTTGGCAACGATCATTGAAAATGATAGTTCAATAGCAACCCGCATTTTGCGTATTGCCAATAGTTCTTTGTTACGGGGCTTTCAACCTATTCACGATGTAAAGTCGGCCATTGGAAGAATCGGCCTTACTTACACCAGTACGCTGGTGACGACCTTGGCGATGCAGCAAATATTTTTGTCTACCAAAGAGGCGCTTAATCAGCGTATGCGCGCTATTTGGATGCACAGTACTGACGTGGCGGCGATTTGTCATACCCTCGCTAAATCACAGCAACATTTAAAGCCCGAGATGGCGACACTTGCGGGTATTGTTCATCAAGTTGGAACATTGCCGGTGTTGTCATATGCAGTGGGACGTGGCTTTTTACGTGACCACCCCAATTTGCTTGATCAAATATTAATTAGCCTCAGCCCAGAGGTTGGCAGTCGTATTCTTGAAGCATGGGGTTTTGCAGATGAGTTGGTTGCGGTGCCTATGCAGCATATGGATTTTGCACGCGAAGTACCTGAGGGCGACTATGTGGATTTAGTTACGGTTGCAAATTTGCACAGTTATGTGGGTACCGAGCATCCCTTGGCAAGTGTTGATTGGTCGACGGTAGGTGCTTTTGCGCGTTTGGGTTTATCTGTAACGCCAGATATGAGCGAAGGCTATCAACAGCAGATTGAGGCGATGCAGGGCGCGTTGCGTGATTGATTTTACCGCTATTGCGCCCGAGCTAGGGCGCACAAGGAGTGGGCGCCGACCGCGATTGCCAATACTTAAGCGTAATTCCATCGGCCTCAGTGCGGCCTCCTACAAAGCCAATCATGCCTGTAGATACTCTGTTATTTGCTTTGAGCGTCAAACTGTTGGCCGTTAACGGCCTTGCTGGCGTCGCTCATTAAGTAAATATAAAGTGGCATAATCACTTCTGGCAGGGGATTGTCCTGCGGGTTTTCGCCGGGGTAGGCGGTGCGTCGCATTACTGTTTGGGTGGCGCCAGGGTTAATGCTGTTCACACGGGTGTTGTTAAGCTCAAATTCTTCGTCAGCCAATATTTGCATCATGCCTTCGGTACCAAACTTTGACACTGCATAGGCTCCCCAAAATGCGCGCCCTTTGCGGCCAACACTTGAGGACGTCAGAATAATCGACGCGTTTTCTGCTGCGGCCAGCATGGGTAGCAGTGCTTGGGTCATCATAAATGGCGCGGTTAAATTAACGTGTAAGACCTCGTCCCAACTGTCCACTGTGGTTTGGGCTAGGGTGCGGCGCTGGCCGAGCACACCGGCATTGTGTAGCACGCCGTCGAGGTGACCGAACTCCCGTTCAATCGTGTTTGCCAGTTCTTCGTAATCCTTCATCGCTGCGCCGCGTAAATGTACGGGGTAAATGGCAGCTTGCGGATAGCCAGCGGCTTCAATTTCATCGTAAACCGCTTCGAGTTTGTCGACGGTACGGCCTAGCAAAATTACGGTGGCGCCGTGCTGGGCATAGCTCAGCGCAGCGGCGCGGCCAATGCCGTCACCGGCACCGGTCACCAAAATGATTTTACCCAGTAGGCATTGTGGCTCGGCGATATAGTCTGGTGGAAGCGTTAAAGGCACGTAAAATCCTCGGGTTTATGGCTGCTGTAAATTAGTGATTAAGGGGATGAGGTCGGCGGCAGTGTCGACGACATAGGTGGCGCCCCAGTTGTCGGCGCTGTCGTCGTCGGAAATATAGCCGTAGCGGCAAGCAATAGTGCGCATATTGGCATTGTGGCCGGCGTCGATATCGCGTTTGTGATCGCCCACATAAATAGTGTGTGCTGGCAGGCAGTCTATTTCTTTGCAGGCTAAATAAATTGGTTCGGGATGGGGTTTGCGATGCGTGACATGGTCGGGGCAAATGGCGGTGCCACAGCGGGTCGCGAGTTGCATTGCTGCAAGCAGTGGTTCGGTATAGCGCGCCGGCTTATTAGTGACAACGCCCCACTTTAATCCCAATGATTCAATGTGTGTTAGTACCTCGGCCATACCGGGGAAAAGTGTGGTACTTACTGAAAGCTGGGCTAAATAGCGGTCGAGAAATTCATTGAGTAAATCAGCAAAGCCATCACTGCCTTCGGTTTGCTCAAAGCCTAAGCTGACCACGGCGCGGGCGCCGTCGGAAACCCGTTGACGCACCGCGTCGTAGCTCTGTGCGGGCCGATTGTGCTCAGCGAGCATGCCGTTAAGCACGGCGGTGAAGTCGGCAGCGGTGTCGAGCAGAGTGCCATCTAGGTCAAAAAGTACAGCGCGCAGCATCAGGCAGGTTTCTTCAGGTGAATCATATAATTTACATCGACGTCTTTCTCGTTCAGCCGATACGTGCGCAGCAGCGGATTATAGGTGAGTCCGGTCATGTGCTGCATTTGCAGGCCGGCGTCGCGAACCCAGTTAGCTAGTTCCGCAGGGCGAATAAAGCGGCTGAAGTCGTGGGTGCCTTTGGGTAGCATTTTTAGTAAATACTCGGCGCCGACAATCGCAAACATAAACGCCTTGGGATTGCGGTTAATGGTAGAGAAGTAAATGTCGCCGCCTGGTTTGCACAGGGCCGCGCAGGCGCGAATAACTGACGATGGATCGGGGACATGCTCTAGCATTTCTAGGCAGGTCACGATGTCGTAGCTGCCGGGCTCATCTGCGGCGAGCTCCTCAGCTGTGGTTTGAAAATACTCAACCTTGGCACCGGACTCTAGTTGGTGCAGGCGCGCCACACTGAGTGGGGTTTCGCCCATGTCGATGCCTTTAACGCGGGCGCCACGCTGAAACATGGCTTCAGATAAAATGCCGCCGCCGCAACCCACATCCACTACTCGACGTTCCGCGAGTGGTGAGCGCTCGTCGATGTAATTCACGCGCAGCGGGTTGATGTCGTGCAGGGGTTTGAATTCGCTATTGCGGTCCCACCAGCGATGGGCCAATTCTTCGAACTTGGCTATTTCTGCCGGGTCAACATTATTTCTATGTGGTTTCTGCGATGCCGCGTCTTGCATTTTATTCTCCGCTAATTCTTGAGCGCCAGAGTTCTGCGCGAGCAATAATGTCTCGGCGGTCTAGCGTGGTCAGTTCGCCATTATCCAGTACCTTGCGGCCCATGATCCAGCTATAGCGAACATGATGACTGATATTGGTGTAAACCAGTTGCGATACGGGGTTGTAAATCGGCTGTTGTTCGAGCGCTGATAAGTCGATGGCGATCACGTCGGCTTGTTTGCCGACTTCTAGGCTACCGACGAGATGGTCTATGCCAAGCGCCTTGGCGCCGTTTAACGTCGCCATGGTTAGCGCGTAGTGGTCGGGCAGGGCGCTGGCATCGCCGGCAATGACTTTGCCTAACAAGGCGGCGCTGCGCATCTCGCTGAATAGGTCGAGGTCGTTATTGCTGGCCGCGCCATCGGTGCCGAGTGCCACATTAATACCGGCGGCGCGCATTTTCTCGACGGGAGAAAAGCCACTGGCCAGTTTCATATTTGATTCTGGGCAGTGAATAGCGTGGCAGCCGAAGTTGGCGAGAGTGGCAATGTCGTCGTCATTCAGGGCCGCAAGGTGGACGCATTGGGTTTTTGGTCCTAGTAAACCTAGGTCGGCAAGCCGCGTGATGGGGCGTTTGCCGGTTTGGGTGACGGCGTCGTCGATCTCTTGCTGAGTTTCGTGTAGATGAATTTGAATGGCGGCATCTGCCTCTGCGGCGAGGGTGGCGACCCGTTGCATGGCGTCATCGCCAACCGTGTAGGGCGCGTGCGGCCCAAAGGCGACGGTAATCAATTTGCTGTGCTTTAGTTCGTCCCGCAGTGCGAGGCCTTTGCGAAAATACTCATCAGGGCCGCTGCCCCAGGCGCTGGGGAAGTCAAATATAGGAAAGCTGAGCTGGGCGCGAATACCGGCTTTGCGAATGACGGTGGCGGCGGCTTCGGGGAAAAAGTACATATCGCTAAAGGTGGTGGTGCCGCTGCGGAGCATTTCAGCTATGGCCAGTTCGCAGCCATCGCTAACAAAGGCCTCGTCTACCCAGCGGCCTTCTGCCGGCCAAATGTGGTCGTTAAGCCAAGTGTGTAGCGGTTTGTCGTCGGCCATGCCACGAAATAAACTCATTGCGGCGTGGCCGTGAGCATTAATGAGTCCTGGCATTAGCACGTGATTATCTAGTCGCAGTACGTCGGTGGCGTCGATGGATTCGGCTTCCTCGGCGGCTAATATGGCGCAAATCTCGCCATTGCGAATAGCTAGCGCATGGTCAATTAGCGGCGTGCAATTAGGTGTCACGGGAATAATCCAGCGTGCAAATATAAGTGTGTCGACGGGGTGTTGGCTTTGGGCAGGCATGGGGCTGTCCGTATCTGTTTACGCAAAGGCGCAAGTATACCCGTTAACGTGAGCGCTGTGGGCGCCTTTTGTTGCGGTAGTACATTGATTTGCGGCGATTTTGAACTGTCTACGGGCTTGAGATTTATGCTATGATTGCCGCTTTATTTTCCGCTTAGACTAGCTGCGCCGTCGGCGGAGACGGTGACAGTGGTGAGTTAAATACCGGATAAGGCCGATTTCGAGGCGACACTGCCACGTGACGACTATCCATAATAAGGAATTACCCGATTCATGGCTGATTTAGCTAAAGAGATTCTGCCGGTAAATATCGAGGACGAGCTTAAGCAGTCCTACCTTGATTATGCAATGAGCGTTATCGTTGGTCGGGCACTGCCCGATGTGCGCGACGGTCTAAAACCTGTTCATCGCCGTGTGCTGTTCGCCATGAGCGAGCTAGGTAATGACTGGAATAAAGGCTATAAGAAATCCGCCCGTGTGGTGGGTGACGTTATCGGTAAATACCATCCCCACGGCGACTCTGCGGTATACGACACCATAGTTCGCATGGCGCAGCCGTTTTCTTTGCGCTATATGCTGGTCGATGGTCAGGGTAACTTCGGTTCTATTGACGGTGATAACGCGGCAGCCATGCGTTATACCGAAATTCGTATGCGCAAAATTGCCCACGAAATTCTTGCCGATCTAGACAAAGAAACCGTCGATTGGGTGCCTAACTACGACGGTACCGAGCAAATTCCGGCGGTTATGCCTACCAAAATCCCTGCGCTATTGATCAATGGCTCGTCGGGTATTGCGGTTGGTATGGCGACAAATATTCCGCCACATAACTTAACTGAAGTCATTAACGGCTGTTTGGCCCTGCTGGATGATCCAGATATTACCGTCGATCAGTTGATGGAACATATTCCTGGCCCAGATTTCCCGACTGCGGCGATTATCAACGGCCGTGCCGGTATTGTGGAAGCGTATAGAACTGGCCGTGGCCGTATTTATGTTCGCGCCCGCGCTGAGGTCATCGTCGATGAAAAAACTCATCGCGAGACTATTCTTATTCACGAGCTGCCTTACCAAGTTAACAAGGCGCGCCTGATTGAGAAAATTGCCGAGCTGGTTAAAGAGAAGAAAATAGAAGGTATTTCTGAGCTGCGCGATGAGTCTGACAAAGACGGTATGCGTGTTGTTATAGAAATGAAGCGCGGGGAAAGCGGCGAAGTCATTCTGAATAATCTTTACGCCCAGACCCAGCTGCAAAACGTATTTGGTATCAATATTGTGGCCTTGGTAGATAACCAGCCGCGTATCTTGAACTTGAAACAGTTGCTCGAGTACTTTATTCGCCATCGTCGCGAAGTGGTTACTCGCCGTACCGTTTATTTACTGCGCAAAGCACGTGAACGCGGTCATGTGTTGGAAGGCTTGGCGGTCGCGATTTCAAATATTGATGAAATTATCGCCACTATTAAAGCATCTGCAACGACCCAAGAAGCAAAAGATAGCTTGATCTCTCGCCCTTGGAAATTGGGCGATGTAGCTGGCATGTTAGAGCGCGCTGGCGAAAATGCCTGTCGTCCTGATGATCTTGAAGATCAATATGGCATGCGTGATGGGCAGTACTATCTGTCACCGGTACAGGTTCAGGCGATTCTTGATTTACGTTTGCAAAAACTGACCGGTCTCGAGCATGAAAAACTATTGGGCGAGTACCAAGAGCGCCTACTGGAAATTGCTGAATACTTAAATATTCTCGCTAACCCCGATGTGTTAATTGCGGTTATTCGTGGTGAATTAGAGCAAGTGGTTGCTGATTACGGCGATGAGCGTCGCAGTGAAATTGTGGCTTCACAGCTTGATCTTAATCATGAAGATTTGATTCCAGAAGAAGATCGCGTAGTGACTATCTCCAATGGCGGTTACGCCAAGTCACAGCCCTTAGATACTTATCAAGCCCAGCGTCGCGGCGGTATGGGTAAGTCGGCGACCTCGGTAAAAGACGAAGATTTTGTTGAGCATTTATTGGTGGTCAACACTCATACCACTATTTTGTGTTTCAGCAATATCGGTAAAGTATATTGGCTGCGTGCTTATCAAATTCCCGTTGCGGGTCGTAACTCTCGCGGTCGACCAATGGTGAATTTATTGCCGCTGGACGCCAATGAGCGCATCACTTCAATTTTACCGGTGAATGAATATACCGAAGGCTATTTCATCTTTATGGCTACCGGTTTTGGTACGGTTAAAAAGACACCGCTTGAGGCATTTTCTCGTCAGCGCAGTGTTGGTTTGCGCGCCATTGAGTTGGATGAAGGCGATGTTCTAATAGGTACTTCAATTACCAATGGCGAAAACGATATTTTGCTATTAACTAGCGCCGGTAAAGCAGCTCGCTTCCCTGAAACCGCTGTCCGCGCAATGGGCCGTACGGCTCGAGGTGTGCGCGGTATTCGCATGGATGAAGGCCAATCTGCTATCGCAATGATTATTCCACAAGAGGGTGGTCGAGTATTGACTGTCTCTGAGAATGGTTATGGCAAACGTACTTTGGTGGAAGATTTCCCAGCAAAAGGCCGTGGTAATCGCGGTGTTATCGCCATGGCAATGAGTGAGCGTAACGGGCCTTTGGTTGGGGCGGTTCAGGTCTTTGAAGGCGATGACCTGATGCTGATCAGTGATCAGGGCACCTTGGTGCGCACTCGCACTGATGAAGTATCAATTCTCAGCCGTAATACCCAAGGTGTTCGTGTTATTCGTTTGAAAGAAGACGAGCATTTGGTTGGTGTTCAGCGCGTTGACGAAGAAGACGAGAAGTTGCTAGAAGACGACGAAAACGCTGAAACAGCGTCGACCGACGATGTGATTGCCGGCGAAGCGGCAAGCACCGATGGTGATGCGGCACCGTCAGCGGACGATAGCGGCGAGGAGTAATCCTCGCACCGGATATTCGCTGAGATTTACAGCTAAGTAATATGAGTAGCGGCGCCGCTGGCGCCGTTTGTTTTTTTATTTTTTTAATCTTTCGGAGTGGCGATTCAAGATGGCGCGTCGTTATAATTTTTGTGCAGGTCCGGCTTCAATTCCTGAATCAGTGTTAGCAGAGGCTAGCGAGCAGTTAATGGATTGGCAGGGTCGTGGTTTGTCGGTCATGGAAATGAGTCACCGCTCTGATGAAATGGTTGGTATCGCCAATGAGGCCGAGGCTGATTTGCGCGAGCTGATGGGTATTTCCGACGATTACGCAGTCCTGTTTTTACAGGGCGGTGCAAGCAGCCAGTTCTCAGCTGTGCCTTTGAATTTGATGGGTGAGGGCAAGGTTGTTGATTACGTCAACACCGGGGAATGGTCTAAGAAAGCCATTAAGGAAGCGAAGCGCTACGCCAAGGTTAATGTGGTGGCATCGTCTGAAGATACTAACTTCACCACTATCCCAGCATTTGATAGCTGGAAGTTAAGCGACGACGCGGCGTATTTACACTACACGCCAAATGAAACGATTGGCGGTGTGGAGTTTTTCTGGACGCCAGAATCTAAAGTGCCTTTAGTTGCTGATATGTCATCGACTATTTTGTCGCGTCCTATCGACGTGAATAAATTTGCCTTGATTTACGCAGGCGCTCAAAAGAATATCGGCCCCGCTGGTTTGACTATTGTGATTGTTCGCAAAGATTTGCTGGGCAAAGCCAGCCCAGTCACGCCAACCATGATGGATTATAAAACCGCTGCTGATAACGATTCTATGTACAACACGCCGCCAACTTTGGCGTGGTATTTGGCCGGCTTGGTATTTAAATGGCTTAAAGCGCAGGGCGGCCTAGAGGCGATGGAAGTCATTAATCGTCGCAAGGCAGAAAAGCTATATAGCTATATTGATGCTAGCGGTTTTTATAGCAACCCTGTTGAAGTGGCCAGTCGTTCATTAATGAATATTCCCTTTGTGTTGGCTGATGCAAATTTGGATAAGGCGTTTCTTGCTGGTGCAGAAGAAGCGGGTTTGCTGAATTTGAAAGGTCATCGCTCGGTGGGTGGTATGCGTGCCAGCGTGTATAACGCGGTGCCAGAAGAAGCCGTAGATGCGCTGATTACCTATATGAAAGATTTTGCACAACAAAACGGCTGAGATTATGAGCGATTCCAACACGCCGCCAGTGAGTCTTGATGATTTACGCCAAAGCATCGATAGCATCGACACTCAGATTCACGATTTGCTGAATCGTCGTGCCAGCTGCGCCCAGCAGGTGGCCGAGGTTAAGTTGCGGGAATTTGCCGCCGCACAACAGTTTGAGTCGAATGCGGATAGCAGCAGCTCGCAGCAGTTGTTGTTCTATCGGCCCGAGCGCGAGGCGCAAGTCTTGGCGCGGGTGAAGGCGGCAAATAAAGGCCCCTTGGCTGATGACACTGTGGCGTTTATTTTTCGCGAAATTATGTCGGCGTGTCTGGCCCTAGAAAAGCCTATGGAAGTGGCGTATTTGGGGCCGATGGGCACGTTCAGCCAAGCGGCGGCGCTCAAACATTTTGGCCATGCTGTGGTCAGCGTTCCGCAAGCGTCTATCGATGAGGTGTTCGCTAAGGTCGTTAATGGTCAATGCCATTACGGCGTGGTGCCGGTAGAAAATTCTACTGAAGGCATGGTGTCGCATACCTTGGATGCGTTTATCAATTCGCCCTTAAAAATATGTGGCGAATTGGAACTGCGTATTCGCCTGCATTTATTGGTGGGTAAAGACGGTAAAGATAAGCCGATCACACGTATCTGTGCGCATCAGCAAGCCTTGGCGCAGAGTCGTCGCTGGCTGGACGCCCATTTCCCCGGCGTTGAACGCGCTGCGGTAAGTAGCAACGGCGAAGCCGCGCGAATGGCGGCGGAAGAAGAAGGTGTCGCGGCGGTTGCCGGCGATATGGCTGAGCAGCAGTACGGTTTGGTGCAGTTGGCGGCAAATATTGAAGATCAGCCTGATAACACCACGCGGTTCTTAATTATTGGTCGCGAAGATGTGGCGGCTAGTGGTCGCGATAAAACGTCTTTGGTGGTGTCTGCCCGAAATCGACCTGGCGCACTGTTTAAATTGCTCGAGCCGTTTCAAAAAGCAGATGTGATGCTCACGCGTATCGACACGCGGCCATCGCGTACTGAGCCCTGGACCTACGTCTTTTTTATTGAATTTGAAGGGCATCGTGACGATGCCATCATTGTTGATATTCTCAATGATATTGAACAACATTCCATTATGTTTAAAGTGTTGGGTTCCTATCCCAAGGCTGCAATTTAAAGATGGTGTTTGGCTTACTTTGTGAGGGTGTAGCAAGTGGCGTGTGATGTATTTGCGCTGGCAAATGCCGGCGTGCAAGGTCTGCATCCTTATCAAGCGGGTAAACCGATTGAAGAGTTACAGCGCGAGCTGGGCTTAGCTAGCGTTGTTAAGCTGGCGAGTAATGAAAACCCGCTTGGGCCGTCGCCGATCGCGATGGCGGCTGCGCAAGCCTCGCTTAAGCAATCGCATCTTTATCCTGATGCCAATGGCTTTGAATTAAAGAAAAAGCTTGCGGTTAAACTGGGTGTGGGCGAAAACCAATTTACCCTCGGCAATGGCTCGAATGATGTTTTGGATTTAATTGCACGCACTTTTTTGAGTGCGGGTAGTTCGGCGGTATTTTCTCAATATGCGTTTATTGTTTACCCAATTGCGGTACAGGCAGTGGGTGCTCGTGCCATCGTTACGCCGGCCAAAGATTGGGGGCATGATTTAGATGCTATGGCGGCGGCCATTGAGCCAGATACTAAAGTTGTTTTTATTGCCAACCCTAATAATCCCACTGGAAATTATCTTGACCGAGCAGCCCTGAGCACGTTTTTGGCGAAGGTGCCCGAACACGTTATTGTCGTGCTCGACGAAGCTTACATAGAGTTTGCGGGTGTTGACGATTTTCCAGACGGGCTGACTTTTCTTGGTAAGCATCCCAATATTATTGTTACGCGGACGTTTTCTAAAGCCTATGGTTTGGCGGGGCTGCGTATTGGTTATGGCGTGAGCAGCCCGCAGATAGCGGATTTATTAAACCGCGTACGTGCGCCGTTCAATGTCAGTATTCCTGCCATGTCGGCAGCGTTAGCGGTATTAGATGACCATGATTATTTACGTCGCAGCCAGCAGATTAATAGTGCTGGAATGCGGCAGTTGTGTGCTGGTTTTGGTGAGCTAGGGTTGAACTATATTCCATCGGTAGGTAATTTTGTTGCCGTTGAGCTGCCCTGCGATGCCATGCCGATTTACCAGGCCTTACTGACGGAAGGTGTAATTGTTAGGCCGGTGGCTGTGTATCAAATGCCTAAGCATCTGCGAATTTCAATCGGCTTAGAGCATGAAAATGCGCGTTGCCTCAGTGCGCTGAATAAATTAAAAAGAGAGGGTGTTCTTGATCAATAAGCTCACCATTATCGGTTTGGGGCTAATGGGGGGATCCCTCGCAAAAGCCTTAAAAGCACAGGGTGCGGTTGGCGAGGTAGTTGCTACCGGGCGTCGTGCAGAATCACTCGAACGTGGATTACAGCTTGGGGTGATAGATTCTTATACCCTAGATATGGCCGAAGCAGTCGCCGGCGCCGACGTGGTGGTGATTGCAACACCAACGCTAGTTGCTGAAAAAGTGATGGCAGAATTGGCGCCATTGATGACGCCCGACATGGTTGTCACCGATGTGGCCAGTGTCAAAGGCAATATTCAACGCGCTGCAGAACGAATTTTTGGTGAGGTGCCCGCTAACTTTGTGTTGGGTCATCCCATTGCAGGGTCTGAGCAGAGTGGGGTTGAGGCTTCTTCAGTAGATTTGTTTCTCGACCACCGAGTTATTTTAACGCCCTTAGACAATACGGCTAGCTCAGCGGTAGTATTGATTCGCGAGATGTGGGAATCCTGTGGTGCCGAAGTGGTGTGCATGGATGTTGCCGAGCACGATTCGGTGCTTGCCGCGACCAGTCATCTCCCTCATGTGCTGGCTTATACCTTGGTTGACGCGTTGGCGCAGAATGGCGCGGCTGCGGATATTTTTAAATTTGCAGCCGGTGGCTTTCGTGATTTTACGCGAATTGCGTCTAGCGACCCGACCATGTGGCACGACATTGCCTTGGCGAATCGAGATGCCATTCTGCAAGGTATAGATACTTTTAGCTCTCATCTTGAACTTGTTCGTAAAGCGATTGAAGAAGGCGACGGTGAAGCTATTTTTACGAGTTTTGATCGCGCTAAACGCGCCCGTGATGAACATTTTTTGGGGCAGTATCTAAGCCGTCAAAAAAAATCCCCTTCATCGTAATTTCATATTTTCCTGATTACATTAAAAGAGAATTTTATCGTGGATTTCCTGTTACAGCCTGGTGGTCAAATACGTGGTACGGCCCGAGTTCCGGGAGATAAGTCAATTTCGCACCGCTCTATTATGTTGGGGGCGATTGCCGATGGCGTCACTACCGTGGATGGGTTTCTAGAGGGCGAAGATGCGCTGTCGACTCTGAATGCATTTAGGGCGATGGGGGTAGAAATCGAAGGCCCAGAAAATGGTCGGGTGCTTATTCACGGCGTTGGCCGTGATGGTCTTAAGGCACCTGCAGGTGATGTATATGTCGGTAATTCCGGCACCTCAATGCGTTTGTTGGCGGGCTTATTAGCGGGGCAAAAGTTTGACGTTACCATGACCGGCGACGAGTCCTTGAGTAAGCGTCCTATGGAACGTGTTGCCAAGCCCTTACGAGAAATGGGTGCGGTGGTTGAAACGGCCGAAGGCGGGCGTCCACCGCTAACGCTACGTGGTGGTCAATCATTAAAGGCTATCGACTATGTACTGCCAATGGCGAGTGCGCAGGTGAAGTCTTGCGTATTGCTGGCGGGTTTGTATGCCGAGGGTGAGACTCGTACAACTGAGCCTGCACCCACGCGTGATCATAGCGAGCGTATGTTGCGCGGATTTGGTTATTCGGTAGACGTTGCTGGGCCGGTGGCTAAATTACAGGGCGGCGGACGCTTAACTGCCGTGCATATAGATGTACCGGCGGACATTTCTTCGGCGGCGTTTTTTATGGTGGCGGCAAGTATTACTCCGAATGCTGATTTGACGTTGGAGCATGTTGGTATTAACCCAACGCGAGTCGGGGTGATCAATATTTTACGTGCGATGGGCGGCGATATTACGGTATTTAATGAACGCGAAGTGGGTGGCGAACCCGTTGCGGATATTCGTATTCGTCACGCTCAACTTAAAGGTATTAACATTCCTGAAGATCAGGTGCCTTTAGCTATCGATGAGTTTCCGGTGTTGTTTGTTGCTGCGGCCTGCGCCGAAGGGCAAACCGTGCTGACTGGTGCGGAAGAGCTGCGGGTGAAGGAAAGTGACCGTATTCAAGTGATGGCCGATGGCTTGCAGGCCATGGGAATTAGCGCGGTGCCGACCGAAGATGGCATTGTTATTCAGGGTGGACAAATAACTGGCGCGACGGTGGCAAGCCATCACGATCATCGCATTGCCATGTCATTCGCCGTTGCCTCTTTGCGCGCCACTGATCCTATTCGGGTGACCGGCTGCGATAACGTCGCGACCTCGTTTCCTAATTTTGTGAGCTTGGCGGCGAGTCTGGGTATGAATATAGAGGTGCAGGCTTGAGTATGAGTGAGTCGACACTATCTGCTCCGGTTATTGCGATTGACGGCCCCAGCGGTTCTGGAAAGGGCACTTTATGCCAAACCTTGGCGCGGCATTTGGGCTGGCATTTACTGGATAGTGGTGCGCTGTACCGTTTGGTTGGTATGGCGGCCGATAAACACGGTTGTGCCTTTGATGACGAAGCCGCAATAGCTAAATTAGCGGCAAATCTAGATGTTGAATTTGTCGCTGGTGAACCGGGTGAGCCAACCCGTGTCTTGCTTGAGGGGGAGGACGTCAGCGGTGATTTACGTACCGAAGTCACCGGTATGTTGGCTTCTAAAGTGGCGGTATTGCCTGCAGTGCGCAGTGCCTTATTAGGTCGGCAGCGCGATTTTGCCAAAGCGCCGGGTTTGGTGGCCGACGGGCGCGACATGGGGACCGTCGTTTTCACGACCGCTCCAGTTAAGATATTCCTCACCGCAAGCGCCGAGGAGCGTGCCGAACGGCGCTACAATCAGTTGAAATCGCAGGGCGATGATGTTAACCTCGCGACCCTTTTAGGGGAGATACGCGCTCGCGATAAGCGAGATTCTGAGCGTGAACTAGCCCCTTTAAAGCCCGCAGACGACGCTGTGCAGATAGATAGCAGTGGTTTGGGCATAGAAGAAGTGTTTAACCGAGTGTTGGCGGAAGTCAACGCTCGTCTTGTTAGTTTGTAAATTGAGACGTTTGCCACGAGCCGAGGTTTTGTTTTCTGGCAAGGCGAAAGCGCACGGAATGAGGGAATTTATACTTATAAATGACCGATTGAGTACGTTTTCAACGCCGCCAGAGAATAAAACAGCAATCGTGCAATGTCTCAAAGACTAACTAAAAACCGTCGCATGCAGCGCAAATACCAGCTGGCGTTGTATTGAGGCAATATGAATTGACCCGTGTAAGCTGGATACACGGCGATACGGTGGCGTTGCCACTATTTAATACTCAGGTAATGACTAATGAGCGAGAGCTTTGCTGATCTATTTGAAGAAAGTTTAAAAACCATTGATATGAAACCCGGTTCAATCGTGACCGGCGTTGTTATTGATATCGACAGTGATTGGGTTACCGTTCACGCTGGACTGAAATCTGAGGGTGTTATTCCTCGCGAGCAGTTCTTGAGCGAAAGCGGTGAGTTCATTCTGGCGATTGGTGATGAAGTTCAAGTTGCACTAGAGTCGGTTGAAGATGGCTTTGGTGAAACTAAATTATCACGTGAAAAAGCCAAGCGCGCTGAGGCGTGGACTACTCTTGAAGCAGCATATGAAGCTGAAGAGACTGTTGTTGGTATTATCAATGGCAAGGTTAAAGGTGGTTTCACAGTCGATATCAACAGCATCCGTGCGTTCCTGCCCGGTTCTTTGGTAGATGTTCGTCCAGTTCGCGATACAGCGCACTTGGAAGGCAAAGAGCTTGAATTCAAAGTCATTAAGCTGGACCAAAAGCGTAACAACGTTGTTGTTTCGCGTCGTGCCGTTCTTGAGAGCGTAAACAGCGAAGAGCGCGAAGCGCTGCTGGAATCTCTGCAAGAAGGTATGGTTGTTAAAGGTATTGTTAAGAACTTGACCGACTACGGTGCTTTCGTAGATTTGGGCGGTATTGACGGCCTATTGCACATCACCGATATGGCTTGGAAGCGTATTAAGCACCCAAGTGAAATCGTTGAAGTGGGTCATGAAATTGACGTACGTATTCTTAAGTTTGACCGTGAGCGCAACCGCGTATCATTGGGTCTGAAGCAACTTGGCGAAGATCCATGGGTAGCTATCAAGGCACGTTACCCAGAGAACTCACGCGTTAAAGCTAAGGTCACTAACCTGACTGATTACGGCTGTTTCGCTGAGATCGAAGAAGGCGTTGAAGGTTTGGTTCACGTTTCAGAAATGGATTGGACCAACAAAAACATTCACCCATCTAAAGTGGTTAATGTTGGCGACGAAGTAGAAGTGATGATTCTGGATATCGACGAAGAACGCCGTCGTATTTCTTTGGGTATCAAGCAGTGCCAACAAAACCCATGGGATGCATTTGGTGGTCAGTTCACCAAAGGCGACAAGATCAAGGGCGCTATCAAGTCTATTACTGACTTCGGTATCTTCATCGGTCTAGATGGCAACATCGACGGTCTGGTTCACTTGTCTGATATTTCTTGGAATGAAACTGGCGAAGAAGCCGTGCGTAAGTTCAAGAAAGGCGACGAGATCGAGACGGTAATCCTGTCTATTGATCCTGAGCGCGAGCGTATTTCTTTAGGCATTAAACAGCTTGAAGACGACCCGTTCTCTAACTACGTTGCTGAAAACGACAAAGGCGCCATTGTTAATGGTGTTGTTAAAGAAGTCGACGCTAAAGCAGCTATCATCGTGTTAAGCGAAGAAGTTGAAGGCGTATTGAAAGCGTCTGAAATCAGCCGCGATAAAGTTGAAGATGCACGTAACGTCTTAAAAGTGGGCGAGACTGTTGAAGTTAAAATCATCAGTGTAGATCGCAAAAACCGCGCAATGACCTTGTCTATTAAAGCCAAGGACGTTGATGACGAGAAAGAGGCTGTTAAGTCACTGCGTGAGAAAGAAGTCGAAACTGCTGCTCCTGCAACAATCGGCGACTTGATCAAAGCTCAGATGGAAAACAAAGACTAAGGTCTTTGGTCTGAGTCGCAAGTTACGGGCATTTACTTGAGCTAAATGCTCGTAACTATCTGGCTTATATGCAAAAAAATGCTAAGCTAGGCTTGAGTGTTGGAAACAACGGGAACAAGCTATGACCAAATCTGAATTAATAGAGTTGATTACCGAGCGTCAGCCGCAGTTGTCCCACAAGGACGTTGAGTTGGCAGTTAAAACTATGATCGAACATATGTCGACGGTTTTAGCCACGGGTGATCGTATAGAGATTCGGGGTTTTGGTAGTTTTTCTCTGCATTACCGAGAGCCTCGTATGGGGCGCAACCCTAAAACAGGTGAAACTGTGGAGTTGCCCGGTAAATATGTGCCGCATTTTAAGCCCGGCAAAGAGTTGCGCGAGCGTGTAAATTTGAGCCTACAGTCAGGCACTTAGCTTTGCACTACTAGCGTTATGATTAAAGAAACGGTATGGTCATTGACCATGCCGTTTTTTTTTTGGAAAAAGGTTAGATGCGTCTGATCCGTTCAATTTTAGTGTTATTACTCTTGCTCCTCGTCTTGGCGGTGGGGCTGTTATTTACCATTCAGAATGACGTACTAGTGCCTCTTAATGTACTGGTTGCGGAGCTTCCTGCACAGCGTTTGTCGACGTGGATTATTTTGTCTTTTTTTCTTGGTGGTCTTGCTGGTTTAGTTGCGAGTACCGTCGTTATTTTACGATTGCAGGCTTCGCGTCTTCGTTTGCGCCGCTTATTAAATAGTGAAAAAACCAAGCTTGAGCGAACTCAGCTTGTAAGTAGCTAATTTGGTATGAACACTGAGCTAATCCAATTTCTTTGTATTCTGGCGGCGGTCGCGAGTGGCTGGCTGATTGGCTACTTCTATCGCCCAAAGTGGCGACATTCCAATAAGAATGACGATAACGCAAGCTCCTACTACAAGGGCTTGAATTACTTACTGAGTGAGCAGGCCGGCGCGGCGGTCATGACGGTAATTAATGAGCTGCCAGTAAATATTGAAACTCTGCCTACGCATTTGGCCTTAGGAAATTTAATGCGTAGTAAGGGTGAGGTCGATGGCGCAATTCGTATTCATCAAAACTTATTGTCACGACCGAGTTTACCTAGAGATAAGCTCTATCAAGTCCATCTAGAATTGGCGAGAGATTATATATCCGCAGGCTTGTTAGATCGTGCTGAGCGTTTGCTGCGAGATGTCGTAGATGAATCGGTGATTTACCGCATGGATGCCTTGGAGCATTTGCAAAATATTTATCAGAGTGAGAAAGAGTGGGATCAGGCGATTGCGGTTGCGCGCTTGCGTCTGCCACAACGGAGCTGGCTTAAAAAGCAGGTTGCGGTCACCGCGGCGGAGCGGGTAGTCGAGTGTGCTTTAAGCCATTATCACTGCGAAAAAGCTAAGCCGTTGTTGCTTGCAAATGATGTTAAGGCGGCTTCTAAAGAACTGCAGTTGGCGCGTAATTATGACAGCAATAATGTGAGGGCGTATTTACTGTCTGCAGACTTGGCTATAAGCCAAAAAAAGCCGCAGCAGGCTTTAGACCTCTTGCATTCGGTAATTGAGCGGCAACCGGCATTTGCAAGTGAGGTTGTTCCCATATTTCGTAAGGCTTTTTTAGGTTTTGGTGATCAGGCTGCTTATCTGGACGCGCTCCAGCGCGTAGCGCAAAGTACCTCGAGCACAGCGTTTAATATAGAGTGTGCGCAGGTAATAGCGGAATGCAATGGGCAGGATTTGGCTTTAAATTATTTACATGATGTGGCGGCGCAACGCCCCACATTCGGTTTGTTGTCAGAAGTGCTGAGTCGACCTGAGGGCGAGCGTAGGCAGAGTGGGGCACTGGTCCGGCAGTTGTTAGATCAGCTTAAAGCTGAACGTCCTGTGTACCGATGCCGGCATTGCGGATTTTCTGGGCAAAAGCTGCACTGGTTGTGTCCCAGTTGTGAGCAGTGGGGTACCATTGCGCCAATCCGTGGAATACTAGGTGATTGAATTACATTATGACTGAAAAATCTCCGCTAATTGTCGCGCTGGATTTTGCCGCGCGCGCTGAGCTTGATGCTTTACTTGAAAAGCTGGATCCTTCGCTGTGCCGTGTAAAAGTCGGTAAAGAATTATTTACCTTATATGGTCCTGACGTTGTACGCGACTTGCACCGACGCGGTTTTGAGGTCTTTTTGGATTTAAAATTCCACGACATCCCTAATACCACTGCTGCCGCTGTGGCTGCTGCCGCGGATATGGGGGTGTGGATGGTGAATGTGCATGCATCGGGTGGCATGAGAATGATGTCGGCGGCAAAGACCGCTTTGCAGTCATATGGCAAAGATGCGCCACTGTTAATTGGTGTGACGGTGTTAACGTCAATGCAAAGCGAGGAATTAGCTACAGTCGGTGTGAATGAGAACGCTTTGGCGCAAGTCAGTCGCTTGGCTACATTAACGGCAGAGAGCGGGCTTGATGGCGTAGTCTGTTCAGCTCAAGAAGTTTCGGTGTTGCGAGGCGTTATTCCAAAAGATTTTTTACTTGTGACACCGGGAATCCGGCCAGCGGGAAGCGAACTTGGCGATCAGCAGCGGGTTGCGACGCCCAGTGATGCCATTGCGATGGGTAGCAATTATTTGGTAGTTGGACGACCGATTACAAGAAGTGCTGACCCTTTGGCGAGCTTGAGAAAGATTAACGCGTCGCTCGGTTATTAAAGACAATAAATTTACGTATAAAAATTGGGGAACAGGGAATGGCAGTAATAGATGTATTTAATGGAGACGCGGACGGCTTGTGTGCCTTGGTACAGTTGCGAAATGCGAGCCCGCAGGATAGTACCTTAGTCACTGGTGTTAAGCGTGACATTAATTTACTAGGCAGAGTGTCGGCAGGTTCGGGCGATCAAATCACGGTGCTGGACGTATCCTTAGATAAAAATCGCGACGGTTTGAATAGTGTGCTGGAGGCTGGTGCCGAAGTTGTTTACGTGGACCACCATTTTGCAGGCGACATTCCAGAGCATGCGAATCTAAGGGTTAATATCAATCCAGCCGCAGATGTTTGCACTAGCTTATTGGTAAACGGGATGTTGAAAGGCCAATTTGCGGAGTGGGCTGTCGTTGGTGCATTTGGTGACAATCTTCGCAATAGCGCGATGGCGGTAGCAAAGCCACTAGGCTTAACTGCCGATGAATTGCAGCAGCTGGAGAATCTAGGTATATACCTTAATTACAATGGTTATGGCGCGAGCATAGAGGATTTGCATTTTGATCCCGCGGAGCTTTATCGCCGCATCGCCCCCTTTGCCAGTCCACGTCAGTTTATGAAAGAGGCGGCAGATACCTTCGCGCAATTGGAAGAGGGGTATACAAATGATATGCGCGCGGCAAGCCAGCTACCTGCTGTGCATGCGGATAACGTGAGCGCCGTTTTTATTCTACCGGATGAACGTTGGGCCCGACGTGTTAGTGGTGTGTACAGTAACGATCTGGCAAATGATTTCCCTGATCGTGCTCACGCAGTGCTGACAGAAAAAAAAGATGGTAACTATCTAGTAAGTATTCGGGCGCCGCTAAATAATAAGCAGGGCGCAGATGAGTTTTGCCGGCAATTTCCTACCGGCGGTGGGCGAGCTGCTGCAGCGGGAATAAATGATTTACCTGTAACAAGTCTTAATGATTTTGTAGAGAAATTTCAAGCGTTCTACCGGAGCTTATCGAGCTAATATGTTCACCCTTGATGCATGGGTTGCCCTTAGTGTTATTGCGGGTTGTTTGCTGGCTTTAATTTTTACTCGACGGCCGCCGGATATGATCTTGTGTGGCGGTGTTGTGGTGCTTTTACTTGCCGGTGTTTTGTCGCCCAAGGAGGCCTTAGCGGGTATGGCCAATGAGGGGATGGTCACCGTCGGGGTCTTGTTCATTGTTGCTCAGGCATTGTCTGAAACCGGCGTTGTAAATTGGATATCACTGAACGTGTTAGGCCGGCCTAAATCGGTTCGTTTGGCGCAGTTTCGACTGATGGCGCCGGTGGCGATATTCAGCTCTATATTAAATAACACGCCTGTTGTAGCGATGATGATTCCCGCTGTGCGGGATTGGGCAAAGCGCAATAATTTGCCAGTCTCGCAGTTGATGATTCCTTTGAGTTATGCCGCTATTGTAGGTGGCACATGTACCTTGGTGGGTACCAGTACCAACTTGGTTGTAAATGGCATGATGATTGATGCATTGCCGGGGCAGGCGCTTGGTATGTTTGATATCGCTTGGGTTGGTTTGCCGTGTGTTGTCTTGGTTGCCGCATTTACAATTATTACTAGTCGATATTTGTTGCCAACCAGTAACGGTAAGGCTGAGCGTTTCGGTGATACACGGCAATATATTGTGGAAATGTTGGTTGAGCCTCATAGCCCGATGATTGGCCAATCGATAGAACAAGCTGGGTTGCGACAATTGCCGGCGATGTTCTTGATTGAAATTGTTCGCGATGAACGCCTTATGACGGTGGTGTCGCCAAAAGAAATTTTGATGGATGGTGATAGGCTTATTTTTGCCGGCGATGTGCGTTCGGTTGTTGACCTTAAAAACTTCCATGGCCTTAGATTGGCAGAGGACCAGGCGTTTAAGTTAGGTGATAATAATTTATCGCGTTGCTTGGTCGAAGTGGTGATATCGCCTAATTTCCCCCATTTAGGCCGAGTTATTCGCGAAATGCGTTTTCGTAATAATTACGGCGCGGCAATTATTGCCATTTCTCGTAACGGCGAGCATTTGAAGGGCCGAATTGGCGACTTAGAGTTAGAGCCAGGTGATACCTTATTACTTGAAGCGTACGAGGATTTTGTTCCCAATCAGCGTTACTCCCGTGATTTCTTGCTGGTAAGTGCCATTGAAAATTCGCGTCCTGTGCGGCATGAGCATCGTGGTCGTGCCGGTATTATTATGATCGCTATGGTGCTGGTCGTTGCTATTGGTTGGTTGTCAATGTTGAAAGCGGCGTTTTTGGCTGCGGGGCTCATGGTCGCAACACGCTGTATTCGAGCCGCTGATGCGCGCCGGAGTGTTGATTGGCAGATATTGTTGGTAATAGCGGCTTCTATTGCCCTTGGCGGCTCTTTGGAATCTACGGGCGCGGCTTCAGTCATTGCCAAGCAAATAATTGGATTGGCTGCGGGTTCGCCCATGGCAACCTTGGCTGCAATTTTCATTGTAACGGCGCTGTTTTCTGCGGTGATTTCAAATTTGGCGGCGGCGGTGATTGTATTTCCGATAGCCTTGGCTGCGAGCCAGCAGCTTGACGTAAGTATGCTGCCGTTTGCGGTTACTTTAATGATGGCGGCGTCAGCCAGTTTTGCGACGCCGATTGGTTATCAAACTAATTTAATGGTGTATGGGCCAGGGGATTACCGATTTAGTGATTTCTTTAAAATCGGCATACCGCTCACGGTGATCGTTGGGGTTGCAACGGTACTTATCGCGCCAATGGTTTGGCCATTTTAATTTATTTGCATTGACGTTCGGCGAGCTGCGACCACTGGTTGTGGCTTCGCAGTTCATCTTGGTCGACGATAATGAGTTCTACTTTTTGGCTGCCGAAGCCGTTAGAGTTGAGAAAATCGCACACTCGCTTGGCATACTTTTTTTCATTTATCGTGTTTTTGGCAACCGCGATTAGCAGTGTGTTGTGCTTTACCCAAATTGCATCACTGCCAGG
Organism: Zhongshania aliphaticivorans; assembly: GCF_902705855.1. GTDB lineage: Bacteria > Pseudomonadota > Gammaproteobacteria > Pseudomonadales > Spongiibacteraceae > Spongiibacter > Spongiibacter aliphaticivorans_B. Next base: position 531,650 of record NZ_CACSIJ010000001.1, on the reverse strand, counting down.
GAATCCTGCAGATCCTTCTAGAGCGCGTTCAATTTTTTTATGAGCGGAGCTAAAGTCTCGCGTTTGGCCGTGGCAAACCCCGCTTAAAAGCAGTGTAATAATAATCGCACTGAAGCTTAGCTTGGCCTTCATAACGTAATTCCAAATTAATTTCGACGTTGTTTGTACGTGTAAGGTGTTTATGGCGTGGAGGCAGTATAGCTTGAGTGGAAATGTAAAGCGGCACTTTATGTAGGGCATAAAAAAGGGCCTATGTTTTCACATAAGCCCTTCTCTATATATGGCTCCACCTGCTGGGCTCGAACCAGCGACCCAATGATTAACAGTCATTTGCTCTACCAACTGAGCTAAGGCGGAACAGCTTTAACAGCTGAGGCCGCGCATATTAAGGATGTTTCTTAGGGTCGTCAACCCCTGATGAAAAAAATTCTTGTTTTGGTGATTTTATGAGCAATTTCCAAGGTTTAGCATCTTTGTAATGAGCGGGCTTGTTTTGCTGCGAGCTACTGGGCGCGTTAATATGGGGATTTTTGTGGCGGGCAGTTTTATGAGTAAGCCATTTCAGGTGGTGTCGAAGTTTGCTCCTGCGGGAGATCAGCCTGCAGCAATTGCCGGCCTGATAGAGGGTGTAAATGCGGGCTTACATGCCCAGACCTTATTGGGCGTCACGGGTTCAGGTAAGACCTTTACTATTGCTAATGTGGTGGAAGCGTTGCAGCGCCCGACTATTGTGATGGCGCCAAATAAAACCTTGGCAGCGCAGCTTTATGGTGAGTTTAAGGAGTTTTTTCCGAATAATGCCGTCGAGTATTTTGTTTCTTATTACGATTACTATCAGCCTGAGGCGTATGTTCCCGCCTCAGATACGTTTATAGAGAAAGACGCATCTATTAATGATCATATCGAGCAAATGCGTTTGTCGGCAACTAAGGCGCTCATGGAGCGCTCAGATGCCATTGTTGTCGCGTCGGTGTCAGCCATATACGGTTTGGGTGATCCTGAACAGTATTTTAAAATGATTCTTCACTTAGTGCGTGGCGAGCGTATTGATCAGCGAAAACTTTTGCGTCGTTTAGCTGAGTTGCAATATACCCGCAACGATATCGCCTTTCAGCGCGGAACGTATCGTGTTCGTGGCGACGTGATTGATATTTTTCCTGCGGAGAGTGATAAAAATGCGGTCCGCGTAGAGTTGTTTGACGACGAGATTGATTCAATCACTGGCTTTGACCCGCTCACAGGGGAGTCTTACGGCAAGTATCCACGTATTACGATTTACCCGAAAAGCCATTACGTAACACCTCGAGAAACGCTATTGAAGGCGGTTGATTTTATTGAGGCGGAGTTGCTTGAGCGTTTAGAGCAATTGCGGAGTAACGAGCTACTGGTCGAGGCGCAGCGCTTAGAGCAACGTACTCGTTATGATATCGAGATGATTCGCGAGCTGGGCTATTGCAATGGAATTGAAAATTACTCGCGCTATTTGTCCGGTCGTGATCCTGGTGAAGCACCCCCTACGCTTTTTGATTATTTGCCTGAAGATGCCTTGGTTGTTATCGATGAATCACATGTCACCATCCCGCAAATAGGCGCTATGTATAAGGGCGATCGGTCGCGGAAGGAAACCTTGGTGCAATACGGTTTTCGTTTGCCGTCTGCTCTGGATAATCGGCCGATGCGCTTTGAGGAATGGGAGCGTTTGGTGCCACAAATTATTTTGGTGTCGGCAACCCCAGGAAATTACGAGGCAGAAACTTCTGCTCGTGTGGTGGAGCAGGTAGTTAGACCAACGGGCTTGATCGATCCGGAAATAGAAGTGCGTCCAGCCAGTGCGCAGGTAGATGACTTGCTGTCGGAAATTGGTTTGCGCACTGCGGTGGGGGAGCGGGTCCTTGTTACCACTTTGACTAAGCGTATGGCAGAAGATCTCTCGGAGTATTTAGATGAGCATGGTGTGCGAGTTCGATACTTACATTCGGATATAGATACCGTCGAACGGGTTGAAATTATCCGTGATCTCAGGTTGGGCAAATTTGATGTATTGGTGGGAATTAACCTGTTGCGCGAAGGTTTGGATATGCCGGAGGTGTCCTTAGTTGCGATATTGGATGCAGATAAAGAGGGATTTTTGAGGTCTGAGCGCTCGCTAATTCAAACCATTGGTCGTGCTGCACGAAACCTAAACGGCAAGGCGATTCTCTATGGTGATCGAATTACAGGCTCAATGCAGCGTGCTATTGATGAAACCGAGCGGCGTAGGAATAAGCAAATTGCCCATAATCTGAAAAACAATATTACGCCTGTCGGTGTTTTGAAGTCGGTAGCTGACATTCTTGATGCTGGTGCAATACCGGGTTCTAAGAAAAAGCAGCGTGGCGATACGCGAAAAGTAGCTGAGCCATCGGGGGACTATTTGCTGGACGCGGAAACTATGTCGAACGCCGAGCTAGCAAAACTTCTGAAAAAGCTAGAGCAGGATATGCAGCGGCATGCCAAAAATCTCGAGTTTGAGGCGGCGGCAAACGTAAGAGATAAATTGTCGGAGATTAAACAGCGATTCTTTACTAGTTAGGTGTGGGCCTTATAAAACTCGGCGAAGTCCTTGTGCTACTCAAAAGGCATGATTATAATGCGCGTCCTCTTTAGGTACGCGGCTCCGCTAATTGGTGTTAGTAGCTATAGGGGCTGTAAAGCAGGTTGTCCATCAATTTGCAAAACTGCCAGCACGTCTTAGTACGACCGTAGCTCAGTTGGTTAGAGCACCACCTTGACATGGTGGGGGTCGGTGGTTCGAATCCACTCGGTCGTACCAATTTCTTTTAAGTTCAAGTTTAGGTTAGGGTTGCTAAATACCCAGTCTAAATATTGATCTTTGCATAGTTTGTTGTCTTTGAAAAAGTCTATTTTCGCTGCTGGGGCTTGCGATTCACCGAGGCGCTTCTTTTCAGCTAGCTGCTATACTCGTACCTAATTATCTATTACTCAGCCGGCTTCGGAAAAGGGATTCCCGACTTGCTTTTTAGTTCGTTAAAGTCGGGGTTACCTAAATTAAATTTGCTCAAGTTAGTTCGAGTTGTATTCGTAAATTCACTGGTTTCTTAGTTGCTTTCTTTTTAATGGCAGGCCTTGGTGCGGCTGAGTTTGGTGACGCGCGGGTGGCTGTTGTGCGCACAATTTACGATGGAGATACCTTTCGAGTAAATATTGCTGGCTGGCCTGCTGTGGTCGGTGACAGCATGCCGGTACGTATTAAGGGCATTGATACACCGGAGTTACGTGGCAAGTGCCAGCTTGAAAAAGATGCAGCCCGTGCGGCTAAGCAGTTTTCGGTGAGGCGGCTTCGAGAAGGGCGCGTAATAGAGCTTAGATCTATTGAGCGTGATAAATATTTTAGATTATTAGCTGAGGTATGGATTGACGGGGTAAGCCTAGGTGATCAATTGATTAATAATGGGTTTGCTGTGTCATACGATGGCGGCACCAAAGTGGTTTGGTGCTGAGCGTGTGGCCCGCATAAAAACTTAATCGGTGAATTTGGAGCGGTCTGTGGAATTTGAAAGTACGGCGATCTGGGATGACAAGTTTAGCGGTGTGAAGTTTGCCGGCTCTATTGGTGGTAAGCGCTATATGTTTGCTATATCTAGGGCGGCGCTCATAGATTTTTTCCAAACGGCAGATACCAAGGAGCAGGCCTTGCTGAATTTTGAGGAAAATCGATCGCGTTTTGAGCGTTTGGCTACACGGCGAGTCGTTGAAGAAAAATTGCCCCATGATGATGGCCCGGTTGTCATTACCTATTTAATCTGTATTGAATACCAGCTTTAGTTAATTATTACGTATTGCCTTTGCTTGCAGCTCTGCTTTGTAAACCTCATAATGGGCGGCTTAAATCTCTATAGTTTTCAACACGCTATAATCACTCACGTGACCTTTCGTAGGGGTCACCACTGAAAGGAAAATACCATGCCGGTAATTACCCTTCCCGACGCGAGTCAGCGCGTATTTGATCATCCAGTTTCTGTGGCCGATGTTGCCATGGATATCGGTCCAGGTTTAGCTAAGGCCGCCTTGGCTGGCCGTGTTAATGGCAGGCTAGTTGATACCAGCTATGTTATTAACGATGATGCTGAGCTTGGTATTATCACAGAGCGTGATGATGACGGTGTTGAGGTTATTCGCCATTCCACCGCGCATTTATTGGCAATGGCGGTTCAGGATTTATTCCCTGGTGCACAAGTGACTATTGGTCCGGTAATAGAAGACGGTTTCTATTATGACTTCGCTTATGAGCGCGCGTTTACGCCAGAAGATCTAGAAAAGATCGAGGCCCGCATGACCGAGTTGTCGGCGGAGGATTTATCTGTGTCACGCGTGGTAATGAGCCGTGAAGATGCGGTGAAAGCATTTAGTGATTTGGGCGAAGAGTACAAAGTCGAAATTATTAAGGACTTGCCTGGCGATGAAGATATTTCAGTTTACAAGCAGGGCGATTGGATGGACTTGTGTCGCGGTCCTCATGTGCCAAGCACCGGCAAATTAAATGCATTTAAGCTGACTAAAGTTGCAGGCGCCTACTGGCGGGGCGATCAAGCCAACGCTATGTTGCAGCGTATATACGGCACCGCGTGGGGTAATAAAAAGGCCTTAAAAGCGTATTTGAATCGCATTGCAGAAGCTGAAAAGCGCGATCACCGTAAAGTCGCTAAAAAGCTTAACCTGTTCCATATGCAAGAAGAGGCCCCGGGCATGGTGTTTTGGCACCCTAAGGGCTGGAGTATTTATCAGGCTATTGAGCAATATATGCGCGATAAGCAGCGCAAGCATGATTATCAGGAAATTCGTACGCCGCAGGTGGTAGATATTTCTCTGTGGGAAAAATCTGGTCACGCAGACAAGTTCAGTGATGGCATGTTTACACTCACCGCCGATGAGCGTGACTTTGCTGTTAAACCTATGAACTGCCCCTGCCATGTACAGGTGTTTAACCAAGGTTTACGCAGCTACCGCGATCTGCCTTTGCGTTTAGCGGAATTTGGCTCTTGTCATCGCAACGAGCCGTCTGGGTCGCTGCATGGCATCATGCGAGTTCGTGGCTTTACTCAAGATGATGCACATATTTTCTGTACCGAAAATCAGATCCAGCCAGAAGTTGCGTCGTTTATTGATTTTCTACACGAGGTCTATGAAGACTTCGGCTTTACTGAAGTGATTTATCGCCTTTCTACTCGCCCAGAGCAGCGGGTGGGTAGTGAGGAGGATTGGGATCGTGCTGAGCAGGCCTTGGCGTTGGCGCTCGATAGTAAAGGTTTGCCTTGGGAGATGTTGCCGGGTGAGGGTGCGTTCTACGGTCCTAAGATCGAATTTTCATTAAAAGATTGTATTGGTCGAGTATGGCAGCTGGGTACGATTCAAGTCGATTTCTCAATGCCTGGTCGTCTTGGTGCGCAGTATGTGGATGAATCTGGTCAGCGCCAAACGCCGGTCATGTTACATCGTGCAATATTGGGTTCCTTCGAGCGCTTTATCGGTATTTTGATCGAGCATTACGAAGGGGCATTTCCAGTGTGGTTGGCACCAGTTCAGGCTGTGGTTTGTAATATTACGGACAAACAGGCGGAATATGTCACTAAAGTGCAAGATTTATTGCGAGATAGTGGCTTTAGAGTCGATGCGGACTTGAGAAATGAGAAGATCGGCTTTAAAATCCGCGAGCACACAATTCAGAAGGTGCCGTTCTTGTTTGTTGTAGGTGACAACGAGGTCGAAACCCAGACTGTTTCGGTACGTGCACGTAGTGGCGAAGATTTGGGCTCAGTATCAATTAGTGAGCTCAGTAAACTCCTCGCAGACAGCGTAGCTAAACGCAGCCGCGCAAATTCGGAGAACTAGCAATTAAACGCGATAACGCAAAAGGGCGCAGCAAAAGAGCGCCGATAAACGAAGAAATTGAAGCTAATGAAGTTCGCTTGATCGATGCAGAGGGCAACCAAGTTGGCGTTGTTCCGCTTGCAGATGCGCTCAAGGCTGCGCAAGAAGCGACATTAGACTTAGTTCAGATCACAGATTCAGATCCAATCGTCTGTAAAGTGATGGACTACGGAAAACATGTTTTCGAGGCCAAAAAGCAGCAAGCTGCGGCCCGAAAAAACCAGGTTCGAACTCAGGTTAAGGAAGTAAAATTCCGCCCGGGTACGGAAGATGGGGACTATCAGGTAAAACTACGCAACCTGACACGTTTCCTTGAACACGGAGATAAAGCCAAGGTAACTCTGCGTTACCGCGGTCGTGAGATGGCCCACCAGGAATTGGGTATGCAGCTGTTGAAGCGGGTTGAAGAAGACCTTGCTGAATTCGGTTCTGTAGAACAATTTCCGAAAATGGAAGGTCGTCAATTGACTATGGTCATTGCTCCGAAAAAGAAAAAGTAGCGAGCTCTTAGGGCCTACTTGATTTAATTTACATTGAGAATGCGGAGTATCTAACGATGCCAAAACAAAAAGTACACAGCGGGGCGGCAAAACGCTTCAAAAAAACCGGTAGCGGATATAAGCGTAAAAGCGCTCATAAAAGCCACATCTTGACCAAGATGACCACCAAACGTAAGCGTCAATTACGTGGTACTAGTGCTGTCCATAAGTCGGACAAGGTTCTAGTAGACCGCATGTTGCGCGCCATCTGATAAACGTCATCGAGATTAAGAGGAATATACTATGCCCCGCGTAAAACGTGGTGTGACCGCACACCGTCGTCATAAAAAGATTCTAAAGCAAGCCAAAGGTTACTACGGCGCTCGTTCACGTATTTATCGTGTTGCGAAACAAGCGGTAATTAAAGCAGGTCAATATGCTTACCGTGACCGTCGTGCCAAGAAGCGTGTATTCCGCGCATTGTGGATTACTCGTATCAATGCAGGATCACGTGCTAATGGCTTGAGCTATAGCCGTTTGATTGCTGGCTTGAAAAAGGCTGAAATCGGTTTAGACCGTCGCGTATTGGCTGATCTAGCTGTGCATGACAAAGAAGCATTTGCTGTTATCGTAGAACGCGCGAAATCAGCCTTAGCTTAAAAAGCGAATGACTGTCGCGTGGCGGTCATTATGCTTGGCTTTACTATAGGGAAAGGGCTAGCGCCCTTTCCCTATTTTGTTTTTAAGACACTAATTTAAGTCACTGCTGTTTAGATTTTTTGAGCTAAATAGCTGTGGCAGCGGCGCAGAGATTGGGAGCGCGGAATGGAAAATCTTGAAGGCTTGGCGGCTGAGGCTGCGGCAAAAATCAGTGCCGCAATAGACGCACAGACGCTGGATCAAGTACGAGTAGAGTACCTTGGTAAAAAAGGTCATATCACGGCGCTATTAAAAGGGCTTGGTTCTTTATCGGCAGATGAGCGGCCGGCGGCCGGCGCTGAGATTAACCGCGTTAAAGAAGCGCTGTCAGATCAAATATCAGAATCTAAGCAGCGCTTAGATCAAGCGGCTGTTGATGCGCGTCTTGAAGCTGAAAAAATTGATGTTACGCTATCGGGTCGAGGTCAACATGCCGGTGGGCTGCACCCGGTTACTCGTACGATCGAGCGGATCAGTGCATTTTTTGAAAGCATTGGTTTTGAAGTTGTTGAAGGCCCCGAGATTGAAGATGACTATCATAATTTTGAAGCCCTAAATATTCCCGCGCACCACCCCGCACGAGCAATGCACGATACATTTTACGTTGATGAATCAACGGTGTTGCGCACGCATACCTCGCCGGTACAAGTTCGCGTTATGGAGAGCAGTGAGCCTCCTATGAAACTGATTTGTCCTGGTCGGGTTTATCGCTGTGATTCAGATTTAACGCACACCCCGATGTTTCATCAGGTAGAGGGTTTGTTAATCAGCGAAAACAGCAGTTTCGCTGATTTGAAAGGCATGCTTGAGTCGTTTTTACGTAGCTTTTTTGAAAAAGAGCTGAGTGTTCGATTCCGGCCGTCCTATTTCCCGTTTACTGAGCCCTCGGCCGAGGTGGATATACAATGCGTGATGTGTGGCGGAGAAGGTTGTCGAGTATGTAGTCACACCGGCTGGATCGAAATTCTAGGCTGCGGCATGGTTCATCCAAGCGTGTTTGAAGCGTCTAATATCGACGCTGAGCGGTTTACTGGCTTTGCCTTTGGTCTTGGGGTGGAGCGTCTTGCGATGCTGCGCTATGGCGTGAATGACCTGCGATTATTTTTTGAAAACGATCTGCGTTTTCTCGGTCAATTTAAGTAAGCGAGTTTCGGTACGGATGATTTACTGAAGCGTGTGTTGCCCAAAAGTTTTTAGACGGAAAGAATATGAAATTCAGTGAGCAGTGGTTGCGAGAGTGGGTAAGCCCAGACGTGGATACCGAGCAATTAGCCGCGCGGTTGACCATGGCCGGCTTGGAAGTAGATGCGATTGATCCGGTTGCGGGTGTTTTTAGCGGTGTAGTAGTGGCCGAAATAATTGCTGCGGAACCTCACCCAGACGCTGAAAAGCTACAGGTCTGCAGGGTCAGTAATGGCGCTGAAGAGGTTCAGATTGTGTGTGGCGCAGCGAATGCGCGTCCTGGGATAAAAATCCCTTTGGCGACACTGGGTGCGGTATTGCCTGGCGATTTCAAAATTAAAAAAGCTAAGCTTCGTGGTGTGGAATCTTTTGGCATGCTGTGTGCCGAGCAGGAGTTGGGGCTGGCAGAAAAATCAGATGGTTTGATGGAGTTGCCCGCGGATGCGCCGCTGGGCGAGGATATTCGTAGCTATTTGAATTTAGACGACGCGGTTATCGAGCTGGGTTTAACGCCCAACCGTGCAGATTGTTTAAGTGTTCGCGGTATTGCTCGCGAAGCGGCGGTGTTAAGCGAGCTACCTTTTGTTGAGGCGCCGCTAGCAGAGTTCGCCTCAACCATTACGGATGTGCTGCCTATCACGGTATCTGCGACTGAAGACTGCCCTCGCTATATTGGGCGGGTTATTCGTAACGTGGATGTGTCGAAGCCTAGCCCGCTGTGGTTGCAAGAAAAGCTTCGTCGCTGCGGGCTGCGTAGTATTGACGCCGTGGTTGATGTGACCAATTTCATATTGTTGGAATTGGGCCAGCCCATGCATGCCTTTGATTTAGATAAAATTCAGAGTGGTATTGTGGTGCGTCATGCACAGGCAAATGAAGTGCTTACCTTACTTGATGGCCAAACTATTGAGATTCGCGAAGGCTCGTTACTGATTGCTGATGAGACGAAGCCTTTGGCGTTAGCCGGTATTATGGGTGGTGAACCGTCCTCAGTAACCAATGCCAGTCAGCACCTATTCTTAGAGGCAGCATTTTTTGCGCCAGATAAAATTGCCGGTCGTGCGCGATCTTATGGTTTGCATACGGACTCCTCTCATCGCTTCGAGCGTGGGGTTGATTTCGAATTACCTCAGCGTGCCATTGAGCGCGCGACAGCACTGATTATTGAAATATGTGGCGGTGAGGCTGGGCCAATTAGTTGCATAGATGGCCTGATGCCAGCGCGTGAACCTATAACTCTTCGCGAAAAACGTATTGAGAAATTGCTTGGGATGGCAATAGCCGCCGACGTAGTGGAATCAATTTTACGTGGATTGGGTATGGCGGTAAGTGTTGTAGAGGGGGGCTGGAGCGTCACTGCGCCCAGCTGGCGTTTTGATATCAGTATTGAAGTGGATTTGCTTGAAGAGCTGGCAAGAGTCTATGGCTATAACCGTTTGCCGGTGACGCCAATCCACGATTCGCTGACCATTCAAGCGGCGCCAGAAAGTCTTCGTGGTATGCCTCAGCTTCGTCAGCAATTGGTAGCTCGGGGCTATCAAGAGGCGATTACTTACAGTTTTATAGATCCAGCAATGCATCAGGCGATGGCCGAGGGCGAAGAGGGGGTTGAATTGCTCAACCCAATATCTGCTGATATGTCGATTATGCGGACGAGCTTACTGCCGGGTCTGATCAAAACGGCAATGCATAATGCTAAACGTCAGCAAGCACGCATACGCTTATTTGAATCGGGGCTTAGATTTTTGAAATCCGATACCGGATTAAAGCAAGTGCCGACCTTGGCAGCCCTGCTAACCGGCCGTCGCGAGCCAGAAAGTTGGAGTGAGAGTGGCGAATTAGTCGATTTTTATGATCTGAAGGCTGATTTAGAGAGCCTGCTTTCAGTGTCAGCCAGCACGATTTCTTTTGCAGCCGCTAAAAATGTTGCGCTGCACCCCGGGCAGACTGCCGATGTCTATTGTGATGGGCAGCGTATCGGGCGTATCGGCGCGCTTCACCCCAGCCTTCAAGCAAAGTGGGACTTTGTTAACCCGGTATACTTGTTTGAAGTGGATCAGCAGCCCTTACTTGAGCGCAAAGTGCCAGTTTTCTCGGAGTTGTCTCGCTATCCTGAGGTGCGAAGAGACTTGGCCTTATTGGTCGATCGTCAGTTGGCGGCAGAGGATGTCTTACAGACGGTTAGAAAATCAGCTGGTGAATATCTGAGTGACTTGAAGCTATTTGATATTTATCAGGGTAAAGGCATTGATCCTGAACGAAAAAGTTTGGCGCTGGGCTTGACCTTCCGTCATTCATCGCGCACCCTAAACGAAGAAGAGGTGAGTCAATCGGTGGAAGCCGTAGTACAAGCCTTGCAGGAGGCATTTGGCGCAAGTTTAAGGAACTAGTGTGATGACGTCCCTCACCAAAGCAGAAATGGCTGAACGACTATATGAAGAGCTTGGCTTTAATAAGCGTGAGGCTAAAGAGCTCGTTGAACTGTTTTTTGAGCAAATTCGCCACTGTTTGGAAAATAACGAACAGGTAAAAATCTCCGGCTTCGGAAATTTTGATCTTAGGGATAAAAGTCAGCGTCCCGGACGTAACCCCAAAACCGGTGAGGAGATCCCTATTTCTGCTCGCCGCGTTGTTACGTTTCGGCCCGGACAAAAACTAAAATCCAGGGTAGAGGACTATGCTGGAACCAAGTCATAACGATGAATTACCCCCCATACCGGGAAAGCGTTACTTCACTATCGGTGAAGTAAGCGAGTTATGCTGTGTTAAACCTCATGTTCTGCGTTATTGGGAGCAGGAATTTCCGCAACTAACGCCAGTTAAGCGCCGTGGAAATCGACGTTATTATCAGCATCAGGATGTGCTGATGATTCGGCAGATCCGAAGCCTGCTTTATGAGCAAGGTTACACCATTGGCGGCGCTCGACAACGTATGTCTGGCGATACTGCTAAAGATGAATCGTCGCAAACTCGCCAAGTTATCCGGCAAATGCTGAGTGAGCTTGAAGAAGTCGCGAAACTCCTGAAAAGATAGTTCACTCAAACAATTTCTTGGGGTATGATGCAGCCCCTTAAATCGGGGCGTAGCGCAGCCTGGTAGCGCACCACACTGGGGGTGTGGGGGTCGCAGGTTCGAATCCTGCCGTTCCGACCAAAAATTAAGAGGGAGTTCAGCCGTTCGCTGATTCCCTTTTTTTTCGCCAGATACTCCTCAATTCCATATTCAGTTTATGTCTTATTTCGCGGCCTACTTGTGACGATAGGCTAGCCGGCTTAACTGTATACGCAATGGACGATTAAGTCTTTCGGCTAAGTGACTGTATTATCAATCATATTGTGATATTTCGTTTTTGTTAAATACTAGACATTTCCACTGGCAGCTTTTATTCTTCGCCTGATATAAAAAAACATAAAAAGATATTCTGGGTGTTTACTTCGGTACGTTACTTGTCGTTTGAGCAGCTTTACTAGGTGGTCGAGAAAACGTCAACGTAGCATATAAAATAATAAGAAGACTTTTATGGTTCGAGTGGGTGTGTCTCTCCGCGTTTCGCGGGGCTTTTCAATTCAGCGATTTGTCGCTTTGCTTGCGGTTCTATTGGCCTTGAGCTTGATCTCCTTTTTGCTGTGGAAAACGCTGCGAAACCCTTTAGAAACGGGCCTACATATAATTCGTTTAGAGCAATTTGATGCGGCAGCTAAGGCTGATGCCGAGCTTAATCTTCAAATCGCTCGTGGCCGCTTATCACTTGATTCCGGTGCTCAGCAGTTGGAGTTGGCGCGGGATCGCTTTACAGTGGCTCAAAGCGCGCTCAGCAGTGGTCAGGCGAGTTTAGCTGGCCTGTCGCCTGTTATTGACTCGTCGCTTGAGCAATATAATGCGCAGGCCTCGGCGAAACTCAGTGTATTAAATGACTATTCGGCAAAATTAGCCCGTTTGTCGCAGCATTTTTCGGTCTTGCGTGTTGCTGGGATTTCACTTTTGAATGCTCCCTCCGTGAATGCATCGGAAGAGTTGCGTGAAAATGTGATGTCGATTTTGCGTGAGTCGACTGCCTACGGAATTCAATCTGAAGCCACCAACGGTGGTTATATTGATGAGTTAGGTCGAAAGATTGTGGCAGCTGAAGAGCAGTTAGAGAGCGACGCAGAAAGAGGGGCGCTCCGGCATTTGCTAGCCACCGTTGATTCCTTGCGTGAGTCGGCAGACCAGCTTCAGGTGTTCGTCGCAAAGTTTGATAGCTTGCCTACTGGGGCTGCCCTTTACGATTTGCGTAGTTCTTACGAAAATCACTACCACGGTTTGCAAACAACAGCGCGAAATTACCGGCAAACATTGGCGGTGTACGCGGTAGCCTTGTTGCTGGCATTTGGGGTGATTGCGGTGCGTTTGCGTTCTAGTTTCTCGGCGCTGGATAGCTTGAACAGTGAGTTACAAGATTCAAACGTGAACTTGGAAAAGATAGTTGATAAGCGTACCCAAGCGCTTAGTAAGGCCTTAGATGATTTAAAAATGCAGCAGGGGCAGTTGATCCAGTCAGAAAAAATGGCTTCCCTCGGGCAAATGGTTGCGGGGGTCGCGCACGAAATTAATACACCTTTAGGCTATGCCTCCAGCAATGTCGAAATTGTTCGAGAATCTATGCAGGCCATGGATGGTGCGGTGGACGCAGAAAGTATGGCAGAGTTTGACATGTTGCTGGCAGACACTGAATACGGTTTAACGCAGATTGCTGAATTGGTGATGAGTCTTAAGGATTTTAGCCGTGTAGATCGGTCTCAATCGCAGCTCTTCGATTTGAATGAAGGCATTGAAACCGCGCTTAAAATTTGTAATAGCCAGCTTAAAGATGGCGTGAAAGTGACACGTATGTTTGCTGATCTGCCTCAGATTAGCTGTGCGCCATCACAATTAAACCAAGTGTTTCTTAATTTGATTACCAATGCTGCTCAAGCGATGGATGGTAAAGGGCAAATTTGTATTCGTACTAGCCTTAAAGAAAACGATGTTGAAGTCGCTATTAGCGATACCGGCAGCGGTATGGACGAGGAAACCCGCGCCCATATTTTTGAACCTTTTTTCACCACTAAGCCGGTAGGGAAGGGTACTGGGCTCGGTTTGTCTATTGTGTTCCGGATTATTGAGGATCACGGCGGGACGATTCGAGTTGAATCAGAGTTAGGTAAAGGAACAGAGTTTTTCATTCGATTGCCGGTGGCTGGTATCAATAAGGGGCCGGATAGTCTAGCGGAGCAAGATGTGGTCTTGCTGGGAGATGCGTAAAGTATGGAAACGAACGTAAGTAGCCCGTCTGAAGAATCTCGTGCGCGGATTTTATTTGTAGATGATGAGCCGCGAATTCTTATCGCATTGAAAGCGCTCTTCAGGCGAGATTACGACGTGGTGACGGCGGCGTCTGGCGAGGCCGCGCTGGAAATTCTTCGCCAAGGTGATGTCGACGTTGTGGTGAGCGACCAGCGCATGCCTGAAATGACGGGGGTGGAAGTGTTGCGCAAGGCTAAGGATTTGCGCCCGCGCGCGATTCGCGTGCTATTGACCGGTTATTCAGATTTGAGCGCAATATTGTCTGCCATTAATGATGGGGAGATTTTCCGTTTTATTAATAAACCTTGGTCTAATGTTGATTTGCGCTCAACGATTGCGGCGGCTGTAAAGGCGTCTGCAGTAGATTTTGTTAGTGAGGCGGCGGCGCCTGAAGAAGATTTAACGGCCCGTGTTCACGTTCCAGGTGTTGATGATGTTGGCACTTTGATTCTGGATGATGACGAGGCAACGCGTACCACCTTGCAGCGTGTATTGGGGCGTGAGCGCGCGGTGTATACCGCAGCTAATTTAGACGAAGGCTTGGATTTGTTAGAACGCCATAAAATTGGCGTCATTATTACTGAGATCGCTGTGGGAGGCGAGGTCGTTACCGACCTATTGAGTGCCTTACGTCAGCACCATCCAAGTTTGGTGGCAATAGTGCTCACGGGAAAATCTGATGCAGAGCAGGGCATTGACCTTATTAATCGAGGGCAAATATATCGTTTTCTTAGCAAGCCAGTGAGCGAGGGTTTGTTGCGGGGGAGTGTCAATTTGGCGATGCGTCGTTTTGAAATATTACAAAAGCATCCGGCCCAAACTCTGCGAATTGCTGCCGAGGCTACATCGCCACCGCCACCAGAGTCTGATCGCCGGGGGATGTTCCAGCGTATTGGACGATTATTTGGTTTGACGGCGTGAGGAATCTTTTAAAGGGAGTTGCCGAATGAATAATGCGATAGGCGCGGTAGATCGCAAGCAGGGCATGGCCCAGTCTGCGGAGTCAGTGATTGCGATTGCCTTGTTGTGTGTATGTGCGGCGGCTGGCTTGGCTGCGTGGTTGCTGTCTGGGGATGACTTACCGACAATTGCTGCGGACAAAAGTGATATTGCCAAGGTGGCATTCGTTCAGGGCGATGAGCGCCTTCAATCAGAAGAGCAGGCGGTGCTTGCGGAATGGCAGCGCCGACTAGATGGTGAATTTAGCCAGCGCGAGCAAAATTTACGTCAGCAGGCGCAGTTAGCAACTATGCAGCAGCAGTCTGAAGCTTTGGCAATGGCGCAAGCCTCGGCGGAGGCGGCGGCCCGTGCGGCAGAAGTGGCTGAGGCACGAGCCTTAAATGCCGAAAAAGAGCGCCAGCTGGCTTTGGCTAAGGTTCGTGAGCGTGAGGCACCAGCTCAGGTTGTTGATAAGCCGGCTTCGGTGGCTAATAAGACAGCTAACGACGGGGTGGCGGCAATTGCTACCGTGCCTGCAAGTATCGATTGGAATAGCTGTGCTAGACCTGAATACCCTGAAGAATCTGTACGATTTGGGCAGCAGGGTACGGTGACGATGTCGTTTACTGTTGATGCTGAGGGCAAAGCCAGTGATGGCAAGGTGGTTGAGACTAGCGGTACACGTCGTCTTGATTACCGTGCTCTTTCGGCGCTGTCACGCTGTGATTTTGAGCCTGAGCGGGTGAATGGTAAGCCCGTATCGTCGCTTGCGCAGGTGCGGTTTACCTGGAAGCTGACGAGATAAGCAATTAGAACTCGATTTTTAATCACCAATCTACTGGCGTTTTGTCTTTTAAGCGATAGGCGAATGCGATGACCTCGGCAACGGCAATATACAGCTCTCTTGGTATTTCGTTGTCGAGTTCGACTCGTGATAGTAGCTCGGTAAGTTGGCTATTCTGGTAAATCGGAACATCGTATTGAGTGGCAATTTCGAGTATTTGGTGCGCAATATCCCCTTCACCTTTAGCGCTTACCAAAGGTGCATTATAGCCGTCATAGTGTAATGAAACGGCAATTTCCCCCGGTTTGCGACTCATGCCTGCGTGTCCAAGAGCGTTTGTGGATAAAGCGATGGTGTATTCTCTGATATTGGCTCGGCACTGCACTGAATACTTTGGGTAGGAACGCCTTGTGCGGATAAGCGCTCTTCAAGGTCGTGACGTTGCGCGTTTATTAGTGCCATTGTTTCTGGTTTATCCGTGCTGAAACGAATATCTAGGTTTGGTGCTTGGCTAATGCGTGCTTTTAGCGGGCCGAGTCCAGGTAGATCGAAACTTAAATTTATTATCCAGTTGTGTTGGGGCTTGTCGCTACAGGAAGCTGCCTTCTCTTGGTTTTTATGTTCATCTTCCGTTTGAGTGGGTTTATAAAACTGAAGCTGCCAAAGGTCAGTGCCATCGTCACTACGTACCGGTAGTTCGATCATAAACTGGGTTTGATGCTTGTCGTTTTGCTGCAAAAACTGTAGTTGATGTGATTCTTGTCGTGCCAAGGAACCTCGCACGTCACGGAGTAACTGCTGCAATACTTCGGTATTAGAATCGCTATCAATGATGCTTATGGGTTGCCGGCCTTGAGCGTGCAGCTGTCCCGGCAATTCCTGCATTTTCGTGTTGTTTACCGAGTTGTCGACGTAGCTATTGGTTGCAATCGATTTGTTTGCTATTGGGGTGGGTGGTACTGATGCTGCGCGTGTGAGGGGGGCGTACTCGCGGGGCAGCTGAAGGGGTTTGTCGTCGACCTTAGGGCCGCTACGATTGGATGATTCTGAAAGCGGTTCATTGCCTAGTTGTTGGCTAAGTTGCTGATTAAGTCGTAATAGGGCGCGTTTAATATCTCGAGATGGTGCTTCGCCTTTGTTCAACTGACTTTCAAGGAATAGCCCGCTTTGTAATATTGCTTGGCGTAACTCATTTGGGTTACTAGCTTGGGCCTTGCTGGGTAATGTACTTAAAAATTCGTCGATTAATGTTGTTAGGGCTGGTGATGTTGCGCGTGCATTTACGGCGCTAAGAGCGCTTAGTAGCTGGGTTGTGCTTTGTTGTTGCGGTAGTGTTGTGCGTAACTGCTTGCTAATGAAATTGGCGTCAGCTTTAAGGATCAGAAGCTGTGGTCGTTGTTTGTGATCTTTACCAGTGACCTGGAGTAGGAGTTTTTCTCCGTGACGAAGTGCGGTTTGGCTTTCTGCCATCATTCTTAAGTTTCCAGAGGCGAGTTCATAGAGGTGGTCTGCGCGCTGACCGACAACAACCGCGCTTAGCACGCGATCAATCGCTAATACCGGTGCGGGACCTGATGGCCGGTTAAGTGCCGCTGGCTGGGTGGCGAAGCTGGGGTTAATAATGACCATATAGGCTCTGGTGTTAACGGTTAGGTTTCTTCCTCTTATACCTTATCGGCATTAAGCTGCCTTCCTTTAATTGAAATTTATATCGTACAAGATATAGTTGTGTGAGATGTAAATTATTGTTTTAATGTCGCAAGGCAAGTTATTTGCTGTATCCAGCTAAATTTACGTATGGGGATTAACATGACAACACTTTATGATTTTGAGATATCAAGCCTGCAAGGCAAGCCTTTAGATTTATCTGCCTATAAAGACAAGGTTGTATTAGTCGTCAATACGGCGAGTAAGTGCGGTCTAACGCCACAGTACGAGGGTTTGCAGGCTCTATATGAAAAATATCAAGACAAGGGCTTGGTGATACTGGGTGCACCTTGTAATCAGTTTGCGAACCAAGAACCTGGTGATGCGAATACCATTGAAGGAAGCTGTTTGATGAATTACGGGGTGAGCTTTCCGATTACAGAGAAAATTGATGTGAATGGGAAGAGCGCCCATCCCTTATTTGCATATTTAAAAAAGGCGGCGCCAGGCACATTAAGTAATGCCGTAAAGTGGAATTTCACTAAATTTCTTATTGGCAAAGATGGTGTGGCAATTAAGCGATTTGCGCCAACGACTAAACCAGAGAATATGGTTGCGGACATCGAGGCTGCGTTAGCGGTATGAGTGCCAAGCTTAGCAACTTGATGCCGCCGCAGCTGCAATTAGATAATCAGCTGTGTTTTCCTTTGTATGCGGCATCTAGAATGATCACTCGACTGTATCAAGATAAATTGGCGCCACTTGGATTAACCTATCCTCAGTACATTGTGATGATGATTCTGTGGGAAAGTGCGCCATGTGCGGTGAAAACGGTTGGTGAGCGAGCATTGCTCAATACCAATACCCTCACGCCATTGCTGAAGCGCTTGGAGCAGCAGGGGTTAATTATGCGGCGCAGAGATACCGTAGATGAGCGTGTTGTAGTGCTGTACCTTACTGAGCTAGGTCGTGATTTACGTGATGACTGCGAGTGTGTTCCAGAGGCTTTGCTGAATAAGTTGGCGGTTGATGAGAGTGACTTACAGCAACTTAAGGAGGTCTTGAATCGCTTGCTGCCGGTTTTGAGTGCGGGAGTGGAAGAGGCTTAACATTGTACCTGTCAAAAAAACGGGCTCCCTAGGGAGCCCGTTTTCGTTTTCAGCTAAGCGGGGCTTAGCTGAACGCTTTAATGATGTTACCTAGCATTTCTTTTGCGTCGCCAAACAACATCCGAGTGTTCTCTTTAAAGAACAGCGGGTTGTCGATACCAGCAAAACCAGACGCCATAGAGCGCTTCATAACGAATACGTTGCGAGCCATGTCCACGTTAATGACGGGCATGCCGTAAATTGGGCTGCCTTCCATTTCACGTGCTGCAGGGTTAACCACGTCGTTGGCGCCGATAACAATCGCCACATCGAAGGTTTCCATGCGTGGGTTAACCGCGTCCATTTCCAGCAGTAAGTCATAGGAGACGTCGGCTTCTGCAAGCAGCACGTTCATATGGCCAGGCATACGGCCTGCAACGGGGTGAATGGCGTAAACCACTTCTGCGCCATTCTTTTCTAGTAGCTCTTGCAGTTCTTTTACCACGTGCTGTGCTTGTGCAACCGCCATACCGTAACCGGGTACGATAACGACGCTAGCGGCAGCTTCAAGTACGTAGTAGGCATCTTCTGCGGTCATGGCCTTGGCTTCGCCTTCGATCTTAGCCGCTGTGCCGCTAGCCGAAACGGCGCTGAAACCGCTGAACAATACGTTGCTCAATGAACGGTTCATGGCCTTACACATAATCTGGGTCAGGATGATACCGCTGGCACCAACCAGTGCGCCGGCTACGATTAAGATAATGTTGTTGATCGCAATACCTGCCGCACAAGCCGCTAGACCTGAGTAGCTGTTCAGTAAGGAAATAACCACGGGCATATCGGCGCCGCCGATAGGAATAACCAACATAATACCCAGCAGCAGAGACAGGCCAATAACCAAATACAAGTAGATGGAGGTGGCTGGGCCAGTGCTAAGAGTAAACATTACCGCAGATACGATGATCGCGATGATCAGAAGAATGTTGAATACGCGTTGCCCGCCAAACACTATGGCTTTGCCAGAGATACGCTCGCTGAGCTTGCCCCATGCCACCATGCTGCCAGAGAACGTGACACCACCAATCAATATCGATAGCACGATAGTGATGAGTACAAAGGTGTGGGCATCATGCATATCATACAGTGCAGCCCAGCCCACGAATAAGCTGGCAACGCCACCAAAGCCGTTGAACAGCGCAACCATTTCCGGCATGCCGGTCATTTCGACGCGGCGCGCAACTAATGCACCGATAGCGCCGCCGACCACAACACCGGCGAGAATCCACTTGAAGTCAATAATGCTTTGGTCGAGTAGGGTCACGATCACCGCAATAAACATACCCAGTGCAGACACTAGGTTACCTTTACGGGCGGTTGCTGGTGAGCCCAGCATTTTTAGGCCAAAAATAAACAGGACGGCCGCTACCACATAGGCCATATTAACCAGTAATTCGATACCCATTACTTAGCGCCCCCTTTCTTCTTGAACATGGCCAGCATGCGGTCGGTAACCATATAGCCGCCGATCACATTGATGGTTGCCATCGCAACAGCGACGGTGCCAAGAATTGTGGCAAGGGTAGAGTGCTCAGCGCCGGCTGAGGTCAGGGCGCCGACCAAGGTAATACCCGAGATCGCGTTAGACCCTGACATTAGTGGCGTGTGCAGGGTTGCAGGGACTTTATTGATCAGCTCAAAGCCTAAAAATATAGACAGCATTAAGATGAAAGCCAAAAAGACAGCATTTTCCATCATCTTCTCCTAGTTAATCAGGTTTTTAATGGTTTCGTTAACGATCTCGCCGCCGTGGGTAATAACACAGCCTTGTAGAATATCGTTTTCCATGTCGATAACCATTTTCTTGTCATCGCCGTTCCAGCCTTCATCAACAAGATTGAAGAGGTTGGATGAGTACATTTGGCTGGCATCGCGGCTAACAAAGTTAGACCAGTTGCCGTCGCCGATAATGGTTACACCGTCTACAACGACGGTTTTACCGGCGACTGAGCCTTCAACATTGCCGCCACTCTCGGCAGCCATGTCGACAATAACAGAGCCAGGTTTCATGCCCTTGATCATGTCGCTGGTCACTAGCACCGGTGGTTTGCGACCAAACAGCTGGGCTGTGGTGATCACGATGTCGGATTCTGCAATTTGCTTTTTTTGACCTTCAAGCTGCAGCTTCATTTGCTCTTCGGTCAGGGCAAGGGCGTAACCGTCTTTGGTTTGGCCGGTTTCACCTAGATCGATATCTAGGAATTTACCGCCCAGTGAGCGTACTTGCTCGGCAACAACCGAGCGGGTGTCAAAGGCAACCACTTTAGCGCCAAGGCGTTTGGCGGTCGCAATCGCTTGCAGGCCAGCGACACCGGCACCGATGATGAAGGCAGTAGACGGCTTCAAGGTGCCGGCAGGTGTCATCATCATGGGTAGGATGCGGGGCAGTCTGGTGGTGGCAAGCAATACCATCACGTAACCAGCCAAGCTCGCTTGCGAACTCAGTGCATCCATCTTTTGCGAGCGGGTAGAGCGTGGAATCATTTCCATGCTGATTGCGCTAACACCGCGATCACGGAATGCCTTGATCAAGCTGTGTTCGTTAAATGGATCCAGGTAGCTAATGTGAATGCAGCCGGATTTCATCTGTCCAATTTCGTCCAGTGTCGGCTTGCTGATACGTAAAATAATATCGGCATTGGCCAGTACGGCGTTGCGGTCAGCAATAACAGTGGCGCCAGCGTCGGTGTATTCCGCGTCGCTAAAACCGCTGCCTAAGCCCAAGCCTGCTTCGATTTGAATCGTTGCGCCGGCCCTGATTAGCTTTTTGGCATCTGTCGGAATAATCGCTACGCGGTTTTCACCACTCGCGAGTTCTTTTGGGATTCCTATGAGCATCTTTGTAGATCCATTGTGGTTAACAATTTGGTTTTGGGTAAAACGGCCTAGGATATTACAACTAGCCTTAAGAAGCGATAAAAGTGTGGATTAACTGAGTTATCAGTAAGGATAAAACTCTCTATAAATTAGTATGATAGCGTCATATTTTTGCATGATAGTGCTGGCAGTTATCAGGATTTTAGGCAGTTGTACTTATAGAGTCATACAAGTTTTGCAGTCTAAACTGACGTGGTTGCACTAAGTTTCGCGTATCTAAACGATGGCGGGAATTGAGGAGAGGGTGTGGATAGTCGACTAGATTGCCAAAATGCCGCGTTCATAGTTAAGTCGGTATGCAATGCCTGAGCGCAGATCTTTAGTGATACTCGTCGTTGCTTTGGCTTATTTTCTATTAGGTAAGCTCGCACTTCTGCTCGCTATTCCACCGGGGTATGCCACTGCAATTTGGCCGGCGGCCGGAGTTGCCTTAGCGGCTGTAATGGTGGCGGGTTATCGTGTCTGGCCCGGTATTTTACTGGGTTCGTTTCTCGTTAATATCAACGCAGCGCCAGACTTAGGTCAGCCAATAGCACCACTATTTTTAAGCTTTATTGTGCCTTTTGTTATTGCCGTAGGTGCGACCCTGCAGGCATTTGTCGGTGCATGGTTGATCCGCAGGTATATTGGTTTTCAGGTTTCACTCGATAACGTTGGTGAGGTTTTGAGATTCATCTTGCTAGCTTGTGGGCTTAGTTGTGTTGTAAGCGCAGGTGTTGGCACAACGACGTTGTTAGTAGCAGGTCTACTCCCTGCAGAAAATTTCGTTTTTAACTGGCTGACTTGGTGGGTTGGTGACGGTTTAGGGGTGATGATTTTTACCATTTTGACCTTCGTTTATCTGGGTAAGCCTGTTCCGGTGTGGCGCAGTCGACGACGCATTTTGCCCTTGGTGTTGCTTGGCGTTTCGATAGTTGCGGTTACGCTTTATGTCTTCGGCAGTCGCTGGGAGTTGTCGAGACAGCAGAGTGAATTTAGTCGTTATACCTCACAGGTATTTAATCGAGCACAGACTGTTATCGACGCGCATATGGAAAATTTATATGCAACGCGTGCATTATTTGAAGTTTCAAATAAGGTAACAGTAGTAGAGTTCGAAAATTTTGTTGATGGGTTTTTAGAGCGAAACACTGGCTTTCAAGCAATTGTGTGGGTGCAGCACGTGGGTGGCGGTGAGCGATTGCCGATGGAGGCACAGATGAGTGCGGAACGCGGCGCAAACGTCAAGATTACACGCCGTGACGATAGGCAGCATGCAGTGCCACAAATTAATAAAGATGACTATTTTGTCATTCGCTATATTGAACCTTTGGTCAGTAATTTAGATGCATTAGGTTACGACATAAGTTCAAACGGCATTGTGCGCAGTGCGCTTGCACGCGCCGCAGCGGCAAATCGGCCGGCGACAACGGGGCCTATTCGCTTAGTGCAAGAGCGTGAAGATCAGCTAGGCTTGGTTGTATATTTGCCCGTTGATTTCATTCACGAGACGACAGGCCGGCAGGGCTTGGCGGGTTATGTGGGCGCTGTCTTTCGTGTTCCAGATTTAATGGAGCTGCTGCTTGCCTCTGATTACTTGATGAATGTTTCTGCGTCTGTTTCGGCGCTGGACAGTGGCGACCTAATCTACGGCGGTAGGTCACCATCTGCCCAGGAGTCACTATTCTCAGATAGCGCAGTCTTGCGTTTTGCTGATGCTGAGTGGGTTTTTCGCTTGGACGCCGATCAGCGTTTCTTGGTTGGTAGTCGCTCAATGGTGCCGTGGGGGATGTTGGTTGCCGGGCTATTGTTTACCGGTTTGTTAGGTATGACGCTTTTGGTTTTAACTGGACAAAAATATAGCTCCGAAGTAACTGGCGAAAAACTAAAGGAAATGCTGCACCAGCTTCAAGAGGCGCAAGAGCATCTGGTCGAGGCCGAAAAAATGGCCTCGCTTGGTGGCTTGGTGGCGGGCTTTGCGCATGAGCTGAATACGCCTCTTGGCATTGCGATAACGGCGGAGTCCACTCTGCAAAGCGATCTTGGTAAATTGGATGCGGCATTGCGAGAGCGTGGGGCGGTGACGACAGAGATAAATGTATTGCGGCGTATGCAGGAGGCATCTCGTATTGTATTGGCCAATGTACAGCGTGCAGGCGCGCTTATTATGAGCTTTAAACAGGTGTCGGTTGACCAAGCCACGACTGAAACGCGAACGATTAATTTACATGAGTATTTGACGGACGTGCTAATGCACTTATCGCCAAATTATCGCCGCAGCGGGCATGAAGTGATACTTGACTGTCCGCCGGATATTAGTATTCGAACGGTGCCGGGTGGTATTGCTCAAGTTGTTATTAATTTATTAAGTAATAGTCTTATTCATGCTTTTCCTAATGAACGCAAGGGCAATATTAGGCTCAGTGTTAGCCCGGGTTTCAACGAGCTTGTAATTCAATTCAGTGATGATGGAATCGGGATTCCATTGGCTGATCAGAAAAAGATATTTGAACCTTTCTACACGACTCGTCGCAGTAGTGGTGGTACTGGTTTGGGTTTGCACGTTGTTTATAACACTGTTAGGCGTCAATTGAAGGGGCGTATTTCGGTAAGCAGTCAGCCTGATCAGGGAGCAGTTTTTGAGGTAGTGCTACCCCTTATGATTAATGAATTTGTTGAGGAGGGAGCAGATTTAAGCACGCTGAGTTAAATGGCTGTGATTTATGGCTTACACGGCTTTACTTTGATCCCGTCGAATAATAAGTCCAGCGAGGTGGCGACGTACTCGGCAGAAAGGCCGGGGAAGGGGGAGCTTAGATGGTGGTGGAATAAACCAATGATATGAGTGTGGGTATGAATGGCAAGGCATTCTGGGCTCAGATCTGCTCTTATTAACTCGGCCTTTTGTGCGTTGCTAATAAAGCGCTGTAGTCTAGTGATAGCTAATTTTCGGTCGCTGTTGATGCGATTGGTGAGTGATTCACTTTCATTGCATAATGAATACCTAAAAACAAACCGTGTTATTTGCTCTAGGGCGGGTTGTTGATTGCTTCGTTTAAAGGCGTCAACAATAACGTCTCTTAGCATATTCAACGACAAAATCTCATCTTTTCTCGCGTTGCTAAGCGCTTCCAATGCGGCATCGGTAGGTGCGCCGACGCTGTCCATCATGGCTTCGATTAATGCTTCTTTATCCTTAAAGTGCCAATAAATCGCGCCACGGGTCACACCTGCTTCAGCCGCGACATCAGTTAGTCTAGTGCGGGTAATACCTTGTATGGCAAAGAGTTTGCCTGCGGAGTCAAGAATACGCGCACGTGTTATTTCCGCATCGGCCTTGGATCGTCTCATGGTAACTAACCTAGCTATTATTTGTTGTGCTGCATTTTACAGAAACTTTACTTTACATACATGTATGCATGTATGTAAAGTAAAGTTCATATCTTGCTTAGTTAGAGGCGTTCGCTAGTGCTATCTTTTTCGTCCCGCTTTGGTTTCATCCTGCTTTGTGTTTTTATCCTATTTGCTCTCGGTGCCTGCGGTGAAGAGAGTCCGACGGAGCAGGCTCATTCGCCTATTGAGGTGAATGTGCTTCGCGCGATGGAGCACTCAGTGCCGATTGGCGGATTGTACCCAGGGCGGACAGTCGGTTCTAAGGAAGTACAAATTCGAGCGCGTGTTGAAGGCATTTTATTACGCCGCGCTTATACCGAGGGGCAAGCCGTTACAGCGGGTCAGCTGTTATTTGAAATTGATGCGGCGCCGTTTGAGGTGGCGTTAAATCGTGTAAAAGCCCAGTTAGCGCAAGCCAACGCCACCTTGTCTGCCGCGCAACGCCGCTGGCAGCGTGCGCAGGAATTGATTAAAACCAATGCTATTAGTCGCCGCGAACGTGACGATACCGAGTCAGATTTGGATTTTGCCAAGGCGGCAGTAAAGCTGGCGGAAGCCGAGGTGCAGGCGGCAAAGATTAATCTTGATTACACTCAGGTGAAGGCGCCAATAGCAGGAATCACCAGTCGTGAAGCGGTTTCTGAAGGCAGTTTGGTCGGCCCTGAGAACAGCTTGTTAACTACCATCACCCAGCTTGACCCACTGTGGGTTAACGTGTCGCTGCCAGACAAATTAGTGTTGGGCGTCAGGCGCATGATCGACCGGGGAGAGGCCGCGTTTGAAGGGAAGCGAGAAGTAGAAATTCTTGTTGGTCAAGGCGAACCATACCCACATTTCGGTCAAGTAAATTTTACAGAGAGTGCCATTGATCGTAGAACGGGAACCGTTCAGCTGCGCGCTATTATTCCTAATCCTGATAACACGCTGCTGCCCGGTCAGTTTTTGCGGGTTAAGTTGCATGGTTTGATGAGCCTGAACTCGATAGTGTTACCCGCGCGGGCGGTATTGCAGGGTGCGCAAGGCACTTACGTTTATAAAGTGGGTAAAGATAATCTAGCAGAAATATTAAACGTCACCTTAGGTATGGATGCTGACGACGGCGTAATCATTGAGTCTGGTGTTGAAAGTGGTGACCTGATTGTTGTTGATGGTGTGTCCCGCGTTCAGCCAGGCGCAGTACTTGCTCCACGTGAATTGACGCCAGAAGGTGATCCAGTTTCGAGCAAGCCTGAAGAACAAGATTCTGCTGAGTCTGATTCTGCACCGGTGGATTCGGCTGCCACGGAGGGTGACGCTGAGTGAACGCACGTTTCTTTATTGATCGCCCAGTTCTATCAATAGTTATATCCCTCATGATTTTACTTGGCGGCGCTACGGCGATGGGGCGTTTGCCCATCGCTTTATACCCTGAGTTTTTACCGCCAGAGATTGTCGTTTCTGCAACCTATCCTGGTGCCAATGCAGAGACCATTGCTGAAACCGTAGCTGCGCCATTGGAGCAGCAGATAAACGGCGTTGATGGCATGTTGTATATGTCGACTCAGGCATCTGCCTCCGGCACGGTGAGTATCAGCGTGGTATTCGCTACTGGGACGGATCCGGATCAAGCCGCGATTAATGTGAGCAACCGCGTTGCAGTCGCAGAAAATCGTTTGCCGGAGGCGGTAAAACGATTGGGAATCCAAGTCAGCAAACGTTCAACCAGCATTCTCATGATTTATGCGCTGACCTCAGATTATCCGCAGTACGATGCCATTTATTTAAGTAATTACGCGTTGCTGAATATCGTTGATGAGTTGCGGCGTTTACCGGGTATTGGTGATGCTAGTTTGTTAGGTGCAAAAGATTATTCGATGCGAATTTGGCTGCAGCCAGATCGCCTTGCAGAATTTGCATTAACACCAGCAGACGTGGCACAAGCGGTGCGTGAGCAAAATGCGAATTTTGCCGCAGGTAAATTTGCTGCCGAGCCCTTGGTTCACGATGCGCCATTTACCTACACGGTGACAACACAGGGGCGCTTAGCCACTGTCGCGGAATTTGAAGATATTATTTTACGCACAGACAATTCTGGGGCCACCTTGCACTTAGGGGATGTTGCGCGCGTTGAATTGGGTGCGAAGGATTATGCCTTCCAAGGCGCATTTAATGGCCAAGCTGCGGTGCCGGTGGCAATGTATTTACAGCCTGGTGCAAACGCCATAGAAACCGCCAAACATGCGCAGGAGGTACTTGCTCGTGTGCGCGAAAAGTTACCGCAGGGCGTTAACTTAAGTTTGGCCTTTGATACCACGGTGTTTGTAGAACATTCGATAAAAGAAGTCATTATCACCTTCTTTGAGGCCTTAGTACTCGTTGTGCTGGTCATGTTTATTTTCTTGCAAAACGTACGGGCAACTATTATTCCCCTACTGGCGATTCCGGTGTCGATCATCGGCACCTTTGCAGGGCTTTATATTGTTGGTTTCTCTATTAATTTATTGACGCTGTTTGGATTAATTCTCGCCATTGGCATTGTTGTAGATGACGCGATTATTGTGATCGAGAACGTTGAGCGAATAATGGAAGAACAACACGTTGACGCAGACACTGCAGTAAAACGTGCTATGGAAGAAGTGTCTGGGCCTTTGGTCGCTATTGTTCTGGTGTTGTGCGCGGTGTTCTTGCCGGTTATTTTTATGGATGGTTTAACCGGCGAAATGTATCGACAGTTTGCTGTCGCAATTTCAGTTTCTGTTATTTTGTCGGGGATCGTGGCGTTAACACTGACACCTGCACTGTGTTCAATGCTGCTAAAAAGCAAGGTTCATGCACCACGTGAAACCGGTTTCCTCGGTGGCTTTAATCGCTGGTTTGGTGTGCTTCGCGATGGCTATGTGAGGGTTACAAAATCGATTATAGACCATTGGCTTATTGGTCTAAGTGTATTTGCTGGATTGATGCTGGGCCTTTGGTATTTGTTCAGCATTGTTCCTAGTAGTTTGGTGCCGAGTGAAGATCAAGGTTATATCATCATGGCATATAAAACGCCGCCGGCTGCGTCGTTGTCGCGGACTATGGCGGTGACGGATGTGATGAACAAGCGCATTTTAGAACAGGATGAAGTGCGTAGTTTGATGACGTTTTCTGGTTTTGATTTATTGGCTTCGGCGCAAAAGACCAATGCGGGTGTGTCGTTTATCATGCTCAAGGATTGGGATGAACGGCAGGAGTTGCGCCAGAGCTCAGAGGAAATGGCACATAGTTTGCCTTTGCTAGGTAGCGATCTTTTAGATGGTCAAATGTTTGCATTTAACCCGCCGCCGATTATCGGTTTGAGTAGTACGGGTGGCTTTGAGTTTTTTGTGCAGAATCGCGGTAGCAGCGATTTTATTGAAATGGAAAAACAGCTACATGCGTTTTTGGATTTAGCTAATAAACAACCGGAATTGACCGGCGTTAACACCACCTTCGATATTAATACGCCGCAATATCGCTTGACCTTAGATCGTGAGAAAGCCCTGAGTTTGGGTGTTCCTGTGGCGGATGTGTTCAGTACAATGCAGGCGACTTTTGGTAGCTTGTACGTTAACGATTTCACCTTGTATGGACGAAGCTTTCAGGTAAACCTGCAGTCGGAAGAAGACTTTAGAACCTCGCCAGATGATTTAGGCAAAGTCTTTGTTCGGGCTGATTCCGGCAGCTTGGTACCGCTACGTTCACTGTTGCAAGTAGAGCGTATTGTAGGGCCAGATACCGTGAGCCGGTTTAATGGTTTTGCGGCTGCAAAGGTATTGGGTAATCCGGCCGAAGGCTATAGTTCTGGTGATGCAATAGCTGCCTTAGAGCGCGTTGCCGCCGAGGCGCTGAGCTCTGATTTTGATTTGGGTTGGGTGGGTAGTTCGTATCAAGAAAAAGCGTCTAGCGGTTCTGGTAGTCAGGCATTTATATTGGCAGTGTTAATGGTGTTTTTGATTTTGGCTGCCCAGTATGAGCGCTGGATTATTCCCGCCGCTGTTATTTTAGCGGTGCCTTTTGCATTGTTGGGCGCCATCTTGGCGACATGGATGCGGGGTTTGGAAAACGATATTTATTTCCAAATCGGCCTTGTTTGTTTGATTGGCTTGGCCAGTAAGAACGCGATATTAATCGTGGAATTTGCAATGCAAAAGCAGCGGCAGGGAATGTCTATTGCCGACTCGGCAGTTGAGGCTATCAGGTTACGTTTCCGTCCCATTGTCATGACCTCGCTCGCATTCACCTTGGGTTGTTTGCCGCTGGCATTGTCGAGCGGTGCAGGGGCTGCCAGTCGTACATCATTGGGTACCGGCGTGATTGGCGGAATGCTGTTGGCGACATTTTTGGCTACAGTATTTGTACCACTGTTTTATGTCTTGCTCGCGACTCTTGGTGAGAAGGTAAAACGTAGTAAATAATTTGTAAATTTATTAGAGACGGGGCAGTTTAACTGCCCTGCATTCGATTGCCGTAATCCCAATCTGATAAGGTCTTAGGCTCTAGCCGGATGACATATTCATCTGCGCTTCGGCTCAGCAACCATTTCTTTAGGCTGGGTTGAGAATCCCCAACATAGCGATCAATCAGTTTGGTAAGCACAAGCCCGTCACTGTCTTTTTCGAGTGTGGCAACGGCCTTGCCTCTCACGCCTCGATAGGGCAGATCATTGACGGATACGTCGAAGGCGCAATGTGGATTTTTCTTTAATACGCGAATTATTTTGGCAGAGGCATGGCTCGCACAAAGTATGTGATCGCCGTCGACGATGTACCAAAGCGAGCACGCGATTGGAAAGCCATCGTTGTCTATCACGGCTAATCTGAGCGGGCTGCATTGCGCGCTAAGAAATGTCATTGCATCCATTTATGTTTCCTTATTCTGACTATGGTGTATCAGCAGGAAAAGGATATTTACGACTTCACTAATCGAATTCCGCCGTCTTCAAACGTTATACGTTGTTGCTTGTAAAGGCGACCAGTAGTTTGTTTGAAAATTTTCTTACTGACACCAAATTGTGCGTAGATTTTCTCTGGCGGGCTTTTGTCGCCAACGTCGAGAAAACCATCGTTTGCTTCTAATTGACTGATGATATTGCTTGCTATGTCAGTGCTGCTCACTGTAAGAACGGGCTGTATACTTAAGTCGATACGGCCGTCGTCACGGATTTTTTTTACGTAGGCAGTGAGTGTTTCGCCCTTGCGAATAGGGCGCACAAGATCGCTGTCGTAAAGTAATCCCCAATATTGATTTTCTATCACCGCTTTGTAGCCGAGTTCGGTTTTATTGGCGACAGTGACAGTGAAGGACTGTCCGCGGGTGAGGTGTGGTGCGGTGTCTTCAATAAATTCGTCTAGCTTCATTGACGCGACGATGCGGTAGCCTTTATCGAGATAAATTTTAACCAGTACGGTTTTTCCAGCGGTAATTTCACCCATATGCTCGGCATAAGGGAGTAGCAACTCTTTGTCCAAACCCCAGTCTAGAAACGCGCCGGTATCGTTAATTTGTGAGACTTTTAATGGCAGCACATCACCAACTTGTCCAAGTGGTGTTTTAGTGGTGGCAATTAGACTACCGTCACTGTGGTGGAGAACAAACACCTCTAATTCGTCGCCAAGTTCGCAGTTTTCTGGTGAGTTTTTACGGCTTAAAAATATATCTCCCAATTTGCCGCCGTCTAAATAATATCCCGCCTGAGTGTGGCGGCTAATTTTAAGGCGGCTAGTACGACCGATTGCGGTCATGGGGTGGTCCTCGTTATAGGATAAAAGAATAATACGAGATTATACGCCAGACGGCGGAGTTAAAAACGAAAAATGAAGGCTTGGGTGTAGCGGGAGAAGAGCGGCCAGAATATTCTCTGGCCGCGAACAGCTAGTAAATTAGACTAGCTCAATTGCCACGGCA
Source organism: Zhongshania aliphaticivorans (assembly GCF_902705855.1). GTDB lineage: Bacteria > Pseudomonadota > Gammaproteobacteria > Pseudomonadales > Spongiibacteraceae > Spongiibacter > Spongiibacter aliphaticivorans_B. The sequence continues at coordinate 501,368 of NZ_CACSIJ010000001.1, read as the reverse complement.
AGGGCTTCACCGCCGCCGATGCACAGCGAGGCGATACCGCGCTTTTTGCCATATTGCTGAAGGGCATACATCAGACTGATGATGATTCGTGCACCAGTAGAACCTACTGGGTGGCCTTGGGCGCAAGCACCGCCATGCACATTCACTTTTGCGTGGTCTAGCTCTAGATCGCGAATAGCCAGCATGGTGACCATGGCAAAGGCTTCATTGATTTCCCAAAGATCAACGTCATCTTTGCTCCAACCCGTTTTTGCCAGCAGTTGCTGCATTGCGCCAACAGGTGCTGTAGTGAAAAGTGCAGGCTCCAAAGATTGGCGGCTATGAGCAACGATGCGGGCCATGGGCTTTGCGCCGGTTTCTTTCAGGGCTTTTTCACTCATTAATACCATTGCCGATGCGCCGTCAGAAATCGAGCTGGCGTTTGCCGCAGTAATGGTGCCGTCCTTGGAGAAAGCTGGACGAAGTGTTGGAATTTTTTCGAGTGAGGCTTTGAGTGGTTGCTCGTCGTCAGTGACGATGGTTTCACCGCTTCGTGACGTGACTGTTACTGGCGCAGTTTCTGCTTTCAGTGAGCCGTTTTTAATGGCGGTGCAGGCGCGGTTAAGCGATTCAATTGCATAGGCATCCATCGCTTCACGGGTAAAGCCGTTATCGTCAGCAGTTTGTTGCGCAAAGCTACCCATCATTCGGCCAGTATAAGCATCTTGCAGGCCGTCGAAGAACATATGATCTTCAAAGCCCTTGCCGCCGGTGCCCACGCCTTTACGCGCGTTTAAAACAAGGTGGGGTGCATTGGTCATGCTTTCCATGCCGCCTGCAACAATAATGTCGCAGCTGCCCGCTTTAATCTGGTCGTGGGCGTATATGGTGGTTTGCATACCAGAACCGCAGAGCTTGTTGACGGTAACGGCGCCGGTAGATTTAGGAATACCTGCCGCAATAGCGGCTTGGCGAGCGGGACCCTGCTTTAAGCCAGCGGGCAATACGCAGCCCATAATAACGTCTTCAATTTTACCTGCGTCGATATTGGCGCGCTTAACTGCTTCTGCGATGGCGGTGGTGCCGAGCTCCACAGCGGTGAGTGAGCTTAATGAGCCGAGCATGCCGCCCATAGGCGTACGAGCGCCAGAAACAATATATACGGAGTCAGACATAGGATGATTTCCCTGTGGTTTGCCGTCTAGACGCAAAATAACGCGGCCTTTAGACGCTAAATTAAAAAGAAGGAATTTTTAGAGGCGGCACATTTAGCCACGCCAAGCCCCGATTTTCAAGGCTTGAGGGCATTTTGCTGAGTAATAGCGGCTATCACGATTTGTTCACTTCAAAGAGTTTTCGGCGCACGGCGCGACGGTATTCCCCAGGGCTGGCACTGCTATGTTGCTTAAATAGGCGACAAAAATAGCTGGCGTCGCTATAGCCACATTGCTGACCGATTTCGACAATACTTAAGTTGCTGTGTTGCAATAAATCTTGGGCGAGCTCGATGCGTAACTTTTGCAAATATTGCAGGGGTGGCATGCCGGTGACTTGCCGAAAGCGGCGGTGAAAGCTGCGTTCGCTGAGTCCACTTTGTTTCGCTAATTCTGGAATGTTTAAGGGGTTGGCAATATAACGCGCCAGCCAATTTTGGGCCAAGGCGATGGTTTCGTCGCGGTGTAAGTCATTGCGATTGACGCGATAGCTATTGCGGGAGAAGGGCCGTCGGCTTTCAGGTGAAAATTGCTGGGCAACGCGGCTAGCGATGGAGGGCCCCCAGTTACGGTCTATAAGATGAATGACGAGATCGGCGGCGGAGTTAACGCTGCCGGTGCAGAATATATTGTCGGCTTGGGTGATGAGATAGTCGCGATGTAAGGCGACAGTTGGATAGCGGGCCGCAAAGTCATCGAAATAATGCCAATGGGTGGTAGCGACGCGGCCATCTAATAACCCCGCCTCGGCAAGGAAATAACTGCCGTTACCCACTGCGCAGATTTCCGCGCCACGAGCTTCGTGACTGCGCAGCCATTGTTGCACATCTGGGCGAGTGGGGGCGCCTCGGTGGGGGTGGCGCCAGCGGCTGGGGATAATGATTAGGTCATATTCTTTGCCGTTGCTGATGTCGGTGCTAGGGTGCACTTCCATCCCGCCAGAAACACTAATTGGCGAGCGGTCTAGGCCTACAAATTCTGAGCTAATGATGGCTTGGCGGCTGTCTCGCCGCGACACACTATTGGCGGCGGTCAGCAGTTCGCTAGGCAGGCTAATGCTAGTGGCGAGGGCATCGTTAAAGGCAAGCAGAGCAACTTGTTTCATGTTGGCGTAATCATCTTATTTATTGGCAGTTATATTCTATTTCAATCTACCTAATACCGATAGACTAAGCCCCTGATTTATATTGTGTTGTGGGTAAGGAATTAGTGTGAGCAAGTTACCAGTTATTGTGGGTTTTGGCGGTGTAAACGCTGCCGGTCGTAGTTCATTTCATCATGGTTATCGCCGTTTAGTGATTGATGCTTTACCGCAGGATAAAGCCAGTCGTACCTACCGCAGCTTGGCGGCGGTGATGGGAATTCCTGCGGAGCAGGCTGGGGAAGAAGTACAGCGCCAGCACATGCGTGATCACACCCTAATTCGTAAAATTGAGGGCAATATTTTTGATACTGAGCAGGTTGCTTGGAATAAGCGCATGGCATTGAGCGGCACCGAAGGTGTCTTGCAATTTGTGACTCGCGCTCGCGATTTACCCGACGTTCTACCCAGTGGCTGGGAAGTGAAAGAACTCGATGGCGGCAAGGTGTCGGTCAGTGTCAATGAGAGTTGTAATGTTTTGCTGCCAACTACACGCAAAATAGAAGTGTCGTCGGCGGGACAGTTGCCCTCCGGCTTTGATCCGGCAAGTTTATATTCCTCGCGCAATCACCCGCGCGGTTTACAAATGGCGATTTGCGGGGCATCAGATGCGCTGAAATCGATGGGTATTGAATGGCAAACCGTCATGGACAGCATTCGCCCAGATCAAATGGGTGTTTACGCTAGTTCAGCAATGGCGCAGTTGGATGACAACGGATTTGGCGGATTGCTTGGTGCGCGGGCCAATGGTGGACGTGTGAGCTCTAAGCAGCTGGCCTTGGGTTTGGCAGATATGCCCGCTGACTTTGTTAGCGCCTATGTCTTGGGGAATGTGGGCACTAGTGGTCCTAGCCTTGGGGCTTGTGCAACCTTCTTTTACAATCTGCGCCAAGCTGTGAATGATATTCGCAACGGTTTGACAAAGGTTGCAGTAGTGGGGGTGGCAGAGTCGGGTGTTGATCCGCGTATTATCGATGGCTACTACACCATGGGGGCCTTGGCCTCAGATGCCGAACTCCTGAAATTGGACGCTGAAAAAGGCCTTACGGAACCCGATTACCGTCGCGCTAGTCGGCCCTTTAGCAGTAACTGCGGCTTTACTATTTCGGAGTCGACCCAGTTTATTGTGTTGTTTGACGACGAGCTTGCTTTGCAGTTGGGTGCACAAATTCATGGTTCGGTACCTGATGTGTTTATTAATGCTGACGGCTATAAAAAATCAATTTCATCACCCGGTATTGGTAATTATTTAACCGTGGCGAAGGCTGTTGCCGCAGGCGCGGGGATTATTGGTGACAAGGCCATTAAAACTCGCAGTTTTGTACAGTCACACGGCACCAGCACGCCACAGAATCGTGTTACGGAGTCGCATATCTTGAATGAGACCGCCAAGACTTTCGGTATCGAAAATTGGCCGGTAGCGGCGATAAAGGCCTATATCGGTCATAGTATTGGTGCGGCATCTGGCGATCAGCTTATAGCTAGCCTTGGTGTGTGGAATGACAATATCCTGCCTGGTATTGCCACCATTGATCATATTGCCGACGATGTTCATCAGAGTAATTTACGTCTGCAAAAAGAGCATATGGAATTTGAGCCAGACAGTCTTGATGTGGCTATCCTTAATGCCAAGGGTTTTGGTGGGAACAACGCTAGCGTCACTTTGTTGTCTCCTTTGTTGAGCGAAAAAATGCTTAAAGGCCGCCATGGCGAGAAAGCGTGGCATGCGTATTTAGCTCGCCGCGAGCAGGTGCAGGCTGCGGCCGCAGCCTACGATGATTCAGCATGTGAAACGGGTTTTAGTGTTCATTATCAATTTGGTGAAAACGTGTTGGATGGTGGCGATCTTGAATTAAGTCGCGATGGCATCGGTATAAAAGGCTGGGCGTCTAAGGTGGCTTTAGATTTTGACTCACCTTATGCCTCTTGGTTGCCGAAGCAGGATTGATTCTGAGTGCGCCTTTTCCAGCGTGCTTGAATTTTCGAAACACGGGTAAATACGGATAGATAAATTTCTGCCTAAGGTTCACGTTGGTAGACCTCACGATAAAATTGAGGCGGAGGCGCGTGCTCTATGCGGGAATTTATCCGGCACGTCAATGAGATTCCTGTCGCAGTAAAAGTTACTGGTGAGACAGGTTCGCGGTGCGGGCATCTTCGGGATGTGAGTGTTGCGGGCTTGGCGTTTGATGTGGCGCGCAGAATTAAGGTCGGCAGCAAACTTAATTTCTATGTGCCGGCTTTGTCTGACGAGTCAGTCGGGCGAGGCAGGGTTGTGTGGTGCCGTCCCTTACAGGCGAGTTTTCGCTTAGGGCTGGAGTTTGATCAAGGCTGTGATGCTTACCGCGCTCGAGTGGTTGAGCAGCTTTGTTTGATTGAGCATTATCGTCAAGAAGTAAAGCTGAACGAAGGTCGTGACATAGACGCTGAACAGGCCGCAGCCGAATGGATTGAGGTCTATGCTGCAGATTTTGATCGCAGATATTCATGATTGTTAAACCACTTCTCCGTATGACCTGAGGTTTCTTAATCCGAGACAGCCTTGCTAAATCATGGTTGAATAGATCCCCCCACCAAGTTGGGGGATTTTTTTGCCCAGAGGAAATGGCCAATGAAACATGAGGCGACTGCGAGGGTCGTTATAAATATGCCGAGGGAGCAGGCTTGGGATTTGTTGAAAAACTTATCGCTTGCCCATCATTATGTGCCCAATATTATCGGTACGGAGATAACAACAGCGAAGACCGAAGGCGTCGGCGCGAGCAGGAGAGTGTTTCAAACCTCTGGCAAAGGTATGGATGAAACCGTGGCTGAGTGGAATGAAGGACACGGATTTTTACTGCGGCTCCACAATAAAGACAAGGGCGCGCCACCACCGTTTGCAAAAGCAGCGTTTCGCTACCGCCTAGACGACGCCGGCCACAATTCAACTGCGCTCACAACCAGCTTGATGTTTGATATGCGCTGGGGTGTGCTTGGCAGATTTCTGTATAAACGCGTACTCCATAAAGTATTTCGTGGTGTTATTCGTGACGTTGCCGTAAGCATGAAACAATATTATGAAACTGGAGAGCCTGTGAGTCCTGAGCAATTGAAACAACTTCGTATTGATGCAAGGCAAGCCGCGTGATGGATGCTTTGACCTTGCTTAAAAGTCGCAACTCTGCGGCAAAGTTATGTGCTCCCGCTCCGGGTGATACTGAGTTACAAGACATTTTTGCCGCGGCGAGCCGTGCTCCTGATCACGGACGTTTGCGGCCGTGGCGTTTTTTATTGATTCGCGGAGAAGCCTTGTCGGCATTGGGGGATGTGTTTGCCAATGCGGCAACACAGCGCGACCCCGCTGTGACAGAGGCCGATTGCCAGCGTTTTCGGTTGCAGCCATTGCGTGCACCGCTGATTATTGTTGTGATAGCGCGTATTGAAAATCACCCTAAAATTCCGGTAATTGAGCAGCAATTGTCAGCGGCTTGTGCCGCTCATGGCGCCTTGTTGGCTACAGAGGCTTTGGGTTATGCGGGTATTTGGCGCACAGGTGTAAATGCTTTTGACCCCATTGTGCACAAGGGGCTAGGTTTAGAAAGCAGCGAGGAAATTTCTGGTTTTTTGTACATAGGCAGTCGCGACGGGCACGCCAAACCGCTTCCGGTATTGGATATGTCTGATTTTGTGAAAGAGTGGAGATAATAATGAATACGGTAGTTCCCCCAAATTACAGTACCTTAAAAGTAAGAATGGAAGAGCACGTTGCGTGGGTGGCTTTAAACCGGCCTGACAAGGCGAATGCCATGAACGAAGCCATGTGGGACGAGATTCAAAGCTGCTTTGAATGGTTGGACCAAGAGCCGATGGTCCGTGCCGTGGTGTTGTGCGGCGAGGGACGCCACTTCTGTGCGGGGATTGATTTGGCCATGTTTGCTGGCTTGGCGCAATCTGCCGAGGGTATGGAAAAATCACGTTTTGTAGAGTGGTTTAGAGCCGTTATTTTGCGCCTGCAGGGTAATTTGACGGCCATAGAGCGCTGCCGTAAGCCAGTGTTAGCAGCAATCCAAGGTAGTTGCGTAGGCGGCGGTGTCGATATTGTTAGCGCCTGTGATATGCGCTACTGCGCAGACGGCGTTAAATTCTCAATCAAAGAAATTGATATCGGTATGGTGGCTGATGTTGGCACCCTGCAAAGGCTGCCACATATCATTCCAGCGGGTGTGATGCGCGAGTTGGCGTACACGGGGCGCAATGTCGACGCTGTTGAGGCTGAGCGTATTGGCTTAGTGAATCGCCGTTTTGACAATTACGAAGAAATGATTGAAGCGGTATCGGCACTGGCGCAGGATATTGCCCGCAAATCACCGTTGGCGGTTCGTGGTAGCAAGCAAATGTTGCTTTATTCTCGTGATCACAGTGTCTCTGATGCCCTCGATTATCAGGCGACATGGAATGGCGGCATGCTCAGTTTTGAAGATGTTATGCAAGCTATTACCGCTGCCAGCGAAGGCAAGGCCGCAGATTTTAAAGATTAAGAATCGTTTAATTTCCTCTCACTGAATAACAGGGCGCTTGTGCTGGCCCTGCTAGTTGGTAAACTCCCTGTAACCAAAATAAATACAGCGGCGGATTGATTTCTGTCAGTTGTTGAGTGACCGCACTTCATGCAAACCCGTACTATTTTTAGCACGCCTTTAGTGAGCGGCTTTTTCCGTGTGATATTTAAAATCATAACGTGCTTGATTGGGTGGCGAATCGTAGGCGAAAAACCTATCGATAAAAAATACATGCTGATTGCGGCGCCGCATACCAGTAATTGGGATTTCCCAACCATGATGGTGGTGGCCTTTGTGTTAGGTTTAGATCCGCACTGGGTAGGTAAGCACAGTTTATTTCCGAAGGGGGGGGGCGGTGCACTTATGCGTTGGCTTGGCGGTATCGGTATAGATCGCCGCAAGGCCCATAACACCGTTGACCAGATGGTTGCGCAGTACGCTGCGCGAGATGAGCTGATGGTGTTAATTGCCCCCGAGGGTACCCGCAGCAAGGTTGAGCATTGGAAGGCGGGCTTTTATCACATTGCAGTTGGTGCCGGAGTGCCAATTTATTTGGGTTTTCTTGATACTAAGACGCGAACGACCGGTATTGGTAAGGTCTTTTACCCAACGGGTGATTACGAAAAAGATATCGTGGAAATAATGGCGTTTTATAAGGATAAAGTCGGGTTTAATCCAGAGCTTGTTTGAGCTGGCAGTATTTGAATGAAAGATAAATAAAATAAACGTGGGAAATTATCATGTTAAAACTGAGTAGAAATATTGTGCCGTCAATACTTGTTGTTGCCGCAATATTCCATTCAATGTTCACCTTGGCTAATGCTTCAGTCACGGTTAATACTGAAAGTATTATCGCTAATTCGGCAGACAATTGGCTTTCATATGGCAAGGATTATAAAGAGCAGCGTTATAGCGAACTCGATAGCATTAATGTTGGCAATGTCGCAGATTTAAGTTTGGCATGGTCTTTTGACACTGATTATAACCGTGGTCTCGAGGCTACCCCCATTGTCATTGACGGCGTGCTGTATTTGACGGGCAACTGGAGCGTGGTGTACGCACTTGATGCGCGAAGCGGAAAACTGCTGTGGAAATATGATCCGCAGGTTCCGAAAGAGTGGGCGAAAATGGCCTGCTGTGATGTGGTGAATCGCGGTGTCGCTGCGTATGAAGGGAAGATAATATTCGGTACGCTTGATGCGCGTTTGATAGCCTTAGATGCGGCTAGCGGTGAGAAAGTGTGGGAAGTAGAAACCGCTGATTTAAAATCATACCCCTACACAATCACCGGCGCACCTCGGGTTGCCAACGGAAAGGTGTTTATTGGTAACGGCGGCGCAGAATACGGTGTGCGTGGTTATGTGAGCGCTTACGATGTGAATACCGGGGAGCAACTTTGGCGTTTTTATACGGTGCCGGCTAATCCCGCTGATGGTTTTGAAAATGACGCTATGAAAGCTGCAGCCGAAACGTGGACGGGTAAATGGTGGGAATACGGTGGCGGCGGCACAGTATGGGATTCTATTGTTTACGATAACGAATTAGATCAGTTGTATATTGGTGTCGGCAATGGCTCTCCTTGGAATGCGAAAATTCGCAGTCCTGAAGGTGGCGATAATTTATATTTATCGTCTATTGTTGCTTTGAATCCCGATACTGGTGAATACATTTGGCACTATCAAGAAACGCCTGCGGAGTCTTGGGATTACACCGCGAGTCAACATATCATGTTGGCGGATATGGATGTTAAAGGTGAGCAGCGCAAAGTTATTTGGCACGCGCCTAAAAATGGTTTCTTTTTTATTCTCGATCGGGAAAATGGGAAATTACTTTCTGCTGAACCTTATTCTGATGTGAATTGGGCGACGCACTATGATTTAGAGACAGGGCGTCCTGTTGAAACTAAAAATGCGCGCTATTTAGATGATCCACAGATGATCCGCCCGTCTTCCATGGGGGCCCACAACTGGCAAGCGATGGCGTACAGCCCGCAAACAGGTTTGGTTTATATTCCTGTTATTAATAGCTTGTTTGAATATAAAGCTATTGATGATTATCTGTATCAATGGGGGCAGTGGAACTTAGGGATTTACATGCAGCAGCAGTCGGTTGCCGATCCTATTTTAGCTCAGCTACTCACCAGTAAAATTACCCAGGGTGCATTATTAGCCTGGGACCCCGCAACGCAAAAGGCGGTTTGGGAAGTTCCACATAAATTAACTTGGAATGGTGGCTTGTTGGCAACTGCAGGAGGCTTAGTATTTCAGGGTTCAGCTGAAGGCGAAGTGTTGGCATTTCGTGCGGATAATGGTGAAAAGCTGTGGTCGTTTAACGCGAATACAGGCGTAATGGCACCGCCAGTAACGTACACAGTTGATGGCGAGCAGTATGTGACAATTCTGGCAGGTTGGGGCGGTGCATTCGGTTTGATTGCGGGCCTTGAGCAAGAGGTCGCGCCACCGCCAAGTCGTGTGCTTACCTTTAAGTTAGGTGGAACTGCACCAGCGCTACCAGATAATCCGCTTAAGCAAATGCATGAGCCGCCGGCGCGCTTGACTGATGATAAGCGCATTTTAGAAAAAGGCCGAACACTCTACTATAGCTATTGCAGTGCGTGTCATGGCACAGAAGTTATTTCAAATGGTGCGATACCTGATTTACGTCATTTACCGACGGCATTTCACGATAATTTTAACGCCATTGTCTTGGATGGTGTGATGAAAAAGGCGGGGATGGTTGGCTTCTCTGAGGTACTAAGTGAAGAGGACGCATTCGCCTTGCACGCTTATATTTTAGAACAGGCCAATGTCGATAAAGAAAGTCGCGAGCAGTCAGATTGGTGGCGGGCGCTAAAAACCTGGTTTTATGGCGTGGTGGCTTATTTTCTCGGTATTGCGATGAGTTTTAGCTAGCGGGTAGTGACGACAACATCGCGCAATCGCTTATTGATGATTGCGCGTATGTCGGCGGCTAGCTCTCGATAAAACGCTCTATTCGGAGCGTTAGGGCGCCAGACCAGCGCGTGTTTCCGCAGGATGGGAATATTGCGTAATTCACAAACGTAAAGCGCTTCTGGGTTGTGCATTTCTGAGTGCACGTAGAGCCCCGGTAAAAATGCAACCCCCATTCCCATTACCACCATTTGCCGTAAGGTGTCCAAGCTGGTGCCTTCATAGTCCCGTTGCAGATCGGCGCCCCAACGTTCGCATATTTCCTGCACCTGTAAATGAAAGTGATGTTTTTCTTCCAAGGTTAATATTTTTTCGCCGCGTAATTTGCTCGGCGTAATATTTTTTTGCCCGGCAAGTGGGTGGTTTGAGGGCACCACAAATTTTAAGGGCTCAATAAATAACGGTGTCATGGCAAGTTGGGGAATGGTCAGTGGCAGCGGAACGATGGCTAAATCGTAAATACCATCGAGTAAATCTTTTTGTAATTCTCGGTGAGCAGCTTCGCGTACATATAACTTCAAATTGACGTGAAGATCGTGCAGGTCCGGTAATATATGAGGTAGTAAATAGGGACCGACAGTAGGGGGTACCCCTAGCCGATATGTTGTTTGGTGACCGTCACTTTTGGCGGCGGCCATGTCCTCAAATTCTTTCATACTCAGTAAAACTTGGCGCGCGCCATCAAGTAAATCCCTGCCGCTGGGTGAAAGCAGTGTGCCGGCGCGGGAGCGTTCGAATAGCGGTGTATTAAGTGTGGACTCAAGAATCGCAATTTGATTGGTCAGAGCGGGTTGACTCATTCCCAATTCTTCTGCAGCACGTCGGTAACTGGCGTGTTTGGCTACCGCTACAAAATAATTTAATTGCTTTATGCTTGGGGATTTTATTTTTGATGCCACAATCGCGCCTTTTTTCTTATAGCTAAAAGATATCAGTAAATACTATACCTTGTTATTAAACTATCAAAGGATAATCAGTTCTATATCGACTCTAGTTTGTTTATTAACGAGGAAGTGGTTGTGGAAGAGCTTATTCAAGGTGTTGCTAGATTTCAAAACGAGGTGTATCCAGCAAAGGAGGCTGCATTTCGCAAATTGGCGAATGGGCAAAATCCGGACGTATTATTTATCACTTGCGCCGATTCACGTATCGACCCTGGGATGCTAACCCAAACTCAGCCGGGGGATTTATTTATCTGTCGTAATGCCGGCAATGTTGTGCCGCCGCACAGCAATCAGACTGGTGGCATGACGGCATCCATCGAGTTTGCTGTGGCAGCCCTTGGGGTGTCGCACATTGTGGTGTGTGGCCACAGTGACTGCGGTGCAATGAAGGGGGCGATTGATCCGAGCGCCTTAGAGGATTTGCCGCACGTTAAAGAGTGGCTTGGCCACTGCCGTGCAGCGCGAGAGGTCGTAAAGGAGCGCCACGGTCATATCGATAAGTGTCATTTAGACGAAGTCTCTAAAGAGAATGTGCTTCTACAGTTGCAGCATCTGCGTACTCACGCGGCGGTGGCAGCCAAGCTGTCAAGTGGAAAGGTGCGTTTGCACGGTTGGATTTACAATATCGCCAGTGGTGACGTTGAATGCTACAACGAGGAGCGCCAACAGTTTGAGTTGATGGACTCGGCCTACAGTCATTTGTTTGCCGAGCATGGAGTGGCGGTATGAAGTTAGATCGCGACACGATCACCGGCGACATTACCGGCGGTATCACCGCCGGGGTTGTCGCGCTGCCATTAGCCTTGGCGCTAGGGGTGGCATCTGGCTTGGGGCCAATGGCCGGTATCTACGGCGCCATTGCTGTTGGCTTTTTTGCGGCCTTGTTTGGCGGCACCGCTTCGCAAATTTCTGGCCCAACCGGTCCAATGGTGGTGGTGCTGGCGGGTTTGTTTGCCAGCTTATCTGGTGACGCCGCATTGATTTTCACCACGGTCATGTTGGCGGGGGTTCTTCAAATTGCCTTTGGCTTTCTTGGGGTCGGCCAATATATTCGTCTTGTTCCCTATCCTGTCATCTCGGGGTTCATGACGGGGATCGGCGCCATTATTATTATCCTGCAAATGGGGCCGCTGTTGGGGCACGATTCTCCTGGCGATCCGCTAGGTGCGATGGCGAAACTACCAAACGCAGTGATGGACATTAATTTTGCTAACTTAGCCCTCGGCTTGGGTACCTTGGCATTGGTGTTTTTCTGGCCGGCTAGGGTCGGTAAATATTTGCCTGGACCGCTTGCAGCCTTGATTGTGGGTACCTTGCTCGCTTTCTTCTTACTAGACGTTCCGGTACTTGGAGAGATCCCATCAGGCTTGCCAGGTTTGCATTGGCCTGTTTTCGAGCAAAGCAAAGCGCTGTTGGTCGTTGAAGCTGCGTTTATTTTAGCGGTGCTGGGTTCAATAGACAGTTTGTTGACATCCTTGGTGGCAGACAATATGACCCGCCAGCGTCACGACAGTAACCGAGAACTGATTGGTCAGGGCATTGGTAATACCGTCGCTGGCCTTATAGGTGGTATCGCCGGTGCTGGTGCAACGATGCGTACGGTAGTGAATATCCGCTCCGGGGGGCGTACTCGTTTCTCGGGTATGGTTCACGCGCTATTACTGTTAACTATTGTGCTGGGCTTGGGGCCGCTAGCCTCGAATATCCCCTTAGCGGTATTGGCGGGTATTTTGGTCAAGGTTGGTTTAGATATTATCGACTGGAACTACATTAAGCGTGCAAATCACGGCCCGCGTTGGGATCTTGCCCTAATGGTCTTGGTGCTATCGCTGACGGTATTTGTCGACTTGATTACCGCAGTGGCTGCGGGTGTGGTATTGGCTGCATTGGCTTTTGTGAAGCAGGTGGGTCAATTGCAGATCGCCAGCTTGAAAAACACGCCTGAGCATTTAGATTCAGATGTAGAGAAAGCCTGTTTGGCCGAGTGCGGAGATCGCGTTGCGCTATTCGAGTTTAGTGGCCCATTAAGCTTTGGCGCCGCTGCTGATCTTGGTCACCATGTGCGAGAGCACAGTGAATTTGGTACCAAAGTGCTTATACTCGATTTCTCTCGCGTGCCATTTCTCGATGTGTCTGCGGTTTTGGCTGTCGAAACCATTGCGAGTGATGCTGCCAGCAGCGATAAGCTGTTGTACTTGGCGGGTATGAATGCCGATGTGCAAAAGGTACTCGAGGGTATGAACAGTGGTGTGCCTGGAGACGGCGTTTACGCAACGCGTTTGCAGGCTCTAAAAGCCGCCGCAGCGGTAGTGAAATCTAGCGATGCGAACAATATGGATACCGTGACGGGTATACCTGTTATGGAATGAAGAGCGTAGCAGCGGGGCGGTTTATATATCCGTCCGCTGCTTTTACGCTGCTTGATTAAAGTGTAAATCGTAAAGAGGCGGCCGCAGAGCCGCCTTTTTTATAGCGCAAATTGAGTGCGGAGAGAGAAAATATCGACATTATCTGCTTCGCCACCGCTATGTTGAATCAGAGGGCCGGACTCGACATCGTAGGCTCGACTGTAACCGAACAGAATGCGCAGATTAGCGTTTAGATACCAATTTAAATTGAGGCTGAATCGCTGCTGACTGCCACCCTCAATGTCCGCATCGCTTAAATCTAACTCATCTAGTCGCAAGGCCAATTCCCAAGCGCCCCAATGGTTTTGAGAGAGATCAAAATTATTGCGGGGCTTCAGCATCTTAAACTCGCCATCTGAGCCTCGGTAGTTGCGCGCTTCTCCGGTTAGCGTCCAACCTAGCTGGAGGTAGTGGGCATTAAAGCGCAAGTCTGATCCGCCATCGCGCTTGATGTCGGCTTGGCCTAATTCGGCTTGGGCTGAGAAGCGGCCACGCATGGCGGCGAACTCAAGTCCTGACAGTTGAATTTCCTCAAATCCAGCAATACTGCCGGTATCGCTGAGGTATAAGTCAGACATATTGGTGGTTTCATAGCGCAGGCGCGGTGTTTTACCGTTACTCAGGCTGTTATTGTCATTGGCCTTACGCAGGCCGAAGCTGGCGCCGAGGTGTACTAGTTTGCCCGACTCGTTGATAGGTGCGAAGCTTCCCCGAACCCCGAGGCCGCCGCCTTCATCAGCGCCGTCGCCGCTCGAGGAGACGGCGTCACCGTAGATACCCCCTTTTAGCGACCAGTTTTCACCCATTGTTTTAACGTTGATACCCATCGCGCGGTCAAAATGCGGGAGGGTGAGTGCAGATAACAGGGAGCGCTCGTTAAACATAATGTCGTTTGAGCTTTCATCGATTTCCATACTTACAGAGTGTTTTTGATTGCCAATGGTAATTTCTAATTGGGGGGTGGCGTGGTATGTCACTAAGACGTCTTTTAGAGAAACGCTGTTGCCGCCCCAGTCCGCTTCAATATTATAAGAAAAATCGCGATTGAAACTGCCCCGCAGTGCCAGTCGCGCGCGACGCAACTCGGTGCCAGAGACCGCTTCGGCGGGGTCGCCGCTGCTGCGTTTTTGCAGATCGTCATTAAGGTGGGTGGTGCTGTCCGCGTGAATGCGTCCGCCGATATTCATAGAGAAATCATTGTTGGCAGATGTGACTATTAAGCCTTTTTTTTCCATACCGATTTTGGGCGCTGTAGAGACCTTAAGCTTGTCCTCATCTAGCGCTGAATTATTTTCGGAGGCCGGTTCGAAGGTGCCAAGCTTGATTCGATTGGGGCCTGGTTCTGTGAAGACTTGCTTAGTCTCGCGATCAACATAGAGGTTGAGCTGATCTTGGCTGGCGGCATTGGCGGTGACGCCTGCTGATAATAAGCCCAGTGTCACAAGTGCGGTCGCAAGAGAGTGTTTGAATGTGCGCGGAAAAATTGGGTGTGATGGGGGCGTAAGTGTTGTCATTGCATCCTCGTTCAGCAGTGTCTGTGGTGGCAGAAGTTTTGTACGGCATGGTGCGCACTTATTGTTGCCGCAATTCTGCGACATTTATATTACAGATATATGACAGAAATTCTTTTATTGTGACGAAATGATGACACAGCCCCCGTATAGCCACTAGCTTCATCTCAACACCTTTGGCAAATCTTGAATATTGTGCAGTAGAGAAATGCTCGGAGGTTGCAGATAAAGCCAAAATAGCGCTTGTAGTAACGCTTCGGTGCTGTTATTGGCGAGAAATCTTGTCCACAGTATCTGTGGATAACTTGGTGGGTAAGTTGTAGGTTATGGCAGGAGAAGGAGGCTTAATCGGGAGTTTAACAAATTGTTCAAAAAATAGTCATTTTTATAAACTCTATTAAAAACAATAAGTTGTGTGATTTTTTGAATCTATTGTGTGATCTTTTGGCGCTAAGCGATGAGTTTTTGAATTTTAGCCTCTATCTGTGAATAAGTGTTACGTCAAGAGCTATATGTTGTTACCTGTTACGTATTTTCACTTATTGATTGAGATTTGCATCGGCTTGCTCGTAAATGGTGCGTAACGTAAATATTACTCACCCTTGTAAATGCACCCGCTGGTGCACGTTTCTCTGATTTCGATCTGGCTTAGTGCGTTTAAACGTGGCTTTAATTGTTTCCAAATCCAGATGGCGAGATTTTCGCTGGTGGGATTTTCGAGACCCGCTATATCATTTAAATAATGGTGGTCTAGTTGCTCATAAATGGGGGCGAATATCGTCTTCACCTCAGAGAAGTCCATCAGCCATCCGGTGTGTGGGTCGATATCCCCGGCGATAAATATTCTGACAAGGAAACTGTGACCGTGAAGGCGGGCGCATTTGTGTCCTTCCGGTACGTTCGGAAGTCGGTGGGCGGCTTCAAAGGTGNACTCTTTATATATTTCCACGGCTCAATCTCGGTTTGGTTAAGCAAGAGTGCCTTGCTTGAAGTAGCTTACTTGAATTGGCGCCAATGGTAATCAGCTCTGGCGGCACTGTACAGCGCGCTTTAGCCAACTATTTGTGGATGGTTTATGGTGGATTGGGAATTGGATAAAAAATGAACAAAATCAGTGTTATAGCCTTTTTTTAAAGAAAATGTAAAAAAACTGCGCCGAGTGTTTGACACCGAAAGCGATTACTGTAGAATGCGCCTCACTCGATTGAGAGGGTGATTAGCTCAGCTGGGAGAGCATCTGCCTTACAAGCAGAGGGTCGGCGGTTCGATCCCGTCATCACCCACCATAATCGTGTAAAAGTATGCGGACCGGTAGTTCAGTTGGTTAGAATGCCGGCCTGTCACGCCGGAGGTCGCGGGTTCGAGTCCCGTCCGGTCCGCCAACTTTAAGTTTTAGACCTCCCCTGTTTTCCCCGTAGCTTGCATGGCTTGTCTGAAGTCTGTTTTCTATGCGCATATCTGGACCGGTAGTTCAGTTGGTTAGAATGCCGGCCTGTCACGCCGGAGGTCGCGGGTTCGAGTCCCGTCCGGTCCGCCAACACTTCTTTACATATTTATTTCCACTCTAATATTTACGTCGTTTTTCGCGGTATTTATTTCGTGCACCTTGTAATTTCTCTCCTATAATGCGGAGCGGGTCAGCTTTTGCTTTCATTCCGTGAAACCACGTTTGATGGGTATACCCTGACGACACAACCGTACGCAGGTGGAGGTCTATTTGGGAGGGTTAAGAGAGGCGATTGTTTTTTTCAGCGACGTGGCGGTGGCGAAGGAAATGTTCTTCGTCGAGTTTGAGGCGGTGCTAGATGACGTGGTTGGCATTCCAGATTTTGCCAATTCCGAACTTCGTGCGGCGTTCGTTCAAATAGATGACAAGCTTAGCGTCCTTGGCCTTGTTCTTTTCAGTATCAGCTTTGACAGTCGCGGCAGGGTCGCCGGTCACTGGAATATTCCACTTCGACATTTGCTAGACCATGCCAGTTTTGGGCCGGATTTAGGTGCAGGGCCGATCCGCGTTGCTTGCCGCAGCGCCTGCCCAGTTGCTTGGTATAGACGGCAGCTTTGGGACCCCGATGCCGGCACATTTAATCAAATAAGTACGGCGGTGATGCGAAATCGATTGGGGATCATCGTCGAAGAACGTGGCAAGCAGAGGACTGGCGCTGGGAGTGTTGCCAGTTTTTTTAAAACTGCCGACAAGAAGCTGTCGACGCAAGACGTATCGTCTCCTGCAAGTTTGCCGTCAGCGCCCGTATTTCATCGCCGTTATCGACAGAAATTACGCGCCGCTCGTCATGCCGAGAAACTCACCTTGGCGGCGCAAGCAGAATCATTTAATAGTGCTTTAGAGGCTCAGGCGGAAGGTTTTGCTCGTCAGCTTCGAGAGCGAGAAGCACTTATACAACAGCAAAAAGCCAAATTGGATGAGTTGCTAAAAACCGAGCAGGAGCTTCAAGGGCATTTAGATCGCCAGCAGCGCTTGATGCAGGAAAAAACGCAGGAGCTGGAGGCCTTAGTCATTAAAGGTGGTCAGGATTCTGAGCGCCAAATGTTAGAGCTTCGTAAATCATACGCTGAGGACTTGGAGCGTCGTTTACATACCCAGTCGATCTCCTTAGAGGAGGCCTTGCATAAACGGGAGCGGGAGTTATACCAGCGGGCCACAGAGATTGTTGAGCTGCGCGGCGAGCTCAGTAGCCTGCGGGAGAAAAATCGCGCTCTGATGATAGGTAGTGACGATAAACTCTTAAAAACAATGGTCGAAAAAGGGGTTGTCTTTGTTGCCTACCATCCTGGGGTTGAGCATTTGGTGATTGCGCAAGATGAAATGCCTAGGTATCTCCGCGATCCAGTAGCATATGTCGCGTCACGGTGTGAGGTGTCTAGTGCTGAGTATCGCGATTGGTTGGCGCATTACCGTTTGCCAATATGTCGCGCGACCGATGACGATATGCAATATTGTGGTCTGCCTATAAAGAAAGTTATGCGGCCAATGTTATTTCGGCCCGGTGAGAGCGACCGCTGCCAACATCATAGCGACTCAGGTCTATCGTGACCGATTGTATACTCTAGAAGAAATTCAATGATCCAGCATTTGTACACCTCTACTCAGAATGTCGCTGTCGATTTACTGAGATTAGATCTTCATCACGAGCTTGCCTCCGGTAATAAATGGTTTAAATTATTGCCGAATTTAAGCGCCGCCCGTCGGCAGGGAAAGACTCGTGTCATTAGCTTTGGCGGCGCCTATTCTAATCATCTCCACGCTTTAGCTGCAGTTGGTCGCGCCGAAGGTATTGAGACCATAGCTTGTGTGCGGGCTGATGCAGATGCTGATCTTTCGCCCACTTTGCTCGATGCGGTGGGCTGGGGTATGGCGCTGCATTTTTTAAGTCGAAGTGAGTACCGTCGCCGCCATGACGCGGAGTTTATTGCCGAGCTTGCAGCAGAGTACCCTAATTCCTATGTCATTCCGGAGGGCGGTGCCAATGTGTTGGGGGCAGGCGGCTGTGGCGACATTGTGGATTTACTTCCTGATTCTGGGAGAGCTTATACCGCCGTGGTGCTGGCCTGTGGTACGGGTACGACCTTGGCGGGGGTGGCGTCGAAGATTGCCAGTGGGGTAACGGTTATTGGTATGCCCGTTTTAAAGGCCGAGAAATTTATGGCCGACGATATACGTACCGTATTGTCAGGTCTCGGCGGCGACCGAAATAATTGGCGCTTGGATCACCGCTTTCATGGCGGTGCTTACGCGCGCTTACCGCCGCATATGGCGGAATATATGCAGCTATTTGAGCAGCAGTATGGTGTGTTGCTCGATCCGGTTTATACCGCAAAAGCCAGTTATGCGCTTCAGTATATGGTCGATAATAGTGAGTTCGATGAAGGTAGTCGGGTGTTGCTTATTCACACTGGCGGTTTGCAGGGGCGGCGCGGTTTTGGTTTGTAGAGAGGCTTAGTCTGCCCAGTCGTCGGCTACCAGAAAGCGCCGCTGCTGTTTGTTATTGATTAACATAATGGGTTTATGCGCGGCCATCTGTAAGTGTTTGTTCTCCAGCGGCGTTGCGGTTTGGTATTCGGCGCCGAGCCAGCTTGGTTTTTCTATATAGCGCCAACTCTCTTGTTCTTGTGCTGTTTGAAATGCGTTTAGCGAGAGCCAATCGCCGCGCTGGTGTTCGATATTCAGTGAGGGGTAGGGGGCATTGTCGGTATTGGCATGGAACAATATACCGTTTACCTGCAATTCTTGGGCGACGTGATCAATGCCTAGCTGGGCAATAACCGCTTGGCCGGCGTTGGTGTGGGCAAGGGGTAATTGGTGCTGGGTGAGACGGGCGAGCTTTCGGTCTAATCGGTCTGCGCGATTAGGGCCATACCATTGATCTAGCCCCAGTGGCGCATGCTTATTTGGTATGCCAAGAAAGAACTTTACTGCGAGTTCAAGGTGAATATAGCGCTGTGAAATTCGGCAATAATAAATAAGGTCAAATTCCCCTAGGGTTACTTTGCCGTCGCGCACTGGAATGTTGTGTGCAATAAGCTCAGTGTTTGGGTCTTCTAGCAGAAAGAAATGCCATAGGCTTTCAAATACCAAACCCAATCTCGTGCTGTTGCAGTGCTCCTCCATGTAGGTCTTGAGGGGGATGTCGTCCTTGTCTAAGGCGTTTAGCCAATTCAATCTTTGGGCTGTAAGAGTAATGCGAGGCTTGTGGATCACCGCAGTTGCCGTAGTGATTTCATTGATCAAGGTTTCGCTAAAGCAACTCCATGCTAATGCGCGAACGAGCGGTGAGCGAAATGCTGGCAATGTGGTGGCAGTGATTGGACTGGCTCCTAGAATCAATTTGGTAGTTAACATGGCCGATCATGCCAGAAAACTACGGAGTTTTGCTTGCGACTTGGCGTTGTTATGTTCCAAACTCCCGCGTGGCATCCAAACGGCCACGCTTTTAGTATAATAACCGCCTGAGAATCGGCAGTAGGTATTATGGAACAGTTTCGCAATATAGGTGTGATAGGGCGGGAAGGCAACGGTGTTGCGGAAACCCTGAAGCGTCTCCTCGATTTTTTACTGGCGCGTGAACTTGGCGTAGTGCTCGACGAAGCTGTGTCTGAATTACTGCCTGAGCACAGTTTGCGGGTGAGTTCGCGTCGTATGATTGGCGAAGTCTGTGATCTGATTATTGTAGTCGGTGGCGACGGTAGTTTGCTCGGTGCAGCAAGAACCTTGGCCAGACACAATGCTCCTGTGCTGGGGGTAAACCGAGGGCGCCTTGGTTTTTTAACCGATATATCGCCAGATGAAATTGAAACCCAGGTTGGCGCGGTATTAGATGGCCACTATCGATTAGAAAAACGTTTCTTACTCGATGTGGAGGTGCTTAGAGATGGCACGCCTGTTGGTCGTGGTGACGCGTTAAATGACGTTGTACTCAACTCCGGTACATCTGGTCATATGATGGAGTTTGAGTTATTTATTGATGGTGAATTTGTCTATCGCCAACGTTCCGACGGTTTGATTATCGCTACGCCAACGGGTTCTACAGCATATTCTTTATCAGCCGGTGGGCCGATTATGCATCCGCGCTTGGATGCAATAGCTATTGTGCCCATGTTTCCCCACACTCTCAGCAGTCGACCGATTGTAATCGACGGCAAGAGCGAGATTAAAATGGTGGTTGGCCGCAATAATGTGGTTAAACCGCCGGTTACCTGCGACGGCCAAGTTAAAATCACCTCCCAGCCTGGCGACGTAATTTATGTACGCAAAAAGCCCCACCAACTGCGCTTAGTGCATCCCTTAGATCATAGTTTTTACGCAAGCTGCCGCGACAAATTAGGTTGGGGCGCGCATATTGGCAAAGAGGATTCAGATGGCTGAAGTAGTGGGTTTACGCCTGCCATTAAGCGCAAATTTAGAACAATTTTCGCTGTTGCTTTGGCAAAGTTCGGTGCCGCATCGTATTGCAGAAGAGCGCGGGATGCAGGTGGTTTGGGTGGCGTCAGAGCATCATGCTGAGCAGGTTAAGGCTCTTTATGAGCGCTTGCAGGCAGGTGATCCAGAGCTTGTCGTAGCCGCAGTTGAGCCTCGCGAGGCGCCACCGCAAACCGTTTGGTATAAGCGATTCTTCAGTGTGCCGGTCGTTGCCGCATTACTTGTGTTGAGCTTTCTGGGTGCTTTACTCCCGGTACTTGATCGCAATTACCAATACCTGCCGTATTTAAGTTTTTATCAGCTTTACGTCGTTGATGGCACGCTGCGCGGTGACTGGCCGGTGGGGCAGTTGTGGCGAGTGATTACGCCGGCTTTTTTACACTTTGGCGTGATGCATATTGTGTTCAATAGTCTCTGGCTCTGGGAGTTGGGTGGCATGATTGAGCGGCGGCAAGGCGCAGTGCGAGTATTTGGTATTTTTGTGTTGGTAGCGGCCGGTTCTAATATCGCGCAGGCCATGAGTAGTGTGTCACTGTTTGGTGGGATGTCGGGTGTGATCTACGGTTTGCTTGGCTATATCGTCGTCTGGAATAGATTGCGACCTGATCAGGTCTTTCCTTTAGCTAAGGGGGTCGCTGTAGTGATGTTGGTGTGGCTGCTGCTGTGTATTGCTGGCTTTACAGAGTTGTTGGGTGTTGGTGCGGTGGCGAACACTGCTCACGTGAGCGGCCTTGTATTGGGCCTCGTTCTAGGTGTGGCGGCAGCATTTCTTGACCGCAAGCCGGTATAAGTTTGGTATATAATCGCCGGCCGTATAGCAACTGTGGCTGGCGGATGGATAGTGAGAGTAGTGATGGATTTTGAACAGTTAGTCGACAATATAACCCCGACAATATACGAAGGTCTTAAGCGCGCGGTAGAAATTGGCAAGTGGCCTGATGGGCGGGTGTTAACGGTAGAGCAGCGCGAACATTGTATGGCGGGTGTTATTGCCTATGATTTAAAAGCTAATGTTGAGCAAGAGCGCGTTGGTTATATTGATCGCGGCAGCAAGGCCGAAGGTGAAGTCTGTGGTGATGACCACAGTCATGACGATGCAGATCAAGATCAAGTTCTTAAGTGGGCGGAATAGTTAATGAGTCTGTCTAGTTTGGTCGGCCCTGTCGCAAAAATGAAAACCCGCTTGGTCGATGAGCTTGCTATGTACAGCATGCCCATCGGTGATGAGCTGGTGGATATGAACGCCTTAATTGGCAGTTCGCTGCGTATGGAGTTTCGTCAGCAAATTAATTGCGTGCACTGTGGGCGCTTGACTAAAAAGAGTTTTAATCAGGGCTATTGCTATCCTTGTTTTCAGCGTTTAGCGCAGTGCGATAGCTGCATTGTTAGTCCTGAAAAATGCCACTATTTCGAAGGCACCTGTCGGGAGCCAGAGTGGGGCGAAACCCACTGCTTGATCGACCATATTGTCTATTTGGCAAACTCCTCTGGTGTAAAAGTCGGGATTACCCGTGGTACTCAAGTACCTACCCGTTGGATTGATCAAGGCGCTGTAGCGGCGTTGCCGATTTTTCGGGTGAGTAATCGCCTGCAGTCCGGTTTAGTGGAAACCTTATTTAAGGCCCATGTCGCCGATAAAACCAGTTGGCAAGCAATGTTAAAGGGCGAGCCAGTTGAGGCAGATTTGGCCGCACGTCGCGACGAGCTTGCCGCGCTTTGCCAGTCAGGAATTACAGAGTTACAAGAGCGTCATGGCATACAGGCGATTCAGCCGATTAGCGATATCGCTGTGCAGCATATCCGCTTTCCCGTTGAGACTTACCCATTAAAAGTTAAGTCCTTCAATCTTGATAAAGATCCCTTAATTGAAGGTACTTTGCTAGGCATTAAAGCCCAGTATCTAATTTTTGACACTGGCGTAATTAATATTCGCAAATACGCCGGATACCATATTGAATTAAGCAGTGAATCATTGTGATTCAGGAGTTGTTTCATGCGCGACGCGCAGCCTAGCACCATATTTTTAAGTGATTACCGTGTTCCCGAATTCTTAATTGACAGCACTACGCTGAGCTTCGAGTTAGGTGAAGCTAGCAGCATTGTGCGTTCGGTTCTTGAATTGCGACGCAATCCTGAGTCTGACATTCAAGATGCGTCTTTGCAGTTACACGGTACTGAGCTTGAGTTAATTTCTTTGTCAATTGATGGTCGCCAGTTAAGTGACGGCGAGTGGTCGCAAAGCGGCGAGCAATTAACGATTGCCAATGTGCCAGCGTCGTTCAGCTTGCATTGTGAAACCCGAATTCGCCCGCAAGACAACACTTCGCTCGAAGGGCTTTATAAGTCTAGCGGTATGTTTTGCACCCAGTGCGAGGCCGAGGGTTTTAGAAAAATCACCTATTATTTAGACCGCCCCGATGTAATGTCGGTATTTACAGTGGAGATTATTGCCGAGCAGTCGCGCTATCCGGTGCTGCTGTCAAACGGTAACCTCGTCGCGACAGAACAATTGCCCGATGGCTTTCATAAAACTGTATGGCAAGATCCCTTTCCTAAACCGGCCTACTTGTTTGCTTTAGTTGCGGGCAAGCTGTCGGTGGTGGAAGATCAATTTGTCACCCTTAGCGGTCGCAGCGTCGATCTTAAAATTTATGTTGAGGAAAAAGACCTCGATAAATGTGATCACGCGATGCAGTCGTTAAAGAATGCCATGCGTTGGGACGAAGAGGTTTATGGTCGGGAATACGATTTAGATATTTTTAATATCGTTGCCGTTGATGACTTCAATATGGGGGCAATGGAAAACAAAAGCCTCAATATTTTTAATACCTCCTGTGTGTTGGCAAAACCAGAAACCACTACCGATGCTGGCTTTCAGCGTGTGGAGGGGGTTGTTGCCCATGAATACTTCCATAACTGGTCGGGCAACCGCGTTACCTGTAGAGACTGGTTTCAACTAAGTTTGAAAGAGGGGTTTACGGTATTTCGCGACGCCGAGTTTTCTTCCGATATGGGCTCGCCTACGGTGAAGCGGGTTGAAGATGTAACCCTATTGCGCACCGCCCAATTTGCCGAAGACGCCGGCCCAATGGCGCATCCGATTCGCCCAGATTCCTTCATTGAAATCTCAAATTTCTACACCGTAACGGTCTATGAAAAAGGCGCGGAAGTGGTGCGTATGATCCACACCCTGTTAGGGTCGGAGTTGTTCCGCAAGGGCAGCGATTTGTATTTTGAACGTCACGACGGTCAGGCTGTGACCTGTGAAGACTTTGTATTGGCGATGGAAGATGCCAGCGGTATCGACCTTAAACAGTTCCGCAACTGGTATTCGCAAGCTGGAACACCGCGTCTAGCTATTAATGGGAGTTACGACGAGCAAGCGCAAACCTACATGCTGACTGTTAAGCAATCTTGCCCACCTACCCCTGGGCAAACAGAAAAAGCGCCGTTTCATATTCCCCTCGCCGTTGCCTTAATTGGTGAGGCAGGGCAGATGCCTTTGCAGCTAGTAGATGCCGAGCTAAATACCGAGTCTGTAGATAATACTGAATTAGTGTTGAGCGTAAGGCAGCCGGAGCAGAGTTTTGTATTTAGCAATATTCAAGAAGAGCCGGTACCCAGTTTATTGCGCGGATTTTCTGCGCCGGTGAAGCTGGACTTTGATTATAGTCGTGATCAATTATTGCGCCTGATGCGCAGTGACAGCGACGGCTTCTGTCGCTGGGATGCGAGTCAGCAATTGGGGTTGGCAGAAATAAAGCGCGCAATCATTGCCATCGCAGCGGGGCAGGAGGTGTGCCCCGATGTTGAGTACATCAATGCTTGCCGCGAGCTCTTGGCAGATATTTCCCTAGATGCGGCGATGGTTGCACTCATGTTGCAGCTGCCGTCTGAGGCTTACTTGGCAGAGATTATTCATCCAGTCGATGTGCACGGTATTCATCAAGCCCGTGAGGCGCTGCGCAAAGTTCTGGCCACCGCATTGCGTGAGGACTTGAGTGCTTGTTATTCGCGCTGTGAGAGTGATGAGGAATATGCCGCCAATGCCGAACAAATTGCGCGCCGTAGCTTAAAGAACACCGTGCTCTCGTTTTTGATGTTGCTGAATGAGGAGCAATTTACTGCTCTGGCGATTAAGCAGTTTGAAAACAGCGGCAATATGACCGATCGTTTGGCGGCACTTACCTATATTGTTAACAGCGAATCGGATTACAAGGCCAAAGCACTTCAGCTGTTCTACCAGCAGTGGCAGCACGAGCCCTTGGTCATCAATCAGTGGTTCCAAGTGCAGGCAATGTGTCGTTTGGCGGGCACTTTGGAAACCGTGCAGGGACTTATGTCTCACCCAGCCTTTGATATTCGAAACCCCAATAAGGTGCGCGCCTTGATCGGCGCCTTCTGTGGTCAAAACGGGGTTAACTTCCATCGTGAAGATGGCGCCGGTTATCGATTCTTGGCCGACCAAGTGCTGGTGCTCAATCGCAGTAACCCCCAAATTGCGTCGCGCTTGCTGGTGCCTCTAACCAAATGGCGGAAATACTTGCCGGCGGCTCAGCAGCTGATGCGTGCTGAATTGCAGCGCGTCTTGGCGGAGCCTGAGTTATCCAGTGATGTGTATGAGGTGGTGTCAAAAAGTCTTCAAGACTATTCCTAGTTGAATAGTGTGCTCCTAGCGCCTTGGACTGTTCAGGGCGCTAGGTGAAAATGCTTGCGGACGTTTGGTTTTGCACCTCAGCTATAGCCGAAGTACTCACCAAAGCTTAGCTTTTGTAATAGATGTTCAATTTGTTATAACAATATGCGCTTAAGTTATAAGCGTATGATTTTAAAGAATTTATTCCTGTTTTTGGCAGTGTTGTGGTACAGTTGCCGCCCTGATTAGTACTGAACCGAAGAAAATGAAAGATTTAGACCTAAATGCATTAAACGCAGAGCTTCGCCATAAGTCGGCTGCCGATATTATTCGGTGGGCGATGTCGCAGGGCGTGCCAATGATGGGGTCTACTAGTTTTGCGCCGAATGCGGCGGTCATGTTGAAGCTAATTACTGATGTGGCGCCAGATATGCCGGTGGTTTGGGCTGACAGCGGTTATAACGTGCCTGATACCTATCGGGTGGCGGAGCAGTTAATTAAGCTACTCAAACCAAATTTAAAATTATATATTCCAGAAATTACCGCTGAGCATCGTAATGCCATCATGGGGGGGATTCCACACCCAGATGACAATCCCGAATTGCATAAGGAATTTACTCGGCAGGTAAAGCTGGAGCCCTTTAATCGCGCCTTTGCTGATTTGGCTCCTCAAATTTGGGTGACGGGTATTCGCAAAGAAGAAACGGCATTCCGCCAGAATTTAGATATTTTGTCGTGGGATGGTCGCGGTATATTAAAGGTCGCACCAATCTTTTACTGGAACGAGGCTGATGTTGCGGCATTTATGGCTGAGCACAAACTGCCATCTGCCAAGCATTATTTTGACCCGACCAAGGTGGCAGAAAACCGCGAGTGCGGTTTGCACACTTCCGCGTAAATGATGTGGCCGGTTTTGGTCGGCCAACACACCTTTCTCGTCTCCCTTGTTTTCGGTATCCTGCCGCTTCTGAGTTAAGGTCTTCCGCCATGTATTCTGTATTACGCCGTATATTATTTTGTTTCCCTACAGAAACCTCTCATCACCTGTCTTTGGCATCGGTGTCGCTGCTACAAAAATGCGGTTTGAGCGGACTGTTTGCTAAGCCAGTGGTGTCTGCACCGCGTACAGTGATGGGGATTGAATTTCCTAATCCGGTAGGTTTGGCGGCGGGCTTAGATAAAGACGCCAAGCATATCAATGGGTTGTCAGCTCTAGGCTTTGGTTTTATAGAAGTGGGCACGGTGACCCCAAAGGCACAGCCGGGTAATCCACAGCCGCGTTTATTTCGCCTGCCTGAGGCAGAGGCGATTATTAATCGTATGGGGTTTAATAACTTAGGTTTAGATCATTTACTTGAACAGGTGAAGGCCAGCAAGTTCAAGGGTGTCTTAGGGATCAATATTGGCAAGAACAAAGACACGCCAGCTGAGAACGCGGTAGATGATTACCTTCTTGGTTTGCGTGCGGTTTATCCTCACGCTAGTTATGTGACGGTGAATTTGTCGTCACCTAATACGCCGGGATTGCGGGATTTACAATTCGGTCAGCCTTTAATTGATTTGCTTGCTGCTTTAAAAGCGGCGCAATTAGCCTTGGCTGAGCAATATGGTCGCTATGTACCGATGGCGGTAAAAATCGCGCCCGATATGGCGGAGGATGATATTCGCCGTGTTGCCGAGGTGTTTGTAGAGCAGGGTATCGATGGCGTGATAGCCACCAACACCACCATTGCTCGCGATGCTGTCGCGGGCTTGCCTCACGGTGATGAGGCCGGCGGTTTAAGTGGACTTCCAGTGCGGGACAGCTCAACGAGGGTGATTCGTATTTTGGCAGATGCCCTACAGGGCCGTTTACCCATTATTGGCGTTGGCGGTATTAGCGATGGCGAATCTGCCGCTGAAAAAATCGCGGCTGGCGCATCATTGGTACAAATTTATACTGGCTTTATTTATCGTGGACCGGCATTGATTGCAGAGGCTGCCTCAGCCATTGCCAAACAAGAGGCGGCCTAATGACTCTCGATAGCGCTCTTATAGAAGCGTTTAGCGTTTCGCTTGCGACCTTTTTTGCCACCATCGGTCCCATTGATGTGGCAGCGATGTTTGCAGCTTTGACCAGTGGCGTGTCGGCAAAAAAACGTCGTCGCACCGCAGTGCGCGGGGTGTTGATAGCAGGTGCGATCTTACTGGCTTTCGCCTTGCTCGGTGAGTTTATTCTCAATGTTATGGGGATTTCACTGGCGGCACTGCGGGCAGCGGGTGGCGTGTTACTGCTGCTAATTGGTATCGACCTAGTGACCGTGAAGGGCAGTGGTGCCACTACCACCACAAGCGACGAAGACCTAGAAGCAGAAGAGCGTAGCGATATTGCGGTGTTCCCCTTGGCGACACCACTCATTGCTGGGCCTGGTGCTATAGGTGCGGTGATATTATTAATGGCCCATGCCGACGGAGATTTTTTGGAGCAGGGGGCGGTTATTATTTCTCTGTTATTAGTACTGGTGATGACTTTATTGTCGCTACTCTTGGCTAGCCGACTACAAAACTGGCTGGGAGTGACGGGCATGCATATGATCAGTCGCGTTTTTGGTGTGTTGTTGTGCGCCCTGGCAATGCAATTCTTGTTTGATGGCATTGCGCAGAGCGGCTTGATACCCAGCGGCGTCGTAGGCTAAATATACCGCGAGTATTAGGAGCTAAAGGGCTGACCTATTGGGACGGACTCTGGCCCTGCAAATTGCATTACGGCCTTGCGTATCGAAATTGTGCACAGCGGTTTTTTAGGCAGGCCTAAGTCCCGTAACGTGACCGCCAAGGGGTGTGTTTCGCCAATCTCTGGTATACGGCCACCGAGTTTAAATGTGAGCCCTTCGCCTTCGGTGGTGCCGATCGTTTTCCATGCTTGACCATTTCGGATCGCTAAAGACGGTGCAGCTTGCGGTTTGGCGCGAGATTTAGCCCCCGTTGGAGCGTGGATGGCAAATACCAGCTCACCATCGTCATTGAATGTGGCTGCGGCGGTCTTGGGGCCGAACTGAATATCGACCTCAGTAACCCATTTTGGAAATCCCCAAATAAAGCGACCGGCGTGGGTGGTAAAGCCTTGGTTTACCGGCATACGGTACACGTAACTGCTCAGTGAACCTTTGGCCAT
Organism: Zhongshania aliphaticivorans; assembly: GCF_902705855.1. GTDB lineage: Bacteria > Pseudomonadota > Gammaproteobacteria > Pseudomonadales > Spongiibacteraceae > Spongiibacter > Spongiibacter aliphaticivorans_B. Next base: position 472,951 of record NZ_CACSIJ010000001.1, on the reverse strand, counting down.
TCGCAAAGCCGAACCTATGACAGGAAGCGGTTTACTTTCACCTGGGGTGGTAACAGGGAATACAATTGCGGCCTCGTTGTAATCGCCCAAATCATTCTGCTGATAATCAACACCCAGTAATTGCATGAGTGCTTTGCCTGGCCATATTTCAACAACCTTGAAGCCGCTGTCCGCAATAAGCTGCTGTGCTTTTTTAGCATCGACGACAAAGATATTCATCAACATGGCGGCGGCGCCAACATTGACCGGAAGAGTAATGTCTTTGCCGGCTATTTTGTAAGAATTGGGGCTGACTTTTGTGCAGTGATCATCGGTAATTTCTTTACCGGCGTCACCGGGAACGGGCTCTTCCTGACATATAATGGCGGTATTCTGCATTCGAGTTGCCTCCTTTTTATTATGTGCGGCTCGATGGTAATGATAGTGTAACCCAATGTTGATTGAAGGCTGATTACAATGGCGTAACTCGGCGGATGCAAATTAAGGTCTAAGTATTGCATCGGCTAATTCAGATCTCAGTATTACTACTGTTGTGATCTTGTACTGAGATCTCTACTTGTTGGTGAATTTTGTTGCGAATTTGCGTCGCAACCTAGGGAATAGTGAAATGGCGAATATTATATCTGCCCGCGTAAAAGACAGGATTCTGCTTGCCGCCTCCAAGAGTCGGGGGCTAAGCGCCGCCAGTGATACTTCTGGTCGTAGAATAAGCATGGCGGAGTTTGGTGTAAGGGGTTCTTGGCGAGTTCTGCAAACGACGTTGGCGCTTTATCCCCGCGCGATAAAATGGTTGTTGCAGCGGCGCCAGCCCACACCTAAAGAGTTGCGGGAATTATTTGAGTCCTTAGGCGCGACGTACATTAAATTCGGGCAGTTTATTGCCAGCTCACCATCTATATTCCCCAAAGAATATGTCGATGAGTTTCAGCATTGTTTAGATCAAACCCCCTCGTTGCCGTTCGCAAAAATTCGCCAAATTATTGAGCAAGATTTGGGGCAGCCCATATCGGCGATCTTTGCTTCCATCGATGAGTCTGCATTGGCATCCGCGTCTATTGCGCAGGTTCACGCCGCAAAACTACTAAGTGGCGAAGATGTGGTTGTTAAGGTTCAAAAGCCTGGCGTACAGGCAATTCTTACCACCGATATGAACGCGGTATACCTGCTGATTCGTTTATTTGAATTAATCTTACCCAACACAGATAAAGACGCGGTGGCGGGTTTGGTTGAGGAAATGTACCAGTCGATGATTGACGAATGTGACTTCTTTAAAGAAGCTGACAATCTTCGTGAGTTCCGCAAGTTTCTTAGTGAAAGCGGCAATGAGGTAGTGGTCGCGCCCAAGCCTTACACTAATGCTTCCGGTGCGAAGGTGCTCACTATGGAGCGCTTTTATGGTGTGGCCCTCACCAATGAAATGGCGATGAGTAAGGGTGAATTCGATCCCGCGAGTAGTTTGTTTAATGCACTAAATACATGGTTTGCGAGTCTGACTAAATGCCCATTTTTTCACGCCGACTTACACAGTGGAAACTTAATGATTATGCCCGATGGCAAAGTCGGTTTTATTGATTTTGGTATGGTCGGTCGCATTCAGCCGGAGGCGTGGCAAGCCATTTTTAGCCTATTTATGGCCATCAGTGAGCAGAATTACCGTCTAATGGCGGAGTCTATGGTGAGTGTTGGTATTACCCGTGACAAGGTCGATGTTGATTCCTTAATGCGCGACATACAAAGCCTGTTTGAAGGACTAAATTCCTTGGACCCGCAACGGGTATTAGAGAATCGTCAGGGTGATGGGATCAACGCATTGTTAAGTGAGTTGGGGGATATTGCTAGAAAATACGGTATTCGTTTTCCCCGTGCATTTACGATGTTGCTGAAACAGTTCTTATACTTCGATCGTTACATGGAATTATTGGCGCCGGGCGCTGATATTTTTCAAGATGAGCGCGTTGATTTCTATCTAAATTGAGGCCTTAAACTCTCTGTGTATGCACACGCCATTTTGCCTTCTTGTAAAGCAAAAGCCGGTGTTCCTGTGGTGATAGCGGACGATACCGTTATCGCCACCATATAAGTATTCTCAACTTGTCTGCAATCCCGCTGTTAAACCCCCAATTTCTGCTCTAGCTCAGTAGGTAGATCACACTATTCATTGTCTATGCCAATTAGCGCTAAAGTCTGTTAATAGATTTTCCGCGTATACACGGAAGGTAAACAGGTATTAACGGTGCAAATGTGGATGCCGTGTTGTCGGGGGTAGGGAATATGAAGAATTGGAAGCCTGCTTGTGCTTGCGCAAGTCACTAGCACAATGCCCGTTGCCAAGAAGTTAATGATTCTTTTTGCGGGCAATACACTGCTGTGTTTTGTATTGGTATTTCTTATGGGCGCCTATTTTAAAAATACGAGTCATAGTGCGGATTCTCTCTGCATATACACCATGGGCACATCGCTAGCCCAGAATTTAGCGTTAAATTCTGATGTGGAATGCCCAGTACTTAAAGACAGCGCAGAATTATCCGCCAATAAAGCTATTTATTGGCAATCCGAGCAGGGTGAATTGCAATCAATCCCTCTGATCGTCAAATCGCAGCAACTGAGCAGCACGACGCATTTTGTGATAAGTGCATGGCTGTTGTTATTAGGGGGCTGCCTAAGCCTTGCTTGGTGCTTCGCAAATACAGCAACACAGCGTGTTATGACACCAGTGTATCACTTACTAGAAGTGATTAAGTCGATGACAGAAACCAGAGATTATTCGATTCGCTCTAAGGTGAACTCCAATGATGCGCTAGAGAAATTGTCTAAGACCTTCAACGATATGATTTCTGATATAGAAGTTCGCAATCAAGATCTTGTTAGGGCGCGCAGTGAACTGGAGGTGAGAGTCCGAGAGGTCGATATCAGTAATCGCGAATTAAGCACAACCTTGCAGCGCCTTAAGGCGACGCAGCAGCAATTAATTAACAATGAAAAAATGGCCTCCCTTGGCGGTTTAGTTGCGGGGGTGGCTCACGAAATTAATACCCCAGTTGGAGTTGGTGTAACCGCAGCGTCAACCTTAAGTGAAAGTACGCGCAGTGTTNGTGCTAAGTATGATCGTGGTGAACTGACTAATTCAGCCTTAAAGCAATATCTTAGTCACGCAACATCGGCAGCTGAAATCATCCTTGGTAATTTAGAGCGCGCTGCAAATTTAATACAGAGCTTTAAGCAAATTGCTGTTGATCAAAGCAATAGCGAAGTCCGAACTATAAATTTGAATGATTATTTGAGTCAGGTTTTGGTGAGCTTGAATCCGCAGCTTCGGAAAACCAAATTGCGCAGTGAGCTGATCTGTCCTGCGGATATTGAAATTAGCTCCTATCCGGGGGCGCTCTCGCAGATTGTGGCTAATTTTGTTATGAACTCAATAATGCACGCCTACGACGAAGATGAAACTGGTTGCTTGTCGTTAGAGGTGAACGAAAATACAGAAGGTGAAATTTGTATTCGGTATAGCGACGACGGCAAAGGTATTTTGCCAGAAAATATTAGTCGAGTATGGGACCCATTCTATACGACCAACCGCACAGGTGGCGGAAGTGGCCTAGGTTTGCACATTGTGTATAACTTAGTTACTCAGCAGTTATGCGGAAATGTAGAAATTGAAAGTAGGCAGGATTACGGTACGACAATTAGTTTATTTCTACCGAAAGATGTCGGCAAGGTGATTTCGAATGAATGATATACAGGCTCGGACGAGAAATGGCGAAAGCGATAGTTTGCAGCTCGCCCCAGAGTCGCCCAGGAGGAGTTTTGGCGGTGGTAGCGTTGAGCCGTGGAAACTGTTGATTGTTGACGATGAAGAAATTGTGCACACCGTGACACACCTCGCCCTCGACAGTTTTGATCTAGGCGGTCGTGGTTTGGAATTTCTAAGTGCCTATTCGGGGGGCGAAGCTCGTGATGTTCTGCGGGAACATAATGACATCGCTGTGATTCTATTAGACGTTGTAATGGAAACAGATCGGGCAGGTTTGGATCTCGTGCACTATATTCGTCATGAGTTAAAGAACAAGTTTGTACGCATTATTATGCGTACCGGACAGCCCGGTGATTTCCTAGAACAGGAAGTCATTACTAAATATGACATTAATGACTATAAAGAAAAAACAGAGCTAACTAGGCAGCGGCTATTCTCGGTGGTGTATACCAGTCTCCGCTCTTATAGTGATTTGATTGCCTTAGAAATTAATAGAAAAGGGCTGGTAAAGGTTATTGAGTCGTCTGCGAAAATTTTTGAAAGTAGAGATATCTCTGCTTTCTCAGAGGGGGTATTAGAGCAGCTAACCGGGCTGCTGTATTTAGGTGATGACGCGGTGCTTATTAATGCCTCGGGTCTATTAGCACGTTCCGGAATAGAAAGGCTTCGTATATTGGCAGGGATAGGTAAGTTCAAACAATGTCAGGGCGAGGTTGATATTACTAATTTTGACAGCGAGATGGCAGAACGAATTAAGTATGTACTACAACATAAAAAGAGCAATTATGGTGACAACTATTGGGTAAGTTACTACATCACTAAATCGGGTTTAGAGCAGATACTATATGTGTCAGCAAGAGATGTGTTTTCGGTTCCCGATATTATGATGATCGAGTTATTTGTAAAAAATGTGGCTATCGCGCACGAAACAATTGTACTGCTAGAGGCTGGCCAATAATGACGGACTCACACAATAAGGTGCCACATAAAATGGCTGAAAATGACGAGTTAATGCTAGCTAGTGAACAAGCTGTGATGCTTACTCAAAACACAGCGGCAGAGAATAAAACCTGGAAAATCCTCATTGTTGACGATGAAGAAGAAATACATGTGGTTACTCGTTTAGCGCTGCACGACTTCAATTTTGGCGGGCGTCACCTAGAATTTGTTAGCGCTTATTCTGGGCAGCAGGCGCGCACCCTAATTAAAGAAAATCCAGACACGGCGATCATATTACTCGATGTGGTGATGGAGACAGACGACGCTGGTTTAGACGTGGCGAGATATATTAGACAAGAACTCGGCAATCACTTTGTTAGAATTATTCTGCGAACAGGGCAGCCANGGTTAGCGCCGGAGCGCCGAGTATTAAAAGTCTACGATATTAATGATTACAGGGCGAAAACGGAACTGACTCAAGATCGTCTGTTCTCTGTTATTTATACGGCGTTGTCGTCCTATCGCGATCTAATCGCCTTGGCGCGTAGTCGCCATCAGCTTATTGGATTGGTGAATGAGATAGAGCAACTCTCGCATTTAGCGGCAAGAGATCTGCAAATGCCATTAAATGATGTGGTATCCGCTGTTCGACGAATCGGTGGCCAAGCGCAAAGTATGTCGCCACCTAGTTTGGCTGAGGACTTCATGGAGGTTCGTGATAATGTTTATTTAATGCAGTCGGCATTAAATAAACTGGTCGCGCTAACCTCCGTCGGTCGTTTTAATGAAAGTAGGGAGCTGGTTGACTGCAATTCGATAATTAGCGATGTGTTGGTCGATTTAGATAATGCGTTTCAAACCAGTCACGCCAAGCTTCATTGCGAAACGCTGCCGACGGTTTTTGCTTGTCGTCGTCAATTAATGCAACTGTTTAAAAACCTTATTAGCAATGCCATTCGCTTTACTGATGGTCACGATCCCGAAATTTATATAAATGCGATGACCCATGAAAGAAATTGGCTTTTCTCGGTGAGTGACACAGGCGTCGGCATTAGCCCAGAGAACCACAGCGGCCTGTTTAATTTATTCCATCGTGATCAAAACGACGATGCTACAGGTGATTCGGGTGTGGGCCTGGCGATTTGTGAAAAAATTGTCCGTTGGCACGGCGGAAAAATATGGCTTGAATCTGAGCTGGGCAAAGGCTCTACGTTTTACTTCACTATTCCTTTGTCTGAGTAATTGACCCAATGCCAGATATTACTGAAACGACTGCCATTGATTCTGAATGGATATTAAATAGCCTAGGGCAGCCCCTTGTTTGCGTCGACTCTAGTGGGCGTCTTAGCTACGCCAATCCTGCAGCAATAGAACTAGGCGATTGCGAGTATAAGGTGGGTATTAGCTTAGGTAAATTTTTGCCATTTATTGTTGAATCAAGTGAACGTCTATTTTCAGATTTACTTGCTCAGAGCAACGAGACGGCTTCGATTTTTGATCTTATCCTTCCCTGTAATAATGACAATCGCTATCTGATTTCGGTATCAAATATTTACGATAATAAGGACGCGATAGTCGGTCGTAGCTTATCCATTGCCGAAAAGAGTAGCGTCGCCAATCCTCATGCTGGTGCGAAAAATTATTTAGATCCGCTGACGGAATTGATGGGGCGACAGGAGTTTGAGCGACGCTTAGAAAACCTCGTGAATGACGCGTCGGCGAGTTCTAGAACACATGCCTTGTTATATATCGATATTGATCAATTCAAATTGATAAACGACACAAGTGGTCATGGCGCCGGTGATAACTTGATAAAAAGCATCGCTGAGTGTCTTCATGGCGAGCTTTTTGTTGGTGATATGCTGTGTCGTCTCGGCGGCGATGAATTTGGCGTACTGCTGAGTAATATAGACAGCTTTGAAGCGCGCTCCGTTGCCAATCGCCTAATTAAGGCGGTAAAGCGTATGCCGTTTTCGTGGAGTGGAATTTCCCATAAGGCATCGATAAGTATTGGTGTGGTGCTGATCGATGAGAATACCCAAGATCGTGAGCGGGTTATGAGTCAAGCCGATGTGGCCATGTATTCTGCAAAAGAGGAAGGTCGTGGCAGGGTGCATATGTATGACACCAATAATAAAAAACTTAGTCGTTTACACGACGATATGGATTGGGTGCATCGGATCAACAAAGCCTTGGCAGAGGATGATTTTTGCCTAGTCACAGAGCGTATATTGCCCTTAGTCGATGAGGATAATCGCACCACGATTTATAACGAAATTCTTGTCCGTATGCGCTACAACGGCGAGATGTTGAGGCCTGGGCAGTTTATGCCGGCCGCAGAGCGATTTGGTTTAATGCCGCAAATAGATCGCTGGGTAATAAAGAGCTTCTTTAATTACGTGCAGAGAAACTCTGATCTCAACTCCAGTAATGTCATGTACTCTATTAATATTTCTGGCCAGTCTTTGTGCCAAGAAGCTTTTCTTGAGTTTGTGTACCGCTGCCTGCGCAGGGGTAATGTGAATCCAGAAATTATCTGTTTTGAAATTACAGAAACAGTAGCTATTACCAATTTTGCTGTGGTGACTCGCTTTATACATCGAGTACATGAGCTAGGCGGAAAGTTTGCACTAGATGATTTTGGAACGGGCATGTCATCCTTTGGTTACTTACAAGAATTGCCTGTTGATTTTGTAAAGATTGACGGCTTGTTTGTACATGATATGGATAAAAACCCCGTTCACGAAGCAATGGTGCGGTCTATCAACGACATTAGTCATGTGCTAGGTAAGCGCACGATAGCCGAGTTTGTAGAGCGCCAGGAAGTGTTTGATCAATTACAAAGTTTGGGTGTCGATTATGCGCAAGGGTATTTGCACGGTAGGCCTAAAGATCTAGTAGACTTCCCGGTTGTCGGCGTTTAGCCCGTTTTCTGATGAAGTTGTGGGGGGCTACAACTGGTCTGATGAACGTATGCAAAATGCCAACTACAAGATGGATTTGAAGTTGGCAAGATTGAAACGAGGGCTATGAATCACACCACTTATAAGTCAAATACTACATTGAGATCATGTTCGTCCCGCCACGCGATTAGGTCGTCAATCGCATAAACTACGGCTGAAAATTGCTTCTCACAGGATTCTACTTGTTCTAATTGTTGTTCAAGTTCAAGTACACACTTTTTTAGTAGAGGTGTGCCGGTATAGCAGCACGCCCCCTTCAATAAGTGGTTAAGCGCAGCAATTTCCACTAAATCATTATTTTGAAATGCGTCCACTAAATTTTTTTTCTGTAGTGGCAAGTCATCTAGCAGCATATTAAGCATATCTGCAGCTAGTTGGGAGCGGCCTTTTGTTAATTGGAGGCACTCGTTGATATCGACCGGTCGCGGACATTCGATACTAGTTGCTATTGGTGCAAACTTTAAATATTCGCTGAGTAAACTTGAAAGTTGTGCTTCAGATATGGGTTTACTGAAATAGTCGTTGATACCCGCGTCACGCAGTTGAGCTGGATTGTCTGGTGATAAGTATGCAGATAATGCGATGATCGGTGTGCTGATATTTAAACCATCTTTTCTAATCCGCCTGCTAGTTTCTATGCCGTCCATGTGTGGCATTTGTATATCCATAAAAATTAAATCAAAGCGTTTTTCACGGCATTGTTGTAGTGCTTCGGCGCCGTTTTGAGCGAAGTGGGCATGAACTGCCATATCGGCTAAAAAATTCCCCAAAATATGTAAATTGGAGGGGTTATCATCAACAGCTAAAATATTGGCATTAGAAAAGTTGATTAACTGTGGCGACGGACTGCACTGTAAGCCCTTGGAAAGGGCGTCGAATAATTTAATGTGCGAGAAGGGTTTACTAAGGTAAATTCGTTCTTCGCTGTCGCATTGTTGCTTGTTGTAAGGAGTGATAATAACGGCTGAGCGATTTAGTGTCTCAAGTAAAGAGGGTAATTCGGCCGTATTGTCACAGCAAATAATATAATAGTCTGCAGGCTTTATATCGCTAATATGGGTGCAATGTTGTACTTCTATTCCCCATGATAAGAGTAGTGATGTGATAGCTTGGCTGTGGATTTCACTGCGATCGTATAAGGAGAGTGATTTATTTTTTAGTTGGCTGAAGTCCCTAAGTTTTATGGCATTGCTATTTATGGGTAGCTTTAAAGTAAACCAGAATGTAGCGCCGCGGCCGGGTTCGCTTACAATCCCAATTTCCCCTCCCATTTGTTCTATTATTCCTTTGACGATAACTAAGCCGAGGCCGGTTCCGCCGTACTGACGGGTAATTGAGGCATCGGCTTGACTAAAGTCTTTGAATATTCCTTGCTGCTGCTCTTTTGATAAGCCGATCCCCGTATCACTTACTTGAATGGTTATATTGGCTTCATTCCCTTTTACATCACCACTTAAAATAGTGATTTTAATATGGCCAGCAGGCGTAAACTTAATGGCGTTATTGACGAGATTGGTAAGGATTTGTTTAAGGCGTAGACCGTCAGTTAGCACTGTTTCGGGGGTGCCCGCTTGAATGAGTAAGACGAGTTCAAGTTCCTTTTCATTTGCGCTGGGGGCGAGAAGTTGCATTGTGTCTTCAACAACTTCGCGAAGGTTAACGGGGGCGTTATCTAGTACCAGTTTTCCAGCTTCTAATTTAGAAAAATCGAGTATGTCATTGATGATGGTCAATAGGCTGTTGGCGGAATTATGAATGGTTTCGATGGCCTCGCGCTGGCGTTGCTCCAGCTCAGACTTTAATAATATTTTACTAAATCCGATAATCCCACTTAGTGGGGTGCGGATTTCGTGACTGGTATTGGCTAAGAATTCCGATTTGATACGGCTGGCATTTAGCGCTTCTCGACGGGCTAGGTCGAGTTCGATATTTTGAACCTCGACGGTTTCTAGTGTTTCGCGAAGATCAATATTAGTCTGTTCAATGCTACGTTGAAGTTCTTGTAACTCTAATTGATGGGCATTGTTCAGTTGGTTAAGTTCTTCAGCTATTTCGTTAAATTCATCATTTTCTGGAATGTGCGCGTGAAAATTACGCGTGCGTGACGCCATTTTTTGTATGGTTTGGCGCAGCGTGGCAAGGTCTGTTGCAAGTGATTGGTTGATATAGCTGGTGAGGCTTACGCACATAATAAATGCGATAACTAAAAACACCGTTCCAACAAAAAGGGTTTGATATTGATGGATTTTAAGATGGCGCCAATCGAATTGCATTGCGACCCAGCCGATAACGGGTGAGGCCGTTTGCGGGCTAAGCGAGTGCGAAATGATTGGCTGTAGTATTAGCAATCCGTCATTTAAGATTTGGTGGCGCGTATTTTGCTCACCAGGTCTTATTGGTATGAGGGATAAGCTGGATTTTGGGCCGGCTTGAGTAATTAGCTGCATATCTGCGGAATAGATAGCAATTGCTTTAACGGCAGTTTCTTCTAGTGCGGTAGTGGTAATGCGGTCAAGAATGTCTGCGTGCCCGTCGCTAATCACATGTTCAGCTAAGATGGCGAGTTGTTCGCTGGAGGTTTTGGCGCGCTCTGTCATCAGATTCCGTAGTTCGTGAATCTGACTAAACATCAGATACGCGCTGAGAGCCAGCGACAGGGCGAGAATGGGTATTAGGCCCATCATCAAAATCAATTTTCTTATTCCCGGTCGCGCGCGCATTGCTTGGTGGAGCCTTGTAGTGTTGCGATGGTATTATCATGACCGAAAATCACCGCCGCTGCCATGCCATTGCCACAAGACATGCGGGGCAGCGGGTGGGTTTGAAAGTCTATTTCGTAGCCGATGCAGTGTTAAAATGTCTTGGTGACAGATAAATAAAAGGTTCAGGCTGTACTTATGAATGAGTTTCCAACGATTGATCAATTTATTGGTAATACCCCATTGGTGCGCTTGCAGCGATTAGGGGGGGATACTAGCAATATTATTTTGCTCAAGTTGGAGGGGAATAATCCCGCTGGCTCAGTTAAAGATCGTCCCGCCATGAGCATGATTCTGCGTGCGGAGCAGCGTGGCGATATTGTTCCCGGCGATACGCTGATAGAAGCAACGAGTGGCAATACGGGTATTGCATTGGCCATGGCGGCGGCAATAAAGGGTTATAAAATGATATTGATTATGCCCAGCCATATGAGCGCTGAGCGTAAATTGGCAATGTCTGCTTATGGCGCTGAGCTCGTCGAGGTCTCGCAGGAGTCTGGTATGGAGGGGGCAAGAGACCTCGCCTTAAAAATGCAGGCCGAGGGGAGGGGCAAGGTGCTGGATCAATTTTCGAACGCGGATAACCCCCAAGCGCATTACGAGGGAACGGGACCAGAAATTTGGCGTCAAAGCGACGGTCGTATTACCCACTTTGTAAGCTCAATGGGTACGACAGGCACCATTATGGGGGTGTCTAAATATTTGAAAGAGCAAAACGCGGCAATCGAAATAATTGGCCTGCAGCCGGACGGTTGCTCAAGTATTCCTGGTATTCGGCGCTGGCCGGAGGCGTACTTACCTAGTATCTATGAAGCAATTCACGTTGACCGTGTTATTGATATGGATCAGCACAGTGCAGAGACCACAATGCGGGCTTTGGCTGCTCAGGAAGGTATTTTTTGTGGCGTATCCTCAGGTGGTGCAGTCGCTGGCGCGCTTCGTATTAGCAAAGAAGTTGAGAACGCCGTAATAGTTGCCATTATTTGCGATCGCGGTGACCGCTACTTATCAACGGGCGTTTTTGACGCTTAAGGCGGGTAACGTTGATATGACATTTTTAAGATGTATTTGCTAGTGAGAAAGTAGCGATGGTTAAGGTAAGGGAAGACTTTCCGAGATTAGAAAGCGGAAACGTTGATATTGCTGCTTGGATAGCGCGGCTACCAATAGATACACAGGTCATTCGCACTGCTGAGTTGCAGCGGGCGTTTGAAGTTGCTGAAAAGAGCGCGGCGGTTGCGAGTGATAGTTATACCAATGATGAGAATTTCGATAGTTTTTACACGGCACTGGAAATGGTTGAGATCCTGGCAGATCTCCAACTCGATCAAGATAGCCTTATTGCCGCCACGCTCTTCCGTGTAGTTCGCGAAAACAGATTTTCCATTACAGACCTAGAGGCGCAGTTTGGTAAGTCGGTAGCGAAGCTGGTTGATGGCGTGTTGCGCATGGCCGCCATTTCTAAGGTCAATGCAGAGCTTGACGCACCCGTGCTCGGGCAATCTGAGGCGCAAAGCGAAACCATTAGAAAAATGTTGGTGGCCTTGGTTGACGACGTTCGAGTGGCGCTGATTAAACTTGCAGAGCGAACCTCAGCAATTCGCGCTATTAAAGACAAACCTGATAAACGTTATCGCGTTGCCCGTGAAGTTGCCGATATCTATGCGCCGCTCGCGCATAGACTAGGTATTGGTCATATTAAGTGGGAGCTTGAGGATCTATCTTTTCGTTACCTGCAACCTTTGGCCTACAAAAAGATAGCTAAGCTGCTAGATGAAAAGCGCCTTGATCGTCAGCACTACATTGAAGACGCTATCGATATTCTTGATAAAGCACTTAAAGCTGACGATATTCAGGCAGATATCGCTGGGCGCGCCAAACATATTTACAGTATTTGGCGGAAAATGCAGCGTAAGGGCATCGGCTTTTCTCAGGTTTACGATATCCGCGCACTGCGGGTTTTGGTACCAGATACCAAATCTTGTTATGCCGCTTTAGGCTTGGTTCACGGTCTGTGGCGCAATATTCCCAATGAGTTTGATGACTACATTGCCAATCCTAAAGATAATGGTTACAGATCACTGCATACCGCTGTAATTGGCCCAGAAGGGAAAGTATTAGAGATTCAAATTCGTACAAGTACAATGCATGAAGAGGCCGAGTTCGGGGTTTGTTCACACTGGATGTATAAAGGTACCGATCGCAGCGCGAAAAGCACGAATAGTTACGACGAAAAAATTGCGTGGTTGCGTCAGGTCCTAGACTGGCATGAAGAAAGTGGCAGCAGCAGTGACGTTGCAGAGCAATTTACCAGTGCCCAGGATCGTGTATACGTATTCACGCCAGATGGTCATGTGGTGAATTTGCAGAATGGCGCAACGCCGCTAGATTTTGCTTACCATATTCACACCGAAGTCGGGAATTGCTGTCGTGGCGCCAAGGTTAACGGTCGAATTGTGCCGTTAACCTATACCTTGAAAACCGGCGAGCGGGTAGAAATTTTAACTGGTAAAGAAAGTGAGCCACGCCGCGATTGGTTGCAAAGTAATCTCGGCTATTTAAAAACCTCGCGTGCGCGAACCAAGGTCCAGCATTGGTTTCGTTTACAGGCAAAAGAAGACAACATTATTGCTGGCCGCGCGTTACTCGATAAGGAATTTAAACGTCTCGCTTTAAATAGTATTGATTACAAATATCTTGCCGATCAGATGAATTGCGCCAGTGTTGATGATATGTATGCGTCAGTAGGCGCGGGTGAAATTAGCATGTCGCAGCTTATTCGTGCGGCACATAATATCGCCGGGCGAGATGATGACAGCGGCCAGTCAATATTGCGCTTACGGCCAGCAAGTACTAAGAGCAATGATGGTAGTCAGATCCGCATAAGTGGTGTCGGTAATTTAATGACGTACTTTGCGCGCTGCTGTAAGCCTCTGCCGGGTGAGGCCATAGCGGGCTATATCACTGTAGGTCGTGGTGTGAGTGTGCATCGCCAAGATTGTAGTAAATTACTACAACTTCAGAGTGTCGAGCCGCAGCGAATTATTACCGTGGATTGGGCAGACGCGAAGATAGATACCTACCCCGTTGATATTGAGCTAGAGGCCTACGACCGCCAAGGTTTGCTTCGTGATATTACTCAGCAACTCGCCACCGAGAAGGTTAACGTAATATCGCTAAATACGATTACAGATACCGCAAATCATATGGCGACAATGAAGATCAAGTTGGAAATTCGCGATTTGGCGACACTGTCTGATGTGCTTAGTCGGCTCAATGGTTTGCCGAATGTGGTTGCTGTAAAGCGAATTCGGGAGGCATAAGGGTGAGCTACACCATCGCAGACTTACAATATTTAATGGCGCGTTTACGAGACCCAGAAACGGGTTGCCCTTGGGATCTGAAGCAAACGTCGCTCAGCGTTATTCCTCATACCCTAGAGGAAGTGTATGAGCTGGTGGATGCGATTGAGCAGGGCGATAGTTCTCAGATTCAGCAAGAGCTTGGCGACGTGCTATTTCAAGTGATTTTTTACAGCCAGTTGGCGTCTGAACAGGGCCAATTTGATTTTTCAAATGTAGTAAATGACATTGTTGAGAAGCTATTGCGTCGCCACCCTCATGTATTTCCCGCCGGAACCCTTGAGTCTCGTAGAGAGTTTGCAGCGCCGGACGACGCTGCTATTAAAACGCGCTGGGAGGACATTAAGCAGGGCGAGCGCCTGCAAAAGTCTCAGCCTAGCGTTTTAGATGACGTGCCACAGGCCCTGCCAGCACTGACCCGCGCAAGCAAGTTGCAAAAGCGCGCTGCTCAGATTGGTTTTGATTGGCGTGAGTTGTCGCAGGTTGTTATTGCATTGCGGGATGAGCTGGAGGAATTGGAAGAAGCCATCGCCATCGGGGAGTCAGCGGCGATTGCAGATGAGATGGGGGATGTTCTATTTTCTGCGGTTAACCTCAGTCGACATCTTGGTCTTGATGCAGAAGCGGTGACTCGACATGCGTGTCGAAAGTTTGAAGGTCGTTTTAGGTTTGTTGAAAGCCGTTGTAAAGAGTTAGGTATCTCAGGGGAAAGCGAACCTGCAGACCAACAATTAGATCTGTTTTGGAATGAAGCAAAGGCGGCAGGGCTTTAATTTGCGTTGCACCCCCAGCGCCGCCGTCTGCCGTATTTAGTGCTTATCTAATCGCTTGTAGCGGTTTAAATGTTTTTCTGTCAACGACAGATAGCGTGGCGTAGGGCCTATATCTTCGTAGAGTGGGTCGCCTAGCTCATCAAATGCCACTACCTTTGAGCCTTGGCGGTAGGGCATAACGCTTTCCATCTCGTCGAGTGCTGCGGTCATGAGATCAGTGATAAGCTCTTCGACGTTGCGGCGTGGATAAAGCTCGGCAAGCGCGTTAAGTCTGGCAGCGTCCTTAATAGAGAGGCGAACCTCGTAACTGTCTTCTGTCAGTGTGCCACTAGCAGTTTGTTCCCAGAGTGATAACAATTCTCGAACTTTCATAATTTAAGGTTCCTGTCATCTTGAGGCGAAAAGAAAAAGCCGCCCACAACGAAATAATACCTACCCAAAAGCCTCATGTGCCAGCGTTATCGACGTAAATAATATTTACAATTCGTATGGAACTCTTTGGTTTTGCGGCGGGCTTTCTTATATGTGGCTTTAAGTTTTAGCAATGTTGTGCGTGTGTTTGTATTTTGCCGGCGCATAATCAGATCTTGGCATGGTGATTGCGATTATCATTGCAATAAATAGTGCTGATTTATCTGATTTGACGGCGACTTGTGGTGGTTAGAGGGGCTCTAAGTCTTGTGTGGCGGGCGATTGCTGTGTATCGTTGTGCGCTTTTGCTGCGGCGGCCCCTACGCTGCAGGCTATTATTTCGTAACCTTTTGGGGAGTTTCCCGCTATGCGCGTTATATTATTAGGGCCACCTGGGGCAGGTAAAGGCACTCAGGCTCAGTTTATCTCTGAAAAATTCGCTATTCCGCAAATCTCTACTGGGGATATGTTGCGGGCGGCTGTTAAAGCAGGTTCGCCGTTAGGACTGCAGGTAAAAGAAGTAATGGCTTCCGGTGGCTTGGTTTCAGATGAAACGATCATTGGTCTCGTCAAAGAACGAATTACTCAAGAAGATTGTAAGAATGGTTTCTTGTTTGACGGCTTTCCTCGCACTATTCCTCAGGCTGAAGCCCTGATTAGTGCCGGCGTTGTTATCGACAAAGTGATAGAAATTGCCGTTGCAGACGAAGAAATCGTAACCCGCATGAGTGGTCGCCGCAGTCATGAAGGTTCAGGACGCACCTACCACATTGTATATAACCCACCTAAGCAAGAGGGTGTTGACGACGTTACCGGTGAGAAACTGATACAGCGTGAAGATGATCACGAAGATACAGTTCGCAATCGTCTCAATGTTTACCATGAGCAAACTAAGCCTTTGGTTTCTTTTTACGGAAGTTTAGAGGGCGAGAACGCACCACAATATTCCCGTATTGAGGGAGTGGGGAGCGTTGCCGAGATTACTCGTCGGGTACTTGACGCTCTTGATTCTTAAAAACTGCGCAAATATTAAAAAGGCACCTTCGGGTGCCTTTTTTGTTTAAATTAGTCGAATATTGCGCATAATTCGTAGACAGATAAAACGGTAGCGGATTTGAGATGAAGTCAGTAGGCATTGTGTTTATTAATTTGGGCACCCCCGAATCGCCAACAAGCGGTGCGGTGAGAAAGTTTTTACGCGAATTTTTGTCAGATCGTAGAGTGGTTGAGGTGCCAAGAGCAATTTGGGTCTTGATACTTTATTTAATTATATTGCCCTTCCGGTCTCCAAGGGTAGCGCGTAACTACAAGCAGGTGTGGATGAATGATATTTCGCCACTACGTTTTTTCTCCGAGCGCTTAATCGACGGCGTTGCAAAGAAATTAGCTGGAAACTATCCCGATTCTAAGATTCATACCCGTTTGGCAATGAGCTATGGCGAAGTTAGTATTTCTGCAGCTATAGATGAACTTCTTTTGGCAGGGTGCGAACGTTTGTTTTTCTTACCCCTATATCCTCAGTATTCCGCAACGACGACAGCAGCAGCACACGATCAAATCTGCAAAGTGTTTGCTAAGCGCAGAAATATTCCCCAGTGGGGGTGGCTGAAAAGCTATTACGATCACCCTGAATACATTGCAAGCTTGGCGAACAGCGTTCGACAGCATTGGTCTGAGAATGGTCGTGGCGAATTATTACTTATGTCTTTTCACGGTATTCCAAAACGCAATGTCGACTTAGGTGATCCATATCAACACCACTGTGAGAAAACAGCGGAGGCTTTAGCGTTAAAACTTGGTTTGAATAAATCAGAATGGATTTTATCTTACCAGTCGCGTTTAGGTAAGGCCGAATGGTTGCAGCCTTATACAGATAAAACAGTAATTGGCCTCGCCGAAACAGGCACTAAAACCTTGGATGTTATCTGCCCAGCTTTTGCTGTCGAGTGTTTAGAAACGCTTGAAGAAATTGACGGTGAAGCCCACGAATTTTTCTTAGAAAAGGGGGGCGAAGCCTTCCGTTATATTCCCTGTTTAAATGACGGAGAAAATCATCAAAACCTCATGATTTCTCTTTGCAGGCCTTTTTTAGAAGAAAAAAACGTAAATTTTGGATAAATATTAAGAAAAAGGCGTTAATTAAAAGACTTTTTTTTGCGTTGGTTATTTTATGTGCTATTTTTACCATCGTAAATATCAGCATCGTCATCGTCTAGGAGAATAAATGATGCCAGCCAGCAAAACGAGTGTAAAAAAAGTGCCCGCTAAGCGTAAGCCGCGAGCTAAAAATGTAATCTTAACAAACCCGATTGTGACTAAAGCAGAAGAAGGTTTGAAAAAGGTTGAGGCGATGGTGGCGAATGAGCGTAAAGCACTTGCCGCTGCAAAATCGAAAGTTGACGAAGCGCGTGCAAAAGCTAAAAAGACTGCCCGCGTTGCCGACAAAAATGCGGTTAAGCGTGCGGCTGCTGCTGCCGAAAAGTTAAACGCTAAATTGAAAGTAAGCCGCGCTAAAGTTGCTGATACTAAAGCAGCTGTTGCCAATGCAAAGGCCTTGGCGCGTATTAAGGCTTCTGAAATTGCGGTTAAGCAAAAAATTGAAGAGCGTTCTACTGCGCTGGCCAGCAAAGCAGACGCTGATCTAGCAAAAGCAGTGAAATTGTTCGAACAGCGCTTTAAGAAAAAGCGTTTAGCAGCTAATAAACTCAAGCTTGCAACAATTGAGAAAAAGCTAGTTGCTAAGCACAAGCAGGCTGTTAAACAGTTGGGCGCAAAAATTAGCGATCCAAAGGTTGCAGCAGTAGCTAAAGTTAGTGCAAAAGCACCTGTTAAGAAGGCAGCGGCCAAGAAAGCGGTAGCTAAAAAAGCACCAGCTAAGAAAGTAGCAGCTAAAAAGGCTGTTGCTAAAAAGGCAGTCGCCAAAAAAGCACCAGCTAAGACGGCGCCTGCTAAGAAAGCAGTTGCTAAGAAAGCCGTAGCTAAAAAAGCACCTGCAAAAAAAGTAGCAGCTAAGAAGGCTCCGGCCAAAAAAGCCGCTGCAAAAGCTAAGGCGGCTCCTGCGGCAGCGCCAGCTGAGGCAGCAAAGTCAGAATCATAATTGAATAATTATGATTTGAGCTGAAGAGGAGGCGAAAGCCTCCTTTTTTTATGTTTGCTAATTCAGATCGGCAAGATCTTCGCTGCGATTCACGTTCCTAAAAGCGCTCTGCTGCTTGCTCAGGTTTGCTTCAACAAAATGGTGCTGTTTGTACCAGCGATGTACCTGCCGGTTTCCCGCAGCTAAATATTTTTTTAATGACGTTTCAAGCTTAGTGTGTATCAGCGCAAATAAATATTGTTTTTGTATCCCGTCGTCTGCATAACAAATATCGGCGTGGTTAGTATTTAATGTTGTGGCAAGTTGCTGGTAAAGGTCTTTAGGTGCAAGTGGGCTGTCGCAGGGTAGAACCAATATATAAGGCGTAGAGATGAGTTGCATAGCGGCATAGATCCCAGCAAGCGGGCCTTCATATTTAGCATCGTCGTCTTGAACCGTTTTACCGTACTTTTGGTATTGATCAATATTTCGATTACAGCTAATGAGCGTGTGCGTAATATCGGCGGGTATGGAGTCTAATATATATTCGATAAACGGTTTTTTCTGCCAAGTGATTAGCCCCTTATCTTGACCACCCATGCGGCGGCCTTCGCCACCAGCAAGGATCAGCGCGGTAACATCGTGTGGGTTAATATTATTGTTTGCCATCATTATTCCTAAAATGCTGTCTCGCTGTAAGTCTGCAGCGCTCAAGCCTGTGCGATATGCTATTATTCTGCGGCATTAGAATCTCTAACAGTAACTGTTCTACGGCTGAATTAATGACAAGTTTACTCGCGATTGAGGCTTCAACAGAAGCATGTTCCGTTGCTTTGCTCCACAAAGGCAGGCAAAGAGAAGATTTCCGCCTTTTGCCCCGCGCCCACACCCGTTATTTGTTGCCAATGGTTGATCAGATCCTGTCTGAGGGAGGTATTCGCCTTGGCGATTTAGATGCGATTGCTTTTTCAGCCGGCCCGGGGTCATTTACGGGGCTGCGGGTGTGCGCGGGTGTTGTGCAAGGCCTCGCGTTTTCTGTGGATAAACCGGTGGTTGCGGTGTCTACATTACAGGCAATTGCTCAGGGTCAGGCGGACAAGTTGCAACTGAATGAGGGTGATGTGCTATTGCCGGCCTTAGATGCACGCATGGATGAGGTCTATTGGGGAGAATATTGTTATCGGAATGGTTTTGCCGATCCCTTAGCTGCGGATAGTTTGCGGGCGCCCGAATCTATAGAAGTGCCAGCAAGCAATAGTGCGGCATTTGGTTTTGCTAGCGGCTGGATATATGCCCCGAGGTTTCGTCTCGGATTGCCACTCAATAATATAAATACGGATGTCTATCCACGAGCACAGGCGGTGTTGAAGCTCGCTGTACGCGCGTATGAGCGCGGCGACTATACGAGTGCCGAGCACGCTCAACCCGTTTACCTGCGTGAAAGTGTTGCTTGGCAAAAATCTTAATTTATTGTTCAGGACTTTATGATAATGGATTCATTACGCGCCGTAATTCTTGCCGCGATTCAAGGTTTGACGGAATTTCTTCCGGTATCGAGCTCTGGTCATTTGGTGTTGCCGCAAACGCTTTTGGGTTGGGAAGATCAAGGTCTTGCGTTCGATGTGGCCGTGCATGTTGGATCTTTGCTTGCGGTGTTGTGGTATTTCCGTAGTGAAGTCATGGCGATTTTAGGTGATTGGTTTGGCAGTCTTGCATCACGCCAACAGACGGAAAATAGTCGCTTAGGTTGGATGGTCATCGTCGCGACCATTCCGGCTGTGTTAGCAGGACTTATATTTAACGATTTTATTGAAGAGCATCTGCGCTCAGGCTATGTCTTGGCCACGACGACACTCGTATTTGGTGTGTTACTGGGGGTGGTTGATCGCTACGCTAAGCACGGTAAGCAATTAGCAGATATTGGCTTACGCATTGCAATTATTGTTGGTATTGCACAGGCGATAGCACTTATTCCTGGTACTTCCCGTTCTGGTATTACCATTACTGCAGCATTGATGCTGGGGTTAAATCGCAGTGATTCAGCGCGTTTTTCATTTTTACTCTCTATGCCCATCATTGCGGCTGCCGGTTCTTATAAATTATTAGAATTGATTGAAAGTAGTGATCCGGTAGCATGGAATTACTTGGCAATTGGTGCGGGGGTGTCAGCGATAACGGCTTATGCTTGTATTCATTTGTTTATGAGTTGGGTTGAGCGTATGGGGATGATGCCCTTCGCGATATACCGTGTATTGCTGGCGGGTTTATTATTTGCTGTACTCGCATCCTAAACGGAGAGCCACATGGAAGTCGCGTTTATTGGGTTAGGCACGATGGGATATCCGATGGCGGGGCATTTGTGCCGCGCCGGATTTTCAGTTTCGGTATTTAATCGCAGCGCCGTGAAAGCTGAGAAATGGTCAACCGAATACGGTGTCGCAGCGAGCAACTCCATCGCTGCGGCGGTTGCTGACGCAGCAGTGGTTATGGTGTGTCTCGGCGCAGACAAAGATGTGCGCGCAGTATTGTGTGGAGATGACGGGGTGTTTGCGCATATGCCCGCGAATGGCATCGTCGTCGATCATTCGACTACATCCGCAGAGTTGGCCCGAGATATGGCTAGAATCGCACATGACTGCGGCCAACAGTTTATTGATGCCCCTGTTTCCGGTGGTCAGGCAGGCGCAGAAGGTGGCCGCCTAACGGTAATGGCCGGCGGTGACGCAGATGCCTTTGCTTTGGTGGCACCACTATTTTCGGCATACGCTGCGCAATATCAGCTCTTGGGGCCGGTAGGCTCGGGGCAATTGGCCAAGATGGTGAACCAGATTTGTATTGCTGGCTTGCTGCAGGGCCTAGCCGAAGGGATTCATTTTGGCGAGCAGGCTGGGCTAGATATGTCGGCGGTGATCGATGTTATTAGCGGTGGCGCGGCGCAATCTTGGCAAATGGATAATCGCGCCAAAACGATGCTGGCAAAGGAATTTGATTTTGGCTTTGCAGTAGACTGGATGCGAAAGGATCTTGGCTATGTGTTAGACGAGGCTCGCAAGCGCAAACTGAGTTTGCCGGTCACAGCCTTGGTTGACCAGTTTTATACTCAAGTCCAAAATCTTGGCGGCGGGCGTAGCGATACCTCTAGTTTATTATTAGCACTACAACATTCGATGTCGGATGCGCATCGAGGGAAACGCGGTAATGAGTGATTTACAAGAATTTAACAAAGGTCTGCGTGATTTTCTAGATGCGAGTCCAACGCCATTCCATGCGGTAGAGGAAATGCGTTTACGGCTTCAGGCGTCGGGGTTTAATGCCTTAGACGAACGTGGCGAATGGCAGCTTGAGCAGGGCAAGGGCTATTACCTTATTCGCAACGGCTCATCTATTGTCGCTTTCCGCTGTGGCAAAGATCCGGTTCATGAGCGGGGTTGGCGCATGGTCGGCGCGCATACCGACAGCCCTAATCTGAAGGTTAAGCCGACGCCAGAGTTACATCGGCAGGGTTATTTTCAGCTGGGCGTTGAAGTGTATGGCGGTGCTTTACTCAATCCGTGGTTTGATCGCGATCTAGGTTTAGCGGGGCGGGTAAATTACGAAAACGCGCAAGGTCAGTTGCGTAGTGCTTTAATTAATTTGAATCGCCCCGTGGGCGTTATTCCCAGCTTGGCGATTCATCTTGATCGCGAAGCCAACAATAACCACTCAATAAATCCGCAGCGTGACCTTCCGGTCGTTATTTTACAGAGTGAAGAATCTAGCGATTTTCGCGCATTGCTTGCTGACACTCTGGGGCAGCAAGGCTGCAAGGATGTTGCAGCAGTACTGGACTACGAGCTGAGCTTTTTCGATTGTCAGCCTGCGGCAATGGTGGGCTGGAATGAAGACTTTATCGCCAGTGCGCGCCTCGATAACCTCCTGTCATGTTATATAGGCCTAGAATCCTTGTTAGCGGCAGATACCAGTGAGCACACGGTCTTAGTGTGCAATGACCACGAAGAAGTGGGTAGTCAGTCTGCTGTTGGCGCTCAAGGGCCCATGCTAGAGTCGGTATTGCGGCGTATTGCGGGGGATGAGGTTACGTGGCAGCGGGCTATCGCTAATTCAATGATGATTTCTGCAGACAATGCCCACGGTATCCACCCCAATTTCAGCGATAAACACGACGGCAATCACGGCCCCTTGCTAAACGCCGGTCCAGTGATTAAAAACAATGTGAATCAACGATACGCGACCAATAGCGAGACAAGCTCTCTATTTAGGCGCCTGTGCGCGAATAGCGGCGTGGCGGTGCAAAGTTTTGTAGTACGTAGTGATATGGCCTGTGGCAGCACAATAGGGCCGCTAACGGCGTCGGCGATTGGGGTGAAAACCTTGGATATCGGTGTGCCGACCTTTGCTATGCATTCTATTCGGGAGCTGGCTGGCAGCAAAGATGCGTATAACTTAACGAAGGTATTGACCAAGTATTATCAGCTAGACTCGGTTGTCGATGCTGGCGAGCACTAAAAGCCAGGGCTGACTTTCAGTGCTAAATCAGGGGCTTTAGCTTACCGATTTAAAATCTGGCTTACGCTTTTCAGAAAATGCCTGTAGGCCTTCGCGGCCTTCTGGGCTGCTAACACATTTGGCTATACCGCGACTTTCAATTTCTAACTGGGTTTCTAGTGAGTTTGCGTAACTGCCCAGCAGTAGCTGCTTGATTTGGCCGTGGGCCATTTTAGGCCCGCTGGCGAGTTTATTGGCAAGGGCTTCGGCTTCAGTCATGAGGTTTTCTGATGAGACCACTTTGGTGAGCAATCCCCAATCCAGCGCTTCTTGAGCAGACAGTACGCGGTTAGTAAACATGAGTTCTTGGGTGCGTCGTAAACCAATAAGACGCGGCAAATACACGCTGGCACCGCCATCAGGGCTGGCGCCAATGCCGGTATAAGCCATAGTAAATTTTGCTGTTTCGGCGGCAAGGACGATATCGCCTGAAACCGCTAGACTAAAACCTGCACCAGCGGCGGTTCCGTTAATAGCAATGATGAGTGGAGCCGTCATGCGGGCGAAGCGGGCATTAGCAGAGTGCAAACAAGCGGTTACATCCTTCAGTAATAAACCGACATCATCGCCCGCTGCTTTAAAGCTCGGCACGTCGCCGCCTGCACAAAACATATTGCCAGTGGCGGTTAGGATCACGGCGCGAACGCTGCTATCTTCGTCGCAAACCATTGCCGCGTGCATGAGTTCCTGCGCCATTTCAAGATTGACGCTGTTGGCCGCATCGGGACGATTCAAAGTGATTTTGGCAATGCCGTTGGTGTTGTCCCACTGTAGGGTAGTGTATTGGCGCATATCAGTCGCTGAGTCCAAGTAGTTGTAATAGGCGAAGAGGGTAATGGAGCAGTTATCATGCGTCAATTTACGATTCAGTCATTGAACGGAACGGTTTGAATAATATGAGAGTGTTGGTCTTATCGGCTTACCACGCTGACAGCCATCGTCATTGGCTAGATGGCCTAATGCGACATTTGCCGAATATTGAATGGACGGTATTAAGTTTGCCGGCGCGCTACTTTAGTTGGCGTATTCGCGGCAACAGCTTGAGCTGGGCAATGCAACAGCGGGCGCTGCTAACGGCGCCCTATGATGTCGTACTGGCGACATCGATGACCGACCTGTCTGCGCTGCGTGGTTTGGTGCCGGAATTAGGTCGGATTCCCACCGTGGTTTATTTTCATGAGAACCAGTTTAGTTATCCTCAAAATGTCCAGCAGCGTAGTGGGGTGGAGCCGCAAATACTTAATATTTATACTGCCTTGGCGGCGGATAAGGTGCTTTTTAATAGCGACTATAATCGCCGCACCTTATTAGACGGTGCCGATAGTCTGTTGGCAAAGCTGCCTGATTTTGCACCCCGTGCCGAGGTGGCGGCCCAGCTCGCACATTCGCAAGTGTTGCCGGTTGGAATCGAACTTCACGACTATACCCCTCGCCCCGCCGGCGCGCGATTAAGTGTACTGTGGAATCACCGCTGGGAGTACGACAAGGGGCCAGATCGCTTATTGGCTTTAGTGAAGGAGTGCGCAGAGCACGCGCTGCCACTCGATTTTTATATTGCAGGTCAACAGTTTAGGCATCATCCGGAAGAATTTGCAGAAATTAAGGCGGTAATTGAGCACAGTGATGTGTTGACGCTGTGTCAGTGGGGTTATGTTGCCGACGCTCGCCGTTACGAGGAGATGTTGTCGCGCTGTGATGTGGTTTTGTCTACCGCTATACATGATTTTCAGGGGTTAGCGATATTAGAGGCGGTCGCGCAGGGCTGTACGCCACTCATTCCCGATCGTCTGTGTTACTCAGAGTGGTTTGGTGAGGCGTATCGCTATACCGCGAGTGATGATCTGCAATTAGAGGCTGGCGCTTGCAGAATACAATTGCAAAATCTACTGCTCCAAAAAGTGCGAGGTAATTCAGTGCCTGTAGATGTTAGTGCTTTAAGTTGGCGGCAATTGGCGCCGCGCTATAAGCAAATCTTTGAAGATCTTTTGTAATATCTATGGGGTGTACGGATTACTGACACCGCAGTGTCGAGCCAGTATCATAAGCGCCTTTATTCAAAGCAGCGGCTGATTGCAACACCGCCTCAAAATCGAACAGGAAAAAATTATGGCTAAGCAGCGGGTACTTACCGGCATTACGACTACCGGAACGCCGCATTTAGGAAACTACGTTGGCGCAATTCGTCCTGCCATTGCAGAAAGTCAGCGTGGTGAGTTGGATGCATTTTTCTTTCTTGCCGATTATCACGCGCTGATTAAAAGTTCTGAGCCTGCCATGGTGCATCAGTCTAGTCGTGAAATTGCCGCAACCTGGTTGGCACTAGGTTTAGATACTGACTCGACGACCTTTTATCGACAGTCAGACGTTCCTGAGATTACCGAGCTGAGCTGGATTCTTACCTGTGTGTGCGCAAAGGGTTTAATGAACCGTTCCCACGCCTACAAAGCCGCGGTGCAAGCCAATGAGGAAAACGGCGATGACTCTGATTTTGGCGTTACGATGGGATTGTTCAGCTATCCGATTTTAATGGCAGCAGATATTTTAATGTTTAACGCCAGTAAGGTGCCGGTGGGCCGAGACCAGATTCAGCACATCGAAATGGCCCGCGATATGGCACAGCGTTTTAATCATTTGTACGGTGACACCTTTGTTCTTCCAGAAGCGGTTGTTGACAATGTTGCGGTCTTGAGTGGTTTAGACGGGCGTAAGATGAGTAAAAGCTACGGCAATACTATTCCCTTGTTTTTGCCAGAAAAGAAGCTGCAAAAACACATTAATAAGATCAAAACCAATTTGCTAGAACCTGGTGAGCCCAAAGATCCAGACAGCTCAACGGTATTCGAAATATGGCAGGCCTTTGCTACACCCGCAGAGACAGCGGAAATGCGTCAGAAGTTTGCCGACGGTATCGCCTGGGGCCAAGCGAAAAAAGACTTGTTTGAGTTAATTAATACTCAGCTTGCTCCCGCGCGCGAGCGTTACGAGGCGATTTTAGCCGACGGTGAATTCCTTGAGGCAGAACTTAAAAAAGGTGCAGAAAAAGCGAGGGCGCAGGCCGCGCCGATGTTGGCAAAAGTGCGCAAAGCTGTTGGTTTAGCTGCTTTTCAATAGTAGGTCTAAAAACGTGAGCTCAGCGACATACCTACAGGACTAATGGTGAGAACCATTTTATCGCCCTTGCGTAGCTTAAATTGGCTTGCTTGGGTTTCAATATGAAAGCGCGTGCTGATTTTTGGTAGTTCTGGCCACGCGCTGCTCTCGGTTTTGGGTTTGAGATCTTTAATCCAAGAGGACCACATCGCTATAATTGAGTGGCTCTTGGGTTCTTGCTTGGGATCGGCAAGGGCGCTGTGGGTGATAATCAACGCTGAGACAACAGTTAGTATTTTGATGAAGCCCATTGCAGTGACCTAATATCATTGAATGTGTTTCAAATATAACGATATTGCTCAGCGGTAACATAGATGTTTGGCGTAGCTGTGAACATCGTCACACAAACACTGCTAATTAGGCGTGATTTTTGAAATTCCACCTCGCTTAAAAGTCCACCCCTAGCTCAAGATAGATCGCGCGTGGTTCGCCGATAAAATAGCGGTAGTCGCCGAAGGCATAATCAGCGCGTTCGGCATAATCAATGTCGGTGAGGTTGTTGATTCTAAGCACGGAGTATAGCTGCTCACTGTATTGCTGGCGCCAGCGTAAGTTACTGAGGGTGTGGTCTGGGTAGCGGTGTAGATTATCTTCTTCAAGGAAGTATTCACCTTGGTGTTGAATCTCCAGCTCAATACGGGTGCTGGCAAAAGGTGACCAGCGAACCAGTGTGCCTGCTAGCTGGCGTGGCGCCGTGTCGATTTCATTTCCCTTTGTTGTTAGCGCATCATTGTCGTATTGATGTTTGCTATAGCTGGCTTGCAGTTGCCACATCAAATTTGGCGTAATGTGCCAGCTGAAGTTGGCTTCTACGCCGCGGTCGATCGTCTTGCCACCGTTAACATTACTGCGATTACTGTCTTGAATGATGACGTCGTTTTTGTGCATCCAGTAGGTGGATATACGATATTGGAATGTGTCCCAGCTGCCACGTAAACCAATTTCGAAACTGTTCAGTGATTCCTCTTCAAGATCAGCATTAAGTTGCTGAGCTTGCAGGCGATATAGCTCGGCAGCCTGTGGCGCTCGAAAGCCGTGCGCGGCATTGGCAACTATATCGGTGTGTTTGCTTAAATTTTGAATCACGCCGAGATTAAAGGAGCTGTTACGGAAGCGCTCTTTATCGTCGACTGGTCGCGCGTAGCGACAGGTGCCAGAAGGGCAGGCACTGCCGTCGGCGGCGGAGTTACCGTCGAGTATTAGATTGTCATAGTCATAAAATTGAATATCGTAGCGGCCGCCAAAATTGACTTTGGTAGTGCTGGTCGCCTGCCAGTCACCACCGACAAACCACGCGCCGTATAAGGCGTCGACTTCATAGTCGTAGTGTTGACCCGTTGGGAACGCCGCAAAACTCGCTTGATTCTGTGACTGCTTTAAATAGGCTTTGGTTACTTCCATATCGAAGCCGTTATAAAGCGTGACGTTCTCGCTGTAGTTTTGGTAAAAGGCGCTTTGCAGGCCAGCGGTACGCTCACCGTTTTCTTCAAGCGGGGTGCCAGGTAAAAAATGTTGCAGAAACTCCATCTCGGTGTAGCGCAAATATGGTGTGACGATAAAACGGCTGTCCCGCTCACCTTCACGCTCAAAGCGGCTGTAATAACGGACGCTACTGCTGTTTCTAAAAGCCTCGGGGTTGGGGTTTTCTCGCTTGCGGCTTGCGTCTTTGTAGGCGTCTTTACCTAAAATATAACCGGCGGTTTCTTGGTTAAGATTACTCGCCGCTAACATGGATTGAATATTCCATGTCTCGCCGTGATAGTCGTGGCGCAAATTCATTTTTTGCTGGTCAAAGCCAGATTCGTCTTTATAGCCGTCATCGTGATTGCCCTGCAGGCTAATGCGGTAACCATGCTTGCCATTGGTGTCGCTGTGACTGGCTTTTATGCGGCCATATTTGTCTGGGCCAGCTTCAATAGATAGATGAGATTCCGCTTCGGTTGCGGGGGCTTGGCTAATCACATTGATTACGCCGTTTAGTGCATTGGTGCCGTGTACCGCCGTTCCTGGGCCGCGAATGACTTCTATGCGAGCGGCTTGCTCGGCGTTGACATCAAAGAGCTCATTTACATTGCAAAAGCCGGGTGCGCGCAAAGGTATGCCGTCTTCGGCAAAATAAAAGGCGCCACAGCTGCCGGTGCCAGTGAGAACGCCAGAACGCATTGCGGTAAGACTTTCTTGGCCGTTGCCGCGGCTAATCGTTACGCCGGGTACTTGGTTTAATACTTGGCTAATATGGGTGTGACCTATGCTTTCAATATCTTCTTGGCTGATGATCGTGAGTGCTAGGCTTTGTTCATTAACTTGTTTTTCAATTCGGTCTGCCGTCACCGCAACGGTTTCCGGTGCGGTAGGTGTATCCTCTGTAGCGAGAGTTAATCCAGATGCTAAGCTGATGCTTATTGCCAGCGGGGTAGCGTATTTTGTCATCATGTTTGTGCTATTCCTTAATTTCCCGTGCTGTTTTTCTTATACATAATAAAAAGGCCTTCTGCGCTGCTTAATAGCATATCACCGCTGTGGCATTCACCCTTAATGATGATGTGGCGATCTTTACGTTTTTCTAGCCATGTGGAAAAGCGGATTGGCTTAAGCAGTGGCGTAGGTTTGCGATATTTCACCGTCAAGCTGGCAGTCATGCTGGGTAGTTCATTGGCTAGGGCTGCAAACGCAAGAACTTGATCATAAACCGCGCTGATAATACCACCGTGCACACAGTCTGGTGGCCCTTCGTGAATTTTCCCAAAGGAGCCCTCAGCGTATACGCGGTCTTGCTCTTGCCAGATGCGTAAATCTGGTGCAATGGGGTTGAAGTATCCGCTGATGGGGCTGCAGGGAAGAATATTGCGAAAGTCACCAGCAAAGTCGGGGTTGTAAAACTCGAGCAATTTGCGATCGCGCAGCGTCGCCATTTTGGTGCTTAACGCAGACAGTGCAGCTTCTATCTCTGCAAGTTGGTCATCGCTGCCGCCTAAGGTTTGGCTGCTATCAAGTATTTCACTGAGTTGCGCACTGATGTGACGCAATTGTTGACGCTGTTGATCACTGGCCGCCATCGGCTAAGTGCCTCATCGCTTTATTGAATTGCGCAAGAGTGTAAAGGGAGCCCGCTCTTATGGAAAGCAAAGTGATGTAAAGCCAGATTAGCAATTTGTAATTTAGAGTTGGTGGTATTTCTTGCGAGTAAATCGAATTGCTCATAGGCAGAGCAACTTAATTTATTTGATGAGCTTACATGGTACCAGTGGGCGGACTCGAACCGCCACTCCCGAAAGAACCAGATTTTGAATCTAGCGTGTCTACCAATTTCACCACACTGGCATGTAAGTGGGGCGGGATTATAACAAGCTTTTTCGTGGGGTCAATCGACGGAGGAGTTTTATTTAATAAAGTGTCTAAAGCTGGTTATAGAATGATCTACTTCGGTGGAGTCCGCTGGGATTTTCCGCTAATCTTGCGCCCTTCCGGTTGAAAGCAGACATTATGCGGCGCAGCGATTTTAGTTTTGAGCTTCCCGATAGCTTAATAGCGTATTACCCCATGCCTGAGCGCGACGGCAGCCGCTTGTTGGTGCTGGGTGAAAATCAGCGCTGTGAGCATCGTCAATTCAAGAATTTACCCTCTTATTTACGAGCGGGGGATTTGCTGGTTTTTAATAATACCCGCGTTATTCCTGCGCGCTTATTTGCGGTTAAGGGCACCGGCGGTCGCATCGAGATTTTGATTGAACGTCTGCTTGATGATCATAAAGTTTTGGCTCATGTGCGTTCCAGTAAATCGCCTAAGGCGGGTGCGGAGCTGCGGCTTTGCAGTAGCACTGAGGCGGAGCCGGGTGATGATGTTGCGACGGTGTTAGGTCGTCATGATGCCTTGTTTGAATTGCGCTTTGCCTCGCCGGTGTTAGAGGTGCTTGATCGTATTGGTCATATGCCACTGCCGCCTTATATAGAACGCGAAGATGCGTTGGATGATCGCGAGCGCTACCAAACTGTGTATGCCAGCCGCGATGGCGCAGTGGCAGCTCCAACCGCAGGTTTACATTTTACTGATGCGTTAATGCAGGAGTGCCGTGATCTCGGCGTTGAGATCGCGTTTGTTACGCTTCACGTTGGCGCAGGGACGTTTCAGCCGGTTCGCGCTGACGATATCCGCGATCATCAGATGCATGCCGAATACATCGAGGTGAGCGAAGCAGTGTGTGAGCAAGTGCGCGCAACGCGAGCGCGTGGCGGTCGCGTGGTGGCGGTGGGCACAACCAGTGTGCGCAGTCTGGAGTCTGCTTCGCAGTCAGGTGAGATTGCCGCGTTTTCTGGTGACAGTCGTATATTTATTTATCCCGGTTATCAGTTCCGCAGTGTGGATGTGATTGTGACCAACTTCCATTTACCCGAGTCCACGCTAATTATGTTGATCAGCGCCTTTGCCGGCCGCGATGCAGTGTTAGCGGCATACGGCGAAGCGGTCGCTGAGCAATACCGATTTTTTAGTTACGGCGATGCCATGTTGGTATTTCCGTCTAGCAATACTTAGAGAGATAGGATCCGTTTTATGAGCGAATGTCGAATGCGTTTTGATGTGAAAGCCAGTGATGGCTTAGCGCGTCGCGGAACCTTGGATTTTCCCCGTGGTAAGGTCGAAACCCCCGCGTTTATGCCAGTGGGTACCTACGGTACGGTGAAGGGTATGCTGCCGCGTGACATCAAGGAGATTGGTGCGCAGATTATACTTGGCAATACCTTCCATTTAAGTCTTAGGCCGGGTACCGAGGTGGTGAAGGCCCATGGTGACCTACATGACTTTACCGGTTGGCAGGGGCCGATACTAACTGACTCTGGCGGCTTTCAGGTGTGGAGCTTAGGTAAGCTACGCAAAATTAGTGAAGCGGGCGTGTCTTTTAAATCACCGGTCAACGGCAGTGATGTGTATTTAGATCCTGAAACCTCTATGCAAATTCAGCGTGATTTAGGTGCAGACATCGTTATGATCTTTGACGAATGCACACCGTACCCCGCGACTGAGGCCGAAGCTAGAACCTCTATGGAACTGTCTTTGCGTTGGGCGGCGCGGAGCAAAACGGCGCATGAAGGTAATGACGCGGCGCTATTTGGTATCGTGCAAGGTGGTATGTATCCAGAGCTGCGACGGGAATCCCTGCAGGGCTTAAAGGATATCGATTTTGATGGTTTTGCGATTGGTGGTTTATCGGTCGGTGAGCCTAAAGATGAAATGCTGATGGTGCTTGATTCGCTTGCCGAATATATGCCAGAAGATAAGCCGCGCTATTTGATGGGAGTGGGTAAGCCTTCAGATATTCTAGAGGCCGTTATGCGTGGCGTAGATATGTTTGACTGCGTGATGCCAACGCGAAATGCCCGCAACGGTCATTTGTTTACCTCAACCGGTGTTATTAAAATTCGCAATGCGAGTCATCGCTATAATAATGCGCCCTTGGACGAGAAGTGTGATTGTTACACCTGCCAAAATTTTTCCCGCGCTTATTTGCATCATCTCGACAAATGTAAGGAAATCCTAGGCGCCCAGCTTAATACCATCCATAACCTTCGCTATTATCAGAATCATATGACGGCCATTCGTCAGGCGATAGAAGAGGGGAGGCTGGCGCAATTTGCCGAAGAATTTTATCGCGAGCAAGATGGTAGGGCTGATGTATAAATTAGTATTCTTTGTGCCTGCAACACATTGCGAGCAGGTGAAGAGTGCGGTGTTTGCTACTGGTGCGGGTGGACAAGGGCATTATGGTCATTGCAGCTGGCAGGTACTTGGCCAGGGGCAATTTTTGCCGTTGGAGGGTAGTCGGCCTTTTATTGGTGGGCAGGGACAGCTAGAAGTCGTAGACGAATATAGAGTGGAAACCTTGTGTGCTGAAGAATGTATTCACGACGTGGTTACTGCCCTGAAGAAGGCTCATCCTTATGAAGAGCCAGCTTACGAAATATATCAGCTCGCTTCAATTTGAGCGGAAGCCTGTAATGGGCGCGTGTTTATGGGGGTTAATATGTTGTATCAACTAGGTGAGCGTCGCGTTCAACTTGAAGGGAGCGGCCACTTCGTCGCTGATAATGCCACGGTGATTGGCTCTGTGGTGTTAAAAGAGAATGCCAGTATTTGGTTTAATGTGGTGATTCGCGGTGACGTTGATGACATTGTGATTGGTGCGCGCAGTAATATTCAAGACGGCTCGGTGCTGCATACTGATGCCGGATTCCCGATGCATATTGGCGATGACGTCACCGTGGGTCATAAGGTCATGCTGCACGGCTGTACGATTGGGCAGGGCAGCCTGATTGGCATTAATGCGGTGGTGCTCAATGGCGCAAAGATCGGCAAGGGCTGTTTGATTGGCGCTAATGCTTTGGTCACCGAGGGCATGGTCATACCCGATGGTTCAATGGTGTTGGGTTCGCCAGCTAAAATCCGTCGTAGTCTAAGTGCTGAAGAGCAAGAGGCTTTGATGCTGTCTGCGGCGCATTATGTTGAGAACGGTCATCGCTTTGCCACTGAACTAAAACCACAGAGCATGGCATGAGTGAAGCGAAAGAAAAGCCAGTCGCCTCACCATGCGTGTCTGTTTGTGCCTTGGATAACGACGATATTTGCACCGGATGTTACCGGAGCTTGAAGGAGATCGGTGACTGGTCGGGCATGGATAATGCCCGCAAGCGGGAGGTGATTGTTCTGGCTAATCAGCGCTGCCGTAGCCGCTATGGCGATTTTGGCTAGCCATTGAGAGCCGACGAATTAGCGTCGGCTTTTTGATTTGGCGTAGGCTCTTACCGACTGAATTAGATTGCCTTTCATCTCAATAATTTCAAAATAATAGCGGTCTATCGTTAGGCCGACAGCCCCTTCAGGAAATGACTCCAGCTTTTCTAGCAGTAGGCCATTTAGGGTTTTTGGCCCATCAGTGGGTAAATCCCATTTCATGCTTTTATTGATGTCGCGAATCGTGGTGGTGCCGTCGACTAGATAGGTGCCGTCAGCTTGGTGAACGATGTCGTCGGTGTCGGTGCTCAGGTTGGATGTGAATTCGCCAACAATCTCTTCGAGCAAATCTTCCAGCGTTACAATCCCCTGCATGACGCCGTACTCGTCAACAACTATCCCAAGTCGGCGTTTTTGCTTTTGAAAATTGAAAAGCTGGGTGTTTAGCGGGGTGCCTTCGGGTATGAAGTAGGGGTCTCTAATCGCCTGTAGAAGTGCATCGCGTTGAACGCGGCCTTGTTCATCCACGCTATTGATGATGTCACGCTGATGCAGAATGCCGACGATATTGTCGATGTCATTTTGATACACCGGGATGCGGGTGAATTCGGCGTCACGTAGTTTGCGGATAATGGTGTCGGTGTCGGCATCTGCATCAATACCAAAGACCTCGTTGCGGGGGATCATAATGTCGTCCACCGTAATTTGTTCGAGGTCGAGGATGTTCATTAGCATCCCCTTGTGGTGCTTGGGAATTAAATGGCCAGCTTCACCAACGATGGTGCGCAGCTCGTCTAGGCCGATATGCTCCGAACCGTCATTTTTTTCAATGCGGGTTAGGCGAAGCACAAATTGAGTAACGTGGCTGACCAGCCAAATTATCGGAAACATTAGCTTTTTTAGGGGGAGCAGAATATGACTGACGGCGTAGGCTACGGTTTCAGATTTATAAGCGGCAATGGTTTTTGGGATGATTTCAGCGAAGATCAGGAAAACAAGTGTTAGTAATATGGACGCGGGCACCACGGCGTTGTCGCCATACAGGCGAATCGCCACAATGGTTGCGATAGATGCGGCTAAATTATTGACTAGATTGTTGCCGATCAGGATGGTGCTGATCAAGCTGTCTGGCTCTTCCAGTAGTTTTGAGGCGCGTTTGGCGCCGCGATGGCCGGATTTGGCGCGGTGGCGCAGGCGATATCGATTGAGAGACATCATTCCAGTTTCTGAGCCGGAAAAGAAACCGGACAGGACGATTAATGCAGCTAAAATGCCAAATAGAAGACCCAGCGGTGCCTCGTTCAAAAAGCCAAAAACTCCCTAGTTACCAAAATAAGCGCCAATCTTGACCAAAAAAGGCAGGCGCGACAAGCGTAATATCAAATAGCGGTGATATGAATGATGATAGACAGCGCAATTTTGGTGCCGAGATAACCGAGTAATAGGCAGGCAAACGCCCACAGTGTCCAGCGAATGGCGACTTTACCGCGCCAGCCAAGAGCAATGCGGCCGCATAATAAAATGGCTAATAATATCCATGACAGCACCGAGAACACCGTTTTATGTAATAAGTGCTGAGCCAGCATGTCATCAACATAGATGCCGCCGGTAACAATGGCCATCGTTAATAGAATGAATCCCGCCCAGATTAATTCGAAGAGCATGGCTTCCATGGTTTGCAGGGGGGGGAGAATGCTCGGCAGGCCTTTTAGGTGGTGGTCACGTAACATGCGGTCTTGCAGGGCAAGTACCATTGCTTGTGTGGCGGCAATGGTGAGTACGCTGTAGGCGAGGATGGATAGCAATATATGACACAGCACGCCAAGTGGTTGGTGTTGTAATAGCTGTTGGCGTTCGGGTATCAATAATTCTGCGATAAGGCTGATAGCGGCCAGCGGGTATAAAGGAATAAGTAAATTGTGCAGGGGGCGGCGCAAGCTGGCGCTGACTGTAATAAGGCAGATTAGCCATGTGATAAGCGACAGCACCTGAATGACCCCAAGGTCCATTCCGTCGGCGGTGTGGATCGCCGTGATAGCCGCCAGGGCGTGGCACAAGACGGCAGCTAAGCCAATAATCAAGCTGCTCTGGTTTAAAGTGCGATTCAATGCACGATATTGCATACCCGTGGCGATGGCATAAAAAATGATGGCGGCAATGCTGCTGTATAAATTCATCGGTAAGTGTGGCCGTTATATCCGTATTGTGTGTACTGAGCGTTGGGTCTGCCTGATGACTCGGTTATACTGCGGCATAATTTTTGTTTGGCATAGTAATGTAGTGCTGCACAGCGACCAGATTGTAAGCGGGTTCACGACAGTATGTCGACTTGAACCGTGCTTTCAAGATAATCACCTTTAGATTTTAGAGAGTTTAAGCATGTTTGAGAATTTAACCGAACGCCTATCGCAGACCTTGCGCCATGTCACTGGTCAGGCGCGGTTGAGTGAAGACAATATTGCCGACGCTATGCGCGACGTGCGTATGGCTCTGCTTGAAGCAGACGTTGCCCTGCCTGTTGTTAAAGATTTTGTCGACGCGGTAAAAGCGCGTGCGGTGGGGCAGGAGGTCAGTAAAAGCCTGAGTCCGGGGCAGATGTTTATCAAGATCGTCCAGCAGGAGCTGGAGCGGATCATGGGTAGTCAAAATGAGACCTTGAACTTAGCCACCCAGCCCCCTGCGGTCATGTTGATGGCGGGTTTGCAGGGTGCAGGTAAAACCACGTCGGTGGCCAAGCTAGCTAAATTTTTGCAAGAAAAACACAAAAAGAAAGTGCTGGTGGTGAGTGCGGATATTTACCGTCCGGCGGCGATCAAGCAGCTAGAAACCTTGGCAAACGACATCGGTGCTGGCTTCTTTCCCAGTAATATCGATCAAAAACCGGTAGATATCGCAAATGCCGCTATTGCCGAGGCTAAACTGCGTTTTTATGACGTCGTTATTGTAGATACCGCCGGTCGCCTGCATATCGATACCGATATGATGACCGAGATTAAAGATCTTCATGCCGCGATCAAGCCGATAGAAACCTTATTCGTTGTCGATGCCATGACCGGCCAAGACGCCGCGAATACCGCGAAGGCTTTTGGTGAAGCGCTACCATTAACAGGCGTGATATTGACTAAGGCAGACGCGGATAGTCGCGGTGGTGCCGCATTGTCGGTGCGACATATTACAGGCAAACCTATTAAATTTATTGGC
Source organism: Zhongshania aliphaticivorans (assembly GCF_902705855.1). Lineage (GTDB taxonomy): Bacteria > Pseudomonadota > Gammaproteobacteria > Pseudomonadales > Spongiibacteraceae > Spongiibacter > Spongiibacter aliphaticivorans_B. The sequence goes on along the minus strand of NZ_CACSIJ010000001.1, from coordinate 437,298 downwards.
GTAGGTGAAAAGACCGACGCGCTAGATCCTTTTTATCCAGACCGGATTGCCTCACGTATTCTTGGTATGGGCGATATTTTGTCGCTTATCGATGAGGCGGAGTCCAAGCTCGATAAGGACAAGGCCGAAAAACTGGCCAAAAAGCTTAAAAAGGGCAAGAAATTTGACTTGGAAGATCTGCGTGATCAGCTCCAGCAAATGCAGAACATGGGCGGCATGAAAGGCTTACTCGATAAATTGCCGGGCATGGGCAATATGGCGCAAATGGCTCAGAGTCAAATGGACAATAAAATGTTCACTCGCATGGAAGCCATCATTAATTCCATGACGCCGGCGGAGCGCCGGAATCCGGATCTGCTAAATGGCTCGCGTAAGCGTCGTATTACCGTGGGGTCAGGTACCGATATTCAGGATTTGAACCGCTTGCTAAAACAGCATAAGCAAATGGCGAAGATGATGAAGAAGATGGGACAGAAGGGCGGTATGACGAATATGATGCGCGGTATGGGTGGAATGATGCCGCCTGGTGGTGGTCGTTTTCCAGGTATGTGATCCTTCTTAAGGCTGTTCCGGCTCTGCGTTAAGTGTGTCGCCGAGATAGAAGTTTTAGCATTAACTGCATCCTATAGGTTGTTGATTTAAAATAAAATATATAGATCACTAGGGTGCTGTCTTTGCTGTGTAAATCGTGGCTTGTATAGGCGCTAGCGAGGCGCAAAGAAAAACTGCGCTAAGTGTTTCATATATCATCGTTTTCCCTTATAATTCCGCGCCTTTATGGCTTCGGTCATATAATCGCTTCGAATTTTTCGATAAGCAGGTGTGAAAACCTGCCCAAATGCTAGGAAATGAAACAAGAATGGTCACTATTCGTTTGGCACGTGGCGGCTCTAAAAAGCGCCCATTTTATCATCTGACAGTTACTGACAGCCGCACTTCACGTGATGGTCGTTTTATTGAGCGCGTTGGTTTTTTTAACCCAGTTGCTCGTGGCAATGAAGAGCGTTTACGCGTTGATAACGCACGCGTTGATCATTGGGTTGCTCAAGGCGCTCAAATGTCTGATCGCGTTGCAAAGTTGCTTAAAGACTCAGCAGCAGCTGCCGCTTAAATGACGGCATTTACCCCGGAAAATCGGGTCGTAATCGCTAAGATTTCAGCGGTGTACGGGGTAAAGGGATGGGTGAAGATACATTCTTTTACCGATCCCGTTAGTAATTTTTTTGATTACAGCGATGTTTACTTTTGCAAGTCTGGAAAGTGGCAGCGCGCAGAGTTTGATGAGTGCCAAACACATGGCAAAGGTATTGTCGGTCACCTGAAAGGTGTTGATGATCGCGATGTGGCGGCGGGCTACTGCGGCTTAGAGCTATCTGTCGCAGAGGCGCAGTTACCTAAATTAGAAAGCGATGAGTTTTATTGGCATCAGCTGACTGGTTTAAAGGTAGCAACTCTGTACTCATCGGCTGAGCCGGTTCTGCTTGGCGAGGTGAGTCACCTCCTAGAAACTGGTGCAAACGATGTTCTCGTTGTGCGACAGTGCGAGGGCAGCTTGGATGATAAGGAACGTTTGATTCCTTATGTGCCAGAGCAGTTTATAAAAGATATCAACCTGGAAACTGGAGTGATATTGGTGGACTGGGATCCTGAGTTCTAGTTAAAAGGGCAAAGGAGGCAGCGTTTTGGACATATCGGTGGTAAGTCTGTTTCCCGAGATGTTCGCTGCAGTTAGCGACTATGGTGTAACTGGTCGCGCAGTTCAAAATGGTTTGCTGAATATACAGTGTTGTAATCCGCGTGATTACACCACAGATCGCCATCAAACAGTGGATGACCGGCCTTATGGCGGCGGCCCTGGCATGGTGATGAAAACAGCTCCGCTGGAGCAGGCGATTCATGCCGCGAAGGCGTCGGTGGCACCCGGGGCGACGGTTATTTATTTGTCGCCGCAGGGTCGGCCGTTAGACCAAGAGGGCTTGGTAGAATTAGCACAAAAGCCGTCGCTAGTGTTGTTGGCGGGGCGGTACGAAGGAGTAGATGAGCGCCTAATCGAGGCTGAAGTCGACGAAGAATGGTCGATAGGCGATTACGTGCTTAGTGGTGGTGAGTTGGCTGCTATGGTGATGATTGACGGATTAAGTCGCTTATTACCGGGGGTGCTGGGGCATCATTTGTCGGCAGAGCAAGACTCATTTGCCGAAGGATTGTTAGATTGCCCGCATTACACGCGGCCTGAGCATTACCGAGGTAGAACGGTGCCAGACGTGTTGTTAAGTGGTAATCACGAAGCGATACGGCGTTGGCGACTTAAGCAGTCGTTAGGCCGAACTTGGTTGCGACGCAGAGATTTACTGCAAAAAGTAGAACTGAGCGACGAACAAAATACATTGTTGGCGGAATTTATCCGCGAGCATAACGATTAACTGACATCTAGCTGTGAAGCTATAAACTTTCGAATTTAGGAGCATGCCATGAGCACCAACAAAATTATTGCCGAACTGGAAGCAGAGCAGGCCACCAAAGAGCTGCCGGAATTCAGCCCCGGTGACACCGTTGTCGTTCAGGTAAAAGTTAAAGAAGGTGCTCGTGAGCGTCTTCAGGCTTTTGAAGGTGTTGTAATTGGCATTCGTAACCGTGCCCTGAACTCTGCCTTTACCGTACGTAAAATTTCTCACGGCGTAGGTGTAGAGCGTACTTTCCAAACCTACAGCCCGCTGATCGATAGCATTCAAGTTAAGCGTCGCGGCGATGTGCGCCAAGCTAAACTTTACTATTTGCGCGAACTGAGTGGTCGTGCGGCACGTATCAAAGAAAAATTGGGCATTAAAGCTTAATTTTTTTGATGTGTTTAAAAAGGCAGCCATTGGCTGCCTTTTTTGTTTGTGTGCTGGTAAAAGCATAGGTAGATAGTGAGTGTTAAAACATGTTGCGTTGGATAACTACTTGCTTATCGTTAAAGTTTTGCCGTAAAAAGCGAGGGCTATGCGGGAATTTTCATTGCATGCTTGGTGATTGGTTGTGACAGTGTTTATATGATGGTCTTGCTTGTGTTTATAAATTGCGAAGAAGGCTGGAGTCGATGAAACTTGTTGTGACAAAATCACTCCTATGATGATCGATGTTGTTAGCGGAATTTGGAGAAGTTGTTTGAATAATTACATGAGAGTTGTATTGCGTCGGGCGCTCGTAATATTGGCCTTTAGCGCTGTGTTGCTTCCATCCGGCCAAGTAATGGCATCGCTTGTTGTTGATAAAGCAGCGGATAGTGCAATTCGTGGGGCTTTTAAGGCGACACGGCCTGATATCGTTATTACCCAAATTGAGCCAAGCGGCGTGGCGGGTTTGTATTTGGTCACCATGCAAAATGGCCCGACCGTGTACGCCAGTGCCGATGGCCGTTACTTTATCGCCGGTGATATGTTTGAGATCAGTGCGGCGGGTATTGAAAGCGTTGCTGAGAAAAAGCTCAAGCCGGTGCGTAAAGAGCTACTTGCGGATATTAAGCGTGAAGATATGATTATTTTCAGCCCCAAAGGTGAAACCAAGGGCGCCATTTATGTCTTTACAGATGTTGATTGTGGTTATTGCCGCAAGCTGCACGAAGAGGTTCCTCAGCTAAATGCGATGGGTATCGAAGTACGCTATTTAGGTTATCCTCGCGCCGGCTTGGGCACGCCAACTTACGATAAAATGGTGTCGGCTTGGTGCGCAGATGATCCTAAAGCGGCAATGAATTCTTTAAAGGGCGGATCAACAGTAGAGCCTAAAAAGTGCACGAACCCAATCGCTGCCGAATACCAATTGGGCGCGCAAATGGGGGTGACCGGGACGCCGGCCATTGTTTTGGAAGATGGCAGCATGATTCCGGGTTTTAAGACCGCAGCCCAGCTAGGGGTTATGGTGCTGAACTAAATTTGCGGCTGCTAGGGTGAAAGCAAGTTGTGACGACGGGGCGGAAAGCCCCTTTTTTTCGTCTGTACTTTGTTGCATGCAAGTTGCTATTCATCGAATAGGCTGGTGACTTCATCGCTGCGGTGTAACCAAATGTCATTTTTTTTGTTGTCTATCGGCATGGCTCCACCTGCGTACTCTGTTTCAGAATGGCCCCCGAATATTAATGTAGGCGATACAAAAAGGTATTGGCTATGTTGAGCGCGGTTTTGTCGAATGGGTGTTTGTATGCAAAGAGAGTGTTTTACTGAAGATCAACAACAGTTCCGCGATGCCTATCGCCGATTTTTGGAACAGGAAGTTTTGCCGCATCGAGAAGCGTGGCGCAAAGCGGGTATCGTCCCCCGCGAAATATTCCTCAAAATGGGTGAGCAGGGATACTTGCTGACCTGGGCACCGGAAGAGCTAGGTGGCTTAGATCTTGAAGATTTCCGCTATCAGCAAATTATGATTGAAGAAGATGGCCGCTACGGTGAGGTGGGCTTGTTCCATACCTTGCATAGCCGCTTGGTCGCGCCCTATCTAAAACACTTTGGTAATCCTGAGCAGCAGCAGCGCTTTATTCCTAAATGTGTAACTGGCGAATGTATTCTTGCCGTTGCGATGACAGAGCCAGACGCGGGTTCGGACTTGGCTGGCATGAAAAGTCGCGCCGAGGACAAAGGCGATCACTGGTTGCTGAATGGTTCTAAGGTCTATATTTCTAACGGCATTCTCGCTAATGCGGTGATTGTGGCGGCGAAATCCAATCCAGAAAAGCCACGCGAAATGACGCTATTTATTGTCGAAGCGGGTATGGAAGGTTTCGAGCGTGGCCGTAATCTAGATAAATTGGGCTTAAAGGCTCAAGACACCGCTGAGTTATTTTTTAATGACGTAAAAATTCCTAAGGCAAACGTGCTGGGTGAAGTCGGGCGCGGTATGCATCACCTTATGCAGGGCTTGGCGGAAGAGCGTCTGATCACAGCGTGTATCTCTTTGGCGGCGGCGCAGTGTGCCTTCGACTTAACTAAGGAGTATGTTGAAGATCGCAAAGCTTTCGGTAAGGCGCTGTCTGAACAGCAAAACACCCGCTTTAAAATGGCGAATATGCGCACCGAAATCGATGTGGCGCAGGCTTTTATTGATCAGTGTGTTGCTCAACATAATAAAGGTAAATTAACGGCAACGTCCGCATCCCAAGCTAAACTATACTGCTCTGAGGTCGAGGGCCGCATGGTCGATGAAGGTGTGCAGCTCCATGGCGGTGCCGGTTATATGCAGGAATATGAAATTTGTAATCTGTATGCCAATGCGCGTATCAGCCGGATTCTGGCCGGAACCTCAGAAATTATGAAGGAAATTATCGCGCGTTCAATTTTTGAAGAACGCTAATTACACTCTCAACCCAAACTAAACTAATTAGGAGAAAACGTATGGATATTAACGGTAAAGTTGCAGTTGTTACTGGTGGTGCTTCAGGCCTAGGTGAAGGCACAGTGCGTGCCTATGTCGCTAAAGGTGGCAAAGTCGCTATTTTCGATATGAACGCTGATCGCGGCAACGCCATTGTTGCTGAGCTGGGCGCTGACAAGGTTAGTTTCCACAATGTAAACGTTGCGGATGAAGAATCAGTGGCAACAGCGATTGCTGAAGTTATCGCTAAATTTGGCGCTATCCATATTTGCAATAACTACGCTGGTATTGGTAATGCTGTTAAAACCTTGAGCAAAAACGGCGCATTCCCATTAGATGCGTACAAAACTGTTATCAATGTAAATTTGATCGGTACCTTCAATGTTGCTCGTCTTGTTGCTGAGCAAATGGCGAAGAACGAACCTTACGACGGTGCTAATGCCCGTGGCGTTATTATTAACACGGCTTCTGTTGCTGCCTACGAAGGTCAGGTTGGTCAGGTTGCTTACAGTGCCTCGAAAGGCGGCGTTGTTGGTATGACTTTGCCAATGGCACGTGATTTGGCGTCTTACGGTATTCGTGTAAACACCATCGTACCCGGTCTGATTCACACGCCATTGTTTGAAACCCTGCCTGAAGCGGCATACAAATCACTGGAAAACAGCGTTGTTAACCCACAGCGTCTTGGTCGTCCAGAAGAGATTGCTCACCTGTCAGTTATGATCGCTGAGAACGAATATATGAACGGTGAATCTATCCGTTTGGATGGCGCTATTCGTATGCAGCCTCGTTAATAAGGCATTTAGTCTAAAGCGTGGCCGCGCAGTGCGTGCGGCCACAGTAGATTTTTGGCTGGAGCTTTTATGACGTCTTACCAAACACTCGAATACAGCAAGACCGGCGCAGTTGCCCTTATACGGCTTAATCGCCCTGAATCACTGAACTCATTCAATCGTGAAATGCGTACTGAATTACTTGGTGTGCTGCAGGATGCTAATGTAGATACGGGTATTCGGGCGGTGGTCTTGGGTGCAAATGGTCGAGGCTTTTCATCAGGCGCGGATTTGGCTGAAGGCTTTTTACCGGGGCAAACCGTTGAAGAGCAAATTATAGACGAGTACGGCCCTATCCTTAGTCTACTTGGCGCTATGGATAAAACCGTGATCGCCGCGTCACCGGGCATCATGGCCGGTGTTGGCGCCGCAATCGCAATGCGCTGTGATCTAGTTGTCATGGCTGATTCCGGTAGTTTAATAATGGCCTTCAGCAATGTGGGTCTGGTGCCAGATGGCGGTGCGAGCTGGCTCTTACTTCGCCATTTAGGTTATCAGCGCTGCTATGAGTTGATGGCAGAAGGCGGCCGTTTAGACGCTACTGTGTGTCTCGCTGCGGGCATTGTGAATAAAGTTGTCCCGGCGGATCAAGTAATGACAACGGCGCAAACCTGGGCAGAGGCTCTTGCACTTCGCGCTCCTGTCGCGCTGCGAGAAATGAAAAAAATACTGCGCCAAGTGGCAACAACTAGCTACGACGAAGCCGTTGCAATTGAAGCAAAAGCGCAAAAGGTCTGTGTAGATACTGCTGATGCAAAAGAGGCGATGCAGGCATTTTTTGAAAAACGTCCGCCAGTATTTCGCGGCGAGTAGTTCGTACTTTCAAATTATAGTGATAACGGCATTGAGCGCCGAACAGAGGATAAATCTATGAGCGATGAAGTATTAGTCAGTGTTGAAGACGGCGTGATGATTGTCACCATAAACCGTCCTAAAGCCAAAAACTCGGTGAACCTCGCGGTAGCGAAGGGCATTGCGGCGGCGATGGAAGAGCTGGACAGCAATAACGACATTCGTGCGGCTATTTTAACCGGCGCAGATAATACGTTTTGCGCAGGTATGGATTTAAAAGCATTTGTTTCTGGCGAAATGCCGGTGGTGAAAGGCCGTGGCTTTGCGGGCTTGTGCGAACAGCCACCGAAGAAGCCATTAATTGCTGCGGTTGAGGGCTTTGCCTTGGCTGGCGGTTTTGAATTAGCCATTTGCTGTGACCTGATTGTGGTTGCAGACAATGCCAAGTTTGGTATTCCCGAAGCTAAGCGCGGCTTGGCGGCGGCAGCGGGTGGCCTGATGCGTTTGCCGCGTCAGATCCCGTCTCGTATTGCGATGGAAATGGCGTTGACCGGCGACTTTATCAGCGCGCAGCGCGCCTATGATTTGGGTTTGGTAAACAAAGTTGTGGAAGCGGGCGGTGCACTTGAGGGTGCAAAAGCCTTTGCTCGCAGTATCGCTGCAAACGGTCCTATGGCCGTTATTGCCAGTAAACAAGTTGTGATCAACTCGCAAGATTGGCAGCAAAACGAAATGTTCCCAGAGCAAGCCAAATTAGTTGATCCGGTATTTAGTAGTAAAGATGCCATTGAAGGTGCGACGGCATTTGCAGAAAAACGCGCACCAAACTGGAAAGGTTGTTAATCGCCCGAAGGGCTAAAACGAGGATTACATTATGAAAGAAGCATGGATTATCGACGCTTGCCGCACACCCCGTGGCATTGGTAAGGCAGGAAAAGGCGCATTAGCTGGTATTCACCCTCATCAATTGGGTGCAACAGTATTAAAAGCATTAGCTGAGCGTACCAATTTAAACACGGCCGACGTTGACGATATTATTTGGGGCACTAGCTCACAGCGTGGTGAACAGTCTGCAGATTTGGGTCGTATGGCTGCATTGACTGCTGGCTATGACGTTAAAAGCAGTGCAGTAACGTTAGATCGTTTCTGTGGTTCTGGTATTACTGTCGTAAACCTTGCAGCGGCATCGATTATGTCAGGCATGGAAGACGTGGTTATAGCCGGCGGCACCGAGATGATGTCGAACTACGGACAAAACGGTAATGATCCGTCAATGTTCCTAGATAACGGCAATATGGTGTTGCGTGAAGCGCATCCTCAGCCACATCAAGGTGTGTGCGGTGACGCGATTGCAACGCTAGAAGGTATCACTCGCGAAGACCTTGATAAGCTTGCCTTAACCAGCCAGCAACGCGCTGCGCATGCAATCGAAAACGGTCACTTTGATAAAAGCTTGGTTCCGGTTTACCGCGAAGATGGCACCTTGGCTTTGGATAAAGAAGAGTTCCCACGTCCAAGCACTACTTTAGAAGGCTTGTCACAGCTTAAACCTGCGTTTGCAGAGTTGGCTTATTACCCGTTGGACGATGCTGGTACTACCTATGCTGGTCTAGTAAACAAAGTCTACCCTGACCTAAAAATCAGTCACGTTCACCACGGCGGTAACTCGTCAGGTGTGGTTGACGGCGCCGCTGCAATTTTGCTGACTTCGCCAGAGTATGCACAAGCAAATGGCCTCAAGCCGCGCGCTAAAATTGTTGCTATGGCCAATATGGGTGACTCACCAACCCTGATGCTAAATGCACCTGTTCCAGCAACATTGAAAGTGCTTAAAAAAGCCGGCTTAACCGTTGACGATATTGACCTGTTCGAAATCAACGAAGCCTTTGCGGTCGTTGCTGAAAAGTATATCCGTGACCTGAAATTGGATCGTGACAAGGTGAACGTCAACGGCGGCTCAATGGCGCTCGGTCATCCTATCGGCGCTACTGGTGCAATCTTGATTGGCACTGTATTAGACGAGCTAGAACGTCGTGGCCTTAAGCGTGGCTTAGTAACTATGTGTGCCGCTGGTGGCATGGCTCCCGCCATTATCATTGAGCGTATCTAAGTTATTTCGTATTAAAGGACGTTCCCAATGAAGACTCGTATTACCGAAATGCTGGGAATTAAATATCCCATTATCCAAGGTGGTATGCAGTGGGTAGGACGCGCCGAGCTAGCCTCGGCGGTGTCTAATGCCGGTGGTTTAGGAATACTGACAGCGTTAACGCAGCCAACACCTGAAGACCTGTATAAAGAGATACTACGCTGTAAAGAAATGACAGATTTACCCTTTGGCGTGAATCTCACTATTTTGCCGACCATAAATCCGGTTCCGTATATGGAGTACGCCGAAGCGATTATTCGCGGTGGCGTTAAAATAGTGGAAACCGCTGGGCGTAGCCCAGAGGATTTTATGCCACTATTTAAAGCCAATGGTGTGCGGGTTATTCATAAATGCACCTCAGTTCGCCATGCCTTAAAGGCAGAGCGCATCGGTTGTGACGCCGTCAGTGTTGACGGCTTTGAATGCGCCGGTCACCCCGGTGAAGACGACGTGACCAATATGATTTTGCTGCCTGCGGCGGCGGCCAAGCTAAGTATTCCCATGATTGCCTCTGGCGGAATTGGTGATGCGCAAGGCCTTGTTGCTGCACTGGCGCTGGGTGCCGAAGGCATTAATATGGGTACGCGTTTTGTGGCCACCAAAGAAGCGCCGGTACATGAAAATGTGAAACGTGCGATGGTCGAGGCCGATGAACGTCAAACCTCACTCATTTTCCGTAGCCTGAACAACACCGCAAGAGTATTTCGCAATGCTATTGCTGAGCAGGTTGTAGAGATTGAAGGACGAGACGGCAAAACCGAATTCTCCGATATTCAACCCTTAGTGGCGGGCGCACGCGGTCGCGAAAATGTGTTGGAAGGCGGAGACGTCGACGGCGGTATTTGGACCGCAGGCATGGTTATTGGCTTGATTAATGATATTCCAAGTTGCCAAGTGCTTTTGGACCGTATGGTGAGCGAGGCTGAGGAAATTATTAGTCAGCGTCTAATGAGCTTATGTGGCGAGGATTGATGCTTTATCTTTGATAGAAACCCGTTCTCTAGCAAAAACAGCTGCATTTTATGCGGCTGTTTTGCTGTCTAGGGCGGATTTTTGCCGTCTAGTTGCGATGATACTGAATAAACTGCGTTGAATTGCCACAGCCCATAGCCTTAATGCCCCAGCTTGACTAAAATGCACTCCTTTCGGCTTGGAATAATCAGTTTCCGTGCCAGTCCCAGTATTGTCGGGTTGCGCTGAGCGCCTGAGATATTGCCTGATGTATAAAGGAGCAATGGTGGATTCGGTCAAAGTAGGAATATGTGGTTTAGGCACCGTGGGTAGCGGTACGTTTGCGGTATTGGCGCGTAATGCGGCAGAAATTTCTGCGCGTGTCGGTGCGGATATTGTGGTGACACAGGTCGGCATGCGTCGCGACAACCCAAATTGCGATATTGGTAGCGTGGCGGTTGAACGCGATGTGTTTGCTGTGGCTGAGAATCCCGAAATTGATATTCTTGTCGAGCTGATTGGCGGCACAACAGTTGCCAAAGAGCTTGTGCTGCGCGCTATTGCCAATGGTAAGCACGTTGTTACCGCCAACAAGGCGCTAATTGCTGAGCATGGCAATGAGATTTTTGCAGCGGCCGCTGAGAAGGGCGTAACGGTTGCGTTTGAGGCAGCGGTAGCCGGCGGTATCCCAATTATTAAAGCCCTGCGCGAAGGTTTGGCGGGTAATAAAATTCAGTGGTTGGCAGGTATCATCAACGGTACTGGCAATTTCATCCTGTCTGAAATGCGCGAAAAAGGCCGTGACTTTGCCGACGTACTGGCAGAGGCGCAGGCGCTAGGCTACGCAGAGGCCGACCCGACGTTTGACGTTGAGGGTATCGATGCTGCTCACAAATTAGTGATTCTGGCGTCATTGGCGTTTGGTATTCCGCTGCAGTTCGACAAAGTCTTCACCGAAGGTATTAGTCGTATCGCCCAAGAAGACGTGATTTACGCCGAAGAGCTTGGTTATCGCATCAAACATTTGGGTATTGCCCGCGATACCAGCGAAGGCATTGAGCTACGGGTTCATCCAACCTTAATTCCAGAGCGACGCTTGATTGCCAATGTAAATGGTGTGATGAATGCGGTGCTAGTGCAGTCCGACGCGGTTGGGCCAACGCTGTATTACGGCGCGGGTGCGGGCGGCGAGCCGACGGCATCTGCTGTCGTTGCCGATATTATTGATGTGGCGCGTACCTTGAGCGCGCAACCGAGTAATCGGGTGCCGTATTTGTCTTTCCAAACGGCATCTTTGAGCGCGCATCCGGTATTGCCCATCGAGGCAGTTGAAACCGCGTACTACCTGCGTATGGCCGCGGTCGACAAGCCGGGCGTACTGTCTAAAGTCGCACAGATTTTGAGCGATGGCGGTATTAGTATTGAAGCGCTGATTCAGAAAGAGCCTGCCGACGGCGCCAACCTTGTGCCGATGATCATTTTGACCAACCGCACCGTTGAAGCAAAATTGTCGGCGGCAGTAATGCAGATCGAAGGACTGGAAAGCATTGTCGGTGAAGTGACGCGAATTCGTGTTGAGTCATTGGCGGGCTAAGACCGCTTTACGCTGAATGGGAGACGGGAGATGCTAAGTCAATTTGCGTCTCCCGTCTCCCATCAAGCATTTTGCAAACTGAGCTACCACATATAATGTAAGGCTCGGTGATATTTCTAACGAACATTGAGAGCTAATCGCACGTGAAATACATAAGCACCCGTGGCAAAGCGCCCGCCCTGAACTTTGAAGATGTTTTGCTCACTGGCTTGGCGCCGGACGGTGGTTTATATGTGCCGGAGAGTTTGCCCGAATACAGCAAAGAGCAAATTGCTGCGTGGTCGTCGCTGTCGTATACCGATTTGGCGTTTCAGATTATTCAGCCATTCGTCGGCGGTTGTATTCCCGATGATGATTTAAAAGCGATTATCGATGATACCTATGTGGATTTTCGTCACCCTGCGATTGCACCACTCGTGCAGCTTGATCGCAATGAATGGGTGTTGGAGTTATTCCAAGGGCCGACGTTGGCGTTTAAAGATTTTGCTCTGCAAATGCTGGGTCGTTTGCTGGACTACGTGTTAGAACGTCGTCAGCAAAAAGTGGTCATTATGGGCGCAACCTCGGGTGATACTGGCTCTGCGGCTATTCAGGGTTGTAAGCGTTGTACTAATATCGATATTTTTATTTTGCATCCCTATCAGCGTGTGTCTGAGGTGCAGCGTCGCCAGATGACTACTGTTGAGGGCGACAATATTTACAATATCGCTGTGCGCGGTCATTTCGATCACTGCCAAGCAATGGTGAAAGCCAGCTTTGGTGATCAGAGCTTCTTGCCAGAAGGGCGTCGCTTGGTTGCGGTAAACTCGATTAACTGGGCGCGGATTATGGCCCAAATCGTTTACTATTTTTATGCGGCTTATGCCGTTGGCGCGCCGAATCGCTCAGTTAGTTTCTCGGTGCCGACCGGCAACTTTGGCGATATTTACGCGGGTTATTTGGCTAAGCGTATGGGCTTGCCAATTGATCAGTTGGTGGTGGCGACTAACCAAAATGATATTTTGCACCGCTTTATTAGCGGTAATAAATTCGAAAAGCACGAGTTACAACACACCCTGTCGCCAAGTATGGATATTGTGGTGTCTAGCAATTTTGAACGTATGTTATTCGATTGTTACGACCGCGACGGTGCGGCGATTGCTGATTTAATGGAAAAGATGAACACCGAGACGGTGTCTATTCCCGATTCCGCTTTTGCTAAGGTTCGTGGTTTATTCGACAGCTACGGTGTTGATGATGCGGCAACGGTTGAGACTATTGCATCGGTATACGACGCCAGTGAATACCTGCTAGACCCTCACTCCGCGATTGGTGTGAAAGCTGCGCGTGAATGTCGCCGCGATATGAACACGCCAATGATTACCTTGGCAACGGCACATCCAGCCAAATTCCCAGAAGCGGTAATGAAGGCGGGTTACCCAACTGCGCCGCCATTGCCACACCATATGAGCGACTTATTCGACTTAGAAGAGCGCTACGAGGTTGTCGATAACAAGATTGGGGATGTTCACGCGTTTATCGCTGCCAATATCCGCGCATAGTCGGTGGCAGACTTTCCTAAAATAATTCTGCGTACTCCCGCCGCCACAGCATTTTCTGCGGCGGTTCCTCCCTTGCTGCAAAAGCTGTACGGCGCTCGTGGCGTGCTCAGTGACAGCGAAATAGAAACCGGTCTAGAGCAGCTCCCCAAGCCTACTATGAAAGGCTTGCCGGAGGCCTGTGCTTTGCTCGCCGATGCCATTCAACACCAACAACGCATATTAATTGTTGGTGATTTTGATTGTGATGGCGCAACCAGCACCTGCGTTGGTCTACTAGGTCTACGAGCCCTGGGGGCGGGGCATGTCGATTATTTGGTGCCTAACCGCTTTGAATTCGGTTACGGCTTAACGCCAGAGATTGTCGCGGTGGCTGCCGAGCGCCAACCCGATTTAATAGTTACCGTCGATAATGGAATTTCTAGTATCGACGGAGTCGCTGCTGCGGCGAAGCTTGGTATTCCTGTCTTAGTGACAGATCACCATTTACCCGGCGATGCTTTGCCTGACGCTGCCGCGATTGTTAATCCTAATCAGCATGGTTGCCCGTTTCCCGCCAAGTCATTGGCGGGGGTGGGGGTAATGTTTTATGTGTTGCTGGCACTGCGTACTGAATTGCGTGAGAGGGCGTGGTTTTCTGATACGCGACCCGAACCCAATTTGGCCGAGTTATTGGATCTAGTTGCTCTAGGCACCGTGGCCGACGTAGTGCCACTTGAGCAAACCAATAGAGTGCTGGTGACGCAGGGTTTAAGGCGGATACGCGCTGGCCGGTGTCGCCCCGGTATTAATGCCTTGCTCCGAGTTGCCGGTAAAGAGGCGAGCCGCTTAGTGGCGGCAGATATGGGCTTTGCCCTTGGTCCGCGTTTAAATGCGGCGGGGCGTTTGGATGATATTAGTCTCGGTATTCGTTGCTTACTGACGGATGACGAGGACGTGGCGCTGAGCTTGGCGGCGGAGCTAGATGATTTAAATCGCGAACGCCGCGCCATCGAGCAAAGCATGAAAGATGACGCCATGCGGGTGTTGGCGCATTTACAGCTTGATGCCAGCAATATCCCCAATGGGATTTGTTTATACGATCCGACCTGGCACCAAGGGGTGGTCGGTATTTTGGCCTCGCGGATTAAAGACCGTTATCACCGCCCGGTCATTGCCTTTGCTGATGCCGATGATGTCGAAATGAAGGGCTCGGCCAGATCGATTCCGGGCCTGCATTTACGCGATGCCTTAGATCTGCTTGCTAAACGAAACCCCGGTTTGCTGAATAAATTTGGCGGTCACGCCATGGCGGCAGGCCTAAGTTTGGCTAAGGCCGATTATCCACGATTTGAAGCCGCTTTTGACGCGATTGTGGCAGAATTAACTAATGAAGAGCAGCTCACTGCAGCGGTACACAGCGACGGTGAGTTGCAGCCAGACGATTTCTCCATCGAGCACGCCGAGCTGCTACGTAGCGCGGGGCCGTGGGGACAGAACTTTCCAGAGCCGAAATTCCATGGTCGTTTTCGATTGGTTCAGCAACGTATTGTTGGCGAACGTCATTTAAAAATGGTGCTGGCACCGTTAACCACGAGTGGCGAAGCCAGTCAGCAAATTATCGACGCCATCGCTTTCAATATAGATACTGCGGTGTGGCCAAATCCACAGATAGACCACGTGAATGTGGTGTATAAGCTGGATAGCAATTTGTTTAGAGAGCGTCTGTCAGTACAGCTACTAGTTGACCACATACAAGCTGTGACTGAGTAAGCAATTTTGTTGGCCGCGTAGTTGCTAGCAGTTACGGTCTCAATTCTTGACTACGCTTTGCTCAGTGCCTCGCATCAGGTAAAATGCCCGCCTTTTCCACGTCTGACCGGATATTGCTCAATGTTAGAAGTTAACGCCATACGCCAATCCCTTAAAAGCATGGGCGACAGAACCGACGTGCTTCGGGGGTACCTTTGACTACGCCAACAAGAAAGAGCGTTTAACCGAAGTCGAGCTGGAACTGGGCGATCCAAAAGTCTGGGATGACCCCAAGCGCGCACAGGATCTGGGGCGTGAGCGGGCCTCATTAGAGGCCGTTGTTGCCACGATTGACGAGTTAGATGGTGGCGTTGCAGATTGCAGCGAATTGCTGGATATGGCGGTAGAAGAGGGTGATGACGACACTATTAGCGGTATGCAGGCTGATGTTGATCGTTTAGAAGCGTCTTTGGCAAGCTTAGAATTTCGCCGTATGTTTTCGGGCGAAATGGACCCGAACAATTGCTATCTTGATATTCAATCTGGCTCGGGCGGCACCGAGGCGCAGGATTGGGCCAATATGGTGTTGCGTATGTATTTGCGCTGGTGCGAGAGCCGAGGTTTTAAAGCCGAGTTGGTTGAGGTGTCGGACGGTGAAGTAGCAGGTATTAAAAGTGCGACGATTCACGTGCAGGGCGAATACGCCTTTGGCTGGCTACGCACGGAAACTGGCGTTCATCGCTTAGTACGTAAGTCTCCTTTTGACTCCGGAAATCGTCGTCACACGTCTTTTTGCTCGGTATTTATTTCCCCAGAAATTGATGATGATATTGAAATAGATATTAATCCATCAGATGTGCGCACCGACACGTATCGCGCCAGCGGCGCCGGCGGACAGCACATTAACAAAACCGATTCAGCCGTGCGCTTAACCCACGTTCCCACTAATATTGTAGTGCAGTGCCAAAACCAGCGTTCGCAGCATCAGAACCGCGACAGCGCGTGGAAAATGCTAAAAGCAAAACTCTACGAATTGGAAATGCAAAAGCGCAATAGCGCGGCGCAGGAGCTGGAAGACAGTAAGTCTGATATCGGCTGGGGCAGTCAAATTCGCTCTTATGTTTTAGATGACCAGCGCATAAAAGATTTGCGTACCAATGTGCAAACCAGCAACTGCGGTGCGGTATTGGATGGTGATTTAGATTTGTTTATTGAAGCGAGTCTTAAATTTGGCCTTTAGCAGGCCAAGTCGGGTGTTGGAAGTCTGACGTCTGACGAGAAATTCGTACAAGTGTTAAGTACGGCACTGAGATCGGTGTCTTAGTTTTCAAATACAAATAAGCAGCGCGCTGCTTTTAATACGTCCGACGTCAGACCTCCGACGCCCGACCCAGGAACTTAAAATGTCTGAGAATCACAACGAAGCTGAACACGTTCAGGAAGAGAATCGCCTTATTGCCGAGCGCCGTGCCAAATTGTCGGCCATCCGCGAGAAGCGCAATGCCTTCCCAAATCATTTTCGTCGTGAAGATTACGCCGATCGTCTGCAAGCGGAATTGGGCGAAAAGGACAAGGAAGAGCTAGAGACTTTAGATCGTCACGCAAGTATTGCCGGACGCATTATGGCCAAGCGTGGGCCGTTCATGGTGCTGCAAGACATGACCGGACGCATTCAGGTTTATGTCGATAAAAAGCAATTCCCAGAAGAATTAGCAGACGAAATTAAAACCTGGGATATCGGCGACATTATTTCTGCCACCGGTCCGGTGCATAAATCTGGCAAGGGTGATCTCTACGTTTATATGAAAGAGACTTCGCTGCTTACTAAGTCTTTGCGTCCGCTGCCAGATAAGTTTCACGGCCTCCAAGACCAAGAGATTCGTTACCGTCAGCGCTATGTCGATCTGATTATGAATGAATCGTCACGTCGTACTTTTTCAATTCGCTCAAAGATGATTAGCTCTATACGTAATTTTTTGCAGCAGCGTGACTTTGTCGAAGTTGAAACACCGATGATGCAAGTTATTCCCGGTGGTGCCAGTGCGCGTCCTTTCGTGACACATCACAATGCATTGAATATGGATATGTATTTGCGTATCGCGCCAGAGCTGTATTTAAAGCGTTTGGTTGTCGGTGGTATTGAGCGGGTGTTTGAAATTAACCGTAACTTCCGCAACGAAGGTTTATCTACCCGTCATAATCCAGAATTCACCATGATCGAATTCTATCAAGCTTATGCCGATTACAAAGACATGATGGATTTGACCGAAGCCATGCTGCGCAACACCGCGCAGGAAGTGCTGGGCACCACCACTATTAATTATCAAGGCAGCGAATACGACTTTGCTAAGCCGTTTACCCGTTTGTCGGTATTTGATTCTGTGCTGCAATACAACGCGGACATCACCGCTGAGCAATTGGCTGATATGACGCAAGCCACTGCGATTGCGAAAAAGCTGGGCGTTGATGTGAAAGGCAGCTGGGGTTTGGGCAAGATTCAGATCGAAATTTTTGAAGAGACGGTTGAGCATAAACTAGATCAGCCGACTTTTATTACCGAATACCCAACCGAAGTATCACCGCTGGCGCGTCGCAACGACGATAACCCCTTTGTAACCGACCGCTTCGAGTTTTTTGTTGGTGGACGCGAGCTTGCTAATGGCTTCTCAGAGTTGAATGACTCTGAAGATCAGGCCGAACGCTTTATGGCGCAGGTTGCTGAAAAAGACGGCGGCGATGACGAGGCCATGCATTACGACGCCGACTTTATTGCAGCACTTGAATACGGCTTGCCGCCAACAGCGGGTGAGGGTATTGGTATCGATCGCTTGGTAATGTTGTTCACTGATGCGCCGTCGATTCGTGATGTGTTGTTATTCCCGCATATGCGGCCTGAATAGCTAGGAGACGCTGGACGGGAGACGGGAAGACGCGAGGCGCAGCGGAAAAGCGTCTCCCGTCTTCCGTCGAGCATTAAGCACCTTTCCTTCCTAGACAGCTAGTTACGCAACTATGCTATAGTCACTCCACGTTTTATCGCCCATGGGGAATGTGGAAATGAGTATCGAAAACGTCGATTTATTTGACGGTCTGATGCCGGAAGAAATTCAGATTTTACGTGACACCAGTGTGGTGCGTGAATTTGCCAAAAACACCGTACTAATTCACGAAGGCGATGTGGCGGATTCGCTCTATGTAGTCGAATCCGGTCGCGTTAAAGTGTATTGCAGCGACAAAGGCGGCAAAGACTTTGTGCTGAATATTCTAGAATATGGCGACTATTTTGGTGAACTTGCCTTGCTGGACGACGATAAACGTTCCGCGTCAGTACGGGCAATGGAAGCCAGTAAAGTTCGCATTATTTATAAAGAAGATTTTAAAGCGATTTTAGATCTGCATCCCAATATTACTCGCATATTGAATAAAAACCTTACCCGTCGAATTCGCAAGCTGACTAACGATGTTAAGAGTCTAGCGCTGCAAGACGTTTATGGTCGTGTGGTAAAAGTGCTGACTAGCTTGGCGCAGCCTGCTGAAGAAGATGGCAGTATGCGTATAGATGAAAAGCTTACGCAGCAAGAAATTGCTGACCGGGTAGGTTCATCACGGGAAATGGTTGCACGTATATTGAAAGACTTAACCATTGGCGAATACATCGATGTGGATGGCCGTCATATTGTTATCAAGCGTAAGCTGCCAGAAAGTTATTAATCTTTACTATCGGTATGCCTAGGGCTTGGTGTACTGAAACTAAAGTGTGGCGCGCAATATAAGTTTGCGCGCCACACTTTATAAAACCCCCTACCAGTTATACGTAATCCCAAGGGCGATAGAATAAGCGCCGAAAGTCTCTTCTGCTTCGCGGCCTAATGGAAGTTGGGTGTTGGTGTATTCGCGCTTTATTTTTGGCACGTAAATATATGCTAGCGATGCGTTCCAGTGTTGGTCAACTTGATGGCTTACCCCTGCGGTGAGGTGCCACTTCGCAATTAGGTTATTGAGTGGCGATTCGTTGCCATGCTTTATGACGTTGCCGGCGTGGTTAATGCCGCCAGAAATTTGAGTTTGATCATTTAGTTTGAACTGCGCCGCGATTGAGCTTGAGAACTGATCTTGCCCACCAAAATCGTTTGTTAATTTTATGCTCTCTGGTGCGCCGCTTGTTTGTACGCCGGATAGCTGTGTTGTCACCTCGCCCAAGGCTTTGCTCCAGCGATACCAATTTAGATCGCTGCCTAGTGTAAGTCGTGGCGTAACGCGCCACGCGAACCCAATACCAAATTCGCTGGGTAATGATAAGCCGTCGATCTTAGCGGAGTTGTATTTAACGCGACCAAGCCCCATTGCCTCAAAGTTTGCGGTGGCGCTGCCATTTTTTAAAACCAGCTCTGTGTCGGAGCCGTAAGCCATTCCAAAGGTGACTTGCTCACTAATGTCGTACTGCAAACCGGCTCGCCATGCGTAACTTATTCCGCTCAGATTTTTGATTTCTAGGCCGGGAAAGCCGCTGTTTGCATCTGATGTGTTTGGAAACAGCTCTTGTTCAGCCTGAGAGTAATTTATAGATCCACTAAATCCAATCCGCAATTTGCTATTCACGTTCCACGCGATTGCCGGTGCAAGCCGGAACACGCCAAACATAGCAGTCAGATCGTCTTTATTTCCGAAGGCGGTATTTAGCTTTGTATATTCGTAACCAACGCCGCCTTGAGCAAAAAATCCTAATCCGACAGTAATATCGGAATGATTTTCTAGTGGTGACGACCAAGCACTGCTGATGAGTAATGCACGATCATTGCCTGAACGCTGGTCATTGCCTAATGAGTCAGCGTGGCGAATATTCATCATAACAAAGGGTTCAAGCGCGGCGCTGAATTGGGCTTGCTTTGATTTTGCGATGCCAGCGGTGTTGTTATTGATGCTGAGCGGGTCGCTAGAGAAGCCCATATCAGTACCTGCCATTGAAACTGAATCCGCGCCAAAACCTAATGGTGTGACACCAATCCCTGCCCAGCTTTGGCTTGCTAGTGTCGTTGCGAAGACGAGTGCATAGCGACGTTTTCTCTCAAGGTTGGAGCGATATTTCAGTGGCGCGTGCATGGGAATTCCTTGAGTAAAATTAATATACTAGTTGGTATTTTTTTGTTTAATATACCGTCCGGTATGTTAAAAGGCAATGATTTACCTACGCTATAACTTGGATGTTAGTGGCGGTGTAGAGAGGTGGGGCGGTTTGATGACGCTGAAGGTTGTAGCTAGTAAGCGTGAACGAATGCGCGAGTTGATATTATTGTGGGTGCCTCACAGTTTTTGATGTGCAGTAAGCATGGACTTACTGGCGAAGGCCTCAATGCGGATGAAGGGCGCAGTGTATGATTATTTCAATGGTAAATATTGACGTGCAGAGTATTCGGTTTATTGCAGTGCGCTACTGCGGGATGACTTGAAAAGCACTATGGGGTGTTAAGCCCTGAACGTCAGGGACTTTCAAATTCAGATGCCTTACTTACACATATCCGCAAAATCTTGGTGTAATCCTATTTTTTGACAAGAAGCGCTACTTTTCCACGGCTAAACGTCGCGTTAACTTGTTCGCCATTCGTTAGCATATTTGCGTCGCGGACGATGGCGCCGCTGTCATTGCTGATAATGGCGTAGCCGCGATTCAGCGTTTGTTCTGGCCCAAGAGTCTTTAGTTGTTGCGCCATATTTTTTAGCGCGATTCGCGGCCGCTGTAACTGCTGCTTTATCGCGTGTTGCATACGTCCGCGAAGGGCGTTGAGTTCTTTGTGTTTGGTTTTTAACTGGCGCTCTGGGTTGAGTAGGGCAAGTTGCTGATTTGCCGCAGCAAGGCGTTGCTGACGCTGGCGCTGGACCTGCTGCCATTGGCGTTGAAGTCGAATTTCTAAATCGTCTAGACGCTGACTTTGTTCGCGTAACTGACTGCGTGGATCACGTACACGACGAGTTAGTGATAGCAGCTGGTCTTGCCAGAGTTTAATTCTGCGCCTTTGGCTATTGGCAAGTCGGCCTTTGAGTAGATGCAGGCGAGAAACCAACTCGCTTTGATCGGGGCTAAGTAGCTCTGCGGCAGCAGACGGTGTGGCGGCACGAATATCAGCCACAAAGTCGCTGATGCTAAAATCCACTTCGTGGCCTACTGCGCTCACAACTGGTAGGGCAGAGTTGTAGATTGCCTCAGCCACTATGCGTTCATTAAATGGCCATAAGTCTTCGAGTGAACCGCCGCCGCGAGACACCAAAATAACATCAAAATCTTTGCGTCCCTGGCTATACCAAATATTGGCCTGCAATAAGGCATTAGCGATTTGTTGGGCGGCGTGTTCGCCCTGTACCAGCACAGGCAGCACGCTGATTTGCATATTTGGCCACCGGCGCTGTAGTACTGATAAAATGTCGTGAATTGCCGCACCAGTGGGTGATGTGATCACCGCGATGTGGCTAATAGTAGCGGGGAGTGGCTTTTTATTGGCGGCGTCGAACCAGCCCGCTGCCATCAGTTCCTGTTTGAGTTGCTCAAAGGCTAGGGCCAACGCACCGGCGCCAGCCGGTTGCATGCTGTCGACGATTAATTGGTAGTCGCCGCGGCCTTCGTAAAGGCTAACCTTGCCACGAACATTCACTTGTTGGCCGGGTTCGGGCGAGAAATTTACCCGTGCATTACGACCTTTAAAAAACGCACAACGAATTTGGGCGCGGTCATCTTTTAGAGTGAAATACCAATGGCCGGAACTTGGGCGCGACAGGGTCGACAGTTCGCCAGTGACGTTAACTTGCGCGAAGCAGTCTTCTAGTAATTGTTTAGCCAGACCATTTAATTGGCTGACACTCAGGGTTTGTGGCGGTTCTTGTGTAGTCATTGGCGCATTATACCCAGATATGGGATTTTGGCGCTAAGAATCGGTTTACTCGGGGGCGCCCATCAATTAAAATTGCGAGGATTCTAGCCACAGGCACCGGAATCAAAATATGTTACGCATTGCCCAAGAAGCTCTCACCTTTGATGATGTACTTCTACTCCCCGGTTACTCCGAGGTCACCGCGAAAGACGTTAGTTTAAAAACGCAACTGACTCGCAATATCTCCCTGAATATTCCGCTGGTTTCCGCCGCGATGGATACTGTCACTGAAAGTGGGCTTGCTATTGCACTGGCCCAAGAGGGCGGTATCGGTATTATTCATAAAAGCATGACGATTGAGCAGCAAGCTCAAGAAGTGCGCGCCGTTAAAAAGCATGAAAGCGGTATTGTTAAGGATCCCATCACTATTGAAGCTAGCGCGCCCCTAAGCGAGCTGTTTGAACTTCGTCGTCGGCATAAGATTTCTGGTGTGCCGGTGTTAGACAAAGGTGAGCTTGTCGGTATTGTCACCAGTCGAGACGTCCGTTTCCAAGAAGAGTTGAATGTTCCGGTATCAAGCATGATGACGCCTAAGGACAAGCTGGTCACGGTAAAAGAAGGCGTTGATATGAGCGTGGCACGTGAGCTGCTACACCGTCATCGTATCGAGAAGGTGCTCGTCGTTAACGATGCCTTTGAGCTTACGGGCATGATCACCGTAAAAGACATGAATAATGCGCAAACTTATCCCTTTGCGTGTAAAGACAGTGCCGGCCAGCTTCGCGTAGGCGCTTCAGTTGGTACCAGTGCAGACACCGATGACCGTGTTGCAGCCTTGGTTGCTGCGGGTGTTGATGTGCTAGTGGTAGACACGGCTCACGGCCATTCGATGAATGTGTTAAACCGCGTGCGCTGGATTAAAGAAAAATACCCACAAGTTGATGTGATTGGCGGCAATATCGCTACTGGCGCGGCGGCCTTAGCATTGGTTGACGCTGGGGCTGACGCGGTTAAAGTCGGCATTGGCCCTGGTTCTATTTGCACCACGCGAATTGTAACCGGCGTGGGTGTTCCGCAAATTAGCGCCATTGCTAATGTGGCGGAAGCGTTAAAAGGCACAGGTGTTCCACTGATCGCCGATGGTGGCATACGCTTCTCTGGCGATTTGTCGAAGGCCGTCGTTGCTGGCGCGAGTTCGATCATGATGGGGTCGATGTTTGCCGGCACAGAAGAAGCGCCTGGCGAAGTCGAGCTATTTCAAGGCCGTACTTACAAGTCTTATCGCGGTATGGGCTCGCTTGGTGCAATGACTAAAACCCAAGGCTCTAGTGACCGTTATTTCCAGAGCGCAGACGACGGCGCTGAAAAATTAGTACCAGAAGGTATCGAAGGCCGCGTGGCGTATAAAGGGCCACTGTCTGCCATTGTGCATCAATTAATGGGCGGTCTACGTTCAGCAATGGGCTATACCGGCAGTATTAATATGGAAATAATGCGCACTGCTCCTGAGTTTGTGCGGGTGACGTCGGCCGGTATGAACGAGAGCCATGTTCACGATGTCAGCATTACTAAAGAAGCGCCTAACTACCCGACCTAATAGACAGTGCTCGTAGGCTAACTTAATTAACAGACCCGCTATCGCAGCGGGTTTGCTGTTTTATTTATGTTCACATTTGCTGTGAACCTTGTTGAGAGAATCGCCGTGTCAATCCCAGATATCCATGCCCACCGAATTTTGATCCTTGATTTTGGTTCGCAATACACGCAACTGATCGCCCGTCGTATTCGTGAAATTGGGGTGTATTGTGAAATTCGCGCTTACGATATTGATGATGCCGACATTGAAGAATTTAAACCCTCAGGTTTTATTTTGGCTGGTGGCCCTGAGTCGGTAACAGAAGCGGGTTCACCTCGCGCGCCACAAAAAGTGTTCGAGCTTGGCGTGCCGGTATTGGGCATTTGCTATGGCATGCAAACCATGGCCGAGCAAATGGGCGGCAAGGTAGAGGGCTCGCCCGTTCATGAGTTTGGCTATGCGCAAATTAAGCTGGAAACCACCGGCGCCCTAACTGCTGATATTGCTGATCATATTGATAATAAAGATGGCAAAGCCTTGCTCGACGTGTGGATGAGTCATGGCGATAAAGTTATTCGCCTGCCGGAAGGCTTTGAGGTGTTGGCATCTACACCATCTTGCCCGATTGCGGCAATGCAATGTGAAGCCAAGAAATTCTACGGCGTGCAGTTTCACCCCGAAGTGACTCACACTCTGCAAGGCCAGCGTATATTCGAACATTTTGTATTGAAATTGTGTGGTTGCGAAGCACTGTGGACACCGGCGAATATTGTTGAAGACGCCATTGCCAAAGTGCGCGCCCAAGTCGGCGATCAAAAAGTATTGCTGGGTCTTTCCGGCGGCGTAGACAGTTCAGTAGTGGCAGCCTTATTGCACAAGGCTATTGGCGATCAATTAACCTGTGTGTTTGTTGATAATGGCCTGCTTCGCAAAAACGAAGGCGATCAGGTCATGGAAATGTTCGCAAAGAACATGGGTGTAAAAGTCATTCGCGTCGATGCCGAAGAAGCGTTTCTAAGCAAGCTGGCCGGCGAAGCCGACCCAGAGAAAAAACGCAAATCTATCGGTAATACCTTTATAGAGATTTTTGATCAAGAAGCGACCAAATTAAAAGACGTAAACTTTCTTGCGCAGGGCACTATATACCCCGATGTGATTGAGTCGGCTGCGTCTAAAACTGGCAAAGCACATGTGATTAAATCTCATCACAATGTGGGCGGACTGCCAGATGATATGGCAATGGACTTAGTTGAGCCACTGCGCGAATTGTTTAAAGACGAAGTGCGCCGCATCGGTTTAGAACTGGGTTTGCCCTACGATATGGTCTATCGCCATCCTTTCCCTGGCCCAGGTTTAGGCGTGCGAATTTTGGGTGAAGTTAAAAAAGAATACGCGAATATTTTACGTGAAGCCGACGCCATCTTTTTGGAAGAACTTCACCGCGCCGATTGGTACCACAAGACCAGTCAGGCCTTTGCCGTCTTTCTGCCGGTGAAATCTGTTGGTGTAGTAGGGGATGCCCGCCGCTACGAATACGTGATCGCGCTGCGCGCAGTAGAAACCATCGACTTCATGACCGCCCGTTGGGCGCATTTGCCTTACGAGCTGCTAGAAACGGTTTCAAACCGCATCATCAATGAGATTAAACAAGTCTCACGCGTTGCCTATGACGTCAGCAGCAAACCGCCAGCGACGATTGAATGGGAGTAGTTGCAAGGCGCTTGATGTTGGAGGCTGCGTGCTCGCGTGTAGCCTCCGTATATGGCTTCTTTGAGTTTTCTTTTTGTGGTGATAAGGATCGCTCGGCCGGCATGAACTACTGAAATTGTGGGTAGACTCATAGTTAGGCTACGCTAAGATAATAACGATTTTGAGGCTGCTAGCGAGAACATAGTTGTGAAGGGGTAATATGCCTTGTGCTTGGTGAGTCGCGTAATCTTATAGTCGTTTAAAAGTGGTTTCTCTACATCTAAGGCTTAAATGATTTTTTTGCAATAGTCGCTTGTGTACAGGCTGGGGCGTTAAAAATGTCTTTGTGCTTGGCCAAGAGATTGATCCCCTGCGGGGGTATTAGATAGGGTAGAAGACAGAAATGAAAAAATGGTTACGAGGTCTGCTTGGTATTCGAGTTCAGCCTAATAAAACCATCGCGAAGCTGTGTAAGGGGGAGTGCATAGAGGTTGGTGCACTGTCGGCGCCAGCGTTTTTTCCAAAGGCGACGTCGATTAGATATGCAGATGTGGGAACAAAAGAGCAGACCAAAAGTGCGTTGGAAAAAATAGGCTATTTCGGCTACCACAAGCGCAAGGAAGGATTTGTCGATGTTGATATTGTGTTCGGCGCGAACGAACCACCATTGGCTAGCCTAGCATCCGCTAGTGTAGATACCGTCTTTTCATCTCATTCGCTGGAGCATTCCTCCAATCCAATTGCGGCTCTAATGGATTATTTAAGGGTGTTAAGGCCTGGTGGCATTGTGTACACGATTATTCCGAATAAGAAATATACCTACGACAGGAAAAGGGCGCTTACCCCGTCAGAAGTATTAATTGATAAGTATGTGAATGACCGCTGGGCTTATACCTTGGATGAGTACCGCGATGTATACCTCAATACTGAAAACCATGAGGTTTACGATAATCACACGGAGGCAGACATCCTCCAAGCTTTTGAAGACGCTGACGGCCATCACCATATCTACGTCTATGACGAAACAAACGTGATGGCGGTGATTGCCTTTGTGGTAGCGCGTAGCGGTGGTGAATTGATTTATTTCGACTCTACGAATAACAGCGAATTACACTTTGCGATAAGAAAGTAGCCGTGTTCGGTTTTTGGGTCAGCCGGACGAAATATTAATTCTTAATTGTCGTAGTAATGTGGTGGTCGGGGATTGTTGGTCGTTTCTAATTGTATCATTCATAAGATTTAGATGGTGCGCTGCAATAATTTCATGTTTTATACAGCTAGTGAGCCTAATGCTTGTATTAATACGTTTACAATTATAATACTTACCCAAATGCCAGTTTATTTGTCATCCGTAGCACGATGTATGTAAATTATTGAGTATTAGTGTTGAGTTGTATTGTCTATTACTGTTGTGAAGTCTAAATGCGCTTAGCAGGGCTAGCTTAGGCCAAGGTCGAAAGCTTTGGCTGCGACTTCTGCGCGATTGCTAACCCCTAATTTTTCATATATGCCGCGAACGTGGGAGGCGGCAGTGTGATAGCTGATATTCAATTTATTGGCGACATTTTGAATACTATCTCCCTGTACGATCATTCTGAGCACTTCGAGTTGGCGAGGAGTTAAAGATTCATCTAAAGTGAGTGTTGTTTCTCTGGCAAAAGACCCTATTATTTTTTTCGCGATCATTGGTGACAAGGGTGGTTGGTTCTGTCGTATTCGCTGTATTTCATCTGCGAGTAATTGCTGGTCTTGGTCCTTTAATAAATAGCCGTCGGCGCCGGCTGCAAGGGCAGGGAATAGGTGCTTGTCATCATCATATATGGTTGTTATTACACAGCGGGCGCTACGGCGACGCTGTTTTATATCCCGCAATATTTCCAAGCCGCTGCCATCCGGCAGTTTTAGATCGATCAGATTAATGTCGGCGATCTTCGTGTTTGTAAGCACTTTTTTGGCAGATTGAATGCTGTCGGCAAGCTCGATCGTGATACCAGGAAATGCTATTTCAAGTGCACCAACTAACCATTGCTGAGCCTCGATAAAATCTTCCAAAATGAAGGCAGTGCTTATTCGCTCATCAGTCATAAGTGAACCTATTGTTATGTATGTTGAGAATCATTGCGACCTACCTCTATCCCAAGTGGTACTTCCAATATAAGCTCGGTTCCCACGAGCTGGTTTGCTACTGACCATTTCGCACAGCCGCCTAATTCCTCTAGGCGGTTTGAGATATTGCGAATACCTCGGCCATTGTTTGAAGTTTCATCCATGCCAATGCCGTTGTCCTTGATGACGATCATTAGCAGATTTGTGGAATAATTTTTAATCCGACGTATAGATATGTTCATCTCGCTGGCTTGGCTGTGCTTTATCACATTGCTAATAGCCTCTCGAAAAGCTCTGCGTAAATTCACAATTCGGCGCGATGGCAAGTGGAGATCCATTTCCTCAGCTTGTTGCCAATGCAAGGTAATATTTGCCGCGCGACATCGCTCCTCGGTGTCGATGTACCAGCCTTGGATATTTGAGAGTAGGGGCAAGTGGTCACTTTCCATTCCTTGGATAATGACCCTTAGATCTTGAAATGCATTTTGCGCCCGCTGTCGAGATTCATTATCTGGCGCTGAATATATTAGCCCGAGAAGATCACTTGCGATGTCGTCATGCAGATCGCGGGCAACGCGCTCGCGCTCCCTTGCAACGCCTCGCTCAAATGCTTGGCGAAACACCTGCGCGCCGTTGTGAAGCTGCCAAAGTGAGGCGATAAACTGCTCGTCTTCCGGCCCCATTAATCTGCCGCCGCGATTGGCTCCAGATAGCTTGAGTGGCGGTGCGCCTGGAAAAGCAGGTATCAGTATACTTAAGCCGTATTCGGTTCTTTGGATTTCTGGAGGGTCTTCTGCTAATTCGGTGATTGAAAGCGGGTGATACAAATCCTTTAGTAGTGAGCGCCAGCGCGATCCTATGCCTTCTTGGCTCTCTACGTTGAGCACAGACTTCAGAAGGTTTGGAAATACGGTTTGGAAATTGATTTTTAAAGGGTTCCACCCCATTCGGTGCCACAAAAATTGTCGCAGTGGAAAATACAGCCATCCGACGCATACTAAGGCAAAGGTTAAGGATATTGAGGCGTTAATATTCAGCCAATAGACTAATATGGCGTCCATTAAAATTACTAGCGAACCGCCGAGAAACCAGAGCCAAATGCGCATTGCCCAGCGGTCTAGGTCGAAGAGTCGATAGCGCAAAATACCGAGTGCGATACCAATTTGTAACAAGGGTAATAAGCCGGTGGCACTTACATAATCGATTCCCCAGTCGGTTTTAAATGTGATAGGTATTAACACAAAAAATAGGAAGGCGCCGGTGCCGCTAAACCACGATAGAAAAAACCAGCGCATCGCGGCGCGAGCTATAGGGTCACTTGATTGACGATGCCATTGAATCCCAGCAAGTATCAAGGCAGCGGTAAAGCCTAGATAGAGCGGAATGCGTTGGCCGATCTCTAAGCTCGTGGGAATTTCTAGCCAGTCCCACAGCAGGCAGCTTGTAAACATTACACTCATTGCCGGCCCAAGCGGAAACTTGGCTAGGCGCCGAGGGTAGTACCAGAGTGTGCAGATCAAGCCCCAGCCTAAGGTGCAAACACCCAACCAGTTAATTTTGGATAAGATATAAAAAGTAGTGCTAGGGAAGGACAGTTCGCGGGCGGAAAAATAACAATTTGTATAGATAACTATCGCGATGCCGATACCGGTAAAGCCATAATAAAACGCGGCGGGATTTTTGCGTTGAAATGCACTGACTATGGCGCAGGCGAGGAGGGCGATCGCGGCGCAAATTAGTTGGTACCAAAGTGTCCAAGGTAAAGAGCTGATAGGACGGAATGACGGCGTTTGGACGACGACTTGATCTCCGTTCGCTAAGGTGAATACCAGCTCACCGCCCGCCTGAATCTCTTGCAGCTTAGCTTGCCGTTCAAAGAAATGCCGGTATTGCTTATAGGTCGCTAATAAACCTGGATCTACCACAGTATCGCTAGTTAAAAATGTGTAGGGGCTGCCGCTTGCAGACTCTACCGCGATAATGTGGTCATTTATGGCGAGATTGGCGGCAAATGCTGGGCCATTTTCATGAATCGTGGCGACAAATATTCCGTCAATATCGTCGTAACTTTTAAAGCTAGCGCCCAACCAGTAATTATTGCAAAGCAAGGTGATGATCGCGATAGAGGTCAGTAATGTGATTATGCCGTAGCGCAGCAGGGTGGTTTGGGGGGGCATCCATGCTGGTTTGGGTATTTTGGCGTGATTCATCCCTTGGTTTAATGACTCATTACTCCTGTAGTGCGCCGGTGGTGCTAGGCAAGCCCATTCTATATTGAATTAATTTTGTATTACTCAACAGAACTGGTGATGTGTACTAGCGCGGTTTTCTTTATGTTGCCTCCAAAGCTGTTACTGCAATTGCGCAAAGGTGAAATTAGCAGCTTTGTTTGTTTGGGGTGACTGTAGCCTTTTTTAAAACAGGTAAAGTTTAGTCACTAATTATGCCTTGAATGGCGGCAATTGTTAGCGGCAAACGTATTTATTAAGCCGAAGTAGTGTTCAGCAGTGCCAAGGAGTGGAGAAATATTATGAAAAACCTAGTCTTAGCTTGTGTTTGGGGGGCGGCAATGACGCTTTCCCCGTTGGCATATAGTGGCGCATCGGTAGATGAATCGGCTTTAGCTATATGTGCAAAAATTATTACCAATAAGCTGGGTGTGGCTCACTACACTACCTTTGATAAAGAGGTGGGTGTTATTAGGCAAGAAGACGGTAGTAAGCATTACCTAATGAATGTCACCTATAAATCACCTGATATGGAAGAGCCGAAGGCCTTTCGTTCAATGTGTGATGGCAATGGTTTTAAAGCTACAGTAGCCACTGTGGTCGAGGGTGCGTGGTCATTTAACACTTCTTATTCACTATCTCAACAAGTGGCTGATAGCGGATTTTAAATTCAAATAGCGCTGATGTTGAACGGCTAAGTAAGGGATGACTCCATTTACGGTATTTAGCAGTGGTGCGATTTAGCAATAACTTTGACTGGCGATGTTGTCGCCACCCTCCTTGGAATTGATACCAGCCATTCCCGCCAAGATTTTTCATGGTGATTAATTTTGCACAATAAATGTGATTTTTTTGGTATTTATGTGCATTTATGTCGAGGGTAGACTTGCTTCCGTAGTCAAGTAATTCAATTCAAGCGATGCGGTATTTGGAAACTTAGGGAAGGAGAAAGTCATGAAGAATCGTCATATCAGCATATTGTCAGCGGTGTTGTTTGCTGCGCTGTCAATCAGCGCCGGGCAAGCCTCTGCAGATTATGTGAGTCGTGCTTCGGAATTATGTAAATCTGAAATTCAGCACAAGTATGGAAGTGCAGACCAAACCTTGCGAGTTAAATTTAAAGCGGCGATGGGAAATCAGGTTAGTCCACGTCTTTTGATGCAGGTGCTGCCGCGCAACGCAGACTCGTTTAAGGTAAGCTGTGATGTTGATGGTCGTGCGTGGGAAGTTGTGTCACTTCAAGCCAAGACACAAGGGGATGAATTGCGAGTTGCGAAGGTGCAACAACCGTAAATATGGTTCCCGCAGTATCTATATTTAATAGCAGCTCGCTAATGTGGGCGTTCCAAATTCAGGTTTTGCAATAACTCAGGCATATCCCAAGTTACTGTAAAACCTGCTTCTGTTTTACAGTGCGTGCGGTGCATGACTTTTCTACTTGCTTTATTTTGTTGCGATAATAAGGCGTCCTAATTTTTTCTGAAACTAAATAAGTAACTGACGAGTTCGGGGCGACCGAGAATTCCGGCGTTTCCGTCATTGCTGTCAATTCAATTTGGCTTCTGCCGAGTTATACTACATAAAAATATCAGTAAATAAGGAAAGTTTGTGGCTAATAGAACTCCCATCCTAGTTGCGTCTGGGCAATACGTTTTTCGTGATGAAGTAACAGCAGAAACGGCAATGTCGCCTCTCGATATTGCTGCTAAGGCGACTAAGGTCGCGATTGATTCAGCGGCTGCACAAACGAACCTCGTTCCCCATATCGATACCATTGCGTTTGTTCGCGGCTTTGTTGATTCGGTACCTGGTGGTAAGGGGCCTTTTGGAGGCAGTAATAATGTTCCGCGTTCGCTAGCTAAGCGCATCGGTGCCAATCCGCAGCGTGCTATATATGGGCGTGAAGGCGGCCATTCGCCACAGCGCTTTGTTAATGAGTTTGCGGAGAAAATTGCTGCAGGCGAAATGAATTTAGGTTTGATAGCTGGTGCAGAAGCGACCGGCATTATGAAGCAGGCCGGGCGAGCGGGCTTGGTGTTAGATTGGAGCGAAACCGTTGACGGCGATTTGGATGATCGCGGTTGTCATTGGCTATTTACACAGCACGAAGTGGCACATGGTATTACCTTCCCGACACAGGTTTATCCCTTGCTTGAGCACGCTTGGCGGGCGCGGCACAAGCTAAGTGTTGCGGAGCATCGTGAGTTGGCTTCACGTTTATTTTCTAAATTTTCTGATATTGCAGCGAACAATCCGTATTCGCAGTTTCCGCAAGCTCGAAGCGCTGAGTTTTTGAATACTGTTTCTGACGATAATTACTGGGTTGCGCACCCGCATACCAAGTGGATGGTAGCCCAAGATGCGGTGAATCAAGGCGCGGCGCTATTGATGTGTTCCGTCGACAAGGCGCAAGAATTGGGTATTCCCGAGTCGCAGTGGATTTATTTGCACAGCTATGCGGATGTTGATGATGGTTTTGTTTCTTCGCGTCCGGATTTGGCTGTCTCCGAATCGATGAAATTGACCTTAAACAGCGTATTAAGCGCTGCGGGAAAATCGATTGCAGATATTGATGTAATGGATATTTATAGTTGTTTCCCTATTGCAGTTTTGGCGGCGTGTGAGGCAATGGGCCTAGATTGGAATACCGATGAGGCTTTAACCGTAACTGGTGGTTTGCCCTTTTTCGGCGGTGCAGGAAATAACTACAGCACCCATGCTATTGCAAGTTTGACTGACCAGCTTAGAGAGGCGTCGTCGAGCTATGGTTTGGTAACGGCGAATGGCGGTTTTCTGTCAAAACAATCGGTGGGCTTATATTCTGCACAGGCGCCAGAAACACCCTGTAAAAATGCTGATTCTAGTTTGCAGGCGAAATTCGACTGTCTGCCAGTGGCCGAGTTAGCAGAAGAAGCCAGTGGGGTGGGTGTTGTTGAAACCTATACGCTGGTTTATAAGCGCGGCAAGCCGAGTTTGGGTATTGTGATTGGTCGCTTAGATGATGGTCGTCGTTTCTTAGCAAATACCGCTGCGGATGACGAAGTTGCGTTTGCAGTTTTGCAGGGTGATGACGAGGTGATAGGGAAGCGTGTTGAGGTGACTCACAAGGCGCCACAGAATATCGTGCGCTTTGTTTAATGCATGTGACGCGCTTTAATTTTGAATAAGGCGCGTCACATACGGCGGCGGTAATCTTGTGGCGTCATCCCGGTCCAGCTTTTAAATGCGCGGGTGAATGCGCTAGATTCTGAAAACCCCGTGCGCTGCGAAATACTTTCAATCGAGAGATTGGAGCGACCAAGATGGTATAGCGCGGTGTCGTGGCGGCACTGGGTTTTTACCTCGTTAAAGGTAGTGCCTTCCTGCGCAAGTCGCCGGCGCAATGTTTGCGGATGCAAGTGCAGCAGCTCGGCAATTTCATTTATTCCAGGTGTGTCAATCAAGTGCTTGTTGACGATCATACGCACTTGGTCTGTCCAGCTTTTCTCTTTGTATTGCTGAATCAACATCACCAAGGCGGGATGTTGTAAAAAGCGGTGCAGCGATTGTTCGGTTTGCTCTAAAGGCAGCTCAGTTAAGCTGCGATGAAAAATAATTTCAGTTCTGGGTTTGTTAAAAAACACTGCCTGCCCCAGAAATAGATGGCGGTATTCTTGGGCGTGAGCGGGGGCTGGGTACTCCAAATTAACGGCAATAAGCGGCAGATGGCGCCGGACCATCCAGCTACTAAATCGATGTAAATTAAACATAATGAGCTCAAAGCCATACTCACCGATAGGGTGGTCAGTGTTGCCGTGCTCAATAACGAATTTTGCTTCGTCGCCGTTGATTTCAAATCGCGGCTGCAGGCCCCACTCAAACATTTGGTAAAAACGACAATACCTTGCCATTGCGTGGCCAAGGGTGGTGCAGTGGATGACCGAATAACACATATTTGTCCATGTGCCGATCACATAGCGTGAAGAACCGTAGCCAAGAAACTCGTCTTTCATCTCTCGCATAACAATAGATTGCAGGCGGCCAAAGTTCACCGCAGATACACGGGCATTGTGTTGGCTTAATAGTTCTGGCGAAATTCCTGCAGCGTGCAGCAACGTGTTTTTATTCAGTCCGTGGGCCTCTGCATTGCGCAGCACAGCGTGAATAAAATAGTTTCCAACTGAAATGTTGCGCATCGATGAAATGCTGCTCATAGCGCGGAGTCTCTAGTGTGCCGTTATTTTAATTGTAAGTGGGTTAGCCGGCGAAGTGTGTGCCGTATTAGATGAAAATGGTGTCCCCGACAGGATTCGAACCTGTGACCTGCCCCTTAGGAGGGGGCCGCGCTATCCAGCTGTGCCACGGGGACATGAATTGCAGAACGGGCTGCACAAAACGTGACGGATTCTATAGTGAATGCCGCCGCGAATCAAAAAAGGCTTATTGTACAAGCGGTTGACT
Source organism: Zhongshania aliphaticivorans (assembly GCF_902705855.1). GTDB lineage: Bacteria > Pseudomonadota > Gammaproteobacteria > Pseudomonadales > Spongiibacteraceae > Spongiibacter > Spongiibacter aliphaticivorans_B. Next base: position 403,465 of record NZ_CACSIJ010000001.1, on the reverse strand, counting down.
ATAAGTGGGCTCAATATCCCAGGGGAAGTGAATCCAGGTATTTTGGGCAAACTCTCTGACAAAATGCTCTGCTAATGCCATTGCTTTAGGCTTGGCGTAAATCGTGACAAAGCAGGCCTTGGGAAGCAATTCTTTAGCAATTTTTGCGGTGCCGCCGGTGTCGACTAAATCGTCAACAAGTAGATAGCCGTCGCCATCGCCTTCCACGGTTTTAAGGATGTTAATTTTTCCTTGTTGGTCGTGGTCGTAGCTGGCGATACACAGGGTATCAACCACCCGCAAATTCAACTCTCTGGCTAGGATTGCACCAGGCACTAAGCCGCCACGGGCAATGCTGATAATGCCTTTCCACGATTGGGTGGTGAGTTTACGGGCTAAATCGCGGGTGTCACGGTGCAGCTCATCCCAAGATAAATAGTAAACGGGGCAATTGCCGTCTGACATGCTGAAAGCCTTCCTGTTGGGGTGAAAGGTGGCAGATTGTGCCGTATGGGTGGCTTCATCGCAAGGTTTAAGGTGGGAGTTCGGATCGCGAAGGCATCCACTTTATTAGATGATACAGTCAAAATTTTGACTTAATTTTCAGTTTTGCTAAGGATTATTAATTCGTAGCTGCTATAGTCAATAAAATGACAGTCTGCGTGATGATGAAGTGTGAACAAGCATAATTTAGCCCCCCGTTTTCTTATAGTAGCCCCATACGAGCAAAGTTTGCGCTTGCAACATGTTCTGCTTTCGCTGGGGGCGTGCCGTGTATACACCGATCTTGCTGATTTACAGCCTAAAGATTGCGACGCTATTTTTGACAGCGGGCAAAGCCTTGCGCTGAAAACATGGCTGGGCGACGCAACGCCGCCGATGGTGGTTTTGCAGGATACCTCGGCGCCGCAAGTCATGGGGGGGCATGGTTTAGTTTTGAGTACAGATTTTTACTATCAAGATGTATTAGAAGTTCTGTATCGCTTGCAACTGGGCCGCGAGCGTGGCGCCGTAGTGGCAAATGAACCGTTGGTTGGGGTGAGTTCAGCGGTTGCCGAGCTGCGGCGACTGTCGGCTCAAGTTGCTGATAAAGCGGTGACGGTATTGATTACGGGGCCATCGGGTGCGGGTAAGGAGGTGGTTGCGCGTTCTTTGCACGACTTATCATCTCGCCGCGACGCGCCATTTGTACCAATTAACTGTGGTGCTATTCCCCGAGAATTATTAGAAAGTGAATTATTTGGCCATGAGCGCGGCGCATTTACCGGTGCTATTTCTAGCCGAGCAGGTCGTTTTGAGCTGGCGGAAGGAGGGACACTATTCCTTGATGAGATCGGCGATATGCCGTTGGAAATGCAGGTGAAAATTCTGCGAGTTATTCAAGAGCGTCAGTTTGAACGGGTTGGTTCTGATAAAACCCGTACGGCAGATGTGCGTATTATTGCGGCGACTCATCGCAATTTAGAAGCCATGATTAGCGCGGGGCAGTTTCGTGAAGATTTGTATTACCGGATTAATGTATTTCCTTTAAATGTACCCGCGCTGGCGGAGCGGCGTGAGGATATTCCTCATCTTGTTCGCGTATTATCTAAACAGCTCGAGGCTGAGGGGCTGGGGCGCTTGCGTTTGGCTGATTCTGCACTCAGGTCATTATCCGCACATGGCTGGTCAGGGAATATCCGCGAGCTTGCAAACTTACTGGAACGCTTGGCCATTATGTATCCTGACACGGTGGTGGGTTTTACGGATTTGCCAGAGAACTACCGTTACGGCGAGGACAGCTGGCGACCTGAACTGCAGCCTTTGACTGAGAAAGCGCAGGGCGGGTTTGGTGGTGACGGTGAACCTAGCTTACCTGCTGCTGGTATCGATATGAAGGCGTATTTTCAGAGATTGGAGCGCGAGTGGATTGCGCAGGCTTTAGATGCTCACGCTGGCGTGATAAGCAAAGCCGCGAGTCACCTAGGACTGCGGCGGACTACCTTGATTGAAAAAATGCGGAAGTTGAAAATTTAAGTGTGGTTTTATAAAACGCCAAACACTTCTATCCAGTTACCATCGGGGTCGGTAATAAATCCAAACCCGATACCGTCGGCAAACGGCGTGACGTCCACAGGAATCTCTATTCCGTGTGCTTTTAGGTCTTTAAACCACGCTGAAAGACCGTTTACCCCCATTGAAATGTAGCGGTAGCCTTTGGCGCTGAAGCCACCGCCGGTAATGACGTCATGTTCGGGATCTTTATCATAAGTTACAAGTTTAATAATGGCCCCGCCAAGGTGATAGCGATGCATGAGCCCACCGGGAAATAGCAATTCTGATTCGTATTTTAGCCCTAAGGTTTCGCCATAGAATCGACGCATATTGTCCATATTAGTGGTGACGATACCTATTTCAACGGCGTCGCTAAGAAGTGGTGGATGCATTTTGAGGCCTTTTTGTTATTTGTGTGTAAATGTAAATCCAAGTGGCGCTAGTCCCCGTCTTAAAAATTAACACTAGCTTTTATGTGTTGTTAGACAGCGTACTGTACGCGTTACTAAGCACCGGCTAGTTTGACGGTGTAGCCCTTGCTTTCCAATAGTGTTTTAAGTGCTTGGCGATGGTCGCCTTGAAACTCCATTTCATGATCTTTTATTGCGCCACCGGTGCTTAGCTTTTGGCGCAGCTCTTTGCCTAGGTTTTTAAGCTCGTTGGCATCGATGAGAACACCGCTAACAATACTAACGCCTTTGCCTTTGCGGCCCTTGGTTTCTCGCCTAATACGGACAATACCGTCGCCGGCTGGCGCCGCGTTATTTGCACTTTTGCATACACATTCTGTACTGGCTTGGCCGCAATCTGGGCAGCGACGACCCACGTCGCTAGAGTAAACAAGTCTGGACACGATTTTCTCCTATTTCATGCTACGGCGATTATAATGGCTTCGCTCGCTTATGGGTGAATTGCAAACCAGTTTTTACGGGAGTCGATAATGGTCGTTGATGTGTCCAGCCAGCTTGTGGAGATCCAAACTCAATTGGCGTTTCAAGAAGATATGCTCAATGCATTGAATGATCGCGTTGTTGCTCAAGACTTAGAAATACGAAATTTGCGCCGTACGCTTGAGTTATTGCATGAGCAGATGAAACAGAAAAATGCTGCTGCCGACGATGGCCAATTGCACGATATGGAACGACCGCCGCACTATTGATAGCTAATTGATTGGATAAGGGTTGTGCGGATGAGGCCTACCGCAAAGTTTGCAGGCATTGCTGTAGGCCTTGTATGGCTGGTCTTACTTAATAATAGAAACTTCTTCGGCCTGCGGGCCTTTTTCACCCTCTGTGAGAATAAACTCAACGGCTTGCCCTTCGTTTAGGCTGCGGCGGCCTCGACCTTGGCCGCGAATCGAACGGAAATGTACAAAAACATCACCACCGGCATCGCGGGTAATAAATCCGTAGCCTTTGCTAACGTTAAACCATTTAACCGTACCGCGTTCACGTTGGCTTTTGAACTTGTCCGCAAATGCTGGAAGGTTGGGTGAAAGTAGCATGCCGAGTAATATAGCCACGGTGATGATGGCGGCCGAAAGTGGGTTGCTTGCGTCTACGCCTGTGAATTGGAGTGCCGCAATGCTTAAAAAGCTTAGAATGGCTAAAAATATAATTTTAATTATCAGTAACATAAAGATCCAAAAATAGCTGAAAGTGGAAAGAAATTGCTCTTATTTAACGGACGTGCTCTTTTGTCCGCGCGCAATTATAGCATTGGTATACGATGACGTCGCGGTAGCTGGATTTAGCGGCTCTAGTAAGGCTTCAGGACGGCTATTGTTGTGAATCTCGTGCTTTTTAGGCTCCATGAGATCCATTCTTAGGTGGAATTACGAATAGTTCGCCACAGTCATAGACCGCACTATGTATAGATGTAGGAAAGTGGGGCATTCCGGCTCACACATCAGTTTGGCATGGGGCAAATGAATGCATGACTGGATAGAATCCAGAGAAAGTAAGCGAAGTGCTGTGACGCACCGTGCCGTACTTAATACAGTATTGGCAGGGCTTTGCGTATTGTTACTAGCTTTAGCTTCGTCTCAGATTTTCTTACTCAATCGCGTTGATTCCGTAAATACCTTATCTGAGGTCAATCTAGCCCAGTTTCAAGCGCGAGAATCGGCTTTATATGACTTAGATGAGGCTCTCGCTCGCGGCTCCATCATTCATGAGTTTGCGTCTGCGTATCTGGTTAACGATCTAGCTCAAGTCGATATTATTCGTTCACGTTTGATGGCGGCGCGAGCGGTGTTAATGGGTGACGTTTCACGCTTATTTCCGCAAACGACGATCCAAGATTTGGTGAGATTACTTAGCTTGTATTTGTCTTATCAGCCGAACTCCATCGAGCACCTAGTTGAAGTTCCCGTGCCACTTAATCCTAAAGCAGATAGCCAAGAGCTAATTCACGGTTTGAATGTATTAAATGCTTATCAGCGTGAGCAGGGGTTGAGTCTAGCTATCTCGGCGGTAGATCAGCAAACAGGGCTGCACCATCAGAATTTGTTTGTATTGATATTGTCGCTTATATGTTTAATACCACTGTTGGTAGGTGTCTCTGTGTCGCGCAAATTAGCGAGTGAGCATAGAGATAAACTGACTACTCGGGACTATATTAATAGGCTCATAAACAGTCTGCCGGGTGTTGTGTTGCTAACCGATAGCGGCGGGAAAATTATTTCTGCTAGTCAATCGACGGCGGAATTCTTGCAGTATTCCCGCGATCAATTATCTGGCATGGATATGTCATCCTTGTTGCCAAAGCGCTTTCGTCAGCAGTACCAGTTGTTTAGTAAAAACTATCTTGATTCAGATCGAGGACGTGGCGAGCATCAGGTGAAAGGCCGTGAGTTATTAGTCTTGAATGCAGAGGGCGTCGAAGTCCCGGTTGAATTGTATTTTGGTGATTTTGAAACTCATGATGGCGACGTCTTGGTGGTATGTTTACATGACGTTACTGAGCGCCGCTATTTATATCAGCAATACCAGCATTCCCAGCGTCGTTTTGAAATGGCCATGATGGCCTCGCGGGACGGTTTGTGGGACTGGGATATGACGACCGATTCTGTATTCTTCAGTCCCGCTTGGTTGCAAATGATAGGTATACAGGGAGGGCAACCCTTAGACGGGCGCGTGGTGTTTAACGACAGTATTCATCCTGATGACCGCGAGCGGGTTAAAGCCGCGATTGATATATTTATAAAAAGTGATGAATTGGTTTTTCGTGATGAGCATCGTTTACGTCGGCGCAATGGTAGCGTCTGCGATGCGGTATGCCGCGCATGTGCGCAACGAGATTCTACAGGGCAGGTGGTTAGAATCGTGGGTATGCATTCGGATGTTACCCACTTTAAAGAAGCTGAGCGCGAAGTGCGGCGTTTAAATAGAAATCTTGAAGACCGTGTTCGTTTACGTACCCAACAGCTTGAAACAGCTCTTTTGCAAGCAGAGGGGGCGAATCGCGCTAAGGCGACTTTCTTAGCCGTTATGGGGCATGAAATTCGGACGCCGATGAACGGGGTTATTGGCATGACTGATTTGCTAAGTAAAACCGAATTAAGTCGCGAGCAATGGATGATGGTAGACACCGTGCGTCGATCATCGATGAGTCTGCTAGGGACACTTGATAATATTTTGGATTATTCTGCATTAGATGCCGCAGACCTTGAATTGCAGGCCGAAAGTATTCAGCTAGCTGAATTTGTAGAGGGTGTTGCTGACGAATTTGCTGAGCGCGCGGCTAAAAATAAACTTCAATTTATTTTACATATTGCCCCTAACTTACCGGCCGTGGTATTTGCTGATGCCACGCGCTTGCGTAAAATTTTGTTTAATTTACTCGATAACGCCATGAAATTTTCCCATTCCGTGGCGGGTGACGGCGTAGTTCAACTGCGGGTCGGGGCGGAAGAAAAAGCGGCGGAACCGCGTCAGCGTATTGTGTTTGAGGTGATTGATAACGGCATTGGCGTGTCGGGAGAAATGCGCAAGCAATTATTTAAACCCTTTATGCTGGAAGAGAATAGCCGGGCGCGGCGTTTCGGTGGTACGGGTTTAGGTTTGGCAATCACCACTCGCTTGCTGGGTTTAATGGGCGGGGAAATCGTCTTAGACGAAGAATACAATCAAGGTAGTCGTTTTGTTTGCACAATTCCTTTCACAGTTGATTCTACATCAAAGCGTATTAGTGCTGGCGCCGACGTGACGGTGCTGGCATACGCAGCGGAGGGCTTATTAAAAGAGTCTCTACAGGCAGCGCTGGCCTTGAATGGTCAGGTAGCCCATTGGATAGCAACAGAGAACGATTTGTCTGCGGTGTTATCAACAAGTAATACAAAAAAGGCAGTGCTTATATTGGCGGGTAATGCTGACAAAGGCGTGCTTAATTACTGCAAGAAACATAACGTGCGGGTGATTGCCATTACCCCAAGGCCAATTCGTATTTCATCCGAAGATTCGAACAAAGTGTATAGTAATCCGCTGCTCCCCTCGGCCCTGTACAGAGCAGTGGAGTATCAGCAGCGGTTAAGCCTCTAGCTAGCCTACGATGTGGCGTTGCGCCGAGAGGTTTATATTTTTGTTACGTCCTCTGCCTGTAAACCTTTTGGCCCATCTACTAGGGTGAACTCAACGGCTTGCCCTTCGTCCAGTGTGCGATACCCCTCGCCGCGAATTGAGCGGAAATGCACAAACACATCACTGCCTTCATTATGGGTGATAAACCCAAAACCCTTGGCATTGTTAAACCACTTAACGGTACCCGAAATTCGGTCACTCATCGCTCGTCCTCATTGAGTTGTCAAACAGATTAGCTGAACAGGGAAGAAATACGTTATTGCTGAATATATCGTGGTCAATGGCGATAAGGCGTGCCTTTGACGGTAAAACGGGGGAGGGATTGACACTATGGCAGTGACTACTGCTGGGCGCGGGCGCTGTATAAGTCAGCGCGTTGTATCTGCATGCAACCATCACATTACGGCGGATATCGGGCTTGTTGTGGGTTCTACTATAACGGCTTTAGCGATTTTGTCTACGTCTTAGCGCGTTATAGTAGAATTTGCTGCTTAGCTTACAAGGTCTGAATTGTTTGGATCTGTTCACTTAGTTTTGCCAGCGCAGCTTGTTGGCCGGCGAGCTTTTCTTGCTCTTTAGCGACTACATCCGCGGGAGCTTTATCCAAAAATCCCGCATTGCCGAGCTTGCCTTGAAGACGCTGAATTTCCTTATCTAGTTTTTGGATTTCTTTTTCTAGGCGAGCAATTTCTGCAGCTTTATCAATCAAGCCTGACATGGGAACTAGCACTTCCATGGCGCCCACTAATTGGGTGGCAGACATGGGCGCATCGTCGGTGGCGGCAAGCCACTGAATGTCGTCGAGCTTGGCGAGTTTACTTAGTGATTGGCGGTTGCTGTCGAGCCGGCGCAGATCTTCATCACTGCCATTCTTTAATAATAGGGTGAGCGCTTTTGATGGCGGCACATTCATTTCACCGCGAATATTACGGATGGCGAGAATGACTTGTTTTAGCCACTCGACATCGGCTATAGCATCGGCATCGACTTTTTCATTCGCGGCTATGGGGTAGCTTTGCAACATGATGGTGTCGTCGCCGGCCTTAAACTCTACTCCGGCAATGGGCGCGACCTGTTGCCAAATCTCTTCGGTGATGAAAGGCATAAATGGGTGGGCCATGCGCAACGTGGCCTCCAGTACACGAATCAGCGTACGGCGGGTGCCACGCTTTACTTCAGCACTGGCGTTGTCGTCCCACAGTACAGGTTTAGACAGTTCTAAATACCAGTCGCAGTAATCGTTCCAGATAAACTCGTAAATGGCCTGCGATGCATGATCCAGACGGTAGGCCGCCATGGCGTCGGCAACGGCCTGCTCGGTCTGTTGCAGACGTGAAATAATCCAGCGGTCAGCCAAACTCAGCTCTACCGCGTCACCATTTATACCGCAATCCTGCTCTTCGGTATTCATGAGCACGTAGCGGGCGGCATTCCAAATTTTATTGCAGAAATTGCGATAGCCTTCTAGGCGGCGCATATCCCAGTTGATGTCACGGCCTGTCGAGGCCAATGAGAACAGGGTGAAGCGCAGTGCGTCGGTGCCGTGGGCGCCGATGCCGTCGGGGAAGGTGTTGCGGGTCGCCTTGGCTATTTTCTCTGCTAGCTGTGGCTGCATCATATTTCCACAGCGTTTTTCTAACAGCGTGTCTAGTTCAATACCGTCGATCATATCTAAGGGGTCTAAGACATTCCCCTTAGATTTAGACATTTTCTGGCCCTGTTCATCGCGAATCAGGCCGGTGACGTAAACGGTTTTGAAAGGCACTTGGGCCTCGCCGTTTTCGTCTTTATTAAAATGCATGGTCATCATAATCATTCTGGCGACCCAGAAGAAAATGATGTCAAAACCAGTCACCAATACATCGGTGGGGTGAAAAGTTTTAAGGCGCTCAGTTTGCTCGGGCCAGCCAAGGGTGCCAAATGTCCACAGCGCAGAACTAAACCAAGTGTCGAGTACGTCGTCATCTTGGTTTAGTGCTAGATCTGCCGGTAGTTGGTATTTCTCGCGGGCTTCGGCCTCGTTACGGGCAACGTAGATATTGCCTTCAGCGTCGTACCACGCAGGAATGCGGTGGCCCCACCACAGCTGACGAGAGATACACCAGTCTTGAATGTCACGCATCCAGCTGAAATACATATTCTCGTATTGCTTGGGCACAAATTCGATACGGCCATCTTCAACGGCTTCAATGGCGGGTTTGGCCAGCGCGGCGGTAGCTACAAACCATTGGTCTGTGAGCATGGGCTCAATGACTAGGCCGGAGCGGTCACCGCGTGGGACTTTTAAGGCGTGGTCGTCAATTTTTTCGAGCAAACCAGCTTTTTCAAGATCTGCGACTATGGCTTTACGGGCGGCGTAGCGATCTAGTTTGACGTAGCTTGCGGGTAACGTTTTATCGATGTCGGTGTTTTCTGAGCTGTCGCTATTAAAGATTTCGGCTTCGTCGCGAATCGCCGCGTCTTTGTCGAGGACGTTGATCATCGGCAATTTATGGCGTTGGCCTACCGCGTAATCGTTAAAGTCGTGGGCAGGGGTGATTTTGACGCAACCAGTGCCGAACTCACGGTCAACGTAGTCGTCGGCCACAATCGGAATACGGCGACCTACTAACGGCAGATCCACAAATTTGCCGATCAGCGATGCGTAGCGCTCGTCTTTAGGGTTAACCGCAACAGCGGTGTCACCAAGCATAGTTTCTGGGCGGGTGGTGGCGACAATTAAATAGTTTTTACCATCTGCGGTGGCTTCTCCATCTGCTAAGGGATAGCGCAGATGCCACATAAAGCCTTTTTCGTCGGTGTTTTCGACTTCTAAATCAGAAATGGCGGTGTGCAGTTTAGGGTCCCAGTTAACTAGGCGCTTGCCGCGGTAAATGAGTTTGTCGTCGTAGAGGCGAACAAAGACTTCTTGCACGGCTTTGTAAAAACCGTCATCCATGGTGAAGCGTTCGTGGTTCCAATCTACCGATGCACCTAGGCGGCGCAGCTGGCGGGTGATGGTGCCGCCGGATTCTTCTTTCCATTCCCAGACTTTGTCTAGAAAGGCATCGCGGCCGAGATCGTGGCGCGTCTGTCCCGTCTCTGCGGCGAGCTTGCGCTCAACCAGCATTTGGGTGGCGATACCGGCGTGGTCGGTACCGACCTGCCACAGTGTGTTGTTGCCCTGCATGCGGTGGTAGCGGGTGAGGGCGTCCATGATGGAGTCTTGGAAGGCGTGGCCCATGTGTAAACTGCCGGTAACATTCGGCGGTGGGATCATGATGCTGTAGGAGTCGCCCTTGCCCTGGGGCGAAAAATAGCCTTTTTCTTCCCAGTTTTGGTACCACTTGGTTTCGATGTCTGCGGGCTGAAATGTCTTATCCATTGTGTCTCTGTGGCGTGTTGGCCTGATTTTTCAGGTCGTGTTAATGGCGCCGCGCAGGCTGAGGCAATTGGTGATCAGCGTGGAGGCTCGGCGATTAAAAAGTGCTCAAGTATACTGAGTTTTAGGCGGGCTGGCTAAAAAGAAGACCGATTTTTCATCATCTTAGTGTCTTATTTGTTGGTGTGAAGTTGGGCGTGCCAGCGCGCTAAAATAGATTCGTCTAAACCTAATAGACGGCTGCGTAGTTTTGCTTCTATTTCTGGCATCATCGAGTCGATGACTTCTTGCATAAAAATTTCGCGTTCGTAGTTGCCGTCGTCGGAATAATGCGTGGTGAAATTATCCGCAGGCGCCTCGCTATCATCGTTATCTATATGGCTGCCGTCGAGTATTGGTTCATCTGCAATGCCAATATGTTCGTCGTCAAAGGCTGTGTCGGTGTTTGCCAAGTTGGTGTCGGCAAATTCAGGGCTCGCTTCGTTTTCAATAATATCGTCAAGGAGGGGGATGGCGGCTAAGTCTACGCCACGCTGCTCTCGCAGTACCGCTTTTAGCTCTTCGAGTTCTCCCAGTAATGGGCCTTTGTCCTCTGCCATTAGAAATTAGCCTTTAATGGTATGGGTTTTTAATGGGTAGCCGCGGTTTTTGTAGAAGCCGTATCGCTCTCGCGATGAGCTTAGGCTATCGCTTTGTTGGTTGACTATTTCTGCCAAGCGTTTAAAGCGGCTGAAAAATGCGGGAACGTCTTTGGCGAGATTAACTAATACATCGCAATGTTCGCCAGCATGCTCACCGCAGCCTACTAATACCGGGTTGTTGTCGGCAGGGTGGCGACTGTGGGGAATGAAGCTTTCGTCGCGATATAGCCAGAGCATCGCGTCAAGCGCTTCAGTCGCATCGACATCTTCGCAGTGTAAATATACTTGATGACCAGCGCGCCATGCTTTTTCAGTCAGGCGGCAAGCGTAATGCATTGCCGCGCAGCTATCACTGTGGTCGAGAATGTGGAAATCAATCAGTGTCATTAATCTAGTTGCCAGCCTTGCTAGAAAGATATTGGCAAAGTAGACCTACGGGGCGACCAGTCGCTCCTTTATTGGCACCGCCGTTCCACGCTGCACCGGCGATATCAAGGTGAGCCCAGCGGTAGTCTTTTGTGAATCGTGACAAGAAGCAGGCTGCGGTAACGCTACCAGCCTCGGGGCCGCCAATATTGGCGATATCGGCAAAGTTGCTGTCTAGCTGTGCTTGGTAGTCATCCCATAGAGGCATATGCCAAGCGCGGTCTTGGGCTAGCTGGCCGCTTTTTAGCAGCTCGTCGGCAAGGTCATCGTTATTACTGAATAAGCCGGCGGCATGTTTACCCAATGCGACAACGCAGGCGCCGGTCAGCGTGGCTATATCGATTACCGAGGCAGGTTTAAATTTACCTGCATAGGTGAGTGCATCGCACAGTACCAATCTACCTTCCGCGTCGGTGTTAAGAATTTCGATAGTCTGCCCAGACATACTGGTAACCACATCGCCAGGTTTGGTAGCGCTGCCACTGGGCATATTTTCGGCGGCGGCGATAATACCAACAACATTGAGTTTTAATCCGATGTCGGCAACGGCGTTCATTGTGCCGACAACACTAGCGGCGCCGCACATGTCGTACTTCATTTCATCCATTTTCGCGCCAGGCTTTAGGCTGATGCCGCCAGTGTCAAATGTTACGCCTTTGCCAACTAGCACATGGGGCTTATCGGTTTTTTTGCCCCCCTTGTGTTCAATAACGATAAGTCGCGCAGGCTGGTCGCTGCCCGCAGATACAGACAGTAGGGAGTGCATACCCAGCTGCGCCATTTTTTTTTCGTCGAGCACACTAACGGTAATTGATTCGAATTTACGAGCCAATGCACGGGCCTCGCTGGCAAGATAGTTTGGTGTGCAGATATTGCCTGGTAAATCCCCTAAATTACGGGCGACGTTTATACCTTTGCCGATACTGGTGCCGGCGTGAATCGCGCTACGGTTTGCGTCGGTGTTGGCACCCTGCAGGGTCACTCGGCGAATTGATAGTGCCGGTTTTGGTTTGCTGACGGTGGCGGTATAGCGGTAGCTAGCGGTGCTTATCAGTTGCGCGACGCGTTGATACTGCCAAGGAGCTTTGCGATCAGCGACGCTAATATTGTCGAGCATGATGCTAATGTCTTTGCAGTCGGCATTGCCAGCTGCATTAATTGCGGCGTTAATGATTTTATCAAATTCGCTGTCTTTCAATTCGCTGTTTTCGCCCTTGCCGATGATGAGCAAGCGCTGGGCTTTTAGGCCGCTAATGGATGGTAAGTAAAGTGTTTCCGCTGTTTTAGCGCTAAAGTCGCCTCGGCTAATGATATGGCTGATGGCACCACCAGTGGCGGAATCTGCGGCTTTAGCGATGTCTGCACTCAGTGTGCGATCAACAATGAGAATGAGGCAGTCGGTGTTAACGGTAGAGACATCTTTAAAGGGCTTTAGACTAATTTGCATGGATTTACTCGCAGACGATGGGCGGATTAGTGTTAATGCACGCCGTTATATTATGACTTTCTAGCTTGGGCATTAAGCCCTTGCGCTATCAATATATTATAAGGCTGTATTCTGGCCGTAGTGTAAAGGGTATCATCTGCGCGTGAAATAGTAAGAAGCCTCGGCATAACTACTGCGCTCGTCAATACAGCGTTAAAAACTAGCTTAAAATGCTCATTTACTCTAGTAAACGTTGCTTTTGCGCTGATTTTTGCCTCGTCTTGGCGCCGCTCGTTACGTTATGCTGAGGTTTCAGTAAGGCGTAAATACTTGGTGCTCGTATTGTGATTGGGTGCCGATAGGGGCGGTGGAGATATGGTTGTTTGATTTTATTTAGGTACCTCGCTAGCGAAATGCTAAAGACAGTGTTCGCTGTCACGCTGACATTGCTCGTTATTATTATGAGCGGGCGATTTGTGAAATATCTGGGGCAGGTTGCGTCTGGAGATTTTGCGCCAGAAGTCTTGTTTTGGGTAATGATGTATCGCCTGCCTAATTTTCTTGAGGTTGTACTCCCGCTCGGTTTATTTATCGGCATCCTCCTTTCCTACGGACGCCTGTACGTTGACAGCGAAATGACGGTGATGAGTGCCTGTGGTATGAGTCGGCGGCGCTTATTGAGTTATACCTTGATCCCCGCCTTTTTCACTGCTGGTGTCGTTGCTTATATCAGTTTGGTAGTGACCCCTTCGGGAATTCAAGCGTATGTTGAATTACTGGCAGAGAGCCGTTCGGAAATTGGTGTAAAGGCGGCGGTAGAAGGCCGTTTCCGCTTAGATAGAGGCAGTGGTCGAGTAACCTATATTGAAAGGGCTGATCGCGATGACCAGACGATGCAGGGCGTGTTTATTGCCCAGCCGGAGCCAGTTGTCGATGGCGGTCGGCCATTAATATCGGTAGTGACCGCTGAACAAGGCCGCTTTGAAATCGACAGAAAATCGGGGCAGCGTTATTTGGTATTAGATGACGGTGTGCGTTATGTCGGTGAATCTGGATTTATGGATTATCAAGTAACCAGCTTCGCCAGGCTTGATCAATTGATTAGAGATTCAGAAGTAAAAACCTATCGGCAGGAATTAGACGGCAAAGATACCGCAGATCTTTGGGGCTCTACCGCATTGGAAGATATTGCGGCTATTCAGTGGCGTATTTCTTTGGGCTTACTTGTGCCTATTGCGGCGATTATTGCGGTGTCCTTGAGCAAAACTGATCATCGTCGTGGCCGCTACGGTAAAATGTTTCCTGCGTTTATGATTTATATGGTGTATCTGGTGTGTCTAAACGCGATTCGCGATGCGATTGCGAAAGGCGAGTGGCCAGTGTTTCCCGGTATGTGGGTTGTTCATGCTGCGTTTTTATTGCTGGGCTTAATACTGCTTTACCGAGACAGCATGTTGCGGCACTGGTGGCTTAACTGGAGGCGCCGCCGTGACTAAACTAAATCGCTATATTGGTCGTACTGTTGCAGGCTCCATCATATTGGTGTTGTTGGTGATAGTGGGTATAGATCTTTTGTCGGCCTTAATTGATGGCTTAAAAGATGTGCGGGGCAACTATACTTTTTGGTCGGTATTGCAATACGTTGGTTTAACCGCGCCAGGTAGCTTTTACGACTATCTGCCCTTTGCGGCCTTGGTTGGGTGTCTAGCGGGTTTGGGTACCTTGGCGAGCAGCAGTGAATTAATAGTGATGCGCGCAGCCGGTGTTTCTACAAGTAAATTAGTGTTTGCGGTGATTAAGCCGACCTTGGCAATTACCTTATTAGGTTTGCTGGTTGCGGAGTATGTGGCACCGGCGTCGCAGCAGATCGCGGAAAGTCAGCGTGCGGTAGCCCTTCAAAAAACCTCAGCCATTCATTCGCAACACGGTATGTGGCACCGCGAGGGACAGCAGTTTATGCACTTTAACGCGGTGCAGCCGAACGGGGTTTTGTTTGGCGTGAGTATCTTTAGTTTTGATCAGGATCGGCAGCTAGAGCAAAATATTTTTGCTGAGCGCGCCTATTACACCGAGGGGAAGTGGACCTTAGAGGCTGCAAAAGTGGTCACGCTTACGCCTAAAGGCGCGCAGTTTGAGTTTATTCCTCAACAGCCATGGAGCACGGGGTTGTCGCCAGAATTGTTGAACATACTGGTGCTAGATCCTAAAGATTTATCAATAAGTGGTTTGTGGCGATATGCGCAATACCTGAATAAGCAGGGTTTGAATGCTGGCGACTATGAGTTGGCGTTTTGGAATAAATTACTGCAGCCCCTCACTATTATGGGGATGGTACTGGTCGCCATCTCATTTATATTTGGCCCGCTACGCAACGTCACGATGGGTTTTAGGGTGTTTGTTGGGGTGATGGTCGGCATTGTGTTTAGAACACTGCAGGACATTCTTGGGCCGTCGAGTATGGTCTATGGTTTTGACCCGATATACGCCAGTCTGCTGCCAATATGTGTTTGCTTTATTGCGGGCACGTATATGCTAATGAAAAAAGCCTGATCAATGATCTAGGCTTTTTTCTTCTCTTTTGGAATAGAGCGTAATACGGTATTTGATGCGCGGTCATGCCAAGCGCGGCGGTCTCGGTCAATCCATATCCACCAGTAGCCTAAGCCACCTGCCGCAAGTGATACCCCCGCCACGAGCACCCGAATAATACATTGCCTCCAGCTTGGTTTACCGCCGTTTGTGCTTTCTAGCTTAATGCGCCAAGCCTGCATTCCCAGTGTTTGGCCGCTTTTTCGCCAGAACCAGCTATAAAATATGATGATCAAAACCAGCAAGTAGCTGCGGTAAATCCATCCCTGCAAGGGAATGTCTAATTCGTGCACCACACTATTGGTGGCGGGGTTTGCAACAAAAGATTCCGGACTAAGAAAGTAGGCAGGAATTAATGTTGCGACAAAGAGGACTGCAAATAGTAAGAATGCGTCGTAGACGATAACGGCAATGCGCTTAAATACCCCTGGCGGCCCTTCGTACGCAGCGATGGTCGTAGATGTATCGGCAGAAGGTGTTTTGCTCGCAGTTTTGGGCTTTGAAGGCATTGGCGATGAATCCGCATATTATAAACGGCGGGTATTGTAACAGGGGTGGCTTCAATGGGTGTAGCTTGGCTTGGAATCAAAAGGCGATAGCAAGCCCAAAGGTGAGCGAATCACGGCTAAGGTGAACGCTGTAGTCGGTTTTGTAATCACTATAATTCGATACCGCAACCCGACCCTCTTCATCGGGAAGAAAGCGTTTGGCGCCGGCACTGCGTTTATAAAAAGATTTATATAGCGCCTTAAAACCCATTTTGATCAGCTCCTTGGTCGCTAGGCTGCCATGTTTGGCAGAGTTTTGTTCCATCCAAACGCGGTTAAAGCGAGCTTGATCGGTATTGAAAGCATGGAATTTACCCGTGGTTTCATCGCGCTCTATACAAAAACTAATGGTAGGGCGGTAGTTCAGCTTCTGGGATTTAGCTACTGTTACATCGTTCATAGTATTTGTGCCCCAGTCGCTACTAAATGCGGAGCATGGCAATAGGCCGCAGGCCACTATGACCAAATAGTGTATTTTACTTAAACAGTGTTTAAGGCAGGCGTAAGCATTTTTTATATTATTCATTGCTGCTAGTCTCCCTTGCTGGAGCTGAAGCTGTTGGAAAAAAGTGTACGCGCCCCCATACTATGGGTGAATAAGTAGATGTACCTCACCAACTTAGGTCTTTCATCGATGGGGGTTTCGCTTTGGAAGGCAAAAAGTGGCGAAACTATAATAAAAGCGGAAGGGATTAGTGTAGATGCGGGTCTTATTGATAGAAGATGATGCGAGCGTAGCGGAATATATCGTAAAGGGCCTGCGTGAAAGCGGCTACCAAGTAGAGCACGCTGCTGATGGCAAAACGGGCTTGGTTAAAGCAACCACCGAACAATACGATGCGTTAATTGTTGATCGTATGCTGCCACATGTGGATGGTTTGACTATTATCCAAACCTTACGTGCCTCAAATGACACTACACCAGCGCTGATCTTGAGTGCGCTGGGCGAAGTGGATGACAGGGTTAAAGGTTTAAAGGCGGGTGGCGACGATTATCTTGTTAAGCCCTTTGCTTTTGCCGAGTTGCTTGCGCGTATTGAGGTTATATTGCGGCGCCAAGAAGCTGGCTCAGCGGTTACTCGCTTGAAGGTTGCCGATCTTGAAATGGATTTGCTTGCCCACAAGGTTACCCGCGCGGGGCAGCCGTTTAATTTACAGCCCAGAGAATATAAATTGCTAGAGTACCTGATGCGCCACGCCGGTCAGGTTGTTACTCGCACGATGTTGCTCGAGAACGTGTGGGACTATCATTTTGATCCTCAAACCAACGTCATTGATGTGCACATCAGTCGTTTGCGTCAGAAGATTGACAAGGGCTTTGATAAACCTCTGTTGAACACCGTTCGCGGCGCTGGATATATGTTGGATGATTCTCAGTAAAATTTTCACCAGCTTTACCTTCCGATTCTTGGTCAGTTACGTTGCATGGCTTAGTGTGGCCGTGTTTTTGGTGTTGGCGCTTATCTATGCTTTTATCGCCTACGACTTTTTTGCTGAGGTACATCACTCAGTTAAAAGTGAATTATCTGATTTAAGCGAGGCTTATGAGAGCGGTGGCGAGGCGGCGGTTGATGAATTTGTAAAGATTCATAGCGGTCCAGATCGATTGATTCGCTTCTTTTATTTTGTGGGTGATGAAAATCTAAACAAAATTGCCGGTAATCTCGATGAGTGGCCCGACAGCGAAGAGTATCGTGACGGCTGGCTGGGCTTTAGTTTTGAATCCTTAACCAACGTACCAGACTCAATTGGCACCGAGTTTGTGGCGCGCTCGCGTCAATTGGCCGGCGGCGAACACGTGCTAGTCGCCCGTCACTATGCCGATGTTTTAAATAGCACTAAATTAGTGGGCGGCGCCTTAACACGTAGTATGGTGGCCACCATACTACTCGGCACCATTGGCGGCGCCATAGTTGCCGCGCTGACCCTGCGACGAGTTGAGCATATTAACGTTACCCTGCGCCGTATTATGACCGGCGACTTGTCTGAGCGCATTGAAACCCATTCCAGTAGTGGTGACTTTTTGCGCTTATCTGAAAGCGTGAACCAAATGCTGGACCGCATAGAGGCCTTAATGACGGGCGTCAGGCAGGTGTCAGACAATATCGCTCACGACCTGCGTACTCCGCTAACCCGGCTTAGAAATAAGCTGAGCGATTTGCACGACAATTGCGAAGACACCACTAATCGCGAGCAATTGGAGCAGTTAATCGATGAGGCTGATGGCTTATTGGGAACCTTTAGTGCATTGCTGCGTATTGCTCAAGTAGAGACTGGGCATCGTCGCTCCGGCTTTGCTGAAGTGGATTTATGCACCTTAGTGTCTGATGTGATCGAACTCTATGAACCACTTGCCGCCGAAAAAGAGCAGAGCTTTCATACCGGTTTGGCAAAGGTTGGTAGCTTTTATGGCGATCGCAATTTGTTGTTTCAAGCTGTCGCAAATTTGGTAGATAACGCCATTAAGTACACGCCAGAAGGTGGTCGCGTGCAGGTCAATTTAGCCGTTGAAAGTGGTGTCGTACGTATAGAAGTGGCTGATAGCGGTATTGGTGTACCAGAGGAAGATCGCGAACGGGTTTTTCAGCGTTTTTTCCGCGTAGAGCACAGTCGCAGCCGGCACCCTGGGAATGGCTTGGGCTTGAGTTTAGTGCAAGCGGTTGTGCGCCTGCATGATGGTTATATTGAATTAAAAGATAATAATCCTGGTCTGCGAATGATATTGAGATTTCCGAGGGGAAGCTGAATGTCACTGTAGTTCTAAGTGGTCAGTTTTAGGCGGCCGATACTTAATTTCTGGCTTTGAATCTAATAGCGGTGTTCCTACACCGCAAAGACTTAAATGAGCGATCTGCGGTTTTATTACAGGCCCTGACGTGGGTGACGATAATAAATCCTCTCCGGCAGGAGCAAGGCTAATGTGGCCGATGTCTGGTGTTGGCAGCGGTGGTGCAGAATGTTCATCGTTTAAAGATTCGCCGACATTTGCAACACTTATATGATCCGTGTCAGGTGCCGCGACAGGAGGGTGCTGGCGCTCGTCGTCACTTAGCACCAGCGTTCCGTTAGGACACAGTGATAAAACGCTGGAGTGAGCGGTTACGTTTTCAGTGGTCGTGACAGTAGACGACGGTAAGGCTTTGGTGATCACGCCAATTTTGTTAAACGCATCTCGATAGCGCTGTAACTCCGCTTGACTGAGATTTTTGCGAATACGGCTGGCCTTACCGCTAAGCAAATTTCCGACCTGTTCTGGCGGGCGTTTGAATAGCGTAGCAAGTTTACTGATGGCGACCTCCCGCGATACACCAGATGCGAGATTGCCAGTCATAATGAGATCAAAGCGAATGTCAGTCATAGTGCTGATTATGGCTAGCTTACTCATTCTATTCAACTTGTTAAAAGGCCATCTTTAGAGGCTCTACCGCAGGCTGAAAAGCAGGTGCTAAGATATGAATGTAAAATTGACAGGTTTGGAGAATTACACTGAGTAATATCGATTTAGAATCCGTGCCGACCAAATTTGCGCGCTCGCTGCTCAATTTGGCTGCGGAGCGAGGCTATGACCACGGCGGAATATTAAGCGTCGCTGGAATTGCCTTTAATCCATTGAATAGTCGATCGGCTGGATATCAGACCAGTATTTCTGCTATGCAATACACTAAGCTGTATCAGCAGGTCATGAGTCTATTGCAGGACGAAGCCTTTGGTTTAATGCTTGGCAAAAGCGTGACCCCTGGCGCGTTTCGTATGATGTGTTACTGCATCATCGGCTGTGAAAACTTGGATAAGGCTATTAAGCGAGCCTGTGAATTCTTTCGTACTTTTTACGATGCTGACGCGCAAATTTATTTAGACACTCGTAAAGACAACGCCATCGTCGGCTACGGTAGTATTAAAAAAGGCTTTGCCGGTGATAAAGTTGATATGGCCGACCTGTACGGCCTATCGATTTGGCACCGATTTTTTTGTTGGTTGGTCGGTAGTAATATCGAACTTAAGGAAGTCAGGTTTGCAGGCCAAGCGCCATCAGGTAAAGGCCGTGTCGAAAAATATCAGCAGCTGTTTTCCTGCCCCGTGTATTACGGTCAGTTGCGGGATGAGTTTGTATTTGATACCCGCTATTTATCCTATCCCTTGGTACACAATGAACGAACTTTAAAGGAATTTTTGCGTGCAGCGCCGTACCCGTTGATGGTAATGAGCGGTAGTCGTGATGACGGTAGTCTAGTTGCGCGGGTTAGGGCGATGATCGGCCACGATTTCTCTCAGGGATTTCCGAGCTTTGAGCGTATAACCGAAGCCCTAAATATGTCTGCCCCCACATTGCGTCGCCGTTTAAAAAAGGAAGGTACGACATTCCAACAGCTTAAAGATGAGTGTCGCCGCGACGCTGCAATGGCGTATTTAGGTAACTCCGAATTGTCTATTAATGCTGTGGCGGCATTAATGGGATTTACAGACCCTTCTGCATTTCACCGCTGTTTCAAGAAATGGACTGGCATCACCCCTGGTGAATATCGGCAGCAGGAGCGTGAAAGTCATCGTTAGGAATGTGAGCGTAAGTAAATCACTATAATGGTATTGCAGGGAGACAATGACATAGTATTTTCTGCTTGAATTTACACCACGCTGTGAACAGTTGGCTGAAAAAAATGTTCTGTTGAGAGTGTTCCGGCATTCGTACTCTCTAGAATTTCCTGTTCAGTAGCCTTTGACTCTTTAACGGTTAAATCGAAGTCTCGGCTGATGATTTGCATATGAACGGGTTAAGGTTAAGGGAAATGAAAATTTGATAAATAAGCGAAAATTATAGAGAGCATAAACCTCAATAATAAAACGCTTATATGTAAGTAAGGAATCAAGATGATCGTAATTTATGGAATAAGGGAAAAGTTAAACCCAATAAAGGCTAGGCTGTCTGATGTTATTCACGGCTGTATGCAATCAGTTCTTGGTATGCCAGAAGACAAGAGAGCGCATCGGTTTATCCCAATGGAAAATGAAGACTTCTATTATCCTGGTGGTCGCAGTGACGCGTATACGGTCATCGAGATCAACATGATGTCTGGGAGGCAAGTGGAAACCCAGAAAAGGTTAATTAAATCACTTTTTAAAGAAATAGAAAATCAGTTATCTATACCGCCAGTAGATATTGAAATTGTCATAAAAGAGCAATCTCCACATCAATGGGGTTTTCGTGGTATGACAGGCGATGAAGCAAATGACCTAAAGTATAAGGTTAAGGTGTAACTAGGCCGACATTTCATTTAGCCGCGAATACACTAGCTGCGATCTACTTCGGCGGCTGTTTATGGCACCGCTGAAACTGAGGTCTAAAAGGCGCTCATGTACGTCAGCCGTAGCACTCGGTTACTGGCAAGGAATTAATGGCCTCCTTTCAATAAATCTCCGTGCTAACGGCATTTCCCGCTGTTTGTAAGCCTTTGTTTTATCAGCCCCTTATGAATTTCTGTCAGTGTGTTGACCCGAATTGCCATTGTCTTGAATAGCCGCGACAGTCCATTGTGCCTGCCGTGGTCAACGTGCTGACCCGCTGAATTCATCCCTAGTTTGGCAGGATATATCATGGCAGAAGCATTTATTTACGATGCGATTCGTACTCCGCGTGGCAAAGGTAAGCGCGGCGGTTCGCTTTATGAAGTTAAGCCAATTGATTTGGTGACTAATCTTTTAGAAGCGCTAAAAGACCGCAATGATTTAGACACGACAAAAGTAGAAGATTTAATTTTGGCCTGCGGCGAACCGGTGAAGGAGCAGGGGCAAAATATCGCCAAGGCGGCACTGGTGTATTCGAGCTGGGATGACGTGACGACGGGGGCGCAATTACACCGTTTTTGCGCTGGCGGTTTAGACGCGGTAAATATGGCTGCAGCGAAGGTTGCCGCGGGTTACGAGGATTTGGTGGCCGCCGGTGGGGTGGAATCCATGTCGCGTTTAGGAATTGGTGCCAGCGGTGGTGCAACCGGCGACCCTTGGGTGGCAATGAAAAGTTATTTCATTTCCCAGGGCTTGGGCGCGGATATGATCGCGACAATGGATGGCTTTAGTCGGGAAGATGTTGACCGCTATGCGGTGATGTCTCAGCAGCGCGCAGCGCAGGCGCGGGATAAGGGCTATTTTAAATCAATCGTGCCGGTAAGGGACTTTAACGGCGTAACTATTCTTGATCACGATGAGTTTATTCGTGGTGATACCTCCTTAGAAGGCTTGGCGAAACTCAAGCCGGCCTTTCAAATGTTTAACGATTTCGGTCACGGCGGCGTGGCTAAATTGAAATACCCAGAGTTAGAAAATATCCACTGCGTGCATACGCCCGGTAATTCCTCCGGCATCGTCGATGGCGCTGGCTTGGTTCTTGTTGGTAGTGAGCGTGCGGGCAAGGAGCAAAATCTAACGCCACGGGCGCGTATTTTAAGTTGTGCGCTTGTCGGTACTGAGCCAACCATTATGTTGACCGGGCCGGCACCAGCTACCGAAAAAGCGCTGAAGAAGGCAGGTTTAAGCGTTGATGATATTGATTTGTTTGAGCTAAACGAAGCCTTTGCCTCTGTTGTGCTGCGCTACCAGCGCACGCTGAATATTCCCGATGAAAAAATAAATGTAAACGGCGGCGCAATTGCTATGGGGCATCCCATTGGCGCTACCGGCGCGATGATTCTTGGCACCTTGTTGGATGAACTAGAACGCCGAAATTTAAAGCGTGGTGTGGTCACACTGTGCGCAGGTGGCGGTATTGGTATTGCGACGGTAATTGAGCGCGTTTAATTACGGTTTTTAAAAATATGGTGAGCCGACATTGGGCTTACGTAAATTTGCGATAGAAATAACGGTGATGAATGGGTTTGTTTGAAAGCCTCCACCGGCATAGCAGAGAGAAAATATCATGGCATATATTCGCTTGGAAAAAGATAGCGACGGTATTGTAGAACTGATTTTCGACCAGCCCGGTAAAGCAGTAAATACTATGGGGCGTGAGTACGACGAGGCTATGCGCGCAGCGCTTACCGAATTACAGACCATGGTTGTGCAGGGTGGTGTAAGCGGAGTTTACGTGCGCAGTGGCAAACCTCAGCAGTTTTTTGCCGGTGGCGATATCAACGAAATGCTGGATATGGATTTAAACCCCAGCGCAGAAGAGAAGACAAAAATGTACGAGGGGGTGATGGCGACAAAAGCACCGCTTCGTCAGCTTGAAACCCTCGGAGTACCAGTAGCGGTGGGTTTGAACGGGCCGGCACTTGGCGGCGGCTTTGAAATTGCCTTAGCCTGTCATTACCGCGTAGCCATAAAGGGCGTTCAAGTTGGTTTGCCAGAGGCGATGATAGGCCTTATGCCCGGCGCTGGTGGCGTGGTGAGAATGACGTATTTGCTTGGTATGCAGGAGGCGATCGGCCTTATAAGCCAAGGCCGTCGTTTAAAAGCGGCTCAGGCATTAGAGAAAGGCTTGCTGCATGAGTTGGCCGAGGATGAAGCCGACATGCACGCTAGGGCAAAGGCGTGGATAAAAGCGAATGGCGATGCCAAACAGCCTTGGGATCAAGAGGGTTACGCGATTCCAGCTGGCGGCCCAGACGAGGCGGCGAACCAAGGCCTAACGTTTTTTGGGCCGGCGAATGTGATGGTGCAAACTAAAAATCTTATGCCGGCGCAAAATGCCATCTTTGCCTGTGTTGTAGATTGCGCACGGGTGGATTTTGACACCGCTCAAAAAATAGAAGGGCGCTATTTTTTAAGTTTGTTATTAGATCAAACCGCCAGAAATATGATGACGGCTTTTTTTGTGCAGATGGAGGCTTTAAACAAAGGGGCGAGCCGTCCCAATGTCAGCGAGCGTTTTAAATGTAAAAAGCTCGGTATTTTAGGGGCTGGGCAAATGGGCGCGGGTATCGCGACGGTTGCTGCGCAGAAGGGTATGCAAGTTGTACTTAAAGATATTAGCCAAGAAAATGCGGATCGCGGCCGGGCGTATGCAGAAGCCTTTTTCAATAAAGGTTTGGCGAAAGGTAAATTAACGGAAGAGGTAAAAAATGCCTGTATGGCCTTGATTCAAGCGACGGCCGACTACAGCGATTTAGCAGATTGCGATATCGTGATCGAAGCCGTATTTGAAGATCGAGGCATTAAGGCAGCGGTCACCGCTGAGTGCGAAGCGATAATCCCTAGCGACAGCGTGTTTGCTTCCAATACCTCAGCACTACCTATTTCTGAATTGGCGCAGGCCAGTGTGCGGGCGCAAAACTTTATTGGTATGCATTTCTTTTCGCCCGCCGAGAAAATGCCTTTGGTAGAGATTATTCGCGGCCAGCAAACCTCGGATGAGACTTTGGCGAAAGCCTTTGACTTGGCTCAGCAGTTAGGTAAAACACCGATTGTGGTAAATGACGCAGCAGGTTTTTTTACGACCCGTGTGATCAGTAAAACGATCACCCAAGGTGCGATTATGCTGGAGGAAGGTGTGAATCCGGTGTTAATCGAATCGGCTGCTCGTGATAATGGTTCGCCGGTTGGGCCTTTGGCTGCCATTGATGAAATTAGCCAGGAAACGGCCTATAAGAATGGTCAGCAAGCTAAGGCAGATACCCTTACCCAAGGGCGGGACTGGCAGGACAATGCTGCGTCGCGAATTCTGGATCGCATGGTTAATGAGTTTGGACGTAGGGGTAAGGTTCATGGCGGAGGCTACTATGAGTATCCCGAGGGCGGTAAAAAGCACATCTGGTCAGGTTTGAAGGACGCCTTTGCTCCTCAGGGGTATACCGATATTCCCTACCAAGATATTAAAGACCGCCTGACCTTTTGTCAGTGCCTGGAAGCCGTGCGGACGATGGAGGAAGGTGTTGTGAATGTGGTGGGCGATGGCAATATCGGTTCGATTATGGGAATTGGCTTCCCCGCGCAAACCGGCGGTGTATTTCAGGCCATCAATGCCTATGGGTTAAGCGCCTTTGTTACCCGCGCAAGAGAATTAGAAGCCCGGTACGGTAGCGATTTCGAGGTGCCGTCTTTGTTGTTGGAGCGGGCCGAGAGCGGGGAATTGTTTCGCTAACTTCGCACTAGCGCCATCTACCGTAAGGCCAGCTTAAAACGCTGGCCTTTTTTATGGGGTATTACTGGAAATAACTTTATCGCCTGACCTCGCTTGTAAAATTTACTCGGCTTGGTTACTTTGTTAGCTCACTACATCGTTGTATGGCGGAGTACAAGTGCAGTATTTTCCGTGTTATCAGCCGATTATCGATATCAATAGAATGTCGATTGCAGGTTACGAAGCGCTAGCTAGAACGCGAATAAATAATGGTCGCGTGGTATCTATTGGCGCCCTGTTTAGCGACCCCAACTTTAATCGCCGAGACTTGCTCGCCATCGATCGCAGTGTGCGTGAGCAGGCCTTGGCGTATTTTTCTCAACATCAGCACGACGCGTTCTTGTCATTGAATTTATCTCCAGAATGGATGGATCATGTTGCTGATCATAGCCCTGTCCCAACCATTGTTATGGCGGAAAAAAATGGAGTTGATCCTCATCGCGTGGTGATTGAATTTGTCGAGGGCGCTGGTGATAACAGTAATATGCAAAAATTGTTGCGGCGTTATCGCAAGGCAGGAATGCGAATTGCTATTGACGACTTTGGCGCTGGGCATTCCCATTTAGATCGCCTTATTGCACTGGAACCCGATATTATTAAGCTTGATATGGGCCTGTTTAAGAGTGCTATGGCAGGTGGCATGCCAGAGGAAGTTGTGCAAAGTATTGCTAATTTGGCGCGCCGTACTGGTAGTAAATTACTTTGTGAAGGAGTTGAGACGGAACAGGAATTTTATTTTGCGCTGGAATGCGGTGCACGTTATGTACAAGGCTATTTTTTCTGGCCAGCGTTGCCAGAATTTATAGACCCAGACTCGCCTAAGGAGATGGTGAGTCGATTACTTGATGGCTTCGTTGCTAGAAATATTAGTCGAGAAAAGCAGCTAATGCTTTATATGGATAAGATGGAAAAGTATTTTTCTGATGTGCAGGCAGCGACTAAAGACAATAGCTTAGATTTTGCTAACTTGCCGGCGCCACCTGCTGGTTTTTTGAGGGTGTTTATTTGTAGTGAAAATGGTGAGCAAATCTCACCAAATTACGAATTAACTAACGGGGAAGATGGTCGCAGTTGGTTTGTCGATAATGAGAACTGCGGTTCTAACTGGTCAATGCGGCCGTATTTTTATCAAACATTAGCCGCAAAGCAGTTACGCAAGATAGAGCATGTTGCGTCCCAGCCTTATTGCGATGTTCGCAGCGGACGTTTATGCCAAACCATTGGACAGGTATTGCCCAGTGGTAGAGTTCTATTTGCAGATATTGCCTGTTTTGGTGAGGATGATAAGGACGCTTATGGCAATCATTTTTACCTACGGTAGTTTGATGTGCGAAGACATTATGACGGCGGTAACGGGACAGAAATTGGCTTTCGATGAAGCTCGTCTAATTGGTTATGAGCGCTATGCAGTTCGCGGCGAGGCTTATCCGGCGATCATTCCCAAGACCGCCTCCAGTGTGCAAGGGCGCGTTTATTACGGCGTGAATGAACAGGGTTTAGCGCGTTTAGATAGCTTTGAAGGTGATTACTACCAGCGAATTTTGCTAAAAGTAAATGTGTTAGATAGACCGCTTGACGCGCATAGCTATGTATTTAGAGATGAATACCGGGGCTTGCTTGCCGATTGGCGCTGGGATTTTGAGTATTTTTTACAGTACGGTAAGCAAAAATTTACCTCTCAATATTTAGGATACCGGCGCTTAGTTTGAATCCTGTGAGCCGAAATTAATAAATTCTTCCGTAATGATATGTCTTGGTGATGCACCGAGCATAAAACACTTTTTTCTAATTCTTTGTACAAAGTTTTGCCCGCCACAAATGTAGACTCGCTGCCCACGTAAACTTGAAAATTGCTTGCTGATTATCACCTCAGTATTATCAGTTACGTCTGTTTGAAAAGAGAATTGTGATGCGCTATTTTTTAATGTCTCTAATTGCTGCATGGCATAATTTTCTGCGGTGCGATCAAGGGCAATAAGATGAATATTTGCATTATGTTTACAATCGATCGCATCCCGCGCAATCCCAATGAGTGGTGCGATACCGGTTCCAGAGCCAATTAATAGCAGTGGCTGGGAAGCATGTTCCTGCTCGTAAACAAAACCTCCCAAGGGGCCTTGTAGCTCTAAGGTCTCGTCGACTTCTGTGTTTGCAAATAATTGTTGGCTAATTATTCCGCGCGGGTGCACGCGTATATGTAGCTCAATATAGGGCTCGAGGCGAGCGACGCTGGCAATGGAATAACAACGCGCCACGTCCTTCATCCAGAGTGTGATGTATTGGCCTGCCCGCCAGCGTAAGCGGCAACTCAAACGAAGGCGTAAGGTATTTTCGTCGAGTAGTGTTTTGTCGATAATGGTTGCGGGTATTTTTGTGGCTGTTGTATTTACGGTGTTGACGTCTATATCGTGATTTGGCGTGCACTGGCATGCCAGGAAGTAGCCTTGACGGACTTGGTGCTCGCTTAATCCTTGCTGGCAATCGTCTGGAATTTGGCTGGGTGTTGCTTGCAATGTGCAGGCCTGACAGGCACCCGCACGGCAGCCATAAGGTATTGCGATGTGATGGCGGAGCAGAGTGTCTAGTACTGACTCGTCGTCTGCGCTGCTATAGCTAAGTTCTTTAAAGCGAATAGTTGGCATGTGGTGTTTGTTGCCGCGTGTAGATAAGACATGGTGACGCTATAGTCTGGCTAAGAGTATCAAGACTTCATAGTGGGCGGTATTGGGGAACATATCAAATAATTGGACCTTTTGCAGGCTGTATTGGGGCAATTGCAGCAGGTCTTTAGCTAGCGTCTGCGCGTTGCAGCTAGAGTACAAAATATAGGGCGGATTGATAATGCATAGGTCGTCGCAAAGTTGCTGCCCCAAGCCCCGCCGCGGGGGATTAACGATGATGACATCTGGCGCAGCTATCGCATCACTATTGTTTGCTTTGTTGTCGGTGAAATTACCAGAGTCCAGCGCTCTAAAACTGACCTGCGATTGAACGCCGAGTTCTTCTGCGCTGCGTTTTGCACAGGCGATGGCTTCCTCTTCAATTTCGATACCGACGAGTGTCCTGTCTGGAGTTAAACAATGCAGGCCAAAGCCGCCGGAGCCGCAGAAGAGATCCNAGACTTCTTTGATTGGGAGGTCCTTCAGCCACTGGGCTGCAGTGGCATAGAGGCTTTCTGCCATGATTGAATTTGTTTGAAAAAAGCCTTTTGGTCGTTGATACAGGGGGATATCGTTTAGGGTTTGGCGCAACCACGGATTTCCTTGCAAAACCTGTTCTTCAGGCCCTTCGATAATGGCCGCGTGCAGAGGCTGAATATTGACTGATACTGTCTGGATTTGTGGCTGTGATGCGAGGAGCTTAGGCAGCGCATCGCGAATTGCGCTTATGGTCGCGCTGCTGCGCAGCACGAATCTGAGCATGAATATTCCCTGCTCATTTCTGTTTAACAAACAATACTTGAGTTCACCACGTCGGCCTCTGACGTCGTAGGGTGGGATCGCAAGGGTGCTTAACCAATTTTCTACGGTCTGTAGTACTTCCTGCATATCTGCTGGGTACAGCGGGCAGGCACAAAGACTAATGGGCTTACCTTTTGGGCCTAAAATGCCTAATTTTGTTTGCGTAGTCGTGCCGAGTGCTACCATTTTGGCCTTGTTGCGAAAGCCTGACTGCGCAGAAGCGACACTAGCTAAAAGCGGTGGCGCTGAAAGCGGATGAAGAAAATGGGCTAGCTCGGCTTCTTTCTGTGTGAGCTGCAGAGCGTAGGGCGTGTCTAGCCATTGGCAGGAGCGACATTGACGAGATTCAAAGAAATGACAGTGCACGGCATTAATCACGACGAAATTAAACCGACGTTATAAGCTGGCGCAGTAAACGCTGCAAGAAAATTCAATACTTTATGCTAAAAATTATCGCTTAGATTCGATTGCTTAGGAGGCAGGGCATGGACGATAGTCATTTTGAGGATGCGATTGTTCAATCGTGGCATAAGAATGTAAATGCGTGGACAAGTGCTGTGCGTGGCGCCGAGATTCGGAGTCGCGTAAAGGTTACTGATGCCGCTATTGTGAACGCAGTGGTGGCAAAGGCACCAAAGCAGGTTTTGGATTTAGGGTGTGGCGAGGGCTGGTTGGTTCGCGCATTGACAGATTTGGGTTTGTCTGCTGTGGGTGTCGATGTTGTTCCAGCGCTGATTGACAAGGCCGCCGCAAGCGGGGGGGATTTTAAGGTAATGTCATACCAGGCATTTGCAGGGGGTGGCTGGTCGCAAACGCTTGATTGCGTGGTGTGTAATTTTTCCCTTTTGGGCAAGGATATTGTGGCTGATGTTTTAGCTGCTGTACCTCCAATTTTAAGTCGGCAAGGACATTGCATAATTCAAACACTGCACCCTGCATTTAGTGGTGAAACTTACTGTGACGGGTGGCGAGAGGGCAGTTGGGCTGGGTTTGGCGATGAATTTATCGAGCCGGCTCCTTGGTACTTTCGGACCTTGTCATCGTGGATGGCCTTGTTTTCTGACTGCGGCTTGCAGCTAAAGGAAATGCTTGAACCCCTCAATACAGAGACGGGTAAACCTGCTTCGGTGATTTTTGTGCTTAGCCCAGCACCGAATGTTGAAAGGCAGCATCAGAATGTGGCGAAGGGTGGGCTTTAGCTATGACACATAATCGCCTACACTTCGTGACTTTGTTAGGTTAATTAGGCAGACATGGTGTGCGGGAGTCAAAGGGAATGAACAATACCCATAGTAAAGTAGTAGGCTATATCTTGTGGATATTTGGCTTCTTTGGAGCTCACCGTTTTTATTATGGTCGACCGATTAGCGCGACAATCTATTTTTTTACATTGGGTTTGTTTTTAATCGGTTGGATCGTGGATCTGTTTTTAATTCCTAGTATGGATCGAGAGGCGGATTCAAGTTTTAGCTCTGGCAGTAGCAGTTATACCGTGGCGTGGGTGTTACTCACATTTTTGGGTTTTTTCGGCTTGCACCGTTTTTATCTTGGGAAATGGCTGACGGGTATTTTGTACCTGTTAACCGGTGGGGTATTTCTGCTGGGTATCATTTACGACTACTGGACACTAAATCAACAGGTTAGTGAAAAGAATGCGTCGCTATTCTCTTAACGCATATTTTTATAATTTTTGTTTAATTGTGCCCCTTAGCGGTGACCCCGTTAGCTGAGGGGCCGGTTTTTGGCTATTTTTTAGTGAGACCTTTGCGCGAGCCGGAATTTTGTTCTCTGGCAAGGAAAAATCGCACGGAATGAGGGAGTTTATACTCATAAATGACCGATTGAGTAGAGCCTGCCCCGCGAGCGGAGCGAGTGCTTTGGGTACGATTTTGCCAACAGTAGGCGCCTTTAAGCGACGCCGGCAGAGGGCAAGATAGTTATCGTGCAAAGGTCTCTTAGTTATAAATTAGTCTGAACGGGCACTAATACGCCGACCATTGCCTGCCATCTACAGTGACATAATTCTTTTCATCTAGGCGTATCACGGTACTGCCCTCATTTTGTGAAACGATGGAGGTGGTAGGCAGTTCCTCGCTAAGTGATTGGGGCGAAAATGAGTTCTCTGAAAAGATGTTTTGTTGTATGGCCTTAGCGATTAATGCAGATAGTGATAAAAAAGAACTGTCGGCTGTAACTCTTGCTGTTGGGCCAACACGTTTTAACTGCGGCCCAATAAATTTAGCGGCAACAGGAATATGGGTAATGCTGGGTGACGGTATTTCGCGAATTCCCGATAGCTGCATCTTATCTCCGCGCAATGCCGCACCATGCTCAGGGATAAGTATCAGTAGTGTATTTTGCTGACTTTGTTCTAGTCGGGCGATGAAGTTTTGCAAATCGTCGAAGAGAATACTCAGGCGCTGTTTGTAGCCTGCGACGCCAGACTTCGCCTGCCGGCCAATAACCCGATTACCATCATGCAGTGATACCGAGTTAAATAGCATAGTTTGTTTAACGGTATTAGATGCATTTCTTGTTTGTAGCCAGCGCTCTAGTACTGCCTTGTCACACAACACAGGGCTGCCATCAAAGGCTTTTTGACAAACGGGAATGCCAGCTTGAGATTCAAGGGGCGAATCGATGCCTCCGTAAACATTCAGCTGTTTCAGAAAGCCATCAAAGCGGCCATCGTGATTCATAGTCAGCGCTTGTTCGTAACCGTTATTTTTTAATTGTTGAAAAATTAGACAGCGATTGACGCCGTCATTACTTGAAAGCATGTCGTGCGGTGTCTGCCCGCAGCTGGCGCGAAGCAGCCTCGTAACCGCAGGGCCACTGTATGAAGTGGCTGAATTAAAGTTGTCAAAGACAATATCGAAACTAGTTAGCAAGGGGTGTTCGCTCATGCCCGCTAGTTTTATATCGTCCCATGCCAATGAGCAGATGCTGATAAAAATGATGTCGAAGGGCGCCGTGTTTGCGGCGGGTTTAGCTAACGTGATATGTCGACTTTGTTCTTTTTGAAAGAATTGTTGCAGGTAGCTGTTAAGTGCTTGGTCAGAATTAAGCTGTGGTTTTGTGTTGCTGGACTTGTTAGCGACGCTACTTGCTGTGATCACTTTGTTTGGTGGGAAGATTGTAGCGATAACCCCACTTTGAGCAATGGCTACGCTCAGCAGACCAGCAAATGCAATGGTGCTAAGCTCCAAGTAGCGAGAAATATAATAGCTCGCCATACAGAGAAGGGCGACGATGAATAAGGTTTTTAGCGTGAGATATCGTAGTAGCAATTCCAATGTGTACCACCACTCGTATTCTGGTAAGTGGGCGAGTGTCGTTGCCGCTGCGTTCAGCGGAATTTGCATGTCGTGATATAGCAAGAAGATGGCTATCGCCAAGGCGAAAGATTGGCGGAGAATACGGCCTGCTCGCCCCTTAACTTGAAGCAATAAAAATAGTGCGAACGCAAGATTGCCAAGGATGTGGAATTGAATTTTCCCCAGAAAAAATAGCGCAGCTTTAATTAAAAAGTAATGACTCCAGTTCCCTAGTTCATTCAGTTTGCCAAAATTCATAGTGCACCGAAATTTCCATTTTCATTGCTTATATTAAAAGAACTAATTAGAAGGGTAGATACTCCAGTGTTGGCCGTCGAGACTAATATAGTGCTCATTGCCAACTTTGATAACAGTGCTACCTTCATTTTGCGATACTGCCTCGGTCTCTGGCAGATTGGCGCTAAGGCTGGCCGCTGAATACGGGCCGCCGTTATAAACTCCGGTATTGATCACATTTGCAATAAGTTGTGATAACGCCATGTGGCCACTTGGTTTATCTATATGAACGACGCTATCGCTGCGCTCTATATTTGGCCCAACGAGTTTTACCGCCACGGGAATATCTGTGATTGATGGTGACGCAATCTCACGCATCCCTGGGATTTGCATTTTGTCTCCCCGCAAGCCGCCACCATGCTCTGGAATTAATATCACCATAACATTGCGGCCTGAGCCCTTTAATTGTTCCATGAATTGGTTTAAGTCGTCGAACAGTCTGCGAATACGCAAGGTATAGCTTTCGGTACCAAAGACGCGCTCACTGTTCATAATACGGTTGCCGTCGTGAAGGCTTGCCGAGTTATAGAGTGCGAATACCGGCTGAGTACTATCTTGCCGTCCTGCCCACCAGCGTTGAAGTAATTCTAGGTCACGGGTAACAGGTGAGCCGGCGAATGCTTTTTGACTGATTGTTAAGCCTTCCTGTGAGACTAATGGAGCATCAATGCCGCCATATAGACGGGTACGTTGGAGCAAACTACCAAATACGCCATCGTGGTTCATCATCAGTTCTTCGCCGTAACCCAGCGCTTTTAAATTATCAAACAATTTGCATTGTGGATCTGCGGGCTGATACAGCGCGTCATGAGAGGGTTGGCCACAACTGGCGCGTGTCAGGCGAAGCAGGGCTGGGCCACTGTACGAAGTCGCAGAGTTAAATTGCTCGAATATCATGTCAAATTGCGACATAAATGGATGGCTGGTGACGCCCGCGATGCTCATATCGTCCCAGGCAAGTGAGCAAATGCTGATCATTAGAATGTCAAAGGGGGCGGTGTTGCCAGCGGTATCTGGGAAGTCGACAACCCGTTGACGTTCCTCGTTAAAAAATTGATTTAGGTATTGATTCAAACTGTCGTCATCGCGGGTGGCGGAGGCGCTGTTATTACTTTTTGCCTCTACTACTGCAGGTGAGTCGGAGGAGCTATTGTCGCTATCGCTCCCCATTGGAATAATGACCGCAAAACACGCAAGTACTACCATCACCGAAACTCGGAAGAACTTCGCAAGGTAGTAGTAGCCAGCGACCAGTAAAAATACCCCGAGCAGTGCGCTTGGTGGCACAAAGCGCATTACTAGTTCGAGTAGATATGACCATTCAAAGGCCATCAGCTGATCCATCTGTGCGACCAGTCTTTCCAATGGTGGTAAAAAAGAGTCGTAATGAAATAACCACAACGCAAAAGGAAGGGCGATGAGGTGACGGGCCACATTGATGATCTTATTGCCAATGGGTAGCAGCAGAAGCGCCAATAAGCTGAGGTTTTCTAATGGGTGGAATTCAATAACGCCACGAACGAACAGAATGATTTTGACGATAAAATAGAGGTTCCACCAACCTAGGCCGGTCGGTGTTATGGGGCGATCTACTGAGGTCTCTGTCATTGCGGCGGCTCGTTATTATAAGCTGAGCTAGGGCTTTTCTTTATATTACTGGCGTTAAATGGCTGTAAGAAACGCGGTTTGGCGTAGACGCGAAAAATGATTGCTCGTAGCGTCGAAAATACCTCGCGGGCAAAATAGCCGACAAGGCTGCCTGCAAAAAAGCCGATTAATATCGTACTTATAAAACTGTCTATATTCATACTAACTAGCTACCGCGTTCGTATCGCTTATTTGCATACTTTGATGATTAAGATTTGTACTGGGATAATAAAGTTACTGGTTTTGCCGATGTTCGCAGCTCAGTTGGCACGGTAAAGGCATCTTGGCTACGACTTGGCTGATTTGGCGCTAGGCTGAGTAGCTGCTGGCCTTTTTCGGCGCTTAGATAATCACGAGCTGGCAGTATACTAGCTATAGCCTCTTCTATGTCTGCAACTTCGCTAAATTGAAGCGTTTCAGCGAAAATTTCTTGGGGTGGGAGTGCAAAGCTATTACGTAGTGCTGTATCTGCATCGGCAGCACGACAGGCCCCGAATAGTATAAAAAGCTCACCGTCACTAACGGTAACTAAGTCGCCGTTGCGGGTCATATTACAGAGGCTTAAGCAATGTTCTATGGCAATGGTCTTAGAGGGTTTTAGTAGTAGTAAGACAAGGTCGAGATCGTCCTGCCGCGAGGTATCTAGTGCTAATTGTGCGTGCTGAACGAACTCTTTTGGTTCAAAGTAACCTCGCTGATTTATGCCGTTCCATGACTCCAGCATATCACTCAATGACGCGGGTAGACTGCGAATCATCACTTGCCCTTGTAGGGCGTCAATCTGATCCAGAAAGTCGGAAAAACCCACAGTGTGAGGCGCAATTAAGTTCGCACCGCTTCGTAATAGGAAGCGAGTATCGGAATAGCGAAGGCAAGGTTTAAGCTCGCGGATGATCAGTTTTGGACGGCCGCCATACTTAGTGCGTAATTCGTAGCACATAACTGCTATATCTCGGGCATCATTGGGCGCGGCGCAGCTAAATACTACGGTTGCTGCGTCTAGATGCTTGATTGATTCAAGAAGTCTACGATTGTCGCTGGCAGAGTGCGTCATGATCGTGCGGTTACTTGCTACTTGATCTGCGTCGGTGAGTGCCGGCGCTGCAATATGAATGTGGTCTTCATCAATCGCTGTTGTTGAATCAGTGGTGCCGTGATTAATTTGGTGTTCAATTGCCGATAAGCAATTAGTGTCGGCGGTGTTAAGGAAATATTCTTGGTCAGCGATGATATCTACGCTGCTATACCAGTAGTGCAGATGAACGTTGAGTTTATGCCGGCTAATGGGTTGTAGGCTTAGCATGCCGGCAATTTGAGCGCTATCTTTAATCAAGGCAGGGCGCAGAGACTGATAGTCACCATAGAAATGGAATAAAACACTCAGTTTTTTTTGTCTAGCCCAGTTTGCCCATTGCGATATTTGACGGTTACGCTGCTTTGGCGTGTCATTAGCTATACGATCTGCGTGTATTGCTATAATGAGCAAGGTATTGTTTCGCGGGTGGAGTCGCTGGCTGTCGGCTAAAAATGTGCTCAGGTTTCGTTTTTTTGATTCTTCAGCACTTGAATGCCAAAAGAATGCTGGGTGCTGGGGGGATGAAAAGGTTTTGCAAAAATTGTCTTGGGTTTGCGCGTCCAGTCCTGAAAATAGTTCGTATTCAGAGCAATCTATGACAAAGTGGCTCCGTTTACTGCTGTTGACTAGCCTCAAGAGCAGCGGTGCGGCGTCTCGTAATGCGGGGCTAAAGTAGCAATACAAGGCGCCTTCGCGAAATGTGAAGGCGTTGGCTGGAAGCTCAGGAATGCCTAGCATAGTGTGTTTGTTGATCCTTTACAGCAAACCGCTATATCGATACATAGCTAGTTATTAATGAGTATTTTCGAATTACTTTGATAATTAGCCGGCAAAACCGGAAAAGGAACTCGGTTGCGCCAGTCTGATCTGTATAATGCCTTATACGTGTTTGGAAAAGAAGTAAAGCGCGTGGCTATCTAGTCGTAATGGCAATAAGGGAATCGGGATAGTGGTGGATGGACAAAGGAAACTGAGTGAGGACGTGCGAGCTATATATAGAGCGTATGCCCTAAAGGATAGGCAGTATGTTGAAGTGGTTGAGTTGCACCGCTATCAGCAGATTATCCGGCGCTGGCCATTGTTGACAGAATTACATAGCAAGGCGAAGGGCACCAGTTGGTTCATTGGGTCAAACGCTAATATCGGCGCGGGTGGTGAGTAATTGAAAATTATTTTGCTTCATTCAATCGGCGGTGGCAACGGGGTCACAACGGTCACCGCCAATTTGGCTGCAGCGTTACAGGGCCTTGGCCACCGGTGTCTCGCTATCGATTGCTCGCCAGAGAATCTATTAGCCCTGCATTTTGGCGTGGCCAGTGATGCCGTAGATGGCTGGGCACGCAGCGCCTCTCTCTCCCAAAGTTGGGTGGAGTGTGGGTTTGAGGCTATGGATGGCGGGCGCGTATTACCCTTTGGGGTGCTCGATGTCGATTCTTTAAGCGCTTTGCGTCGCAATCTAGCTGATAAGCCCAAACATATCGCGGATATTTGCCAAGCTCTGAGCGCTGAGCCTCTTGATTATTTGCTACTGGATTTTTCGGCACCACTGACGGGCTATTGTTCCGAACAATTTTCAGCCCTAAAGGACTTGGCTGATTATTCCTTGCTGATAGCAAGAGCGGATCTGCAGTCTTATCGATTACTGGTATCCCATCCATTAGGCCAGCAATTACTGACAGATTGCGAAATATTGTTAAACGCTGTGAAAACAGAAAATGAACTGCAGCGAGACCTGCTGCTGGTGATGCGGCGAGAGTTAGAGCATCACCTTATATCTAATATTATTCACCATGACGCTGCGGTACCTGAGGCGCTCGCGCATTTACAAACGCTTAACAGCTATGCACCTAATAGTGCTGCAGCCTTAGATTTCTATTTGCTTGCAGTATGGTGCGTCAATAAATTAGCCAGGGTACCTTCGTGAGAGAGGGCTTGCGAAAGAGACGCGGTATCGATCAAGAGACTAGCTGGCCTCTGCTTGGTTTATTTAAACCTTGGCTGCAAAATGAATTGCGGCACCAATTTCTTTGTTTAAAGGGCGCGCGCGGATATTCGATTGCTGGGCGGGTGCTTGTCACGATCTGGTTGCTGTTTGCCTTTGTGTTTTTAAAACCCCGAATAGCCGGTGTTGAAAGTTGGCGTTTGCCGCAGCACTTCTTTCCGCAAATTGATTTTAGTAGGCCTCGTATCGATGACCCTATAAGGGCTTTGGTACAACTTTTTTGGCTGATGTTTATTCGGCCGCACTCGGCGCGTCGATCTGTTAAAAAGACCGTCGGTACTGCCCGCCATTTCGCTAAATACTATCAAAAATTGCTGGCTGTTTTACTAGGCTGGTTTCGGCTGGTGTTGGAGTGGGGAAATCAACGTACTGAAAGTCACGTCGATGGAACGGTTTCTGCCAATTTGAAAAAACGTTCTGCGCCG
The DNA here is from genome assembly GCF_902705855.1 of Zhongshania aliphaticivorans. Lineage (GTDB taxonomy): Bacteria > Pseudomonadota > Gammaproteobacteria > Pseudomonadales > Spongiibacteraceae > Spongiibacter > Spongiibacter aliphaticivorans_B. The sequence continues at coordinate 366,549 of NZ_CACSIJ010000001.1, read as the reverse complement.
GGGCTTTGGGAAAGGCTATCCTGGCGCGACGGACTTTTAATAGCAGCAGTTTTGGTCTTGAGCTTGCTGTGTATTACCGTGCCTTTTAGTTTAGAGGCACAGGCGGCCTTTGTGTGTGCGCTGCTATTTATGGCTTGGATTTTACAGCGTATGCCTGGGCGTTTTTCAAGTATGCTGTTAATTGTGCTGTCATTGCTGGTATCGACGCGCTATATCTGGTGGCGCAGTACTAATACTCTAAATTGGGATAGCCCGGTTGGGCTTACTCTTGGTATGGTGCTTTTGGCGGCAGAGATTTATGCATGGGTTGTTTTGGTGTTGGGGTATTTTCAAAATATTTGGCCTTTAAAAAGAACACCTCAAGCCCTTCCTGAAGACGTAAATACTTGGCCGACAATTGACCTGTTTATTCCCACCTATAATGAGGAGCTGGATGTTGTTAAGGCAACGGTCTATGCCAGTTTAGGCTTGGACTGGCCGCAAGATAAACTGAACATTCATATTCTTGACGACGGCAAGCGCGATAGTTTTCGGGATTTTGCGGCGCAGGTGGGCGTGAATTACATTCGCAGGCCGGTGAATAACCATGCCAAAGCCGGCAATATTAATTACGCGCTTACTAAGACCAATGCAGAATACGTCGCTATTTTTGATTGCGACCATATACCGACTCGCGCATTTTTTCAGATGACCATGGGGTGGCTCATAAAAGACCCCAATTTAGCACTGGTACAAACCCCTCATCATTTTTATTCGCCTGACCCATTTGAAAGGAATTTGGCAACCTTCCGAAAAATTCCAAATGAGGGCAATCTTTTCTACGGACTAATTCAAGATGGCAACGACCTCTGGGGCGGCACGTTTTTTTGCGGTTCTTGTGCAATCTTGCGTCGTAAGCCACTTGAAGAAGTGGGTGGGATAGCGGTAGAAACGGTCACAGAAGATGCTCATACCTCTCTGCGCATGCATAGAAAGGGGTACGGCTCAGCCTATTTGAGCGCACCGATATCCGCTGGTTTGGCAACGGAAACCTTGTCTGCGCATATTGGTCAGCGTATTCGTTGGGCGCGGGGGATGGCGCAAATCTTACGCTTAGATAATCCCTTAACTGGCCCCGGACTGCGCTGGCAGCAAAGGCTTTGTTATTTTAACGCCATGCTGCACTTTTTATCTGGTGTTCCTCGCTTGATATTTTTGACGGCGCCGCTCGCGTTTTTACTTCTGCATACCTACATTATTTATGCACCGGCCTTGGTGTTGTTGATGTATGTCATTCCACATATGGTTCATACCGCCTCGGTCAACTCTATGTTGCAGGGAAAATACCGCTATTCCTTCTGGGGCGAAGTATATGAGTCAGTGCTGGCTTGGTATGTGGCTAGGCCAACTACAGTGGCCCTATTTGCGCCTCATAAAGGTACTTTCAACGTCACCGCTAAGGGTGGCACTATTGAGCGGGATTACTACGACTGGGTAATATCCAAACCTTATATTGCTTTGGTGGTACTTAATGTTGCTGGGGTTATATGGGGAATTGTTAGAATAATTTCTGGGCCTAGTGAGGAAATCTCGGCAGTTGTAGTGAACCTAATGTGGACTTTCTACAATATGCTTATTCTTGGGGCCGCTGCTGCGGTAGGGTCGGAGGCAAAGCAGGTGAGGACGGCGCCTAGGGTCGATGTGGGAATTCCGGCAAGTTTGATATTACCTACGGGCCATCGAATTCAAGCAACGGTACGTGATTTTTCTTTTGGTGGTTTGCGCTTTGAAGTAGCTGACAGCAGTTTACTTCGTAATTCTACGGAATTGGACGTTGTTTTGCGTAGAGGCAATGAAGAGTTTACCTTTCCGCTGCATGTGGTATATGCAAAGGACGGAGTGCTTGGTACGCGCTTGCCTAAATTGTCTGTTCGGCAAACAATCGATTATGTTCAGTGCACATTTGCAAAAGCGGATACCTGGGTGGATTGGAAAGAGTCTTACTCTGAAGATGTACCCTCAATAAGTATGGGGCAAGTGGTTAGCTCTGCAGTGCAGGGCTATAACCGCTTGCTGCGGAATTCGCCAAAACCCATACCACAAATTTATGCTGCGGTGATCTGGATGGTGGAGGGATTAGCCACATTCCGTCCTCGTAATGTAGCACTGGCGGTGAGGAATTAAACATGAGGGACAGGTCTTGCTAAACGCAAAGGTTTTATCACTGCTGGTATGGTTAGTTATGTTCCCAGTCTTCAGTTTCGCTGAGGAAAAGAGCGGGAGCGGCGAGCCTGACCCAAGAAGTCTTGTTAGTGAGACCATGACATTTACCAGTTTGGGGTTCGCAGATTCATTGGACGTGCAGGGCAGCGAGACCAGTGTTTATTTGGGTTTTGGCTCTCGTTTGGATCGCATTGTTAAAGATGCCGAGCTGAAATTAGACTTCATCAGTTCGCCCGCCTTAATTGAAGTTTTGTCGCACCTTAAAATATACCTAAACGGTGAACTCCAGCATGCGGTGCCGGTAACGGAGTTAAATAAAGGTCAGCGCGATAGCGTTCGTTTGCCACTAGACTCCCGTTATTTTAGCGATTACAACCAACTTCGTATTGAGTTGGTGGGCCACTTGGATCAAGAGTGCTGGAATCCCAGCGACCCTGCTATTTGGGCAGAAATAAGCCAGGCGAGCGAGGTGGTGTTGAATAGCCGTCGCGTTCGTTTAAGCAATGACCTCAGCATATTACCAGCGCCGTTTTTTGATCGTCGCGATTTTAGCAAGCTGACTTTGCCTGTCGTATTTGGTCCTGATTATGAAATTGATACGGTATACGCCGCGACATTGGCGGCCTCATATTTTGGTTCGCAGGCTAAGTGGCGGGGAGTGAATTTTCCAGTCTTAATTGATAAGGCGCCTGAACAGCATGCGGTAGTGATGCTGACAAATACTAATCGACCCGCTTTTTTGGTGGACTTCCCCGAGGTAGATGAACCTACTCTGCAAATTATTACCCACCCCGACAACCCCTACGTGAAACTCTTGTTGATTCAAGGCCGAGATAGCGAGCAACTCTTGACGGCGGTTCGCGGTCTAGCACTGGGTTCAGAGTTATTGAGTGGCCCGGTGGCAACAATATCGAAGGCGCAGCAGATACAGCCCCGCGTGCCCTATGATTCCCCCAGTTGGATTAGAACCGATCGCCCGGTAAAGCTGGGTGAGTTGGTCGACGACCCAATGGTCTTGCAGGTAGAGGGGCGTAAACCCAGCGATATATCAGTGTCGCTTCGTGTTCCGCCGGATCTGTTTACTTGGCAAAGCCGTGGTATCCCATTGGATCTACGTTATCGCTATTCACCGCCGGAAAATGACAGTGATGACTCCAGCTTGAGTATGTCTATCAATGGTCAGTTTGTTGAAGCGTTTAGCTTAACTACTAAAGGTATAAATGGTGAGGCAAAGCGGGTGCGGGTTCCCCTGCTGGATGATGGCTTCATGGGTGGCGGCGACAGAATTCGCATTCCTGCTTTTCAGGTAGGCAGTTTAAATAGAATGAGTTTTCGCTTTGCCTTCGCCGCAGTGAATAGCGGCGCATGCCGGACCATCCCTGCGGGTAGTCCCCGTGCGATTCTTGAAGCTGATTCGACAATAGATTTCACCGGTTATCCCCACTATATCGAAATGCCAAATCTTCAGGTATTTGCAACGGCGGGTTACCCCTTTACGCGAATGGCTGATTTATCAGATACCGCGGTGGTGATTCCGCCATCGCCGAGCCCAATACTGATTGAGTCATTATTAGAAACGGTGGGTTATCTCTCTGCCAGCGTGGCCTACCCAGGTATGGGCTTAACGCTGCTAGATAGCTGGGACCAAAAAGTGCTAGCAGATAAGGATATATTGGCGATTGGCGTAGACCCTTCTATGGCAGACTCGGCGCTTGAAGAAAATCAACCAGCTTTATTATTAAGAAAGAGCCAGCGGTCAATTAATCGTCCCCAAGATCTTGGCAATTTACGCTATTTTCCTTGGAGCGAAGATAGCGCGTGGACAACTGCAGAACAAGTTAGCCTCAATGCCAACGGTGCTTTTGGCGCCTTGATTGGTATGCAATCGCCCTTTGACGATGAGCGCAGTGTGGTTGCGATGCTGGGTACCCGCGATCAGGATCTTTTAGATGTCACTCGCTCTTTAAATACACCCGGACGACTACCATATATTTTCGGCTCGGTGGCGATGTTTAGGGGCGATTCTGTTGCGAGTTATATTGTTGGTAAACCCTATTTCGTGGGGCACCTGCCACTCCAGACCTTGATTTGGTATCACTTCTCGAAGTATCCCTTTATCTTGGCAGCGTGTGCGCTACTGTTAGTTGTGCTGTTAACAATCATTCTTTGGCGTCTGCTGGCGGTAGTAGCCGCTCGTCGCTTGCAAGTGGACGATGATGAATGAGGTATCTGCTGATTACCTTGTTTTTCACGTTGCTTGCGGCTGAAGCCCATGCAACGGAAAACCATTGTAGCTGGCCTGAATGGTTGGCGTTTAAGCAGCATTATATAGAGGATGGAAGGGTACTTGATCGCAGTAGCGAGCAGCCGATTACCACCTCGGAAGGGCAGGCATACGGCTTGTTTTTTGCCTTGCTTGCCGATGATCAAAAAAGCTTTGATCAACTGCTGGCGTGGACAATAGATAATCTCGCCGCTGGCGACCTCGGTTCACAATTACCCGCTTGGCTTTGGGGCGTGAACGAGAATGGCAAGAGCGGGGTGTTAGATAGCAATGCGGCCTCCGACGCCGATTTGTGGATAGCCTACACCTTGAGTGAAGCTGGAAGACTGTGGAACTCCCATTATTACGCCAGTCTCAGTTATTTGTTGGCGCGCCAAATCATACAAAAAGAGACGGCGATAATACCGACTATAGGCCGCGTGTTATTGCCTGCACCGCTTGGCTTTGTATCGGCCGGAACAAGCAAAAGCGAAAAAGTATATCGTTTAAATCCTAGCTATAGTCCACTGCAATTGCTTGATCGGCTCGCGACGGTGTTTCCTAGTCAACATTGGGATGAGCTGTCAAAGAGTAGCGCGCTAATTATTGAAAAGGCTTCTCCAAAAGGCTTTGTGCCCGACTGGGTGCTGGTTTCAGAATCCGGGGTACGAGCAGATGCTAAAACTTCAGGTAAAGGTAGCTACGATGCGATCCGCAATTATTTGTGGCTAGGGATGTTGGCCGATAAACATGCACACAAAGCGCCATTGCTAAATACTGTGAAGCCCATGTTAGAGAAAACCGCCGCACAGAATACACCACCAGAAACCGTAGATAGCCGTAGCGGTCAAACTATTGGCAGTGGGCCGGTTGGTTTTTTAGCAGCGGTATTACCCGCGCTTCAATCATCCGCCGAGCAGCAAAGCAAGACTCCAGAATTACTGAGCCAAGTCGCGAATGCGAAAGCTAAAATTGCGCCGGGGCAGCGTTATTACGATAGCGTACTTAGCTTGTTTGGCATTGGCTGGATGGAAAAGCGGTATCGCTTTGCCCTAAACGGACAACTTCTACCCGCTTGGGAGGCAGGCTCTTGCAAATAAGCTGGATGTCTCTGCTGCGGGCGCTGCCGTTTTTGGTGGTGGCCTACCTCGTGTGGTTTTTCTTTGTCCGTAATGATGCGGTGGACACAGCACCTGACTATGACAGTGTAGGGGTAGTACTACAGCCGGTTAAAGGCACGCAGACTTCGCCCGCAAGCGGTGAAGACATAGAGGCTGCATCTACCTTAAATAAGCAATTACAGCTTGCTGAGGCAATGAATCGGCGAGACTTAATTGATAATGCCCTAGCACGTTTAAGGGCGATTACGCCGAATTCTCCCGTTGTTCAATTTTATTCTGCCTACCAAATTATTGCCGACGAGAATGTCGACGAGGCCCGCGCAATATTGCAGGACATGCAAAAAAATTACTCGGGCCACAAACAAACTCTGCACCTTCAACAGTATTTACAGGCGATGACTGAGGGTAAGGATCAGTTGTCCCGCGCCCAGTTGTTGGCTACGGCGGGCCGGCATCAAGATGCCTTAGATATGTTTAATGAGCTGTTTCCGGATGGTATGCCTACGCTAGGTTTGCAGCTGCGCAAATTGGAGATTAGAGGGCGTATCAGTGAGAATTGGACTGAGGTTAGAAATAGTCTGGAAGCGCTTAATCATCAGTACGAGCGTTTTCCCTTAATTGAAGTCATGCTGGCTGAGCACCTTACTCGGCGTAATTCACAAGACCCGCGGGCTGCTGAAATTTTTGAACGATTAGCCAATGGTCCAGGCATCGGACGGCGAGCTGCGGCGTCGTGGTTGTTGATGTTAGGAGCGCGGCCTATTAATAATACGGTCGTTGCGGATTACGCAGAACTTGCATCGCGCTATCCCTCAGATATTAGTATTCAAGACAGCTATCGTCACGCCATTGAGCGTTTAGACATTGAGCAAGAGCAGCTAAAAAATCCTTATTATCGAGCTCGTAAGCAGGGCTTGGCAGCACTGGATGCTAATCGCAATAGCGAAGCCAAATCACGGTTACTTTTCGCTGTTAAAGGTCGGCCAGATGACGAGCAGGTGTTGGGTGGCCTAGGTGTAGCATATTTACGCACAGGCAATGCAGCTGCGGCGGAACGCTATTTCAAACAGGCCTTACAGTACAATGAGAATCCTGATTTGAGAGGTAAGTGGACACGTCTAATTGACACTGCACATTACTGGAGTTTGCTGCAAAAAAGTGATCAGTTTTTGTCCCAAGGAAAATACGATGGCGCCGAGGGCGCGCTTGCTGAGGCGCAGGCGCTCCGCCCTAATTCTATTCATGTGTACATTGCAATTGCCGAATTGGCCGAAGTTCAAAAGCAATATGCGCGGGCTGAAACTGCATATCAACGTGCTTTAAGATTGTCTCCGCAAAATGGACAGGCTCTGCGCGGTCTATTATCACTGCGCGAACAGCGTCATGGTCGTCGTGCTGCGCTGCAATTTGCAGGGCAGCTTAGTGCGGCTCAGCAGCAGGTGCTTCGCCAGCAGATAAATACCCTCAAACAGGAGCTAGCCGCCGCCCAAGTTGAATTGGCGATGCAAAGCGGCGATCCAGATCGGGCATTGGCTGCAGTTGAGCAGGCGCTGCTCCTGCAACCTACGTCCCCTTGGCAGCGCAGTGATTTGGCAAAAATGCTTGTTAAATTGGGACAGGCACAGCGGGCTGATCAGCTAATGGCCGATTGGCGGCGTACCTCGCCGACGGCGGAGATGATTTTTTCTTACGCCTTGTATTTGTCTTCGCGTGAGCAGGAGCGCGCCGCATTGTCGCAGCTGCAAGGTATTCCCGCCTCGCAACGCAGCGATGCAATGCAGCAAAACTTATTGCGCTTGGAGCTGAATCAGGCCTTTGCGGGACTTGATATAGATAGCCCAAACGCACAGGCAAATTTGAATGCGCTCAGCCGTCGTTATCAGGGCGATCTTGACGCGCAGATTCGACTGGCAAAGGCTTGGATAGAGCTAGAGCAGATGCCTCGCGCGATTAAAATTGCGCAGGATTTAAAACCGACACGAGATTGGCCGGTGAATCGCCAGCTTAGTTACGGTAATTTGTTGTTGAGTCTGGATCAGATTAGGGATTTTTCTACCTGGTATGCCGGTTTAAACCTGTCTGATTTAGCCGCTGCCGAGCAGAGAGAGTTCTCCGAATTAAACACCCGTTTTCAGCTAAAAAAAGCGGCGCAAGCCGAGGAAGAGGGTAAGCATATATTGGCTTATTCTCTGTATCACCGCGCTGCGCAGTCATTGGGACCTTATCAAAACGAGGCAAGCCTAGGCATTTTACGAAGCAGCGCGGCAATTAACGAAGATGATGTTTATCAGCAGCAAGCCGCTAGTTTACTTAGCAACTCTGCCATGTTGTCGCCCAAGGAATTGATGCAGCTGTTATCGGTGTTTAGCGACAAACGAGACCGTAAAGCTGAGCGCCAGTTAATTGCAAAAATACGTCAGCGCGATGACATTAGCGCCATGCAGATGCGTGAGATAATGCTGTTAAGTGCAGAACAGGGCCAGTCTGCATTAACCGAGGAACTGGCCTATGACGTTTTATTGCGCGCCAATGGCAAGCCGACAAACACGCCATTGCGAAAGCAGTGGCAGAAAAGAAAGTTGTATCAATCTGGCGTTGATAATTGGCTGACCCGTAGCGCGCGCCAACAAATTGATAAACTTCGCGCGCGCAATGACGGTCACGTTATCGTCGGCGTGGATTTTAAAAAGCGCGAAGGCCGAGATCAGACCAGCCAAGTGCCTATTGAGGTGAAATGGCCGGTACCAAGCCTTGATGGCCATATTATTGCGCGGGCTGATTTTGTCAGTGTCGACTCTGGGAATATTAATTATCTTGATCCAGTTGCTGGCGGTATTAACCGTATTCCATTTAAGGGCAGTGCGGAGGGCGTGGCTTTAGGCATAGGCTGGCTAAGCGAGCGTTGGTGGGCGGATATTGGCACTACTCCAGTAGGGTTTCAGAATTCTAGTGTGGTTGGCGGTATTGGTATGAATGGCAAGCTGTCCCAAGTGGGGTGGAGTTTGGCGCTGTCACGTCGGCCAGAAATTGGAACAACATTGTCCTATGCCGGCTTAGAGGTTCCGGCGGGCGCTAGCAATGCGGGTACAGAGTGGGGCGGTGTTATTCGCAGCGGCGCTAAGTTGGGTTTAAGTTATGACCGGGGTGGAGCAAACGGCTATTGGGCGAGTATTCAATACCACGGTATGAGCGGCGAACGAGTCGCCGATAACACCCGATTTGGTCTACTTGGCGGGGTTTATCACCGCCTGCTTGATCAGGACGACCGACAGTTTCGAATTGGTTTAAACGTCTTACATTTTCAATACGATAAAAACTTGAGTGAATTTACCCTGCAGCACGGGGCTTATTTTAGCCCGCAGAATTATCTGTCGCTCTCTATTCCCCTGCGGTATTACGGCCGTAGCGAGAATGAGTGGTCTTATCTTATTGGTGCCTCAATTTCCAATTCTTGGTCTAGCGAAGATGCGCCTTACCAATTGGGCGGGCGTAGCTCGTCTGGTGGTGGATTTGGGTATGCACTTGAAGCGGCGGTGGAAAAACGAGTGAGTGATCGTTGGTATTTAGGTGTCGCAGCAGACGTTCAACGCGCTGACTTCTATGAACCGAACCACATCATTATGTACGCAAAATATACGTTTAGTGATCGCTGGCAGCCGATTTGGACGCCGCCGGAGCCACCGATTCCCTACAGTAGTTTTGATTAGGCGACGTATTCTTTGTTGCCTTCTGTTTCTTTACTGCGAGCAATGTTCGCTAGACCTAGTTTGATGTCTTTATACTGGCAGCTTTTTCTTGGATGCCATTTCAGAGTAAGACTATGCAGGTTCTAATTATTGGCTATGTCTGGCCGGAACCAAATTCATCCGCTGCAGGGCGGCGCATGATGGATTTGATCAATGTTTTTCAGCGCGGTGGTGCAGCAGTGACATTTGCTAGCGCTGCACAACGTGGCGAGCACAGTGTAGATCTGGAGGCGCAGGGGGTCGCTAGCAAAGATATAGCATTAAACTGTTCTAGCTTTGATCGTTTTGTCAGTGATTTAAATCCGAGTGTTGTTGTTTTTGATCGTTTTTTTACCGAGGAGCAGTTTGCTTGGCGGGTAGAGCGCAGTTGTGAATCGGCGTTGCGTATTCTCGATACCGAAGACTTGCACTGCTTGCGTCACGCTCGTCATCAGGCCTTAAAACAAGGTCGAGAAGTGCAGCGCAGCGATTTATTTAGTGACATCGCGCAGCGGGAGATCGCGGCTATTTGGCGCTGCGATATTAGCCTGATTATTTCTGAGTACGAAATAAATCTTTTGCAAGAGTGCTATGGCGTGGCGCCCGATATATTGCATTATCTGCCGCTACTTTCGAGTCTGCGAGACGAAGATTCGCAGCAATGGTCTGGTTTTGCAGAGCGTGAACACTGTGTTGTTATTGGTAATTTTCGCCATGCTCCAAACTGGGACGCAGTACAGTATTTGCGCGCTTATATTTGGCCAAAAATTCGCAAAACGCTTCCTAATGTTGAATGCCATGTTTACGGTGCCTATCCGCCGCCAAAGGCTCTGCAGCTTCACAATGAAAAACTGGGTTTTTTAATTCAAGGTTGGGCAAAAAGCGCCGTTGATGTGGTGAGTTCGGCGCGTCTGTGTTTGGCGCCGCTGCGGTTTGGCGCTGGACAAAAAGGTAAGTTATTAGAAGCGATGGAATGTGGTACGCCGTCTGTGACTAGCGATATTGGCGCTGAGGCAATGTGCGGCAACATGCCGTGGAGTGGCGCGGTGATAAATGGCGCTCCCTTGTTTTCTGAGCAGTTCGCGGATGAGTTTGCTTCGGCGGCGCTGCGACTTTATCAAAATGAAAATGACTGGCAGTTAGCCCAGGCGAAAGGTAAAAATTTAATTTCTTCACGTTATAGTCGCGATGTGTATTTGCCTAGGTTTATGTCTCGCGTAGACACCTTACTTGAGGATTTAAGTGCCCATCGGCAAAGCCATTTTAATAGTATTATGCTGCGTCACCAGACGCTAAAAAGTCATCAATATATGTCACAGTGGATAGAGGTTAAGGCTCGCCTATCGGCGCTCGACGGCGATGTTTCTTGAGCATTGCTTTTAACGCTTAAATCTGCGAATGTTGATAGGCTTCGCAAAATCCCTAGATCTTAATAATAAACGTTGCTGATACGCAGGCAGTAAATATAGCTGGCGGAGGTGAGAGCGGTATGCAGCACATGATTTTTGATGCCCATTTACACATAATTGACCCCGCATTTCCCTTGGTCAGCAATGACGGCTTTTTGCCTGATGCATTTACGGTTGACGATTATGTTGGCCAAACTGCGTCTTTAGGTGTGGGTGGCGGCGCTGTTGTTTCAGGCTCGTTTCAGAGCTTTGATCAAAGTTATTTAATTACCGCCTTGGAAGCCTTGGGCCCAACTTTTGTGGGTGTAACCCAATTACCATTTTCTGTAAGTGATGAAGATTTACTGATGCTAGGCAGCCACGGCGTGCGTGCGGTGCGATTTAATTTGCGTCGCGGTGGCTCGGAAACCAGCGAGTATCTTTGTGAATTCGCCCATCGAGTTTATGATTTACTTGGTTGGCATATTGAGATTTATGCCGATTGTAATACCCTGGCAGATCTTGCCGATAAGTTGTGTCGCCTTCCCGCTATTAGTATTGATCACCTAGGATTGTCAAAAGCAGGTTTGCNACTGTTGTATCAATTGGCAGAAAGCGGTGCCAGAGTGAAAGCAACAGGGTTTGGTCGAGTTGATTTTGCGGTCAGTCAGGCGATAAAGCGTTTGTTTGAAATTAATCCCGACGCCTTAATGTTTGGCACAGACCTGCCTTCAACCCGTTCACCGCGAGCCTTTAATCCGGTAGATATAGAAATTATAGGCAATGCCCTCGGTGATGCCGCCACTAAAAAAGTACTGTGGGATAACGCTGCTGCATTTTATAGGCTAGGGGTGTAAAGGTGCTTCGNTAAGCGAGTTGACCGTTCTTCTCGAGTTCTTTACAGTCCGCAACACAAAATTCCCGTAAATACCTACGCGCGTCATCTGCAGATTTCTGGCCTTGTATTGCCAGTGTGGTGTATGCCTTTTATTGTTGAGTCAGCTATGTGTTTTCCTGCCATATATATCGTTAATCTCGCATTGCCTGCGAATACGCTGGCGCTTGAAATGTCGAGTGAGCTCAACAAGGCTGCAGTTGAGTAATGATGACTGGCGCGATGTATGTCGCCGTAGTTTGGATTTGCGTTGTGCTGCTAGATCGCATTTTTGGAGAACCCACTCGTTGGCATCCCTTGGTGGGTTTTGGAAATGTCGCCAAACGGATTGAACACGGTTTTAATAACGCAGACCCTAGCTTGCTTCGTCTGCGTGGAGTTCTTGCGTGGAGTGTGGTGGTGTTGCCATGCGTCATTCTAGTGTGGGCTCTCAGTCATTATTTGTCGTTTTTTTATGCGCCAATAGGCTTGGTTTTCGATTGCGCGGTGCTGTACTGGGCTATTGGCTGGCGTAGTTTGTGTGAACATATTCGGCCTATTGGATCAGCTTTAGCTGAGGGAAATATAGAGCAGGCAAGATTGAAAGTCAGTTATATCGTGAGTCGCGATACCACCGCGCTAGACGCAGATCAGGTACTCGCTGCCGGGCTGGAAACCACATTGGAAAACAGCAGTGACGCCTTATTTGCTTCGCTGATTTGGTTTGCCCTAGCTGGCCCTGCGGGGGTGGTATTGCACCGTTTAGCAAATACCTTGGACGCTATGTGGGGATATAAAAACCGCCGTTATCGCTATTTTGGTTGGTGGGCCGCCCGCAGCGACGATGTGCTCAATTTTATTCCCGCTCAGCTCACGGCCTTGGGTTTTAGTGTGTTCGGCCTATCTACACGGGGCTTCCGCTGCTGGTTTGGGCAGGGCTGGCGCTGGAAAAGTATCAATGCTGGTTCAGTTATGGCCAGTGGTGCGGGGGCTTTAAATATTACCTTGGGAGGAGCCGCAAGTTATCATGGCGAAACGGTATTGCGCGCGCCATTGGGTGACGGCGCAAAACCTGTGGCTGAGGATTTGGAACGGAGTATTACCTTGATTAACCGTCTATTGATGGTGTGGATTGTCATCGCTGTAATGATTGGGGGCTTGCATTGAGTGATAGCAACTATCGGCCGCCAATCCACGGCGGTGATCCCCGTCAGTTACCGGCAGCGAACTCAACGCTGCCGATGCTGGATTTGGCCACAGGGATAAACCCTTGGCCGTGGCCGCTAGTAAGCCCGCCGAACGACTGCTACACCACGCTGCCGTATTTTAATGCCGAGTTACAATCCGCAGCAGCGTCGTATTACGGCGTGGCACCGGAGTTGATTTTAGCGACGGCAGGAAGTCAGCCAGTTATTCAGCAACTACCGTATATAGCACCGAAAGGGCGGGTATTACTGCCGGCGGTGGGCTACGAGGAACATCGCTATCGCTGGCAGCGCGCGGGTCACGACATAGTGCTGTTTGAAGGCTATGACCGCGAGGAAATCGCGCGCCAAATTGCCACCGAAAATATTTTGCACATGGTGCTGATTAGCCCCAATAATCCAAGTGCTGATCAATTGGCGATTGAGGATCTTCGCTACTGGCGAAGCGTGTTACCGGCACAGGGGCTCTTAGTGGTTGATCAGGCTTTTGCCGATGCAAACCCTGAAAGTGATGTGTCGGCCTTGGCGGGGGAGCCGGGGATTGTCTTGTTGCGCTCGGTGGGTAAGTTTTTTGGCCTGCCAGGTCTGCGTTTGGGTTTTGTTTTGGCGGAACCATCGCTATTGGCTGAGCTAGATTGTTGCCTTGGGCCGTGGACGGTAAGTGGCGCTGCTCAATGGATAGGTTGTCAGGCGTTGGCAGACAAAACGTGGCAGCGGCAGATACGTGCAAAATTACAGTCCGCATCGACGGCACAGACCGCTTTACTCACAAAGGTTTTCGCCGGCGAGAGAATCCGCTGCGTGAATTCCGCCTTGTTTGTCACGCTAATTATGCCCTTGGCGCAGGCCGAGGCCTTGCAGTCAGCCTGCTATCAGGTCGGTTTGTCGGTACGGGTTTACCGCTGTGGCGATGTTGGCTATATGCGTTGGGGGTTGGCAGTAGATATCACCGTTCTGGCTAAACGACTAAGCCAACTAGATATACGCGCCTTGGCAGCGTAGCGGAGCGCTAAATGGCATCTGATTCGGCATTTATCAATTATTTAATGGATCAGCTGCAATGGCTTGGGCCGGTGACGGGCCGAAGAATGTTTGGTGGTTACGGTGTGTTTTTAGAGGGCTTGATGTTTGGCGTGGTTTTTGAAAATACCTTGTACTTAAAGGTAGATAAAGACAGCCAAGGTGATTTTGAAGCCCTAGGTTTGCCACCATTTACCTACGCGCGTGGCAGTAAAGAGATTGCCCTGTCTTATTACCAAACCCCAGACGAAGCCTTGGATGATAGTGAGATGCTGGTAACGTGGGCAAATCGCGCCTATGCAGCGGCAATACGTTGTGCGGCAGAAAAGTCAAAGAAGCCTGCGAGCCGTGTATAATGTACGCCGATTTGCGGTTGCGGAGTTCATATAATGTCAGTCATACAAGAGAGTATTACCAACAAGCTGGCGGCGGCTTTAAACCCCCTGCATCTTGAGGTGGTTAACGAAAGTCATATGCACAGCGTACCGGCGAATTCTGAAACTCATTTTAAGCTTGTTATTGTTGCCGAAGCCTTCAGCACTAAACGTAAGGTGGCACGCCAGCAGAGTGTGTATCAATTGTTGGCTGAGGAATTGGCCGGCCCCGTTCATGCTCTTGCCATGCACACCTATACCCCAGAAGAATGGCAAAACAGAGCCGCCCCCGCACCGGCGTCGCCAAACTGCTTAGGCGGTAGCAAAAAGGAGCAGGGTTAAAGAAAATGGATCAGTTTGTCGTTGCGGCCTTGTATAAATTTGTCAGCCTTCCTGATTATCACGAATTGCGCGAGCCCTTATTAGAGGTTTGTCTTGCTGCCAGCGTAAAAGGCACCTTGTTACTGGCGGCTGAAGGGGTGAATGGCACTATTGCCGGTTCTCGCGAAGGCGTTGACACCGTGCTTAATTATTTGAGGGCAGACAAGCGCTTAGCGGATTTGAGCCACAAAGAATCCTTTGATAAAGAGCAGCCCTTTTACCGTATGAAGGTAAAGCTCAAAAAAGAAATAGTCACCATGGGGGTCGATGGTATCGATCCCAATGAAGTGGTTGGCAGCTATGTGAAACCTGCAGATTGGAATGCGTTAATTTCTGATCCAGAGGTGCTATTGATTGATACCCGCAATGACTATGAGGTTGAAATTGGCAGTTTCCGCGGCGCAATCGATCCCAAAACTACTAGTTTTAGAGAGTTTCCTGAATACGTTCGCGAGCATTACGATCCTCAGAAACACAAAAAAGTGGCGATGTTTTGCACTGGTGGTATTCGCTGTGAAAAAGCCTCTGCGTTTATGAAGCGCGAAGGCTTCGACGAGGTTTATCACCTAGAAGGCGGCATCTTAAAGTATTTAGAGGAAGTCCCTGAGCAAGAGAGTTTATGGCAGGGTGAGTGCTTTGTGTTTGATAACCGCGTCTCGGTAACGCACGGCTTGGTGACGGGGCAACACGATTTGTGCCACGGCTGTCGGCGGCCTATCAATGCCCTAGACAAACAGAGCGAATTCTACGAGGAGGGGGTGACCTGCCCAGCCTGCTTTGACGTAGTGACTGAAGATCAAAAAAAGCGTTTTCGTGACCGCCAAAAGCAAGTTGAACTTGCGCGCCTGCGCAATGAAGAACATGTTGGCGCGCCGCCGCCAGCTCGCCAGCGTAAATCCCGCACAGAAAATCCCCAATAGTTAGTATTGCGTCACAAGAGGTTCTGGCGCACAGAATCTCTTTGCCGCGTCTATTACATTTGAATTATCTTTTTGTTTTGATTTAAGATTCGACATCATTATCAAAATGAATAACGCTCTATTTTTCAAGAAGATATATCAGATCAGATCGAGACTTTTACATCTGGTGCAGTCTGAGGTAATCGCCATCTAGCCGAATTTTGTTACCTTGCATAATTATGTACTCGCTTTTATTAGTAGGGTACTTGTTAAGAAACTTTATAGCATCGTCGTTTCTAACTACTTTTGCGAAGGTTAGCAGAGATACTCTCCCACCTTGTGAATTTCCGTATAGATCTAAGCTGTATTTTTTTCCATTTTTAAAGTCAGAATATTCCTGCTCAGTTACGCCACTCACTTCAATGCCGTATGTCGAAAGAACATATTCATAGAATTCAGTGTAAGTTTTAGAAGATTTTGCCGCGTCCTCGATCGAAGATGATTTCATTATAGCGTTCTGCCATATGATTCCTAAATTCTTAACATAAGGCGCCTCAGGGTCGAAAAGAGTGTCAGCTTTAAGTGCTCCCTTCTGTTCAAGAAAGGCTAAAATAGGAGTTATTTGATCCATGTTATTCTGAATTGCATCCATAAGAATTGACGGCGTGACGGGCATTAGCTTTTTATGGATGTTATTCAATGAATGACCGGATGCATCCCATTGCTCTAGGTATTTTACATCACCAATCTTCGCCGCCTCTGAAAGATTGTATAGCGACAAATCTAAATTTGAGACGGCATCTTTTATTTCCACTAATTGAGTGACACCTTCACGTTGAGAGAAAAGTTGTTGTTCGTTTACTCCCTTTATCTCACCAAGTTTCACTACTCCTTGACGTTGAACCTCCAGTTGATCTTGTTGTACTTTCAGAATTTTCTCTGAAATTCCTAATTGTTCTTGCAGCGCATCAATTAAAGCGATTTTGTTAGAAAGATAGCCGTTTTGGAATTCCGGGTTTTGATAGGTTCCAAATTGGTATGCGGTAATAGCGGTGGCTAAGAAAAAGCAGATGGCTAATGGAAAATTGAGTAACTCGGCAAAAAAATGGGAGCTATCACGCCATAATGATGGGTATATGAAAGCTTTTATAACAAGAAGAATGCCCGTAATAAAGAAGCTGACTGCGACCCATATGCCTAACATGGATATGGGGGCAAGGACATCCGTGATAATTGCTGAGATAACGGTTAGTGCGGAGCCAAATTGAAATGCGGGCTTAAGTGAACTGTATAATTTAATTATCTGCATTTTAACACTTCCTTGTGAGATTGTTTTCGGCAGTATTTTTGCCAGGTGAAACGGAAAGCGGATTTTGAAATTTAGCGATTACTCGATTTAGATAAAGATTGATCTGAATGTTAGTATCGTGGATATTTGTCCTACATGCTACTTTGATCCCTCGCGAATTGATGTACTATGCTTAATGTGCCCGTCCGCTGGGCCGTTCGGCCTGAACGGCGTAGGGGTGATGATAATAAGAGGAATTATTGCATGAAGCAGCTAGGCGTTCTGGATACCGCATTTATTAACCTAGAGCATCCGAATACTCCCCAACATGTTGGCGGTTTAGGTATTTATGATCCGTCGACAGCACCCGGAGGCTTTGTGCGCTTCAAGGGCGTGATTGCCAATTTTGAACGCCGCTTGCTAAAGCACACTATATTTAGATCAAGATTGCTCAGAGTTCCCGGTAATGTGGACAGACCCTACTGGGTAGAAGACGCCAATTTCGATGTTGAATTTCATATTCGGCATATTGCACTGCCGCAGCCAGGTGACTGGCGTCAGCTTTGTATATTGGTTGCCCGTCTTCACGCGCGACCTTTAGATATGAATCGCCCTTTGTGGGAGGCCTATATCATTGAGGGCTTAGACAATATCCCCGGCGTGCCCAAAGGTGGTTTTGCGATCTACACCAAAATGCACCATTCCCTTGTGGATGGGGCCGGCGGCTCTTCGATTATGTCGGTTATTCATGATTTAGAANCAGACCCTGCCGCGGTGCCGCAGGCGCCAGATGTGGTTACCGTGGATGTAGCCCCCGGGACGATGTATTTAGCCGGTTCTGCGGCGGTAAACAACATTAAAAACAGCGTTAAAATGTTGACCGGCGGTGTTAGCGTGCTGCGTGATTTAGGCAAAATGGCGGTGGGAATGGCGCAGAAGAAAATCCCCATTCCGTCTATTAAATCGCCTCGAACCCGTTTTAACACCCCAGTCGGCCCTTACCGCGTTTTTGAAGCTGCTGAATTTGAGCTGGCCGATGTTAAGTTTTTAAAAGATGCCGCCAAGGTTAAAATTAATGACGTGGTGCTAAGTGTGATCGCCGGTGGTTTGCGGCGCTACTTGGCACATCACAATGAATTGCCCGACGAAAGCCTGTCAGTTTCTATTCCGCTGGATATGCGTACCCGCCGTGGTATGACCGACGAAAACAATCAGGTGGGCTCCGTTTTTGTCGAATTGCATACCAATATTGCCGATCCTTTAGAGCGCCTTGCCGCCGTGTATAAAAGCTCTCAAGAAGCCAAAATATACGGCGAGAACTCGCCGCTGGTGGACGTGCTGCGTTTGGCGGGGGTGATGTCGCCAGCCATTACTACCTCATTAGTTAGTAGCTATGTGAACAATGGTTTAACTCGTCATTTACCGCTGGGTATCAGTTCTGTTGTATCAAATGTCGCGGGACCAAACTTCCCGCTGTATTCCGCTGGCGCGCAAATGGTGCGTTACTACGGTTTGGGCTTGCTTACGCCAGGCGTGGGTTTATTCCATCTGATATTCAGTTCCAACGGTATTATGACCATGTCGATTCTTGGTGATCGTAACGCCATGCCTGATCCCGCGTTTTACCGTGAATGCATAGAACAGTCTTTTGATGAATTACTTGCCGCGGCAAAAAATAGCGCTAATACAGGCAGCGCCGCCAAGCCGGCTTCGGCTCCTGCCAAACGTAGTGCTGCTAAAGCTAGCACCGCAAAAAAAGCCGCCTCGTCATCGGCTCGCTCGGCAAGTGCAAAAAAACCGGCGGTGACCCAAGCCGTTAAAAAGCCGGTTGCCAGAAAAGCCAAAAGCGCCTCATCGGCAAAGGCCTCAGCAAGCGCTAAGGTAAATGGCGCAGTAGCGGATGACGCCAAGGTTGTACCGATAAAAAATACCGTTTCGTAAAGCGATATGTTTCCGCGCTAATCGACATTGAGTAATACAAATAGCCTCGCCATCGCGGGGCTTTTTTATGGGTGAGTTGTTTTTTTCAGCGGTATAGACTCGACTTCCCCGCGCATAACATGGCCACGAATTCACTTATACCATGGCTGAAGCGCCATAATTGCTCAGTCACTGTTTTTGCGTCGTAGAGATAAGTGAACAAGATAGTAGCTCCCATAAATACAATGGTGACTCACCGAACTCGTTGTAATTTCAAAATTACGCGATATGATCAGGGGAAGGAATGCTTGGCAGAAATAAAGGGAATTAGTCTTCGTTTGACCGGCGCTCGTCAATAGCGAGATGGCTACCTCATTAAACTCCCTAGAAATTTCTAAACAAGCTAAAAGCCCGTTCCGTGATAAGGGGCCAAAGTGATATGTGGCCTGGGTCTTTTGAATAAAGCTGTTATATGGTTCATCAGCATTGCGCTTATCGATCACCATCACAAGGAATGTAACTAGTGACACAACTTAGAACCTTTGAAGACTGTATGGCTCAAGCAGGAACAGCCAAAAAGCACTTGATGCTGGGAAATGGTTTTAGCGTTTCACTATTTCCTTCAATATTTAACTACAAGCGACTCGCTGAAAATATTGAATCAGAACGCATCAATATGCTTTTCGATGCTATAGATACTCATGACTTTGAATTTGTTATGAGGCGCCTGCTAGAGGCTGTTGATATAGTGCAGCATTATGACTCATCCGAGGGAATAACAGAGTATATACACGAGGATATCGAGGAACTTAAGAGAACCTTGATACATGTAATCTCAAAATCCCACCCTCCTAAACCCTCAGAAATCACCGACCATCAATATGAAAGTTGCCGCAAGTTTCTCCTAAATTTCGAAAAAGGCAAAACCTACACATTCAATTACGATCTAATTCTATATTGGGTCTTAATGCATTTTAACGACGATAAAGAGCTGAAGCTGCCATGTGATGATGGCTTTCGTTACCCGCACTCCGATGAGTACGTTCCAGACGAAGAAAGGGATACCTCCCTACACTGGGAAATCGGACGAGAAAGTGGTCAAAGCACATATTATATTCATGGAGCAATGCATATATTTAGTGATGGATCAGATATAGAAAAACTGTCTTATGCGAATCTAGGTGTGCCCTTAGCTGAGCAAGTAAAGCAGGCAATTGATCAAGACAGATTTCCTGTATTTATCTCGGAAGGCTCGACTGATCACAAGTTGGCCAGAATAAAGAAGAATGGATATTTATCGCGAACGTTCTCTTCGCTGAAAAGTATTACGGGATACTTATTTATATTCGGTCACTCTATCCGAGATGAAGATGATCATGTCTTTGATTTTATAAATCAGAATAATAGAAATCTAAAAATGTTTATCGGTTTATTTGGGTCTCCATTAGAGCCGCACAATCAGGTTATAATTAATAAAGTTGAAAGGTGGCGTAAATCCCACCCCTTTAAAACATTTGAATTTTATGATTCGTCATCAGTTGATGTGTGGGGAGCCTCATCAAATGCCTAGCGCCTGTGTTCTGCTTGAATGAACCGGATGCTTTAATAAGAGACAATATCCGTCAATTATTGGAGTGTCATCATGGGGCAGAAACGCATTTACAAGCAGTACTATAAAGAATTTAAAGAAGAAGCCGTTGCTTTGATTCGTGATCAGGGCTACTCGGTGGCTGAAGCGTCTATATTATTAGGTGTAGCCAGCAACATACTGTATTGCTGGAAAAATCAACAAGAGCAATTGTCGGCAGGTACTGCGCTTGCTGAAGATGAGAACTCTGCCTGATTTGAGATTTCTAAGCGTGGGCTTACTGCTAGAAGCGTATTAAGTTGAGCTGCGGTAATAGCGGTTTTTTAAGCGTAAGCTGGCATAGCAATCGTGTTTTAGATGACAGCTTACAGCATCAAATTTCTAGCAAAGATGGGCGCCAATACCGGCGCCGTGCCATGAAAATTTAAGCGATGGTGATATAGCCCATTAGGCCGGTTTTCATGTGTTCGATGACGTGGCAGTGAAACATCCACTTGCCAGGGTTGTCGGCGACGAAGGCTATTTTTGCGCGCTCATTTTTCTCCAGCAAAATTGTGTCGGTGTGGAAGGGGGTAATGGTCTTTTTGTCTGACTCCAATACGGTGAAGATCAATCCGTGCAAGTGGATGGGGTGGTGATGCGGTGTGGCGTTGTGGAGTTCGAAAATATACGTTTTGCCAAGGCTCAAGACCGCCAGCGGTTCAGGTAAATGTTGGTGGCTGTGGTCACTCCATGCGCGGCGGTTTATCAACCAGAAGTTGTGGTCTACTTGGCCTTGAGCATCGCTGGGTGATAATGCACCGGCCCACTCAAAAACAAAGCTTAGAGATTCCGCCGAGGCTAATTGGGGGGCAGGGATAGGGTTGACTGGCAGGGCGGGAATACCGGTCTTATTGCTGATTTTTTTCGCTGGTGCGACGGTTTTTAGTCGGCAAATTTCAACACCAAAGCGTCCCTTCATATCGTAAATCGGAATTTCTTTTGCGATTTCGCTTGGGCATATAAAGCCTACATCAAGACGCATACCAGCCCCAGTGGGGTGAACATCTAGTGGCACGGGTTTATCAATCGGGCTGCCGTCTATGGCAATAATTTGGGCGGCGCTGTCTCGCATGCTCAGGTTAAATACCCGAGTGTTGTCCATGTTTAAAAAGCGCAGACGCAGGCGCTCGCCAGCGGGTACTTCTATCGTAGGCTTTTGTAGGCCGTTGACGGTGGCTATGGTGCCGAGGGTTCCATCGCGAAAGGCTTCGCGGGGAATGGATAGGGGTAGATAGCTGCCATCATTTTTGAGGCGCCAATCTTTTAACCCTATTACAACGTCGTGATAGTCCTGCGGTGTTTCTTCTTCAACAATCAGTGCGCCGACCAGTCCTTTGCCGAGCTGCTCCACGCTATTCATGTGGGGGTGATACCAGAAGGTCCCCGCGTCGGGGCAGGTAAATTCATAGAGGAAGCTTTCGCCAGCTTCTACAGGCGGCTGAGTTAGATGGGGTACGCCGTCCATGCTGTTTTTGATGCGGATGCCATGCCAGTGAACAGTGGTGGCTTCATCCAGTTTATTAATGAATAAAACACGCAGTAGTTTCCCCTGTTTGGCGCGAATAACGGGTGCCGGAAACTGGCCGTTAAAACCGAGAATGTCGCTGTCGCCGCCCTTGGCGATACGCGCTTTTGCCGGTTCTGCGGTAAGAATGTAGTCGTACTCTGCCTTGCTTGCTTCGTCTGCAGAGCCCATCGCTAAGCTCAGCGTAGGAAAGCAGGCGCCGGCAAAACCTGCGGCACCCGTTTTTAACAGTGTTCTGCGTTTCATATATTCTCCAGCTACCTTGTCGGGGCTTAAACGAGCAGGCTTAGATGGTTGTCCCATTGGGTGCCGGCACTATAGGCAAGCAGCTTTAATTTGCTGTTGCCGGGTTTTAGCGCAAGCAGTTGACCGTCGCCATTACTTAAAATGAACTGCTGATAGGCGGCATCATAAATAGCGCCAGCACAGTCACGGAGCGACCATACCTGTGACAGTGATTGGTTTTGCATATTCCATAGACAGACTAAATTGTCGCGGGGGCAGCTTGTTACCGCCCATGTATTGTGGTCATCAATACAGACACTGGCAATATAGTCGTGTTTAAAGCGCAAAGGCAGTTCATCGGTGCTCATTGCCTTTAATGTTTCGCCCCGGCGGTGGAAATAGACCAGCGCTTGCTCGGAAGGTAGGCGGCCTTGAAACTGGGCGCCAATCAAAACACTGCCGTCACTACCAACGTCTAAATGGCGCAGGCTGAGCTGGAAGTGGGGAGCAGCTACTTTTTCTACAATCCGCTGCGATTCTAAGTCGAGGTAGTGCAGGCCCGGTGCCAAGGTGTCGGGGTTTAATGTTTTACGTCCGCTGGCTGGCAGCGTTTTTATACCGCCGATGGCGATGGCTAGGGTTTTGCCGTCGGGCATTAAGGCCAGTTCGTGGGGGCCGATTCCCTCGCAATCCATATGTCCAAGGCAGCGGTAATTGTCTTCGCAGTCGTAGATCCCAATGCAGCCCGCGCCATCATTATCAACATGATTTTCCGTGGTATAAAGATAGCGGCCGTCCACGCTTAGGCAGCCGTGACCGTAATAGTGGTAGCCGTTTTCACTGATTTTTGTGTGCTGTAATTCGCCGGTTTCGGTGCTGATAATGTAGAGTTCGCGACCGGGGCGTCGGGAGAAAAAGAGTAATTCTTTCCGCCGGCGATGATAGAGGCTGTCGTGGCCGCGATGGGAAATCGGCTGGGAATATTGCCAGCCGGAATCTCGCCAAACACCAATACGGTTGCCACTTGGTTCGGTTGCCGCAGACAGCACAGGGCTAAACTCGGCACTTGCTTGCTCATTCGCTGGGGAGCTTGCAAATAGAGAACTCGGCGCGCAGAGCAGGGCGCCGGAGCTTATTAAAAATTGACGTCTTTGCATACCAATACCGCCGTTGCTGCTAGTCGCCGTCTTTGGAATTAAAGCCTAAGCTGACACCTAGCGCTGTGGGTAAATCATTTCTTAATAGGGCGAGTAGCTGGCTGAGTTCGCGGTGAAAATCGAGAATTACTTGGCGATGCTCGGGCTTGTTTGCAATATCAAACAAGCTGCCATCAATGGCCGATGCCGCCACGATGCAGCGTTTAAATCCCTCATTAATTTTGTCGCTGAGGGCGGCTTGCTGTTTGTCTTCCCGCAAATAATCGTCCAGACCGTAGCCTGTATTGGCATTGAATATATCTTCGAGGGCACTCAAGTTTGCAATGATCGCTTCTTTTGAATATTGGCTGCGCCACCATTCAAGTTGGTATACCTGCGTTTGTGGCGCGCTGCCTTGGGCCTCGTTATTTGCGCTACTGCTTATTGCGAGGGGCCGTTCTAATTTGTCCCGTTTGATTAATTCAATGCCGGAGACAAGCGTGTCTAATAGATAACCGATGGCGAGATTATCGTCTGAAAACTCGGGGTTGTTTTCGCCGGTTTCACTAAAGGTTGCAAGGTAGTTGCCGCCATCTTTACGCCAGCTGTTATACAAGCCCTCAGCGACGTTTTGCAGATGAGTGCTAACCGCTGTTAATAACTCGCAGCGACGTACGCCCGCTTCGCCGGTGTAGCGTTGTTGAGATCCCGCTTTGCTGTCAAATAATTGATACTCCAGCGACGACAATCCCTGTACTACGACGCTGGCCTCGTCTACGCGTTGCAAGGTGATGGGCTTGCCGTCTTTAAGTAAGGTTTCGACTTTGCGGGCAATGAGGTTTTTCTTGTCTGGCCAGAATTGAATTTTCCACGCTTGGTTGTCGACCATTAGCGGGCCAAACTGAATATTTTGAATGGCGGCCCAATCAATGGTGGCCTGTTTCCATTTGGTATGCAGGGTATCAAATTTCGCCGCTTGATCTGGTGTTTGGCAAAAGTCTGCGCTGGCGTCTGCGAGTTGTTGGCTACTCACGCTGAAGTCTTGATAGTTGCTGATAAAACTTAGCTCGCCGGTTTCTTTAAGTAGTTTGGCACTGGGTGGCGGTGGGCTACATGCGGTGACTGCCGCGAAGCTGCAGGCCAATATTAATGTGCGGCTAGTGTGACCGCGGCGGATTAAATTCATCACTGCAGAAATCATTAAAGTGCCTTTAAAAAATATAGGAGCGTAGTGCGCTCTTGATGTGAAAGTTGAGTAAAGCGGATTTTGCTGTGTTCGGCTTCGCCACCGTGCCAAAGAATTGCTTCGGTGATCGACCGTGCCCGACCGTCGTGAAGTAGCCGAGTATTGTCGGGATTTCTAGCGCGAATGCCAAGCCCCCAAAGTGGCGCGGTACGCCATTCATTGGCGGGGGTTTCATCTGTCGGGTTTTGGTCTGCCAAGGCCGCGCCCATATCGTGTAAAAGTAGATCGCTAAAGGGGAAAATGGTTTCGGTATACCGTGTTGCCGCATTTGATTTTTTTGCGCTGTCGGTGCTAACTAATTGAATAGACGGCAGCCTTGTTTGAAACCTTGGGGTATGGCAAGCCGCGCAAGCGAGTTGTTCAAAAATCTTAAAACCCTGCTGACTTTGTGCATCGTGTGCTGCGGCAGGCACGGCTAAATTGGCAATGTAATTTGTTACTGCGTTAAGTAATTTGTCGCTAATTTCTAAATCAGTATTTGCCGTGGAATAAGCTTGGCAATTGTCACCAGCGCAATTTTGTGGCGAGTGAAGGCTGGAGCTTATGCCCATGTCTTGATGAAAGGCGAGGGCAATTTGTTCGTGCAAGCTGCTCTGACTCGCCTTCCAGCCAAAGCGGCCAATGCGCATTGTGCCGTCTTGCGTCGCGCTGCGGATATTGGCGCGACCAGAGATGCCGTCGCGATTTTTATCGTCGGGATCACTGTTCGCAAGAATGTCTGCGTCACTGATATTGTCTAGCAAGCCCATACCGATCAAGGCGGGCGCCAGCCTTGCCGACACAGAGGCTGCGGTGTTGTCGACGCTAAATTGGCGGCGTTGCAGTTGGTGTTGGTTTCCCTGTGCATCTGTGTGGCTGCTGTTAATTGTCTGCCACGTAATTTGTCCCTCAGGTTTAAAACCTGGAACGGCCATGTCTTGCAATTGCTCGCCATAAAGTGGGGAGGGGGCTGGGAGTCGCAATATGGTGCCGAGGCCTTTTTCAGGTAGTTCACCTTGCCCGTTGCGAACATGGCAGCCCGTGCAGCTATTAGCATTGAATAAGGGGCCGAGGCCGTCTCTGGCGGTGGTGCTGGAGGGGGACGTTACCCAAGCCTGTGTGGCAAAGCTTTTTCCTACCGCCCAAGCCAATTGCTGTTCGCCGCTAAGTTTTGGCTGGGGCGCTTGCAAGCTCCCTTGGCTGCGATTTGAAATAGTGAACGCGCCGCCGGATTGATTGCTAAGAATTAGCGGTGGTGAATCACTTGTCTGACGAAGGCTGATGCTGTCGATTTGTTTGGCTTCACATGCGCTGAGCAAGACCGCTAGCGCGGCGAGTAGCGGGCTCAGCAAGCGCAGGGGGTTGCCATGCTGAGTGCCCACTAAATACAAGGTTTATAGGCCAGTTGCGGTTGGGTCGATATTGAGCGCGGCGGCGGCCTGTTCAATACTGCGGGTTTGCACAACCAGTGCGCTCAAGATGTTACTCAGAATCGCTTCGCCACGCTTATTGCCTTCGGCAATCATCATGTCGAATTTCATGGGCTTGTCTTTTGTTTCAGCGGCTTTGGTTAATACTGTTAGCGCGGTCATGGTTTTGTCTAGTGACTGACGGGTTTGTTTGTCTGTGTCGGCATTGGCTTTGGCGACGAGGGCGCTAAGCGATGGGCCGGAGAGCACGCTACCGTCAAGGCGGCGATATTTGCCTAAGTAAATATTTTGGATACCGAGGCCATTGTAGTAATGAGACCAGTGGGTGTTGTCGCTAAAGCAGTCGTGTTCGTCTTCTGTTGAATTCGCCTCAAGCGCGACCTTGATGCGCTCGCCGCCGAGTTCCCCCAGTGAAAGAGAACCAATGCCGTAGAACATGCGGGCTAAAATGACATCGTCGTTTAATGCGAGTAGTTCGGCACGGTAGTTGTCGTCGATGTTAGGCGCCCACTGCTTCGTCATATATTGCAGGTCTTGGACTAAGACCTCGGTGGCGGCGCGCAGATAGTCGGCCCGTCGATCGCAGTTTTCATGGGTGCATTTATCGTTTGTTAAATAATCTGTGTAGGGGCGTTCGCCTGCGCCAAGCTGCTGGCCGTTGAGGTCTTGTCCCCATAGCAAAAATTCAATGGCGTGGTAGCCGGTGGTGACGTTGGCGGCGGAGCCTCCGAGCTCGTGTAAGCTGCGAAGTAGCTCGGCGTTAATCGTACTGGTGTCGACCACTTCGGTGCCGAGGTTGATACTGGGATTGGCAATAATATTAATATCGCCGCCAATATTGCCAAGGGCGAAGAAGTAATCGTCGGAGACGTAGTCGATCAAACCTTCGTCTAGTGGCCAGTTGTTAAGCTGTCCTTCCCAGTCGTCCACAATCGAATTACCAAAGCGGAAAACTTCACTTTGCTGGTAGGCTTTGCGCGCAGTTTTCCATGCTTCTTGTGCCGCGATGAGTCCTTCTGCACTTGGAGCATTTAAAAAATCATTTATCTTTGCCTGCAAGGCGAGTGCGCTTTTTTCTGCGTCGCCGAAAATAGCGTGAGCCATGTCGGTATAGTGAACGGCTACTGCGTGTTTGTCGTTGCTGCTTGATGTTTGCGGTGCGGCAAAACTAGTAAATGCCAAAGCGAGCAGGCTCAAGGCGAGTAGGAACTGGCGTGACAGAACTGACATGAAAAATCTCCGCAGATCGATAGCGTTGCGGGCATAAAGCCGGGGTCGGTATTCTACCCGTTATTGATAATGATTCGCAATTAATCGCGAGCGAAAAACGCAATATAAGATGTTCCAGTGGGCGCCGCTAGTCGCGATCTGCTGTGTTAGACTTTCGCTTTTATCTAGGAGAAGCCATAGATGGCCGTAAATCCTCGCCGCTCAGTTCTGTATATGCCTGGTTCCAATGCCCGTGCTTTGGAAAAAGCGCGGAGTTTAGATGCCGACGTGCTGATTCTTGATTTGGAAGACGCCGTAGCCCCAGCCCAAAAACAACTTGCCCGTGAGCAGGTGTTGGCGGCAGTGAATGCCGGTGGCTATGGACGCCGCGAATTAGTGGTGCGGGTAAATGGCTTTGACACAGAATGGGGTCGAAAAGATATCGAGGCCTTTGCTAATGCGCCAATATCAGCGCTTTGTTTGCCAAAGGTGGAGTCGGCGGCGGAAATTCATGCGGTTGTGCAGGTGTTACAACAGGCCGGTGCAAGTGCCGATTTAAAACTTTGGGCGATGGCGGAAACGCCACGTGGTATTTTAGCCGTTAATGAGATTGCCGGTGCGCATCCGCGAATGGATGGCATTGTGCTGGGTACGTCAGATTTGGCCAAGGATCTGCGAGTACCGCATACACCACAGCGTTTAGGTATGCTGATCTCGCTGGGTATGTGTGTATTGGCTGCACGGGCCCACGGTATAGATGTGTTTGACGGTGTCCATTTAGATTTAGATGACGAGGCGGGACTGTTATTGGCCTGCGAGCAGGGCGTCGAACTCGGCTTTGACGGCAAAACCCTTATCCATCCCAAGCAAATTGCAGCAACCAATACTGCCTTTTCACCCTCTAGCGAAGCCTTGGCCCGCGCCGAAAAAATTCAAGCGGCATGGCAGGAAGCAGAGGCCGAGGGGAAGGGCGTGGTATTGGTCGACGGCCGCTTAGTAGAAGCGCTGCACGTAGAAGAAGCAGTAAGACTATTGGCTATTGCACAGCAAATCGCTGCTAAAGATGCTGGGTAGTGCGCTTGGCGTAAGAAGTCTGGAAATAGCGGGTAGCACTTCGCATCGCAGGAATGCCGGGTTAGCGTTCCTGACTTAGTTTGGGCGTGAAATGAAAATCGCTGTTTCCCCTAGTTCTAAAGCACCTAGTGAGGCTGTAGAAATACATAAAGACCCCCATAAAGTTCAGCATTTTCGACTATCCGCTTTTTACCAAAAAAAGCGGATACCTTATCGATTAAAAGGCGAGCGCCTCCACCTATTGCGAATGCGCTCCTTTTGCTGGATCACCGCTGGGGTAGCGGTTTAGATTGATAAGTTCTGTAAGGCGCTCGTCCAACCAACTTTCTAGCTGATAGTTTTTCACAAAGCCGCAGTGGCCGCCGTATTGTTTGGTTTCAATGTGCAGGTGTTCATTTGTGGCTAGCCGCGAGAAATCTTCAGCAAGAATAATCGGGTCATCTTGAGTGGCAATGATGTGGGTAGGGGAGCTTAGGGTTTCTAAGGCCGCGCCCGCGATATTGTAAGCCTTAAAATAGTCCTCAACGCTCGTAAACGGGGTGTGGTTTGGAATGAAGTAGCTGTTCATTTCCCGCAGCGTTTTGAGTTTGAGGAGATTGTCTTTGTAGCCTAATTCAGGATACAGGCGGATTTTTTTCTGCAAAGATTTTTGCCATTTCCGCACAAAGTATTTTTCGTAAACCCACCAGCCACTTTCAAGCGCCATCATTGTTTTTGCCGGATCGACTACGGGGCATATGCCTACGGTTTTACTTATCGACAAGCCCGCCTCGTCAGCCTTGGCTGCAACCCGTAGAGCGAAATTACCGCCCAGTGAAAAGCCTGCAAGAAACTGCCATTCGTGGGGGTAGGTTTGGTGGATGGTTTTTATTGCGCCTATGACTTCATCGAGTCGCGCGGAATTAAAGAGTTCGCGGTTTAAGTGGTGGCTGGGGCCATGGTCGCGAAGGTTCAGACGGAATACATCGTAACCGGCTTGGAAGAGTGTTCCCCCCGCAGACAGCATATAGCTAGATTGAGAGCTGCCTTCCCAGCCGTGAATTAAGGTGATTAGCCCTTTGCTGCGTTTGTTTTGAGCGGCGTATTCCCCGAGCAGTTGGTGGCCATCACCACAGTCGAGGATGACGGTTTTGCTGGCATTGATCATCGCCCGAGCTTTGGGATAAATGCGCAGGCGTCGCAGGCCGGTAGAGGCGAGAATGGATTGCGCGTGGGGATTCTGTAAAAGCCCAGTGGGGGCAAAGTCACTCATGTGGATAGTGATGTCCTGTACGTAGAATGAGGCTCTACTTATAGCCTTTGTTTACTGGCTTATGACCTACGTCGTATGGGTGATGTTCCCTAGGCCCGCTTCGCTGCGATTATCTACTGAGCGGTTTCGAACTTCAAATCGTAGATTCGCTGTTCAAATATAAGGTCTGTCATAGGCCCAAAATAACAATAATCGCGTCAGTATGACACGGGAGATAAAAATGACCAATTTAGGAAAAACCGCCTTGGCGCTGGCCATAGCGGCGTCATGTTCAGCATCTATCACGTATGCGCAGGGTGTAGAGGGCAAGGCGCTGAGTCTTGAGGAGGTGCTGGTCACGGCTGAAAAACGTGAAGAATCTTTGCAAGAAACACCTATTTCCATTTTGGCATTTTCTGCAGAAAAATTGGCGCGGTTTGGGGTGACGGATTTAGGTGATATCAGTGGCTTGGCGCCAAACGTAGAGATCACCCCATTCCCAATTAGCCGTAGTTCACTCATCGTATTTATGCGCGGGGTTGGGAATAACGACAGTCAATCGACACAGGATCCTGCGGTCGGTGTGTACCTCGACGGAATCTACATGGCGCGCAGTATTGGTCTTACTAGCGACGTTGCCGACCTTGAGCGCATTGAAGTCTTGCGCGGACCACAGGGTACGCTTTACGGCCGCAATACAACTGGTGGTGCGATCAATTTGATTACTGCTAAGCCCTCTGACGAGGCCGGTATTAGCCAGACGGTGAGTCGCGGTAATCGCGGCTATTGGAAATCCCTCACTAAACTCGAATCCGGTAAAATTGGCGATGTGGCGGCAAAACTGACCTTTATGCGCTCAGCCCACGACGGCTGGGTTAAGAATACTGGTTCGGGTAGAAACTTTGGTGAAGAAGATAAAACTGCGGGTCGCTTTGCCTTGCGCTGGGATGTAAACGATGCGGTGTCGGTGGATTACGCCTACGATTTTTCGGAGATAGATGGCCCACAACATTTTTATCAGCCAATTTCCGGAACCTCGCCTAATCCGGCTGTACCGGCGAACAGTGGTCGCAATGGCAGCGGACAGTGGTTTGGCGGGGTAGAGCCAAGCGAAACCGAAATTAGCGGACACAGTTTAATTATCAGCGCTGAAACCTCGCTGGGTGTGCTGAAGTCAATTACCGCTTATCGCGAATTAAACGAAGTCACAGTGCAGGATTACGATGCCGGTACCCCAGGTTTCCGTGTCAATGTTGATGTAGACCAAGAGCAGATTTCTCAGGAGTTCCAGTTGGTTGGCGATTACGGCTCCGACATCAATTATGTTGCTGGGCTGTATTACTTTAGAGAAACCGGTAATGAGATGGAAAGTGACAACTATGGTGGCTTTCCATTAGAAAACAGACAGATTATCTCTGAGAGTGAAGCGCAGGCGATTTATGGTCAAATAACGTGGTCGCCAGAGTCGCTGGATCACCGCCTAGACCTGACTCTTGGCGGTCGTTATACCGCTGACGACCGTTCGGCTGACAAAAGCAGTATTACCTTTGTTGGTGGGCCGCAGTCGGCAAGTGAAAGTTGGAGTCACTTTAATCCGAGTATTACCCTTGATTACGCGTGGACGGATTCCATAAGCACTTACGGAAAAATTGTTAGTGCCTATAAATCTGGCGGTTTTAATGTGCGCAGCACCGAGGCCGGTTTTCAGCCGCCGTTTGATGAAGAAAATATTATGTCCTACGAGCTGGGGCTAAAATCTACGTGGCTGGATCGCCGGATTAGCTTTAATGCCGCTGCCTTCCATGCCGAATACAAAGACATGCAGTTACAGCAGATTACCAACAACGCCACTATCTTCTTAACCGATGTATTCAATGTGGGTGAGGCGGAGATCGACGGCTTTGAGTTTGACCTGATGGCAGTGCTGGTAGAAGGCTTAACCTTGCAGGCATCCTACGGTTATACCGATGCCGATTTCGTTGAGTATATAGATCAGCGCCCTAGTCAGCCTACCTTCGGTCAAGACGTTTCCGATGGGGCGGTCATGCCTTATGCGCCTGAGCAGTCTTTTACCCTTGGTTTGGATTACGAGAAATCATTAAGCATTGGTGTATTGCAAGCCTCGGTTGATTATAGCTGGCGAGATGAGCGTTACGGAACGGCGTTTAACGACGATTTAGAAGGCTTCTTCTTGGATGATAACGGCATTGTGAATGCGCGCTTGGCACTGAGTGAAATTGACTTGGGCGGTGTTAATCTTGAAGTGGCGGCATGGGGTAGAAACCTAGATAGCGAAGAGTATAAGGTGCATTCGATTAGCTTGGGCACATATCGAAGCGCCTATTTTGGTGAACCGAAAAGTTACGGTATAGATCTTACTTTACGGTTTTAATATCGACGGGCGCGGGCCGCGCTGGCTAAAAGCGAGCGCAGGCTTTAAACGCCATAACGCCGGTGCTTGCACCGGCGTTTTTATGTGTTTGGTACTAAGGTGAGCAGGTATAAATATGGGATATTCGCAGTTGGCTTTCGCCGCCAGTAAATTGTCCGGACAGTATGTGGAGCAGGGGAATAAAGAGGCCTGGTTAGACTTGTTTGCCGAGGATGCCTGCGTCCAAGATCCCGTCGGTGAGTCGCCCTTAGATCCCACTGGTAAGGGACATGTCGGCAAAGCAGCCATTGCTGGCTTTTGGGATATGGTGATAGCAGCAGGGAAAATCGATTTCACCATTGTCTCCTCACATCCAGCCGGTAATGAGTGCGCCAATGTGGTGAAAATGGTTAATACCTTGCCCGGAGACGTGACAATGGCGCTTGATATGGTAGTGGTTTACACCGCAAATGCGGCGGGCAAAATCACCTCATTAAAAGCCTATTGGGATTTTGACGCGGTTCAGAAGCAGCTGCAGTGATGGGCTGTATATAGGTAGAGTTTCAATATTGATTGGAATACGCTGAATTTGGCGATTAAGCGGGCATTGTGTCAACAAATTCGGCAATTTGAGATAACTACTTGTGTAAAATAGCAAAAAGCCAGCCATTTTCGGCTGGCTTTTTGCTATTTGCTAAAGCCCCGCGCCTGTCACACTGCTACTATACGGAGTAATAGTGGCGTACTTAGGTTGGCTGCAAATTGCGTTTGCATAGGATCTTTAGAAAGGCCGATTTTTGAAGCCCTAACGAATGGGCTTTGTTACGGTCTATAATAGTCTGATAGTGGATTTATGAGTATTTAGCTTGGTGTTTTTGGCGCGCTTAATAAGTATTACTCTTACGGTCACCGCATTTGCGGTGTCGCCGGTCTTACGCGCGCAACTACTTAATATTGAGCTACTGGGTGCCTCGCTTACTGCGCCGGTAAATGACGTGTTGGCTGATATTAATTTGCTCAGCGGTGGCAGCGAATTGCTAGGGGTTGAGGTGTTGGGCTCCAATAGTTTGCTGGGTGTGAGTGTCAGTGGCCAAGACATATTGCTATTAGGTGCGCCGGTGGCCGGCAACGGCGGTGGGCTTGGTGACCTTTCTAATTTAACCTCGACTCTAGGTAACTCTCAGGGCGCGGTGCTTGAATTCTTGCAAGATACCGCAATGGGCGACATCAATCCTACCGTGCTGACGCTTTCTTTACCTGGTTCTGGCGGGCAGCAGAACCGAGCAGAATTCGATAACACCAAAGATAAAAAGCCAGTATCGTCCTCTGACCCTCTATCAACGACCTTATATGGAAAATCGGGAAGCTGCGTTGATGATGATCGAGACAGCGTTTGCGACAGCCATGATCAATGTCTTAATTCTCCGGCCGGTGCGATGGTGCTGCCATCGGGCTGCCATTTTGATAGCGCTCAGGGGCTTGCCCTGCAGGGCGTAACGTTTGCGATCGGAACTGCTGTGCTTGCAGAGTCCTCAGCCGCGACACTGCAAAAAGCAGCGCAAATGCTTAAATTTGTACCTAGTGTCTATGTTGAGGTGGCAGGGTATACCGATGACGTGGGTGGTGTTTCGGATAACCAATTGCTTTCAGAGCAGCGGGCATTGGCAGTAAAACAATATTTAGTTACAGCTGGCGTACCTGAAAAGCAATTGGTGGCCAAAGGTTATGGCGAGTCACAGCCTTTGATGTCAATTGATGGCTTGTCAGATAAAGCGCTGAGTGATGCCCGATCCCGCAATCGGCGGGTGGAGTTGCGTGTGCTTGGTGAGCGTCCGCCGTTTTGAGGCTGGGGCTAGGTGAATTGAAATTTTGGAGCAAATATGGCTATTGATCTACCCCCCATTATTCCGCCGCAGGCGTCTAGCGCTGAGCGTATTGAGCAATATGCCGCTGCACAATCGGATTCGATTGTTGACGTAAAAATTGGCGAATACAATCTGCGAATCTCCGGGAATCGCTATCTTAGCCAAGAGCAAATTGACCTGATAATGGGGCTTGCTAAAACACCAGCACAAGCCGTTAACGCGCTAAATCAAGCCTACTACCAGCTTGGACATTTACTGGTTACCGTGTATTTTGCCCATCGTGATAAGACCATTTTTGCCCATGTCATTAATGGCTATTTGTCGGATATAAAAGCGCCAGAGAGCATGTATCCGTATTTCTCGGACCTAATTGGCGATCAAGACTTAAATCGTTCGGAGTTTGAAACCAAGCGGGTGCTGGCAAACCTCAAAAGTGAGCGCGCGGGTCTAAATTACGCAGTGACCTATCAGCTGTTAGAAGATCCTACGGCGTACACCATCGTTCTTACTGAAACAGAAAAAGCAGACCATGACTCTACTGATTTAAGTCTCAGTGTGAATAATTTTGGTAATCGGTTTTTAGGGCGTTATTTTGCTAATGCGACACTCAAACATGATTTTAGTACCGGCGTAGAAGCTTCTTTCTCTTATGATCGTGCCTTAACAGAACTTGGAGAGGTAAACGGTGGGGATTACTTCGATGGTTATAGCTTCCGTCTAAATTATCCAAGTAGTTTTGGCTTATACGGTTTAGAGGCGCGTTATACCGAATATGAGCGTCATGCCGATGGCGTGGTCGCCGTCGCCGGTAGTGCTGGGGGCAGTACAAATAACAGTGTTTTGTGTTCAGTGCCTTTGGTCTGTGAGCTTACCGGTGCGTTAGGCTTAAATCTTGGAGGTGCTGAAGCGGTAGCGCCAGAGCCGACAATGCAGACGATACGTCTGAGCTTGTTGTCTGAAACGAGCAGCCTTGCCCTCACCGGGGAACAGGTTATTAGCAGTGATTCTTTACACCGTTTTACTATCTCAGAACGACTAGAAAAAGTGGACAGCGTTATTGATGTCCAAGGTTTCGGTAAGGCACTCGATGAACCTCAAACGACCCTTGAATTAGGTTTGAAATATAATAAATTAATGCGTTTGTTTGGTGTTGGCACTCAATTGACGGCTCAGGGTTTTGTTGAGGCTGGGTTGGAGTCAGATGCTGGAACACTGGGAACCGATTCCCGAGAAGGTGAGGTCGCAACGGGACGGCGGACCGCTGAATTTTTATTGTTGAAGCCTCGTCTTGGTTTGAAAATGGCAGTCAGTGATTGGGCTACTTTCAAAACAGACGTGATTGCGCAATTTTCGAATGACAAGCAATTGCCGCTTCAGCAGCAATTTTTCCTCGGTGGTGCCTCTGGGTTAAATGCCTATTTGCCGGGTGTGTTGGTAGGGGATTCGGGTAGTTATTCAAAAGTGGCGCTAGAGAGTAACGGCGTGCCTTTGTTTGGTTTAATGTTTAAGCCGGCTATTTTTGTTGAGCATGGCCAAGCTTGGCATGAGGATGCAGCAGGTGAGGCGGGTGACGTTCGCACTCTAGCGGATGCGGGCCTTAGTCTAAGGGCGGAGTATGGAAAACACTTTGTTACCGAGCTGTTAGCCGCGACGCCAGTTTACGATGATAATATTGATAAAGATGTGTTAGAGCAGGTAGAAGTGGATTTCTTTTGGCGGTTATCTTTAACGTTCTAGACTAATATTTAATATTGCAAGCCGGTCTCGGTTCGCTAATTTATTGCCACGGTTTTGAGTTTTTGTTTGGTTCAAAAGCGATCTTTGTCCTTTGATTTTTTTTGCTGAAGTAGGGGTGTCGGGACTGCACGCTGACAGCCCCGTAGATTAATATGGCTTGTTTATTTAAGTAAATCTCGGCCAATGATCAGTTTCATCACCTCATTAGTTCCCGCATAAATACGCTGTACGCGTGAGTCTGCAAACGCACGCGCAACTGGGTATTCCCACATAAAGCCGTAGCCGCCATGTAATTGCAGGCATTCGTCGATCACTTTGCACTGCAGGTCGGTGGTCATTAATTTGGCTTTGGCGGCCATCACCGAATCAAATTTATGTTCTACATGCAGCTCTAAACAGCGATCTAAAAAGACGCGTGCCACGCTCACTTGGGTTTCCAGCTCAGCCAATTTAAATTGGGTGTTTTGGAAGGTGGCGATGGCTTTACCAAAGGCGTTGCGTTCTTTTACATAGGCAACGGTTTGCTCAAGAATGGATTCAGCGTTGGCAATGGCAATAATGGAGACATTTAAGCGCTCTTGGGGGAGGTCTTGCATCATGTAGATGAAGCCCATGCCTTCTTCGCCCAGCAGCTGGTCTTTGGAAAGACGAACATCTTGGAAGAATAGCTCAGAAGTGTCTTGGGCTTTTAAGCCTATTTTTTCAAGGTTTTTGCCTTTGTCGAAACCGGGGGTGCCAGCTTCCATCAAAAACAGGCTGATACCTTTTGCACCAGCAGCGGGGTCGGTTTTGGCGACCACAATCACTAAGTCGGCGTGTTGGCCATTGGTGATAAAGGTTTTGGAGCCGTTAATAATATAGTCGTCGCCATCTTTAACAGCGGTGGTTTTGATGCCCTGCAGATCTGAGCCGGCGGCGGGTTCAGTCATGGCAATGGCCATCACGATTTCGCCAGACACGCACTTGGGTAAATACTTTTGCTTTTGCTCTTCGCTGCCGTAGCGTTCTATATAAGGCACCGCGATGTCTGAATGCAAACCCCAGCCAATGCCGGTAAAGCCAGAGCGGCCACATTCTTCGTCAACAATCGCGTTATAGCGAAAATCTACCCCGACGCCGCCGTATTCTTCTTTAACGCTGGGGGACAGAAATCCTTGTTCGCCCGCTTTTAACCATAAAGCGCGATCCACCTGACCGTCTTTTTCCCACTGAGCGTGGTAGGGCGCGGCTTCGGTTTCTAGAAATTTTCTTACCGAGCTGCGAAACAGCTCATGTTCTTCTTCGTAGACGGTTCTTGGGATCGCAGACATGGGGGATTTCCTCTGATGTTATAAGTAGCTATTATCCCTCCATGTTAGCAGAGTAAACTTTAATTTCCAGTGGATCTTTTCACTGAGCTAGGTAAGCTTCAGCGCTGGTCTATTTAACACTATGTCACACACTCTACATGCGAGAAATTGCGCTATGACAATCTGGAAACAAAGCTTCGATTTAAGCCAAGCAAATGCCATGATGAAAAATACCATCGGCGATACCTTGGGCTTGTTGATTACTGACATTGGCCCGGATTATGTGGTTGGCACCATGCCGGTAGATAAGCGTACCCATCAACCTATGGGAATTTTGCATGGTGGCGCTTCGGTGGTGCTGGCTGAGAGCTTAGGTAGCTTTGCGGCAAATTTGGCCTGCGATGTTGGCATGGCCTGCGTAGGTTTAGATATCAATGCCAACCATATTCGCTCTGTTCGCTCAGGTTTGGTAACGGGGGTGGCGCGGGCGGTTCATGTGGGGCGTCGCACCCAGGTATGGGAAATTCGTATCGCTGACGAGGCTGATAAAACGGTATGTGTATCGCGTCTGACCATGGCGGTAATCGACGCTGTTTAAGGCCGTGGTCTAGGTTTTGTCTGAGCGCATGTCTGCAGTAAACTAGACGGCTTTTTTATTTGTAGAGGCCACTTGCATGACAGCAGCACGCTTTCAACGCCTGCGTCAGGTACTTGAGTACCGCCAGCCAGATCTAACTATTGTGACCGACAATGTTCACAAAGTGCGAAATCTTTCGGCGATTGTTCGCACCGCTGATGCGGCGGGTATTGGCACGATGTACTGCGCGATGCCGGATAAGGATTACAAGGCATTTAAAGGTACCGCGATGGGATCGCACAGCTGGGTGTCGGTGCAACGTCAGCCCGATGTAAGCGCAGCGCTAAGGCCATTGAAGGCTACGGGCTATCAAATACTGGCTACTCATTTGGCGGATGATTCCGTCGACTTTCGGGAGGCAGACTACACTCGTCCTACGGTTATTTTACTGGGTGCAGAAAAGCTGGGTGTGAGCGCTGCGGGCTGTGAATTGGCCGATATGCACATCACTATTCCCATGCGCGGTATGGTGCAGTCGTTTAATGTGTCGGTGGCCGCGGGCATTATTTTGGCTGAAGTCGAGCGTCAACGGCAGTTGGCGGGCTTGTACTCTGAGCGTCGCCTCGACGATCAGGCTTACCATCGAACATTGTTTGAATGGGCGCAGCCAAGGCTCAGTGAATACTGCCGTGAAAACGGCCTAGCTTATCCGGCCCTTAATGAGGACGGTGAGCTGGTTGATGGCCTAGCATGGCAACACGCGGTGCGTGAGGGTAGTGCAACGACCTTTGATTGGTAGGTATGTAAGGACTTTCTCCTAAGAACTGGCGTCATCTATCTGGGTGATGCTGGCTCGTTTCTATTACTGTCAGAATAGCGATGATAATAATAGGAGGATCACAATGGCAGCAGACCCCCAGACCCCCGTCGTTGATATTGACGCTTGGGAGGCATTTTGTGATGAGCTTAAGGCCGCCGGTCAGCAAATTATTCGTCCAGAGGCGCCCTCTGACGACTTGAGTCGCGCTGAGGGCTGGCGCTACCTCACTCGTTTAACGCGCATTGCACTCGATATGTTTATGGAGTGCAGTGATCGCGATTTCCCCAGCTTTTATCGCCCCTCACATGAAACCGCAAAAATCGGTGCAGATAACCCCGATAATTATTATTTGCGTGCCGAAATCAACGGTAAGCATAGCTATCGTATTAGCGGTACTCGCGGCACCGTTGCTTACCTAGGGTTTATCGCGATTGCCGGTGGTTACGAAGAAGAAGACGGCAATATGCGTTCGGTGGGGGCGCTGGATACTCATAGCGGTTTAGAGGTGAATCCAGACGGCACTATTGATGTGATTCTGTCGCAGACACCACGCTCAGGAAACTGGCTAAAAATTACCGATGACACCATCGCCGTTTTAGTTCGTGAGACTTACTTAGATAGAAATACCGAAATATTTGCAGACTTAAAAATTACCCGCCTAGATGCCGGTAATGTAAAACCTGCAGCTTTAAGGGGCGACAAGTTAAAAGCTGATTTAGCTAATACCGCCGCCTTTGTTAAAGGTACGGCGACCTTGTTTGCTGATTGGGCGAAAGGCTTTAAAGAACACCCCAATACCTTGCCACCGGCTGATCAGGAATATTGTCAAAAGCTGGGTGGTGATCCCAATATTTATTATTACCACAGCTACTTTAACTTAGCCGATGACGAAGCGCTGTTGATTGAAGTAGACGATATACCGCACTGTGATAACTGGAATTTCCAGCTAAATAATTACTGGATGGAGTCCTTGGAATATCGCTATGTGCAGGTTCACGTAAACAAGCACACAGCGCATTATCGCGCAGATGGTGGTGTAAGCATTGTCGTTTCCGCGCAGGATCCAGCCTGTAAAAATTGGCTTGATACTACCGGCCACAAAGAAGGCACTATGGCATTTCGTTGGATCGGCGCTGACCGTATTGTGCATCCGCGCTGCAAGGTCGTGAAGTTGGCTGATGTAGCCAAAGCGTTAACAGAATAATAAGGAGATTGAATTTTGAGCACAGAAGAGCAGAGCCAAGAGTTTGCCATTCCTGAGGTTGATCTAAGCGTTGAAACGCTATTGGCGGCGGCGATGGATGCCACGGGTTTACAGGACTTTGGTGACGCGTCTTTTCGTGAGCCGCTAAATGTCCTTGTTCAGTCACTTAATGAGGAAGCTGATTTAAACCCCGGCGGGCGTTTTGGCCAGTACCAGCGGATTTTAAATATTCTTATTAATCGTTTGCGGGTAGAGGCGTGGATAGACAAACACCCAGAAATTTTGGACGAAGAGATAAACTCGCCAGTAGTAATAATTGGATTGCAGCGCACAGGTTCCACTTTTTTCCACCGTATACTCGCCGCAGATACCCGTTTTTATGCGCCGCTCTGGTATGAAGTGCGCAACCCTGCGCCAGAATTAGATTGGGATTTTAGCGGTAAGGACGCTCGTATTACGTCGGCGGAGGCGGAGGTGGCTGGCATGCTAGCGGCTAATCCAGAATTAGCCGCAATTCATCCCATGGACCCGGTCGCTGCAGACGAAGATATATTGCTCCTCGAGCACAGCTTTTACAGCACCGTGCCAGATGCCTTCTGCAATGTGCCTAGTTACGGTAAGTGGAATGATGAGAATGACAATGCACCGGCCTATCATTATCTGAAGCGTTTGTTACAGTGTTTGCAGTGGCAGAAAAAACGCAGCGGCCAAGTCGCGGAGCGCTGGTTATTAAAAACACCGCATCATATTCATCATATTAAAACTTTATTAAACGTGTTTCCTGATGCCAAAATTGTGCAGACTCACCGCGATCCACTACAAACCATTCCCTCTGCGGCGAGCATGAATTACAACTTGTGGATTATGTGCAGCGATAATGTCGACGGCAAAGTGGTGGGCGAACAATGGGCGGCCAAATACGCACGCGGCACCTTGCATACCCTAAAAACCAGAGACGAGCAGCCGCAGGCATTTTTAGATGTATGGTACAAAGATACCGTTGCAGATCCGTTGTCGTCGGTTAAAAAAGTGTATGATTTTATCGGCATGGACCTGACTGATACCGCCCGCGCTGCGATGGAAAAGCACCAAGAAGAGAACCGTAGAGATAGCCGCCCTAGTCATGAATATACACTGGAGCAGTTTGGCTTAACGGAAGAGGGGCTGAAGCAGCAATTTTCCGAATATCGCAAACGCTTTGTTGAATAGGTTTTAGTCAGAGATATTGTTACGATCGCTTTTCTGCCCCGCTGAAGACTGATTGAACAATGGCCGAGAATCCAAAAGGCGTCGTCCTTGAAATAGATGTGCCGCTTCCGACGGGCTTTCGATTTAGGGATGTACTCGCCTTTCATGGTCGCGATAAAGAGCAGGTTTCCGAACGTGTATATACGCATGCCGAATTTTCATCGTCTCCTCAATTAGTAAATAGCTTGGATAAGGCCATGCTGTGGGATGGCCTCGCCGCGTGTTTGTGCATTCATTTTTCTGCTGATGTCGCTAAGGTACATTTACATATCGACGCGGAGACGCTTCGTATTAGTGCAGCAACTCGTGAGCGCTGGTGTCTACGCCTTGAGGGGCTGAGTCGCCGTATGCTGGGTTTGGATCAAGACGTAGAGAGTTTTGAAGAAGCGATTGCTGGCCATCGAGTTTTGGCTGATCTAGTTAGACGCCGCAGTGGCTTGCGGGTGCCGCAATCCGCGAGCCCATTTGAGTCCTTATGTTGGGCAGTTACTGGCCAACAAATTAGCGTCAACGCGGCGATATCTATTCGGCGCCGTTTTATTCAAAGCCTCGGTGTTGCGCATTCGCAGGGCTTATTGTGCCACCCCGATCCCGCTAGTCTTGCCGCGAGTAACGTTGAACAATTGCGCAGCCTAGGCCTTTCTATTGGCAAGGCGAATACCCTGCTGGCACTGGCAGCAGCGATAGAGAGCAAGGACCTAGCGATACTGGATAACAAGGAAAAATTAGGGGATGAATCAGCAGATGCTATTCGTGCAGAATTATTGGCAATTCGTGGCATTGGTCCATGGACGGTTAATTATGTGTTGTTGCGGGGCTTTGGCTATTTGGGTGGGTCATTACATGGCGATGTTGCGGTAAGGCGAAACTTGCAGCTCTTACTGGGTCGTGATGAAAAAATCACTGCGGAAGAAACGCAGGTCTGGCTCGCGCAATTTTCACCCTGGCGGGCTTTAGTCGCCGCACACTTATGGGCGATGCAGTCAGATGATGGATTTTAGATTGTTGGTATGTGCTTGAAAATGGCAGAGCCTTAGGCCAAGCTTAGTAAGAAAATAGTGACTAAGCTTGGCCTAATTCATGCGATTTATTTTCGGGCTGTGATGGTAACTGGCAGTCCATCTGTTGGGAATGAAATAGGCACCGCGTTGTACTTCATTTCGTAGCCTGGTTTCACGCTGATGGTGTAGTTGCGCAGTAGGTGGAACATAAACAGTTTTACCTGCATTTCGGCAAAGTTTAGGCCGATGCATTTATGGCCACCGCCGCCAAAGGGCACCCATTGATACAGGTGTCGCTTGTGTTCGGCGCGTTCGGCGGAGAAACGCTCGGGATCGAATTTATTGGGTTCAGTCCACCATTCTTCCATATAGTGGGTGAATAGGGGGGAGATGCCGATGCCGGTATTGGCCGGTAGGCGGTAGCCCATAATCTCGGTTTCTTTTATTAAACGGCGGGGAATAGCGGGTACAGGTGGAAACATGCGCAGCGCTTCTTTCATCACCAAGGCCGATTTATCAAGTTTTGGTAAGTCGTCGTAATTGAGGTGGTCACCGTCGATCAGTTTGCACTCCTCGTACAAAATGTCCTGCCACTCTGGGTTTTTTGCTAGCGCATAAATAATCGAGCAAAGCGTGCTGGTGGTGGTGTCATGGGCGGCAAATAATAAAAATATGGTGTGATCGCGCACCGCTTCATTGCTTAGTTCATTGCCGTCTTCGTCTTTAGCGTGGCAAAACTGGGAGAAGAAATCGCTGCTTTCGGTAGCGCGCTTTGCCTCGATATGTTTTTCAATAAATGTCTTCAGGGTTTTGCGGCCGTTTAAGCCTTTTTGCCAGGTTGTACCCGGTATCGGCAATTTCACAACGGCCATTGAGGCTTCCATCGCGTGCAAAAATCCCCTGTTGATCGCGTCGGCTTCGTCACCCATTTTCACGCCCATAAAAATTTGGGCGGCAACATCTAAAAGTAGCGATTTAATACTGTCTTTGAATCCGAACTCTACATTTTTTGGGAAGTCTGCTACGCCTTCACGCATGCGGGGGTTCATGTCGTCGAGATAGCCTTGCAGGGCATCTTTTTTAAATGCGGCTTGCAGAATACGGCGGTGAAAGCGGTGTTCGTCAAAATCTCGCAGCATGAGCCCATCTGGGAAGAGTTTGTCCAGTATTGGGTCCCAAGCCATTTTGTTCGAAAATATTTTGTCGCTGTCTTTGAGGACTAGCTCATTCGCTTCTGGCCCAAGTAGCGCCACGGATTTTTGGAGTAATGCATTATTGCGAAAGATAGGGCCGTAGAGCTTATGCTTCCGAGATACTAGGCCTAAATAATCCGTTAAAAATTCGACGGTATCGCCAAGAACCGGTAGGGCGCCGTTGTCACCCGGCAGATGTTGGAGTTTGCCGGTAGATTTACGTGGTAGGTTTAAGTATTCAGTTGATGTCTTCATGTGGGCTCCCGTTTTTTATTTGTGCCAGCCGTGAAACAGCAGGTCTATGGATTGTTGAATATGGGTTTCTACAAACGCTGGATCTAGTTCTGCTTTGCCGGTAAGGCGTTGGTAAAAAGGCAGTTGAACTACTGGTGCAGTCGCGGACTGAACTACAAAAAATAGGGTTTCTGTCGGGATGTTTTTGATTATGCCGAGGCTGTCTACCCTTGTGACCATACTGCCAATGAGCTGCCAAGCGGGTTCAAAATAATGTTTGTGAATGTAACTTAGGCGCGGCCCTTCGCGTAGCGATTCTTGCTGGCATATATGGTAAAGCGCTGGATGCTCAAAGGCGCTGCGAATATATACCGCGATACCTGCTTTGAGGGCATCTAGCTCGTTGTGATCGTCATCAATATGCTGCAGTGCTGCTAATACTTTGGCAGTAGTAGCGCCACATAGGCGGTCAACCACCGCCTGCCAGAGTTGCTCTTTGGAGCTGAAGTAGTGGTGAAAAAAAGTGTAGCTGACGTTCAGCTCATCTTGCAGTTTGCGTAGAGAAACACCGTCATAGCCGTCTCTGGCAAATATTACCGCAGAGGCATCTAACAACTGTTCGATGGAGAGGGCGGGGGCTTCACTCTTTTTAGGGCGGCCTCGCTTGCGCGGGCTTGTTGTTGGATTCACGACGCTAACTCAATATTAAACACGTGTTTAATATTGAGTTAGCTATCGTCCGACGTCAAGTTAAATTCATTGCCGTGCTTATGAAATGGCGAATTTTGCTCCTTATTGCATGGCTGGTTTGGCGCTGCGACTATGATTAAACATGAGGGGTTTTAGAGGTTTGCACGCTGGATGTGACCGATATTGCTAGCGCCTAATGTCATTTGCGTCATAGAGTAGGGCTGTTAGTCATGCTATAAACTTCGGCTGATTTTTCTATGAAGAGCAATAATATGTGGTTATCAGACCAGTATCGCAGCTACCGTAATTTAGTGTTTCGCGGTATTTCAGTTCCGAATGACGTGTCTGGCTTAGTTGATGTCGATTCTAATGAGGTTGCCGGCGTTGAGCACGGTATCGCTCAGGAAGATATTGAGGCACTTTGGGGGCATGCAGAGTCTCTTTTTCAGTCGGGAATGCACCCGATGGTCAGTCTATGCCTACGCCGTGGCGGGGACGTACTTTTAAACCGCTCTATTGGATATGCGGATGGCGCTAATCATACTCAGCCTCGTGTTGCTTCATTGCAGACGCCGGTATGCTTGTTCTCTGCCTCAAAAGCGGTGTCTGCGATGTTGATACACAAGTTGGCAGAAGATGGTCTGATCGATTTATTAAATCCCGTTAGCCACTATATCCCCGCGTTTGCAGCGGAGGGTAAGGCGCAGATTACCGTGTATCAACTCCTTGCGCACCGCGCTGGTGTGCCGGGAATACCGGATGATGTAGACATTGAATTATTGTTTGATCAAGCCGCAGCCGTGGCGCAGATTTGCAAGCAGCCAGCCTTGCATAATGATGGCCGCGTGTTGGCGTATCACGCTATAACTGGCGGTTTTATACAGGCTGAATTGATTCGTGTGGTCACCGGTAAAACGCTAAATGAATATCTGGACGAGGTTGTGCGTAAGCCGATGGGAATGAAGTATTTCCGATTTGGTTTGGAGTCAAAGGATCAAGCCTTAGTTGCTCGAAATTACGCTACCGGTTTGCCAAATTTGGGCGTGGTAGAGCGGCAGTTAGCGAAAATTCTGGGGGTTGGCGTATCTGATGTGGTTGATATTTCTAATAGCGAGGCATTTTTAAACGCAGAAATTGCCTCGGCTAATTTATACGCCACGGCGGAGGAGGCGAGCCGCTTCTTTCAAATGCTATTGCAGGGAGGGGAGTGGGAGGGCAAACGCATATTTACGCCATTGACGGTGAATCGCGCGACGCGTGAAATGGGTAAGCCGCAGTTTGATCACTCTCTAATTGTTTTGCCGAT
Organism: Zhongshania aliphaticivorans; assembly: GCF_902705855.1. Taxonomy (GTDB): domain Bacteria; phylum Pseudomonadota; class Gammaproteobacteria; order Pseudomonadales; family Spongiibacteraceae; genus Spongiibacter; species Spongiibacter aliphaticivorans_B. Next base: position 321,669 of record NZ_CACSIJ010000001.1, on the reverse strand, counting down.
GCGCTATAGCGCCGGCATGATGCTAGGTATGAGCCCGATTGGCCTGTACGGGCCAAAGACCCATTATGCCTACGGGCATTTAGGGTTTTCGAATGTTCTTTGTTGGGCTGATCCTGAGCGCGATATTGCGGTTTCACTGGTTTCTTCTGGTAAGCCTGTGATCGGAAATCACCTTCTAAGTTTGCTTAAATTACTTAATGGAATTAGCAAAACGTGTAAACCTTGTGTCGATATGGATTATCTTTATACCCAAGTTCTGTGAACTTTCAGTAAGTTGGTCGCCATTGCCGGCTTTCGAAGAATTAATGATAAATGCCTATAGTCAGCGTCATGGCTATTCGTTAGAGTGGTGTAAAGCTTTAGAAACAAGCGCAAATATTGTCGACATGACGAGTAGGTTGAATTGTGAAAAAACTGGAAAATAAACTGCGGCTTGCGAGTAGCTACGAAGAGTGGAAGGCTCTGGCGAAAGAGCACGACCGTTGTTCTGGTCGAGAGCACTGGAAAAAAATCGATAAAACAAGTCTTTATGATTATGCCTCGATACGTTCACGCTTGGAGCGCCTGCGATATTTTCGCGAAAATAACGACAATATTGGCCTGTTATTTACCTTGAACGAAGGTATTCACGGCAATATGGGCGGTATGGGTAAGCCAGTGCTTTATGCGCGGGCAAAGCATGGTACCAAGCAGCTTATTCATGACTACGTCGACGCAATTCGCGATGCGCTTGAACATCTGGCGCAGCTCGATTCTGAATCCCCCAATTTTATTGAACGCTTAGACTTTTTTCGCCGTGCCAATAAGTGCTACGGCAAATCTGCTTTAATGCTAAGCGGCGGTGCGGTGCTGGGTAATTTTCATATTGGGGTGGTGAAAGCGCTTGTTGAGCAGCGTTTATTGCCGGATGTAATTTCTGGTTCGAGTGCCGGTTCACTGATAGCAGCGGTGTTGGGAACGCGCACCGATGAGGAGTTACAGGCCTTTCTAGAGACTGAGAATCTTGGGAAATTGCTGCTCGCAGAAGTCGAGCTTGCCAATGGCCGGATGTCCAAATCGTCGCCCCGTATTAATCACCAAGTGTTAAAAGAAAAGATCGCGAAGCTAATTCCTGATATTACTTTTCAAGAAGCATTTGAGCGCACTGGGCGGCATATTAATATTTCAATTTCACCGTCTGATGTTCATCAAACCTCACGGCTATTGAATGCTATTGCCTCGCCCAATGTTTACATTCGCAAGGCCGTTTTAGCGTCTTGCGCGGTGCCTGGTATTTACCCGCCGGTCATGTTGGAAGCTAAAAATGTTCACGGTCATCCGCAGCCGTATTTGGCTACTCGGCGCTGGATCGATGGTTCGGTGAGTGATGATCTTCCCGCAAAACGATTAAGCCGGCTCTACGGTGTGAATCACTTTATTGTTAGCCAGACTAATCCCATTGTGCTGTGGGCTGTGCGTGACACTCAGATTGAAAACAGCGGTTTGTTTAATGCCCTGCGCCAGCTTGGTGGGCGGAGTATTAAGGAGTTTTCTAAGGTTGGCAGCAGTGTGGCACGCAAGTATTTTAAGAATTCTCCCCGTGTGCGCCGCGTGACGAATATCGTGTATTCAGTGATCAATCAAGAATANACCGGCGATATTAATATTATTCCTCGGTATCGGTTTTTTGATCCTCGTAAATTACTTACTGAATTAACACCCGATGAACTGCAGTTTTTTATTGCCGAGGGAGAGCGGGCGACATGGCCGAAAATTGAGATGATTCGGGCCAGTACGACCATTAGCCGCAAGCTAGCTGAAGTTTTGGCAGTGTATGAGGCCGAAGAGCTGAATCGTCTGTCGAAAAGTCATCACCACCTCGGGGCAGAAATGCCTAGAAATTCACTTCGAGCTTAAGTGTTTCTTGATGGGGCACTAACTCGCTAGCAGATTTTTCAAGTGGTGGGGTAATATCGCAGCATTTTCTGTTGCGACTTTGCTCTCTTTAATTGTATGGGTGCTCATTTTGAGTGCTCAATTTTTTTACTTGAACAAAGTATACCCGTGGGGGTATATTTTGTGTGGGTATAGGGTTATTCTTGCTGCAAAATGTGTTTAGAAAAGCTAGTACGAATTATCAATTAGAGGTGTCACAGCAATGGTGATAGAAACGGCTTTTACGCCTATTTCAGCGATAGTAGGCGGTGCGCTCATTGGGCTCGCTGCGGTATTGCTTATGTGGTCGGTCGGCAGAATCGCAGGGATTTCGGGAATTGTTGCGGGTGCCATGCTTGAACATGGTGACGAGAGAAATTGGCGTCTTATTTTTCTGGGAGGCTTGTTCCTTGGTGCGCTGGTAGCGGCGTTAATTAGTGGTGCCTTAGAGTCTGTTGCCAGTGTTGCGAGCACGCCGATGCTGGTGCTTGCAGGTTTGCTAGTGGGTGTAGGAACGAGGATGGGCGGCGGTTGTACTTCGGGGCACGGGGTGTGCGGAATTTCACGTTTTTCGATGCGTTCCGTGGTTGCCACGCTGGTTTTTATGGCTAGTGGCGCGGTGACGGTATTTGTTATTCGTCATCTGCTGGGAGAGGGCGTATGAATCGCTGGTTTATCGTTCTGGCCGGCGTTTTATTTGGTGCGGGCATCACTGTATCTGGGATGGCAAATCCTGCTAAGGTCCAAAATTTTTTGGACCTTGCCGGCGTGTGGGATCCGAGCTTGGCATTGGTCATGGGAACGGCGCTGCTGATTGCGACGCCAGGGTTTTTCTTTGTATTTAAAATGGCGTCGCCAAAATACGCTGAAAAATTTTCGCTGCCTACCCGTAAAGATATTGACGCTAAATTGATATTGGGTGCTTTGCTATTCGGCATCGGTTGGGCATTGAGTGGCTTGTGTCCGGCACCGGCTTTAGTAGCGATTTTGAGCGGCGTGCCAAGTTTCTTTATATTCCTTATGGCAATGTTTGCGGGCATGTTTTTACATCGTTTTGTATTTGAGCCCTAAATTTGTATCTCTGCGGACATAGAGCGACAGCATTTTATGGGCTAATATTTGCCGAGCGTCTGCGTAAGAGTGCATTCGCCATAACAATAATGATGAGGCGACAAAATGACGGTCACTTGTAAGTTTGCGAATAGCCTTGATGAAGTCTGGGCGGTATTGTGCGACCCCGACTTTCGCGTTGAGCGCAGCATTGCGCTTGGTGAGTTAAGTGCGGAATGCGATGTTCAGGAAGACGAGGATACTGCCAAAGTTCATATGGTCAGAGAGGTAGTGCGCGAGCTGCCTTCAGTATTGGCAAAAATCTTTAACTCAAAGCAAACCTTGGAATTTGAAGAAACTTGGCAACGTAGTGAAAATGGTTGGGAAGGCGCGCTGGTCATTGATGTTAGGAATCAGCCTGTAGAGCTGACTGCTAAAATTTCCCTGCTAGAAACTGCCGATGGTTGTGAGTACAGCGTATCGCATCGCTGTAAGGCCAAGATTCCCTTGGTGGGCGGAAAGGTTGAGAAATTCATTCTCTCCCAGACCGATTCCGGTGCCTTGGATGAATTGGACTATCTAAAGAAAAAATTCAGCTAGTTGTAATCTTGGCGCAGACAGGAATCAGGCTGCGACTATTGTTTGATAGCCGCGATGCTCGTCAAGTGCAGCACAAATATCGGCAGGTGTATTTAAACGTTTAATTTGCTCGAATAGTTGTTGTGCTTGAGGGTATTCCCTGCGCAAATAGCCTAGCCATTGTTTTATCGGCCCACCGACATGGCGTGGCGCGCAGTTTGCCACGCTATCCGCAAATAATGCCTCAAGTAAAATAAGAATATGCGACCATTGCTGGCGGTCATAAATGTTACCTTGCGCAAGCGACTTTATCTCTAAGGCGAGATCGGGGCGGGCAAGTAGACCGCGGCCTAGCATAACGTCGCTGCAGCCACTTTGTTGCTGGCACGCCAGAAAGTCCGCAGGGCTCCACACTTCGCCGTTGGCAATCACGGGTACGTCGATATAAGAATGTACTTTTGCCAGCTGGTGCCAGTGCGCCGGCGGTTTATAACCGTCGGTTTTTGTTCTGGCGTGGATAGTAAGGCCATCTGCCCCCGCTTCGCTGATTGCGCTAACTATATCGATGAGTTTGCTGTCGTCGTTGAATCCAAGTCTAATTTTAGCCGTAACAGGTATCGATGATGGAACGGCGCTGCGCATAGATTTAATGATCTGGTAGAGTAGCTCCGGTTCATCCAGTAGCACCGAGCCGCCGCGATGGCGATTGACGCATTTTGCGGGGCAGCCGAAGTTCGTGTCGATACCAATCGCGCCTAAGCTCGCTGCTCTGGCCGCATTTTCGGCCATGGGGTTGGGTTCGCCGCCTAAAAGTTGGATGTAGACGGGTGTGCCGGAGGGCGTTTTACAGTCGTGTTCTAGCTCGGGGCACAGACGATGGAATACTCTGGCGGGTAGGAGCTGGTCAGTTATTCGTACAAACTCGGTAATACAGCGGTCTATGCCGCCGATGGCGGTCAGCATGGCCCGCATACGAGCGTTTACAACGCCTTCCATCGGCGCGAGATGTAATTGCATAAATTAGATCAATGGAATAAAAGCGCTATTGTAGCGCAGCTCTCGCTGCGTGATTAGCTAATCTATTAGCTGGGTCAGAATAGACGACTAAATGTATTAGATAGGGGGTGGGGTGGTTTTTACGGTTTTGCGGGCTACGGTGTGCGCTATGTTGACGGGGGTAGTGCTATTAGCGCTGGCGGAGCGATTTCCCGTGATGCGTGCGGCGACCGAAGAGGCACGTATTTTTAATGCCGAGAACGCCGATTCCTTTGGGGAAGATCCCTATGTGTATACCCAGCTTAGCCTACAGAAAATAGTTGCAGCGAGCGCAGGTGAATACGCGCTTATTAATATTGATGGTGAAGTGCGGCAATTACAGGCCGGTGAATTACTGGCGGAGCCTTGCCTAGCGGTCAGTCGAATTTTAGCTGATGCCGTATTGTTGGATCACTGCGGAAGTTATATCTTGCTGTGGCAGCGGAGGGGCTTGGATCAACCAGCAACTATGAGTTTGCGCCTAGATATTAGTCAAAAAGGGCAGTCTCAAGAAATTAAACCGCGTGTTGTTGATTTAAGGGCGGATGTTGATGTGCGGCACATGGTGTCTGATTATCGCCGCAGATTGTATGATCGACCGCTTTCTTTGCTTGGGGCAATAGATGTAAAAGTCGTCGATGGTGTAAGTGGTCGTGAATATATTATCTCTGAGGGAAGAGATAAGCAGATTTTTGCCGCACTTGGCCTTAAATCGGGTGATCGGGTTCTTGCTTTTAATGGTGTTGACCTGTCGCGCTATGAAGCACCTACCCAAATCTACGAAGATTTAGATGATGTAAATTATTTGGCAATAAGTTTGGCCCGTGGTCAGGAGCGTAGAGTTGTGTTGCTCGACCTTGAGCCGCTGGCAGCGGCTTTAGATTAAAAGCCATATCATTGAATTTACTTAATATTTCCGTAGCGGATTCGGTAGTATACTTGGACCTTTAAACGGGGCGCCATCTTGAGGTGGGTACCCAATACGATTGATGTGCATGGAAATGGGGGCAGTTTGTGAGCGAGTTTAATAAGTGGGAATGCGTTATTTGTGGTTTTATTTACGACGAAGCCGAAGGTTTGCCGGACGATGGAATTCCAGCTGGCACCTTGTGGGCCGATGTGCCTGAGGATTGGGAGTGCCCTGATTGCGGTATAAGCAAGTTTGATTTTGACATGGTTCCCGCCTGATCGAGTGTAAAGCATGGGGCAGGTGCTGGGTAAATCGCTTTTTTAGAGAAAAGTGTAGCGACACTGTGCCTCATTATGCGGCCCTCTGTTACACTTCGGAGATTGATTAATTGCTGGGGTTAACATGATGAAAACAATAAAATTGTTTGGGCTGCTAAGTTTGGTTTTCTTAGTCTCGGCATGCGCGCCGGAAGTGGGTAGTGAAGCGTGGTGCGCAGGCTTGGATAAAAAAGATATGGGTGATTGGTCTGCCAACGAATCAATGGATTATGCAAAGCACTGTGTATTTAAGTAAAACGCTTGCGATTCGGGCGCTGAAATGGGCCAGTACGGGTAATTCGATACGACAAAATTGTGACCACAAAAGTGGATTTTGGCCTCTGGGCACGATTTTGGTAAGAAAAATGTCATACTGTTCGTCTACCATTCGGCGCTTCGCGGTATTTTTGGGGTAAATCTAAGACGTGGATCGCTCTGTCATCTGGATAAAGTTTTTCCCTCCTCGCGTAGTGAGTCTCGCGAACGTTCTACTGTGGGCACTGCTATTAGCGTGTTTGGCGGGTTTATGCTGGCAAATATCAGCATGGCTTCGCGATCCGGCCTTACCTGCCGCAGTAGTGAATGATGATCCCCAGAGTGCTGGTTCGGCGGGAGCTAGTAGTTCATCTTACGATGTTCAAAGTTTACTTGGGGTGCCTTTATTTGGGGTGCCACCAGTGGGCGAGGTGGCGGCAACAGAATCTGAAAAGGATGTTCGCCGTAGCACCCTAAAAATTACCGTTATTGGTTTAGTTGCCGGTAATGATGAAAAAGGTGTGGCAGTACTGCGTCATGCCAATAAAACCAAGGCCTATAGTGTTGGTGAGAAAATCGAAGTACCTGGTTCGGTGCGTTTGCTTGCAGTACTTCCCGAATACATCATTATTGAAAATAACCGCAAAAGAGAAAAAATAGAGCTCGATAAAAAGGTCGGGCTCGCAGGTATTAGTAGCGCAGCCTCACCGAGTGCTGGTGACAACAGTACCGTCGATTTGAATACGCCAGAAATTCGCTCATTGATTGGTGATGCCAGAGACACCGTACAAAACAGCCCACTTATGTTGGCTCGGTTTTTCTCGGCTAACCCCGTTAACGAGGGCGGACGCTTACTAGGGTATGAGATTAAACCGGGACGCGATAAACGTCTGTTCGACCAGCTTTCTCTTGAACCCGGTGATGTTGTTTTGTCTGTAAATGGTCAGTCAGTCGCCGATTTACAGCCACAAGAATTATTTAAACTAATGCAAAATACCACCTCGTTTGAACTGCTGGTTCAACGTGCCGACACCATACTCACCAAAAGATTTGATATATGAAATTCTTATTGCGTAAATCCTGTCTTGCCCTTGGGCTTTTCGTCGTTTTTTCTGGCAGCGTATTCGCGGAACGTTTCGACCTCGACATGCAGAATGTCGACATTGGTGAGTTTATAAACACCGTCGCTAAATTGACGGGTAAGACCATCGTGGTAGACAGCCGTGTTAAGGGGAAAATTAGCGTCGAAAGTCATCGGAAGTTAGACGCTGAAGAGCTGTACCAAATATTCCTGCTTCAATTAGGGGTTGAAGGTTATTCTGCGATTGAAGTAGGCGATGGCATTTTAAAAGTCATCCCCAATCAAGCCGCCAAAATTGAAGGTATTAGCGTTCAGTCAGATCGCTCCTCAATGGGGCGTAGTGAATCAATCATCACGCGTATTGCACAGTTGCAAAATGCTGATGCCGACGAGCTGGTTAAGTCACTAAGGCCCTTAGTCGATAATAAAGTTGGCGTGATCACTAGTTATGCTGACTCAAATATTATTTTGATTACCGATCGCGAGTCGAATGTGCGGCGGCTTATGTCTATCGTGAACGCTGTGAATGCGGTAGATACCCAGTTGATGGAAACCGTTGTGCTCGAGCATTCCTCTGCAGAAGAAGTAGAACGCATACTCACTAAGGTCTTGTCTCAGCAAACCCGTAAACGTGGTGCTGCTAAGCCTGTGGTAGCAGCAGACCCGCGTACCAATACCTTGATCTTGTTTGGTGACGACGATGCGCGCTCCTATTTGCGGCGCTTAGTAAAAGATTTAGATAGCGAAGTGAGTAATCAATCGAATATCCGCGTGCGGTATTTAAAATACGCTAAGGCCGCAGATATTGCGCCGGTACTTAAAAGCATTAGCGATACCTTGGTAAAAGGCGAAGAGGCCGGAAAAGCGGTAAGTAACTCAGCTAGTTCTTCACTGATTAATATTGAGGCACACGATCAAACTAATTCAATCGTAATGTCTGGTAGCCCGCATATTATCGACAATTTAGAGTCAGTTATTGCCGACCTAGATATACGCCGCGCGCAGGTCTTGGTTGAAGCGATCATTATTGAAGTGTCGGACAACCGCGCAAAAGAACTCGGTGTTCAGTGGTTGTTTAAGGGCGACTCTTCAGGGAATACGCCTGCCGGTGGTATTAATTTTGGTGGCGGAGCATCGGGTAGCGGTAGTGCGCCTGGTATTGTGAGCCTACTTGCTGGAGAAGAAGCGGCTGCAGCGGCATTGAGCGGGGTTCGCGGTGCAGCTTTTGGCCTTGGTAAGCTAAAAGACGGTGCCTTTAGTTTTGCGGCTTTGTTAACGGCGTTATCGAGTGACACTGAATCTAATATTCTTTCTACACCAAGTCTTTTAACCCTCGACAATGAAGAGGCATCGATCTTGGTGGGGCAGGAAATACCCGTGGTGACCGGCTCTACGGCCAGCTCAACGAATGCCAATCCTTTCCAAACGATTAGCCGTCAAGAGGTGGGTATCAAACTGCTATTCACGCCGCAAATTAATGAGGGTGACGCAGTACAGTTGAATATTGAGCAAGAAGTGTCATCGTTAAGCCCATCTACCGATGCAGCGGATGTCATCACGAATAAGCGAACGATTAAAACCGCTGTACTGGTGAACGATGGTGCGACTATTGTGCTGGGTGGTCTGATTGATGATCAGGTGACGGAGCAATCTGCAAAAGTACCCTTATTAGGTGATATTCCGATACTGGGCCGTTTGTTCCGCTCAGACAGCACGAGCAAAGTTAAACGTAATTTGATGGTGTTTATCCGCCCAACGATTGTTCGAGATCAGAATACCTTGTCTGAGCTGAGCGCGCGTAAATACAATTATATTCGCGCTGAGCAGCTGGTTAAGGCTGAGCAGGGCATAAATTTATTCCCCTTCACGGACATGGCGGTGCTGCCTGAATGGGCCGGTATGGACCCATCGCCACCGGGGATTTTACCGAATAAGCCTGTGCCGCCGCCGATGACGCCGGCAGAAGAGGCAGTGGAAAAGAAATTACTTAAAGCTCCAGCATCGGCACCGGCCGCACCATAATATGAGTCAGCCGCTAAGTTATGCATTTGCGCGCAGTAATCGCGTTTTAGTCGAAGACCGCAGCGATGGGTCTTTCGATGTCTTGTGTTGTAAAGAAACTCCCGCCTCTGCCGTCGCAGAGGTTCAGCGGGTGCTTGCTGGGCAGGTGAACTTAACGCTCTGCGATGAGAAAACGCTGCAAGACAAAATTAATGAGACCTTCCAACGCCAGCAGGGCGACGCTATGTCGGCAATGGGTGATATTTCTAGTGAGGTTGACCTTGATCGTCTTGCGGAAGAAATTCCTGAGTCGCAGGATTTACTCGATGCTCAGGACGACGCGCCGGTTATTCGCTTAATCAACGCCTTATTCGGTGAAGCGCTGAAGCGTGATGCTTCTGATATCCATATAGAAACTTACGAGAAAACTATGTCGGTGCGTCTGCGTGTCGACGGTATCTTGCAAGAAGTGCTAACCCCCAGCCGACGTTTAGCGCCGTTGCTGGTGTCGCGCATTAAGGTAATGTCGCGACTAGATATTGCAGAGAAGCGGGTGCCGCAAGATGGTCGAGTGTCGCTGCGTATTGCCGGTCGGTCTGTCGACGTGCGGGTGTCTACCATCCCGTCGAATTACGGCGAGCGTGTCGTTATGCGTTTGCTCGACAAACAAGCTGCTCGCATAGATATTAATCAACTCGGTATGCCAGAGAAAACCCTCGCTGCGCTGAAAGATTTATTGCAACAACCCAATGGAATTTTACTGGTAACTGGGCCGACGGGCTCGGGTAAAACCACGACGCTTTATGCAGGATTAATGTCGTTGAATGACCGGCGCCGTAATATTCTTACCGTTGAAGATCCGGTGGAATACGATATTGACGGTATTGGTCAAACTCAGGTTCATGCCAAGGTGGGAATGACCTTTGCGCGTGGTTTGCGTGCCATCCTTCGTCAAGATCCAGACGTGGTGATGCTTGGTGAAGTGCGAGATAAAGAGACTGCGGAGATCGCGGTTCAAGCATCGTTAACTGGGCACATGGTGCTCTCGACATTGCACACCAATACTGCTGTTGGTGCCGTGACACGCTTGGTCGACATCGGTGTGGAGCCGTATTTGATCGCATCGAGCTTGAAAGGCGTAGTCGCCCAACGTTTGGTTCGTAAATTATGCCAGCATTGCCGTCATGAAATTATATTAGATAAAACCGAAGCGCGTTTACTTGGCGATCTGAGCTTAGAAGGCCACAAAGCCTATAATGCGGCGGGCTGCGACGAGTGCCAACATACTGGCTATAAGGGGCGCCAAGGGGTTTATGAATTATTGGTTGTTGATCGCGAAGTAGCAGAGCTTATTCATAATCGCGCCAGCGAACAGGATATTCTACGTAAGGTCGGCAATGATATGCCGTCCTTAATGGGCGAGGGTCGGCGCTTGGTCTTAGCCGGTCAAACAAGTCTTGATGAACTACTGAGAAGTGTACGAGAGGGCGGTGATGCCGGCCTTTGAATATCGCGCACTCGATGCCAGCGGCGCCAATAAGAAAGGTATTGTTGAGGCTGATTCTGGGCGCCAAGCGCGGCAATTATTGCGTGATCAGCAACTATTTCCTTTAGACGTAAAACAAACTCGCGAAAAAACCAAGGCTGAAAACGCCCGTCGCAGTTTTGGCCGTTCCCGCGTTAGTATCGCTGATCTGGCTTTATTTGTTCGGCACTTGGCAACGCTTATCCAATCTGGTATTCCCTTAGAAGAGGCTCTTGCCGCGACTGCTAAACACACCCGCAAAGCGTATTTAAAGCGGGTGGTATTAGACCTGCGCGCTAGGGTTTTAGAAGGGCATTCCTTAGCCGATGGTTTGAATGAGCACCCTCAGGTATTTAATCCAGTGTTTAGGGCGTTGGTAAGTTCCGGTGAGAAATCAGGAGATCTCGGTCTCATTCTCGATCAGCTTGCCGATTACACCGAAGACAGCCAGAAATTACGCGGTGTTATTGTGCAGGCGGCGATGTATCCCATAGTACTGTGTTTTGTAGCGCTGTCTGTTATCGCCGCATTAATGACGTATGTTGTGCCTAAGGTCACTGCACAGTTCGCCCATTATGATCAGGCCTTGCCACTATTAACCCGTATTCTCATTACCTTGAGTGATGGTCTTGCGGCGAATTGGTATTACATGGTGGTGATTATTGTCGCGCTAGCACTTACTGTTAAGTGGTGGCTACGTTCGCCTGAGCGGCGCTTGAGGGCCGACAAAGCAATTTTAAAAATCCCATTATGGGGTCTGTTAATGTTGGAACTAGATTCGGCGCGGATGCTCAGAACATTGTCAATTCTAATGTCTTCTGGCGTCCCATTTTTAGAAACATTGAAGGTCGCCTGCGATACCTTGGCCAACCAGCATTTGAAAAAAAGTATGGCGACGGTGCGTGAGCAAGTGCGCGAGGGTAAGAGTTTTAGTCGCTGTCTGCAAGACGAAGCTGAGCTACCGCCCTTGGCGATTTACATGATCGCCAGCGGCGAAGCCAGTGGTGAAATGGAAGCGATGACCCAGCGTGCGGCGAGTAATTTAGAGCGCGAGTTACAAGCGCGAGTACAAATGTTTGTTAGTTTGTTTGAGCCCTTGTTGATTGTGGTACTGGGGGGTGTTGTGTTGTCTATTGTATTGGCGATCATGCTGCCGATACTGCAGTTGAATAATCTCACACAGTTTTAGGAGGTTTTGTCAGTATGTTACTTAATAGATTAAATGATAAATCGCATCAGCGTGCCGGTGCTCCCATTAACCGCGCTAAAAAGCAGAGCGGTTTTAGCTTGCTAGAAATCATGGTGGTGATTGTCATCATGGGTTTACTGGTAGCGGTAGTTGCACCAAATGTATTGCAAAACCAAGACCGAGCCATGGTTGAAAAGGCGCGTGCAGACATATCCGTTTTAGAACAAGCCTTAGACATGTACAAACTAGACAACCATGTATATCCAACAACAGATCAAGGATTGCAGGCACTGGCAAAACGTCCTGAAACTGGGCCAACGCCAAAAAGCTATCGCACCAATGGCTATATAAAGCGTTTGCCGGAAGACCCGTGGGGTAATCCTTACGTGTTTATTCAGCCAGGTGAGCATGGCGCTTTTGACTTGTATTCAACCGGTGCAGACGGGGAAGAAGGTGGTGAAGAGCTTGCCAGCGACATCGTTAACTGGCAGGAATAGTCGGGGGTTTTCGTTACTTGAGTTGATGGTCGTTATTTTTATTATCGGCCTGCTCAGTGGCGCTGCTGCGCTAACACTGCCATCGAAAGATGGTGGTGCTTTGTTGCAGGAGCAGCGTTATAAATTAATCGGGAATCTTCGCAGTGCACGGGCTGAGGCAGTATTTAGCGGACGTAGCCTTGGTCTAGCGTGGGAGCAGCAGCGCGGACGTTTTTATGTACTTACCGCGCAGGGTTGGCAGGTGATTCAGCAAGGAGTATTAGCCAAAGAAGTTGTTTTGGATGAGCGCGTTAGGTCGTTGATTACCGTGGGCGGCGAACCAATTAAAAGCGCGTCTGAAGACAGTGATGCTAGGGACGAAGGTGGTGAAGATCAAGAAACAACACCGCAACTGATGTTCCTTGGTGACGGGCAGATTTCTCCCTTTGAATGGCGTTTGTCGTCTGATGGGGCGGAGTCTTTGGTGCTTGACGAACAATTAACAGTCGAACGGCAATGACTATGTTGTCTATCCGTACACGTTGCGGTCAAACCCAGGCCTGTCGCAGCAAGGGCTTTACCTTGTTAGAAATCATGGTGGCCTTAGTTATTTTCGCTACGGCGGCGGTGGCGCTAAGCAAAAGTTTGACGGGAAGCGCAAGTAATGTCGGTGCGATTGAGCAGCGCCAGTTTGCCGACGTAGTCGCTCACAACGTTTTGGTTGAAATTCTGCGTGACGGTTATGGAAATGATAATAGTGGCAAAGTGAGTTTGGCGGGCTTTGATTATCGTTGGCAGCGCACGGTTGAACAAACTCCGCATCCTGATATTCGTCGGGTCGACATACAGGTGTTTTTGAGCTCAAGTAACGACTCGCTTGCCACTCGTTCGGCGTTTCTTGGGAAATGAGGAAACTAATGCAGGGCGGGCATCATCGAGGTTTTACACTAGTCGAATTACTGATTGCCGTCGGTATTATGGCTTTATTGGGAACCGTTGGCGCGCTGTTGTTAAATACCTCGCTGGAAAACCAAGCGGCGATAGAAAAGCGGCAGCAGGCACTAGAGCGGGTCGCTTTGGCCTTAACCGTATTTAGACGCGATGTGGAGCAAGTCACCCCCCGCATTCCTCGTGATGAGCAAGGCGATCCCATGCCGGCAAATATTGTTGCGGAGCAAGTGGGCGAAGATAGCGAATTGGAATTTGTACACGGCGGTAGACGGGTATTACCAGGCCGCAGCTTGGGAAGCACACTTGAGCGAGTGCGGTATGTACGCGAAGAAAAAGAGCTCATTCGCTATAGCGCAGCGGTCGCGGATCCGGCGGGGAATACCACGTGGCAGCGGCAGGTAGTATTAAACGACGTCAGCGAGTTTGTTGTGGAGCTATATGACGGTAATCGCTGGTCTGTGTTTTGGCCACCCAGTACGCAGGTCAATGCGACGCAACCGCGCTCATTGCGGATGACGGTCTCGACCGGCGTATGGCCAGATATTCAGTTAAATGTGCTGCTGCCAGAGTTATTGCAATGAAGGGGCAGTATACACAGCGCGGCGCCGCCTTAATGATGGTATTGCTCATAGTCGCTATTATGGTGGTATTGGCGGTGGGTTTAACCGACGGCGTGCGTTACAGCAGTCAACGGCTGTTAAATCAACGGCTGATGGATCAGGGCTATTGGTATGCCCTCGGCGGTGAGCGTATAGCGGTATTTGCTCTTGAGGATACAGCGGGCGATCCCGTTAGCGCCTTAAATCAGGATTGGGCTAGAAAAGATATTGTGTTTCCCATTGACGGCGGTTCAATTGCGGGACTCATCACTGACGAGCAGGCATGTTTTAATTTGAATTCGCTGTATCGGGCGGAGCCTGCAACGGGGGCAGCTGACGATGTGACTGCGGCGGAGCAAGTGTTTACGGCACTGCTAGAAAATTTGGAGATTTCTCCACAGCGGGCCGAATTTATTATTGGCCGCACTCAGGATTGGATCGATGAAGATTTTTCGCCTGAGGGCATTTACGGTGCAGAAGATTTAACTTACACCGCGCTGGATTATCCGTATTTGCCGCCGAACGGTTTACTAGATTCCATCAGTGAAATGGGTTTGTACGCAGAGTTTGAAGAAGATGAACAAAAGCGTATTGCACCTTATGTGTGTGCCTTACCAGAAGTAAACACAGCCATAAATGTGAACACGTTGGCGTTAGATAAACCGGCATTACTCGCTGCGACGGTTGGCAATATAATCTCGATAGAGCAGGCCGCTGCAGTTTTAGAGAGTCGTCCAGAAACTGGTTGGGCTGATGTGCCAAGTTTTGTAACGGCCTTAAACTTGGCATCTGAAGATACCCTGCCAACCAATCTTTTACAGGGCGTTGGGGTGAAGTCACATTATTTTAGAGGCTTGGCAGACGTGTTTTACGAACAGCGTCAAATGCGTTTGTTCAGCCGCTTGGTTGTGAAAAACGGTAAAGCAATTGTGTATGCCCGCGAGTATGGAGAAGTTTTTTGACTGCGTTGTTGCTAATAGATTTACCTTTGACACCCGATACGCCGGTCGCTTGGTTGCACTGGGACAAAGAGCGCGCCAGCGTCATTGCTGAGGGCGTGTTGGCCAATGCGAGTGAACTACCAAAGTTGGCTGACAGAGCTGAAGGTGTACCTTGCTATGTGTTGATCTCTGGCGAAGTGGTTAGTGCCCATCGCGTGGTGCTGCCCAAGGGCGGTCGCGTGGGTTTGTCGGCATTGCCTTTCCAGCTCGAAGATAAACTTTGTAGCGACTTAGACAGCGTTCATATTGCCACGGGCACCATCAAAGCCAATCAAGCCGCAGATGTGCTTATTCTTAGCCGAGATTTGGCAGCGTATTGTTTGGATGTGCTGCGCAGTAGTGGACTGCGCATTAAAGCCTTATTACCTGACTATGCCGTATTGCCAGAAAATGCGGTAGTGGTAGCAGAGCATCAGGTAGCGGCGAATTTTCACGCCAAGATAGCCGGTATGAACACCGCAAATTTTTCGGTTTGGCAGCAATTGGCGACGGCGGGTGAACAGGCAGATCAAGATATTCAGTGGTATTTTGGCGGTGATTGTCAGGAGGAGCTCATCGAGCAAGCTCCTGCAAATGCTATTCGCTGTAAAACCCGCTTACAGGCCCTAGCGCGTAACTTTACGCCTTGGTCGCTGTCTTTACTGAGCGGTGATTATTTATTGAAGGATGAGAGTGGTGAAGCATTTTCTCGTCTGCGCTGGCCGCTAATATTGCTGGCTAGTTTGTTACTTGTGCATTGGTTCGGTTTGGCGGTACAAACTCGCACCATGAGCCGCGAAACTGAACTTCTCGACAAGGGTATGGTTGATATTTATCAGCAGGCTTTTCCTGGGGCTAGGGTGGTGAATGCCCGCAGCCAGATGCGCAGCCAGTTGAATGCATTAGAAAGTGTAGGTACGAGCGGCGCTATGATGCCGTGGTTAGATAAAGTCGCGGCAGCAACTCGTGGCCGTAACGATATTAGCCTTAGCCAACTTAATTATGAAAATGATCCCCCGGTAATGAAACTATTGGTGAAGGCGACGTCTTATGCGCAAATCGATCAGTGGTTAGCAGCCTTAAAGGCGCAGGGTTTGGATGTGGATCGAGGCGCTTTTGGTCAAGAAGGCAGCGGTATTGCCGGTCAGATAAGTATTCGGGGGGCGGCACAATGAAATTAATTAACCGGCTTCTTGAGGGCCGTAATGAGCGTGAGCGTCAGATTCTCATTATTGGCGGCGTTTTAGCGATTCCACTTATTATTTGGATGCTGATTTGGCAGCCTTTGCTAAAAGCTAATTCTGTTGCGGAGAACAAACTTGAGCAACGCCGCAACGCCTACGCATGGATGCAGCAGGCCGCGTCGCAAATTCAATCTATGAGGGGTTCAGTTCCGCAATCGGCGGCGCTATCTGGCTCACCTCAGCAGCAAATAACCGGCGCAGCTGCTGCTTTGTCGGTAAATATTAATCGTATAGAACCCCAATCGTCGGGGCGATATAGCGTGTGGGTGGCCAAGACCGATTACAGCAGTGCCGTGCAATTTATCGAGACATTATCAGTGGCAGGTATGACCTTATATTCAGCAAATATTACTTTATTAGACAGCCCAGGCACCGTGTCGCTTAGAGCATCTTTAGGTGTTGCCGAATGAAACGCAGTGTATGGATTATTTTAGGAATAGTATTTTTTCTGATTTGTTTAGTAGTCGCTACCCCAGCTTGGATTGTGCGTGACATTATTATTAAGCAGCAACCGGCGATGGCGGTAGGTAATATCAGTGGGCGAATTTGGCGCGGTGAATTAGATGTGGTTCAGTATCAAGGAATTACCCTTAGTGGAATTCGCTGGACCTTAAATCCATTCGGTCTTATTAGCGGTGTGCCATTGGCTATCGCCGTGAGTGAGCCGGTGCAAGGCGAGGGTGATGTTGGCATCGGCAGCGAGCAGACCTTGCAACTTCGCAATGTGAATGTAGAAGGTCAACTTGCAAGATTATTAAATGCCATGAATTTCCCTAGCATGGGATTTGATGGCGGTATTTCGCTGGCTTTGCAAGAAGCAAAAATCAATGCAGTGGGCTGTATTTCTATTGATGGCACGATGACCCTAAATGCCTTGTCTGGTGATATTGAGGGGGTCGATAGCATTGCCCCGGTCACTGCAAGTTTGAGCTGTGAAAATAAACGAATCGTATTGGCAATTGACGAAAACAATTCTGCCAAAGTGCGTGGCACAGTGAGAATTTCGGTTAATGGGCAAATGAACGGACAGCTGATGTTGTCGCCTGCAGTAGGTACGCCCTTATTTAATAGTTTGACCCAGTTTATGGGGCGCCCAGCAAACGGCAAAGATTTTATACTGCGTTTGTAAATTTGTGTGAACAGGTTCGAAAATTAAAAAAGCCCCGCAAGAATTTGCGGGGCTTTTTTGTTTTGATTATTCAGAAGTGCCTTAATAACCGCACAAGCTAGCGTAGCGGTCACGATGAAAATGGCTGCTGCCGAGAATTTGCGTAGCAACCCGAGAGCGTTTTAGAAAAAAGCCAATATCTAATTCATCGGTGACGCCAATACCACCATGCATTTGCACGGCTTCGTTGGTGATTAATTCAAATACGTCGTTTAATCTGGCTTTGGCGAGGCTTGCTAATTGCGGTAAGTCTGCGCGCTTTTCGTCTATTGCAGATAGCGCATCTAAGACCACAGACTTAGATAATTCTAGCTCGATAAACATTTTGGCGGCGCGATGCTGCAATGCCTGAAAACTGCCAATTTTAACGCCAAATTGATCTCGCTCTTTTAAGTACGCAACGGTGCGCTCGAAACATTCGCTGGCAGCGCCGAGCATTTCAGCGGCGAGACAAATGCGTCCGTAGTCCAGTCCGGTGTTGAGAATATCTTGTCCCTGTTCGGCATTGCCAATGAGGGTAGATGCTTTAACACGCACTTGATTAAAGCGCACCGTGGCCGCATTGCGACTGTCGATGAGGTGGTGGCGACGGCGTTCGATGCCATCAGTATTGGCATCGACGATGAACAAGCCCGTGCCAGCTTGCAGGCGAGTAGCAATAATTAGATAGTCGGCACTGTGGCCATCTAGTACAAATAATTTTTCACCATTAATAATATAGTCATCGCCGTCTGCAACTGCGGTGGCCGCAAAGTCAGATGGCTGATGGTGAGGTTTTTCTTCTAATGCTAGAGCTAGGCTCAGAGCGCCCGCAGCAATTTGCGGTAGGAAAGTAGATTTTTGTTCTTCGCTACCACCTTCAATAATAATGGTTGATCCAAGTACCACGGTTGAGAATAAGGGCGAGGCGGCGAGGGTGCGGCCGGATTCTTCAATGACCGCACCAAGGCCCATATAGCCAAAGTCTAAGCCATCGTAGGCTTCAGGTAACACCATGCTGGCCCAGCCAAGTTCAACCATTTGCTGCCAGTGATTTGGATTAAAGCCAAGCTCATCTTTTTGATCGCGCAATTTTCGTAATGCGGTTACCGGCATTACGCGTGTTAAAAAATCTTTGGCGGTATCTTTGAGCAAACGCTGCTCTTCGTTTAATACCAGTGTCATGTCCGTTCTCCGGTTTATTCACGGTCTATATATTGTGTGGGGTCTTATTCGGGAAGACCCAATACCCGCTTGGCGATAATATTAAGCTGTACTTCTGATGTGCCGCCGGCGATGGATAAGGCTTTTGAAAACAGCCAGCCGCGGTTTGTCAGCAGTTCATCGTCGTTAAATTCAGCGTCATTCCAGCCTAGTGCACGGTGGCCTAGTATCGCCATTAATACTTCTTCTTTGCGTTTACTTTCTTCGGTGCCAACATATTTCATAATGAGCGGTACATTGTTGTCAGCAACACCGTTCATGCGTTCTTCAAAGCTGCGGAAATGCGTGAGGCCAATCGCGCGGAATGCCATTTCGTGGTTGACTAGCTGCTCGCGCAGGCCGCGGTCTTTTAATTTTCCGCTGCTATCCAATCCCACGTACTCAAGTGCCGCCTGCACCGGGCCAAAACTTGGCCCAGGGGTGTCGCCACCAATTTCGGCCATCAGTTTGCGCTCATGCTTTAATAGCGATTTGGCAACCGACCAGCCCTTATTAAGCTCGCCGATAAGATTGCCCTTGGGCACTTTTACATTGTCGAAAAAGGTCTGGCAAAACTCTGACTCACCGCTGATCAGCTCAATGGGTGTGGTAGATACGCCGGGGTCATCCATGTCTATTAACAGAAAACTAATACCTTCCTGCTTCTTGGCGCTGGGATCGGTGCGAACTAAACAAAATATCCAATCAGCTTTGTCGGCATTGGTCGTCCAAATTTTCGCGCCGTTGACTAAAAAATGGTCGCCTTTGTCTTCTGCTCGGGTTTGTAGACTGGCAAGGTCGGAGCCTGCGCCAGGTTCTGAGTAGCCTTGACACCAGCGCACTTCGCCGCGTGCAATATTAGGGATATGTTGTCGACGCTGCGCCTCGGTTCCGTATTCAAGCACTGCTGGCCCGAGCATCCATATGCCCAAATCGAACAGCGGAGTTCTGCAGCCTAAGCGTTTCATTTCTTCTTTTAGAATTTTGGCTTGACGTTCATCTAGGCCACCACCACCTAATTCGATGGGCCATTCCGGCACGGTCCAACCTTTGTCACGCATGCGCTCAAACCAAAGTTTGGCGTCGTTGCTGGGAAATACTTTATTTTTTCCAGCCCACACTTGTTCATCACGGGTGATAGGGCGTCGTTGTGACGGTGGACAGTTCTCTTCTAACCACGCGTGGACAGTTTGTCGAAATTGATCGAGATCGCTCACGTCGGTCTCCTTAAAAGGTTTGGCTTTGACACAAAAATTAGTGTTCGCATATAGCCCCATATGAGGGTGTATGGGGTGGCGATTATGGTGACTTCAGCTTAGCCGACGCGGTTTTAAAGACAAGGACGAAACACGTCATACGGACTATCAAAAGCGGTCATCGCGTAGTCACGTTAGTTAGTTCTCTGCCATTTAACTGATGTCATCCGTTGGGGGGATAGACTCACTTGGCCAATATCTGCGATGTTAGATTATCGTTGTAACTGCTTGCCAGAAAATAATAAAAGGAAAAAATATGAAGCGATTTGAAAATAAAGTAGTGCTGCTTACTGGTGCGGGTTCTGGTATTGGTCGTGCCAGCGCGCTCCGCTTGGCCGCTGAGGGTGGCAAGGTCTGGTGTACTGATATCAACGAAGCTGACATTAATACCCTTGTCGATGAAATAACGACAGTGGGTGGCGTGGCAGTCGCTTATCGATTTGATATCAGCGAGCTCGGTGCAGCGGAGCGCTGTGTTGAAGCCTGTGTGGCTGAGTTTGGCGGAGTGGATGCCGTGGTCAATATGGCGGGTATTTTGCGATTCTCAAACTGCCATGAGCTTGATCAAAATATATGGGATCAAATCCTCGCCATTAATCTTACTGGCACTTTTATGCTGTGTAAGGCGGTGTTGCCTGAGTTGCTAAAGACCAAGGGTAATATTGTGAATGCGGCATCTACTGCGTCATTACAGGGTTTACCTTGGGGAGTTGCTTATGCGGCAAGCAAGGGCGGCGTGTTGGCGATGACTCGCAGTATTGCCGTTGAATATGCAAAACGGGGAGTACGGGCAAATTGCGTTTGCCCAGGCGATATTAATACCAATATGGCTCAGGGGGTTACATTTCCGGCGGATGCAGATTTCGATTTATTGAGCAGAATTACTTCCTTGACCGGCGCGAAGGGGCCTGAGGTGGTTGCTGGTGTGATTGCGATGCTGGCTTCTGAAGATGGTTGCCATATCACTGGTGAACATATTCGGGTCGATGGCGGCATACTGGCGTAAATACTGATACATATCGTTATAAAGCTAGCTAAATTCTGGTCGTCTTCTTTAGTCTCTGCCATCATAGCGTGGTAACGAGTTAAAGGAGACGATTTCCCAATGGATACTTTTATTCTGGCGGTTGACCAAGGTACTACCAGTTCGCGTGCAATTGTTTTTAATGCCGGCGGCGAAATTTGTGGTGTTGGTCAGCAGGAATTCGCACAGCATTATCCGCAGGATGCATGGGTTGAGCATGATCCAGAAGAAATTTGGGAAACAACTTTAAGCAGCTGTCGAAAGGCAATAGAGAATGCGGGGGTATCATCAAGCGATATCGCCGGAATTGGTATTACAAATCAGCGTGAAACCACTATTGTGTGGGATCGCAAAACCGGCGAAGCCGTTTATCCTGCGATTGTTTGGCAGGATCGGCGCACCGCGGCACGCTGTGCTGAGCTAAAGGCGCAGGGAGTTGAAGATATTGTCTCTCGACGCAGTGGCTTGCTGCTCGATCCGTATTTTTCTGGCAGTAAAGTTGGCTGGATACTCGATAATGTTGCTGGCGCAAGAGCACGTGCAGAAGCCGGCGAACTTGCTTTTGGTACGGTAGATAGCTTTTTACTTTGGCGTTTAACTGGCGGCTTGCAACATGCCACCGACGCGACAAATGCGTCGCGAACTCTGTTATTTAATATCCATACCCAACAGTGGGATCCAGACCTACTAGCGCTGTTTAATATACCTGAATCAATGCTGCCGGAAGTTAAAGATAGTTGCGATGATTACGGTTGCTGCGACAAACAATGGTTTGGGACTGAGATTCCGGTCTGTGCACTAATTGGCGATCAGCAAGCCGCGACGGTTGGGCAGGCATGTTTCGAACCCGGTATGGTAAAGAGTACCTATGGTACGGGTTGTTTTGTGGTGCTTAATACCGGGTCGACGGCGCTGCGTTCGGAGAATCGTTTATTAACCACGGTTGCGTATCGAATTCGCGGCGAAGTTTGCTATGCGCTTGAGGGCAGCATATTTGTAGCGGGGGCCGCCGTGCAATGGCTGCGTGACGGTCTGCATTTAATTGGTTCAGCCTCAGAAACTCAACCCTTGGCAGAAAGCGTAGAAAGTTCCAACGGTGTTTATATGGTGCCTGCATTTACAGGCTTGGGCGCGCCGTACTGGGATCCTGATGCACGGGGCGCGATCTTTGGTTTAACCCGCGACACGGGCATTGCACATATCGCGCGGGCGACCTTGGAGTCTGTGTGTTATCAAACTCGGGATTTACTTGAGGCAATGCGTGGTGACGGCGCTGACTTTGAAACTTTGCGGGTGGATGGTGGTATGGTGGCTAATAACTGGGTTGTGCAGCGTTTGGCAGACATGTTGGATTGTCGGTGCGAGCGCCCGCAGGTGACGGAAACAACAGCATTGGGGGCCGCTTATCTGACTGGTCTTCAGTTAGGAATCTATAGCTCTTTAGAAGAAATAGCAGGGTTGTGGCGCTGTGAAAGTGGTTTTGATCCAGCTATGAACGAAGTCGATAGGGCGCGGCGCTATACCGGTTGGAAGAATGCAGTATCTCGAGTGCGTAGCAGCGGATCACAATAAGGCTATAAGCGGGGGCCTTTAGCCCCCGAAATAACGACGCTGTTATTTGCGAAGATGCAGCGACAGATCAAGTGCACTTATCGGCATCGGCCGACAGATATAGTAACCCTGAACATATTCAACGCCGATGTCTCGTACTATATCTAAGGCCGCGCGATTTTCTACACCTTCCACAATGACTTTCTTGCCTAGGCTATGGCTCATTTCAACCATCGATTTCACTAGTACGCGGTCTTGTTCGCGCTCGTGAATAAAGCGAATAAATGACTGGTCTATTTTAATATAATCAACCGGAAGTTCACGTACGTATTCAAAGGATGTGAAGCCTATACCGAAGTCGTCAAAGGCGATTTTGGCGCCGATGGCTTTAAAGTGGTGGAGTAAATCATGGGTGACGCCCAGATTTGAAATCGCGTCGGTTTCAACAATTTCAAAAATTAATCGATGCGGATTCGCGCCGGTTAAATGGATTAATTCTTCAATACGTTGTTTGAAATCCGCCTGCTCTAGGGTGGGAGCGGTTACGTTTATACTTAAACTCGTGGTGATTCCAGATTCTTCCCAGAGGCTTTGCTGGCGCATTGCTTTTTCGATCACAGAGTAATCGAGTTTGGGTAGCAAGCCGGATTCAGATGCAATTCCAAGAAATTTTGCCGGGGCGATAAACTGCCCCTCATCGTCGAGCATTCTCACCAAGCATTCGCAGTGGCTAATGCGGTTGCTGCTGAGATTAAGTATGGGTTGATAGAACAATACCAAGCGGTTTTCATTAAGCGCAGATAGCAGTTGCTCTTTCATTTGATATTTTTGGTGGCGAGATGAGCGGCTGCTCTCGGCATCGTCATCGCTTGCGTAAAATAAATGCCCCCGCAGCTTATTCTTTACTCGCAGCATGGTAGAGGTGGTGTTCGATATGAGTTCGTCGATTCCGCTTAAACCTTCGTGGTAAGAGTCAACAACGCCAGATAGACAGACTTCCTCTTCGTCGTCGCCAAGCCGGAAGGCAAATCGTGTTAAGTGGTCGAGACAAAGATCTTTGGTGCTCGATTGGGATGTCTTGTCATGGTGAATTAATGCGCAAAACTCGCCAGAGCCAGTGCGAGAGATGAGCGTATCTGGCGGTAAGGATTTGTATAAATGGGCCGCAAAATCATTGAGTAGTTTATCGCCAGTGTCAAAGCCGCGCCGATCATTAAAGGTAGCGAAATCGTCAATATCTAGCATCAGTAATTCGATCAATGAACGGGTTTGATTTTTACTGATGTAATTATTTGCGTCCTCGGTAAAGCTACTGCGGTTTAATAAACCTGTTACACGGTCATGTTGTCCTAGCCAGCGTAAACTCTCCGTGGCTTCGCGGCGCTCGGTGACATCAATACCTAAAGAAAGTATCTTAAGTTCGCCACCGACCAGCAAGCTGCTGTGAGTCCACAGAAAATCTAGCTTGCGCCCGTCTGCGGTGTAAAAAGTGGTTTCGCCCTGGGTTTTATTCCCTTCACGGTTTAGCAGTGGTCTCAGTGAGGTGCTCAGGCTTATATTTTGGCGCCCATCTTTAATCCAAGTATTGATATTTGCCGACGGCGGAGATTGTTCGGTTAATCCGGTTAATTGGCGTCCTAGCTTATTTATATTACTAATCTTACCGTCGATGTCGTGAATAAGAATCGCCAGCGGAGAGCTGTCGAGCAAGGTTTCGTTAAAAACCTTGGCCTCGGTAAGCGCCTCAATTTTTTGGGCTAGTTCGTTTTTATGGTCATTTACAATTTGATCCATGCTGTCGAGTGAATCAATCATCTTGCCAAGAGTGGTGACAAGTACGTCGATTTCGTCATTCCAGCGAGGGTTGGAATCTAGTTTTTTGAGTGACTGCCTTGCATCATCAAATTGTCCATGCGGGAGCAAGGGGAGAACCTTCGTTAATTCAGATAGCCGGTTGAGCGATGGTTTTAGTATGAGGGTGATTAGGCCCATTATAATCGAAAGAGTAATAAGCCAAGTGAGGAATATGTCTTTTACTGATTGAAAATCTTGTTCGTAGATCATGGCGTGATCTATAACAATGGCTACGTAATGATGGTTTTCGACGTTCGAATTCAATGGAAATATGCGCGTGCTATAGGCCTTACTTTTGTCAAAAAAACTTTTTCTTATGTTGGCGCTAGAATCAATATTCACAGCTAAGTGTTGGATTTTATCGCTGTCGCTCGAGAGCAGGATAAGCGGTGCGGTCTCAGGGCTTGCTAACGATATTATCGCTATGTCCACGCCGGCAATTTCTGAAAATCCCTCGATTAAATATTCTGCTGAGCGATTGAGATTAACAATGTAAGTCTGCTGATGACTATTTTGTACAGGTATATACGCCCGTTGGTAGCAGGTGCTATCACAATTTAATACTGCAATCGGTGCCGAATTGCTAATGCCTTCCAGCGGGGGGGGAAGGGTTGAGGCCGAATTAGTTTTGCCGGCGAGAGCTAGCTGATGGCCATCGCGGGAAAAATACGCCACTGAATCAATATTGGGTAGTGCCGGCGACAGGCTTTTGGGCGAGATTTGATTAGAATCTAAGTCATTTAAAATTGTGGGACTATTAGCTAATCGAAATAATTCATTGTTTGAATGATTAATAAACGAGTGAAAGGTCTGTTCTAGGTGCAAAAGATATTTATCGACAGCTTCGTGGTTATGCGAGCTTATTTGGGTGTAGGTGTAGTAGCCGCGTGCGCCCATAACTAATGCGATTGCTAAAAAAAGCACACCGCTGAGTTTGCGTTGCAGCCCAAGGTATTTGCCTTTGTTGGCTATCAGGCTTGATTTTGGCTGTGGCACATTTTTATTCAGAATGATAATCCACCCGAGATCGTTGTTATTTGAGTTCTACTGCTAGCGGATACAGGTGTTCAGTAGCGATTGGCATGAGCTGCCAAGTTTGTTTCTGACCACGTTTCATAATGCTGTTTTGGAACGTTACGGTACATGGTAAAGCTTTTACTGTCGTGGGGTAAGTGTGTATTTTGATAGAAAATGCAAAGGTGATTAAACACAGTGAAATCACCCTAGCGGTCGATATTAGTGTAGATATTCTTCGATAAAGAGTTTGACTCGCTTGGCATTTTCGCCTAAATCTCCTTTGCCAACCCGTGATGCAGAGCGGAGGTCGATAATTGACCCACTTGGGGTTTGAGTAATGCGAATCACTATGTCGTCGGTAAAGCCAAACCAAAAGCTTTTGACTGACGCTTCGATATGACCTTGTTCTTGGTAATAAATAGTCCACCCGAGTTGCTCGGCTATTCTTATCGCCTTGGCTTGCGCCTTTTCCTGCGTGTAAACAGACGGAATGCTGTGAATGTTTGGATAGGCTTGTTGCTGCAGTGCGTGATTTTCAGGTGAGTCTTCGAGGCTATTGTCGCTGGGCTCCCGCTGCTCTAAGGCCATGATAAATTGCGGAGGGTTTTGTGTGCTGGTAGTGATGTCATGAATCAGGGGGGTACCTGCGCCGCTAAAAAGGCTGAGGCTAAAAAAAATAATAGCCGGCAGCGCGATTATGGACGCCAAACTGAGTTGGCGCCGGCCTGCCGCACTGGCCGTGCGTCTGGTGAGCAGGGCGGCGGCAAAAATGCTACTAAAACTCAGCATGCCGGCAAGGCTGAACATAAGGAGCCCAATTTGAAAGTGGAACCAATGGAATCGAACCCCTGCGGCGCCAAGTATTAATAATACTAGCGAACAAATGGCGACTTTATAGCTTATAGACGGGATATTCATAGTGGCTCCAAGTGGGCGTCTAGCTAATCTTACCAAAGGGTAATTAGTCTGCGCTTTTTTTTTACACAAATGCGTGATTTACTTGTAGTTAACAACCTGTAACTAGTCGGCATTTGAGCGGCTATGTTGCGGCTATCATCCAGAATCCAATAACAATTAAGAGGTAATTATGGGCCGTGTTGAAGGTAAGGTTTGTATTGTAACGGGTGCCGCTAGCGGTATGGGTAAGGCCGATGCTATTTTGCTGGCGGCTCAGGGTGCCTCAGTGGTACTTACTGATTTAAATGAAAAAGATGGTAAGGCGGTTGCCAATCAAATTGGTGAACGCGCTATTTTTCTGAAGCATAACGTGACTAGCGAAGAAGATTGGCAACGGGTGGTGAATACTGCAGTAGAGCGTTTTGGGCGGCTCGATGTTTTAGTGAATAACGCAGGTATGATGACCCTTGGCAATGTCGTTGATTGCAGCTTGGAAGATTATCGTCGCGTTAATGCAGTAAATAGCGAGGGTGTGTTTTTAGGTTGTAAAACTGCCATTCCGGCGATGGAAGCTTCTGGCAATGGCGGTTCTATTATCAATATGTCATCAGTTGCGGCGATGCACGGTATGTCATTTGTTGCAGCTTATAGTGCGAGTAAGGGCGCGGTGATGGCCTTGACGAAATCAGTAGCCTTGTATTGTCGCGAAAAGCGTAACGGTATTCGCTGTAATTCGATCCATCCAGACGGTGTAAAGACGCCAATGGTCTTTAAAGTGGCTACTGGCCAAGAAAGCGCGACCCGCGAAGAGATTGAGTCCTTGTCTACCGAAGCAAACCCCATGTGTGAACCTGAGGATATCGCGGCATTAGTGCTTTACCTTGCGTCGGATGAGTCGCGCTTTGTAAATGCTGCTGAGATGTTAATTGATAATGCCTCGACTGCGACGCCACCGATTGGCATTTAACTCGCTAGGGGCGGCTGTGCAATGCGAAAAATTATTTATTTAATGTGGTCTGACTCTAGTGATGAGCATTTTATGCGTGCACTTCATCAGGAGTTAATTCCACGCCTTGGCGACATCGCTGGCATAGTCCGGAGGCAATTAAATATTCCAGATCATGATGTTGATGCCGCGTCGGCATTGCGAATGGAAAATAGCGCAGCGGCCTTCGACGCTATGTGCAGTGTTTGGTGCACGAATGAGGTGGCCGCAGCATTATTAGATAATATTGTTCGCAACTTCTGTGTGCAGTTTAGTCGCTATCATGTCGAAGAAATTGAACGCTTGCCAAATACTCTGCATTCTTCAGAGTGTGGTGTGCGCACGTTCGGTTTTAGTCAGGTAGCGCTGCTGCGCTGCCCGCAGCGTATGGAATACGATGCGTGGTTGGCGTATTGGCAAAATACCCACACCACAATTGCTTTAGAAACCCAATCAACATTTCGTTATGTTCAAAATATTGTTTCTGAGGTGGCTGGCGAAGATGTTAGCTGTTATCACGCCATTGTTGAGGAGTGTTTTCCGGCACTGGCGATGACGGACTCTGCAGTATTTTACAATGCGGCGGGCGATAGCAAAAAGCAGCAAGATAATATGAAGCGTATGATCGATAGCTGCGTGAATTTTATCGATTTTGATGAAATTGACGTCGTGCCTACTAGCGAGTATGTCTATTAATTTTTTGCTATGCTGGCCGCCAATATTATTTTGATTGAATGGCGGGATATTGGTGGCAGAGCAATAATATGGCAATAATTATTGAGCCTACTTGGCAGCGTGCGCTTGCGGAGCAATTTCAAGAACGCTATTTTCAAAATTTATTGGGCTTTATTCAAAGCCGCAAGGCTGCGGGCGTCAACGTGTATCCTCCAGAGAAACAGTGGTTTTCGGCCTTAGAAAATACGCCTTTTGATAAAGTTAAAGTCGTTATATTAGGTCAAGATCCTTACCATGCCGCTGGTCAAGCACATGGCCTGAGCTTTTCTGTGCAGCCAGCTATGAAGATCCCCCCATCGTTATGCAATATTTATAAAGAACTTTATACCGATTTAGGTATGGCAATACCGTCGCATGGTTACTTGTTGCCGTGGGCAGAGCAGGGTGTATTGCTATTGAATAATGTCTTAACGGTAGAGGATGGTGCTGCCGGCTCACATCAGGGCAAGGGTTGGGAGTTATTCACCGACGCGATAATTCAACAGTTAGATCAACGTCGCGAGGCCTTGGTGTTTTTGTTGTGGGGTAGCCATGCGCAAAAGAAAGGTGCGTCAATTGATCGGCAGCGGCACTTAGTTTTAGAGGCTCCGCACCCTTCGCCATTATCGGCCTATCGTGGTTTTTTTGGCTGCCAACATTTTTCAAAAACAAATGCATATCTGCAAGCACACCATCACTACGCCATTGATTGGCAGTTGTGAAGTGAGCTAGGTTAATCTTTGTTTGTCGTATCTTTTGGCAGATCATCCATGATGGATTCTAAGGTGTCTGCTAGGAATTCACTGGCGGCGATTTCCATCGCACGACCCAGTTCGGCATCGACTACTTTTTCAGCGAGTGGCCGTAATCGCCAGATTAATTCAGCAATTTTGGGTAGCTCTTCTGGCGGTGGTAGCTTTTGTTCTGCATAGGGCTCAAGTACGTGGTGAGATATTAATTTTACAAACTCATTTGCAACACGCTGCACATTGCCTCGCATCATTCGCAAAATATCTAATAACTCATCTAAAGGAATACCGGTAGCACAAAGTTCTTCGGCAACTTTTAGTGTGTTCATGCTCGAGACCCGAAGGTGGGTGCCCGAAATAGAGAATAAGCCAAGATCGTGTGCAGTTTTTACCGCAGAGGGGGTCAATTTGGTGCCAAACATTTTGACTAGCTCGGTCATGGCGATATTTGTTGGTGACTCATTTGTCCATGGTGAGTTAAGTGCCGATTCTATGCCAAGTACTTCGCTCAGACCAATGCCTTCCTCAAGCGCCGAGATTAGCTCGCGAATACTAGAGAGGGTGTAGCCCCGATCGAGTAAATTGGCGATAAGCCGAAGACGAGATAAGTGGACGTTACTATACACGCCTTTTCGGCCCTGTAGCGCTGGCGGGGGGAGTACGCCCCGGTCTTGGTAAGCGCGGATGTTACGAACTGTGGTGTTGGCTGCTAAAGCGAGTTCTTCAACGGAGTAGTCACGCTGGTGGTCGGCGTTTTGAACATCGGCAGTAAACCCAGTTTGCGGTAGTAGCTGGGCCATACTGCTTATGGTGTCTTCGGGAAATTTCATGCTTTTCACTGTGCTTGGCACCCTCGAAGTTAAGTAGACCTGTCTTGTAACGGTTTGATTTTATTTGGCAATTCTTACTAAAGCATTCGCTTAATACAATGTGCTTGGGCTAGCTTGAATTTTATGTTGGTATTATTCCAATGGTGTCGATGTCAACATTTTCTTGACATAGGCTTGGTCGCGAATTAATGTCCCATCAAACGCTGTTACATAGTGGCGTGTAGTATAACAATAAAATTGATAGCAGGTCTTGAATTATGGGTAGTCGCAATACGTCCGTTTCATTTTGTTTGTTGGCCATGAGTTTGGCACCGGCAGGGGCTTTTGCCGCCGTTTTAGAGGAGGTGGTGGTCACGGCCCAGCATCGAACTCAAAGTCTCCAAGATGTTCCGGTTTCGGTTAGCGCAATCGGTGGCGAAAAAATGATGGAGGCGGGTATAAACCGTATGG
Organism: Zhongshania aliphaticivorans; assembly: GCF_902705855.1. Classification (GTDB taxonomy): domain Bacteria; phylum Pseudomonadota; class Gammaproteobacteria; order Pseudomonadales; family Spongiibacteraceae; genus Spongiibacter; species Spongiibacter aliphaticivorans_B. The sequence goes on along the minus strand of NZ_CACSIJ010000001.1, from coordinate 291,886 downwards.
AGGACCTCCAAGCTTATGTTCCTAATCTAACCGTAACGGAAAGTGGTATCAGCACCGATATTTTTATTCGTGGTATCGGTACGGGGATGAACCAAGGTTTTGAACAATCCGTGGGTATGTATGTAGACGGAATTTATTATGGGCGTGCTCAGCTTGCGCGGGCGCCATTTCTAGATTTAGCACGGGTAGAGGTGTTGCGCGGCCCGCAAAATATTTTGCACGGTAAAAATAGTATTGCTGGCGCGGTAAATCTGATTACGGCGAATCCCTCAGATTATTTCGAAGCCCTGTTTTCTACTTTATATGAGCCGAAGTACGACGAAAAGGTGGCCGATATCATGTTGTCTGGCCCAGTGACTGACACTCTAGGTTTACGGTTCTCAGCCCGTCTTCGTGAATACGGTGGCTTTGTAGAAAACCTTTTTTTAGATCGCGATGAGCCCCAATACGACCAAGCGACCTTCCGTTTAAAAGCGGCTTGGGAAATTGATGACAAGACAACGCTTTTAGCGAAGATTGAAACAGGTACCTTCGATAGTGTGGGGCGTCAGGCTGAAGTTATTAATGATGAGCCTTCAACATCAGACGTATTTTTATTCACCGGTAAGACCGAGGCTGAGATTCTAAATAACACCCAATTTCCTGGTGTTGTTGACGTCAATATCGACGACTCAGTATTGAATAATTATCAAGATTTTAAGCGCACTTCCAATGGTGATTTCAGTAACAACGAAACCTTGAATTTAACCACTAATTTAACAAGAGTTACCGATAGCGGGCATGAATTTACCGCGATCACGGGTTATTTACACTATAGTTATAGCGACCTTTGCGACTGTGATGCTACCGCTGCGGAATTATTTAAATTAGCGCTGGGCGAAGATTACACCCAGTACAGTCAGGAATTTCGTTGGGTGTCGCCGGGTGGTGAAGATGTTGAGTATATTGGCGGTGTGTATATGCAGCGCAACGAGCTCGATTTCCGCGATAAGTTAATTCAAGACTCGGCGACGGTTGTGCAGTTGCTTAATGCCGCCGATTTATTGGAAGCGGGCGGGCGCGGCGACATTGATCCGCTTCAACTAAGTGGTGCGCCAGAGGAAGTTCTCGGCGTTGGTGATGCGGGTAATGCAGTGGCGAATATTACGGCGCCGCGTAAATTTTTAAGTACATCTAATATATTCTCTGCGTTTTTACAGACGACCTTTCATTTTGGTGACAACCTTCGCTTGACCTTAGGTGGGCGTGGAACTCTTGAGCAAAAAACCGGTAGCCGTAAGCTTGAGTTTGCCGACCTTGATGGCAATGTTTTACCGATAGGTGAGGTAGATACGGTTTCCGCGATCACATTTTCTGCTGAGCGCCATGATCTTAAAGGTAAGAGAACAGAGACATCCTTTTCGCCGCTATTAAATATACAGTGGGACTATTCAGACGAGGGGATGGCTTACTTTACGGCGACCAAGGGTGTTAAAGCGGGTGGCTTTGACGCGCGCTCCAATATGTCGCCAAGTTCTGACCCTACTCCGCGTAACCCTAATGCATTGGTTGCGAACCAGCAGGTTTTGGTCGGAACCTTTGAGTACGAAGAGGAAGAGGCGACAAGTCTTGAGTTAGGTCTGAAAACAGGGCTTCTGGATGGTGCAGCCGAATTCAATATTGCCGCTTTTTATACCCAGTATAACGATCTTCAAATTAGCCTTTTCGACGGTACGCTCGGCTTTAATGTTGGTAATGCTCAAGAGGCTGTCACGATGGGGATTGAGATGGATGGTCGCTGGCAAATCACGGATTACTTAAGTTTGGGCGGTGCTTTAGCAATATTAGACTTTGAGTTCACTGATTTTAAAAATGGGCAGTGTCAGCAAGACCAAGCGGCTACCTCGGATGACGGCTTATTTTGTGATTACACTGGACAGAGTAACCAATATGTTGCCGATTGGTCGGGCACCTTTCTTATAGGCTATATTCGTCCGATTAGCCCTACGATGGGCATCGGTATGGGCTTAGATTTTGTGTTTACCGATAACTACAATCCCTCATCTAACCTTGACCCACGGGTTGAGCAAGATGGTTTTATTAAAGTGAATGGCCGTATTGGTATTGGCCCAATTGATAAACAGTGGGAGTTGGCGTTGGTGGGTAAAAACTTAACCGACAAAGTGGTTGTGGTATATGCAGCTGATACACCGCTGTCAAAAACTATCTTTGGTGCTACGAGCCATACGGGCTTTATTGAACCTCCACGCTCGATTGCGATGCAGTTTACATATCGTATGTGATTTGGCCATTTCATTAATGCTTACTGCCGCTGGGGGAGTATTTCGCTAGCGGTAGCGCGATGAAATTTAAAAGCGACTGAGATTAAAGGCTGAGGGAAATATGAAGAAGCTACAAGGTCAGTGTTTGCAAGTTCTCGCGTTAATGTTGCTTAGTTTTTCATTAGTAGCCGCTGAATGGAGGCTAGAGAAAGATGAGGGCGGTATTCAGGTTTTTACACGAATTGTAGATGGCTCTGACTATCGAGCATTTCGTGGTGAAACCATTATAAATGCGGAGCTTAATCAATTGATGGCGGTGCTAGACGACACCGAGGGTTTTGTACATTGGATGTTTAAATGCAAAAGCCCAAAGTTGCTTTATAAGGCAAGTTTGTTGGATCGCTATCAGTATTTGATTAATGATTTCCCGTGGCCGGCGGCTGATCGGGAATTGATTTTACGTAATGAAATTTCCCAAGACCCGATCAGTCGTATTACTACCGTAAAACTCACCGGTGTTGGTGTCGATGCGTTACCTGTCAAAGCTAAAGAAGCGATGCCACCAAACACCGATGCGGTGAGGGTAGAAGAAGTTCAAGGCTTTTTTGAGTTAAGTCCTCTTAGCGACACGCAAACTAAAGTGGTATTTCAATTACATCTGAATCCGGTGGGTTCGCTGCCTTCTGGGTTAGTAAATGCGATGATTGTTGATAATCCATTTGAAACTTTAAAAGCATTACGTAAGCGAGCCGCTTTGGCTGAGTACGCTAATTTCAACCCCTTCTGATAAGACGCGTGAGCGTTATTCCTTTCTTCGAGAGCACGAGGCCAGATTTCTTTCATAGAAATTTGGCCTCGTGCTGAACGTTAAAGTGCAAAATATACCAACAGCAGATTTATTCGAATCTACTTGACATTGGGTGATGTCATGATTAATGTGACATTAAATGGTGTTACATAATAAGATGATTCATAAGAGGATGATTTGTGAAAACTATAATCCAGCCAGTACGCCGTAATCTAGAATTCCACCTGCCAAAAGACCGTATAGGCGATTGGCACGCAGGTGGTGCCCATGTCTCCCATTTCTTCAATGCCTTGTCGATATTCTTTCCAGACGGTGAGCGCTTCTTTATTGATAGCGTGCGTCATTACCGAGATCGTATTCACGATCCGGAATTAGGGGAATCGGTGAGAGGATTTATTGGGCAAGAAGCGATGCACGGTAGAGAGCATGAAGAGTACAACGATGCCTTGGTGGCAAAGGGTCTGCCTGCGGACCGCTATGGTCGGATTGTGATTCGCTTATTGAAATTTCTTACCCGATTCACTCCAAAGTCTATGCAGCTCGCCACCACAATTGCGTTAGAGCATTTGACAGCAATTCTAGCCAATATGGTGTTAAGTGAACCCCGCAGTTTAGAAGGGGCTGAGCCACGTTACGCTGCGATATGGAAGTGGCACGCACTAGAAGAAACGGAGCACAAGGCTGTTGCCTACGACGTGTATCAGCAGGTGTTGGGTGGTGGTTTGTCAGGGTATTTGCATCGTTGTTTGGCACTACTTACTGCGACATTTATCTTTTGGATGATGGTTATTCCTTTTCATATCGGTTTAGTGCGCCGTGAAGGTCAGCTCTTCAATATTCGGGGCTGGATTAAAGTGACTAACTTTTTGTGGGGTTCGCCGGGGGCATTGCGCCGAATAATTCCTGATTGGCTGGATTACTTTAAACCGGGCTTTCATCCTTGGGATCATGACAACGCACATTACCTAGCTGATATAGATTCACTTGTTGGCGAAGTGGCTGCCTACGACAATGCGGTAACAGGTGCTACGGCATGATCGCGGTGAGCGGAATTGCAGAGAAGAATACTGCCATTTTGGCCGAGTTAGATGTCATGCGTGATCGCTATTTGGCTACGCCGCTGGCCAATGTTGATCGCGCAGCGCTTGCTAACTGGCGGCCTAAAGCGACCTTATGGAAGCGCCTACAGCCGGTAATGGGTTTGCAGGCAGGATTGAAGCGTAGAGTAACGCAGGTAGATGATCACAATATTTGTTATTGGGCCGGTGGGAATAGCGCTGGCCCAGTTGTTGTCTTGCTTCATGGCTTTGGATCGAGCAAAGAAAATTGGAGTTATTTAACCGCAAAATTACGTAGTGACTACTATCTATTGGTGCCCGACTTAGCGGGGTTTGGCGACAGTGACTTTCATGTCGACGCCGATTATCGAATGGCACCTCAGGCAGATCGAATTGCGGCATGGCTGAAACTGTTGGGGGTCGAAAAAGCACACTTTGCCGGTAGTTCTATGGGCGGCGCTATTGCGGCGCAGCTTGCCTCGCGTCACCCCCAATTAGTCGACACCTTATGTTTAATGAATGCGGCGGGTGTGCCAGGTCGGCATCTTAGCCAATTAGAAAGTGGTTTGGCAGCGGGTGTGAATTATTTGGCGCCAGGCAAGCGGGGCGATACATGGCAGGTTTTTGCCATTGCCTTACATAGGCGGCAACGTGCATTTGGCATGGTTTTAAGTTGTTTTATGGCGGGCGCGATGAGCCATCGAAAATGCGTTAATGACTATATTTTTTCGCATTTGGTGGACTCCCTCAAAGATACGTATCAAAGCTTGAATAAAATTACGGCGCCGACGTTGGTGTTGTGGGGCGATTCGGATCAGGTTTTGGACGTAACGTGCGCTGATCAATTTTGTGAGCAAATCGCCGGTGCTAAGGCGATGATTTTACCCGGAGTGGGCCACTTACCCATGCTTGAAGATCCGCGCCTGACGGCAAGAGTTGTTGGTGACTTCTGGCGAGCACAAACACGAGTGATATAGACAATGACCAACGATAAAAATAATTCTCAAAGTAATAGGCGTGTCGACGAAGTTGCCATAATTGGTGCTGGTTTTGGTGGCTTGGGCGTGGCCATTCGCATGCAGCAGCAAGGGCTTAATGACTTTGTGATTTATGAGCGTGCGAGCGATGTAGGTGGGGTGTGGCGAGACAATGTATACCCGGGTGCGGCCTGTGATGTGCCTTCACATTTATATTCGTTTTCCTTCGAGCCAAATCCTGACTGGGGTAGAACTTTTGGCCCGCAGCAAGAGATTCATCGCTATCTGCGCCATTGCACAGAAAAATATAAGTTGCGTGACAAAATTGAATTCAATACGTCATTAACGGCAATGGATTTTTGTGAAGTCACAGGTCTGTGGCGACTGACATTTTCAGATGGCGGCCAGCGTCAAGCGCGTGCTGTCGTTATGGCAATTGGTGCTTTAAATATCCCTCAATATCCTGAAATAACGGGTGTTGATGATTTTGCTGGCAAAGTAATGCATACAGCGGAATGGGATGAAAGTTATGACCTTTCAGGTAAGCGTGTTGCTGTTATTGGTACTGGCGCGAGTGCGATCCAAGTTGTTCCGTCCATTCAATCTCAAGTAGCGGAGCTTAGCGTTTTCCAGCGCACGCCACCGTGGGTAATGCCCAAGTTTGATAAACCGCTTAGCCCTGAGCGCCAAGACCTATACAGGCGCTGGCCGATGGTGCAAACAACTGTGCGTCGCCTGCAATATTTGATGGCTGAAAGTGTGGTGCCTGCTTTTATGTGGGACAGTTTTCTTACAAGGTTCGGCGAAACCATCGCGCGGCGTTATTTACGTAAAGTGGTGAGTGATCCTGCTTTGCAGAATAAATTGTCGCCTAAATATGCGATGGGCTGTAAGCGGGTTTTGTTGTCGGATGAATATTATCCTGCTTTGACTAAGAGTAACGTCAATGTCTGTGTAGAGGGTATTGACAAGATTGATGAGACGGCCATATGCACCAGTGATGGCCAGCGCCATGAGGTGGATGCGATTGTTTATGCTACCGGTTTTAAAGTGCCTGTTTCTGGTGCGCCGATCCCTATTCGCGGAGTGGGTGGCCGCTTGCTTGCAAAGGATTGGGCGATAGGTTGTGAGGCTTATAAGGGTATAGCGGTGTCAGGTTATCCCAACATGATGTACGTCATGGGACCAAACACAGGGCCGGGTAACACCTCAGTGATTTTCTATATCGAATCACAAATTAATTATATTTTGAAATATTTAAAAACGCTGCGAAAAAGTCAGAATAAATATCTTGATTTAAAGCCGATGGTTCAGCGCGAGTTTAATGCCGATATACAAGAGCGCTTTAAGGGCACCACGTGGACGTCGGGTTGTAATAGTTGGTACCTAACCAAAGACGGTAAAAACACCACCTTGTGGCCGAGTTTCTCTTGGCAGTATCGATTAACAACACGGCATTTTTCTGCGGCGGAGTATGAGTTTGTGAACGCGTCTAATGCGGTGGCAGAATTAGAGTCTTCTGTGGCGACGGCAAGTTAATTTAGAGGCTTAGGGTGAAAAATTTTAATAATAAAGTTATCGCCGTGACCGGTGCCGGATCAGGTATTGGTAGAGCGTTGGTTATTGGTTTAAGAGCTGCTGGGGCCCGGGTTGCGGCTTCAGATATTGTCGAGGCAAACTTACAAGTTCTTCGTGAGTATGGCGATGAGTCTGAGCTATTTTTGGCTAAATTAGATGTTAGCGATAATGCGGCCATGAAAGCGTGGGCAAAGTCAGTAAAGGCGCACTTTGGAGTGGTAGATGGAATTATTAATAATGCAGGCGTGGCGCTGAGTTGCCACGCCGCTGAGCAGCCGCGTGAACAAATGGAGTGGGTGTTCGGTATTAATTACTGGGGTGTGATTAACGGGGTAGAGGCTTTCTTGCCTGAGTTGCTGGAGCGCCCAGAAGCCTGCGTGGTCAATATTTCGTCTTTATTTGGTTTGATGTCGGTACCGTCGCAATCGTCGTATAACGCCGCTAAATTTGCGGTAAGAGGTTATTCAGAATCCTTGCGTCAAGATTTACGTGACACCAAGGTAAAGGTGGTTACGGTGCATCCCGGTGGTATAAAAACCAATATAGCCAATAATGGCAGGCACCTAAATTCGATTACGGGTAACGCGGCTGATATTGGGAAAACGGCGGATCTTTTTAATAGCATTGCTGCCACCACGCCAGAAAAAGCCGCTGCGGTTATTATACGTGGAATGCGTAAATCCAAGACGCGGGTACTTATCGGGGGTGATGCTAAGTTGCTGGATGTGGTTCAGCGATTATTGCCTAGCTGCTACGATCGTTTATTGGTGCCGCTTATGAATGCCGGTACCCGAATGGTGCTGAAGCGTATTTAATAATCGCATTTGTTTTGCCGAAGTATGTGGCGCAGATACTGCGCCACAGTGTTTATTCGGCAGAAGGAAGGGCGTAAGGCAGGTCTAATATTGTTAAGCAGATGGATTCATCTGCAAAATGAATATTGTTTGCTGCTACTGAGTCTTCCGTTAGTACCGCTAATAATTCAACCTTGTCCTTGTTTTCAACCGCCGATACCAGGTTGCCAATACTTTGTGTTTGATCACCGCTATATAAATCTGTACCGGGGGCGTGGCTAAATGTACCGTCAGATTGAGCCATTGTGGCGCGATACAAACGACGCTTGAGCTTGCCGCGGTATTGCATTCTGGCAACCACTTCCTGACCGGTATAACAGCCTTTATTAAAGCTAACGCCGCCAATAAGTTGGTAATTTAGCATTTGGGGAATGAAAGTGTCTTGGGTGGCGGCGCAAATTTCACCAAGACCTGCTGCAATGTTTTGGGCCTCCCAGTGGGTCGAGTCTATCGCGGTGGCGTTGGTGCTTAGCTTCGCCCATAGCTCAATAGCGGACTCTGCCAGTGTCCAGCATTCAAATCGCTCACCTTCATCGTCTAGCTGTACTAAAACGGTTTGGCCGTCGGTGACTTGCTTCATTAGTGCAGTGGGGGCCATGCCTATGTGCTGTATTAACTGGCTTCTGGCGCTTTTGCCGGAGATGCCAATCGCTACGTATTCGGATGTCGCGTCACGAATTTTCGCTTTTGAGAATACAATGTACTTTGCCAGTGTGGCACAGGCTGACTCGGCGGTATCGGCATGGAGCCTGAGTAGTACGTTGTCACTGCTGCGCATACCCGCGATAAAACTTATCACCATGCGGCCTTTAATATTGCAATAGCTTCCCAGCGCGGCGTTTTCGGTGTCTATTTTGCGCCAATCGCAGGTGGTTTGGCCTTGTAGAAATTTACTGCTGTCAGGCCCCTCAATGGCAAGAAAGCCGTATTGACTAAGCGCGCTGATATTGCAGTCACTAAGCTCCGCGCTTGGTGAACTAGCAACCTTCCAGTAATGCCCTGCCGATAGGGTGCTCTTAGGATATTGATCTGTTAAACATTCCCAAAATGTATTCATAGTGTCTCAGAGGTGTTGCTGCTAGGTGCCGAGGTGTAAGTATAAAGTTAGCTGCGGTGTGATTGCCGCCGATTGCCGCTATAATACGCGTTTTTGTAGCCGCTTAATGCAGGCTACCGTGATGAAGTGGAAAATAATGGTTTCAGAAAACGAGTTCAAGCGAATTCGCTGGGCCTGCCGTCGCGGCATGCTGGAGTTGGATTTGGTTATGGTGCCGTACGTGGAGCATCGCTTTAGAGATTTGGATGCTGATAATCAGCAACGCTTTATTAATTTACTTGAGAGTGAGGACACGGATTTATTTATGTGGTTTCTGGGTCGAAATCTTCCGGAAGACCCTGATTTGGCGATGATCGTCGATGACATTAATGCGTTCACCAAAACCCCTAGATCTTAAGTTTCGTCCCTCACGGCTGTTATATGGTTATTTTGTGGGGGTGCATGGCCTCGCGGTGATGGGTTTATACTTGCTTGTGCCACCCTTTGTCGCGGTGGTGTTGATGGTGTTATTGCTGTTCAGCGCGGGTTTTTACATATATCGCGATGTTTATTTTTTGCATTATCACTCGCTGGGTCATATTGCTTTTGCAGATAATCGTTGGCGTATTTTCCGCGGTGATGTCAGATATTCCTCAACGCTAGGCGCTCAGCAAGTCGATTGGCTAGATGCGGTGGTATTGCCTTTTGCTGTGGTATTGCGTTTTCGGCTTCTCAGTGGTCGAGTGCAATCGGTGCTGGTGTTGCCGGATCACCTTGATGCACATCAGTATCGAAAACTTCGTCAAATCGCTAATTTCGCGCGTATTCCTTAAGTCTCGCTACTCTTGTGGAAGTTGTCCGGTGTAAGGATGGTGTCTTCGGCGATATCGGATTGCTGAGGGTAATCTAAGGTGTAATGTAAGCCTCGGCTCTCGGTGCGCTGCAAGGCCGAGCGAATAATCAGTTCTGCGACCATGGCAAGATTTCGTAATTCCAATAAGTCATTGCTGACTTTGTAATTGGAGTAGTATTCATCTATCTCCTGCTGGAGTAGGGCTGCTCTATTTAGTGCGCGCTGTAGGCGTTTATTGGTGCGAACAATACCAACGTAATCCCACATAAAACGCCGTAATTCATCCCAGTTGTGGGATATAACCACGTCTTCGTCAGAGTCGGTAACTTGCGACTCATCCCACGGTAGTGCAATCTTTGGTGAGGGTAGATCTGCCAGTCGTTGGCGGATATCTGCTGCTGCGGAAGTGCCGTAAACGAAGCACTCTAGCAAAGAGTTGCTCGCGAGGCGGTTCGCGCCGTGCAGCCCTGTAAATGACGTTTCGCCAATGGCGTATAGCCCTGGAATATCGGTTTGGCCGTATTGATCTACCATCACTCCGCCGCAGGTGTAGTGCGCGGCAGGTACAACGGGGATGGCTTCGCGGGTTATGTCGATCCCGAGTTCAAGGCAGCGGGCCTTTATGGTGGGGAAGTGCTCGAGTAAAAACTCGGGTGATTTGTGGCTAATGTCGAGATAGACGCAGTCGCTGCCGAGTCGCTTCATTTCATGGTCAATGGCGCGAGCAACCACGTCGCGGGGGGCTAGCTCACCACGCTCGTCGTAGCGGAACATAAAACGTTCGCCGTTGGCGGAAATCAGCCGGCCACCTTCACCACGAATGGCCTCAGTAATAAGGAACGATTTAGCTTTAGGGTGGTAAAGGCAGGTCGGATGGAATTGGTTAAATTCCATATTTGCCACGCGGCATCCTGCCCGCCAAGCCATGGCGATACCGTCACCACTAGCGCCATCGGGATTACTGGTATACAAATACGCTTTATTAGCGCCGCCGGTCGCTAACACAATGGCTTTTGCGTGGAACAATTCGACGTGCCCGCTGTCTCTGTTCAGCACGTAAGCGCCGTGACAGTGATCTTGTGCGATAATTAAGTCTACGGCGACGTGCCTTGTAAAGATTTCAATGTTGGCGTTTTCTTTCGCGCGATTAGTGAGTGTTTCTGATACTTCTCGTCCGGTTGCGTCCGCTGCGTGAATAATACGACGCTGGCTATGGCCTCCTTCGCGCGTTAGGTGAAAGGCGTCGCTGCTTTGTTCGTAGCGACTAAATTGCACGCCCTGTGATAGCAGCCATTTAATGCTGTCACTGCTATTTTTAACGGTGAAGCGCACGCTGTCTTCGTGGCAGAGTTGGGCGCCAGCGGCCAGAGTATCGGCGACGTGAGCATCGATGGTGTCACCGTCGTGGAGCACTGCGGCAATGCCGCCTTGTGCCCAATACGTGGATCCGGCGTTAAGCTCGCCTTTGCTGATAACCGCGATGCGTGCACTATCCGCGAGTTGCAGCGCTAAAGTGAGACCTGCGGCGCCGCTGCCTATCACCAGAACATCGTGTGAATGGTAGTGGGTCATGTTGTTATTTGCTCCTGCCACAGTGCAGCTATAATATGCTGCTCGGGATCTAAATTGGCGCAAAGTATACTGATAGAAAGTCGCCTTACCAATATTTGCCTGCGTAACCATCGCATTAAGCGGTGGATATGCTGAAAAGGGATACGATGAGAGAACTTCTTTTAGCCATGGTGGTCTATTCAACAGATGCTGCCGAATGGCTTGCGGTGAGGCAATATGGCCGAGCCTAAACAGACGGATCAGCAGCTGGTTGAGCGGGTACAAAAGGGCGATAAACGCGCATTTGATATGCTCGTGCTCAAGTATCAGCACAAAATATTCGGCTTGATTTCACGTTATGTGAAAGATAATGACGAAATTCAGGATGTGGCGCAGGAGGCATTTATAAAAGCCTATCGCGCGCTACCTAAATTTCGGGGTGACAGTGCGTTTTATACATGGCTTTACCGGATTGCGATTAATACCGCAAAAAATTATCTGGTAGCGCGTAATCGCCGTCCACCTGGTGTTGATGTTGATGTTGCTGACGCGGAGTATTTCGAGGGCCCCTCTGGCCTGAAGGATATAGAAACGCCGGAAAACCAACTTTACGGCGCAGAGCTGAAGAAAGTGGTACAGGACGCTATAAAGGCCCTGCCAGAAGATTTGCGGTCGGCACTTAGCCTGCGCGAGTTTGATGGTTTGAGTTATGAAGATATTGCATCGGTAATGGATTGTCCGGTCGGTACGGTTCGGTCGCGTATTTTTCGCGCCCGAGAGGCAGTCGATCTGCGAGTTAAAGCCCAGATAAGTGGCGAAGAGGTGGAAGTATGAACGATACCGTCAGAGAATCTCTATCAGCATTGATGGATGGCGAGGCTAGCGAGCTTGAGCTTCGGCGTATTCTCACTGCCGACGAGCAAGCAATCCGTACCGAATGGGCTGATTTGCACCGCTCACAGCAGTTGCTCAAAAACGAAAGTAATCCATTCATGGGATGGGATATTTCGTCGCGAGTTATGGCTGAGATTGCCGACGAAGAGCTAATGAGTGGCGGCGGAACGGGCTGGAAGCAGGCTATGTCTGGGTTAGCTATTGCTGCAAGTGTTGCTGCAGTGGTGGTTATTGGCTCAATGGGCAGCAATATGTTTGGCGGCTCAACGCAAATGGTGGCGGATAACAATGGCGTGAGTGGCCGCGTTTATCCTGCACAAGCTTCATCAGCCGCTGTTGGTGGCGTGGCGGTGAGTGCTCAGGCGCAGGCATCTCCTGCTGGGCCGTTGCTGAATAATGACGTTGAAGCGCGTAAACGCTTTGAGGCGTATTTGCGCAAGCACACAGATCGGGCTGCGTTTAATAACGGTCAAGGCATGGTGTCTTACGCACGTGTAGTGTCTCAGGAGTCCGAATAGCGTGATCGTTCGGCTTGCCTTTACGGCGCTAGCTGCAATATTAGTTAGCGCCCCAGTATTCAGTCTTGAATCCGGTAGCGAACTGCTCAATAAGATGACGCACAGTCATCGTGAGCTGAACTATCGCGCTATTGTTACTTATCAGTTAGGTGAGCAGCTTAGCAGTTACCGCATTACTCACACCGTTCACGATGGTAAAGAGTTTGAGGCCTTAGAGTCGCTGGACGGCAACCATCAAGATTTGGTTCATCACGGACACGATGTGAATTGTGTTCATCCCGGCCCCCAGTTAATTCGTCTTTTTAACGCAGATGATGAGCAGGGCTTTTATCGCTATTACGATGTCGATGTCGAGGGTGAAGGCCGAGTGGCTGGCCGCGATGCCGTTATATTGTCAATAAAACCACGTGATGTGTACCGCCTAGGTTATAAATTGTCGCTGGACAGCGAAACCGGCTTATTGCTGCGTTCAGATATTGTAAATCAGCAGGGCAAAGTGCTTGAGCGCTTTCAGTATGTGATGCTGGATTTAAATATTCCTGACAATGAACTGATTGTGGACGGTGCTATTGAAGTGCAGCATAAAGACGTTGCTGTAAATGATCCGGCCGCGATGCATATACGAGTGTGGCGGCCAGACTGGATTCCCGCTGGCTTTACGCCACTAAAAGAAGCTGGTGACGGCAATGCCGCAATGACCTACACCGATGGTCTTGCGGTAATGTCAGTATTTGTTGAGCCGCTGTTAACGACGGATTCCGGTGCAGTGGCTGTTACTGAGGGCGGTATGCGGCGCGGTGCGTCGGTTAGTTATACTGTTGCCTTTCCCGAAAGTGGAATGTTTGCGACCGTGGTGGGCGAGGTCCCTATGCTAACTGCCAAACAGGTAGCAAAATCTTTGAGCTGGGATCAGCGGTGATAACTGAAACGGGGCGTGTTGTCGGCATTGAAGACAAGGCACTGTGGGTTGAAACTATTCGCCGCAGTACTTGCGGCAGCTGTGCGGCGCAAAAAGGTTGCGGCCAAGGTTTAATGAATAAAGCAACTGACGGGCGTCGTAATCAGTTACGAGTACTACTCGGTTCCCAGTCTGCTGATGCTTTTCATTTAGATGATGAAGTCGAAATCAGTATTCCAGAGCGTGCCTTGATTACTGGCGCGATGATGGTGTATTTGCTCCCTCTGCTCAGCATGATTGCCGGTATGGCATTGGCTTCACAGTATGCCTCTAGTGATGGGGTCGCTGCGGTGGGTGCCTTACTGGGTTTTGTGCTGGGCATGGTGTTTGTTCGCTTACACGCCATGTATATTCAGAATAAACCCGCTTTTCAGGCCTCGGTAGTGGCTAAATACACCCCAACTACGGTTGATTCGCTTGCTATTAGCGCTACGCTCTATTCCGAGTGAGTCATTCATAGCCTAGAGCCGTGGCTTTGCGATACAATCGCGCCTCTGAAATTTCATCATTTTTGTTTCTCTGAGGTATAAGCCGAGCGTGTCCAGTCTCGATTTAATTCGCAATTTCTCAATAATTGCCCATATTGATCATGGTAAATCTACCCTTGCTGATCGTTTCATCCAAACCTGTGGTGGTTTGACAGAGCGTGAAATGTCAGCCCAAGTATTAGATTCAATGGATATCGAGCGCGAGCGCGGTATTACCATTAAAGCCCAATCTGTCACGCTGAACTACACCGCGCTTGACGGTAAAACCTATCAGCTAAACTTTATTGACACGCCTGGTCACGTTGACTTTTCCTACGAAGTATCTCGCTCCTTAGCGGCCTGTGAAGGCGCTTTGCTGGTGGTCGATGCGGCGCAGGGTGTAGAGGCCCAATCAGTTGCGAACTGTTACACGGCGATAGAGCAGGGCTTGGAAGTACTGCCTATTCTGAACAAAATGGATTTGCCACAGGCAGATCCAGACAAGGTAAAGCATGAAATTGAAGAGATCATAGGTGTTGATGCCAGTGAGGCAGTTGCCGTGTCGGCTAAGTCTGGCATGGGCATTGTTGATGCGCTAGAGCATTTAGTGGCTAAGATTCCGCCGCCGGTGGGTGATCCAGATGCACCATTGCAAGCCTTGATTATTGATTCATGGTTTGATAACTACCAAGGTGTCGTCTCCTTGGTGCGCGTTAAGCACGGCACGCTGAAACGTGGCGATAAAATAATTACTAAATCACTTGGTAAATCGCAAGTGGTGGACTCAGTCGGTATTTTTACGCCCAAACAAACTGCGACGGGTATATTGCGCGCCGGTGAAGTTGGATTTGTTATCGCGGGTATTAAAGATATTCACGGTGCGCCAGTTGGCGATACGTTTACTCATGCATCTACGCCAACAGTCGCATCTTTACCGGGCTTTAAAAAAGTGAAGCCGCAGGTTTATGCGGGATTGTTTACGGTATCGACCGAGGACTATGAAGATTTTCGCGTTGCGTTGAGCAAACTAACTTTGAATGATGCGTCTTTGTTCTATGAGCCAGAAAGTTCAGACGCCTTAGGTTTTGGTTTCCGCTGTGGTTTCCTTGGCACTTTGCATATGGAGATCATTCAGGAGCGTTTAGAGCGTGAGTACGATCTCGATTTAATCACAACCGCGCCAACAGTTATCTACGAAGTTCTTAAAAAGAACGGCCAAGTTGTGATGGTCGATAACCCCTCATCGATGCCCGACCCTGGTGAGCTAGAAGAAACCCGCGAGCCAATCGCCAGAGTAAATATCCTCGTGCCGCAAGAGCATTTAGGCAATGTTATTAGCCTGTGTGCTGAGAAACGTGGTATTCAAAAAGATATGCAATTTCTTGGGCAACAGGTGTCGCTGAATTGGGAGATTCCAATGAGCGAGGTTGTGTTAGACTTTTTTGATAGGCTAAAGTCTGTCAGCCGTGGCTTTGCATCCCTAGACTATAGTTTTGACCGTTTTGAAGCGGCCAATTTAGTGAAACTGGACGTATTAATAAACGGTGATAGAGTTGATGCCTTGGCGTTGATTGTACATCGCGATATTGCGCAAAATCGTGGACGCCAATTAGTTGATAAAATGCAGGAATTAATTCCTCGGCAGATGTTTGATGTTGCGATCCAAGCTGCAATTGGTGGCCATGTTATAGCACGGCAAACCGTTAAAGCTTTGCGGAAAAATGTGACAGCCAAGTGTTATGGTGGCGACGTGTCACGTAAGCGCAAGCTATTAGAAAAGCAAAAGGCCGGTAAAAAGCGGATGAAACAAGTGGGTAATGTCGAAATTCCACAAACAGCATTTTTGGCTGTACTTAAAATTGATAGTTAAAGGATAAATAGCCGCATGGTGAATTTAATTCTGATGGTGGTTGCGGCTGTTTCATTGGTCGTTTGGTTGGTTCAAGAGGTTAAAGGCCGCCGCCAAATGCAGCAGGCCTTGCAATGGTGTGCCGAAAAGCGCACTGCCAGCGATGCAATAACACTTCGTCAACAAGTTGTGCCGAGATGGTTGGAGTGGACTTACCGCTTGGTCGTATTTACTTGGTTTATATGGATTGCTAGCGTTGTCCTGATTAAAGACGGAGATTTTGCACTTGCTTTAGTCGTTCTTACTATCGTCGCGNGTATTATTGGTGGGCTTGATCGATTTGTATTCGAAAAAGCGCGACAAGCATATGTTAGTGCAGGCAATGTAGCGGTTTATATCACCTACTTTGTAAAACAGGATCAAGACACACTTAAAAACGAATTCGGAGGCATGCTGCCAATTGCAGAGAATGCCCGGTCTTTTTTTCCTGTTTTATTAGTAGTTTTAGTTCTGCGCTCATTTATTATTGAGCCATTCCAAATTCCGTCAGCGTCAATGGTGCCGAGCTTAGAGGTCGGTGACTATATACTAGTAAATAAATTCAAGTATGGGCTGCGTTTACCCGTTGTCGGCACCAAAATACTTGAAGTCGGTGAGCCTGAGCGGGGCGACGTGATGGTGTTTTTCCCACCTAACGATAGCCGCTATTTTATAAAGCGGGTGATCGGGCTGCCTGGGGACGAGATCCGCTACATCAATAAACAGCTCTACGTAAACGGTGAAATCGTTCAGCAATCTTTGATTGCAGAGGTGCCGCCTCTGCAGCCGGTTACGCAGGTATTAAGCGAACAGTTGGGCGCGGTTAATCATTTGGTACATCACGATAAGCGTATTTATCGCGGCGATTTTGTCACCAAGGTTGAAGCGGGGCACTATTTTATGATGGGTGATAATCGCGATAACAGTAGTGATAGTCGAGTGTGGGGGCAGGTTCCACAAGAGAATATTGTAGGTCAGGCATTTGCTATTTGGATGCATTGGCATTCATTTAGCGATTTACCAAATTTTAATAGAGTGGGCCGTATTCGCTAGCGATAGGACATTAAAATGAAAACAACACAGACTGGCATGGGAATGATTTCTACACTCGTGGTATTAGTTGTAGTCATCGTATTTGCGACCATCGCCGTGAAATTAATGCCTATATATGTTGATTATTGGACGCTGACACGAATCATAACTGACGTGGTTGACGAAGAACGCAGCGATGAGCCAACGCCAGCGGGTATTCGTAGTGATTTGTCCAATCGCTTTATCACTAATCGCATTGAAGCGATTTCATTGCGAGATATTAAAATCAGCAATGATAAAAAAGGTGTCGTTATTGATGCGCGCTACGAAAAGAGAACCCCGATAATGTTTAATGTTGATGCCGTGGTTCGCTTTGACGAAGCTGTATTTGTGGTACCTCGGAGTTGAAATTGAGAACCCCTGACGAGCTATGTCAGAAGATTGGCTACCAATTTAAGGATGAGTCATTGTTAGCAATGGCCATTACCCACCGTAGTTTCAGTGCAAACAATAATGAGCGTATTGAGTTTTTAGGCGATTCGCTGCTCAATATGATCATTGCTGAAGTATTGTATAAGCGCTTTCCTGATTTGCGTGAAGGTGAGCTAAGCCGTATTCGCGCGTTAATGGTGAGTGGCAAAACTTTGGCCGAGTTAGCAACAGAGTTTGAGTTGGGAGGGTTTTTACGACTGGGTGCGGGTGAAAAAAATACCGGTGGTCATCGTCGTAACTCTACCCTTGCTGATGCGGTAGAAGCATTGATTGGGGCCATTTATATTGAGTCTGGTTTTGATATTTGCCGCGAGCGCGTTTTGTCGTGGTTTGAATCTCGACTTGCGGTACTTAACCCCGAATCTAGTCATAAAGATGCCAAAACCCGCCTTCAAGAATTTTTACAGGCGCGTAAGTTGCCTTTACCTGATTATCAATTGCTAGATACTGAAGGCGCTGATCATCAACAAACATTTATAGTGAGTTGTTCGGTATTGTTGTTAAAGTCAGCGATATCGGCTTCGGGTAGCAGCCGTCGCAAGGCCGAACAAGCCGCCGCAGAAAAGGTGCTGGCTGCCTTAAAGGATACTGAATGAGTAATGACGAGTCGAAAGATATGAGTAAGCAGCGCTGTGGTTTTGTCGCCATTGTAGGCCGCCCCAATGTGGGAAAATCTACTTTGCTAAATCATATTCTTGGCCAGAAAATAAGTATTACCTCGCGTAAACCCCAGACTACCCGGCACCAGGTGCTGGGTATAAAAACCGAGGGTGAGAATCAGTTTATTTATGTAGATACACCGGGTTTACATGTGAAAGAAGAGAGGGCCTTGAATCGCTATATGAACCGTGCGGCAAGCTCAGCGATGAAAGATGTCGATTTAGTCTTATTTGTGGTGGATAGAGATCGCTGGACCGATGATGATGAGTTGGTGCTACGCAATATTAAAAATGCGCGTTGCCCCGTTGTTCTGGTTATCAATAAAGTCGATAGATTGGATGATAAGGGGCAAATTCTGCCGCTTATTGAAACCTTGCAAGCAAAGCATAGCTTTGACCATGTTGTGCCTATATCAGCATTGCGCGGCCATAATCGGGAAGAGTTGGAAGCGGTTATTGCGCGGTTTTTGCCTGAAAATGCGCACATGTATCCAGAAGATCAAATTACCGATCGCAGCGAACGTTTTCTTGCGGCTGAATTGGTGCGTGAAAAAATCATGCGTCAGCTAGGTGAAGAAATTCCTTATTCAATGACCGTAGAAATTGAAGAATTTAAGGCGTCGCCTCGTTTATTAGAAATTAGCGCCCTAATTTTGGTTGAACGCGACGGGCAAAAGAAAATTATTATTGGTGAGGGCGGTAGTCGTTTACGCCAGATCGGCACCGAAGCGCGCAAGGATATGGAAATCGCCTTTGATAATAAAGTCATGCTGCGTTTATGGGTCAAGGTTAAGTCTGGCTGGGCCGACGACGAACGAGCGCTGCGTAGTCTCGGTTACAACGACTTTAAGTAAAAATGAATAGAGTAGATGGGGCGCCGTGTTTTGTTTTGCATTTGCGGCCCTATCGCGATACTAGCGCCTTAGTAGATTTATTTAGTTTAGAACATGGCAGATTTACCTGCGTAGCGAAGGGGCTACGAGGATCGGGGCGATCTCGTCAGCATTGGCGAGCGGCACTGCAAGTGTTCAATTTAGTATCGGCAAGCTGGCAGGGAAGGAATGAACTCAAGTCTTTACTTGATGTGCAGCAGCAGCAAAGCTACTCACTAAAAGGCCGTGCTTTATTTTGCGGTTTTTATATTAATGAATTATTAGAACGCCTGCTGTACCCCCTCGATCCCCATTCAGAAGTGTTTCTTAATTACACTCACTGCATTAGTCAACTTGCAATAGGGGCTGATCTAGAGCCAACACTGCGACGTTTCGAATTTGGCTTATTAGAGTCACTCGGTTACGGCATCAACTTTACCTATTGCACACAAAGCCAAGAGCCCGTAGAGAGTAATCGGTTTTATCAATTTGAAGTGGGCGAAGGCTTGAGACCAGCGTCGGAGAACGCCGTTGGCATGGTGTTTTCTGGTGCAGATTTATTGCAATTAGCAGCTGATGATTTTGGCGAAGATACGGCATTGCGGGCCGCTAAACAGTTGAACCGCGCAGCGTTAAGTGTGTTGTTGGGGGATAAACCCTTGAGAAGTAGAACCTTGTTTACGTCCAGTGCAGTGCCAATTAATGGTAAGTTGCCAGCAGGTAATGGGTAAGCGGATGGCAAATTACTGCTGTTGTTATAGAGGG
The DNA here is from genome assembly GCF_902705855.1 of Zhongshania aliphaticivorans. Classification (GTDB taxonomy): domain Bacteria; phylum Pseudomonadota; class Gammaproteobacteria; order Pseudomonadales; family Spongiibacteraceae; genus Spongiibacter; species Spongiibacter aliphaticivorans_B. The sequence continues at coordinate 272,365 of NZ_CACSIJ010000001.1, read as the reverse complement.
TATATTTGCGTTTGTTACGGTATCCATAGTGGATAATGAGCGGACTACACGGAAGAGTTCAGTCTTTGTTTATTCAGCTTCTGAGTTTGTCGGTCTATCTGCTTTGGCAATATAGCGGGGCTTGTTCTTTGTTTGTACTTTTGCGTTCGTCTTTTTGATCTTGGTATTTAGCAGCTTATTCATTTTCTTTTTTCTGTTCATAACTGCTCCAAGAGTGAGTGGTGGCGTAGGTGCGGATTTGTATATATGCGCAGCACAGATGGTCCACATCATACCACTGTTATCGCTAAACCAAAGCTGTCTGCCGTACTTTGAAGGCTGGGTGACCATTATTTCCCTATTTGATATATTTCCAAGCAAAGTTTTAAGTGGAAAGCATTGGGTGGGGCGAAATGAAACAGCATTTTAAAGAAACATTACGCCGTCCCGTGCTGGCTGATAATGAAGAATCCTGGGCCTTTATTATTTTGCCTAAGGCGCTCAGTGGCACTCTTTCTCGTCGTGGGCGAATAACGGTAGAGGCCAGCGTTAATGATAGTAGCTTCATCGTCACCCTCGAGCCCGACGGTTACTTGAGTCACTGGCTGCGAATTAGCGCCGAGGTATTGAAATCGGCAGAGGTGAATTTTGGCGATCTTGTCTCAATTGCAATCACGCCGCTAGATCAGGAGCCAGAACCGGAAGTGCCTGCAGATTTTAAATTAGCCTTAGGAAAGGCTCCAGATGCCGGTGCAGTTTGGGCGCAGACGACAGTCATAGCGAGGCTGGATTGGATACATTGGATTGAATCTGCCAAGCAATCTAAAACCCGCGCTAAGCGCATAGCTAATGCCTGCGATATGCTTTCCTCGGGTAAGGGACGGGTTTGCTGTTTTGATCAATCTGGATTTTACAGCAAAGCCTTACGCGCCCCAAAGGAGGCGAGCTAATTCTGCTTGCTGTTTGGTCATTTCATTTTACGTAAATACGATATTAAGCATGTGGTGAAAGGTGTACTTCTTATACGAGTATTTACTGAGGAGTTATCGTGGCGGGACATAAAATTTTTACGACGAGTTTCTCTAAAGTGTATCCCCTATATGTCCAAAAGGCGGAGCGCAAAAGTCGTACAAAAGCAGAGGTGGATGAAATTATTTCTTGGTTGACCGGATATAATAAGGTGGAACTAGAGTCTCAGCTTGAGAAGCAAATTGATTTTTATGGTTTCTTCGCGCAGGCCCCCGCTATACATCCAAATGTGTCGCAGATTAAAGGCTTGGTGTGCGGTGTTCGTGTGGAGGATGTCGAAGATCCGCTCATGCAGAAAATACGTTTTTTAGATAAATTGATCGATGAACTTGCCAAGGGCAGGTCGATGGAAAAAATTCTGCGTTAGATGAAGGATGCATGCCTCTGGGTTGTGACTGTAAATTTTTTTGCGTGGGTGTCGATCTTCCAAGCCGCCATTCGACTATATTGAGAGGAGCTTAATTCGGCTGCATTTTTGGTTTACCGCACGGCGCTCCTAGCAAAGCAAACACATGACTAACAAGCCCAGCTTTAAGGCGAGGAGAGACTATGGCTAATGAAGAATCAACAGTGCGCCTGCATCGGGTACTACGAGCGCCGCCGGCGCGGGTCTATAAAGCTTTCACGAATAAAGGCGCGATTGAGCGCTGGCTACCGCCATACGGATTTGTTGGCACTATCCACGAGATCGATGTTTGTATTGGCGGCGGCTATCGGATGTCGTTTGAAAATTTCAGTACTGGCGGAAGTCATTCTTTTAGCGCTACTTATACGGAATTGCAGCTAAATCAACGGATTGTGCATCGCGATCGCTTTGATGACGAAAATCTACCTGGTGAAATGCAGGTGGTGATCGATCTTAAGGAGGTTTCCTGTGGCACGGATATAAGTATCGTTCAGTCGGGCATTCCCGCCCTAATTCCAACGGAAAATTGTTATTTAGGTTGGCAGGAATCGCTTGAGCAACTTGCCAAATTAGTAGAGCCAGAAATTCCTGACGGCGGGTAGCTTGGGAGAAAGAGTGGCAGCAAATGACATGCTGCCACTTATTTTGCATTTTAGAATGCGTAGCTTACCGAAAGATTGTAACTGCGTGGCTGTCCGGTGTAGCGGGCTACGGAATCGCCAATTTGGAACACGCCGATGGTTGAGTATTCGTTTGTTAAGTTGCGACCGGCTGCAACAATACTCCATGTTTCATCAACACTAACAAGGCGTAGCCGCGCACCAAGTAGGCCAAATTCATCGTGGGCGTAATTTGGATCTTCCTCAATTGTCGAGTTGGTTTCGCTGGTATAGCTGTAGTCGACGGCTAGGCCCATATCCCAGTTAGTGCTTATGGGGAAGCTATAATCAACAAGTGCGGTACCTTGCCAGTTGGGTGAGAAATTGAAGGGTCGTCCGGCAAAGTTTTCTGCCTCGCCATTGATGTTGAAGCTTTCAAATTCCTCGATTTTACTGTCGATATACGATGCTGCAAGTGAGATGAAAAGACCTGCGGTGGGGTGGAATTGCAAATCAACTTCAGCCCCGCTGATATTGGATTTTGGCGCATTTTGCAGTATGGGCAGCGGACCAAATACGGCGTCGTTAATGCGGGTCAGTAATTGCTTGTCGCTGTAGTCGTAGTAGAAGGCGGCAAGATTTAACTGCAATGTATCGTCAAATAGTCCGGTCTTGCTACCAATCTCATAAGCCAGCAGCTTTTCTTGGGTAACCGGCACTAATTGCTTTTGGTCACTGCCGTTGAGGACAGGGTAGCCGCCTGATTTGTAGCCTTGTACAAAGGAGGCGTAAAGTAGTGCGGTATCACTAGGCGTCCAGGTTAGCACCGCACGTACGGCAACATTGTCTTCGTCCAATGTGTCGGTGAATATCTCGGTGCTGCCATCTTCTGCCAAGGTAAAGCATTCCCCTTTTAGAACGATATCTGGGGTAGTTAGCGCCAGCAGAGCGCGCTGGGCTGACAAGGCGGTAAATAACTGAGAGGTGCCTACGCCGCTGGCTTCATCGGGTTCGTAGGAGCAGCCACTGTAGTCACGGGACTCATCTGAATAGCGTGCGCCGAGGGTTGCTGACCACGCCTCACTAAACATCCAGTCTGCGCTAAAAAATACCGAAGCCGCAGTAGCTTGGGTGTCGCCCTTAGCGCCTGCGCGGTTTGACACTGTGGCCTGCCCAGTAATGGGGTCCTGGAAAAGCAGACTGATGGTGTCGACATAGGTCAAGTGATCTTCTTGGCCGTCGTCGTAGCTATAGTTGGCACCTAATACCCAGTTCACATCAGCGCCTTCTGAATGTAGGCGGAATTCCTGGGATGCGGTAGTAACGCTGGCGTTTATTATTTGCTCAGAGTTTAAAACTGACAGGCCCGAACCCGGTATTTGAGAGCCATCCGATTCCACCTCGCCATAAGCACTCAGGGACACAAAGCGCAGCGTATCGTTGAGGTACCAGTCAGCGCGCAGCGATGCGTTGTAGAAGCTGTCATTTACCTTCCAGTCGTAGCCGGGAACCCAATCCGCTTCACTTGGATCGTCGCTGTTAGGCACAACAGGATGGCTGCGAACCTGTGGTGCAAGTGCAAGGTCACCTACAAAGGGATTGCCCGCTTTGATCGCGACTGGCTGTGCAGCTTGGGCGTCGCTGCGGTCACGCCAGCCACTGGCATTGACACTAAGCTCAAGATCTTCGGTGACGGACCATTCCACAATACCGCGAAATGATTGTTTATCTATTTCGCCTAAGGTGTCATTTGGCCGCGTAATACTGTGTTGCCAACCTTCATTCGCGCGGATGTTCTTGATCGCTAATCGCGCAGCTAGTGTTTCGCTCAGTGGCCCGCTGATGACCGCTTCTACTTCACTTTGTTGGAATTTGCCGTAGCTTGCGCTGACTGAGCCGGATAGCTCTTGGGTCGGTTTGTTCGCAATATAGTTAATGGCGCCGCCGGTTGTGTTCCGACCAAACAAAGTACCTTGGGGGCCTTTTAAGACTTCTACACGCTCAAGGTCTAGGTTGGCGCCCTTGGTCATAATTGAATAGGGCAGGCTCACCTCATCAACATAAACCCCAACGGTAGAGGTGGCGGTGTAGGTTGTGTCGTTAAAGCCCACTCCGCGAAGAGTGTAAACCGGCGTGTTGTAGCCGTTTTCAGAGGCGTTAAAACCGGGTACCAGCTTGCCAAGGTCGCGGGTATCAACAACGCCTAGCGCCTTTAAGGAATCGCCGGTAAAGGCAGATATAGCGATGGGTACATCGTTTACCGACTCTTCCCGTTTTTGGGCTGTTACCGTTACCTCCTCGATTACCGATTTAACTTGACGCTTTTGCTCCTGACCGTGCGACAGCGGTGACAGCAGAAAGAGCGGGATGGCAGTGGCGACAAATGCAAGTGGTGTTGTGTTTCGTAGACGTGAGTGAAGTTTCATGTATTAGCCTCAGCAGCTTATTCTAATGTTATTAATAGAGTTTAACGACGTTATTGATATATAGTTGTGACGTATATTCACTATATGTCACAAGTTACATGAAAGCTGAACAAGTGTTCAGCCGGTATAGCCAAGGCGTGCAGTAATATCGAGTGAGCTTAGCGTTAGCGCGGTAGGGTAGATACCCTAGGATTTTTATAACTGTTTGATTTTATTTAAAATGTATCCGGTGCGGTAACGCTCGTGGCGGGTGTTTTGAGAGAAGTGATGGCTACAAAAGAGATAAAAAATGCAGGTGCAGGTAAGCAGCTAAACGACAGCCGCCTCAGTGCGGTGAATGATCTCGAATTGCAAAAACGGATACTTAATGTTGCGGCAAAGTGTTTTAAGCGCTTTGGCGTTCGTCGAACAAGATTAGAAGACATCGCGAAGGAGGCGGGTGTAAGCAGGCCATTGTTGTATAAAATTTACGGTAGTCGCCAGGCCTTAATGGAGATTCTTATCGCCAAAGAGGTTGAAGACATCATTAATGATCAGGCGACCTATATTGCGAGCTACAGCAGTTTTGCAGAGGCTATTGTCGAGGGCTCCGTCAGGGGGATCGAGCGATCGCGCAAGGCGAAATTACTTAGTGATCTTATGGCGAATAATACGGCATTGCAGATGCCTGATTTGGTATTAGACGACAGCAAACCGTTTAAGGCTATTGCCATGCGAATTTGGCAGCCAGTATTTGAAATGGGGAGAGCATCGGGAGAGGTGAGTGCGGCCCTGACTAACGATGACTTATTTGAGTGGTTGATGAGCGTTCATTACATGTTTCTATTACGTAATGAGCTCAGCGCAGATCGTATCCGCCGCCTACTGGGTCTGTTTTTATCCCTGCGAGCGTAGCGATTAAGTTGATGTGCAAGTGCGCAAATAAAGTTTAATGCTACTGATTTTCTTTAGGGCTTATTGTCGTCTTCTCTGCGTCAGTTGTTATAGGCTCGTCGGCAGATGGCTCAGGCTGTCGCATAATATAAAAACTCATTATTGCCGCAACTGAAATCATCATCACGCTCAGCCAGTGGATTTTTACGATAAGAAGCGAGCTGGTCAGAATGGTGATCCATAGCATTGCAATAATAAGAATTTTTATCCGTCGCGGAATCCCTTGGCCGTTCAGATAGTAGCGAATGTACTTCCCCCACCAGCGGTGTTCTGTCAGCCATACATAAAAGCGCGGCGAGCTGCGTAAAAAGCAGGCTGCGCTGAGTAATAAAAATGGGGTTGTTGGCACCACTGGCAATAACAAACCGATCATCCCTAAGACAAAGGAAATCCAGCCGATAACAAACAGGGTGTAGCGAATGGCGGGGTTGGGATGCTGATATGGTGTTTTCATTATTACTCTAATTTGATGCTTGCCGCTTACCTTAGCAAATAAGCACGAAGGGGCGAAGCGGATTTTTTGGGCGGACGTCGAAGGCTTTACGCTGGACGGGAGGCGGTTGACGCAAGCCCCGAGGGGTTATTCCGCACGAAATACTAGCTCGAAGGGGGGCTTTGCGTTTCCCGTCTCCCATCAAGCATCCTACGCGAAGCTCTCAGCCTACCACCTAAGCTCCTATCGTCCGACGCAAGACTTCCGACATCCGACCATTCCTTAAAAATCCCTGATCGTTTTTGTCATCTACTTGATCAGCAGCGACATTGTTCGATTTCTGGCCCACAGAGATACTTCTTGGCAAGCGGGTTAGTAGTGCGGGCTTGTTGCGCGTATTGCCACCGAATTTAAACACGAAGGAGAGACCTGATGTCGTCATCGGCTGAAATTCTTAGCCAAGCCTTTACGCTGGGCTATACCTATACGCGGTCTACGGGGCCTATTGTGGGGCAGTTTTTGACCTCGCTGCGGGCACGTAAAATGGTTGGCATTAAAGCCAGCGATGGCAAGGTGCTGATGCCGCCGGTGGAATTCGATCCGGTCAGTGCTGCGGCATTGAGCGAGTTTGTCGATGTAGCCGACTGCGGCGTCGTAAAGACGTGGTGCTGGGTTAAGCAGCCCCGCAAAGCTCATCCAAGCGATAAGCCGTTTGCGTGGGCGATGATACTACTCGACGGCGCAGACACTCCCATGCTGCATTGGATCGACGCGGGTGACGAGGCGGCCATGAGTACAGGCATGCGCGTCAAAGTGCGTTGGGCTGAAGAGACCAAGGGCTTGATGAGCGACATTAATGGCTTTGTGCCAGAGGCTGCCGCGCTGCTGGGCGAGCTAAAGCCTGCGGCGTCTGATGAGCAGATTACTGGCATGGAAGCGCCAATCTACCTGACCTATAACTTCACCGCTGGTAAAGCGACAGCGCGCTATTTACAGTCAATGAAAAAAGGCAAGTTGGTTGGTCAGCGCTGCCCTAATTGCCGCAATGTCTATATTCCACCACGCGGTTCTTGCGCGGCCTGCGGTGTGCCAACCGAAGAAGAAGTGACCTTGGGTAATAAGGCCACAGTTGAATCTTTCACTATCGTTTACATCCCCATTCCAGGTAACCCGATTAAGCCGCCTTACGTTATCGCCAACTTGGTATTAGATGGCGCGAACCTGAGTTTCTTACATTTGCTCAGCGAATGTAAGAACGAGGATGTGCGCATCGGTATGCGCGTAGAAGCACTGTGGAAGCCCGAAGAAGAGTGGGGCTACGCCATGGAAAATATTCAGTACTTTAAGCCCATAGATGAGCCGGATGTACCGGTGGATCAAATTGGCAAATTAATAGATGAGGGCCGATAAAATGCGTGATGTTGCGATAGTTGCCTTTGCGCAATCGAATTGCCAGCGGGATGCTGGTGCGCAAAATGAAGTCGAATTGATTATGCCGGTGTTAACCGAAGTGTTTAAACAAACCGGAATCAAAAGCGCGCAGGACGTTGATTTTACCTGTTCTGGTAGCTGTGACTACCAGCAAGGTGCGGCCTTTGCTTTTGTTGCCGGTGTGGATGCTCTAGGCGCTGTGCCGCCGATTAAAGAATCACATGTAGAAATGGATGCAGCGTGGGCGCTTTACGAAGCGTGGCTGAAAATCCAAATGGGGCATGCTGAGTCAGCATTGTTGTACGGTTTCGGCAAATCTTCTCCGGGTGAGCTACCGATAGTGCTGTCTCAGCAACTTGATCCGTATTACCTCGCGCCGCTGTGGGTAGACACCATCGCTTTTGCGGCGATGCAGGCGAGAACAATGCTGGATTCAGGTGAAATCACTGAAGCCGATATGGCCGAGGTGGTGGCGCGCTCAAGAAATAATGCGTTGGCTAATCCCCATGCGCAGTTAAAAGGTGATCAGACCGCCGCTGATTTATTAAAAGAAGCGACCTATGTTTCTCCCTTGCGTCTACATGACTGCTGCCCCATTTCAGATGGTGCTTGCGCCATGATTATTTGCACCATTGAAAAAGCAGAGGAGTGGGGCAAGCCCTACGCCATTATTAAAGGCATTGATCACCGTATCGAAACCCATCACATCGGCTCGCGTGATTTAAGCCGCTCAGTATCGACTGAAATTGCCGGTGAAGCCGTTGGCGTAAAAAATGGCAAGGTTGATGTTGCTGAGCTGTACGCGCCCTTTAGTCATCAAGAAATTATTCTTAAAAAGGCTCTGGGTTTGGGCGATGACACCGTCATTAATCCCTCTGGTGGCGTGTTGGCGGGTAACGTCATGATGGCATCGGGCTTGTCGCGTATTGGAGAAGTCGCCATGCGAATTATTCGCGGCGAAATAACACGCGGGGTTGCCCACGCGACATCAGGTCCGTGCTTGCAACAAAATCTAGTTACCGTACTGGAGGCGAAATAATGGCTCAGTTAGCTGCGGTTGTTGGCGTAGGCCAAACAAAATATAAAACCAAGCGCAAAGACGTTTCTATTGCGGGAATGGTACGGGAAGCGGCGGTAAACGCCCTTGAAGATGCAGGCTTAACGTGGAATGACATAGACGCGGTCATTATCGGCAAGGCGCCGGATATGTTTGAGGGCGTGATTATGCCCGAGCTATATTTGACTGATGCCTTAGGCTGTAATGGCAAGCCAATGTTGCGTGTACACACGGCGGGATCGGTGGGTGGTTCTACCGCCATCGTGGCGGCAAGTTACGTGCAAAGCGGCGTGTTTAAACGTATTTTGACGGTGTCTTATGAGAAGCAGTCAGAGTCTAACGCAATGTGGGCCTTGTCTAATCCACAGCCGTTTTCGCCGCATTTGAATGCCGGTGCCGGTGGTTATTTTGCACCGATTATTCGCGAATATATGCGTCGCTCAAATGCGCCTTACGATGCAGGTATTAAAGTTGCGGTGAAAGATCGTTTGCACGGTGCAAAGAATCCCTTAGCGCATTTGCAGCTGCCAGAAATTACCATGAAAGAAGTGGAAGATAGTCCCATGCTGTGGGAGCCGCTGCGTTTCTTGGAAGCCTGCCCTTCTTCAGATGGTGCGTGTGCGATGATTATTGCCAATGAGGAGTTGGCAACAAAGTCACCACGTAAACCGGCATGGATTCGTGGTACTGCCATGCGCTCAGAGCCGACCATGTACGCGGGTCGTGAGCAAGTTAGCCCACAGGCCGGTATCGACTGCGCCAAAGATGTGTATGCGCAAGCGGGTATTCATAATCCGCGTAAAGATTTGGACTGTGCCGAAGTCTATGTGCCGTTCTCGTGGTATGAGCCAATGTGGTTAGAAAATCTTGGCTTTGCCGAAAAAGGTAAGGGCTGGGAGTTAACCATGGACGGCTCTACCTCATTAATTGAGGGTGGAGATATACCGTGGAATTGCTCCGGTGGTGTATTGTCGTCTAACCCGATAGGTGCATCCGGCATGATTCGCTTTGCCGAAGCCGCCCAGCAGGTGCGTGGTGAAGCGGGCGGACATCAAGTGGATGGGGCTAAAACGGCCTTAGGCCATGCCTACGGTGGCGGCGCGCAGTTCTTCTCGATGTGGGTAGTGAGTTCAGAGAAAGCGTAATTCGCTAAACCGCTACCTTGTTGCCGCCGTGCTGCTCTCGTCTTTTGGGAGGATGGTGGCGCTCGGTGGCGGTTGCTATATTTATGAGTCATTTATACTCTTGCTGCCGGTGCTATTGGGGCGAGAGGCTTGAATGTTTCTCAGAATAATTTGCGAACATCGCACAGAAAATAATAAGGGATTGAGAATATGGCTATGCATTTTAACCTCGCTGATTTGTTTGAAGCCGTTGCTGACAAAGTGCCGGAGCGCGAGGCACTGGTTTGTGGAGCAAGCCGCTGTAGCTATGCTGAGTTGGACGCTGGCGCGAATCAAATGGCACATTATCTTGCGGCTAATGGTGTCAAAGCCGGCGATCACGTCGGCCTGTATATGTATAACTGCAACGAATATCTGGAAGCGATGCTCGCGTGCTTCAAAATTCGCGCGGTGCCCATCAATGTTAACTACCGCTATGTGAAAGATGAGTTGCTCTATATTTTTGATAATGCGGATATGGTTGCCTGTATTCATCATCGCGAATTTATACCCGCGATTGCCGAGGTTCGCAGTGCCGCTAAAACCCTGAAACTGTGTGTTTCAGTTGCTGACGACAGTGATTACGCCTTGTCTACAATCGACGCGGTGGACTATCACACCGTGCAGCAAACCCAGAATAAAGCCCGCGATTTTGGCGAGCGCTCAGGGGACGATTACTTCATTCTTTACACTGGCGGCACCACAGGTATGCCCAAAGGCGTGATGTGGCCGCATAAAAATGTGTTTTTTGCCGCAATGGGCGGCGGCGGGCATTTCTCGCCCCTTGGCGCCTGCGAAAAGCCAGAAGACATGGCAAGCCGAGTAACTGAACATCCTTTGCGCGGTATTGCGCTGGCGCCGCTGATGCACGGTGCGTCGTGGTGGTATGCCTGTATTCAATTGTTGGCGGGCAATGCCTTAATCCTAAATCACAAACGTTCTTTCGATGGCGAAGCCGTTTGGCAGATTGTTGCCGATGAGAAAGTGAATGCGGTACAGATTGTTGGCGACGCCATGGCGATTCCTTTGCTAGATGCCTTGGCAGAAAACCCTGATCGCTGGGATTTAACGCCCGTTTTTAACGTCGGTTCCGGCGGCGCTATTTTCTCAGACGCAAAACAAGAAGCCTTTAAAAAGCACTTCCCCAATGTGTTTATCACCAATAGCTTTGGCTCGTCGGAAGGCGGCCAAATGGGGATGGATAACGGCAGTAAAAAAACGGCGTCTGGCCTTGGTAATGTGAGTCGCACAGATTATATGGACGTGATTATCGACGTTGAGGGCGAGCCACGTCGTCATGCTGAGCTTGGCGAAACGGGTATTTTTGCTCGTGCCGGTTATATCCCCAATGGTTACTACAACGATCCGGTGAAAACTGATAAAACCTTTATTAAAGTCGATGGTAAAACGTGGTTGCTTACCGGCGACGCGGCCAAAATTGAAGATGACGGGTCGATCACGGTATTTGGGCGCGGCTCAAATTGTATAAACAGTGGCGGCGAAAAAATCTTCCCAGAAGAAGTGGAAGATGCTCTTAAAGCCCACGACGGTATATTTGATGCGCTGGTGGTTGGTGTTGCAGATGAGCGCTGGGGTAGTCGTGTCAGTGCAATTATCCAAGCCCGCAAAGGTATTCAATTAAGTTTAGAGAATATTCAAGAGCATTGCCGAAAGCATATTGCCGGCTACAAAGTGCCACGGGAAATTCATTTAATAGACGAGCTGCCTCGCGCCCCAAGCGGCAAACCAGACTACAAAACCGCTAAAGCGTTTGCAGAGAGTGGCAAGGGCGCAGTCGCTTAATAATAAATTAATGGAGTTAATATCATGGCAACCGAGTTAGCCATCAGTACCAAAACCTGCATCGTTGAGCAGGAAGGTCATGTATTGATCGTCACCCTTAATAGGCCTGAAGCTAAGAACGCGTTTAATCCCGAAATGTTGTTGGGCTTGTATAAAGCATGGCGTTTATTGGATGAAGACGACAATCTTTATTGTGCGATTCTCACCGCCAATGGCGATACCTTTTGCGCCGGTATGGATTTAAAAGTCGGCCCCGATGGGGACCAAGGTACCACCCAAGAATTTATGGATTTAATGGGTACGGTTCCCAATATTCACTGGCAGGCCTTGCTACGTGAAAATCGTCCCTGCAAGCCTTTGCTGCTTGCTGTTGAAGGTTACGCGCTAGCAGGTGGTACTGAAATTCTACAGGGCACGGATATTCGTGTTGCCGCAGAAGACGCCATCTTTGGTGTAACCGAAGTGGCGCGTGGTTTGTATCCCATGTCGGGTTCTACTATTCGTTTACGTAAGCAAATTCCTTACTGCTTGGCTGCCGAGATTTTATTGTTGGGTGAGCATGTGTCTGCCCAGCAGGCATTGGAATTTGGTCTTATTAACCGAGTTGTGCCAAAAGGTGAAACCTTAAACGAAGCTAAGAAATTGGCCGAGAAAATTTGTGCCAATGGCCCGATTGCGATTAAAGCCGTGGTGCGTTCGCTACGTGAGCATACCGAGCATTTGGCCGAAGATGAGGCAATGCAAAAGTCAGATGAATTAGCTGGCCCAGTGTTTGGCTCTAAAGATGCCAAAGAAGGCATGCGTGCCTTTAAAGAAAAACGTCCTGCGGTATTTACCGGCGAATAGCTTATTCCCCCATATAGCGGTGGCTCAAAATATTGAGTCACTGCTGCGTCGCATATCTTCCTGCAAATCTCCGTCTATAAAGCGAGAACATCAATGTCTGGCCCATTAACTGGTTTGCGTATTATAGAAATGGCGGGCATTGGCCCCGCGCCGTATGCCTGTATGCTGCTGTCAGACCTTGGCGCAGAAGTTATTCGCATTGATCGCACCTCTGGCGGCGGCTTAGGCGGGCACCCCGGTGACATTACCGCCCGTGGTCGCAAATCCATTGCTGTCGACTTAAAACAGCCCGACGGCGTTAAGCTTGTTTTACAGTTATTGGAATCCGCTGACGTATTGATTGAATGCTTTCGCCCCGGTGTAATGGAAAAGTTAGGCTTGGGGCCAGACGACTGCGCTAAGCGTAATCCGGCATTGGTTTACGGGCGAATGACGGGCTGGGGACAAGATGGCCCGATGGCCAAGCGTGCAGGGCACGATCTTAATTACATTGCTATTACCGGCTTATTAGGCAGCTTTGGCACTGCAGGCGAAGCACCGCCAACGCCCTTGAATGTAATTGGCGATTTGGGCGGCGGTTCCATGTTTTTATTGTTGGGGGTCTTGGCGGCGTTGTTAGAGCGCAAACATTCGGGTGTTGGGCAGGTAGTCGATGCCGCGATTTGCGATGGCACTACCTCACTACTCAGTACCATTCACGGCCTGAGGGGCATCCAATTCTGGGACCTTGAACGCGAGCAAAATATGCTAGATGGCGGTGCGCCATTTTATAGAAGCTATTTATGCAAAGATGGTCGTTCAATGTCGGTTGGCGCAATAGAACCCCAGTTTTATGCGCAACTACTCGCAATTTTAGAAATAGACCTTGGCGGCAGCGATTATTTCTCGCAGATGGATAAGGCTCAATGGCCTTCACGTCGTGCACAAATGGCGGCGCGGTTTTTAGAAAAAAGCCGGGACGAATGGGCTGTGTTGTTTGAGGGTAGTGATGCCTGCGCAGCTCCGGTGCTGGATATGGAGGAGGCTGCCGATTATCCGCATAACGCCTTTAGGAAAAACCTTGTTCGCCGCGATAATGTTTTACAATCTGCACCTGCGCCGCGTTTCTCACGCACGCCCGGTGAGATTCAGCACTCCCCGGTAGCCGAAGGTGCAAATACAATAGCTATACTGAACCAGTTAGGCTTAGGTGCTGATCATATAGACCGGCTGTTAAGCGCCGGCGTTGTTAAACAAGTGGATGGCGTTAATGAGTGAATCTTTAAAGGTATTTAGTGACATTGTGAACACGCGACGTTCAGTCCGTGCATTTCTGGCCGAGCCTGTTGCTCAGGCTGAATTAGAGTCTATTTTTGCACTTGCGCAACGCGCGCCCTCAAACTGCAATACCCAGCCTTGGCAAGTGGCGGTGGCGAGCGGCGCAAGTATTGAAAATCTTCGCAGTAAAATTCCACCTGCATTTAGTGCCGGTGAATGGACAATGGATTTTCCTTACGACGGAAAATATGCCGGTGTGTATAAAGAGCGTCAATACAAGGCCGCTGCCGATTTATACGATGCCATGGGTATTACCCGCGACAATAAAGCCGCCCGCAACGAACAATTCATGAAGAACTACGAATTTTTCGGTGCACCCCATGTGGCGTTTTTATTCTTACCAGAACCCTTTGGGCTTCGTGAAGCGGCTGATCTTGGTATGTACGCGCAAACATTGATGCTGAGTATTAGCGCACATGGCCTGGCGAGTTGCCCGCAAACGGCACTTGGCTTCAATTGTGATTTGGTCAGACAGGAGCTAAATATTAATCCGGCGAATAAATTATTATTTGGCATTTCCTTCGGTCGGGAAGATACCTCAAGCGCGGTGAATACTTGCCGTACCGATCGCGCGGACCTTGCAGACACAGTCAGGTTTTATAGTTAAAGAATTTATTAGGGCAGGCCTGCTCCCCATAAAATGAATAAAAAATGAGAAGAATATGAGCGACACGGTATTACAGCAACTTGATGATGACGGCGTATTATTGCTAACGCTAAATAGGCCGCATAAAAAAAATGCCTTTAGTAATGAACAATGGTTGGCGTTTAAAGATGCCCTTGTTGCCGCAAGTGATAATCCACTGGTTGCCTGCGTGGTCATTACCGGTGCGGGTTTCGATTTTTCATCCGGCGTTGATCTTAACGACTTCTCTGAGACCGAAGGTGAGCATCCCTTTGCTGTGTCGGCCAAGGCCTTGGTAGATTTTGATAAGCCGGTGGTTAGTGCAGCACGGGGTGTCGCCGTTGGCGGTGGTGCGACCTTATTGCTTCATACAGATGTTGTTTACGTTGGCGATAGCCTGCGTTTACGCTTTCCTTTTACTGCACTGGGTTTGGTGCCGGAGTGGGGCAGTAGCTACCAGTTACAAGTAATCATCGGTGCACGTAAAGCCGCAGAGCTGATGTATACCTCGGAATGGATCAATGCAGATAAGGCTGTTGAACTAGGGATTGCGACTGCCAGTTTTGACGATGATGTGCTTTTAGATAAGGCAATGGAAAAGGCGCGGGAGATTGCCCAATGGCCAATTCCTTCCTTGGTCGAAACTAAAAAATTAATGCGTAATGTCCATCGCGCGGCAATTCACTCTGCAATGGGCGGCGAAACCGAAGGCATGTCTCGCCTAGCGGGAACGCCAGAAAATATTGAAGCCGTGGTTGCGATTATGGAAAAACGTAAGCCTGATTTTAAGCAGTTTAGAGGTTAGTGATATTGTTAAGTACGAAGGCGGTCAAAAGGCCTGCCATTATCTATATGAGAATGGCAGTCTAACCTAGCCGCTAACTTCGCGAAGCTAGCTTCCTCGTTTTTTCCTCATAATGCCTTCTTGGGCGCTGCTGGCTACCAGTCGGCCAGCGCGGTCGTATATTTTTCCGCGTACAAAACCACGGCCATTGGAGGCGCTCGGGCTGTCCATGTCGTAGAGCAGCCAGTCATTGAAGTCGAAGGGGCGATGGAACCACATGCTGTGGTCAATGGTGGCCATGCGCATGTCTTCGGTTAAAAACGAGACCTCATGAGGCTGGCTAGCAGTCGCTAAAAAGAAAAAGTCTGAGGCGTAGGCGAGCATGTAGTTATGAATGCAGGGATTGTCTGGCAAGCCACCAAAGGGCCGCATCCAAATTTGTTTGGTGGCCGGGCCTTTGTAGGGTTTTTTTAGGTCGTAGTAATTTACCGCACGAAAATCAATGGCGCGCACGGCGTTAAACTTTGGCAGCCATTCTTCTGGTGCAAAACGTAGATCCTCTTCGCGTAATTCCAATTCTTGGGGTAGATCATCTGGCGGCGGTACCACAGGCATTGCGCTCTGGTGGTCGTAGCTGTCGATATTCAGTTGGAATGAACTGGTCATGAAGAAAATGGTTTGCCCGCGCTGCACGGCTTTCACTCGGCGATTTGAAATAGTACCGGCGTCGAGATTACTTTCTACCTCAAAAATAATAGGGTAATCCGGGTTGCCTGGTCTTAAAAAATAGCTGTGAAATGAGTGGATATGGCGTTCGGGATCGACCTGTTGCGCCGCCGCAGATAATGCTTGAGCGATCACTTGGCCGCCGTAAACTCGGCCCCAATCGGTTGCTTCGGATTGGCCGCGATATATGTTTTCATCAATTTTTTCGAGGGTGAGGAGTTCAATTAAGCTCTTTAATCCGTCTGACATAGTTACTCCTATTTAGCTTTAGTCACGGTTACTCTTGAGACATAAGCGGACTTAATACGGCTCTTACATTGTCAGGAATGCTGACTGGCCGGTTGGTTTTGCGATCGACGTATACATGCACAAAATTGCCCACCGCTGATGCTGTTTGCTCATCGTTACGAAACAGCGCGGTCTGGTAGCGAACACTACTATTACCGAGATGCTCTACTCTAATACCGACGGTGACTAGGTCGGGAAAACTGACGGCGGAAAAATAGCGGCACTGGGTTTCTATTACTAAACCGATGGCAGGGCTGTTGGCAATATCGAGTACGCCGCTGTTAATCAAATGCTGGTTTACTGCGGTATCAAAGAAGGAATAATACACCACGTTGTTTACGTGTTGATACACGTCGTTGTCGTGCCAGCGGGTTTGAATATTTGAAAAGTGCTTGAATTCTGCCCGAGTAGGAATCGGTGTGTTTTCGCTCACAGAGCCTCCTTATAGAGTGCAATGGCATCGCTTAAGTGAATTTCTCTTGGATTATTTATGAGCAGGCGGGTCTGCTTCATAGCGTCTTCGGCAAGCAATGGAATGTCATGCTCGCTAATGCCGACTTCACGCAGTGATTCGGCAATACCCAATTCTTTGGGTAAATCTTTTAGATAGTTGAGTAGCGAGGCGGCGCGGGTTTGCGGTGTACCTACGGCGGCGGGGAATACCACGTCGGCTAATTCTGCATAAAGATGCTCAGCGTCGCGCAGGTTAAAACGCAGTACGGCATCTAACATCAAGGAGTTTGATAAGCCGTGGGGGACGTGAAAGCGTGCACCAACAGGGTAGGCCAGTGCATGAACACCGCCAACAGGCGCGTTGGCGAAGGCCATACCCGCTAGACAGGAGCCGAGTAGCATGTTCTCTCTAGCCTGAATGTTTTCGCCATGCTGGCAGGCGGTATGAATATTGGCCGCCAGTAAGCGCAGGGCATCTTTGGCAAGGCTGTCGGATATTGGGTTTTTTAAGCGCTTACTGGTGAAGGCTTCAATAGCGTGCACCATCGCGTCTATACCGGTTGCTGCGGTGACATGACTTGGTAGGCCCAAAGTTAGCTCTGCATCAAGCAGAGCTAGGTCGGGGAGTAGCAGCGGCGATACCACGCCTTTTTTCTCATTTTCGCCGGTGGTGACAATGGCGATAGCGGTAACTTCTGAGCCGGTTCCCGCCGTAGTGGGAATAAGTACCAAGGGGAGGCGCTGTCCCGTTGCCGCATTGACACCGTAGACATTGCTGAGCTTTTGCTCGCTGCGGCACAATAGAGCGATTAGCTTGGCGGCATCCATTGAGCTACCGCCTCCAAAGCCAATAATACAATCAACTTGTTGCTGCTGTGCTGCGTAAATACCCTGTTGGATTACCACCTCTGGCGGGTCTGCGACGACATCGGAAAAGACCGATACGGCAATGCCGAGTTCAGCAAAGTTGCTTAAGGTCGGCTGTAATAGACCTGTTTCAAGTACGCCGGAATCGGTAACAATCATGACTGATTTGTAGTCCAAACCGCTAAGGCGCTCAGCCAAATGAGCGGCGGCGCCACGTTCAACGGTAATGGATTTCGTAGTATGGAACTCAAAGGCTTTCATGCATTTATGCCCTAGTCTTGTTATTTTACGAGTCTAATGCTGCGCAATAGCGAGCGCGGCAAGCGTCTGCGATGTTAGCATGCTTAACATTACAGTGGCGCGCAAGGCTTGATTCCTATGAATTTGATAGATGAGCGCAGTGGCGTATTTAGCCCCACCTTTAACGTGTAGACGGTGATTAATAAAAATAATGTTGTTAGATAAGTCATCACATAAGCCAATGTCTGCAGGGACTGCCGAGCTGGCATTGCGCTCTGTAAATAGCTCGGCGATGAGTACGTTATTACAGGCTGCAGAAACCTTGGGTGCCGATATTTCGCGTCTGATGTGTGATATGGGGGTTGAGCCCGCAGACGTCATTGACGGCGACAGGCGCTATCCCGTCGCGACGTTGTTGGATCTTTATGAGCGTGTGGCGCAGTACACTAAAACACCCGATATTGGCCTGTATGTTGGGCGCATAGACTATATCAGTCGCCTGAATCTACAGCTTTACGCCTGTTCGGCGTGTCGTACCTTCCGAGAATATCTTAATGTGATGCCAAGTGTACTTAGGATTGTGGGCGATATTGGCGAAGTGAAAGTGCGTCGTGAGGCGCAGTTTTTGTGTCTGGACTGGCAGCCCTTGGCACCGGAAAGCGCAGCGCAGCGCTATTTGTCGGACTCGTCCCTCGGTGTCGCGGCAGCCATTGTGAATTCAGTTTGTGTAAGGCCAATACCCGTGCGAGCAGCACATTTTACTTACGCAAAGCCGCAGGATATAAGCCTGCTAACCCAGCAGTTTGGCGAAAATTTGTTGTTCGATCAGCCGGTGAGTAGCTTGTATTTTGATCTTGCCTGTCTGGATTATTTACTCATCGGTTTAGACGCTGATTGGGGGCAGGTATTGGCGCAGCCCATTCGTCATTTATTTGTAGAAAATAGTGACAGTAGCGAATTCATTATGGCCCTGCGCAAAACGCTATTACGCTTGCTACCTAGCGGCGAAATGGGCGTAGATAAAGCCGCTGCCGCTTTAAATATTTCCCGTCGTACCTTGCAGCGCCGCTTGTCTGAGCAGGGCACGCAATTCTTGCAGGTGCTTCAAGAGCTGCGCGCCGAGCTTGCCCAGCAATACTTGGGTGACGAGCGTTTGAGTATCACTGACATTGCGTTTTTATTGGGGTATATGGATCAAAGCTCGTTTTCCGCCGCATTTCGTGGCTGGTATGGCTTGTCACCTCGAGATTTTCGTAAAAAGTAATTCCTCCCTTGGCACCAATTCCCTAATTGCTGGCACCAATGCCCAAGCCATAATTATTTGTAGCTTTAGACTAAGCTGATAGTAATTACTTGAAAGTAGGTATCGGCAATGTCTCTTAACTTCGATAGTGCGCGTCTGTTCAATCCCCACTTGCGGCCAGAGCATGAAGAATGGCGGACGCAGCTTCGCAAATGGCTAGAGAAAGAAGTGGTGCCATTTCTGGATGATTGGGAAGAGGCAGGCAAAATACCCGAGGAATTGTGGCGTAAAGCCGCGGATATCGGCGTGATGCAAATGGGCTATCCAGAGGCCTATGGCGGTATATCAGAGGGCATTGATCAGTGGCATATCAATATCACCAATGAGGAGTTCACCCGCGCTGGTTCGGCGGGGGGCTTAATAAGCAATTTACTCATACACGGGATTGGTCTGCCGCCAGTGATCAACTATGGCAGCGAGGCATTAAAGCAAATGGTGGCGCCGTCGGTATTGGCCGGCGAGAAACGTATATCGCTGGGTATTACAGAGCCTTCTGGTGGTTCAGATGTGGCTAATATTACAACCACCGCTGTGCGCGACGGCGACTACTATATTGTGAGCGGGAGCAAAACCTTTATCTCTGGGGTGATGAACGCTGATTGGGTGTCTACCGCCGTGCGTACCGGCGGAGAGGGTGGCCGTGGTGTGTCGATGCTATTGATTCCGACTGATTTAGCCGGCGTTGCCAGAACGCCGCTAGACCGTAAACAGGGTTGGTGGTGTGCGGATACCGGCACCATTTACTTTGATAATGTGCGGGTGCCAGCCGAGAATTTACTTGGTGAAGAAGGGCAAGGTTTTTGGGTGATTATGACTAACTTTAACCCAGAACGTCTAAGCTTGGCGGTAACAATGGAAGCCGCAGCGCGAGCCTGTTTAGAAGACGCTGTTGAGTGGGCACAGCAACGTAAAACCTTTGGTAAACGCTTGGCCGATCACCAAGTCATTCGCCATAAAATTGCCACCATGAAACAGAAAATAAACGCGACCCAAACCTATCTTCAGTATTTAACGCAGGCCTATATCGACGGCCGCTGCGACCCCGGTGATTTAGCTATGGCGAAAGTACAGGCCAGCGAAACCATGGAATATTGCGCCCGCGAGGCCAGCCAAATTTTAGGTGGCGCGAGCTATCTGCGAGGCAATCGAGTTGAGCGTTTTTATCGTGAAGTTCGGGTTAATGCCATCGGTGGTGGCTCAGAAGAAATCATGCGCGATCTTGCCGCGCGCCAATATCAGTTGTAATAGGACTTAATATGACTTCGCCTAAACTTTGGCATTGCTATACCGCGCGTTCCCTCCGTGCTCTGTGGGCACTTGAAGAAATGGGCGTAGATTATGAGCTTGAAGTGCTGGCATTTCCGCCTCGCATGTTTCAACGTGAATTTTTAGACGTAAACCCGCTCGGCACCGTGCCATACTTTGTTGATGGCGACACTCACATGACAGAGTCTTCGGCCATCGGTTTGTATTTGGTTGAACGCTACCAGCGCTATGACTTTGGTTTAAAGGCGGATCATCCAGAATACGGTGACTATCTGAATTGGCTATTCCATAGCGATGCCACGCTGACGTTTCCGCAAACACTGGTCCTGCGCTACTCCCAATTAGAGCCAATGGAGCGTCGTCAACCACAGGTCGTTGAAGACTACTACAAATGGTTCTTGGCGCGTCTAAAACGTTTGAATGCGCACATAGCAGATCGAGAGTTCTTATGTGATGACCGCTTTACGGTTGCAGATATTGCCATTGCCTACGCGTTGTATCTTGGTGATGGCTTAGGTCTGTCTCAGTTTTATGAGCCGCAGGTGCTGGATTACTTTAAGCGTATGACGGCGCGGGCTGCCTTTCAAAAAGTAGAGCCAATAGGTAAAGAAAATTCCTTGTTTTCGCCAACACCTTATCCTTTCGAAAATATTCCAGATCTATTCGCATAAGGTCTTACATAATAAATACACTTTACGGAGTAATACATGATTCTTACGGAAGAACACGAGGCCATTCGGCTAACCACTGCAAAATTCATTGATAGCGAAATTAACCCCTACGCAGACAAGTGGGAGGCGGACGGCATTTTTCCCGCCCATGAGCTGTTTAAAAAAATGGGCGACCTCGGCCTGCTCGGTATCTGTAAACCGATTGAATATGGTGGCATGGGTTTAGATTACAGCTACCAGATTGTGTTTTCTGAGGAGCTGGGCCGCATCGCAACAGGCGGTGTATCAATGGGCATTGGTGTACAAACCGATATGGCCACGCCGGCCTTGGCGCGTTTTGGCAGTGACGAATTACGCAAGGAATTTTTGGTGCCGGCAATTACCGGCGAAGCGGTATTTTCTATCGCGGTAAGCGAACCGCATGCGGGTTCAGATGTGGCCGCAATCAAAACAACAGCCAAAAAAGATGGTGACGACTATGTGATCAACGGTTCTAAAATGTGGATCACCAACTCTACCCAGGCAGATTATTTATGCCTGCTGGCGAATACCAGTGATGACAAGCCACACCTGAATAAATCCCTGATTGTTGTCCCAACCAATACCCCCGGTATTTCCTTCTCAGAGAAGCTAGATAAATTAGGGATGCGATCATCAGACACCGCGCAGGTATTTTTCGACAATGTTCGCGTACCTCAGCGCAACCTCATCGGCGAAGAAGGTCATGGCTTTATCTATCAAATGCTGCAGTTTCAAGAAGAGCGCTTATTCGCGGCGGCGGGTAGCTTAAAGGCGATGGAAGACTGTATTAACAAGACCATTGACTACACGCGTGAACGGAAGATATTCGGCCAATCAGTATTAGATAATCAAGTAGTGCATTTTCGTTTAGCAGAGTTGCAAACCGAAGTGGAAGCCTTGCGCGCGCTTACCTTCGACGCTGTAGAAGGCTATATCAAAGGCACGGATGTTACTCGCAAGGCGTCGATGGCTAAGCTAAAAGCAGGGCGCTTGCTCCGCGAAGTCACCGACAGCTGTATGCAATACTGGGGCGGTATGGGTTATATGTGGGATAACCCCATCGCCCGAGCCTATCGGGATACTCGAATAACCTCGATTGGCGGTGGTGCCGATGAAGTGATGCTCAGTATTATTTGTAAAACGATGGGTACGTTGCCGAGCCGCAAAAAGTAATTTCCATGATGCGATGATGGCCTTGTAAACCGAATGACTGGGATGGTGAAACATGTATAAAGATAAAGTGATTTGGATTACCGGCGCCAGTTCGGGGATTGGCTTAGAGCTTACTCGCCAACTAGCCGATTTGGGCGCTCGTATTGTGCTATCTGCAAGGCGACGTGATGTCTTGGACGAGATTGTTAGCCAATTACCCGGTGGTGCCTCTCGGCATTGGGTGGCACCGTTGGACTTGGCTGATATTGATAAACTCATTCCCGCTGCCGAGGCATATTTGAAAGAAATTGGCTCAGTTGATGTGCTTATTAACAACGGGGGGATATCCCAGCGATCTTTATTTCTTGATACAGATTTTGATGTATATCGCCGTTTAATGGATGTTAATTATTTGGGTACGGTAGCGCTAACAAAGGCAGTGGTGCCGGCTATGGTGGCTCGTCGTTCTGGTCTTGTCGTTAGTGTTAGCAGCGTGGCAGGCAAAATAGGATCAAAATTACGTACCGGCTATTCTGGTTCGAAATACGCAGTGGTTGGTTTTATGGATTGTTTGCGGGCTGAACTGGCGGAATATGATGTTGCTTGCCTTACCGTGTGTCCAGGGTCAATTCAAACCAATATCGCCATCAATGCCTTAAATGCTGAGGGAGAGGCACAGCAAACAAATGATGATTCTATCATCAATGGTATGTCGGTGGACGAGTGTGTGCGACAGATCATTAAGGCTATGAGCAAGGGAAAGGACGAGGTCGTGATTGGGCAAGGAATTAGCGGCATGGCACCGACAATAAAACGCTTTTTCCCAAGCTTATATACCAAGTTGGCGGCTAAGATGGAATATCGATAGCCGTTAAGTGCATTCGAATAGCTTACCCATAATAATTTCCGTTGGCAGTAATTGCTGCTTTTACGATACCCAAAAGTGCGCGCAGTTCTTTATAGCTTGCTGGCCTTTTTAGCATGTCGAAGTATGTCTGGATTGAGCTGGTGTTTTTTAATCAGCTTATGAAAGTCTGAACGGTTTCTACCAGCTTGTCGTGCAGCGTCCGTTACGTTGCCCTGAGTTTGCAGCAAAATTTGTTCTAGATATTCGCGTTCAAAATTCTTGCGGGCCTCAGCTAGGGGTGGCATTTCCTGTGTCTGAAGCGTTGATTGAGGGAGGGCGGCAATGACTTGCGCTTCGCCAATGATCGCTGCCGGAGCTAGTGCTGCAAGTTGCTCAACTATGTTGCTGAGCTGCCGGATATTGCCGGGCCAGTCGTAAGACATGAGTGCATGTAGCGCCGCCGGCGAAAACTTTTTGGTTGAGCCGTTGTTGCGCTGAGCAATATTGTCTAAAAAATACTTGGCTAATAATGGAATGTCAGCACGGCGCTCGCGTAGTGCAGGTAGGCTTAATGAGGCAACGTTTAGCCGGTAGTATAAGTCTTCGCGGAAGCGTCCTTCGCTAATGGCATCTTCTAAGTGCTGATGAGTGGCGGAAAGCACTCGAACATTTATATTAATATCCTCGTTACTTCCCACTGGTCGTATTTTTTGTTCCTGCAAAACTCGGAGCAATTTGACCTGTAAAGGCGCGGGCATATCACCGATTTCATCAAGAAAAACAGTGCCGCCGTCAGCGCTGGAAAATAGGCCTTGTTTGTCGCGATTCGCCCCTGTAAAAGAACCCTTAACATGGCCAAATAATTCAGACTCTAATAATTCTGCAGGAATGGCGCTGCAATTTATGGCGATATGAGGCTGCTCGGCGCGGGTGCTTAAACTTTGTAGCGCACTTGCTAGCAGTTCCTTACCGGTGCCGCTTTCGCCACGAATCATGATGTTGATATCGCTTTTAGCGAGTAGTTTGGTTTGCTCTAGTAGCTGTTGCATATTCGCACTGCAGGTAATGATGTTATCGCTACTAGACTGGTCCTTGAGGCTATGAGAGCTTAGATTTAATGCTTGCTGGATACTGCTGAGCAATTCATCTTTATCTACGGGTTTGGTTAAAAAGCTAAACACACCTTTCTGGGTGGCGCTGACGGCTTCTTTTATGGAACCGTGCGCAGTAAGCACAATAACTGGAATACTAGGATAACGATGCTGAATTTTTTCAAACAGTTCAATGCCGTCCATACCGTCCATGCGTAAATCTGAAATGACAATATTGGCGCTTTCAGTTTGTAGTTTTGTGAGGGCGGCCTCACCACCGTCAGCACATATCACGTCGAAGTTTAATGCTTCTAAACGCATTGAAAGTAGTTGTAAAACCCCAGGGTCGTCGTCTACGAGTAATATTCTAATTCGGCTCGGTGTATTCATTGCTTGCCTTCCGTTTGCGGTGTAGCGTCGCCATTAATTTGCGTTTCAATATCACTGATACCGTCTATCGTGTGGCGAAGTTTTGAGTGGATATTGTCGCGCTCTTGCTGGCTGTGGAGTATGTCTCGATTATTGGCATCAATAAGCATGAGTAAAGATCGCTCAGCTTCGCTTAATAGGGAGGTGTCAACCGACTTAATTAGCCTTTGGCTTTGCTTGGTATATTGCGCTGGTGCACAGCTCGTTAACATTAAGCGTTGGAGAATACTGGCGTTACCAAGTTGATTGCGTAATACAGCATCGATTTGCAAACGCTCTGCCTCAGGTAACAGACACCAGGCTTGCCGTTTAGTTAGCAAAGCAATTATTGGATCGCTTGTTGGGCTGATCAGCTTACTGATACTCGTATCGCTAGTTGAGTTAAGTGATGCTTGTTCAACGCCCTGTAGGGGTGAGCTTTCTGTGACATTGCTCATTGCCGAACAAGCGCTTAATGCGGGAATAATAATTAGTAGGAATGCTAGTTTCATATTGCTCATCATTGTTTTGGAAAGCACAGAGTAAATTCAGTGCCTTCACCTTCTCTAGAGTTTAAGATTAAAGAGGCCTTTGCCTGTTTGGCGCAGGCCTTTACGATAGCAAGCCCTATACCGCTACCTTTTAAGGAGCCGTGGCGCTTATTTTTTCCTTGATAGAAGGGGCGGAATATTGCCTCTTGCTCTTCTACTGCTATTCCTGGGCCATCGTCGCCAACCTGTAGCCACCAATGACTGCAAGCGCTTGATGCCACATCATCAGATATATTGATTGCTCGTCCGTGCTTGTCGATATTGCAATAGCCCCAGTGCACCCTCACATTGCCTCCGCTGTGACTGAAGTGGATGGCGTTTGACAATAGGTTGCTCAAAATCATTTCGACGAGTTGATTGTTTCCTACTACGGTATCGGCCTTGTCTTTATAGCTAATTTGAATGGCGGCTTCGGGTAAGAAACTTCGGTAGCGAGTAATTAATTTCTGACATAAAAAGTGCAGATCAATTTGATCCTTATGAGCATCTACACCGTGAGAGATAGTGTTGAAATTGAGTAACTGCTGAATTAATTCTTGTAGGTTCTCTGCCTGTGTTCGCAGAATGCTTAGTACCGCTTTTTGCTGATCATTGATACTGCCGGGGATTTGATCGGCAAGTAGCGCCTGTGCGTCCATTATGGCCGCCAGCGGGCTTTTAAGTTCATGGGTGATGTGTTGGGTAAATTGTGATTTTTGCTGCTCGGCTGTGAGTAACTGGTGGCGCATCCACTCAAGCCGATGACCGAGTTCAATTAAATCTGAGGGGCCGTCAATGCTTATTTCCTTGTCCCAGCGCCGTTCTCCAAGGTGGTGGATGGCGAGCGATAGTCTGCGTATAGACTTGCTAACAATGAGTGAACTCGCACCGAGCAGAAATAGGCTTGCTGGTAGGGCAAGCAAACCGGTGATAAGCACTCGCCATAAAACATTATTTAATTCCTGTTCAGCATGTGCCAGCGAGGTCTGAATAGAATCGGTTAATTTGGCGCTAAGATCACTGTTGTTCTTTTTTAATTTTGTATAAAGCAATTCTAAGTCTTGCGCTTGTGTTGCTTCATTGGCGCGGGATGTGTCGTGAATACTATTACTAATGGCCGCTATGGTGCTCACGACTTCGTCATTCTCAAACTCGGGCAATCGAGTTTTTATTTTACTGAGACCTTCTAAGAGCTGATGTTGTTTTATTTGTAAAATTTCTAGCAGGCTAGGATCTTTTAAGAGCTGGTACTGGCGCGCTGCGCGTTCAATTTCCTTGCTTAATTCTTGACTCGAAACACTTAGATGTGAAATTTGAGCTTGGTCCATGACCAAGCGTTGCTGGGCGCGAGCTTGCGAACTCATCTCCCACACGGCATACGTTATCGCGATAATTAGCGGCAGCATAGATAGTAGTGTTGTGCCTATCCATTGCTGAGTTAGGCTAAGTTTCTTGCTAATAAGGATGGGATTCACCGTGTTTTGTCATTGTTAATGTACCTGTGTTGCCAAATTACAACTAGCTAAGTTGTTGAAATAATTATTTAAAATATTAATTTTTCTGATTCTGTTGCCAAATGCCAACGGTTTGACCTCGGTAATAGTCAATAAGTTCTGGTGAATAACATAAGTTGTTGTATTTAAAGGGTAAATAATTTTGGCACGGCAGTTGCTGGTACTAAGATGACACGACGTCAAAGAGCTTGTGCGAAAGGCGCGCAATTTGCGGTGTCAATTTAGCGTTTATTCAATCAGCAATTATTTCAATTCTTATTTTGGGATTGGCAATAATTAAGGAGAACACAATGAAAAAGATAGCAGCAGTTTTTGCAGGTGTAGCTTTGAGTTCATTTTGTTTTGCAGCACCTATGTCTGGTGCGGTTCAGGACACTGGCGTGGGTTCATCACAAGGGGGCGTAAATACAAACGTCCAGCAAGACACTCAACAGGGAAGTGGTATGGGTAGTACCGGCTTAGGCACTCAAACCCAAGGCGGCATGCAAGGTACAAATGATGCCAGTAGCGCGATCTTTACCGCACTAGATCAAAACGGAGACGGAGCATTAGATGAAAAAGAAGCGAAGTCTGAAAAGGCGCTTAGTCAATATTTTACAACAATAGATGCTAATTCCGATGGTGCGGTTAGCCGTGACGAGTATATGGTTCGTCATCAGTCAATTCAAAATCATGAAGAAGAAGCTGAATAGTATTTGGGTGTTGCGGGCCTATGGCCCGCGTATCTTAGATTTTATTTAGCTCAAAATTTATAGAGGAAATTATTATGCGAAGAATTAACTCAACAGGTTTAGCGCTGGCGGCGGTGTTGTTTGGTACAGCAACTGGAGCGTCAACGGTATTTGCAAATCCCACCGAGGGCCCACATGCCTATATTGGTGCGAACTACGGTGGCTATAAGGATCGTGGTGGTGATTTTGATGAAGATGATGACTTTAAAGAAGCAATAATCGGCGCACAGGTAAATCAGTATTTAGGTTTTGAGGCGAGCTATATTGACTTCGGGTCGTTTGGCGGTGATGTCGGAAAAGCTGACATAGATGGCTACGGCCTTGCGGTGATTGGTCGTATACCTTTGACGGAGCAGTTAGGGATATACGCAAAAGCAGGACAGCTATTTTGGGATGCCGACGTGAATGTGGCAGGCTTGAAACGGAGTTATGATGGCGACGAACCTTTTGTTGGTGTAGGTGCCGATATCAAGGTAAGCGAGCATTTTGTTGTCGCGCTGGAATATGATCGCTATAAAGTGGATCTAGAAGACTCCAATTTGCCTGCACCTGCCACAAATTGGGAAGGCGATATGGATACCGTGAAGTTAGGTGCTAGATTTGTGTTTTAGCGAGCAAGCCTGACTTATTAAGCAGGGTGCTTAATAAGTCAGATTTTTCGTGTTTACTTTTAGATTTAAAGCTTTGCGCTAAGGTGATTAGCTGCGAGCTGTAGTTTCCCTCAGCCAGTCGTGACATTCCCCTCATATTCGCGGCTGGCCTTTTTATGGTTTCTATAAAAGCGGCGGCGGAAGCTTTTCTCCGCAGTGGCGACAATACTTTGATTCTTTTTCATGTCCGAATTTTTTGCAGCTGTCACATTGTTTGTTGTTGATGCTACGTTGGCTCTCTTGAATTAGTTCTGCGCTGAGTATGCCTGTGGGTATTGCGATAATGGCGTAGCTGGTAATCATTGCCATTGCGGCAATAAATTGTCCTAGAGGGGTGCGTGGGGTGATGTCGCCATAGCCGACTGTGGTGACCGTTACAATGGCCCAGTACATGCTGCGGGGCAGGCTTGTGAAGCCGTTTTGAGGGCCTTCAATTAGGTACATTAATGCCCCAAAGACTACGATCAGAGTAAGTACTGAAACCAAAAATACGGATATTTTTCTTCGCGAAGAAACTAATGAGCGAATGAGGACATTCGCTTCGCTCATATAATGAAATAATTTAAATACCCTGAATACGCGCAGTACCCTAAATATACGTATTACTAATAGATGTTGAGCGCCGGGTATAAATATAGACAGATAGGTTGGAATGGTGGCGAGCAGGTCGACCAGTCCATAAAAGCTAAAAATATAGGCGCGGCGATTGGGGGAACAATAAATCCGGGCGATATACTCCAGCGTGAATAACACGGTAAATAGTACTTCCGCCGCAAAGAGATAGTCGCCATATCGCTGGTGTACGGTGGCGACTGAATCGATAAACAGGGCCGCGACACTGCTCAGAATAATGACGATAAGAAAAATATCAAAATTTCTGCCGGCACCAGCTTCGGTGCCGAATATGATTTTGTGGAGCGTTGCTTTCAAGCTTGTTTGTGCCATGTAAGGCTATTCCTCTTCTGCAACCGCCGCCACAATCTGTTGGCAGAGATACACGAGATCGTCGTCGCTAATAATGTAAGGAGGCATGGTGTAAACCAGTTTGCCAAAGGGGCGCATCCAAATGCCCTTGGCAATAAAGCGCGCTTGTATACTGGCCATGTCGACATTATCTTTTAGTTCAATTACCCCGATTGCGCCAAGGCAGCGAACCTCAATAACGGATTGTAGTGACGTCGCTGCCGCGAGTTCCTTCTTCAGTATGCGCTCAATTCTTTGAATATTGCTTTGCCAATCATCTGCTAGTAGCAAGTCGATGCTGGCATTGGCGATGCTACAGGCAAGGGGGTTTCCCATAAACGTAGGGCCGTGCATAAATACCCCAGCTTCGCCATTACAAATGCCATCGGCAATGCGGTCACTGCACAGGGTTGCCGCTAAAGACAGATAGCCGCCAGTGAGGGCTTTGCCAACACACATGATGTCGGGGCTGATATCGGCATGTTCGCAGGCGAATAATTTTCCGGTGCGACCAAAGCCGGTTGCGATTTCGTCGTGGATCAACAATACATCGAATTTGTCGCAGAGCGCGCGCAGTTTGCGAAGGTAGTCGCCGCTGTAAAAGCGCATGCCGCCAGCGCCTTGCACTATCGGTTCGACGATGACTGCAGCTAGCTCACTGTGGTGCTGTTCAAGGAGCCGAGTGATTTGCGCCAAGTCATCATCGCTCGCTGATTCGCCAAACACGGTGCGAGGGGCGTCGGCGAATAAATGCGAGGGTAATACTTTAGTAAATAAATGATGCATGCCGGTGACGGGGTCGCAGGTGGCCATCGCACCAAAGGTGTCGCCGTGATAGCCGTTGCGCAGGGCCAGCAGGCGGGTTTTGTTTTGATTGCCGATGGAATACCAATATTGCAGGGCCATCTTTATGGCGACTTCTACGGCAACCGAACCAGAATCTGAGATAAATACTTTTGTTAATTCCGCAGGCGTAAGGTCTACCAGACGTTTACCCAGTGCGGCGGCGGCGGGGTGGGTAATGCCGCCAAACATGACATGGGACATGTCGCCTAGCTGCGCATTGGCTGCGGCATTGAGCTTGGGGTGGTTGTAGCCGTGGATGGCAGACCACCAAGATGACATCCCGTCAATGAGCTCCTTGCCATCTGCCAGTGTGAGTCTGACACCTTTTGCGGAGACTACCGGTACCATTTTTGCGGGCTTTAGCATTGATGAGTAGGGATGCCAGATATGATCCTTGTCCCATTGAAGCCATTGTTCGGTGCTGGCATTGTGGTAGTCAGTCATTGGTATCTCCCTGTGAATATGCGCCATTTTAAGCATTTAGGGGCGATAACACGAGGGCGCATATAGGCTTGTAGTAGACAAGCGAGTGAGATGGCAAATTCGATAACTACAAAGTGGGCCAGTTATGCGAACAGAGCGCATGGAAAAGTGTCACTATTGAAGAGCAAAATACCCCACATGGCGTGATAGCGGAGGAACTGTGATGACTGACTACCGAGTAGAGCGCGACAGTATGGGCGAGGTGCATGTGCCCACGACGGCCAAATACGGCGCGCAAACCCAGCGCGCAAAAGATAATTTTGCGATTAGTGATCTGCGATTTCCCGAGCAGTTTATAGACGCCATCGTCAGGATTAAGCGCTGCGTGGCAATGGTGAATCGTGAGGAAGAGCTATTATCTGAACCGCTGTTTCACGCCATCACCAGTGCGGCAGATCAGTTGCTGGCAGGGGAATGCCGAGATCAGTTTCCCCTCGATGTTTTTCAAACCGGCTCTGGTACTAGCACCAATATGAATGTTAACGAGGTGTTGGCACATTTGGCGGCGGAGCAATCCGGTTTAGAGGTGAGCGCCAACGACCATATTAATATGAGTCAGAGCAGCAACGACGTTATTCCCACCGCTATACATATTAGTGCGGCATTGGCGATTCATACGGATTTGCTGCCAGCCATTGCGCATTTGGAGTCGACCATTCGTCTTAAAGCACGCAACCTCGATAGTATTATTAAAACGGGTCGTACTCATTTGATGGACGCCATGCCACTTACGCTGGGGCAGGAGCTGTCGGCGTGGGCCGAGCAGATGCACAAAGCGGGCCGGCGATTAATTGACTCTCAAAAATACCTATGTCAACTCGCGCAGGGTGGAACCGCAGTTGGTACAGGGGTGAATGCGCCGGATCTGTTCGCCGAAAAGTTTTGTGCGGCGATTAGCATCGACACCGGCCTGAGTTTTAAACCAAATTACTCATTATTTGAAGCGCTGTCGTCCCAAGATACGGCGGTCGCTGTGTCGGGACAGCTAAAGGCGCTTGCTGTTGCCTTAATGAAAATCAGCAATGATTTGCGCTGGATGAATAGTGGACCACTGGCAGGCTTGGGTGAAATTAGCCTCCAAGCCCTGCAGCCAGGCAGCAGTATCATGCCGGGAAAAGTGAATCCGGTTATTCCTGAGGCGGTTGCCATGGCCTGTGCCCAAGTGATTGGCAACGACGCCTGTATTACGGTGGCGGGGCAGTCCGGTAATTTTCAGCTCAACGTTATGTTGCCGGTTATCGCTTACAATTTATTGCAGAGTATTAGCTTGATGAGCAATGCCTGCCGAGCTTTGGCTGATCAGGCTATCGCTAATTTCGACGTCAATGAGGTGGTGTTGGCGGCGAGCGTTGCCAAAAATCCAATTCTGGTCACGGCCTTAAACCCCGTTATCGGCTATTTGGCGGCGGCAGAGATTGCTAAAAAAGCCTATCTTGAACAACGCGCTGTTATTGATGTGGCTGAAGAAATGACGGACTTAAGTCGCGAGGAATTGAGTGCTTTGTTAGATCCATCAAAATTAGTGTGAATGCTAATGTTTAAGCGCTAGTCTTTTTCAAAGGATAAAAAGCGCTGTTCGTGATCGGGGTTTGGCATTACACACTGCGGGTACTTGCCGAAAATTTTGTAGCGATTAGATGCGATAAAATCATAAACACCGTCGCGAATGAGCGTGGGAATAATCTTGAATATACTCGCCAGCCGCCAAGGGTAGGGCATAGCGGCCATGATTTGAAGAAAGGCGCTACTTTTCTCGTACACGTGGCCGTCCTGAATATAATACATGGTGTCGAATATCTCTCTTGCTGTGTCGCTAGCCTGCAATTGGTAGTGATCCATAATGGCCGCACCCACCGCAGACTGCACCGTGGCTAGTTTAAACTGCTTGGCTTTATCAAAACGAATAATAAAACGACTCCAGCCGTGGCAGAGTTTGCAGACGCCGTCGAACAAAATCACTTTATCTGTAGCTTCTACGAAGGCTGATGGGGCAAGGGCTGGCATTGAATAACTCGCTTGTGAATTAGCTTACAAAAACTTAATCCAGCATTTCTCGCAGTGCGGGTAATACGTTCTGTACTATCAATGGTTGTGCATCTGCAGTGGGGTGAATGCCGTCGCTTTGCATTAGCGCGGGTACGCCCGCCACTGAGCTTAGCAAGAACGGGACTAAAGGCACGGCATTCTGCTTGGCAAGGTGGGTGTAATTTTGCTCGAAGGCGTCGGTATAGCGTTTGCCGTAGTTGGGCGGTATTTTCATACCAAGTAAGAGTACTTCGGCGCCGGCATTGATACTGAGGGTGATCAGCTCCTGCAGGTTTTTACGTATGCTGAGTATCGGGTAGCCGCGCAGGCCATCATTGCCGCCAAGTTCAATGATGACGATATTGGGATGATGCTCTTTAAGTAGCGCAGGTAATCGCTGAAGTCCTCCGGCCGTAGTTTCACCACTGACGCTGGCATTGATGAAGTCGCTCTCATCGCGCAATTCAGTTTGCAATAAATACACCCAGCCTTGTTGCTGCTCTATTCCGTAGGCCGCACTAATACTGTCGCCAAGAACTAGAACTTTGGTGCCAGCAGCGTTGGCAAGATTAGCGCTAAAAATTAGGCTAATAAGGCCACTAAACACTATTGCTAGGTAGCTGGATTTAAAACCGCTAAGCCGAAATTGGGGAATAAATTTCATCATGATTCGTGTAAATAATCTCTGTAAAACAGTTGTTACTGGTGGCCAGCAATTAGACATACTGCGAGGGATTAGTTTTGAAATCAAGGCGGGAGAGAGTGTCGCTATCGTAGGCGCCTCCGGTGCGGGTAAATCAACACTGCTAGGTTTGCTGGCGGGATTGGATAATGCCAGCAGTGGTGACATATTTTTACACGAACAAAATATTAGCCGAATGAATGAAGATGAGCGCGCAGCAGTGCGTGCCCGCTACGTTGGCTTTGTATTTCAATCGTTTCAATTACTGCCGGGTATGACCGCGCTCGAAAACGTTATGTTACCCCTAGAGTTGGCGGGTCATCGCTCACCAGCGGCTGCGGCGCAAACATACTTAGACAAGGTTGGGCTCAGTGATCGCGGTGGGCATTATCCACGGGTGCTGTCTGGCGGCGAGCAGCAGCGGGTAGCATTGGCCAGAGCCTTCGCTGTTAACCCCAATATTTTATTTGCTGACGAGCCGACGGGAAATTTAGATGAACACACTGGTCAGCGCATAGTCGATTTACTATTTGAATTAAATAGTCAGAGCCAAACGACATTGGTACTGGTCACCCACGAGGCGAGCCTAGCCGCCTGCTGCGAGCGGGTGTTGACCATCCATGACGGTCAATTACATGAACACAGCAGCGTTGAGAGCGCGGCACTATGATTACGCGGGGGCTCCGTTATTTAGTCCGCGCTTGGCGGGGCGGTGAGTTAAAACTATTGGGCTTTTCCCTAGCTTTGGCGGTGGCCATTGTCAGTGGTATAGCGGGCTTTTCAGATCGCTTAAGCCGCAGCATGGAACAGCAAAGCCACCATTTTTTAGCGGCGGATCGGGTTTTAAAAACGGCTCGGACAATCCCCGACGGGTGGCTCGACGAGGCTACTGCGCTGGGTTTGCACACGGCGACGATCGCGAGCTTTAGGTCGATGATCTACGCCGGCGACGGCATGCAACTGGCATCCATTAGAGCTGTGTCAGACAGCTACCCTTTGATCGGCGAATTGGGCATCAGTGAGACCTTGTTTGGGCCGCCGATGATGCGGAGCGCTGGGCCAAAACGCGGTGAAATATGGATGGATTCTCGACTGTTTGCCCTGTTGAATATAGAGGTTGGCGGTGAAGCGAGTGTCGGTGAAAGTGATTTTACGGCCAACCAAGCCTTAATTAGCGAGCCGGATCAGGGCGGCATGAATGAAATGTTAGCGCCGCGAGGCATGATTAATTTTGCGGACTTAGCCGCAACCGGCGTGGTGCAGCCGGGTAGTCTTGTCCGCTACCGCTATCTATTTGCTGGTAGCGCCGAGCAGCTCGCCGCTTACGAACAGTGGTTAAGCCCTAAGCTGGATGACGGGCAGCGTTGGCAGGATGTGCGCGACGGGCAACCGGCGATGGCGGCAACACTGCAGCGGGCAGAAGGGTATTTGCTATTGGCTGCGAGTTTGGGTGTGGCGCTTGCTGGCGCTGCCATTGCTTTGGCTGCACGTCGATACGGCGAGCGCAATACCGACAGTGTCGCCATTATGAAGGCGCTGGGGGCGAGTCGACGGCAGGTGCTTGTGCACTATGGCGGCCAGCTTTGTTTACTAAGCGCGGCGGCAATAATACTTGGTGGCCTTGGCGGTCACGGTTTGCAGTGGGTATTGTTTGCTAGTCTGGGGGCGCTTATTTCAGTAGATATCCCCCCCGCGAGCTGGCGCCCATTGGCGGTGGGTGCGGTGACCGCATTGGGTTGCACGGCGGTGTTTGCCATGCCGCCGGTATGGGCTTTAAGTAAAGTATCGCCGATGCGGGTGTTGCGGCGTGGGAATGATGAAGCAGGTGCTGCCTTGCTAATAAGTGCATTAATCGGAATTAGCGGCATTGGCGTACTGATGTGGTGGTATAGCGGCGATGCATTGCTCACCGCAGCTGTGTTAATCGCCGCATTGGTGACTGGGGGATTGGCTAGCGCATTGGTCTTGTTGTTAATTTCGGCGGCCCGCCGTGCACTTATCCGCGGTGCCAGTGGCGCACTGCGCATCGCGCTGGCGGCAATCTATAGACGGCGTGTAAGCAATGCATTTCAAGTTGCCAGCTTCGCCTTATCGCTGATGGTACTCGCTAGCCTTGGCGTGCTGCGAACGAGTTTATTAGATGACTGGCGGTTGCAGTTGCCCGCCGACGCACCCAATCATTTTTTAATTAATATTCAAGCCTCAGAAATTACAGCGTTGAATAGCTTCTTCGAGCAGCATCAATTAAAAGATGCTGGACTATTTCCCATGGTCCGAGGCCGCTTGAGCCATATTGATCAGCAGAAGATCTCAGATATAGAAGGTATCGATGCCCAAGATGGCAGTATTAATAGAGAGATAAATTTAAGTTGGGCGGCGGACTTACCTGAAGATAATCGCCTGCAGAGTGGCCGTTGGTGGTTGGATGCAAATACAGAAGTTGGCGATGTTATTCCGGTTTCGGTAGAAGCTGAATTGGCGGAAAGTCTGCAGCTTAAAGTTGGCAGTGAACTCCGTTTTAATATTGGCGGGCAGCTGCTTAATGCGCGGGTGAGCAGTACCCGTAGTTTAGATTGGACCAGTATGCGACCCAATTTCTATTTTATGTTTCCGCCCAATAGCTTAGAAAATTATGCGGGTAGCTATATCACCAGCTTTTATTTGCCGACGGAACAAAAGCGCCTCCTTGCAGATTTGTTGCGACAGTTTCCAACTTTAACCTTAATTGAAGTCGACACGCTTATTCAGCAAATGGAAGTAATAGTTGGGCAGGTTAGTACTGCCATTGGTTTGGTGCTGATACTGGTGGTTGCCTGCGCGTTATTAGTAGCCGTCGCCAATGTGCAGGCCAGTCTTGATAGTCGCTTGCATGAAAATGCGATCTTGCGAACGCTGGGGGCCAGTAAAAAATTAATTATTCGCGGATTACTAATTGAGTTTGCGGCGATTGGCTTGTTGTCGGGCTTATTGGCAGCGGTGGGGAGTAATATTGCGCTAATGGGAGTGCAGTATTGGGTACTAGAAATGGAGGTGGTTTGGCACGGCACGGTATTTGTTATTGCGCCGCTAGTCGGGGTGCTGACCATGTGTATCCTGGCGGCGCTTTCCTGCCGCCAGCTTGTTACTCAGCCGCCTCTGGTGGTGTTACGCCAAGCCTTTTAGTTGCTTTCCGGCGGATAGGGGGTGAGCACGTTTGGCAGTCGCGAGATATCGCTGGGATCTGTGCACAGTCCTGCAATCATCATGCGTAGCGATTTTTCTGCCTGTAAATCTAGGTCGCGGTGATAGCCATAGGTGTCGCCGTGATCGAGCATCAGGGTGGCGACGCCGTGAACCGCCGCCCAAACGGTGTGGGCCATTGAGGCGACATCGTCGAGTTCGCGCAAGACACCGGTTTTATAACCGCGCTCCACACCCGCTCTTACTTTGTAGATTGCCTCACGTCCCGCTGCGAACAGTTCGGGGTAGTCGTTACGTGGCTGCAACACTGGGCCAAACATCAAATGAAACATTTCAGTATGGGTTTTAGCGAATTGCACATAGCCAAGCCCGAAATATAGCAGGCTAAGGTCTGCGCGGAGCTCATTTTCACTCGGTATGCAAAATTCAAAAAACCGACGAAATCCTTCGGTCGCCAGTGCCGCCAGCAATGCGTTTTTGTCTTTGAAGTGGCGGTAGGGAGCGGTTTGCGACACGCCTATTTCTCTCGCCAGCGCGCGCAGGCTTAATTCGCCTATGCCTTCATTGATTAAATGTTGTTCGGCCAAATTCATCAATTCTTGACGTAAATTGCCGTGGTGGTAGCTAGTGTTGGTGGTATTCATAGTCATGTTTTCTGCCTGTCATCCTGAGGCAATGTTGACAGCGATTATATCCAATGTCATGTGTTTTTTCAGGTTTATGCCGCTATGTTCTGCGAAGCTGCGTCATTCTAGCGAATTTATACCTGCGCGTCGCCCTATTGATCGCCGCTCAGTATGAGGAGATTCACAAACAATGTACTTGGCGACGACCTAGGGCCGGCGACTTGTAGTAAGGTTCCTTGGCTATTCTCTGCGATAATAGCGGTTTTGCTGATCGCGCTAGCTGTGAATGTCAGTATTAACCTAAATCTTAGGAGTTTGAATGGAACTGAATGTAAAAGATAAGGTGTTTCTTGTTGCCGGCGCGAGCAAAGGCCTCGGCTATGCCATTGCGGAACAATTGGCAATAAACGGCGCGGCGGTGGCAATTGCTAGTCGTAATCAGGCAGCCATTGAGTCTGCTGCGAACGCTTTGGTGTTGGGCACTGGAGCGAGTGTGCGCGGCTACGCTATGGACGCCAGCAATGCCGATAGCATCATCAATTGGGTAGGCCAAGCGAGTAAGGACTTCGGCCGTATAGATGGCTTGGTTGTGAATGCGGGTGGGCCGCCACCAGGACAGTTTGATGTGTTTAGTGACGACGACTGGCAGGCGGCGTTTCAGCTCACGCTTATGAGTGCAGTGCGTATGGTTCGCGAAGCTCTGCCACATCTGCGAGCTGCAGGTGGCGGTGCAATTTTGACGCTGACGTCTTCATCAGTAAAAGAACCCATCGATTTTCTATTGCTGTCTAATGTCATGCGCTCTGGGGTGACTAGTTTGGCAAAGAGTTTGTCCAAGCAATTAGCAAGCGAGAATATCCGTGTAAACAATTTGGTGCCGGGCTTAATCGGCACTGATCGCATGGTGAATTTAGACACTGCACAGGCAAATGCCAAGGGCATAAGTTTTGACGAGCAGCGCGCTGCCAGTCAGGCGCTGATTCCCCTTGGCCGCTACGGTGATCCGGCGGAGTTTGGTAAGGCGGGGGCATTTTTACTGTCTGATGCCGCTAGCTATATTACCGGCGCGACCCTCGTCGTTGACGGCGGTACGATGAAAACGGTCTGGTAAATCATCTTCTGTCCAGAGTTGAACGGCGAAGGAGATCAGTGTTCGCCGTGCTCAATCTTATAAAGTAAGTCAATGCTCTGGGCTTTGCCGGACTGGGCTTTTAGGCCTAAGTTTTTGCTTAGGCTGTAATCCAACTGAACACTGCCGGTGGGTGTAAAAAGATTCTGCACATAGCTGATAAATAAATCCGGTGTCAGGTATTTCCCCACCACCAAGGCACTGTCTTCGTAGCTGTCGCCGCCCTGTAGGCTAATCACATCCACACCAAAGGTATTTTGCAGGGTATTGGTAATGCCTCGGCTTTGCGATATACCGAGTGCAGTGGCGGCGTTCATCACCTGGTTAGCGTCTGATTTATTCAGGTCTGAGGGTGCTTTGCCGGTAATTAAAATCGCCATTACATCTGTGGGTGGCAGTGCCGGTTCAGAGAAGAGTTCGCTGCGAATGTCCTGCGCGAAACCGCCGATATTCACGCCGACGGTGACGGTTTTGGTTTCTCTAACAGCGGTAATGTTTAGGCCGGGGTTGTCCAGCGGCCCCTGAAAAATAAGCAGCCCGCGCTCAACATTTAATTTTTGGCCGTAGGCTTGGTAGATACCGTCGTAAAGTGACAGGGAGCCAAAGGCTTGCAATAAACCCTCTGGTTTTTGGCTTACTTTTAATTTCCCGTCTAGCCGAGTACTGAGTCCGTAGCCCTTAAATTCAAAGCTGTCGTTCAAGGTGATATCAATTCGGCTGTCTATGGCGCGCGCTTGTGTTTTGCTCTTATCGCTTTGCGAATTGACGATGCGTTCATCAACTGAGACCCCAGCAGCTTGGTCGGGCAGGGCCTTTAGCGTGTAGTTGCCTTTTGGTATGTCGAGGCTACCGCGTATTTTAATAAGCTCCGGCGTGATACTGGTGCTGATGTTTGGTGAAATCACCAACATTCCTTCGCTGCGGTCTAGGGCGGTGATATTTTCGCCGCTAATTTGAATTTGCCCAGTCGGCCCGCCAAGCTCGCCGAGTTTACCTTGGCCGCTAATATTAAGTGATCCGTCACCAGAGGGAATAGTGCTGTCCAATTGCCAAGGGCCACGACTATCAAACGTGAGTTTGGCGTCTGCATCGCGCAAGCTAAGTCCAAGCTCTGGTAAGTCCATTTTGACTTTGCTTAGGCTTATTACTCCGTCGGCCACTGGTGTTGCGAGTTGGCCGCTAGCGGAGATATTGCTTGTCAGCACGCCATCGAGCTTTTCGAGTTGGGGGAATAGGCCTCCCAGCCACCGGAGGTTGTTGAATCCGCCTTCAATGCTTCCCTGAATGTCACTGCTCGCCGATAGCTCTTGAGTCGCGATATTTGCGGCGATACTGCCAATATCGTCGATGCTAAATAGGGCATTGCCGCGCAGACGGTTGTGCTCAAGCTCGGCCTTGGTCGTGAAGCTTGCGCGGTATTCGGCGGCGCTTTGATCTGCAGAGCTTTGGTAGCGAATCAGAATATCTTCGCTATTGATTGTGATATTGCCGCTGAGGTCGTCGCTTTTACCCGCAACAGAAAATTGGCTGTTTATTTGCCCTGTTATGGCGGAGCCGGAGGGCAGGCCCGCAGCGAAGCGTTCTAGCGGCAGGGCGTCAATGAGCCCACTCGCTTTAATGGCGCCATCT
Organism: Zhongshania aliphaticivorans; assembly: GCF_902705855.1. Classification (GTDB taxonomy): domain Bacteria; phylum Pseudomonadota; class Gammaproteobacteria; order Pseudomonadales; family Spongiibacteraceae; genus Spongiibacter; species Spongiibacter aliphaticivorans_B. The sequence continues at coordinate 233,213 of NZ_CACSIJ010000001.1, read as the reverse complement.
TTTAATACTAGCTCGCTGCACACTCGCGTGCTGTCCTGGCCTAAACATAGACGAGATAGCGACACGGCATTGGCCGCTAGCGCCAAGTCACTGTTGCCAATTAACTGCCACGGCCCGCTAGCGCGGCTATTAAGCGACAAACGCTGAATGTTAGTTTGCCACTGGTATTGCGATTTAATTTGCTGCAGTGCGCCGCGTAGGTCGAGATCAATATGTTTGTCGCCATCACGTAATTGCAGGTCGAATTGGTGTTGGGGAAGGGTGCCGCTGCCATTGAGATCAAGTGCGGCATTGTTTAAAACCGAGGCCGAAATTCCCTCGCCGTGTAAACGTAAGTCGATTGCCGCATTGCTCTGGGTGTTTAGGTTTAGCGTGGCATTGGCGACACTGTATTGCTGATAACGAAGGGCTTTTGCATTTAGCGTGGCGCTAATTTTCGGCGACTTTCCTTTGTCAAAAAGTTGTGTGATGGCACCGCCGTGCAGGCTGCCAGTTGAACTGATCGCGCCGCTTAGATCAGGTAAAATTTGACTTAAATCGGTGGCGGAAAGCTCCCAATATAATTCGCTTTTATCGGCCAATTTGCCATTTGCTTTAAGGCGATTGTCACCTAGTTGCAGTGCTAGCTTCTTGAAAGTCTGTCCTGTGTTACTAATATCGAAACTGCCATTGCCGGCAATGGCTTTTCCTGCTAATTCGCCATCAAGGGAGTTTATGGTCAGCGCTGTTTGGTAAAACTCATCCTGCCATGAGCCGCTGCTATCAATATCAGCGGCTAACTTGAATGGCCATTGGGGGAGGAGGTTTTGGGTGTCAATATCATCTGCAATCAGCTTTAGCTGCCACTTAATACTGGGGCTGGTTTTGGTTTGATTTACGTCGACGTTGCCTTGAACGGCCAACGCGCCAGCGCTGGTTTTTAGCGAAAGCGTGTTTACTAGCAAGGCGAGTTTTTTGCCGCTGATGTCGAGTGTTATATTTGCGGGTTTTACGAGCAGCTCATCAATAAGAGTTGCTTGGCTTGAGTTGGCAGCTTGAGCGTCGATACTCGTTTTGGCTTCAAGCTGACTTTGAAATGTGAGGCTATAGCCCTCCCAGCCACCCTTAATGAAAAGCTGCCCATTGGTGCTGCTAACTAATGGCTCAGCGCTTTGCCCATTGTCTTGGTGTGGTGGCAGCGCAAGTGTCACCCAGTTTAGGTTGGCCTCAAGCTGCATTTTTTTAATATCGATCAACGCCTGCGAGGGCTCATACCATTCGCTAAGCATTAACTCGCTGCGTATGATTGCTGGTTCGCTGAGTTGATGACTAAGGCGCAGATTTTCTAAGTTACCAGACAAGCTACCCTTGCCGCTGTACTGGCCTTGTTCCGCGAGCCGTAATCGCCAGTCGAGATTTAAGCGCATTTTATAGGGCGGGCGATTATTCACTGCGCCGCTAAGATTGGCGCTATATTCCTTGCTTTCAATATGTAGTTTAGAAATATTGCTACTAATAAGCCCGCTGTGTGCTTGCAGGGACACTTCATCGATGTATTGCTGTGTGTCACCTTGTTGAATGTTTATGGCTTGAGCGCGCACGTCCTTTAATGCGACGGGAAACGGCAGCGTTAAATTTGGCCAGGGCGGCGGTGATGTCGTTTCCGCTTCCGCTTTTTCTGTGTTAAGAATTTTGATGTCTAGTTGCGTGATATGCAGCTTATGTATCGGCAGTTCACCACTTAAAATTCCCCATAAATTCCAACTGCTGTCGATGTCGGCAATGCGGATATCTGCGCTAGGAAGGGGGAGGTGTAAATCTTGAAGTTGAATCCCACTTGCCAGCGTACCGCTATATGAGGTGAAGCTCGCTTCTGGTGAGATAAACGACAGACTCTTGACAAGCAGCCAATCGCTACCCCGTTGGGTATCTAAAATTGAATACAAGGCCGCAAGACAAGTGACGACGATCAGAGTGCAAACCAGCACGCCGCGCAATATCCATTTGCCAATTTCAGCAGGCCAGCTTTTGGCTGTGTTTGGGTGATACTGCGTCATAAATCTGGTCCCATTGAGAGATGGAAGCGGAAGCCGCCATCTTTTAAGGGAAAGCCAAAGTCGACGCGAATAGGCCCGATAGGTGAAAACCAGCGCAGGCCGATACCTGCGCTGCTATAAAAAGTAAAGTCGCTAGTGTCGAAGGCATTGCCGGCGTCATAGAAGGTGGCCAGCGCAAAATCGCCCCGCACGCGGTGGTCGTATTCCACGCTGCCGGTGAGTCTATGTTTGCCGCCGACCACGTCGCCGTCGCTATTTTCTGGTCCCAGTGACTCGTAGGCAAAACCGCGCACACTATTGTCGCCACCGGCAAAGAAGCGCAGCGACGCGGGTAATTCTGAAAAGTCATCTAGCGCGGTAAAGCCGATACCGCCGCGGCCGATGAGGCGGCCGCCGAGCAGTGGGAATATCATCTTTCCGTCCAGTTCAAGCTGGGCCAAGCTAACATCAGACACTACGCCATCTAGGGCGCCCCGCGCGGCAGTGGTGATGCGCCAGCCCTGTGTTGGGTAGCGGCGATCATTGGCTTTGCTGTGTGCAAAGGCAATGCCGGGCATGAGTAGTGTTGAGGTGTTGTCTACGTCGGCAATGTCAAAATTCTCATGCAGAAATTTTAAACTCAGGGTCTGAACCCAGCCGCCACTGCGCAGAGAAATAAGGGCAACTTCGGCACGGTAGCTGGTGCTTTCTGAGGTGTCGGTGTCCTTTTTTTGCACGCCGGTTGACCATACCGTTTTATCGCTCAGGGGGTTGTCGCCGGGTTGCGAATATTGCAAGCCGAGGTTAGATAGTACCGGCGAGTATTGGCTGGAAAGCTGATAGGTGTCGCCGTCATCGTTGACTCGTCGATTGTGCAGGCCGTAACTCACCCGGGGGCCAGTATCCGTTGAGGCGCCGATACCTGCGGTGGTTTCATACTGTTTTTTAGGCGCGGTGCTGATGCGGGTCGCCACGGTTTTGCTGTCACCATCGGGGTTGTCTTGATCAACACTTACCGAAGCAAAGTAATTGCTGCTCACCAAATTATTTTGCAATGTAATCAGCTGATCGGCCTCAAAGGGGGCGCCGCTTGTGAAGGGTAAATAGCGTTTCAGTAGGGCGTCATTTAGCAAAGACGGGCCGAACTCTATCGCGCCAAAGCGGTAGCGAGGCCCACTTTCATAGCTAATTAGCATAGCCGCAGTGTTCGAGTCAGTATTGATTTCTAGGTTATGTTGAGTGAATTTGCCTTCAAAATAACCGGCATTGCGGGCGCGTTGGCTGATCTGCTTTTTAATATCTTCGTAATCGCTGTGCCGTAATTTGTCGCCCACTTCAATGGGGAGCGCCGACAGATATTTTGTGAATACCTCGTCGTGTTCGCCTTCTCCCTCAACGCGAACGTCTAGCTTTGTAATGCGGGTAACTGGGCCGACCGTGAGGTCAAGATCGAGTTGCCAGCAGCTATCTTCGCTGTCTTTTTTGAGCAGTTTTAAAGGATTGGCGGTATCTAGTAGCGAGCCTTTTTCACCCTTGCTTTGGCGCTGCCCTATATTTGTCGTCAAGGTCCATTTGCCTTGGTAGTACCCTAGAGCGCGCAATGCAATTGAGATTTTCTCATCACTGCCACGCAGACGGCGGCGGAGCTTGGTTTCTGATAAGGCGCAGTTGACGTCGTTTAGCGCCAGATGGGCACGTATATTTTCTTCCAGTTTGGAGTTTGTGCCCTTTATCGATAGCGTAGCGAATTCATTGTCTGCGGCTTGGGCGCAAGCGCAATACAAAAGCACGACAATTAGCGGGATGGCCCGTTTTAGCATAAATCCTGAGTGTGCATGGTGGTGATAGTGAGTGAGGGACAGATTATGCCTTGGCAGAATTTTGCTAGCTACTTTAAGCTGAGAATATTTACCCGTGGCGAATTTCGTCCCGCGTCTACGTTTGGACTGCTGTTAGAATGTTTAGTTTGCGGCATTGCGGTGAGAGCTTACGTAATGAACAGAGTCACCGATTTCACAGGGCATAAAAATTTATGAGGCGTTTGCTATTACCCCTAGCGGCTCTCTTGCTGTCGGACGCGCTTTTGCTAGTTGGTCATGGCTTGATGCTGACCCTCTTGCCACTGCGGGCGGAGATTGAGCAATTTTCCGCGACTGAGACCGGTTTGACGGCGTCGACCTATTTTGTCGGCTTTGTACTAAGTTGCCTTGTTACACCGCATATAGTGCGTCGCGTTGGGCATATTCGAACTTTTGCCGTACTAGGAAGTATTTTTTCCTCGGTAGTCTTGGTCTTTCATGCTCTGCCTATTTTCGTCGCATGGTTGGTACTGAGATTTATTGTCGGCTTTTGTATTTCCGGTTTGTACATGGTGATAGAGAGCTGGTTAAACGACCGTGCGACCAGAGAAACACGGGGCACAATACTGTCGCTCTACACCGTAATAAATCTAAGTATGATTATTGTCGGTCAGCAGATGTTGAATTTTGCTGATCCCTCGGGCCCCGTGCTATTTGGCCTAGCGGCGATTTTGTTGTCACTCGCGATTGTACCAGTTTCACTCACGGCCACAGTCGCACCAGCACCTATGCAGGCGGTAAAACTCGACTTCCGGCGCTTGTGGCGCATGTCTCATGTGGGGATGGAAGGGGCAATTACCAGCGGTTTAGTCACCGGCGCATTTTGGGCGCTGGGACCGGTCTATGCCCGTGGCTTAGGCTTAGATACCTCGCAGCTCACATTGTTTATGAGTGGCGCGGTGCTGGGCGGTGCGCTATTTCAACTGCCGCTGGGACGCTTGTCCGATCGCTACGACCGGCGCTTGGTCTTGTATTTTTCGAGTCTTGCGGGGGCGGGTGTCTCCTTGCTTCTGGTCTTTGTGCCAGCGGCAGGTAACTTACTATTGTTGCTGGCGGTATTGTGGGGTGGGGCGGTTATGACCATGTACTCCATTTGCCTAGCCCACACCTCCGACAATGCCGAGGCTGCCGATTTTGTATTGGTTGGCAGCGGCATCTTGTTTTTATTTGGCTGTAGCTCCGCGCTGGGTGCGCCACTTGCGTCACTGTTCATGCTGTTACTTGGTCCATCGGGACTATTTGTCTTTTCGGCGGTGTGTTTGCTCGGTTTTACACTCGGCATTTCGATTCGACGTAAATCTCATGTACTGCCTGTCGTCGACGAAACCGAGCCATTTGTGCCGGTGTCGGTAACCTCGCCAGTAATTTTTGAACTAGATCCCCGTACCGAAGAGACTGAAATTGCACCAGACTTGGAGCCAAGTGCCAGCGCTGAGAATGAGCCTAGACTGCAAGAGGAAGAGGGGGCTGATGTGAATAATGAGCGATAGCGTATTAGCTCATCGCATTTTATTACAAGCGCAAGATGATCAAGGGATGGAATGGGCTTGCTAAGACCCAAACCCAAGAGTTTTATATAAGGAGCCTAAAAGTCTACTTTTATGCAATTGCAGTGATCTAATCCACAACCTCAGCGCCGCTATATCATAAAGTGGCCAGCGTAGGTTTCTACCACAAGCCGGCCACAGCAATCTCATATCGGTAAATCGACTGTCCTTAGCTAATAAACTGCACCAAATCCGCCAGTGGATCACGATCCATAATCACGTCATTAATGCGCGCACCAACATCTTCATACCCGAAAGACAGTCCGCAGATGATGGCGTTGCCGTCGGGAATATTGGCAATTTTAAAGACCGGGTCGGGGTAGAGGGCTAGGGCACCCTGCGGGCAGCTTGCCAAGCCATTTTCGACCAGTAACAGCATGAGGGTTTGTAGATAAATGCCAATATCAACTGCATTTACTGCGCCCATGCTAGCGGGCATTGAAATAAAGGCAACGTGGGGAGCATCGAAAAACTCCCAGTTTTTCATGGCGAGTTGTTGGCGCTTTTCTTTTTCGTGGCGCTCGATTTCCATAATGCCGTAATAGGTGAAGGCACATTGGTATTGGCGGTCTTTGTACACGCCGGTGAGGCCTGCGTCGCCGGGGGTGAATACGGGGCTAGGGGCTTTGCCAGACATAATTTCTTCAAATATGGCTGCTTGTAAATCTTTGCGAGCTTGCCCAGATACGACCACGGTATGCCAAGGTTGGGTATTGCAGTTGGAGGGCGCAAAGCGGGCTTTATCAAAAATCTGTTCCAGTAATTCTGGGGCGACCGGGTCGGTTTTGTATCCGCGAATAGAGCGACGGACTTTTACGGCATCGGAGACATTCATGAGGCTATTTTCCAGATCATTTTATAAAGTGCTAAACGGTAAATGATTTTTCTTGAATAGTCATTGGCGTTAGCAGTCTTTAATAGTGATTCGCGTGCGTATTATTTATGTTGCCCAATAAAAAGGCGGCCGAAGCCGCCTTTCTAAGAACAATCTTGCGATTATGGCAGAAGGTGTTTTACACCGTCACGCTCTTCGGCAAGTTCTTGCTCAGTGGCTTGCATTTTGCCACGGCTGAAATCATTGATTTCAAGGCCTTGAACAATTTCCCACTCGCCATTTTTGCAGCGGCAAGGGAAAGAGTAGATCAGGCCTTCTTGGATGCCATAGCTACCGTCGCTGTAAACACCCATAGAAACCCAATCGTCACCAGTTGTGCCTAGTGCCCAGCTGCGCATATGACCGCTAGCGGCGTTTGCTGCAGAGGCGGCAGAAGATGCGCCACGCGCTTTAATAATGGCTGCGCCGCGTTGCTGTACAGTTGGGATGAAGTCGCCTTCAAGCCATGCTTGGTCAACGAGGTCGCTGGCGGTTTGGCCAGAAACTTTTGCATTGAACAGGTCTGGGTACTGAGTTGCTGAGTGGTTGCCCCAGATCGTCATATTGGTCACGTCATTAACTGTTTTGCCAGTTTTGATAGCAATTTGAGTCATGGCGCGGTTGTGATCCAAGCGGGTCATCGCAGTAAAGTTGCGTGCTGGAATGGACGGCGCATTACGCTGAGTGATCAGTGCGTTGGTGTTTGCTGGGTTGCCAACAACCAATACCTTGATGTTTTTGCTGGCATTCTGATCAATAGCTTTACCTTGAACAGAGAAAATAGCAGCGTTAGCTTCGAGCAGGTCTTTACGCTCCATGCCAGGACCACGTGGGCGTGCGCCAACAAGTAGTGCGTAGTCAGCATCTTTAAAGCCAACATTTGGATCGTCGGTGCAAACAACACCGGCTAGCAATGGGAATGCACAGTCTTCTAGCTCCATACGCACGCCTTGTAGGGCGTCCATCGCTGGAGTGATGTCGAGTAAGTGCAGAATAACGGGCTGATCGTCGCCCAGCATAGCGCCGGAAGCGATACGGAAAAGAAGTGCGTAGCCAATTTGGCCGGCTGCACCGGTAACGGTGACGCGAACTGGTTGTTTCATTGGGCGATTCCCTTTCTGGTGGTGGTGTGATTTTTGAGCGGGTGCGATCGGACGTGGATTACACGATCCGACATGCACCCGTGCCGGGGTCTGGCCGTGTACGAGACACCTCATGCCAGCAGATTTTGGCGGGCTAATGATAGTCATCTCCGCCAAGGATTGCCAGCGCTAGGGCGCGTTAAGGGTAAATACGAGGCTTGATGCCACCCGGATGGGCTGATTGGTGGCCGCTGCGGCGACGTTTCTATATAATGCGCGCCCCAGTCCTCCATTTGATTTGCGTACCATGTCTAGTTTGCCGAAACTCGAATTCAACAAGCTTCAAAAGCGTTTGCGTCGCCACACCGGGCAGGCGATTGAAGATTATAAGATGATCGAAGAGGGCGATCGGGTGATGGTTTGTCTGTCTGGAGGAAAAGACAGTTACACCATGCTCGACATACTCATGAACCTGCAAAAGAGTGCACCGGTTAAGTTTGAGTTGGTCGCGGTTAATATGGACCAAAAGCAACCGGGCTACCCAGAACATGTACTGCCAGAATATTTAGATGTTTTGGGTATCGAATATTACATCGTTAATAAAGACACTTATTCGATTGTTAAGCAAAAAATTCCCGAAGGTAAAACGACCTGCGGTCTATGTTCGCGCCTGCGTCGCGGTACCCTGTACGCATTTGCGGAAGAAATTGGCGCGACTAAAATTGCCCTTGGCCACCATAAAGACGACATCGTACAAACCCTGTTTTTGAATATGTTTTACGGCTCGCGGATTTCTGGGATGCCGCCAAAGCTGCTATCTGACGATAAACGCAATATTATTATTCGACCTTTGGCGTATTGCCGTGAAAGCGATATTGAGGCTTTTGCCGCGCATAAGGCGTTTCCGATTATTCCCTGTAATCTTTGCGGTTCGCAGGAAAACTTACAGCGCCAGAATATTCGTAAGATGCTAATGGATTGGGAAAAAGCCGACGGTAGCCGCATCGAGAAAATTTTCTCGTCTATGCAAAATATCACGCCCTCGCAAATGGCCGACACAAATTTGTTTGATTTTGCTTCGCTGACTATCGACCGCAGCGGTGAGCGCAAAGAGTACGAATTTGGTGATTCTAGCCAAACGATTGATGCGGGTGGGGTGCCTTCGCCCTTATCCTCACGCAGTGACGTGATTGAGTTGGTTCATCTTTAATATCTTGTCTCAAAGCTGTCTAGGCCCAAGTGACTCCGGCAGCTTTTCTTCTCTCTAGATAAATATTTCCTCCTTAAATGGCATTCACGAATGCTGGCCTGATTTCTGCTATAGCTAGGAATATTAATTAGTTCGTAGCGGAAGTGGCGTTTGTTTATGCGTATTTTCCAGTGTTTTGTCAAAATAATGACAGTAATTGAGGTGTTAGAGCTTTGATGTTTAGGGTTGTCATTTTATTGACAGCACCTATCGATAGGGTGTTAGTTCTTGAGGATATAGCGTGACGAAGTCTGTAGTGACTGAAAATAGCCCCCATTCTACGCCCAGCGTCATTGCGATAATCATCCTGTTGCTTCTGGTGTTGGCGGCGATAGCCGTGACCACCGAAGCGGCTTGGCAGCAATGGCGCTTTGCTGATTTCTCTGTTTCGGACAAGGGCGTGACCGATCAGCGCAGCCAGCGCGAGTTATATCTTGAGCGCAAAGTTAAGAATCTGGCGGCGTCAGTGCTTGATACGAAGGATATTAAGGTGAGCGTGCAGGTAGGCACGGGCGGAAGTAGCTTTGATTCAGATGCGGTTGAGAGTAAAGCGGTGTTGGTACTTGTGAATAACCGCCGCCAAAACACGAGTGTTGAACAAACGCTTTCTACGTTGCTAAAAGCAGGTTTGGCGATAGACGAGGCGCAGGGCGATAGCTTTACGATGCAATTTCTTGTCTTTCCTAGCTTGAGCGATAGCACAAGGTCTGTGCTTGGTTTTACCGTGCTCCAGCGAATGTATATTGGTTTAGCTCTACTGTTAGTGGGCATTGTGGGCTTGATTTGGGCGCTTCATCGCTACCGCCAATCTTCTGTTCAGTCGCAGGAATTACTTGATGATTACAGTGATCAATTAAGGCGCTTTAAAGATATCGCGCAGGACGAACCCACGCGAGTGGCGAGCGTCTTGAGTGAGTGGTTAAACGGGGTTCCCAAGTGATGGCGACGGCGATTCACTTATCAGACGCGGAGCAGGCGGCGGCCCTAATTATGTCATTAGATAAGGCCCAAGCGGCGGCGATAATGCGAGCTTTGCCGCCGGCCGACGTACACCGGCTGGCCGCAGTGATGAGTGGCATGGACGCACCGAGTAGTGCTGAATTTCATCAGGTATTGACGCGTTTCCATAGTGATGTAAAAACCTTCTCGGGGGTCAAGCCCAGCGCAGGTGACGCGGTATTAAGTCTGCTGGAGGAGGCGCTTGGCTCGGAGCGTGCTAATTTATTGAGTGACCGGCTTGCGCTGCACGGTCAGTCTCGGCATATCAGTAAATTGAAGTGGTTAGAGAGCAATACTATTGTTGATATTATTCAGCGCGAACACCCTCAAATACAGGCGGTAGTCATTGCCTGTCTTGATGCGCGTCAAGGCAGCGAGGTCTTGCTGGCGTTTGAGGGGTCGCGGCGATTAGATTTGCTTGCTCGTTTGGCGGGTTTAAAGAGCCTTACTCCAGCGGCGCTTGAGGAGCTGGACTGGTTGTTGGAACAATATTTTAGTCAGGTTGGACGGCCACTTGGTCGTACCATGACCGGCGATTCATTGGCAGCGGCCCTGCTAAATGAAATGGATGTGGGGTCAGAAAGTAATTTGCTTAATGGCTTGCGTGCTACTCAGCCAGAGCATGCGGCGCGGGTTGAAGAGCTGATGTTTGGTTTTGCTCAAATTGGCAATATGGCTGAGCAAGATGCGGCCTTGCTTGTTAAACAGCTCTCGCCAGAGATACTTGCGCCTGCCCTGGCCGAGTCCGGTGCGCAGCTCCGGCGGAAGTTTTTAAATGTATTAAGCGCAGAGCAAAAGCAGGCTGTGACAGCGTTGTCGCGACGATATACGCAGGCCGAATCCGTAGCGGCGCAAGTTGAAATTGTGAAAATTGCGAAGCAAATGGCGGCGGTTGGCGAAATTATTCTCGATGCGCGCAAAATTGATGTGTTTTAATGGGCTCAGAAAGCGGTACTGATTAAATTGCAGGAAATTCCGCAGTAATTTTTTAATTAATGCCTGAAAATTAGCCTATCTTTGGGCTGGAATCTTTTGTTAAACAAGGACGTTTAAGTACATGCCTGCGTTGAATTTGGTGTTATTAGAAGAGTTGCGTGGATTCATGGAGGAGGATGTCTTTACCCTCATTGATGAATTTGAAGTAGACACCCAGGAACGTTTGGCAACGATAGGGCGGGCAATAGAAAATCAAGACGCCGAGACCCTGAGGACTGTTGCTCACACCGTGAAAGGGGGGGCGGCTTCATTAGGTGCGGATAATCTCTCCCAGCATTTTCGCGGTTTAGAGCTGCGCGGTCGCGATGCCAGTTTTCAAAATATCCAGCAAGATTTTAGTAATACCCAGCGCTGCTTTGTTGAGGCAATGGGTTTGATTCGCAAGTGGTTGGCCGAAGGAAAATAGCCTGTTGTCAATTTTTTGACAACAAGTCTATTGTTTAAGCTGTTGATTTTTATAATAATAATGTTGGCTCAAGTCTTGCTCTAATCTTGGTATTCCACCTTTAGAGCGGTACAGGCGTGACGGCGAAAGATTTACTCTCCCAAGCAGAAATAGACGCATTACTGGCCAATGTGCAGGCGCAGGCCTCGCAGCCAGATTCTGCTGGGGCTAGTGCTGCCCGCTCTTTCGATTTGGCAAGCCGCCGTCGTTTAAAGAAGCGTCGTCTGCCAGGTTTGGAACAAATTAATAAGCGTTTTGCAGAATACTTTAGAGACAGCATTTCTGAGGTTTTAGGCCAAAGTGTTGACGTTGCCGCAATCGATTTACAGTTCCAACCCTATAGTGAATACCTGCACTCCCTATACGTTCCCACCTCACTAAATCTCATGCGTTTACACCCACTTAAGGGCGTTGGGATGGTCGTGTTTGACGCCCGTTTAGTGTTTCGATTGGTAGATATGTTCTTTGGTGGCAACGGTACCCAGGGGCATGCAGATGGACGCGACTTTAGTAAAGTCGAGCGCCGTGTGATAGGTCGTTTAATAGATCGTGCCCACAGCGATTATGATCGTGCTTGGCGATTAGTGAGTGATGTGCGCTGCGAGTCATTGGCGATGGAGGTGAATCCGGCGATGGCGTCGATTGCCGGTCAGGCCGAAAGCGTAGTGGTATGCCGTTTCCAAATAGAGTTGGATAGTGGCGGCGGTGGTGAGTTTCATATTGCTTTACCGTTGGCAATGTTGGAGCCAGTTATGGCGCTGCTTAGTAAAACCGAATCTGCTGAACAACTTAGCAATAACGTCTACTGGCAGAGTCAGGTAAGTCATTCACTGTTAGATATGAATGTGGCAACTCGTTGTACTTTGGCGGAGCCGGTAATGAGCTTGGGGCAGGTGGCAGCCTTGCAGGTTGGAGATGTTATTCCATTTAATAGTCGCGAGCCTTCCGTGTTAAAAGCGTCTGGGGTGCCCTTGGCGCGAGCGCAGCTAGGTTTGGTAAATGGCTATTTAGCATTGAAAATTGTGGATTAACACGGTGGCTGGAATAGGCTATTTATGTATTGTGGTGCGAGCTAACGATAAACACGTTAGCTTGAAATAAGCGATGAGAATTAAATATGGATAATCAAGACGAGCTTCGCCGTCAGCGTCAGGCATTAAAAGACGAAATGGAGGCCGCAGATCGAGGCGACTTCCAACGTATGTCCGGCGGTAGCTTTGCTGAGCCAAAGCCGACGGATGGCGTGGGTGCGCGGCTTCGCGATCGCAGTCCTGAGGGCCCTGATTTATCAATGGTGATGGATATTCCGGTGCGCCTTACGCTAGAAGTGGGCGGTAGCGATATGCCTATTCGCGACTTGCTACAATTACATCAAGGTGCAATCGTTGAGCTGGATCGCCAAGCCGGTGAACCTTTGGATGTATTGGTTAATGGCACATTGATTGCGCGGGGCGAAGTGGTTGTCATAGAAGACAAGCTTGGAATCCGGCTGACCGAAGTCGTCAGTCAGGCTGAACGTTTACAATCGCTGCGCTAATTTTGCTCAGCTAGTGATCTAGCCCGGAGATAAATAAAATATGAAACGTCGGCTGGTATTTTTAACTCGCCATCAAGAGGCATTAAGTGAAATTGCTGAGATGCTAAGGCAGCCGCATTTGCAGGGTTGGCGCTGGCAAATATTCACCAGCGCTGACGCCGAAGTTCAGCGTTTGAATTTGCCCTTAGCGTCACCATTACTTGTTAGTAATATGCTTGGCGGTGCATGGCGCGGCGGATTTTGGGGTTTGTTTTTTAGTTGGTTGCTACTGTTGTTTGGCATGTCGCTGTTCACGGTTGATTCCGAGCTGGCGCGGAATATTATTTTTTATTCACTGCCTTTATGCATGGTGTTCTTCGGCGGATGGGAGGGTGGATTACTTGGTCTGATGCAACATAACCCTGCTTTGGAGGAATACCGCGTTCACGCTGAAGCGGGATCATTTGTTTTGCTTGTCGATGTTCAGATGGTTGATCAGCGTTTATTGAAGAAGATAATGGCGATGTGTAATGCCGAGCAAATCGGTGAACATACCCAGCGTATGTGGGGCTTCCCTTGGCGGGAAAATATTTATAGCCCGGTAACGTCAGCGGTGCCGCTGTCATGACTCGGCCTATCCAAGTGATCGCCGTAAGTGGTGGTAAGGGCGGTGTAGGGAAAACCAATGTCGCGATTAATATTAGTGTAGGTCTAGCCGAAGCGGGTTCTCGGGTTGTTTTGCTCGATGCGGATTTTGGCTTGGCCAATGTGGATGTGCTACTAGGTTTAAAGGCTAGCAATACCATCGAACAGGTGTTGGATGGCAGTTGTTCGCTGCAAGACATTATGCTTACAGGCCCGGCGGGAATTAAGATTATTCCCGCTTCATCCGGCACGCGGCATTTAAGCATGCTCGGTTCAATGGAGCACGCCGGTTTAATTCGCGCCTTTAGTGACATCGCTAATCAATTAGATGTGCTTGTGGTAGACACGGCGGCGGGGATATCTGATTCCGTGGTGAATTTTCTTAGCGCCGCGCAGGAAGTGCTTATGGTGGTGTGCAATGAGCCCAGCTCGATTACTGATGCCTACGCCTTAATAAAATTAATGAATCGGGATTTCGGCCGTAGCCGCTTTCGTATTGTCGCGAATATGGTGGCGGATGAACGGGAAGGGCGTCAGCTGTTTGAAAGTTTAAACCAGGTATGCGGTCAGTTTTTAGACGTAGGTTTGATTTACGCCGGCACTGTGCCCTTCGACACCAAATTGCGCGACGCTGTTCGTCAGCAAACGCCGGTTATTTTGGCAGCACCTAGCAGCGAGTCTGCAAGGGCGCTTCGAGGCTTGGCGGCGCAGGTAAAAGAATGGCCTCTGCCTGCGAGGGCGCAGGGGCATCTGGTGTTTTTTGTAGAGCAGTTACTCACAGTAAAAGACCGAACCGACGGCGCGGATAGTGCGGTGCGCTTTTAATGAAGGACGAGGATCGCAAAGAGCTGTCTCCCAATCCTTTTGGCGAAGCCTACGACGAGGCCGACCCCGTCGCATCGACCTCGTGCTCGCCCGATGATATGCGGATCTTGGTGGTGGAGGGTTTTTCTACCATGCGCCGCATTATTCGCAATCTGCTTTTGGATTTAGGGTATCGCTATATCAGCGAGGCCGAAGATGGCTTATCGGCTTTGCCAATGCTGCACAATCAACGCTTCGATCTGGTGGTTACCGATTTACTCATGCCGAGAATGTCTGGGCTGGCGCTGTTACGGGCGATACGGGCAGACAGTACCTTGGCGCATATTCCGGTGTTGATGATTACGGCTGACGCAAAGCGAGAGCAGATAGTTGCGGCGGCGGAGGCCGGTGTGAACGGTTATATGGTAAAACCGTTTACGGCGGCAACTTTGGAAGGGAAGATTCTAGCGATTATTCAGCGGGGGACTTGAGGACAATTTATCGCTTTATGTACTGTTTTACTGGCTTGATTGAGATCGTAAAAATATTGCTGGAATGTGATCGAGCTTACAGCTAAGGACTCGTCGATTAGCGATAATAGTGATTGTCATCGCGCGCGTATTTATTGTCGCTGATGCTGACGATAAGGCACGGTGTTAGCAGAATTGCTAAGACCGTGCGATAAAACAGATATAACTCGGGTGTGCTGTGAACGAAATTGAACACGAAGGTATTTTGGCGATTTTCCTCGCGGAAGCGGAGGAGATTGTTCAACGCCTGTCGGAACAGCTGGCTGAGTTACGTTATGGCTATGATGGTCAGCGCATCTTGGATGACATTCACCGTGGTTTTCACACCTTATATGGTGGGGCGACGGTCTTAAAGCTGGATGAGTTGGCGGAGTGCACGCAACTGGCTGAGCGGGTTATGGAGCGCGTTCGCACTCGTCGCGTATCAATGACGCCGAGTTTAGTGTCTTTGTTTGTTGCCACTCTTGGTGCGACTGAGCTGATGTTGGCGCGCCGGATTAATCACCAAGAGCCTAGTGGCATCGATAGTGAATTAAAATCGCGTTTGCTGCGCGCGGCGGATCGCAATAACAGCCCCTCGGCGGCCAATAATCCTGCGGTGCTTTCTGGTGATCCTATGAGCGTCTTTTTTGATGGTCGCTTGCAACCTAGAGACAAGCAGCTCAGTGATTTGGCGCCGTCGGTTTTGCAATACGAAAGCGCGAGTTTTGCCCCCTTGGCGCGCCCAACGTCCAGCGAGTCGCCAGGGGGAGTGGTGTTAGAAAACGCAGGGCGCGATACCTTTCAGAGCTATTCAAAGTCTAATTTTGAAACGCTTGACGCTGTTATTTCAGCACCGCTTAGGCAGTCGCAGGCTGAAATAATGCCAACTTCTGTCGCTGATACGGCTAGTGGTTTAGATAATCTAGTGGGCGAGTTGAGTTGGGTCAGGCAGCGCTTGATGAAATTTCGTGGCAAAGGCCATTCGGCAGAGCTCGACAAAGCCCTCGTATATTTAGACTTAGTCACTCAGGATTTTGAGCGTTTGCGCCGGCAAGACGGCAAGAATAACTAGCTGTTGCGTGATGCCGCATTGTTGTGTGATCCACTGAACTTGTCTCCTAACACTTCTGTAATTCGTTTTCAGCACTAAACCCCCTTTTGTTCGTATATACTTGGCGGCGATTTTGCGCATGTCGTCGACATGTCTGTGCGTAGACAAGCGGGAGTGGTTTTGGCAAATACGGGGCTGGAAGTTAAGCGGTTATACAGCGATCGAGATGATCGAGTGCTGTTTGCAGATTTGTGCTTTCAGCTCGATGCCGGACAGCTTGTGCAAATTGCAGGTCCTAATGGCAGCGGTAAAACCAGCTTGCTGCGGATTTTGGCGGGCCTTTCCAGCCGCTATGAGGGCGAGGTGCTGTGGCAGGGTAAGTCTCTGCTCAAACAGCGTCATGAATACCTACAGCAGCTTCTTTACATTGGTCACGGCGCCGGTATTAAGGCGGTGCTAAGCCCGTTGGAAAATTTACGCTGGTCCTGCGCCTTGCGAGGATTGAATAATAATGACGATAAGATTTTATCCGCATTAGAAAAGGTTGGCTTAAGTGGATTTGAAGAGCAGGCCTGCCACTCCTTATCGGCGGGTCAACAACGCCGTGTAAATCTGGCCCGATTATTTTGTATTCCCGCCAGCCTTTGGGTTCTCGACGAACCCTTTACCGCCATAGATCAGCGCGGTGTGACCGAAATAGAACGCTGGTTAAGTGAGTTTGTCAGCGAGGGTGGTGCCGTATTGCTAACTACCCATCATCGCCTTAGCTTCGCCCACGAATTTAAGATTGTGACTCTGGGAGAGGCAGCCAATGTCTGATTCTGGATTAGCTAAATTAGTCGTAGCAGTATTGCGACGCGACGTAATGGCGTCGCTGCGACGGGGCAGTGAGTGGTCAAATCCCTTAGTTTTTTTTGTGATGGTCTGTGCCTTGTTTCCTCTTGGTATCGGCCCGCAGCCAGACCGCTTAGCAGAGCTGGCCCCCGGCATTTTATGGGTGGTTGCCTTACTGGCGTCGCTATTGGCCACCGATAGCTTGTTCAGGGGCGATTTTGATGATGCTACCCTCGAACAAATGCTGCTGAGCCATCAGCCCCTTTATCCACAAGTACTCGCTAAGACCTTAGCACATTGGCTGATGACGGGATTACCCCTTAGTATTTTATCGCCGGTCTTGGGGGTGCTTTTACAGTTACCGGCGAAGGGAATGCTGGCGCTGATGGTGAGTTTGCTGCTGGGCACGACGGTGTTGAGTTTTATCGGTGCGATAGGAGCAGCATTAACGGTAGGGCTGCGGAAAGGGGGCTTGTTGTTGTCGCTTATCGTATTGCCTTTGTATATCCCCGTGCTTATTTTTGGTAGTAGCGCAGTGAAGTCCGCGGTCGAGGGTGGGGAGTATTTTCCACAGTTGGCAATGTTGGGTGTGTTTTATCTAGTGGCCTTGGCATTATCGCCACTCGCTATCTGCGGCGCGCTGCGGATTAGTGTTGATCAGTAATGGCTTGGCGGTGCGTTGTTTACTGGCGTTAGCGTGTTGTGCGCGGTTTTCAATTTTATAGCGAGGCTAAGGTATAATGCCCGACCTTTATGGCGGCCCTTATAATCACCGATCCTGACGTCGACAATTAGCGATTGTTTGGGTCGGATTTGAATTTTAAAAAAGAGAATAGTGCTTTGTCGATTAGCTCAACCTTCCATAAATGGGGATCACCCCGTTGGTTTTATCAGTTTAGCGGTAAGCTATTACCGTGGCTGGCGGGCCTGTCTCTGCTGCTATTGGTGGGTGGCGTTATATGGGGCTTGGCGTTTGTGCCGGCGGATTACAAGCAGGGTAATAGCTTTCGGATTATCTATATTCACGTTCCCGCCTCTGCGGTGGCGATGGGCGCGTATATGACGATGGCGATTGCTGGCGCCATTCATTTGATTTGGCGAATGAAGTTGGCGGCGATGGTAATGAAGGCCATTGCACCGATTGGCGCTTCACTCACTTTTCTCGCTCTGCTTACCGGTGCTGTATGGGGTAAACCAACTTGGGGTACGTGGTGGGTGTGGGATGCACGTATTACCTCAGTTCTGATTTTGTTCTTTTTGTATTTGGGCATTATTGCCTTGCATCAAGCCTTTGAAAATCGCGACGCGGCGGCCAAGGCCTGCGCGGTATTGGCCATAGTTGGCGCGGTGAATATTCCAATTATTTATTGGTCGGTAGAGTGGTGGTACAGCCTACACCAGCCGGCAAGTATCAGCTTTACGGGCCAGTCTACAATTCATCCCACCATGCTGCGGCCACTGATGGCGACCTTAAGTGGCATGTATTTGTTTTTTACTTGGGTATTGCTGTTGTTTGTTCGTGTTGAAATTTTGGATCGAGAAAGAAACACACGCTGGGTACAAGACCAGATTTGTGGAGAATCGCGCTAATGTATTTTGACACTGTAGGCGATTTTCTCAGTATGGGTGGCCACGGACCTTATGTCTGGTTCTGCTACGGCGTAAGTGCCTTGGTACTCAGTATTTTAGTGGGCGTGGCACGAAGCCGCCGCAAGCAGGCGGAACAGCAGATACGCGCTATAGTGCGACGCAAAAAGGCGTCGTCATCGAGCACAACACAGCATTAAGAGATTTGTATGGCTATGCATCCTCAGCGCAAACAGCGCCTTTTGATTATTTTATTCATTTTAGTGGTAACCGGCTTGGCGGCGGGATTGCTGGGCTATGCGCTAAAAGAAAATATTAATTTATTTTATCCGCCTGCCGACATTGCTGCTGGCAAGGCGCCGACGGGTAAATCTATTCGCGCGGGTGGTATGGTGCAAGAAGGCAGTGTTCAACGCGCCAGCGATAGTTTGGTAACGCGATTTGTCGTAACGGATTTTAGTGCAACAGTAACGGTAGAGTACGAAGGTATTCTTCCGGATTTGTTTGCCGAAGGCGAAGGCGTAGTAGCCTCGGGTAAATTAGGTGAGGATGGAATTTTTTACGCCACCGAAGTGCTCGCAAAACACGACGAAACCTATATGCCGCCAGAAGTGAGTGACGCCCTAGAGAAATCTGCGGCCAGCCGCGCTGCACAGCAAGAGAAGGGCAGCTTGTGATAGTTGAATTTGGTCACCTCGCATTAATACTTGGTTTTTGTTTTGCTTTGGCGCTGGCAATTTTGCCGCTGTGGGGGGTATTCCGCGGTGATCATCTGGCAATGCGTGCGGGCCGATATTTAAGTTTTGCACAATGTCTGTTTACTACCATTGCCATTGCTAGCCTGTTTTATGCGTTTTTAACTGACGATTTCTCGGTTGATATCGTTGCCGCGCAATCAAACTCGCTATTACCTGCGGCGTATAAATTTAGCGCGCTGTGGGGCGGGCATGAAGGTTCGCTACTGCTGTGGTTGCAGATTCTGGCTCTATGGACGGTCGCGGTAGCTGTTTTCTCGCGGCAATTACCGCTAGATATTCTTGCTCGTGTGCTGTCGGTTATGGGGATGATCGCAGTTGGTTTTTTCGGATTTTCTCTGTTTACGTCTAATCCCTTTGCCCGTCACTTACTGAATGTGCCCGCAGACGGGCAGGACTTAAACCCACTGTTACAAGACCCCGGTATGGTGATTCATCCACCGATGCTTTATGTGGGTTATGTCGGATTTTCAGTCGCCTTTGCCTTTGCAATTGCTGCACTAATGAGTGGCCGAATGGATGCGAGTTGGGCGCGTTGGTCGCGGCCATGGACAAACATCGCGTGGCTGTTCTTAACTGTTGGTATCGCACTGGGCAGCTGGTGGGCCTACTACGAATTGGGGTGGGGTGGCTGGTGGTTTTGGGACCCGGTAGAGAACGCGTCGTTTATGCCCTGGTTGGTCGGTACCGCGCTAATACATTCATTAGCGGTTACCGAAAAGCGTGGGGTGTTTAAGAGCTGGACGCTGTTATTAGCAATATTTGCCTTCTCCTTAAGTTTATTGGGCACCTTTTTGGTTCGCTCTGGGGTGCTTACCTCGGTACACGCGTTTGCTGCTGATCCTACTCGCGGTATGTTTATTCTCGGGTTTTTAGTGATTGTGGTTGGCGGCTCCCTAACGCTCTATGCCTTTCGTGCACCGAGTAATCAGCAAACTGCCACTTTTACGTGGTTGTCCCGCGAGGCCTTGTTGCTCGTCAACAATATACTGTTATTGGTTGCGGCAATGACCGTGCTACTCGGCACTTTATTTCCGCTAATTATGGACTTTGCCGGACTAGGTAAATATTCGGTAGGGCCACCGTATTTCAACGCTATTTTTGTGCCGCTAATGTGTTTGATGGCCCTGGTGATTGGTATCGGGCCGTCGTCACAATGGAAGAGAAGTAACCCCTCGTCGTGGATCAAGCCATTATTGGCTGCATTCGTGAGCAGCGTAGTATTGGGCTTTGTAATTCCTCAATGGTTTGGCGACGGTATACACATTGGGGCAACTATTGGCGTACTGCTGTCGGCGTGGATTGTCCTCAGTAGTGTGGTGAATCTGCGCAGTAAAGTTCGTAATGCGCCGACCTTGGTGAAGGGCTTAAGCCGGCTTACACCCTCGTATTACGGTATGCTAATTGCGCACATTGGCTTTGCGGCGAGTGTGCTTGGCGTCGCGATGGTGACCAGCTTTAACGACGAGCAGGACATTCGCATGTTGGTCGGGGAGCGCACCGAAAGTGCGTTTTCATATGAAGTGAGTTTTGATGCGATACAGGCGATTACTGGGCCAAATTATCAGGGTCAGCGTGGCACATTTTCGCTGTGGCAGGGCGATAAACTCATCGCTGAGTTGCACCCTGAAAAGCGTCGCTACCATGCCCGTAGCAGCCAGGTGATGACTGAAGCGGCTATTGATGCGGGTTTAATGCGCGATGTGTATATCGCCTTGGGTGAGCCTGTGGGCAAAGACGCATGGGCGGTGCGTATTCATGTAAAACCATTTATACGTTGGATATGGCTAGGCGCAATACTCATGGCTATCGGCGCCTTATTGGCAATTTGTGACAAGCGTTATCGGCCTAGTGCAAAAACGGTGATAAAAGCGGACGGAGAACACAGTGCAACGACTTAAGTTATTTTTACCGCTACTGGTTTTTGCACTGTTGGCGGCGGTTTTTTTTGGTGTCGAGCGCCGCGTACAAACCGGCGATTACGCGCCAACGGATTTACCGTCGGCCCTGATTGATAAGCCATTGCCAGATTTCGTGGAGCCAGCCCTAAGTGATGGTCGGCCCATTAATAAATCGCAGATTGTCGGCGAAATCTTCTTGCTGAATGTGTGGGCAACATGGTGCCCAACCTGCCATTTCGAGCACCCGTTTTTGCTGAAGCTGGCGGCGGAAGGTGTGAAAATTGTCAGTATTGATTACAAAGATGACGCAGATGCAGCCAAACGCTGGTTAGCTGAAAAAGGTGACCCATATTTCCTTACTTTGTTTGATGAAGACGGTTCTCTGGGCTTAGATCTTGGTGTGACCGGTGCGCCTGAAACGTATTTGGTCGATGCCGCAGGGGTGGTGCGGTTTCGTTATCAGGGTGCCTTAGAGAAAAAGGTGTGGGATAAAGAGTTTGCACCACGAATCGCGGGTTTAAACGCAAAGGATTCGGATCAATGAAGGCCTTATTATTAAGCTGTATTCTAGCTTTATTCAGTATTGCCGCAGCGGCGGTTATCGAAACCTATCAGTTTGATACTCCACTGCAGCAACAGCGCTATCATGCCTTTATTGAGGAGCTGCGCTGCCCTAAATGCCAAAATCAAAACTTATCTGGCTCAGATTCCGCCATCTCTAAAGATTTACGCCGTCAACTACACAGTATGATTATGGACGGCAAATCGGATATCGAAATCACCCAATACATGGTTGCGCGCTATGGCGATTTTATTCTGTATCGTCCACGTTTTAGTAGCCAAACCGCGGTGTTATGGTTGATGCCGATTGGCTTGTTGCTGCTCGGTTCGTTGGTTTGGTGGCGAATGGCATCCAGCCGCAAGCGAGTGCAATTACCTGTCGATGAGGCCTTGTCGCAAAGTGATCAGGAGCGGCTGCGGGCATTATTAGATGATGATGACAATGCCGAGCGAGTGGAGGAACGCTCATGATGAGTTTGTATATTGGCATCGGCATCTTGCTGTTATTGGCGGCTATACTCGTCCTGCTGTCTTTACGCAGCCGGGAGGCAAGCCAAAGTGACGTCCAGTTACATCGTCGTGCGCAACGGGAGTTCTATCGCCAGCGTCAGCGTGAATTGCGCAGTGATTTGGATTCGGGACTGATTGACCAAACTCAATTTGCTGAACTTGAGCGGGAGTTGGATAGGCAGCTGGTTACTGAGTCTGCCAGTGAGGGCGCACCCTCAGAAACCCGATCCAAGCGTACCTATTTATTACTTGTATTGGTGTTAATCCCTGTTGTTGCCCTACTTATTTATGACCGTTTAGGCTATCGGCAAGACTTGGCCCTGCGTGAATTGCAGGCAGAGATTGTTCGTGATGGCATTGATGATGCGAGCTGGCAGAGCTACCAAGCCCTTGTTGAAGATATTTTGGTGCAAAGGCCAGATAGCGGCNAGCATTTGGTGATGATGGCGATGTTGTATCGTCAGCAGGGTGATTTTGCCGGTGCTTTGCCTTATTACCAACGTCTTGAAGTTTTATTCCCGCAAGATCCAGATGTGCTGGCTCAATTGGCGCAGGCGCGGTATTTGGTGGGCGACAGAAACGTTGATGCGCAAACTCGCAGCCTGCTAGATCGTGCTTTGGCAATTAACCCAAATCAGGGTACTGCTTTGGGGGTGCTGGGCATCGACGCATTTGCCGGTGGGCGCTATCTTGAGGCCTTAGCTCATTGGCAGAAACTGCTAATACAGCTACCCTCTGGTTCGCCTGAAGTTGGGGTGATTAGCGGTGGTATCGCTGAGGCTAAGCGTCGCGCAACAGAAGTGGGAGATTTGCAGGGGCTGGAAGTCAGTGTCACCTTGGCCCCGGAATTAGGCGCTGCGCCACTCGGGGTGTTGTTTGTGGTGGCTAAAAGCAGCGATGGCAACCCTATGCCAGTAGCCGCATTACGCATCCCCTTGTTGACCACACAGGAATGGCCTATTAGGCTTCTGCTCACGGATGCGGATGTGATTCGACAAGGTATGGGCTTGGATGATTTTACCGAACTTAGCCTGTCAGCACATATTAGCCGTGCAGGGACAGCTATTCGTCGCAATGGTGATTGGGTCGGTAAACCTATTCAAGTTGAACTGAAAAAGGTCAATGAGCCACTAAGTTTGTCGATTACCGAGGTGCAGGGAAACTAAGCTAAAACCGTTTCCCTAAGCACAAAGTCACAAATACTGCTGTCAGTCCCTGCAGCTATCGCTATAATCGCGCTTTGCGCAAATTTATCTGTTGTTGCCTCGAGAATATAATAAAACTCAGCGTGGCAGCAGCTACAGTGTTGGTTATTGGTTTATGCGTCTTAAAAGTATCAAATTAGCGGGTTTTAAATCGTTTGTAGACCCGACGACTGCTCATTTTCCGACGAATCTGTCGGCGGTGGTCGGCCCGAATGGTTGTGGTAAATCAAATATTATCGACGCCGTGCGTTGGGTAATGGGGGAGAGCTCGGCTAAAAATCTACGTGGCGAGTCGATGACAGATGTTATTTTTAATGGCTCTGTTAATCGCAAACCTGTTGGGCAGGCCAGTATTGAATTGGTTTTTGACAATACGGATAAAAAGCTCGGCGGTGAATACGCTGCCTACGACGAAATAGCCATTCGCCGTAAAGTCACCCGCGAAGCCGTTTCAGAATACTATCTAAACGGCACTAAATGTCGACGCCGTGATATTACCGACATATTCCTCGGCACCGGGTTAGGGCCTCGTAGTTACGCGATTATCGAGCAGGGCATGATTTCTCGGCTGATTGAGTCTAAGCCGGAAGAGTTGCGGGTATTTATTGAAGAAGCGGCGGGTATCTCAAAATACAAAGAGCGCCGCCGCGAAACCGAAAACCGCATGCGTCGGACCCAAGAAAACCTTGAGCGCCTGACCGATCTTCGCGATGAATTAGAGCGCCAGCTTCAGCATTTACAACGCCAAGCAGCAGCGGCAGAAAAGTACACCGAATACAAAAAAGAAGAGCGCTTATTAAAGGCCCAATTGCAGGTTTTACAATGGAAGGCCTTAGATGATCAGGCGGGTATAAAAGAAAAAGAAATCAATCGTTTAGAGCTAGAACGTGAAGCGATTGTTACCGAGCAGGTCGGCTTAAATACCGGCATAGAGCAGGCTAGAGATCAGCATAGCCAGCTGAATGATTCGTTCAACGAAGTTCAGGGCCGTTTCTATAGTATTGGCGCTGAAATAGCACGGGCCGAACAGGGCATACAGCATCAGCAGCAACGTCGTCAGCAGCTAGATGCAGACTTGCAACAGCTAAGTGTGAATGTGCAAGAAACCACGCGCCATCTAGAAAATGATCGTGAAAAGATCGCTATGTGGGAAGAGGAAATTGGCGAGATTGAACCTGAGCTAGAAATCACTGATGCCGCTGAAGAAGGTGCAGCGGAGGCTTTAGCAAACGCAGAAGATGCCATGCAGTCTTGGCAGCAACGCTGGGATGAGTTCAACCAATTAGCGGCGGGGCCGCGTCAACGCGCAGAAGTAGAGCAGTCTCGTATTCAGCATTTGGAATTGAGTCTACAGCGCCTGCAAGATCGTATCGAAAAGTTGGATCAAGAACGCCGTGGTTTGAGTGTTGACGATACTGACGATGATATTGAAATACTTCAGCAAGAAGTGGCTGAGGTAGAACTAGAAGCATCTTCTGCCCAAGAGCGCCACGAGCAGCTTATTCCACAAATTAGCGAATGCCGTGAACGAATTAAGCAAGCCAGCGACGAGCTGGACACTTGCCGCAGTGAACTGCAGCGTATGCGTGGCCGTATGGCATCGCTAGAGGCTTTACAACAGGCGGCACTCGGGCAGGGTGATAAGGCCGCCGCGACATGGCTAGAGGAACAAGGCTTATCAAACACGCCGCGCTTGGCTGAGCAGTTGCAGGTTAGTGAAGGGTGGCAGCAGGCGGTAGAAACCGTCTTGGGCGATCAGTTGCAAGCATTGTGTATAGACTCGCTGGACGGTGTTGGCAGTATTTTAGATGGCCTGAAAGAAGGCAGTGTGTGTTTTGTTGAGGGTGCGGCTAAATCGACATCTTCCGGCGTATCACTTGCAGATAAAGTCAGCGGCAATGCGGCCTTGTTGGGCGTATTGGGCAGTGTTCGGGTGGCTGACGATTTGATCGCAGCGTTGGCTATGCGCTCAAGCTTGGCGCCTCATGAATCTGTTATTACGCCAGAAGGTTTATGGCTTGGTAGCAACTGGCTGCGTGTTAGCCGAGGTAATACCGAGCAAGGCGGCGTATTGCAGCGCCAGCAAGACTTGCAGGAATTACGCGAGGCAATAGACGGGGCAGAAATTCGTATTCAGGCTATTGTCGATGGTTTAGATACCGACCGAAACTTGCTTAAAACACAGGAGCTAGACCGAGAAACACTAAGCCGTGAAGTACAACAGTTTAATCGCCAGCATAGCGAACTAAAGGCCAAGCTTAGCGCCCAGCAGGCGCGGATAGAACAGGTTTTGGCGCGTCGTCAGCAATTAGATGGTGACGGTAGAGAGTTTCGTAATCAATTCCAGCTGGAGCAGGAGTCAGTTGCGGAAGCGCGAATGACCTTGCAGGAAGCGATTGAGTCTATGGAGCAAGACTCCGGCAAGCGCGAAGCACTGCTAAGCGAGCGTGACAATAATCGCACGATATTAGACGCTGCGCGGCAAACAGCTCGGCAAAGTAAAGATCACGCGCATCAGCTTGCCATGCGTCATCAATCCTTAAGTACGCAGCGCGATTCAGTATTGCAAAATATTGGCCGAACGGAAGAGCAGTTGGCGCAATTGCAGGAGCGTCGCGAGCAGTTGGCCGCGAGTTTGGACGAAAACGACGCACCAGTTGATGATTTAAAGATGGAATTAGAAGCGCGTCTTGAGCAGCGTTTGGCGGTGGAAGAAGAGCTGGCGGAGTCTCGCCGTGCTCTTGAGGTCGTTGATCATCAGCTACGTGAAAATGAGCAAAAACGTAATGGTATCGAGCTGCGTTTGCAGACCGTCCGCAATAGCTTAGAACATGCGCGAGTCGAAAATCAGGGCTTGCAAGTAAGACGCAAGGGTTTGCAGGATCAGCTGCAGGAAGCACAATTCGATTTGCAGTCGGTACTAGAATCATTACCTGAAAACGCCAATGAGGCTGAGTGGTTGGAGTCATTGGAGCAGGCGGGCCGGCGCATTGCTCGACTTGGGCCAATTAACCTCGCGGCAATTGAAGAGTATAAGCAGCAATCTGAGCGTAAAAATTATTTGGACGCACAGAATAATGATTTGGTTGAAGCGCTGGAAACCCTAGAGGGCGCGATTCGTCGTATCGACAAGGAAACCCGCAATCGCTTCAAAGAAACCTTCGACAAGGTCAATGGCGGTCTGCAGGATTTATTCCCGAAAGTGTTTGGCGGTGGCAGTGCGTCGCTAGAAATGACAGGCGATGATTTACTCAATACCGGTATTTCGATCATGGCGCGGCCGCCAGGTAAGCGCAATAGTACGATTCATTTGCTTTCTGGTGGTGAGAAGGCTTTGACCGCGATTGCCTTGGTGTTTTCTATATTCCGCCTTAATCCGGCACCGTTCTGTATGCTTGATGAGGTTGATGCGCCACTGGATGACGCCAACGTTGGCCGCTATGCGCGTTTGGTAAAAGAAATGTCATCTGAAGTGCAGTTTATCTATATCAGCCACAACAAAATTGCGATGGAAATGGCGCACCAGCTTATGGGCGTTACCATGCATGAGCCGGGTGTTTCGCGCTTGGTGTCGGTGGATCTAGAAAAAGCGGCAGAAATGGCCGCAATGTAAGACAGCGCAATGTGGCTAAAATCTGGATATTTACTAAATCGCGTGGAACAATGGCGACTTAATTTCATCCAAAGCACAGCAAATTTTTGAGGATACAGCCACTACGGCTAATTAAGGGCTTGGTAATGGATCTCAATGTTAGAGATTGGTTGATTATTATTGGCACTTTGCTGGCGACGGCGGTGTTGTTGGACGGTTATCGGCGAGTGCGTAAAGATCGCCGTGATACGCTGCGTTTGAGTTCTAAACCGCGTTATGAAGACGATGATCTTACTAACCCTGAGCTACCCTCTGGTACGGCTCGGGTGGTGGCAGTAAGAGAGACGCCCAGCCTCTATGTGAAACGCGCACCGGCGCCACCTTCGCGTCCGCGTCCGGAGCCTGAATTAGAAGCTCCTGAAACTGATGATTATGATGGAGAGCCGTTCGTTGGTAATTACGATGACGGGGATGACGATATTTTATTTACCGATCCGGCAGATGAATACAGCTCAAAATCTAAGGTACAAGTTGTAGATGACGATGACGAAGATGAGGTCGTTGCTGGTTGGTCCTCGTCTAACATCGAAGACGACGAATATGAACAGCCACTAAGGGTAAGTTCAGAAGATGTCCCCGATCATGTTAGCGCTACCGTAGAAAAGTCGCCGCTTAAGCAAGATGAAAAGGCGCAGTCAGATCATCATGAATTGCTGGTGATTAACGCCATGGCGCCTGAGGGAAATCCGTTTAAGGGCAATGATTTGCTCCAGATTTTAATGGCCTGTGATGTCCGCTATGGAAAAATGAATATTTTCCATCGCTATGAAAATTCTGATGGCACTGGAGAAATTCAATTTAGCGTTGCTAACTTGGTGGAACCGGGTAATTTCGATCTTGATGAGATAGATGAGTTTACGACTCCTGGCGTGGTTTTCTTTATGCATTTGCCGGGACCAAAAGAAAGTATTAAAGCTTACGAGGCAATGGTCGAAACTGCGCGCTGCCTAGTAAAAAATCTTGAGGGCGAACTGCGCGATCAGACCCACAGCGTGGCAACAAAGCAAACCCTTGAACATTATAAACAGCGTATCCGCGATTTCGAGCGTCGTCAGCTAACCCTGATGTAGTCGATCTGGATCAAAAAAACGGCGTTTTGAATGTCTGATAGTTCTCTGCGTGAGCGCCTACGGGCGTTGCGCGACCAGCTCCACCATCACAGTTATCAATACTATGTACTCGATGCGCCGGAGATTCCCGATGCTGAGTACGATCGTTTGTTTCGCGAACTACAAGAGATTGAAGTCCAGCATCCAGAGTGGCTGAGTCTAGACTCACCCTCGCAGCGAGTGGGTGCAGAGCCGCTGCCAGCCTTTAGCCAAGTTCGGCATGAGACGCCGATGTTATCGCTTGATAACGTTTTCTCTGAACAAGAGTTATTAGACTTTGATCGCCGCGTAAAATCGCGCCTAGACGATGCTGCTGCGCCAACTTATGCCTGTGAGCCGAAGTTAGACGGTATTGCCGTCAGCTTGCTATATGTCGATGGCGTGTTGGTTCGTGGTGCGACCCGCGGCGATGGCCGAGTCGGCGAAGATATTACCCAAAACGTCAGAACCATAGCCTCGATACCACTTCGCTTACGGGGTGAGGGCTGGCCGGAGGAGTTAGAAGTACGCGGCGAAATTTATATGCCCCGTGCTGGCTTCGAGCGGATAAACGCCTTAGGTCGCGAGACTGACGGCAAAGTATTTGTAAACCCACGCAATGCGGCGGCGGGAAGCTTGCGCCAACTTGATAGTCGTATTACCGCCAAGCGGCCTCTGGAAATGAGTTGCTACGGTATTGCTCTGCAAGAGGGTGAGGCGCTGTTTGATACTCATAGCGAGGGTTTGCAGCGTTTGCGCGAATGGGGTTTTTTGGTTAGTCCTGAACTGCGGGTGGTCGATTCTATTGAGGGCTGCCTTGCATACTATGAAGATCTTTTAGCGCGTCGTGATAATCTAGCCTACGATATTGACGGCATTGTGTTTAAAGTCGATTCGCTTGCTCTGCAGGCCCAATTGGGTTTTGTGTCCCGTGCGCCGCGCTGGGCGATTGCTCATAAGTTTCCGGCCCAAGAAGAAATCACCTTGCTGCGTGATGTTGAGTTTCAGGTTGGTCGCACTGGTGCGGTTACTCCCGTTGCTAAACTGGAACCCGTTTTTGTCGGCGGTGTTACTGTCAGTAATGCGTCCTTGCATAATTTTGATGAAATAGCGCGTTTAGGTGTCATGGTCGGTGACTGTGTTGTCGTGCGTCGCGCAGGTGATGTGATCCCGCAAATCGTTCAGGTAGTGCTTGAGCGACGGTCAGAAAACGCGGTAAGTATTATGGCGCCAACACGTTGCCCTGTTTGTGAAAGCGCCTTAGAGCGCGCGCCTGGCGAAGCGGTATTACGCTGCAGCGGCGGCCTAGTGTGTGGCGCACAGCGCAAAGAGGCGATAAAGCATTTTGCGAGTCGCAAGGCGATGGATATTGATGGCCTAGGCGATAAATTGGTTGAGCAGTTTGTTGACGCGGGTTTGATTGAAACCGTCGCTGATTTGTATTTGTTGACGGTAGATCAAATCGCCAACTTAGAGCGCATGGGGCAAAAGTCGGCGGAAAATTTAATTGCTGCTTTAGATAAATCCCGTGCGACGACGCTGCCACGATTTTTATACTCGCTGGGAATTCGTGAAGTGGGAGAGGCAACAGCATTGAATCTGGCGCGGCACTTTGGCGGTTTGCCTGAGTTAATGACGGCCACAGAGGAAATGCTAATAGAGGTAGAGGATGTCGGTCCGATTGTCGCCAGCCATCTCCATGCATTTTTCGCCACAGAGTTTAATCGTGATGTTGTGCGGCAATTATGCGAACGTGGTGTGAATTGGCCTGCGGCTCAAAAGCAGGGCGGTGAACAGCCCCTGGCGGGGCAAACTTGGGTGCTCACAGGTAACCTTGAATCGATGACCCGTAGCGAAGCGAAAGAGAAATTACAGGCCCTTGGTGCGAAAGTGGCAGGCAGTGTTTCTGCAAAAACAGACTGTGTTGCTGCAGGTACAAGTGCGGGTTCAAAATTAGCGAAAGCGGAGGCCTTAGGTGTGAAGGTGGTTGACGAGCAAGGATTACTTGATGTGTTTGCTCGTAATGGGCATTCAGAATGAGGATTGTCGGCTTGGTGTTTCTTGTGCTGATGATGTCGGCGTGCACGACATCACCGCCGCGTAACCCGGGTGATATATGCGCTATCTTTCGTGAAAAAGACGGCTGGTATGACGACGCCAAGGATGCGTCTAAAAAATGGAACTCGCCCATTCCGATTATGATGGCGATTATGTATCAAGAGTCGCGCTTTGTTGCTAAGGCAAAGCCTCCTAAAAAATACTGGCTGGGCTTTATTCCTGCTGGGCGCATGTCTGACGCCTATGGTTATGCGCAGGCGAAGGACGGCACTTGGAAGTGGTATGTTGATAAGTCGGGAAACTGGGGCGCGGACCGAGACGACTTTACTGACGCCATTGATTTTGTTGCTTGGTATAACAATACCAGCAATAAAATAAATGGCATTAGCAATACCGATACCTACAGTCTGTATATGGCTTACCACGAAGGTCACGGTGGGTTTAAAAAACGAAGTTTTGATAAAAAGGCGTGGTTAAAGCGTGTTGCCAGCAATGTCACTTCAAGGGCGGCAACTTACGGCACGCAACTTAGTCGTTGCGAAAAAGACCTGAAAAGCGGCGGCTGGTTTTTTGGGATTTTTTGATATTATTTTACATACCCACGCTAAACGGATTTAGTTCTCTATGAAAATAATAAGTGGCACGCAGCTATTAATTTTAAGCATTTTGATAGCGTTCTTATGTGGTTGCGGTGGTGGAGGCGGTAAAGGGGCGGCTCGAGCTAAGAATGTAGAGGAAATTATTGTAGTTTCACCTAGCTCCTCATCTAATTTGATATCTCTTTGGAATGGTGCACCGCGTGAGTGCGATATTTTGCAGTCCCCCGCCCACGGCCAACTAGAAACTATAGATTCTTGTAGCTTTTACTACAATCCTGATCAATCTTATACAGGTCTCGACCAGGTCGTGGTGCGTTTACGTGAACTCGATATAGAAAATAAGAAAAAAATCCGAGAAGAGACGATCTTTCATTATCAATTAAAAGTTTATTTCTACTCTTCTAGTTTTATGGATGCAATTGAAAGCAAATCCTTAAAACACACAAAATTTATTTTAACTGGAAATGATGGGTATATTCCCTTTGATCCTGTACCTGCAGCACTGGGACTCGGTGATTTTAACGGCGACGGGGCAGATGATTTTGCTATTCAACGAAACCCTGATTACACCTCACCTCTAGATGTTGCAATTGTATATGGGCAGACCTCGCTGCCAGCATTAGTCACTCTTTCTGAAGGCGATGCTCCTTTTGTTAACCCCTATGGTTTTGCATTTCGATGGCTGCCAAGTGATGACTATGCGGATCAATCTTTTCGGTCATTACGAGCTATTGGAAAAGCAGATGATTTTAATAATGATGGCTTCAATGATCTTCTGCTAAGTGGTAGCGGAACCGTTATNGTATTTGGAGGGCAAGAGGTAAGCGATATTCAGGCGCAAATCTTGGCAGGCAATTCTTCGATCGGTTTAGCGCAAAACACATTTCAGAGCGATTTTTATTACGATCACGTCGTCGGATCTACAAGTGTGGGTGATATTAATGGTGACTTGATTCCCGACTTTAATTTTGCCATTGGCCGATCGTTAATGATTATTCCGGGGGCGCAGAATCCAAGCAGACTGCCGACCTCCGATGATATTGCCGATTACTATAGGTTTTATCCCTCCGAAGATTATTTCAGCAGTGCTTGGGCTAGCCATCTTCAGAATTCGTCTGGAGATGTTAATGGTGACGGATTTAGTGACTTTATTGTTTCTGATTTTGCATTTGAGAGGGGGACGGTATCGAAAGGGAAGGCCGTTCTATTTTATGGTGGGGCGTCATTGGCAAAAGACAATGAGATTAATCTTGAGTCAGATCAAATTCCTCGGGCCACAACAATAAGCTGGGGCGGCGAAGAGGAGGTGGGGTTTGGCGAATACTCAACGGTCATACCTGACATTAACGGAGATGGCTATGACGACATTGCTGTTGGCTGCGAAAATTATACTTACTTAGGTGAGGAATTTGTTGTCATTGTTTATGGCGGCCCAAATCTTGGTCAACACCTTTCTGCTGATACTGCACGGCATTTGCGCATCGAAGGTGAGTTTATTAAAAGGGTGACCACCCTTGGCGATATTAATGGTGATGGTTTCAACGATATTGCTGTGTACCGGTCTTACAGCAATAGAGCGCACAATGATTTTTATATTATTTATGGCGCAGCAGATCTGCCGGAAAAAATAGTATTGCCGGAAAAAATATTTAAAGGCGAAGATAAGATTTCAAACCATGTTTCTTGGTTTAGGTACGATCGATTTAAGTCGATATCGCCTGCAGGGGATATTAATGTCGATGGCTTTGACGACTTCCTAGTGACGACCTATGCAGAAGGAAACCCAGTCTATTTAATCTACGGCGGTGCGATGTTTAAACAGCCTAGGTTAGCTGAATTTGAATGAGGTATAAGGTCGTCAATTTATACCTGTAAATGAACGTCATGCACGGGGCTTCGGCGGACGTGGTTGTTATGCTGAAGTCCTGTATTAGCAGTGTTAGGTTTTTGACCTTACCATTCGCCAGTATTCGGCATCGATAACCACGGTTCTTGCGATGCAAGTGCGTCGCCGCGTTGCAGCAGTTCTATCGAGATTTGATCGGGCGAGCGCACAAAGGCCATATGGCCATCTCTGGGTGGACGGTTGATGGTAACGCCGGCGTCCATGAGTTTTTGGCAGCTAGCGTAAATGTTGTCAACGGCAAATGCCAGATGACCAAAATTTCGACCGCCTTGATAGTCTTCGCTATCCCAGTTGTAGGTTAATTCTATAGTGGGTGTGTTACTTATTTTTGCTGCTTCGGCGTCATCTGATGCGGCGAGATAAATGAGGCTAAAGCGACCTTTTTCGCTGTCATAACGCTTCACTTCTTTTAAGCCGAGTACTTCGCAGTAAAAATGCATTGATGCGTCGAGGTCTTTTACTCGAATCATGGTGTGGAGATATTTCATAAGAATCCAGTGGTTCGTGTTTGTGAGTTGCCAGTGCGGCCTTGTATATAGATCTGGCGCCGTGCTTTCATAGGTTTATCAGATGCTAAATAAAACGGTGAGAGCGTAATTGTGGCTAAAGCAGAAACAAAGCATTTGCTGATTGTATACCACAGTCAATCGGGCAGAAACGAAAGTTTGGCCCATGTCACAAGCAGGGCTGCTTGCGATGCTGAGCCTGATGTAGATGTTCGCTTACTGCGTGCAGCCGAGGCAGGAACCCGTGATTTAATTTGGTGTGATGGCGTTTTACTATTCTTTCCAGAAAATTTTGGCGCGATTGCGGGGGGGATGAAGGACTTTTTTGATCGTACTTTTTACCCCGTGATTGAACGACAAATAGTCCTGCCCTATGGCGTGTTTATTTGTACGGGCAACGACGGCGCTAATGCGCTACAGCACTTCGAGCGTATTGCACGGGGCTATTCGTGGCGTTCAGTCTGCGAGCCGGTGATTAGCAAGGGTAGTCCTGATGCCAGCGCTGTTACTAAGGCCGAAGAGTTGGGCGCCGCCTTTGCCGCGGGCTTGAATCTCGGTATTTTCTGATTTTGTCGACAGGGCACCCTATTGGGGCTTTGTTAACGGTTAGCTGATCTGAACCGACCTACTATTCGTAGCATTTGTTGTGCCATTCAGGTGCGAGCATAGCGGTAATCCGCATTTTACTTCTGTGAAATACCGACTAAACTCACTATCAACCCTTACTATTGGGTACTTAATTAGTGCTTAATAGGTAGCGGTTGAATAATTAAAATAAATATCATCGGGAGAGTCTTAAATGACAAAACAGCGTGTGGTTAATTTTCGCGTAGCACCTTTGGTGCTAGCTATTGGCCTGTGTGCAAATTCCTCAGTTTATGCTGCACCAGCCTTAGAGGAGGTGCTGGTCACGGCTACACTTAGAACCGAAAGCCTGCAGGACGTGCCGGTATCGGTAAATGCGATGGCTGGCGAGAAAATGCAGGAGGCAGGCATCGATAAAATCGAAGACCTCCAAGCCTATGTGCCTAATTTGTCTATGTCAGAGACGGGCATAGGCACCAATATTTATATTCGCGGGATTGGTTCAGGCGTTAACCCAGGTTTTGAGCAGTCCGTCGGTATGTACTTTGACGGAGTGTCTTATAGCCGTGCGCAATTAACTCGCGCGCCATTTTTAGATTTAGCCCGAGTTGAAGTTCTACGTGGTCCGCAAAATATCCTATATGGTAAAAACAGTATTGCAGGGGCTTTAAGCTTAGTGTCTGCGCGGCCTGGACAAGAGCAGGAGGGCATGATTACGGGTTTATACGAACCTGATCATGGCGAAAAGATAGTCGATTTTGTGGTGTCTGGACCTATTACCGATACGTTGGGTGGTCGTATTGCCATACGTAAACGTGAGTTTGATGGCTATATCGAAAATTTGACCTTAAACCGTGACGAACCGCAGCGAGATGAATCGACGATCCGAGCTATTTTAGATTGGGATGCAACACCTGACCTCACAGCGATGCTTAAATTGGAATTAGGTAAGTTCGATGTGTTGGGGAGGCAGGTAGAAATTGTAAACGATCAGCCGTCGGCGGCGCTGGGTGGCGCGACGTATTCACAAGCGTTGGCGGGAAGTTTTGGTGCCGACCCTTCGGTTCTAAATACAACACAGGATTACAAACGCTCTTCTAACGGGGATTACAGTAATAACCGTACTAAAAACATTACGTTGAATGTTGATTACGCTTTGGGTGAAAGCACGCTAACGTTTATCACTGGCTTATTACAGTACGAGTTTGACGAGCTGTGTGATTGTGACTTTACCGGCGCGCCAGTGTTCAGCGTACCGTTTGAAGAAGATTACGACCAATATAGCCAAGAAGTGCGCTGGGTTTCCGCAGCAGGCGGTACTTTTGAACATATTGGCGGCGTGTATTATCAAAAAAGCAATTTGGATTTTTACGATAGCATCGTGATTGATTCTGGAATTCTTCCGGCAGCCGTGTTTTCTAGGGTTCGTGGGCAGGCAATAGCTGCTGGGGCGTCACCTGCAGATGCTGATGCGTCAGCTGGCGCGGCAAGTGCGGCAATTGCTAACACGACAACACCGCGTTATTTTACTAGTGACGCTGAGTTATGGTCGGTATTTTGGCAAACAACATGGAATGCTACTGATCGCCTAAGAGCGACGCTAGGCCTGCGGTATTCCGATGAAACTAAAGATGGCTCTCGCAGCTTAACGGTTGCCGATCTTGCGGGTACTGAACGCCCAATTGGTACGGTTGATGGTGTGTTGGCGAGCTTGTTTAAAATCGAACGACACGATCTAAAGGGCAGTCAAAGCGGTGGTAAGTTGGCGCCATCTTTAAACGTGCAGTTTGATGTAAACGACGATGTAATGGCCTACGCAACAGCAAGTCGCGGCCATAAATCGGGCGGCTTCGATGCGCGTTCTAATGCGTCCCCAAGTGCGGCACCCAACCCAGTTGGTGCATCGATATCGGGGTCATTTGAATATGATGAAGAGCAGGCGACTAGCTTTGAAATTGGTGCAAAAACCAGCTTTATGGATGGTCGAGGCGAGTTGAACATCGCCGCCTTCTTTACTAAGTATGATGACCTTCAAGTCAGTATTTTTGATGGCACCCTCGGTTTTAATGTTGGCAATGCAGGGGCGGCAGAAACCAAGGGTATCGAACTTGATGGCCGTTTTGCGCTAACAGATAACTTGTTACTAACCGGGGCTTTGGCCTTCCTTGATTTTGAGTTTACTGATTTTGAAAATGGTCAGTGCTATCAGGGGCAAACGCCGGACTCTACGGTTAGTGGTGTTAACTATTGTGACTACAAAGGTAAGACTAATCAGTACGTAGCAGATTATTCAGGTAATGTCGGCCTTGTTTACACCAAGGCATTTGGCGATGCCATGGAGTTTCGTGCAGGAACTGATTTCACCTTTACCGATGATTACAATTCTTCGCAAAACTTGGATCCTAGTCAGGAGCAAGATGGCTATGTTGAAGTGAATATGCGCTTAGCGATTGCCGATGTGAAGTCCGGTTGGGAAGTCGCGCTTATCGGTAAAAACCTAACTGACGAAGACGTGGTTTCTTACTCAAACGATGTTCCGTTAGCAAATAGCAGCTTTGGTAGCATCGGTCATTATGCGTTTATTGAGCGGCCACGCAGCGTTGCTGTGCAGGTGGCTTATCGTTGGTAAGTACCTAAGTTAAAGGGAAAAACGTAGTAAATATAAAGAGCGCGATGTGAATCGCGCTCTTTTTTTATGCTTGGTTCATATCGGTATCGTTAATAGAGTTTAATTATTTAAAAGATGCTAAGTCATTGAACTATTCCACATAATGCGTTATGTTTTCAATGCACACATTTTGGTTTGTATCTAACATATGAATCATTTTGAGATTAGGTCGCTATTAGCATTCGCTGCTATTGGTTGACCCCATAAATATAAAACTATCGCACCTGGAGGTCTCATGACCTTAAAAAGTCCTGATTTTGGTTTTCGCCGTTCCGCAATAGCAACTGCTATTGTGTTGTGCTCCTCATACTCTGTCGCCGCTCCTGTACTTGAGGAGGTGATTGTTACAGCCACGATAAGGGCGGAAAGTTTACAAGATGTTCCCGTTTCCGTTAACGCCGTGTCTGGCGAGAAAATGATGGAGGCAGGTATTGGTAAGGTTGAGGATTTGCAAGCCTATGTACCTAACCTAACAATGTCTGAAACCGGCATTGGTACCAATATTTATATTCGCGGTATTGGTTCTGGTATTAACCCAGGCTTTGAACAGTCTGTGGGTATGTATTTTGACGGCGTTAGCTACGGACGTGCGCAACTGTCACGTGCTCCATTTCTCGACTTGGCGCGTGTAGAGGTTTTACGTGGCCCACAGAATATTCTATTTGGTAAAAACAGTATTGCAGGCGCCTTGAGTTTAGTATCTGCGCGTCCAAGCCAAGAATTTGAAGGTATGGTTTCTGGTACTTATGAAGTCGAAACCAATGAGCGAGTGCTTGATCTCGTAATGTCGGGAGCGATGACGGATACCGTTGGTGCTCGTTTGGCAATTCGTAAGCGTCAAACTGATGGTTATATGGAAAACCTCACTCTTAACCGCGATGAGCCAGAGCGAGATGAGCAAACTATTCGTGCTATTTTTGAATGGGATGCGACGGCAAATCTAACCGCGGCGTTGAAGCTGGAAGTTGGTCAGTTTGATGTCAATGGTCGCCAGATTGAGATTATCAATGATAATCCTTCTACGGACTCGACATTCGAAGGTAGGACCTATGCTCAAATCCTTGATAATTTTGAGGTTGGCCCGGGTGGTCTTTTAGGCACGGTTGACGCGGATTCTTCGGTACTTAACAACAAACAGGATTACAAGCGTTCTTCAAACGGAGATTATAGTTATAACGACACTCATAACGTGACGTTAAATGTTGACTACGCATGGGGCGATCATACCTTTACGTTTATCACCGGTATTCTGGGTTATGAAACATCTGAGCTATGCGACTGTGACTTTACTGGTGCGGAAGTGTTTAGCGTTGCTGCCGAAGAGGAGTATTCACAGTTTAGCCAGGAAGTTCGCTGGGTATCTCCAGTAGGCGAGGATTTTGAATTTATAGCGGGCGCGTTCTATCAGCAAAGTTCTTTGGATTTTTTCGATAGTATTAGGGTTGGAAGTGACATATTGCCCACATTGTTAAATGGTGCTGATGCATTAGAGGGCGGTGGACGTGGTGAGTCGCCGCTTGATGGTGACATCATTGGTGGTCCATTAGGTTTGCCCGTGTCTGGGATAGGTGATGCCGGTACTGAGATAATTAATTTGGGCACGCCGCGTAATTTTTCGTCAGATACCAAGCTACTTTCTGGCTTTATTCAGGCGACATGGAACGTAACCGACTTGACTCGCGCAACACTGGGTTTACGCTATTCATATGAAGAGAAGGAAGGTAGCCGTAGCCTTGATTTAACTGATATTACTACAGGGCAAAGTCGTGACATCGGGGAGGTTGATACTGTTGTCGCAAAAAACTTCTCTGCTGAGCGTCATGATTTGAGCGGCGATCGTTCGGGTGGCAATTTGGCGCCATCGCTGAACCTTCAGCATGACTGGAGTGACGATGTTATGTTGTATGCCACGGCAAGTATTGGCTATAAGTCTGGCGGATTTGATGCTCGGTCAAATGCATCGCCAGGTGGTGGTAAAAATCGTCCGGCGGCTCCTGAAATTGACGGTAGCTTTGAGTATGACGATGAAAAGGCGACCAGTTTTGAACTCGGCGCTAAAACCACATTGCTAGATGGTGCTGCAGAACTTAACGTCGCTGCGTTCTACACTAAATATGATGATCTTCAGGTAAGTATTTTTGATGGAACACTGGGTTTCAACGTGGGTAACGCTGGGGCAGCGACCACAATGGGCTTAGAATTAGATGGTCGTATGGCGTTGACCGAGAACCTCATGATGACGGGCGCATTAGCCTTCTTGGACTTTGAGTTTACAGAGTTTGCTAATGGCCAGTGTTACCAAGGGCAGTCAGTCGATTATGTGGTTGATGGTAATCCTTATTGTGACTACAAAGGTAAAACCAACCAATATGTTGCCGATTATTCGGGTAACCTGACATTTGTTTACACCACGATGGTATCTAAGGATCTTGAGTTCCGTGGTGGTGCAGACTTTGTTTTTACAGGCGCTTACAACTCGTCACAAAATTTAGACCCAAGTCAGAAGCAGGACGCGTATATAAAAGCGAATTTGCGTTTCTCTTTGGCTGACGTTGCGGCTGGTTGGGATGCTGCGATTTTGGTTAAGAATGTGACAGATGAAACTACTATTTCTTACTCAAATGACACGCCGCTATCTAGTAGCACTTTCGGTTCGATAGGCCATTACGGCTTTATTGATGCACCGCGCACTATTGCTTTACAGGCGACTTACCGCTGGTACTAGGGTGTCTCTTTAGGGTAATTTATTAACGCCGCGCAAGCGGCGTTTTTTTTGCCTATTGAATTTCTTGGATGCAGTGATTAGTGAAAAGTATTGAACAGATTGTACTTGGTGCAGCGCTTGAGTTTCTTAGTAAAGGG
This sequence comes from Zhongshania aliphaticivorans, assembly GCF_902705855.1. Taxonomy (GTDB): domain Bacteria; phylum Pseudomonadota; class Gammaproteobacteria; order Pseudomonadales; family Spongiibacteraceae; genus Spongiibacter; species Spongiibacter aliphaticivorans_B. The sequence continues at coordinate 194,342 of NZ_CACSIJ010000001.1, read as the reverse complement.
GAGTCGGGCTGGCTGTGCACCATCGTAAAAACCTTTGGTGCGTCGCCGCGGCCATTGGGATCAATGCTGGTTATGAATAGCGATGCAGTGGTCTTTGGGTCCTTGTCGGGTGGCTGCATTGAGGATGAGCTGCTTGATAAATTGCAGCGAGGAGCCTTGGCGACGTCGCAGCCGGAGATTCTTGAGTACGGTGTGAGTGCGGAAGAAAATGAGCGTTTTGGTTTGCCGTGCGGTGGCAGAATGCAGATATTAATTGAGCCGCTAATGGCGTCTGCAGAACGTTGTACTATGCTGGCCGCTCTGTGCGAGGCTTTTGAAAAACGGCAGGCGAAACGTCGCCGCGTTGATCTTTATAGTGGTGAGTGGGTACTAGAAGACATAAGTAAGTGTGAACCGCTAACCATTACCGATAACGCCTTGATTCAGGATTTTGGCCCCAGATATCGTTTGCTGTTAATTGGCGCTAATGAGCTGGCTCGATGCATTTCTGAAATTGCCTTGGCAATGGACTACCGAGTGATTGTGTGCGATCCCCGTGAGGATCGGCGAGAGCAGTGGGCAGTCAGTGGTGCTGAATTGAGTGGCGCGATGCCAGACGATGCGGTAAGTGAGTTTGCCGATCCGTATACAGCTGTTATCACCTTAACCCACGATCCCAGAATTGATGATATGGCATTGATGCAAGCACTCACTGAATCACTATTTTACGTTGGTGCGCTTGGGTCTGTGCGAACCTCTGAAAAGCGTCGGCTGCGTCTTAAGCAATTAGATATTAGTGATGAACAAATTGACCGTTTATACGCGCCAGTCGGGCTGGATATAGGCAGTAAATCTGCGATGGAAATTGCGCTAGCGATTATGGCGCAGCTTACCCAGCTAAGGGCTTCCGTGTCTAAAGTAAACGCTGTAACAGGCAGGTGAGTCTATGACCTCAGCACTTATTATTATGGCTGCGGGTAAAAGCCGTCGGTTTGGTGAGGCGGATAAACGGTTTACGGTGTTACCACATGGCGGCGTGCTAATTAATGCCTTGGTTCGTCGCGGCCGAAAAGCCGGTCTTGATGTGAGTGTCGTGCTTGACTCTGCTGACGACGTTTCCGCCCAGATTGATGCACCCTGTATTTTTACTCCAAATGCAGAGCAGGGCATGGGAGCAAGTATTGCTGATGCAGTCAGTACACTGATGCAGCAATCAAAGTCTGAATCACTTTTGATTATGCCGGCGGACTTACCGTTGCTCCGAGTCGAGTCCATACGTCGTGTTGCAGCCCGAGCTGCATCAAACCGTATTGTGATTCCACAATGTGCAGGGCGGCGAGGTCACCCCGTTGCCTTTGGTCGTCAATTTTGGCCTGCATTAAGCTGCTTAGGAGGCGACGAAGGCGCGCGATCTGTGATCTCTGCGGCGAGTAGTGAAGATGTTGATATAGTCGCGCTCGATGATGAAGGGATTTACCTCGATGCGGATACCTCTGAACAAATGTTCAATTTATTAGAAAAATTGCGACCAGTTTTGCGTTAGCCAAAACTCTCTTTACTTGCCGTTCGCAGCAACTCTATAAAGGCTTCGGCGGCGTTAGACAGGCTGCGATTGCGGTGATGAACACAGCCCAAGGTTCTACTCAGTGCCTGTCCTTCCCATTCAAGTGCTATCACGCTGTCGTCTAATAGGGTTAGCGGCAATATGCTCCAGCCGAGGCCAATACTGACCATCACCTTGATGGTTTCGAGGTAGTTGGTAGACATGCCGATATTCATGCTTAAACCGCGTTGATCAAACAAATCCTTAATGATTTGCCCTGTATAGGTGTTAAGACCAGGTGGCAGAGCGGTGTGCTGGCTGAGCATTTCAGCGTTAACGCTGCGGTATTGCGCGAGCGGATGGTTATGAGCAACGGTGACGGTAAGTGGATCTTCCCACACCGGCATAGACTGCAATTGCTGCTCGCCGGTGGGAGAAAGGGTGATTACCGCTAAATCCATTTCCCCGTGCAAGATAAGCTGGTGAGCTTGCTCCGAATCCATAAAATCGATGTCGAGCTTAACGTCAGGGTATTGTTGGCTGTATTGGCGCAAAATGGGTGGCAGGCGATGCAGGCCAATATGATGGCTGATTCCCATCGATAAACGGCCACTGACATTGCCGCGTAAATCCTGAATGCTGCGAACAGCTTCTTTAATATCTTGAAGAATGCGACGACTTTGCGGGAGCAGGGCTTGTCCTGCTTCGGTAAGGTGGACATTGCGACCAATGCGGTCAAACAATTTGCAGTTCAGTTGGTTTTCCAACGCTGCGATCCGCTTACTCACCGCCGGTTGAGTGATGTATAGCTGTTCGGCGGCCAGCGAAAAAGACTGCTGATCGGCAACGGCAAGAAAGGCTTTTAACGAGTCGGTATCCATGGGCGTCAGCATATTATCATTCCATATTGGAATGCAAATAATGAAAAATATGAATTTGTGTTATTTGATTGTGCTGCGTAGTATTGCGGTTCTGATAACTCACTGCTTGCAGCGCTGATATCACCGACTTAGTAAATACCCTGAATAGGCTCAGGGTAGAACGACATGGGGCAGAATTATGGCTGGACAAACGCTTTACGACAAACTGTGGAATGCGCATCTGGTAAAAGAGCGTGATGACGGTACGGCACTGCTGTATATCGATCGCCACTTGGTACATGAAGTGACTTCGCCGCAGGCCTTTGAAGGGCTCCGTATGGCTGGTCGCTTGCCGTGGCGAGTTGGGGCGAATATCGCGACCCCAGATCACAATGTGCCGACCGAGCTTGTTGAGCGTAGCGGCGGCGTAGAGGCAATTGCCGATGAAGTGTCGCGGATACAGGTGCGAACCCTAGATGAAAATTGTGATGAATTTGGAATTACCGAATTCTCAATCAATGACGTGCGCCAAGGCATTGTGCACGTAGTTGGTCCTGAACAGGGTGCAACTCTGCCGGGCATGACGGTGGTGTGCGGTGATTCACATACCGCAACTCACGGCGCGTTGGGCGCATTGGCCCACGGTATCGGTACTTCTGAGGTAGAGCACGTACTTGCCACCCAGTGCCTGATTCAAAAGAAAAGTAAAAATATGTTGGTGCGAGTGGACGGTGAACTCGGTGCTGGCGTAACAGCGAAAGATGTTGTGCTGGCCATTATCGGTAAAATCGGCACTGCAGGCGGCACCGGTTACGCGATTGAGTTTGGCGGCGATGTTATTCGGAAGCTGTCTATGGAAGGCCGCATGACCATTTGTAATATGGCCATTGAGGGCGGTGCTCGTGTGGGTATGGTGGCTGTTGATGAAATCACTATCGATTACGTTAAAGGTCGCCCTTTTGCGCCAAATGACAGTGAATGGCAACTGGCGCTGGAGTATTGGAATACCCTGCATAGTGATGACGATGCAATATTCGATAAAACCGTGGTACTTAACGGCGCTGAAATTTTGCCGCAGGTGACCTGGGGTACTAGCCCAGAAATGGTATTACCGGTGAGTGGTATGGTGCCAAGCCCAAATGATTATACCGACCCAGCTCAGCGAAGTGGTTGTGAGCGCGCTCTGCATTATATGGGACTAACTGCTGGGCAGGCGATTACTGATATCAAGCTCGACCGTGTGTTTATCGGTTCTTGCACCAATTCGCGGATTGAAGATTTGCGTGAAGCTGCGGCGGTGGTTCGCGGTAAGACCGTGGCGGCCAATGTTAAAGAAGCAATGGTTGTACCTGGTTCTGGCCTGGTTAAGAAACAGGCTGAAGCGGAAGGCCTAGATAAAATATTCCTCGATGCAGGCTTGCTGTGGCGTGAGCCTGGTTGCTCTATGTGTTTGGCTATGAATGCCGATAAGCTCGGCGCCGGCGAACACTGCGCATCAACATCGAACCGCAACTTTGAAGGCCGTCAAGGCTTTGGTGGACGCACGCATTTGGTTAGTCCAGCTATGGCAGCAGCGGCAGCCATTGCTGGTCATTTTGTCGACGTGCGGGATTGGATCTAAGGAGTTAATGATGAAAGCATTTACAGTTCTTGACGGTATTGTGGCGCCGATGGATCGCGCCAATGTCGATACCGATATGATTATTCCTAAGCAGTTTCTAAAGTCGATAAAGCGCAGCGGTTTTGGTCCCAACTTATTTGATGAGCTGCGGTATTTAGATGAAGGGCAGCCGGGGCAAGATAGCTCCGCACGTCCGCTGAATCCAGAGTTCCCGCTCAATTTTCCGCGTTATAAAAACGCGTCTATTCTTGTTGCACGTGAGAATTTTGGTTGTGGCTCAAGCCGCGAGCACGCACCGTGGGCGCTGGAAGATTATGGTTTTAGTTGTGTGATTGCCCCAAGTTTTGCCGATATATTCTTTAACAATTGCTTTAAGAATGGCGTTTTGCCTATTGTATTACCAGCAAAAAAAGTCGATGAACTGTTTGCCGCCATGTACGCCGAAGAAGGGTTTACCTTAAAAGTAGATTTAGCCGCGCAGCATGTTATTACGCCAGCAGGCGAGACCATCGGCTTTGAAGTAGATAGCTTCCGTAAACATTGTTTGCTGAACGGTCTTGATGATATTGGTTTGACCTTGCAGGACGCGGACGATATTCGCGTCTTTGAATCTAAGTGGCAGCAAAAATCGCCATGGCTGTTTCGGGAGCACGGCATTTAACTGAAAAGCGCAGCTATAAAAAATTTATATATTTAGAAAGGAAATTAACGTGACTGAACGTCAGCAAAGAAACATTGCGGTATTACCGGGTGATGGTATTGGCCATGAAATCATGGCCGAAGCCGCCAAAGTGTTGGAATGGGTTAATAAGGCTCAAGATTTAGGTTTATTATTGCAGCATGCTTTAGTAGGCGGTTCGGCAATTGACGCTCACGGTAGCGCCTTGCCGGCAGAGACCTTCGCAATTTGTGAAAAAGCAGATGCGATATTGCTTGGTGCGGTAGGTGGCCCCAAGTGGGATAAATTGCCGCCGGCAGAGCGTCCTGAGAAAGCAGGTTTGCTTGAAATTCGCAAACGCTTGGATCTGTTTGGTAATTTGCGTCCCGCAATTTTATACCCGCAGCTTGCCGGTGCCTCGTCCTTAAAAGCGGAGCTTGTAGCTGGTTTAGATATTCTTATTGTTCGCGAGCTGACGGGCGGTATTTACTTTGGCCAGCCGCGCGGTATTCGTGAATTAGAGAACGGCGAGCGTGAAGGCTACAACACCTACGTTTATAACGAATCGCAAATTCGTCGTATTGGTAAAGTGGCGTTTGAGCTGGCACAAAAGCGCGGTGGGCGTTTGTGTTCTGTCGATAAAGCCAACGTTTTAGAAGTGACCATGTTGTGGCGCGAAGTCATGGACGAGATGGCCAAAGACTATCCCGACGTTGAGCTGAGTCACATGTATGTTGATAACGCGGCAATGCAGCTTATCCGCGCGCCAAAACAATTTGACGTGATGGTGACGGGTAATATGTTTGGCGATATCTTGTCTGACGCCGCTGCAATGTTAACGGGCTCGATCGGCATGTTGCCGTCTGCGTCATTGGACGTAAATGGCCGAGGCATGTATGAACCATGTCATGGTTCCGCGCCTGATATTGCAGGTCAAAACAAAGCAAATCCGCTGGCGACAATTCTGTCGGTAGCGATGATGTTGCGCTATTCGCTTAACGAACCAGTGGCAGCGCAGCGTATTGAAGATGCTGTAAGCACGGTATTGGATCAAGGCTTCCGCACCGCAGATATTTATTCGGAAGGTAGCACCCTGGTCGGCACCGTTGAAATGGGCGACGCCGTTATTGCGGCCTTGGCTGCAGCATAAATTCAGCACAACAGAATTCAGGAGATATTATGAAAAAAGTAGGATTTGTAGGTTGGCGCGGTATGGTTGGCTCGGTATTAATGGGGCGCATGCTGGAAGAAAAAGACTTTGATGGTATTGAGCCGGTATTTTTTACCACCTCAAATGTAGGTGGTCAGGGGCCGGAAATTGGTCGTGATATCGATGCATTGAAAGACGCCAGCGATATCGCTGCGCTGGCCGCAATGGATATTATTATTTCCTGTCAGGGTGGCGATTACACCAAGTCAGTTTTCCCTGCCTTGCGTAGCGGTGGTTGGGACGGCTACTGGATAGATGCTGCGTCTTCACTGCGTATGGACGACGACGCGATCATTATTCTTGATCCGGTCAATCTTGATGTAATTAAAGACGGTCTAAGCCGCGGTGTTAAAAACTTTATTGGTGGTAACTGTACCGTCAGCTTGATGCTGATGGCGATTGGCGGATTATTTCGCGAAGGTTTGGTGGAATGGGTTAGCGCTCAAACTTATCAGGCTGCTAGTGGTGCCGGAGCGCAAAATATGCGCGAGCTGATTAATCAAATGGGCACGGTGCGGGACAGTGTCGCTAGTGAACTTGCCGACCCACGTTCCAATATTTTAGATATCGATCGCAAAGTCGCTGAAGCCATGCGCAGCGATAGCTTCCCGAAAGATAATTTTGGCCATGCATTGGCGGGAAGCTTGCTGCCGTGGATTGATACCCAGTTAGAAAATGGCCAAAGCCGCGAAGAGTGGAAAGGCCAAGCCGAGACCAATAAAATTCTTGGTCGCGCCGATTCACCTATCGCTATCGACGGCAACTGTGTACGTATTGGTGCAATGCGCTGCCATAGCCAAGCGCTGACTATTAAACTAAATAAAAATGTATCGATCACCGAGGTCGAAAGTATTCTTGCCTCTGCCAACGATTGGGTACAAGTGGTGCCGAATGACCGCGCAGAAACCTTGGCAAAACTAACGCCAACTGCCGTGACAGGAAAATTGCACGTACCAGTAGGTCGCTTGCGTAAGCTCAATATGGGTGATCAATACCTGTCTGCATTTACGGTAGGCGATCAATTATTATGGGGTGCGGCAGAGCCGTTGCGCCGTATGTTGCGTATTCTTTTGGGTGATATTAAGTAATGGCATTTACCTGTGTTGCGGTTTTTGGTGCTTGCGGTCTTGAGGGCGAGTTGCTGTTAACCGCACTGGCGGATGCGGAATTTGGTATTCAGCGTATTAAAGCGTTTGCCGATGAGGGCGACGGTGAAACTGTGATGTATCGCGGTCGCCCCGTTGCTGTATATGAGCCGAGCGCGGCTGATTTTAGCGGCGTCGATGCCGCTATTTTCCTGAACGAAGGCTTTAGTGACTTTGCAATAATTGATGCGGCAGAAGATGCCGGTGTTGTGATTCTTGACTGCACCGATACGCTCGCTCAGCGTGGCGATGTTGCGGTGTTCTGCGACGGTGTTGAGCTTGACGGTGAGTCGCGATTATTCGCCATAGCCGACGGGGTCAGCAGTCATGCTGCCGCGTTACTTCGCTTGTTGCCAGAGGCTAGTGTTAGGGCTGTAAATTTAGCCATTGCTCAGCCGGTGTCAGTCTGCGGGCGGCTTGGTGTTGAAACCTTAGCCGCAGAAACCGCTCGCTTATTAAATGGGCAGCCTCCCGAGACGTCACCTTTTGGACAGCAGCTAGCCTTTAACGTACTGTCGCGACAGGCGAATAGCGGCGCTGCGCTGGAGCATAGCCTTTCAAGTCTACTGAGTTCAGGGGGCGGGACAGTTGCAGTTTCAGCGAGCGAAATGCTCGTGCCGGTTTTTTACGGCCATACGGCGATGCTGCGTGTGAGCTGTAATTGTCCTGTTGACGTATCCGCTTTGAAACAAAAACTGGCAGATAGCGAGCAATTTCGCCTATTCCCTCAGGACGATATTACCGAAGCGTCTCCCGTTAGCTTGCAAGATAACGAAACCATCGATATTTCAGCATTCATTGCCGACAGGCAGGATGAAACGGTCTTTCGCTGCACGGTTGTCGGTGATAATCTTCGTAAAGGAGCCGTGCATAACATTATTGTGCTGCTTAAAATCTTGATAAAAATCAATATCTAGCTTATATCTACGCATGTTGTTTAGAGAAGTGGCGAGAGATTGCCGTGGGCGGTATCTGCCCTATGGATATTCTTAGATAGTAGAGCAAGTCATTTGGCGGCGGCTGAGTGGCACGTTAATACACAAACGGTGACATTATGATGCGAAATAAGCTGGCAAAAGTGGTACTGACGGTTGGTGCCTTGCACAGCGGATTAGTCAGCGCACTTGGTCTGGGTGAATTAGCGTTAGACTCGACACTGAATCAGCCATTTCGCGCTGAAATTCCGCTTCGGGATATTGGCGGCCTCAGTGTAGATCAAATTAAAGTACAGCTTGCAGATGCCAGCGCCTTTGAGAATGCCGGCGTAGATCGCAGCCAGTTTTTATCTACTTTGCAGTTTAAAGTCGAGCTGTTAAACGGCGAAAATGGTCGTATCATCGTGACCACTACTGGCGCGGTGGTTGAGCCTTATCTCGATTTTATAGTTGAGGCGCGCTGGCCCAACGGTAAAATGATTCGTGAATATACGGTATTACTAGATTTACCTGTATACGCTGATGAGGCTCCGCTTAAAAGCGTCGATGTTAGTACTGCTACAGTCGCGCCGGTAAGCCGACCACCCGAACCTGCACCAGCCGCGCCTTCGGTCACTGAGTCTCCGCGAGAACTCGGCGGCGCAATTGGCGCTGCTGATCGCGCAGCACCGGTTCCGCGTAGTATCGAGCAACGACAGGGTTTGCCGGCGGCCGAAAATAGCAACGAATACCGCGTTCAGCACCGAGACACGATGTGGCGTATAGCCAGTCAGCATCGTCCAAGTTCATATGTCACCACTCAACAAACCATGTTGGCTTTGGTAAAAAAAAATCCACAGGCCTTTGTGAATGGTAATGTAAACCAGCTCAAGTCGGGTTACGTTTTGAGTTTGCCGACCGAGGCTGAAGTAAAGGCGATAAACCACAAGTCTGCTGTGGAGGAAATTCGAATCCAGGCAAAGGAGTGGCGTGGCGAGAGAGTCGTCAGATCATCAAATACTAATTCAGATACTGTTTCTACAAATACCCAATCAGGCGCTACCCCCATGGCGCCACAGCTAGATGCTACCGAGAAAAAGCAAACAGCAAAAGTTGAATCAGCAGAACAAGATGTTAAATTCTCTATTGGTAGCGGCGGCGACACGGCAGAGGCTGATGGCGAAGTGGCTGCCTTGCGCGCACAGGTACGTGAAGAGCAAGAAAGCTTAGAAAAGTCCAAACTTGAAAATGGTGCGATGCAAAGTCGTGTCGTCGAGATGGAAGCACAAATTAAGACCCTGCAAAGCCTTATTGCCCTTAAAAACAGTCAGCTTGCTGCCATGCAAAGTGGTGCGCAGCCGCCGAATTCTGAGTTGAGTACAGAAAATCTCGCGAAGCTTGAAGAGGCTGCTTTGGCGGCACTACCAAAGAGTGCTGAGCTCGGGTCAGACGCCGCTGCGGTAGCATCGGAAATGGGCGGGTCAGAAAGCGATGCGACCGACGAAAAATCTGCACAAGTTAAGTCTACAAATCTTGCTGAGCCTGAATCTGCCGGCGTTATAGCGACTGCAAAGAACTGGATAAACCAAAATGTGGCTCTGTTTGCAGGTCTTGTATTAGCACTTTTGGCATTGCTGGTGCTGGTGATTAGACGTCGTCAGGCCGACGATGACGACTCTGATTTAGCAGATTTTGACGATGAGCTGACGGTGGCCGAGAGTGAATCTCCGGTGCTGTTCGCCAGTGGTGGCGAATTTGACGACGGCACTGAGAAGGTGCTTTCACCTTTTGCGGAAGAGCACGCCGACGATGTATTCAGCGCCGAAGACTTCGACTTTGATAAATTGGAAGATGATTCGGTGTCGGAAGACGCGGCATCAGACGGCGTTGTATTTGCAGATGGCGCCGTATTTGATGAGCAGGGTTCAGTGGCTGAAGACGGCGATGGCGTTGAGATATCGCCAGCAGTTGTTCCGCAAACCGGGGACGTTGTTGCTGAGGCTGAGATTTACGTGGCATATGGTCGTTACGATCAGGCCGCAAGTTTACTAAAAACTGCCATTGCGCAGGACCCTGAGAATATTGAATTACGCTTAAAACTTATCGATATCTATTTAGATACTCGCGACCAAGAAAATTTTGAGGCTGCCTACGGTGAGCTACGTGCTCTGAATGACGACGCGGCTATTTCCCGCGTCAAAGAGTCGATGTCGGCGATTGAGGGTGTTAGTCATTGGCTCGGTGATGATGTTTCGTCACTTGGCGCCGACAACACCGTCAATGTGGGACTTCAAAATACAGCTGTTGCAGATGAAATCGCAGATCTGGATTTTGATATTGGCGATGACGCTGAAACGCGCGAGTTAGATGAGGGCGATATCGACTTTGAATTAGATGACATGCTCGATGGCGCTGGTGTAGCAGCTTCTACGATATCGTCTGTTGATGCTTTTGGAATTGGTGAGGCGGACGCTTCAGATACTGACACCTTAGAGTCCTTAGATGTCGATTTGGCAGATTTGGATTTCGACTTTGAAGGTGATTTTGGCGCGGCCTCCAGTGAGGCCACAGCCCCAGTAGCGGATACCTCTGAACCTAGTGAAGCCCCTGCAGCCATTATCGAAGCCGATGACGAAGAGTTAGAGATTAGTTTTGAAACTGAGGATGTCGATTTAGGCGATTTAGGAACCCCAGCGCCTAGCGAACAGTCTAGTGTGGTTTCGGGATCAGATGACGACATTTTGTCCTTTGAGGATGAGGATGTTGTCGGTTTTGATCTGGATGAGCCAGAGTCTGAGGATATAGCGTTTGGTAGTGTTGCTTTGGATGGCGGCGAATTAAGTGCGTCTAGCACTGAGGCACTAGAGCCTGAAAGTGCCGAGCTTGGTAGCACTGGTTTGGGCGACACGGATATTACCGAGATTGATGCGCCGGCCCTAGATGTAAATACTGCGGCAGATAGCGCTGCTCTAAGTACTGAATCAGTAAGCGATGATGAGTTGGATCTCGACCTCTCTGAGTTTGATATGGAGCTGGATGAGCCAAGCGAAGAAGGTGGTGTTGCTGAGCCGGCGTCTGAATTAAGTGATGATGACTTGGATCTGGACTTATCAGATTTTGATATGCCGAGCGCCGTGGTTAGCGGTGACGCAAATGGCGGCGATGTCGATGTCGATGACCTTGAGATTGATGAGAGCTTTTTCTTAGATGATGATTCTGAGGACGAGCCAGAGGAGCTGCAGTCTCCCCTTAGTGGTGAAGCCGCAACGGTAGAGCCTTCTGCTTCAAGTATCGAATTAATCAAGGATGAGGATGGCGGTGCCATATCGGTAGAGGATTTGGTATTTGACGAGTTTGATGCAGGTGATGACGAGGCAGAAGGGTTTGAGTCTTTGGTCGACTCTGAATCTGTCGCGACAAAACTTGATCTTGCTAGAGCCTATATTGATATGGGCGACAGCGAAGGAGCGCGGGAAATGCTCGAGGAAGTCCTTCAAGAAGGGGATATTCAGCAACAAACTGATGCTCAAGGTTTGCTAGACAATATTCGGTGAGCATTGGCAGAATTTGTGTGATTGATGATATGAGTTGTTTTGATCGGTTTGCGGATGAGCCGCTGCCGGTCGGGTGCCGGATTGCCATGGCCCTTGAGTATCAGGGTAGCGCTTACCGTGGCTGGCAAAGTCAAGATAAGCCTCGTGTTGCGACGGTGCAAGATGTACTACAATCTGCTATTTCCTCTATTGCAGCCACGCCGGTTACCGTCATTTGTGCAGGTCGCACCGATGCAGGCGTGCATGCTACCCACCAATTAGCTCATTTCGACGCCCCAGTCGCGAGGTCGCTGAAGGCTTGGGTTGCGGGTGTAAACGCCAAGCTGCCGAAGGATGTCGCGGTGCGCTGGGCGAAGCGTGTTCCCGAGGATTTCCATGCGCGTTTTTCTGCGACGGCGCGGCGCTATCGCTACATCATTCTCAATCAAGCACGTCGTTCCGCTCATTTAGCTGACGGGCTCACCTTAGTAGATCAACCCCTCGATGCAGACCTTATGCATCGCGAAGCCCAAGTCTTGCTTGGCGAGCAAGATTTTAGTGCATTTAGAGCGGCGTCTTGCCAGTCTAAAACCGCAATGCGGAACATTCATTTTGCGAATGTCAGCCGGCGAGGTCGCTATGTTGTACTCGATATTGGTGGCAATGCATTCTTGCACCACATGGTTAGAAATATCGCTGGTGTACTTATTGCCGTTGGTAGTGGACAAATGCCGCAGGGTTGGACGCAGCAGGTCTTAGCTAGCCGAGATCGCAATCAGGGGGGGGTTACCGCAAAGCCAAGTGGCTTGTATTTGGTCGATGTGACCTATCCCGCGCACTTTGATTTACCGGAATCACCCATAGGCCCTGATTTTCTTCCCTGTTAACGACGCCATCTACAGACAAATTGTGCTGTTATTTGTTAGTATTCGATCCGGTTAATTGTCTGGCTGTACATCCAAGTGTTCCGTACCCGCGTAAAAATTTGTGGTATCACCCGAGCTGAAGATGCGCTTGCGGCTATTGATGCCGGTGCGGATGCGCTGGGTTTTGTGTTTTACGCAAAAAGTCCACGTGCGGTTAGTTCCGCACAAGCTGCCGCAATCATCGCGAAGTTGCCACCTTTTGTGAGCAAGGTCGGCTTATTTGTTAACGCCGATGCTACAGAAGTGCGTGAAGTACTCAAATCGTGCTCGCTTGATGTACTTCAGTTCCATGGAGATGAGTCGCCGGAATTCTGCGCCTCTTTGGCTATGCCGTACATGAAAGCATTGCGTATGCGTGACGGTTTGGATTTAGTGGCTGCCGCAAATTCGTATGCAAGAGCTAGCGCATTATTACTAGATAGCTACAAGCCCGGGGTGCCGGGCGGAACGGGTGAGTCATTTGATTGGCACCGTATTCCATGTGATTTAAAACATCATATTGTATTGGCGGGTGGTTTGACGCCAGATAATGCAGCCGCCGCAGTTTCAAGTTGCCATCCTTACGGGCTGGATGTGAGCGGAGGGGTAGAGCAGACCTCAGGAATAAAGTGCGCTCAAAAAATGTCAGAATTTATTAAAGCGGTTAGCCATGCTGACCGACGGGAGGATTGAGTGGGTAGTAAGCTTGGTAAAGCAGATTTCAGCCAGTTTCCGGATGCGACCGGACATTTTGGCATTTATGGTGGTCGGTTCGTCTCTGAAACGCTGATATTTGCGTTAGATGAGCTAGAGGCAGCTTATCAGCGTCTTCGCAATGACCCAGATTTTCAGGCCGAGTTTGATCATGATTTAGCGCATTACGTGGGACGACCATCTCCTCTTTATCACGCAAAACGTTGGTCAAACGAAGTGGGTGGTGCACAAATTTATCTAAAGCGTGAAGACCTTAATCATACCGGTGCCCACAAGGTAAACAATACCGTTGGTCAAGCGCTGCTTGCTAAATACATGGGCAAAAAGCACGTCATTGCGGAAACCGGCGCCGGTCAACATGGTGTTGCCTCTGCAACCGTTGCTGCACGCTTGGGTATGACTTGCCAAGTGTTTATGGGTGAAGACGATATTCACCGTCAGGCCCTGAATGTGTATCGCATGAAGTTACTAGGTGCAGAGGTTGTGTCGGTTAAGTCGGGGTCTAAAACGTTAAAGGACGCCATGAATGAGGCGATGCGTCATTGGGTAACCCACGTTGACGACACCTTTTACATCATTGGTACCGCTGCGGGCCCGCATCCTTACCCGATGTTAGTAAGAGATTTTCAATCCGTAATTGGCCGTGAAGCGCGTGAGCAGTGTTTGGTACAAAATGGACGCCTGCCTGACGCACTTGTTGCCTGTGTTGGTGGTGGTTCAAATGCAATCGGTCTTTTCCATCCCTTCCTGAATGACGAATCTGTCGCAATGTACGGCGTTGAAGCTGGCGGCCATGGTCTTGCAACAGGGCAGCATGCCGCACCTTTGAATGACGGTATACCCGGTATTTTACATGGCAACCGCACTTACTTAATGCAAGATGACGACGGTCAGATTGTTGAAACGCATTCAGTGTCTGCTGGCTTAGATTATCCTGGCGTGGGCCCTGAACACTCTTGGTTGAAGGACATGGGGCGGGTTAATTACGTCACCATTAATGACGACGAGGCGCTCACGGCATTTCGTAAGTTAACATTGGTTGAAGGAATAATGCCTGCTTTGGAATCTGCCCATGCTGTGGCTTATGCCGAGAAATTGGCAAAAACCATGAGCCCAGAACAAAGCATAGTGGTCAATTTATCTGGCCGTGGCGATAAAGATATTCATACCGTCGCAACAATTGACGGCATTGGGATTGAATAGCGGGGAAGTACTTTGAGTCGTTTAGCTGCTGTATTTGCAAAATTAGAAAAAGACGGTCGCAAGGCACTTGTGCCGTATATTGTTGCAGGTGATCCAATGCCTGCGTTAACTGTGCCGTTAATGCATGAGTTAGTGAATAAAGGCGCGGATATTATTGAAATCGGCGTGCCATTTTCTGACCCTATGGCTGAAGGCCCGGTCATTCAGCTTGCTCATGAGCGCGCCTTGGCGCACAAGGTCACGCTCACTATGGTGCTTGAGTTGGTTGCCGAATTTCGCAATACCGATGCCGCAACGCCAGTGGTGTTGATGGGCTATGCAAACCCAATCGAGCGGATGGGCTATCAAAATTTTGCCGATAGAGCGTCGTCTGCTGGTGTTGATGGTTTGCTCACGGTCGATATGCCACCGGAAGAGGCGGAGCAAGCAACCCAAATACTTCGCGCTGCGGGTATAGATAATATCTTTTTGCTGGCACCAACAACGAGCGATGAAAGAATTCAGAAGGTCGCGTCATTGGCGAGCGGGTATTTGTACTGCGTATCTTTAAATGGGGTAACGGGTGCTGGGCACTTAAATATAGCGGCGGTCACTGAGAAACTAGCCAGTATTAAGCGCCATACAAATCTGCCCATTACGGTTGGTTTTGGCATTAAAGATGGCGTATCTGCCGCCGCATTGGCGCCGTTGTGCGAAGGGGTCGTGGTCGGCAGTGCGTTGATTGAACGTATTGTGGCAACTGATCCAGCGCTCAAAAATACAGAGCGTGCGGCGAATGCCGCCATGCTAATTGCCGAAATTCGGGCAGCTATTGACGCTTGATTGACATAGTTGAAGTGCGGTTGCCCTACGCGGGCGCTGCTGCTCATTTGTTGGTATATAAGGTAAAGTAATGCAGCTGCTTGCAGCGTGCATTTTATAATAGATTAAAAATGACTACAGGAAAGAATTATGAGCTGGGTAGATAAGATTCTTCCCTCGGGAGTGCGACGGGTTGATCCAGAAGAGCGTCGTGGTGCAAAAGGTGTTGTGCCAGAAGGTCTTTGGAAAAAATGCGTTAAGTGTGAAGCGGTGCTTTACCGTCCTGAGTTGGAAAGTAACCAGGATGTATGTCCAAAATGTGATCATCACATGCGCATTGGCGCGCGTCGCCGCATTGCTTTATTTTTGGACGAAGTCGGTAGAGAAGAGATCCTTACTCACATAGAGCCCGTAGACAGACTCAAATTTAAAGACAAAAAGAAATATCGTGATCGTCTGACGGCAGCGCAGAAATCGACCGGTGAAAAAGATGCCCTTATCGCCTTCAAGGGGAATGTAAAAGAGCAGCCCGTTGTCGTTGTTGCGTTTGAGTTTAATTTTCACGGTGGCTCAATGGGGTCGGCAGTTGGAGAGAAATTCACCCAAGCTGCAAATATCGCTTTAAAGGAGCGATGCCCGCTAATCTGTTTTTCGGCATCTGGTGGTGCGCGTATGCAAGAAGCGCTCATATCGCTGATGCAAATGGCAAAAACCAGTGCAGTGCTAGAGCGCCTTAAGCAAAACAGCGTGCCCTATGTGTCGGTAATGACCGACCCAATTTATGGTGGAGTGTCTGCGAGTTTGGCCCTGCTGGGTGACATTAATGTTGCCGAGCCAGGTGCGCGTGCTGGTTTTGCCGGTCCGGCTATTATTGAGCAGACTATTCGCCAAAAATTGCCGCCTGGATTCCAGCGCAGTGAGTTTTTGCTGGCGCATGGTGCCATTGATATGATCGTGCGTCGTGCAGATATGCGCGACACCCTGGCTAGAGTGCTAGGCAGCTTAATGCACTATCAGCGTTAAGTTTCGTTTATGCGGTATACACAGCTCAACGATTGGTTGCGGTGGATGGAAACTCAACATCCCCGCAATATTGATCTTGGTCTTGAGCGTATTGCGCTAGTCGCTAAGCAGCTGGATATCGCGCTTGATATGCCTGTGGTCACAGTTGCAGGCACCAATGGCAAAGGGTCTTGTGTGGCCCTTTTGTCTGCCATACTAGGGGCCCAAGGGTATCGAGTTGGTGCTTATACTTCCCCCCATTTACATCAGTATCATGAACGTATCGCTATTGGCGGTAACTATGTTGATGACGCGTCGCTGTGCCGAGCGTTTGCTGCCGTTGACGATGCGCGTGGTGAAACGTCGCTCACGTATTTTGAGTTTGGTACTTTGGCGGCTCTGCTTATTTTTAAGCAAGACGCTGTAGATGTCGCGGTGTTGGAGGTCGGGCTTGGTGGGCGTTTAGATGCGGTGAATATTATTGATGCCGATGTTGCGATAGTGAGCTCAATCGCAATCGATCACGAGGCGTGGTTAGGGAATGATCGCGAAGTAATAGGCCGAGAAAAAGCTGGCATATTCAGGCCGAATCGCCCTGCGATTATTGGTGATCTCAACCCACCTAAATCGCTTTTGGATTATGCTGTGCAAATTGGCGCAGTACCTGTGTGCCGAGAAAAGCAATTCCAGTTCAGCGAAGCCGAGCTGGGGTGGCAATGGCGGGGGCAGGCCATAAGTGGCGAGCGACTGTCCTACGAGAATCTTCCCTATCCTGCGGTGTTAATTGATAACGCGGCAACGGTGTTGCAGGCTGTGCAATATATAAATTTGCCGGTTTCTGAATCGGCAATACGTCAGGGTTTGACCTCAGTTAGCGTCGCGGGACGCTGCCAGCATATTCAGTATCGTGGCATAGAAGTGGTGCTCGATGTGGCCCACAATCCGGCATCGGTATATGCCTTGCGGGATCACTTAAGTGCAGTACCGGCGGTAGGCGTGACCGATTGTGTGTTTGCGGTGATGGCAGATAAGGCCGTAGCGGAAATTATTAGTATTGTGAAACCGTGCTTTGGGCATTGGAGTTTACCGCCTTTACTTGGTAATGAACGCGCGGCGCAGCCCGACGCAGTGCAGGCTTTATTGTTAGCGCAAGGTATTAGCAATACGTCGCTAGCGGTATCGTTTCCAGAAAGTTTAAATAAAGCGATGTCGCGTTTATCCGCTGGCGACCGTTTGGTGGTTTTTGGATCATTTTTCACCGTGGCTGCGGCCATGACAGAAATAGCTGATTAAGTCAGCCTAGAATAAAACCGTAGGGGAGTCCGGATTATGATGAGGCAGCGCTTAGTTGGTGCATTGGTATTGCTGTGTGGTGGCGTAATTCTTTGGTCCCTGCTGTTTACTGGGCCGGCAGCTTATAAATTAGACAGAGAAACTCAAATTCCAGATGCACCCTTGATCGATCCGGTAATCGATACTCCGCCGCGGAAACCAGAAGGTATTATGTCGGCGGACACCTTATTAGTGCCAGAACAGCCGAATTTACCGCTAGCAGATGAAGGCGAAGACGCGAAAGGTGCGGCGGTAAGGGCAGAAGCGGCTAATATTCCAGATCCTGCCGATAAATCTACGAAGACCGTCACAGTCGTGAAGCCAAAACCTGCTGACGTGAAAAAGAAAGTGGTAGTTCAAGCGAAACCAGTGGTAAGTAAAAAATTAGACAGCAATGGTTTACCGGCAGCGTGGGTTGTTCAAGTAGGTGTTTTTGGTAGTAAAAGTAACGCAGAGGGATTAAAGAAATCACTCCAAAGTGCCGGATACAAGACCTTTGTTGACCAAGTAAGCCGAGACGGTAAAGCTCTTTATCGTGTGTTGGTTGGGCCGGTGATTAGTAACGACACGGCGGTGTCTCAACAGGCTGCCATCAACAAACGCTTTAATGTGAAGTCAATTGTTAATCGATTTGAGCCTTAGTTGGTGCTCAAAGTGAAATCTTACTTGGGCTGCAGCGCTGGGCTTGTTAGAATTCGCGTCTCGAATTTCTGCGGGAGCCGCTTACAGTGCTAAGCACGTTTAACTGGGCTGATTGGGCCATTCTAGCCGTTATATCGGCATCTGCGCTTATCAGTCTAATTCGCGGCTTTGTAAAAGAAGCCCTTTCCCTATTGAGCTGGGCTGTTGCCTTTTTTATAGCTGTTGCTTTCCATCCTCAAGCTGTCGCGTTACTAGAGCCGTTAGTTGATAAAGTGTATCTGCGCGAGATTCTCGCCTACGTTCTTGTCTTTATTACCACCTTGGTGCTGGGTAGCTTAGTTACCCACATTATTGCCGTTATGGTGAAGCGTACAGGGTTGAGTGGTACTGACCGTTTGCTCGGAATGATTTTTGGTACCGCGCGTGGCTTGATTGTGGTGCTAGCGGTTTTAGTGTTACTTCCGTCTATGTTAACGGGAGTGGAAAATGATCAGTGGTGGAAGGAGTCCCAGCTGATACCCGAGTTTCTGTTGATGAAGGACTGGTCAGAACAGAGCTTTAACGATGTGGTTAGCTGGGGTTCGTCATTACTGTCGAGCCAAAGTAGTTAACGTAGTTTGATCTTCGTCCTAATGAGGTAGTACTGCATGTGTGGCATCGCAGGTATAGTCGCAAAGACTAATGTAAACCAAGATTTGTACGATGCATTAACGGTGCTACAGCACCGTGGGCAGGATGCTGCAGGCATCGTGACCTTTGAGCACGGCAAAATAAATCAGCGCAAAGGCAATGGTTTAGTAAAAGACGTATTTCATACCAGACATATGCAAAGGTTGTTGGGGCATATTGGTATTGGTCATGTACGTTACCCAACCGCAGGCAGCTCTAGTCCGGCTTTAGCGCAACCGTTTTATGTGAACTCCCCCTACGGTATTAGCCTTGCGCATAATGGTAATTTGACCAATGCGGCGGAATTGTCCAAAGAGCTATTTCAGTCAGATTTACGGCATTTGAATACCGAGTCAGACTCAGAAGTGCTACTGAATGTGTTTGCTCATGAGCTGCAAAAATTAGGCAAGTTAGTGCCTGCAGCTGAAGACATATTTGCCGGCGTAAGCGGTGTGCACCATCGTTGTAAAGGTGGCTACGCGGTAGTGGCGATGATTGCAAATTACGGCATTATCGGTTTCCGTGACCCTAATGGTATTCGCCCACTGGTCTACGGTGTACGTGAGTCGGCACAGGGCAAGGAATATATGCTGGCGTCTGAGAGCGTTGCGCTTGACGCGTTAGGCTATAAATTGATTGGCGATGTGGCACCGGGTGAAGCGGTGTATATCGAAACCACTGGTGAAATTCATGTTCGCCAATGCACCGAAGTTGGCGATTACCGCCCCTGTATTTTCGAGCATGTTTATTTCGCTCGTCCTGATTCAATTATGGATGGTATCTCTGTTTATAAATCGCGCTTGCGTCAAGGTGAGCGCTTGGCAGAGAAAATTCTGCGTGAACATCCAGACCATGATATCGACGTTATCGTTCCTATCCCTGATTCAAGCCGTATTGCTGCGCAGTCGATGGCAGCAAAACTGGGTGTTAAATTCCGCGAAGGCTTGGTGAAGAACCGTTATATTGGCCGTACCTTTATTATGCCTGGTCAAAGTGCGCGCAAAAAATCGGTGAAACAAAAACTGAATGCGATTGGTTTAGAATTTAAAGACAAGAACGTCATGTTAGTCGATGACTCGATCGTGCGCGGCACAACCTGTCAGCAAATTATTGAAATGGCCCGCGATGCCGGTGCCCGTAAAGTGTATTTTGCCTCTGCTGCGCCGCCAGTGCGCTACCCGAATGTGTATGGTATTGATATGCCGTCGGCGACGGAGTTAATTGCACATGGTCGCAACCTAGAAGAAGTGCGAATAGAAATTGGGGCAGATTGGTTGCTGTATCAAGATCTAGATGATTTGGTTAGCTGTTCGTCGGAAGGTAATCCGAAAATCACCAATTTTGAATGTTCAGTATTTGATGGCAAATACGTCACGGGCGATGTCGATCAAGCGTATCTTGATAAACTAGAAGCAGACCGCAATGACGACTCTCAAAATGAGCGTAATGCTGTTGTCGGCGAAGGGGCATTGATCGGTCTGCATAACGACGTATCATAGAGATGAATAGGGTTCCGCGCTGAGCGACGGGAGAGAACTGCAATAATGACCGAACAAGAATATTTAGCTCAGCGCCAAGCCGTACTGGCAGAAGCTGAACTTGACACTAGAGCTGTACGTGCAGGACAAGTGCGTACCGCCGAAGGCGAGCATGCCGAGCCGATTTTTATGACCTCGAGCTATGTGTTTGCCTCGGCAGAAGAGGCGGCGGCGCGTTTTTCTGGTGAGCAACCAGGTAATGTTTATTCTCGCTATACCAATCCAACGGTAAGAACCTTCGAAGATCGTATCGCCGCACTTGAAGGTGCGGAAATGGGTGTCGCAACAGCCTCAGGTATGGCCGCGATTTTAAGTACCTGTATCGCTTTGCTTCAGTCTGGCGACCATATTGTGTGTTCACGCAGTGTGTTTGGTACGACCACGGTTTTGTTAAATAAATATTTGGCCAAACTCGGGATAAGTACAAGCTTCGTTTCATTAACCGACGAGCAGCAATGGCGGGACGCAATAACGCCTCAAACTAAAATGCTGTTTTTGGAAACACCGTCTAATCCGCTGTCTGAAATTGCCGATATTCGATTGTTGGCGGATATCGCCCATGAACATGATTGCCTGTTGGTGGTAGATAACTGTTTTTGTACGCCGGCATTGCAATTGCCTCTAGCCTTGGGCGCAGATATTGTAGTGCACTCTGCGACCAAATATCTTGATGGCCAAGGCCGGAGTGTGGGCGGGGCGGTAGTAGGCCGCCGTGAGCAAATGAACGAAGTGCTTGGATTTATACGCACTGCTGGCCCAAGTATGAGCCCGTTTAATGCATGGGTATTTTTAAAAGGCTTAGAAACCCTGCGTCTGCGAATGATGGCCCACAGTAGCAATGCGCTAGAGCTCGCTACATGGTTGCAAGCTCAGGTTGGTGTACAAAAAGTGCATTACTCTGGTTTACCTGATCATCCTCAACATGCCTTGGCTGCGTCTCAGCAAAAAGCATTTGGCGGTGTGTTGTCCTTCGAGGTTGGCCGCGATAAAGCGGCCGCGTGGCGCTTTATTGATGCCACACGTTTGGTGTCAATAACCGCAAATTTGGGTGATGCAAAAACGACGATTGTGCATCCAGCGACGACTACCCATGGTCGCTTAAGTGATGAGCAGCGTCAGCAAGCTGGAATCGCCGACAATCTAATTAGAGTCTCGGTGGGTTTGGAAGATATTGAAGATTTGCGCAAAGATATGCAGCGCGGATTGGACGCACTCTAAGGTATGGATGTTTTTACTCAGCTGACTGCTGAAATTTCTCGGGTCGTACTGGGCAAAGATGAACAAGTTCGCCAAGCTCTGTGCTGTTTATTGGCGCGTGGGCATTTGCTAATTGAAGATGTGCCGGGTGTCGGCAAAACCACCTTGTCGCAAGCTTTTGCTAAGGTGACGGGGCTGGCCTATCAGCGTATGCAATTCACCAGTGATTTGTTGCCATCAGATATACTTGGCGTGTCGATTTTTGATCGCAATAGCAGCGCTTTTCATTTTCACGCAGGGCCGGTTTTTACCCAATTCTTGCTGGTAGATGAAATCAACCGCGCCAGTCCTAAAACTCAAAGTGCACTGCTTGAAGCGATGGCCGAAAAGCAGGTAACCGTTGAGGGTGAAACACGTATCTTGCCTGTACCATTCTTTGTGATGGCCACCCAAAACCCCTGGTTTCAATCTGGCACTTTCCCCTTGCCTGAGTCTCAATTGGATCGCTTTTTGATGCGTATTTCATTGGGTTATCCAGACGAACATTCAGAGCGACGTCTACTTGCAGGCGGTGACCCTCGGTTACTCATTGATGAGTTACGTCCCTTATTAAATGCAGAAAAAATCATTACTCTGCAGGGGATGGTAGATAAAATTGAAATTCGCGACAGCGTTTTGTCTTATGTGCAAAGACTAATCGCGTTTACCCGCCAAGATTCACACTATGCCTTTGGTCTTTCTACCCGCGCTGCCTTGGCATTGATTCAAGCTGCCAAAGCGTGGGCAATGCTCGACGGAAGGGAGTATGTGCTACCGGACGACATCCAGTTGCTACTTGGGCCCGTGGCGNCCCACCGTTTAAAGCCCGCCGCTGATAGTCATGATGATAGCCCAGACTTAATTAAGCGGCTGCTGTCACAGGTGCCGGTAGTGGTGTAATTATGCTGGGCCAACTTAAAGCGTTTATTCGGCGTCGTTTCGACGCATGGTTAGAAAAACGCAGCCCAGCTTGCTCGCAACTTGTCCTTAATCAACGTCGTATTTTTATTATTCCCTCTCGCGCTGGTGGTGGCTATTTATTGATGCTACTCGGCTTATTGCTGTTAGCGATTAATTATCAAAATAATTTAATTTTTGCGATCACCTTTTGGCTGTTTAGTATCTTTCTGATTGCGATTCTCCATACTTACGCAAATTTATCGGGTATCAAATTACGTGCTGGTGCAGCGGAGCCGGTCTTTGCCGGCCAGCCGGCGGCTTTTCATTTGCATTTAGAGGCGGGAGCGCGTGATCGGCATCGTTTGTATTTGGCATTTGCCGATCAACAGGAAACCTTATGCTCCTTAACTGCGGCGGGTGATAGCGCCACGGTTGTTTTGAAATTCCCAAGTGCCAAGCGGGGTGCAATGCGTCCAGGCAGAATGACGATAACAACGCGTTACCCATTGGGTATTTTACGTTGCTGGGGGGCGCCTAAATTAGACTGGCACTGCTTGGTTTACCCGCAGGCAAAAAGCTTGCGGCCGTTGGTGAATAGCGCTGCTGATGGTGAGGGGCGTATTCCTGATATTGCCCGCGACAGTGATGAGTTTAGCGGCTTTCAACGCTATCAAGCTGGCCAGTCACCTAAGCGTATTTTTTGGAAGTCTTACGCAAAAGGGCAGCCATTGCAAAGTAAGCAATTCGAGCAATCGCAGGCTGACGAGCTAATATTAAATTGGGACGAGCTGGAAGGCTTAGGTGTGGAGGATAGATTAAGCACGCTTTGTGCATGGGCCTTGGAGTGCAATACTCGCGGGCTAGCATTTGGATTAAAAACGCCAAGGGTAAATATTGCCGCGGCAAGTGGAGGTGATCAATTGACCCGTATACTGCGCGCGCTGGCCCTTTACCAATGAAAATATCTGAGAGTCGGCATTCTATACTGTGGCTTTTACTTGCGCAGCTATCAGCAATACTCCCCTTAATTGCGGTGCTGCCGGTTTGGATTGTGGTGGTATGGGTGGCATCGGCGTGGTGGTATTGGCGCATAATATCCGCGGGCTATCAGTTTCCAGTGGCAGCGATAAAGGCGTTATTGGCTATCGCTGCAGTGCTAGGCGTTTACCTGTCTTTTTCATCTCTGCTTGCCCTAGAGGCAATGGTCGCGATTCTAATTCTTGCGCTTATTTTAAAACTCTTGGAATTGAAAACTGAGCGGGATCAGTGGCTGGTATTGATGCTGAGTTATTTCGTGGTGGCCTGTGGTTTACTGTTTTCTCAGCAAATTGTTGATGTCGTTTTTGCGCTGTTGCAAATTATGATTTTGTTGCTGGCTCAACAATCGATGAATCGCGACAAGGCAAGCCCCGCTACTATGTCTCGTTCGGTGGGCGTCATGGCGCTGCAATCACTGCCTTTAATGCTCTTGCTGTTTGTTATCTTTCCACGTATTGGCCCACTATGGACGATGCCGCTACCTGGTGGGCAAGGCATAACCGGTATGTCAGATTCCCTTGAGTTTGGCGACATAGCAAAGCTTAGCCAGTCAGGTGCGCTCGCGTTTAGAGTGCGTTTTGACGCTGAGCCGCCAAGTACCGAGTCACTTTATTGGCGAGGGTTGGTACTTGATCAATTTGACGGACGCCGGTGGACGCGGAATGCCTGGCCGGCGCGGAATAAAATTCCCGCGCCAGAGCTTGCTACGGCGACAGTTAAGTACACGGTTACCCTTGAGTCAGCGTTACATGAATGGCTATATGTATTGCCGATAGGAAGTGTCGATAGGCGCGACGTGTACTATACGGCTCAGCATCAGTGGCTAAGTAAACGGCCTATTAATGGTCGAGTAGAGTATGTTGTAGGTAGTCAATTCGTTGGAGGTTTGCCAGATCATAATGGCGCTGAGCGCCAAAATTTACAGTTGGCTGGCCGTACCCAAAACCCGCAAGCTCGCGCTTTGGCTGCCGAGTGGCAAAAGAACATAGCTAAGGCAAGTGATCGGGTGGCTGCGGCTATTCAGTTTTTTGAAACGACGCCCTTTGAATACACATTAACGCCGAGTGTTTTAGGTACTAATAATGTTGATGAGTTTTTATTTACAACTCGACAAGGTTATTGTGAACATTTTGCGGGTAGTTTTGTGTTTTTGATGCGAGCCGCCGGTGTGCCTGCGCGGATAGTGGTTGGCTATCAGGGCGGTGAATTTAATAAGCGGGACAACTATTTGCTGGTTCATCAGTCAGACGCACACGCGTGGGCAGAGGTTTGGTTAGCTGATGAGGGTTGGGTTCGGGTTGACCCAACGGCAACGGTAGCTCCTTCGCGTATTCGCTTGGGGGCGGAGGCAACGCTAAAAAGCCAAAGTGGATATTTAAAAGATTCGTTTATGTCACTCCGTCGCTTTGAGTGGGCAACGCGTTTACGTTTTTTTGTGGATAATATGAATTATGCGTGGGCGCGTTGGGTTTTGAATTTTGACAGCGACACTCAAAATAACTTTTTGCGTGGTTTATTAGGTGAGATTAACCCTCAACGGATGTTAATAGCGGTCATGTTTGCGGGTGGTATCCCCATGGTCTTAGTAGCATTTTTTAGTTTGCGGATACCGTACCGAAAGGGAGAAGATTTGGCTGCAAAGTATTATCTAACGAGCTGTAGAGCATTGGCGCGACGGGGTGTGTGTCGTGAGGTAGGGGAGACACCAGAAAATTACCTAGCCAGAGTTAAGAGAGACATGCCATGTTGGTTTGGGTGGTTAGAAATGCAAACCCTGTTATTTGGCGAGTGCAATTACTGTTCGCAGCAAAGTGCGAACTATCAGAAAAATTTGCGACAATTAAAACGTTTCCAGCGTCCACAAAAATGGCTGGAGCGAACAAGCAGTAGGGGATTAGAGAGTTGATTACAAAAATAGCTGTTGTCGTTTTTTCTGTGGCATTGATGTTCTATTTGAATCGAATAGTCATGGGGGTGCTCAATAAATTTGCTGATAAAAACCGCATGTCTGAATTGCGGCTAGGCTATGTAAAAAAGGCCATTAATATTGGGTTTTTATTGCTCGGATTTATTTTGATTTGCTTTTTATTTGGTTTAGGTTATCAGCAAGTTTTTATATTTCTGTCGTCGTTTTTGGCTGTGTTGGGTATTGCCTTGGTTGCACAATGGTCAATACTGAGCAATATTACCGCGGGAGTGATTATCTTTTTTGCCTTCCCTTATCGCATTGGCGATCGTATAAAAGTTGTTGATAAAGACGATGATATCAGCGGCAGAATTATGGAAATTGCCTTATTTCATGTGCTTATCCGTCGTGAAGACGGCAGTACCGTAACGTACCCCAATAGCATTATTCTACAGAAGGCGGTGATTAAATTGACGGGGGCGCCTAAGGCAGTGGGTGAGTATAAGTTAACGCAGCCTGCAGATCACGATATGACTGTTCAGCAAAAAAAAGATGATCCCCAATGCTAATTTGCTAAGCGCGATACCCTTTGTAAAATAGGCGTGCGCATTGAGTTGCATATTCTTTTAACTCGGTTTCATTTTT
Source organism: Zhongshania aliphaticivorans (assembly GCF_902705855.1). Lineage (GTDB taxonomy): Bacteria > Pseudomonadota > Gammaproteobacteria > Pseudomonadales > Spongiibacteraceae > Spongiibacter > Spongiibacter aliphaticivorans_B. The sequence goes on along the minus strand of NZ_CACSIJ010000001.1, from coordinate 168,348 downwards.
GTTTTTTTGCAGGCCGAGCACGCTGCGAAATTGAGACTCGCATACAATCATGGCAATAAGCTGGCCGGCAGCGGTGTCGATATCCTTAATGACAAGGGTTCCTGATTTGTGCTGATCGGTGAGGTAGCTGGCAAGTTGGGCGCGGATTTTTCCAGGGCCGGCCTGCCAAAATAAATCGCCAACTTCTGATCGTCCGGCCTCAGCTACACATACCCTGAATACACCAATTGCATCGTCACTGGTAAGTAGGGCGCAGAGGTGCGTGGCGAAAAAAATCAGATATTCTTCACAGTGCATTGCCTGTTGTGTTTTGTTAGGCGCGAGGTCGTATTCATCGCATTTACAGTCGATAGCGGCGGTGAATAACTGCTGCTTATTTCCAAAATGGCTATATACGGTTTGTTTGGAAACGCCGGCGGACTTGGCAATTTCTTCCATGCTGACTTTTTCAAAACCGTTTACAACGAACAAAACACCGGCCGCATCAATGATCTGGCTACGTTTCTCTTCGCTTTTTAGTCTGACGCGTTTTTCTTGCACGGTGTTGTCTACCTTTTCTATATTTCTGCGCGGTGATATTGCCGAACTGTAATGATAACTCATATAAAATAGACTGGACAGTCTAGTATAGTTTATCTATATTCGAGCCATTCTAGAATATCTCGAGTATATGCCTATGCAGCGGTTCATTGTCTTAGCGAGTTTATTAGTGGCGGTTTTTACTCCACTATCTGCGCAGGCGGAGGTGATACTCCAGCGAGTGAATAGTATCTCGATCGAGCGTTTACCCGCGTACGAAGCGCAACGGCTATTTGCGGGCCGGGTAATTGGTAGCCAGCGGGCTGATATTGGTTTTGAACTGGCTGGGCAGGTGGCAGAAGTCACGGTTGAAGACGGGCAGCAGGTAAAGGCGGGGGACGTCCTTGCACGGTTGGATACCCGCTCGCTCGCTATCGAAAAATCAGAGCTGACAGCGGCGCAGCATGAGGTGAGTGCACGCCTTGGCCAGCTAGATAAAGATATTATTCGGTTTCGAAATTTACGTGAGAGTGGTTACGTTTCTGCAGGCCAGCTCGATGAGTTAACGTCTCGGCGTAGCGAAACTGCTGCGCAATTGTCGCAAGTGGATGCACGCTTAAAAGGCGTAGCATTGCGAATGAAAAAATCCCGTATGACGGCGCCGTTTAACGGGGAAATATCTACCCAACAGTTGGAAGAAGGTGTTCTTGTCAGTGCAGGGCAGCCGCTAATGCAATTAGTTGTCACGGGTAATACCGAAGCTGTGTTTGGTATCTCTGACCGTTTAGGTCGAAACCTCATTTACGGCCAATCACTAGTCGTTTCCGGCGATTTTGGCCAGTGGCCGGCATCGATTATTTCTGTGGCTCAAAATTTAGATTGGCGAACTCAAACTCGCACGGTGCGAGTTCAGCTGCCAACGAATGCGCCCGCAGTAGATGGTAATACCGCTTATCTGCACTTACCTGAGAAGCGTGAAGTGGCTGGCTTTTGGGTGCCATTAACTGCGTTATTAGAAGATGTAAGGGGAACATGGGCGGTGTATTCACTTGCTGCTGTTAAAGACGGAAGCTATCAATTGCGCAAGCGCTCAGTGCAGCCCGTTTATCAATATCAAGGGCGAGTGTATGTTGATGGTGAGCTACGGACGGGTGAGCGCGTGGTAACTGCCGGCTTGCATCGCGTGTCGCCTGGCTTACACGTCAGTCTAGCGTCAGAGTAATTCGATATGCTTTCTAATATGCTTACAAATCCCCGTATGGTGGCGCTGCTCAGCGCGCTTATTTTGGTGGCGGGTCTTGCGGCGGTAGCGAGTTTACCTCGACTTGAAGATCCGCATATCGTTAATCGACATGCAATATTGGTGACCCCGTTTCCCGGTGCCAGTGCGGAGCGTGTTGAGAGCCTAATTGCTGAGCCTCTTGAAAACTCCCTTCGCACGGTGCCAGAAGTCCTTCATATTACTTCGCACTCTAGTGGTGGGGTGTCGGTGATCGTTGTGCAGTTAGACGATGCCGTGCAGCAGGACGCTAGTGATCAGTTATGGGCTGAATTACGAGACAAAATTCAACAAACTGCGCAGCAGCTTCCTGCTGGTGCAGGGGAGCCGTATTTAGATACTGACAGAAATTATGCCTTTACTTGGATTGGTGCTTTAACGTGGGAGGGTGGCGGGCCAGCAGATCTACTCCGCATGGGGCGCTATTCTGAAGAGCTTGCTAGTAGATTACGGAATTTGGCAGGCACCGACATTGTTAAAGTTGTTGGCGCGCCTAGCGAAGAAGTTCAGGTTAAGGTCGATGCGGTAAAAGCGGCTGCAGTTGGCCTCGATGTGCCTAAGATTGCAGGCTTACTGGCAAATAGCGATACAAAAACTGCAGCTGGCGAATTAAGTAATGACACACAGCGCATCGCCCTTGAGTTAATTGGCGGCTTTGATGCAGTAGAGCGGATACGACGCACGCCGTTGCTAACCTTGGCAGAAGGTGGCTCTCTCCAGTTACAAGATATCGCCAGTGTATATCGGGGCGAACCAGATGCGCCTCACGATATGGCCATTGTGAGTGGTGAGCGTGCGGTTGCCATTGGCTCCCGTATGTTGCCAGATATGCGGGGAGACCAGTGGACGAGAGTCTTGCAAACAGAGGTCGCAGATTTTATTCAAACATTGCCTGACGAGATTAAGCTCAAGGAGCTTTTTGTTCAGGAGGGGTATAACGATGTACGGCTTGGCGATTTAATTAATAATATTTTGCTGGGTTTTGCTTTTATTTTTATCATTCTGCTTTTCACCTTGGGCTGGCGTTCTGCGGTGATTGTTGCGGTATCACTGCCGTTAACAATGCTGTTCTCGTTAGCGTGTATGCGAATGACCGATATGCCAATTCATCAAATGTCGGTGACTGGGCTAATCGTCGCTTTGGGGATTATGGTCGATAACGCGATTGTCGTTGCCGACACGGTAATGCGTAATCGGCGTGATGGTTTTTCGGCGTCAGCGGCGGCAACCAAGGCCTTGCGTCATCTTTGGGTGCCCTTGCTTGGCTCGACATTAACCACAATATTAACATTTATGCCGGTGGTGCTGATGCCAGGGCCAGCAGGTGAGTTTATTGGGCCTCTAGCGCGCGCGGTAATATTTTCTTTAATTGGCTCGTGGGTGATTTCACTGTTTATTATCGCGCCGGTGGCGGGTAAATGGTTGGCTAATAACCAAGCCAGTGGTATTTCCGCTCCTCGTTTGAATGGTTGGTTTCGTCGACAATTGGCGTGGGTTTTACTTCGGCCACGGCGCATGATGTTGGCAGCATGTGTGTTACCCGTCTTGGGCTTTATTGCCAGTCAAACATTGCCAGAGCAATTTTTTCCTCCCTCAGATCGCGACATGATCAACCTCGAATTATATCTGCCGGCAGGTAGTAGTATTGAGCAGACTCGGCGGGCCACCGAGCAACTTACTGAGGTAATCAATAGCCATCCAGAGATTGCGTCTTTACATTGGTTTATTGGTCGCAATGCTTTGTCCTTCTATTACAACTTAACGGACAGCAAAGATGGAGCCTCGTATTACGCGCAGACAATGATGAGGATGGTCGATTTTAGTCAGGCTAACCGCCTAATTGATGTATTGCAGCGGGAGTTAGACGAGAAATTTCCTAATTACCAAATTATTGTTCAGCGTCTCGCTCAGGGCCCACCATCGAATGCACCCGTAGAGCTGCGCCTGTACGGCAGTAGCTTGCCTCGATTGAAAGCCATGGGTGATGAGTTGCGTAGAATCGCGCAGGAAACCAATGGCGTGGTTCATGTCCGCGATTCTCTTGGTCAAGTTGTGCCTAAAATGTGGATCGATATTGATGAAAGTGAAGCACAGCGCAGTCAGGTTGGGCTAAAAGATATCTCGTCTTTGTTGGCCGCGAGTATCGACGGTGTCGTTAGCAGTAGTATGCTAGACGGCACCCAACAACTTCCCGTTCGGGTTTCGGGCGCAGGGGTGAAATCGTCCAGTATCGATACATTGATGTCATTCCCATTGGCTTTACCCACGGGAGCTAGGCCTTTATCTGCATTGGCCAGCGTGGAGCTGCTTCCCGCACAGGCAAAAATTTCTCGCCGTGATGGCCGCCGCGTCAATATGGTCGAGATCTTTATCCGGGATGATGTTCTTCCCGCCGAAGTGTTGGATCGCATCAAGGCGCGACTCGCAGAGGAGGGGTTTGAGGTACCTGTTGGCTATAGCCTTGAGATTGGCGGTGAGTCCGAAAGCCGAAATCAGGCGGTTGGTAATCTCATGGGCAGCGTAGGGATTATTTTAGTGCTGCTTATTGTGACGGTGGTTATGGCATTCGATTCCTTTCGTTTGTCTGCCTTGGTGTTTGCCGTTGCGATCCAGTCTGCTGGCATGGGTATGCTGAGCTTGTGGCTTGGTCAATATCCCTTTGGCTTCACCGCAATCATTGGCTTAATGGGCCTAATGGGTTTGGCGGTAAACGCTGCGATAGTAATCTTGACGGAGTTAAAGGCTTCGCCGTTGGCGATGACTGGCGATAAGGCCGAGATCGTCAATATTGTGTCGGTATGTACCAAACATATTAGCTCAACAACCATAACCACGGTTGCCGGCTTAATTCCGCTGATATTGTCCGGCGGCGGATTTTGGCCACCATTTGCAGTGGTACTGGCGGGGGGGACGGTATTAACCACAATTTTGTCTTTGTTCTTTGTTCCCGCTGCTTTTTTGGTGCTGAGAAAGCCGCATGTACTCAAATACTTGCCGCAAAGGCCTGCAGCTAGCAATTGAGCCCTCATAAAGCGCTGGCTAGGCTCTGGCAGCGCTCTCCTTAGGCATAAATGCATTTAACTTGGCGCTCTTGCGTGACACGTGGTTAAACACAGAGAGTGCTTTATCGCTTTATATTCATTACTTATTGTTATACTGCTGCCATGATTTATGTGTGCCGAATAGCCGCGCCGAATATGAGAAGAGAGCAGTTATGAATTTAAACAAAGACATTCAGCAGTTGAATAATAAATTAGATCTTTTGCGACGCAAGCTAGATGACGCGAAGGCTCGCGATAATCAAGGTTTGATTCTCCAATTTAAGCGTGAGTTAGGCGTAGTGAACAAAAAGATTGCCAGTATTAAGGGCATGCAAACCCGTAAGAATTCCGCACAAAGTGAGGAGTTAAAGGCTTTGGCATTTAATCGTGCTTTAAGCAAAGTTGAACAAGCAGATATGGGCAAATTTAAAAAGTCGGTACGCGGCTTGGTTGTGGTTCACCCTTTGACTGCCTTGGGTAAGGAAATGGGAATTACTGAGGTGACTGGGTACGCGCCGAAGGCGTTTTAGTCGAGAGATTGTCAGGTGTACTAATACCGGCTAATCGCTAAAGGTCGAATATTTACGACAAGTCCATGCAAGGTAAAGGATGAGGTGAGTATGAGTGTGTCAGATAAAACCATTGAAGCATCTAATTCCAGCACCTGCCCCATTCGGGTAGAGCGGCCACTTAGTCGGCGATTGAGTGGAAGTCAGAAGACGCTTGGCACTGGCATGACCATTGAGCGTTTTTTGCCGACTAAGCAGCTTCGCATGATTGGGGCCTGGACCTTCCTCGACCATGTTGGCCCTGCAGATATTAGCGGGAGTGATGGTGTTCAAGTTGGCCCACATCCCCATACCGGTTTGCAAACATTCACGTGGATGATCGAAGGTGAATTGTTGCACCGTGATTCGCTAGGCTATACCCAATTGATTCAGCCGGGCCAGGTCAACTTAATGACGGCAGGAAAGGGGATTAGTCATTCAGAAGAAACCCCCGCAAATAGTCCTGCAGAATTTCATGGCGCCCAATTATGGATTGCGCTTCCGGAGCAATACCGGTTTATAGAGCCTGCCTTTGAACATTTCCCTGAATTGCCAAAGACTGAAATTTCAGGGTTAGATATTACTGTTATCGCGGGTGATGCGTTTGGGCTTACTGCACCGGCAAAATTTTATTCGCCACTTATGGCGGCAGATGTTTTTGCCCTAGATAGCCAGTTGGCCGTTTTAAAACTTAACCCTAATTTTGAATACGGTGTTTTAGTTTTGAACGGTGATATTAGTGTTGCTGGCGAAAATTTGGATACTACTGAGCTGTTGTATCTTTCTTGCGGCCGCGAAAATATTGAAATTAAAGCGAATAAAGGTAGTCGATTTTTATTGATTGGTGGTACGCCTTTTGAAGAAGATGTTTTGATGTGGTGGAATTTTCTTGGCCGCAGCAAAGAAGAAATTAGTGGCTTTGTTGCTGATTGGAATAGTGGTGAGTCTAAAGTTTTTGGCAAAGTTGAAGGTTATCTGGGTGAGACTTTGATGGCGCCAGTGGCACCCCGTGGGGCTAGTGTTTAAATTTACTGTTTCGGTTACCCCTCTCTGTTTCGCTATCGACAAAGAAATTCAAATTAGTACATAGTCTCAGACATAAAAAAGCCGCCCGAAGGCGGCTTTCGCAACAAGGTAAGTCTAAGGCTTACATCGTTTTCACATGCTTACTTCAGTAATTTCTACTGACGCTATACGCTTACCTTCTTCCGCACCTTTCTGGAAAGACGCGATCTGGTCGAAGTTCATGTAGCGATAAATCTCGCCAGACATGGCATCCAGATCTTTGCAGTATTCCATATATTCAGCCGGCGTAGGCAGGCGGCCCAAGATCGCGCCAACCGATGCTAGTTCAGCAGAGGTCAGGTAGACATTGGCGCCATTGCCAAGACGGTTAGGGAAGTTACGGGTTGAGGTAGACAGCACAGTAGCGCCATCGGCAACACGTGCTTGGTTACCCATGCACAGTGAACAGCCTGGCATTTCGGTGCGTGCACCAGAAGCGCCGAAGATGTTGTAGTAGCCTTCTTCCATCAGGGTGTGCTGATCCATTTTAGTCGGTGGCGAGATCCACAGACGGGTATTCAGCGTGCCTTTGTTGGCGTCTAGCAGCTTACCAGCGGCGCGGAAGTGACCGATGTTGGTCATGCAGCTACCAATGAAGACTTCGTCTACTTTGTCGCCAGCAACTTCAGACAACAACTTAGCATCGTCTGGATCGTTAGGGCAGCAAACAACAGGCTCTTTCAGTTGGTCTAGGTCAATTTCGATAACCGCGGCGTACTCGGCATCGGCGTCGCCTTCAAGCAGGCTTGGGTTAGCCAGCCATGCTTCCATATTGGCGGCGCGGCGCTCTAGGGTGCGTGGGTCGCCATAGCCTTCGCTTACCATCCAGCGTAGCAGGGTGATGTTAGAGCGCAGGTATTCAGAGATTTCTGGAATGCCTTGCTTGATGGTACAGCCAGCGGCTGAACGCTCTGCTGAGGCGTCAGACAATTCAAATGCCTGCTCAACAGTCAGACCAGCCAAGCCTTCGATTTCAAGAATACGGCCAGAGAAGATGTTCTTCTTGCCTTTTTTCTCAACGGTCAGGTGACCTTCTTTAATGGCTTGGTAAGGAATGGCGTGAACCAAGTCGCGCAGGGTAATGCCAGGCTGCATTTTGCCTTTAAAGCGAACCAATACTGATTCGGGCATATCCAGTGGCATAACGCCGGTGGCAGCTGCGAAGGCAACCAGACCAGAACCCGCTGGGAAAGAGATACCCATCGGGAAGCGGGTGTGGGAGTCACCACCAGTGCCGACAGTGTCAGGCAACAACATGCGGTTCAACCAGCTGTGGATGATACCGTCGCCGGGACGCAGTGAAACACCGCCACGGGTCATGATGAAGTCTGGCAGATTGTGCTGGGTGTCGATGTCGATTGGCTTGGGGTAAGCCGCAGTGTGACAGAAGGACTGCATGGTCAGGTCGGCAGAGAAACCGAGGCAGGCCAAATCTTTCAGCTCGTCGCGGGTCATCGGGCCGGTGGTGTCCTGTGAACCAACGGTGGTCATTTTGGGTTCACAGTAAGTGCCGGGACGAATACCAGTACCCTCGGGTAGACCACAGGCGCGACCAACCATTTTTTGCGCCAAGGTGTAGCCTTTGCCAGTGTCGGCGGGCTGCTCGGGCAGGCGGAATAGGGTAGAGGTGGGCAGGCCCAGTGATTCGCGGGCTTTAGAAGTAAGGCCACGACCAATGATCAGGTTAATGCGGCCGCCAGCGCGTACTTCGTCAAGCAATACCGGTGACTTCAGTTCGAAGGTGCTCAGGGTAGCGCCAGTTTCAACATTTTTGATGATGCCGTCGTAGGGGCGGATTTCAATCACGTCGCCCATGCTTAGGTCGTCAACGGGGGCTTCAAATACCAGTGCGCCAGCATCTTCCATGGTGTTGTAGAAGATGGGTGCTACTTTGCTGCCGATACAAATGCCGCCAGAGCGCTTATTAGGCACGCCAGGCATATCGTCGCCAAAGAACCACAGTACCGAGTTGGTTGCTGATTTACGTGAAGAGCCTGTACCAACAACATCGCCAACGAAGGCAATGGGGTGGCCTTTTTCTTTCAGGGTGTCGATCAATTTAAGTGGGCCAACACTGCCTTGGACGTCGGGCTTAATGCCATCGCGTTCCATTTTGAACATTGCCAGTGCGTGCAGTGGGATGTCTGGGCGCGACCATGCGTCTGGTGCAGGTGACAGGTCATCGGTATTGGTTTCGCCGGTGACTTTAAATACGGTGTTAACAATGCTTTCGGCAACTTCAGGGCGGTTGGTGAACCACTCTGCGTCTGCCCAGCTTTGAATCACTTCTTTAGCCAGTGCATTACCGGCTTTAGATTTTTCTTCTACGTCGTGGAAGGCATCAAACATCAGCAGGGTGTGCTTAAGCTCTTCTGCGGCGAGTTTGGCAAGATCTGCGTGGTCGAGGAGGTCAACCAGAGTCACAATATTGTAGCCGCCGTGCATATTGCCCAGCAGTTTAACTGCTTCTTCTTTGCTCAGAAGAGGGCTGTTGGCTTCACCTTTTACGATGGCAGACAGAAAGCCGGCTTTAACGTAAGCCGCTTCGTCAACACCTGGTGGTACACGGTTGGAGATCAGGTCAACAAGGGTTGCTTCTTCGCCTGCAGGCGGATTTTTGAGCAACTCGATTAGGCCCGCGACTTGTTCAGCGTTGAGTGGCTGGGGAACAATGCCTTGCGCGGCGCGTTCGTCGACGTGTTTCCGATATGCTTCAAGCACAGTGTAACTCCTCTTTTCAGTTTCGGTACCCGCATCCGCCGGGATCGCCGGGGCCGGGGCTATCGATGCCCATCATCGATGCGAAATAGGGGGCTGCAAGTATACTGAAAAACCCTACATAGGTTAAGTGAATTACTGCACTTGCCAGTGTCAGTTGGGGTAGATTACTCTTGATTCCTCGATTTTATGTGTGCTGTGGAGTGTGGTTTGTCTGTTGTGATCCCCAGAGTGGTTACCCCCTGTATTGGCGTCTGTTCTACAGCGCTGGGCGACGATGTGTGTCGAGGTTGCAAGCGTTACAGTCACGAGGTGATTGACTGGAATAGTTATACCGATAAGCAAAAACAGATTATTGATGAGCGTTTGGACGGGTTTTTGATTCAGGTTATGTCGCATAAACTGAGCATTTGCGATGCGGCGGTATTGCAGTGGCAGTGCCAGACTCAGCGGGTTCGCTATCCTGCCCATAAAAGTCCTTTTATTTGGTTGTTTCAGTTGCTTCGTGCTGGTGCAGGTCAAATTTCAGAGACTGTTCAGTTCGGGTTTGTTGTCGATGCGGCGTATCGAACTACTCCCTTGTTACAGTTGCGAGACATGATTGACCGGGAGTTTTATCTGCTCTCTGAAGCGCACTATCAACGTTATATTGGTATGTATATCCACTCTGATAAGTGATGCGTGACTGTTAGATTCCCCCTAATCTTAGCGCTACAGCTCAGATAGATTGCTAGAGTTTGCTATACTGCCGCCGGTTTTTATTATCTGGGTGCAAGTTCATGTCAGTCGATATTAGTGAGATTTTAGCGTTTCTACCTTGTGAAACCCCTCAAGGATGGGTCGATGCGGCTTTGGACCACCCAGAAGAAATGCTAATAGACCACGCTAATTGCGAGAAAAAAGCAGCAGGGACAGCGTTGAATTTAATGTTTCGCTACGTTGATAAGCCTGATTTATTAAATCGCATGTCAAAGCTTGCTCGTGAAGAGCTGCGCCATTTTGAGCAGGTGATGGCGATTATGAAAAAACGCGGGATTGCGTATCGGCATTTATCGTCGGCGCGTTATGCCAATGGTTTGCGCGCTGAGGCGCGCACCAGTGAACCGCATAAGCTGATTGATATTCTGATTATCGGCGCTCTAATTGAAGCGCGTTCCTGTGAGCGGTTTTCTCGTATTGCTCCCATGCTTGATGCGGAATTGGGCGCCTTTTATAACTCGTTATTGAAATCTGAATCTCGCCATTTTAAAGATTACCTAACGCTGGCTGAGCGTTATGCGACGGAAGATATTCAGCCGAGAATTGATTTATTTAAGCGTAAAGAGCAACTTTTAATTGAAACAGAAGACGAGATATTTCGTTTTCATAGCGGGCCATTAGCAGCCTAATTACGGCCACGTATTTTTTATATAAATGATCCTGTGTCTACTAGTTGGCGAGCAACATCGGTGATGGTGCGGCCTTGTCTATTAGCATTTTTGCTTAGTAAATCGGTGGCTTGCTCTTCTGTAAGTCCGTAGGTTTCGGTAATAAATTTCTTGGCATTATTTAAAATTTGACGCGCGTCTATTTCTGGCTTTAGAGATTGAATTTCTGAACGTAAGTGCTCAATGCTGTAGAAATAACTCAAGGTGATATCAATCAGCGACTGCAGCAATTTTGCCGGAATGTTGTCGATGGCGTAAATGCTAATTCCTGCGTCGGCGGCAAGTCTATTGATACTTTCTGAGCGACTATTGCCCAACTTTATAATCGTGCGTGGGCTCGTTTTGTTGAGCTGTGCCAAATGTTCTAAGGTGTCGCGGTTGGGAGAGTTGGTGTCAATTAATATTATTTCAGGGTGCATTTCCCCGACAAGCTGGTAGAGATCAGTGTTGTGATTGTTGAGCTTAATTAGCTCGATGCCGGTCCATACCAAAATAGGCTCAAGTTTAGTGGCGCGGGTATCGTCGATATCTATCAGCAATACTTTCATGTGAATGATTATGCCTCTTTTTGAATATTGATAAGTCGCAGCGCCGGAATATCTGCCTTGGATAGGCTCTGTTGTTCCAAGTATTTAATGATGCCGCCGACGCTAATAACTTGCCCGTCTAAGAATTGATTGGGGCCTATGTGTTGCGACTTCATTAACATATTTTTCTCGTGCAAATTACCTTCGGTTTTTCGGTCTATGCTTGGGCTTTCAAGTCCGATCGCGGCAGCGGCGATACGAAAAAGTGCAGGTTTATATACGGCGGCAACGGTCTCTTCGATGTTAATGGGCGTGGTAAGTTGGCCCCAACGGTACATTTGCGAAATAAACCACTCTGCATGATTGAGCCAAGGAAAGTTGGCGGAGTAGCGGTGAAAGACGTGGAAGTCGTCAACTTTTTCTGGAGGTTGACCGTGGTGTTTGAGAGACAGTCCCTGTAGCGACAGGGCGACGGTTTCTTCGGGAAGGGCGATGTACGGTGCTTGGCTGATCATTTTTGCGGCGGTTTTACGGTTTTCTTTTCTGTCTAACCAAATGCAGGCCTTGATTAATGCTCTTAAAATAGCCTGGTGAGTTACTGGATTTTCGTTGCTCCAACTTTCGCTTACGGCAAACACTTTTTCTGGGCTGTTATTCCAAAGCTGGTATTTGGTGGCGACAACATGGCCTAGCTGTTGCTGCACCGCGAGGGTGTTCCAAGGCTCCCCAACGCAAAAACCGTGGATGTCGCCGTCGGTCATGGCGGTAACCATTTTTGGTGGTGGGATAACAACAATTTCGATATCGCGGTCGGGGTCGATGCCGGCGCTTGCAAGCCAGTAACGTAATTCGTAGCTTTGGGTTGAGCAGGGGTATACCACGCCAAAACGTAACTTTGGTCGCTTGCTGCGTTTATTTTCTTCTATAACGCATTGCAGGGCCTGCGCAGCAATCAATGGGCTGAATTCGCTGCGGGGGTCTATCGCGTAGAGATGCTCATAAAGGTCGTTGTTTACCGTAATAGCATTGCCGTTTAAATCCAGCACCATGGCACTGATCATATCGATTTTTGGGCCACCGATACCTAGGCGAGAGGCAACTGGAATTGAGGCTAGCATTTGTGCGCCATCGAGTATGCCGAGCCCCACTTTGTCACGTATGCCTGCCCATGAGGCCTCTCTAGAGAGTGTGACATTTAAGCCCTCGTTCCGGAAATAGCCTTTTTCTTGGGCGATAACCAGTGGCGCGCAATCTGTTAGTGGGATAAAGCCAAGGGTAATATCTGCTTTTTCTATTCGCAGTCCGTTTTTATTATTGATAACAGCCATCGCTAAACTCCAGTTGATTTCTTAAGCGGTAATTCTTCTGAGTGGTTTGTTCCTTTAGCTCGTAATTCGTGCAGGCGTCTCTTGCTTGTTACGGTGCTCATTGCTTGTTTTTGGTGCGGGAAGCTCAGATCCGTAGCGGAATGCCGCTGGTTATTTGAGTGATGTCCTATGAATTCTATCTGATTGAGTTTGGGATAGTTTAGGTTTGGCAATGGCCCTGATTTGTTCGTAGGTATATTCGTTCGCAATGGAGATTTCACGACGTTACCAGCCCAGGTGGTGCCTTTGTTTAGTCTACTCCATGCTTTCGTTGCGCCACCATCGGGAGCTTTGGTCTTCGCCATTATCATAACGACGTTTATGTCGCCGGATGTATGGCATGGGAGTTGTGGCATGTTTGGCAAGATGTGAGCCTCTTTTTGTAATGTATCCCGATCGTAGTGCTAGTGTCTTCGGCTGTTATTGGATCGGCAATGTGATAATTCTGTGCGGTATAAGCTTTGCGTGATGGCAAAGTATTGCGCTGCTATTGCACGAACAAGCACAATTTGGGCCAGAATTCATGTGGTTAATGGCTTTCCTGAGCTGCGTTCTAGCGATGGCTGTATTGAATGGGGGGTTGTGTTAAGGATTTATTCGAATGTTTGCGTCACTGAGGGTAGGAGGGGCACTTTATTGATGCAATCTTTCAATAAGCGCGTGCCATATCTTTACCCCCGCGCTTATGTTGAGGATCTATAAGGGGGAGGAGTGTAGTGAAAGTGAGCCGTTTTCGTCTGTTAGGTACCAGACGTTACTATCCCAGTCGCCAAGCACGATACGTTCTGCTTTTGTGCCATCGATAGCTAATGGGTGTCGGTTTGGTCTGTGGGTGTGGCCGTGAATCATTCGCGTGCAGTCGTGTTCTTTCAGTGCGGCAATAACTGCGTCGGCATTAACGTCCATGATGTCTTCGGCTTTATTGCTATTTGCTTCGTTACTGGCCATGCGCAAGTGTTTGGCAATGGCGCGGCGCTCTTCAATCGGTTTGCTAAGGGCGTCTTGCTGCCAAGCCGGTGAACGCAGCATTTTTCTGAATTGCATATATTGCTGATCGTCGGTACATAGGCTGTCGCCGTGCACTAATAAGGTTTGTTCGCCAGCTAGGGTAATGACCGTTGGGTCAGTGATGAGTTGGGCGCCGATCTCTGTGCAAAAGGTGTCGCCAATCAGGAAGTCGCGATTGCCGTGCATCATGTAAACCGCCGTGCCTTGTTTGCTAACGGTGCTTAGTGCGTGCTTTACAGATTCTATTAATGCAGAGTTATCGTCGTCACCAATCCAGCTTTCGAAAAAATCACCGAGTATATATAAGGCCTTTGCTTTACTGGCATGGCTCTGTAGGAAATCAAAAAACGCCCGGGTGATGTCCGGGCGCGTTTCATCCAGATGTAGGTCTGAGATAAAGAGTGTTGTCATTGGGGAATTAGTCTACCCAAACTGCTTTTTCAATGATGACGTCTTCCATTGGTACGTCTTGGTGTCCTGCTGCACTCCCGGTTTTTACGCCTTTGATTTTGTTAACCACGTCCATGCCATCGGTGACTTTAGCAAACACGGCGTATCCCCAGCCTTGCATGGTTTTACTGCTGTGGTTTAGGAAGTCGTTGTTCTTTACGTTAATGAAGAATTGCGAGCTGGCTGAATGCGGGTCTGATGTACGGGCCATAGACAGAGTGCCTACGTCGTTTTTCAGGCCGTTATCTGCTTCGTTTTCGATATTGGCACGGGTTACCTTTTGCTTCATGCCGGGCTCAAAGCCGCCGCCTTGTAGCATAAATCCATCTATAACGCGGTGAAAAATGGTGCCGTCATAGTAGCCGTCAACCACATACTGTTTGAAGTTTTCAGAGGTTTTAGGAGCGTTTTCGAAGTCCAGCTCAATTTTAATGTCGCCGAAATTTGTAGTGAAGATAATCATTTACGCTGATCTCGCTTATAACCGGAAATTAAAGCCGCTATAATAAGGCTTTTGGCTGCGGGGCGAAACCGTCGATAGACCATGGTGTTTATTGAGTACGTATTTTGTGGCCTCGGCGGTTTATATTAAATCGCTGACTTTGAGTATTTGGAACCTATAAATGACTGACAATGCAGTATCTGGCAATAATTTTCTACGCACTATCGTAAAGGAAGACATCGCGGCTGGGCGCTTGAGCGGCGAGCTTGTCACGCGGTTTCCGCCAGAGCCCAACGGCTTTTTGCATATTGGCCACGCAAAATCTATCTGCTTGAACTTTGGGCTTGCTAAACAGTTTGACGGGCATTGTCATTTACGCTTTGACGATACTAATCCTGCCAAAGAGGAGCAGGCGTATATAGATGCGATCCAAGAAGATATTCGTTGGTTGGGTTTCGAGTGGTCGGGGCCGATTCGCTACGCCTCTGATTATTTCGATACTTTGTATGAATATGCTGTGTATTTAATTGGTCAAGGTAATGCTTATGTTTGCGATCTCAGTGCAGATGAAGCTCGCGAGTATCGCGGCACATTAACGGAGCCGGGTAAAAATAGTCCTCATCGGGATCGTAGTGTTGAAGAGAATTTGGCCTTGTTCGCGGCTATGCGAAACGGCGATTTCGATGAAGGTAGCAAGGTGCTTCGCGCAAAAATTGATATGGCGGCGCCGAACATTAATCTGCGCGACCCCATCATCTACCGAATTCGCAAAGTGAGCCATCACCAAACAGCCGACAAGTGGTGTATTTACCCAACATACGACTTTACCCACGGTCAGTCCGATGCATTAGAAGGGATTACCCATTCTATTTGTACCTTGGAATTTGAAGATCATCGCCCCTTGTATGAGTGGTTTATTGCCAATTTGCCGGTGCCTGCACAGCCTAAACAGTATGAGTTCGCGCGTTTGAATGTGAACTACACCGTGACCAGTAAGCGTAAATTGAAAATGCTAGTTGATGAAAAGGTTGTCGATGGTTGGGACGACCCCCGTATGCCGACAATTGCGGGCATGCGCCGTCGTGGCTTTACACCGGCTTCACTGCGGCATTTTTGCGATATGGTTGGTGTTGCTCGCAGCGAGGGTATTGTTGATGTGGCGATGCTTGAACACGCTATTCGCGACGATCTCGACAAAAATGCGCCGCGGGCCATGTGTGTTATGGATCCGTTGAAAATTGTCATCACCAATTATCCTGAAGATAAAGTGGAGTGGCTTACTGCGCCTGGGCATCCAAATCGGGATGACCTTGGTGAGAGAAGTCTGCCCTTTAGTCGCGAGGTTTTTATTGAGCGCGAGGACTTTCGCGAAGAAGCCAATAAAAAGTTTAAGCGTTTGGTATTGGGAAAAAAGGTGCGTTTACGTAGTGCCTATGTACTGTTAGCCGAGTCAGTTGTCAAAGACGAGCTTGGTAATATTGTCGAAGTTCACTGCAGTTATGACGCTGGGACTCACGGTGCTGACCCTGAAGACGGTATTAAGCCGAAAGGGGTTATTCACTGGGTATCGGCGAGTCATGGCAAGCAGGCAACAGTTCGCCTCTACGACCGGCTGTTTACCCATGAGGCGCCAGATCGGGGTGGAGAAGAGTTTCTCGACCATGTTAATCCAGAGTCTTTGCAGGTTATTGAGAATTGCTGGATTGAGCCGAGCCTTGCTGACGCAGCGCCGGAGGCGAGTTTTCAATTTGAGCGCACTGGGTATTTTGTCGCCGACAAAGTAGAGCACAGCAATGTGGCGCCAGTGTTTAATCGCACGATTGCGTTGCGTGATACATGGGGTAAAGAGTCGGACGTCTGAGGTCGGATGTCTGTCGAAAGCGATGGCGCTAGATGCTAGACGGGAGAGGGGCGACGCAAAAGCTGTTTTCCCACTTCGAGTCTGAAGCCTAGCTGCTGATGGATATAATCAAATTTTTATAACGGGCTTGGGTTGATTTTGACGTTGCATCTCCCGTCTCCCGTCCAGCATAAAGCGATAATCTATGACGATTCAAATCTACAACACCCTAAGCCGTAGCAAGCAAGATTTAGTACCTCTGCAGGACGGCAAGATAAATATGTATGTCTGCGGCATGACGGTGTACGACTACTGTCATCTTGGGCATGCGCGGGTGCTAGTGGCATTTGATGTGGTTACGCGTTATTTGCGGGCGAAGGGCTTTGATGTCAATTATGTGCGTAATATCACCGATATTGACGATAAGATTTTGCGTCGAGCAGAAGAGAATAATGAGCCCTTTGAGGCCTTAACTGAGCGCTTTATTAAGGCAATGCATGAGGATGCTGCGCGGCTAGATATTATGCCACCGGATCAAGAGCCGCGGGCAACTGCGCATATTGGCGATATCCTCAATATGATTGCACGGCTTATTGAGAAAGGTTTTGCTTATACCGCATCAAATGGCGATGTGTATTATCGTGTAACTTCTTTCAAAGACTACGGCAAATTGTCGGGCAAAAAGCCCGATGAGCTTTTGTCTGGTGCGCGTATCGCCGTTGATGAAGCCAAAGACGATCCCCGCGATTTTGCGTTATGGAAGTCTGTGAAAGACGGTACGACCAGCTGGCCATCACCTTGGGGTGACGGGCGGCCTGGCTGGCATATAGAATGTTCCGCAATGTCCACCTGCTGCTTGGGTGAAACTTTTGATATTCACGGCGGCGGACCGGACCTCGTGTTCCCCCATCATGAAAACGAGATTGCTCAATCTGAGGCGGCCACAGGTAAAACCTATGCGCAAACATGGATGCATGCTGGTGCGGTTAGGGTCGACAACGAAAAAATGTCTAAATCTTTGGGCAATTTTTTTACGATCCGTGAAATCCTTGATCGCTATCATCCAGAGGTAGTGCGTTACTTTTTAATCTCCAGCCACTATCGCAGTGCGATTAATTACTCTGAAGACAATCTGCAAATTGCTAAGCAAAATTTAGAGCGTTTCTATCATGCCTTTAAAGGTTTAGAGGTTGCGGAGCCGCTACCATACGCTCAGTTAGATAAAAGTAATGAGTATGTGCAGCGTTTTGATGCGGCAATGGCTGACGATTTTAATGCGCCAGTTGCATTAGCGGTTCTTTATGACATGGTGCGAGAGCTGAATAGTGCGAAAGAGGCCGGTGATGCAGTGCGGGTTGAGGAGCTAGCGATAAACTTGAAGTCGCTAGCTGCATTGCTTGGAGTTTTACAATTGTCTGCTGATGCCTTTTTACAGGCGGGTAGTGGTGATCAGTTGGCGGCTGCTGAAATTGAGGGTTTAATCGCAGAGCGGGTGCAGGCCAAAAAGGATAGGCAATTTGCACGGGCGGATGAAATCCGCGACTCCCTTAAAGCACAGGGGGTTATTTTGGAGGACAGTCGGGAGGGGACGACTTGGCGGCGTGAGTAAGTGCGTTCGGATATTAAATTGACGGCGCGGCTTTGTTGCCGCGGCTTTGATAAATTTTTGCCAGCCACCCCGAAAATACATACCCGCTAATTACCCCAAGGCTATTTGCAATAGCATCTTCAATTGATGTGTCCCGCCCAGGTGAAAATTGCTGGGCGTATTCAATAAAAATACTAAATAAAAGAATACCAAAAGCGGTACATAAATGGGCTTTTCGGCTTTTTCCTATGGGGAAGGCCAATGTCATAAATACTGCGTAAGCGGCGAAGTGTTGGGCTTTATCCCAAATGTTAAAAGTTATTGCATCGTCGGAAGGGAGTAGTGACAGCGTAGCAATGCAAGCGCCGTATATAAAAACTAAAATGTGATGCAGTGTGCGTTGATTTACCGTCATTTTGGCGCTTGGTAATCGTCTGGCTGTAAACCGCTGAGCTCATTTTGTGCGGCCAGTAGGGCAGCGTCCAAGTCTGATTCATCAGCATAATCTTCTAAAGCAAAACGCTTGTAATTAAAGCTAACCTCGGCAAACGGCTTGGGAAATTTAGATTTATCCCAAGACTTCTCTATGCGCCAACCATCGTAGCTCGCTCGGATTAGATAAAGAGGGAGTTTGGTTCGTTTGGCAAGCACCATCGCGCCTTGTTTCATTTCATGGCGTGGGCCGCGTGAGCCATCTACGGCAAAGGCAATGGACTTGCCTTTACGGGCTGCCTTTAAGAGTTGAAGGAAGGCGTCTTTGCCGCCTCTGCTAGGCGAGCCTAATGCGACCTCGTAATCGTAACGCTCCATTACTTTAGCAATGGAATACCCAAAGTGATTTCGTGAGGCAATCGCCGTTATGCCTTGATTGCGGAAGTAATGAACCAGCGGCATTAACTCGTCGTGGTACACCGCCATAATGCAGGGGTGTTCAATTTCAAGCTGGTTTTTAAAGCGTAAGGTTTTCATTATCCAAAAGAAGACTTGAAGAATGCCACTAAGTAGCACTCGCGCTACTTTTTGCGCGGGGCCTATTTTCTTTGGTCGTTTGTTTACCCTTGCCATGATGTAATTCCGTGTCAGGCGATGGCTTTTTCGCCGGAGTCCACGCTTTGGAAAATAAGGGTGTTGATCGTCATGGGGCCTACGCCGCCGGGTACGGGGGTGTAGGCACTGACGCGCTCTACTAGGGGGGCAAGTTCAATGTCGCCGACACCGCCGGGGTGGTAGCCTGCGTCGACAACAACTGCACCGTCTTTAATCCAATCTGCTTTGATGAATTCGGGTTTACCTACCGCGCCAACTAAAATGTCGGCTTGTTTGATTAATTCGGGCAGGTTTCGCGTGCGAGAGTGGCAGATGGTGACGGTAGCATTGGCTTCTAACAGCATCATGGCCATGGGCTTGCCGAGTATGGCGCTACGTCCCACTACCACGGCGTGCTTGCCTTCGATGTCAATTTTGTAGTGTTCTAGAATACGCATAATGCCTTTTGGTGTGGCGCAGCCATAGGCATCTTCGCCCATTGCCATGCGGCCAAAGCCAAGGCAGGTTACTCCGTCTACATCTTTATGTAGGGCGATGGCGTCAAAGCATGCGCGCTCATCGATCTGCTCGGGTACTGGGTGCTGTAGCAAAATGCCATGAACATTGGGGTCGTTATTTAATTCGTCTATTTTGGCGAGTAGCTGCTCGGTGCTTGTGGAGCCGGGCATTTCTACTGCAAGAGAATCCATGCCTACGCGTCGACATGCATTGCCTTTCATCTTAACGTACGTAGCAGAGGCGGGATCGTCACCGACCAGAATTGTGGCTAAGATGGGGGTGCGGCCATTTGAACGGTTTTTTAGCGCAGCAACCCTCTCTGTTAATTGTTCTTCCCAGCTTGCCGCCAGTGTTTTGCCGTCTAGAATCAAAGCTGTCATTCAGGTAGGTCTCGCAAAAAAGATGATTCAAATTAGAGTGTTATTGTCGCATGGGTATAAACAGCAGGCCAACAAATCAAACGAATAATTTTTCCCAAAACCGTTGACGAGATAAAAAGGTCTGCGTATCATGCGCAGCTCCTGTAGCGGGGCATACGGGAAACGAAAAACGGGGTATAGCGCAGTCTGGTAGCGCGCCTGCTTTGGGAGCAGGATGTCGGGAGTTCGAATCTCTCTACCCCGACCATTTTTCGTATCTCAGTTCGGACGGTTTTGCGCCCGTAGCTCAGCTGGATAGAGCAACGGCCTTCTAAGCCGTCGGTCACAGGTTCGAATCCTGTCGGGCGCGCCATTTACAGGAAGATTTCCCCTCAGTGGTGGCCGTAGCTCAGTTGGTAGAGTCCAGGATTGTGATTCCTGTTGTCGCGGGTTCAAGCCCCGTCGGCCACCCCATATTTTTAGATATTCCCCCCTTAAAATTACAAACTCCGCCAATGCAATTTCTTGTGTTGTTCAGGAGATTTTCCTGTGTTTATTCTCTTTGCATTTGAATTAATGTCGATCTTTTGTAGCTCGTCATGTCGCGGCGAGGTGGCGCGTCAAGCGGGCAAAACTTCCGGCGTGTGTTGTAGTGCTCAAACTAGTGTTTTAGTCATGTGATTGCCATCACAAAATCGCATTAATGTCGGTATGTACTCATTGCTTTGCTATTTAAGCGTCTCGCCTTTCATTAAGATTGCGCGGATAAAGTACGTTTTTTGTTAAGCCCTCTTCACATTAAAAGTGGCGTGTATCGTTTTTATTAATACGATGCGCCTTATGCGAAAGGGAGTTCGATAAAAAAATTGATTATTGTACATATAAAGAGCGCGTACGGTCGTCTTGAACGTATCTCGCGTCCATTCGTGCGATTACAGGAAGTAGAGGCATTGAAATGGTGGTGTAGCTCGGGCTGGTAGTCGTTGTATAAAGTTTTTGTTTTGTGTCGTTCCGATTGATTTTTACATTTTTTTTTTTGTAAAAAGTATATATGTCGGTTTTAGTTTTCTACCTATAGCGTTGAGTTGTAGGTAGGTTTGTCTTGGGGGCGTTCAAATGGGGTGTTTTCGCAAGTTGCTGTCGGTGTATACCGTGGTGACGGCATTGTTATTTTCTAGTGCTGCTTCAGCAGATGTTATTACGGATCTTCTCAATACGCTGGGGATAACTCAGCTATTGTCAGAAGTTGCTGGCACGGTGGGAACAGTTGGTGCATCGGTGCTGGATCCTGTTGGTACTGGGGATAATGATTTTCTAGGTGCAGATGCGCTTAATCCCGAAAACGATCTCGGCCTAACCTTAGCGTCGGGTGAGTTGCTTGGGTTTGGTAATAAAACGGGCTCAGGTACGTCGATTCCTCTCGATGCGCTTGGTCTGTCGCAATTGATAGGCGCGCTGGGTTTGAATTATGAAAGCGGTATTGTCAGCCAGCTGCGTGGCTTAATTGGCCCCGAGGGGGCGATTGTAGTGCCTATTGTGGGTGCTCTAGAGGGGTTGACGGATCAGCTAACGGCGGGCGGCCTTCAGTTGGCTCAAACCTTGGCTTTGCCTGGCCTAGATGATCAACCTATTGGCTTAGCCTTGCTTGGTGCTGCCGATTCAGGTAATGCAACCGCCGATGGCTTGGCAGGTATCGCGCTACTAACACCGGGCTCGTCAGGTAATGGCGGTTTGATTGGCTTGGCCGTATTGTCTGGAGATAATTCAGGTAATGGCAGCTTGATTGGTATTTCTGTACTGAGTGGTAATAGTAGTGGTAACGGTGGTTTAGCCGGCATTGCTGCTATTTCTGGTAGTAACTCTGGTAATAGTGATGGCGTCGGTGCCGCAGTTTTATCTGGTGATAACGTGGGTAATGGCGGTAGTGCCGGCTTGGCAGTGCTAAACGGTGATAACGCGGGTAATTCAGATTTTGGCGCCTTTGCGGTACTCAATGGTGCTAACTCAGGCAATTCGGATACGATCGCTGTTGGTGCTATCAACGGTGCAAATTCTGCAAATGGCGGCGTGGTTGGTGCGGGCGTGTTGAACGGACCGGGTTCGGGAACGGGCGGTTTAGTAACGGTTGCGGTGGCGAATGAGCCCGGTAATGGCACTAATAATGATGACGGTGATGCCAGCAATTGCGTGGTAACGGGTGGTATAGGCTGCTCTGATCGTGATCAGTTGGCGTTGTTAGATACCTGCAAAGACCTTGATGCAGACGGCGTATGCGATGATCGCGATGAGTGTTTAGATACACCTGCGGACATGCCGGTGTTTTTAACCGGCTGCCATCTAACCGAGGATGCGCCGCTGGTGTTAAGGGGTGTGAACTTTGAATTTGATCGCGCTGATTTAACACCGGAATCCCTGCCTATACTTGAGCACGCCGTAAAAGTCCTTGAGGCGCAGCCAGAAGCTTTGGTGGCAGTAGACGGGCACACCGATGCTAAGGGTAGTGACGAGTACAATATTCGGCTTTCTTATGCGCGTGCGGCTACGGTTTACAACTACCTAGTTGCTGCAGGCATTGCTGAAAACCGGCTAGCCTATCGCGGTTATGGTGAGTCAGTTCCTGTTGCTAGCAATGAAAACGAAGACGGTAGCGATAACCCGATCGGGCGCGCTGAAAATCGCCGTGTGGAATTGAATATTCTCGATGGCGAACAGTTTTTATCTGTGAAAGAACAGAATCAATCTGACAATTAATTTCGAAGATGGGCGTGCGCGCCCATCAATTTTTGCTTAATTCAATACGCCTTAGATGGCGGATATTGAGTCTTTACCAAGGGATTTGTGTTTATGGCAATCGACTTTCCACCCGCGCTACCGCCGCAGTTAGCGACTGTACAGTATATGGAATCAGTAGCTGGTGCAGGAGCACCGTATACCGGTTTGGTTAACGGTTATGAGTTGCGGGTATCGGGTACGCATTATTTAAGTAATGACGAGTTAGATGCGATTTTCAAAGCGGCTAAAACGCCGTCACAAGCTATTTTCTTAATGAATTCACTCGTGCTTCGTAAAGGGCATTTGCTGGTAACAATGCAGTACGCGCCTGATAGCAATGTGGTTTATGTTCACGCATTGCAAGGTAAGGTCGCTGGTGTTCAAGGTGATGGCGTGCGCGAGTTTTTTGAAGAGCTTAGCGGTGATGAAGATTTAACACGAGCGGAGTTCGAGCGTGCGCGTGTTATGGCGAATGTGAAAAGCCAGCGAACGGGTATAGATTATTCGGTATCTTATAATACCGATAAACAAAACCCTGAAGATGTAATTTTAATTTTTGAAGAGATGCCGGTTGAGGATCATGATGCAACAGATGTGTTCTTCCAAATAGGCAACCAAGGTAGTCGTTACGTTGGTCGTTATTTTGGTGATGCCGGTATTAGTCATAATTTTGAAAATGGTACGCGTGCCACGTTTGGTTATGAAACCGCATTTACTGATTTAGGTGAATCTCGAAATGGTGAAGACTACCACCGTTTTCAGTTGGCGGCAGATCGTGCATTTAGTTCAGGATTGTATGGTATTACAGCGAGCCACACTGAATACGCGCAGAATTTTGGTCCCGTTCCAATTACGACAAGTACTGGCGGCGGAACACCACTTTGCGACTTGCTGGGGCCTTTGGGTGGCTTGCTTGGCTGCGGCACATCGGCAACGACGACTACAACGACTCAAAATTTATCTTTAGACGCAGACATCAACACCATCGCGTTGACAGGCGAGCAGGTTTTATCGGCAGATTTGACTCACCGCTTTAACCTGTTTGAGCGAGTTGAATATATTGATTCGCAAATTGATGCGGGTGCATTTGGCAGTCTACAAGATGAAAAGTACGGCACTGTAGAATTTGGCGCTAAATATTTTGCTGCTACGTTAGTTGATGGAAAAACATTCCGCTGGTCGGCGCAGCTGTCTCTTAAAGCAGGCGTAACAGGTGATAGCGGTACACTTGGTACTGCTGTTGCGACATCGCCGGAAGTAGGGCCGGCTACACGTACAGCAGAGTTCGTGACTATTCTGCCTAGGCTTGCTGCAAAGCTACCGATGTCGGATACGTCAGAATTCAATTTGAATTTTTTAGGGCAGATTGCTGATGAACAGTTACCTCAGCAGCAGCAGTGGGTATTGGGTGGTATGAGTGCCTTAAGCGCCTATTTGCCTGGTGTTATGTCTGGGGACTCAGGATATTTCTTAACGGCTGATTTCACTCATAAATTTACTGCGGCGGGCCTTGATTTAAGCGCGGCGGTTTTTGCTGAGTATGGCGCGGCACAGTTTGAAAATGCCTCTGGTAGTTTAGGTGATGAGCGTTCGCTTGCAGATATGGGCGTGCGTGTAAGTGCGCAGCTGGGCTGGGGTGTTACGGTTGACGCGGTAGCCGCTAGACCGCTGATGGACGATGGCTTTGATTCATCGCAAGAGCTCGATAAGCTTGAGGCAGATTTTTACGTAGTACTTAAAAAGGTATTTTAATCTGTCATTCGAGCGGCGCTTTCCATGTTTGCAAAAATATGGAAGCGCCGTTTTTTATTGAAGCAGTGGTGGGTGTCGGAGTTTTGCTGTGGTCTTAGCTTAGCGCAGGCAGCTTAAATAAGACTTAATGCAGTTATCTAGGCCCAGCTCAATCGCGTCGACGGTGAAAGCGTGGCCGATAGAGACTTCAAGTAGTTTGTGCACACTGTTCTTAAATAAAAATAAATTA
This sequence comes from Zhongshania aliphaticivorans, assembly GCF_902705855.1. Classification (GTDB taxonomy): domain Bacteria; phylum Pseudomonadota; class Gammaproteobacteria; order Pseudomonadales; family Spongiibacteraceae; genus Spongiibacter; species Spongiibacter aliphaticivorans_B. The sequence goes on along the minus strand of NZ_CACSIJ010000001.1, from coordinate 143,872 downwards.
TGAAGGTTTAAATCGTGCCCTGCGTTTAGTCCTAGGCCTATTTCGGCGGCTGTTTCGCTTGCTTTAACAAATGGGTCTAATACCTCATCTTGCCTTTGTGATCCGAAGTGGTCTGCATAGGGTCCAGTATAGAGTTCGATGCGATCAGCGCCGACTGCTTTTGCAAGACGTATTTGGGCGGGGTCTGGATCCATGAATAAGCTAACGCGTACGCCTAAAGATTTTAGCTCCGCAATAATTGGAGCTAGGCGGTCACCGTCTTGCTGTAAATCAAAGCCGTGATCAGAGGTGAGTTGGCTGTTGGTGTCGGGCACGAGTGTGCATTGTGCTGGCTTCGTTAGGCGGACTATTTCTATAAATCCTGGGTAATCACTAACGCCGCGTCGATCACTTTTTGCTGCTGCTGCAAATGGATTGCCTTCAATGTTTAATTCTACGTCGAGCATATTTGCCAGTTCGTAGCAGTCGTCTGCGCGAATGTGTCGTTGGTCAGGTCTTGGATGGACGGTAATGCCGTGGGCGCCGGCTGCTATGCAGCGTGCGGCGTGGAGTACAACGCTGGGGTATTCGGTATCTCGTGAATTGCGAATTAAAGCAATTTTATTCAGGTTGATACTTAGCGCAGTCAAAATGACCCCTCGCGCTTGCGCGCATGTTCTCTTACTTGAGTGTTGTACTAATAATCAGAATAGGTTCGACTGGGACGTCTTTCATGCCACCAGCGGTATGGGTGTCGCTGATGGCAATATCGCGGACAATGTTTTGGCCGTCAATAACTTTACCGAATACGGCATAGCCGTCGCGGCCCATGCGAGAGTCCAAATCAAGATTCATGCGCATATTGATAAAAAATTGCGAGCGAGCACTATTTGGGTCATCGGTGCGAGCCATTGCCACCGTCCAGCGATCATTTCTCAAACCACTGCTCTTTGATTCGTTAATAATACTTTCGCCATTCGGTTTTTCGGTAAGGTCGGGGGTGAAGCCGCCGCCTTGAACCGCAAATCGGCGAATAACACGGTGGAAGATAGTGCCGTTATAAAAACCGCTTTTTACATAAGCTAAAAAATTATCAACGGTAATGGGTGCTTTGTCAGGGAGGAGTTCAATGGTGATATCTCCTTTCGACGTTTCCAGCACAACAATAGGGTTTTCAGTGCCGTCGGCGCTGAGAGCCTGTGTTGAGAGCGTACAGGTAAATACCAAGATGAGTGCGGAAATAATACGCATAATCAACCCCAGTCAGAGCGTCGTTTTGGCAGCATGCGCGGGACGACTAGTGCAACCATAACGCCAATAAGCACGGCAAATGCGCCATTTAAAAAGAACTCGTTTTCTTTGTTTTCGCGTAGCCGAGCATTGTCAGTTTTTAATACGTCGACTTCACTGCTAAGCATTTGATTGGATTCGAGCAGGCGACGGTTGTCATCGTCTAACTTGATGCTATTGGCTGAGATGCGTTTAATCTCTTCTAGCTCTTCTCCTAGGGATTTGTTTTCCAGTTTAAGCTCTTCAACAACGCTATTGGTTTCTTGGCTATTCTGCGTGGTGTTTTCTAGCTGGGCGCGTAACTCTTTGCTGGAGGCGGTTAGTTCATCAATACGTTTTTTGCTGGCTTCTAGCTGGCTGCGGGCAGCGGGTGATGATGTTAAGTAGTGGCTTGGCAGCCATCCCTCTACGCCTTTTTCGGTTCGAACTTGCGAGTAGCCGCTGTCTTCGTTACTAGTAATCAGCTCTAGTTTCTCGCCGCTAGGAAGGCCGCGATGAATGATTCGATACTTTGAACCGTCACCAACGCGCAGTGGCACGTAAATTTTGTCACTGATATAACGGGTTTCGGCGATGGACGCGCTTGCCAGGCTAAATAAGACGGCTGATAAGCCGAATATAATTGATTTTTTCACTGGATTTTCCACGTTAATAAACGGTGCTAAATATTTAACAATGAAGGATAAAGCACTTATCAGAGTAGTTCAATTTCCACTTTGTTATGGCAGCACTTTTTTGTAAGGTTTGACGGTCACTTTGGCGTAAACACCTGCCTCAATATACGGGTCTGAATCCGCCCATTGTTGGGCGTCTTGCAAGGACGGGAATTCCGCAATGATTAAGCTGCCGGTAAATCCGGCTTCACCGGGGTCTTCGCTGTCTATGGCAGGATGTGGTCCGGCCAGAATGAGGCGGCCTTGACTCTTTAGTTCTTCAAGGCGCGCTAGGTGGCCCGCGCGAGCACCTAAGCGCTTACTGAGGCTGTCTGCAACGTCTTCACTGATTACGGCATATAACATATTAATTCCTACTGTATTCTGAAAATATCTTCAAAGCTAAGAGAGGTTAGTTTCTCAATTCGTTTCACCAAGTAAAACAAGGCTCCCAGCATGACTATCGTGCAGGGTAATGCAATGACCGGAAAGCTAAGCCCCGTCATTTTTCCTAGCTCGGCGCTGTATTCTGGGGTGCCTGGTGGGCTGATTAGCAAAATTTTAGCGAGTAGATAGTTGAGTGTGGCAGACAGGAAAAACGAGAACGCGACTAAGTAAGTCGCGTTGCGTAGCGCGGAATCGAACATGCTAGTGTTACCCTGCTCATTTAGGGCGTGATTTATTTTGTCGGTGTAGATGACCTCATCATTGAACAAAAAAGTTTTGATCAGCGGGTACGGTGTATACAGTGATATAAGGGTTGCAATGCCAATGATGGCGGGAATACTGGCCTCCTTGATGGCGATATACTCCGCATCCAGTTCAAGTAGGCTAATGCCGCCAGTTAATAGTACGCTGATAAAACCAAGAATGGCGAAGGCGTTGGCACGGCGTGTTTTTACAAAGTCATAAATGCCAAAACCTAATGGGAAGGCGAGGGCAATCACGATACTATAGCTAGGCCCTAAGTACGTATCGCCGCTAAGTTTGGTGAGTATCAGGGTTGGAATGATAATATTGAACAATAGATTGACGACAATACTGTGTCGTTGAGGTGTATTTGCCTGCTCCGGCATGGTGTTTCCTGTCGGTAAGGGGTGGATGACGGTGATCCACCCACTATACCCATTTTAATTTTTCACCACTAGCCTCGAAGGGGATTTGGCGTGATTGTCGACTTACATACCCACACCACTGCCTCAGATGGCGGGTTAAGTCCCCATGAGCTGGTGCTACGTGCTCAGCAGTGTGGGGTGCAATTACTGGCGGTGACTGATCACGACACTATTGATGGCTATCGGGCGCTTGCCGAAATCGAGAGGGGTGAGCTAGAAATCATTGCCGGCATTGAACTGTCGTGCACGTGGTCTGGTGTGAACATCCACGTTCTTGGTTTGGGAATCGATGTGACTTGCCCGTATTTGCAATCGGAGTTGGCGGATCAGCGCAATGCGCGCGGTGAGCGGGCGCGAATCATTGGAGAGAGACTCGAAAAGCTGGGTTTTGATGGCAGTTACGAAGGTGCGGCGAATTTAGCCGAAGGGCGTGCCATCGGTCGCCCTGACTTTGCTCGGTTTATGGTTGCGGCGGGTTATGTCGATTCTATGGCAACTGCGTTTGATAAGTATTTGGGTGCGGGTAAGGTTGGCGATGTTAAAGCAATGTGGCCCTCTCTTGAGAGCGTAGTGGCATGGATAAAATCTGCGGGAGGTGTAGCTGTAATGGCGCACCCGCTACATTACAAACTGACGAACGCAAAATTGCGGCGTATGCTGGCAGAGTTTAAAGAGGCCGGCGGAGAAGGCATTGAAGTTTGTAACGGCCGGCCATCTGCGTCCGATCTGAATTATTTGAAGCAGCTGTGTAAAGATTTTGAGTTTGAGGCGTCGGCGGGGAGTGATTTTCACCAGCCGAGCAACTGGCTAGAGCTAGGCTGCGACGCCAAAGTTGTCGAGCCGTGTCGGCCAGTTTGGGCGCGTTGGCAGCGTGCGGAATCGTCTGTATAAGTTATTGGAGTAGTTGCATTGAGTCAGTTCTTTCAAATTCATCCAGAGAATCCTCAGGCCCGTCTGATTAAGCAGGCCGCAGATATTATTCGCGCTGGTGGAGTCGTCGCTTTTCCGACGGATTCCGCCTACGCACTAGGCTGTCATTTGGGTGATAAATCGGCCTTAGAGCGTGTGCGGATGATACGTCGGCTCGATGAAAAACATAATTTTACTTTAATGTGCAGCGACCTGTCTGAGCTTGGCACCTACGCCAAAGTAGATAACAGTGCCTTTCGATTACTTAAAGCTCATATTCCAGGGCCGTATACGTTTATTTTGCGTGCGACACCCGAGGTGCCTAAGCGTTTGCTGCATCCAAAACGCAAGAGTGTTGGCTTGCGAGTGCCGGCGAATCAGATCTGTTTAGACTTGATGGCCGAGCTTGGTGAGCCCTTAATGAGCGTGAGTTTAATCCTCCCGGGTGAAGAGCTGCCGATGACTGATCCCTACGATATTCGCGATACCATAGGGAATTTGGTAGATCTTGTGATTGACGGGGGTTATTGCGGTATGGAAGCGACGTCGATTGTGGATTTGGTGGATGATGTTCCCGTTGTGATACGTCGGGGCTTAGGCGATGTCAGTCAATTTGAGGATTCGCTGTGACCGGCGACAAGATCAACGTATAATCTCGCCCTTGGTAAATGATATCGTGAGATCTCAGTAACAGTGCAAGATGAAACGTCAGAAAAGCCCACTGCAGAGCAAGCTGGGGCAGCGTCGCTCGCGGAGCCGGATATGGCTTCGTCTGAAATAATGACGGGTCGTCTTGAGCCTGTGCCGGAAGGTGCCCTGGAAGCCATAGAGATCGTAAGTCTGAAGGCAATTCGGCAGCAGCCACAGCAAGGCGAAATGCCGTTTGCTGTTGTTCAGGGCAAGCCACTCACAGAAATTCCCAAAGACTTGTATATTCCACCAGAAGCACTTGAGGTATTTCTTGAGGCGTTTGAGGGGCCTCTCGACCTGCTTTTATACCTCATTAAGCGTCAAAACTTAGACATTCTTGAGATCAACGTTGCGCAGATTACTGAGCAGTATATGCAATACGTGAATATGATGAGTGCAATGCAGTTTGAGTTGGCGTCGGAATACCTGCTCATGGCGGCAATGCTGGCAGAGATTAAATCGCGGATGTTATTGCCGCGCTCCGCAGATGTGCTTGATGACGAAGAGGACCCGCGTGCCCAGCTTATTCGTCGCCTGCAGGAATACGAGCGATTTAAACAAGCAGCGGAGAATATCGACCAGTTGCCGCGGATGGGGCGAGATAACTACGCGGTGATTATCGAGCCGCCGCCAATGACTAAATTGCGTGCAGAACCCGATGTTGATTTAAAAGAATTACTTCTTGTGCTTGGAGAGGTGCTACGCCGCGCTGATCTATTCGAAAGCCATCAAATTCAGCGTGAAAAGCTTTCTACTCGCGAGCGTATGTCGCAGGTGTTGGCGGTATTGCGCTCAGATAGCTTTGTGCCATTTGTAACCTTGTTTAAGGCTGAGGAAGGACGTTTAGGCGTCGTAGTGACCTTTTTGGCTATTATGGAACTGATTAAAGAGTCATTGGTTGAAATTGTACAGTCAGAGGCCTTCGCGCCAATTCACGTAAAAGCGAAAGTTATATGATGCCGGATTTACAGCAATTAAAACGGATTATTGAAGCGGTCTTGATGGCAGTGGGGCGGCCTCTATCGCTGCAGCACATTGCAGAACTTTTTGACGCAGAAGAGCGGCCTACGACCGGCGATATTCAAGACGCGCTAAATGCCATCGGCCAAGACTGTGAAGGCAGAGGCTACGAGCTAAAAGTGGTTGCCAGTGGCTATCGTTTGCAGGTATCCGAAGACCTTGCCCCGTGGGTTGGGCGTTTGTGGGAAGAAAAGCCGCAACGGTACTCTCGAGCAATGTTGGAAACCCTAGCACTGATAGCCTACCGTCAGCCGATTACTCGCGGTGATATTGAAGACATTCGTGGTGTTGCGGTTAGCTCGCAAATTATTAAAACCATGTTAGAGCGTGAATGGGTTCGCGTAGTTGGTCATAAAGACGTACCAGGTCGGCCGGCCATGTACGCGACAACACGCAAGTTTTTAGATTATTTCAATTTACGTAATTTAGACGAGCTGCCAAGTCTGGCGGAAATCACTGATCTGGATACCCTAAATGGGGAGCTTGAGCTACATACCGGCGAATTTACTGCAGAAGACACTGTTGCTGAAGCTGATCAAACCCAAATTGACGCTGATGCGGACGTTGCGACTGACGCCGATGCAGATACCGAAATCGAATCAAATGGCGGCGACGTCTACGATCAAGACTACCCACCCGAGACCCACTTTTAATGATACAAACCGACGAAAAATTGCAAAAAGTACTGGCTCGCGCAGGATTGGGTTCTCGTAGAGAAATGGAAAAGGTCATTAGCGAAGGGCGCGTTCTTGTCGATGGCAGGGTGGCGACGCTGGGTGACCGTGTAGCTAGCGGTGTAAAAATACAGGTTGACGGTAAGCCTCTGCGACTCGATACCGCGGCTGCTAAACCTCGTATCTTGCTATACAACAAACCCGAAGGCGAAATTTGCAGCCGTAAAGATCCAGAAGGACGTCGCTCCGTCTTTGATCGGCTGCCGCGCTTGCAGGGCGAACGCTGGATTTCGGTTGGGCGTTTAGATTTTAATACCACAGGCTTATTGTTATTCACAACTGACGGCGATCTCGCCAATAAATTAATGCACCCATCAACCACCATTGAACGCGAATATTTGTGTCGCGTGATGGGGAATGCCAATGAAGACACGTTGAAGCGCTTAAAAGAAGGTGTGCAGCTTGAAGATGGTCTTGCACGTTTCACTGATATTGTTGATGGCGGTGGTGAGGGCATTAACCACTGGTATTACGTTGTTATCATGGAAGGTCGTAATCGTGAAGTACGCCGTTTATGGGAGTCTCAGGAGCTGCAGGTTAACCGGCTGAAGCGCGTACGCTACGGCACCGTGTTTATACCCTCTAAAGTAAAAGTAGGGCAGTGGACCGAGCTAGACGATAAAGAGATCGCAGGTGTGTATGGCATGGCAGAATTACAAGTGCCAACAACGGACACGCCGGCTGGTGGTCGAGGTCGCAGAACGCGTTAATTAAGTAATAGTATTAGCAAGATGAAAAAAGGCCCTAAGGGCCTTTTGTAGATAGTGTAATGTGCGATTACTTGGTCAATGAAACGCCTGTTTTTGAAGAGCCGTGGCGGTATTTATACCATCCCAGTGATCGGTGCGTCCTTCTCGCCAGCCTGACATCCACTCCTGCTTAAGTTGCTCTTGATTATGGGGACAATTGTCTTTTTGCCTACCGGAAATACCGGCTTGATAACCACGTTGAAATGCTCTTTCTGTCATGTCGCGTTTCTGTCTTCTCATAGGGCATTAGCCTCCACGTATTTAGTCAACATGTCGCTACGGTATCGCTTGGTCGCGCAACAACCGATTTTCTGTCACCATCGCGATGCGTCGTACCGCGACAGGAACCTCATGTAATCAAACTTTCATATACTTCGTCGAAGACCTATTACTTATAAGCATGCCCTGTTTTAGAAGTAAGCTGTCTAAGTGCGTAACTGTTTGTTAACTATATTAAAATTTTTTCTTACTAGTACTCGATAGAGGATTTATGAGTCAAACCTACCCTTATATTGCCACATGCCCTAAGGGCTTAGAGCAGCTCTTGGCTTCAGAAATCGCTACTTTGGGTGCCGAAGTGGGGCGTGAGAGCGTTGGGTCTATCAGTTTTGTTGCTAATGTCGCCACGGCGTATCGAATATGTTTGTGGTCGCGTTTAGCAAACCGCGTGCTGTTGGTGCTAACTGAGTATCGTGGTGAGAGTGCTGACGCGCTGTACGATGGCTTAAAAGGCATCGAATGGAGCGAACACTTATCAGCAACAAGTAAAATTACGGTTGATTTTAATGGCCAGTCTAACGATATTCGTAACACCCATTTTGGCGCGTTAAAAAGTAAAGACGCCATAGTCGATTATTTCCTCGCGAAGGGTTCGCAGCGGCCAAGTGTCGACAAGGATAATCCGGATGTGCGAGTTAATGTCCGTCTTCGCAAGGGCTATATTACCGTTGCGGTCGATTTGTCTGGCGAGAGTCTCCATCGTCGGGCCTATCGCAGTAGTGGCGCAATGGCTCCTTTAAAAGAAAATTTAGCCGCAGCACTATTGCTTCGGGCAGATTGGCCGGGAATGGCGAGTCGTGGTGGCGGGCTTATTGATCCGATGTGTGGATCTGGCACGCTGCTGATTGAAGCCGCCATGATGGCTATGCAAATTGCGCCAGGCTTACTTCGTCGTCGTTGGGGTTTTTTGGGGTGGCAAGGCCATGACCAAATAGCATGGGATAATCTTCTTGAAGAAGCACAGACTTTACGTACTAAATCGATGGCGCGAGATTGGCCAGAAATTCGTGGCTACGATGCCAATGGCAAAGTCGTGGCTCAGGCTGAGGAGAATATTGAGAATGCTGGTTTAGGGCGTTTTGTAAAAGTGTCGCGTCGCGAGCTGGCACAGTTGGCAATGCCAACCCACAGAACGCTACCGGAAGGGCTGTTAATTACAAATCCTCCCTACGGTGAGCGCTTGGGTGAGCAGGCGGAATTACTGCATTTATATCGCCACCTTGGTCAGGCCATGAAAGCCCACTTTGTGGGTTGGCAGGGCGCGATTTTTACGGGTAATGCAGATCTGGGCAAGCGTATGGGGGTGCGGAGCTATAAGCAATATCAGCTCCTGAACGGTACCATTCCCGCAAAATTACTGTTGTTCAATATTAATTCAGATGCTTTTGTTGTTGATAGAGATCAGGCTGCGGATCAGGGCAAGACTGCCGTGTCAGATGTGCCCTTAACTGCCGGTGGGCAGATGTTCGCCAACCGTCTACGTAAAAATATAAAACGCTTGAGTAAATGGAAAAATAAAAACGACATTGAATGTTACCGAGTCTACGACGCTGATATGCCTGAGTATTCGGTCGCTGTCGATTGCTATGGCGGCGCAGTACACATAGCGGAATATATGGCACCGGTAACGATTTCGGAAGAAGACGCCGAGCGCAGATTGCGAGAAGTGATTGAGGCGGTGAGTCAAGTGTTCTCAGTTTCTGCCGGTAATATTGCGATTAAAGAGCGCCGCCGCCAGCGCGGAAAAGATCAGTACCAGCGGCAGGCACCGCGTAATTCTTTTATGGAGCTAAAAGAAGGGCAGGCCAAAGTCTTGGTCAATCTTTTCGATTATCTTGATACCGGCTTGTTTTTAGATCATCGCCCAGTGCGTTTAGATATTGCGGCGCGGGCAAGGGGCAAGCGGTTTTTAAATTTGTTTAGTTATACCGGTGTTGCGTCAGTGCAGGCCGGTGTTGGCGGCGCACGTTTTACAACCTCTGTGGATATGTCCAAGACCTATTTGCAGTGGGCGCGACGGAATTTGTCTTTGAACGGACTCAGTGAATCTCGCCATAGAACCGAGCATGCAGATTGTCGCCGATGGCTAAAGGAATGCGAAGACCAATACGATCTAATTTTATTAGACCCGCCAACATTCTCTAACTCAAAACGCATGGATGACGTGTTGGATACTCAGCGTGATCATAGTGAATTAATTAATGACGCCATGCGCTGTTTGGCGCCGGATGGTGTCTTAATTTTCTCTACCAATAAACGTGATTTTATTCTCGATGAAAGTGTAGCGCAGAACTACAAAATTGAAGATAAAACTCGTTGGTCACTGGATGAAGATTTTTCTCGCGGTGGCAAGCCAATCCATTATTGCTGGTATCTTGAGCATAAATAGAAACTTGCGGGGGAGTCTTGCTGGAGGGATAAAAGCGGCGGCCACAGAGTGGGTCGCCGCTAGAAAATCATAGTACTGTAACGTTGGCGGCTTGTGGGCCTTTTTGACCAGTGGTTACATCAAATTCAACAGCTTGGCCTTCGGCCAGGGTTTTAAAACCAGAACCGCCGATGGCGCTGAAGTGAACAAAAACGTCTGGGCCAGAGTCTTGCTCAATAAAACCAAAGCCTTTAGTTTCGTTAAACCATTTTACTTTTCCAGTGCTTCTGGACATGTCTTGTACCTCGTTGCGTATTTGCCTTTTTTTGGTGCTTGAGCTGAGATAGGCAGGGACTTATGAAACAGAACGAGGTACTAAAATCGACGTCGTGGTGCTATATACATAAAACCAAGCTGCATCCGTAGCCAGCAAAACCATTATATACATAATCAAAAGCACGTTTGGAAGACTTTTGCACCCTAAAAGATGAATTTTTTATTTCGTTTTACGTGGTGGTAATCCGGTGTGTTGGGTAAGGATTCGCCGCCCTTTGCCGTGCTTTGGGGTCCAATTTACAGGTTGGCGTGGTGGCACCAAATGTTTTTTGCCATAACCAATGAGGTCTTTGCGGCCCATGCTAAGTAGTGAATCCCTGATGGAAGGCCAGCCTTCGGGGTCGTGATAACGCAAATAAGCTTTGTGTAAACGTCTTTGTTTCAAACCTTTGGCGCTAACAACATCTTCGCTAGTTCTGGACACTTTCTTAAGCGGGTTCTTCCCTGAGTAATACATGGCGGTGGCGTTGGCCATCGGCGAGGGATAAAAGGCCTGTACTTGATCGGCGCGGAAACCATTGCCTTTTAACCACATCGCCAGGTTCATCATGTCTTTGTCGCTGGTGCCAGGGTGCGCGGCAATAAAATAGGGGATTAAGTATTGCTCTTTACCCGCCAGCTTTGAGTACTTGTCGAACATCGCTTTGAACTTGTCATAGCTGCCCATACCCGGTTTCATCATTTTTGAAAGCGGGCCATCTTCGGAGTGTTCCGGCGCGATTTTTAAGTAGCCGCCAACATGGTGCGTAACCAGTTCTTTGACATACTCAGGTGTTTCAATCGCAAGGTCGTAGCGCAAGCCCGAGGCGATAAGGACTTTCTTAACGCCGTTTAAGGAGCGCACATCGCGATATAAATCAATGAGCGGTGTTTGATCTGTGTTGAGGCTTTTGCAGATGCCAGGGTAGACACAAGACAGCCTGCGACAGCGTTGTTCGATCTCGGTGCTTTTACAATTTAATCGCCACATATTAGCGGTAGGCCCGCCAAGATCCGAAATGACACCGGTAAATTCTGGGGTTTTGTCGCGGATTTTTTCAACTTCTTTCACGATGGATTCGTGTGAACGGCTTTGAATAATTCGGCCTTCATGTTCGGTAATTGAGCAAAAGCTACAGCCGCCGAAACAGCCGCGCATGATGTTCACTGAGAAGCGAATCATGTCGTAGGCGGGGATTTTGGCCTTGCCGTAAATAGGGTGAGGTTTGCGCTGGTAAGGTAGCTCAAACACCCAGTCTAGCTCTTCTGTGGTCAGCGGTATCGGCGGTGGGTTTAACCACACTTCTTGGTCGCCATGGCGCTGAACTAGCGCCCGGGCATTGCCGGGATTTGTTTCTAAGTGAAGAACGCGTGCGGCGTGCGCATAGTTTACAGGGTCGTTTTTAACGACCTCGTAATCAGGTAGGCGTATGACGGTTTTTGCCGCATCGGTGCCGGTTTTACGGGCTTGTAATGGATCGATAATTCTAACGGTTTGGATATCATCTGCGGGTTTCAGCTCCGCTTCATCCTCATTTTTCTTACAGCTTTCTGTTGCGCTGGTATCGACATAGGGGCTTGTAATTGGGTCGACCTTGCCAATTTGATCAACACTGGCAGAGTCGATGACAGTCCAGCCGGCGGGAATATCTCGGCGTACATAGGCTGTGCCACGTAAATCGGTAATCGTGTCGATTTGGTCACCGCGCCCCAGTCGGTGAGCGACGTCGATGATTGCTCGCTCGGCATTGCCGTATAGCAATAAGTCTGCGCGGGAGTCGAGTAGTACTGAGCGGCGCACTTTGTCGCTCCAGTAGTCGTAGTGAGCAATACGGCGAAGGCTGGCTTCGATAGAGCCAATAATAATCGGCGTGTCTTTATATGCTTCGCGACAGCGTTGGGAATAAACGATAACGGCGCGATCAGGCCGTTTACCACCTTCATTGTCAGGTGAATAAGCGTCGTCATGTCTCAGGCGTCGGTCTGCGGTATAGCGGTTGATCATGGAGTCCATATTGCCGGACGCCACCCCGAAAAACAGGTTGGGCTGCCCGAGCTTTTTGAATGGCTCCGCTGACTGCCAGTCTGGCTGCGAGATGATCCCCACCCGAAAGCCTTGTGCTTCTAAAACACGACCTATAACCGCCATGCCAAAGCTGGGGTGATCTACATAGGCGTCACCGGTCACAATAATGATGTCGCAGCTGTCCCAGCCCAGCGCATCCATCTCTTCTCGAGAGGTGGGAAGGTAGCCGGCGGTGCCGAAACATTCGGCCCAGTAGGGGCGATGACTAAATATGACCTTGGGTGTTTGCATAACTGATGACATGGGACTGACGCAGAATTCTGAATGAGCGAGCATTATACGTGATAATGTGGCTTCTTGCTGGTCAGAAAGGACTTCCATGAAAATATAAAATCTCATAGTAAGTGCTTGAATATTTTGATAAATAATTAGTAAATAGATGTCTTGTCGGCGGGCATTTTGTAAAGGGGCTCAAAATGGAGTGGTTAAACACCAATATAGCGTATTGGCACTGGATGGTTTTTGGCATGTTGCTGGTCGCTAGTGAGATTTTTATCCCCAGCTTTGTGATGATCTGGTTTGGCGCCAGTGGCATTGCGGTGGGCTTGATATTGGCCGCGATTGATATGCCGTTTAGTGTTCAATTGCTGGTATGGCTGATTATGTCGGTGATTGATTTGGCCATTTGGTTTAAGTTTGTTCACCCTAAAATGAAGAATAAAACTTTGTCTGGAATGTCCCGTGAGCAGGTCGTCGGGCAGGAGGCGATGGTGATTAAATTAGGGTCGGAGTTCGGGCACGGAACCCTTCGATTTTCAATACCGGTGTTGGGAAGTGATGAGTGGGAGTTTATTTGCCGCGATCCGGTATCGGTCGGCGACCGTGTTGCGGTCGAAGATATTTCAGGTAATTCGCTTATAGTAAAACACGCTATGGGACAGACACACTGATCCGTAATTAGCTTTAAAGACAACTCATTGAAGGAGATAGGCGATGGACGGCTTAGCAGTAGTGGCAGCATTAGCGATTTTGGTCGTGGTGACCTTGGCGAAAGGGGTGCGTACTGTGCCGCAGGGTTACAAGCATATTGTTCAGCGCTTGGGTAAGTATCACGTGACTTTAAACCCAGGTTTAAATTTTATTATTCCTTACATTGACGATGTTGCTTATAAACTTACCACCAAAGATATTGTGCTCGATATACCTTCACAAGAGGTCATCACCGAAGACAATGCCGTTATTATCGCTAACGCGGTTGCCTACATAAATATTGTGTCGCCAGAGAAGGCGGTTTACGGTGTCGAAGATTACATTTTCGCTATTCAGAATTTGGTCCAGACTGCCCTGCGTTCCATTGTCGGTGAAATGGCTTTGGACTCTGCACTTTCGTCACGGGATCAAATAAAGGCCAAATTGAAAGCAGCGATTTCTGATGATATTGCTGATTGGGGGATCACCCTCAAGACAGTAGAAATTCAAGACATTAATCCATCAATGACCATGCAGCAGGCGATGGAAGAGCAGGCCGCGGCTGAGCGGCAGCGCCGAGCGGCAGTAACTAAAGCAGAGGGTGAAAAGCAGGCTGCTATCCTCGAGGCCGATGGCCGTTTGGAGGCGTCGCGCCGCGACGCACAGGCGCAGGTAGTGCTCGCTAAAGCGAGTGGTGCGGCTATCACCTTGGTGTCTGAAGCCGTTGGCGATCAAGACTTGCCGGTACTGTATTTGTTGGGTGAAAAGTACGCAGATGCCTTGGTTAAACTGTCAACGTCAAACAACGCAAAAACAGTGGTATTACCGGCGGATTTGCCGCAGGCGCTGCGCGGTATTTTAAATAAGTGATCGTGCTGACAGGTGTTCGCACGTTTAAGATTTTAAGGTAGTAGAGAGTCCATGGATCATACATATCGTTTGGTAATCAGTTGTCCCGATCGGGTGGGTATTGTGGCCCGGGTTAGCCAATTTGTCGCCGACCAGGGCGGATGGCTGACTGAGGCCAATTATCATGCAGACGCAGAAAATAATTGGTTCTTTATGCGTAATGAAATTCGAGCTGATTCCCTACGCATGGGGGCTGAAGCTTGCCGAGCTGCCTTTGCGCCGATTGCCGAAGAATATGGGATGCAGTGGGAGTTGGTCGATTCGTCGGTGAAGCGCAAGGTGGTGATTCTTGCCAGTCATGCATCGCATTGTATTGCAGACATTTTACATCGCTGGCATAGCGGCGAGCTGGATTGTGATATTCCCTGTGTTATTTCTAACCACGAAAATCTGCGCAGTATGGTGGAATGGCACGGTATTCCCTTTGAATACGTAGCGATAGACCCAGCAAATAAGGCGCCTTCACACGCTCGTATCATGGATCTGACGGGGGAATATCAGGCTGATTGCGTGGTGCTAGCGCGTTATATGCAAATTATTCAACCAGAATTTTGCCGCGCATATACGGGTAAAATGATAAATATTCATCACAGTTTCTTACCCTCATTTATTGGCGCCAATCCTTACCAAAAGGCCTTCGATCGCGGCGTAAAGCTAATTGGTGCAACTAGCCACTATGTGACAGAGCAGCTTGATGAAGGGCCGATTATCGAACAGGATGTCATCAGAGTGTCACACCGGCATAGCAAAGATGACTTAGTTCGTTTGGGTAAAGATGTTGAAAAATCAGTGCTGGCACGGGCATTGCGAAATCACTTAGAAGATCGTGTTCTGGTTCTCGGAAATAAGACGGTAGTGTTTGATTAAGTTACAAAAATTCGTTTTGTCATAAAATTGTCACCAAATGTCGTTTTAATGCTGCTTACGAAACTTGTTTAAAAAGGGTAGAGGGATGACTGCAACGACCATACTGATTGTCGACGACGAGGCCGCAATACGGGAAATGATCCGTGTTGGCTTGGAGCTTGCCGGCTACGAGTGTCTGGAGGCGAGTAATGCACAAGATGCTCACGGTATTATCGTGGATCAGCGCCCAGATCTAGTGTTGCTGGATTGGATGATGCCCGTCACCAGCGGCATAGAATTATTACGCCGTCTGCGCAGAGATGAGGTCACCCGCGATCTGCTCGTGATCATGCTCACCGCAAAAGACGATGAAGATAACCGTGTTCAAGGTTTAGATGTGGGTGCAGACGACTACATTACCAAGCCGTTTTCGTCGCGTGAATTAATGGCTCGCATTAAAGCCATCATGCGTCGCTCAAGCAATCGTGAACAAGAAGAAAGTATTGAGGTTGGCGGTTTAAAATTAGACCCTGCTAGCCACCGCGTATTTGTCGACACCCAGCCGCTAGACATGGGGCCGACTGAGTTTAAATTACTAAAATTTTTCATGACCCATCAAGAGCGAGCCTACAGTCGTGGTCAGTTACTAGATCAGGTTTGGGGCAGCAATGTCTATGTTGAAGAACGCACCGTAGACGTGCATATTCGCCGCCTTCGCAAAGCCCTGCAAACCGATCAGCGTGACTGCGGTTTACTCATTCAAACCGTTCGCGGTACTGGCTATCGCTTTTCCACTACAGGTGTCTGCGCCTAGCGCAAAATAATTAATGCGCTACTACAGCTGGAAAACGGAATTATTGCGCATCAGCTTACCGCTTACCTTGGTGGCAGGTGCTTGCGCAATTTTTGATTTGGGAATTTGGCCTTTATTTGCCGCGTCACTATTGGCATGTGCATGGTTATTGAGAAACCTGCAGCATTTGTCAGATTGGTTATACAGTGGTGTAGATAATGAGCCGCCAGAGGCATTGGGTATGTGGGGGCAGGTTTTTGATGTCATTTATGACATGCAGCGTGACACGACACAGAATACAAAAAAATTGCAGGCAATGATCGATTACCTTCACTCTTCATTTGCCTCAATGTCAGATGCGGTGGTGATGTTAGACCCGCTAGGTAATATTGAATGGTGTAATGCCTCTGCGCATGATTTGTTAGGTCTACGCGAATCTGATGACACCGGTCGACAACTGATTAACCTGATCCGTAGTCCCGCGTTTGTACGCTATTTTGATGCAGAGCATTACCAAGCGCCGTTGGAAATGCCTTCGCCGGTGAATAGCGGCTTAAGTCTAAGTATTAGTGTGAGCTTCTTCGGTCAGCGTAACCGCTTGCTGTTTGCTCGAGATGTAACCAGAACTCACCGTTTAGAGAAAATGCGTAAGGATTTTGTTGCCAATGTATCCCACGAATTGCGCACCCCATTGACGGTGATTAACGGTTACCTAGAAACATTTTCAGAGCACGGCGGTGAAAATCCTCGCTGGGATCGGGCGGTTAGCCAGATGCTGCAACAGTCGCGTCGCATGCATATGTTGATTCAAGATTTAATGCTGTTGTCTCGCCTAGAAGCGGTACCGAAGGCGAGTGAAGATACGGTTATTCGGCTGCGTCCGCTGATGGAAATGATTCGAGAGGAGTGCGGTTCGGCAGCAAAGGGCACACGGCACATCGTTATTGAATGTGACGATAAGATTGCCGTTAGTGGAAATGCAAACGAATTGCGTAGTGCCTTTTCCAATCTTGCCATCAATGCTGCGCGTTATACTGCCGATGATGACACCATCACCCTGCGTTGGTATCACGATGACGTCCACGCTTATTTTGAAGTTGAAGATACGGGTATTGGTATTGAACCCCAATATATCCCGCGTTTAACTGAGCGTTTTTACCGAGTTGATCAAAGTCGTTCTCTAGATACCGGAGGGACAGGGCTTGGTTTGGCCATTGTTAAACACGTTTTAATCAGGCATCGCGCAGAATTGCGTATTCGTAGTGTGCCGAATAAGGGCAGTGTATTTGCCTGTGTATTCCCCCGTTCAGCGGCCGTTGTTGTTACACCAGCTTAGCGGCTGAATTATTCTTATCATCTGTCACAAAGTTGTCATAATTGCTCTATAAAGTGGCTGCGTTGGTGTTATTAATTGGCTTGGGAGTAGGTTTGTGAACATTAAACACTATGTAGCGGGAACCGTTGTTGCTTTGTCTTCTATGGTTTCTTTTGCGGTAACCGAAGTTGACGCTGATTTGCCGGAGTACGCGAGTGCGTCAGGTGTTTCAGGTAATTTGTCTAGCGTTGGTTCAGATACATTGGCAAACCTGATGACATTGTGGAGTGAGGATTTCAAACGAATCTATCCTAATGTCAATATTCAGATTCAAGCAGCGGGTTCATCTACTGCGCCACCAGCTTTAACCGAAGGGACATCAAACATCGGGCCAATGAGCCGGAAGATGAAAGACAAAGAAATAGAAGCCTTTGAAACAAAATACGGCTACAAACCAACCGCGGTTCCGGTGGCTATCGATGCGCTGGCGGTATTTGTCCACAAAGACAACCCCATTAGCGGTATGACCATCGGCCAGGTAGACGCGGTGTTTTCTAGTACTCATAAATGCGGCCACGCCGATAGCGCAGAAACATGGGGCGCCTTAGGTATGGATGGTGCGTGGGCAGCTCGCGACATTCAGATGTTTGGTCGTAATTCAGTATCAGGCACATACGGCTACTTCAAAGAAGAGGCTTTGTGCAAAGGCGACTTTAAAAATGGTGTGAATGAGCAGCCTGGCTCGGCGTCTGTTGTACAGTCGGTTTCGACCTCTATTAATGGCATTGGCTACTCGGGTATTGGTTATAAAACCTCTAGTGTAAGGGCGGTTCCGTTGGCTAAAGATGGTAAGAGTGGTTTTGTAGAAGCGACGGCTGAAAACGCCACTGCTGGTACTTACCCGCTATCACGCTTTTTGTATGTTTACGTGAATAAAGCGCCTAATAAGCCTTTGGCACCACTAGAGCGTGAATTTATAAAGTTAGTTCTTTCCAAGCAAGGCCAAGAGGTTGTTGTTAAAGATGGCTATATTCCCTTACCTGCAAATGTTGTTGAGAAAATTAGAGCAAAACTAGCGCTTTGATCGGTGTCTTAGATAATTGAATTAAATGCCGCAGCAGTGATGCGGCATTTTTTTTGACTTATAAGCCTGTCATTAAATTGTAATAAAAATGTCATATCGTGTTTGTGAGTTTTTAGAGAGCAGAAGAAATGAGTCAATCTGAGGTACGAGCTACCGCTTCCGCCTATCGTAAATGGCGTCAAATCAAAGACGGCATAGCAACAGCGACGATTACCGCCGGCGGTATCAGCGTATTGTTTGCGATCCTGTTGATATTTTTCTATTTGCTATACGAAATCATGCCATTGTTTCAGTCTGCGTCCATTAAGGCTGATTCGCAATTTAAAACGACAACTCCCGCCGCGGCGCTATACCTCGCGATGGAGGAGCAGGCGGAAGTTGGTTTTAGGTTGGCGCGCGACGGCGAGGCGGCATTTTTTCAGCTTAGCGATGGCACTTTGCTGACGGAAACACAATTACCTTTAGATGGCGCAGATATTCTCAGCTTCGCACTTGAATCAGAAGAAAGTCGATTATTTGCGCTGGGTCTCACCGATGGCAAAGTGCTGATTGCCAAACATGATTACCGCAGCAGCTATCCAAATGATAAGCGGGTAATTACACCAGAATTACGCTTCCCCTATGGTGATAAGGCATTTTTGCTTTCGGAAGGGCGAGCACTACAGCAGGTGGCCATTAGCGACAGCGATGACGCCTTGCTGATTATTGCGGTGAGCGACGGAAATTTACTGGGGCGCCGCTGGGTTAAAGAAGAGGATTTTCTCAGCGAAGAAGTGACCTTAAGTGAAGAAGATGTATTGCTACCGAGTTTGGATATCGTTCCGAATCGAGTGCTAATAGGCCCAGGCCAGCAGTGGTTGTATGTGCTAGCCGCTGACGGTGGCTTTCGTTTAATTGACCTGAAAGAGCAAACAATTGCGGATCGTGGTTATTTGTTTGATAACGGCAAATTGAGCCAAGCCAGATTTTTATTAGGCGGTATCTCTTTGTTGGTCGCGAGCGATCACGGTTCAGTTGGACAGTGGTTTGTGGTTAGGGATAAAGAGCGAGATTCGGGTTATAAACTTCAAGCGATTCGGGATTTCGATATTCCAAGTGGGGGTAGTGCGGGGATAGTTACTGAACACCGTCGCAAAGGTTTCGCCAGTATAAATAGCGAAGGCCAATTAGATTTATTTTATACCACCTCTCATCGACGCTTATTGCGTAAAGACCTGAACGTTGGTCAGGTCAGTATGATGGCAATATCGCCCCGTGCAGACAAGCTGCTCGTCGAAAATGCCGATGGCGGTTTGGCGAGTTTTACACTGCATAACGAGCATCCAGAATTGTCGTGGTCTGCCCTGTGGAGCAAGGTTTGGTATGAAAGCTATCCCGAGCCCGACTATGTTTGGCAGTCTTCGGCATCTAGCAATGACTTTGAAGCAAAATATAGTTTTGCACCGCTAGCCTTTGGTACGTTGAAGGCGGCGTTTTATGCCATGCTCATTGCCGCACCACTGGCAATTTGCGGTGCTATTTATACCGCCTATTTTATGGCGCCGGCACTGCGCAGAAAAACCAAGCCTCTTATTGAATTAATGGAAGCCCTGCCGACGGTTATTCTCGGGTTTTTGGCCGGTCTTTGGTTGGCGCCGTTTATTGAAAAGAACCTGCCCGCAATATTTTCGCTCTTCGTATTATTGCCGGTAGGTATTTTATTGTTTGCATGGCTGTGGTCTCAACTGCCATCGACAGTCCGTCGTTTTATCCCTGACGGCTGGCATCCCGTATTGCTGGTTCCTGTTGTTCTTACTGTTGTCATTGGCTGCGTCGAAATGAGCGCACCGATAGAGCGTTTATTTTTTGACGGCGATATGCGTGCATGGTTAACGAATGATATCGGCGTGTCCTTCGATCAACGCAATGCCTTGGTGGTCGGTATTGCTATGGGCTTTGCCGTTATACCGACGATTTTCTCCATCGCCGAAGATGCTATTTTCTCAGTGCCCAAGCACCTTAGTTATGGTTCTTTGGCCTTGGGAGCAACGCCGTGGCAAAGTCTTGTTGGTGTGGTGATGCCTACCGCTAGCCCCGGTATTTTCTCTGCGTTGATGATTGGTATGGGGCGAGCAGTCGGTGAAACCATGATTGTATTAATGGCGACAGGAAATACACCGATTATGGACGCCAATATTTTTGAAGGTATGCGTACCTTAGCGGCGAATATCGCCGTTGAAATCGGAGAAACTGAAGTCGATAGTTCGCATTACAGAGTATTGTTCTTGGCGGCTTTTGTATTATTCATGTTCACATTTGTGGTCAATACCATTGCGGAAACAGTGCGCCAACGTCTGCGTATGCGTTACGGAAATCTTTGATTTGTTATTGCAAAATTTGCTGGTGAGCCAGAGCAAGAGATACGGGAAATTAAGTCATGTCATTGCACGATGATAACAAGCAAGGCTTTATAGAGTGGTGTAAGCGCGGCGAGCCAATGATTTGGATGAATGCCGCTGCAGTAACAGTAAGCACATTGGCAGTTATCGGCTTGCTGATATTGTTGGCTGTTCGCGGCTTTGGGCATTTTTGGCCCGCTGCCGTAATGGAAGCCCAGTATGCTTTACCCAGTGAAGAAAGCGTTACTGTACTTGCGGAGCGTGTCGAATCTGAGGCTGTGCCCATTGAGCAACTGCTGAGTGCGGGATTTAAAATTGATACCGATGATGCCTTTGTTGATCGCGAGCTGGTTAAGCTCGGTAACCGAGATGTTGGTGGCGCTGACTTTAAGTGGGTGATCAGTCGCTACTTGAATGACGTAAATTATCCTAAAGACGCGGTAGTTATTGAGCGTCGCGAATGGGGCAATTTTTACGGTTACCTACAATCGGTAAAAGAACAGGGTAATGTCGTTGCTAGCATTGAGGACGGGCGAGCTTGGGATGAGTTTCAGTCTCGAGTGCTTCGTGCCAATGAGATCCATGAAAAAATTAAGAAAATTGAGAAAAAAGATATCGGTGCGATAAATTATCGCCTTGAAAAATTGCGTCTAAAATCCCGTGGTTTGGAAATAAACACCTCAATGGCTGAGGCGAGACGTGAACAGGTACTAGCCGACTTGGCGGCCGAGCGCGCTGAGTTAGATGCGAAATATAAAGTTTTGCAAAGTGAACTTGCAGATTTGTATCAGCAATGGCACCGCGATAGCTTTACTATGAAAACGGCCTCTGGTCAGATCAAAGACCAGCGAATTGCCACCGTTGTCCAAGCCTATCGACCAAACGGTATGAGCCTAGTACAGAAAATAGGTTTTTATTTTGTGAAGTTCGGTGAGTTTTTGACCGATGAACCTCGTGAAGCTAATACAGAAGGCGGCATCTTCCCCGCGATTTTTGGTACCGTCATTATGGTGCTAATCATGTCGGTATTGGTAACCCCGTTTGGTGTGGTGGCGGCAGTGTATTTGCGTGAATACGCCAAGCAGGGTGTGATGACCCGTATTGTGCGTATTGCGGTGAACAATTTGGCGGGGGTTCCTTCAATTGTTTACGGTGTGTTTGGTTTAGGTTTTTTCATCTATTTCCTTGGTTCAGAAATGGATAAGGCATTTTTCCCTGAGGCATTGCCGGCACCAACTTTTGGTACGCCTGGATTGCTATGGGCATCGGTGACGCTGGCCTTATTAACCTTGCCGGTTGTTATTGTGGCAACCGAGGAAGGTTTGGCGCGTATTCCGCGTAATTTACGTGAAGGTAGTTTGGCCTTAGGTGCAACTAAGGCCGAGACCCTGTGGCGTGTGGTAATACCGATGGCGAGTCCCGCAATGATGACAGGCCTGATACTCGCCGTTGCGCGAGCGGCGGGTGAAGTTGCGCCATTGATGTTGGTTGGTGTTGTTAAGTTAGCGCCATCCTTACCGGTTGATGGTAATTTCCCTTACTTTCATTTAGATCAGAAATTTATGCATTTGGGTTTTCATATTTATGATGTTGGTTTCCAAAGTCCAAATGTTGAAGCGGCAAGGCCCTTGGTATATGCCACGGCTTTGTTATTAGTCGTTATCATCGCCTTACTGAATTTAAGTGCGGTGGCCTTGCGCAATCATTTGCGTGAGAAATATAAATCACTGGAAATGTAAGCGTGAATGACGTGAACGAGAAGGCGGCGAATTTTATGACAAGTGACAAATCTACGGTAAAGGCGCACGCTATTAATATGGAGTCGCTGGGGCGGAATCGAGTGGAGCAATCTATTCACGATGAAGACATTACATTAACGGTCGATAACCTTGATTTGTATTACGGGGAAAAGCAGGCACTGTTCGATGTGAATATGGTTATTCCTCGTAAAAAAGTGACCGCGTTTATTGGGCCTAGCGGCTGTGGTAAATCGACTTTACTGCGCTGTTTTAATCGCATGAATGATCTGGTCGATAGCTGCCGCGTTGACGGTGGTATTTCTTTAGATGGTTCTAATATTTACGACAAACGGGTTGATGTGGCAACGCTCCGCAGACGGGTTGGTATGGTTTTTCAAAAGCCGAACCCGTTCCCGAAATCTATTTATGAAAATGTTGCCTATGGTTTGCGTATTCAAGGCATCAATAAAAAACGTGTGTTAGATGAAGTAGTAGAGCGCTCTTTGCGCGGCGCCGCATTGTGGGACGAAGTAAAAGATCGTTTGCATGATAATGCTTTGGGCATGTCGGGTGGCCAGCAGCAGCGTCTTGTTATTGCACGCACCATCGCGGTAGAGCCTGAAGTGTTGTTATTGGACGAGCCTGCGTCAGCGCTAGATCCTATTTCAACATTAAAAATTGAAGAACTTATTTACGAACTAAAAGACAAATACACTATTGTTATCGTTACCCACAACATGCAACAGGCTGCGCGTGTGTCTGACTACACTGCTTTTATGTATATGGGTAAGTTAATCGAGTTCGATAATACAGATATTCTTTTTACCAACCCCAGTAACAAGCAAACCGAAGATTATATTACCGGTCGCTATGGGTAAGCCTGAGGGGGGCATCGGATTCATCAGAGGTGTCTTAAGGTTTGCTAACAGATTTTTGGGAGATTGATTATGAAAGATAAAAATTCGCACACTCATCATATATCTCAGCAGTTTAATACTGAGTTAGATGATATTAAAACACGTATGTTAGAGATGGGTGGCTTGGTTGAGAAGCAGGTTGCCGATGCTACTAATGCGTTTATGAATTTGGATACGGGCTTGGCGACTGACGTAAAGTTAGGTGACAAAGCGGTTAATAGCTTAGAAGTGTCAATTGACGAAGAGTGCACCATTATATTGGCGCGCCGTCAGCCAGCGGCAAGTGATCTGCGCTTGGTATTGTCGATCAGCAAGATTTTAAGTGATCTTGAGCGTATGGGTGACGAGGCCAGCAAGGTCGCAGACAGTGCGATTAAACTGACCGAGCTAGGCGGTTTGTCACGCAGTGTTCTTGAAATTCGTCATATTGGTGACCATGTGTCTGGCATGGTACGTAATGCATTGGATTCTTTTGCACGCCTTGATATTGATTTAGCACTCGCCGTTGCAGAAGAAGATAAAGCGGTTGATTTGGAATACGGCACTGCAATGCGCAGTTTGGTCACGTATATGATCGAAGACCCGCGCACCATTTCATCTGTCTTACAGGTAATGTGGGCATTGCGATCTTTAGAGCGCGTTGGTGATCACGCCAGAAATATTGCCGAGCATGTTATCTACCTAGTAAAGGGTGCGAACGTCAGGCACGTTGATATTGATGAAATGGCGGCGACGGTACAGGAGTAGGGCGGCCTTCAATTGCCTGTTTTACCCTGGCCCCAAAGGTAAACCTGCTGCTAACCACAGGCTGAGTAGCAGCGACCAAGCGACAAGAAATATTACCGAGTAAGGCAGCATCAGTGCCATTAAGGTGCCCATGCCCGCAGATTCGTCGTGGCGCTGCATAAAGGCGACTACCACACCAAAATACGGCATTAACGGCGTAATGATATTGGTGCTGGAATCGCCTATGCGATACGCCATCTGCGCTGACTCAGGATCTATGCCCAATAAAAATAACATCGGTATAAATATGGGGGCCATTAAGGCCCATTTCGCCGAGGCGCTGCCGATTAATAGATTGATGCTGGCGCTGATTAGAATGAATCCCACCAGTAAACTTGTTTTCGAGAGTTCAAGCCCTGCTAGCCAGTTTGCGCCATTGATCGCAGAAATGGCGCCTAATCCAGTCCAGTTAAAATAATTGACAAATTGAGCGGCAAAAAACATCAGAACAATGTAGCCAGATAAGCTGCCAATGCCGTTTTCCATTCCAGCAATCCAGTCGTGATGGCGTTTATATTTACCTGTGCTATAGCCAAAAATAAGGCCGCTGAGGGTGGCGTATAGCGCGATAAAAACCACAATGCCATTTAGTAAAGGCAGTGCGGCTAAACCCTTGGGATCGGGATTGCGCATTAATCCATCGGCAGGGATAACTAACCACAATAAGAGAAGTAAGAAGGCAACGCTGAAAATGGCGACTTTCCGTATGGCAGCTTTTAAAATTGGTGTGTTTATGCGCTGCTGTGACTCGTCATTAAATTCCCCCAGATTAGGTTTAGCTAGGCGTGGCTCTACAACTTTTTCGTTTACCCATGCGCCGGTTACAGTAATAAACGCCGTTGATACAAGGGTGAAGTAATAATTGCCACTGGTTAATACGCCGTGCTCCGGCGCGACTAAAGCCATCGCTTCGCTGCTGATACCAGACAAAATGGCATCTACCGGACCTAGTAGTAGGTTGGCACTGTAGCCACCAGAGACACCGGCAAAGGCGGCTGCAATACCGGCCAATGGCGATCTTCCTGCTGCGCGAAATATTAGCGCCGCCAGCGGAATGAGTACGACGTAGCCAGAGTCAAAACCGATGCTCGACATAACACCGGCAAAAACTACAAAGCTGCTCAATAAGCGAGGCGGAGCGCTTGCAGCTAGGCGCTGTAATACGTGACTTAATAGGCCGGAATCTTCTGCAACTGCGATGCCTAAAATTGCGACTAACACCGAGCCTACCGGCGCGAAATGAATAAAATTGCCGACGGCATTGCCGACCATCCACTTTATGCCTTCCGCACTCAATAAGGATTTTGCAGTGATGACGTCATTTGTAAGTGGATGTTGTGCAGAAAACCCGATGAACTCCGCCAAGACTGAAAAGGTAACGATGGCGATACAAAAATAAATAAACAACAAGACCGGATTAGGTAGACGGTTGCCGGCGAGCTCAAGACTGTTCAGCCAGCGCTGAATGAATGGCGGGGCAGGTTTTGCATTGTTCATGGGCTGAAGCCTGTTTTTGCGTGGTTATTCTGCGCTAAGTATACCGATAGTCTAATGATTTTTACGCTGTAGGTGTCGGACTTGTATTATCGATTACTGTTTTTATTGCGGAATTGCTCAGGAGGAATGCCATGCCAGCGTTTAAATGCGCGCCGAAAGTTAGAGCTATCGTGATAGTTGAGCAAGCCTGCAACCGCATCCACCGACAGCTGCGTATCGAGTAAATAGCCTGTTGCAAGGGACGAAAGCACATCGTCACGTACTTCCCGAAAACCGGTGCTTTCGGCATTTAAGCGCCGTGCCAAGGTTCGCTTACTAATGAACATGGTGGCGGCGACGGCGTCTTCTGAAAGTTGATGATTGGGGTGAGATAATAGAAGTTTACGTACCTTGGTCTTGGTGTCCAAATGACCTACGTGTAGTTGATCGAGCAGGCTTTTACACTGGTTTAGCGCGTATTCGTAGTTATTATGTTCTGCGGACGCATTTGGTGTGTTGATGAGTCCAATGGGGATTCGGAGTGAATTGCTGTCTGCCGAGAAATTCACTTCGCAGGGATAGAACTGTTGGTACTTTGCTTGGTAATTTGGTGCAGAGTAAATAAATTGTAGGTGCCCCTCGGTAAGTGGACGGCCTAGGATGAACTCGGTGATTGCAAATACTCCCAGACTTAGCGCTTCAATAACGAGTCGATAAATTTTGTCATCGACCTGTGGGTTTGCGTGGAAATGACATTCCAGCCATTCTGGGCTGGTGCTGATGTCCATTTGCGTGAGGTTCATCCGCAAGGGGAGGAAGTTTGTAAAAGCTTCCATTGCGTCAATTAAATTAGAGCTGCTATGCACTAAAAAGCCTAAGGGGCCATGAGTTGGTGGAATGAGATTTTGACCAAAGTACAAGCCAAAAGCCTCATCGCCAGATACATCGAGTGCATTGCTAAGAATGCGGATCTGTTGAGCCCCAGTAATGTAGGTGTCATCACGCAACAGGTCGCTGGTGTTAAGCTGAGTATTGGCTAATAGTAGATGGAGGTTTTTTTCGACGAGGCCTAAGGTGCGTGCAACGAGGCGTGAATAACCAATCGGAATTGAGGGCGTGGATAGGCTAAGTTCAGAAAAATCCATCTCGTTCTCCTATTAAAGGCTTGATTGTCTTTAAATGACCCTGTGTTGTCAATAAATGACCTGTTTCGTCTTCTGGGAAAGTTCATACTTAGTACCGTCAAGAGAAGGTGGTTGCGATTGTTCGGAACTACTTGTCTTTGCTAAGTTTACGAAATAATAAGTATGGGCGGACGTTGTTATGTTTGATTATCTACGATATTACTTTTCTCCTGCATTGCAGATTATGACTGCAGTAGGTATTTACCTTGGTGGGCCTTATGTGTGGTTTGGACTTGCAACCCTTCCAGGCCTCGCGATTCTAGATACCGTGCTACCGCGCGACACTAAAGAGCGTAACATTAACAACCGCGCCTTAGCAGATATCCCGATCTGGATAGGTGCGCTATTCTCAGTTGGGCTTTACCTCTTTTTGGCTTGGCGTATTGGTCAGGGCAATATGAGTACGGTAGAAATGATTGGCGGTACGCTGTCTGTTTCTTGGTTGGGCGTCATTATTGGCGTGCCTAGCCTCCATGAGCTTTACCACCAGCAAGGTACTTTGCAGAAGTTTATAGGCACCTATTTACAGGTTGTTTACCTAGATGCATCACGTGACATCGGTCACCGTGTAGGCCACCATCTGGATGTTGGTACACCAGAAGATTGTGATACCGCACCGCGTGGTGCCAATCTTTATGGGTTTGCTGTTAGAGCTGTGTATGAAAGTACTATCACTGGATGGCGCTTAGAAAGTGAAGCGATGATGAAACGTGGCAGATCGCGTTGGTCTATTCATCACCGTGTATGGAAAGCGATACTTGCCTTTGTTGTATTTGAGCTTGCTATGTTTGCAATCGGTGGTGCTAACGCCGCACTTTGTGGCTTAGGTGGCGCGTGTCTCGCCCGTCTGTGGGTTGAAACGTTTAACTACTTCCAGCATTACGGCCAAGTTCGTATTCCAGGTAAACCGATTGGTCGCCGCCATGTTTGGAATCATTTGCAACCCATTAGCCGCATTGTTGCCTTCGAAATCACCAATCATGCGGATCATCATTTGGATGCGTATACGCCTTACTATCGTTTAAAGCCAGACGCTACTGCGGTTAGAGTTCCAAGTGTGTTTGTTTGCTTTTTGTCTGCTTTGATTCCGCCGATTTGGAATAATGTCGTGATTAAGCCTGCTTTAAAAGAATGGGATCTTAATCATGCAAGCACTGAGGAGCGAGAATTAGCGCGTCAACAAAACCTTCGTGCTGGATGGCCTGATTGGTTTGAAACCGAAACGGAACTGTCTTCGGCTGCTTAATAACTACTAAAGCTCCTCAAAGAATACGTAAGCGCGTTTCTTTGGGGGGGCTGCCCCTCGCTTTACATCCCCACTTATCGCACCCCGTATTAGTTTTACTCATCTTGGCCTGATTTAGATAAGGTTCATTGCAAGCAAATTGTGTTCACTTGTTAGACTATTTCTTGTCGCTGTACAGTTATACTGAAAATGCGCTGGGAGCACTTTGCGTCTGTTTTTAGTTCTAGCCCACGAGACTGAGGCTATTTAGTCTTCGGAAATGACCTTAAAGTAGTGTGATCAGTTTCTAGTAGCTCTACCATATATAATATAAAGGCTTGAGTGAGGGGGTTAGCGTACGTGAGTGATTCGGTGCCAACGACTGGTAAATCCAGCTTTAAGGCGATGTTTACCCTTTACTTAGCCATGATGAGTGTTGGTATGGGGCAGACAGTGGTGTTTGCGATTTTGCCGATGCTGGGTCGAGAGCTTCATCTTGATTTATTGGTATTCAATCTGCCATTTTCTGACATTGTCATTGAGCCTAGAGAGCTGGCAATCACGTCTTTATCTGCCTTGACGGCGTTTGTATTTTTTGTTGTCGCACCTAAATGGGGGCGACTTAGCGACCGTTGGGGGAGAAAGCCACTTATTATATTAGGCCTATTTGGCTATGTTGTTGGTACCTTGGCGTTTAATGGCGTTGCCTATTTAGGCCTGTCAGGCGCGCTTGTAGGTACCGCCTTGTTCACCTGTTTAATTCTTAGTCGTGTGTTCCACGCTGTGATTATGTCGGCCACTCATCCCGCGTCGGCCGCTTATATGGTTGATGTGACATCGGTATACGAACGTACCAAGGGTATGGGTAAATTACAGGCCTGCAATCAACTGGGGGTGATGGTCGGGCCAGCACTAGCATGGTTTGTCAGTATCAATTACCTTGCCCCACTTTATATTCAGGCAGCAGTTGCGTTTATTGTCGGTGTTTTAGTTTGGCGCTATTTACCTGCTATTCCACCCGCGAATACGAGCGGTCGCAAACAGCCTAAACTCGCTTACTTTGATCCTCGATACCGTATATTCCTCGTATTGGGATTTATCATCTACAGTTTGCTGGGTATGGTTCAGCAAACCTTGGGTTTCTACTTTCAGGACACCTTAGACATAAATGGAATTCGTGCTGCTCAGCTATTTTCAAGTGCGATGGTGGTGTCGTCGGTCGCGATTTTAATTGCCCAGTTTTTGGTGGTGCGCAGCTACAGTGGCTTGCCTATGCGCTTATTACGGGTTGGCTTACCGTTTATGCTGATGTCATATTTATTACTAGCAAACGCCAGCGCATTGTGGATGTTGTTTCTTGCTATGGGGCTGTTTGGGTTTGGTATGGGGTTAACCGGTCCCTCGTTTACCGCAAGTGCAACGATGGCGGTAGAATCTCATGAGCAGGGTGGTTTGGCGGGATTGCTTGGTGCTATCGCTGGTTTAGGATTTATGTTTGGGCCACTGATTGGCGGCGCTTTATATAGACTCTCGCCGACTTATCCATATTGGTGTTCGGCGCTTGTGATGGCCGTCGTTATTTTAGCATTGTCAATGCTAGAAAAGTCATGGCGCCAGTAAAATCACAGCTATATTACAGTCTGGTTAAAAATCATGCTGATCTCTCCGTGCACCGTGAGCCCTGTCTCACGTAGGTAATCTACAAGCTTATCCACAAGCTTATTCACCTATATTGGGGACAACTTAAATTTTTCACCATTGTGTTGATGACTTATATACAAGCGATTTATTAAGGCCCTGACTCATTTTTCATAAACATGGTACGAGTTTGTGATTGTCTTCACGTATTTGCAGGGGTTTAATGGAGCGATAGTTAGCTCTTCTCGTGCCTGTGAACAATCAGTTTGGCGGTGCTTATGGTGAGCAATGCGACCGTTCGACTTAGGGGAGAGCTTTAGCGAGTAGGAGAGTCCATCGGCATAATGATGCTGTTGAGATGAAAGTGCCGTTGCTTGACATATATACCGATGTCGCCGCAACCCTGAATTTGGTGATTGAATAGTTAATGCAGCGTACATCGCCAAGCACGGGGTGTCGCTAGAAATTGATGTGTTACGAGTACGGCTGGCTAAAAGCCGTAAGTGTTTTGCTGGGGATCGGACTGATTAACAGATATGCCTGAAGATCGTGAATTGAATTATCGTTTGTTGGAAAACAACGACGAGTATCTGGTCATAGATAAGGCGCCGGGAGTTAATCTGCACCGTAATCAACATGCACAGAGCTTGGTTGATGTATTGCATAGAGATTTTCCTGGTGAATTCTTTCACTTGGTACACAGACTGGATGATGCGACATCGGGTTTAATGGTACTTGCTAAAAATCCAAGTGTTGCGGCAGAATTCGGTGATTTGTTTGCAAACCGCGAGGTTGAAAAATTTTATTTTGCCCTCGCGAAGGGTAAACCAATGAAAAAGCAGGGTATGGTTATTGGTGATATTAAAAAAAGTCGCGGCGGCAGTTATTTACTCAGTCGCACGCGGAGTAATCCCTCGGTAACCCAATTTTTTAGTTATGTCTTAGAAAACGGTCGACGCGCTTACTTGCTGAAACCCCATACAGGAAAAACCCATCAGCTGCGGGTTGTGATGAAAAGTCTCGGTGTGCCAATTACTGGAGATCAGCGTTATGGGCCGAGTGTTCAAGAGGCCGACCGAATGTATTTGCATGCCATGGCGCTGCGCTTCACGTTTCGGGGTGTTGAGCGTAATTATATGTGTGCTCCCCAGATAGGTAAGGACTTTCTTGATGGAGCACTGCAAACAGTGTTGCTAAACTGCACCCCACCGTGGGACATCAAGTGGCCTGAGTTAAGCTAGCCGCAGTAGAATGAGCTTCCCGTTAATTTGATATAGTCGAACTGTAAGGTGTGAGCGTGGTTTTAGACGAATCTTCTGAGTTAATGACGAAATTAAATCGAGAAACTTCTCGAATTTATTGGACGGAATTGCAGCGATTTTACGCGCAAGGTGCGGTTTTAGTCGTTGCGCCTGAACTAGATCTAGTTGCTACTGCAGTCGCGATTGCAAATGATGATGCCGAGACGATATCTACATTGATGAAAAGTGGGCAGCTTCAGAAGGCGACCGAAGAGCTTGCAGTAAATTGGTTGGCCGATAATTGTGAAGTCTGGGCGGTCGTTGTTGCGCCGTGGGTTCTTGTTCAAAAGGATCGATCTCTTTCGTGAGTGAATATGATGTGGTGGGCTACCTTGCTGAGTTAGACGCGAAATTGCTCGCTTTTTTTAAAGATCAGGCAGAAGGCTTAGATATTCCCCCCGCACTACTGTATCGCATAGAAGGGTTTATTGAAGCGGGCCTTGCCGCAAAGTTAATTAGTCCACAAGAGATTAGGGGCCGACTTTGTGAGCTGGCAGAACGTTATGCGCATGAGGAAGTGGCAGCGCTGTATCACGGTGATGAACGTTTTATCCTTCATATGCATATGCCGGAGGCACCGGTGTACCCATCTAGTAAATCATGACTGTATTCAGCGTGCGGAAATGACAGTGCTGAATGATTTTATTCAGCAGCTCTGTGCTGTGGGCGAAAATAACGGCCATCGCTACCTTGTGTTTTTAAGTGGGCCGCAAGCGTGGGGCCGAACTCAGCTTGCTAACTGCGATATCCTAAATCAAAAATCATTGTTACTGGCAACAACCCCTATTCGAAATATTACGCCGAGTATTGCTAAATCTAGCCTAGGTCAGGAGTTTAGTGCAGTTCTTATCGATGCCTATTCTGCGCAGGCAGTGGATGATTGGCTTGCTGCTGCAGGAACCCTAGTTGCGGGTGGTGTTTTGATTATATTGTGCCCAGTATTTGATGAATGGCCAGCCTACTTTCAAGCAAACTCTGATGCCGTAGCTGACAATACTACATCGCTTTTCTTGCAGCGGTTTTTAACAAAGGTGGCCAGTTTTACTGGGGTATATCGTTTCGAACACCAGCAGCACTTTGAGACTCATTTTGTAGAGCCGCTTCCGTTTTTAAAACCTGTTCCTTGGAAGCGAGTTTTGCCAAGTATTGATCAGCAGGCGACGGTCGATGCGATTGTGCGCGTTGTGAGTGGTAGATCAAGACGTCCTTTAGTTATCAGATCAGATCGCGGCCGTGGGAAGACATCTGCACTGGGAATCGCGGCAGCAAGCTTGTTGCGTGAAGGTAAATGTAAACGTATAGCGATTACCGCCACAAATATACATTCCGTTGATGCTGCCTTTAGACAAATTCAACAATTGCTGCCTGACGGAGAGATGCTAGCGTCTAGCTTTCGTTTCAAGGATTGCGAATTTACCTTCTTAGCTGCGTTCGAACTTATTGCAGATTATAGCTGGGATTTAATATTAGTCGATGAAGCGGCGAGTATCGCCGTCGGTCTCTTATATGAGCTATTACAGCACCCTAGAATTGTGTTTGCGACGACAGTACATGGTTACGAGGGAAGTGGGCGAGGCTTTGATATTCGATTTAAAGAAATATTAAATCGTGAGCGTCCGCAGTGGCGTCGGATCGCGTTGCGAGAGCCGCTGCGGTGGGCGGGAGATGACCCACTTGAGCAATGTCTAAATGAGGCTTTTTTATTAAGCGCAGAGCCATTGGTGCCTGACGGAATTGTCGATCCTAAAGTTAGAGTGCTACAGAGAGATGATTTGGCACAGGATGACATTCTTGCGCAGGTATTTGGTTTACTGGTGCAAGCGCATTATCAAACCTCGCCCCGCGATTTGCAGTATATGCTTGATTCGTCGAGCGTCATTATTGTGGCCGAGTGCGGGCACTGTGTAGTGGGCGTTTGCCAGTTGATTCCGGAAGGTGGTTTGAGCACAGATTTAACTACAGCCATTATTGCGGGGCAGCGTAGGCCTAAAGGGCATTTAGTCGCTCAACGACTTGCACATATCAATGCCGATGGGCGTTATGGGCAAAATAGTAGTTATAGAGTAAATCGTATAGCTGTGGTGTCGGAGTCCCGGCGTCAAGGAATAGGGCGGCGCCTGTTGCAAGCGGCAGAACAATTTGCTGACGAAAATCACTGTGCGTATTTATCATCTAGTTTTGCTGCTTCATCAGATGTTATTCCGTTTTGGTTGCAGAATGGATTTGAAGCCTTATGGCTAGGTAGTAAGCGAGATACATCTAGCGGTGCTTATTCTTTAATTGTTGCCAAAGCGCTTTCTGACGAAATGGAATTAAGTTTTAAAACTATGCAACAAGCGCTGTTGCAAAATGTAACGTTGACGGTTCGTCATACTCATAAACAAATCAGTGCTGATGTGCTCGTTGCTTTATCTGCCCTTAAGCCTGTTTGCATCTCTGGCTTGGATGCAGATTTTATTGTGGTGCAGCGTTATTGTCGTCGTGAATTGTTTTTTGAACAGGCTGCGGCAAGTTTAACGCGTATGTGTCATGGTCTGAATTTGCAGGCTTATGCCGATGCGGAGTTGGCGGTTCGTGCGCTGGTGCTAGGAGAGGGGTGGGGGTATTTGTCAGCGCGTTATCAGTTAGATGGGCGTCTTGCAGTAGAAAATCGATTGCGAAATTTATTCCAACAAATAATTGAAAATCATATAGACGAGGGGAAATGATGAGCAGTATTTTTACAAAAATTATTCAAGGCGAGCTTCCTGGGCATTTAGTTTGGGAAGACGAGCACGCGGTTGCTATTTTAACAATAGAGCCAATACAGGAAGGCCATCTTTTACTGATTCCGCGTTCAGAGATCGATCATTGGGATGATCTGCCTACGGAATTGGCGGCGCATTTAATGGCGGTGTCGCAGCTGTTGGCCAAAGCTTTAAAGAAAGCATTTTCCTGTCGTCGGGTGAGTATGATGATCATTGGCTTAGAAGTGCCGCACACGCACATTCATCTTTCACCTATAAGCGATATGGCAGATGCCAATATCAGCAATGCAAAGCGCGCTGACAGTGAGGCACTCGCCGTAACTGCAGATAAAATTCGCGCTGCGTTAGCATAGTGTTTTTGTTCGCTATTGCATTGCCTGTGTGGGTTTAACATTAGGGTGAATGATTTTTACAGTTTGGATGTCAGACTGTTGATGTTGGATCTCACCTCTAAGCCATGCGCCGCCATCAGGATCTTTTAATATTGTGCCGACACCGCCTGGGGTTTTAATGCTGAGCACTTGATGTGTGCCAGTGATGAGGTCAGCGGTATCTGGAAGGCTGAGGCAGTCGAGCGCGGCTTTACTGCTTATGGCATTAAAATTAAATTCGCAATTGATTTCTGTTGCTTCGCCGCAGCGAGGTGATAGTGCGTAATCGAGTGCAAGAATATTTCGAGTTGCATCACTTAGATGGTTATTTTGTGTTTCTTCTAAGTAATTGATAATTTCTAATTCAAATAGGGCGTATAAGCGTAGGGGGTTTTTTAATATGCTTGTAAAAATAGTCGCTCTGTTTTCATAGACCATCATTCTGTCTTGAAGGTCTAAATTAGGCAGATCATCTTGATATTCGACGCAAACCGCACGTAGCAATGCGCGTAATAGCGGTGCAGTGGTGATGCCGTTTTGTAGCGCCAAATAACGAATGGCTAAAGGAATAAGATGGCCGTGTGCAAATAGGATGTGCGCGGTGATAAGGAAGTAGCCTTCAATGCCTTCGTTGCGATCAAAAGTATGGCAGGCGACAACGTATTCGCCTTTGGCTTTTCCATAACCCGCCACGGGAATAGTTTCAATTTTATAATCTAGACGCTTTTCGTAAAATTCCGTGCCTGGCAGCAATGTGTAGGCAAAAATGTTGAGATTGGGAAAGGTTTTTAAGAGTTGGTCTAAGTTACTTTCAAACTCTGCGAGATTGTCGCCCGGTAGGCCCCAAATCAGTTCCGCCGCAATAGGTACACCTTCTGCGGCCATTTGACGTGCGATGGGTTCATATTTGTTGGCCGCCATGTTTTGCCGATTGCTCAGTTCGAGTGCCAGTGGTGTGAGTGTTTGCAGTGCAAGCTGGTAGTGGGGCAGCAAGCCATTTTTATGGAGTAAAAGAACAATTTCCTGTACGCGGGGGCTGTGCTTCTTTGACCAAGAAGTGGCAAAGCTGCTGGGTAATCCGGTTTTTTCTTTTAATTCGCAAATAAGTTGCGCTTTTTCTAAGTCTTCTTTTAGTGCACCAAAATTTGAGTCTGCGAGCCAGATGTCTTTAATTCCGGCATTGACGATTTTATGCCAGTCGCTACGCACTCTATCCATAGAGAATTGGTACATTTTTGTGCCGATGGCGCCGGTGCCCCATTCGCAAAACGCACACTTGAACGGGCAGCCTCGACTGGTCTCATATGAGATGGAGTCATATAGAGGTTTGCCCTCAGCATCGCATAAATCCATGACGTCTAAGGCGGAGGGGAGTTCATCAAGGTGCTTTCTACGTTGGCGCTCAGGGGTTTTATGAATCTTGCCATTTTCTAAATAAGCGATTCCATTTATTGCAGGCCAGTTGCTGCGCTGAGGATGATCTAAAATTTCTTGGAAACTGGTTTCTCCCTCACCGAGAATAATGATGTCGATGGGGTCGTCTCCGAGGTAATCTTCCGCCTGTTGCACGTGCGGGCCACCCGCAATGCAAAGCACCTCTGGGCACTCCGTTTTAATTTGATGAATAAGGTCGAGGAATTCTGCGGCATTCCACGTGTACATACTAAAACCAATGACCGCTTGTTGACCTGCGTGTCTTGCGGACTTTATGGCCGGCAAGTACGTTTCTTGCCAACACTGCTGCCAGCGAGTGATGGCGTCTTCGTCTTTAAAGTGGATTAGGTCAATCTGATAGTTATCTGTTTGGCTGCCGTACTGCTGGTAGTAGGCCTTCAGCCCACCTGTAGTGGTAGGTGCGGCCCAAAATTGGTCGGAATCCATGCTGAATAGCAATACGGGTGTTTGAGATGAACTATTCATGGCGCTGTTCCGAATGTTGAATGCTTATTATGTTATGAGATTTCAGCATAAGGTCACGAGCGAAACCAATACGAGGCAAAAAACGGCGTAAAAGCGGAGTTTTAATGCTGTATTGGCTAGCGAGTAGTTATGCGGAAGTCTCGTTATAGCTTTGTTACTTACTTAAAGAGTACCAGTGTTTAGAGGGGGCGCCAATTAAGGCTTGTTCATATTACCAAGGGTTTATATAGCTAGGCCGTTCGGGTGAGGTGGGAATCTCAGTGATGAGGCATTATGCCGAATAATTAATATGAGCAAGGGTGATTGGAATGGTTGAAACGCATTTGGCGCGTGAGTTTAATGTCTCGGCACATACGGTGTGGGAGTTGTTAGAGAATTTTGGTGATATTAGCTGGGCCCCCGGTATTGACAAAATTGAGCTTATTGGGAGCGGTATCGGGATGACTCGTCGCTTACATATTTCAGGTTTACCGGAGCCTATAGATGAGGT
The DNA here is from genome assembly GCF_902705855.1 of Zhongshania aliphaticivorans. GTDB lineage: Bacteria > Pseudomonadota > Gammaproteobacteria > Pseudomonadales > Spongiibacteraceae > Spongiibacter > Spongiibacter aliphaticivorans_B. The sequence continues at coordinate 107,657 of NZ_CACSIJ010000001.1, read as the reverse complement.
GCTCACAGCGCAGGACCCATCTACCATGAGTTTTTCTTACGATATTCCGCGCGGAGTGCCCATGCCAGTTACGAATTATTCGGCAAATGCCAAGGTTACAGCGCTTGATAACGAACGTTGCCGTATTGATTGGTATGGGCGTGCAGAGCCTAAAGGCGTGAGTGAGAAAGATACCATTGCAATGATCAATGGCGCGTATGAGATGTTACTACAATGGATTGCTGATCGACTTTTAGTGGCGGTATAACACCGACGTGCCGCCACGCTTAGGCGCGGCGGCGGGTCATGAGCTCGGGTAAACCGGGGATGCTTAGTATATGGCGTCTTATAAGGTCTAAGCCTAGGGCGGTGACTAAGGTCTGAAATAAATGCCGGTCTACCGGGAGGAAGAATTTTTCTACTTTCAGGTTTTCTCGACTTCCCCATGCTAGCCATACGGTGCCGACAGGCTTGTCTTCGCTGCCGCCGTCAGGTCCAGCTATGCCGGTGACGGCGATAACTAGGTCGGCGCCAATAGTGTTTAAAGCGCCTTCAGCCATTTGTTTAACAACGCTTTGACTGACAGCGCCTTCCGTATTTAAGCTGTTTTCTGAAACACCTAGCAGTTGATGTTTTAGTGCATTTGAGTAACTAACAATCCCGCCAGGAAATACCTCTGATGCGCCGGCGACACCGGTAAGCTCCGCAGCTATTCGCCCACCGGTGCAGGATTCAGCGGTACAAATGCTGAGCTTGTGTTGCTTTGCGGCGGCGATGACTGATTGCGCTAGATTTAAGGGCATGTCGCCGAGCAGGTGATCATCGATTAGGTCAATTATTTTGCCGCGCCATTCGTCAATCTTTTTGCTGGCATTTTGGCCACGGGTTGTTAGTTTTACTTCGAGTACAGGCATCGACGCGCGAAAGCCGAGTTCAACATCATTGGGCCAGTCGGGGTAATGCTTGTTGACTCTTTCTTGTATTGACGATTCGCCAAGACCAAATACTGCTAAGCGCTGAGTTTGAATATAGTCAGAACTAAATTGCGCGGCTAATAAGGGGATGATTTCGTTTGTCATCATTACCTTTAGTTCGCTCGGTACCCCCGGTGTAGCTAGAACTAAGCAATTACCGATTTTTATCTGAATCCCAACAGCGCTTCCTCGTGAGTTCGCGATAATGCCACTGCCCGCTGGCAGCAATGTTTGTTTGAGGTTTGATGCATTTAGGCGAAAACCCTTTTGTTCGCACCACTGGCTTAAGTGGGCTAGGGCGTCAGGGTGCTCAGTGATTGGCTTGCCAGTGGTGTTGGCTAGCGCGAGCGAGGTCATGTCGTCAACAGTGGGGCCGAGGCCGCCGTTAATAATCAATACATCGCAGTCAGCAGCCAAATCGTGAATTTGCATTTCTAGCAATTTAAGGTCATCACCGACGGTGACTTTTTTATCAATCCGCCAGCCATAATCGGTGATTAGTTCGGCAATCATTGAGGAGTTTGAGTCGATCGTATCGCCAGCCATGAGTTCATTGCCGGTAAGGAGTAACTGCAGTTTCATATTATTTAGCGTTTCCTTGTGCTGAAATCATTGTTGCTTTTGGACTTTGCGGTGTAAATTTGAGGCTTATGTTTACTTGTCTTAGCATAGTAATGTCTTTACCGACTAAGCTCTAATTTTTTGTATGTGTTCTGCTGGGAGTTACAAAATGAAATCATCACTTGGTGTTTTGCTGGCGGCAGTGATTGTTGTTGCGTTACTGGTCTTTGAGTATTGGCAATATCGAGACGAACAGGCCTACCGCGAAACTCTGAATACACAATTGATTCAGTTATCAGAGCGTGTAAGTAGCATTGATCAGAGGGTGCAGCTTGCTAAAAGTGAAATGGACAAAATCCAGCAAAATTCTTTGGGTGGCTTAATTGAGACTGCTAACGATGCCTTGATTCAGGGGTGGTCGGCGATGATTAATTCGGTAGAAAAAGAGTTGGAGCGTGCCAAGCAGGGGATTGCAGCGCAGCCTAATGGTTCATCATCTGCGGATCCTGCGCCCAATAATGGTGCGGGCTCGCGATAACACGGAATATAAATAATGCCTGAAATTAAACGCTTAGTTCAACCTGTAGAAGTGAATTACGTCTGCGATAAGTGCGGGCATGGAATGATGGTTAGTGCCGGTGAGATGAATCCAGCAACGGGTGAGATCCCCCATAAATGCATGATATGCAGTTATCGGCAGGTTTTTAAGTGGGTGTCTTACCCGAAAATTAGTTATGTTGGCCTAGACGAGGGAAATAGCTAATGCCTTGCTGGGCTAGGCAACGCCTGCGCTAATAGCGCAGGCGTGCATCTAACTCATCGACTAATTCCGCCCATTCCGCGTCAATATCTAAAGATTCCTTCAGAAAATTGGCCTGTGCTGGTTTCCAAAAACTTGCTTCGTGAATCTGCAAGCCTCGGGGTAAGGGGCGGTGTCGAACAATGAAACGCTCAATCTCTTTGTCTTCACTTGGAAGGCCAAGCTGGTCAAAGAGAAGGTTCATTGTATGTAATTCGGTGTCCATTGGGTCCTCCGCAGACAAAATCAGTATTACATGCCCAATATAGAAGACCCTTTAACGGCTTTCCAGTGTTTGTTTTACCAGTGTGTTTGTGAATATCTCCTAAGAGCTGGGCAGCATGCTCAATCGCATACCGGCTTGCCAACCACCGTCTACTAGAAATTCCGCCCCCGTGGAGTAGCTACTTTCATCGGAAGCCAAGAAAAGTGACATATTGGCGACCTCTAGGGGTAGCCCAACACGGGGTAGAGCATGGTTAACATAAAATGCATTGTCTTGATCGCTGGGTTCCGTTTTGCCTTCTGCACCGTGCATAGCCGTAAAAATTCCGCCGGGGTGAACCGTATTGACACGAATATTGTAGGGGCCTAGTTCAATTGCTGCCGATTTACTAAGGCCTCTCACCGCCCATTTACTAGAAACATAAGCAGATAAACCGTTTTTGGCTTGTAAGCCATCAATTGAGGAAATGTTAATAATTGAGCCTCCCCCTGCTTTTTTCATAGGTTCAATCGCGGCTCGAATGCCAAGGTAAGTACCAAGCTGGTTGATATTGATGACCCGCATGTAATCTTCGGCGTCTGAATCCGCAATAGCGGCCACGTGTAGGATGGCGGCGTTGTTTATCAGCACATTTAGAGGTCCAAGCGATTCGGCTTTGTTTATGAGGTTTTGCCAGTCAGACTCTTTTGATATGTCGGCATGGATATAATGAGCGCGGTCGCCAAGTGAGGCGGCCAGGGCCTCTCCTGCGTCGTCAATGATATCTGCGATAACGACGCTGGCGCCGTGCTCCACAAATAATTTGGCGGTCACTGCGCCCATGCCGCGTGCGGCGCCTGTGATAATAGCAACTTTTCCAGTGAGTCTGCTCATGTGGTCTCCGGTGATTGGTGTCGTGTAAAATGCAGTTAATGTATACGTGACGTTTTGACACCGCTATTGTCCAATCGGACGAGGTATGTGTGGTGTCGCACTTGATTTAAGTGGTATTTAAGAATGATTAATCGTTGTTGTGTGTGTTTTTTGTTGTCAATTGTATTGGTGTCTTGTGGGGAAAAGCCTAAAGTGGCGCAGGCAGTAGAAAAAACTGAGTCTGAGCGTCACGACAATTTTCCACTTGTCGATGAAAATGCTATAGAAAACACCTCGCCAGAAGCTCGGACTGTGGAAGAGTCCGTGCAAAATCAGCCTGTGCTTGATTTGAGTTTACCTAGTGATTTACAGGATGATGTGCAAAATTGGGGAGAGGAAAAAAGTCGCTACGGTGTGGAGGCTTGGTTTGAGCAATCTGGCCAAAGTGAAGAACAGCGTTTGAAAATAAAAACAAAGCTGCGAATGAAGGAGGGCGCTGAGTTCGATAGAAATAGCAATTTTAGTAGCTACGGTGATTCTGTAGATGGTGCCGAAATGGGGTTTGAGTATAAAACACGCTAGTTTTGATGTTTGATCTGAGATATAGAATTAACAGTGGAATTAAAAAAGGCCGCATAAGCGGCCTTTTTTACGTCTTAACGCTTGTCCAGTGGAACGAAGTCGCGTTGCGCTGGGCCAGTATAAAGCTGGCGAGGGCGCCCGATGCGGTAGCTGCCGCTGATCATTTCATTCCAGTGAGCAATCCAGCCTGGGGTGCGGCCCAAGGCGAAGATAACGGTAAACATGCTAGTTGGAATACCAATCGCTTTAAGAATAATACCTGAATAGAAATCGACGTTTGGATAGAGCTTGCGGTCGATAAAGTATTCGTCTTCCAGTGCAATTTGCTCTAGGCGCTTAGCAATTTTCAGCAGTGGGTCGTTCTCAAGGCCTAACTCCGCAAGTACTTCATCTGCCGCTAGCTTCATTACTTTAGCGCGCGGATCAAAATTCTTATAAACACGGTGACCAAAGCCCATTAGGCGGAATGGATCATCTTTATCTTTTGCTCGCGCTACAAACTCGTCGATACGTGATGCATCGCCGATTTCATTAAGCATATCCAGTACGGCTTCGTTTGCGCCGCCGTGCGATGGCCCCCAAAGTGCTGCAATACCTGCAGAGATACAGGCGAAAGGATTGGCACCTGTTGAGCCGGCAAGACGCACGGTTGACGTTGATGCATTTTGCTCGTGGTCAGCATGCAATAGGAATATTTTGTCCATTGCTTTTGCGAGTACGGGGTTTACATTGCTTGGTTCGCAGGGATTACCGAACATCATGTGCAAAAAGTTTTCTGAGTAGCTCAGATGATTTTGCGGGTACATAAAGGGCTGGCCAATGGTGTATTTGTAAGTCATTGCCGCCAAGGTTGGCATTTTCGCAATTAGGCGAATTGCTGAGATTTCGCGGTGTTTCTCGTCTGTAATGTCTAGTGAGTCGTGGTAAAACGCAGAGAGGGCACCAACTACGCCGCACATGATTGCCATTGGATGAGCGTCGCGGCGGAAGCCTTTGAAGAAGGTGCTCATTTGGTCGTTGACCATGGTGTGCATGCGGACTTTATTAACGAAGGTTTCTTTTTGTGCTGCGTTTGGCAGTGCGCCGTATAGTAATAAATAGCAGGTTTCTAGGTAGTCGGATTGTTCGGCCAGTTGTTCTATGGGGTAGCCACCGTGGAGTAGCACACCTTTATCACCGTCAATATATGTGATTTTTGATTCGCAGGCTGCGGTTGAAACAAAGCCGGGATCGTAGGTGAAATATCCGTTACCCGTCAGGGCGCTGACTTCGATGACGTCGGGACCGATGGTGCCAGAGTGGACTTTAAGGTCTAGCGTTTTTCCATCGATACTCAGACTTGCTTTCTTATCGCTCATGTGGGACGGGCTCCTGTAACTTTTTAGCATAGCTTGTGGCGTTGACTCCCCGAGTCTAGCATCCGGTAAGGTATTACCTGAACGTAACCCGGGGAGATCCGCATTTCGCGGGAGTGACAAATATAGAGAGCTGAAATGTTTTGTCAACGGTGAGAACATTTTAACGTGGTATTGGTGCGGATGGAATTCTAAATATTCAGTCCTGCAAGGTTTTTATCGTTTGTATGTAAATGTTCGCTAATTATTGCGCACGAAATTAGTGAGGTCATGTTTTTGCTATGGCGCCATAATGGTGCGAAATGGTCTCTTAAGCCTTTGATATTCGAGTTTTTTGCTGCCCTTTTGTGGGTGTTTAAGGGTTTGTAATTGCCCTTCGATGGCCCTATAATGCGCGGCGTTTCTTCGGGAGTTTAGCTACTCCTGTTTCTAAGAAGCGATGCTGGGTTGGAGAGCTCAGTATCTGATTGATCCACTCCCTTTAAACCGCTCGTAATATATGGGCCAGAAATTAAAAGTGTGGCAAAAACCGTGAACGATAAACGACCTGTAAATCTGGATATCGGAACAATCGCGCTGCCGATTACCGCATATACCTCTATTTTACACCGCGTTAGTGGTGTGTTTCTTGTGGCGGGCGTAGCCCTGCTGTTTTGGTTGCTTGGTACAAGTCTTGATGGCCCAGAGGGCTTTGAACAGGCGAAGGCGTGTCTAGCATCGTTCTGGGGTAAGTTGAGTATTTGGGCCGTGTTGATCGGTTTGAGTTATCACTCAGCAGCCGGTGTGAAGCATTTGGTTATGGATGCAGGCATTGGTGAGACTATGAAGGGCGGCGAGACTGGGGCGAAATTGGTCTTGGCGGTGACGGCGGTATTGGTTCTGCTGACGGGGTTGTGGATATGGTAAGTTCAGTAACGAATTTGGGACGCAGCGGTTTATCTGACTGGCTAATACAGCGAGTTTCCGGTGTGGTGCTACTAGCATATATGTTAGTGGTTGGTTTTTATCTGGTCTGCAGTGGCTCAGAAATTACTTATGCACAATGGAGTGCATATTTTGATAGCACCTTTATGCGTGTGTTTAGTACTGCAGCGGTGTTGTCCATTGTAGGACATGCTTGGATCGGTTTGTGGTCTGTATCTACCGATTATTTAACCGAGCGAATGATGGGTGGCCGAGGCACGTTGTTGCGTTTGGCATTTCAGGCGGCGTCAGCTGTTGTGTTATTCACCTACCTCGTTTGGGGCATCCAGATTCTTTGGAGTTAAACAATGGCTAATATTCGTACAATTTCTTTTGATGGTGTAATTGTTGGTGGCGGTGGCGCAGGTATGCGTGCTGCATTGCAGTTGGCACAGTCTGGTTACAAAACAGCAGTAATTTCTAAAGTATTTCCTACTCGCTCGCACACCGTGTCGGCGCAGGGTGGTATTACCTGTGCAATCGCCAGTTCTGATCCGCAAGATCAGTGGCAGTGGCATATGTATGACACGGTTAAAGGTTCTGATTACATCGGTGATCAAGAAGCTATTGAATATATGTGTCAGGTTGGCCCAGAGGCAGTTTACGAGCTAGATCATATGGGTATGCCTTTTTCGCGTACCGAAGAAGGTCGTATTTATCAGCGTCCTTTTGGTGGTCAGTCTAAAAACTTCGGTGAGGGCGGTCAGGCTGCTCGTACCTGTGCTGCTGCCGACCGTACTGGTCACGCGCTGCTACACACGCTTTACCAAGGCAACCTAAAAAACAATACCGTATTCTTTAACGAATGGTATGCCACAGACCTCGTTAAAAACGAAGACGGCGAAGTGGTTGGTGTTATTGCTATTTGTATCGAAACCGGTGAAGTGGTTTACGTTAAATCGAAAGCGACTGTATTCGCAACCGGTGGTGCAGGCCGTATTTATGCCTCTACTACTAATGCTCACATTAATACTGGTGACGGTGTTGGTATGGCATTGCGAGCTGGTTTCCCAGTGCAAGATATTGAAATGTGGCAGTTCCACCCAACCGGTATAGCCGGCGCGGGTGTGCTTGTTACTGAAGGTTGTCGCGGTGAGGGTGGTTACCTCGTCAATAAAGACGGCGAGCGCTTCATGGAGCGTTATGCGCCGAATGCTAAAGATTTGGCGGGCCGTGACGTTGTTGCTCGTTCAATGACGCTAGAAATTCTTGAAGGCCGGGGTTGTGGTCCAAACGGTGATCACGTTTACCTAAAGCTGGATCACCTTGGTGAAGAAGTTCTCGAGAGCCGTCTGCCAGGTATCTGTGAATTGTCTCGTACCTTTGCCCACGCTGACCCAGTAAAAGAACCTGTGCCAGTTGTACCGACCTGTCACTACATGATGGGTGGTATTCCCACCAACGTTAACGGTCAGGCATTGACTGTTGATGCAGAAGGCAACGATACGGTTATTCCTGGTTTGTTTGCCTGTGGTGAGGTCGCTTGTGTATCAGTTCATGGTGCTAACCGTTTAGGTGGTAACTCACTGCTAGATTTGGTGGTGTTTGGTCGTTCAGCTGGTCTGTATATCGAGAAGAGTCTTCGCGAAGGCATTGAGATGCGTGACGCTTCTGAGGCAGATATCGAACGTGCAATGAGCCGCTTGAACAAGATTAACAATACTACTGGCGGTGAGAGTGTTTCGGCACTGCGTACAGAGTTGCAAACCATTATGCAAAATCACTTTGGCGTATTCCGTCGCGGTGACTTTATGCAGGAAGGTATTAAGAAATTGGCAGAACTGCGTGTGCGTATCGACAATGCGCACTTGGAAGACAAGAGCAATGCCTACAATACTGCACGTATTGAAGCACTTGAATTGCACAACTTGTTTGAAGTAGCCGAAGCAACTGCAATCGCTGCAGAAGCGCGCACCGAAAGCCGCGGCGCTCACGCTCGTGAAGATTTCACTGATCGCGACGACGAAAATTGGTTGTGCCATTCTGTGTACTTCCCTAGCGAAAAACGTGTCGGTAAGCGGGCGGTAAACTTCACGCCTAAAACACGTGAAGCGTTTGCACCAAAAATTCGTACGTACTGATTCAGGAGAAAACGAATATGTTGAAAGTTAGTCTCTATCGTTACAATCCTGAAACTGATCAGGAGCCGTACATGCAAGAAGTTGAACTCGATACCGGTGGCAAAGACCTGATGGTATTGGATGTTCTCGAGTTGTTAAAAGGCAGTGATCCATCGCTAGCTTACCGTCGTTCTTGTCGTGAGGGTGTATGTGGCTCTGATGGTATGAACATTAACGGTAAAAATGGTCTGGCGTGTATTACACCCATTTCGGAAGCACTTAAAAATGGCAAAGGCGGCAATAAATTAGTATTGCGCCCGCTGCCAGGCTTGCCAGTTATTCGTGATCTTGTTATCGACATGAGTCTTTTCTACAAGCAGTATGAAAAGATTAAGCCGTTCTTGCAAAACGACACGCCTGCGCCCGCTATTGAGCGTTTGCAGTCTCCCGAAGAGCGTGAGAAGTTGGATGGTTTGTACGAGTGTATTCTTTGTGCGTGCTGCTCAACGGCTTGTCCTTCGTTTTGGTGGAACCCTGATCGCTTTATTGGTCCAAGTGGCTTGTTGCAGGCTTATCGCTTTTTGGCGGATAGCCGTGACACCGCAACTGAAGAGCGTTTAAGTGATCTTGATGATCCGTTTAGTGTTTTCCGTTGCCACGGTATTCAAAACTGCGTCAATGTTTGCCCTAAGGGTTTAAACCCAACAAAGGCAATTGGTCATATCCGGAATATGTTGCTAAGCAGAGCAACTTAAGTATTCCCTCAGCTCAGGCTGGGTAATAAAACTCTGCGTAAAGTTAGTCCTCTGGTGCCGCTTACGAGCGGCGCCAAATAAAATACACTCGGTGCTTACCGGCACTATATGGGCGTGAAAGCGTATACGAGGGAAGGGACGTTCCCTGTGGTGCGAGTCGGTTCTGCGGCGTACACTGAATGCTGCTGGGCTACACAGGATGAGAAGAGCCTTATCGGGCATTAATCATTCAGACTGCCACTTCCCTTATTTTTAGGTGGACAGGAATGCAGAAAAATTCGATGGAGCTTCTATGGAAAAGCTCACATATATCTGGCGGCAATGCAACTTACGTAGAAGAGTTGTATGAGGCCTACCTCACAGATCCAAACGCTGTTTCTGACGAATGGCGGGACTATTTTCAGCAATTACCCCGCGTCAGTGAAAATGCGACGCATGATATCCCTCACTCTCCGGTTCGCGAACATTTTGCGCAATTAGCAAAAACGCCGATTCGCTACAGTGGCCCTGTCAATAACGACATTAGTGTTCACGAGCGCAAGCAGGTCAGAGTTATTCAACTGGTCAGTGCCTATCGTCAACGTGGTCATCAAGAAGCAGAACTAGACCCTTTAGGTTTGTGGCAGCGGTCACGCGTTCCTGATCTTGAATTGCAATACCACCAGTTGAGCGAAGCGGATTTTGATACAACTTTCCAAACTGGCAGCTTGTATATTGGCAAAGATCAAGCTTCCTTGCGCGATATTTATGATGCATTGCGTTCAACTTATTGCCGCTCAGTCGGTGCTGAGTTCATGCACATTGTCGATACGCGTGAACGCACATGGATTCAGCAGCGAATGGAAAGTGTTCGTTCGCAACCTCAGTATGGTCTTGATATTCGTACACATTTGCTTGAGCGCTTAACGGCTGCCGAAGGTTTGGAAAAATCGCTGGGTTCAAAATATCCCGGTACCAAACGTTTTGGCCTTGAAGGCGGCGAAAGCTTAATTCCAATGATGGATGCCATCATTCAGCGTGCGGGCTCATACGGTGCCAAAGAAATGGTCATTGGTATGGCTCACCGTGGACGCCTCAATTTATTAGTCAATATTTTAGGCAAAAACCCTGCTGAGTTGTTTGATGAGTTTGAAGGCAAGGTTAAGTACCAAGGTTCTGCTGACGTTAAGTACCACCAAGGTTTTTCTTCAAATGTGATGACGCCAGGCGGTGAAGTGCATTTGGCTTTGGCCTTTAACCCATCGCATTTGGAAATTGTGTCTCCTGTGGTTGAAGGCTCAGTTCGCGCAAGACAGGATCGTCGTAACGACCCTATCGGTGACAAGGTTGTTCCTATTGTATTGCACGGCGACGCGGCATTTGCAGGTCAGGGTGTAGTTATGGAGACATTTCAAATGTCTCAAACCCGCGCCTATAAAACCGGCGGTACCGTTCATATCGTTATCAATAACCAAGTGGGCTTTACAACAAGCTTGCAGGAAGATGCACGTTCAACAGAGTACTGTACCGACGTTGCTAAAATGGTTCAGGCGCCCATTTTTCATGTTAATGGTGACGACCCTGAGGCGGTGTTGTTTGTTAGTCAGTTGGCTGCCGATTTCCGTCAAGAATTTAAGAAAGATGTGGTTGTCGATTTAATCTGCTATCGCCGTCGTGGTCACAATGAAGCTGATGAGCCCTCAGGCACTCAGCCATTGATGTACAACAAAATCAGTAAGCAAAAGACGACTCGCGAACTCTATGTTAATAAGCTGCTTGAAGAAGGCGTTGTAAGCAAAGAGCTGGCTGACAAGATGGCTGACGATTACCGTCAGGCGCTCGATAACGGTGAGCACGTAGCAAAAAGTTTGGTCATGGAGCCAAACAAAGAGCTATTTGTTGATTGGGCACCGTATCTTGGCCACGCTTGGGATGTGGCGGGCGACACGACCATCGATCCAAAATTGCTAAAAGAAACCGCAGAGCTAGTTAATGCCATTCCAGAAGGCATTGTGGTACAGCGTCAAGTCGCCAAAATTTACGAAGATCGTCGTAAAATGGCCGCAGGCGCAATGCCAATTAACTGGGGTTTTGCCGAGGTTCTGGCGTATGGTTCACTGCTTAAGCAGGGACATAAAGTACGTTTAACGGGGCAGGATGTTGGTCGCGGTACGTTCTCGCATCGCCATGCGGTTTTGCACAGCCAGTCAGACGCGCGCCGTTATATCCCATTACAGAACATGTCTGCAGATCAGCCAGCATTTGCTATTTTCGACTCTCTTCTGTCAGAAGAAGCGGTGCTCGCCTTTGAGTACGGTTATTCAACCACTCAGCCAGATTCACTGGTTATTTGGGAAGCGCAGTTCGGTGACTTTGCCAACGGTGCGCAGGTTGTTATCGACCAGTTCATTAGTAGTGGTGAATTAAAGTGGGGTCGTCTGTGTGGTTTAACCATGCTGCTGCCACACGGTTATGAAGGGCAGGGGCCAGAGCATTCGTCGGCGAAACTAGAACGTTTCTTGCAGTTGTGTGCTGAGCACAATATTCAAGTGTGCGTTCCGTCTACGCCCGCGCAGGTTTATCACATGTTGCGCCGTCAGGCGATTCGTCCTTTACGTCGCCCCTTGATAGTGATGTCTCCAAAGAGCTTGCTGCGTCATAAAGAGGCGGTATCGACCCTAGAAGAATTAACCGAAGGTCAATTCCAGAATGTGATTGATGAGACTGATGACATCGATAAGTCAAAAGTCACGCGCATGATTCTGTGTAGCGGTAAAGTGTATTACGACCTGCGCGCAGCTCGACGTGAACATGGTAAAGACTCAGTCGCGATCGTTCGCCTTGAGCAGGTCTATCCTTTTCCCTATGAGGATTTACGGAACGCTATTGCTGGTTATCCTAACCTTAAGAAAGTGGTTTGGTGTCAGGAAGAGCCTCGTAACCAAGGGGCTTGGTATAATAGCCGCCATCGTATGACCCGCGTAATACGCAGCTTTAAACCTGAAAAGAATCTATTGCTCGGTTATGTAGGGCGTGAGCCTTCCGCATCACCTGCGGCTGGTTACATGGCGTTACACCTTGAGCAGCAAGAGAAGTTTATTAAACAGGCATTAAAACTGTAAGGTTTTAATCAACTTATAAAGACTGTCTCGTACAGCGATATTAATTGACAGGAAGAGTGATGAGCACTGAAATTAAAGCACCAACATTTCCGGAATCAGTCGCGGACGGTTCTATTGCTACATGGCATAAAAAAGTCGGCGAAGCGGTTTCCCGCGATGAGCCATTGGTAGACATCGAAACGGATAAGGTGGTGTTAGAGGTTGTTGCACCAGCTGACGGCGTATTAAAAGAAATCATTAAAGGTGAGGGCGATACGGTTCTTAGCGATGAGCTTATCGCCACGTTTGAAGAGGGCGCGGCGGCCAGTGCTCCTGCTGAGTCTGCTCAGCCAGCAGCGGCAGCGCCTGCTGCTACCGCAGACCTAAAAATTAGCCCAGCAGCACGCAAAATGCTAGATGAAAAAGGCATTGATGCGGCTGCTGTTACTGGTACGGGCAAGGGCGGCGTTATTACCAAAGAAGACGTTGCAAGCTATAAGCCTGTAGCTGCACCAGCTGCAAAACCAGCAGCAGCCCCCGCGCCAGCGGTTGATGTTCCCGCCGGTGAGCGAGTTGAAAAACGCGTACCAATGACACGTTTACGCAAGCGTATCGCCGAGCGTCTTCTTGAGGCAACTCACACTACTGCAATGTTGACGACCTTCAACGAAGTCAACATGAAACCAGTGATGGATTTACGCAATCAATATAAAGATTTGTTTGAAAAATCACACAATGGCACGCGCTTAGGTTTTATGGGCTTTTTCGTGAAAGCCGCCTGCGAATCATTGAAGCGCTTCCCGGCAGTAAACGCGTCTATTGATGGCGATGACGTCGTGTATCACGGTTTTCAAGATGTGGGTGTAGCGGTATCAACCGAGAAAGGCTTGGTTGTGCCAGTGCTCCGTGATGCTGAAAATATGAGCATGGCGAAAATTGAAGAGAAGATCCGTGAATACGGTTTGCGTGCTAAAGACGGCAAACTAAGCATGGAAGATATGACCGGCGGCACCTTTACTATTACCAATGGTGGTGTGTTTGGCTCATTGCTGTCTACGCCTATTCTCAACCCACCACAAACTGCTATTTTGGGTATGCACAAAATCCAAGATCGTCCTATGGCGGTTAATGGTGAAGTCGTTATTTTACCAATGATGTACTTGGCGCTGTCCTACGATCACCGCCTAGTTGACGGTAAAGACGCAGTTCAATTTTTGGTCGCAATTAAAGACTTGATTGAAGATCCTGCGCGGATATTGCTCGAAATCTAAAACTTAGTTGACGAAAATGACTGGTGCCGAACCTTGCGGCATCAGCGTCATTTAGCTGTGGCGGATTGCTTGGCAGCTAAGCCCAAACTAAAGAACGGGAAGTGAATATGTCGAAATTTGATGTGGTAGTAATTGGTTCTGGCCCAGCGGGTTATGTTGCAGCAATTCGTGCTGCGCAACTTGGTTTGAAAACTGCCTGCGTAGAAAAAGCCCGCAACAAAAGCGACAAATTGGCCTTGGGTGGCACATGTTTGAATGTTGGTTGTATTCCCTCTAAAGCCTTGTTGGATAGCAGCTATAAATACCATGAAGCGAAAGATAATTTCGCAGTGCACGGTATTGGTACTGGTGATGTAACAATGGATGTACCTGCAATGATCAAGCGTAAAGACGCGGTTGTTGCCCAAATGATTGGCGGCATCGGCGGCTTGTTTCAAGCAAACGGGGTCACCTCAGTAGAGGGTGCAGGTAAAGTTCTGGCGGGTAAAAAAGTTGAAGTTACTGCGGCTGATGGCAGTACTAGCATACTTGAAGCCGAGAATATTATTATTGCAGCGGGTTCCGTTCCGGTCGCTATCCCACCCGCGCCTGTTGACCAAGATATAATCGTGGATTCAACCGGTGCCCTAGAGTTTCAAAGTGTTCCTGGCAAATTAGGTGTTATCGGTGCAGGTGTTATCGGTTTAGAGCTTGGCAGTGTTTGGTCGCGCTTAGGTAGTGATGTTGTTGTGCTAGAAGCACTAGATACTTTTTTGCCGGCGGTTGACGGACAAATAGCCAAAGAAGCGGCGAAAGTGTTTAAGAAGCAAGGCCTAGATATCCGCTTGGGTGCCCGTGTGACTGGCACTAAAACCGCTAAAGGCAAGGTTGAGGTCAGTTACTCGCATAACGATGAAGAGAAAACCGAAACCTTTGATAAGTTAATTGTTTGCGTTGGTCGCAAGCCAATGAGCAGCGGATTGCTTGCGCCAGATTGCGGCGTGAATCTTGATGAGCGCGGATTTATCTTTGTTAACGATTACTGTGAAACTGACGCCGCAGGTATTTTTGCGGTCGGTGATATTGTTCGCGGCCCGATGCTAGCCCATAAGGGTTCAGAAGAGGGTGTGATGGTAGCTGAGCGCATTGCCGGCCACAAAATTACGATGAATTATGACTGTATTCCCTCTGTTATTTACACCCATCCAGAAATTGCTGGTGTGGGTAAAACAGAAGAGCAGCTTAAAGCAGACGGTATTCCATACAAAGTGGGTACTTTTCCGTTTGCGGCAATCGGCCGTGCGGTAGCTGCTAATGATTCAGTCGGCATGGTTAAAATGATCGCCCATGAAGACACAGACCGTATTCTTGGCTGCCACATTATTGGCGCCAGTGCGGCGGATCTAGTGCAACAAGTTGTTATCGCTATGGAATTTGGTTCGTCGGCGGAAGACATTGGTTTGACTGTATTTGGTCACCCAACGCTTTCCGAGGCTGTGCATGAGGCCGCATTAGCGGTGAATGGACAGGCTATCCACATGCCAAATCGCAAGAAGCGTAAATAGATTTGCGGTAGTGCGCGAAATTCGGGAAAATACGCATCCCGATTTCGCGTTGTTACTGCAATGTGCAGAGGGAGCGGGCCAAGTCACTGACAGGATCTAACTCGCTTAACACTTCCACAGACCGAGATGGTAATTCCAACATGAACCTTCACGAGTACCAGGGCAAGCAGTTGTTTGCCGAATACGGGCTACCTGTTTCTACAGGATATGCCTGTGATACCCCGGAAGAAGCTGCAGCTGCAGCTGATAAAATTGGCGGCGACAAATGGGTTGTTAAAGCCCAAGTTCACGCTGGTGGCCGAGGCAAAGCTGGCGGCGTTAAGCTGGTTAGCAGCAAAGATGAGATCAAAGCATTTGCTGAAAAGTGGCTAGGTAAAAACCTAGTGACCTATCAGACTGATGAAAATGGTCAGCCGGTTTCGAAGATCTTGGTTGAATCGTGTACTGATATCGATCAAGAGCTGTATTTAGGTGCAGTTGTCGACCGTTCTTCACGTCGCATCGTTTTCATGGCGTCTACCGAAGGTGGCGTAGAGATTGAGAAAGTTGCAGAAGAGACTCCAGAGAAGATTCTCAAGGCAATTATCGATCCGATGACTGGCGCACAGCCATACCAAGGCCGCGAGTTGGCTTTCCAGTTGGGTTTAAACCCTACTCAGGTAAAACAATTCGTTAAGATTTTCTTGGGTTTGGCGCAATTGTTCCAAGACAAAGATTTAGCCCTGATGGAAATCAACCCATTGGTTATTACCAGCGAAGGCAATCTTCACTGCTTAGATGCCAAGTTAGTTGTTGATGCTAACGCGATGTATCGTCACCCTGAATTGAAGGCAATGCATGATCCTTCTCAGGAAGATGAGCGCGAAGCGCGTGCGGCAGAATGGGATCTTAACTATGTTGCTCTAACCGGTAACATTGGTTGCATGGTAAACGGCGCTGGTTTGGCCATGGGTACCATGGACATTGTTTCTCTGCACGGCGGTTTCCCTGCTAACTTCCTCGACGTAGGTGGTGGTGCAACTAAAGAGCGTGTTACTGAAGCCTTCAAAATTATCCTTGAAGACACTAATGTTAAAGCGGTATTGGTTAACATCTTCGGTGGTATCGTACGTTGTGACCTGATTGCCGAAGGTATTATCGGTGCAGTCAAAGAAGTGGGCGTAACCGTACCGGTTGTGGTTCGTTTAGAAGGTAACAATGCAGAGCTGGGTTCTAAACTGCTGTCTGATTCTGGCCTCGATATCATCGCGGCAACCAGTCTAACTGACGCGGCTGAGCAAGCTGTTAAAGCAGCAGGGGGCAAATAATGTCTATTCTTATCGACAAAAACACCAAGGTAATCTGTCAAGGTTTCACTGGTGGTCAGGGTACTTTCCACTCTGAGCAAGCGATTGCTTACGGTACGCAAATGGTTGGCGGTGTAACGCCAGGTAAAGGCGGCACTGAGCACCTTGGTCTTCCAGTATTTAATACTGTTAAAGAAGCTGTTGAGGCAACTGGCGCAGACGCATCAGTTATTTATGTACCGGCAGCGTTCTGTAAGGATTCTATCCTTGAAGCAGCTACTTCTGGTATTAAGCTGATCGTATGCATCACTGAGCACATTCCAGTAATGGATATGCTTGAGTGTAAAGTTAAGTGTGACGAGATGGGCGTTCGCCTAATCGGACCTAACTGCCCAGGTGTTATCACCCCAGGTGAATGCAAGATCGGCATTATGCCTGGCCACATTCATTTGCCAGGTAAAGTCGGCATCGTGTCGCGTTCAGGTACCCTGACGTATGAAGCGGTTAAGCAGACTACTGACTACGGTTTTGGCCAGTCTACCTGTGTTGGTATCGGTGGTGATCCGATCCCAGGCTCTAACTTCATCGATATTCTCGCTTTGTTCGAGAAAGATCCAGCGACCGAAGCGATTGTTATGATCGGTGAGATCGGCGGTTCTGCTGAAGAAGAAGCAGCTGCTTATATCAAAGCAAACGTAACTAAGCCTGTTGTATCTTACATTGCTGGTGTAACTGCACCTGCTGGTAAGCGTATGGGTCACGCTGGCGCAATCATCTCTGGCGGTAAAGGTACTGCTGATGAGAAGTTTGCCGCCCTGCAAGACGCAGGCGTTAAAACAGTTCGCTCATTGGCGGATATTGGCAAAGCTTTGAAAGAAATTACCGGCTGGTAAGTTCGCATAGCGTTGTTAAAAAAGGCGGCTTCGGCCGCCTTTTTGCGTTTTGGTGGCGGTTGTTTTGAACCATTTTAAATCTTGATCAAACAAGTGAATCATGATTCACTTGTTTGATCAAGACGGAGTCCCTATGGCATATCGCGAAACCCCGATGGTTACCCAGCGTAAGCTTGCACAAAAGTCGGGCCTGCTTCACGCAGCGGAATCATTGGTGAGAGAGGGTGGCTTTGCAGCACTCACGATACAGGCGGTTGCGTCCGCAGCTGGGGTCGGCGTCGGGACGGTGTATCGCTATTTTAGTAATAAAGATGAATTGAGTACCGAGGTGTTTCGTCGTGCAACCATTCGGGAGGTTGAGGCGGTTAAGGCCGCGTTATCGCTTGATGATTCGGTTGCGGCGCGCTTAGCGGCGGCGGCAGAAACTTTTGCGCAGCGGGCATTCGCAGCCCCTAAGCTGGCATGGGCACTCATAGCCGAGCCGGTTGATCCGGCGGTTGATGTCGCGCGCTTACAATACCGAAGAACCTATTCTGCGTTGTTTGAGGCCTTGATTGTTGAAGGCGTAGAAAGTGGCGTATTGCAGGAGCAAATACCGTCGCTGTCTGCCGCGGCACTGGTGGGTGCAATGGCAGAAAGCTTATTGGGGCCGCTAGATCACCTGGGCTGTAATGAAATAACAACGGCTGCTTTACGCGATTTTTGTTTGAGAGCAATTGGTGTGACCGTTAAACCGTAGTCGAAACATATTAAGGTGGGCTTTATGTCTGTTGATCAAGCTAGTTCCGAGTTGCATTTTAGTGCAGAAACCCATCAGGTATTTAATCAATCCTCTGCCTTGGAAAATTACAATGTGTACGCTAGTGACTACGTACTACAAGAAGTGCTTAGCCACTATGATGTGAATGATACCGCGCAACTCATTGCCTACGGTGAGCGCTGCGGCCGCGCCGACGTAATTCAATGGGGTTTTGACGCCAATGAACACAAACCCCAGTTTGAGAGTCACGACCGCTTTGGCCACCGTGTAGACCTAGTTAAATTTCATCCCGCCTATCATCAATTAATGAATATGGCGCTGACCGAAGGTATCCATTCAGGGCCGTGGCAGCCAAATGTGAAGAATGCCCATCTTAAGCGAGCTGCGCTGAGTTATATGCAGTCTCAAATTGATGCTGGTCATGGTTGCCCGCTAACAATGACGTTTGCCTCGGTGCCGACGATCAAATTGAGCCCACGTTTGGCGGAAATCTGGCTACCTAAAATTTTAAACACGGCGTATCAGCCAGAGAATGTGCCTTATTTTGAGAAGGCTGCGGTCACCATCGGAATGGGGATGACGGAAAAGCAGGGTGGCTCAGATGTGCGCGCAAATACCACCGTCGCAGAGCCGCTGAATGACTCTGGTAATGGCGCGCTTTACACAATTAATGGCCATAAATGGTTTTTGTCGGCACCAATGTGTGATGCCTTTTTAATGCTGGCGCAGGCCCCTGGTGGTTTGAGTTGCTTTTTGGTACCGCGTTGGCGAGAGGATGGGCAAAAGAATGGTCTGTACGTGCAACGGCTAAAAAATAAAATGGGTAATGTGTCCAATGCATCCTCAGAGCTAGAGTTGCGTCAAGCTCAAGGCTGGATGGTAGGTGAAGAAGGGCGTGGTGTGGCCGCTATTATCGAGATGGTGGCATTAACGCGTTTCGACTGTATGGTCGGTTCAACAGCGGGGCAACGCCAAGCTGTTGTGCAGGCGGTCAATCATGCGCGCCAGCGCTCGTCCTTCGGCGCACGATTAATCGACCAAGCACTAATGCAAAATGTACTGGCAGATTTGCAGCTTGAGGTAGAAGGCTCGCTTGCGCTGACTATGCGCATGGCGAAGGCTTTAGATAATGACGACGACCCCGCTGAGCAATTGTTGATGCGCCTAGGCACCGCTGTCGGTAAGTTTTGGATTTGCAAGCGCACCCCCGCACACGCCTATGAGGCAATGGAGTGTTTGGGCGGAAACGGCGTCATTGAAAATTGTATTATGCCAAGGCTCTATCGCGAAGCACCGATCAATGCGATTTGGGAAGGCTCGGGCAATATTCAGGCCCTAGACGTATTGCGGGCATTGCAGAAAGCGCCGGCGGTATTAGATCGTTGGTTTGTGGAGCTGGTTAAAACTGCTGGGCGCAATGTATTGCTAGATAATGCGGTGAATAGTCTTAAGGAGACTTTTGCAAAAACCAGTAACCTTGAGTTTCGTGCCCGTTATTTAATTGAGCAGCTGGCTTTAACGATGCAAGCCTCGCTGCTGATTGAGTCGGCGCCAAGCGCTATTGCAGAAGCATTTATTCGCTCACGCTTGAGTGGGGGGCAGGCGATATACGGTTGTTTGCCCGAGTGCGCGGATGTTCAAGCCATATTGGCGCGGGTGTTACCAGATAATCCCTAATGCTGGCCTTGAAAAATTACGTGGTGACCCCATCTTCTAAGCACTGACCGCAGTGCGCTGTGGCCACACTTAATTTTTTGAAGGAAGGTAGCAACAATGTCGACAGCAGAAAAAGAAACTCTGGGTTTTCAAACTGAAGCGAAGCAAATGCTGCAGTTAATGATTCACTCAATGTATAGCAATAAAGAAATTTTTCTTAGAGAGCTGGTTTCAAACGCCTCGGATGCCGCTGATAAACTTCGTTACGAAGCACTAGCGGATGGATCACTTTACGAAAATGATCCTGATTTACACATTCGCATCACCCTCGATAAAGATGCCAATACCTTGACTCTTAGCGACAATGGTATTGGTATGTCACGCGAGGAAGTGGTTAATAATCTGGGCACCATAGCTCGCTCTGGTACCGCAGAGTTTTTGAAAAATCTCAGTGGTGATGGTAAAAAAGATTCACAGTTGATTGGTCAATTTGGTGTTGGTTTCTACTCGGCCTTTATTGTGGCTGAGCGGGTTGAGGTATTCACTCGCCGCGCTGGCTTAACGGCGACAGATGCTGTGCATTGGGAGTCCACCGGCGAAGCCGATTTCTCTATTGAGTCTTGTGAGAAGGTCGATCGTGGTACAACTGTTGTCCTCCATCTGCGCCCAGACGACACTGAGTTTGCTGATGACTGGCGTGTTCGCTCCATTATCAAAAAATACTCTGATCACATCAGTATTCCCGTTCAAATGCTAAATACCCCGCCGGCTCCGAAAGAGGGCGAAGAGCAAGCTGAGCCAACATTTGAAGCGGTTAACAGTGCGACCGCTCTGTGGACACGCTCGCGTAGCGAAGTGACGGATGAGGAATATCAGACATTCTACAAGCACGTTAGCCATGACTTCAGCCCAGCTTTGCATTGGAGCCACAATAAAGTCGAAGGGAAGCTAGAGTACACCAGTCTTTTGTACTTGCCTGGCCAAGCGCCGATGGATTTATGGAATCGCGATGCGGCACGTGGCCTTAAATTATATGTTCAGCGTACCTTTATTATGGACGATGCTGAGCAATTCCTACCGTTGTACCTGCGTTTCGTTAAGGGTGTTATCGATTCAAACGATTTGTCGTTAAACGTCTCACGCGAAATTTTGCAGCAAGACCCCGCCGTTGATGCCATGAAGAGTGCATTGACAAAGCGTGTGTTAGATATGCTGAGCAAGCTTGCGAAAAGCGATGTTGAAAAGTATCAGCAGTTCTGGAAAGCCTTCGGTCAGGTGATGAAAGAAGGGCCCGCTGAAGATTTCAGCAATAAAGAAAAAATCGCTAAGCTGCTTCGGTTTGCAACTACCCATGACAATAAGGCTGAGCAGACTCATTCGCTAGAAGATTACGTGGCGCGGATGAAAGAAGGGCAGAATAAAATTTATTATGTGGCTGGCGAAAGCCATAAAACGGCTTCTAATAGTCCTCATCTTGAAGTGTTCCGCAAGAAAGGTATCGAAGTGCTGCTGCTGTCTGAGCGCGTTGACGATTGGTTGATGAACCACCTTGCTGACTTTGATGGCAAGTCTTTCTTGGATGTGGGTCGTGGAGACTTGGATCTTGGTGATCTTGAAGATGAAGCTGAGAAAAAAGCCCAAGAAGTATTGGCTGAAGAACATAAAGACCTAGTTGAGCGAGTAAACACCGTATTAGCTGAAAAAGTCGAAAAAGTGCGGGTAACTGGCCGTTTGACTGAGTCGCCAGCCTGTTTAGTTGTTACTGAAGACGATATGGGGGCGCAAATGCGCCGGATGATGGAGGCAGCAGGGCAGGCGTTGCCACCTAGCAAGCCTATTTTTGAGCTGAATCCGCAGCACCCATTAGTTCTTAAGCTAGATAAGGAAGCCGATGAGGATCGCTTTGCTGATCTGGTCGATGTTCTTTTTGATCAAGCCCATTTAGCTGAGGGGGCACAACTTGAAGATCCAGCAAGTTATGTTCACAAGTTGAATAAGCTGCTTTTGGAATTAAGCGCATAAAATTGAAGTAAAAGGCGGCGAAAGCCGCCTTTTTTGTTTTAGTCCTGTGCAGCAGTGATAAACTCACGATAAATAAGATAGGGGTTAGGCTGAATATGGGAAAACGATATAAGGTTGCGATTATAGGTGGTGGCAGCTTTGGTACTGCGATCGCAAATATTATGGCTGACAACGGGCATGATACCTGCCAATGGATGAGAACCGCAGAGCGTGTTCAAGAGGTAAATGAATTACATACTAACGAAGTATATCTCCCCGGCATAAAACTCAATCCTTCGCTGCGGGCTAGCAGTAATTTGCAAGAAACGGTCGCTAATTGCGATGCGGTGTTTTTTTCTATACCGAGCAAATCAAGCCGTGAGGTGGCGCGGCAATTAGCGGATCACTTAGCGTCCGGCACCATATTGGTCAGTACCACTAAAGGTATTGAGTTTGAAAGCAATAAGTTAATGAGCGAGGTTCTGCGAGAGGAGCTTCCTCAAGTTCGCCTAGGTGTCATGAGTGGCCCAAATTTGGCCAAAGAATTAGCGGCTAGAATGATCACCGGCACAGTCATCGCCAGCGAAGATCCTGAGGTCAATGCGACAATCCAAGAAGTACTGCAGTGCTCGTATTTTAGAGTATACGCGGGTAATGATATGTACGGCGTTGAGTTAGCGGGCGCATTAAAAAACGTCTACGCCATCACGGCGGGTATGGCGGCAGCAATGGGTTGCGGCCACAATACCATCAGTATGCTGGTAACGCGTAGTTTGGCAGAGATGAGTCGCTACGCGGTGATAAAAGGCGCAGATCCACTTACTTTTATGGGTTTGGCCGGCGTGGGTGATTTGTTCGTTACCTGCACATCACCATTGAGCCGCAATTATCGTGTTGGTTACGAATTAGGGCAGGGGCGGGACTTAAACGAGGTGGTTGCCAGTCTTGGCCAAGTTGCTGAAGGTGTAAATACCTTGCGACTGATGAAGGAGCAGTCTGAAGCCTTAGATATTTACATGCCCTTGGTAAATGGCCTTTACGATATTATTTATAATGGTCGTCAGGTGAGTGAAGTTATCGGCACAATGATGTGTGCCGAGCAGAATCGCGATGTAGAGTTCATCATTAAGTAATGTAATAGGTGTTATGGAAATTTTGTTAATACGGCACGGCTCTGCATCTTGGGATACCAAAACAGATATCGAGCGAGAGCTAACCGAAGTAGGTCAACAAGAGGTAAACGTAGCCGCGGACTGGATCAGCGCAAGCGGATGGAAGCCTGATGAATTATGGGTTAGCCCCTATCGGCGTGCGGTGCAGACCGCTGCGATTTTAAACCGAGACTGGCAGCTGCGGCCGCGCCTGAAATCGTCCTTAACTCCCGACACACCACAGTCTGAATTAGAAACTATGCTCGCCACATTTCGGGGTGAGCGACTGCTGCTGGTGTCCCATAATCCCTTGCTCAGCAACGTCATTGCACACTGGCATGATGGCGACAACAAGAGCTATTGGGGAATGCAGCCCGCTAGCATGGCTTTAGTCAGTGCCGAAGTATTTTCCCAAGGTTGCGGGACGTTAGAGTGGCTTCGTCATTACCCCAATTACGATCATAACGGTCGATGAGTACGCACCTAGCCACCGTAAAAACTTTTGTTGTTGACGGTTTACGCCTCGCAGCAAAGCTTTGGGGTGATGATTCAGGACTTCCTGTTATTGCGCTGCACGGTTGGCTAGACAATGCCGCGAGCTTTGATCGTATCGCAGCGCAACTTCCCAATTTGCAGATATTAGCGATGGATCTGCCCGGGCACGGTTTAAGTGATCATAAGCCTGTATCTGGAAACTACGCGATTTGGGATGATTTACGCAGCATTGTTTCTGTGGCTGATCAAATGGGTTGGCAGGAATTTGCCTTATTAGGTCATTCCCGTGGCGCCAATATCGCCACCTTACTCAGCGGTGCGCTTCCCCAGCGAGTAAGCCATTTGGTGTGTTTAGATGGCTTAATTCCGCAACCCGAAATTTCAGAGAACTTCCCTGTTCAAATGGGGCAATATCTTAGGGATTTTACGAGTACCCCCACTATTGGTGGTGATAAAGGTCACGCCACATTTGATGCTGCCGTCGCGGCTCGCTGCAAAGCGACCCCCATGCTTGCCGAAGCGGCGGCGTTAATTGTGGAACGGGGTTTATATCAGGCCGAAGATGGTCGTTTTTACTGGCGCAGTGACAAACGATTGAAATTGGCATCGCCGGTAAAGTTGAGCCTTCAGCAACTACAGGCGACAGTCGATGCAATTACTGCCCCTGCGATGCTGGTTTCCGCGAAGCAGGGCTTGGGGCAGTGGCTGCCCACATTAGATATTAATATAAGCAATAGTTTTGAGATTAGAGAAATCGAGGGTCAGCATCACTGCCATATGGAAACGCAAGCTACACAAATTGCTGAATGGATTAATGGATTTTTAAGCCGGACTGACGGGTAAACAGGGGTTTGGATTCGCTCCCATAAAGTGTTTTATGGGAGCAAGAGATTACATACTAATAAGTGACAAAAACTCGGTTCGGGTTGCTTGGTTATCTTTGAAAGCACCGAGCATTGCGCTGGTACGCATAACTGAGTTTTGCTTTTCAACACCGCGCATCATCATGCACATATGTCTTGCTTCAATAATAACGCCCACGCCCTCTGCGCCGGTTACTTCCATCATGGTGTTTGCGATTTGCGTGGTGAGACCTTCTTGAATCTGAAGGCGACGCGCATATAAATCTACAATGCGAGCGACTTTGGAGAGTCCAAGCACTTTTCCTTGAGGGATATAAGCGACGTGGCATTTACCAATAAAGGGGAGCAGGTGGTGTTCGCACAGCGAGTATAGTTCGATGTCGGATACCACAACCATTTCGTTGCAATCGGAGTCAAACAGCGCGTCGTTAACAACATCTTTAACATTGCGGCGATAGCCTTCTGTTAAAAACTCAAACGCTTTTGCTGCGCGGGCTGGGGTGTCTAATAGGCCGTCTCTGGTCGGATCTTCGCCGATTTTTTTAATAATGTCTGCAAACGCCTTTTCCACTGTTTATCCTTCGTGCGCTATTTGGGTGGGGAATGGTAGCAAACCCAAGGTTACATTCCAAACGATCTTCTACCCGATGAATATTAAGAAATTGCAATTTCATCTGTGCATACGTTGAGGGTGAGATTAATGGATCAAGTCGTGTAAAATTGCGTCTTTGAAAATGTGGATGACACTGTGAGCCAAACTCAAGATATCAGTAACGAGCTTTTTAGCCTTCGCGATTACCTGCGCTGGGGGATAAGCGAATTTGGCCGCGCTGGCTTGTTCTTCGGCCACGGCACAGATAACGCCTATGACGAAGCGCGGGTGTTGATTAGCCATGTTCTTAATTTGCCCTTCGATTTTGCCGATGATTTACTCGACGCCCGATTAACCAAGGCGGAGCGCGAGTCGATATTATCGCTTTTGGAGCGTCGCATTAATGAGCGCCTGCCGGCTGCTTATTTAACCCGCGAGGCGTGGTTTGCAGGTCTGTCTTTTTATGTGGACGAGCGGGTATTGGTGCCACGCTCACCAATCGCGGAGTTAATAGGCCAAGGCTTTGAACCCTGGCTGGGTGGTAGCTATCCCCAGCGAATTCTCGATCTGTGTACGGGTAGCGGCTGTATCGGCATTGCCTGCGCCTATCAATTTGAGGACGCCGCGGTAGATTTAGCTGATATTTCGCTGGATGCTATCAATGTTGCTGACATTAATATTGCCCGCCACGATCTGTCTGAGCGTGTTAGGGCCGTACAATCTGATGTGTTTGAGTGGTTGGCGGGGGAGCGTTACGACCTTATTGTTAGTAATCCACCCTATGTTGACGCGGAAGATTTGGCCGATATGCCCGAAGAATACCATCGTGAACCCGCGCTTGGTTTGGCCTCAGGGCCCGATGGTTTAGATATTACCCGCCAAATTTTACGGCATGCGGCTGACTACTTAAATCCCAATGGCATATTGGTGGTGGAAGTTGGGAATAGCTGCGTCGCTTTAGACGAGGCCTTCCCGATGGTTCCCTTTATGTGGTTAGAGTTTGAGCGGGGTGGTCACGGCGTGTTTGTGATGACCCGCGAGCAATTGCTTGAGTATGTAGACAGTTTTTTGTGAGTGTCTGACTGTATTCCACGTTTGCCGTATAATCCGCCGTCAGATCGGCCTTAATTAAAGTAGATTCAGGAAACCTCATGTCAGGTAATAGCATCGGTAAATTGTTTACAGTCACTACTTTCGGTGAGAGTCACGGACTCGCCCTAGGTGCCATTATTGATGGTTGCCCACCGGGAATAGACATTTGTGAGGAAGATTTACAGATTGATTTAGATCGCCGCAAACCTGGCACCTCGCGTTACACCACCCAGCGCCGCGAGGACGACGTGGTTAAAATCATGTCAGGCGTATTTGAGGGGAAAACCACCGGCACCTCTATAGGCCTGATAATTGAGAATACTGATCAACGTTCAAAAGATTACGGCAAAATCAAAGACCGTTTTCGTCCTATGCATGCCGATTATACCTATCAGCAAAAATACGGTTCACGCGACTATCGTGGTGGTGGGCGTTCTTCGGCGCGAGAGACTGCAATGCGGGTTGCTGCCGGTGCGGTTGCGAAGAAATATTTGCGGGCACACTGCGGTATTGAGGTGCGCGGATATTTGTCTCAGCTCGGTCCCATTGCGATTGAAAATGTGGATTGGGCGGTGGTTGAAACCAATCCATTCTTTTGCCCAGACGCCAGCAAAATTCCAAGCATGGAAGAGTATATGCAAAAGCTGCGTAAATCGGGTGACTCTGTCGGTGCTAAATTAACTGTTGTGGCCAGCGGTATGCCCGTGGGTTTGGGGGAGCCGGTTTTTGACCGTTTAGATGCCGACATCGCCCATGCCCTAATGGGAATAAATGCAGTAAAGGGTGTCGAAATTGGTGCAGGATTTGATTGTGTTGATGCGCTTGGCAGTACCCATCGCGATGAATTAACCCCTGAGGGTTTTACCTCGAATAATGCCGGCGGTATTCTTGGTGGTATTTCTAGCGGCCAAGATTTGGTTGCGCACCTTGCCTTAAAGCCAACCTCGAGTATTTTGGTGCCTGGTAAAACCGTCGACCTTGACGGTAATCCTGTTGAGGTGATTACCACTGGTCGCCATGATCCCTGTGTAGGGATTCGCGCTGTTCCGATTGCTGAGGCGATGGTTGCCATTGTATTAATGGATCACTTGCTGAGGAATCGCGGGCAAAATGCCAATGTGCGTTCCAGCACCCCAGTCATTCCCGCCGCCACGTCTTAATTCAATATGGCGGCTGCGGTGCCGTATTGGCGCTTATCAGGTTTCTATTTTTGCTATTTTGCGCTACTAGGAACCTGGGTACCTTATTGGGCCCTGTATTTAAAATCCCTAAATTTCAGTTCTGAAGAAATTGGTATTCTGTCGGCCCTCGTTATGGCGACGAAGATTGTTGCGCCAAACTTGTGGGGCTGGTTGGCAGACACCTACGGCTATCGCAGTCGCATTATTCGCTATGGGGCTTTTTCTGCGGTGGTCGCCTTCTGTGGCGTATATTTGCGCTCAGATTTCTGGTGGCTTGCGGCGGTTGTTGTCACGTATAGCTTCTTTTGGAATGCGGTGTTAGCCCAATTTGACGTGTTGACCTTGTCGCATTTGGCAGGTCGTTACGGGCGTTATAGTCGTATTCGGGTGTGGGGCTCAATAGGGTTTATTGCAGCAGTGCTCGGCGTGGGTTGGTGGCTAGATCATCATCCTATAGTGCATTTGCTTTACTTAATAACTGCGTTGCTTACGGGAATATGGCTGGCGAGCTTGCTAGTGGCAGAAAAGGACGGTGCTGTGACGAATAAACAGAATCGCCAATCCTTAGGTTCAATTCTGCGGCATCCTGCGGTAATCGCTTTTTTTGCGGTCAGTTTTTTTTTACAACTATCACATGGCCCGTACTACACTTTTTTCAGTATTTATCTTGAGGCGCAGTCTTATTCCAAGTCTGCCATCGGTGTGTACTGGTCGTTGGGCGTTATTGCGGAAGTGCTGCTGTTTATTGGCATGCACCGTGTTTTAGCAGCTTACAGTCTAAGAAATATTGTGTTGTGGAGCCTAGCGCTATCTTGCCTACGCTGGTTGCTTATTGCGTATTTCGTTGAATACCCTTGGGTGCTTTTTATCGCACAGTGTTTACATGCGGCAAGTTTTGGGAGTTATCACGCTGCTGGAATAGAATTTATTAGGCAATATTTTACCGGTCACCATGGCCAGGGCATGGCTTTGTATAGCGGCTTAAGTTTTGGCTTGGGTGGCGCAGTAGGGGCTGTCTTAAGTGGCTGGGCTTGGGATTTTAGCGGTGTGTTATGTTTTGTCGCAGCGGCTGTTGCAGCGGCCGCCGCGTTTTTGATTGCATGGCGATATCTCCATTTACCATCAGATAGTGCTAGCAAGGCCTAGTTGAGCGTGGGAAATAATGACTGGCTGATAACAGACAGCTTTTGTAGACTCCCGTAGACATAATAATTTAGGGCTGGCTATGGCACAGGAATCGGTAGTTTATGGTTGTATTACAGATATGTTGTTTGCGCGTAGTAAGGCAGATGTTGCGGAGCGACGCGACAATAATCAACTCGTAACGGCATCACTACCCGCGTCGGAAGATTGGCCTTTGCTGTGTCGCGAAATGTTTTCGGCACCGCGTCCCGCAATAGATTTCGGCGATTGCCAAACCGACGTGATCCACTTTGGTAGTTCCTACAAGGCCATTGAGCATGAGTGGGATGAATGGATTAAACACTTTGAAAATATGCTACATAAAATGTATTGGGTAACGGCAACCGTGCATTTACAAACTGCTTATAACGGCACCCATACATTTGTGTGGCAGGCGGAGGATGAATGCCATGTGCCGGGGCAGGGTGGCGGGCGTCTGCGCTGTGAGTGGGTGCGGGAAGATACCTTAGGGTGAATACAGTAAACGTATATTAATGCAGGATTAGGCGGTAAAGCTACGTGGTAAATCAGTATATAAAGGCATATAAGCACTATCGAACACCGGTATTAGCGGTGTTAGCAACAGTGATGTTGGTATGCTCTGCGGTGTGGAGCTTTGACGTACCCTGGCGGGAGATTGCTGAGTATTTTTTACTTTGCGTATTGGGCGTGGGCTTTTTGGCGCTGCTCGCGGCAGCGCTGGTCTTTACTATTCATAAAATCCGCGGATAAACAATTAAGGTTTAACTCAAAACAATATCGATGCTGAGTTGCTCTGCGATGGTGTCTAAACTGTCCTCAAGTTCGTCAACATCGCAGCCAAGAGGTATTTCCGCGCTAACATGCGCCTCAAATAAGGCATCGCCACTCATCGCTGCACTGGTAATATTGGAGCTCATCTCTACGACATTGATTTGCTGCTGTTTTAGGGCTCGGCTGACCTCGCGAACGATACCTGGGCGGTCGTTACCAAGAATATGTAATTTACAGATTTTGGGCTTGCTGGCCACTGATGTGGCCTGCCCAGCCTGGATATTTATAGTTAAGCCTTCAATATTGAGGCTCAAGAGGGCATGGCTGAGTTCATCGACTTTACTTTCAGGAACGGTGACCCGAGCAATTCCGGCAAACTGGCCTGCTAGCTGGGTCATGCGGCTTTCTAGCCAGTTTCCTTGATGGTCTGCGACTACGTCAGCCAACCGTTCAACTAGCCCGGGACGATCCAGCCCCAAAAAGGTAAAGACAAGAGAGTTGTTCACGGTGTCGTCCTTATTCTACGTTGGTAGTGTTAGATTATGGTATTAGCATACTACGACTGTATGGCGGCAGACAGACTTAGGAGCACAACATGAAAGTGATTGTGGATTTTTGTATTACGCCCTTGAATGTTGGCGCCTCTTTGACGCCCTATATAGCGGAGTGCCAATTGATCATTGCGGATATGGGCTTGGCGCATCAATTACATGCTTACGGTACTAATATTGAGGGGGAGTGGGAGATCGTCATGGAGTCGATTAAGCGCTGTCATGCACGCTTACACGAAATGGGTGTGCCAAGGCTGTCTACTCAGCTGAAAATTGGCACTCGCACTGACCGAGAACAAACTATGTTGGAAAAAGTCGAACATGTACGCACTTTTTTGACGGAACAATCCGTATGATCAGTGGCAAAAGCCAAAAGGGGATAAAAATGAAGTTAGCTACTGTACCGGTTTTGATTTTCTTTCTGTTTTGCGGGGCCGCGAATTCTGCTCCCGCAGTAACAGATTTGAAGTGGGCCGAAGTGTTGGATGCAGAACATCGCAGTGAACAAAACCGCAGCCGCGATCAATATAGAAACCCACTGCAAACCTTAATTTTCTTTGGCGTTCAGCCCTGCGACACTGTCGTTGAGTTATGGCCTGGCGGTGGCGGTTGGTACACCGAAGTGCTGGCGCCTATTGTGAGTGATTGTGGCAAGTTATATACCGCGCAATTTGCTAATGACAGCGATGTGGCATTTTACAGCAAGGCTCGTGCGAGCTTTGAAGCTAAGCTCGCTGCAGCCCCCGCTGTTTATGGCAAGGTCGAGCTGACGACACTGCAGCCACCCAAATATTCAGAGATCGCGCCGGCGGGCACGGCGGATAAGGTGCTAACGTTTCGCAATGTCCATAATTGGTTAAAAGCCGGCGTGGCTGAAGATGTGTTTGCTGCGGCGTTTAAAGCCTTAAAACCTGGCGGTATTTTGGGGGTGGTTGAGCACCGTGCTGACGCGGACGCCTCCTTGGAAGTGATGGTTAGCAGCGGATATGTCTCAGAAAAACAGGTAATCGCTCTTGCTGAATCCGCTGGATTTTTATTGCTCGACAGTAGTGAAATCAATGCCAATAGCAAAGATAATCACCACCACCCGAAAGGGGTGTGGACCTTACCGCCAAGTTTGCGTTTGGGTGATAAGGATCGGGAGAAGTATCTGGCTATTGGTGAAAGTGACCGTATGACCCTTAAGTTTGGTAAGCCCGTACATGAGTGAATATGTAGAAATTCCTTGGCAAAAATTAAGCCCAGAAGCCTTTCAGGGTATGTTAGAAGAGTTAGTCACCCGTGATGGCACTGACTATGGTGAAAGTGAGGTGAGCCTTGAGGTAAAAATCAGTCAGCTTCGCCGCGCCCTAGAAAGTAAAAAAGCGAGCATTGTGTTTAGTCCAGATACTGAGAGCTGGACGGTTGTAGCAAAAGACTAATACGGTGGTAGATGCTCGGGCCAGACTCGGGCATACGTGTACAAATTTGGAGTTTAAGTTTGGCAATTGAGGCTGATCACATTCTAGATACCTGCGGGCTGTTTTGTCCCGAACCGGTAATGATGTTGCACAATAAAATACGGGATATTTCATCGGGCGACGTTCTTAAGGTTGTGGCTACCGATCCTGCGACGACCCGTGATATTCCCAAGTTTTGCGCTTTTCTAGGCCATGAATTAATGGCTCAGGAGGAAGCTTCTGGGGAATATCACTACTATCTTAAGAAGGCCTGATTAAATCGGGCCTTCATGTTAAGAGCTGACTTAGGGCCCGCGTTGCAATTTGGCCGCCGGCTTTGATTTGGTTGGCAATATGATATTGAAAGAAATACCGGAAATTGGCTTCCTGTTGAACTGGGTATAGGCACTCATCGCCGGCGAGAATGGGTGAATGCTGGGCAAGACTTAAATCTGCAACCTGCGCCTCAAGCCTGCCGTCCTTGTGCAGTCGCCAGCTAATTACGGGTTCTAATAAAAACTGCTGATTGTCTCCCAAGAGGGCCGCATGACTGCCGATAAGGTCGGGGATTTCCTGAATTACTGCGGTGGTGCTCGAATAGTGGCTCATCGCATCTAGTGCGGCGAGATGGTGCGGCGGTGTTTCACTAAAATGGCTACCGCTGCGGGGATCGTAATACCCCTGGCTTTGCCCCGACTCGGGGTCGTTTAAGTCTATGCAACGCGAGATCGCGTTTAACCAGGGCAATATCGCAACCGTTTGTCCGTTGGCGAGTCGCGCCCAGCCCAGTATTTTTACCGCATACAATTTATCGCGGCTTAGCGCGTGGTGAGCGTATAGCAAACAAAGACCATCGTATTCTGGCGACACTCTAAGAATTCGATGTTGCTCTGTGCGTGTGGAACGCAGAGGAAAGGGGATTATCTTCGCGGACGAAGGCTTATTACCGTTGTTACGTGGAGCCATAGATCATTCCTCACGTAGCGGGCGGCACATGCCAGCGGATTTTGCAAGCTTGTGGCTAGGACAAAATCTTTCAGGGAAAATCTTATTTGAAACCCGAGCCACTATAAACTCGGTCGCGGCGATGTCCCTTTCTGTTAAAATTACTCTCTGTTTAGCAATTTGCCAAGTGTTTGATAATGACTTCCTGCTATTTTGCCTATGGCTCCAATATGAATCCAGCTCGGATGCGAGCCCGGGGCTTAGAATTTGTTAGCGCCGAGGCGGCGACGCTGCCTAGCTTTCGGCTGGTATTTAATAAGCAGTCGCACTGCAAGCCGACGGTTGCGTATGCCAATATTCAACCCTGCTGCAAAAGTCATGTTGAAGGGGTTCTTTACACACTAAAGAATGTAAATGATTTGAGTTTGATGGATCATTTTGAAGGCACACCGGTTCGCTATAGTCGCGAACGATTTATTGTTCAGGCGCAATCGGGGCCACGCACAACGTGGATTTATATCGCTAATCCGGCGTTTATTAATAGCAACTTATTACCTGAAAGCACTTATTTAGATCATTTACTCGCGGGGCGTGATTTTCTCTCTGCTCAATACCTCAGCATGCTGGCGACTCAGGAGAGTGTGTTAGCTGAGCCCTTATTGGGTGAGCGCGGGCTGTTGCGTAATGCATGAGGCTCTACAGTGTAAAAAGCCAGTGCCAGCGGAGGCTGACATTCTGTGTTCGATATTTGAGTCCTGTTTTGCTGAGTCGATGCGAACCCGATTGGTGGGTGGGGGCGAGGAGTCGCTTTACCTGCCGGCGGAGTCCTCTGCGGACTACCATCAGATAATTTTCCGTTCGGATTACGCAGCAAGCGCTTTGCACGAGGTATCCCACTGGTGCATCGCTGGTGAGCGTCGACGGCAACAACTTGATTATGGCTATTGGTACGAACCTGACGGGCGCAGCATGGCTCAGCAGCGTGTTTTTGAATCTGTCGAGGCGCGGCCACAGGCCCTAGAGTGGCTCTTTAGCGTGGCGGCGGGACGTCAATTTCAAGTTAGTATAGATAATTTGAATGGCGATCCCATTGATCCGTTTCCATTTCAACTTGTGGTATGGCAGGTTGCTCAATGCTATCTGGCGAACGGCTTACCGCCTAGGGCAGCAATCTTCTGGCGGGCCTTGCAAAGTTACTACGTTTTGCCAGAGGCAGAAGATCCAATGCGCTACACTCTTGATCATTTAATTTATTTTTAAATCAATATGCTAGCTATAATAGTTAATCTAGATTGTTAGATTTTTAGCGAGGGGTCACGTAGTATTGAGAATTTTAGTGGACGAGAATATTCCGGCTGCAGTTGCTTGTTTTTCACAATTTGGCGATGTTCAACAAATCAGCGGCAGGCAATTAAGCAGGGCTGATATTGGGGGGGCAGAAGTACTTATTGTACGTTCGGTCACCAAGGTCAATGCGGCATTGCTGGCTGGAACCGCTGTTCGTTTTGTTGGTTCAACTACCATTGGCACGGATCATCTTGACCTCAAATATTTAGCCGCAAATGAAATAAAGACCTGCAATGCACCAGGCTCCAATACGGAGTCGGTGGTTGATTATGTGATCAGCGCTATTTGCAGTTGCGACAATTTGCTTGAGCGTTTATTAGGCGGTGAGCGTGTTGGCATTATTGGCTATGGTAATGTCGGGCGGCGATTGGGACAGCGTTTAAGTGCCTTAGGCATCAATTGGAAGGCCTATGACCCTTTGCTTGACCAAGCAATAGAAGGCTTATCTACCTTAGATACGGTGATGAGCAGCAGTTTAGTGTGCTTGCATACACCGCTGACCCGAGACGGAGAATATCCTAGTTATCATATGCTTGGGCTTGATCGCTTAAGGGGCATGCCTGCTAATGCTGTATTTTTAAATGCGGGGAGGGGCGAGGCTGTTGCCACGGAGGTGTTGCTGTCCTTGTGTGAGCAGCGCCCAGATATCAAATTAGTACTTGATGTTTGGGAGAGCGAGCCTAGTTTTTCAGTTAATCTCGCATCGCGTTGTCACATCGCTACCCCCCATATCGCGGGATATAGTGCCGACGGGAAATTAACGGGTTTGAAGATGGTTGCATCGGAATTGGCTGAATTCCTCGGTGTCAATTTATTACCTTTTGCTGTTCTTTCCTCGATGGCTGATAGCGCGGAAATACTGTGTGATGGCGCTAATGAGGCTCATTTTGTCAGGAGTGTCGTTGCATCCGTATACGATGTGATGGAGGACGACAAGCGTTTTCGTGGAATTATAGACTGCAATGCAAGGGGGCAAGAGTTTGATTTGTTGCGTAAGAACTATCCTGTTCGCCGCGAGCTGGCCTATAGTTCATTAACAAGCACAAAGCCTAAATTTTCGGCGATTCTTAAGGCGCTGCAAAGTGGTCGTTAAGCGATTTGAGTGTCAGAGTCAGGGTGTTGCCTTTAATTTAAGTAAGGGTGCTTATGTTTAAACTAGGATTAATTGTTAATCCAGTTGCGGGGCTAGGTGGCCCCTTGGCCATGAAGGGTAGCGATGGCCTTGATGTAAGCGTGGTTCGTGATAGCGATCGCGGCCGAGCCGGCACCCGCGCCCTGCGGTGTTTGGCGAAAATATCTGAAAAAGTAGCGACCAAGGTCACTGTGTTTGGATTTGAAGGCGATATGTCCGCGCAAAATGCAGGGGCTAGAGAGGTGGTGGGGCTGCCCTTTGTGTCGGTCGGTTGCCCTGATTCTGCGTGTCAAACTACAAGTAGCGATACCCAAAGCGCGGCATTGGCCTTGTCAGCAGCCGGTGTTGATTTGCTACTGTTTGTTGGGGGTGATGGCACAGCGCGGGATATATGCAGTGCCATCGGGGTAAGTGTTCCCTGTTTAGGTGTGCCCGCAGGTGTGAAAATGCATTCGGGAGTGTATGCGGTAAGCCCTGAAAGCGCAGCCGATATAGTGTTAGCACTGATTTCCGGTGGCTTGGTTGAGCTTGGCGAAGGCGAAGTCCGCGATATTGATGAAGAGGCATTCAGAGCGGGCGTGGTGCGATCAAAATATTTTGGTGAGCTGTTGGTGCCAAGCATTGGCGGCTTTCTGCAGCATGTTAAATCGGGCGGCCGTGAGCAAGAGGAGCTGGTTCTGGCGGATATTGCGGATCATATTATCGAGGGTATGGAGCCGGAAACCCTATACATCGTTGGTCCAGGGAGTACAACGGCCGCCATTATGATTCAGCTCGGTGTAGGGAATACCTTGTTGGGTTTTGATGCAGTTTTGAATAATAAGCTGATAGCGAGTGATTTAAGCGCAGATCAACTGGCAACTTTAGTTACCGATCACGCCGGCCCCGTAAAAGCAGTTATCACCGCCATTGGTGGCCAGGGGCATATTCTTGGAAGAGGAAATCAGCAATTAACGCCAGCATTGATTCGCGCTATTGGGCGCGAAAATTTCATTGTTATTGCGACCAAAACCAAAATTAG
Source organism: Zhongshania aliphaticivorans (assembly GCF_902705855.1). Lineage (GTDB taxonomy): Bacteria > Pseudomonadota > Gammaproteobacteria > Pseudomonadales > Spongiibacteraceae > Spongiibacter > Spongiibacter aliphaticivorans_B. Next base: position 72,316 of record NZ_CACSIJ010000001.1, on the reverse strand, counting down.
TGGCCTCGATGGGCGACCACTGCTAGTAGACAGTAATGACCTTGCGCTCGATGTGGAGTGGCAGGGCTATATCTCCCTTGTTACCGGTTACCGCGATGTCATTATGTATCGAGTGAGTGCGTCCGGTGATTGATTTTAGCGAGTTCGATAAAGTAACGCATTTTTCTGATTGGCAGTTGTCGGTGGATAGGGGCGCACAACGTCTGTTTCATGGTCGTGGGCAATGTTATCCAGACTTCGAATTTTTCACCGTAGATTATTTTGAACCGCTGTTGTGGATCGTGCTTTACCGAGAGCCAGAGCCGAATTTTTGGGCGCAGTTTTGTGTTGAGCTTCAGGCTCGATTTGCTAATGAGTGTACGTCTGCCATAGTTCAGAAACGATATGAGAATACCCCCTCAACATATTGTTTGTGGGGAGATATTCCTCTTATGCATTACGCGAATGAGGGTGCTTATAGATTTAAGCTAGATTTAAGCCATAAACAAAATATTGGTTACTTCATGGATATGCAGCCGGCGCGGGCATGGCTTGCTCAGCGTGCAGAAGGTCAGCGTGTATTGAATTTGTTCTCTTATACTTGTGCGTTTTCAGTTGCTGCGGAGCAGGCTGGCGCGGCGTCAATTCTTAATATCGACATGAGTAAGCCAGCCCTGTCTGAGGGGCGAGAGAATCACAGGCTTAATCCCGTTGTGAGGGCATCTGAGCTGCGCTTTCTTAGTCACAATATTCTTAAATCGTGGGGGCGACTCAAGAAGCTCGGCCCCTTTGATATTCTTATCTGTGATCCTCCATCGCGGCAGCTTGGCAGCTTCGACGCGATAAATGATTATAAAAAGCTGGTTCGGCAATTTCCCGATTTGCTTCCAGAGGGTGGCGATATTCTCGTGTGCTTAAATGCGCCATATCTAGGTCAGAGGTTCTTAGAAGAGGTGATGGGTGAGTATTGCCCAAACGCTACGTTTGTATCGAGGATTGCGGGACGAGAGGATTTTCCTGAGGCAAGCTCAGATGCTGCATTGAAGGTGCTGCATTATCGGCTTTGACGGGGCGAGAGGCTTGCAGTCGGTGCGGCTGCGAGCCTCTAGAAGGTTTAGGCAGGTTTTTTAAGGGCAAGCTGCTTGCGGTAAGAGGCTAAGAATCTCGCAAAGCGCTCTATTGCATCAGCGAGGTCGATTTTGTTCGGCAAAAATACGATTCTAAGATGATCGGGTTCATGCCAGTTAAAACCGCTGCCTTGCACCAGCAGAATTTTCTCCTGATTCAGCAGGTCTAGTACCAGTTGTTCGTCATCTTTTACTGGGTATATTTCCGGATCTAAGCGCGGAAACATGTATATAGCACCTGCCGGCTTGGTACAGCTTACGCCGGGGATTTCATTCAACATCTTATGAGCCAGATCGCGCTGCTCTAATAGTCGCCCGCCAGGCAAAATAAGTTCGTTTATGCTTTGGTAACCGCCCAGTGCCGTTTGAATGGCGTGCTGAGCAGGTACGTTGGCGCAGAGTCGCATAGACGAAAGAATGTTTAGGCCTTCGATATAGTCTGTTGCCCGATCTTTTGCACCAGAAACAATAAGCCAGCCGCTACGGAAGCCTGCAAGTCGGTAGGCCTTAGATAAGCCATTAAAGGTTAAGCACAGAATATCAGCCTTTAGGCTACCGATAGGGATATGAACGGCGTCATCAAATAGGATTTTGCTGTAAATTTCGTCGGCGAACACCACAAGGTTGTGTGCTTCCGCAATGGCAACAAGCTGCTCTAACATTTCTCGGCTGTATACCGCGCCGGTAGGGTTGTTTGGGTTGATGATGACAATGGCTTTGGTGTTTGGCGTGATTTTGTTCACAATGTCGTCGATAGACGGCTGCCAGCCATTATCTTCGTCACAGAGATAATGAACGGGGGTCGCGCCTGATAATGATACTACTGCAGTCCACAGAGGGTAATCGGGGGCAGGGATAAGTACCTCGTCACCTTGATTAAGCAGTGCTTGGGTTGCCATGCTAATTAGTTCACTGGCACCGTTGCCGAGATAAATATCATTGACGCCGACACCTGGAATGCCGATCTTTTGGCATTCTTGCATGATCGCTTTGCGCGCACTGTAAAGTCCCTTCGAATCGCTATAGCCTTCGCTATCGGGAAGCATGCGAATGACATCTTGGATGATTTCGTCAGGGGCGTTAAAACCGAAAGGTGCAGGGTTACCAATATTCAGTTTAAGAATACGGTGGCCTTCTTCTTCTAATTCATTCGCGCGTTGCAGCACGGGCCCACGTATTTCGTAGCAGACGTTGTTTAATTTTTTCGATTTTAAATGGTGGCTCATTTCCCGCCTTCTTAGCCGGTAAGTACCGGATTTTTAGTGATCAGGTGACCAGCGTAGGCTGACTCCCTGCGTAATTCGTCTTGTGTGCTATTTAATGCGGTATAAACTACTGTGGTATATAGCGCGTAAATAGCCTAGCAGCTAAGTATACGGCTTTGAAGGTAAACAGGTGGAGAGTTATTCGTGGAAAAAGTAGTGAAATCTGAACAAGAATGGCGGGAACTGCTAAGTGATGAGGAGTTTTATGTGTGTCGCCAGAAGGGCACTGAGCGGGCATTTACCGGTGAGTACTATGACGAAAAAACGAGCGGTAGTTATGTTTGCCGCTGTTGTGGGCTCGCATTATTTGCTTCTGATACTAAATATGACTCTGGGTCGGGCTGGCCAAGTTTTTATCAGCCGGTTGCTGACGAGGTTGTCGGGGTTAATCGTGATTCGAGCCATGGCATGATTCGTGAAGAAGTTGTGTGCGCGCGCTGCGAAGCGCATCTGGGTCATGTATTCCCAGATGGGCCAGAGCCGACGGGATTGCGTTACTGTATTAACTCGTTATCTTTACGGCTTGATGATCAGGCTGATTGAAATGTGGCCAATTTGATTGCTAAGTAGTCGATTTCTGAGGTTTTTTTGTTTTTTTAGCGCAAATTGTAAAAAGCGACTTGACGGCGGGCGCTAAGGTTTCTAGAATTCGCGCCACTTTCAGACGTCAAGTGACTCGGAGTCTGGAAGGTTTGCGGCGTCCCCTTCGTCTAGTGGCCTAGGACACTGCCCTTTCACGGCAGTAACAGGGGTTCGAGTCCCCTAGGGGACGCCATTATTTCGCGCTGGTGATGATATCGGCAGCGTTAAAAGAGAAGCAGAGATGCTTCTCTTTTTTTTTGTTATTTATCCTTGATTTAGTGTTAAATTGGCCTTGACGGGGTGGGGGAGTCACACTAGAATTGCGCCCTCTTTCAGGGACAGCAATATTGCCCTGAAAGGCTCGCGGCGTCCCCTTCGTCTAGTGGCCTAGGACACTGCCCTTTCACGGCAGTAACAGGGGTTCGAGTCCCCTAGGGGACGCCAATTTCTACGCTACAGCGCGTAGAATGCTGTCAGATAAATTGCCTGCCACGGCGGTGTTGACAGTTTGAAGAAAACTTTTTATCATGCGCCCCGTCTTGAAGGTGGAAGCAGAAAAGTGTTTTTTATCAAGGCTGTGCGGATATTTTGTGATTAACAAAATTTCGGAATTTGCGGGAATAGCTCAGTTGGTAGAGCGCAACCTTGCCAAGGTTGAGGTCGGGAGTTCGAGCCTCCTTTCCCGCTCCAAATTCTAAAAAGCGAAGCGTCTGCTTCGCTTTTTTTTCGCCGGTAATTTAATCGTTGGTGTTCATTATGTTTTAAGCGACACAAGGTCGCTCAATGCATATTAAAGACTTGTGCGCGTAGATTGCGGTAACTGACGTTTTCGTCCGCCTTATTTAATTCGTAGTAGCGCTCCTCTAACTCTTGGTACTTTTGTATTTCTTCGTCTCCTAAAAAGTGTAGACAATCTCCACCAAAAAACCACAGTAAGTCGCGGTGTACCTGCGGAGTGATGTCAGGGTAGTGGCTGACTATACGATTAATGATCTGCTGTCCAAAGAGTGCGTAATCGTCATTACTGACGAAGCAATCGTCTAGCTGGGCGAATAACTCAAGCAATTCATTGTTACTTTCTTCGCTGTGATTCGGGTGCTGGGTAACTACCTTCGTACATAGCTCGCTGAGTGCGTCATTTAGGTGGCGGTAGTATTCTAGGCGTGTCGTCACTGTAACTCCATTTCTTGTAGATTTAAGACTTTAGTGTATTCCACTGCGTGGGCGTGGCAAAATGAGCGGCTAACAGCAGTTGTTCTCGTCAGTCGATTAGCAAATTCAGTTAATTATATTCTACACGGACGAGCCTTGTTTACGTTTGTGGGCGGCGCTTCACCGTGATTGTTAGGTTAGCCTCATAAATCTATGTGGGTTAAGCGACCAAATTGGTTTCATACACTTAAGCAGCTAAAATTTAGGCAGATACTATGGCAATTGCCCTGCAGATTAAAGGATTGCGTAAAGTCTACGATAATGGCTTTGAGGCTTTAAAAGGCATTGATCTTGAGGTAACTGAGGGTGATTTTTTTGCCCTGCTCGGACCAAATGGTGCGGGTAAGTCGACGACTATCGGTATTGTTTCGTCATTGGTTAAAAAGACTGCGGGTGATGTTCATGTGTTTGGTCATTCCATCCAAACAGATTTAGCCGCAGCAAAGCGTGAAATTGGCGTTGTTCCTCAAGAATTCAACTTCTCTAATTTTGAGACTGTTTGGGATATCGTTGTGAATCAAGCTGGTTATTACGGCTTGAATAGGGCAGTCGCCGGCGAGCGGGCCGAAAAATATCTTAAAAAGTTGGGGCTTTGGGATAAGCGCGATGTAGCCTCGCGGATGTTGTCCGGTGGTATGAAACGACGCTTGATGATTGCTCGTGCCCTTATTCACGAACCCCGGCTCTTGATTCTGGATGAGCCAACGGCGGGCGTCGATATTGAATTGCGGCGATCTATGTGGGAGTTCCTGACAGAGATTAATCGAAGCGGAACTACCATTATTCTAACTACCCATTATCTAGAAGAGGCGGAGAGCTTATGCCGCCATATCGCTATTATAGATGGCGGTAATATCGTAGAAAACACTAGCATGAAGGCTTTGCTGCGACAGCTTCAAAAAGAGGTGTTTATTTTAGATACCCCAGAGGTGATCACTCCGGATTTGGTGGTGGAAGGTTTTGATACGCGTTATATCGACGAGCATATGTTTGAGCTAGTGCTTAAAAAAGGCAGTTCGCTGAACGAGGTTTTCGCTGCATTAAACAAGCAAGGCTTAGTGATTAGTAGTATGCGTAATAAAGCGAATCGCTTGGAAGAGCTGTTTGTGGGTTTGCTGAACGCAAAGTAAATCTGGCGTTGTGGTTTTGATTCCGCCGACGATAACTGGCGCTGAATAGATGGAGTTTCGAATGACATTAGCTGAACAGTGGGTGGCCTTTTACACCATTGTCCGCAAAGAGATCCGCCGGTTTTTGCGGATTTGGATGCAAACCTTACTGCCTCCCGCAATCACCATGTCACTGTATTTTGTGATATTCGGCGCGTTGATTGGGTCACGTATTGGCCAGATGGGTGGCTTCACTTATATGGAGTTTGTTGTGCCGGGTTTGATTATGATGTCGGTCATTACAAACGCTTATTCTAATGTGGTGTCGTCATTCTTCGGCGCCAAGTTTCAGCGTTTTGTTGAAGAGATATTAGTGTCGCCGATGTCGAACAATACGGTTTTGTGGGGCTTTGTTATCGGCGGAGTTGCGCGGGGCTTGCTCGTCGGTTTAATTGTTACTTTGTTGTCGCTGTTTTTTACCAGTCTCCATATTCAGCATGTCGGCGTTACCATTGCGATTGTGTTAATGACTTCAATTATGTTTTCACTAGCGGGCTTTATTAACGCCGTCTTTGCGAATAATTTTGACGATGTATCGATTGTACCGGTGTTTGTTTTAACGCCTTTAACCTATCTCGGCGGCGTATTTTACTCGATAGATTTATTGCCAGATTTTTGGGCTGGCGTGTCACGTTTAAATCCTATGCTTTATATCGTCAATGCCTTTCGCTATGGCGTACTGGGTGTGTCTGATGTAAACGTAACGACGGCGTTTCTAATGGTTGGCGGGTTCACTATTGCGGCCTATGCATACTGTATGTATTTGCTGTCTAGCGGTACGCGCCTTCGTCAATGAGGCGCGAGAATCATTATGGTTGATCATCAAGGCCACGGCCCCTTAGGCGAAAAAGTTACTTATCCCGATCAGTATGACCCTTCCTGTTTGCATGCGATTCCAAGACAACAGGGTCGGCAGGAGTTAGGGATTGATACAGCGAAACAGCTACCGTTTGCCGGTGTAGATATTTGGAATGCTTATGAGTTGTCGTGGCTGAATGAATCAGGGAAACCGGTGGTTGCGTGTGCCGAGTTTCGGTTTGCTGCTGATAGTCCAAATATTATCGAATCTAAGTCTTTTAAGTTGTATTTAAACTCCTTTAATCAAACGCGGATTACAGATCTAGCGTTCTTAAGGCGAACGCTTGAACGTGATTTGAGCTCGGTGAGTGGCGCGGGTGTTGAGTTGACGCTTTATACTGCAAATTGTTGGGCAGATACTTACGCAATATCGGAGCCTATAGGTGAATGTTTGGATGGGCTTGATATTACCCCGACATCCTATACGCCAAATTCTGAGCTACTTACGCTGGATGGTGACGTCGTATGTAGTGAGCATCTATACAGCAACTTATTGCGATCTCGTTGCCCGGTGACTTCGCAGCCAGATTGGGCTAGCGTAGAGATTCGCTATACTGGCGCCAGGATTAATCATGAGAATTTATTGGCCTATATAGTATCGTTTCGTGAGCATGATGAGTTTCATGAGCACTGTGTTGAGCGAATATTTAGTGATATCAGTAGGTGTTGTCAGCCGGAATCCTTAAGCATTTATGCGCGCTACACCCGTCGGGGCGGCTTGGATATTAATCCTTGGCGAAGTAGCGATAATACACTCATTCCCATCAACAGCCGTGGTGTTCGCCAATAGTTGGTAGGGGAGTGAGTCTTTGGAATTGATAGGTAAATTACCGGATAGTTTGATGCCCACTTAAGCGCATAATGGCTTTCATTCAATGATAGAAATGAGAGTCGCGATGCTACTTGCTAGCTATTTACTAGGTTTTGACAATAAAGACACTGTGAAGCATCTTGCAGTTGATAGTGTCTTGCCTGAGCAGCTGCAAAGTGTTGATATACGCTTATGTTCGAGGGGCCATGGTGTAGATGGCACTTCAGATATAGTTGATCTCGTTCTGTTATTTCCGAACACGGACTCACCTAATAATATTGTATGTTTACCCGCAATTCCCTCCAATACGGTGGGTCATTTGTTAGCGGGCAAGCCTTTGCAGATTATTGATTTTGCCCATGGGCGTAAGCTTTCACTGGTTTACGCCACCGAACAGCAGTGGTGTGCTTGATGGGCTATATGCAAAAAAGCAGGCCTTTAGAGTCGAAGCATTATTCTGTTCACGGCCCGCAGTCGACAATCAGTCTTTGTTTAGATAGTCGTCGAGTGAGTTACGGTGCAAATTTCCTAGCGCAGATTCCGGATAGTATCGGTGATCGTCTAGGGGAAGATTGCCGCGAAATTGTCAGTGCAGATTTATTGCACTACTTCATCGAATTGGGTGAGAACCTGTCTCAGCAATAGCTTTTGCTAGAATTCCCTTCAAATATATAAAGCGGTAAATAGTCGCTGCTTAATACCTCCTCCTTGTTTATCATGTGCACTCAGATTTTAGATGGGTGGGTTAAATAGTGTCTGATTCAACGCGTCGTCCGGCTTTTATTACTATGCTGGATTTGCAGAACCGCATGAACAGCAAGGTAAATAGCGATTGGATGAGCCAAGGGAATGCGTGGTATCGCGCAGCTTGGATCGAATGTGGTGAGCTCATGGATCACTACGGCTATAAATGGTGGAAAAAGCAGCAAGCTGATTTGGGGCAAGTCCAGCTCGAAGTGGTCGATATTTGGCACTTTGGTATGAGTGCGCTGTTTCGCGACGGTGTTGCTATTGATGCGCTGGCGGATGAAATTATTGAGGCCCTAGCGGTGCACTCTCCGACAGGTTTGGGGGTTTTGGAGGCGACAGAGGCGTTAGCTGAACATTGCCTGCGAACGAAAGGATTTTCCGTGCCTTTGTTTTGGGATCTGATGACGGCTGCAGAGCTTGGCTTTGACGATCTTTATAAGCAGTATGTCGGTAAAAACGTGGTATGCCTAGAATTCTTGTCAAAAGGAGAGCAGGGTGGGCGAGTGAAAGGTCTATTTTATCATGGTTTCTTGGCTGCATAAGTGATGTGTAAATCTTTACTATAGAGGAGGGTGTAAAGATAGTGAGCCAGTTTGGCCAAACTGGCCATATTTTCTTTACACATCTGCGCTGTGCGCGCCGATAGTTAGCGGACCAAATTCTAGATGTAAATTGCTCAGTACCAAGACTTTCATACTTCCATAATGCGTCACGTTAATAGAGCGTACATCGACATACCCGGAAGGCTCTTCTAAACTAAGATTGCGTATCACCGATAAGGATTCAATTCTGAGGCTTAAGCGACCGCTTTAAGTTCGTGTTCGGTGGCGCCGTATTGGTGCCCACTTTCTTAACGATTAAAGGCGATGTCTTGTATCGCAAAATTTATTATTTCCTGCTTAAATCGTCCAAATAGGCCAACCGACGTGTCGTAAGTTTCAGCAAGCGTCGGTGTAGTTAATGCTGAAAGATCAACCCCTTTATCGTCTGGAAATAGCTCGGTAGAAAAATTGACGTTTACAATTGGCTTAGGATCGTTCTCTATCTCCGGTAGCGTCAGTACTTGAATTGAGTTATCGCTTGTAGTGATACTTCCGGTCATCTGTTCGATGGCAATGGTGTTAGCGTCGGGTATGTTTTCAACAACTCGTTCTGCGTATTCTACTAAATTTGGTTCGGCCGGAATGAATAAAAATCCTTCATCTTTCTCAACACCCGTTGACCGCAATATACGTCCTAAAACTTGCCTGAAATACAATTCTGTCTTCACCCTCGTAAGGTGGCAGCATACTTTTAGACGAGGGATGTCGGTACCTTCGCTAATCATGCCTACAGAAACGATCCACTTATCATTCGCTTCTCGAAAATCTCGAATGGTATCTTGTGCGCCATCGTGTAAATACGTCACTACACGGGCCGAATCTCCGGTATCACGCTTTATAATCTCGGCGATTTTAATCGCATGATCGACTGTTGCCGCGACGACCAAGGCTCCTGAGTTAGGTTGCCTTTTTCTAACCTCGTTAATTTTCTTTGCAGTGATCTTGATCATATAGGTAATCAAGTCAGAACTATCTAAAAGTTGCTGGTAGGTGCATTTAGATTGCTTAAGGAGTTCTGCAAATGAACTATAGCGCTCCCTCTCGTCACCTGATAATAATGTGATCTCGTCATTGTCTACGGCGATGATCTTAGGTATCCGACATACACCATCTTGAATTGCTCGCTCTAATCCGTAGCTATAATCACACTGTATAACTCCACCTACACAATAGCTTGAGAGCGCGATGGGGACTTTATCTGAGCGCCAAGGCGTACCTGATAGAGCGAGCGTATAATCTGCCTCCCCTTGAATATGTTGGATGATTTTTTGACCCCAGACATTTGCGTTGTCCAAATTGTCGCCAGCGCAGTGATGTATTTCATCAAAAATAACCAATGTTTTGTATTGAGACAGGAGAGACCAAAAAGAGAGGTCTTGGCTGGGCATTGACTGATACGTAAGGGATCGACCCTTTGACCCAAGTAATCCATCCAATTTACATTTTAATTGTGACTCAATTGACGCTTGGAATGATGTCGCGACATTGACTGAGGGTGAAAAACAAAAAACTAAATCAATTTTCCCTGAATCCATCAATTCTTTGGCGATTCTCGATGCCATGAATGTTTTCCCGGCACCTGGTGTCGCTAAGCAGAGAAAGTGAGGGTGCTCCGTTTCATACTTCGTTAGAGCAGCTTCGACTGCTTCGTATTGCCATCGTCTAAGTTGCATGATGCTACCCTGCATACTGGGAAAGCATATTTTCAAGCGCTTTCATTTTGCCAAGCAGCGTGGCGCTGCGTTCACGAGCCTGGTTATACAAGTCTTGTGCGCTCTCACGTAGATCAGGGTGTTCATTGCAAAGCGCGCTGTATTCTTCAGATTCGCCAATAGCGCAAAGCATTTCAGTTCTATAACGGCTGAGCTTTTCTTTTAGCGAAGAAACATGTCGATGGGCAGACACGGCGGGTTGTCGATTGGTTTTAACGTCGTCCTTTATTTTTACATTAGCAAGATGATCCACTGAAACATCTAGAAATTCAGATGTTAACTGGTAACGTGGCCAGCCATTAACGTCCGGCAACTTGATCAATTGGTCATTTTCAATCAAGCATTTCATTTTGCGATAGACATATTGCCGCGCAGCCTTTTTTGAGCTGTGTTGGGTCTCTTGATGCTTGAGATACTTTTGTGTCAACTGAGCAACGGTGAATGGTGTGTCTGACATGTTTTTCAAAACATGAAGAAGTGCATCTTTGATTTGTATGTTTTTCATGAAGCAGTATATCGTCTTTCTTGTCTCGAATTTCGCGACATTCTACATTGTCTCTATCATCGAGACAATGAAGCCATCTCCCTATACAGTTCACTACGAAAACCTGCGCATCTGGTTGAAGCAGCAGCGGGAGGAGAGCGGGTTATCGTTACGTGCGGCTTCAGAATTACTGGGCCGGCACCACTCTGTTTTGGGGAAGATGGAGCAGGATCGCAGAAAAATAGAGCTGTCAGAGTTTATTGAGTATTGCCAGCTCATTGGTGCAGACCCCCATGAAGGGCTAGATATAATGATCAACTCTATGAAGGCATCAAAACTGGTTTAGTGGAATCTGCCCTGAAGACCTTACATTTGGTTATCGGGCAAGTTTAGGCTTTTGTTGTATTGACTTAAAAAAGGATCATCAGCTTCGATATATTTTAACGCTGTCTTAATATCCTTCCAGCCTACATATTCCATTAACGCCTTGATGTCCCACTGTTGAGTATTGCTCCATGTAGCAAATCCACGCCTCAATGAATGACTGCTGTAGTCATTTGAATCAGAAATACCTGCACCTGAGCAGCTTTTCTTAATGATCGAAATGACACTGGCAGGATGAAGAGCATTTTCGCGGAGATGCCCCCATCGGTTGATACCTTGGAAGAGGGGGCCATCTCGTAACTGCGCTTCGTTGACCCAGTCTAGGTAGGCCGAAACGGGGCAAGGCTGCTGCAGTGCGGGTACGCGAACGCGTCGTCCTAGCGAGCGACGATCCGTTTTGCTTCGCGGAAGAAATATCTCAAGTCCTTTTCCTGGCATCACAGTCACGTTCTCGATGCTAATGCGAGTTAGCTCATCGCTACGAAATGCACGCCAGAAACCAATGAGGAACAGAGCCTTGTTACGTACAAATTTAAGACGGTGAGCCCGTGAACATGCTTCGGATTCCAAATTACTATCGAACCACATAACAACAGTACGGAGCTCTTTAAGTTGCAGAGGCTTGGCCTGTGCCTCACTGTGTGGATGAAGTTCTGCTATTCCTTTGAGCACTTTTTTGACGTGAGGTGCTTTTGTTGGATCAGGAAAGCCTTGGTCATTATGCCACGCAGCAAGTCCAGACAAGCGCAGTTTTAGGGTGTTGATAGCTAAAGTCGGTGCGTAGTGTGCGAGGTAGAGCGCGACGCTATCAGCCGTCGCTGGCAGATAGCCACCCCATACAGATTCATAGTGTTCTATTGCTGCGCGGTAGCTCTTTCGGGTGTTTTCGCGTGTCGCGGCATGGATGTATCTGTCGGTGGGGTTAGTCATTAGGTGTCTTATATAGTGGCAGTTTATCCAGAGAAATGTCGTGCGTGTGGCAGCCTACTCGTGCATGTCTTCACCGCGATTACCTGAGCCAACGCCGATTCTGTACTGAAAAGAGCCTCAAGATTACGCTTTTTTGCCATGACATTAAATAAGTCTCCCTTATTTAATGTCATCAAAGCACTATCATGCGAATAGCACTAGCTATAATATGGTATGTATATACATGATACGTAATATGGTACGAAATATACTGGAGATGATTTATGGCTAGGGGTGGAATCAACAAAGCATTGGTCTTAAAAGCGCGGGAAGAAGTTCTTAAAAAAGGGCAAAACCCCTCCATAGATACGATACGGATCGCACTTGGCAACACCGGTTCTAAGTCCACTATTCATCGATACCTCAAAGAATTAGAAGAAGAGTCCGCCACCAGAATGGACGATGTTGAGCTACTCAGTAAGCCTATTAAGGAGCTTATTACACGTTTGGCCGCAGGATTAAGGGAGGAGGCGAACGTTATCGTTGAGCAGCAAGCAGATAAATTTGAACAACAATTACAGGACCTTCTCTCAAAAAATAGTGCGTCAGAGCAGGCTTTAGACGTACTGAGCAAACAAAATGCTTCGCAATTACAAATGTTAGAGTGCTTAGAAACTGATTTAAAAGGTAGGGATATCGCACTGACTCATTCTGCAGAAAATGCGGCCGAAGCAAAACAAACCGAATCAAAACTGACAGCATTACTCAAGGAAAAACAGACCCAAATTGAGTCGCTGGAGGAAAAGCATCTTCACAATCGTGAGGCCCTTGAACACTATCGGCAATCAGTTCAGGAGCAGCGCGACCAAGATCAACGCAGGCACGAGCAGCAAGTCCAACAGTTACACGCAGAAAATCGCGTTTTAAATCAAACTTTGTCGCTTAAGCAATCCGATATCACGCAGCTAAACAAGGATAATTCACGCTTTATCTCGGAGCTTGGCGCCGCTCAAAAAGCACTAAGTCTCCTGACATCCGAGAAAAATGAACTTGAGAGCAGAGTAAAGGCATTAGCATTGTCTGAGCAGTCACTAAATATCGAGTTACGCAACTCCCGAGAACAAATTGAATCCTACTCTGTAGAAAACGGTAAATTGAGGCAAGAATATGGAGGTCTGCAGTCCAAACAACAGGCTTCAATCGTTAAAATAGCTATGTTGGAGGCTGGGGTTAGTGCTAAAAATGACGTAATTAATCAACTTATCGCTGGGGCCACAGGGGTAATCACTGATAACGTCCCGGACAATCACATCAAATAATTTCCCGCTCGAATAATTCCGTAAGCAGTTTTCAGGGCTTTGATTGAAAAGCCTATGATTGCCTACGGAGTTAAAATTTAGTTGATTTTGGGTGCGAATCTCGCTGTTAGCTACCCGGCCCGCCTATAGGCAGTGCTTGCTCTATGGGGCTAACATAAACCCAGCCGGAGATATGTGGGCCAATTCTTCCAGCCGTACGAATAATGCCAGTGACATCATCAACTTGAGAATCCTCACAGACTAGTGAGATTCGAACCTCAGAAATAACAACACCAGCATCTGTTGAATACGATTGTTCGGATTCGCTAAGTGGTTTTAGCGTCCCCTTTACATCTAGCAGGGTTAGATTTTTATAGCCGGCATCGCGTAATGCTTCAACTACAATGGCGGATCTGACATGGTGTATAAATGCTTTGATTTGTTTCATAACGGTACTCCATGAATTAGTAGAGCGATATTTATGGTTGTGGATTTGTCTGGCCATAAGTAATGCACAGCCTTATGGCCAGACGGTAAAGCATTAAGATGCCATTTGACTCTCATCACTCTCAGGGATGTTTTTTGGTTTGCGGTAAGCCATACGGTATAAACCGGGCAAAACCAGTAGGGTTAATAGGGTAGAGGAGATGATTCCCCCGATAACCACCGTCGCGAGTGGCCGCTGCACTTCCGCACCCGTGCTGGTGTTGAGGGCCATCGGCAGAAATCCGAGCGCGGCTACCAACGCGACCATTAGTATCGGCCGTAGACGTAACATCGCGCCTTCTTTGATCGATAGATCGATATCATTACCCTGCACCAGCTGATCTCTAAACGCCGAGACCATCATTACGCCGGTGAGTACCGAAACACCGCATAGCGTAATGAAGCCAACGCCTGCGGTGATAGACAAGGGGATGTCACGCAGCCAAAGCGCAATGACACCGCCAGTTAGCGCCAGTGGCACACCGCTGAATACGAGTGCCGCATCTTTCGCAGAACCAAAGGTCATCATGAGTAGGGCAAAAATCATGACAAGTGTCACGGGTACTAAGAGGCTTAACCGCTCCGTTGCGGATTGGAGTTGCTCAAACGTACCACCGTATTCCAGCCAATATCCGGGCGGCAAGGTCACCTCTCGTTCAATTTGAGTTTGCACATCGGCAACAAAACCACCTAAATCCCGGCCCCGTACGTTGGCACTAACAACGAGGCGACGCTTACCATTTTCGCGGGAAATTTGATTCGGCCCCGGTGCCAGCGTGAGCGTGGCGACTTCATTGAGTGGTACGTAGCCTCCTTGCGGGAGTGGTATCGGCAACCGTTCTAGCGCTCGCAAGTCGTTGCGGATTTCCTCCGCCACCCGTACGACGATAGTAAACCGTTGGTCACCCTCAAAGATTAATCCGGCTTCTTCGCCACCTGTCGCAGCGGCTAATACCTCTTGGACATCAGCGACGTTCAGACCGTAGCGGTATAGTGCCGGCCGATTGGCTTCAACCGACAATATAGGTAAACCAGAAACCTGCTCTACTTTGACGCCTTCGGCACCCTCAACGCCGTTAAGCGCCGTTGCAATCTCAGAACCTGATTTCAATAACTGATCTAGATCGTCGCCGTAAATCTTAATGCCTAGGTCTGAGCGAACACCGGAAATCAGTTCATTAAAGCGAAGCTGTATCGGTTGGCTAATCTCGAACGCGTTACCGGGGATGAGCGTTAGTTTTTGCCGGATATCTTCTAGCAGTTGGGCTTTAGACTTGTCGGGGTCGGGCCAGTCTGCACGATCTTTCAGCATCACATAGCCATCAGAGATGTTTGGCCCCATGGGATCACTGGCAACCTCTGCGGTACCGACGCGTGAGAAGTAGGTTTTTACTTCCGGTATTTCCAGTACAGCGCGTTCAAGCCGAAACTGCATGTCGAGGGATTGAGTAAGGCTGGTGCCGGGAATACGCAAAGCCTGAATGGCAATATCACCTTCATCCAGGTTTGGAATAAACTCAGTGCCCATTTTTATGGTCAATCCACCAACAGCGATGATTAGCAGTACCGCGCCGGCTAATACGCTGAAACGGAATTTGAGTACCCACGCCAGAACTGGGGTATACACCCGTTTTGATTGACGAACAATGATGTTGTCTTTTTCTTCAATATGACCACTGAGCAACAGTGCGACTGCAGCGGGCACAAAGGTTAATGACAGCACCAAGGCCGACAATAAGGCGATGATCACGGCCATGGCCATGGGCGTAAACATTTTCCCCTCCACGCCGGTGAGAGCGAGGATCGGCAAGTTTACTAAAATCACCACCAGAACGCTGATCAAGCTTGGCGTGAAAACTTCCCGTGTCGCGGCGAAAACGGTTTGGAAGCGTTCATCCAGTTTGAGTATGCGGCCGAGTTGATGCTGCCTACCAGCCAGTCTTAGTATGCAGTTCTCAACAATAATCACTGCGCCGTCGACAATAAGACCAAAATCGAGCGCTCCCAAGCTCATCAAGTTAGCACTGACTTTGGCTTGTACCATACCGGTCATGAGCATTAGCATTGACAGCGGAATGACCATCGCAGTGAGCAAAGCGGCGCGGACGTTGCCGAGCATGACTAGTAAAACAACGACAACCAGTACGGCACCTTCAAGTAGGTTCTTCTGTACGGTTGCAATGGTTTTATCGACGAGTACCGTTCGGTTATAGACGGGCTCGGCGGTGATCCCTTTGGGCAGTGTTTTATTGATTTCCACCAGCTTTGCGGAAACCGCTTCCGAAACACTGCGACTATTACCGCCCAACAGCATCACGGCGGTGCCGAGTACGGTTTCTTCCCCATCGCGGGTTGCCGCGCCGGTACGGAGCTGTTTGCCAAAACTGATGTCGGCGATATCTCCTACTGTTATCGGGATACCGTCTTTGTGAGTGACGATGATCTTCTCCAGTTCAGCAATGTCGGCAACTTGCCCAGGTGCGCGAATAAGATATTGCTCACCATTTTTTTCAATGTAACCCGCACCAACATTAGCGTTGTTTTTTTCTATTGCCTCAACCAAGTCATCAAAGCTTAAGCCGAAGGTTAATAGTCGCGCAGGGGTCGGAGTGATGTGAAACTCTTTTTCAAAACCTCCGATCGTGTTGATTTCCGTCACACCATTGACCAGACGCAACTGGGGACGAATGACCCAATCTTGCAAGGTGCGCAAGGCAGTCGCATCATATTTCTCGCCGTTTGGCTGTCGGGCATCGTCGTCTGCGTGCACCGCGTAGTGAAAAATCTCCCCGAGGCCGGTCGCTACTGGCCCCATCACGGGTTCAATGCCCGAGGGCATATCACTTTTGGCCTGCTGCAAACGTTCATTGATCAAGTTGCGGGCAAAGTAAATGTCCGTCCCTTTTTCAAACACAACGGTGACCTGAGAGAGCGCATATCTCGACAAAGAGCGGGTACTCTCTACGTAAGGTAATCCGGTGATTGCCAGCTCGACCAAGTAGGTAATCCGCTGCTCTACTTCCAGCGGTGAGTAACCGGGTGCACCCGTATTAATTTGTACCTGTACATTGGTGATATCGGGTACAGCATCGATGGGCAGGTTTTGATAATTCCACACACCGAGTGCACTAATGGCGAGCGTAAAAAACATGATCAGCCAACGGCGTGCAATTGAAAAATGAATAAGTTTATCGATCATAGCGAGGCCCTACTACGGTCTCGCACCACGAAATAACGTAGTGCTGGTGGCAATAGCTGCGGTTGGAGTTCGCAGTGCGGTGGATGTGATTAATGTCCATGCTCAGCATCCTCCTTGCCCATTTCAGATTTCAAAACAAAGCTATTTTTGATTACGTATGTTTCGCCAACTTTTAGTCCACGCAGTACTTCGCTGGCTTCGCCATCTGTGCGACCTAAGGTGATATTACGAGGTTCAAAACCCTCGTCTCCTTTCACGAAAATAACGGTTTCACCTTCGATCAGTTGCACAGCTTCATTGTTGATAACAGTGGCAGCAGAAGTTTCAGTTTGGGTAATTTCGGCATTAACAAAAAGTCCAGGTTTCCATAGATTGTCGACATTGTTCAGCAGGACGCGCGCTGTGGTGGCTTGATTAGAAGGGTTACCCTGAGTGGCAATAAAGAAAATTCTCCCTTCGCCAGTGCTGGCGTGGTTAGTGCTTTTTATCCTTACCGTTTGCCCCAATGAGAGCTTGGCGATGTCTTTGGGGAACACGGAAAGATCTACCCAAACGCTAGAGTAATCTTCAACAACAAACAGTGTTTTATCGTTTGTCTGTTCGCCAATATTGGCGTTGCGCTGACTAATGACACCATTAAGTGCAGAATAAATAGGATAGGTTTTTAAGCTTTCATTCGCCTCAACAGTGACAAGCACATCACCTTTGCGGACGTTATCGCCAATGGTTTTATTGACGGCGCGGATGACGCCGTCATAGCGGGCTGTGACGGCTTGGGTTTGTTCCGCATTGCTCGTAATAACCCCGTAAACGGCTAATGTCTCGCGAATTGCGCCAGGCCCAACTTGGGCTAGGCCGATACCCGCGTGCTTCATTTGCTCTTGAGAGAGTTCAATGTGGCCCTCGTCATGATCTTCTTCATCGCCATGTCCACTTTCGGCATGGGCGACTAATACTGAAAAACAAATTGTGGCGTAGAAAATGGCATTAATAATGGGTGTTTTAATCGTATCGTATATATTCATTGTGCTGTTCCTGAGAAATCGCTTGATACGCTATAGAGCGTCGAGGACAAGGGCTCTGCTGTTAGCTGTTCAATTTCGGCGCCATAAGTGAGTGCAGACGCAGCCGCTTCGATCAGTGTGCGCTGAGCATTCAGTAACTCCTGCCGTGCAGACACGTAATCCAAATAGCCATAGCGCCCACGTTCATAGGCAATTTGCGTTTCTTTGAGTGCATCTCGCAGCGCAGGGATGATGGTGCTTTGTAGTGTTTTGGCCGCGAGAATTGCTTGCTTTCTATTGTGGAATGCACGGAACAATTGTGTGTGCATACTCAGTAAAGCCACTTCTTTTTGTACATAGATTTCATTGCGCTGGGCACGCGCGGCAGAGACCGCCCCTGTGTTTCTTCTGCCGGAAAACAGCGGCATGCTGAAGCCGGCCACTAGTGCAGAATCATCGTTTGCTTGAAATCGACGCACGCCTAGCGACCAACTGACATCCGCTTTCGACTGTGTTGTGGCAACGCGCAGTTCGGCATCCTTGAGGCGCTCTTCAGCCGCAAAAATGAGGATTGCTGGATTCTTCTCCATTTTTGCGAAGAGCGAGTCAAACTCAATATCGGTGCCAAAGTGATATAAATCACCTTCAAGTGTCACAAAATTAGGCGTTTTTTCACCCCAGAGCGCAGCGAGGGAAACTTTTAAGTAGTTAAGCTGCTGTTGGGTGGACTGTAGCGTTAGGCCAGCCTGTGACGCAGCCGCGAGTGCCCGTTTCACCTCTGCTTCAGGCGCTGCCCCAGCTTCGGCGCGCCGTCTCACGATATTAAGCGTTTCATTGGCAAGCCTATTGGCTTCTCTCGCAAGGGTAACCTGCTCCTGTGCAGCAAGCGCATCCACATAACGTCGGGTCACTTCGCCTAATAATTCCAATGATTCCACTTGTCGCTGTGCATCGATCACTGAGCGACTACTTGAAACAATACCCCGCCTCGCTGAGCGCTTATCACCCATTTCCAAAACAGAGGAGAGCGAAACGGTAAGTTCTGCGCCATCAAACCCACTGAGCTCATCAGCGCCAGAAAAGTTTTCTGCGTCAATTCCTAGCTCATAGGCAGGTTTTAGCGCCGCAATTTGCATCTGCCCACTTAGCGCAGAATTGCGAAACTCAAAAACCTTTAATGACGGGTTTAGCTCGATAGCACGCTTAAGTGCGGCATTGAGCGTAAGGGAGTTATTTGTAGCTTCAGCGTGCGCAAAAGATACTTGCCAGCCGAAAAACAAACATAAAAGCACCAGCTTTTTAAAGCTGTGTTGCGTGCGCCATACGAATCTCGTAGGCATAAAAAAGCGAATAGCCATGTAAAAATCCACGTTTAATAGACGGAACCATGCCGAACATTACGGAAATAACCGAAATGTCGTTAGATTAGTAAAACGTAGGCTTAAACTTTGGGAGGGCGGTAGAAGGAGAATAGCGGGTCGTTAGGAATCGCCATATTATATTGGGTTTTGAGTAATACAGTGCTCGGAGCAGATGAAAATGACAGGAGTGCCGGAACTAGCTGGCCATGATGACAAAAACCGCAGTGGTCGCAGTTGTCTAGATGTGTCGAATCTTTGGTATTAAGCTGCTTAACAATTAATTCGTTTTGAGTGATGTCACTTTGATCAAATACAGCCAATGGACTTGCGTCTTGAACGTCATGGTTATCCGCAAAAGCAAATACTGACTGGCAAGCAATCAGTATTATCAGCAGATAAGATGTCCAATGTTTAGTCACAATTAACCTTTTTAATGAATTCGGTTTGGTATCATTTTGCGTGTGAAAAGCGAAACTGTTTACGATTTCAATTTCAGAATTCGGTGCGCGCCATGGAGCACTAGTCCGGAAATAAGCAAGCCAATTACTAGATCAGGGTAGCGTGATCCTGTCATCGCAACAAGTACACCGGCCAAAATAACACCCACATTGGCAATCACATCGTTCGATGAGAATATCCAGCTTGCCTTCATGTGTGCGCCATCATCCTTGCTTTTAAATATCAAAATCAGGCATGTTGCGTTGGCGATCAAAGCGATAACACCAAAGCACATCATCAGAGTGGAAGCTGGTTCACTGCCAAACATAAATCGTCGTATCACTTCACTTAGCACACCTAAAGCTAACGCCAGTTGCAACCAGCCTGAAAGGTGAGCAGCTTGTAGCTTTCTTTTGGCGCTGCGACCCACTGCGTAGAGTGCCACGCCATAAATCGAAGCATCAGCCAACATATCTAGCGAGTCTGCAATAAGTCCCGCAGATTGTGCCCACCAACCAACCAATAATTCAACGACAAACATGCTTGCGTTAATCACAAGTAACCATTTTAGGATGGTACCTTCTTTGAAACTTGCCTCTTTTGCTGACGCTATCGCTTGCGACAGTTCATCGTGGTCTAAATTGTGAGTAGCTTTAATTTTCGCGCCGAGGCTAAGCGAATCCAAACGAGACTGTATGGCGACAAGGTTGCCACTGTGAAATACCTTCAGCATGCGGTTGGGCGTGTCAAATTCTAGAACCACATCCGGTTCCATGCCCTCTAGAGCCATCTGAATTATGCGTTCCTCAGAAGGACAGTCCATCTTGGAAACCACAAACTGGCTAACGTAGATTTTATCGGGCTGCAGGGTGCTTATAGTACCTTTATCATCGGTATTCTCTGCAGGTTGGCCGTTGCCAGTCAGTGTCATTGCGCCGCTCCTTTTACTTTAAATCATGCTTAGCCTAAACTCTATGGTAACTATAGAGTCAAGCATTGAGGTGAGATTGGTGAAAATTGGAGAGCTAGCCAAGTTAACTGGGTGTTCTGTGCAGTCCATACGGCACTATGAAAAAGAAAAGCTGTTGGCCTCGCTGCGGCGCAGTGACGGTAACTTTCGCTTGTATGATTCCGCGACGGTAGACCAGCTAAAGTTCATCAAGCATTGTCGAAGCCTTGATCTTTCGCTTGCCGAAATTCGGCAACTTATCGCGCTAAATCAGCAGCCGGGAATGGGGTGCGAGGATGTGAACAGAATGGTTGATTGCCATATAGAGCAAGTTGCACTTCGAATAAATGAGTTACAAGACCTCCAAAACAAATTGATGACGCTTCGAAATAGCTGTTCCAGTGAAAGCACTGTTAAAGAGTGCGGGATTCTTCAAACTTTATCGGTGACTCGAAAATAGCTTGAGAGTTAATTCACTCACTATTAAAAGCTTGCCTATGCAGCGTGATAAGGAAGGGTGGACTCCCCCAGAGTTTACTAGACAGTTAATAATTAAAAACACAGCGACTGACCGCTAATGCGACGCTAGAGCCAGACACCTCAGTATCTAATGGCGTACTTCCTGAGCTGGTAAAAAACGGACGAATTACCACTCCATAGATTTCCTTGATCCTTCGCTAAATATCGGTCGTTTACCAAAGCGAAGGCTTTTACTATGCGGCACCGCATACCAAAACATAAAACCGATTGACGATCGGTTTTATCGCAGGCACTATAGCAATCTTCTACAAATTTAGGTCGAATGTGTCATGCAATTGGGAAATTTGGAAAAGTCGGTTCTTCAGTATTTTTGGGATACTGACGAAGCAGACGCCAAGCGGGTACATCGCGAGCTATCGGATGATACAGTAAGGACGTTGAACACGATCCAAAGTACTCTCGACCGCCTATACAAGAAGAAGCTTTTGTTTCGTAATAAGTCAGGCCATGCCTTTATTTATCGCGCAGCTATGGCCAGAGATACTTTTTTGGCTCGGTTGGTGCGCGAGGTAGCTGCCGATTACACTGATAATGAAGACACGCTACTAGCTGCGTTTAGTTCACTATCAGCAGAAATGACCGAAACCCAATTGCAGGCATTAGAATCGCTTATTGATCAGCGCCGCGCCAGCGATAAATCAGGGAAATAACGATGCTCGTCGGCGGCTATGCAATTATCCTAAATAGCGTGTTTATTGCCGCATCGGTGTTTTTCTATTGCGCACTAATTCTTGCTTTAGTTTTTCGAACTACTGAGCAGTGGCGGGTCAAATTATCCGCAGGCGCTCGCCAATGGGTGTTGTGGTCATTTGTTTTGATTCCTTGGCTTGTTGCTCTAAGCGTTACAATCGTTGTACTAATGCCTGATTCAGCCGCTGCTATGCCCTCGTGGTTCTTGGCGCTTACCCATTGGCACCATATTAATGTTTTCAACTTTTATAGCTGGCATAGCGTGCTGGTACTTCTATTTGCCGCGACGTCTTTCCTAGCGATAGTTCGTCATACTCACCAATTGCTTAAGCATCGGTCTGCCCTTGGTGCGCTGCTTAGCCTTGATGGTTTTACTAAAAATAGTAGTTTGGGCTCTACGGTGATTTATGCGTTCACCGCTGGTCTTTTCCGGCCTAAAGTTTTTATCAGTCCTGCCTTGCAGGCACAATTATCTGCAGCTGAAAATGACATTGTTTCTCGCCATGAACTCGCCCATCAGCAGCGGTTTGACCCTTTACGGAAGTGGTCTTTTTCCTTTCTTGCCGCGTTTTATCTGCCAGTCATTAGCCACCGGTTACGCCGCGAATTTTCTTTATGCCTGGAGCTGATTGCAGACGATTATGCGGCTGGAGGCGGATCGGGGGGCACCACAGTTGCTAGTACCGTGATAAAACTATGCCGTTTGTCGCGTAATCAACAGCAATTTGCCAGTCCCTTGTCTTGTCATTTCTATGCGTCTGAAATCGAAGCGCGTGTTCATTATCAGCTGAGGTCTGAGCCAGGCCGCGCTTTCCCCTTATCCTTGTTTGTTGTATTTCTGTGCGTACTTTCGGCGTCCTGCCTTTTGAGCGTAGACAGTTATCATCATGCGTTTGAAGCAATTTTTAGTCATTGAGGCGTATTTATGCATGCTTTTAGTCCGTTTCGAATGCCAAAAAAACCGATCCATAATCGGTTTTTTTGGCATAAAACGCTTATTCTAATTCCGTTATTGCTGGCTATGTCGACGGCCTCTGTGGCCGAGAAATCCTTAACATTAAACCAGGCCATTCAGCGAAGCTTTGCTAAACACCCAGAGCTGCAAGCCTTTAGCTACCGTCGCGCTGCTGCCGCTGGAATGGCGCAGCAGGCACGGGTCGGCAGTCGCCCACAGCTTGGTTTAAGTGTTGAAGATGGATTTGGGTCAGGTGACTACAGTGGCGCCGACAACCTTCAGTCGACGCTCAGTATTAGTTGGGTTTTAGAGGGTGACTTACTGCAGCAGCGCGGACATAGCGCTGACGTGCAAAAGCAGGTGATTAGCGATGATCAAGCAATAAAGAAACTGGATGTGGCCGCCGAGACTGCCCGTCAATTTCTCACCGTAGTCGTTTATCAGCAGCGTAAGGAACTCGCTGAAGCCGCAAGAGCGCAAGCGGACTTAGTGGTTAAAGAACTATCGAAACGCATGGATGCAGGCAAATCGCTGCTTGCTGACAAACTTCGTGCCGAGGCTGAGCTAGCGCGGGCAGATATCGCGCTAGAAGATCTCGATCATGAAATTCGCGGCGCTAAGCGGATGTTGGCGACCCAGTGGAATGCCCGCGAACCCGATTTTGAAACTGCTTCCGGCTCCCTTGCCATTGCCACCGAAAAACTGAACTACGAGGCGCTAGCGCAGCGTTTAAGCAATCATCCCCGCGTACAAAAACTACTCAGCCAAGAGCGCGTAGCGCAATCCGAAATAGCCTTAGCGAAAACGGAAGCACAATCAAGATGGCAGTTTTCAACCGGCGTACGGCGTTTTGAAAATACCGACGACTACGCCTTAGTGGCTGGCTTTACCGTCCCCTTAGGGGGCGAACAGCGTAATCGTGGACGTGTAGCCGCTTTAGCTGCGGAGCGTGATGCTTATCGTGCTGATGCTGAAGCGGTGCAAATAGTACTGGAAGCGCGCTTGTACGTTTTGCTGCAAGAGTTTCAGCACGCGCAGCATGTGGTTGGTGCACTGCTTGAGCACATTATCCCAACGCTTGAACAAGCCCAGAAAGAAGCTCGAAACGCATACCAGCTTGGCCGGTACAGCTACCAAGATTGGCACGGAGTGCAGCAGGAGTTGCTCGCGACACGAAGTCATTTATTAGATAGCCAGTTTAAAGCACAGCTCACACGCGTCGAAATTGAACGTCTAACCGGTTTGCCTCTGTTAGGCAACGATGAGGTAAATCCATGAGTAATTCAGTAAAACGATCGTTAATCGTCAGTATGCTTGTCGCGCTATTAATGAGTTTAAGTAGCGCTGCACTCGCCGTTGGCGCCGAAGTGCAGGAAATTGAACCTGAAAAAGGCCCGCACCGGGGGCGCATGTTGCGCGAGGATGACTTCGCGATTGAATTGGCAATCTTCGAGACCGGCGTACCGCCAGAGTTTCGTGTTTGGGCAAGTCAAGGTGGCGAGGCCTTGCCTCCAGAGAACGTCAAGGTAAGCGTTACTTTGGGGCGCCTCGGTGACGGCGACGACCAAATCAATTTCAAGCCGCAAGAAGATTTTTTGCGCGGTGATATGGAAATAGTCGAACCTCATTCCTTTCTAGTTACGCTTAACGCTTCTTATGGTGGTAAGCACTATCAGTGGCAGTACGATAATTTTGAAGGGCGAACTCGGATTAATGCCGACGTTGCTGAAGCGATGGGTATTAGCACTGACGCTGCGGGTTCGCAACTGCTCGTCGAACGCTTGCCGCTGTTCGGTCGACTGGTAGCCGATACCAATGCTTTAACGCAGCTAAGCGCCCGTTTCGACGGTGTGATTAAAGCCATTCACGTAAGCTTGGGTCAGCAGGTGAAAGCGGGCACTCCGTTGATGAGCATCGAGAGTAACGAAAGCCTGAAATCCTATGTGTTGCGCGCTGATATTGCAGGTGAAATTGCGGCGCTGCCGGTCAATATCGGCGAAGCGACTGCTGGCCGTACGCTGGTGAGTATTGTCGATCGCTCCCGCCAAGTGGTTCTACTTAAAGCCTACCCTGACGACCTGCGTCGAATTGCGCTAAACAACAGCGTGCAGCTGCTCAACGATGCGATGGAAGAAATTGGCGAAGGTGTCGTGCAGTGGATTTCACCGCTGCTCAATGCGGATCAATCTGCTGATATACGCGTTAGCGTTGACACCAGTAATCTTGCGCTGCCAGTGGGGAGCTTTGTACGCGGCAATGTGGAAGTGGCTCGCTATGAAGTACCCCTCGCGGTAAAGCGCCAAGCACTGCAAGGCTTTCGGGATTTCACCGTGGTCTACGCCAAAGTCGGCGATCAATACGAAGTGCGCATGTTGGAACTCGGTCGCGAGGCGGGCGACTGGATTGAAGTCCTAGGTGGACTAAAGCTGGGAACCGAATACGTTACCGAGAATAGCTACATCATCAAGGCCGATATCGAAAAATCCGGCGCTTCACACGACCACTAAAGGACGTCCCATGCTTGATGCAATTATACAATTTTCCCTAGCGCGGCGCGGTGTGGTGATGGCCGCTGTGCTTGCGCTTTGCGGTTTGGGTTTATGGAATTTCAACCGACTGCCGATTGATGCCGTTCCCGATATCACCAATGTTCAGGTCATAATCAATACTGAAGCACCGGGCTACACGCCACTGGAGGTAGAGCAACGCGTCACCTATGCCATAGAAACCGCGATGGCAGGCCTGCCCGAGCTGCAGTACACCCGATCTGTTTCTCGCTACGGGCTTTCCCAAGTCACGGTCATCTTTGGCGATGACACCGATATTTACTTCGCACGTCAGCTGGTGAACGAACGGCTCGGCAACGTGCGGGCCAAATTGCCAATCGGGCTGGAGCCTGAACTTGGGCCGATAGCGACGGGTCTGGGGGAAATTTTCATGTTCACCGTGGACGCTGAGCCCGGTGCGACTGATGCTGATGGCAAGCTAATTACGCCAACGGATTTACGCTCAGCGCACGACTGGATTATTCGCCCCCAGCTATTGCGCGTGCCCGGTGTGGTTGAGGTTAACCCCATTGGCGGCTACAAGCGGGAAGTGTTAATTGGCCTGCAAGCCGAAAAAATGCTCGCCTATGGTGTCTCTCAACAAGAACTGATCGATGCGGTTGCCGACAATAATCAAAACCGTGGTGCAGGCTTTGTTGAGCAAAAAGGCGCGCAATGGCTGCTACGTATTCCAGGACAAGCCGAAACGCTTGCCGATATTAGCAAGATCGTCATTAAAACGGTGGATGGTCAGCCTCTGCGTGTTGCTGATGTGGCGACCGTGGGCGATGGCAAGGAGCTGCGTACCGGTGCCGCCACCCAGAATGGCCGCGAGGTCGTTATGAGCACGGTATTTATGCTCGTTGGCGAAAACAGCCGTACCGTTGCCAAAGCTGTGGGTGAACGACTTGAAGAAATTAAGTCGAGCCTGCCAGAAGGCATTACCGCGACGGCGGTATACGACCGCACCGGCCTCGTGGATAAAACCCTGAAGACCGTAACGACCAATCTGCTCGAAGGTGCTTTGCTGGTTATTGTTATTCTGTTCTTACTACTGGGTAATGTGCGCGCGGCGATACTGACGGCGGCGGTTATTCCTGTCGCGATGTTAATGACCATTACCGGCATGGTACGTAGCGGTGTTAGTGCTAACTTAATGAGCTTGGGTGCATTGGATTTCGGTTTACTCGTAGACGGCGCCATTATCATTGTGGAGAACTGTTTACGCCGTTTAGGCCTTGCCAGCGACAAGCAGACCTTGTCGTTGAATGAGCGCTTAGATGTAGTGTATAGCGCCACCAAAGAGGTGATACGACCCGCACTGTTTGGGGTGTTTATCATTACGGCGGTATATTTGCCGATCTTCTCCTTAACTGGTGTAGAAGGCAAAATGTTCCACCCCATGGCCATGACGGTAGTCATAGCCCTGAGTGCCGCAATGCTACTGTCCATCACCTTTGTCCCAGCGGCAATTGCCATGCTGTTTAAGGGGCCGGTAGTCGAAAAAGAGAATCGCGCATTTGATGCAACAAAGGATCTTTACGGTCGACTGTTGCGCAAAGCCATCGCTATGCGTGGCGCTGTGGTTGTAGCTGCGCTGGTATTACTGGTTGTATGTGCTGGCTTGGCAAGTCGTTTGGGCAGCGAGTTTGTGCCAAATCTTGATGAGGGCGATATCGCTATGCACGCGCTCAGGATTCCGGGCACCTCGCTAAGTCAGGCGGTGGCATTACAGGAAACCTTGGAAGCCACTATCCAGACCATGCCTGAAGTAGAGCGCGTATTTGCCAAGATCGGCACCGCCGATGTCGCAACTGATGCGGTTCCCCCGAGTGTGGCAGACAACTTCATCATTCTAAAACCGCGCGATCAGTGGCCAGATCCGAGCAAGACTAAGAACCAAGTTGTGGAAGAACTCGCAGCTTTGGTCGAACCCGTGCCGGGCAATCGCTATGAATTTCTTCAGCCGATCCAGATGCGCTTTAACGAGCTCTTGTCGGGCGTGCGCGCCGAGCTAGCGATTAAAATCTTCGGTGATGATTTATCACAGCTCGAAACACTTGGTGGAGAAATTCAAAATGTCATCGGCGCAGTGGATGACATTGTCGATGTCCAGATGGAGCAGACCACGGGTTTATCCATGTTGACGCTTAAGCCTAAACAGTCTTCCCTAGGCCAATATGGTGTTGAGCTGAATACCCTGCAAGAACAAGTTGCCACGGCAATGGGCGGCCAGGGCGCGGGGTTTTTCTACGAGGGTGATCGCCGCGCCGAGATTGTTGTGCGGCTGCCGGAAGACCGACGCAATGATATTGAACAGTTGGGCTCACTTCCCATTCAAATATCTGGTGGAGGCTATGTGCCGCTGAAAGAGTTGGTGGATATTGGGCTGACGACGGGGCTGAACCAGGTCAACCGCGAGAATGGTAAACGCCGAGTGGTGGTGACGGCGAACGTTCGTGGCCGCGATCTTGGTAGCTTCGTTAGCGACGTAAAGGCAACGATCGAATCGCAAGTAACACTGCCAGCAGGCTATTGGGTGGAATACGGTGGTACCTATCAGACTTTGCAATCCGCATCGCAGCGACTGGCCGTCGTTGTACCTGTGACACTACTCATGATTATCGGTCTCTTATTACTGGCTCTTGGCTCATTAAAAGACGCGATGATTATATTTAGCGGTGTGCCGCTTGCACTGACCGGTGGCATTTTGGCACTGGTATTCAGAGATATACCCTTTTCCATCTCTGCGGCTGTGGGGTTTATTGCTTTGTCCGGTATCGCAATACTGAACGGCTTAGTGATGGTGTCATTTATTCGCGAGCTGCGTCGCGATGGCCTGGGGTTAGAGCCGGCGATTATCGAAGGCGCGCTGACACGCTTAAGGCCGGTCATTACCACGGCGCTGGTCGCGTCCTTGGGCTTTGTACCCATGGCTTTAAACACGGGGATAGGCTCAGAAGTACAGCGTCCCCTTGCTACCGTGGTGATTGGCGGTATTTTGTCGTCAACACTGCTTACCTTATTTGTGCTGCCGTCCTTGTACCGGATGCTGCACCGCGCCGATAAAGGAGCATAATGTGAAAAAACATAAAGTTAAAAAAATAGTGTTTACAACTCGTTTTTACGCGCTGATTACTGCCGTAGCGGTATTGATGTTCAGCAGTTTAAATGTGCTCGCCCATGGCATGTCTGAGGCAGATAAGCAGCGCGCAATTGAAGCGGGTTTGCCAGACTATATATTGTTGGGTGCAGGCCATATGCTTACCGGCTATGACCACTTACTCTTCTTGTTTGGTGTCATCTTCTTTCTCAGCCGCTTTGCCGATATTGTAAAGTTCATCACGGCGTTTACCTTGGGTCACTCGATAACGCTCGTGTTTGCCACGCTTTACTCAGTACAGGCAAATTACTTTTTGATTGATGCGGTGATTGCACTCACCGTTTGCTACAAGGGCTTCGAGAATCTCGACGGCTTCAAACGTTATCTGGGCGTAGCGTCGCCTAATCTAATGTGGATGGTGTTTGGCTTTGGCCTGATTCACGGTTTTGGTCTGTCGACTCGGTTGCAGGAATTGCCGATGGGGGACGGCAGTATCGTGATGAAAATACTGGCTTTCAATGTCGGTGTCGAATTAGGTCAAATCGCAGCGCTTACCGCAATGTTATTGTTGCTGGCAGGGTGGCGCAAAACAGCCTCATTCAAGCGCTTTAATGTAATGGCAAATACATTATTGGTCATCGTTGGTGGCTTGCTGTTCCTGCATCAATTGCATGGCTACCAGCACACAGTGCTTGCCGATAATTTCCCGATCAATACCGATGACCACTCGCATATCCATGAAGACATGGCTGTGGAAGCGAAATCAAATATCCTGGAGCACTATCCCCGGCGTATGATTACTCCTCAGCCTTCGCTGCAGAACGAAGCACCCCATGAGCACGGTGATGGTGCTTATCACAGCCACTAAAGAAAGGTGAAAATATGAAACTCCGAATTGCTTTATGTTTGTTAGCAAGTTTGTTTTTAAGCTCAAATCTATTGGCGCATGGCGGTGGCCATGCGCCAATTACTGAACAAAAGGCTTTAGTGATAGCAACGGAAATCACCCAAGGCTTTGCCGGCGTCGACCCTCAGCTTGGCTTTGGCAAGGTTCCTGAGAGTTGGTCGAAAGTAGACGCTGAATCAGCGTCGGTTTACCAGAGTGGGCCCGGCTACTTTATCGTAAAGGTTGTTAACCCTAGCGATGAGCGGGCACTTTATGTCCTGATGTCCGCCGAAGGCGAAGTATTTGATGCGAACATCAGCGGTAAGTTCGAAGGTGTGAACTAAAGGTGAGCTTATGACAGCCTATATATTTGCCGCTAAGCTGATTCTTGCAGCAGCGGTTATTGGTTATGCGTCGTGGCTATCGGATAAGAAACCGGTGTTGGCTGGCTTTATTGTCGCGCTACCACTGGTTTCTATTTTGGCTTTGTTATTTTCGTACATAGAACACAAAGACCCGCAGGCCAGCATCACCTTTGCCAAAAGTATTCTTTTTGGCGTGCCGATTTCATATTTATTCTTCCTACCGTTTTTACTGGCTGATCGGCTTCATCTTGGCTTTTGGCAAAGTTATATATCGGGTTTGCTTTTGCTGGTTGTGGGTTACTTTGTACACCGCGCAATAATGATAGTAATTTCTTGAATCGACAATGATGGTGCAGGTATGAGTCAATGCACTCGCTCTTTAGTACTGTCACTACGTGCGGTGAGAACTTGGTACTGTCTAGTACTTAGTTCAGGTAATCGTTGTAAAAATGACACCATATTCCATATTCGTTCATCGTCATGCCCAGGTGCCCACGATGGCATGCCCGATGCTTTGATACCGTGTTTAATAATCCAGAATTGGCGTTGTAAAGCATAGGTGTTGTCATCGTGGCCGCCATCATGGCCATGATCATCACCCTTCTGTGCGAGATTGGGTGGGGCAGGGTAGAGGCCCAAAGTAAAGTCGCTTTGGTTTTTACCAGGTTTCAGGTGGCAGCTCGCGCACATCGCATTGTAGTCAGCAGCACCTTTTAGCAGTCGCTCTGATGAGGCTAGATCATTGGGAACCTCAATCGTACTTGCCGCTCGGGAAATGGAGCGTTCCCGCATCGTTTCGAGCCCCCAATATGTTAGGCCATTGTGCGGCACATCAGCTCCCATCGGGTAGAGACCAGAGTAAAGAAATGCTAGACCGCCCAACATCGCGACAACGGCGGTAATCATCAAACATTTACCACAGCGTAGAAATTTGTTTGCGGCCATAATATTTCCAAATCGTCTAAAGAGTTAATGAAGTCTTGCTGGGTGACTCGAAATAGTTATATCAGTGATTATCGCCAGTCTGTTCCGTGCTACTTTCATTTCCGTGTTGCGCCGGTTTATCGCCTTGAGGCGCTTCACTACCACTCATACCTTCCATGCCTTCCATGTCGCCCATGCACTGTTTCATCATGGCTTGCATAACAGGGTCGTTCATATCCATTTTGCTGTGATCCATATTTTCCATGGCCGCGCAATCTGGCTTTTCTGCGTTTTTCATGTGTTCTTTGGGATCATGAGCCTGGGCTGATAAAGTAAAAGCCAGCGTAGAGATTGCAATTGACATTGTTATAAATTTTGAGCGCATTGGAATAATCCTTAATCTTTGAGTTGGGAATATGAGCAATCGATAATTTAATTAAAACCAGAACCGCAGGCCTGCTACTAATTGCGTATCGTTAATGTCCTGTCCTGCAGCTTGTCGATAATCAGCGGTACCGCCATATGCGTCCGACCACTCCACGCCGACATAGGGGGCGAATTGACGGCTGATTTCATAGCGCAGTCGCAAGCCTATAGATAGATCTGATAGACCGCTGCCAAGGCCATTACTCGGGTCATCTTTACCGTAAAGGTTAAGCTCGGCTCGAGGCTGTAATACTAACTTTTGGGTTAGTAATAGCTCGTATTCCGCTTCGAAGGTAAGCGCCGTACGTCCATCGTCACCGAGATAAGCGGTAGCGTCTAGCTCAAACCAATACGGCGCTAAACCTTGGATGCCCGCAGCGAGCCATTGGCGATCGCTACCTTCTTTGTACTGATCCAGCCGCACACCCAGCTGAGTATCAAAGAAGACGCTGATAGCGTGACTCCAGAGTAGATCTGTCTGACTTTCTTCCAATTGACTACCCTTAGTATCACCTTCAGCTTTTACAACGAGACTATCGTAAGTAGTACCATACCGAGCTAAAAGGTCGAAGGTCGTATCGCCACTATCCTCGCTGTATTCAAGGCGGTCGCCTAATACAGAAAGGAACGCATGTTCATCAGCCAGCTTTAGTTGCCTCGGGCCTTGTTGGGCATATGGGCCGTCTGTAAGCGTGTAGCCATCTGAATAGGTATGTGGATCGCGAGCGTTATCTGGTGCACTACCACCTTGCATTTGCATTTCGCCATGATCCATTTGCGCCCATGAGGTCGAGGCATTAAACGCTGCGCTAATCACCGCGAAGCCGACGATATGTTTCATATTGCTCATGACACCACCACTTCGCGGAACATCCCCGCATCCATATGAAATAATAGGTGGCAATGCCACGCCCAGCGACCAAGGTCATTGGGGGTTGTTAAAAAGCTGATGCGTTGCGATGGCTGAACGGGAATGGTGTGGCGCCGAACTCGCAACTCTCCCTGGTCGGTTTCGAGTTCACTCCACATGCCGTGTAAATGCATTGGATGCGTCATCATGGTGTCATTTTGCAGAATAACTCTAACGCGCTCACCGTGTTTCAACGACACCGGTGTGCTTTTACCAAACTCCAAACCGTCGAATGACCAGCTGTAGCGCTCCATATTGCCAGTGAGGTGTAGTTCAAGTTCCTTGGTTGGTGTGCGACGATCATCCAGCAGCCCGTTAATTGATTTCAGGTCGGCTAGGGTCAATACTCGTCGGCCGTTGTTACGTAAACCGATACCTGGATCATCAAGATTGGTGCGCGGTGTATCCACTCGCATATCGACAGACGCGCCGTATTCACTACTGGCGTGGTTGACAGTGCTAGAGGGCTTGGCCAAAGGATTCTTTGGCTGGTGATTCATGGCGGAATGATCCATACCCTTCATTCCTGCCATGCCCTTCATACCGTCCATGCTGCCCATTCCCTGCATGCCCTTCATCGAGCCATGATTCATTCCTTCCATACCTTTCATGGAATCATGATTCATGCCGGCCATGCTGCCCATTGCACCCATCATATCTGACATCGTCAGCCACTCTGCCGGATCAAGCGCAGGGACTGGCGCAGATAGACCTTGCTGCAATGCTAATGTGCCTCGGGTATAACCGGTGCGATCCATACTCTGGGCAAAGATGGTGTACGCATCGTCTGCAGGTTCAACCAATACATCGTAGGTTTCGCCGGGGCCAAAGCGAAATTCATCGACGGAAACCGGTTCGACATCTTGGCCGTCGGCCTGAATGACCGTCAATTTTAAGCCGGGAATACGCACATCATAAAAGCTATTGCTTGCCGCATTAATAAAGCGCAGGCGTATGCGTTGCCCTCTTTGGAACAGTCCCGTCCAATTACCATTAGGCGCTGTACCGTTCATGAGGAAGGTCAGCGTGGCCGCCGATAGATCGTTTAAGTCGGTGGGATTCATGCGCATCTGGTTCCACATCTGACGCTTTTCCAGTGCGCCCTGTAAACCGACCTTTGAAACATCTTCGCTAAAGTCAAAGAAGGTGGGCTGATTGAAATTGTAGACATCGCTCTGCATTTTCAATTTACTGAAAGCGCGCATAGGATCTTCGTCAGTCCAATCTGAAAGTTGCACCACATAATCCTGGTCAGAACGGTGTCTTTCGCCTGCTCTAGGCTCAATGATTAGTGCGCCATACATCCCCGTCATTTCTTGAAAACCGGAATGGCTGTGATACCAGTAGGTACCGCTTTGCTGTAGGGTAAATCGATACGTAAAGGTCTCGCCCGGCGCTATGCCTTTGAAACTGATGCCAGGCACGCCATCCATTTGGTAGGGTAGAAGAATGCCATGCCAGTGGATGGAGGTGGCAACTGCTAGGTGATTGGTGACGCGAATCGTCACTTCATCGCCTTCGCGCAGACGCAAAGGAGCGGGTATGGAACCGTTGATCGTTGTTGCCATACGTGTCACGCCGGTAAAGTTGACGGGACTTTCGGCTATAACAAGATTGATTTCACGCCCACTTAGAACAGGCGTTTGCCCCTGTGCCACTTTGCTGCTCATTGCTGCCTGTAACCAAGTGGGTGTTGCCGCCAGTACGCCGCCAGCCGCAAGGCCTTGCACAAAGCGACGGCGGTTTGGTTGCAAAGATCTTTTTTGTTGGGGAAGCCATTGGCTCACGGGCAACTACCTCATACATTCAGTGATTTGTGTTCGTAATACTAGAGACCTACACCTGTCACTCGCATGACTTAAAGATTACAAATCTGTAATCTTTAAGTCATCTTTGTGTTGGAAGGCCTCATCCATAATGTTTATCAAACTGACTTAAGCCAAACGACGGAGCGACGCAATTTTGCGGATATTGGTAGTGGAAGATGAACTCAAGACCGGCGATTACTTGCGCCAGGGGCTTTCTGAGGCAGGATTTATGGTCACGCTGGCGCGTAACGGCCTCGATGGCCACCATCTTGCAATGACGGAAGTTTTTGACCTGATGGTGTTAGATGTCATGTTACCCGATGTTGATGGCTGGCGAATTATGCAGTCCCTTCGGGAAGCTGGTCGGCAAACTCCAGTACTTTTTCTTACCGCCCGAGATAGCGTAGAAGACCGGGTTAAAGGGCTTGAGCTTGGCGCAGATGATTATTTGGTTAAGCCATTTGCCTTTGCTGAGCTACTAGCTAGAGTTCGTACCTTGCTGCGCAGAAGTGTAGCGCCTGTGCTTTCAGATCAAATTACTGTTGCAGACCTCACCTTAGATCTTCCGCGCCGCCGCGCTAGCCGTGGAGGTAAAAAAATTAGTCTTAGCCACAAGGAATTCTGCCTGTTGGAGCTTTTAGCGCGTAGAGAGGGCGAGGTATTACCACGATCCCTGATAGCCTCCCAAGTTTGGGATATGAATTTTGATTCCGATACAAACGTTATTGACGTTGCGATTCGCCGTCTGCGTGCCAAAATCGACGACGATTTCCCAGCAAAGTTGATTCACACTGTGCGTGGCATGGGCTACAAACTGGAGATCGAAGACGATAATGAAGTGGCTTAGTCGAGTTAAGCGTCGCCCGTTATCGCTAACAACAAGAGTGATGGTCTTCGTTGCCCTTGCCATCGGCCTAAGCCTACTGATGACTGCACACCTTGTTCAACAAGCCGTAAAACGTCACTTTGCTGAGCAGGATGCCGATGAGCTCATTGTTATTACTCAGGCCGTGGAACGGGCGTTACGGGCAGGCGCAGACGACATCCCGCGGCTACCTGAAGTGCTATCCCACGCGGTTTCAGGACATCATGGCGTATATTTCCAAGTTTGGAGCCCAGACGGACAACTCATCTACGGGCCGAGTGATGACGAACTGCTCACGCCAGTGACTCTCTATACGCCCGTCTCCCGTATTTTAGCAGCTAATTTACATAGCTGGGGCGCAGGGGGAAATGCTTACCGAGGTGCCATTACCCAAACTCTAATTAGTGGACGTAATTATCGTATTGTCGCGGCCATGGATATGAACTTCCATATCCTCTTTCTCGATAATTTTAGGCGCAGCCTGTGGCTTATTATGACTTTAGCTGGCGTCGTCACGTTGTTGGCCGCTTGGTTTGGCGTACATCAGGGGCATGCGCCGCTGCGCGGCTTAAGCGACACTATGCGCGATGTCCAAGCCGATAGCCTGCATGTGCGAATAGACCCAAATATTGTACCGGGTGAGCTGCGAGGGCTTGTTGACTCATTCAATTACATGATCGGTCGTTTGGAAGACAGCTTTACTCGACTTTCGCACTTTTCTGCTGATATCGCCCACGAACTGCGCACACCCTTAACAAATTCTATTACCCAAACTCAAGTGGCGCTTAATCGGGCCAGAAGCTTGGAGGAATACCAAGAGTTACTATACTCAAATTTAGAAGAGCAGGAACGCTTAGCGAAAATGGTCAACGACATGCTGTGGTTGGCTCAAAGCGAACATGGCTTACGTAAGCCAGTATGGGAGCAACTGGATCTAGGGCATGAAGTGCGGGAGCTATTTGACTTTTTTGAGGCTTTGGCAGAGGAGAAACAGATTGTTCTGGCTTTAGACGGAAGCACACCCATGCTAAGTGGCGATCGGGCTATGTTGAGGCGCGCCATATCTAATCTGCTATCAAATGCACTGCGATATACACCGGCCGGGCAAACAATTAACGTGAAACTTAAGAAAACAGATGATGCATGGGTAGAACTCAGTGTTGAAAACCCCGGTTTAGAGATCCCCGCAGAGCATCTACCAAAAATATTTGATCGATTCTATCGCGTTGATCCTTCGCGTCAGCGTCTTAGTGAGGGAACTGGTTTAGGGTTAGCTATTACCAAATCGATTATTGAAGCGCATTGCGGTTACATCGAGGCATTTTCCGATGACGTTGCGACTTGCTTCTCAATTCGATTGCCCCTAGTTACTGCAGGCATTGGCGCCTAAGTGTGTCGATTATCCGTGTGTGGAAGCTCCTAAAAAAACAATGGGTAGCTTCCCATAACTCTTCTTTACTGTTCATATTACAGATGCACATAATACAGATAAGTACTGCGGGTCGGCGTTTCAGCGAATGTCATGCCCTAACCATTCGCATAGTCAGTGGCACCGTTAATGATCCGCACGACTGAAGTTTGAGGTGGTGGAATATGCCCCCTGGCTGTTCCAGAGTGCTCGGCATATAGCTACAGGCCGCCACTAAAAACGCGCAAGCCGAGGCATTAGTGCTACAAAATTCATTTTAGGGCCGTAGCGGCGCCATTCTCGTTTACCTCCCTAAAATCGCTTAATCCTCAATTGCGATCAAATTCATCATACGTGCCTGTTTCGCTGTATTCGCCGAGATAAAGATGCACAAGCTCGCGCCCCTTATTGATCTGAATTATGATAATCATTATCATTACGATTCGTAAATGAATAACATTAACAGAATGGGGTTGGGTGTGAAGAAGTCGCTATTGTATACGTGTATCGTGTTGTCGCCCGTAGTTCCGGCATTCGCAGATATCGCTAGTATAGAAAAAATGCTTGTCATTGGCAGTGTTGAAGGAGCACGAAGTCTACCTGGCTCAGGTGCTGTTATAAGCTCAGAACAGCTGCGAACAGAAGTCACCACAGATATTAACCAAGCACTTAAAACTGTTCCCGGTATTTATATCCTTGAAGAAGACGGCTTAGGTCTTCGTCCAAATATTGGCATTCGCGGTGCGACCAGTGAGCGCAGTGGTAAAATTACCTTGATGGAAGACGGTGTGCTGATAGCGCCTGCGCCGTATTCAAACCCAGAAGCCTATTATTTCCCAACGGCGCTTCGTATGTCGCTGTTTGAAGTACTGAAGGGCGCCCCCTTGTTACGTCACGGGCCCCAAACAACTGGGGGCATTGTAAATATGTTATCTACACCGATCCCTGAGGAAATGAGTGGATCAGTGTTAGTCACCGTCGATCAACGCGGTTCTTCAGATATACATGCCTATTTTGGTGGCCAGACAGGCGATTGGCGCTTTTTGCTCGAAACCGTTCAGCGTAATGGAGAGGGCTTTAAGGATATCGACCGCAGTAGTCAGAACCCAGGATATGATATTTCTGATTATGTGTTTAAGCTCGGTTGGAGCGGTGAGCGTCAGAGTGTCTTGTTGAAATTACAATCTTCGGATGAAATTTCCAACGAGACCTATCTTGGACTAAGTGATAAGGACTTCAATGAAGATCCTAATCGACGGTATGGCTTAAGCAGTATTGATGAAATGGATAATGATCATCAAGCGCTCAACCTAAGCCACGTTTTTAAGTGGTCTGATACCGTGACGTCCACCGCAACGGTATATAGAAATGACTTTGCTAGGAATTGGTTTAAGTTAAGTGGCGGCGGAGATATCGTTCGAGCTGCTAATGAGGGCGGAGCGCTTGAGCAAGCCATATTAGATGGTAGCGCAGAAAAAGATGGTCTGAACTATACGAACAACAATCGGAAGTATATTTCGGAAGGTGTTCAGCTTAATTTTGATATCGAAGCGGGCGCTCATCAGTTCGCTGTAGGGTTAAGGCGTCACCACGACGAAATGGATCGTTTTCAAGTAGTAGACACCTACAAGCAAGAATCAAACGGTGACTTAGTATTCCAATCTCGCAGCAGTGATACTGGACACGTTTCGGGTAGTAACAACCGAGAGGAAGAAGCCGACGCCCTTAGTTTTTGGTTAACCGATTCCTGGCAAGTAAGCGACGCGTTAAATATTAATTTGGCCCTGCGATACGAAGATATTGAAAGTAGCAGGCTAGAATATTCTGATACCGCTCGCACCACGTTTGCCACTGATAAAAATCGCCAAAACGACACGGCTATTTGGTTGCCCGGGGTATCATTTAGCTTCGACGTGAACGACCAAATACAATTGCTAGCCGGTGTTCACAAGGGTTTTTCGCCGCTAGGTGGTGGTGCCAAAGTATCACAAGATCCGGAGGAAAGTAAAAACTGGGAGGCGGGTGTTCGCTTTAATAACGACCATATATTTGTCGAAACAATAGCATTTTACAGTGACATTACCGATACCACTGAAAACTGCTCAGTGGCTGCGCCATGCAGCAATGGTGATACTTCTGGTTCTTTCGCCCTTGGCGAGTCGGCGGTGTCAGGTCTTGAACTACAAGTAAGCGCAGAAGCTGCAATCGGTGCTTTTCAGATTCCACTGGACGCTGCATTCACCTACACCAAGGCCGAAATCACCAAAGACAACGCCGTTTCTGGCTTTGAATCAGGTGACAAGCGAAAAGATGTTCCTGGCCGGGTTTTTAGTTTGCGTGCGGGCTTCGAGCACCAAAGCGGTTGGAATAATTACATCGTAGCCAAATACATTGATGAAATGTGTTCTGTTGCTGGCTGTAATCGGACTGGTGACTCTTATGAAGAGACTGAAGAACTATTCGTGATGGACTTCATCAGTCGTTACCAACTCTCGCAGGATGTTGAAGTATTTCTGAAAACTGAAAACATCTTTGACCAGCAGCGAATAGTCTCACGTAATCCTGACGGCGCCCGTCCAAATCGACCGCGCACCACACTAGTTGGCATCCAGTACGATTTTTAATATCAGCCTCCGATAATAACTCCCGAGTAATAACCTGCATCTGAAAAGTCCGCAGATGCTTGGTACTGTAATAAGGGTTAGTAGCTATATATTTAGCAATGCCGTGAGATAATTACTGCGGGACGGCGGTTCAGTGAAGGCGCTTGAACGGTGCTAGCATTTGTGGAATATAAGCTACGGGATAATCCGGCGCGGTTCCGATGCCCAGATCTTCTGAACGGATAACTCTCTCTTTGTCATAGTACGCAGTGCCTAAGAGATGATCCGTTAACGTTGTGAATAGACCGAAGTTGACATCGCCTTCTTTTGCCGTATTCAGGTGGTGGAAGCGATGAACTTGATTGATAGCTAGAACAGATCTGAGCGGCCCTGCGAAATAGGCAACATTGGAATGTTGCAGTAACAGCTGAATAACCACCGCAACAACCAGCAGCAGTAAGACTTCTTGTGGAGCGCCCATCAAGAGTAGTGGGGCAGTACCTGCAAGGGTTTCAATGGTTTGATGGAAGGGGTGTTTCATAAGACCGTTAAACCCATACATACGTTTCACACTATGATGTACTGCATGTAGCTGCCACAGCGCGCTGTACCTATGACTGGCGTAATGTGCCAGTGTAATGCCTATATCGGCGATGATCACCGCCAACAACACTTGCAACCACAGCGGTGCGTAGGAGGGCCAAATTGAATTAAATGGGATAAAACTAGCAATGATTGGGATACTTAGTACGCCGACAATACTCAGTGATTCATTGACTAAAGCATGAATAACATCACGCCCCGAGTCTGCTTGAGGCTTGTTGAATTCGGGACTGAATGGCATCCATTGTTCAATTAAGAACGACACCGCGATGAGTAAGCCGACCCATGCCGCCAAGGCTAATTTTGAATAATCTTGTTCTGCCATATAAATAGCGATGCCATTTCCTACGATCAGAAAGAAAGGCAAGTACAGGACTTTGACAAACATTTCCAATGTGCTTTTCATATGCAAAAACTTCCAAGGCTACAGAGTGCTTAGTTTGTCATTTTTTAATGGAGGCACATTGAACGAAAAAGCTATTTTTGTAGCAGCAGTTGCTTAATGGTTGTAGCGCTAACGCCGAAGGCCTGTGTTACCGCACGGCAGAAGTGGGCCTGATCAGAAAAACCAGATAAAAGTGCTGCATCGATGAGAGGCATTCGCCGCGATAGTTCAAATCCGACCAGCAGTTTAAGCCACTTCCTGTAACTGCGTAATGGCATGCCTGTTTGCTCTGTAAACCAATGAGAGAACCTGCTGGGTGAGAGATGTACCAAACTCGATAAGGTTTTCTGCGTAGTATTGTTGCCGCTACTAATATCATCTTTAAGTGCTGCCAAAATGACATCCAATCGCTCGTCTGGAGTGTCACTGAATTGACAGCGACATTGTTTGTCGAAGCTAATCAACGCTCTGTGGAGGTTTTTTACTTTGGCAAAGCACGTTACATACGCGGATGAAATTTCTTCATTCAGCAAGGATATAGACCATTCCTCTACGGCTATCTGCGGTAGCAGTGTTTTACAAAAATCATGTGTTGGGTCGATATAGATGCATAATACATGTGCGATTTCTAGTTGATGAGCGGTACCTGCAGGTATCCATAGCCCGCGTTCGAAATATCGTGTTTTGTCAGATAGCAGCGCTACTGGTCCTTCTAGACCAATAGCGATTTGATGAGCCCAATGCCGGTGAGGTTTGTTATCGCCCGAGGCGCCAAGAAATACCCCCATGCCTGCAGTTATGGCCGCCGACCCTAGCCAAGGCTGTGATAATAATTGATTTTGATGCATTTTCTCGAGTCCTCAGGGACTATCTTGGATCAACTATTTCGCTTTGCCATCTAATATAAAGTCGTTAAGGAGATGTGAGCCTTAATATATCTAAACGCTAGCATGCGCCTTTTCCAGAAAAATTCTAATGGATCAGCAAACCTGAAAATTTGAAACTCCCCCCAATTCAATTACGCTCGCCGACTGTAAATTGAGATTCACCTAGGCTCCATTGTAATACGACGCGATATTTCGGAGGGAGACTTGCTGCGAATTTATAATAATGCCGGGTAGCCTTAGCTACCCGGCCATCGCTAAGCAGTAGTTTTATGAGGATTTGATTGCCGGTGCTACATTTTTAGAGCGTTGCTTCCAGATCACGAACAATGCCGGAAACACCACTAAAACCATAATGAGCGAGGTCGCAACCCCGCCCAGCATCGGTGCGGCGACCCGTTTCATTAGATCAGCGCCACTACCATTACTGAGCATGATCGGTACTAAGCCCATGAGTAATGCGAGCCCGGTCATTAGTTTGGGGCGTAGCCGCTTGGCTGCACCGTCGACTACTGCCTCAGTAAGGTCATTAAAGGAGTTGAGTTGACCGTCATCGCGACGTTGTCGCCAAGATATGTCTAAGTAAAGCATCATCAGTAGACCAAGCTCGACCGCTAAACCGGCCACGGCAATCATGCCCACGGCCACGGCTACTGATATCTTGTACTCGAGCATCCACAAAAACCACAAGCTACCAACCAGAGAAAAGGGCAGTGCAAGCATGACAATCAGTGTTTCGATTAGCGATTTCCGGTGAAAGTACAGCATCATAAAAATCAGCCCTAGGGTCACCGGCACTAAAATTTCTAAGCGCGATTTTGCACGCTCATAATTTTCGAACTGCCCAGCCCAGGCGAGACGATAACCAGAGGGAATGTCGACTTTTTCAGCAACAACTTTTTTGGCTAGCGCGACGTAGTCCGGAATACCGATATTGTCGGCAACGTCGACAAAAACAAAGCCAACTAACTGGCCGTCTTCGTTGCGGATCATTGGTGGACCCTTGAGATATTGTAGCGTCGCAACTTGGCTTATCGGGATTTGGCTGCCATGGCTGGTAGTGATGTAAGTACGCTCTAAGGCAGTTATCGAGTCGCGATAGTCACGGTTATAACGCATTAAAATATTGTATCGCTCACGTCCTTCAACTGTCTGGGAGACTACCGTACCGCCGATGGCCATCTCAATAACATCTTGAATATCAGCAACATTTAATCCGTACCTCGACGCAGCGTCTCGGTCAATATCAAAGTCTAAGAAGTAGCCGCCTGTGGTGCGCTCGGCAAATGCGCTGCGCGTAAGGTCGGTGGTGCGGCTATCACTTTGAAGTGCACGCTCGATCGCGGTTGCGGTGCTTTCAATTGTCGCTAGATCCGGTCCAAACACTTTTATGCCCAATGCCGAGCGAATCCCGGTAGCGAGCATTTGTGTGCGTGTCTGAATGGGCATCCACCAAATATTGGGCATGCCGGGGAAGCGTAGCTTTTGATCCATCTCGGCGATTAAGCTATCCCAATCCATTCCTTCGCGCCATTCGCTTTTCGGCTTGAGGGTGATATTGGTTTCAATCATCGATAGTGGTGCGGAGTCAGTAGCACTCGTTGAACGCCCCACTTTTCCAAACACCGTTTTTACTTCCGGGAAGGTCATTAGTTCCCGGTTCATTGTGTGGAGCGTCTTTTGAGCTTCACTGATCGACATTCCGGGTAGGGCTGTGGGCATATACAAAATACTACCCTCATTCAATGGCGGCATAAATTCACTGCCAAGTCCACGGAAGGGGATGATCGCGGACAGCAGCACAAGAACACTGACACCCACTACCAGCCAGCGCCTATCTACCACCCAGCGTACCACGGGCGCATATAGCGCAATCAAACTGCGATTTAACCAACTGTGT
The DNA here is from genome assembly GCF_902705855.1 of Zhongshania aliphaticivorans. Lineage (GTDB taxonomy): Bacteria > Pseudomonadota > Gammaproteobacteria > Pseudomonadales > Spongiibacteraceae > Spongiibacter > Spongiibacter aliphaticivorans_B. The sequence goes on along the minus strand of NZ_CACSIJ010000001.1, from coordinate 29,936 downwards.
TCGCCGCGAATACGCCCGCGAATAAGTAAAACTGCTAGAGCGGGTATCAGAGTAACGGACAGCAGGGCTGCAAAAAACATGGAGTAGGTTTTGGTGTAAGCCAAGGGTTTAAAAAGCCGTCCTTCACTGCCTTCAAGGGCAAACACCGGCAAAAATGACACGGCAATAATTAATAATGCGAAGAAAATGGATGGCCCCACTTCTTGCATCGCGGCAATAATGACGTCTGTGCGGTTCTGCGAGCTATCAGTTTGCTCTCGCCACAGCGCGAGACGGCGGTGTATGTTTTCTACAATGGCGATCGCCGCATCGACCATCGCGCCAATGGCAACCGCAATTCCGCCGAGTGACATGATATTGGCAGTTAATCCTTGGTAATACATAGGAATAAACGCTAATAATATGGCGATAGGCAGGGTGATGATAGCGACTAGCGCCGAACGCAGATGCAGCAAAAATACAATAATAACGAGCGAGACTATGAGGATCTCTTCACTCAGGGTTCGGCTTAAGGTATCGATAGACCGTTCAATCAGGCCGGAGCGGTCATACACGGGGATAATTTCAACTCCATCAGGCAAAGATGTCTTAACCTCATCCAAGCGAGCTTTAACTCGATTTATGACGTCTAAGGCATTTTCGCCAAAGCGCATGACCACGATGCCGCCGACGGCTAAGCCTTCGCCATTAAGCTCGGCACTGCCGCGCTGCATTGCGGGTCCTAGTGACACGGTCGCAATGTCAGACACCTTTACAGGAATACCATCGCCGGTAGTGCTAAGAACGACGCCTTCTAGATCTGCCGTTGAGGTGATGTAGCCTCTACCGCGAATAAAATGTTCGTGGCCTGAAATCTCCAGAACCCTGCCACCCACATCATTATTTGAGCGTCGTAGTGCAGCGGCGACGTTTTGTAGCGGAATGTTATAGGCGGCCAAACGGTCAGGGTCGATATTAACCTGATATTCTTTTTCATATCCGCCAACGGATGCCACTTCCGCAACACCTTGTACTGCCTCCAACGCATAGCGTAAATTGAAGTCTTGCAGACTGCGCAATTCCGAGAGGCTAGTGTTCCCCGTTTTGTCACTAAGGGCATATTGATAGACCCAGCCAACCCCAGTCGCATCCGGCCCTAAGGTCGGGGTAACGCCGTCTGGCAAATCGGCACTGGCACTATTGAGGTACTCCAATACGCGCGAACGCGCCCAATAAATATCGGTGCCATCTTCAAAGATGACGTAGACAAACGACAGCCCCATAAAGCTTTGGCCACGCACAAATTTCACTTCAGGTGCTGCGAGTAGGGTAGTGCTTAACGGGTAGGTGATTTGATCTTCCATTAAATCGGGACTGCGCCCCGGCCAGTCGGTAAAAACAATGACTTGGGTGTCTGACATATCGGGAATGGCGTCGAGCGGCGCGGCCATGAGAGAGCGCCAACCCCAGAGTGATGCTCCCACACACAGCAGTATTGTGAGTAGCCAGTTACGGGCACAAAAGCTAATTAGCGACGCAAGAAAACCCTGCGGATGCTTACTTTGGGGGTTTACCATTGCGCAATCCCCGTTTTCAGTTTCGCTTCGGCGGCAATTAAGAAATTACCAGACGTGATTACCTGTTCACCGCCGGATAAGCCCTCTGTAATTTCTATCCAGCCTTTTGTTCTTTGGCCAGTGTTGACTAAAACGGGTTTTATTTTCCCCTCGCTACCTAAATCCACAAAGACAACACGAGTTTCTCCCGCAATCATGACTCCCTCTTCGGGTACCCAAAGGCGTTTACCTAATTCCTTGTTGAAGTGAACCTGAGCGTACATATCCGGCCTGAGCTCGCCATCGCTGTTGTCGAGAACTAAACGAATGCGAGTGGTGCGGGTGAGGGGGTTGACGCTTGGGTAAATGTAATCGATTTTTGCGGGGTACTCTCGCTCACTGAGGTTTCGCATGTTAACAGTCGCAGACATCCCCTTTTCCAGTAACGACAAATCCGCTTCATAGACCTCCGCCTCAACCCAAACAGTCGAGAGATCAGCCAATTGCAGCAGCGTACTGCCCGCTTTTGCATAACTGCCACTCACGATGGATTTATTCACCACGACGCCATTTTTCTCGGCGTAAATTGGCAGAAACTCGATTGGCCTACCGCGCTGTTCTAGTGCGCGTATGTCAGCACTTGAAATATTCCATAGACTTAAGCGGGAGCGGGCGGCCTTTAGCAAGCTGTCGTCTGATCCACGACTTGCTAATCGACCTCGAGTTTCTAAATATTCTTGTTGTGCTGATAGCAGTTCTGGACTGTAAACCGTAAACAGTACTTGGCCACGCTCGACACGGGCACCAATAAAATCCGCTTTTAACTCACCAATCCAGGTATCGAATTTCAAATTTATTTCGCTAGCACTGTGTTGGTCGTAGGCAATACGTCCCACAGCCGTGATCGATTTACTGAGCTCTCGATATTCTGCTGTCGCCGTTTTTACGCCGATTAATTGTCGTCTGCGAGCATCAATACTAATGACTCCAGACTGCGTTTGTTGTTTGCTGACCGGCACTAAATCCATGCCGCAGATAGGGCAAGATCCCGGGGCGGCCGCGCGAACTGAGGTGTGCATTGAACAGGTGTAATGCGAAATTCCCGCAGGTGTTGCTGTTGCAGCATGTAACTCACTGCTGCCAGTTTGACCGGTCAGAATTAAATCACCGTGGCCCAGTAATTCACTGGATACGTCGATAGCAAAGTCGTAATCCCCTGCTTGTGGCAGGACAATAGTGCCGCGGTAACGGCCATCCGTACTTGGCAGTAACGTCACAAGGGCGGCATTGTCTTGCGCTGGAGTGTCCTCGGCACCGGGGTTTGTCATCGACTGCGTGACTAGCAGGCGAATATCAATATTGTTCAGCGCATTATTCTGGCTGTCCTGCACAGTAATGATCAGCGGATTATCACCTTGGCGGAGTTTGGCATTTTCTAATAACGCCACTTTGATAAGGTATTTGCCAACGGTATAGAAACCTTGCTTATTTGAACTAAGGTCGACACCTGGCGTAGAGGGAAATGTGGCTTGGTTGTCGTTGACGGGCATTTCACTAGCCATTGATACTCCGCCGCCACTGATTGTGAGGCTTGAGCGTCCAGTCGCCATATCAAAACTGAGATCGGCTGACGTATTGTCTTTGCTGATCTGTAATTTTAATGGCCATTCACCGCGCATAGCGAGGTCGAATTCGGCAGTGTAAAAGCCTGGGGAAATCTCATTAAATATCACGGGAGCCCGCATTGATGGCATGCTGCCCATTGCGGCCATCTCTGCCTGCCCGCGAATTTTAGCCTCCGAAACAGCATTTCCCTTGGCGTCTCGCAATTGCAAAATGGCCGTGTTGTTACCCACTGCGGGAACGCCATCTTCGAATGCAATGGCGATGCGATAATCGTCCGTGCGATATTCCTTTGCATCACTCATTTGCTGAGTGAAGGCATTGGTAGATGAACGATAGACATAGCTAAAATAGCTTAAAATCACGGCTAAAATAATAATGATACTGACAAGCAATCGCTGTTTCATTGGGCGTGCTCCGAGGTGGTATTTGGTTTGATTTTTGCGGTAGCGCTATTTTGACTCGTCGCCATGTTGGCGTGATGCTGGCTAGTTTTGGGTAAGGCCAACGGTCCGCCGAGCGCGTTCTCAAGTGCGGCTTTTGCAATTAGGTAATCAGCGCGAGCACGCTCTAAGCTCAATTCGGCATCAAGATGAACTTGCTCGGCGCTTATCAATTCACTAAAACGGCCGCCGCCTGCGCCATAGGCAGCCCGCGTCGCGCTAAGATTCTCGGCTGTTCTCGGTAATAAATCGTGCTCATAGAGGGCTATGGTATGCAGTGCTTCGTTGACGAGGACACGGGCTTCTTCTAAATCTCCCAGCACCTGCGAGCGCAGCTCATCTAATTCAGATTGCCGGCCAACGGTGTTCGCCCGGGACTCATCCCTAGCCGCGCGATATTTATCCCGCCCTAGTGGTAAGTTAATACCAATACCGACTACCCAGCGTTTGGCCGTTTCATCCCAAAGGCTGTTATAGCCAGTGAATAATTTAAAATCTGGATAGAAATCTTTATCGGCCAGTTTTTCCCTGTCGCGACTTGCTGCTATTTGTTGCTTGGCAGCTGCTAGACCTGGGTGCTGACTCAGGGCGATAAGCCGAAGCGTATCGAAATCAGGGATTGCCGTTGGCGGGGGGAGAGCGTTTGAAAGCGCAATGTCGGCGGTTGTACTGCGATTGAGCAAGGTGTTTATTTGCGCACGCAGGGTCGCCATTTGCCGTCGCAATTGAACACTTCGGTGACGAATATGCTGAAGCTCTACCTCTGCGAGCAGCACGTCTGGTTGATTGGTTATCCCCGCGGCGTAACGCGCTTCTGCCACGCGACGAAGTTCATCAACTAAGGTGCTATTGCGCTCATTAATGGTAATGGCCTGATGAATGTAGTTCCACTGCGCATAGTAGCTGAGCGCCACTGTACGTAGCTCTAGCCGCCGCAGCGCGAGATTACCACGCTCCGCCTCCGCTGTTTTAGTCGCAGCGTCGCCGCGCAAACGAAGCTTTCCCGGCCATGGGAGCGTTTGCGTTAATTCCATTCGAACATTGCTACCGCGCCCGTTCGGCGAGTTGTAACCGCCAATGGTGTCGGGGGCAACCGCAGTAAAGAGTTGTGGATCGGGCAAGGCAGTAGACTGAACAATTCGTGCTTCAGCCCCCTGAATCGCAGCTTCAAGGGCAGTTATTCCAGGGTTGGCACGCAGCGCTTCGTCAACGAGCGCTTGGGCAGACATTACTGACCCCCATGACGATGAAAGCGTTACCGAGTGGGTGTATTCCTCAGCTGCATACAGTGCTTGGGCAAAAATCAGGGACAACACGGCGCCGACCGCAACAACAAAACGTCGGGACAGGGCGGCGATACACCACCAATATTGGGCGAACATAATCAATCCTCATAAAATACCTTTTGCTTGGCGCTATAAATAGGCCAAGCCACGCACCGTTATCCGGTGCCTACTAGTAAATTATGAAAATTTTGGGGGTCTGAGCAGTACGCGCTGAAACGCTGGATTGGGTGGCGGCGGGAGGGTGATTGTCTGCATCGTTGGTTTTTTTTCAAGTGCAGCGATAGGGAGGGGTGGTAGAAAACTTGCCGTTAGTCCGCCAATGCCACAATCGATGTTTTCACAGCTATTATTGCTATCCACACAACAACAGTTTGCTGGCGAATCGCAATCAGCCTGCATATCGCTGGCTTGCATGTTCGGCGCCATGTGTTCAGCCGTAACGGACGTTGTTGGATCACAATAGGCGGCCTGTAATACGCTGCCCCAGCCCGATGTAGTAAACAACATCAGCGAAAGGATAAGTATGTAGGTGAGGCGCTTTTTCATTCGATGATTTTATTCTTTCCCTGCTTGAGCTGCAAGACGTTCATTTCAGATGGCTTTTTAGAATTACCATGAGGAGGTCATAGCTATAATATATCCGATACGGTGACGTGTTGGAAATAGGGCGCGTTGGGCGCTAGAACACTGACCTGAGGGTTAATCTGTAGAAGTCATCAAAACTCGTTTAGTCGATTTCATTGATAGGTGGCGGCAGCCCATTTTCCTTCTCTTGACTTATAAACGGGTCATCTGCATCAATGTACCGTAACGCCGTCTTGGGATCCTTCCAGTCGACATACTCCATCCGTTACTTGGCCCTCACGTAACTACTCTCTACATACACCAGTCAGGCTAACCGTTCTAGCGCCTGTGCTCGGAAGGCTCAAATGGAATAATATACAGATTAAAGTGATGAGGTTGTCATATCAAAGTTGACGTGGGATAAAGTATTACCATGCGGATTCAAATTGGTGCAAAATGGTTTTTGACTTGATTGTTGGGGCGGAGCAGTGTGGAGTTATCGGACATCAGTCAGGCGCAAAAAGAGCGCTTGTCGCATATTGACTTTCGCACCTACTTTTTAGGTGGGGTTGGACGAGGTGATTTGGTTGCTCGCTTTGGAATCGGTGAGGCCGCTGCCACGCGCGGCATCACTTTATACAAGGAGCTCGCGCCAACCAATCTGGACTACGACACAAAAATAAAGACGTACGTCAAATCACGGTTTTTTATACCTCTATTTGAATACTCACCACAGCAAGTGCTTGCGGCACTGTCACAATGTTTTGGCGAGGATTTCATCGGTAGCCATAAACCTATGGTTCGCTGTGAAACACCGGCAGAGCTCAATCGTTCATTATTATCTGTCCTCGTAGTCCTCACCAGAGCCATTTACCATAAAAAAGTGGTGAAGGTTCAATATCGGTCTGTTCAGTCCGGTTTAAGCGACCGTGAAATTGTCCCCTTTGTTTTGGTTGATAATGGTCTGCGCTGGCATGTAGGCGGCTTCGATCGCAGCAGGCAGGCTTTCATCGATTATGTGGTCACGCGAATACCAGATCCTGTCATCGTCCCTGATTGCCCTAAAGAGCATGAATCAAGTGAGGCCGACATCCAGTGGAACCGTATCGTTGAAATTAGTTTGGTGGCGCATCCAACTCTCCTTCATCCTGAAACCATTGAGATGGATTACGCGATGCAAGATGGGGTGCTAAAGATGAATGTGCGTGCGGCTACTGCAGGCTATGTGCTAAGACAGTGGAATGTGGATTGCACAGAAAATCACTACTTGAAGGGCGCCGAATACCACTTATGGCTGAAGAATTGGCAGGCGCTTTACGGCGTAAAAACCTGGTCATTGCGCCAGGGTATAATATGAACAGGGGTTTGAAATAATGGAAAATGTGTTTAACTTTAGGGATGAGTTGATCGCTGATTACAGTTCGTTTTCTAGGAGTTTTGTGTCTATTGCCGCTAGCGATATAAAGGCTGTCGTTGAGCAAGAGTACTCTGGAGGTCGTTATTGGCCACAACCTCTCATACAGATAAACCCCAACTATCAGCGCAAAGGCACTGTGCAGGAATTAGCCAAAGATGGTGTTTTGCATCCTCTTTGTGCTGATATATTTCGTACAGGTAAAACTGAGGGGAGGTCCGATCCTTTATTCTTGTACAAACATCAAATTGAAGCTCTGGCAAAAGGGCAAGAAAAGCAGAGCTATGTAGTTACAACCGGTACCGGTTCAGGTAAATCGCTGGCGTTTTTTATACCTGTCGTTGATAGCATCCTCAGAGGCAAAGATCGGGATTCTACAGCTCGCACCAAGGCAATTGTCATCTACCCAATGAATGCGCTGGCGAACAGTCAGCTTGAAGAGCTTGATAAATTCCTAGTTGATTTTCCAACAGAAGAGCGGCCATTCACTGTGGCTCGCTATACCGGTCAAGAAAGCGCCTCTCAGCGCGAGCAGATTGCTAATAATCCACCTGATATATTGCTAACTAATTTCATGATGCTGGAACTGATTCTAACGCGTTATGAAGACGTTGATAGAAGGGTGGTTGAGAATTGTAAAGGCTTGGACTTTTTGATTCTCGATGAACTGCATACCTATAGAGGACGTCAAGGCGCAGATGTTGCGGTGCTGGTTCGAAGGCTGAGGGAGCGCCTAAATGCTGAGGACATGACGTGTATTGGCACTTCTGCAACCATGTCTAGCACTGGCAAACAGATGGATCGAAATCGTGTGGTTGCAGATGTTGCCGGTAAGTTGTTTGGCGCAGAAATATCCGAGCACGATGTCATTGGGGAGACTCTCGAAAGAGTAACGACACCCTCAAAAGATGTAGCTGCGATTAAATTATTTTTGAAATCGGAAATTCAAAAGGCGAGTTTCTCTTGGGAGGGCTTCGAAGAATTTAAGGATTCGCCATTGGCTATATGGGTGGAGTTAAACCTAGGTATCGAAATTCCAAATGATGAACCACCAAAGCGTGCGAAGCCGAAAACACTGGATTCAGCCGCTGAATTGCTTGCGGATGACGCCGGTGTAACTAAGCGAGATGCTTCTATTGCGCTACAAAAGTTTTTAGTCGCCGCGCATGATGTTAAAACCCCTCAGGGGCGAGCGCCCTTTGCTTTCAAGTTACACCAGTTTATTAGTGGTCCAGGCAAGGTTTTAGCAACTTTAGAGCCGGTAGGCTCTAGAGTAATTACGCTTGATGCGCAGCGATTTGCCCCCGGCAAGCAGGATCAAGCGATTCAACTATATCCAACTCACTTTTGCAGAGATTGTGGGCAAGAATACCACCCCGTTTGGAAAACTACGCATGGTCAAGTCAGATTTGACCCAAGAGATATAGGTGAAATCACAACTGCGGATAATGAAGAGCTTAATTTTGGATTCCTCTGTCCGACAGGAGCTCACATAAGCTTCAAAGGTCAACTTGAAGATCTACCGGAAGCTTGGATAGATTTTTCAAGGGCTGAGCCTAAGTTAAAGTACAACTACAAGAATGCTCGTCCCATTGAATTTACTATCGATCCTCAGGGGATTGAAGGGCGTGGGGAGCGGTATTGGTATATTCCTGGAAAATTCCGTTTTTGTCTGAGTTGTAGCCAGTTGCATGAAGCTCACGGCAAAGACATTAACCGCCTTGCAAGCTTGTCCGGGGAGGGTCGTTCATCTGCCACAACGGTACTAACGCTCTCTGCATTGCGCCAGCTTTTTTCCCTTCAGACTTTGCCGGACGGTGTGCCTGACCCAAGAAAGCTTTTGGGGTTTTCTGACAACCGACAGGACGCGGCGCTTCAGGCGGGACATTTTAATGATTTTATTTTTCTCTTAACACTGCGTTCCGGGTTGATCGGAGCGTTGCAAGCCAACCAACTTATGTTGGACGAAGAGAAACTGTCTGAAGAAGTTTTCAATGCATTAGGTTTTAGTGGCGTCGATGAAAGCACTCTAGCGGAGTATCTAAAAACGCCAAAGCTAATGGGGCTTGCCAGGCAAGAAGCGCAAAGAACTCTGCGATATATCATTGGCTATCGACTAATGCGAGATTTGCGTAGAGGTTGGCGTTTCAATAATCCAAATTTGGACCAACTTGCATTATTGCAGATCGGCTATAGGGGACTGGATGCGTTCTGTGCGGAAGACGACCTATTTAAAAGCAGTAAGAACTCTGTGCTAGTAAAACTCAATGCATTTAATAGGGCCAATCTGTGCGGGGTGCTCTTCGATGAAATGCGAAGAGCGTTGTGCCTTGAAAGCCGCTACCTAGACTCTGTCGAACAGGATAAGGCTAGAAATAGCGCCTTTAGCTATTTGAATGAGCGCTGGGCATTCGCCTCTGATGAAAAGTTGGAGACCTCCAAGTTCTTAATTCTGGCAAAGCGGCCTGAATACAAAGGCAAACCTAGGAATGATTTAGTCTCTGCCGCGGAAAGGTCTCGTGTTATAAAAATAGTAAAGAATGCAGAGTTTTGGAAAGACACCTCTTTCGCAGATCAGGTAAGTACATGGAAAGATACTGAATGGGTTGAGATAGTTGCCGCGCTCCTAGAAATAGCGATTCTTTATGGGTACGTACAAAAGCACAGCGTTGAAAAAGGTTTAGCAGGTTTCCGCCTCAATGCGTCAGCGCTAGAGTGGATTCTCACTGATAAACCTACTGAAGGCAGCGATGCTACCAATCAATACTTTCGCCAACTTTACCTTAACCTAGCGGAATTGCTCAAGCAGCCCAGCCATCCACTATTCTATTTTGAAGCTCAAGAGCATACCGCCCAAGTTGATGCTGGGCGGCGTCAATTGTTGGAACAACGCTTCCGCTATACCGAAAAAGATCAAAAGGAGTGGTTAGAGGAGCCTGGGCACGAAACGCCGCTGGAGCGTCTGCCGGTGATGTTTTGCTCTCCAACCATGGAGCTGGGTGTCGATATTTCGGCATTAAACACTGTTTACTTGCGTAACGTCCCACCGACTCCTGCAAACTATGCGCAGCGGAGTGGCCGTGCGGGCCGCTCAGGCCAACAGGCCCTTGTCATTACGTATTGTGCATCACTTAGCCCACACGATCAGTGGTTTTTTCATAATGCCAATGAGATGGTTCATGGCGTGGTGAAAGCACCAACGCTGGATTTGGGCAACAGGGAGCTTATTGAAAGCCACTTGCATGCCGTGTGGTTGGCGGCTGCCGAAATCCAGTTAGATAACAGCATAAAACCGTTGATTAATCTTGAAGAAGTGGCTAAACCCTTGCAAACAGCATTAATGCAAAAGCTGTCAGACCCTGCAGTGATAGAAAAGGCAAGATCAGCTGCGCAAGGCGTTATTAATCAGCTGACGAATGAATTAAATACCAGTCACTGGTTTACTGCAGACTATATTGATTCCGTTATAAACCAAGCCCCACAAAATTTTTCCCGGGCTCTGGATCGCTGGCGCGCCCTATTTGATGCTACCCGTACGCAGATGGATATGGCCGAAGCCGTTGCGAAAAGCCACACTGCGACTGATTTGGAAAGAACTAACGCAAAGCGTAGGTGGGGCGATGCTGCTAATCAGTACGGAGTATTGTTAAAAACTGGTAACACCCAGAATTCAGATTTTTACACCTATCGCTATCTGGCAAGCCAAGGCTTCTTGCCAGGTTACAATTTCCCGCGTCTGCCATTAATGGCTTGGATACCGGCTCGAGGTGGACAAACTTCAGGTAAAGAAGAGGATGGCAGTATGGTGAGTCGTCCGCGCTTTTTGGCCTTATCTGAATTTGGTCCGCGTAGTCTTATCTATCATCAGGGCAGAATGTATCGCGTTGTGCGTGCCAAACTGAATGTTGGTAACAGTGACCACATCTCTGGTAACAGCACTCTCTCAACTATTACTTCCAGGGTATGTGGTGAATGTGGCTATGGCCATCTTGGCCAACCCGGTGGCGATGAACCTCTTGTGGAGCGTTGTGAAAACTGCGATGCCCTGTTAACAGAGGAAAATTGGGTTAAAGAGCTTTATCGCATTGAAACCGTCGAAACAGTGCCCGTCGAGCGAATTTCAATCAACGACGAAGATCGCCAACGCCAAGGCTTCGAACTCCAAACTACCTACCGGTTCCTGCCAGGTCCAGACGGCAAAATCCAGCAGCAAAAAGCCATAGTAAATGCCGAAGAAGAAGCGCTCGCCGAATTGACCTACGCACCTGCGGCACGCATATGGAGAATTAACCGCGGATGGCGGCGCAGAAAAGACAAAAATCAGCTCGGTTTCTACATTAATCCGATAACTGGAACTTGGAGTAAACAGGACGACCCCAATAGCGAAGATGACATAAGTAAAGAAGAAGGTGCTATCGATAAGGTCTCTAACCAGCGTATTGTGCCTTTCGTAGAGGATCACCGAAACCTGCTGATTCTTCAGCCGCTCAAACCACTGTCTATCGAGGCTATGGCTACCGTGCAGGCCGCGCTAAAACGTGGTATAGAAATGATGTTTCAGATTGAAGAGTCCGAACTGGTTGCCGAGCCATTACCGAAGCTGGATGATAGAAAATCCCTGTTGTTTTACGAAGCTGCCGAAGGTGGCGCCGGCGTCCTTACTCGGTTGGCCTCAGAGGCTGAAAGTCTGCCACTGGTCGCCAGCAAAGCTCTAGAGATCATGCATTTTCAAAAGCCGGATGGTGACTGGAGTACAAGCCAGCTGACCTCATTAGAAAAGAAAAATGAGCTGAACAATGCTCTGTGCGAAGCTGGCTGTTATCAGTGCCTGCTTTCCTATTTCAACCAACCTGATCATGAGTACATCAATCGTCGCAATACTGATGCTCTGAAGCTATTGGTCGCGCTTGCCAACGCAAACGTAGATGCCACACAGCTCAGTCAACTCTCAACACCAGAGGCGACAAATAGTGGTGATATTTTTCCACAAGACGGGTTGGGCGAGGTGTTACTGGCCAAAATAAGTCAGCAAGGGCTTAATCAACCGGATACAACATTTGTCAGTGTGTCAGGGGGAGCTGCCACGGCTACGGCACAATATAAAAACGTTAGAGCCTTGGTGTTTACCGAAACGCTCACGGAAGAAATTCTGCAGCAGTTGACCGACAAAGGTTGGATTTGTATTGATGCCACCGACCCAACAACATGGAACAACTTGTTTAGCCATCACGCCGACGTCTTTGGCGTGAGAGAGGACGCAGCGCAATGACGCAGGATTACAATTATCAACCTGGCAATTTGGTGCATGCCCGCGGTCGTGAATGGGTGGTACAAAATGAATCCGGCCCTGAGTGGCTTCGCCTTCGCCCGTTGGGTGGTACCGACGACGATATTATTGCGCTGATTCCAGATTTGGAGCTTGAACCCGTCAAGTCAGCGACTTTCCCCTGGCCCAATGCAGAAAAACCCGGCAACCATTCCGGCGCTTTGTTATTACGTGATGCCCTGCGGCTGAAGCTGCGCACCGGCGGTGGACCGTTCCGCTCGTTTGGCAATATCGCCGTTGAGCCACGCGCTTATCAGCTCGTGCCCCTACTGATGGCATTGCGCTTGAGTACGGTACGTCTGTTGATTGCCGATGACGTGGGTATTGGTAAAACCATTGAAGCAGGTCTTATCGTTCGTGAGCTAATGGATCGCGGCGAAATCGCCAAGTTCGCCGTGCTGTGCCCGCCTCACTTGGTAGAACAGTGGCAATCGGAACTCGAGAACCGTTTCAACTTGCAGGCCGTGGCCCTCACCTCCGCTACCGCCAGTCGCGTCGAACGGGAAGTCCCCCATGGCATCAGCCTGATGGATCACTTTTCCATCATCGTGGTGAGCCTCGATTACATCAAAAGCGAACGCCACCGCGAGCACTTTCTCTCGATTGCGCCTGAATGTATTGTTGTGGACGAAGCACATACTTGTGCCGCTTCCGGCCAGGGTAAGCAGCTGCGTTTTGAGTTACTGCAACGTCTCGCCGCCAATGAAGAGCGCCACCTGATCATGCTCACCGCGACACCACATTCCGGTGACGAAACCGCCTTTTACAACCTTATTTCTCTGCTTAACCCTAAATTCGCAGAACTACAAAACCGCACCTCCGCCAATGACCCGTTGCGTCAGGAGCTGGCGCGTCATTTTGTCCAGCGCCGCCGTAAAGACATCACCGAATGGCAAGCTGAAACCAACGAAGGCACCGGCTTTCCGCGCCGGATGAAAACCGAAGTCACCTACCAGCTCAGCGGAGATTGGGGTGGCTTTTTCGATGCCGTCCAAAACTATTGCCTTGAATTGGCAGAAAGCGTTGAACAGCGTGGTGAGCAAGACGCGCGATTAATCTGGTACGCCACCCTTGCCTTGCTTCGTTGTGTCGCCTCCTCCCCGGCAGCGGCCGTCAAGGCGCTCAGCAATCGTCTTGAAGGATTGCAAACGCCAGATGAGTTACTCGCCGATGAACGCATTCACGACGGTGAAGCCGATGATCTATCGGCATCCGATAGCGAGCCGCCGGCTCAAATCGGCAATCACGCACTGCAACAGTTGATTGATGAAGCCGGGCGCCTAAGCGGCAAGCAGGGCGATCCCAAACTGGCGTCGCTGATAAAACACCTCGAAGGGCTCATTCAGGAAGGCTTTCATCCGGTCGTTTTCTGTCGCTACGTAGCAACAGCGCATTATGTTGCCGAACACCTGCAAAAACACTTCCCGAAACTGATGGTGGATGCGGTGACGGGCGAACTGACTCCCGAAGAGCGCCGTTTAAAAGTCGAAGAAATGGAAGAGGGTGCGCAGCGTATTCTGGTCGCCACCGATTGTCTGTCCGAAGGCATCAACCTGCAACATCTGTTCACTGCCGTCGTCCATTACGACCTGGCCTGGAACCCCACTCGCCACGAACAGCGCGAAGGCCGGGTCGACCGCTTTGGGCAGCAGGCTAGCGAAGTGCGCTGCACTATGCTCTATGGTCAGGACAACCCCGTCGATGGTTTTGTCCTGAATGTTATTCTGCGTAAAGGCGAAGCCATTCAGAAGGAGCTGGGTGTGTTAGTGCCCATGCCGGAAGATGATACCCGCATCAATCAGGCCCTGGTCAAAGCCGCGCTGATGAAGCGTTCCAAAATGTCCACGCCGTATACCCCAGACCTGTTCGCTGATGCCGTAGAAACCCTGGCACCGCTTGAAACAAAATGGCAGGACGCGCTTGCCAAAGCCAAGGCCAACCGCACCGTATTTGCTCAGCGCCGTATCCAGCCGGATGAAGTTATGCCTGAATGGCAAAAGCAACAAGAGTCATTGGGCACTCACGAAGACGTGCAGCGATTTATCAAAACTGCTGCTGCTCGTCTCAACGCACCGTTGGAAACCGCCAAGGGCAATCGCTACCGCTTTTTGCCGCAATACACACCTGATAACTTACGCCAGCGCCTGGCGGACGAGGGTATTGATCAACCCTTGCTGATTGATTTCAACGAACTGCACCGCAGTCACCCGCTGGTGAGTACATTGGCAGATCATTTGTTGGAAGAAAGTCTGCAGGGCGATAGCAACCTGGCTGCCCGCTGCGCCGCCGCCGAAACCGACAGTATCGAGGTCGTCACCACTATTTATTTGCTGCGCCTGCGCCACCAACTGGAATATGTGCGTCGCCGTGAGCCCTTCCAACTAATGGCAGAAGAAACTATAGCCCTGGCCGTCAAAGGTCGCACCAATCCCGAATGGCTGATGGGGCCGGAAGTAAATCGCCTGCTCGAATGCGTGCCAACGGGCAATCTGCCCCTCGAAGCCATGACGCGGGAGATCAACTACGCCAGCGACTTTCTGATACAGAATCAGCAAAAACTGGAGGCACTGGCCACCGAGCGCGCACAAGCCCTATTGGAAGACCATAAACGTGTGCGCGAAGCTGCTCGCGATGTGGGCCAATACAGCGTGTCAGCCTGCTTGCCAGTGGATGTTATTGGTGTCTATGTACTGCTGCCCGATGCGTTGTAAGGAACAATAATGAGAAAAGTGAAACGCACCGCCAAAAGCGCATTGAATCTACCGAGCCTAACCTTAGAGGGCGCGCTGTTTCTGCCTGATCACCTCGAAAAGGCCGCCCTCGGCCAGGCCAGGCTGCAAACCGAAGCCGACTACCAAACCCCTAAGGGCCTGAAACTGAAAGACGACTACAGCCGCGCCTTTCAGATTGCCTGCGCTCAGTGGAAACACTTTGCACCCGCGCTGGAGCGGGAAGATGTCGATGCCCTGACCATCACCCAAACCTTTGTTGAAGAACTGCTGCGCGATGTCTTCGCCTACAGCACATTGCAACGGCCGGGGGCTATCCAGATTCTCGATCGCGCTTACCCCATTACCTTTCTTGCGGGCCATGTGCCGGTGGTGGTCGCGCCCTTCAATACCAAACTGGACGACAGCCTGCCAATCTTTGCCATCGACGGCAGCGGCAGTCGCAAGAAATCCGCGTTTCAGTTAGCGCAGGAATTATTAAACGCCAGCGATGCCCACCTGTGGGCCATCGTTAGCAACGGCAAACAACTGCGTTTACTGCGCGATGCGGCCAGTCTAACGCGGCCAAGCTTTCTGGAAATCGATTTACAGGATGTGCTCGAAGGCCAGCGCTTCAGTGAATTTGCCACCGTCTGGCGCCTGTTGCATGCCAGCCGAGCCGCGCTTAACCACAAACCCGAACACAGTATCTGGGAAGCCTGGCGTGAAACGGGCAAGGCCGAAGGCACCCGCGTGCGCGACGGTTTGCGCAACGGTGTCGAGCAAGCTCTGCTGGTATTGGGTGAAGGCTTTATTCAGCACCCGGCCAACCAGCAGCTGCGTAACCAGCTCGATAGTGGTGAACTCAGCAAAGATGCCTGCTTCCAGCAGTTACTGCGCCTGGTGTATCGGTTGATCTTTATATTCACCGTGGAAGAACGTGGCGTATTGCATCCATCCCCCAAAGCAGGTGAAAAGGACAGCAAGCAAACCCAACTTGCGCGCCGCGCCTACGCCCAGGGCTATGCCCTTGGTCGCCTGCGCGATGCCTGCTTAAAGCGCCGCAACCTCAACCGCTTTGATGACCACTGGCAATCCCTGCGTATTGTGTTTGGCGGCTTGGCCGAAGGCGAACCTCGTCTGGCTCTGCCTGCATTGGGCGGTTTGTTTAACTCTGCACAATGCCCGGCGCTGGACAGTGCTAGCCTGAGCAACAGTCATCTGCTTACCGCCATTCGAAATTTGCGTTGGGCCCCTGTCGTTGCCAACAAAAGTGACGGCTCACTGGCACCGGTGGATTACCGCAATATGGGGCCGGAGGAGCTGGGCAGTGTCTATGAAAGCCTGCTGGAGCTGGTACCGGAAATTAACCTGCAGGCCAAAACCTTTGGCTTTGTCGGTATCACCTCCGAAGGCTCCACCGCCGGCAATGCCCGCAAAACCAGTGGCAGCTATTACACGCCCGACTCTCTGGTGCAGGAGCTGATTAAATCCGCACTGGAACCGGTCATTCAACAGCGATTAGCCGATAGCAAAGCCAACCCCACAGAAGCGCTGCTCAGCATCCGCGTGATTGACCCGGCTTGTGGCAGTGGTCACTTTCTATTAGCAGCGGCTCGTCGCCTGGCACAGGAGCTGGCACTGCTGCGCAGTGAAGATGGCGCAGTAAAGCCCGCCGATTATCGTCATGCGCTGCGAGAAGTTGTCAGCCACTGCATCTTCGGGGTCGACCGCAACCCCATGGCGCTGGAGCTGGCCCGCACCGCTTTGTGGTTGGAGAGTTTTGAAGAAGGCCAGCCGCTGTCCTTCATCGATCACCACCTGCAGTGCGGCGACGCCCTGCTGGGCCTGACCGACTTGAAGGCACTGGAATACGGCATACCCAAAGCGGCGTTTAAGCCACTTTCGGGTGATGAAAAACCAGTGTGTACGGCACTTAATAAAATCAATACCGCTGCGCTGAAAGATCTGGAGAAAAAGCGTAACGCCGCGCAGTTCCAACAAGTGGATGAATTTCTGACTACCGATTCTGGCCTGAAAGAACTCACCACCATCGAGGCCATGCCGCAAACCACTACCAATCAAATTGCCAAGCAGGAGGCTGCCTACAAAGGCTTTTTGGATAAATCTCAAAATAGTCACCTGCGCCACGCCGCCGATATGCTGTTGGGGGCATTTCTGTTGCCGAAAACCGTAGCTAGCCAAGCGCAGATTCCCACCACCGCGAGTGTGTATCTGGAATTGGTCAGTGAAAGTCACAATGCCCAACACAACATCCAGCGCGAAGTGGCCACCAACGTCTGCGGCGAAGCCAAAGTATTTCACTGGCCACTGGCATTTCCGCAAGTGTTTGCTCAGGGAGGTTTCGATTGTGTGCTCGGAAATCCGCCTTGGGAGCGCATAAAATTACAGGAAGAAGAATTCTTTGCCACCCGCAATACCGATGTGGCCAAGGCAAAAAACAAGGCCGAACGTAGCCAGCGTATTCAGTGGCTCAGTGAGGGTATGCTGGCCAAACACCTGCTGCCGGAACTGCATCACCCCGATCACGAATGCGCCGCTGAAGTACGTTTATTTAATGAATTTGTTATCGCAAAACGCACTGCTGAAGCGGCCAGTGCCTTTATGCATGTGAATGGCGATGAGGGCGGGCGTTATGCATTAACCGGCGTGGGTGATGTAAATACCTATGCACTGTTCAGCGAAACCATATATCAAATTGTTGCGCCACTGGGGCGGGCAGGTTTTATCGTGCCGTCTGGTTTGGCTACCGACAACTCAACCAAGGACTTTTTTGGAGAGCTGATATCGAAGAAGTCTCTGGATAGCTTTTTTGAGTTTGAAAATGAAGGATTCTTCGCCGGTGCCGGCCAAGGACATATGTTGCGTTTTGCTTTGACAACAATTGTTGGCTCAGCGCAGAAAATCTCAGAAACACGTTTTCTCTTCCAGGGCAAAAAGATAGAACATCTGCATGATCCTGAGCGGGTCTTCACTTTAAGTCCTGAAGATATATTCCGGGTTAACCCGAATACGTTGACCTGCCCGATTTTTCAATCACGCTACGATGCCGAGATTACCAAGAAAATCTATCAGCGAGTGCCGGTTCTAATACGTGAGGCTAGCGGTGACCAGCCTGAGGTCAATCCATGGGGCATTCGCTTCATGGCAATGTTCCATATGTCCAACGACAGCCACCTGTTCAAAGCCTATGAAGATTTGGCGGGTGAAGGTTATGAGCTGGATGGGAATCACTTTATTAAAGGTGATTCCGAGTATGTGCCGCTTTATGAAGCGAAGATGGTGTATCACTATAATCATAGATACAGCGACTTTAGACAGACTCAGGGAGAGCGAGCTCATATACTTCCAAAAACGCCTTTAGATATATTGAAAGATATGTCCTATGAGCCGATGCCTTTTTATTGGGTTCCAAAACAGGAAATGGAAAGCCGATACAAAGACAAGAATTGGAATAGAAAATGGGCTCTTGGATTCAGAGATGTTACCGACTCTCGCGCTAGTGCTCGATCATTTGTTGGGACAATAATTCCTCGAGTTGCTGTTGGTAATAAATATCCGCTATTGCTATCCGATCAAGATACAAAAATGGTTTCTTTGTTGCAGGCAAACCTAACATCGATTTGCTTTGATTATTTTGCTCGACAAAAAATCGGTGGCTTGACTATGAATTTTTTTATAGTCAAGCAGTTACCTGTTTTGCCTCCGGAAATGTACAGCCCGAATGACATTGAATTCATAGTAAAAAGAGTGCTTAAACTTACTTACACCTCATTTGACATGGCGGAATGGGCTACAGATTTGGGGTATGACAATCCTCCGTTTGAGTTTAAGGAAGAGGAGCGCGCAATGATTCAAGCGGAGCTGGATGCCTATTATGGGAAGCTATATGGAATCGACAGGGAAGAACTTCAATTTATTCTCGACCCTGAATCAATCAAGCCAGGCTACCCATCAGAGACCTTTGCGGTATTAAAGCGAAGTGATGAGCGGCTATATAACAAATACCGCACCCAACGCCTAGTGCTAGAAGCGTGGGAAAAATTGGAATCGGGAGAGCTAAATTCCGTTCAAGATCCCTATCGCATTGCTGCAGGTCAGCACTACGTGCGGCCCACCCAGAAGCAGAAAATTGAACGCCGCTCAACGCCCTACTTAGAGTATTTGTCAGACACAGTACCTTGCTGCGAAGATGAGGATTGGCTCGCCGGCCTTGTCTGCGATTTGGTGATTCAAGGTGGGCCTACGTCCGAGCAGGATTTACGCCTGGTATTGTTAACGCAAGCTGAGACAGGTGAGTACGGCGAGGCATTGGAACGGTGGTGCTCACAAGAGCGACTGGAACGCCTGCCCGCGGTTATGCGATGGCTGGGGGACTTGCTCGGGGAGTTCTTGGATGTAACCAACAGCAATGAGCTGAGCAATGTTCTCGGTGACGGGCGTACCTTAACTCTGGCCAGTCTGTTGTTAAAAGGTTACAAAGATCAGCAATCGATACTCGATAATTCTAAAATGGGTGACAAAGAAGACTCCGATGTGACTGCCTCTACAAAAGCCAATAAACAGGCATAAGGTAATGGACACAACGATTGGAGAAACCCACAAAACCAGTCTTACCCAACCTAGGGTGTGGGTGGAAACTCTGTGGTTGCTCGAATCCCTGGAATCGGAATCCCCGCTGCGGGAAATTCCTCTGCAACTCGGTTTGAACCTGATACTGTCGGAGCCCATGGAGGGTAGCCTGGGCCATGGTGTAGGCAAGACAGCTTTCTGCCAGTTACTGCGTTTTGTATTGGAAGATCCTCAGTGGGCCGCTGGCACACCCCTGCGTGAGGAGTTGTGTAATGCTATGCCAAGTGGTGCGGTTGCCGCCCGCGTGCACATAGAAGGTGAAGCTTGGACGGTTCTGAAGCCATGGCAACACCAGAAACGCTATCGTGCTGTCAGAGGGGCAAGCTGGCAGCAGATCGCCAGAAATGAAGTGATCAACGAACATGACGCCTACGTGCAGGCACTCGATGAAAAGCTGGTTAAGGTCTTGCCGGTTCAAAATTTGCCTGGATCAGATCAGCCTATCCAATGGCAACATCTTCTGGCTTGGTGTTCCCGCGATCAGGGCAGCCGCTACCAGAGCTATTACCACTGGCGCATTGAAGGAACTGGCTTTACCTTGCCCGCGCAGTCACCCGCGCTGGTGGTCAAAATTGTTCTCGGTTTCCTCAAGGATGCATCTCTTCACAATAAACTAAAGAACAAAGAATCCGATCTTGGCCAGTTGCGTTCGAGCATAACCAACCTTGAGCGCCGCCCGGCGGACCTGCTTGCCCACGTAAAGCACCAATTGGCAACGGCTCTGGGCGTGGATGAATCCTCTCCTTTCCGCGCGGCCTCGTTGTTTGATGAATCCTCATTGCGTGCGTTGGCGGAGCAGCAGATTGAAAAATGTGTTGACGAACTCCAACTGCTTCGAGAGCAACGCAATAGCGTTGAGCAGGAAAGGCTAACTGTACTTGAGCAATTCACACCCCTGCTAACCCAGAAAAAAGCTGTGGCAAATCGTATCGCGCAATTACAAGCGGCTATCAGTGGTAATTATGCGGAAGTCGAACGTCTGAAAAAAGAGTCGGATGTCTTGCAGGAAAAATTGCCCCGGTTCTGTGAGCCAGGCAACCGATTGTTTCGTGAGTGCAACTATGTCCGAGAGCGGATTGATGTCGTACAGCTCAGCTCCATCCGTGACACCAAGGAACGCCAGCGAAGGAACGAGGAGTACCAATCAGAATTGGCGCAGCAGCAACAATTCCTGAATGAGCTGGAGCAGTCGCTTTTCCCTTTCGATAGCAATATCGCATCTATCACAGCATCATTGGGCGACATCAGCAGCCAGGAAATAGATATCCTTAACAGAAAGAAACAGTTGGAAAATGCGATTGCTGAATACGAACACTATGAAAATATTATTGCCAACCCGTTGGGGTGGCAGGAATTGACCAACCTGAAGCAACAGGAGACAGCGTTGGATAATGAGATTGGCCAGATCAAACTGGCCATCCATGAACAGCAAGCTTTGTATGCCGATCGCAAGCGAACTCTGAGAGATGCGGCAGATTTAATTGCTAGGAGCATCCCCGGTTTTACCTGGGGAGATTTCGACTGTGACAAGACGCCTCCTTTCCACATGGGACCAATGCATTCGACCACCTATGGCGTTTTGGAAACGCTAGCCGGTGATCTGGTTTGCCTGTTGGACAGCGGACATCCTGAAAGCTGCCATCCAGGATTTTTGTTGCACGATTCTCCAAGAGAGGCAGAGATGAGTGAATCGCTGTTTTGGGCGCTATTACGGGTGGCAAAGAGCAATCATTCTGCTTCCGGCCAGTATATTGTCACCACGTCAACGAAAGCCTCCTCAGAGTTCGAGGGCTTGGTGAGAGTGAGACTTCATAGTCGGGAGGAGGATGGCTTTCTGTTCAGGAAGAGAATCGGCATGGAAGCCAAGCCGCTGGACATATAACCCTTTGACATATTCAATGAGTGCCGAATTTACCTATGACTGACTTTTCTCGCGTCCCCTACACCTCCCGCCTCTCTTGGCTAGGCGGCGAGGATATTCCGTGCGGCGATGAAGCCTTGACTCGTCCACCAGAAACCTTGGTTAAAAAACTGTGGTCGATAATGACATCATTTGGTTCACCAGCCAGTGAACGCTTATTGAGGCGGGATTTGTGATGGCTTCCAGTTTAGAAAATTTTGTCGATGGATTCATATCGAGGGGATCATATTAATGAATTTTCCCAAAACAATTACTATCGAAGCATGTGAACAATTTATCGCTCAATTGCGGAATGATCCAGATCAACAGCTGCAATTGCCGGTAGACACATCCGCTCCAGCATTTGGCGGCCTCGCAAGTGCCATTCAGGCTGCCAATACCTGGGTGAGAAATTCCGCGCTAAGGGAAGTATTGCTGCGACCGAGTGCTTCGCGCGATGTGTTGGCCGACATCAATGAAAGGCCACATAAATTCGCGGCTGCAATGTGTGCTACTTCGATTGCCATGACTGAAAAACCCGATAAAGATTTGCGGCGCGATGTAAATCTGCGAGCAAAACATGTAATAGAGCAGCAAGGAAAAAGTTCTTATGGCCAACAACGTGGTGGCCTTTGTTGGTTGGCTTTTGTAGATCACAGCTCTAAAGCTTTCGATCGTAATTTTTATATTGAAAGGCCAGGCAGCAATGCTGAGCCCAGACAGCCAGACCAGATCAAGGCCATTATTAAAGCCATGGTTGATAAATCGATGGGGGTTTCCGGGGGCGCAAAGCCACTTTCTGGAGATGCGTTAGAATGGGTTGGACGCATTTTTTTCGAACTGTTCCTAAATACCCACGAGCACGGCAGTAGAGGTGTATCGCGCACCGATTGGCTGCGACCAGGAGTTCGTATTCTCTATACGCAGGGCGTTAATCTAAGCCAGGAAGGCAGCGCCAACGTCACCGCAAAGCAGCCAGCATTGCACCAGTATCTGAAGTCAGCAGAAGCCCACGGCATGCAGGGTAACAAACGCTTTGTTGAGCTGGGCATTGTGGATTCCGGGCTTGGTTTTTGTGGGCGCTGGCAGGCAGACCACCGAGAACAGAATTTATCCTCCGGCCTGACTGTTGATGAAGAATATCAAATATTCAAGAAGTGCTTCCGGTTTCGCCAAACATCCACTCAGCTTGATAACAAAGGTAACGGCCTGCCGGTAGTTATGGACAGGCTCACTAAGCTAGGCGGCTTTATCAGAATTCGAAGTGGTCGGCTGGCACTGTACAGAAACTTTATGGACTCCCCGTATCAATCGAATGATGAGTGCGGGTTTTACGATTGGCTTAGCGGAAACCCTGCTGAAGGTGGCATTACGGAAATGGCTCCCTGCGCTGGCGTATCAATTACGGTGCTGATACCACTGGAGGCAAAGTCGTGAGTCATTGTTTTGCCTTCCGATTTGTCGAACCGGATGATCAACAGCGAAAGAGCCTGGCTATTTTCACTGAAACCAAAGTTAGTCTTGATGCAATTTCAAGGACTTTGAAGCATGATGTGACAGAGAATTTGGTACCTAAGAATGTCTATCTCATTACCACCTCTCAAGATGGATATACGAGGCAGGGCTGCCGTGATGATGCAGCCTTCATCTCGGAGTTCGGGTCTTATGTGGGTGAGATAGATGAACGATTGCGTTGCTTAGTCAGTAGTTCGTCGGGATTTTTCAACTACTGTGATGGACAAGTTGTTAAGGACGAGCTTTCAGCGAGCATTCTCCAGAGTGGAATGCTAGCGCTGTTCAAAAAGCATAACGGGCTGATTGTTTCTAATACTGCCTATCATTTTGTAAAACCTTCGGGGGCCCATTGCGATAAGTTTATACGCGCTTCCAATCTTCTGGTTTCCAGTGGCGAGGTGGCCTTCCTTGCCATTTCACTGCTTCCCTATTTCAAGTCAGAATTAAAGCGCATATACGTTGACACCTCATCGATCGCCTTTCTGGTCAGCATCGCTATCCGGCTGTATTCTGATTTTACTTTTGGTCCTCCAGCCATTGAGAGTTTTGAGTCTTACGCAGCGCTAAATCATCCCTATGATTTTGTAGAGGATAGCTCCAGCTTGGTATTGATTTCAGCGACCACCAGTGGGTCACTGACAGCCAGCCTGCTAGGTGAAACTAATCTTCCAAACAACCAGATTGTCACTCTCTTTCATATTAATCTTCCTCCAGAGCAAATAGGTGTTTTTGATGTTTCTAACGCCATTGAAGAGGGGCTGATCTCCACCAAATCCTCGCATTGTGAGTTCTGTAAGCGTGGATCCAAGCCAATTCGTATTGCGGGCGACCAGTTTCTACCAGAAAACCCGAAACATGAGTTGCTGGTTATCAAGAAGCGAGATTTTTCTAGCAGGCGGGAGAACTTCTTCGGGCAATTTGCTGCTTTGCGAGTGTTGCAGTGGAACCGGCTTGGTTCCACCGGAGATGGAGCAAAAGAGCATTTTTATATAGACGTTGAAGCAGTTATTGCGAGTAAATCAGTAACCTTCGTAGAAAACTTGGACAAAGTGGCCAAGCGATATATTTCCCGAGATTTGAAAACCGTCATTACACTTGATGACACTGGATCGCAAGCTTTGTGCGATGCCATCAAGCCGTATATTGGAAGTGAGCCAGAAGGCCCTACGTTCATAGCAGCGTCTAGCCTGAGTCAAACTGACTTAACTGATACAGGCTCCGTCATGGTAATTGCTGGCGCCATTACCTCTGGCAGAAGTTTGCTGGCTGTTGCTAGGAAGCTGCGTTGTATTCACTCTTCTTCGACGATTATTTATTTTGTTGGTTTTTCCAAGTTGCCGAGTCACGAAGCAAAGGTACAGTTAGAGAAGGATTTGAGCCAGGGTGGGCATGAGTTAGTCATCCTGAATACATGCTCCGTTCCACGTATTAAGGAACACAGTGAAACGGCATGGGACAGGGAACGTAAGATACTGACATCTGCCAGTGAGGATGATCCGTTGGGTGATACATATGCTTCCTTGCCGGCCTCGCTTGAGTCGCGACGGAAAGGTGTTATCGCGGATTCTCTTGATTCAGATGAGCTTTTTCTGCGTGACGCTCAAGGCGATCCGTTAAAGTTGCGTCGTACTTTTGCCTTTTGGTCAGATCTTGGTTTTGATGATGCGCGTCTAAGTCAGACAACGCAGGCAGATGTATATTGGACAATTCAGTGTGTTCTACATGACTTGCGCACCAAGAGTGAAAATGGCGGTCTCGCCACGGCCTATCATACGACGCTGATTAGCCCTGCCAATTTCGACCGTTACAATGACGGTGTTATTCAAGCATCTCTTTTGCGGGCTGCACATCCTGTGGAACTGGATTACCGAGTAGACCCTGTCTTCAGTCGCCAAATGGCGGATGTCTGCATGTCTGTGATTCGCAACTGGGATGACGAACAAGGCGAAGCCGCTCTGGAGTTCTTGATGGCGCTATGGTCAGGGCGATTGCAGTTACTGGATGAGCACATAAACGAGCTCTCGCAGTGCCGCACTGATGATATGGCTGAAGACATTAAGTTTTTTCTGGATCGACTGTCGGTAAAAATTGCATGAGGCTCCATTCGGTAAGTCAGTGATAGGCGCAGGGTGGACATTGGGGGACGATTTTGATGCAAGATATAGACTTTTCATCGCTGGCCGAAGAAACGCTGGATACCTTTGCTGAAATTGCTAGCACTGCCAGTAGCAAACTCAGTGAGGGTCAAGCGGCAGCCACTGACAGTTTTGCCACTGGCAATACCCTGACCGGAAGCAAATCCTACCAAAATTTAGACGTCATCCAACGCGGTCAGCGTGATGTGTTAGAGAAATTGTGCCAAGAGCCGGCTATCGTCCGACTGGTACTAGAAGATGATGATCAAAATCAGCGTACCCTCTACATCGCTCGCACCGGCAATCTGCCGTTGTCTTCCGGCAAGGAGTTTGCCAGCTACCGCTCCCCATTAGGGCGCTTCGCTGAACTACCACCCGGTGAAGAATCCAGCCTTGAAATAGCAGGCAAGAAAAAATGCTATTGGGTTATCGAGAAAACCAATTTTCAACCCGACAAAGATGCCGAGGGTTGGGATTCAAATCAAACCCAGTATCGTCACTATGATCGTGGCACCTGGTCTATTGAATCGTTGCGCGCCCTGTTACAGGCAGAAGGGATCGACGAGGCAGATGAGCTGGATCGCCTGCTGGAGCAGGCTGAAGCACAAAGCGGTGTTGTGGCAGGTATCAGTCATGAGGTGCGTACAGCCATGGGTTTGCGCGACCAGCCGATTCTCGATCAGTTTCAAGGTGAAATATTCCGGTTGCCGCTGGATAGCCAATTGATGATTCTCGGGCCGCCCGGTACCGGTAAAACTACCACGCTGATTAAGCGCCTGGGGCAAAAACTGGATGTGGATAGCCTTGATGTCGATGAGCGTCGCCTAGTCGGAGCGTCGAACGCTCAGCGCCCGCACCAGACAAACTGGCTCATGTTTACCCCTTCAGAGCTCCTGAAGCATTATCTGAAGGAAGCCTTTAATCGAGAACAGGTGCCCGCATCCGATACGCACATACGCACCTGGGTTAGCTTCCGCAATGATATTGCCCGTAATACGCTGGGGATTTTACGCAGCGCTAACGGTGGCCGGTTCACACTGAAAAGCGACCAACTGTTCGTCAGCTCGGCAGTGGTACAAGATGCCAGTACCTGGTATGAGACCTTTCAAGAGTTTCATGAAGCTCGGCTGCGCCAGCAGTTGCAGGATGGCCTCGCTATTGTTTCAGCTGCGGCACCTACTGGCGGGCAGGGTGTTTTGCAGTCTCTTCAAGCCATGTCCGATACGTTGAAATACAGTCCTCTGATCGAAGTTTATCGTGCCTTGGACGGCGCAGAAAACGTAGTAAAACAAGCGTTGGTTGATACCAAGGCGATTGCAGACGATTTGTTGAAAAAAGAGCGCAATCGCCTGTACAACAGTGATAAAGAGGTATTCCAACAACTGGCGAAGCTCTTGGAGACTCTACAGCAGGACAATGAGCCGGATGACGAAGAGCAATTCGATAGCGATGAACAGGAAGAATCAACCTCACCGAGCCACAGCGCAATACTGGTAGGTAGGGACGCCTATTTATCGGCGATCAAAGCTCTGGCGAGAACCCGATATTTAAAGCGCAGCCTGTCAAAAACGTCGCGCTCTGCAGCTGTTGTACAGTTTCTGGGGGAAGCGATACCAAGTAATGAAGTGTTGATTGAAATTGGTCGGCATATCAGCTTCCAGAACGGCTTGCGGCGCTTTATCAATAGTCAAAGACGCCTGGTAACGGATATTCCGACCAGCTACCAGAAGTTTCGTAAAGATAAATCACAGGTTGCTGACTTTTATGCAAGTGAGGCAACTAATACTACTCAGCTAACGGGTACTGAACTGGATTTAATTGTTCTGTCGATGCTGAAAAATACGCGACAGTTGTTATCTCAAAGCTTCGTGGCCAAATCATCTGAGGAAGCCCGGTTCAACTATCTGGTTAACATTGCTGAGCTGTTTCGAAATCAGGTCATGGTCGACGAAGCCACTGATTTTTCGATGTTGGAACTTGCCTGTATGGCGAGCCTGACAAGTTTGGAGAGCCAGTCATTCTTTGCTTGCGGGGATTTTAATCAGCGTATTACGACAACGGGCATTCGACAAAGGGATCAGCTGAAATGGATTTTGCCTTCTATCTCAATCAGAACAGTGCAGCTTGTTTACCGCCAGAGTCGAAAGCTGAATGCATTTGCGGCAGAACTGCTGCGGTTACAGGGTGGAGATTTGAGTGCTCTTGGCCAAGTACCAGATGAAAGTACCCACGAGGGTGTTAACCCTGTTTTGTTTGAAGGCGCAAGCGACGATAGTGGCATCCGTTGGATTGCTGAGCGCATCAAAGAGGTAGAGCGCTCTGTGCAACAGTTGCCAACTATTGCAGTACTGGTGAACTCTGAGAGTGAGGTTAAGCCAACTGCCGAGCGGCTTTCACGCTACCTGGAGGACATAAGCCTCAGCGCAGTTGCCTGCGAAGAGGGTAAAGCCCTGGGTGAGGGTACTGACGTGCGGGTGTTTGATATTCAGCATATTAAAGGTCTTGAATTCGAAGCGGTTTTTTTTTCCGGAATCGACAGCTTAGCTAAGGAACAGCCAGAGCTATTTGATCGCTACCTTTATGTAGGTGCGACGCGCGCCGCGACTTATTTGGGGTTGGTATGTCATGAAAGTCTACCGGGAAAGCTCGAATCGACTCGGCGGCTTTTCGATTCAGTATGGGGCGAATAACTCCATGGACGCTTTGACGCGAACGCTGATTGAAAAGTCCGGACATGATTTCGGTTTCGAATACACCGTGGCTGAAACCAGCACTGCTTTGACGCTGGGTTCTGCGAGGCATCCGCTGCAAGCTCAAGTGATGGTGGTGCATTCGAAGTACCAGACTCAGTTCGTCAACGCAAAACCCGATTTGATCAGTGAATTACGCCGGGATTTCGCAATGACAGATCAAATGATTGTCTGCAGCGCTATTGACCAGCTCTCTGTCGTTTTCAGTCGTGCCGCTGCATTGGCGCACTCATTACCGAGGCAGGCCGAGAATGATTTTGAGTTTGCGCTCTTGACAGAACTGAAGAAGTTTCCTGATGAAATTAAGAACACCGAAGTAGAGCGCTTAGTTCGGCAGCGTGTTGGGCAGGATATTTATCGTAAAGCTATGCTCGATTATTGGGGGGAGGCTTGTGCAGTTACGGGCGTTGCAATGCCAGATATTTTGCGCGCAAGTCACTCGCTACCCTGGGCGGAATGTCAATCAGACGCGCAGCGCCTTGATGTCTTCAATGGAGTACTGCTTACTGCGAATCTAGATGTATTATTTGATCGCTTTCTGATCAGCTTTGATCGCGCGGGAGTTATTGTCATTTCTAGTGTGATCTCGGAACTCGATCGGGAGAGTTTGGGCTTAAACGATAAACTACAATTACGCTGGATTACTGAACGACACGAAATCTACTTACAATCGCACCGTGCTCGTTTACGGCATATAGAATAGTAGGGATGCCGAGGTGTAGATTTGTATTTAAAATTTCTCCAAGGTCAATCGTTATATTTATTAGTGAATCAATATCTTATAGCATTTTGCTTATCGTATTAACTTATGGGAATATATTACATGAAAAGTTAATACGCAGATGAATGACGAAAGCAGCTAGATAAACGACCCCTCATAGTAACGCAGTGTGTCGAATTGACTAGCTCTCTGCGACCACCAATTTCAAACAACCGGAGTCAGAGAAAATTGAACTTGAATAGCACTGAACCTGTGAAAAGCACTCTCATCCAGCTCGTGCTAGATTGCATGGAGTCTCAGGATGCCATAAATAAAGTTATTGACCTAGATTGGGTGAAAAAAAAGCGCGACTGGGAGCTCGCGATAACGGTCGAAATGGCAGAATTCTGTGAGCATGTTTCATTCAAGTGGTGGAAGAAACAATCTCCCGACTGGAGTCAGGCTTTTATCGAGCTGACTGACATTTATCATTTTTTGCTATCTAGAGTCATTGAAAGCGAAATTCCTGCTACCTATCTCGCCAAGGCGGTTGAACGCCACCAAACCAGTCCAATACAAAACCAAGACGTCAGAATAGCGAAAACCCACGTCTACGCCAAGGAAATTATCCACAAGTCTACTGGTAAAGACAGCCTCAATGCTCAACAGTGTGAAGAAATTATGGGGCTACTGATCGCTCTTGCTGAATTCTGTGGAAGAACGACTGATGAGTTCTTTCAATTCTTTCTGTCGAAGCTTCAACTTAATATTTTTAGACAACGACATGGCTATAAGGACGGAACATACATCAAGATATGGGACGGTAGAGAGGATAACGAAGTAATGCATGATCTAATCCAAGCTAATCCTGAATTAGGTCTAAATGCCAATATGCTATACTCGGCATTGGAGGCTG
Source organism: Zhongshania aliphaticivorans (assembly GCF_902705855.1). GTDB lineage: Bacteria > Pseudomonadota > Gammaproteobacteria > Pseudomonadales > Spongiibacteraceae > Spongiibacter > Spongiibacter aliphaticivorans_B. Next base: position 468 of record NZ_CACSIJ010000001.1, on the reverse strand, counting down.
CCTACCCAGAGGCCGCGCGCGCTTAGTTAGATTGAGAGGCGCTTTCCAAAGAGTAGCATCTACAATTGAGAATTCCGCCGATCCTGATTAGTCGCCCGCAGCGGTTGATTAGGTTAGGTTGGTTGCCACTATTGAGAGTGCTCTGAAAGCGCTAGTTTCTCGTCAATACGTTCCTCAACTTCTCTCATCGCAGTGGGGAATTTTTCTGAGACGAGCTGAAATAAAAATGTATAAAGTGTTAGGATTCTGTCGTTTTCTTTTCTCGCTTTTTCTAAGTCAGTTTTAGCTTTTTTTAGCTGCTTAGCGAGATGAGTTTTGGTATGTAATTTGTACCTGTTTTCAAGTGCAGTATCCGCATCTGGAGCCTGTGCACGATCATACGCCTTCTTTATTTCGTAAGCGCTCAATAAACCCCATCTAATAATCTTCCCGCTGCGGCTTTACTCTTCGGCTTTAACCTGAGGAGCC